>NZ_LMND01000013.1 GCF_001423265.1 Methylobacterium sp. Leaf108
AACGCACCAGCGCCCATGGTACTGTGTCTCAAGACACGGGAGAGTCGGTCGCCGCCAGACCTGCACAGAACAAAACACGCCCTCATACAAAACGATCACACGCAAAAGGGCCATCTCCTCACGGAGGTGGCCCTTTCTGCGTTGGCGTGCCGACGCTATAGGCACGCGATGCGCCTTCTCCTGATCGAAGACGACCCCGAGGCACTGGCCTATCTCGCCAAGGCGTTTCGCGAGGCCGGCCATGTCGCCGATGGCGCCGCGGACGGTCTCGACGGCTATGCGCTGGCGCAGGGTGGGGACTACGACGTCCTCGTCGTCGACCGGATGCTGCCCAAGCTCGATGGGCTGTCCCTCATCCGCGCTCTCCGAGAGCAGGCCGTCACCACGCCGATCCTGATCCTCTCCGCCCTCGGGCAGGTCGACGACCGGGTGAAGGGGCTGCGCGCGGGTGGCGACGACTACCTGCCCAAGCCCTATGCCTTCTCAGAACTGCTCGCCCGGGTCGAAGTCCTGGCGCGGCGGCGGACGTCCGGCCCTGGCGCGGCCGTCGCCACGGCTTACCGGATCGGCGATCTTGAACTCGACCGGCTGTCGCACCGCGTCGCTCGCGCCGGGCGCGACATCGCCCTGCAGCCTCGCGAGTTCCGGTTGTTGGAGTACCTGATGCAGCATGCCGGGCAGGTGGTGACCCGCACCATGCTGCTCGAACACGTCTGGGACTATCACTTCGATCCGCAGACCAACGTGATCGACGTCCATATCTCGCGCCTGCGTGCCAAGATCGACAAGGATTTCGAGCGACCGCTCCTCCATACCATCCGCGGCACCGGTTATGTCATGCGTGACGCGGGCACGGATGCGGCGGGGGCATCATGAGGCTGCCGCGGTTGAGGCTTCCACGGTTGAGGTTTCCCCGCGGCCTCGGCAAGCTGTTTCGGACGACCGCGTTCAAGCTGTCCTTCGCGTACCTGGCGATCTTCGCCACCGTCGCCTTTTTGGCCCTCGGCTACGTCGCCTGGAACGCGGCCCGCGTCCTCGACGACCAGATCGTGTCCACCCTCGATGCCGAGATCAACGGGTTGGCCGAGCAGTACGGCGCCGGTGGCTTGCGCCGTCTCATCGCCACGGTGGAACGACGGGCGGGCGAGCCGGGGGCCTCGCTCTACCTCGTGACCACGCCGGCCGGCGAGCACATCGTGGGAAACGTCGGCTCCCTGTCGCCGGGGCTTCTGTCCCAGCCCGGCCAGACCGAGGGCTCCTATTCCCGCCGTGGTGAATCGGACAGCCTCGACCACGAGGCGATCATGCGCGTCTTCACGCTGCCGGGCGGTTTTCGCCTTCTCGTCGGGCGTGACGTGGTCGAGCGCGACCGTCTGCGCGGGGTGATCGGTCGGACCTTCGCCTCCTCCCTCGCCCTCGTGGTGGTGCTGGGCGTGGCCGGCGGCTGGTTCGTGGCGAGCCGGGTTCTCAAGCGCGTCGACGACATGACCGAGAACGCCCGCCGGATCATGGCCGGCGATCTCGACGGCCGGCTCGGCGTCGCCGGCAACGGGGACGAGCTCGACCGCCTCGCCGAGAATCTCAACGCCATGTTGGCGCGCATGGGCGCTCTGATGCAGGGCCTGCGCGAGGTGTCCGATAACATCGCCCACGACCTCAAGACGCCCCTGACACGCCTGCGCAACCGGGCCGACGATGCGCTGCGCACCGCGCGGACACCCGAGGCGTTGCGGGAGGCGATGGAGGGGGTGATCGAGGAGAGCGACGGCCTCATTCGGGTCTTCGACGCACTGCTGATGATCGCCCGCCTGGAAGCCGGCAGCATCCGCAAGGCGATGACCGCCTTCGACCTGTCTGCCGCGGTTCGCGAACTGGCCGATCTCTACGAGGCCGTCGCCGCCGACCGGGGCCTCGACCTCCAGGTCGAGGCCGAACCGGACCTGATGCTGCGGGGCAACCGAGAGCTCATCGGGCAGGCGTTGGCCAACCTCCTCGACAACGCCCTGAAATATGCTCCCGACGATGTTCCGGGTACGATACGCATCGCCGTGACCCGGGACACCGGGGCCATCCGCCTCGTCGTGGCCGACACGGGGCCGGGTATCCCGGAGGAGGCGCGCGAGCGTGTGTTCGACCGGTTCGTGCGCCTGGAGGACGCGCGGTCGCGCCCAGGGTTCGGCCTCGGCCTCAGCCTCGTCGGGGCCGTGGTTCGCCTGCACGAGGGCGCCGTCGCACTGCAGGACAATGCGCCCGGCCTTCGCGTCGTGATAACCCTTCCCCTGGCGCAGGACGGGGAGGGGGCATGACGGGCGAGGGGACGTTGCGTGACGGGATCGTGGCCGCGCCGCCGTTGAGCGATGCGCGAGCGGCGGCAGCGCGCTTGGCCGAGATCGAGCCCGGCCTGCCGCCCGATCTGTTGACGCCGCCCCTGCGTGCCCTGCTCCTTGGGCTCGCCGATCATTCGCCGTTCCTGTGGCAGGCGGTCCTGCGGGACCCCGCCCGTCTCGTGGCCCTCTGCGACCGGTCGCCGGACGTCGTTGGACGCGAACTCTGCGAGAGGCAGCGGCGGGCTGCCGGAGGCGGGAATGTCTCCCTCGACGAAGTCGCGCGCCGCTTGCGCAGAACCCGCATCGAGCACGCCCTCCTCGTAGCGCTCGCCGATATCGGTGGCCTCTGGACGCTGGAGACGGTCACCGCGGCGCTGTCGGATTTCGCCGATGCCTCGGTGGCCGCCGCCGCCGAGGCGCTGTTGTTCGAGGCCACGGCGGCCGGCCGGTTCCTGCCGCGGGATCCCACCGATCCGCAGGCCGGGTCCGGCCTCGTCATCCTCGGCCTGGGTAAGCACGGGGCGCGGGAACTCAACTATTCGAGCGATATCGACCTGATCGTGTTCTTCGATCCCGAGACGGCGCCCCTCAAGGCCGGGATCGAACCCGCACCCTTCTTCATCAAGCTGGCGCAGGGGATCGCCAAGCTGTTGCAGGAGCGCACCGGAGACGGCTACGTGCACCGGGTCGATTACCGGCTCAGGCCCGATCCCGGCTCGACGCCGACCGCGCTCTCGCTGGACTCGGCCTATGTCTATTACGAGACCGTCGGCCAGAACTGGGAAAGGGCCGCCTTCATCAAGGCCCGCGCCATCGCCGGGGACATCGCTGCAGGCGAACGGTTCCTGGCGGGCCTGACGCCGTTCGTCTGGCGCAAGTACTTCGATTTCGCGTCCATCGCCGACGTCCATGCGATGAAACGCCAGATCCACGCGGTGCGCGGCCACGACACCATCGCGGTGGCCGGTCACGACATCAAGCTCGGGCGCGGCGGCATCCGGGAAATCGAGTTCTTCGTGCAGACGCAGCAGCTCGTGTTCGGCGGCCGTAGGCCGACCTTGCGCGGCCGCACCACCGTCGGGATGCTGGCCGGCCTCACCGAGGAGGGCTGGATCGACGCCACGGCGCGGGACGAATTGACGGCGGCCTACGTCTTCTTGCGCACCATCGAGCATCGCCTGCAGATGCTGCGCGACGAGCAGACCCAGCGCCTGCCGACCGACCCGAAGGAACTCACGGCCTTCGCGAAATTCGCCGGCTTTCCCACCAAGCGGGCGTTCGAGGCGGCGCTGCTCCATCACGCCCGCCGCGTCCAGGCGCATTACGCGCTGTTGTTCGAGGCCGAACCGGATCTTTCGGCGGCGGGCGGCAGCCTCGTGTTCAGCGGGACGGACGACGACCCCGCCACCCTCGCCACCCTTCGGAAACTCGGGTTCCGCGAGCCCGAGCGTGCGACCGAGACCGTGCGCGGCTGGCATTTCGGGCGTCGGCCCGCAGTCCGCACGGCCCGGGCCCGCGAGGTGCTGACCGAACTCGTGCCGGCCCTGATGCAGGCGATCGGCAGCACCGCTCAGCCCGATGCCGCCCTCGATACCCTCGACAGGGCCTTCGCCCGGATGCCGGCGGCCCTCGAACTCCTCACCATCCTGCGTTCCAACGATCGCCTGCGCCAGCTCTTTGCCGACCTGCTCGGATCGGCGCCGCGACTGGCCGAGACCGTCGCCTTCAGTCCGCATGTGCTCGATGGCGTGATCGATCCGGCTTTCGTGGCGCCCAGCGACGATCCCGCCGACATCGATCGGCAGTTCCGCGACCTTCTCGGCCGGCCGGCCGACCACGAGGATTTCCTCGACCGCAGCCGCGACGCGGCCCGGCAGATGCGGTTCGCCACAGGCGCACGGCTGATCTGCGGGATCCTGTCGCCCGAGATGGCCGGACGTTCCTATGCGGCAATCGCCGATGTCGTGGTCGGCCGGAGTCTGGCCGCCGTCTCGGCCCTGTTCGAGGCGGAGCACGGACCGGTTCCAGGTGGTCGCTTCGCGGTGATCGGCCTTGGCCGGCTCGGTTCGCACCAGCTCACGGCGGAATCCGATCTCGACCTGATGGTCGTCTACGACTTCGACCCGGACGACCGGCGTAGCTCCGGTCCACGGCCGCTGGATGCCGCGGTCGCCTACAACCGGTTGACCCAGCGACTGGTGGCGAGCCTCACCGTTCCGACCCGGCGCGGCGGCCTCTACGAGGTCGACCTGCGCCTGAGGCCCGGCGGCGGCCAGGGTGCCATCGCCACGCAATGGCGCAGCTTCCTCGCCTATCAGGCCGACGAAGCCGAGCTATGGGAGCACATGGCGCTGACCCGCGCCCGTCTCATCGCCGGCGACGCCGGGCTCGGAGCCGAGATCGAGGCCGCGATCCGCGCGACGCTCCTGCGTCCGCGCCAGCCGGCGGCCGTGAATGCCGCCGTCCGCGCCATGCGCGCGCTGGTGGAGAAGGAGAAGCCGTCGCGCGGCGCCCTCGACCTCAAGCTGAGTCCGGGTGGGCTTCTCGACCTCGATTTCCTCGGCCAGGCCCTTGTGTTGGGCCACGCCCGGGCACATCCCGGCCTGATCGGGCTCCACGGACCGGATCTCTTCGCGCATGCCGCCGAGGTGGGGCTGGTGCCGGAAGAATCCGCCGCGAGACTGTCCGCCGCCCACCGCCTGTTCGAGGCCGTGCATCAGTGGCAGCGCCTGATGGTGCAGGGCGATCCGACCAGTACCTCGACGGTGACCCTGGCGCGGCTCGCCAAGGCGATGGGCGCGCCGGACGCCCGCAGCCTGACGGCACAGCTCGCCGCGGAGCGCAGCGAAGTGAGGAAGCTGTTCGATCGCCTGCTCGGGCGTCCCTGAGCCCAAATTGCCCGTTCTTTTCACGCGCTGGCGGGTCGGACTGCCACGCCGGCGCGGGACGCGGGCCGATCCGCAATTAAGCGGACGTACGGTCCGTCGTGGCCGGAGATTTGCGGGCGACGCGGCCGGTGGACGACACCGGGGGTATCCCTATGCTGCCGCCGACGGTGATCCCCACGGAAGCGCCCGAAGGGACATCCCTCACGGGTCCTGCGCCGACCCGACAACCTCTGCCCGACGATGCCCGGCTCCGCCGAGCCCAACCGTTGAAAGAATCCAGGAGCCATCCCGTGAGAGACTTCTCCCTGCCCGGCCGCTCGCCCGTCTATGCCGCCAATGCGGCGGTGGCGACGTCGCATCCCCTCGCGACCCTGGCGGCGATCGAGGCCCTGCGCAGCGGTGGCAACGCGGTCGATGCGGCCATCACGGCCTGCGCCGTGCAATGCGTGGTCGATCCGCTGATGTCGGGCATCGGCGGGGATTGCTTCGCGCTCTACACGCCCAAGGGCGCCGGAAAGCCGGTCGCCCTCAACGGGTCGGGCCGGTCGCCAGCTGCCGCCAGGGACGCCTGGTACCTCGAACGGGGCATCACCATCGAGCCGACCTCGCCGCACGCGGTCACAGTGCCCGGCGCCATCGCCGCCTGGGAGACGCTGCTGCGCGACCACGGTACGCGTAGCCTCGGCTATGTGCTCCAGCCGGCCATCGCCTATGCCGAGGGCGGTTTTCCGGTCCAGCCCCGCGTTGCCTGGGATTGGGAGCGGTCGGCGACGCGGGTGGCGCAGGATGTGGATGCGGCGGCGAGCTACCTCGTCGGCGGCCAGGCGCCCGAGGCGGGGACGATCGTCAAGCTCCCCAAGCTCGCCGCCACCCTGCGGCGCATCGCCGAGCACGGTGCCAAGGGATTCTACGAGGGGCCGGTGGCGCAGGATCTCGTCGCCAAGCTGCAGAGCCTCGGCGGCCTGCACACGCTCGAGGATTACGCGGCCGCCGCTCCCGAGTACGTGACGCCGATCACCACCCGCTATCGCGGCTACGACGTCTACGAATGCCCGCCCAACGGTCAGGGACTGGCTGCCCTGATGATGTTGAACGTGCTCACGCACTACGACATCGGCGGCATGGGCGAACTCGACCGCGTTCATCTTTACGCTGAGGCCTGCAAACAGGCCTATCACCATCGTGACGCGCTGTTCTCGGACCCGGTGCTGAACGCGGTGCCGGTCGAGCACCTGCTCTCGGACGCCTGGCTTGCGAGCGCCAGGGGCGCCGTGGACATGGCCCGTGCCACGCCGCCGGTGATCTGGCCGGAGGTGGAGGCTGAGCGACAGCACAAGGACACGATCTACCTCTGCATCGTCGACAAGGACGGCAACGCGATTTCCTTCATCAACTCGCTGTTCCAGGGCTTCGGCACCGGCATCATGGGGCCGGAGAGCGGCGTGCTCCTGCACAACCGCGGACTCTCCTTCCGGGTCGAGCCGGGCCACCCCAATACGATCGCCCCGAACAAGCGGCCGATGCACACCATCATCCCCGGCATGCTGATGAAGGAGGGGCGCACGGTGGCGCCGTTCGGCGTCATGGGCGGCCACTACCAGGCCATGGGCCACGTCCAGTTGCTCACCGGCATCATCGACCGCGGCCTCGACGTGCAGGAGGCCCTCGATGCCCCGCGCAGCTTCGCCTACGGCGGCGAGCTCGAGTTGGAAGTGGGGTTCTCGCCCGATCTCCCGGCCGCCCTGGAGGCCCGCGGCCACAGGACGGTCCGTGCGCCCCAGGCCATCGGCGGCGGGCAGATCATCTGGATCGGCGAGGACGGGACCCTGGTGGCCGGTTCGGACCCGCGCAAGGACGGCAGTGCGCTGGGCTACTGACCGCGGGTCGGGCGACGGCCGGCGGATTACGACGCTCACCCCTGGAAAACAGAACGGCGGAGGCGCTTGTCGCGCCTCCGCCGTTCTTCGTTCGACGATTGTCCGTGGGGCCTATTCGCCCGTTAGCGCGGCCTTAGTGCGGGACCACCAGCCGGCCCGCTTGGGACGATCGGGATCGGCAGGCGTCAGCACGACGGCGACCGGCTCCGGCCGCGGCTCGAACTTCGCAGGCTCCTGCACGGTGTCCTCGCTCTTCGCCGATGAGGCAGGGGCCTCTGTCGGCGAGACCGGTTCAGGCGCGACGGAGATCGGTAGGTCGATCGCCACCGTCTCCACGGGAGGAGGCGTCGTCTCGCCGGTGTCCGGGCCCTCGCCGGGCGCGCTCACCGCTTCCACGATATCGGCGGACACGGGCTGCTCGGCCTGCAGGACCGTCGCGATCTCCTCGGACGGGTGGGCGTCCTCATCCGATCCGGCGCCCTCCGACCCCGCACCATCGGCCTCGCCGACCGAAGCCCCGCGCTCGCGACCTTCACCGCGCTCGCGACCACGACCGCCGCGACGTCCGCGGCGCCGACGGCGACCCGCACCCTCGTCTTCGCTGGCCTCGCCCGCCGCGGCCGATTCGGCCCTGGGCTCTGCGACGGCCGCGTCGGCGCCTTCGGCATCCTCATCGGACTCCGAACCGGCCTGATGCTCGTCGTCGCCGGCCGTCTCGTTCTCGCCGGCGTCCTGGTCGCCGGCTTCCTGCTCGCCGGTCTCGTGACGACCGCCGCGCCGACGCCGCCGCCGGCGACGGCGGCTGCGACCTTCGGCGGTCTCCTCGCCGTCGCCGCGCGATGCGGGCGCATCGGCCGATTCCGAGGCGGCCTCGATGCCCTCGGCCTCTTCGGCCTCGGGCTCGAACTCCTCCTCGTCCTCTTCGAGCTCCGGCATCACGGCAGTGGCGCGGATGCCCGTCACCGGTCCTTCCGTCCTCACCGCCGGCTCGCCGCGGTCGAGCTGGAACGCCGAGGTGGCGGCCAGGCGCTCGTCGGCGGCGATGGTCACGGAGACGCCGAAGCGGACCTCGAGCTCACGCAGGTGAGCCCGCTTCTGGTTGAGGATGTACAGCGCGACTTCGGTGCGGGTGCGCAGCACGAGGTTGTGGCTGGTGCTCTTGAGGAGCGATTCCTCGATGGAGCGCAGGATCTGCAGGGCCACCGACGCGGTGGCACGCACGTAGCCGGAGCCTCCGCAATGGATGCAGGGAAGCGACGAGCTTTCCAGCATGCCGGTGCGGATGCGCTGGCGACTCATCTCCAGGAGCCCGAACGGCGAGATGCGGCCGACCTGGATACGGGCGCGGTCGTCTTTGAGGCACTCGTTGAGCTTCTTCTCGACGGCGCGGTTGTTGCGCTTCTCCTCCATGTCGATGAAGTCGATGACGACGAGCCCGGCGAGATCGCGCAGGCGCAGCTGGCGGGCGACCTCCTCGGCCGCCTCCAGGTTGGTGCGCAGCGCCGTGTCCTCGATGTCGTGCTCGCGGGTGGAGCGGCCCGAGTTCACGTCGATGGAGACCAGGGCCTCCGTCGGGTTGATGACGAGGTAGCCGCCGGACTTCAGGGTCACGTGGGTCGAGAACATCGCGTCGAGCTGCTGCTCGACGCCGTAGCGGGCGAAGATCGGCGTTGCGTCGCGGTAGGGCTGCACGACCTTGGACTGGCCTGGCATCAGCATCCGCATGAAGTCGCGGGCCTCGCGGTAGGCCTCGTCGCCCGCCACCAGTACCTCGTCGAGGTCCTTGTTGTAGAGGTCGCGGATGGCGCGCTTGATCAGCGAACCCTCCTCGTAGACCAGGGCCGGGGCCGAGGACGACAGCGTCAGCTCGCGCACGCTCTCCCACAGGCGCATCAGGTATTCGAAGTCGCGCTTGATCTCGGGCTTGGTGCGCGATGCGCCGGCGGTGCGCAGGATCACGCCCATGCCGTCCGGCACCTCCAGGTCCTGGGCGACCTCCTTGAGGCGCTTGCGGTCGGCGGCCGATGTGATCTTGCGCGAGATTCCGCCACCGCGGCCGGTGTTGGGCATCAGAACGGAGTAGCGGCCGGCCAGCGACAGGTAGGTGGTGAGCGCCGCGCCCTTGGTGCCGCGCTCTTCCTTGACGACCTGCACCAGGATGATCTGACGGCGCTTGATCACCTCCTGGATCTTGTAGTGACGGCGATAAGTGCGGGGACGCTCGGGAATCTCGGCAAGCGCGTCGCCGCCGACCTGGGCGATCTTCGGCTCGGCGTCTTCGCCGTCCTCTTCGCCGTCCTCTTCGCCATCCTCCTCGTCGTCGCCGTCTTCGTCGTCGTCGCCATCCTCCTCGTCGTCCTCGGAGTCGTCGTCATCGTCCTCGTCGGAATCTTCGTCGGAGTTTTCGTCGGTCGTCGGCTCGGCGTGGTCGCCGCCTCCGGTAGCGGTGGTCTCGCCCTCAGCGGCGGGCATCGGGCCGGCGGCGGCAACGGGCTCGACGGAGGTCTCGCCTGCCGGCTGGGTCTCTTCGTCGGCGGCGTCCGACGCGCTCGCGGGGGGCGGCGCCGCGACGACGTCGGCTTCGTCGGCCCCGGTGTCACCCGCCTGCGCGGCCTGCTCGTCGGCCAGCGGCGGAATCGCGGAATCCGCTGCATCGACCGCCTGGACCTCGACGCCGTCGGCTTCGGCGGCGATGGCGGTCTCGAACGACGGCGAGCCGACGTCGACGGGGCCGGCCTCGTCCTCGGCGGTCACCGTCTCTGCGGTCTTGGCGGACTTGGCCTCCGAGCGGCGGCCGCGGGTGCGGCGGCGCGGCTTGCGTTCCTCGCGCTCGCGGTGCTCCTCGGCATCGCGAGCCTCGTCCTCGAGCAGCGCCTGCCTGTCGGCCAGGGGGATCTGGTAGTAGTCGGGGTGGATCTCGCTGAACGCGAGGAAGCCGTGGCGATTGCCGCCGTACTCGATGAAGGCGGCCTGCAGCGAGGGCTCGACCCGCGTCACCTTGGCGAGGTAGATGTTGCCGCGCAGCTGGCGCCGGTTGGCGGCTTCGAAGTCGAATTCCTCGACCCTAGAGCCGTGGACCGTGACGACCCGGGTCTCCTCCGGGTGCATCGCATCGATGAGCATCTTGTTGTTGGCCATGACGATCTTTCGACATGGCGGCCGACGCCGTTCTCCTGTGACCGGGCGGTCCCGGTGGAGCGCCGACCGGTCCGAAGCGGAAAGCCTCGACGGGGAACGCTCGCGCCGACCCGATCGATCGGGTGGTGGGGGCCAGGGATGAGGGATTGTCGCCAACCGCCGCTGGGCGCCTGTGGGCGGCGCGCGTGGGGTTGATCCTGGCCAGGGCAGACGGCGAACCGGCGCCACGCACGATGCGGGCGCTTGAAACACGAGCAACGGCAACCGGTGCTGTGCGTCCGACCATCCTCTCCCTGACCTCGCGAAGACATGCGACCGGGCTAGCCGCCGGCCGGTGATTTCAAGAACGGTGCGGCGACCGCGAAAGGATCGCCACCTCTACCGACACCTGCCCGGTCTTGAAGACGCCGAGGGAACGAACGCGGTGGACCGACTGCGAAGGCGACGAGGCCAAAAAGACCAGGACGCGCCCGCGGGCCGCGGATCGAACCGCACGGCACCGGGAAGGGGACCGTATCATTACCGATCCGTGCGTGGATTTGGCAAGGGACAATCGCCGCAGGGATGCGACGAACGGTGCACGGACCGCCGATGCGACCGCCATTCGAAGGCCTCACGACGCGGATTCCACCTTCGCTCATGGGCCGCGCGGGCTTCGTGATACGGTTCCCCCTCGAATCGAACGGAAACCGCGTCAGAGGTCGAGGGTCAGGGTCACCGGTACGTGATCGGACGGCCGGTCCCAACCGCGTGTTTCACGCGTCACGGTCACCGCGCGCACGCACCCGGCGAGGTCGGGCGAGACCCAGGCGTGGTCGAGGCGCCGTCCCTTGTCGGCCGCCGCCCAATCGGGCGAGCGGTAGCTCCACCACGTGTAGATCTTCTCGGGCTCGGGCCTCAGCAACCGGGCGGTGTCGATCCACCCGGCCTCGCCGCGCAGGGTTTCCAGGCGCTCGGTCTCGATGGGGGTGTGGCTGACGACGTCGAGGAGCCGCTTGTGCGACCAGACGTCGTGTTCCAGCGGCGCCACGTTGAGATCGCCCACCAGGATCGCCGGGCCGGTCGGTCGCCGGGCTCCCCAGGCGCGCAGGTCGTCGAGGAAGGCGAGCTTGTGCGCGAACTTCGGATTGAGGCCCGCGTCGGGGATGTCGCCGCCGGCCGGGACGTAGAAGTCGTGGATCGCGAGCCCCGCCGCGCGTCCCGCTTCCGGCCCGAGCACGGCCGAGAGGTGGCGGGCATCGGCCCGTTCGCAAAAGCCCATCACGTCACGGGACAAAAGCGGAAACCGCGAGAGGATGGCGACGCCGTTGTAGCCCTTCTGGCCCGCGAAGACGACGTGCTCGTAGCCCGAGCCGCGCAGGGCCTTCAGCGGAAAGGCGTCGTCGGGACACTTGGTTTCCTGCAAGCAGAGGACATCCGGCTGCGTCTCGGCTAGGAAGCGCAGCACCTGATCGATACGCAGGCGAACGGAATTGATGTTCCAGGTTGAGACGGTGAGGCGCAACGGCTCTGGCTCGTGGTATGCGGTATCGATGAGGCGGATGTCACCGATAGACCGGATCGCGTCGATCGTCGCTGTGAAAGCGGCCTCGCCGACGGCCTGATTGCGCCCTCGGTCCCAGCCTCAGCCCTTCGCAACCCCAGAGGACGCTCCTGCCGTGCCGCGCCTTCGCTCCGTGACGTTCAACTTGTACTGGGCCGCCTGGACGGCGCTCTTCCTGGTGCCCCTCGTGGTGCTCGCCCTGTGCGGGTCGCCCGAGCGGCCGATCCGGGCCGCCACGCGGCTGTGGGCCCGCGGCATCCTGTACGGCCTGCGCCGCATCGTCGGGCTGACCTATGTCGAGGAGGGGCGCGAGCACATCCCGTCCGAACCCTGCCTGATCGTCGCCAACCACCAATCGGCCTGGGAGACGCTGGCGTTCCTCGTGCTGATCCCGGACGTGGCCATCGTCGCCAAGCGCGAACTCGTGGCGATCCCGGTAGTCGGCTGGTTCCTGAAGCGCTCGCCGATGATCATCATCGACCGGGCGAACGGCTCGCAGGCCCTGCGCACCATGATCGATCAGAGCCGCGAGGCGATCGCGCAGGGCCGCTCGGTGCTGATGTTCCCCGAAGGAACCCGCGGCGAGATCGGTGAGCCGGTCCAGTTCAAGCGCGGCGTCGAACTGCTCTACGCGAGGCTCGGCCTGCCGGTTCTGCCGGTGGCGGTGAACTCGGGCCTGTACTGGCCGAGCGGGGGCGCCAAGCGGCCGGGCAAGGTCATCGTGCGCTACCTCGATGCCCTGGCGCCCGGCCTGTCCTCGGCCGGCTTCATGAGCGCCACGCAGGACGCCATCGACCGCGAACTCGACCGCTGGCGCGTGGCCCCGCGCATCCGCCCCGTGGCCGACGTCGGCCTGCCGACGTCCTGACGGCCGGGGCCGGGCGCCCTCGGTTCAAGACGCCGTCGCTGCCTGCGGTGTCGCGCCCTTCAGCGCGCTGTGGCTGGTCATCAGGTTGCGGTAGTCGGGAATGTGGTCCGACAGCAGGGTCGCGAGCCCTTCGACGTCTCGCCGCCAGTCGCGATGCAGTTCGCAGGCGACGCCGAACCAGGTCATCAGCTGCACGCCGGCCGCCGACATCCGGTTCCAGGCGGCGTCGCGCACCACGTCGTTGAAGGTGCCCGAGGCGTCGGTGACGGCGAAGACCTCGAACCCCTCCGCGATGGCCGACAGGGCCGGGAAGGCGACGCAGACCTCCGTGACCACGCCCGCGATCACGAGCTGCCTACGGCCGGTCGCCCGGATCGCCGCGACGAAGTCCGGATTGTCCCAGGCGTTGATCTGGCCGGGCCTCGCGATGAACGGTGCGTTCGGGAACTTCGCCTTGAGCTCGGGCATGATCGGGCCGTTTGGTCCGTCCTCGAAACTCGTGGTCAGGATGGTGGGCAGCGCGAAGTAGGCGGCGAGGTCCGCCACGGCGAGGACGTTGTTCTTGAAGCGGTCCGGATCGATATCCCGCACCAGGGAGAGCAGCCCGGCCTGGTGGTCCACCAGGAGGACCACCGCCTGGTCCAGGTCGAGGCGCGTGTAGGGCTTGGTCATCGTGATCTCCGGTCCGTGAGGCGCAGCGTACCTGCGACGACGACACTGTGCGGCAGGCCCGGCAGGCCCGAAACAGAAACGATCGAAACCCATCGTTTCCATTCTCACTTTCGGTGATCGCCCGCACGCGGGACACGGCGGGATCCCTCACGTATTCTGATCGATCACGGTCACATCGATGGTGTGGCTGTACCAACCTTTCCGCGACGCCCTTGGAACCCGGGGACGCACGCACCTGTTGCAACCCAGGTCGCGACGGGCGACCTCGGAGGGTGGTGCGCGGTGACGACGGGCGTCGACAGGCATGAACTCCGGCAGATCATCGCGGGTCTCAGCGAAGGCGTGATCCTGGTGGAGCCCGATCAGACCATCGCCTACGCCAATGCGGCCGCCCTCGCGATGCACGGGGTCGAGACCATCGACGAACTCGGGCAGACCGTGGATGCGTATCGGGCGCGGTTCTCGCTGCGCTACCGCAACAACCGCACCCCCAACCAGTACCCGATCGAACGTGTCGTCTCCGGGGAAAGCTTCCAGGACGTCATCGTCGAGGTCACCCGCACCGACAGGCCGGACATCGAGTTCGTCCATTGCCTGCGCAGCCTGGTGGCCACCGACCGCGACGGCAATCCGAGCTGCCTCGCCCTCATCCTCAAGGACGTGTCGGATCAGTTCGAGGCCGAGGAGCGGTTCGAGACCACCTTCAACGCCAACCCCGCCCCGGCGGTGATCTGTCGGCTTTCGGACCTGCGCCACGTCAAGGTCAATCTCGGTTTCCTCGAGATGACCGGCTACACCCGCGACGCCGTCATCGGTCGCAGCGTCTACGAGGTCGACGTGCTGGCGGGCGCCCGCAGCCGCGATCTGGCGATCTCCCGGCTCAACGAGGGCGGGACCATCCCGCAGATGGAAGCCTGCCTCGACCTGCCCAACGGCGACACCCGCTTCGTCATCGTGGCCGGTCAGCCGATGGACCTGGGCGACGAGCCCTGCATGCTCTTTACCTTCGCCGACCTCGAACTGCGGCGCAAAGCCGAGACCGCCCTGCGCCAGAGCGAGGAGCGGTTCGCCAAGGCGTTCCGCCTGACGCCGGTGCCGACCGTGCTGGCCCGCGCCGACGGCTTCACCATCACCGGCGTCAACGACGCCTTCAGCCGGGTGTTCGGCTACGGCGCCGACCGGATCACCGGGCGCGCGCCCGCCGAGATCGGGCTGTGGGTCTCCGAGCCGGCGAGATCGACCTTCGAGAGCGCGCTCACACGCACCGGCTACGTGCTCGGCCTCGAGGTCTGCCTGCGCCACGAGGACGGCACAGACCTCGATTGTCTCGTGTCCGCGGAGAGGGTCGAGATCGGAGACGAGATCTTCGCCCTCATGGTCCTGCAGGACATCACCGAACGCAAACGCACCGAGCGGGATCTGTTCGAGGCGATCGAAGCCGTGATGGCCGACACCTCCTGGTTCAGCCGCGGCCTCATCGAAAAGCTCGCCAACCTGCGCCAGCCCGGAAACGAGAGGAAGGACGGGATCGCCCCCAACCTCACCGTGCGGGAGCGCCAGATCCTCGACCTCATCTGCCAGGGGCAGAACGACGAGGCCATCGCCCGACGCCTGTCCCTCTCCCGGAACACCGTCCGTAACCATTCCGCGGCGCTCTACCGGAAGCTCGATGTCCACAAGCGTTCCGAAGCGATCGTCTGGGGACGCAACAACGGTTTTCCGGCCGTGAGTTCGAGCTGAAAAAACCGGTCTACCGGTACATCTGTATCATTGATCCATGGCTCCGACGGGCCACCTGACTGACCGACGCCAGCCGTTCGAGCAGTTTGGAGACGATCGTGAGCAAGCCGAAGACGACCGGCTCGGCCGAAAAGCTCAAGGGCTCGGTGAAGGAAGCGATCGGCAAGCTGATCGGCGACGGAAAGATCGAAGCCGAAGGCAAGGCCGAGCAGATCTCGGCCAAGGCCGATGCAAAACCGAAGACGACGTCGAAGCCGTAGCTTCGCCCGTCCGTCGAAACACAACCCCCATGTCACGCCACAGTCAAAACGGAGAGTCATCATGGTCGATACGGATCGTATCACGGGTGCTGCCAAGGAGATCGGCAGCAAGGTTCAGGGCGCCGTCGGCGACCTGACCGGTTCGAAGCGCGACTCGGTCGAGGGCCGTGCCCGCGAGGCGCAGGGCGCCGCCGAGAACCTCTACGGTCAGGCCAAGGACACCGTCCGCGACGCCGCGGACACGGTCGCCGACACCGCCCGCGACATCGGCGGCAAGGTCCGCGATGCGGTCGGCAACCTCGTCGGGTCGCACGACGTCGAGGATCGCGGCCGCCGGGTCCAGGGCAAGGCCGAAGCCGAATACGACCGGGCCGAGCGCGCCGTGCGCCATGGTGCCCGCGAAGCCTACGACTACGCCGAGGACACCTACGAGAACGGCAGCCGCGCCGTGCGCCAGGGTGGTCGCGAGGTGACGCATCAGGTCGCCGAACATCCGATCGCCGCGCTGCTCGTGGCCGGCCTCCTCGGTTACGGCCTCGGCCTGCTCATCCACGGCCGCGACTGAGGTCTCGACCGCAACCCCACGTCGGCGTCTCGCGCGAAGGTCTCGCGAGCCGCCTTCCCGACCGACCGTCCCGGACGGTCAACGACCCGGAGTTTCACCACGTGTCCACATCCCCCATCGTGCCATCGACGTCCATCGCCGCGGCGAACGACACCCGCACCGTCCTGCTGAACGAAGTGTCCTGGGGTGCCATCTTCGCAGGTGCCGTCACCGCCCTGGTGTCCCAGGTCGTCCTCAACATGGTCGGCGTCGGCATCGGCCTGTCCAGCGTCGGAACCAACGCCGCCGACAACCCGGCCGCCTCGACCCTGTCGATGGGCGCCGGCGTCTGGTTCATCGTCTCGGGCATCGTCGCCGCGCTCGCCGGCGGGTTCATCGCCGGCCGGCTCTCGGGCAAGCCCGTCACCGCTGCGGCCGGCCTGCACGGCCTCGTGTCCTGGGCGGTCACCACCCTCGTCGTGCTGTACCTGCTCACCTCCGCGGCGGGCGGCCTCATCGGCGGCGCGTTCTCGGGCGTGACCAGCACGCTGGGCGGGGCCGGCTCCCTCGTCGGCGGCACCGTGAAGACCGCAGCCCAGGCCGCTGCCCCCTCCCTCGCCCAGATCTCGAACCCGCTCGACGGCATCGAGAAGTCGGTCCGCCAGCAGGCGTCCGGCCAGGACCCCGAGGCCCTGCGTGACGCCGCCGCCGCCGCGGTGCGGGCTCTTCTGTCGGGTGATCCGGCCAAGAAGCAGGAAGCCGAGAACCGCGCCGCCGATGCCCTCGCCAAGGCGCAGGGTATCCCGGTCGATCAGGCCAAGACCCAGATCCAGTCCTACCAGAAGCAGTACGAGGCCGCCGTCGCCGACGCCAAGCAGAAGGCCGTCGCCGCCGCCGAGGCCACCCGGAGCGCGGCCAGCCAGGGTGCCTTCTACGGCGCGCTCGCGCTCATCCTCGGCGCCCTCGCCGGCTTCTTCGGCGGTCGCCTCGGCGCCCCCAAGCCCGCCACCCTGGTCGCCGGCTACGACGCCCGCCGCGTCTGACAGACCGCTTCGGCCGGTCGTCCAGACCGGCCGACTTTCCCTGATCCCTCACACAGGAGCACAGCCATGAGCAGCACCACGGACAAGCTGAAGGGCCTCGCCAACGAGGCCGCCGGCAACGTCAAGCAGGTGGCCGGCAAGGTCACCGGAAACGACAAGCTCGTCGTCGAGGGCAAGGCCCAGGAACTCAAGGGCGAGGCCCAACGCACCGTCGGCGAAGCCAAGGACGGCGTGAAATCGGTCGTCGACAAGGTGACCGGCAAACACTGACCGCGCCGCGGCGGCGGGAGCGCGGATCGCGCCCCCGCCACCCGCCGCGAGCGAGAACGAACACGAGGAGAGTTGCATGAATCGCGACCAATTCCATGGCGCCTCGCGCCACCTGAAGGGCCGTGCCCAGACGGCGCTCGGCGGTATCACCGGCGATCCCGCCCGGCAGGTCCGCGGCGCCGTCAACCAGGTGGCCGGCGGCGCGCAATACGCCTACGGCCGTGTGCGCGAACGCGCCGGGGATCTCGCCGAGGACGGCCGTCATCTCGCGCACGAGGTGCGGGACCGTGCCGGCAACCTGATCGAAGACGGCCGCCATCTGGCCCACGACGCCCGCGAGCGCGGAGCGGCCTACGGACAGCGCGCCGTGCGCTACGCCGACGACAACCGGGCCTCCGCCCTGTTCGGTCTCGCCGCCGTCGCCTTCGCGGTCGGCTGGTTCGTCCGTCCCAAGCCCTGAATTCCAGGCGCTCGCTTCGCTTCAGGATCTGAAGGGATCGCGGCCATCCCCCCGGTCCCGGACTATCAGCCGGGACGAGACGGCCCGCCGCCCTGATCGTGAACCACGACGGGTCGGCCACCGGTGGAAACGCTAGCGTGAGCGTCGGACGGTCGTCCCGTTTGCTGACGTTCCGCCGACCGGGCGCCGCTCGCGGTCCTGCCGCGGCCACGTCGGGCCGGCGTCACCTGACCCGGCTCGGTCTGTCGGTCAGCCGATCACTCTCGAATATCCCGATCTCGCATCTCCAGAATGGGAACCCACACACGATGAAGTTGACCCTCGCCCTCGCCGCCACCGTCGCCGCCACCCTCATCGGGCTGCCGGCCCAGGCTTCCCCGATCGGCCCCGGCCCGATCCAGGCCCTCACCGAGGGCGCCCTTCCCACCGAGTACGTGCAGTATCGCCGCTTCGGATCTCGCGGTTACGGCCCCCGCCGGTTCGGCCACCGCGGCTACGGTCGCGGTTACGGCTATCGCCGCGGCCCCGGCGTGGGTGCCGCCGTCGGTGCGGGCGTCGCCGGTCTGGCCGCCGGCGCCATCATCGGTGGGGCCATTGCCAACTCCCAGGCCCAGGCGGCCCCGGTGATCGTCCGGGGTGGGGCCGATCCCGAGGCCGTGGCCGCCTGTGCCCGCCGCTTCCGCTCCTACGACGCAGCGAGCGGGACCTACCTCGGCAACGACGGCGCCCGCCACGCGTGCCCGTAAGCAGGTTTCGTAAAAACGGTCGCCGGTTCTCAGTCGAAAATCTGCGCCACACCAGAAACCTAGGCAGGATGAAGCATTGGCCTGCCAACGCGAGCCTGCTTCGCGTTCGTCCAGCTCCGGCGGCGTGGCCCGAGCCCGCCGCTGGTCGACGTCTCCACACCGGGCAGGTGACTGTCCGGCCTTTCCACACCACCAATCAGGATCGACCATGAGCAAGGGCTATCCCTCGATGACCGCGCTTCTCGGCCTTCTGGCCGTGGCGGGCTACCAGAACCGCGACAAGATCGCCGAACTTCTGAAGGGCCATGGCGGCGCCGAGCCGGCACGGATCCCCGTCCAGCCGATTCCGAACACCGGGCCTACCGCCACGGGAGGCGGGCTTCCCGGATTGGCGGGCCTGCTCGGCGGTGTCGGTACGGCGGGCGTCGGTGGGCTGATCGCCAGCGGGCTGAGCGAACTCGTCGATCATTTCACCAAGAGCGGTCACGCCGAGACGGCGAAATCCTGGGTCAACCAGGGCCCCGGCCGCAGCATCGCGGAGGCCGAGTTGGAGCGGGCGATCGGTCCCGAGACCCTCGATCACCTGACGCAGCAGACCGGCCTGAGCCGCGCCGCCCTCCTGTCGCGCCTCTCGCGCGAACTTCCCTCGGCCATCGACCGCTACGCCGCCGACGGGCGCCACCCGGCCTGAAGCCGACGGGCGCCAGCCGGGTCGAATTGCGCTAGACCGTCGCTGCGGCCGCTCCGACGCCCGGCCGCAGCGACCCCGACGGCACCCGCCGAAGTTCGATCGACCCCCTGACCGACATCGCGAGAGCATCATGGCCATCGATTATCGCTCCGAACTTCGCAGACCCGTTCCGTTCAGTCTCGCCGTGGTGGCCACGGTGCTGCTGATCTGGCTCGTGGTCGCCTCCATCGCCGCCGGGAAGCAGCGCAGCGCCCGCGACAACCGCATCCGCGAGGTCGAGACCAAGCAGACCGCCCTTCAATCCGACCTCGACCGGCAGATCGCCACCGCCGGCACCCTGGCGTCGCTGCAGGCGAAGATCGGCACGGCCGAGCAGCAGGACCGCCAGGCGACGCAGGCCGCCGAACAGGCGAAGTCCCGCCTCGCGACCCTGAGCCAGGAGCAGCAAGCGGCCGAGGCCAAGGCGGCCGAGGCCAAGAAGACGGCGGATGCCGAGACGAAGCGCCTGGACGACCTGAAGGCGCAGGTCGCGCAGGCCGAGCAGAAGCTCGCGCCTCTGCGCGAGGCCGCCACCGCCGCCGAGGCCTCCGCCGTCGAGCGGACTCAGGAACTCGCCGACGTCGGTCGCAGGCTGGAGGAGGTGCGGGTGCAGGAGGTCAAGCTGCGCACCGATCTGGCGGCGATGACACAGGAAGCGTCCAACAAGACGAACGACCTCGCCAAGGCCGAGGAGCGCCAGCAGAACGCCCGCGAAGGTGCGGCCGCGGCACAGAAGGAACTCGCCGAGGCCCGCGCCGCCGCCGAGCAGGCCACCAAGCAGCGCACGGACATGGAGCAGGCCGTCGCCACGCTGACCGTTCAGCGCGAGAAGCTGGCGGCGGAGATCGAGCAGGCCAACCGGGAGGCGCAGCAGGCGCGCGACACGCTCACTACCACCCGCAAGGACCTCGCCCAGGCCCAGGCCGAGCGGGACAGAGTGACGTCCGAGCGCAACCAGCTCGAGCAGACGCTCCAGAAACTGTCCACCGACCGGGACGCCGGAACCGCGGCCCTGGAGGCCCTCAAGAAGCGCCAGGCCGACGCCCAGGCCGAGCTGGCGACGCTCACCGAGACCCTGGCGACGCGCAACAAGGAGGCGGCCACCGTCGACGAGCAACTCGCCACGGCCCGGCAGGACCTCAGTGCCACACAGGCCAAGTTGGCCGACATCCGGCAGCAGCTGTCGAACCAGCCGGCCGGCGGAGCGACCCCGCCGAACCAGCCCGCACCGGCTCAGCGAGCGAAGTAGGCCTGCCTGAACGACCCCGGATCGGCACCGTTTTCCGGTGCCGATCCGGGTGAGACAGATCTTCCGAGTGCACGTCCGTCATGACCGCGGGAGCCGCCGTCATTCCGATGCCGAGGCCTTGCAAGTGCCGAGGCCTTGCCCTCCCGATCACTCGACGCGGCACGGCCGTTCGGCGCGGGTGACCCGCCCGTCGCGGTCGACGTCGAGACGCGCGAAACGCTTCGCGAAGACCGCATCGATCTCCTCGACCGTCAGCGCGCCGTCCCCGTTCGCGTCGATGCGGCGGAAGCGCCGTTCGGGATCGGACGGACCTTTGCCGGGGTGTGCCGCCCACCAGGCGGACCATTCGGCCTGCGAGATGCGACCGTCGCCATCGGCATCGGCCTTCATCAGGCGCGTCCGGTGCCGTGTAAGAAACGTCGCGAGATCGACGCCGACTTGCGTGCCCGGCGCGGCCGATGTCGCCGTGGGAGGCGCGGCCGAAGCGGGGGAGGCCGCCAGGAGTACCGCGAGGGACAGACAGACGGTCAATCTCGTCGTCGAGGCGAGGTCGGCCATGGAACAGCGTCTTGTCATGGAGGAACGCTCCCTGCCGGAGGATCGGGCGGGATCGCGGCCTTCGCCGCGATCCCCGGTGTCATCGCGTCACGTCACCAGCGGCGATGCCACCCGCGGTGCCAGCCGACGGGGCGATGGACCACACCCCAGCGGCGCCAGCGCGGCCCGCCCCCATGGAACCGGCGAGGGCCGTAGAACGCCGGGCGATAGGCGTAGGGGACAAACACGGCCCTCGGCCGGAGGTTGGGGCGGCACCAACCGTAGACGCCGCGGTGGAAGCCGGGGCCGCAGCCGTCCCGGGCCTCGGCCGGGGCGGACATGGCCAGCGGAGCCGCGAGGCCGGCCGCCAGCACCGCCGCCGGCAGCAGCCGTTTCAGTGTCGAAGATGCGAACGAGACTGTCATCGTCATTCCCTTTTCCGATCGGTGTTTGCCGATGGGGGGATCATGCTCCGGGGCCGTCGCGAAGGTTTGTCGAGAACCCGCGATTGTGTCGCGGTCTGTCGCAGACCCGAGCGCGCCGACACGAATCGCGACGACTTCACCGCCGAAGGATGCGCGCGGTGGTCTAGGACCGCGTGATGGAAACCGGAGACATGGACAGTGCACACGTCCTGGTGGTCGACGACCACCGCGAAATCCGCGACCCGCTGGCGGCCTATCTGAAGCGGCACGCCCTGCGCGTCAGCGTCGCCTCGGACGCCGGCGCCGCGCGCGCCGTGCTGTCGGGGGCGGCCATCGACCTCGTCATCCTCGACGTGATGATGCCGGGCGAGGACGGGCTCTCCCTCTGTCGCCACATCCGCGAGGTCCATGACACGCCGGTGATTCTGCTGACCGCCCTCGGCGAGCAGACCGACCGGATCGTCGGCCTCGAGATCGGAGCGGACGACTACGTCACGAAGCCGTTCGACCCGCGCGAGCTGCTGGCCCGCGTGAAGAACCTGCTCCGCCGTGCCCGGTCGCTCCCCCGCTCCCGCGACGAGGCCCACGGGCGCCGGCTCGCCTTCGACCGCTGGACGTTGGACACGGACCGGCGCCAGCTCGTCGACGAGGCCGGGGCTACGGTGGCCCTCAGCACCGGGGAGTTCCGCTTGATCGCCGCCCTGACGCGCCACCCCCGGATCGTGCTCTCGCGCGACCAGCTCCTCGACCTGACCCGTGGCCGCGCCGCCGACGGGTTCGACCGCAGCATCGACAACCAGGTCAGCCGCCTGCGGCGCAAGCTGGAACGCGACCCGGCCAATCCCGAACTCCTCAAGACGGTCTGGGGCGGCGGCTACGTGCTGGCGTCCGACGTGAGGACCGTGTCGTGAAGCGAGCGGCCACGGCGCTGGTGCCGCGCTCCCTCGGCGGGCGGCTGGCGCTTCTCTTGGTGATCGCGGTGGTGGGCGCGCAGGCGGTCGCCTTCGCCCTGTTCGCGCGGGAATCGTCCCTGGTCGGCCGTGCCGCGGCCCGGACCCAGGTCGTCGACCGCGTCGCCACGCTGGTGCGCCTGCTCGATACGGTGCCGGCGGACGCCGTACCGGGCGTCATCGAGGCCTATGGCTCTTCCCGGCACCGCTTCACCATCGACGCCGCCAGCCGCGTCGCCGAGGAGGAGATGGATGCGGACGAGGCCCGGTTCGCCCGCCGCCTCGACCGCCGGGTGCGGGACGGTGCGAGCCAGGCCCGGCTGCTGCTGGTGGACCGCGATGCGGACGCGTCGGCGGATCGCGCGTCGGCCAGGCCGCAGGCCCTGCGCGTCTCCGTCCGCCTCGACGACGGACGTTGGCTGAACGGCGAGGCGCCGCTGGCGCTGCATCCGCCGCCCTGGATCCGCATCGGCCTGCTCCAGACCGCCGTGAGCGTCGTGGCCGTACTCGCCGTCGTGGCAATCGCCATGCGCGGCGTCGTCGGGCCGGTGACGGCCCTCGCCCAGGCGGCCGAACGGGCCGGGCGGGGCATCGCGGTCGATCCCTTGCCGGAGCGCGGCCCGGACGAACTCCGCACGATGACGGCGGCGTTCAACGAGATGCAGGCCCGGTCCCGCGCCTTCGTCACCGACCGGACCCGGATGCTGGCCGCCATCAGCCACGACCTGCGCACCCCCATCGCCTCGCTGTGGCTGCGGGCGGAGATGGTCGAGGACGTGGCCTTGCGCGAGGCGATGGTCACGACGATCGCGCGGATGGGGCGGATGGTCGATGCGACCCTGGCCTTCGCGCGCGACGATGCGATGGCGCAGGACAGCGGTCCCCTCGACCTCGCGGTCCTGATCCGATCCCTCGTCGACGAGCACACGGTGCTCGGGCGCGACGTCACCGTCTCCGGGCCCGATACGATTCCCTTCCACGGGCGGTCGATCGCCCTGCGCCGCGCCCTCGACAACCTCGTCGAGAACGCGGTGCGCTACGGCGGCTGCGCCCGGATCGGCCTGGACCGCTCGGACGGGGCGATCCTGATCGCCATCGACGACGACGGCCCCGGCATCCCGCCGGACCGGATCGAGGAGATGTTCGCGCCCTTCGCGCGGCTGGAGGACTCGCGCAGCGCCGAGACCGGAGGGACCGGGCTGGGCCTCGCCATCGCGCGTTCCGCCATCCGCGCGCACGGCGGCACCATCAGGCTCCTGGACCGCGACGGGGCCGGCCTGCGGGCGCAGGTGACGCTGCCGACGCAGGATGCCACGAGCCGGGGCCGGACGCCCACTACGGGTTCGTGACCCCCCGCCCGCTCAGGCGGCCCGCCGTGCCGCCTCGATAGTCAGCCCGGTCCCCACCGAGCCGAAGGTGTCGCCGTCGACCACGCGGGCGTTGGGCACCCCGGCCACCAGGGCGGCGCGGACGTGGGGCAGGCCGGTGGAGCCGCCCGTCAGGAACAGGGCGTCGATGGCGTCCGCCCTCAGCCCGGCCTGCGACAGGCAGCGGTCGATCCGCTCGGCGATGCGGCGGCTGAGTTCGTTCGTGTGGGTGACGAGGCCGGCCCGGTCGAGGTCGGCCGAGAGTCCCCGCTCCACCCAGTCGAGGTCGACCCCGCCCGCACCCGCTTCCGAGGTGGCGATCTTGGCACCCTCCACCTCCATCGCCAGGGAATGGCCGCGCTCGGCCTCGATCACGGTGTAGAGCCGGTCCAGCAGTTCGGGGCGTTGCGCGTCGCGCCGGACCTCCTCGACCTCGCGCAGGGTCTTGGCATTGTAGAGCCGGTTGATGCTCGACCAGGTGGCGAGATCGTGGAAGTACGAGCTCGGCACGTCGAGATCGCCGCGCTTCATCGGTGTGCCGAGGCCGAACAGCGGCATCACCGTGCCGAGACTGAGCCGGCGGTCGAAATCGGTGCCGCCGATGCGCACGCCGTCGTTGGCCAGGATGTCGCCGCCGCGGTCCGCCTTGGCGTGCCGCTCCGGCGAGAGCCGCACGATGGAGAAGTCCGAGGTGCCCCCGCCGATGTCGGCGATCAGCGCGACCTCTTCGCGGGCGACCTGGCGTTCGTAGTCGAGGGCGGCGGCGATCGGCTCGAACTGGAACGAGACGTGCGCGAAGCCGATGCTTCTGGCGATCTCCCGCAGGGCGTCCTCGGCGCGGGCGTCGCCCTCCGGGTCGCCGTCGACGAAGTGCACCGGGCGGCCGTGGACGACGGTGTCGAGGGACCGGCCGGTGGCGGCCTCGGCCCGCGCCTTCACGGCGGCGAGATAGCGCCCGATCACGTCGCGGAAGCGGATGCGCTCGCGCCCCACCGGCGTGGTCTCCTCCAGGAGAGAGGAGCCGAGCACGGACTTGAGGCTGCGCATCAGGCGACCGGGCGTCCCCTCGACGTAAGCCGCCATGGCGGCCCGGCCGACGAGGGCATCGCGTCCGGGCTCGAAGAAGATCGCGCTCGGAATCGTGAGATGGTCGCCTTCCAGCGGCACCAGGGCCGGATGCGGCCCGGCGACGAGGCCCAGGGTCGTGTTGGACGTGCCGAAATCGAGGCCGCAAGCCGCCATGAGGGTCTCCGGTGAAGGGGGCCGGCCGGCCTACAGGCTCGGTCGCGTCCGGTCCACCGCCTTCAGGCGTCGCCGGCGCGGTTCGCCCCGATCAGGGCGAGCGAGGCGAGGAGGCGGCGCTTCAGGCGAACCAGGGCCTCCCGTTGCAAGTCGCTGGCCGGTGCCTCGGCCTCGGCCACGGATGCGAGCATCTCGACGAACTGCAGCCGCTCGGCCTCGGTCAGCGCCTCTCGGAACAGGGGCAGCAGCGGATCGGCGACGAGCGAGAACGGGCGGTGGGGGTCGGTGTAGCCGAACGCCCGCTCGTAGGTGTCGGCGACGGCCTCGATCTCCAGGGGTGCCCGCATCAGCGCGAGAATCCGCGCCGTTTCGGCGGCGGAGACGGAATCGCCGGTGCGGACGAGTTGGATCATGAGGATCACGGCGGCGAGCCTCACGTCGCGCACGCCCTCCAGGGGCGTTGCGGCGACGCTCAGCAGAGTGGGCCTGCCCCGTTGCGGCAGCGGCCCGCCGTCCTCGCTCGATGCACGCGGGTCCTGCGCCGTGCGCTGCGTGCGCAGCGACAGGAAGACGGCGATACCGCCGATCACGAGGACGAAAAGCAGGACCGGCATCAGCCATCTCCGTCGGAGCGATCGGGCACCGTTCAGAACCAGCGTGGGGCGAGGAAGATCGCGAACGCCACCACCAGCCAGGCGGCGAGCCCTCCGAGGATGGCGAGACGATGGTCGAGCGATCCTCCGAGCGCGTAGGCGACGCCGAGGAAGACCAGATAGGCGGGGATCGTCTTGGCACCGGCCAGGCACGCCTGCCGGAAGCCCTCGGCGTCGCCCTTGGCGCCCACGGCCAGCAGCGCGATGATGGCGAAGGTCGGGGCCAGCGGCAGGATGCCGGGAAGCACGTTGCCGCGTCTCGACGCCAGCACGATCGCCATGGTGACGAGGCCGCCCACGACGCCTTTCCACAGCACGTCCATCAGCGCTCGGCCTCGTCGCGGCGCTCGGTCCGCAGGCGCTCCCAATGGGCGAGGCGATCGCGGTAACGGCTCTCCACGCCCCGGTCTGTCGGATCGTAGAACCGCTGTCGCCCCAGCGCTTCCGGCCAGTAGTCCTGTCCCGAGAACGCGTCCGGCTCGTCGTGGTCGTAACGGTAGCCCTCGCCGTAGCCGATCTTGCGCATCAGCTTCGTCGAGCCGTTGAGGATGGTGCGCGGCGGCGGAAGCGAGCCGTGCTCCTTGGCGATCCTGGTGGCCGCCTTGTAGGCGGAATAGACGGCGTTCGATTTCGGTGCGCAGGCGAGATAGACGGTCACCTGCGCCAGGGCGAGTTCGCCCTCCGGCGAGCCGAGGAAGTCGAAGGCGTCCTTGGCGGCAGTCGCCACCACCAGGGCCTGCGGGTCGGCCAGCCCGATGTCCTCCACCGCCATCCGCACGAGGCGCCTGGCGATGAACAGCCGGTCCTCGCCCCCGTCGAGCATCCGGCACAGGTAGTACAGCGCCGCGTCCGGGTCCGAGCCGCGCACGGTCTTATGCAGGGCGCTGATCAGGTTGTAGTGCCCCTCCTGGGACTTGTCGTAGATCGGCGCCCGGCGCTGGACGATCGCCTGCAACGCCTCGGCATCGAAGATCTCGCCCTCCTTGGCCGAACGCCAGAGCTCCTCGGCCAGGGTCAGCGAGGCGCGCCCGTCGCCGTCGGCCATGCGCACGAGGACGCCGCGGGCCTGCTCGTCCAGCGGCAGGGGCCGGCCGGTCATCGCTTCGGCCCGCACCAGCAGCTTGTCGATGGCCGCCTCGTCGAGGGCACGGAACAGCAGCACGCGGGCCCGCGACAGAAGCGCCGCGTTGAGCTCGAACGAGGGGTTCTCGGTGGTCGCACCGACCAGCGTCACGGTGCCGTCCTCCATCACCGGCAGGAAGGCGTCGAGCTGGGCGCGGTTGAAACGGTGGATCTCGTCGACGAACAGCAACGTCCCCTGGCCGGTGGTCCGACGCCGGCGGGCGGCCTCGAACACCTTCTTGAGGTCGGCGATGCCCGAGAAGATCGCCGAGATCTGCTCGAAGGCCATGTCGGTCTCGTGCGCGAGCAGCCGCGCCACCGTGGTCTTGCCGGTGCCCGGCGGCCCCCAGAACACCAGCGAGCCGAACGCCTTGCCGGCCAGCAGCCGGGTCAGGGCCCCGTCCGGCCCGGTCAGATGCTCCTGGCCCACCACCTCGGCGAGGCTGGCCGGGCGAAGGCGATCCGCGAGCGGGCGGGGGGCGGTGGACTGAAGGCCGGCGGCGGCGAAGAGATCGGACATGGCGCGCATGAAGACGCGGGCGGCGCAGGACCGCAACCGTGAAAACGGCGACGTCCCCTTGAGCTTTCGGGAAAGCGTCGCGCTGGGGGGCTCGCTGGATGTGTCGCGTCACGCTCGATCGCGCATGGCTGTAGGATGTGCCTCCCGATCGATGGCGAGGGTGTCCTTATGTCGATGACGAACGCATTCGACCTTTCCCGACGCGCGGCGCTGATCGGCTTGACGGCGGTGCCCTCGCTGATCCGGCCGGCGCGGGCGGCGCCTGCACCGGCGCGACTTGCACCGGGTTCCTGCCTCCTCACGCCGCGATCGATCGAGGGCCCGTTCTATCTCGATCCGCGTCTCGTACGGCCGGTCCTGGCCGAGGGTCGCCCGGGTGTGCCGCTGCGACTGGACCTGCGGGTCATCGCGGCCGGAGGCTGCACGCCGCTTTCGGGGGCGCGGGTCGACGTCTGGCATGCGGACGCGCAGGGGGTGTATTCGGGCTACGAGGGCCAGGGCGACGGGCGGCGCCTCTCGACGGTGGGACAGACGTTCCTGCGTGGCACGCAGTTCAGCGACGAGGCCGGCGCGGTCACCTTCGAGACCATCCATCCCGGGTGGTATCCGGGCCGCGCGACCCATGTCCATTTCAAGGTGTTCGTCGGTCCGCGCACCCTGGTCACCGGCCAGATGTACTTTCCCGACGCGGTCAACGAAACGATCTACCGCACCGCCGCCTATGGTGGGCGGCGGCTGGCGCGCGACACCCTCAACGCCACCGACGTCTTCGCCCGCTCCGAAGATCCCCGGCGTCTCGGCTTCTGCGCCATGAGGCCGGAGGGAAGCGGATACGTCGCCGACCTCAACATCGTGGTCGAGGCCGGCAGGGGCTGACGCTCACCCCCCGAACACCGACGTCAGCACCGTGCCGCCGCGGTTGATCGAGACCTCCCAGGCGTTGAAGGCGGTGCGGGTCATGCGCTCCAGGTCCTTGGTGGTCGAGACCGGGGTGCCGTTGATCGCGACGATGACGTCGCCCTTCTGCAAGCCGGCCCGGTTGGCGAAGGAGCCCTCGTCGACGCTGGCCACCGCGACGCCCTCGCTCGAGAAATCCACCTGCAGTTCCTCGGCGATCGCCGGCGAGGTGTTCACGAGGGTGGCCCCCATGAACGGCGAGCGGGTCTTGACCTTGAGGAGGTCGCGCGGGCGCGTCTCCGGCGCGGCGCCGAGCTTGATCGCGATGGTGGAGCGGGTGGTGCCGCGCTGGATGCCGAACTTGGTGTGGCCGCTCAGGCCCTTGAGGGCGAAGCGGTAGCCGAAGGCCTCGGGGTCGTCGACCGCCTTGCCGTCCACCGTCAGGATGAGGTCGCCGCGCTTCAGGCCGGCTTCCTCGGCCGGGCTCTTGGGCTGCAGGCTCGCCACCAGCACGCCGGTGGGATGGTCGAGCTCCATGCTCTCGGCGATGTCGGGGGTGACGCTCTGCACCCGCGCCCCGAGCCAGGGCCGGCGCACGGTGGAGGCGCCCGCCTTGGCGGTCTCCACCACCGCGTGGACCATGCTGGCGGGGATGGCGAAACCGATGCCGTGGCTGCCGCCCGACTGCGAGTAGATCGCGGTGTTGATGCCCACCAGGCGCCCCTGCAGGTCGACCAGCGCCCCTCCGGAATTGCCCGGGTTGATCGCCGCATCGGTCTGGATGAAGAACTGGTAGTCGGACGAGCCGACCTGGTTGCGCGCCAGCGCCGAGACGATGCCCTGCGTCACCGTCTGGCCGACGCCGAAGGGGTTGCCGATCGCCATCACGAAGTCGCCGACCTCGAGCGTATCGGAATCGCCGAAGGGCATCGGCACGAGGCCGCCGGACGGCGCCTTGATCTTGATGACGGCGAGATCGGTGCGCGGATCGCGCAGCACCACGGTGGCCTCGAACTCGCGCCGGTCGGCCAGCGCGATGCGAACCTCGTTCATGTTGTCGATGACGTGGTTGTTGGTGATGATGAGCCCGCTCTCGTCGACGATCACGCCCGAGCCGAGGGAACGTTGCGCCCGCTCGCCCGGGGCCCCGCGCCGACCGGACCCCTCCTCGCCGAAGAACCGGCGCATGAACTCGTCCATCGCGCTGCGACTGGTGCCGCGCTTCTCGACATGGGACGCGTAAACGTTGACCACCGCCGGTGCGGCCCGCTTCACGACCGGAGCGAAGGACAACTGCACCTGCCCCTTGCCCTGCGGCGCCACCTTCTCGGGCGCCACCTCCGGTGTCTTCATGATCTGCGCGGCGGCGGGACCCGCGCCGAGGCCGACGACGAGCAGCGAGGCGAGCAAGGCGGTACGAGGCGGCATCGGACTCTCCGGAATCGATCGGGGACCGTGCATGCGCCGCCTTGACGGTCTGCACGCGGTCCCGCGTCGTTCGCGGATGTCTAGCCCCGTCGCCCGGCCGGCGCGAGGGGGTTAAGCGTTCGCCTTCCGCGGCCGGACGGGCGATGCCGCCTCGGCGTCGGGGGAGGGCGTCGTGACGACCCGCCCGAGGTGGTTCGCGATCCGGCCCATGCAGGTGATGGACGCCTCGGCGGCGCGCTGGACCTCGGTGACGTGGAGGCGGACCGCTTCGGCGGGGGATCGCGCCGCCGCCAGGGACTGCCAATGCGCGACGGCTGCCAGTCCTTCGTTCAACAGGAACGCCTGCAGGGTCGCGCCGGCCGAGACGAGATCGCTCGGGACGGCGTGCGGGCGTGTCACCGCCTCGGTCGGAACCACGAAAGGAGATTCGGGTGGCTCTTCCGGCGGCTCGAGTGCCACCAGGGCGAGGCCGACCGCGGGAAGGGGAAACGGCGGAACGAGCGATTCCGGATCGGCGGCGGACGACGCTGGCTTCGCCGATGCGTCGGCAGGGGTGGTGTCGAGGTCGACCGGAGCCCGCGATTCCCCGTCACTCTCCGGTGTCGGATCGGACCGCAACGCCGTGACGAGATCGGTCGGCGGCGTCTCGGGCACGACCTCGGCGAGGTCGGGGATGGGGCCCGGCTCCGTATCCGTGGCCGCGCCCGGAAGCGTGACGACGGGAACGGGCATCGTGTCGGTGGACAACTTGGGCGGAAGCGGTCCGCGCTTCGAGGGCCGCACGGGCATCCGCTTCACCATGGTCCATTCTCCCTACCCGCGACCCGACCCGGCTTTGCGCCGGTCACGGGATGGACGGATCGTCTCGCGCGATCCGTCCCGATGATACCCGGCAAAGAAGACGATGCCGCGTCTCCGTCCCTCACGTCACCGGCGGCGACCTCACCGTCGGCCGGTCGCTGCCCTTCGTCGCTTCATACCATTTTCCGGTTGATCACTTCGTGATGCGGAAATGGGCTTCGCTCAGGCGCCGCGCGGGCTCGGTTGTGCGGTTCCCGCTTGATTTAAGCGGAAACCGTATCAGACGGCTGGTTTGACGGCGGTCTGCGCCAGCGCTCCAAGGTCCTTGGCCTGGGCTTGCAGTGCCGCCATCTGGCTCTTCAGGAACTCGGCCTGGAGCGTGAAGGCCTCGCGCAGGTCACGGGTGCGGACCAGCTTCTGGGCGAAATCGAAGGTCGCATTGGCGTTCGTCTGAACGTGGTCGAGACCCTTCGCGACGACGCCCTGCATCGAACTCTGGAGCGTCTGCGTCTGCTCGCTGGCCTTCACGGCGGTGCCGATCAGCGTGCCCACGGCGTTGCGCGCCTGGTCGACGCTCTTTTCCGCGAAATCGCGCATCTCGGCCGGGATTTCGAAGGTGGGGGCGTTCATGGGTGTTCTCCTGTCGATCCGACACAGCGAATCATGCTGCATCACGGCAGAAATATATTGCACTGCAATATCCACGTCAAGAACGCGGATACGATCTCGGTGGTCCCGCCGCCGCCCAAGGTCATCGACTGTCCATCCACCGAACGAACGAGCCGATGGAACGGATTCGCGACCCCGCATGACCGCCATCGCCGATTCAGTACCGATCATGCCGAGCGCACGACCCGGCTATCGTGTACAGCACCGTCGACGGAATTTCGCTTCGATTTTTCGAAGAGGCCCGCCGCTTGGCCGGCTTCGGCGGCGCGAGGACATGCAGGGGGAGGACATGCAGGGGCATGTCGGCGAAGACGACGGGGATTCGCTCACGCCGGTCGCGCAGGCGAGCCGCAGGGCAACGCGCCGTCGCGCTCTCAGGGTCGGGACGCCTGCGTGCGCTCCATGAGGCGGGACGTCGGTTCGAAAACGCGGCATCGGTCGCGCGCGAGGCGCGATCGATGCCGCCACAACCCAGCCTTCCGGCTTACCGTTGGTCGTAACGATAGGCTTCCAGCGCGCTTTCGATCGCCCAAGACTTCGCGCCGGTCTTCGATACGAAAAACGTCAGATCTTCCGCCTCTGCTATGGGCCGGGCGAATTCTTCGATGGCATGATAGTATGACCGGCTTCGATAGTCGTGCACGCCGATGATGGCATTTCGATCCAATCGCCGCAGAGCCTGCAGAAAGCACGCCACGCGAAAGCGTCCATCGACCAGACAGAGGTCGAAGTCGCCGGACGCGTTGAGAATGGTCTCGTGATACTTCGGATACTGCGGACGGTGGTCGCTGGATATGGGAACGCCCCAATTTCCCGTGGGGCCGATGTCGACGTGGATCAATCGACGCTCGTGACCCGACGGCGCGATTTGCTGGGAGATTTTTTCGATCCAGGCCACGTCCGAGTCGATCGCGACGAGCGGGCCGTCCACGACGCCGGCCGCGAAAAGTGTACTTCCGCCGAGTCCGAACTCGAAGTAGCATTTCGACTGCGTCACGAAATTCTTGAACAACTCCGCTTCGCGCGCGCTCATTCTCAACGTCATGGCAATCGGTATCTCGTGCTCAAAGGCCGCTGGTCGGCGAAGTTTAGGTCGCGACGACGCTAACCGGATTGGCGACGACGAACCAGCCCCGTGACGATGCGTGCCCTTCGACGCGAAAGAAAGCCCGCGTTGGCGCCGGCACGAGCGGGCCTCTTGCGGTATCGCGGGCCCGAACAGAGTTTCTCCCCGAGGCGAGGCTTGTCCTCGTCGGTCGCCTGGCTCAAACACGGGCGGCTGAACGGCGGCTTTGCAGCGAGGCGGCGAGCCGGACCGGCACGGTGACCGGCAGGGCATGGCGCGGGGGGCCTGGCCCTCCGCATGCATCGGGGACGGTCGTCCCCCTCGCCCGTGCGGGACGTGACGGCAGAACGGGTGGAGAGGGACGGCATCGATGAAGAAGGTTTATCCGGATGCGACGGCGGCGCTGGCCGGTGTCCTCAAGGACGGCATGACGATCATGGCCGGCGGGTTCGGCCTGTGCGGCATCCCGGACGAGCTGATCGACGCCATCCAGGCCTCGGGCGTCAAGGATCTCACCGTGATCTCGAACAACGCCGGCATCGACAACGTCGGTCTCGGCAAGCTCCTGCAAACCCGCCAGGTCGCGAAGATGATCTCGTCCTACGTCGGCGAGAACAAGGAGTTCGCCCGGCAGTACCTCGGCGGTGAGCTCGCGATCGAATTCAATCCGCAGGGCACGCTGGCTGAGCGCATCCGCGCCGGTGGCGCCGGTATCCCGGCCTTCTTCACCAAGACCGGGGTCGGCACCCTGATCGCGGAGGGCAAGGACGTCCGCACCTTCGACGGCGAGGACTACGTGATGGAACGCGGCCTGTTCGCCGACCTCGCCATCGTCCACGCCTGGAAGGGCGATACCGAGGGCAACCTCGCCTACCGGAGGACGGCGCGCAACTTCAACCCGATGATGGCCACCGCCGCGACGATGACCGTGGCGCAGGTGGAACACCTCGTCGAGCCGGGCGAGCTCGACCCGGACGCGATCGTCACCCCCGGCATCTTCGTCAAGCGCATCGTCCACGTGGCGATCCGTGAAAAGCGCATCGAGCAGCGCACCACCCGCAAGCGCGGCGAGCCGGCCAATCCGGCCGCCGCCGGCGTCGTCTGAGGGAGCTTCCAAACCATGGCCTGGACCCGCGAACAGATGGCCGAGCGCGCCGCGAAGGAGCTGCAGGACGGCTACTACGTGAACCTCGGCATCGGCATCCCGACCCTCGTCTCGAACTACATTCCCGACGGCATGTCGGTGCAGCTGCAGTCGGAGAACGGCATGCTCGGCATGGGGCCGTTCCCCTTCGAGGGCGAGGAGGACCCCGACCTCATCAACGCCGGCAAGCAGACCATCACGGCGCTGCCGACCACGAGCTACTTCTCGTCGTCCGATTCGTTCGGGATGGTCCGCGGCGGCCACATCAACCTGTCGATCCTGGGCGCGATGCAGGTGGCGCAGAACGGCGACCTCGCCAATTGGATGATCCCCGGCAAGATGGTGAAGGGCATGGGCGGCGCCATGGACCTCGTGGCCGGCGTCAAGAAGGTGGTGGTGGTGATGGAGCACACCGCCAAGGGCAAGGACGGGTCCGAATCGCCCAAGCTCCTCAAGGCCTGCGACCTGCCGCTCACCGGCACCGCCGTCGTCGACATGGTGATCACCGATCTGGGCGTCTTCACCATCGACAAGAAGGGCGACGGCGGCATGACCCTGGTCGAACTCGCCGAGGGCGTGAGCGAGGACGAGGTCCGTGCCAAGACGGAGGCGAGCTTCGCCGTCGCCTTGACCTGAAGGCCAGCGGGATCGTTTCGGGACGATCCGCTCCCGGCCGGCGGCGACACGGCTAAGCCAGCGTTAAGCGGACTCGTAGACCTTGACCGAAAGCCGGACGGCGCGCCGCACGCAGGGCGGGGCGCCACCGGACGGTTCACGAGGGTCGAGGCGTATGGGTAGCGTTGCGTTGCAGCGGGACGACAATGTGGTGCCGTTCCGCCGGCTGGGGTCACCCCCTCCTGGCGCCACGCCGGCGCCCTCGGCCCTGGCCGCCCGGCGCGGCGACCAGCGCGCCTTGATGGATGCGGTCTATGCCACCGGCACTCTGGCCGTGGCGGCCGGCGACCGCGAGACCAAGCTGATCGCCTCGCGGCTCCAGGTCTACGGATTCCTCGTGGTCGAGGAGGTGACGGACGCGGGCACCTTTCGCCGGCTGCGTCCGTCGGAGGCGATCCGCGCCCGCACCGAGCGGCCCTGGCGCGTCTCGAAGGCGTCCCATGCCACGGGCGACGGCCCCTCGGTGACGATCCCGGCCGTCGACGGCTTCCTGTTCGACCAGCCGGCCTGAACCGGCCTTCAGCGCAGGTAGATCACGCTGTAGAGGGTACGGCGCAGCTCGCTCTCGAGAAGCCAGACGCGACCGTCCTCGCAGCGTTCACGGACGCCTGCGCGCATCCGCGAGCAATACTCGCCGGTGTTGTCCTGCACGAGGTAGCGGCACTGGCCGCCCTCGCGCCTGCGGGCGATGACGGTGCTCGAATGGTCGGCGGCGAGATCCGGGTCCTTGGGGTCGCGCTCCTGGAGCTCGTACCAGCTGTAGCCGATGGTCGGGGCGCGGCCGCGGTCGAGAGCGTAATCCACCATCGCCAGCATGCGGGTCACCTGGCGCGGATGCGGGGCGCGGCCGGCTTCCACCCGCTCCATGAAGTCGAGCTGGTTCGAGGCGACCCGGTAGGAGACCGGCAGCAAGGGCACCGGCAGGGGGCGACGGCGGCAACGTTGCTTGACGAGCGCGAGCCAGCCGGTGTTGAAGGCATCCGCACGCCGGCTGCGCAACTGCGCCACGGTGGCGCCGACCGCACGCAGGCACTGCCGGGGTGCGCGCACCTCGCTGCTGAAACGCAGCGCCGCGAACCGCGCGGTGAAATGCGCGTAGCCCTCGTGGCTCGGTAGGTCCCGCTCCTCGCACAGGCCGTCGATGTTGTAGAGGAGCGCGGAGGCATCCTCCTCGCCGCCCTCGAGCTTGTCGAAATACGGTTCGGCCCGCGGGTTGCGATCCCTCGAGACTTCCGCCGCGTTCCGGGCCCAGGCGATGTCGGCGAGATAGCCGGGATGGGCACGCAGGTGCGCCTGTAGCGCCGGGTCGGGAATCGCGGCGAGGCGGGCCGGATCGGCGAAATAGAACTTGGTGGCGACGTCGAGGGGCGAGACCGCCACCCCCACGCGCTGCGAAATCATGTCGGCGGTGGCATAGGCATAGCAGATCGCGCTGTCGCCCTGGCCCACCGGGATATCGGTGGGACGCGGCGACAGTTTCACGCCGCCGGGCAGGGCATGGGTGGCGGCCGGCAGGTCGATCCTGACGGCCGGGCAGCCTGCGGCACGGGCGTAGACGGGGTCGGGCGGCAGCAATCGCAACGGCGCGGCCCCGGCGCCGCCGGAGCCGAGAAGCGCCGCCACCAGGGCGAGCCGGATCCAAGCCCAAGCCGACACGTCCTCGGTCCTCCACCGCCGGCCCTGTGCCGACGAAGCAGGTGTCTACCCGAAATCCGCAGTCCGTGAAGCGGGGGCTTCCCGGGTCCAAGCCCCGGATGGCGAAGAAGGGTCGGGACCGATCCCGGCGGTATCGGTTTCTCCGGCGACAGCCTAAGCCGCCGCTCCGGCACGGGCGTCTTTCGACATGGGCTGGCGCCAGTCGGCACCGACCGGGCCCGAAGCAATGCCCCGCGCGATCGTGCAGGCCGGCGATCTGTCGATCGGCTCAAACCACCGAAAAGTCGGCGTGCGTGAGGGAGGCTTTGTTGTCGAGGATGGCAAATTGCATCGCGGCCGAGGCCGTGCCGTTCCCGTCGGCATCGTAGGACAAGCCTCCCGTCGCCTTATCGTAGAGGACACGGTCGTTCGCATCGGCTGCGCCGGTGGAGAGGTCCTTGAATGCCGTTGCGGCCAGGGGACCGGCTCCGAGCGCAGCGAAGACGCCGCGCGCGAGTTGGATAGTGTCGTCGGGAACCGAGAAGTCCGAGATCCGGTCGACGTTGCCGGCGCCAAGCCCGGTGCTGAAGGCGAAGGTATCGACCCCGCCACGACCGTAGAGGACGTCGGCCCCGCCACCGCCATTGAGGACGTTGGCGCCGGCGTTTCCGACCAGCGTGTTGGCAAAGGCGTTACCGGTCAGATCGATCGACCCCGTTCCGGCCTCGCTGGTGGTGTCCAGCCGTTCGATCTCCTGGCCCACCGCCAGGGTGTAGCTCACGCTCGCCAGAACCTTGTCGCTGCCGCCGCCCGCCGCTTCGAACACCCGGTCGTCGGCATCGTCGACGAAGTAGAAATCGCTGCCGCCGCGGCCGTAGAGCAGGTCGGCGCCGGCCCCACCGTTGAGGATGTTGACGCCGGCGTTGCCGACGAGCGTGTTGGCGAAGGCGTTGCCCGAGAGGTTGATCGAGCCGGTTCCGGCTTCGTTGGTGGTGTCGAGCCGCTCGATCTCCTGGCCCACCGTGAGGGTAAAACTCACGCTCGTCAGGACCTTGTCGTTGCCGCCGCCCAGCGCTTCGAAGACCCGGTCGTTGCCATTGTCGACGAAGTAGAAATCGCTGCCACCGCGGCCGTAGAGCAGATCGGCTCCGGCCCCGCCGTCGAGGATGTTGACGCCGGCGTTTCCGACCACCGTGTTGGTGAAGGCGTTGCCGGACAGGTTGATCGACCCCGTGCCGACTTCGTTGGTGGTGTCGAGCCGCTCGATCTCCTGGCCCGCCGTCAAGGTAAAGCTCACGCTCGTCAGGACCTTGTCGCTGCCGCCGGCCACCGCCTCGAAGACCCGGTCGTTGCCGTTGTCGACGAAGTAGAAATCGCTGCCACCGCGGCCGTAGAGAAGGTCGGCGCCGGCCCCGCCGTCGATGATGTTGACGCCGGCGTTGCCGACCAGCGTGTTGGCGAAGGCGTTGCCGGACAGGTTGATCGATCCCGTGCCGGATTCGTTTGTGGTGTCGAGCCGCTCGATCTCCTGGCCCGCCGCCAGGGTGTGGCTGATGCTCGTCAGGACCCGGTCGCTGCCGCCGGCCACTGCCTCGAACACCCGGTCGCCCGAACTGTCGATGTAATAGACGTCGTTGCCGCCCCGGCCGTAGAGCAGGTCGGCGCCCAGACCGCCGTTGAGGATGTTGATACCGGCGTTGCCGACCAACGTGTTGGCGAAGGTGTTGCCCGAGAGGTTGATCGACCCGGTGCCGGCTTCGTCGGTGGTGTCGAGCCGCTCGATCTCCTGGCCCGCCGCCAGGGTATGGTTCACGCTCGTGAAGACCCTGTCGCTGCCGCCTCCGGCAGTCTCGACGACCTGGTCTCCAGAACTGTCGACGTAGTACCAGTCGATGCCGGCACCGCCCGCCATCGTGTCCTGACCGAGGCCGCCTGTCAGGACGTTCGCGTCCCCGTTTCCGGTCAGGCGGTCGCCGAAGGCGGAGCCGATCAGGCGCTCGATGGAAACCAGGCGATCGCCCTGCGCGGTCCCTCCGGTGCCGAGACCGGTCGTCAGGTCGACGACGACGGCCGCGTTCGACCCGGAGTAATCGGCGGTGTCGCTTCCGTCGCCGCCGTCGAGGGTGTCGGCTCCGCCCAGCCCGACCAGTCGGTCGGTGCCGCCCCGCCCGGACAGGGCGTTGCCGGCCGCATTTCCGGTGAGCACGTCCCCGAAGGCCGAGCCGCCGAGGTTCTCGATGGCGATGAGCGTATCGCCCGCGGCGACGCCGGTATGGACGCCGGTCGACAGGTTGACGGTGACGCCCGCTGGCGCCGTCGCGTAATCGGCCCAATCGATGCCGGCGCCGCCATCGATCGTGTCGGCGCCAGCGCCCCCTTCGAGGGTGTCGTTCTGCAGGCCGCCGAGAAGCCGGTCGATCCCGGCGCCACCGCTCATGACGTCGGCCGTGGCACCGCCGGTGATCGTTTCGCTGGCGTCTCCTCCATAGACGTCGATCTTCGTGAAGCCGTCCGCTGCAAAGCCGTCCGATCCACGACCGGTGGCATAGTCGAACGACCACGCCGCTGCGCCGGCGGCCCGGGTCAGGACGAGGCGATCGACCCCGCCGCCGCCCGCCACCCGATCGCCGGCACTGGCGATGAGTTGGACGAGATCGTCGCCGGCCCCGCCGTCGAGGCTGTCCTCGCCGGCCCCGCCGTCGAGGGTGTCGCTCGCCCCGAGCCCGAAGAGCGTGTCGTTGCCGTCGAGCCCGACCAGCCAGTTCGAGGCCGCGCTGCCGGTGATGCGGTCGCTGTAGATCGATCCGCGGATGTTCTCGAAATCGACGAGCGCATCGCCTTCGGCGGTTCCGCCGATGCCGGCGATCTTGCCCGCACTGATGTCGATCGTCACGCCGGCATTCGAATCCGAGTAGTACGCCCAGTCGGACCCGTCGCCGCCGTCCATGTAGTCGGCCCCGGCGCCGCCGACGAGGGTATCGTCGCCGCCATGCCCGGCCAGCTGATCGTTGGCGTCGTTGCCCGATACCTGATCGGCGCCGCCCTGGCCCCAGATCTGGTCCGCGGCGGTGCCGCCGACGAGGGTATCGTCGTAGCCGGAGCCCTCGATGTTCTCGATCGAGACTAGCGTGTCGCCCTGCGCGTCGCCGTACAGGACCTTGCCGCCCTGGAACGAGAAATCGACGTAGACGCCCGCCGTCGAGCCGGCATAGCTGACCCAATCGGAGCCGTCGCCGCCGTCGAGGGTATCGCCGCCGGCGCCGCCCTCCAGCGTGTCCGAACCGCCGCGTCCGTAGAGCGCATCCGCCCCGGCCCGTCCGGCGAAGCTCTCCGAGGCTGCAGAGCCCGCGATTGAATCCGCCACAGACGACCCGGCGATCCGTTCGATCGAGATCAGGGTATCGTTGGCCGCGGCGCCGCCGTAGGTGCGCGCGTCGACATCGATCGTGACCGCCACCGAGCCCTCGTAGGACGCCGTGTCGAAGCCGATGCCGCCGTCGAGGGTATCGAACCCGGCGCCGCCGATCAGGATATCGGAGCCGTCGTCGCCCTGCAGGGTGTCGCTGCCGCCGTAGCCCTGCAGGGTGTCGTCGCCGCCACCGCCGCGCAGTTCGTTCTGGCTGTCGTTTCCGCCGAGGGAATCGTCGAACCGGGAGCCGACCAGCCCTTCGATGCTGACCAGCGTGTCGTCCTGAGCGAAGCCTCCGAGCACCTTCCCGATCGAGAAGTCGACATAGACGTCGGTGGTCGAGGCGCTGTAGTCGGCGAAATCGAGGCCGTCGCCGCCGTCGAGGTAGGTCGCGCCCGCGCCCGAGACGAGGAAGTCGCGGTCCTGCTCGCCAAAAAGCCGGTCGATGCCGCCGCCGCCGATGAGCGTATCGAAGCCCAGGCCGCCGAAGAGGGTGTCGTTGCCTTGTCCGCCATCGAGTCGGTTGTTGGCGTTGTTGCCCCGGATGGTGTCGTTCCCCGTGCCGCCGACCGCGTTCTCGATCAGGGGACGCAGGTAGTTGCTCGAACTGGTGTCGTCGATGACGAGCCAGGCATTGGCGATGTTGCCCCGGGCAAACACGGCCTGGCCGGCGGCATCCGTCCCCAGCCGGGCGAGTTGCACCGTGCTGGTGGTGGTCCAGCCGACGTTGGGGTCGTCGGAGGTGCCCGGCCGCAGGTCGACGCCGAGGTTCGTGCCGTAGCTCGCGAAATCGTAGGTATCGACGCCGCCGCCGTCCCAGATGGTGCGGAAGATGCGGTTGCCGTCCGGTGCCGTCGCCGCGTCCTGGGCGACGCCGTTGATCTCCATGTTGCCCGTCGTGGGACGCCATTTGTAGACCGTGTCGGTGGCATTCGAACCGTAGTTGGCGCCGTAGACGTTCTGGATCGCCGCAATGTCGACGGCCATCAGGCTCTGGGCGTAGCTGTTACCCTCATTGCCATAGCCCCCTCCCGCCGTGTCCCCGACGAAGGACCGGTACGTCATCACCGAGAACTCCATCGAGTCCCAGTTGGAGGGCAGGTTCCCGAAGTTGTCGCCGATACCGGCATCCCCGTGGGGATGGTCCATTCCGAGGACGTGGCCGATCTCGTGGATGATCGTGTGATAGGCGTAGGTCCCCTTCACGGGGTCGGTCATGTCGTTGGTGCCGCCGGCGGGATTGTCGTTGAACCACATGTCGCCCCATTCGCGACGATCGTAGCTGTCCGGGTCGGGCGGGATGCCGTAGGCCGTGCCGACGGTCTCATTATAAGCGCTCGTAGACTCGTAGGTGCCGTTGACGTTCCGGTCCACGGCATCGGCGCGGGCGAACTTGAGTCTCGCGTCGTTCGTCGTGACCTCCTGGAAGGTCAGGAGCGAGACGGCCGAGTAGCTGGCGAGGACCTCCCTGACGGCGGTGTTTTGCTGCGCGAGCAGGGCGCCGAACCCGGAGACACCGTAGCCATAGCCGGTCGCCGTCGTCGGGATCTGGAAAGTGAGGTTCCGATTTGCCCAGTGCCGGTCCCAAAGGAGGGCGTCGACGATCGTATTGCCGCTGGCGTCGGTGACGGCGGAATCGCCAACTTGTCCGGCCATGGTACCTCCTCGGGAGTGATCCCTGACGGTTTTCGGTCACATGATGGTGCGTGGCCGCGTGCAGATTGCACGACACGACCGCATCTCACGGCGATCTCAGCCATTTCAAACGGGATTTTTTTGGTCGAGGATTGGATACACGATTCAAAATCAATGTGAAAGCGTCGCATCATATCCGAATGCAGTAAATTGCAGGCGCCGAAATCAAGCGCGAAACCCATGGATCGATGAAAACTGGCCTTAACCTGCCATTGCCGTGGGTCGTCGTCTCTGCGCGGCCTCCGGAAGGGCGTCGATCGATTTCATGCAACCGCGGACGATTTGGTGATTCAGGGGCACGCGGCAGGATCGCGCATACGGATCACCGAACGGCGCGATCACTTTTAAGGCATTGCAGTGTCTGACGACCGAGGAGATGCGGCACCGGCTCGGTCGTGGTAGGAAAGCGGCCCAACGCAGTCGTGATTCCATGGCGCTGACGATCCAACCCATCGAGGCACCGTATCCCGCCCTCGGCATCGCGACGCATTTCCTGGCGCGGCGGGCGCCCTTCTCCGGGTTTCGCTTCGGCGACTTCGTCAATACGCTCGACGGTCAAATCCGGCGCAGACATGCGTTGTTCGCGATCGATGACGGGCGCATGGTCGGTTATCTCGGCTGGGCGGTCTACAGCGCCGAGGATGCGCGCCAGTTCGCGTGCACCGGCCGGCCACCGCCCAACGACCGCGCCAATGGCACCGAGGTCGTGTGGGTCCTGACCGCGGCCGCGGTGTCGCCGGCGGGTTTCAAGGCCCTGATCGACACCGGCAAGAGCCTGAACATCGGCCGGCGCGCCATGGGCGTCCGATACAAGCCATCCGGCGCGAAGATTGTGTTCGACCAGCTCATTCGTGCGCGCCATAACGGGCCGGCGGGGCGCTATTCGGACTGAACCGTCGCTGCGTGTCGGTCACGTTTCGCACGACTAGCCAGTGTATCAGGCCGACGCCACCGGCATCGATCAATGAGAACGGCAGCCGTCCTGAAGTTCTGAAATTCGGCATCGCCGGATTGGCAGGCGGCAGCCAAGCCTCGAGATCGCGCTCTGTCATCGCATGAGAGATGGACGCGCTCCTCGAACCGTCACCGGTCGGGTTCCGCGGGGCGGTGACAGCCGAGACGGGCATCCGGACGCTTGGGAGCGTCCGGATGCCCGGGCTGGCGGTGCCGGTCGCGACGCGGTCGCACCCGATCCGCTCCTTGCGCTCGGGCGAGCGCGCGGAAAATCGGGTGAGCCCGGCCGTCACACGATGAAAAAGTCGAGGTGCGTGAGGGCGGCCTTGGTGTCGATGGTGGCGAACTGCACCGCGGCCGAGGCCAGGCCGCTGCCGTCGGCGTCGTAGGACAGGGCCCCCGTCGCCTTGTCGTAGAGGATGCGGTCGCCGGCATCGGCCGCTCCGGTGGAGAGGTCCTTGAACGCCGCCTCGGCCAGGGGAGGATGCGGTCGCCGGCATCGGCCGCTCCGGTGGAGAGGTCCTTGAACGCCGCCTCGGCCAGGGGACCGGCTCCCAGCGCCGTGAAGACGCTGCGCGCGAGTTGCACCGTGTCGTCGATGACCGAGAAGTCGGCGATCCGGTCGAGGTTGCTCGGGCCCAGCGCCGTCCTGAACACGAAGGTGTCCGCCCCGGCACCGCCGGTCATGAGGTCGTTGCCGCCCTGGCCGTCGAGGACGTTGGCGCCGCCGTTGCCGGTCAGCGTGTTGGCGATGGAGTTGCCGGTGCCGGTGAGATTGCCGGCGCCGGTGAGGACCAGGGCCTCCAGTTCCGCTCCGGCGAGCGAGTACGACACCGAGGCGTAGACGAGATCGGTGCCCGCGGCGCCGTTGGCCTCCAGGGCGCGGTCGCCGACGTTGTCGACGTAGTAGGTGTCGGACCCCGCCCCGCCGGACATGGTGTCGGCCCCGACGAGCCCGTTGAGGACGTTGGCGCCGCCGTTGCCGGTGATCACGTTGGCGAGCGAGTTGCCGGTCCCGNGCGCCGGTGAGGACCAGGGCCTCCAGTTCCGCTCCGGCGAGCGAGTACGACACCGAGGCGTAGACGAGATCGGTGCCCGCGGCGCCGTTGGCCTCCAGGGCGCGGTCGCCGACGTTGTCGACGTAGTAGGTGTCGGACCCGGCCCCGCCGGACATGGTGTCGGCCCCGAGACCGCCGTTGAGGACGTTGGCGCCGCCGTTGCCGGTGAGGAC
>NZ_LMND01000014.1 GCF_001423265.1 Methylobacterium sp. Leaf108
CCAACTCCCAGGCCCTGTCGACCCGCCAGTCGATCGGCATCTCGGCCCTCTCGCTCGCCAACACCGCGCAGCAGGGCATCCTCCAGCTCCTCCGCTAAGCGGATCAGCTTCATCGACAACGGCGGCCGGGGGAAACCCCGGCCGTTTTCTTTTGAGCGACGGCGTTAGAGAAACCCGCTGCCCGAATGATCCTTGAACGCGTTCGCCCGCCGGATGTACCGTAAGCGTTCGGTGATAGTCCTGACTGGTCAGGCGGCCTGAGCGAACCCTGCAAGCGGGGTCCAGTTCCACGGCAGTAGCTCGCCCAGGCGTCGGGCCGGATGCTCGGCGATGCGGGTGAGGACGTCCCGCAGGTAGGCCTCGGTGTCGAGGCCGTGGTCCAGACACAGGGCCGATACAGCGCCATCACCTGTACCAGACCCAAGCCCTACCTGCACAAGGCAGCCGTCACCGAGCGCTTGCCGGCAAAGCTCGGCCTTAATGGTTTGTTGGCGGTGTCTGGATAGGAAGTCTCAACCTTTGAAGGATGGTCCCATGCGCGTGCTGCTGATCGAGGATGACGCCTCCGTCGCGGCCAGCGTCGAGTTGATGCTTAAGTCGGAGCGGTTCAACACCTTCACCACCGATCTGGGTGAGGAGGGCATCGACCTCGGCAAGCTGTACGACTACGACATCATCCTCCTCGACCTGAACCTGCCCGACATGTCGGGCTACGAGGTGCTGCGCAACCTGCGCGTTTCCAAGGTCAAGACGCCGATCCTGATCCTCTCCGGCATGGCCGGCATCGAGGATAAGGTGAAGGGCCTCGGCTTCGGGGCTGACGACTACCTGACCAAGCCCTTCCACAAGGACGAGCTCGTCGCGCGCATCCACGCGATCGTGCGCCGCTCACAGGGCCACGCCCAGTCGGTGATCACCACGGGCGACCTCAGCATCAACCTCGATGAGCAGACCGCGAGCATCGCGGGCCGCATCGTCCCTCTGACCGGCAAAGAGTACCGGATGCTGGAGCTGCTCGCTCTGCGACAGGGCGCGACGATCACGAAGGAGATGTTCCTCAACCATCTCTACGGCGGCATGGACGAGCCGGAGATGAAGATCATCGACGTGTTCATCTGCAAGCTGCGCAGGAAGCTCGCCAACGCCTCAGGCGGCAAGAACTACATCGAGACGGTCTGGGGACGAGGGTATGCGCTCCATAACGGCGCCGGCGCCATCCAAGCAATGGCTGTCTAACGTGGGATCGAGGGTGGCTGGTTCGAGATTGCCGATCAGCCATCACGGTTGGCTGTAGCGCCAGCCCACTCCGCCACGTCCGCCCTTCAAGGATGCTCGACCCCTGTGGTCTCTGGGATGTCCGAGAGATAGTGGCCACTGAGATCCGGTTCGGCCACCTGACCCACCGGAAGCTGCCCGGCCAGCCGCATGGAACGCTGATAAGCATCTCTAAAAGGGGCCAATTTTTATGCCCTGAAACAGCACTGATAAGTCGCTTGAGCATGACTAAAGGTCATCGTATAATCATGCTCAAGGAGAACATCACATGCCCCCTCAGCTCAAGAAGGCCATCGCCTACATAAGGGTCTCAACGGAGAGGCAGGGGAAGCATGGGAATGGGCTCGATCTCCAGGTGACGGCGATCCAGGAGTTTGCCCGCCAGGAAGGCTTCCAGATTGTCGATACCTTTAGAGATGCTACAAGCGGGATGGGCGAGCATCTGTTCTCAGATCGTCCCGGTGTCATGGAGGCCTGCGAGCTGTCGAGGGTCAAAAGATGGCCCATTATCGTTGATGGGCTCGATCGCTTCGCTCGGAACACCGTGGTCCTCGAGCAGGTGATCGCTGACCGACGCTTGACCGTCATCAGCTGCCGCCGCGGAGAAAGCCGATCTCATGCCACCATCATGGCTGAAGCTGCCCGCGCTCAGCGTGAAGGAGAGCTCATCAGCGAGAACACCCGGCGCGCCCTGCAGAAGCTCAAGGAGCAAGGTGTCCGGCTCGGGAACCCAACGAACCTCGAGGAGGCCCAAAGGAAGGGCGTAGAGTCGAATAAGGCCCGAGCTAACCAACTCACCCGTGAGCTCGCTCCGGTCATCCAGGAGCTTCGTCAGGGCGGCAAGAAGACGGCCCAGGCAATCGCTGAGGGACTGAATCAGCAGGGCCATCGGACGCCCCGTGGTGAACTCTGGAAGGGCACCAACGTGCGCCGGCTGATCAAGCAGGTCGACGAGCTAGCCATCACCCAGAGAGCTACAGCGGAGGCCGAGCGCTACAAGGACAACCCGGATTGGGGTGCGTTCGCCTGATCCAGAATGACGGGGCCGGAGCAACGATCGATGCCGTCGCGATTTCGCTAAATCGCGACCACAGGCTCACACAGAGGTAGGAGCGTCAGGAGCCATTCCTTGGCGCCACAAGTGCCCAACGGCGCCACGAGCCAACCTTGGCGATTGAGCGTGCCACCGTGGCGCTCTGGAGAGTTCTGAGCCGCAGCTCGAGCGACCGGAGCGTCGCGGTTTCCCTAATTCCTCACGAGGATGTTGCGGGCGATGCTGCCGTTGGGGCCGAAGCGCTCAATTGCGGTCGTGCAGGCATCTGGCAGATCCGCCATTGCCTTATCCAGGGTCGCGGTCAGGTTTGCGTCGATGAGGAAGCGCGTGATCTCCTCCTTGCCGACACCCAGCGCATCGAGCACGAACCACAACCGATCACGGTCGATGTGATAACCGGGGCAGTGCCCGTTCGCGAACATCGTATGGACGTAGATGTCGCCGCCGAGGACGGCCATCCGCTCCTTCGACACGGCCAGCGCCGATGTCGAGAGCAGGGAGAGGCCCAGCAGGGCCGTGAGGATCTTCATTTTGCTTTTTCGCTACGGTTGAGCCCCGGACAAGTTACCTGCCCCAGACTGCACTAGGCTCACGGCGTCGTGAGGGAGTCGAGCGCGGCAGCGATACGGCTGTCAGGGTTGAGGATCAGCTTGTTGCCTTCATGGGTGGCGATCCGGAGCGCAGGCGCCAGAACCATAAGCTGCGAGGCGCCTGATCAGACCGTCGCGATTTCGCCTATTCGCTACATCTACAGCGAGGAGGCGAAGTCCCAGAAGACCGAACGCCTCGTTGAGGACCTTAAACTCTGGGGCAGCTAGGTTCTGGGCCATGCCCTTGGATCTGGCTCAAGGTGTAGCGTTTTCGCTAAATCGCTCTCACAGGCTCACACAGCGGCAAGAGCGTCAGGAGCTACTCTGAACATCGGAAAGGCTTCAACGGCGCCACGGGCCAGCCTCGGCGATTGAGAGGGGCATCCATCGCGATTAAGCGAAATCGCTACATCTTCGGCGATAAGATCATGTGCCAGAAGACCGAGCACATCCTCAAGGACCCTCTACCCTATGGCTACAAGGATCTGGCTTCACGCCCTGGGTGATCGCCGGTCAACGCAAGCTTAAAAACCAGCCCGTATCCGGTCGACGAACGACTGCCAGATCGCGAACAGCTTTTCCCTTGCTGCCGGCTCCTGCAGCATGGCGAGAGGCACATACGGTTCGCCGTCGACTGCCCGCTCCCCATAGCGTTGGCCAAAGGTGCTCGCGAGGGTCTCGAGGATCTCACGACGGTTCTCGACCTTGTCGAACGGAGCTGTGGTCAAAACATAGCAGAGTGCAGTCGATACCCGGCCATTCGCCTTGATCACCGAGGGCCAGCAGTGGCCCCGATCATGGGTTAGCTTCACGATGAGCGATGGCCGCTGTGCGCTCGTGATGACGAATTCGCCACCTTGGTTGACCCACCAATCGTAGACTGCACGTGCAGCTGCAGCTTCTCCGGCTCCTCGCTCAGATGCAAATTGGATGAACCACTCCTCGTGGGTGATCTGCGGACGGAGTGCTGAGGTTGACGCTGCTGAGCTTAATCCCTTGCGCCGCTCGGCTTCTGCGGTACGCCCAATCAGCCGTGGCACCAATGTGCGCAGGCCCTGCCCAGTGTAGTGCTTGAGCTCGAGGGCAATGACCTCGGCCGGACTCATCTGCGCGTTCAGAAACTCGACGATCCGCTTCAGCTCCGGGTAAATCACGTCTGCTACGAAGACCATGCGGATGCGACCCGCCCGCAGGTTCACGTCGACGCCACGCCAAAACTCTTCGAGATCAGCATCGGGGCGTCCGAGGTGCTCACGAAGCACCTCATCTGGGTCTCGTTCACTTGCCGCGCAGGTGCGCTCGTACTGCTGCCGTAGGGCATCGGCAGGCCAATAGACGACACCGTTCGCGGCGTAGTCGAGCATTTGGGCCACGACCTCCCGCCGGCCACGGGTGTCGCTCGCGCGCTTGACCTCGATAAGAGTCGGCACACAGTCCTGATCGACAAAGAGGTGATCGAGAGACCAACGTCCAGAGCCACCTTCTTCACCTGGTACGCTCTGCTCACGCGCTATGAGAAGCCAACGGCGGGGGTTGACGGGGTCGACGGCGTCACCGGCGAGTAGGCTTGGATGGTTCGCTAAAAGCTGCTGAAGGATGGCCTCGCTTTCAAAGGCGCTGGACCGCATCTCCACAAGGCTGTTGTCGTCGCGAATGATGTAGATGCCGTCGCTCATGGCCAACCCTGGTTGCTGATCCAGTCGCTTGCTATCGCACGTGCTGGGGCGCGGCGCGCCTCCTCAGCAAGGGCGATTTCGCTTAATCGCTACATGTCCGTGGAGAAGACGAAGTCCGGGAAGTTCGAGCACCTTGTTGAGGACCTTGAACCCTGGGTTAGCGAGGATCCGGATCACGTCCTTGGGTCATGCCTTGAGCTATCGCGTTTTCGCTAAATCGCTCTCACAGGCTCACACAGCGGCGGGAGTACCGGAAGCCATCTCTGGCTCCAGAAGCGCACCAACGGCGCCACGCGCCAACCTTGGCGATTGAGCATGCCATCGTGAGGCTACGGAAAATTCTAAGCCGCAGCCCAATCGAGCAGACCGTCGCGATTTCGCTAATTCTTCACGAGTACGTTGCGAAAGGCCGAGAGCTGGCTCAAGGGCAAGATCGTGCTTTGGGTCAGATCGTGACGCCGCTGGATCCCTGCTGAAGCCCCCGATCATAGCGTGATCGGATGGCTTTGACCGCAGCCGGGACGCGCTTGGCCATCTCCGCGTCCATAAGGCCCATATGACAAGCGTCGCGATCGATGCCGAGCTCTTGAGCGAGCCGCATGTAGGCTGTTTCGCGATCCATATGTCCGGTCTGCCAAAGTGGGTCGAAGGCGGCATGGGCGTTTCGCCGAGCATTCCGGCGTTCGAAGCGGGCTTGGTGCCCTTCGGCATCTCGAAGAGGTCGATTGCCGCTCGACCATAGGCCGCATGGCTCACATCGGCTCTTCAAGCCATTCGACCCCACGATCTGAGTCGCAGGCTGACCACATAGAGGGCAGATCGGCCGTTGCTTCATGCTCTTGCTACTCGAAGATCCCCACTGATCCCTCTATCTAAACCCCTACAAGAGGGCGGTACGTCGGTGTAGTATGCCCACATGAAAGTCGTTCGGCTGAAGCCCTACATCCGGGCGATGAAGGGCATGGGGCTCGACGAGGTGGCCGTGACCGAGATCGAGGCGATGATCGTCAGAGCTCCTGACGCCCACCCCATGATCAAAGGTCTGCGAGGCGCGCGTAAAGCCCGCTTCCCGCTTCCAGGCAGGGGCAAGAGCGGGGGCGGCCGCACGATCTACTACGTCGCGATCGCGCCCGGCGTGCTGTTCATGATGACGGCCTACCCGAAGAACGAACGGGATGATCTGTCACTAGAGCAGCGCAAGGCGATCCTCGAGGCGATCGCAAGCATCAAGGGAGTCGAGTCATGACACGCAGCACACACCAGGACGCCGGCTCTCGGGTCGGGGACGACCTGGTCGAGGCATTCCAGGAGATGGCCGCCTACCTGCGTGGTGAGGTCGAGGCCGAGAGCTACGAGGTGCCCGACGACTCCATCACGCCCGAGCGGGTGAAGGCGATCCGGCGCAAGGTGGCTGCGTCGACCAAGGAGTTTGAGCGGCAGTTCAGGATCTCGGCCCGGACGATGGAGTCCTACGAGCAAGGTCGCCGTCGTCCTGATGCAGCGATGCAGACCCTCTTGCGTGTCATCGAGCGCGAGCCTGACGCCGTGCGTCGAGCCCTCGGATCTTGATCTACTTGCTATTGAGAAGTCCCAGAAGACCGAACGCCTCGTTGAGGGCCTTGTGTCATGGTGCAGCCAAGATCCGGTCGCATCCTTGGATCTGGCTCAAGGTGTAGCGTTTTCGCTAAATCGCTCTCACAGGCTCACACAGAGGCGCGAGCGCTAAAGGCTATCCTTCGCGCCAGCAACGCTCCGACGCCGCCACGCGCCAACCTTGGCGATTGAGAGGGGCATCCGTCGCGATTTCGCTAATTCACGTTCAAGCCCATCTCCCGGCTCTGGAGCTTGAGCTTCCACCGGGTTTCCATGCCGATGATCTCGTCGTCACCCGCGTCGGATCCGGCGACCTGAAGGATGCAGACCTGATAATCCGAGGGGTCTCTGACCTTGAGGCGCACGTTTCCGCCATGTCCGGTGCGGGTATACTCCTGCCACCGGCTGAGAAAGCCGCCAGCCCCAGTCGCCGAGCCGACGTAGACCTCTCGGGTTTTCGGGCAGGTCAGCAGGTAGACGCCCTTTGCCGCCGCCAGGGCCACCTTCCAGCTCTCGGGTAGCACCTCGATCTCCGACAGCGACTTCATGAAGGCCAGGTGCCCCGGGTATTCGGGCTCCTTGAACTCCGTGCGCACCTCGAGGACAACCTTGTCCTGCCGGTCAGCCCGTTGAGCCCAAGATCGCGTGCCAGGCCCCCAGGCGATGACGACCTTGCCAATGAGGTCTGACAGCCGATCGTCTGGCACCACCTTGTAGAGATCACAGCCGCCGGCCTTCATGATCTCGTCGGTGTGCGGCTCAGGCGTATCGACAGGCAATGATCCGAGACACCGGATCCGGTAGAGACCCACGAACAAGGTCTCCCGAGCCGGCGTGCCGACGAACGAGGCCCATAAGGGGTGAGAACTGAGGACCTGGCGGTTCTGCTCGCTCTGGTGCGATTGGTAGGCGTCAAATGCCGGTCGATTGGTGCGCCATAGCGAGTAGGGCGTTCGGCCTTTAGTCGCTCGGTTGTCCTGATGGCGAAGGAGCCGCACATCATCAGGCGGGATCCCGGCTTGGTGCAGAAGGGAATTGAAGAGGAGCGGCATGGGGCCTTTCAGGCGTAACGGTTTCGACAAATCGCTACACACTGTGCCCTACTCAGGCTGTGCTCCAACTCGCCAAACTGCCTTCTTCGCTCAATCGCGATTTAGCGAAATACCGATAACCGCGCGGAGATCGCTTTCCTCTCAGCCTCTCCACGATTTTGTCCTTGGGTTATCGAGAGAACGCTCTGAGTACACCAAGGACGACCGGCATCTCCAATGGCCACTAAGTCCTGCTAAACGCTAACGGATCCAGCCAGCGAGGCTCGTAGGCGATCCTGTGGCATGCCTCTGATGCGAGCGAGGATAAGGCAGCCGGTGGTCAACGGGAAGCGGGGTTCAATCCAATGTGATGATCAGATCTACTCCACGAGAGTCTATGCAGACTGCATGTTGAAAGGCCCTGATTTTCATTTTTCGACCAAGGCCAAGTTGCTTGTTAGCAGTGGGTTCAAGATCGGGCGCCCGGCGTTCCATTCGCCGCGTTGTAGACGGCGCTCGATCAGAAACGCCTCAGCTGGGCTCGGTACGACGAGGAAGCGGAACCCAAGCTCGGTGCGGATGAACTCGCGTGTGAGCTGGTCGACCGACAGCTGGTCTTCAGCGATCTCGCTGATCCGATTGTGCACGTACGGCAATAAGTTGGTGCTCAACCCCGACAGCCCGATCGCCGAAGCGATGGACGCACACCTGATGCTTAAAGATCCGTAAGTTATGCCAGCGATACGCTACCAGGGCTCGCTTAACGCGAGCCTTTGGAGAGAACCTTGCGCAGCATCCTGATCATGACCGCGAGCCTACTGCTCGCAACCGCCGTCCTCGCAGGCGGCGAGGAAGACGCTGCCACGCGGCTCATGGCGACCATGGCTTGGGCCCGTAACAACTGCCCCAGGCTCGTGGTCCATTCAGAGGAGGTCCAGGCTGCCATGGAGGCGATGAACGTTGATCCGTGGGAGCTCACCAAGAACCGGCAGCGCGTAATCCAGGGTCAGAACATCTACAACGCCTTGAGGGGTTTGGGAGCTATGGTTCCGGAGTTCTGCCGGTCGCTTGATGCGGCTTTCGGCAAGAACGGCACGGAGCGGCGGGGGCTGGTATCCCTCCGCTGATGCGCACCGTCCATATGGCCCGGTAGCCGTTGGCCACCTTCCAATGCACCACCGCCGGGCACAGGGCGCCCTCACACCAGTTGTTCGTGACCGCCACGCGGCCGGGATAGTCGAGGGAAAATCAAGAGCTGATCGCGGGCTCGGCGATCTTGGCTTGCAGCACGCGGGTCAGATCGTTTCCTTCCGGCGGATGACCTCGATCAGGGCCTCGTTCTTCGACCGCCCATGTAGGCCATGGTAGATCTCGCGATGGCAGTCCGGGCAGACCGCGCCTACGAACCGAGGATCATCTGGACCGCCGTCGCTCAAGCGGCGGGTATGGTGAGGCTGCCTTGCACGGTCAGCGGCTGATGGAGCACAACCCGACCGTTCGCGTTGAACCTCACACGCTCAACAGGGAGAGAACGCAATGTCTGAGGACAAAAAAGCTTCGAACGTCGTCAGCCAGCACACGACGATCCGCTCGAGTGAGCTTCAGGTGCCAGAGCCGACCATCGGCAGCCAGCACACGACGATCCGCTCGAGTGAGCTTCAGGTGCCGGAGCCGACCATCGGCAGCAAGCACACGACCGAGGATGTCGTCGATAAGGCACAGAAGAAGGGCGACACGCCTGACAAGGCCGCAGAGGACGGCCTCGCCTAAGAGGTCGTTACGCACTCCAAGGGCGCCCGGTTCTTGGCCGGCACGAACTACTTCTCGGCCTTGTCGTTGGTGGCATTGCGCGGTGAAGAAGGGCGCCTGCTCCCCGCAACTCCTGCAGACCCCGGCTGTATAAGCGCGTGAATTACTGGGGGGCGTCCTCGGTGGACGGGTGCTCGCCCCTTTCCAGGCCATGCCAGGCCTGGAAAGGGCGATTGCGAGAATGATGGAATGGGCGAAGGCGCGTATGAGCTACTGGGTCCGGCGAAAGATGCCGGGCATTGCGGCGCCCCGCTTGCCGAACAGCTTGTCGATGGCCGCGCATCCGTTCTTTGGGCCCTGCGCCTTGAACTTCCGCAGCCACTCTAGGACGTCGCGCTGGGGGATCCAATTCTTATCAAGGTATATGACACCGAGCGGAGCCACTCTACAAGCTCGACTCCATCGAGGATCTCACCATCCTAGAGTAGTAGGCTCCGCATGAGCATCCGAGATCAGGTCGCCCACCTCATTGCTTTCCAAGAGCTGGAGCACCTCACCGGCCAGAGGTTTTCCGAGGTGGAGCTCGAGAGGATGGAGGAGGCCGCGCAGGCCCAAGGGCACACTCTGGAGGAGGCACTCGCCCGGTTCCTTCATGCCCTGCGCAACATTAACCAGGACGATCTCGCGAAGATCGCCAAGCGTCAGGAGCCGCCTCATTGAGGGCGTAGGGGCTCCCGGAGGAGGTCATGCACCAGATAACCTCTCTTTCTGGCGGACCACTTCGATCAATGCCTCGTTCTTCGCTTGCCCATGCACGCCATGGTGGATCTCACGGTGGCAGTCAGGACAGACCCCTCCCACAAACCGGGGATCGTCTGGGCCGCCATCGCTAAGGCGGCGCGTATGGTGAGGCTCAAGGTAGGGCTCACCTTGCGCCGTGACGAAGGGCGCCGGCTTTCCGCAGCTCTCGCAGACTCCGGCGGCTCGAGCCAGAACGTAGCGCCGGACCGCTACAGAGCGCCTGTAGAGGCTCCGGCGAGCGGCTTTGCCAGAGGCTTGTGGCGTCGACCGGGCGGCCTCTAGGGCGCGTGCACGTAGGCTGGCGAGGTTGATGTCGAGCTTGACCTCCTCGACCAACTCCAGTTCGTCGTTGACCAGCTCGTTGACGTTCGCAGGGACGAGCTCGAAAACGATGGCGGAGCGCTCATTGCCCTCTCGATCTGGGGCGGGCTCAATGCTGTAGCCGGCGCACTCGAACTGACCGAGAAACCGCACGCCCTCTCGGCCACGGGTCTGAAACACTAGTAAGTCCTTGCCGTCGACGAGGTGATCCCGGATCGCGCGGTTGCCACGCTCAAACACCATGTCGCCGATCTGTCCGTGACCGAAGTAGCGGAAAACACCCTCCGTGGACCAACCGTCTGCGTAGCCGTGCTGCTCGCCACTTGCCCCCGTGAAGAGAATGACAACAGGGTGCTGACTAGGCGTGCAGGTACCACCCTGTTGCTGCCCACCGTAGACGGCGTGGATGTCTCGGCGGCGGTTGTAGACCCGCTGTTCTTGGAAAGGGCCCCATGGCATCGCTTACTACCGCCCCCATGCTCCTTTGATGTCGACGCTCAACGGTCACCCTCGTTGGGCGTGCCGCTGGGCCTTGAGCGCCTGCTCCGTGATGTTGCCCGGTGGTCTCGGGAACGGCTTCCACATCCGAGCCTCTGGGTAGGCGCCTTCATTTCGCAGCCGCTGCTTCGCTGACGGTCCAAGGTTGAGGCTGTAGCCCGAGCGCCGGCCGAGCACGACGCCCTGGTCCTTGAAGTCGATGCCGTAGAAGTGCGCGTAGGCCTCTTCCATGCCCTTCAGCATGTACTTTCCGAGCCCTTTGGGACGGGGGGCGTCTTTGACTTCGATTGTCCGTTCGCTCTCGATCTTGCCGATTGCTTTTTCGACCCACATCACCAATCGGGTCTCGAAATCTTCGCGTCGACCTTCTGGCACATGAAGCAGCCAATGGGCGGCAGTGACGCCACCAGCCGCTTCTAAGACCCATACAAATGCGGGATTGAACGCTTCGCTGCCACTCGCGACTATGGCTTTGGTCGGCCTGCGCGCCCAGTGGCTGAAGTAGTTGTTGCGGAGTCGGGCAAGGGCGAAACTCGCCTGCTCTACCGGGCAGTCGGTCATGCTGATGTTGATTGTGACGAACGTGTTGAGCGGCAGCTTTAGCGCGTCTGCGACGCGAATGGCATGGTGTAGGTTCGAGGCCGGCTTGCGCCTGATGTGACGGGTGATCCGTGGCACGCTGAACGCCTCTTCGGACCCCATATCTTGCACAAGAAGGGGCCGTATATACTATGGATGGTGTGCGCGGCGATATGGATGCTTGGCGGTGCAATCCGTCAAGGGTGTGAACAAAGACCGAACGTGCTGGTTCCAAGGCGATCCGGAATTACCTTTGTAACAAAACCAAACGCTCGTATGGTGATGTCACACTGGAGCTATCGCCATGTCCGACGCCCCTCGCCCCCTGATTTCCTACCTCCGGGTTAGCACCCATCGGCAGGGTAAGTCAGGGCTGGGCCTTGAGGCGCAGCGGAAGGCGATCGCCACATTCGCGGGAGGCAGTGGGTTCGTCGTGGTGGCCGAGCATGTTGAGGTCGAGACGGGCAAGGGTGCCGATGCCTTGGAGCGTCGCCCCCAGCTTGCCGCGTCCCTCGCGGCTGCCAGGAAGGCCAAGTGCCCGGTCATCGTGGCCAAGCTGGATCGTCTCTCACGCGACGTGGCGTTCATCGCCGGCCTGATGGCGCAGCGAGTGCCGTTCCTCGTCGCCGAGTTTGGCGAGGGCGTGGACCCGTTCGTCCTGCATCTCTATGCGGCGCTGGCCGAGAAAGAGCGTGCCATGATCTCGGCGCGCACGAAGGCAGCTCTGGCCAGCAAGGTCGGGACCGGCGTCCTGGGCAACCGCACGAACCTGGCTGAGGCTTCTGCGGAAGGCGCTCGGATGCAGCGGGTCGCGGCCGATGCTTTCGCCGCCAACGTTATCCCGGTGGTCGCCAGCATCAAGGCATCCGGTATCACGAGCCTGCGCGCCATCGCCGCCGAGTTGAACACCCGCCGCGTTCCGACCGCTCGGGGGGGTGACTGGACGGCTGTCCAAGTCGACCGGATCGTGAAGCGGGCAGCTTAAAATCCGGCTTCAGAAGCAAGGCAATTTGACTGTCGCATTTATGACATAGGATGCACGCTGCGCTGGCAATCGAAAGGCTAAATTTATATAGCAATAACAATATGTTACTGCGATTGTCCACGTGAATTGTGCACGGTGGACAACGTGCATGGCTATTGCGTTTACAAGGGGAATGCCCCCCCATACCCCTCAGCGGGAGCGCACCTGATTCGCTAATGGCGAGGTGTGCCCGTGATTCCCCAAGACAACCGCGACCAGCACCGTTTCCGGGTGAAGTTGCTGTTCGGCCTGTTTGAGGCTGATGCGACCGGAAGCATCGCCATCGGCGCGGTCTTGCTGATCTTCATCCTGATGGGTGCGGGCCGGTGGTGCGGGCTCTGGTAGGGTTCACCCAACGAGTCGCCGCTCGGCTTCCGCCCGCCATCGGTCTCGGTTCAGCTCAGCCTCTACGAGACGCGCTCGTAGCGCCTCGAGTTCGGCATGGAGCTCGCCACCATCGATGGCGAGTTCGACGCATTGATCCTGCGCCTCGGCGAGTTGCTGGCGAAGCTCGGCGTTCTCGATGACCACGGCAAGGAAGTGTGCGTGCTCGGCGGTGTCGGTCATGGTGTCCCCTGCCCTGCCCGCGGCGGGGCGGCGGGTCTACCTCAGCCAACCTGGGCTCGCTACCTCATTTCAGAACCAGTTCTCGTGATCGCGGAGCGCCCCGCGTAGGTTCGGCACGGCCGCCCTGTTGATGGCGATCCGGCGAGCCTCGTCCTTCGACATGCGGCCAGTCACACCCTACCGTTGAGGAGCCTCGACGAAGTAGACGTAGCCCAAGGCGAACCCATTGGCGTCCACGATCTGGAACGCTTCTTGGAGCTCTACAACGGTCCAGGGCGCTAGGAAGCGGTGGAGGATCGGCTTAGTCACGGCGATCCTGAGGACCGTCCGTACTTCGCAAGCACGTGCTCGATCCCCTCAGTAACCATCGCTTCGATCGAGTTGCCGGCTCTGCCGTTCTCGTTCACGAGGTCACGCGATAGCTCTCTGATTTTCGCCACTAGATCGCGGTCGAGCCACACCGTGAAGGCCTGACGGTTCGCCCGATGATCGCGACGATTAGGTAAAGGTGTAGGTATCGCTTTAGGTGGATCTATAGGTTGACGTGGAGGTGTCGATTGGACGTCGAGGATAGGCTGCTCGCCGATTTCGAACGCCGCTGAGAGACCGGGTTTCTTCGCCATCCTACTTTTCCACCCGCTTGCGCTTCACCTTCAACCCGATCTGCTTCGCCACCCACCGGAACAGCGCATCAACCTCCTCAGCCCCTTTCCCATCCGGCTCGAGCTCTTGGATGGTCCTGCCGTCGTTGAAGCAGGATTTGAACGCCTTCCGGTGGCTGATGGTGGGAGCACCGTTCGTGTTACCGATCGGGATGCCTCTCGCGGCGAAGCCTTTCGAGGCCTCTTTCACGTCAGTCTTCCTGCCACTGACATCCACGTCGCTGAAGATCACGAAGTGCGGCTTGTTCAGGCTCTTGAGCATGGCGTGCGAGGTTGGCACGGCATCCATGTCGGCCAGAGAAGTGCGAGAGGGAATCAGGACAAGATCCGACAACTCGGCCGCCCGCTTGCCCATCATCTCCGCCTTGCCGGCGGTATCGATGAAAACAAGTTCCGCGCCTTGGGCCTCGAAGGCCTTAAGCGTCGGCTCTAAGAACTCTGGAGTCGTCTCCGGCCGGACCGGGGGACCGTCGATCTGGCGGCGGGTCGACCACATGCGCAACGTCGCCTGCGGATCGGTATCAACGATCGCGGTGAGGATGCCCGCATGATGAGCAGCGACGGCGAGGTGAGCAGTTAGGGTGCTCTTGGTAGAGCCCCCTTTCAGCCCGATCACAGAGACAACGTGCACGGAGCACCTCCACGGCCAGCGAGACGCTGTGGCATACCGTTTAGGTGTGAGGTGTAAAGATACCGTTTCTGTTTAGCTCTCTGTTTAGATTTAGGTGTAGGTTTACAGATAGGTTGAAGAGAGTTGCCCGATTGAGGCTCCGAGTCGGAGCCGTTTGACGAACGGGTCCGCTTCGGCTGACAAGGAACGCTTCGGTTAACACTCGCTTCGCGAGTCGGGGGCCGGCGAACATCCAGGGATTAACGCCGCGAGAAAGACCTAAGCCCAAAACGCCAACGGCCCCACCCCGGCAAGGGTGAGGCCGTCGAAATCGATGAGGTCTGGGCGACCCGTTTTCCAGCTCCCCAGACATCATAGCTCCGCTCAGGAGTCAATCGGGAACCGCTTCCCGAAACGATGGCGCTTTGCCTTTTGAAGGAGGGGTCATCACGATCCATCCTCTGCTTTGCCGCGGCCCGAGCAGGGACCGGGACCGATGTTTCACGCCGCCATGAAGGCCGCGATCGACGGCGCGCGGACGCTCGCGCAGATGGACGCGCTCTCGCGCCAGCTCTGGCAGGGGCACGGTTCGGGGGCTTTGGCCGACGAAGAGGCCCAGGCCCTCGCCGAACGGCTCCACGGGCGCCGTAGCGCGATCAGAGAGGGCATCTTGCCGGTGGGCATCCCGTCCGGCCGGGCCAGCCTGTTTCCGCCGCGCCGGCACGTGGCGAGCCCCGACAAGGCTGCCTCACGCGATCGGCGCCGGTTGTTGGCGTTCTCCGGCCCGATGCCACCGGCTCTCGCCAGCCGCTTCACCACCGGCCAGCTCGCGGTACTGCGTATCGTTGCCGACGAGGTGACGGCCAAGGGCGTGTGCGGACTGTGCATCGACGCGATCGCAGCCCGTGCCGGCGTGTGCCGGCGCCTGGCGCAGGCCGCCATTCGCCTCGCCGAGGGAGACGGCTTGCTCACCATCGAGGAACGCCGGCACGAGGGGCGGAAGAACTCACCCAACCTCATCCGGGTCATCAGCCGCGAGTGGCAGGCGTGGATGCGCCGAGGGAGCCGGCAGAAGCGAAACGCTTCAGCCTGCGAGCCCGACAGCCCCGGCGAGCGCGAGCTGCTGTCGCGGCCGTCAGGCATAGGGTGCAGAACGATTCATCCCACGGATAAAAGGGTCTTAAAACTGGGAACCGTGAGGGCTGCACTACGCTCAAAAAAGCTGCCGGGACGGCAGGGTCGCCTTCAGGGCAGCGGCTCATGAGAATCGTCGTGGGTGGCGACAACGGCGGGAGCCATGTCATGCCGACATGCAGTTGATCGATATGACGAACGGTAGGTCGTGCCGATGACACGCATCCCACTCTGGTCGCACCGGATCGGCCTGATGCTGGCCGGGCCTGTGATGCTGTTCGCCTTCGTCCTCGCAGGAATGGCCACGTGGGAAGCGCGACCGTTACCCGCGTGTGGAGCCGGTGGCATCGATATGCTCAATCCGGCCCTGCGATGCCGGCGCATGACGATGATCAGGGGAATGCCCGTATCCCCTCAGGAAGCCGCAGGCGTTCCCGGCATGCAGATGATCGAGCAGGGAACGGTCTCGGGAATGCCCGATCTCAGGCCGGCTGGCCTGGCGGCCCTCTGTGGCCTGCTTCTCTACGGGGTCAGCCGCATCGTCGGTCAGGCTCTCCACCGTCGACGAACGGAGCCGATGGAAGTTGCGAGGCAGGCTGTCTTACGACAGCGCGTCGCATCCTCACGGCATGCGCTGGCGCCTAAACGTGAGAGATGATCGAACTCGCAGGCATCGTCGTCGCTGGAACGTTGGGGGCTGCCGCCGTCGTGCTCGCAGTCCATCCCAAGATCGAACGACTGTGGGGCTGGGTGTCGTTCGGACAATGAGAGCGGTGGGTCCCGGAGCCGAAGCTCCGGGTTCTGTTTCGACGGTTACCCTACCGCAAGATGCTTACGCCGCGAGGCGGGCATCCATGACAACGTTATCGTTGGCATTTAGAGTTTTGGCCAAGTGCTTGGAATAGGCAGAACCTACGCCAAACCGGTCGAGTCCTTACCGACGCTCTCGCGATCCCTTTACCGTCCAGTCGATCCTATTTCGCCCCCATCAGAAACGCATCACGATGCGTTTATGGTGGAGGCGCCGAGGTACTGCCCCCCGGGTCCTGCAACGTTATTACGAACCGGTCATCAACCGCAGCTTAAACCTAGCGGAGGCGCGGGCTTCGGTCCAGACGCTATCTAGGCTTGCTACGTTACGTGAACGCTTCAGAGGTGTTAGCTGAGTAGGGCCTCAGGTGACGGGTCCGATAGGATCACCTGCTCGTAGACGACGGGCTAGCGATATACGAGCATCGGGTGCCGGCGGAGGGGGTTAAGAAGCCGTCGACGTAGCTGAACCAGGCCATCCGGGCCTCGGCCTACGAGGGGAGACGGCTGCGGGCGCTGGCCTGTCGCAAACCGTCACCGTCCAAAAAAATCATCTCCGGACAGTATGTCACGGACCCCGCTTACCTACTTCGGCAGGATACGTGGACCGGTTTGACGGGCCTCCAAAACGACCCATGGATCTACAGTGCACCCACCTCACGAGAATAATTTTCTACGCCAAAATCTTTGCGACAGATCCTTGGCGAATCCGCTCCCTTTCCAATCCGCTTCGTTGAAAGGAGCAGACAGGAAGAGAGCTACGGTTCAGCCCCGAAGGCCAAAAAACGACAAGACGGCTAGGACCACTACGATCAAGCCAACGATGTAAATGATGTTTCTCACGATGCGCTCCTCGCCGATGATCCGGCTCAGCAACCGCGGAGAGAGCAAGTCGTTCCGCTTAGGGCCCATCTCGGTACGGTTTGCTGAGCGGCGATCATCCCACAGGCGAAGTGGATCAGGGAGGTTTGCCCCCTTTCTGTGGAAATTTCATGGAGCTTGGCTGAGTAGGATCTCAGGTGACAGGTCCAATTGGGTCGCCTGGAGGCAACGCCTACAGATCGCGGCCTACGTTTCACCTGCACCTGCTCGGACGGGTCCGAAGGGCTCCACTGCGAGCACCGCATCGTGCAGTTGCTCGGCGACGTATCCGCCCTTACCGCCAGCCTCATCGTCCTCAACCAGATCAGACGGTTCTGTTCGCCGCACTACATAAGGCCGTTCTGATCGTGAGTGTTGCCGTTCGGCCCTCGACCAATATGGCCGCACCGTCCAAACACCTTCCAGACAAAAGGGTTTGGTCATGAAGTTACGAGGGATTGCCGCCCTGCTCATCACGGTTGGGCTTGCAGCCTGCCAGACCGCAGCACCGGCTCCGCAGCAGGCTGCCGTACTGGAAAGTGATATCGTCCGCCTGAAGACGGAGCGGGATGCAGGCCGCCTTTCGTACACGGAATGGGCCGAGCGGACCGGCGCGGCGGCACGAGCCAACGTTGCGCTCAGTGCGGATCAGGAGGCGGCGATCGCCTACCGCACGAAGCTTGCCCAACAGGTCGATGCGGGCAATATGACGCCGGTGCAGTTCGAGCGTGAGAGCGCCCGTACCCTGCAGCGACTGAAGGCAGCGCGCTCCTGACCGCTATCAGGGCGGCCACCTTCACGGATCGCGATAAGCTCCGCTTGCGCGCTGCAGCCGGAGTGCCGACTTCAGAGGCACGGTTCAGCGCGTAGGCGCTACCAGCTCAGCGCCGGCCTTGCGCTTCTCGTAAAAGACGTTGCCGCCCGCCTCCGCTACGTAGTGCATGTTGTCGTAGGAGAAACGAAGGCCGGCCAAGTGGAAATGCATGGCCCGCCCGACCTGGGGATGGCGTGCGCCGTCCAACACGGCGTCGGTCACGTCAGCGACCTTCTGGACGTCCTTGTCCGCCATTGGCTTAGTGAGCACGCCAGCCGCAAACTGTCGGGGCTGGCCAACCACGCCACAGATAGTACCGGGAGACGAAGGGGCCTCGAAGCGGTTCATCACGACGGTGCCAACCGCGAGCAGCCCGTCTGCGTCGCTGCGGTTTGCCTCGAAGTACATGGCACGGCCGAGGCAGTCGCGTTCGGCCTCCGTCACGACAATGGCTTTGGGCGACGGCGTGGAACCCGTGGTGAGAACCGCGTGTGGCGGTGTGGTACAGGCAGAGAGCCCCGGCATCGCCAGGGCGACACCCAGGAGGGAAAGCGCATGTTGCCATTGTCGCCGCTTCATGTGGTGTCGCTGCCATCCCTCAAGCGCGTCCGTAGGACTTCATGCTTCGAGCTGGGATTGATGGCAAATCTCAGTTTTATGCGGACAAGGGGCGGAGGGGCCTTGGCTTCCCAATAGGGCGTTAGCGTCTGCATCTTGAGGCCGAAGTCATGTGTAAAAAGATTCGAGATTCCACACCGAACGGCGTCAGGAAACGGTGCTCAGACGTTCTACCGTGACCTTGGTTCCTGCATTGTAGAGGGCCGGCTCTCCGACCACCGACAGCAACGAGTTATTGTGTCCGTTATCGGTCAGATCGTGGGCCGTCTTTACCGTTCGTGGGTCCTTTCAGCTGGCCCGCAACCACGTCCGTCACCCGCGTCCAGGTTTGGGTCTGACACAAAACAGCCACCAGGCATCCCTTCACGGACAGCGTAGATGGCTCCTCGCTCCAGACCGTGACGGTGTAGGATTTGCCGTTGTCGCCGTTGTAGATCTGCCCCCCATACCGCCCGTCCTCGCCCAGTTTGAGGCCGAGGATCACCTGGTGCCCCAGAAGGAGCCGCGTGCGCTTTTGCGGGTCGGGATTTTCACGATCCACGCGAGGCTGGCCATTCTCATCGAGTGGCTTGCTGCCCCACACGATGTACCCACACAATTGCGCGTTCCCTGGTCCGCAGCGCTCAGTGCGAACTCTCGCCCGGCGGTCCTCGGTCAGCCACGTACCAGACGGATCGGCGGCGTTCGCAGGGATGGTCGAGAGGCCTGCAAGAAAAGCGGTAACGAGCAAGTAGGTCGAGCGGCGTGAAGCGGCGATGTTCATGCGTCTAACACTCTGTGAAGTCATGTGCTGAAGGCGTGGAGCGGTTCGAAAGGCCTGACTGTGCCCATCGATGCTCCGGCACTGCCCGGTGGAGGCTCAAGGGGCGCTGCCCATCAAGCCGTCTGTGCCCACCGAAGGCCCGTCGTCGGTGCAACTGTCGACCCTCCCACAACGTTCACGCCGCTGACCCAGATGAGCTGGGTGTCAGGGGAGCAGATCATGTTGGTACGGTTTGGAATGGGCTTTGTGCTCACCACTTTTGCAGCAAGCGCGGCCCTATCGGCTCCCATGTCGGCTGAAGATAAAGCCGCTCTGCAGCAGCAATGCGCTGCCGACTTCACCACCTTCTGCGTTGGTCTGCCGCCCGAGGACGGCCCCGAGACGCAGGCCTGCTTTGAGAAAAATATGACCAAACTGTCGCCCGGCTGCCAGGGTGCTATCCAGGCCTACAAGAAGAAAAGCTGAGGTCACAGCAACGCTCTGTCCGCTAACCGTATATTTCCGCAGCAGTTGGCAGGATCGCAATCCTGCCAACTATGCGTCCCGCCCTACGTTCACGCCTTCTGGTCATGATCCGCCAGTTAGTACTAGCTTCGTAGCACTCGTCATCTTCAAGATAAATGGCAGAATTTTGTTGTCTATCAAACGATTAAAACCTAACACACAAAATTGTCAGGAAAAACTGCTTAGAAATCAAAATCCCGAAGAGGCGATCGCTGTTTAGGCGTTTTTAAACTAGACTTAGGATGTCCGCGAGGTCGTATCCGGACATATGAAATTCCGTTCGCGACAGGACTTCACACGTCTGGAGTAGGAAACACGTCAGCTGAGACGATCGCACGTGAGCGGGGGATTGGCCGGATCTCGGAAGCGCTGAACCAGCGGAAAAGTGCGAACCCGGCGAGCGCCGCCGCAGCTACGGTCACGCCAGGGTGACGCCGAACAGCCGTATCTACCTCATCGTAGAGTTCACTGAAGGTCCGGCGGGAGATGCCTTCGGAGAACTCCTCGACGCCCTCTGCCGCGCTGTCGAAGAACGCCTTCACGTTTGGCTGTTCGGCAAAGCCAGCGCCGCTGGCGCGAATGGCTTCTGCAACATCGGAGATGGCCCGAGCGGCGTCTGCCTTGCGCTTCTCGATATAACCTCCCGCCTCGTCCCGGATCGTTCCTGTCAGGCCGTAAGGCTTCGACGCTACGAAATCCGACGATAGATCCTGATCGACGTCGAGCATCTTAGCGTCTCCCTCACCCTGGACCGTCCATACGGAGCATCAGAAACCTGGGGGGCTGCATGCAGTTCCATGGGTAGCCAGTGGCCCGGTAAGGAAGGGCTATCGGTGCAAGGGCCGCTCCTGAACAGGTATCGTGTGCAATACCCCCATCCTGAAGGTCGGAAAATGACCGTTTTTCTGACATCTAGGGTCGTCTGGTTCCGGCCCAGTTCCATCATACAAGCGTATGCAAAATTCTTTTGAAAGCGGACCTAAACCTGAAGATTGCTCTGAACCCTTACTGAGCCGGCTGCGTTTGGTTTCTCACAATGGAGAACCTGAATGCCCGACACCGGTCTTGCCTCGGCACTGTTTCCTTCCTTGAACGCGGCCCGCTCCGCGAAGCATAGACTTGTCAGCGGCGGCTTTGCCCGCAATAGCATCGACATCGAGCGGCAAGGGGATGGCTTCGAGGTCCTCATCCACGTCCGCGACGAGCACCTAGATCGCGCGGAGGGGCTTCTTGCCCGATCTCCTAGTAGGCACGCGTTGTATGAGACGGGCGGTCAGGCCATCAACGCCTTCCAGGACAATCGCCTACTCGCGCTCGGCCTTGCTGGCTTGGCAGGCTTTGCCGTGTTCAGCTTGCTTTGCCGGCATTGACGCCAGCTTTGGTCTGCGTCGTCAGAACCAATCCTTCGGCGTTGGACCTTTAACACCCATGGCCGGGCGACGCTCAATCAGCGCAGGGTGCTCGTTTCAATCCCCAAACTTCAAAGTTGCCACCCATCCCGTGCAAGCAGGTTCGTTCATCCGCCCAGAAGGGACATCGTTCCTAAGCGAGGTGCTGTCAGATATCCGACCGGAAACTTGACATGCAAAAGCGTCAGGAAACGCTGTACAGAAATTAACATTCTGAGGATGCGATCGCTGTCTGGGCGTTACGGAACGGCCGCCAGCCTCTAAGCTGACCCGCTGAGGGTCCCTGCGGGGCATCATTACAACGCCATCCGCTCTCGCCACCTGCCCTCCTACTCGATTGCGATCTCGATGAAACTCATGACGAGCGTCGAGCCCATCACGTAATGCCAGTACTAATCAGGATTGCGGCTCAGCGTTTCTCGCAGGAGTGGAGGGCATCTGCCGGGCAGGAACGGTCCTGGGCGGAGCGGTGTTTCAATGCCCAGGTCTGTCTGGAGCCTTACGCCTTGCACTGCCGCCATCTTCGCCCGCTTCTGATCATAACAGCCCTCCTGTTTGGATCGAGCAGCATCGCTCAGGTCATGGAGCGAACCCCGGCGCCGGTAGATACCGAGGAGCCGCAGCCAGGCCCGCCTCCGCTACTGCCAGACCTCTCCGATCCGAACACCCGCTCGGCAGAGTCGCTCGCAGAGCCCGGGATCGAGTCGCCAATTCCAAAATCGCTGCGGAGTTCAGGCACAAAGGCGGGTGGACCTGCGAACGACCTTAATCCGAGCGGCCGGCTTCGAGAGGCGCCGCTTCCAGGCGGCTCTCCCCTCGACGCAGTCTCTGGACGGGATCTCTATCATGGTAATTACTGCGGCGTCGGGCAGCGCGCGGAGGGCCTGCCACCAACCGACGCGCTGGACGCTGCATGCCAACGCCACGATGCATGCTACGCGGCTGCCGGCTATCGCTCCTGCGCTTGTGACAAGACACTGAAACTGGAAGCCGCCATCGTTTCCGAGCGGCCCACTGTCTCGCTTCAGGTCCGGCAGCGCGCCTTAAGCGTCGCTGAAGCTGCCGAGGTGATGAACTGCCAATCGCCGTAACCGGTCTAGCCTGGGCATGGAGCGGCCAGAGTTACCTCAAAGTACCAGTCACAAATGAGACTGCCCGCCCCACCAGGGGCGGGACGGGCACATGGACTCGACGACGTGGTTTCGAGCGTCAGTCGATGACCTCGACGATGCGATGGCCGCTGTCGACGAGAACCGGACGCTCGTTCACGACCGTGTAGCGGTAGCCCGGCTTGACACGATACTCGTCGGGCACGTCGTAATAGGTCACGCCCGAAGTGGGGAGTGTAGCGCCAACCCGGACGTCCTGGTCGTAGCGATAGGACTTCACCTTCCGGCCCTCGACATAGGATCGGAAGCGCGGGCGGTCGTCGACGCCCAGGATGCCGCCGACTGTGCCGGTCGCAGCACCCACGGCCCCGCCTACGATGGCACCAACCGGGCCGGCAGCTGCGCCGCCTTCAGCGGCACCACGCTCAGCACCGCGCACGGTGCCCTGAGCCTGGGCAGTGACCGGAAGGGTGAGAAGGGCGGCCGCCGCGGCCGCGATAAGGATACGGTTCGACATGATTAGATCTCCATCGTCGGGATGGGGGCGGCCAAGCCTCGGCGGCCTCCTTCAAGAACGCACTAGGAACGACGGCTCGCTAATTGAGTTCCGTCGGCGCGCTGGTTCCGTGGATCCAACAGGGCTGGCTCTAGTGGAACGTTTCAAAGCATGCCGCACCCCATGTCAGCAAAACGACCGGAAACCTCACGTCTAATCGTGTCAGATAAAGCTGCTTGGAAATCAAAAATTCCGAGGAATGGTTCGCTGTTTGAGAGCTATGGAGTTGTCGCTTTATCGCGCACTCAGCTGCGAGGAGCGGCTAAACTCAGAGCTTGGCTGTCTGCTGGCTATCGCGCCGCGAACGACGGGTAGATGACCCTTATGGAAGAGGTCTGCAGCTGCACAGGCGTGGTTACGAGAGATGGCAGCCCCTTGTTTGACTCCAGCATACGCTTGCGCACCTCCGCCACGGTCATGGCGCCGACCGGGACCATCATTGCTGTCAGCAAATGTCGCGTGCGACGGTCTATGAAGTCCGAGCGCCCAATGTTCTCGAAATCCTTGATCGAGTGCGGCTTGTCGGGTTTGCCGGTGAAGACCCGGGCTCCATCCTTGAGCACCACGATGTCACCGGGCCGCAGCGTCTTGTCCTTAAGGAAGGCCGCGGCAGGTCCGTCGGTCATATCCAGCGGCACCTGCCGATCGCTGATGAGGATCTTGAGGGGCTCGGTCTTGGGCTTTGGCAGTGAGGCATAACGGATGTTTGGGCGTGGACGGGTGGCCTGGAGACGCTGCGCATAGCGACGTGCGTCGTACCGTTTCTGGGCGAAGGAGCGACCTTGCGGAGCAGTGTCTGCCTGTTGCGTCGGTTGAGGAGGCTGCACGGATAGTGCTGAAGGTTCGGGAGAGAACAACCGCTGGAACAGACCGCCAAGCCCGTCTTCCGCCGCGCTCACTGCCGTGCCGGTACCAAGCAGCAGGCCGAGCGTTGCTAGGGTAACGAGGTTGGGACGCATGCTGGGCTGGTTGCGTATCCGCGGCATGGCCCCTCCTGATCACCTGCCCCTACCGGACGATCCTCTAACCCAAGAACAAGCTGAACCGTTCCGTGTCTTGGATCCTGCAGCAGTCAGCCAATGGGTGGCGAGGGGTGGATCAGGAGCTCGCCGCCTTGCCCGGCATCGCACGCAGCAACTCGGTCACGGCGTCGACCTGCTCTCGCAGCGCCTGGATCGGTGCCTCGGAGCCTCCCAGAGAGCACACAAGGCTCTGAGACCCCGTTTCATAACCCGCGTAGCGAGGCTTTGGGCCATGCGTCGCCCTCTTCGCAGCTCCGACGAATGTGCCCGAGCCGCCGCCCTTCTTGGCCCTCNAGACCCCGTTTCATAACCCGCGTAGCGAGGCTTTGGGCCATGCGTCGCCCTCTTCGCAGCTCCGACGAATGTGCCCGAGCCGCCGCCCTTCTTGGCCCTCACGCCGGGAGGCAGCGAGTTATGAAACGGGGTCTGACGCACCTGCGCCACCTTCCCACGCAACTGCTGACCTTCCTCCGTCAGCTCGACCCGAAGCTGACGCTCATCGGCAGGATCGCGACCACGCCGAACATAGCCCGATGCCTGCAAGCGCTTCAGCACCCATCACACTGGCTGACACGATGGGTCTTACTGCTGGTCTGACGGCCTGATCAGCCCCCATTGAAGTGGAATGAAAAAACTTTGGTCGGTGTAACCGTTCCGCAGCCCCGCTCGGACCAAGCCGTTCGCGGGGCTCAATGCTGTCTTCAGGGCTATAGCGATCAGGGTGCAGGGGTAGGGCCCGGCGATGGTTGGGAACGGTTTTTCCGAGAGCGCTGTTTATAGCCGCTTTCGACTCGGGTCGGGGCAGATAACCGACCCTTGTGGCAAAGGCGCGAGGCGCCACCGTAAATTTAAAGCTGCGCAACCTCGAAGAGAGTGCGCTGTAACCGCCATTTATTCGTCAATTTGGCGATGCTTTTTGATGCTTAATAATCAATTAACACTTTGTTCATCTGGCGTTATTTTAGTCGAAAGGCTCATATTTTGGGAACTACTACTGGCAAGAGGGTGTTTTAGACCGTGCATTGATCAAAATTCTGGGAGAAAACGCATGCTGAAGCAACTTCGTATCGCCGCGCTTGCTGCTACCTTCGTCGTGGGCGGCACAGCGCTCGTTCTCGCACAGTCCAGCTCGACTGTCGGCACCGGTGGCTCATCCGCTGGTGGTGGTACCAGCAACTCCACAGTTGGCACTGGCGGCTCGTCGGCCGGCGGCAGCGGATCTGGTTCCAACTCGACTGTCGGCACCGGTGGCTCGTCAGCTGGTGGTGGTACCAGCAACTCTACGGTCGGCACTGGCGGCTCGTCGGCCGGTGGCGGTAGCGGATCCGGTTCCAACTCAACGGTCGGCACCGGTGGTTCGTCCGCTGGCGGTGGTAAGAGTGGATCGACGGTCGGTACCGGTGGCTCATCGGCCGGAGGAATGTCGGGCGACAAGGCTGATGGTCCCGGCAAGTCCGAGGATGCGCCTGGCCGTAACAAGGACAAGGGCAAAGACAAGAACTGAGCCCGCCTTGCGGCTCGCTTAATCCTAAGGGCGCGGTTCGCATGAGCCGCGCCCAACCTGTTTTCAGAGGAGATGCACCATGCTTCGCCTTGCTCTTCCCCTTCTCGGCTCCACGCTGCTGATCGCGAGCTACGCCATGAGCCAAGCGCAAACGAGCACCGTTACGGCCGGACCTGGCGGCGTTTCAAGCAACACCACGATGACCAACAAGGATGGCAAGCCCTGCCGGGTCGTGCATTCGGACGAGTCTAAGAACACCGGCAACCTGTCGAGTTCCGTCACAGCCGGACCAGGGGGCGTCCAAAGCTCGACGACGGGCGGCCCATCCGTGACCACGCACTCAAGCAATGGTCAGTCGAGTAGCTCCTCAAGCAGCGGTTCGAGTTCGTCCTCTAGCAACGGCACGACCATGACGACCACCAGCGATGGCGATTGCGTTGTCACCACGTCTAAGGACAAGAAGTAGGGAGCCCCGACATGACCATGAGAACCCTCACAACCCTCAGCTTCGCTGCTGCCCTTCTGTTTGGCCCTACGGCCGCGTTCGCGCAGAGCGGTGGCAGCGCCACGGGCGGCAGCGGCGGCTCTGCGGCGGCTGGCGGCACGTCGGCCACGACCCTTGGCACGGGTGGCACCTCCGCGGGGGCTGGCGGCACTGGCTCGTCCTTGGCCACGGGCGGTAGCGCGGCGGGCGACAACGCCCGTAGCCGATCGAAGGTCAACGAGACTGGTCAGGGCTTGAATGGCCAATCCAAGGCCATGGCGAACGACGGAGGCACCTTCTCGAAATCGCAGACGAAGACGAAGGTGCGTGACGGTGAGAGCGTTGAGTCGCGTACCAAGACCATGTCGCACGAACCGGGTTCGAAGCCGGTCAAGTCGACCACGCGCACGGGCTCGAGCACGGGTCAGTGAAGGGCTCGACGTACGGGTGTCTGGAGAAGCCGGCTAGGCTTCTCGCTTCCACTCAGACGGCATGATGCCTTTCCAGACAAACCCCGGCAGCGCCAAACTGCCGGGGATTGTCGTGCGTGCTGCAAACAACCTCTAAATCACTGACCAGCCGGCTTGTTGGCGGGAGCCGGCGTGACGGGAGGTGCCGGAGTCGCCGCAGGCGTAGTCGGAGCCGGCGCCGTCGTGGTGGCTGCAGGCGGGTTCGTCGTCTTGGGAGTCTCGGCCTTCTTCTCGTCCTGACAGGCGGCGAGCGTGAGCAGACCGACGAACGGGAGCAGGGTGCGAATACGCATGATCGTTCCTCGTTGTTGTATGCCTCTACAGACCATTACGAACGTCTGGCGAGCAGTAGAAGTTCAGACTCATTCTAAGAGAATGTGCTCGCTGCAGGACGCATCAGTCCAATAAGCTTGTCCTGGACGAACGCACCCAATGCTCCCGTGCTGCATGCCAGGAAAACGATCGTTTTCCCAACGTTAGCGTGAGGCAGGCGCTGAGCCGGTCAAAACGGTCGCGTTTCTGTCGGGAAAATATGACTGGTATTCTATTGCGGATCAAACGCTCCTGATTCACTATCCCGACATGCTCGTCGGATATGCCCGCGTCTCCACTCTCGATCAGAACCTCGACCTCCAACGCGATGCGTTGGGCAAGGCCGGCTGCGAGAAGCTGTTCGAGGAGAAGAAGTCCGGCAAGGCCGGGACCAAGCGCCCCGAGTTCGAGGCCGCGCTCGCCTATCTGCGTCCCACCGACGTCCTGGTGGTGTGGAAGCTCGATCGGCTCGGCCGCTCCCTCGTCGAGATGATGCGCACCATCGACAGCCTGCGCCAGAAGGAGATCCACTTCCGCTCGCTGACCGAGCAGTTCGACAGCGACACCGCCCATGGCCGGTTCGCCCTGCAGATGCACGGCGCCATGGCCGAGTACTTCCTCGACCTCAACCGCGAGCGCACGATGGAGGGGCTCAAGGCGGCTCTGGCTCGCGGCAGGAAGGGCGGCAGGCCCAAGAAGCTGACCGCGGCCGACATCGAGGTCGGCCGTGCCTTGCTGCAGACCGGCACCATCTCGATCGCGGCGATCGCCAAGCGCCTCGGGATCAGCCGAGACACCTTCTACAGCTACTTCCCTCAAGCCCGGGCACGCAGCCAGGCGGCGGCTTCGGAAGCGGCCTCGGAAAAGGAGGCCTGACCGCGATGCCGATCCGACGCGAGCATCGCCATTTCTACCCGATCGATTGGCCGCAACTCTCGGCCACGATCCGGTTTCGACGGGCGGGTGGGGCCTGCGAGGGCTGTGGCCGGCCGCACGGGCGAATGGTCTACCACCTTGGTGATGGCCGCTGGTGGGATGCTGCGAGCGGCTGCTGGCGCGATGGCACCGGATCGGCCCTCAAGGTCCTGCCGAGGTTGGAGGAGCTCGTGCATGTGCGCTCGACCAAGGTCGTGCTGGCGACCGCACACCGTGATCACGACACCGCCAACAATGCCGACAAGAACCTCGCCGCGTTCTGCCAGCGCTGTCACATGAACCACGACCGCCCCGAACACCGGCGCCGTCGTTGGCTCACGCTGTTTCGACGCAAAGGGCTGGGTGACCTGTTCCAAGGACCCTACCGCGACACCTGAGACGGCTTGGTCGCGTTCGGTAGTGCGCACGAACAAGCCGAAGCGGTGCTTCTGGCCGGCAAGCACCGTCTCGACCGCCGAGCGGACCTTGAGCGTGTGCGGTTGGGGTACGGTTTCTCGCCCGCCAGCCCCATATCTCCGCTAAAATCGGAGAGCATGTCATGTTCACAGTGAGGGGGACTGATCCAATCGGCAAGGCCATGACCTTCGCCTGCGGGACGGACGAGCAGGCGATGGAGAAGACGTGGGAGCTACAGCGGCGTGGCTTTCAGGACATCGTGGTCGTTGATCACAAGGGCAAGGAACAGCCGGCTACCGCCTTCGAGCGGTCTCTGGAGATCGATTGGGACTAACGAGAAGCGCCGCAATCACCTCTTCGAAATTAGTCACCCATTCTTGGCTTCAGGGATCCAACCGGCCTCCAGAGCCATCAGAGCTTTGCCCTTCTTGAAAGCAATATGTGTCTTCTTCTCGCTGAGTAGATGCTGGATCTCTAAGATATGCGGAGCAGCGCTCGGTATGGTCTGCAATATTTGGACGGCCAACCGTGATAGTTCGTTCAGTTCTTCAAAGGGGTTTTCCTTCAGAACAATCTGCTGAAGCGCAAAGACCATTTTAGAGCAAGGTGACGTAACATCGCTTTCGCGGATCATCTCGCTTTCGCGCAAGATGCGGCAGTGATTTTTTATGACTAAGCTGACACCTGCACCAGAATTACATATTTCCGCGCCATTAATGTATACAGTTTCGCCGGGTTTGATCGTGAGCTTTAATGCCACTGCTATAACTCCTTTTGAGTTATTCGAAATTAGCAACTGATCATCTTATATGAAGCGTATATTAATACTGGATTGATTAATATTCAATTAACCATGAAAATGAAATCTGTGTGGGGCAGGAAAATCAGCACATCGATTTAATATGAAGTTAGGAAGCCCTGCCCTCAGGTGAGGTGCCTTCGGAAATACGAGGGTTTTTTGATCAGAAGGATCAATCCACATGTCTTCCGGCGTCACCCTCACCGCTGCCACCCGYCAGAACCTGCTCTCGCTGCAGGGCACCGCGGACCTCCTGTCCAGCACCCAGAACCGCCTCTCCACGGGCAAGAAGGTSAACTCGGCGCTSGACGATCCGACGAGCTTCTTTACCTCGCAGTCCCTGTCGGGACGCTCAGGCGACCTCGGTTCGCTCCTCAACGGCATCTCTAACGGCGTCCAGACCATCCAGGCCGCCAACCAGGGCATCACCTCGATCCAGAAGCTGGTCGATTCGGCCAAGTCCACCGCCAACCAGGCGCTGGCCGACAAGAGCGCGACCACCAGCGGCACNCGCCAACCAGGGCATCACCTCGATCCAGAAGCTGGTCGATTCGGCCAAGTCCACCGCCAACCAGGCGCTGGCCGACAAGAGCGCGACCACCAGCGGCACCCCCGCCACCGCAGCCGTGCTGACCTCGGCCACCGGCTTCCAGGGCACCACGACGGCGGCCACGGACGGGACCCAGAGCTTCGCGACCGGTAACTCCCTGGTGTTCACGGTGGCCGGCGGCGGTGCCGCCTCCGTCGCCGCCCCCACCACCATCACGCTGAACGCGACCACGCTGGCCGGTCTGACCAGCGACGTCTCGAAGGTGAGCGCCGATACGGTCGTCACGGCGATCAACAACCAGCTCGCCAACGCCACCGTGCCCACCGGCGTGACCGCGTCCAAGACCACCGACGGCCGCATCGTCTTCACCTCGACCGACACCGGCGCGGCCGCCAAGGCCACCGTCAACGTCACCAGCGGTAACCGCGACATCGGCTTCGGCACCACCGCCGGCGCCCAGACCGCCACCGGCTCGGACGCCGCCAACGGCGCGGTCGCGGCCTCGGTCGCCGGCATCGCCGTCGCCGGCCTAGCCACGGGCGGAACCGGCCCCGACTTTTCGGGCGCTGCGGATGCCTCCTTCACGATCAAGCTGGGTGACGGTCCGGCAAAGAAGATCGACCTGACTGGCGCCGCCGACGCCACCCTCGCCCTGGCGACGGACGCCAAGGCCACCGACATCGCCACCGCCATCAATAAGCAGCTGACCGCGGACACCGGCTTCAGCGGCAAGGTGACGGCTGTCGGCGACGACACCACCGGCAAGGTCACTTTCACCACCAAGGCGACCGGTTCTGACCAGAAGATCACCGTCGACGCCTCGGCCTCCGGCGCCGACACCGACATCGGCTTCGGCATCGCTGGCGCCACGACGAAGCCCGTGGTCGGAAGCGGCACCGGCTCGGCCGGCGGCGTCAATGCCACCCGCACCTCCCTCGCCAAGCAGTTCAACACCCTGCTCGACCAGATCACGCAGCAGGCCAAGGACTCGAGCTACAACGGCATCAACCTGCTCTACCGCAGCGGCAGCGACGCCAAGGAAAACTCGCTGAAGGTCACCTTCAACGAGACCGGCTCGTCGAGCCTCAACATCGAAGGCGCCAAGCTCGACTCCGAAGGCCTGGGGCTGAACACCGTCACCGGCGGCTTCCAGTCGGATGCCGAGATCAACGACGCGCTGAAGGCGATCACCCTCGCCACCAGCCAGCTGCGCGCGCAGTCCTCGACCTTCGGCTCCAACCTCTCGGTGGTGCAGAACCGTCAGGACTTCGCGAAGAACCTGATCAACATCCTCGACACCGGCTCGGCCAACCT
>NZ_LMND01000015.1 GCF_001423265.1 Methylobacterium sp. Leaf108
TGCTCGCGCTGCCCCGCATCCTCGCGCAGCAGCGTCAGGTAGGGGGCCACCAGCGCCCATTCATCATCGGAAACGTCGGACGGGTAGGCAGAGCGCGAACAGGTCATCCCCCTTCATCTGGAACCCACCCGTCACAGGTCCATAACAGCCTCTAGTGGTCGGGGTCCACATGGCAGATCCAGGTCAGGTTTCAGCACCCTTCTGGAATTACTGCCATCCTGGCCACTCAACCCCGCATCAGCCCCTTATCGAACGGGCTCTGAGCTCTCTTGGCTGAACAAGATCAGGGGTCCGAGCGCCGTGTGCGTCGATCTCGGGTGATAAAGGGTCGTTGACGCCTTCACAGGTTCCAAAGCCATGCCAAAAGGGCAGACCACCTCAATGGGGCGGACTAATCACGCATTCGTGAGAGTCGGACTGAAACTTTACGCGAATCCGTGTCGTTCTGATTGCCCCATAAATATAAAATTGAGGGATGCCAATTGTCTTTTTTGCGATAACAATTTGTAATTAAACGATCTTTTCGGTAATTATCGTTTTTTACGAGATTTTAACATTATTGCTTGCGGTCGATTGTTAGACTGCGATATTCTGTTTGCCTCGATGACCAGCGATCCCAGGAGAAGACTGACGCCATGGATAGAGCTTCCATCATCAAGAATGAGCCAACTGGCTTTAACTATGAAGCAGGTAGGCGCGCCTTCATGCGCACCGTTGGCCTCGGCGCGGCAGGGGCGGCTGTACTGAGCGCCACGGGCGGTCAGGCAAGCGCGCAATCTGCTGGCGTCGGCGCCGCAGACGTTTTCAACTTCGCTCTCAACCTCGAGTATCTTGAGGCGGAGTTCTACCTGCGCGCGGCGTTCGGTCGTGGCCTCGCGGATTCGGATACTACAGGCAATGGTACACTCGGCGCCGTCACAGGCGGCCGCCAGGTAGCCTTCGAGACGCCACTGTTCCAAGCCTATGCCAACGAGATCGCCGACGATGAAGAGAAGCACGTCAAGTTCCTGCGCTCCATCCTCGGTGGCGCGGCAGTAGCCCGACCGACCCTAAACTTCGTCGACAGCTTCAACGCCCTCGCTCGGTTCTCCGGCCTCGGCGACACCTTCGACGCCTTCGCTAACGAGACGAACTTCCTGCTTGCGGCGTTCGTGTTCGAGGATGTCGGTGTCACTGCCTACAAGGGAGCGGCCTCGCTGATCCGCAATAACGAGTTCCTTGAGGCTACCGCCGGCATTCTCGCCGTCGAGGCTTACCACGCCGGTCTGGTTCGCACGCTCCTGGCCGGCCGCGGTCTTTTCCAGCAGGCCCAGGCCATATCCGACCTGCGCGATTTCTTTGATGGCCCGAGCGACATCGACTTTGGCATCGGCACCGCCGCCAACCCCGACATCGTCCCCACCGACGCGAACTCCCTGGCCATTAGCCGCACACCAGCCGAGGTTCTTGCGATTGTCTACGCCAGCGGTACCTCGCAGCCGGGCGGGTTCTTCCCGAATGGCCTCAATGGTCTTGTACGTTAAGATTAGTCCGTCCAGGCAAATCAGCTGCCTTCGACGAGCGGCACTCCGTCCGATCGACGTTTAGGTCATGTCTGAAGTATGCCGCCAGGGCATCGGATCCGATCCGATGCCCTGGCAATTGTTAATGCGCCAATCGCTCATCTGCGATTTAATGCTACGCGGGCGTTCGTCGCCTTCGACTATCGCGGAGTAATCCATGTCTACATTCGTGCATCATTTAACGCATCGTCCTTATCTCGTGAAGATGCTTGCGTTGAATGGCATCAAATGGGTAGATCGATTGACACGCGTCGAGCTTTAGGAGATCGTTAATCGAATTCTGGTTGCGGGACCTCTCTCGCGATCGGAGCCGATTTGCCCGTGCGCGGGTCCGACAAAGGGAATTGAGTGACCCATGGTCAAGCTTTTGAAACGTTTCGTCAGACAAGACGACGGCGCGGCCATGGTGGAATACGCTCTCCTCGTAGCGTTGATCGCCCTAGTCGCCATCGTTGGCATCACTTCGACCGGGACGAGCCTTAACGCGCAGTTCGCCAAGATCAGCTGCAAGATCGCGACTCCGTCGGCGGATTGCACGCAGGCGCAATGATCGCGTTCTGCCCGCTCACCGACCGATCCGGCGTGGCTCGGCAAGGTCTTCGTCGACTAGGTCTCCGTCGGGAGGGGCGGTCGTGAGGCGGTCGTCGGTCCTATCCCTGGCGGTGGCACTTCTGTTTGGAGCTCTGGCGGCCTTCCTCGCAAGGGGCCTGCTCATCGGTGCGCAGGTCCAGAGCCCGCGTCCGGCCCTGGGGAGAGTCGTGGTCGCGGCGGCGCCCGTCGGGTTCGGGGCGCCGCTCACCGAGGCGAACCTGCGGGAGGTGGAATGGCCAGCCGGTGACGCGCTGGACGGCTCCTTCTCCACGATCGCCGACTTGACGAAAGACGGACGGCGTCTCGCCCTTGCTCCCCTTCAGCGTAATGAGCCGGTGCTCGCCGCCAAGATCACTGCGCCGAACCAGCGCGCCACCCTCTCGACCCAGATCGAGCAGGGTATGCGCGCCGTGACGATCCGCGTCGACGAGGTGCGCGGCGTCGCCGGCTTCGTGCTGCCCGGCGATCGGGTCGACCTGATCCTGACCCGTGGCGAAGGCGGAACACAAGACACGGCCTATGCCGATATGCTGATCCAGAACGCCAAGGTACTGGCGATCGATCAGGTCGCCGGCGACCGTCAGGACAAGCCGACCGTGGCACGCGCCGTGACCCTCGAATTGAACGTGCCGCAGGCCCAGAAGGCCATCCTGGCCCAGGGTATCGGCCGCCTGTCCCTCGTGCTGCGACAGACCGGCGAACCCGTCGCCGCTGCCTCCGAGCGGGTCACCGCCGCCGATCTCGGGACCGGGCAGAGCGCTGCCGCCAAGAACCAGATCGCCGATCTCACCGCCCAGGTCGAAGCCCTGCGCAAGGCGGCGGACGCCGCCAGTGCCCGCGCTGGCGAGGGAACCCGCGCCCAGCTCGCCGAGATGGAGATGCGTCTGCGCGGCGAGATCGGGCGCCAAGCCAAGCCGCCGGGTCTCTCCCCCGCAGCGCCGCCGCCGCCCAAGCTGACTATCAACGTCATCCGCAACGGTTCGAAGCGGGAGCCATATCCCGTCGATGCCGAGGAATGACGGTCGGGTCCTACCCGCGACGCGGTCGTCGACGGAGCGTATGACCACGCTGAACCTCGCGACCCGGTCCTTGACCGAGCCGTGCGTTGTGTCCCGAGTCCGGAGTCCGCGTGATCTGTTTTCTCGTCGCCGCCGACCGTGGCGATCCGCAGGTCCGGTCTCTGTCCAAGCTCGCCGAGTCCCTGGGCTACGCGCCGACCTTGGTTGCCGGCCTCGCCGCCCTGCGGGCCGAACGGTCCTTTACCGACGCGCGCCGGCCCCTCGTCCTGGTGGCTGACGTCGCCGGCGGCACTTTAGCGGACGCCGCCCTGCGGCTGGCACAGGACGAACAGGGCCGGGCCTTCGTCGTCTATGTCGCAGACAGCCTCAGCCCCGACCTATACAAGACGCTCGTGCGCAGTCAGGCGGGGGAGTGGATCGCCTGGGATACCTGCGCCCAGGAACTGCGCGACCTAACCCGTTCGTTCGCCAGCGCCGAGCCCGCGGACAGATCCGCCAGGGTGGTGAGCTTCCTGCCCAGCAAAGGTGGTGTCGGCAACACTACCCTCGCCCTGGAGACGGGGATCCATCTCTCGGCCCGGCGCAAGTCGCCGATGCGGGTGGCCCTGCTCGATCTCAACCTGCAGGGGGGAACCCTGGCGGACGCTCTCGACCTGACCCCACGTTTCGAGGTAGGGGAGATCATCGCCCAGCCAGAACGACTCGACGAACAGCTCATCGACGTGTTCACGAGCCGGCATACGCCGCGCCTCGATGTCTTCGCGAGCCCGCCGCGCCGGCTCGACCTCGGGACCGTGCCGCCCGAGATCGTCTTCACCCTCATCGATGCCATCGCCAAACGCTACGAGGCGGTCCTGATCGACCTGCCCCACGCCTGGGTCGCCTGGGTCGACAACGTCGTCCAGGGCTCCGACGCGGTGGTGGTGTCGGGCGGCCCGTCGGTCCCGGCCCTGCGTAAGCTCACGCAGACTCTCTCCCACTGCGACACCCTCGCGATCCCCGCGGCCGACCTCGCCGTCGCCGTGAACGCCTGCGAGGTCGATCTCCTCGGCCGCGTGACCCGACAGGCTGAGATCGAGCGCCCGCTCGCCGGCCGGACGTTGTTCCGTATCCGCCGCGACGGCGCCGCCGCGAACGGAGCACTCGATGCTGGGCGATCCTTGATCGAGATGGCGCCCACCGCCAGGATCAGCGCCGACATCAAGGCCCTGGCGGAGTGGTGCGGAGCTGCGAGGAACCCGGCGTGAGATCGTCTCGTAACGGTCCTTCATCGGAGGTAGCATGACCGGATTATCCGATCGATGGCGGGGTGCATCGGTACCCGCCAACCCTGCCACCGCCAACCCCGCACCGGCGGGCCCTTCCTCTGCCAAGCCCTCGCTCGCCGAACCCGTCTTTGCCGAGCCGCCGCCCGACGTAGCCGCGGCGGCACCGCGCGCGACCCTGACCGACGCCAAGGTCAAGCTCCACGGTCAGATCATCGACGAGTTCAACCTCGCGTTGATCGACAAGGTCTCGCACGAGGATCTGGCCCGCCAGGTCGGGCGCTTCGTCGCCGAATACGCCCTGCGCGAGCGCCTCGCCCTCAATCAGCGCGAGCTCGAGGCCTTCTCGGCGGAGGTGCTCGACGAGATGATCGGGCTTGGGCCAATCGAGCCGCTACTCAAGGACGCCAGCGTTTCGGACATCCTCATTAACGGGCATCGCTCGGTCTTCGTGGAGCGGTTCGGCAAGCTCGAACCGACCCCGGTCCACTTCAAGGATGAGGCCCATCTCCTGCGGATCATCAACAAGATGGTCGCGGCGGTGGGTCGGCGGATCGACGAATCGTCGCCGATGGTCGATGCGCGCCTGCCCGACGGGTCGCGGGTCAACGTCGCGATCCGGCCGATCGCGGTGGATGGCCCCCTGGTCTCGATCCGCAAGTTCTCCAAGCGCCCGATCTCGATGGAGCGGCTCGTGGAACTCGGGGCGCTGCGCGGGCCGATGGCCGACCTTATGAAGGCGGCAGTTTGCGGGCGCATCTCTCTGGTCGTCTCCGGCGGCACCGGCTCCGGCAAGACGACGATGCTTAACGCGCTCTCTGCCTATATCTCGCCGCGCGAGCGCCTCATCACCATCGAGGACGCCGCCGAGCTCCAGCTCCAGCAGCCGCACGTCGCCCGCCTCGAGACCCGGCCGCCGAGCGTCGAGGGACGCGGCGAGATCCGCCAGCGCGAACTCCTCAAGAACGCCCTGCGGATGCGGCCCGACCGGATCATCCTGGGCGAGTGCCGCGGCGAGGAGGCCTTCGACATGCTCCAGGCCATGAACACCGGCCACGAGGGTTCAATGACCACCATTCACGCCAACACCCCCCGCGACGCTCTCGCGCGGGTGGAGCAGATGATCGGCATGGCGGCGGCCAACATGTCGACCTCCTCGATCCGTAGTCAGATCGCCTCGGGCATCCAGCTTCTTCTCCAACTTCAACGCCTCAGCGACGGGCGCCGTCGGGTCACTAGCATCAGCGAGGTGACGGGCATGGAGGGCGAGGTGATCCAGATGCAGGAGATCTACCGCTTCGTCCGCGAGGGCGTCGACACCAATCATCAGGTGATCGGCGCTTTCCGCGCCACCGGCGTACGTCCGAAATTCCTGCAGGAGCTGAAGGCGCAAGGCATCGACATGCCGGGCCAGGCCTTCGATCCCACGGTCTCGCTGTGATCCCTTTGCATCCTGCATGGCCGACTTCGTCCGCCGCCGGTTTCTGCTCCAGTTCTTGCGCCAAAGCGCGAACGCGCGGATCGGCGAACGGGACGGCGCGGCCACCTATGACTGCTCCCCGCGTTCCGGCCGCACCGATATCGCCGGCGCCCAGTGTCGTACCGTAAGCGGCAATCGGCGTTGGCGGCGCGAAAATCTGCGCGCGAAGCACACGCGCAGGCCCGCAAAAGGCGGATGCCGGCGACCGAGGCCGTCACAGAACCAGACCGTCGCCTATAGGCGATCCTTCCGGAATCGGTCCGCGGTTCTGTCGAGCGATGTCCTGAACGGTGCTATAGGACACGGTGAGTCACATTTCGACAACCTGTGCGGCGCCTTCGTTCCGGACGTTCAGACGCTGGAGGTTTTTCAAGATTCATGGCGCGGCAACGGTGTGACGGGTCGAGGGTGTCGGGATCGCAGGAGTTAGGCGACCCTGACGGGGAGCGCCGCGATGGTTGAGACCTGGCTGGTCTTTGTCCTGATCTTCGCCTGTTCGGTCGTGGCCGCTCACCAGCTTCAAGCGGGTCTCGCGGGCATGATGCGCGGGCGCAAGAGCGTGCGTCGGCGCCTGTCCGGCCTCGGTGGTCCGGACCCGGCCGCCGAACTCGACAGCCAGCGTCGGCGATCGGCTGGCCAATTCTTTCTGACCGCCCACTGGCATCGGCTGCTGCTGCAATCGGGCACACGCGCGAGTGCCGGGGCTCTGGGCCTGCGCGGCGGCCTCCTCGCCCTCGCCTTGTTCGTCCTGCTACCGGTTCCGGGCGTCTGGCTGAGGCTCTGTGCCTGTCTGCTCGCCGCCGGCCTCGTCGTCCTCCTGGTCCTGCGGGTCAAACGGGCCCGCCGCCTCGCCCGCTTCGGTGAGCAGCTTCCCGACGTTCTCGACGTGATCGTGCGCTCCCTCAGGGCCGGCCACCCGCTGTCGGTCTCGCTTGCTCTGGTAGCACGTGAGACCTCGGAGCCAGCCGGACCGGAGTTCGCCCTCGTGGTCGACGAGATGAACTACGGCCGCAGCATCGCCGAGGCCCTGGACGGACTGCACCAGCGGGTCGGGCATCCCGAACTCGCCTTCGTCGTCGCCGCGATCGCGATCGCCACTCAGACCGGGGGAAATCTCGGCGAGATCCTCGGCCGGCTCTCACGGATGCTGCGCGACCGTTTCCGGCTCACCCGCCGCGTCAGGGCGCTGACCGCCGAAGGCCGGTTCAGCGGCTATGCCCTCAGCGTAATGCCGGTGGCATTGTTCGTCGCGATCAACCTCGTCAGCGCCGCCTATTATGCGGAGTTCTGGGCGAGTCCGGCCTCGGGCACGATCACCGCCATCGCGACTGGTCTGCTGGTGGTCGGCAACCTCGTCATCTACCGCCTGGTCAACTTCAAGGTCTGAGGATGTGAGCGAGCCGACCGTCCTCCTGGTGATCGTGCTGGCCTTCACAAGCGTCGCCCTGGCCCTTTACACAGGTAGCGCGATGCTGGCCGAGCGCGAGCGGCTGCGGCGGCGCTACGACGGCCTCGGCGCCCCGGCCGTCACCGCTGAGGAACGGAACCTCGCACAGGAGAGCTGGCTCGACGTCGATCCCGCCCGGCTCGGCCTCGACCTCGACGCGCGCCGCGCCCTGCGCCGCGCCCTCGTCCGCTCCGGCTATTTCGCGCCCTCGGCCGTGGTGATCTTCACCCTGGCGCGCCTCGCCATCCTCGTCGGCCTGCCGACGCTGGGCACCCTGGCGGCGATCCGCCTGCTTCCAGCACCTGGGCCCCTCGAGATCGGGCTCATCGTCGTGACCCTGCTGATCGTCGCGCGGGTGCTGCCGCAGGCCTACCTGAGCCGACGCCAGCGCCATCTCACCGAGCGCTACCGGTCAGTGTTTCCGAACTTCCTCGACATGCTGGTGGTCTGCATCAATGCCGGCCTCGGCCTCGACGCCGCGCTCGACCGCGCCGCGGCCGAACTGGGGCAATCCGACGCCGAGTTCCAGGTCAACTTCGAGATGATGGCCGGCGAGATGCGGGCGGGCAAGAGCACGCCCGAGGCGCTCAAGGCCTGTGCTGAGCGCCTGGGACTGCCCGAGGCGCGCGCCTTCGCCGCGCTCCTGCAGCAGACGATCGAGCTCGGCACCGACGTGGCCCTGGCCTTGACCACCTTCTCGGACGAGATGCGCGACAAGCGTATGTCGCGGGCCGAGGAGAAGGCGGCCTCGCTACCCCCGAAGCTGACGCTGCCGCTGGGCCTCTTCATCTTTCCCGTGGTTCTGATCGTCGTCCTGGCACCCGCAGTCATGAAGGTGATCCGTGCGACGAGTCCATGAACCGCCAAGCATCATTTCGCGACGTGGTCCTCGGTTCGCGGAGGACGATGATGCGGCATCAGAGAGATCTGAGCCGGCCTTCGTGGGGCACTTCACGAAGGCCTGCTCGAGGCGCGACGATTCATCGGGTGCCGCGGTGCTCGAATTCGCCCTGGTGCTGCCGATCCTCGTCGTGCTGGTGTTCGGCTGTTTCGAACTTGGGCGCGCGCTCCTGGTGCGTCAGGCCATGGAGGGAGCGGTCAGGGCGGGTGCGCGCAGCCTGGCACGGGTGCCAGACCCGAACTGCCGGCCCGGCTGCTCGCTCGGCGCGCAGCGATCGGTGCGCCTCACCCGCGACCAGATCCTGGCCGAGACCAGCTTGCCGGCTTCGGCGATCTCGGTGGCGCCGGTGGCGGACCCACCCGAGGGCACCGTCGTCATGGAGGCGACCGTCGCATTCGACGTCACGCTCCTCAACGCGTCGACCTTCCGGACGCGCTGGGATTTGACCGTGCGCCATCAGGAGCAACGCATTGGCGAATAGAGATGAACGTTTGCCCGACCACCGGCGCGGTCCGTTCTGGCGGAGCCAGGACGGGGCGGCTTTGGTCGAGGCCGCGCTCGTCCTGCCGCTCCTCGTGGCGATCGTCTTCGCGCTGGCCGACCTCTCGCTCTATTTCTGGCAGAAGAGCCTCGCCACCAAGGCCGCGACCCTCGGGGTGCGGGCGGCCATCGTCGCCGATTCCGTGGCGGAGGGGCCGGGGTTAACGCCAGCCGAGAGCGCGAGCTACTGGTTCGGGCTGCCCCCCGGAGCCCTCTGCTGGCCAGGGGCGGCGGACCAGGGGGGCGTTCTCTGCCCGTCCTTCAGCGTCACCTGCGGGCCTGCACACGGCTGCGCCTGCCCGGAGGTGAGCTGCCGCTTCGGGTTCTCGCAGGCCAATCTCGCGCCGATCCTCACGGTGATGCAGGCGGTGCTGCCGCGGTTGAAACCCGACAATCTCAGGATCACCTACGCGACTAACGGGCTCGGCTATGTCGGGCGGCCGCCGCCAGTGCCCGTCGACGTCACCGTGCGGATCGTAGATCTCGCCTTCGATCCGATCTTCGCCGGCCTCCTGTTCGCCCGTTCACTGCCACTGGATGCCGCCGTGACGCTGCCGGGCGAGGACTTGGTGACGGGCCGATGAAACAGTGGAGCTCTCGTCTGCTGCGGCGGTTCGGCCGCGACGAGCGCGGCTTCGTCCTCGTCTTCGCGGCGGTTCTCATCCCGGCGCTACTGGGGTTTGTCGGTCTCGCCGTCGACGGCGCCCGCCTCATGACCCTCGACACGCAACTGGCCGCCGTCGCCGATGCCGCGGCGCTCGCCGCAGCGAACCGGCTCGACCGCACCGACGGGGCCATCTCGGCAGCCAGGGCGGCGGCCGAGGCCCTGGCCAACGGCGCCGCTTTCTCACGGCGCAATCGTGACACCCCGCGCCTCACGCTGCGGTTCGCCGAAACCCTCGTCGATCTGCGCACCGATCCCGGCTACAGCCTGCCCGAGACGGAGGCCGCCAAGGCGGTATTCGTCGAGGCGACGACAGGCGCCTACACGCTGACGACCAGCCTGCTTCAGGTCTTCGCCTCTCCGATCCGGCGCCGCGCGGTGGCGGAGGCGCAGTCCTATGCCTGCGACGTCACCCCACTGGTCTTGTGCCAAGCTGATCCGGATCGCTTCGCCGCAACAGCGCGACCCGGCCGGCAATATCTCGTGCGGATGGACGGCAACCTCGTCGATGGTTCGGTAGTGCCCCTCGATAAGCCCGACGACGAGGGCACCCGTACCACGCTCCGCAACCTCGCCTCCGACGCGCCTGCCTTCTGCTACGCGGATGCCCTCGCCTTGCGACGCAACATCCCGCAGGCCGAGTTCGACGATGCGATCAACATCCGGTTCGACCGCTACTTCAACGGCCTCGCTGCGGTGGCGAGCGATCTGGCCGTCTTTCCGCCGGCCCCGATCGTGATCCAGGGCCGCCACCTCAACGCCTGCTCCTCGCCTCCCTCGGGCGGCGACGTGAACCCGCCCTACCACCTGCCACGCGACGTCGCCTACCGAATCGTCCGCCCGTCCTCGACCTACGATCAGGGGCTGGGCGACTGGGCCGTCTCCGCGGCCTATGGCGGGATGCCCGGCGTCCAGACGACCCGCGCCATCGACGAGTACATCCTGTGGAATCACGCTGACAAGGACAGCGGCTTCCAAGACTCCCTGCGCGAGGCGGCGACCCGCTACGAGATCTACCTGCGGGAACTCGGCCTCACCCGTGAGACCGAGACGGTGCCGGTGGTGACCCGCGGCAATGCGCTGATGGGCCGGACCATGCCCACCGGCGGTCCCCTGACCGGCCCCCTCGCCTTCGTGCGTGAGAGCCCCGTCCCGATCTGCTATCCCGGCACGCGGCCGGCGACCCAGGCGCGTCGGCGGGTGCTCTATCTTTCGGTGGCCGATTGCCGGGACATCGCCACGGCAGGCGCGGCACGGCTCTCCCGCCACGTCGCCAAGGTCTTCCTCACCGAGCCCGCCAGCGGCGGCGGGCTCCTCGTGGAACTCGTCGCCATGCTGACCCCGCGCGATGACGACGGCAAGCTGCGCAGGGTGGTGCAACTAGTGGAGACCCGATGAGCCATCCCCATCCGGACAGGACGAGAAAGGGTGGTAAGCGAGGGATCGGAAGGACCGGGCCTCTGCTCTGTTGGTGGGGATCGTACGCCGGCGCCATGATTTTTGCGCCCAGCGGTGCTGACGAGGACCGCCGGGTAGAGCACTCGAACGGTCATCTCCACGGCCCGCGTCAAGGCGATGGTCTGCAAGTCGCGCATGCGGGACGACGAAATCAGAATGAGCGTTGACGATCTCGAACCGTCTGAAGCGACTAGCGTCCGGCACGACAGGCCAGATGGACGCCTGGTGGGGGCGGCACGGCAGGATCATCCCGGGGATCGCGATCCCCGGCGAGGGTGTCGTGGCCGGCCTCTGTTGACCGCTCCGCATTCACCTGCCCCTAGTCACGACACTGCACGCCCCCGAGGCGAAAGCGTGGACGGAAGCCCCGCCGAACAGCCTGCCCGATCGGGCGTTGGCCGTCGCGCATGGCCCCCCGCCGGCAAGATCGGGTTCGATGCCATCGGCCGACGACATCGAGCCTTCTCCTGTTCGGCCGAAGGCCGAGCGCGACGATGCGTCGTCGCCCATGCCGCGAACGCCCTTGTCCGGTCGCGGTCAGAGGCCGTAGACATAGCCCTCCCACGACGGCGGGAACCCCGCTTTAAGGTTGCGGCGGCTAGCCTCCGGCATGCCGCGCGCCCTGGATGCCCAGACTTTTGGTTCGATCGTGGTCATCGGGACCTTCGGCGCCGCGGAAGCGGCAGCTGCCTACCTGTCCGCGCACCCGGCGTCCGAACTCGCTTGGTATCTCACCCTCGCGGTGTTCCGGCCGTTCGAGTACGCCCGCGCCGACACCTCACCCCTTCACGTCCTGTTCGGTCCCTCCAGCCTGCCCCTCGCCGCGGCCTGTCTCGTTATCACTCTGTGCCTGCGCGTCCTGCGGTCGCGCTTCGGCATCGCCGTTGTCGCAAACAGCTGCTTTGCCCTGACGGCGGCGCTGGTCTACGCTTGGTGGACGGCCAACGGTTTGTCGCGATCGGCATCGCTGATGCCGGTGGCGTCCCTACAACGGCCGGATCTCGCCGTGGTCGCCCTGATGATGGCGAGTTCCTGCCTCGCCTTCCTTGCAAGCCACTTGTCCTTCGTAGCGATCATCCTATCCGATCGGCGAGCCTCACGTCCGTCCGTCTCGCTCCCGCCCACCCCGTCCCGGATGCCCGTGTCCGCTCTCTAAGGCGGGCCCTGGTCCGTTCCGTTCTCGCCACCGCCCTGGCGACGGCGGCGTCGACCGGAGCCGTCGCCCAAGGTCTGGGAGGCAAACGCACACCCGATCGCGTCTACGAGGTCGGTCGCGGCGGCTGGTCTATCGAGCGGTTCGGGGACGACATCGTTGTCTTACGCACGCAGGTCGTCGGGAGCCTCGCCCGGACCGACGTCCCCGGTTCGCTCGTACTCTCCTGCGATGCGGGCGAGCGACGCCTGCGGCTCACGTTGCCCGGACGGCTCGCACCATGGCCGGGTAGCGCACAGACGGGTACGATGCTGCTGCAGGTACCGCAGCTCGGCGGGGCCTATCGCGCGGGTCCGGTACGGATCGGCCAACGCCATGTCCTGTCCTTCGCGGAAACGGCGACGTCGAACGAAGATCGGGTGTCGTTCCTGATTAGACTGATCCGCTTCGGAACCCGCCGGCTTGATCTGATGCTCAGGCCGCATGGTCCCGCGCCCGCAGTGCCCCTGACGGTTCATGTCTTTGCCCTCGCGGACGGGAGAACGGACGCCATCGCACTCGACGACATGCTGGCCACATGTCAGCGCCGTCCACGCTGAGCCGCCCGGCGAACGGTTTCCCGGTTGGTCCGGGGCGGACAATGCTGCAACTCTGCAATGGTCTGGTAAAATGCGGGCGGGCGGCGCGGGCGGCGCGGAGCCCAGGCTATCCCGGCCTCACTGGCACGCTACAAGGAAGGCGACGTGGATCTCGACGCGCACCGCATTGTCGAACGCGAAGCGTGTTACCAGTTTTTGAAACGCACCGCGTCTGTCACTCGTAGGGTGCGCATCGTCCAGACACCCCGAGCCCCCTGATGCTTCGAGCCTGCGTGCGTCATTTCCGGTTCTCCATCGTTGTGGGTGAGGGGCCTTGAGCGTGGTGGAACGCGAGGAGGCGAAGCGCTCGCCCTTAAGGAGAGTGCGTCTAGGTCTCGTGGCGGGTCTGTTTCTGCTGATCGTGGGCTGCCAGACGCGATCGGACGAGGGCGTCGCCGTCGTACCCGGCGTCGAGCCGACCCTTCCGGCGTCGGACGAAGCCTATAGCCTTGGCCGGGTGAACCTCGCGGCCGGCAACAGCGGACTGGCCGAACGCAACTTCCGAGATGCCCTGGCCCGCAACAAGGACGATGGAGCCGCCTGGCTCGGCCTCGCCGCCGCATATGACAACCTCGGGCGCTACGAACTGGCGGACCGGGCCTATGTCCAGGCGAAGACGCTGCTCGGGGAGACCCTTGAGATGCTCAACAACCGCGGCTATTCCTACATGTTGCGCGGCGACGGCAGACGGGCACTGAGCCAGTTCGAACGGGCGCTTGCGATAGATCCGGCCAACCCGGTGATCGCCAACAATATCCAACTTTTAAGGGCGGCCCGGACGCCAACGCGCTCGGCGCCATTCTGAAGGTTCATCCCGTCCGTTTCTCGGGCCGGGGCGACGTCCCTTGGGCGCAATGGGGCTCGACGGCAACGTGACACGAATGTCTCAACGCTGAGCAAACCGCCTTCCATTTTGCCACGACCCGTTGTGGAAGGCCACGCCGTTTCGTTAACCTCTCGTTAACCTGAGGGATATCGGCGTGACGATGCGTTTGGACTGGACCGTATCGACGACGCGAGCATTGCTCGCCGGGGCACTGGCGACATCGGTCTGCACCATCGCGATGCCCGGCGGTGCCGGCTTCGCACAGGCCCAGGTGCGGCCAGTTCCCCGCACCGGCGGTAACGCCGTGCTGAGCCGCCTTAAACTGACCGTCAACAAGTCACAGACCGTAAAGATCAGCAACGCCTTCACCGACGTGCTGGTTGGCTCCTCCGAGATCGCCGATGTCGTGCCGCTCAGTGACCGCACCCTCTATGTCCTGGGCAAGCGCGCCGGCACTACCAACGTCTCGCTCGTAGATGCCGAGCGCAAGCTCGTCGGGCTGATCGATATCGAGGTGGGTCCTGATACCCAGGTGATCGAATCCCAGGTCCGCCAGAGCACGGGCGATCCCGGCCTGCGCGTCGCCAGCCAGGGCGACCGGGTCGTCCTCGGCGGCGTCGCTAGCGACGCCGTCAGCGTCGATCGGGCCCTGCAGGTTGCGCCACCCGGCACTCTCAATCTCACTCGCGTCCGCTCCCCGCAGCAGGTGATGCTCAAGGTCCGCTTCGTGGAGGTGAACCGCAATGCAGGCCGCGAATTCGGAACCCGGTTCGAGATCGGAGGCCGTAACACCCTGACCAATGTCGGCGCCTTCGGGGCGAGCAGCCCGGTGTCGTCCTCGCCGGGAACCGGCGGCCTGCTCTCGGGGATCGTCGGCACGGCCGTGAATGCCGCCACTACCGGCGGCGTCCCGTTCGCGACCCTGGTTCAGGGCTTTCGCGGCAGTTCCGGCCAGCTCGATCTGTTCGTGAGCGCGCTTGAGACCAAGGGTTTACTGCGACGCCTCGCCGAACCCAACCTGATCGCGATGTCCGGCGACCGGGCCGAGTTCCTGGCGGGCGGCGAGATCCCGATCCCGATCGCCAACCAGACCTTGAACGGCTCGCCTCAGATCACGGTCTCTTACAAAGAGTTCGGCGTGAAGCTCGGCTTCACGCCGACTGTTCTCAAGAACGGCATGATCCACCTCCAACTTGAGCCGGAGGTGAGCGACATCGATCCGACCCTTTCGGTCGCGGTCGGAGGAGGCGTGTCCGTGCCCGGCCTGACGAAACGGCGGGCGAAGACCAACGTCGAGCTGCGCGACGGCCAAAGCTTCGCCATCGCAGGCCTCCTACAAACCAATTCGACTCGCTCGATCGAGCAGTTGCCTTGGCTCGGCTCGATTCCGATCCTCGGCTCCCTGTTCCGGTCTACCGAATTCCAGGACCGCGAAACCGAACTCGTGGTGATCGTAACCCCAGCTCTCGTAAATCCGGCGCGACCCGGGCAAGTGCTGGCGACCCCCCTCGACACGACTGAACCAGCCAACGATGTCGACCTGTTTGTCAACGGAAAATTAGAGTTGCGACGCAACATGCGTCAGTTTGTAAGCGAGCGCGGCGGCGTCATCGGTCCTTATGGCCACATGCTGCCGGGTGAGCCAGTTCCTACGAGGCCAGTTCCAATGCGCGCTGTCCGGTCTCTTAATTAAGGAGCGGCGGCAAATGAAGCCAATTGTCTTCGCCCTCGCAGTCCGTCTCGGGCTCTCCTTGGTGCCGATCCTGTCCGTGGCCGGCTGCCAAGATTATCTTGCCCGCCGTGATACCCTCACCCTTGACACCGGCGAAGCTGTTCAAACCAACATGGCGATCCATGTGCTAGATCCAACTCCAGAGGCTGCCGGCCAGTTCGACCGCGAAATGAACGGCGAACGGCTTCAGCGAGGAATCGAGCGCTATCGCAATCCTCAAAGTGGCCTTGGCGGCTTCGGCACCCCCGCGGCCGTCCCTCTCGGGGCTCCGTCAGGAGGATCGCCTCCTACTAGATAGAAAATCCGATTTTAAGGCGAGTTTTTTCGTAAAAATAGGTATCTGTCTGAGTAATAAAATTACTTAGTAAGATCCGTGTCAAAGTTAACACAGTTTTGGCCGTCGGCCTTTAGCTTTATTGGCCGGCCTCGGACAGGTCGTGTCCCTGAGCGTGGTGTAGCTCGCTGAGGGCAACCACGATTGCCGGCTTGAGCCGGGAGGATCAGGCTGCCAGGGGTCAGCAGGCTGACGAGGGGATCATCGCCGATCGGGGCGATGCTTTCCAGGGTCATGTAGCGAGACCTTTGGACAGCCCATTCGTCGTTTTGTTCGTGCAGGATCACGCCGGACGAGGTGGGTGCTGGCCGCCTCGTTAGGGAAGATGTCGACGACCTCGGTCTGGTGTAAAAGAGCCTCCAAGAATAACCCTACGCAAAATCAGGACTAGGCCAATGTAAAAATGAGCGATTTCTGGTGTCGAGAGGGGGCTTAATCGACGCCGATCGTGACCCTATCTGGATTTCATATTTCGTCAAAATCTCAAGGCCTTAGAAAGAAACCTGCATGGGTCAGATTTAGGTATTTATCGACAGCCAGATCAGCCGACTTAAGTTGATCAAGCGCCAAAGCTACGGACGAGCGGGCCTTGATCTCCTCAGGCGGCGCATGGTCCTCGCCGCGTGATCCACACAGAGTGAGCTGGAGCCACAGAAACGGGGCAATCCCAAAGCATGGTCAACCCAGGCGTCTTCGGACCCATCGCCGCGTCATGCACGAAGGCCCGCTTGTGTTACTTCGTAACCGTCTTGGGGTTCAGTTCGTGCAGCGCGGCGAGATTTTTGAGCGGAGTTTTCAATCGCTGTTGCGCTGCTCTGACTGCGCGCGTGGTCGTAGCGCAGCCGTGAAGAGCCTAACCTATAACGCCTCATTATATGCGACCGCCTCAGATAAACTAATGCCACCACACCGCGGGACTGCACATTTAGAACTCCCAGGTCACCCCGGTGCGAATGACGCGGGCCGGGACGCCCGCTAGGGATACGTTGGCGGGAAAGGCGCTCCTCACCAGGGAGCCGGCACCGACGATGCTGTCCTTGCCGATCACGGCGTTGCGCAGGATCGTGACGTTGGTG
>NZ_LMND01000016.1 GCF_001423265.1 Methylobacterium sp. Leaf108
KCCTCCGCTGAGGGTATCGGCACCGGCTCCGCCCTCGAGGCGGTTGTCGCTGGCGTCACCAGTGATCTGGTCGGCAAAGCCTGAGCCGATCAGGTTCTCGACCTCAACGTAGGTGTCGCCTGTCGCCTCGCCGGTGTTCACGCTCTGGTCTGCCAGGCTGATCACCAGGCCCAGACCCGTTGCGGGCTCCACGGCTGCCGCCCCTGCATACGAGGCGGTGTCGAGACCCGCCCCGCCCTCGAGCCTGTCAGGCCCGCTGCCGCCCAAGAGAACATCGTTGCCCTCTCCGCCCTGCAGCGTGTCAACCCCCTGGCCACCTGAGAGAAGGTTGTCGAGCGTGTTGCCCGTCACGCGGTTGTCGAGCTCGTTGCCTGCTCCCACCAGGGCGCCTGTCAGAAGCTCAAGGTTCTCCACCTGCGCACCCAGTGCGTAAGCAGCCAGCGAGCTGCGCACCACGTCCTGGCCACCACCAGGCCCCTCCACGACCCGATCCGCGAGGTTGTCGACTACGTAGGTGTCGTTGCCCGCCCCGCCCTCGAGCGTGTCAGCGCCAGCTCCGCCATCCAGAAGGTTGTCGGCGCCATTGCCCACCAGACGGTTGTCCTCGGCGTTGCCCGTACCCGACACCGCGCCCGTCAGCAGAACCAGTTCCTCGACGTTGCTGCTCAAGGTGTAGGAGGAGGCCAGGCTGCGTACGATGTCCCGGCCCTCGCCCGCCCGCTCCTGTACCTCATCGGCGGTGTCGTTGACGGTGTAGAGGTCGTCCCCTGCCCCGCCGATCAGCACGTTCGTTCCCGTTCCGCCCGCAAGCGTGTCGGCAAAGGCTGAGCCGCGCAGGTTCTCGATGCCGGTGAGCGTGTCGCCTGCCGCATGCCCGCCTGTGGCCGTGCCGGCCGAGAGGTCCACACTCACCCCGCTCGTGGAGCCCGCGTAAGAAGCGGTGTCGAGGCCTGTGCTACCATCCAGCCTGTCAGCGCCCGCACCACCCTCGAACTCATTGGCCAGATTATTGCCCGTGAGCGTATCGGCAAAGCTCGACCCGTACAGGTTCTCGATGCCAGAGTAGGTGTCGCCCTGCGCCTCGCCGGTATTGCTGCTCGGCGTGGTCAGGTTGGCTACAACCCCCGTGGTGGCATGAGCATAGGACGCCCAGTCCAGCCCCCCCCCGCCAACCAGACGATCCGAACCCAAACCACCCTCAAGNGGTCAGGTTGGCTACAACCCCCGTGGTGGCATGAGCATAGGACGCCCAGTCCAGCCCCCCCCCGCCAACCAGACGATCCGAACCCAAACCACCCTCAAGGCTGTCGTCGCCGCTCCCACCCGAGAGGGTGTTGGCAGCCTGCGAACCGGTGAGCGCATCTGCTTGAGTTGAGCCCGTGAGGTTCTCGATGCCAGTGAGCTGATCGCCTTCAGCATCGCCTCCCGTCGCTTGGCCCGTAGAGAGATTGACCCGCACAGCGGCCGTAGAGCCCGCATAGGAAGCGGTGTCGAGGCCTGTGCCACCATCGAGCAGGTCTGCGCCGCCGCTGCCTTCAAGCACGTTGGCGCTGGCGTTTCCAGTGAGGCTGTCGGCAAAGCGCGAGCCTGTGAGGTTCTCGATGCCGATGAGCGTGTCGCCGGTCGCGTGCCCGCCCGTGGCTTGACCTGTGGCGAGGTTGAGCTGCACCGCTCCGGTTGAGCCCTCATAGGAAGCGGTGTCGAGGTTTGCGCCACCATCCAGCCTGTCAGCGCCCGCACCACCCTCGAGAAGATCGTCGCTGCCGCCGCCCGACAGAGTGTCGGCGCCGAGGCCGCCTCGAAGTGTGTCAGTGAGGCTACCGCCGGTGAGGCGGTCTGCACCGGATCCTGTGGTGATGTCGGCCCACTCGATGCCCACCATCGTGGTGCCGTCAGCGAGTGTCTGCTGCGCGAGCGGATTGGAGAGGTCGATCACGAGATCGGCCGTGAATTGCGAGCGAACGATGCGGGCGAAGTCGGCGGTGCCGGCCCCGCCATCGAGTACATCGGCAGCATCGGGATGGAAGATCTGCGTGCTGACCGTATAGTACCCGTTGTACCCCTCGGCCGAGGGGTTGCTGTTCATCCAGGCAATGGCAAAGCCGCCGCCGGCGAGCGCGGTGACGGACACACTGGATTCGTTGTTCCAGATCTCGGTGTTGACTCGGAACTCCGCTCCGACCCTGCCGCCGAGCGCGTCATAGATCTGCGCCTTGACGTCGGAGCGATTGGGGTCGGTGCCCTGCCACGGGTAGTCGGCCCAGGTTATGACAAAGCCGCCATCCGGCAGGGCCGCCACATTCGTGTGATGCGGGTAGCCGGACTTATCGGTGGAGAGCGTCAGCTCCTCGCCGACGGGCTGAGCGTTCTGGTCGAAGATCTGTGCGTGTGCCGTATGGATTTGAGGATCGTTGGGAGTGGTCTGTCTCCAGGCCGTGGGGTCGGTATCCCAGGTCACAATGAAGCGGCCATCCGCCAACGACGTGATGAAAGTCGTGAGCTGGTCACCGAAAGTAGTGGTGTTGACCAGGCGCTCTGCACCGAGGAACGCACCGGTGGCATCAAGCACCTGCAGCTTGATGCCATAACCGACCATGTCACCGCCCTGGCCGCTCTGATCGGACCAGGCGACCACGACGCGCCCGCCCGACAGTGTCGCAATCTTCGGCAGCGTCTGGTGAGCGTCCGTGCTGCTGTTGACCAGGACCTCGCCACTGTCGCCGGAGGCGGTGAAAATCCTCGCCTTGATGGCGCCGCCGCTGGTATCGCCGCCCTCGTGACTGGAGTCACGCCAGGCCACGGCAAAACCTCCGTCGGGCAGCGCCGTCACAACAGGAAGGTCCTGGTCGTTGGCAACTGATGTGTTGACGAGCACTTCCACGTCGACCTGAGCGCCCGTTGAGGCGAAGCGCTGAGCCTTGATCGACAGCCCGCTCGCGTCGCTGCCCTCGCCGCTGGCATCCTGCCACACCACCACGAAGCCGCCGTCGTGCAGCCCCGTGACGCTCAGGGCATCTTGACCGTTCAGGTTTGCAGAGTTGACGGAGATCCGCCCACCTATTGCGGCACCTGTTGCATCGTAGATCTGCGCCACTACACCATAGCCACTCTCGTTAGCTAATTTATCGGTCCAAACTTGGACGAACCCACCGCTCGACAGTCCGGCAACCTGGGGATTCTTGGCATCGCCTTGCGCGTAATAATAGTCGGTATAGTAACCATATGTACCGACGTTCTGGATCTCCGATCCTACTTTGATTAACTTGGTATCGCTTATTAGTACATCATTGCCGATACCACCGCTAAGGATGTCCGCACCGACGCCGCCATCGAGCGTGTCGGCAAGGGCTCCGCCGACCAGGCTGTCGTTACCTGATCCGCCGTGCACGTCCACTCGTTCAACATTCTTGAGTACGGTGCCGTCGCTCAGATGGTGCTCGGCCGGCGCGCCAGTGAGGTCAAGCGAGAGCCCAAACGTAGAGTCCGAGCGGTCGATCACCGCCACGTCAACGCCTGCGCCTCCATCGAGCGTGTCGGACCCGATCAACTCCAGGATCTGCGCGGCGATGCCCTGATCGGTGTCGCCGTTAAGCCCGCTCTCATCCGACCAGCTCACCACCACACGGCCGTCCACAAGTGTGGTCACGGTTGGTGATGTCTGGTCACCCTTGGTCAATGTGTTGACCAAAACCTCGGCCCCAATCTTCCCACCGCCGGCATCAAAGGCCTGAGCCTTGACACTGCTGGCCGACACGTCTCCGCCTTGGCCGGAGATGTCGCGCCACGTCACCACAAACCCACCGTTCGGGAGGGCCGAGACGGAGGGAGTAATTTGACCACCCCAAGTCGTGCTGTTCACCTGGAACTGCGATTCAAGCGCCTCACCTGTGGCGCTGAACAGCTGTGCCTTGATGGCGGCTCCGCTGCCATCGCCTCCGACCCCGACGTTGACGTAGTCGGTCCACGTCACCACGAACCGGCCGTCCAACAGCCCCACAATGGCAGGCGAGTTCGGGGCGCTGCCGCTCGAGGACACGGCTATCTCGAGGTAGGTCTTGTCGCCGCCCTCGTAGGTCTTAGCCCCATTGGCATCATATATTTGCAGCTTGATCTGCCAGCTGCCGCTACTCAAATCCTGCCAAGCCACAACAAAGCCGCCCCCATGCAGCGATGCGATGGCAGGCTCCCACTGCTGGTTCACTGTCTCGCTGTTGACCAGGAACTCGCTTCCAACCTTCGCGCCCGTCTTGTCGTGAAGCTGAGCCTTGATGCCGTAGCCGCTCGCGTCTCCGTCCAGGACGCTGGAACCGTCGCCGCTGTAATCCTCCCACGTCACCACAAACCCGCCGTCTGATAGGCCGGTGACTGAAGGACCCCCTTGGCGATACGCCGTAGCCGTGTTGACGAGCCTCTCCTCCCCCCCGACTCCTGTGGCGCTGAACACCCGCGCCTTGATACCAGTGCTGCTCGCGTCACCGCCCTGACCGCTGTCATCCTGCCAAGTTACCACGAAGCCGCCGTTCGACAGCGGTGCCACAGAGGAAGCGTATTGGCTGCTGGCGGTTTGCACGTTAACGAGGACCTCGGCGCCGACCTTCACGCCAGCTTTGTCGTAGAGCTGCGCTTTGATTGCAGCCCCGCTCGCGTCACTGCCCTGGCCGCTGTAATCCTCCCACGTCACTACGAAGCCGCCATCCGACAAAGCCGTCACGGCGGAGCTGGACTGGTAGCCCAGTGCCGTCTCGTTCACGCGGAGCTGCGCCCCGCTCCTCACCAGACCCGCTGTGCTCGTGCTCACCAATGCGTCGTTGTCGGCCCCACCCTCCAGCAGATTGGCGCCAGCGCCACCCTCCAGCGTATCCGCCCCAGCCCCGCCCTCGAGCGTGTCGGCCCCAGCTCCGCCCAGCAGAACGTTGGCCGCGCCGTCGCCCACCAGGCGGTCCGCATGCGAGGACCCCTCTAGGGCTTCCACGTCCACAAACACATCCCCTTGCGCCGCCCCCTTGTTCTGGTTGCTGTCTGCAAGGTTCACCTTAACGCCCGTCGTGACTGACGCATACGTCACACGGTCCTGACCCGATCCTCCCTCCAGGCGGTCAGCCCCAGAGCCTCCGTCCAGCGTATCGTCGCCTTTGCCGCCCCGCAGCGTGTCGTTGCCGTCAGCCCCGAGCAGGAAGTTGGCGCCATCGTTGCCGATCAGCGTATTAGCCAAATCGTTGCCTACACCCGACACACTGCCTGACAATAGAACCAGCGCCTCGACACCATCGGTCAGCGTGTAATCTTGGATCCCGCTGTAAACGCGGTCTTCTCCGTCCGATCCTGCCGACGACTTCTCGATCCCGTTACTCGCGCTCGCCTCGTGCTCCTCGATGACCACATCGCCTGCATCGTCCACGATGTACGTGTCTCCGCCGGCGCCGCCCTCCAGTGTGTCCGCGCCCGCCCCGCCGTCGAGCACGTTCCCGCCCGCGTCGCCCCGCAGCACGTCCGCGTATGATGACCCGAGCAAATTCTCGATTCCATCATAGACGTCCGTGGCCCGCGGAGATGAGTCCTCTGCCAGCACCTGTGCCTCGCCGGCGTTGCGGCTGGGAGTGCCCAGATCCGCCACGACGCCAGACGCCGCTCCCGCATAGGAGGCCGTGTCCGTGCCGGCTCCCCCCGCGAGGCTGTCGCCGCCAAGCCCGCCCACAAGCGTGTCGTTGCCGGCGCCGCCCTCGAGCGTGTCGTTGCCGGCGCCGCCCAAGAGCACGTTGTTCAGCGCGTTGCCCGTGATCAAGTTAGCGAGCCCGTTGCCGCTACCTATGCGAGCGCCACCAAGCAGAACAAGAGCCTCAGCTCCTGCTGCGAGCGTGTAGGCTTCCAGCGTAGTTTCAACCGTATCGTTGCCCTCGCTGGAGAGTTCCACGACAAGGTCAGACAGGTCGTCTACTCGGTATAGGTCGTTGCCCTTCCCACCCGCCATCACGTCGGCAGCTGCGCCACCATCGAGGATGTCCGCGTCGTCCCCGCCCTGTAGTTGATCGTTACCCGCGCCACCCTCGAGTGTGTCCTGGCCAGCGCCGCCGTCCAGAAAGTCAGTTCCGCCCGCTCCCCTGAGCCCGTCTGCGCCCGCGCCGCCTAGGAGCCTATTAGTCGCGTCGGTCCCCTCCAGCGTGTCGGCGTAGGCGGAGCCTATCAGTATCTCGACTTCTTTCAGCACATCACCCGCTGCATCGCCGCCGCTGGTGGTTCCTGCCTGGAGCGAAACCTGCACCCCAGCACCTGAGCTGGCATATGAGACTGTGTCGTAACCTGCGCCACCCGTGATCGTATCAGCGCCCGTCCTACCCTCAAATTGGTTATTGGCGCTATCGCCGGTGAGCTTGTCCCCGTAGGCCGAGCCGACAAGGTTTTCGATTCCGCTCAGTTGATCACCCTCGGCCTGGCCGCCTGTCGCTGTGCCACTTGCAAGCGAAACCTGTACCCCTACGTCCGAGTCTGCATATGAAGCTGTATCTAGGTTTTCGCCGCCCAAGAGGGTGTCAGCACCGACGCCCCCCTCCAGCCAATCATCTCCCAGGCCGCCGTCAAGCGTGTCGTCTCCTCCGCCTCCGCTGAGGCTGTCCGAACCGGAAGCACCCTGCAATCGGTTCGCCCCATTATCACCCCACAACTCGTCTGAAAAAATTGAGCCCTGCACGTGTTCGATGCCCACTAGGACGTCGCCTTCGGCGCCACGGGCATTTGCCCGCCCAATGTCCAGACTTACCGTTACACCCACTTGGGAGGCCAAGTAGGTGACCGTGTCGGTCCCTAGCCCGCCGTCGAGTGTGTCTGCCCCAAGCCCGCCGTCGAGCGTGTCAGCGCCCTCTCCGCCCTCCAGGCGGTTCGCGGCTGCCATCCCTGTAATCCTATTAGCCTCGGCGTTACCGATCCCAATCAGCGCTGCTCCTTGCAACACCAGTGCTTCCACATTCGTGGTCAGGCGGTAGTCCACACTTGCAAACACTGTATCAAAGCCGCCGCCTGCCTGCTCAATGACTTGATCGCCAGCGTTGTCGACCACGTAGGTCTCATTGCCCTCGCCGCCCGCAAGTACGTCAGCGCCAAGCCCGCCGTCCATCGTCACTCGGTCGGTTAAGACCGAGGAGGTGTCAACCGTGATCACATCGTTACCAAAACCGCCCCTCACGTTCTTGTTGCCGTGAGCCAACACAATGCGATCCGCCAAGCCGGTGCCCAGGACAGAGAGGTATTTTGCATCAACCTGCGCGTAGTCAAAGCTCCCCGAGACCTGGAACGTCGTCCCAGTTCCGCCATTCGTCTGCACATTAGAGGTGCCGCCATCAAGGCGGATCATACCGTCCACGAAGTCCAGGAACTCAACTCGGTAGAGATAAGCCCCCACCTCGCCAAACAGCGCAGAAGCCAACGCTACGCCACCATTGGCAAGAGTTGTCCAAGTGTACTGGCTCGTAAAAGCGCTGACGAACAACCGGTCGGTGCCTAGGCCGCCATCGATCGACTTTGCTTGATTCGTCCAGATGCGCGATGACCCCTCACTTCCAAGCTGCGCCAGAAGCGTGAGCTTGTCATCGCCTGCGCCCATCAGGACGTAGTCGTCCCCAAACGTCGCCACCAGCCCACGGTCATCCCGTGCGGTACCCATCGTCAGCTCTACGCTCGCGCCCGTATAGGCGAAGCCCTCGCGCATCGATTGTCCCAAAAGGGTGGCGTAGAAAAAGCTTTGCGCATCGCCCGCAAAGCTCTCAAGCCGCAACGTATGCTCGAAGTAGGAATCTTCTTCATAGCCCATGGAGTGCTCATCGAGGGATGGCACTCCTGGGATTTTTGACACGGGACTGTTGATCAAGACATCCGAGCCCGAACGCATTTTAGTGTCGACCATCGAGGCCAGCACGTCCACCGCATTGCCGGCCTCTAACCCGAGCGCCTCCTGCAGGATGTTCTTGAGGTGCGCCTGCCCCTCCTCCTCAGTCAGACCCCCGAGGAAGCTAACAGCGTCATCGGTGTGAACGAAGTTGACCTGCGCGGTCCCGGGGGCCACTTCCGAACCCGGCGAGCCGAACGTGAAGGTTTGCAGAGAAGGCTTGTCCGCACCGCTGATGGCCGCCAGCGTCGATGATAGCTCTCCCGAGAACAGTTCGGCCATGCCCGCGCCCAGGCTGTGGCCGCTCACCCACACCTGATCGAAACTGGTGGCGTTAGCTTTCACGTAAGCTTGCAGAGCCGTCTTGAGCGGCTCGTACTTAGAATAATGATCGGCAAAGTTCGAATAATCTGCCCAGTCGACGAATTGGTCAGTCCCGCGGAAGATCACCGCCAGGGTGGTCTTACCGTTCACTTGACCGGTGAGCACCATAGCGTTGGCTTCCGCGACATCGCCCAGGAAGCTCAGATCCGTACTGTAGGCTCCATACTGACCATCCACGAAGGCATAGCGGAAGGCACCACGCTCGTTGAAATCGCCCGGACGGATACCAAGTTCCATAGCCGAGACTGCATGCCAGCCGCGAGCCACGGCGGCATCCGTCATATCTGCTTCGTAGCTTTCTAGCCCTTCTTGTAGGGCATTCTGATAAGCAAGAGCCTCAGCGGTGTGCTCAAGCGCAACTTTGCTGCCGTAGACCTCCTTGGTTAGGCGAGCTATCTCGCCGAACATTCCCACGCGGATCTCACCGCTTGGTGTGGTGAACCCTCCCAACTGGACGGCGCGTGTCGGGCTCGTCGTGACTGGGTTAAGTATCTCGACCTTCTCGATGTTGTTGGTATCGAGGATCAAAGACCCGTCGGTAGCGGTCACGATCGTCTTCGTCGAGGCCCAAGTGGCCCCGAACTGAACCTCGATCCTGTAATCCTCCGGCGACCCCGACAGGCGGAGGGTGTCGGCCTCAGAGAACGAGCCTGGCAGAGTCTCATCGCCATAGAGCGTCTGGCGGGTGCCGCTAATCAGGTCCGGCATCGCGACGCGGAAGTTGAATAGGTCCTGCCCTGCTCCGCCGATCAGCACATCTTGGCCAGCGCTGCCGTGCAGTACGTTGTTACTCACATTGCCGATGATCGTGTTGGTCAGCTGGTTGCCAAAACCTTGCAGGGCGCCGGACTCTAGCACCAAGTCTTCCACGTTCGCGCCCAGGAGGTAAGCGGCCAGGCTGCTGCGCACCTGGTCTCGTCCCGCGTCCGCCGTCTCGCGCACGATGTCGCTGGCATGATCGACCACGTAGGTGTCATGACCGAGACCGCCGGTCATCGAGTCTGCCCCGGCCCCGCCCGTCAGCGTGTCGGCACCAGCGCCGCCCTCGAGCGTGTCGTTGCCCGTACCACCATCYAGTATGTTGTTACTGCTGTCACCGCGCAGCACGTCGGCATTGGCCGAGCCCGCGATGTTCTCGATCGACACAAAGGTGTCGCCCAGAGCCTCGCCCAGCAAGGTCCACCACCAGGCCAGATCCCGCACTGGCGTAAGAGGCCGTGTCCAGGCCATCCCCACCGTCAAGACGGTCCGCACCACTCCCACCCTCGAGGGTGTCGTTGAGCAATCCGCCCGTCAGCGTGTCGTTGCCGCCCCCGCCCACGAGCAGGTTGGCATTACCGTCGCCCGTCAGGGTGTCGTTGCCGCTCCCGCCCGTGAGGTTCTCAATCGCGCTGTAGCGGTCGCCCTGCGCCTCGCCGGTGTTCTCGTCCGAGTTGATGAGACTGGCGCGCACGCCACCCGTTGTGCCCGCGTAAGAGGCCGTGTCCCAGCCTAGGCCGCCCGTCAGCGTGTCGGCACCAGCGCCGCCCTCGCCATTAAGAAGGTCCGCCCCGCCGGAACCAATGAGATTCTCGATCGAGAACAGGGTATCGCCGGCCGCATCGCCGCCGGAGGCGGTGCCGGTCTCGAGGTCGACCCTGACGGCGGTCGCCGAGTCTGCGTATGAAGCGGTATCGAGCCCGACTCCTCCATACAGGATGTCGCCTCCGCCACGGCCCTCAAGGACATCGTCTCCGTCCTGGCCGCTTAGGGCATTCGCTCCAGAATCGCCCTTGAGCGTGTCGGAGAGGCTGGAGCCGTCCAATGCTTCAAAGCCAGTTAGCACGTCGCCGGCCGCATCACCCCCGGTGGCGCTGCCTGACACGAGGTCGACAGCGACCCCCGAGGCCGAGCCCGTGTAAACGGCCGTGTCATAGCCCTCGCCGCCGGCGAGTGTGTCCGCGCCGGCTCCTCCCTCGATGAGGTTAGCGCCGGCGCTGCCTGTCAGGCGGTCACCCAGACCGGAGCCCACCAAGTTCTCGACCAAGACCAGCACGTCACCTTGCGCATGCCCGCCGGCGGCGGTGGCCTTGCTGAGATCGACCTGAACGGCCGCATTCGAGGAAGCATAGGAGGCCGTATCGATTCCGTCGCCGCCGTCGAGGCGGTCGCCGCCGCTACGCCCCTCCAGGAAGTCGTCCCCTCCACCGCCGACAAGTACGTTAGCGGTGCTGGTGCCATACAATCGATCATCGAAAGCTGAGCCGGTGAGCTTTTCTACCCCATTGTAGTTGTCGCCGGCAGCTTCGCCTGTATTCGAGCGCGCATCGACAAGATCCGCCACGACGCTGCTTCCGGCGGCTGCATAGGAAGCGACATCATTACCGCGTCCGCCAATAAGTTGGTCAGCCCCTGCGCCACCAATAAGCGTATCGTCGGCATCGCTGCCGACTAGTGTATCGTTACCCAAGTCGCCGTCGAGAACGAGGCCGGCAGCTGAAGAAACCCCTTCCTGGAATAGCGCGCCCTCGAGAAGATTGAGGAGGCGATCGACGAGGATGCCGGATTTTGAGCCGCCCTGCTGCAGGACGGCCAGGGCCTTGCCATAGACCCCGGCGATCTCCGTGCCCGCGAGTTTGTTGCCCCCATCACCGGAGAGGCTGCTGGCCTCGAGTCCCGTGAGGTCGGCAGTGCCATTCGCAAGTTCATGGGCGCGCCCTTGTAGGACGTCGGCCAGTATTGCAAGCCCACGCATAGCTATAAAGTCTTGTACGCCCTTGTTGAAGCCCTGCTGAGCAGCTTCGGCGGCGTCGAGCGACACGGCCTCGCTGAGGCGGGCGCGCAGTAGGTCGATGAGGCCGGAGCCATAGGCGGCCAGAAAGTCATTGCCGCCGGCCCCACTGGCGCTGGCGCCTGTGCCTCCAAGCACGATGAGGTCATTACCCTCACCGGCCTCGACGATAGTGCCCTTGCCGAAACTGATCACGAGGTCGTCCTCGGTACCAGTATCGATATGATTGCCGGACACTCCCGTCATAGGGGAGTAAGCATACTCAACGATTACGTCACTGCCTGAATCACCCGAGACAGTGGCGTTGGTACCGCCGAGCCAGATGACGTCATTGTCGGCGCCGCCCTTGACGATATTACCGCTGCCAAGGGCCGCAATCACGTCTGTTCCTACGCCACCCTCCACAAGCCCACCGTTAGAGGTCTGGATGATTAGATCGCCACCCTCGCCACCAAGAAGTGTGCTGTTGCTCTGGAAGCCGCCGACCTCGATGCTAACGACCCCCGCGGGGTCGCCCGCAAGGACAGGCGCATTGAAGCTGACGAGCATGTCGTCGCCAGAACCACCTTCAAGCACGTTTGTTGTGCCTGCACCAATCAGAACGTCGTTGCCGCCGCCGCCAAACAGCTCGTTTTTGTACGCAGCGCCGAGCAGGATGTCGCTGCCCTCGCCTGCTCGCATGACGTTCTCGCCAAATAGATCGAAGCTAACAATCCCCAGGTTAACGCCAATCTTTTGGCCGTATCCGATCATATAGTCGCTGTAATCTCCATCGCCACCTTCCATGATATTGACGAGTCCTGCGCCGATCATGAAATCGCCGCCCGCACCGCCCCGCATGGTGTTCTTGGCGCCGAGGCCTACCATGAGGTCAGTATCCAGCCCCCCCGACATAGTGTTGTCGAGGCCCGCCCCCAGCATCACATCGGTTCCACCCTCGCCTTCCATCCGGTTGAGGCCGCCCAGGCCCAGAATCAGGTCGGAATCTGCCCCGCCATACATGTCGTTGGTGATGAGGCCAGCGCCGATCATGACGTCGGTGCCAGACCCACCCCGCATCTCGTTTGAGCCAAGACCGGCTCCAATCATGACATCGCCCGCAACGACCGCGCGCGTCTCACCAAGGAGGCCGCGCAGTGGATCCCATTGGATCAACTGCGGAAAAAGGGTGACCGAGTTCGGCAGCAGCCCGTCGGGAACAGCGTCCGTATTGAAACCGAGGCGTCCGTTGTGGATGTTGAAGGCGCCCGCTTCAAGGTTGCCGTTAAGAAGGCTTCGGACTACCTCGCCAAAGCCACTGCCGCCAGCTTCGTCGCCGCCTTCCATATAGTTGGTAAGGCCGGCGCTGATCATGAGATCACTGCCGCTGCCGCCATAGGTTTTGCTACCTGTGCCGAGGCTCAGCATCACGTCGTGGCCATCACCGCCATCAAGGCGATTGGAGCCAAAGTTCAGAGCGACAATGATGTCATTGCCACTGCCGCCGTCGAGCGTATTGCCTTCCGCTCCGAACGCCAGCAAAGCGACCATGAGGTCGTCGCCATCGTCGCCGCGTGCAACGTGGTTCTGGAACGAGATGATGTTGGCAAAGGCATCGTTGCCGGAGCCGCCCTCCTGGAGAGTGTATTGACCAGCGCCAACGAAAAGGTCGTTGCCGTCTCCGCCCCTCTGGGTACTGTATTGCCCACCACCCAGGATGATATCGTCGCCTGCGCCACCCTCCTGGAGATTCTCCGCTCCACCTCCGACGATGGTGTCGTTTCTATCACCGCCATATTGTTTGTTGTTGCGCCCGCCGCCAACGATGAGGTCGTTACCATCGCCACCTAGCTGATAGTTGTTGTACCCGCCGCCCGCGATTGTATCATTACCAGCATCGCCATACTGGAAGCTGTTGTAGCCACCACCCGCAATGACATCGTCTCCGTTTCCACCCCATTGTATATTGTTATAGCCGCCACCTGCGATGGTATCGTTGCCGTCCCCACCAAACTGTACGTTGTTATAGCCACCACCAGCGATGATATCGTTGCCGTCACCGCCAATCTGAAGATTGTTGTATCCACCGCCGACTAAGATATCTGCTCCGGCATCGCCGTACTGTAAGTTATTATAGCCTCCGCCCACGATGGTGTCGTTGCCTTCTTCACCCCACTGCAGGTTGTTGAAGCCACCGCCAACAAGGATGTCATTATCATCGCCACCGAACTGGATGTTGTTGTAACCACCGCCCACAATGGTGTCATCGCCGCGGTCGCCATATTGGAGGTTGTTGAAGCCGCCACCAACGATGTTGTCATGGCCGCCACCTCCGAATTGGAGGTTGTTGAAGCCTCCACCCACTATGATGTCGTCGCCGCCATCTACTCCAAACTGAATGTCATCGCCGAACTGAACGTTGTTGTAACCGCCACCCGCAATGATATCGTTACCTTGACCACCAAACTGAACGTTGTTGAAACCGCCGCCCGCGATTATGTCATTCCCTTCATCACCCCACTGGAGGTTGTTGAAGCCGCCCCCCACGATTGTGTCGTCGCCAGTTCCGCCATGCTGCTCATTCCAAGCGGCGCCGATGCCGACAATTACGTCGTTGCCTTCATCACCGAATTGCCGATTGGCCACGCCACCGCCGACCAGAACGTCCTCACCTGTCCCACCACGCTGCTCGTTGTAGGCCCCGCCGCCCACTAGGACGTCATTACCTTCACCGCCCGACATGAAGTTGTAGAGACCACCGTACACCAACAAAGTATCATTGCCGGTGCCGCCTTCCGCGTTGCTGTAAAAAGCACCTGCGGCGATAATAATATCGTCGCCTGAGCCACCCTGAAGATTGTTTGCGATTGCAGCGGAAGTGAGCGTATCGTTGCCTTCGCCACCGTCGAGTAAGTTGTATCCCCCTAACCCGATCAGGGTGTCGTTGCCGGCCTCGCCTTTAATCTCATTGTAAACGCCGGCGCCGATCATGTGATCGTCGCCAGTGCCTCCCAGCATCGTGTTCTTTGCACCGGCGCCGCGCATGGTGTCGTTGCCGGTGCCGCCGTACATCAGGTTAATGCCGGCCACACTATAGAGCGTATCGTCGCCATCATTGCCGTGAACCTCATTGTAACCAATGCCGGCGCCTACAATGGTGTCGTTGCCCGTGCCGCCCTTGAGAACGTTCGAAATCAGTCCTGCCGCATATAGTTCATCGTTGCCAGAGCCGCCGTAGAGCTCGTTTGAGGCGCCAAGGGCATGAAGGTGGTCATCGCCGTCGCCACCGTCCAGCATATTGTAGGCGCCCACCCCCCAGAGGTGATCGCCGCCGCCATGGCCGTAAAGCCAGTTTGCCGGCGTGTAGCCGTAGAGCGTGTCGTCCTTGTCGCCGCCGTGCTTAACCGGGAGGGGCGCATAGGTGTTGATGGTCTCAATGACAAAATCGACCACCTGCATGACGCCATCAGAGACGGTCTCCCACGCAGCTCTAACCGCCCTACCGATGCCGCCCATGACAGTATCCTTAGTAATTTACTGATATGAAATTGCCCGTCCCAGTTTATGAATTGCGTTTAACCGCTTCGTCAAAAATCTGAGCAAGGGTTGCTGGTAGATGTAATGTCACACTGGCTGGTAGTTTACGCCGCGCCACTCGACAATCCGCGATGGCCCGCCGTTTGGATCACGCTTGAGTGCACGGGCCATGGAAATTGGGAAGATACTGCGACGCATGTCATTGACGATCCGCCGACTATGACCAAACGGCGCGAGAAACTCAATGAACCAAAGGTTTGTACCCGACGTCCAGTCTAGCGGGGTCAGCTCACGCACGTCATTGGTATAGTCTGCCGAAGCGGCATCGCTCAGGCGGGCCCAGGCCACAAACCCAACAGGACCTGACTTGTTGCGGTAGACCCGACATTGCCCCAGACGCAGCGGCGTAACGAAAAACAAGGCGAGCTGCGCCACGCTGTAGCGCATGTGCAGCGGTGACTGCATAGCCAGGTAAGTCACCTCGCCCAATGTCGTCATACGGTCAGCGAAATCCGCGCCATGCCTTATACCATTGAGCTGTGGAGTGGGGTTTTCATTGTTGGTGTCGTTATTGCTAGGGCTTAAATCACCGCCTTTATCATCGCGCGGCAGCAGCGAAGAGGAATAAGCACTGCGGTGATCAGCCTTGACTTTCGCCTCAGAAATTATCATCTCATTCAGTCCTAGGACATTAAGTTGTAGAGCGATTCTCGGCACAGAGGATTAGTCCGAATAATTCTTATCCTGGACAGCTTAAGACAGACGTTTATCATTCAAGTATACGTCACGCATGACTTGGCCTTATAATATGAGTCGATCTGCTCACCACAACCTCTGGTTATGGCTTGAGAGCATGAGCCAGCATTCTACATTAATTAAGGACTGATTACTATTTCTTTTTGGGCAGACTCTTTATCAAGGGAATGCGCATTGGCTTCGGATTAGCGGTAGGGCTGTTCAACGCTTTGGTCGTGTCCCAGGCGGTGGTTTAGGTGACGGGTGGCCATCGGCGATTACCGGCTAGGGTCGGGTTGCGACAGTCAACCCCGCACCCGAGAGATCCCCGATTACCGACGAGATGATGACGCTGCGCAGTCTCATGGAGAAGAGCGCCGACGCGGATTTGCTACGGTAGATGATCGGCTTTGCCGCCGAGCGGCTGATGGAGCTGGAGGTGGGCGGCCTGACCGGGGCGGCCCACGGCGAGAAGAGCGCCGAGCGTCTGATCCAGCGCAATGGGTATCGTGACCGGGACTGGCAGACGCGGGCGGGCACGGTCGAGCTGCGCATTCCGAAGCTGCGGAAGGGCTCGTACTTCCCTGGCTTCCTGGAACCGCGCCGCATGGCCGAGAAGGCGCTTACCGCGGTGATCCAGAAGGCCTACATCCAGGGTATCTCGACCCGCTCGGTCGACGACCTCGTCCAGGCCATGGGTGGTACCGGTGTCTCGAAGAGCCAGGTCTCTCGCCTGTGCAAGGAGATCGACGAGCGGGTGAGCGCGTTCCTCTGCCGCCCGATCGAGGGCGAGTGGCCTATCTCTGGATCAACGCGACTTACGTGAAGGTACGCCAGGACGGGCGCATCGTCTCGGTGGTGGTGATCGTGGCGGTCGGCGTGAAGTCCTCGGTATGGACGTCGGCCCGTCGGAGGCCGAGACGTTCTGGACGGCGGTCCTCCGGAAGCTGGCGCGTCGGGGCCTGCGTGGTGTAAAACTGGTAATCTCGGACGCGCACGAGGGCATCAAGGCCTCGGTGGCCAAGGTGATGAGCGCGACCTGGCAGCGGTGCCGCGTCCACTTCATGAGGAACGTGCTCGCCCAAGCCGGTCGCTCGGGCCGTCGTGTCGTCTCGGCCTTCATCGCCACCGCGTTTGCCCAGGACGACGCCGAGGCGGCCCGTCAGCAATGGCGACGGATGGCCGATCAGCTCCGGCCCAAGGTTCCCAAGCTCGCTGCCCTGATGGACACGGCCGAGGTCGACGTGCTGGCCTACATGGGCTTCCCGGCCGCCCATCGGGTCAAGCTCCACAGCACGAACCCGCTCGAACGACTGAACGGCGAGATCAAACGCCGGATGTGCAGGGCGGTGACAAAACCATTCACTGGAGCGTTGGCGGGGTGCTGATGCGGCCGGTATAAAAGCCGGCCAGGTGAGAGGCTTCTCTTTCAGGAGGGGCCCCGCATCCCGCCGCGGCTTCCCTCGCGGCCTAACTACCCTCCCGCTCATCGGCGGCAGCGTGGCCCTTATCGTTGCGCCGAGCGCGGTCGCCGCGCCCATCACCGACGACCTCCTCGACAGCTACGATGCTTGGCTGGAGTACGAGCGCCGGTGGCTCCAATGGGAGCGTCACAGCAACTCCGACCTCGGCTATTGAATGTCGAAGCCCTTCGCCAGCGAGATCGCCGGCTTTGACCAGTTCGACATGATTCCGATGGCCAACGACGACGTTCGCTTCCACGGCCGGAGGGAGCCGCCCGCCTCGACCCGCGCCGGGCTCGTGCTCAGCACGGTCGGATGCGATCAAAGGGCGCGGTGATGGCACAGAAATGCACGACCGAAAACCGTCTGGTCTGCCCTCAGCGACATAGAGGACGACGCCGCGAACGTGAGGCGGTGGTCTCAAGTCCTCTACGCGATGGGTGCCAGCGGCTCGTCCTACGACCCCGAAGCGCTGTCAGTGATCGCTGATTCCGTGGACGCCCTTGCCGGGAGGCTTCAGGCGCGGTGGGATCATGCCATGGGACTCGCGAGGGCCCAGCGCTAGCGAGCCCGGCCGGGCCTCATTCTCGTAGGCCGAGGACGAGCGTCGTCAGCACCACCGACCCGGCGATGATCAGGGACAAAACGATCTGATCCGTCGGGTCGTCTGAAAACGCATGGGCCACCGCGGGCCCAATCAGCGCGCACCCGGCTCCGGGAATGGTCGCGGCTGTCCGTGGCGTCATCGGGTCACCCCGTCCGTGCCGATTGAAGTTGTTGCAACACAACTTTCTGGCAGGCGGTTTGTGCTCCCCCAAATCCGCGGCGGTTCGTAGCTGTTCGGGATGATCCACTTCAAAGACGTGGGATAAAACGTGGGTAGACGCAAAAATTAGAGAGTTAATGCTTTGAAAAACATAGCCTATTTATTAGATCAAGGCGGACCCCCTCTCCGCCAATTGATCAGCCCCCATTGAAGTGGTCCGCCCTTTGGTATGGCTTTTGAGCCTGGAGGACGGACGAGATGGCAAAGCACCCGAAGCCCGAGGAGATCGTCGCCAAGCT
>NZ_LMND01000017.1 GCF_001423265.1 Methylobacterium sp. Leaf108
CGACGATCTCCTCGGGCTTCGGGTGCTTTGCCATCTTGTCCGTCCTCCAGGCTCAAAAGCCATACCAAAGGGCGGACCACTTCAATGGGGGCTGATCACATGCTTACACATCGGCATCAGCCTCTTCATTGCCCGGTCCATCGCCGAGCCCTCCCATAGTATCAGAACCTCACGATCGGTGAGGTCTTGAAGGAAACACCAAAGCATCAACATGAGGTCGATTGCCGGGCGTTCATGCCAGTCGGTCGTCGTCTGCCGTTTGACGCGTTCGAGGCGGCGTATGAGCGCCTGCCTTTTGGCCGGCGTCAGGTCTGCGAACGGCTCCAGGCATGCGGTCCGCAGGTTGCCGCGCAGCTCAGCGATATCTTCCTCAGCCCTCGCGGCCAGATCCGGGTCGGCTGGAACGAACACATCCGGCGCTCCTGTGAGCGCGTAAAGGAAATAGGCGGGAAGGGCGAGTTCGATCCGCTGGCGGTCGGTTAGGACAGGCATCAGGACGTTTACCGGCCCCACCCGCCCAGGAAAAGCCCGCGCTGGTCCGGCACCACGATCCTCGACAGTGGCTCAACCCGCTCTGGGGTATCTCAACCGATCGCAATCACCCATACGAGGGTGTCGTGAAAACGGTCGTTTTTCCTCCGAGTACGAGCGGCAGATTCTGACTCGATTTTGCCGGAGGTGCTAAGTTGAGGTGCCGTTTTAAACAGCCATTCGCCTCGCTTATGATGGTTTTGCTGCCTTCGGACCGCAACCAAGCATTTGGCTTGCCCCGCGGGGGGGTTGCATGTCTAGCGTCCTTGACCGAGCGGGTCAGACGGCGAAGGATTGGGCCCATTGGGTACAGACAACACGACGGCCGAAGCGGGCCTGCCGTACTTTTCCCTGACGACGTCAGGCTTGCCTCCCGGAGAGGCCTTCGAGCGATGGCGCACGCTTTTGGCGCCGATGTACGAGGTCAGTCCGACGACGCGATCCGCTGTCTTGCCTTTCGGCACCAACATTGCTTACCCGATCGACGACCTCGTCGCTCATCGTACCCTGCTCTCGACCCAGCGGCTCCAGCGTGATCGCCGACGTGTCGATGCAGGTTCCGACCAATACATCGTCCAACTCTATCGGTCCGGCCGCTTTCAAGGCACCGTCGCTGGTCAAGCGGTCTCGGCCTCGGCTGGCACCGTGACGCTCATCGGCCGCCGTCACTTGCTCGATGGTATGCTCGACCGCGCCGATACGACCGGCATTGTCGTCCCCTGGTCTCGCCTCCATGGGCTGCCGCTTGAGAATCATGCCATGCTCTTCGATGCGGCCCGGAACCGATTGCTCGCCGCACGCATCTTGGACATCTTCCGCCGCCTGCCAACCACGCGCCCCAACGACGCCCCGGCTCTTGCCGAGGAGTTTGTCGCGTTTCTGCGCCGCCTACTCGATCCCTCGCAGGCCAGGGACGTGTTGGAAGGCCGCGAACTCGACGGCGGCCTGATGGCGCTGGCCAGGATGATCGTGCGAGAAAACCTTTCCCGGCCCGATCTGTCGCCCGAGTTCATCGCTGGGCAAGTGCAGGTCTCACGTGCCACCCTTTACCGACTGTTCGAGCCGGAAGGGGGCGTCATGCACTTCGTGCAAGGCGAACGCCTGAAGGCAGCCCACGACGCGCTTGCTGATCCGATGGAGAGGCGGACCCTTGGCCGGTTGGCGGAGGTCTTCGGCTTCAGCAGTGCCTCGCAACTCAGCCGCAGCTTCCGCAACCGCTACAGCGTCGCGCCACAAGCGTGGCGGACCGAGCGTCGGGTGGTCCAGCAGATCAGCGGTCGGGGGACGGTGCAGCACGTCTGGAGGTGGCTGCGCGAAACGTGATGACCTCATCGGGGTATGCCGAGTAAATCAACGTCGTGAAACGGCGACCTCATCTCGCACGCATTAATCTGGGCCTTCGAGTGGAAACCCGCGGAAGCCTAAAACGATTTCCGCTAAAGGCGTTCCTTTGCATAGAAGCAGACGAGCAGAAATCTACCTTCCTCGGTCATGCCGCTTGCATATTATGTGCGTCATGAAAACGGTCGGATTCCCGACATGATAGAGCTGCTTTGACGGGTGGTGGAACGCCTGTGCTGAAACGACCATCACGACCTAGATCGATTGCGTCTCCTCTGCTCCGCAGCCGGGTTGGCTCGGATCGACCCGGCTGCGATGTAGCGTGACTCACACGATGAAGACGTCGAGGTGTGTGAGGGCGGCCTTGTTGTCGAGGATCGCGAACTGCACCGCGGCCGAGGCCAGGCCGCTGCCGTCGGCGTCGTAGGAAAGACCGCCCGTCGTCTTGTCGTAGAGGATACGGTCGCTGGCATCGGCCGATCCGGTGGAGAGATCCTTGAACGCCGCCTCGGCCAGGGGACCGGCTCCCAGCGCCGTGAAGACGCTGCGTGCGAGCTGCACCGTGTCGTCCACCACCGAGAAGTCCGTGATCCGGTCGAGGTTGGTCGGGCCCAGCGCTGTCCGGAACACGAAGCTGTCTGCCCCGGCACCGCCGGTCAGGAGGTCGTTGCCGCCCTGGCCGTCGAGGATGTTCGCACCGCCGTTGCCGGTGAGGGTGTTGGCGATGGAGTTGCCGGTCCCATTGAGATTGCCGGTGCCGGTGAGGATCAGGCTCTCCAGATGCGATCCGGCGAGCGAGTACGACACCGAGGCGTAGACGAGATCGGTGCCGACGGCGCCGCTGGTCTCGATAGCTTTGTCGCCGACGTTGTCGACGTAGTAGGTGTCGGACCCAGCCCCGCCAATCATTATGTCGGCCCCGCCGAGCCCGTTGAGGACGTTGGCGCCAGCGTTGCCGGTGAGGGTGTTGGCGATGGAGTTGCCGGTCCCATTGAGATTGCCGGTGCCGGTCAGGATCAGGCTCTCCAGATCCGAGCCACCCAGCGAGTACTCTCCAGATCCGAGCCACCCAGCGAGTACGACACCGAGGCGTAGACGAGATCGGTGCCGACAGCGCCGGTGACCTCGACGGCTTTGTCGCCGACGTTGTCGACGTAGTAGGTGTCCGAGCCCGCCCCGCCGGACATTGTATCGACACCACCCATTCCGTTGAGGACGTTGGCGCCAGCGTTGCCGTTGATGACGTTGGCGAGCGAGTTGCCGGTCCCACTGAAGCTACCGGTGCCGGTGAGCGTCAGGTTCTCCAGATGCGATCCGGCGAGCAAGTACGATACCGAGGCGTAGACGTGATCGGTGCCGATCGCGCTGTCGGCCTCGATGGCACGGTCGCCGGCATTGTCGACGTAGTAGGTGTCGGACCCCGCCCCGCCGATCATAATGTCGGCTCCGCCGAGCCCGTTGAGGACGTTGGCGCCGCCGTTGCCGGTGAGGGTGTTGGCGATGGAGTTGCCGGTCCCATTGAGATTGCCGGTGCCGGTCAGGATCAGGCTCTCCAGATCCGAGCCACCCAGCGAGNCGTTGCCGGTGAGGGTGTTGGCGATGGAGTTGCCGGTCCCATTGAGATTGCCGGTGCCGGTCAGGATCAGGCTCTCCAGATCCGAGCCACCCAGCGAGTACGACACCGAGGCGTAGACGAGATCGGTGCCGACAGCGCCGGTGACCTCGACGGCTTTGTCGCCGACGTTGTCGACGTAGTAGGTGTCCGAGCCCGCCCCGCCGGACATTGTATCGACACCACCCATNCCGACAGCGCCGGTGACCTCGACGGCTTTGTCGCCGACGTTGTCGACGTAGTAGGTGTCCGAGCCCGCCCCGCCGGACATTGTATCGACACCACCCATCCCGTTGAGGACGTTGGCGCCAGCGTTGCCATTGATGACGTTGGCGAGCGAGTTGCCGGTGCCGCTGTTGGCGGCCGTGCCGGTAAGCGTCAGGTTCTCGACGTTGGCCGCCAATATGAAGCTGACGGAGGAGCGGATGGTGTCGATGCCGGCATTCGCCGCCTCAAAGACAAGATCGCCGGATTGATCGACGAAGTAGGTGTCGTTGCCAGCGCCGCCATACATCCGATCTGCGCCCTGGTGGCCGTCGATGGTGTCATTGCCGGCCAAGCCGTAGATCGTGTTGTTCGCGACGCTTCCCGTGAGTTTGTCGCCGAAGTTGCTGCCTTCAAGGTTCTCGATGCTGAGAAGGCGATCCTTGCCGAAGCCCGTCTCCTGCCAGTCCTGCAGATCGAGGGAGACAGTCACGCCGGCTGTTGCCGACGCGTAGCTCGCCATGTCGATGCCCGCCCCGCCGTCCATGCGGTCGTTGCCCTCGCCGCCGTCGAGCCAGTCGTTGCCGGTGCCGGCGATTATGATGTCGTCGCCGCCCTTACCGTGAAGGTGATCGTTGCCGTCGCCAACTGCGCCGTAGATGGAATAATCAACCGAACCACCGCCGCCGCGAAGGGCGTCGTTGCCGCCGCTGCCGATGACGGTATCGTTTCCAGCTCGGCCCTCTAGCGTGTGAGGCGCGGTGAAGCCTGGCCATTTCTCAAAGGTGTCGGGGATGTTCGAAAGCGCCTGGATGGTACTATCCTTCGTTCCATCGGCATCCTTCACATGCTGGCCACTGACAAGTTGCTTCAGCGCGTCGACGGCAGCTTCCAGTTCCATCTGATGAGCCTCGGGATAGATATAGTACTGCAAATACCCTTTCGTTGTTTCCAAAATGCTCTGATCACCAATATGATCGTACTTACTGACAAAATTCGTCAATCCGGCAATATCTGTGACATCCATTCCTGATCTTGTGACGTAAATTGTATTTCCTTCTTGATTAAAGTCAGTGTAATTTCCGCTTTCGAAATTGATATAAGGCGCCAGAGCGCTCACATCAGCGTCTGGGTACTTTGTCGCATCGGCATACACAACATCGTTACCGATGTGTCTTTTTTCCGGCCCATCCACAATGTATAACTGAATAAGGTAACTCGGATTAATTCCATCAACGTCGAAAGTAATATCGGCCTGATATTTAATTAGGTCGGGAAGTTTCTCTTTGTAAGTCTGGACTGACTTTTCCAGCGTCCTGATGGCGCCTGCGAGTCCCGTTCCGGAGTTTCCTATGACTTCGCCCTTGAACTCGCCCGATGTCGCCCCGTCGCCGATCTCCTGAATGACGTTCACCCGGGCTGCGATGGCCGACAACAGCGCCGGAATGGCAAGCGCCGCGTCCGCAAGGTTGCTTTGGGCGTATTCCTGCGCATCGCCTAGCGCTTTAGCTGAATTCCTGAGCGCTTCGGACCTTGCATCCGAGCCGCCGCCAGCATCGGTGTAGATCTTCAACTGCTCCTGGGCATTCTTCGCGGAGCTGCGGATATTTAGTAGTATGGTTTCGTGGGTCAGGCGTTGTCCCTCATCAAGCTCGCCAAGTATTTTTTCGCCTTGCTCATAGATTGCATCCAGCTTTTCACCCATTTCATTGAGCAAATCCAAAGTCGGATCGTCGTTAAGAACGTTGAAAACATCGAGAATCCCTGGTGGGATCTCAACTCCAGGAATGATGTCGATTAAATTGAGAGCTGTTCCAGTGAGAGCATAAGCTTCGTTGAAATAGCTTGGCTTCAATTTGCTCATTGTGCTTTGCCCCCGTTTATAAAAGTTTGAGGTGCACTAGAACAATTTCGACCCGTCGCACAGGGACGGACGCTACCTACCTGACCGAATCCTTTGACGCTGCGTCTCATCGCATCGTTTGGTAGACTGTTGTTGCATGCCCGCCTGCCTCAGCACTGACGTGGCCATGGACCGATGTCGGCTTTGAAGCATGCTGCCAGAAACCAGATGGGGTGACGGCCTCCGGTTGCAGGCGAAACGTCCGTTCATGGGCCCCACGTCGAAGACCGCTGTTCACTCTTCTCGGACCTCGGGTCCACACTGACTGGCGTCAGGTAAACGGTCGGTTATCCGACATATCGTTTAGGTTGCTATCGACCCTCCATAGGCCCTCGGAAGGTTCGCTTCACGGCAGCTTGGTGGAGGATCACCTAATGTCCCCTTGGGTGGGGAGCGGACCTTCCCGGGACTCGTTGCCGACGTCCAAAGGGCAATATCGGGATCGAGCTATGGACGTCAGGATCAGCGCGGCATGAGCGCCGATCGCCGCTCTGTGGCTTGGCCGCAGCCCGGCTGTCCTGCTAAGCGATGGACGCGTTCTACCGCCTTTGTCGACGAGAGCATGACAAGTTCTGGCATTCTACGGGCTAAGAACCCCCAGCAGACGCATCTGAGCAGGGTGTCGGCGGACAGTTTCGGCTTCTATCACGATATGATTCGATCGAGCGGGGCGGCGACATTTCTCATCGGCGACACATTCGAAGCAACCATCGCCGCGCAACATTTTGGCCGCCTGACGCTGTACGATCGGCAACTTATCGGCGCCGACCATAGGCGGGATCCCACGCATATTAAACGCGACGGTTTCGAGCACTACTTTCTCCAAGTCTTACGATCCGGCCGGGTCGTGAGCGGTCGGCCGGGGGAGGAGCATCATCTTGTCCCGGGTGACGCTGTTCTCTTCGATGCGACTCAACCGATGCGGTCGATCGTGGACGACGGCGATCTCGTCACGGTCATCTTGGCCCGCGATCAAGTCGAGGCGGTCGCGCCGGACGTGCGCCATCTGCATGGAAGCATCCTTCCCAGGGGTGAGACTGGCTCGCTCGGCCAAGCCGTGCTTTCTTTCATCCGCTGTGCATCGAGTTTCCCGGAGACCTCGGCCGCCGGGGTTGGTCACTTCATCACCAGTATGCTCGGCCAGATCCAGGGAAGATCCGATGCGGCCTACAGTGACGCTGTCGGGGAAAACAATTTGGAGTTATCGCGGCGCCTCAGGGCGGAAATCTTTATCGACAACAACCTGGCGGCAGATTTGAGCTCCGACGCTGTCGCCCGTAGCATCGGTGTTTCCCGATCTTCTTTGTATCGTGCGATGCAAGCCGTCGGCGGCGTCGAAACGGTCGTCAAGCGTCGGCGTGCCGCTCGTCTGCGACTACTGATATCCCAACAGGACAAAGCAACGTCGATCGGGGTCTTCGCGGATAAGATCGGCTTCTCAAGTAGGAGCTACGGCTCACGTGCATTCAAGGAAATTTATGGACAATCGCCGGGTCAGTTTCGGGCGACTCTTCGAGCCGACGCAGCCTCGGCGGCTCAAGTTTTACACCCCGGCCGAATGCGGGATTGGTACGGCTCTATAAACGACTGAATGGTTGCAGTTGGTTTAGATCTGTACCGCCCTTGATTTCATCGCCGGCGGGCCGAAGCAGTTGTTAAGACGAGCTCCTCTCCGGCCGACCGGCGTCCTCTCGGTCGGAAAGCATGGTGCCCGGTTCGAATGACCGAGTTGAGTCGGAGGTGGAACGTCCGCTTCTGTCCGAAGGGTCAGGGTCTACTCCCCACCCTTCTTGGATCATACCATATGCAGCAGCACGCGTCGGGAAGGCAGTCCTTTCCTGGACATGGCAATATGCAAGTGGCCTGACCTAGGAGGGGAGGAGGTGGACGTTGGAAGCAAGACGAGGCGACGACGCCCCACGATGGATTGACTCGGTCCGGGGTATCTTTGGAACAGGTCCACGACCTCACCCCGGCTGATGCTCAATTGATCGGCTTGCTCACAGGCGGCACGAGCCCGTCCAAAGCCGCTGCAACGCATGGCGTGAGCCTCGCCACGGTCCGCAATTAACTGGTATCGATCTTTAGCAAGGCCATTATCTGCAATTAGATCAAACTTATCGCATTGGTGTTGAATCTTGCGGTACTACAACGAACATTAAGTGCTCCAATACAGATAAATTATTTGCTACTTAAGTAAAATGTTTGTTATTGCAAAAGCGGGCGTTTATTTTCTTCTAGTACGGAGATACTGCCGTAAATCGGCCACACTCAATCATGGCCGATAGTTGACTGGTAAATAACACGTTATTTTATCCATATGGATGATGCGGCGGCCGCCCCGGCCCTCTATGCAACTGCCATAACACGCCCGCACAACCGCGAGACGGACAGTCTCTCACGGTGGTGGTGTGGCGCGCGAACCATCGCAAACAACAACGACCGGCGACGGCCCTCGGTCAAACGGGGACGATTGTCGGGGCCGGGGGCCATGTCATGTCGCAGTCCGTCAATAACGCGCCGTCGTTCAGGGGCACTGGCACCGGCAAGGTGCTCACCCCGGTCGGCGCCGGCACGTCGAGCGACATCGCCCGATCTGTCACGGTGCAGGCGGACGGCAAGATCGTCGTCGCGGGTCAAGGCGCCGGCAGCGGTAGCGATTTCGCGGTGGTGCGCTACAACGCCGACGGCAGCCTCGACACCGGCTTCGGCGCTGGCGGCAAGGTGCTCACCCCGGTCGGCGCCGGCACGTCGGTCGACAACGGCTACAGCGTCACGGTACAGGCCGACGGCAAGATTGTCGTCGCGGGCTACGGCAGCGGCAGCGGCACCGACTTCGCGGTGGTGCGCTACAACGCCGACGGCAGCCTCGACACCGGCTTCAACGGCACCGGCAAGGTGCTCACCCCGGTCGGCGCCGGCACGTCGGGCGACGCCGGCTACAGCGTCACGGTACAGGCCGACGGCAAGATCGTCGTCGCGGGCTACGGCTTCGGCAGCGGCGGCAACGATTTCGCGGTGGTGCGCTACAACGCTGACGGCAGCCTCGACACCGGCTTCAACGGCACCGGCAAGGTGCTCACCCCGGTCGGCACCGGCACGTCGGGCGACTTCGGCAACAGCGTCACGGTGCAGGCGGACGGCAAGATCGTCGTCGCGGGTCAAGGCGCCGGCAGCGGAACCGGCAACGACTTCGCGGTAGTGCGCTACAACGCCGACGGCGGCCTCGACACCGGCTTCGGCGTCGGCGGCAAGGTGCTCACTCCGGTCGGCACCGGCACGTCGAGCGACGTCGGCAACAGCGTCACGGTGCAGGCGGACGGCAAGATCGTCGTCGCGGGCTACGGCATCGGCAGCGGCGGCAACAACGACTTCGCTGTGGTGCGCTACAACGCCGACGGCGGCCTCGACACCGGCTTCGGCGTCGGCGGCAAAGTGCTCACCCCGGTCGGCGCCGGAACCTCGACCGACATCGGCAACAGCGTCACGGTGCAGGCGGACGGCAAGATCGTCGTCGCGGGTTACGGCATCGGCAGCGGCGGCAACGACTTCGCGGTGGTGCGCTACAACTCCGACGGTAGCCTCGACACCGGCTTCGGCGCCGGCGGCAAAGTGCTCACCCCGGTCGGCGCCGGCACGTCGGGCGATATCGGCTACAGCGTCACGGTACAGGCCGACGGCAAGATCGTCGTCGCGGGCTTCGGCATCGGCAGCGGCAACGACTTCGCTGTGGTGCGCTACAACGCCGACGGCAGCCTCGACACCACGTTCAATGCGCCGAGCACGCTCGGCGGCACGGCAGCGTTCACCGAGAACGGCGCCGCGGTCGTTCTCGACACCGACGTCGCGATCTCCGATGTCGAACTCGACGGGCTCAACGGCGGGCTCGGCGACTATGCCGGCGCGACGCTGACGCTGGCCCGCCAGGGCGGTGCCAGCGCTCAGGACGCGTTCGGGTTTGCGCCCACTGGCTTCACCGTCTCCGGCGCCACCCTGCTCGACACGAACGGAGTGGCCTTCGCCAGCTTCACCAATGCGGGCGGGACCCTCGTCGTGACCTTCACCGGCACGAACGTCGCCACCTCGGCACTGGCCGATGCGGTCGCCCGTGCGGTGACCTACGCCAACACCTCCGACGCGCCCCCCGCCTCGGTCCCGGTCGCCTGGACCTTCTCGGACGGTGGCGCCGACGCCAGGACCACCACTGGCACGACCACCGTCGTGATCACGGCGGTGAACGACGCGCTGGTCTTCACTGGCACCCAGGCGACGCTGGCGGACGGCAGGGAAGACACCGCCTTCACGGTGACGAGCGCTCAGCTGCTCCAGGGCTTCACCGACCCCGACGGCACGACGCCGGGGGTCTCGAACTTCAGCGTCGACCACGGCACCTTCGTCAGCGACGGGGCGGGCGGCTACACCATCACCCCGACGGCGAACTACAGCGGCCCGGTCACCATCAGCTACAGCGTCAGTGACGGCACGACCTCGATCCCCGCCACCCTGAGCACCACCCTAACCGCCGTCAACGACGCGCCGTCGTTCAGCGGCGTCGGCACCGGCAAGGTGCTCACCCCGGTCGGCGCCGGCACGTCGACCGACGTCGGCTACAGCGTCACGGTGCAGGCGGACGGCAAGATCGTCGTCGCGGGTCAAGGCGCCGGTAGCGGAACCGGCGATGACTTCGCGGTGGTGCGCTACAACGCCAATGGCAGCCTCGACACCAGCTTTGGCGACGGTGGCAAGGTGCTCACCCCGGTCGGCGCCGGCACGTCGAGCGACATCGGCTACAGCGTCACGGTGCAGGCGGACGGCAAGATCGTCGTCGCGGGTTACGGCATCGGCAGTGGAACAGGTCCTGATTTTGCGGTGGTGCGCTACACCATCGACGGCAACCTCGACACGAGCTTCAACGGCACCGGCAAGGTGCTCACCCCGGTCGGCATCGAGAACGACTTCGGCGCCAGCGTCACGGTGCAGGCGGACGGCAAGATCGTCGTTGCGGGCTACGGCATTGGTAGTGGAACCGGCACCGACTTCGCGGTGGTGCGCTACAACGCCGACGGCAGCCTCGACACCGGCTTTGGCGCCGGCGGCAAGGTCCTTACCCAGGTCGGTAGCAGCCCCTCGGCCGACATCGGCTTCAGTGTCACGATGCAGACGGACGGCAAGATCGTCGTCGCGGGCTTTAGCACCAACTCCGGCAGCGAAACCGGCAACGACCTCGCGGTGGTGCGCTATCTGGCGGACGGCTCTCTGGACACAGGTTTCGGGGCGGGCGGCAAGGTGCTTACCTCGGTCGGCACCGGCACGTCGTCCGACATCGGCTACAGCGTCACGGTGCAGACCGACGGTAAGATCGTCGTCGCGGGTCAAGGCGCCGGCAGCGGCAGCGGCAGCGATTTCGCGGTGGTGCGCTACAACGCCGACGGCAGCCTCGACACCGGCTTTGGCGCCGGCGGCAAGGTGCTCACCCCGGTCGGCACCGGCGCCTCGGACGACATCGCCCGATCCGTCACGGTGCAGGCGGACGGCAAGATCGTCGTCGCGGGCTTCGGCATCGGCAGCGGCAACGACTTCGCGGTAGTGCGCTACAACGCCGACGGCGGCCTCGACACCGGCTTCGGCGCCGGCGGCAAGGTGCTTACCCCGGTCGGCACAGGCACGTCGGGCGACATCGGCTTCGGTGTCACGGTGCAGGCGGACGGCAAGATCGTCGTCGCGGGCAGCGGCATCGGCAGCGGCGGCAACGACTTCGCGGTGGTGCGCTACAACGCCGACGGCAGCCTCGACCTCACGTTCAGCGCGCTGAACATCCTCAGCGGCACGGCAGCGTTCACCGAGGACGGCGCGGCGGTGCGCCTCGACATCTACGTCGCGATCTCCGATGTCGAGCTCGACGGGCTCAACGGCGGGCTTGGCGACTATGCCGGCGCGACGCTGACGCTGGCCCGCCAGGGCGGTGCCAGCGCGCAGGACGCGTTCGGCTTTGCGCCCACCGGCTTTTCGGTCTCCGGCAGCAGCCTGCTCGACACGAACGGCGCGGCTTTCGCCACCTTCACCACCACGGGCGGGACCCTCGTCGTGACCTTCACCGGCACGAACGTCGCCACCTCGGCGCTGGCCGACGCGGTCGCCCGTGCGGTGACCTACGCCAACACCTCCGCCGCGCCCCCCGCCTCCGTCCCCGTCGCCTGGACCTTCTCGGACGGCGGCACGGACGCCAAGACCACCACCGGTACCACCACCGTCACCATCACGGCGGTAGACGACGCACCGGTGCTCACCGGCACCCAGGCAACGCTGGCGGCCGGCACGGAGGACACCGCCTTCACCGTGACGAGCGCCCAGCTGCTCCAAGGCTTTTCGGACCCCGACGGCACGACGCCCGTGGTCTCTGACCTCAGCGTCGACCACGGCACGGTCGTCAGCGACGGGGCGGGCGGCTACACCATCACCCCGACCGCAGACTACAGCGGCCCGGTCACCATCAGCTACAGCGTCGGCGACGGCACGACCTCGATCCTCGCGACCCTGAGCACCACCCTTACGGCAGTAAACGACGCGCCGCGCCTTACAGGCACCCAGGCGACGCTTGCGGACGGCATTGAGGACACTGCCTTCACCGTGACGAGCGCCCAGCTGCTCCAGGGCTTCACCGATCCCGAGGGCACGACGCCCACGGTCTCGAACCTCAGCGTCGACCATGGCACCATCGCCGCTGACGGCGCGGGCGGCTACACGATCACCCCGACCGCGGACTACAGTGGACCGGTCACGATCAGCTACAGCGTCGGCGACGGCACGACCTCGACCCCCGCGACCCTGAGCACCACCCTTGCGGCAGCAAACGACGCGCCGCGCCTCACTGGCACCCAGGCGACGCTTGCGGACGGCACGGAGGACACCGCCTTCACCGTGACGACCGAGCAGCTGCTCGAGGGCTTTTCCGATCCCGACGGCACGACGCCCGTGGTCTCGAACCTCAGGGTCAGCATCGGCACGATCGTGAGCAACGGCGAGGGTGGCTACACGGTGACGCCGGCAGATAACTACAACGGGCCGATCACGATCAACTATTCGGTCGGTGATGGCACCGCGTCGATCCTGGCGAGCCTGAGCACCACGCTGGTGGCCGAGAACGACGCACCGGTTCTTGTGCGACCCGCGGCGGTCGCGATCGCCGAGAACGCGGCGCCCGGCACGGTGATCGCCACGCTCTCCGCCACCGACGTGGACGACGCGACCTCGGACTTACGCTACGCCATCACCAGCGGCAACGACGACGGGCTTTTCGCGATCGACGCTGTGACCGGCGCGGTCACTCTCGCCGCGGGCAAGCACCTCGACCACGAGACCGCGACGAGCCACAGGCTCACGGTCGTCGCCACCGACGTGGCCGGCCTGCCCAGCGCGAGCAAGGGCAAGGACCTGACGATCACCGTGACCGACCTAAACGAAGCGACCACCATCACCGCGACGCCGAGCCATGAGGGTACGCTGAAGGAGGGCGACACCGTCACCTTCACGCTGTCCACCGAGTCCGCGATCGACGTGGTCGGCACGCCGGTGCTGACGCTCGACAATGGGGGCAGCGCGAGCTACGCCGGCCTCGACGACGACGGACGCGCCACCTTTATCTACACGGTGGCCTCAGGCCAGGACACGACGGACCTCACCGTCACCGGCCTGTCCCCCGACGGCGGATCGCTGGACAAGGCCGGCACGTTCGGGCTCGGGACGGCGGCGGACGTGTCCGTCGGCAGCGATCCGAACAGCGTGACGGTCGCGGACGTGAACGGCGACGGCCATCTCGACATCCTGGCCGCCAACTACGGCTCCAACAGCGTCTCGGTGCGCCTGGGCGACGGAAAGGGCACCTTCAGCGGCGTAACCGACGTCCCGGTCGGGTCCGGTCCGATCAGCGTGACGGTCGCCGACGTGAACGCCGACGGCAAGCTCGACATCCTGACCGCCAACAACAGCACCAACACCGTCTCGGTGCGCCTGGGCGACGGAACGGGCACCTTCAGCGGCACGACCGATGTCATGGTGGGGCCCAATCCGTACAGCGTCACGGTCGCCGACGTGAACGGCGACGGCAAGCTCGACATCCTGGCCGCCAACTTCAGTTCCAACAGCATCTCGGTGCGCCTGGGCGACGGGGACGGCAACTTCAGCGGCGGCACCACCGTCTTGGTCGGGTCCCGTCCGACCAGCGTGACGGTCGCCGACGTGAACGGCGACGGCAAGCTCGACATCCTGGCCGCCAACGCCGGCTCGAACTCCGTGTCGGTGCGCCTGGGCGACGAGGCCGGCACCTTCAGCGGCGGGAGCAACGTCTTGGTCGGTTCCGGTCCAGTCAGCGTGGCGGTCGCCGACGTGAACGGCGACGGCAAGCTCGACATCCTGACCGCCAACCAAGGCTCAGACACCGTCTCGGTGCGCCTGGGCGATGGGACCGGTACCTTCAGCGGCGAAACCGACGTTTCGGTCGGGTCCGCTCCGACCAGCGTGGCGGTCGCCGACGTGAACGGCGACGGCAAGCTCGACATCCTGACCGCCAACAACGGCTCAGGCACCGTCTCGGTGCGCCTGGGCGACGGGGCCGGCGCCTTTAGCGGCGGGACCGACGTCGCGGTCGGGTCCTTTCCGACCAGCGTGGCGATCGCCGACGTGAACGGCGACGGCAAGCTCGACATCGTGGCCACAAACTCCGGTTCCAGCACCGTCGCTGTGGTGCTCAACACCTCGACCGATACGTTGGCCTTCGACACGGGCAGCGTTAACGCCTCGACCTCCGGCGCCACCACCGGCCGGGCCATCGACTCCACGACGCCGGCTCTGACCGGTACGCCGGCCGCCCTTGCCGACGGCACGGAGGACACCGACTACGCCTTTACGTCAGCGCAGCTTCTCGAGGGCTGGACCGACGCGGGCGGCCAGACCCTGTCGGTATCGGGCCTCTCGGTCACGCACGGTACGCTCGTGGACGACGGCGCCGGCGGCTACATGATCACGCCTGACGCGGACTACGCGGGCACGCTCACGATCAGCTACAATGTGGGTGACGGTACCGCGTCGATCCCCGCAACCCTCAGCGCCACGCTCGCTGCCGTCAACGATGCGCCGTCGTTCAACGGCGTCGGCAGCGGCGAGGTGCTCACCCCGGTCGGTGCCGGGACGTCCTCCGATATCGGCCGCAGCGTCACGGTGCAGGCGGACGGCAAGATCGTCGTCGCGGGCCAAGGCCAAAACAGTGACGGCAACAACGACTTCGCGGTGGTGCGCTACAACGCCGACGGCAGCCTCGACACCGGCTTCGGCGTCGGCGGCAAGCTGCTCACCCCGGTCGGCACGTCGAGCGACATCGGCCGCAGCGTCACGGTGCAGGCGGACGGCAAGATCGTCGTCGCGGGCAATGGCGTTGGCGGCAACACCGACTTCGCGGTGGTGCGCTACAACGCCGACGGCAGCCTCGATACCGGCTTCGGCGCCGGCGGCAAGCTGCTCACCGCGGTCGGTACGTCGACCGACGTCGGCTACAGCGTCAGGGTGCAGGCGGACGGCAGGATCGTCGTCGCGGGCTACGGCACCGGCCCCGACCGCAGCTTCGACGTCGCGGTGGTGCGCTACAACGCCGACGGCAGCCTCGACACCGGCTTCGGCCCGAACGGGACCGGCAAGGTGCTTACCCCGGTCAGCCCCGGAGTCTCTGACGACATCGGCTTTGATGTCACGGTGCAGGCGGACGGCAAGATCGTCGTCGCGGGCTACGGCGCCGGCAGCGGCGGCAACAACGACTTCGCGGTGGTGCGCTACAACGCCGACGGCGGCCTCGACACGACGTTCAACGGCACCGGCAAGGTGCTCACCCCGGTCGGCACGTCGACCGACGTCGGCAACAGCGTCACGGTGCAGGCGGACGGCAAGATCGTCGTCGCCGGCTACGGCACCGGCAGCATCGGCAACAACGACTTCGCGGTGGTGCGCTACAACGTCGACGGTAGCCTCGACACCAGCTTCAACGGCACCGGCAAGGTGCTCACCCCGGTCGGCACGTCGGGCGACTTCGGCCAAAGCGTCACGGTGCAGGCGGACGGCAAGATCGTCGTCGCGGGCTACGGCATCGGTAGCGGCGGCAACACCGACTTCGCGGTGGTGCGCTACAACGCCGACGGCAGCCTGGACACCGGCTTCGGCGCCGGCGGCAAGGTGCTCACCCCGGTCGGCACGTCGGGCGACTTCGGCTACAGCGTCACGGTGCAGGCCGACGGCAAGATCGTCGTCGTGGGCTACGGCGCCGGCAGTGGCAGCGACGACTTCGCGGTGGTGCGCTACAACGCGAACGGCAGCCTCGACACGACGTTCAACGCGCCGAGCACGCTCGGCGGCACGGTCGCGTTCACAGAGAACGGCGCGGCGGTCGTTCTCGACACCGACGTCGCGATCTCCGACCTCGAGCTCGACGGGCTCAACGGCGGGCTCGGCGATTATGCCGGCGCGACGCTGACGCTGGCCCGCCAGGGCGGCGCCGACGCTGAGGACGCGTTCGGGTTTGCGCCCACCGGCTTCACCGTCTCCGGCGCCAGCCTGCTCGATACGAACGGAACGACCTTCGCCAGCTTCACGAACACCGGCGGCACCCTCGTCGTGACCTTCATCGGCGCGAACGTCGCCACCGCCGCGCTCGCCGACTCGGTCGCCCGCGCGGTGACCTACGCCAACACCTCCGACGCGCCCCCTGCCTCGGTCCCGGTCGCCTGGACCTTCTCGGACGGCGGTACGGACGCCAGGACCACCGCCGGCACGACCACCGTCGCGATCACGGCGGTGAACGACGCCCCGCGCCTCACCGGCACCCAGGCGACGCTGGCGGACGGCACGGAAGACACCGCCTTCACGGTGACGAGCGACCAGCTGCTGCAGGGCTTCACCGACCCCGACGGCACGACGCCCGTGCTCTCGAACCTCAGCGTCGACCACGGCACGGTCGTCAGCGATGGAGCGGGCGGCTACACGATCACCCCGACCGCGAACTACAACGGGCCGCTCACGATCAGCTACGATGTCGGCGACGGCGTCTCCTCGGTCGCCGCGACGCGCGACGTCACCATCACCGCGGTCGCAGACGCGCCTGTTCTGGCCGCGCCCGGCACCGTCATCCTGTCGGAGAGCGCCGCCCCCGGGACGAGGGTGGCGACGCTGTCGGCGACCGACCCGGACGGCGCCGGCGTGCTGACCTACTCGATCCAGGGCGGGAACCAGGCCGGCCTGTTCACCATCGATGCCACCACCGGCGTGATCGCGCTAGCCGCCGGCAGAAGCGTCGACGCGCAGACCACGGCCCGGCACGTGCTCGGCGTGCGGGCCACCGACGGCAGCGGCCTCGTCGACGACCGGAGCCTCACCATCGACGTGCTCGACGTCGACCGGGCGGGGGTCCTGACCTTGACGGGCTTGACCGACGGCAATGCCCGCGAGGGCACGCCG
>NZ_LMND01000018.1 GCF_001423265.1 Methylobacterium sp. Leaf108
AAGCGAAACCGCACCCCGGCGCCGCCGCCGATGGACAGCCTTATGACCGACCAACCCTCACACGTCAACACCGACACAACAGAAAAATGACAGGCCCACCGCAGGATCGGTGAACGGTGTCGTTCCGAGACGTCCCACGGCGTTCGACGCACCCTTCTTCCCTACCCGTTCCGTCACAGGCGGATCGCCAGAGTAGGGACATAGGCTGTCCGGCAGGGAACGATGCCGTCACGGTTCGGCGGATCGGCCGGTCCCTTTCATTGGCAAATACGTCACTGGCAAATGCGTCACGGTCCAGAACGTCACCCACAGCAGCGGCGCCTCATTCTCGACATCCTGCCTCACGACATGCTTGGTCGGTCCAAGCCCGCTCGGGGTGCCTGGCCACGACACCAAGGACTTCTGCGTGACGCGTGGGCGCCTCAAGATCGCGAAGCAGGATCAGGGTTACGCGGAACGCGAGACCGTCCGGGACGATCGGGGCATCGATCCGCCCCTGGCCCGGCTCGGTTCCGATGCCACCCGGATCGATCGCCGCGAGGTCAACCTGCGCTGGCTCTGCGCCAGCGCTCTCACCGGCTTCACGGGCGCGGGCCTCATCGGCGGCGCGATCTTCGTCTCCCTCCAGGGAGACGTCTCCTTTGCGGCGATCCCTGAGCGCGTCCCCGTGGTGGTCCGCCAATCCACCGACGAGGCCGGCATCAACCTCTCGCGCAAGGGCGACCGCCTGGTGCGCAACCTGATGATCGCCTCGGCCAAGCAGACCTTCCGCACGCCGGTGACGGTCCGTCTGGCGGACCGGGAGATCATCAAGGTCCGGCCGTTCATGCGGATCACCAGTGCGCTCTCCATGACCACCGGTGTGTTCGCGCCCGAGGTGCCGCGCTTCGATCCGATGAAGTTCATCTCCGACGAGCCGGCCGAGCGCGCGGCGGACCCCACCGTCGCCGACAGTCCGGGCGCCGAGGTCTCCGTGATCAAGCGCGATCTCGTGGGCCTCACCGTGGAGCCCGGCGCACCGGCGCTCACCGACGACGACGTCACCGCACAGGTCGCCGAGGAAAAGCGCCTCGCCGACGAGGCCGGCCGGCGCGCCACCATCCCCCTGGCGCCGCAGATGATGCTGTCGCGCACCCTGCAGCAGGCCGGGCCCGGCCCGGACTTCGACGCCGCCACCCGGTCGCAGGGCGAGGCGAGCCCCTTCAAGTCGATCGACGTCCTCGTGGTGCCCGAGAACGTCACCCGGCTCGCCAAGACCGAGATCCGCAGCGGCGACCACCCCCTGGTCGACGAGCGCGATCTCGCGATCAAACGCGGCGAAACCCTCGACTCGGTCCTCAAGGCCACCGGCAGCGCCACGGACGCGCAGGTGCGCGCCATCCTGTCTGCGTTGGGGGGCAAGGCCCGCACGGGAGACCTGCCCGAGGGCCAGCAGTTCCGGCTGCAGGTCGCACCGGGCCCCAAGCCCGGCGATCCGCGACAGATCACACGGGTCATCCTCTACGGCGAGAACGGCGTCGAGGCGATCGCGGCGATGACCGACCGCGGCGTCTTCGTCTCGGTGGCGCCACCCACCCAGGACGCGCCGGCGCGCAAGGGCCCGGCCGCCGTGGAGGCAGAGGGCGAGGAGGAGGACGGCGGTTCCGGCCCGCGTCTCTACCAGAGCCTCTACGAGACCGCCGCCCGGCACGAGTTGCCGCGCAGCGCGGTGGAGGACCTCGTGCGGATCTTCGGCTACGACGTCGACTTCCAGCGCCGCATCTCGTCGGGCGACGCCCTCGACGTCTTCTACGGCTACGACGAGGAGGCCGGCCCGGCCGCGGCCGAGCGGCCGGACCTGCTCTATGCCGCCCTCACCCTCAACGGCGAGGCGCGCCGGGTCTACCGGTTCCAGTCGCCGGACGACGGGACGATCGACTACCTCGACGACCAGGGCCGATCGCTCAAGAAGTTCCTCATCCGCAAGCCCATCGCCGACGGCATCATGCGCTCGGGCTACGGCTACCGGCGCCACCCCGTCCTCGGCTACGCCAAGATGCACACGGGCGTGGATTGGTCCAACCCGATCGGCACGCCCATCGTGGCGGCCGGCAACGGCACGGTCATCAAGGCGGAATGGGATTCCGGCTACGGGCGCCGGGTCGAGGTCCAGCACATCAATGGCTATGTCACCACCTACAACCACATGTCGCGCTTCGCCCGCGGCGTCTCGGCCGGGGCCAAGGTCCGCCAGGGCCAGGTGATCGGATACGTGGGCTCCACCGGTCTCTCCACCGGCGCGCACCTGCACTACGAGGTCATCATCAACGGCCATTTCGTGGATCCGATGAAGATCCGCGTGCCGCGCGGGCGCGAGCTCGACGGGCGCCTGCTGGCCGAGTTCCGGCGCCAGCGCGAGCAGATCGACGGCGTGATGCTGAAGGGCCGCAACGGTACGGCGGTGGCCCAGCGCGACCCGATGCGCTGACCCCACCTCATCCCATGTCGGTCGATCACGGCGTGGTGCGAACATGGGCTTCGCTCAGGCGCCGTCCGGGCTCGCCGATACGGTTCCCACTCGATTCGGGCGGTAACCGTATCAGCCGAATCCGACTTGGGCGCGCACGTCGCAGGCCGTCCAGCCGGCCGCCCTGAGATCGGCCAGCGATTCCGATCCCTTCGACTTGGCGAGCTTGTCGCCCTTCCCGTCGCGCACGAGGGCGTGGTGGTGATAGCGGGGACGGTCCAATCCGAGGAGGGCCTGGAGCAGGACGTGGATGTCGGTGGCGGCGAGCAGATCGGCTCCCCGCACCACATGGGTGACCGCCTGGGCATCGTCGTCGATCACCACCGCCAGGTGATAGCTAGCCGGCACGTCGCGGCGGCCGATCACGACATCGCCCCAGCGGTGCGGTTCTGCGATGCGACAGCCGGTGTCGCCGAAGGCGTCGAACGTCGTCCAGCGATGCGGGCCTGGAGCGGCGGCGCGGGCGCGCTCACCGTGCAGGCGCCAGAGCGGAAGCGCCCCGGCACTGCGGCGCACGGCGATCTCCGCGTTCGTCAGATCGCGGCAGGAACCGGGATAGTGGGGGACGCCGTCGGGATCACGCGGCCAGGGCCGACCGGTACGCGCTTCCAGGGTCTCGACGGCCGCCGACATCGTCGCGCGCGAGCAGAAGCACGGATAGGCGAGGCCACGCTCCGCCAGGGAGGCGATGACGTCGCGATACACGTCGATACGGGACGATTGATGCAGGACAGGGCGCTCGAAGCGCAGCCCGAGCCAAATGAGATCCGCCTCGATGGCGGCGATCAGGTCGGGGCGCGAGCGCACGGGATCGAGGTCTTCGATCCTCAGCAGGAGGCGGCCACCCATTCGAGCGGCCAAGTCGTCATTGAGGCACGCCGAATGGGCATGACCGAGATGAAGGCGCCCGTTGGGGCTTGGCGCGAACCGGAAGACGGGTGTGGTCACGCTCGATCAGCGGCAGAACACGTCACCCTCTGCGAAACCCGGCCGGCAGAGCGCCGGCCGAGTTCCAAACGCTTCAGCGGTCCCCGGCGCCCGAGAGCAGCTTCTCGATCTGCGAGAGACCGTTCTCACGGGCCTTGGCCTCGGTCGGCTGGCTGCGGTCGGACCGCTGCACCAGCTTGCCGTTCTTGCGGATCAACCACTGGTAGACGCCACCCGGGTTGGCGGGGGGCTGGATCTCCAGGGAGTACGGATGGGTGTTGGTCATTGTATCGCTCATTCCTCCGATATGGCACGGGCGGAGGGATTTCGCCACCCGCCGCGACCAAGAGAACTGAGCAAGAGCAGCGTCCCGGCCCTCCCCGCCCGGTCGTCGGCGTGCCGGAGGCGGCGTTTCGTCAGCCGCCGACCCGGCGCAGGCAGGCCGTCTGACCGGTGACGCAGGCGATGCCCGGCATCGAGCAGGCCACGCCCTCCGCGCCGCGCTGGCAGACGCGGCAGCCGTCGCCCCATTCCGCGCAGCTCTCGTCCGTGGCCGGGGAGACCGCATGCGGCCGCGTGGCGGCCGGAGCGAGCTGCGACAGCAGCACGCTCGCCAGGACGACCGCGGCGATGGCCAGCGCGATCATGCCGTCGCGTGCCGGTGAGGCGGAGGCGTTCTCAGATCCCATGACGTCCCAGATTCCGTGGCGCGGTGTTCGCGCGGCTGTCCGGATCTGTCAACGCGCGACCCGTGTCCTCGGGCATGGGGTTCGGGGACATGGGTTTGGGGGACATGGGCTCGGGGGACATGGGCTTCGGGACGCTTTCGGCATGGCCTCACGCCACGGCGCGGCCCTCCAGCACCCTCGGCAGCGCGCGCAGGTCGAGCGGCTTTGCCAGGAACCCGTCGAAGCCCGCATCGCGGGCGTCGCGTTCGTCGGCGAGGCCGGCGTTGGCGGTCAGGGCGACCACGTGCAGGCGCGGCCCTCCGGTCGCGGCCTCCCGGGCCCGGATGCGGCGGGCGGTCTCGAGCCCGTCGAGGCCGGGCATGCGGATGTCGATCAGGGCGAGGTCGAAACGATCCTCTCCTTGGGGGACTTCCGGGTTGGCGGGGCTCTCCAGGAGGGACAGGGCCTCCCAGCCGTCGCGGGCGAGGACGACGCGGGCGCCGAGCTTTTCCAGGGCGCGGGTCGCCAGGAGCGCGTTGATCGGGTTGTCCTCGGCCAGGAGCACGCGCAGGCGCCGGGTCGCGGGCGACCGGACCGGCAGGGCGGCGGGGGAGGACGAAGGAGCCGGAACGCGGGGCGCGAGCAGGCGATCGAACAGGGAGCGCGCCCGCACCGGTTTGACGAGATAGCCGTCGAAGCCGGCGGCCCCCGGAGCGCCGAACTCGCGCCGGTCGAACGGCGACAGGAGGATGAGGCTGCAACGCACGCCCCTGCGGCGGGCCTCGAGCGCCACCGCGCGCACCGCCACGTCGCCCAGGGCACGGTCGGCGATCACCGCATCGAACGCCGTGCCGTCGAGGGCGGCGATGGCCTCCTCGGGAGTCGGCACGATCACGGCCGCGGCACCCGACCGGGACAGACAGCGTGCCAGGAACGGCCCCTGGAACGGCGAGCCGGCCACGATCAGGACGTGACGGCCCGCCAACGATACCGGGACGGCGGGGGCGCCGTCGCCCGGGGCCAGGGGCAGGACGACCTCGAAGGTGCTGCCGCTGCCGAGGATCGAGGTCGCCGCGATGCGCCCTTCCATGAGGTCGACGAGGCGCCGGGTGATGGCGAGACCGAGGCCGGTGCCCTCGTGGCGCCGGCTGGCGCTGCTGTCCTCCTGCTCGAACTCCTCGAACAGGGCCGGAATGCGGTCCTGCGGGATGCCCGACCCGGTATCACGGACGCGCAGCACCACCCCCTCCGGCGACGTCGCGATCTCGACGCCGACACCGCCCTGGGCCGTGAACTTGACGGCGTTGCCGGCGAGGTTGGTGAGGATCTGGCGCACCCGGTCGGCATCGCCCACCACCGTGGCGGGCAGGTCGTCGGCGAGGTCGAGGGCGATCTCGATGCCCTTGTCCTGCGCCCGCGGGGCGAGGAGCTCGACCACGCCCTCGGCCAGGGCACAGAGGTCGAAGGGCTCCGCGGCCAGGTCGAGCCGGCCGGCCTCGATGCGCGAGAAGTCGAGGATGCCGTCGATGAGCGAGAGCAGGGCCTTGCCGGAGGTGCGCACGGCCTCGACGTAGGTGCGCTGCTCGGCATCGAGGCCGGTGTCGAGCACGAGGTCGGCCATCCCGAGGATCCCGTTCAGCGGCGTGCGGAACTCGTGGCTGACCGTGGCGAGGAAACGCGACTTGGCGACGCTGGCGGCCTCGGCCCGGCTCAGGGCCTCGTCCAGGGAACGGGCCGCCTCGACGCGGGCGGTGACGTCGGACCCGGCGCGCAGCCATTGCACCTGGCCCTGCGCGTCGCTCACAGGCATCTCGATGAAGGAGAACCACCGCGCCGGCCCTGAGACCGGCCTCACCTGCACCTCGATCCGGCGCACGCCGTCGGCGCGGTCCTCGGTCGGTCCCTGCGCCACCACCGGCAGGATGGTCGTGGAGCCGACGAGGTCGATCGGCGCCCGCCCCAGGAGCCGCGCGAAGCCGTCGCTGGCGAAGGTGATGCGCCCCTGCGCGTCGCGCTGCACGACGACGTCGGTGGTCGCCTCGACCAGCGCCCGGTAGCGTTCCTCGCTCTCCGAGAGCTGCCAGATCCGATCCTCGAGATGCTCGATCTCCGAGACCTCCCCGGCGGCGGCGGACCGGCGGCGCCCGACGGCCGCGACGGCGGCCGCCCCCGTGAGCCCCGCCAGCAGGCAGGCGACGACCTCGATCCAGACCATCTCGCCTCCCCCGGCGTCGCCGCTGCCGCGGGCGATGGTGGCGAAGAAGCGTGAAGGACGCCTTTACCGCCCGGCGCCCGGATCGCCGGCCGGGTCGGGCGCCGCTTCACGGGCCGGTCGCGATGGTGTAGCGCGAGCGATCGAAGACGGGCCCGGCGCCCGCGAGCCCGCTCCCGACGGGATGTCCCCGACCGGGATGTCCCCGGGCCGGCCGGCAGCCTTCCGCGCGGACACCGACCGCCAGACGCATTCCGAGACGTGACGCCATGACCGAGACGACTTCGCCCACGACCCGCATCGATGCCACCTTCGCCCGGTGCCGGGCGGAGGGGCGGGCCGCCCTCGTCACCTACGTCATGGCCGGCGACCCCGATGCGGAGACCTCCCTGCGGATCCTCGAGGCCCTGCCGGGTGCGGGCGCCGACATCGTCGAGTTCGGGCTTCCCTTCACCGACCCGATGGCCGACGGCCCCGCGATCCAGGCCGCCGCCCTGCGCGCCCTCAAGGGCGGCCAGGGCGTGGTGGCGACCCTCGACCTCGTGCGCCGGTTCCGGGCCGGGAATGCGGGCACGCCGGTGATCCTGATGGGCTACTACAACCCGATCCACGCCTACGGCGTCGACCGCTTCCTCGACGATGCGGTGGCGGCGGGCATCGACGGCCTCATCGTGGTCGACTTGCCGCCGGAGGAGGACGACGAGCTGTGCCTGCCGGCGCTGGCCAAGGGCCTGGCCTTCATCCGCCTCGCCACGCCCACCACCGACGCGCGGCGCCTGCCGGCGGTCCTCGCGAACACCGCCGGTTTCGTCTACTACGTGTCGATCACCGGCATCACCGGGACCGCGACCCCGGACTTCGGCCGGGTGGCCGAGGCGGTGTCGCGCATCCGCCTTCACACCGACCTGCCCATCGTGGTGGGCTTCGGCGTCAGGACGGGGGCCGATGCGGCCGCGATCGCCAGGGGGGCGGACGGCGTCGTGGTCGGTTCGGCGCTGGTGGACGCGCTGCATCGCTCGCTCGACGCGCAGGGTGCGGCCGGGTCCGGCACCGTGGATGCAGTGAGCGGCCTCGTGCGCGATTTGGCCGCCGGCATCCGGGAGGCGGCCGGCACCCGGGCCTGAGCCCCGCCGGCAACCTGCGAACGGGCCCTTCGTCGACCCGAGCCTTGAACGACGGGTCGCGCGCACCGAAGTCGCGTTGAGAGGAACGGCGTCTGGATGATGGTGGAACCGATGAACTGGATCTCTGAGGTCGTCCGGCCCAGGATCAAGACGCTGTTCAAGCGCGAGACGCCCGAGAACCTCTGGATCAAATGTCCGGACACCGGCCAGATGGTCTTCCACAAGGAGGTCGAGGGGAACCTGTGGGTCATCCCCGGCTCCGAGCATCACCTGAAGATGAGCGCCCAGGCGCGCCTCAAGATGATGTTCGACGAGGGCACCTGGATCGACGTGCCCCTGCCCGAGGTGGCGGCCGATCCGCTCCGGTTCCGCGACGAGAAACGCTACGTCGACCGGCTGCGGGAGGCGCGCGCCAAGACCGGCATGACCGACGCGTTCAAGATCGGGTTCGGCCGGGTCGGCGGTCTGCCCATGACCCTGGCGGTCCAGGATTTCGCCTTCATGGCCGGCTCCCTCGGCATGGCCGCCGGCGAGGCCTTCATCCGCGGGGCCGAGACGGCCCTCGACAAGCGCACCCCCTTCGTCCTGTTCTCGGCCTCGGGCGGCGCGCGCATGCAGGAGGGCATCCTTTCGCTGATGCAGATGCCCCGCACCACCGTGGCGATCCGCCGGCTCAATGCCGCCAAGCTGCCCTACGTGGTGGTGCTGACGAACCCGACCACGGGCGGCGTCACCGCCTCCTTCGCGATGCTGGGCGACGTCCACCTCGCCGAGCCGGGGGCCCTGATCTGCTTTGCCGGCCCCCGCGTGATCGAGCAGACGATCCGCGAGAAGCTGCCCGACGGCTTCCAGCGCTCGGAGTACCTCCTGGCCCGCGGCATGGTGGACCAGGTCGTCCATCGCCACGCCCTCAAGGAGACCGTGGTGCGCCTGTGCGGCTTGCTGATGGACCAGCGTGCCGACGCCGGTCCGCCCCGGCCCGCCCCGCAACAGCCTTCCGTGGCCGAACCGGCCTGACCCCGACGACGCAAGCGGCTTCCTATGGATTCCTCCGCCATGGATTCCTCCGACGCGCTCATGGCGCGCTTCCTCGCCCTGCATCCGCGCACCATCGACCTGTCCCTGGGGCGGATCGAACGGCTCCTGGCGCGCCTCGACCATCCCGAGCGGCGGCTGCCGCCGGTGATCCACGTGGCCGGCACCAACGGCAAGGGATCGACCATCGCCTTCATGCGGGCGATCCTCGAGGCGGCGGGCCTGGCCGCGCACGTCTACACCTCGCCCCACCTCGTGCGGTTCCACGAGCGCATCCGCATCGGCGCCATCGGCGGCGGCCATTTCGTGCCCGAGGAGCGCCTGGCCGAGGCGCTGGCGCGCTGCGAGGCCGTGAACGCCGGGGAACCGATCACGGTGTTCGAGATCACCACGGCCGCGGCGCTGCTGCTGTTCTCGGAGGCGCCGGCCGACGTGCTGCTCCTCGAAGTCGGCCTCGGCGGCAGGGTCGACGCCACCAACGTCATCGACAAGCCCGCCTGCGCGGTGGTGACGCCGATCGGGCGCGATCACGCCGAATACCTCGGCGACACCGTCGAGGCCGTGGCCACCGAGAAGGCCGGCATCTTCAAGCGCGGCTGCCCGGCGGTGATCGCCGCGCAGGATTACGCCGAGGCGGACGCGGTCTTGTGCCGCCATGCGGACGCGGTCGGGGCGACGCCGGTGTGGGTCGGCAACCAGGACTTCTCCGTCCACGAGGAGAACGGCCGCCTCGTCTACCAGGACGAGACCGACCTGTTCGACCTGCCCCAGCCACGCCTGTCGGGGCGCCACCAGTTCACCAACGCCGCCACCGCGATCGCGGCCCTTCGCGCCGCGGGCTTCGGCGACATCGGCGTCGAGGCGGTGGAGGCGGGCCTGCGCAACGTCGAATGGCCCGGCCGCCTGCAGCGCCTCAACCGCGGCCGTCTCGCAGACCTCGCTCCTGCGGGCGCCGAGCTCTGGCTCGACGGCGGCCACAACGTCGACGGGGGCCGCATCCTGGCCGCGGCGATGGCGGATCTCGGCGAGCGCAGCGACGTGCCCCTCGTGATCATCGCGGGCCTGCTCGGCACCAAGGACGCGGAGGGCTTCCTGCGCAACTTCGTCGGGCTGGCGCGCGGCCTCGTGGCCGTGCCGATCGCCGGGCAGATGGCGGCCCGCCCGGCCGAGGAGATCGCACGCATCGCCACCGACGTCGGCCTCAACGTCACGATCGCGTCGGGCGTCGAGGCGGCTCTCGAAGGGCTGGCCGACACCGCGTTCGAGAAGCCGCCGCGCATCCTGATCTGCGGATCGCTGTATCTCGCAGGCGCCGTACTGGAGGCCAACGGCACGCCGCCGACCTGAAGACTCGTCCCGGCACAGGGCGAAAGACGTCGCAACTTCACGTCCGCCAGTCGTGTGTCCTCGGCGCTACAGCTTAGCAAGCCCGGATCGATTAGCTTCCCTTCGAACGGACTTCGTTTCTGGGGACAACCGATGAAAAAGCTTCTCACCTCGCTCGCCGCCTTCACCGCGCTGACCACCGTCGCTTCGGCCGCCGACCTTCCGCGCCGCGCCGCGCCGCCGGTCTTCGTTCCGGTCCCCGTCTTCACCTGGACGGGCTTCTACTTCGGTATCAACGCCGGCTACGGCTTCGACGCCGGCAACCAGGACCGCAACGTCTACGACAACGTGTTCCCGAACCTCGTTCGCAGCGGCAACCTCACCGGCTTCGCCGCCGGCCCGTCGCAGATCGCCTTCTCCAACAGCTCCAACGAAGGCTTCACCGGCGGTGGCCAGGTCGGCTACAACTACCAGTTCACCCCGGGCTCGGGCCTGGTGGTCGGTATCGAGGCCGACGCCCAGTACGTCGACTTCGGCCGTAACCGGACCAACTTCGTCCTGACCCCCGGCTTCGCCCCGATCGACGGCAACGTCACCTTCGTCGATCCCCGCGGCACCGCCAGCCTCGACTACTTCGGTACCGTGCGCGGCCGCATCGGTTACGCCTTCGACAAGGTCCTGTTCTACGGCACCGGCGGCTTCGCCTACGGCGCCGGCAGCAACGAGCGTTCGTTCGGCGGTGTCGAATACGCCCTCCCCACCGACTCCTTCCTGAACTTCTTCAAGTCCTCGGCCGTCACGCTCAAGGTCGAAGGCCTGTACGTGAACCTCGAGAACAACAACCGCAACGCCGGCATCTACGCCTTCGACACCAACGGCGTCGTCTACCGCCAGCCCGGCTTCACGAACCGCAGCAACGGCACCGAGTTCGCCGTCATCCGCGCCGGCCTGAACTACAAGTTCGGCTCCTACTAGGATCGTCCTCCGCCACGGCGGATGATGCCGGACACCGGGCCCCGATTTCGGGACCCGGGCTCGGCATCGGTCGGACCCGGCGCATGAAAGAGGCCGCCCTGGCGACAGGGCGGCCTCTTTCATGTCGTGCATGACCCGATCGGCAACCAATGCGGGCTCAGCCGGTCGCCGGTTCGGCGTCCTCGACCCGGTAGCGAAGCCAGACGGTGCCTCCCTCCAGGGTCTCGGTGTGGAAATGGCGCAGAGCCTTGCCCGCCGCGGGCCGTTCATTCGGCTCTCCATGGTACTCGAAGATCGTCGGCACCCCAGCGAGGCCGTCGACGGCCGGCGAAACGAGCAGGCTGACCTCGTCGATCAACCCCGCCTTGAGGAAGGCGCCGTTGATGATGCCGCCGCCCTCGAGCAGGAGGGTCTCCACGCCGAAGGTCGCGCCCAGGGTCGCCATCGCGCCGGCGAGGTCGCGTCCGTCGCGCCCCGCGAAGAGATAGGAGACGCCGTCCTCGCGAAGCTCGGCGAGGTAGGCGTCCGGCACATCCTCGCCCAGGACCGCCACGACATGGTCTCCGCCCACGTCGTCCCGGCCGTAATGGACCTTGCCGTGCGGATCGATGGCGACGGCCAGATCCCGCCCCTTCCGCGCGCCGACATGCGTTCCCCGCAGGTCCCCAGGAACGCAGGCCGGCGTTCGCAGCACGCCCTTGGCGATCTCCGCCATGGTCGTGCGTCCGACGATCCAGCCCTGCGCATCGAGGCGGGCGGCGGTCTCCTCATAGTGACGGTGGACCAGCCCGCCCTGGATTCCCGCCGCCGCTGGGGTCCAGCGGCTGGGGTGGAGCCGGCCGTCGATGGAGCTGCCCATGTGGCAGACGATCCTGGGACGCATGACGACGCCTTCCGGTGGTTCGCCTCAAGCCACGTCGGGCATGCGGTGGATGAGCTTGTCGAGGGTGATGGGGTATTCGCGGACCCGGACGCCGGTGGCGTTGTGGACGGCGTTGGCGACCGCCGCGGCGACGCCGCAGATGC
>NZ_LMND01000019.1 GCF_001423265.1 Methylobacterium sp. Leaf108
GTCGGCACCCTGGCCGGCRTTGACGTAGTCCGCCCCGGCCGTGCCCGTCACCGTCTCGCCGAGGTTTGTCCCGAGGGTCGCGGTGGTGAAGGCGTCGCCGCGCTGGGTCCCGCTGATGTCGCGGACATCGAAGGTCACGCCCGTTCCGGCCACGAAGGTGGTGCCTTCGTCGTCGTAGCGGCCGACCGGGCCGGTCGGGACGTCCGAGCCGTCCTCGGCCTGCAACCGCACCGCCAGGCCGTTKCCGGCATCGAGGCCGCTGCCRTTGCCCACCTCCGASGAGGTGAAGGTCAGGCGTACCTGTCCGGCCGTCGCGGCGTTGACCGTCACCCGGTCGGCGCCGGCGCCGAGATCGACGCTGTCGGCCCCATCCGTGCTGACGTTGACGATCGCGGTGTCGTCGCCGAGACCGCCTGCGAGGCTGTCATCACCCAGGCCACCCGTCAGCGTGTCGTCGCCGCCGTTGCCCTGGAGGGCGTCCGCACCGGACGAGCCCGTCAGAGAGTCCCCGAGCTGGCCGCCCAGGACGACGATCGGCTGCGCGGTGGAGGAGGTGTTCTGCGTCGCCGTCAGGTCCAGGACGATCGGGCGCGTGGCCACGTTCTGGAAATTGAAGTCGGTACCGACATTCTGGAAGTCGTTGTCGTGGATACCGGCGTAGGTGTCCGTCTTGGGAACACCGACGGAGATACCGGTGCCGGCCTCCTTGAAGACGTTGCCGGCGACCTCGTGGGTCGCGTCGTCGTACCCGTCGAGGTTCACGGCCGAGCGCACGTACTGGAACGTGTTGCCGGTGATGGTGAGATCGGCGCTCGTGCCGTCGGACCAGATGCCGCGCTGCCAGGATGCCGTCGAGAAGTTGGCCGCGTTCGCTCCGGTGATCAGGTTGTTTGCGATCGTCACGGCGCCGGAGAGGGCGGTGTAGAGCCCGATCGCACGGGATTCGGTATTTCCTCCAACGGTCTCGTTGAAGAACACCGAGTTCGTGACGACGTAGCTGCCCGATCCGGCAAAGTTCAGTGCCGGATTCGACGCACCGGTGGTGCCGGTCGCCGAGGTGGCGCGGAACTCGATGCCGTCCAGCGTGACGTTCTGGCTACCGGAGACCGAGACGCGACCGACGATCGACGATTCCGCGCCGCGCGTGGCCGCCCCCTTGATGCCCTCGTTGTTCACTCCCAGGATGGTGAGCGCCTTGTCGGCGATGGCGACGTCGCCGAGCCACGCGCCGGACGCGACGAGGATGGTGTCGCCGTTGGCGGCGGCATCGACCGCGGCCTGGATCGAGGCGTACCCGTTGCCGCCGACCAGCAGCGTTCTGCCCGTCTCCGCACCGTCGATCACCTCGACGCCGGAGAGGGTGTCGGTTTCGCCGGCTCCCGTCGCAACCGTCCAGCTGGCCTGCGCGGCATCGTAGGACACCGCCGTCCTGGGGTCGATCGCGCCGGTATAACGGGCGGTGTCGATACCGGCGCCGCCCTCGAGGATGTCGTTACCGGCGCCTCCGATCAGGACGTCGTTACCGGCAGCTCCCGCGAGCCGGTCGTCGCCCGCAGCACCGTCGATCGTGTCGTCGGGGTTCGAATTGGCGATGGAGGCGTATTCGGCCGTGATGAAGTCGCCCTGGTCGGTGCCGGTCACGGCCTGGCCGTTTCCGTCGCCGAGTCCGTCGCCATAGAGATAGACGCCGATCTTGCGATCGCTGCCCAGGCCCGTATCGCTGAAGGTGTTGTTCGTCCCGAAATACTGCTGGACGTCCTCGACCCCGTCCAGGACGCCGTAGCCGACGGTGGACGCCGCGGTATCGGCGAAATCGTTGTTGTCGATGAGGGTGCCCGCCGCCCAGTCGTCGCCGACGAAGGCATTGCCGAAGTCGGTGAACGTGTTGTTCCTGACGATGAACTGGGTCGAGGGGTTGAAGTAGCCGCCGTTGTCCCACCCCGTGACGAGGTTGCCGTCGATGATCAGGCCCGACACGTTACCGCCGAAGGGCGTCAGGAAGCCGGGATAGCCGGGGTTCGAACCGGCATCGACGACCGAATGCGTGATCGTGACATTGTCGGCGCTCACGTAGATGCCGGATTGATTCCCGGCGTTGGAGGCTCCGCCGACCACGGTGAGCCCGTCGATGACCACGCCATCGGCCGAAACATTGAGACCGCCGTTGAGGATCGACTCGCCGGCCGCGTCACGGTCCTCGCTTGCACCGTCGAGGCCGGCATAGGCCCCGCGAATGGTCACGGACTTGTCGACGTCGACGCTGCCCATATCGGCCAGCGTGCCGGCCATGACCACGATCGTGTCGCCGTTCGACGATGCGTCGATGGCGCCCTGAAGCGTGGCGAAGCCACCGGCGCCAACGAGAAGGAATTTCTTCCCGTTCGCATCGACGATTGTCTCGATACCCGTCAGGGTATCGGTTCCCTCCGTGCCTGCCGCCACCTGCCAGGCCATCGCCGAGCCGGGCGCCTTCGTGAAGGAGGCGCCGGTCAGGGCGACCCCGTAGATGGCCGTATCCGTGCCGTTCCCGCCGTCGATGACGTCGTCGCCCGCTCCGCCGGTGATGGCGTTGGCGCCGGCATCGCCGGTGATCGTGTCGGCCCCGGCACCGCCGATGACGTTCTCGACGCCCGCCACCGACGTGAAGCCCGAGGCGGTGCCCACCGACAAGTCGACGGTGACCGCTTCGGTGCTTCCGCTGTAGTCGAGGGTGTCGCCGGAGGTGCCCTGAGCGCCGAGGTCGAGGGAGATCCTCTCGACGTTGACGATGGTATCGCCGGTACCGCCGAGAACGCCGCCGGTGACGGTCACCGAGACCGTATCGTCGCCGCCGGTGCCGGACACCGCCAGCGTATCCGTGCCCGCGCCGCCGTCGATGGCGTCGTTGCCGTCGCCGAGGGTCGCCTCGATGCGATCGTCACCGTCGCCGCCGTCGAGGCGGTCGTTGCCCGCGCCGCCGACCAGGACGTCGTCTCCGTCGCCGCCGATCAGGGTGTCGTCGCCTGCGAGGCCCGTGAGGACGTTGTCGCCGGCTCCGCCGGTGATGACGTTGGCGAGCGCGTTGCCGGTTCCCTCCGAAACGATGCGGTTCTCGATGTCGTCGAAATAGAAGCCCTGGTTCTGCCCGAAGGCGCCGTCCTGCGGTGCGCCGCCGGCACTCGGCCGGAAGAAGATGCGGTTGGTCTGGTTGGCCTCGGCGTTGGCGCCGTGAGTGCCACCGATCGCATCGCGATAGTTCTCGAAGGTCGTGCTCGTCCCGGCGAGGGCGCCGTCGACGTAGATCTGGATGACGTCGTTGTCCGCGCCGTCGACGTAGGTGAGGCGCAGCTCGATGTCGTGCCAAGTAGCGGACGACAGACCCGAGACGAGGGTCCGGTTGCCGGTGAAGGCGGCAAAGTCGTTGACGCCCGCGCCCGTGTCGAAGTTCCCACCCGGCAGGGCATCGGCGACCGCGACACGCAGGCCCTGACCGGAGATCGACTCGATCACCATGAAGTTGTTGCGGTCGGTGCCGGCTTCGGTACCGAAATCCACCTCCAGACGGGAGTTGTCGGCAGTCTCGGAGACGGCCTTCACCCGGAAGGACAGGACGTGGACGTTGCCTTCGGCCGTGGTGCCCCGCTCACCGGCGGCGACCCCGAGGCTCGCCGAATAGGGCCCAGAGAATCCGCCCGAGGTCGGATCGCTCGACATCCGGAAGACTTTGTTACCGCCGAGGTCGACGACACCCTGGTCGCTGCCACCCGAGAGGACGGTCCAGCCGTTCTCGCCGTTGGCGATGGGGCCGGCGTCGAAATCCTGGAAGTCGTCCACACCGGTGGCGACGTCGAGGAGCGTCAGGTTCTCGACGTTGGCGCCGAGCGTGTAGCCGCCCCCGGTCACCACCGTATCGATGCCGCCGTCGAGCCCTTCGACGATGGTCTCTCCGCCGATGATCCGATAGGTGTCGTCACCGCCGAGGCCGGCGTAGGTGATCGGGCCGGTGGCCCCGGGCGAGGTGGAAACGGTGTCGGCGTCGCCGCTCAGCGTCACGTCGAGGACCGACAGGGTGCGGTTGTCGTAGGAGCCGCTCGCGGCCGAGGTGATGGCGACGTTGGTCACATCGACGCCGGTGGGGCCGGTATTGGTCTTGCCGGGCTCCCCGATGCGGATACCCGTCGAGGTGCCTGAAATGGTGCCGTTCTCGATGACGACGCCGTCGAGGCTCGCCGGATTGCCGTTGTAGCTCGGCGCGTCGTCGCGGGCCTTGAGCGTGATGGCACCTCCGAACGGATGCGGTGCGCCGCCGCCGTCCGACAGGCCGACATCCGTGAAGGCGAAGTCGGAGATGGTGATGTTCGAATAGGCCTCGTACTTCAGGTTGATGTCGATGCCGGCGCCGAAGCCTCCGAGGTTGGCACCGCTGCCACCGAAGGCGGGGCCGCGGCCGAACTGGCCGACATCGGTCATGACGAGGTCGACGAGGTCCGCGTTCGAAAGCTGCTCGAAGTACAGGCCCTTCTCGGTGAGGTTCTGGAAGCTCACGCCGTCGATGGTGACGTTGGAGAAATCTCCCTCCTCGCCGGCGGAGGCGTTGAAGGTCGCGCCGTGATAGCCGTCCCTGACGGTTCCACCGGTCCAGGTGAAGTCGGTGACGGCCGCCTGGGTCGCCTTGTTGATGCCTGTCACGAAGCCGTCGAGGACGATGCCGTCGAGGGTGAGCCCGCGGTTGCTGCCGACGTTGATGCCGGTCTGGTAGCTGGACAACGTGATGTCGGCGATCGTGACGTCGTTCGCGGCGATGCTCAGACCGATGGCCGCGGTACCGCCGGTATATCCGCTCGCCGTCTCGAGGAAGCTCGACACGCTGGCGTCGGCGGCAAGACCGTTGGCGGAGCGGAAGGTGCCCTGGAGGATCACGTCCGCGGCGTTGCCGGTGACGCTCTCGATCGTGAGCCCGGCCGTCGTGACCGAGAACGCGCCTGCGTAGTTGCCGGGCGCCAGCTTGATGACGTCGTTGACGCCGGCACCGGCCAGGGCCGAGGTCAGGCCAGCCGCGTCGGTGACGAGCCAGACGGTCGTACCGGCAAAGGTCACGCGCTCGATGCCGTCAAGTGTCACGACCCCGCCGGCGACAGCCACCGTGAAGGTTCCGGGCACCGTACCGGCAGCGATCGCAGTCTGCGTGTAGGGGCCGGTGAACGTCGCCGTGTCGAAGCCGGTCCCGCCACGCAGGATGTCGCCCGCACCGAGGCCGCTGAAGCTGTCGTCGCCGCCGTTACCGACCAGGAGGTTGGCGACCGAAGCGGATCCGACGAAGGTGTCGCCGGCCGAACCACCGGTCGCGTTCTCGATCCCGGTCAGCCCGGCCGAGAATGCACCGCTGACGCTTCCGGTGGCGAGGTTGATCGTCACCGCGGTGGTCGCGGACGACGCATCGAGCGTGTCCATACCGGCGCGGCCGTCGATGACGTCGGCGCCGGCGGTCGCGAAGAACACATTGTCCGCCCCCGACCCGTAGAGGCCATCGGCACCGGCGCTCCCGCGCAGGTTCTCGATGTTCACGAGGGAATCGACGCCGGTGGCCGTGGAGAACGAATTGCCGGAGGCGAGGTCGGCGAAGCTGCCCGCGGTTCCAGCCGCGGTGAGGTCATAGGTGTCGGTGCCCGCGCCGCCGTCGATCACGTCATTGCCGGCCGACGCGAAGATCAGATCGTTGCCGGAGCCATAGGTCAGCCGGTTGCCCGACACGGTGCCAGGCTGACCGTCGGTCTCGATGGACGATCCGAGGTTGCCGCCGGCGTCGTTCGAGAACGTGTTGTTCTGGATCGTCGTGTTCTCTTCCCGGCTGCGCAGCTGGGTGGCGAAGCGGTTCGTGAAGCCCGTGAAGGTGTTGTTCGAAATCGTCGTGTTCGCGGCGTCGATCGTGACAAGATTGTTGCCCTGCGGGTTTCCGCCCGCGTTCGTACCGCCGGCGGTCCCGGACACGAGGTTGTTGGTGAAGACGATGTTCGACGAGGGTCCCTCGTTCGAACCCAGCACCACGAGCTGGCGCGGCACGTTGGCGTCGGAAAATTGCGCGCCGAAACCACTTCCACCCGGCTGCGAACCCGTAAATGTCTGGCCGGAGAAGATGTTGCCGTCGATCAGAATGTCGGTCAGCGTTCTACCGAATTCACTGGTCAGACCGCCGTCGCCGTTGGCCACGACGTCGTTTCCGATGATGCGCAGTCCCGAATGGTTTCCGGTCAGGTAGATGGCGGCGCGCTCGATATTGGGCGGGCCGTCGAAGCCGACGACGGTGAACCCTTGTCCGACCCCACCGATGGTGACGTTGTTCACGCCCGCCACGATCTCGATGGCGCCCTGGCCTGAATTGTCAGGGGAGCCGACGATGGAAGTCGTACCGCGACCGCTTTCGGACAGTAGGGTCAGCGGCTTATCGATGATGACGTTTTCGTAATACGTGCCGGGACCGACGATGATGGTGTCGTTTGCAGACGCCGCTGCGACGGCCGCCTGGATCGTGGAGTAAACGGTCGAGCCGCCCTGCTGATCAAACAACGTCGCCATCACATACCCCTACTCGGTTACAGACAGAGTGACGCAGGCCGAGCGGCAGCGTCCGCATAAAACGGGCAATGAGCGCTTTTGACGGGTGTCAGGACTTGGCGATCACTTCCCTGTCACGCCCCGTTAACCGGGCGTTAAGTGTTCGCCAAAAGCCATGCGCAGGCAGGGGTTGTCAATGAGGCGATGTACTGATTCTCACAGCATTCATCGGACGCGACGACGTTTCGCAATGCGAAGACGGCTTCCGAAAAGTGGCGATATCGTATCTTCTTCGATAGGGCAGCGAGCGAGAGTTGCTATATTGATTAAACGACTTTTGCATCACTGTAGCGAGAGCACGGCTCAAATCGATCCGCATTGCGTTCGGCAGTTTTACGTTTGTCAGTGATGAACGACGTTTCAAATGTAATCCTATTGCCATGAGCGACAACAATACTTGAATCTATCTCATGTTATACAACCCTGAGATGGGTACACTTTTTACATTCTCGTCGAGGTCGATTTATTAGCGCCGATCAGGCCAAGGCAGCGATCATGCGCCCCGACCGTGCCAGACAGAACGCGATGTCATGATTGGCGGGATGATCCATTAACTACGTCCATCGTTGTGCTGATCCTCGGCAAAATTAGTGATTAATATTAACTTAATCGATGTTTTATGAAATAATCATGCCCGCATAAACCGAATGTACTGATCGGTCCGATATCTCGCGATTCCCATCCGGGAACGCTGGCATGACATCGCTCTCATCAGACGGCCTTGAAGACGGCATCGTCGACGACACCGATCAGGTCCGGTCGCTCGGCTACAATGCGGCCTACGCAGGACAGCTGACGGCGCCCAAGATGTGGCACCTGTCGACGACCGTTCCCGGTGGAGCCGGCTTCGCCGAGGCCTGGGCCTATGCCAAGGGCGAAGGCACCGTCATCAGCGTCGTCGATGAGGGCGTGAACTATCGACACGCCGACCTGGCCTGGGCCTACGATGCCACGATCGACTACGATCCGCGTGATGCCGCCGATGCGATGGACGCTCGGCCCGACCTCACGACGCAGCGCCATGGCACCAACGTCGCCGGCCTCATCTCGGGCGACATGGCGAACGCCATCGCGACGGTCGGCGCCGCACAAGGGAGCATCCTGACGGCGACGTTCCTGCGCTACGGCGAGAACTTCGTCATGTCGGAACTGGCCGACATCATCGCCCATCAGGCCAACTACGACGTCAGCAACAACAGCTGGGGATTCACGACCGCGTTCGCCGACAATTTCGAGAATGCGAACTTCGCCACCACGGCCGCGGCCCTGGCCGGCGCCGTCGGCGACGGTCGCGAGGGCCTCGGCACGGTTTTCGTCTTTGCCGCCGGTAACGGCAAAGTGATGAAGAACGGCGTGAGCGTCTCCGACGATGCGGGATTCCACAGCCTGGCGGCCTCGCGCTTCACGATCGCGGTCGGTGCCCACGACGACAAGGGGACCCCGGCGTTCTTCTCGAGCCCGGGGGCCAACGTGCTGCTGACGGCGCCGGGGATGAGCGTTCTCACGACGAACGGCGGCTCAGACGGAGCGACGGAGTATTCCTACGTCTCCGGGACGTCGTTCGCCGCTCCTCTCGTGTCGAGTGCGGTCGCGCTGATCCTGTCCGAGAACCCGCTGCTGGGATATCGGGACGTGCAGGAGATCCTGGCACTCAGTTCCCGGTCCCGCCTCGGCGGTCCCACCGCCGCGAACGGCGCGACCGCCTTCAACGGCGGCGGCCTGATGTTCGACCGCGAGGGGGGCTTCGGCACCCTCGACGCCGCCGCAGCGGTGAACCTGGCGCGTCACTGGCACAGTCAGTCGACGGCCGCCAACGAGCAGCGTCTCGAGCTGGCTTTCGCGATTCCCGCCAGCCTCGACAAGACCAGAACCGTGCTGGAAGCGGAGCTGATCTCTCCGGACGCGACCGGGTTCTCGATCGATCACGTTTCCCTGCACGTGAATCTCTACGACCGCGGTCTCAAGGACCTGAGCATCGCCTTGGTCTCGCCGGACGGGACACGCACGGCGATCGCCGAATCCATGGCGGTGGTCGGCTCGCGCACCAGCCTGAACTTCACGTTCGGCTCGGTCGCCACCTGGGGCGAGGATCCGTTCGGAACCTGGCGCGTCGAACTGACCCATAGTCAGGCCCCGAGCACCTTCATCGCGTTCGAGGCCAGCCTCCAAGTCTACGGCGATTGGGACACGCCCGACGATACCGCCTTCATCACCGGCAGCTTCGCTGACCTTGCGGCCCTCGATCCCGGCAGGGCCACCCTCGTCGATACCGACGGCGGCGTCGATACGCTCAACTTCGCGGCCTCCAAGACCTCGGCGATCGTCGATCTGTCGAGGGAGACGGCGAGTTCGAGCGACGGCGTCGTGATCGTCCTGGCGGGCGAGTACGAGAACGTCATCGGGTCCGTCGAGAGCGATCGACTGACAGGCTCGGACGCCGCCAACCGCCTCGTCGGCGACGACGGCGACGACACCCTCCTCGGCGGGGCCGGCGACGACACCCTCGACGGCGGCACCGGCGACGATCGCCTCCAGGGCGGCGACGGCAGCGATCGTCTCGACGGCGGCCTGGGGATCGACACCGTCGTGCTCGACGGTTCGTTCTTCGACTATGCCGTCACACGCGAGGGCACGCTCTACGCGATCACCGACAGAAACGGAGCGCTCGATCGTGTCACGGCCGTCGAATGGGTGTCCGTCGATGGTTTTCTGGCCGATCTGACGCTCGCTCCCGACATCCTCGTCAGCGCAGCCCCCTCCATCGGGGCAATCACGGCGCACGACGGTGGCGCCCTCGTCGTGGACGACGGGTCGACCGGCACACCCCTGGCCACGATCACGGGGCACGATCCGAACCTGCTCCTCGGGGATGTCCTCAGCTTCTCCCTCTCGGGACTCGACGGTCGGTCACTCGACGGTGCCTTCTCGATCGCCGCGACGGCGACGTCGCAGGCCGTCCTGACCTTTGTCGGGGGGGCGGCCGGTTCCTACGACCTCCTGGTGACCGCCACCGATCGCTCCGGCCATGCGGTCACCGAGACCGTCGTCGTCACCGTGCTTCATCGCAACGCGGGTCCCACCGCGATCGCCATGGATCACCTCTCCGTCGACGAGGCTGCTGACGGCCGCATCGTCGGCCGCGTCGGCGCGTCCGATCCCGAGGGCGATGACCTCGTCTTCACCGTGGACGACCCCCGGTTCGAGGTCGCCGTCACCGAGGCGGGGCTCGTCCTCAGGCTGGTGGCCGGCATGAGCCTCGACTTCGAGCATCAAGCAAGTGTGACCGTTGGGATCACGGCGACGGACGGGGGTGGCGCGACGTTCACGAAGGACTTCACGATCGTGGTCAACGACGTGGACGAGGCGGCGACCGGGGCGG
>NZ_LMND01000020.1 GCF_001423265.1 Methylobacterium sp. Leaf108
GAAAATGCTCAAGCGGACGATGTACGGACGCGCAGGCTTCCCCCTGCTCCGACGACGTGTCCTCCTCACTGCGTAATCCACGCAAACTGCGGGAGAACCACAAAAACGGGGCAATCCCACTTCACCGGCAATCGGATTGGCGGTCAGGTCGCATAGCGGTCATAGGCCAGATCCGCGTGCACGATGTGAGGCTCGCGGTTCGAGACGAGATCCGCGAGCAGGCGTCCCGAACCGCAAGCCATCGTCCAGCCCAGCGTGCCATGTCCGGTGTTGGTAAAAAGATTCGTATAGCGGGTGCGGCCCACGATCGGAGTGCCGTCCGGCGTCATCGGACGCAGACCTGTCCAGAAGCGCGCCCGGGCGAGATCGCCGCCCTCGGGGAAGAGATCGCGGACGCAGTGCTCCAGGGTCGCACGACGCGGCGGCCGGAGCGTTTGGCTGAAGCCGGCCAGTTCCGCCGTGCCGCCGACGCGAATCCGGTCGCCGAGCCGGGTCACGGCGACCTTGAAGGTCTCGTCCATGACCGTGGATACGGGGGCGGCGTCGGGGTCGGTCACGGGAAGGGTCAGGGAGTATCCCTTCACGGGATAGACCGGCAGTTCGATCCCGATCGGGCGAAGGATCGCGGGTGTGAAGCTACCCATCGCGGCGACGTAGGCGTCGGCGCGCAAGACGCCTATATTCGTGTGTACCTGCTCCACCCGATCGCCCGATCGCGCGATGGATCCGATCTCGACGCCGTAGCGGAATTCGACACCGGCCCCCTCGCAGATCGTTGCGAGGCGCTGCGTGAACAGATGGGCGTCGCCCGTCTCGTCGCCCGGCAGGCGCAGGCCACCGACGATCTTGTACCGCACGCGCGCCAGGGCGGGCTCCGCGGCGACGCACCCGGCGGGGTCGAGAACTTCGTACGGCACGCCAAATGTGTCCAGCACGCGCGTGTCGTCGATGACGTGATCGACCTGCTTTCGGGTCCGGAAGACCTGGAGGGTTCCCCGTTCGCGGTGGTCGTAGACGATGCCGGTCTCCGCGCGCAGATCACGCAGGACATCGCGGCTGTACTCGGCGAGCCTGACCATTCGGCCCTTGTTGCGCGCGTAGGCGTCCTCCGTGCAATTGGCCAGCATCCGCGCCATCCAGCCGTAGAAGCGCGGCTCAAGCGATGGCCACAGGACCAGGGGCCGATGGTGCATGAGGATCCACTTGATTGCCTTCAGCGGGATGCCCGGCGCGGCCCAGGGGGCGGAGTAGCCGGGAGAGACCTGGCCCGCATTGGCGAAGCTGGTCTCCAGACCGGCGGCGAGCTGACGGTCGAGGACGGTAACCTCGTGTCCCGCCTTCGCGAGATAGTAGGCGGTCGAGACGCCGACGACGCCGCTTCCGAGAACCAAGACTTTCATGGTCGATCCTCATGCAACATAGGTGCGCCAGTACCGCGCGCCGAGACGGGTCAGAATTTCGTATCCGATGGTGCCGGCATCGGCTGCGAGGTCATCGATGCCGTAGTGACCGCAGAGAATGTCGAGGAGGTCGCCAGGCCGGGGCAGGGCTTCCGAGACCGCCCCAAGATCGACAACGACGCTGTCCATCGAGACGCGGCCGACCAGAGGAAGGGGCGTTTCGCCGAGCCATGCCGCGGCCTTGTTTAAGACGCCCCGCGGGAAACCGTCGGCATAGCCGACCGCCACGGTCGCCAGATGCGTAGCGGAGCGGGTCGTGGCCGCCAGGCCGTAGCCGACTGCCGTGGCGGCCGGCACGGCACGGATCTGCATGATCCGCCCCTGCAGGCGCACAACGGGCGACATGGGGTTTGGCGTGCCGGCCAACGGGTTCACGCCGTAGAGCGCCGCACCGGGTCGAACGAGATCGAAATGGTAGCCGGACCCCAGGAAGATGCCGGAGGAGGCGGCGAGGCTGAAGCGGGACGACGGGAACAGGGCCCGGAGTGTCCCAAGCCGGTCGCGCTGGAGCCGGTTCGCCGGATTGCCCGCGTCGTCGGCGCAAGCCAGATGGCTCATCAGGAGGCATGGGGCGATGTTTGCGCGGGCGAACGCCTCCGCGACGAACCCGGCCTCGCTCAGGTCGAAGCCGAACCGAGTCATCCCCGTATCGAACTGGACGGCGCACGTGCCCGGCAAGCCGTTCCTCGTACTGAAACGGAGCCAGGCCGCGAGCTGTTCGCCGCAATTGAGGACGGGTATGAGGGCCTCCGCGTCGCAGTCGGGCTCGGAGCCCGGCGGCGGTCCGTGGAGGACGACGATGGTGGCATCCGTCCGCAGGACCGCGCGAAGCCGCACGCCTTCCTCGACATGGGCGACGAAGAACGTCCGGCACCCCTCGGCGTACAGGGCCGAGGCGACCGCGACGGCCCCGAGGCCGTAGGCGTCGGCCTTGACGACGCCGGCGACCTCGGCCGTGGGGGCACGGTCCGCGAGCAGGCGGTAGTTCCGCCGGACGGCGGCCAGATCGATGGTGAGCAGGCCGCCGAACCCGTCGGCCGCAACCTGCGCTCGGGCCGGGCGCGAGGGATGGCTGGGGTTGTCCCGGTCCGAGGCAGGATGCACGAGCATCAAGGAGTTCCGCCGATGCGAATGGGAGTTCTGCGAGCGACAGTGATGCGGAACGCGAACCGCGCGACGGCGGACGTCGCGGACAAGGAAAACGAGAACCGTCGTCGTCCCGACACGCTCGTCCGACGTTCGCCGGCGCCACCACGGCCTGACCTCCAAGGGCGGACTACGATCCTGGGCGGTCGGCGAGGGCGCCCCGTTTGCCCCGCGACACCCGCCGCGCCGTCCGGTCCGGCCGGGACCGATCCGGGCCGGGGGACCTGGCTGAATCCCTACCTCATCGTCGGCATGACGAACTCAGCGCCCGCCCGAATACCGGTCGGCCAGCGCGCCGTGACGGTCTTCAGGCGCGTGTAGAACCGGATGCCCTCCGGACCGTGCATGTGATGGTCCCCGAACAGCGAAGCCTTCCACCCACCGAAGGAATGGAAGGCCATCGGGACCGGGATCGGCACGTTGATGCCGACCATGCCGACCTGAATCTGGTGGGCGAACTCCCGCGCGGCGTCGCCGTCGCGGGTGAAGATCGCGGTCCCGTTGCCGAACTCGTGTTCGTTGATCATCCGGGCCGCCTCGGTGTAGTTGGCGGCGCGGGCGATCGCCAGGACGGGACCGAAGATCTCCTCCTTGTAGATCCGCATCTCCGGCGTCACCCGGTCGAACAGGGTCCCGCCGATGAAGAAGCCCTCCTCGTAGCCCTGCATCTCGAAGCCGCGCCCATCGACGAGGATCTCGGCGCCCTCGGAGACGCCGAGATCGATATAGCCGCGCACCCGGTCGAGATGCGCCCGAGTCACCAGCGGCCCCATCTCGGCGTCGCCGTCGGTGCTCGGCCCGATCTTCAGCGCCCGCACCCGCGGCACGAGCCGTTCGACCAGGGCCCGGGCGGTCTCTTCTCCGATCGGCACGGCCACGGAGATGGCCATGCAGCGCTCGCCCGCCGAGCCGTAAGCCGCGCCCATCAGGGCATCGACGGTCTGGTCGAGGTCGGCGTCGGGCATGACGATCATGTGGTTCTTGGCCCCGCCGAGGGCCTGGGCGCGTTTCCCCGTGCTCGCGGCCGTCGCGTAGATGGTACGGGCGATGGGGGTCGAGCCGACGAAGCTGACCGCCTGGATGTCGGGGCTGTGCAGCAGGGCCTCGACCGCTTCCTTGTCGCCGTGAACGACCTGGAGCACACCGTCCGGCAGCCCCGCTTCCTTCAGCCATTCGGCGATCAGCACCGCGGCGGACGGATTGCGCTCGGATGGCTTCAAGATGAAGCAGTTGCCGCAGGCCAGCGCGACGGGGAACATCCACATCGGCACCATGGCGGGGAAGTTGAACGGCGTAATGCCGGCGACCACCCCCAGCGGCTGGCGGAAGGCGTGGCTGTCGACGCGGGTGCCGACGTTCTCGGTGATCTCACCCTTGAGGAGATGCGGTGCGCCGGTGGCGAACTCGACGACCTCGATGCCCCGTTGGACCTCGCCCTTGGCATCGGAGAGCACCTTGCCGTGCTCGGCGCTGATCACCGCCGCGAGGTCGTCGGTCCGCTCCTCGAGGATGCGCAGGAAACTGTTGAGGATCCGCGCGCGGCGCAGCGGGGTCGTGGCGGCCCAAGCCGGGAAGGCGGCTTTGGCGGTCGCGACCACCTCGTCGACTTCGGCCGTGGTCGCGAGCGGCACCGTGGCGGTCTGTGCGCCGGTGGTCGGGTTGAACACCGGCGACGACCGGCCGCTCCGTCCGAGGAAAGGCCGCCCGCCGATGAAATGCGCGATCGTCGTGGTCATGGTCGGATTATCCTGAGCGGTCAGGCGACGCGATCGAGGGCGGCCGCGAGCGTGGCGGCGGCGGATTCGATCTGCGTGCGCTCGATGACGAGCGGGGGGGAGAGCGCGATGATGTCGCCCGTGACGCGGACGAGGAGCCCGCGCGCGAAGCAGTCGGTGAAGACGTCGTAGGCCCGGGCGCCGGGCGCTCCCGCGCGCGGGCTCAGCTCGATGCCCGCGATGAGGCCGATGGTGCGGATATCGATCACGTGCGGCGCGCTGCGCAGGCCGTGCATCACCGTCGCCCAGTCGTCCGACAGATCGGCGGCCCTGGTCAGCAATCCCTCTTCCTCGTAGATCTCCAGCGACGCGATGCCGGCGGCCGAGGCGACGGGATGCCCGGAATAGGTATAGCCGTGAAACAGCTCGATCAGGCCGTCCGGCCCCTGCACCACGGCGTCGTGAACCGGACGGCTCGCGAACACCGCGCCCATCGGGATGACGCCGTTGGTCAGACCCTTGGCCGCCGCCACGAGGTCGGGGGTGACGCCGAAAAAGTCCGTCGCGAACGGCGCGCCGAGCCGGCCGAAACCGGTGATCACTTCGTCGAAGATCAGCAGGATGCCGTGCCGGGTGCAGATCTCGCGCAGGCGCTCGAGATAGCCCTTCGGCGGGATCAGCACACCGGTCGAGCCCGCCACCGGCTCGACGATGCAGGCTGCGATCGTCTCCGCCCCGTGCAGTGCCACCAGCCGCTCCAGATCGTCGGCGAGGTCGGCCCCGTGCTCCGGCTGGCCCCGGACGAAGGCGTTGCGGGACAGATCGTGCGTGTGGCGCAGATGATCCGTTCCGTTCAGGGTCGGGAACACGCGGCGGTTGTTCAGGATGCCGCCGACCGAGATGCCGCCGAAACCGACGCCATGATAGCCGCGCTCGCGCCCGATCAGCCGGGTTCGGGTGCCCTGACCGATCGCCCTCTGATAGGCGAGTGCGATCTTGAGGGCGGTCTCGACCGATTCCGATCCCGATCCCGTGAAGAAGATCCGGTCGAGGCGCTGCCCGTCCGGCCCCGGGGCCACGGTGATCGGCCCCCACGCGGTGGTCCAAGGGTAAAGTTAGTGCGCGGTAGGCCGCTCCACCACGGGTAGCTTGGCCGGCGGAGCTGGTCGGGCAAGCGCAGCTGGCCAAGCGGAGAACGCTGGCACGAACACCTCGGGTGCCGGCGGCCGATATCCCAGCGATGCATGTGGGCGCACGCCGTTGTAGTGACG
>NZ_LMND01000021.1 GCF_001423265.1 Methylobacterium sp. Leaf108
GCTCTTCCGATCTGCTATCCCAGCACACTCGCAGACCTCCACATCGTCGCCTTCGTCTGCCTCATGCTCAAACAGGCCGCTCAACTGGCGGGAGGTTCATAACAGCCTCTAGGCGCAAGGCTGGCCCGTATCGGACGCATGATGCTGCGTGTCTGTGTCGCTTCGCACTTTGCTGCGGTGCACACAGAGGCCATCTCCTGTCTGTCCAGGGAGGACGCCCATCGGGACCCACCACCATTAAGGGACCTACCGATGGCCAGCACGACAATGAACCACGACCTTTCCGTCCCCGAAGCGGAAGGAGCCAGCCTGCGTAAGACCGTCAGGATCTACTGGGACATGGCCGGCGCCGCGTTGAGGTGCGCGGCTTCCGTCGAGAGCGGATACCGTCCGCAAGAGCGCGACCAGAGACTCCTGGGCATCGAGGGGATCATGCCCCTGACCAAGCAGATCGGCCGCTGAGGCACCCCGCCGGACCGCGCGAAGGCGCGTCCGGCCCGGTTGCTCTCGGGCAGGCCCTCGCCACAGCGCGGCACGGCGGCTGATTCAGTGGTCGCCCATCGGCTGCTCCGAATAAAAATCGAGACGCGACGCCGTCACCTCGCTCGCTGACCAAGCAAAATGGATCATCCAATCGGACCGTGGATTATAGGCCACCTGCCCGGGCAGCGTGGCCGAGCCCTGCTCCCTTGCGCTGGTCTTCGGCGTCCGAGTGCTCCTTGGCGCCACCAATGATTTTGAGCTTTCGCGTTTCAGCCAGTGAATGCACCACCATTGTTCCGCTACGGCCGCGCAGGCTATGCAACCCAAGCTCCTCGGCTTCGATGCCATCCGGAAGAACCGGCATCCGCGCGAGGACGGCGTCCGAGATGAGAACGGGTCGCCCGGTCGTCCGACACAGACCTTCCAGCCTTGAGGTCGCATTCATGACGTCGCCGAAATAGGCGATCTTGTGCCGGTCGACGCCGACTTCCGCCGTCACGACGCTACCGCCGTGAAGTGCGGCACGCAGTTCGGGAACGACACCGAAACGCGTGATCCACCAATCGCGATCGTTGCCGAGGGTACGGCGGACCGCGAAGACGCAGGCGACACACCGTGCCTGCTCGATCCCGCGCACAAGCGGCCAGGAAATGATGACCTGGTCGCCTATGTAATCGTCGACCTGACCACGGTGCCGCCGAACCGGTTCGGCGATCGCCGAGAAGACGGCTTTCAGCAGCTCCTGTGCGGCAAGGTCGCCGTGCTTTTCCGCATAGGTTGTCGACCCGACCAGATCGAGGAACAGGAAGACGCGTTCCTCGCTGACCGGACGGTGGTAGCGTCCGAGAAGGATGTTGGCGAAGGTCCCGCTGCCGAGCAACTCGCGCACTCGCAGCACACTGACGAGGAGCGCCGAGACAGCCAGCGCATAGAGCACGGATGCGGGTTGGGGTGTCGCGGCCTGCAACCAAGTCTTGTCCGTGAGGCCGAGCGTCCACATGAGCGAACCGGTCACCGTCATTCCGACAAGCACCACGAGCAACAGGCTGAGTTCCGCCGCCACGAGGTAGGCAGGTGTCGGCAGGAGGCGCAGGCGCCTGCTGTAGCTCGGGAACAGGACGCCGCGCTCGTAGGCGATGGCAACACCGCCGACGCACGCGCCGAATATCATGCCAGCCACCGTCGGCCCCTCTTTGAACAGAAAGCCGAACACTGCGCCGAAACAGGCGCCGGCAGCGGCGATGACGATCCAGAAGGTCGCGGTGCCGATGGTCATTGTTTCCTTCCACTCGGAAGCTGCTGCCGAACGAACGAGTACTCGGTCTCGGCGGCAGCGTGACTGTTCGGAAGGCGACGAAAAACCTGACAGGCTGGCCCGTTCTCGTACGGGGACCCTGCTTCGGGCGGCGCGTCCTCGGAACCTTCGACAGGATTTCCAGTGTCCGAGACACGCTCGCAACCCAACGTTCCGCCGGCGCATCGCGGAGGGCTGTCCGGGGTCACCTCGCGTGAACGCCAACGTGCGCGTCGCCAAGGGTCCGCCCGAACGTGGACGTGCGGAGAACCACCCCATCGCAGCAGTCGAGGTCCGGCACCAAACATCGCTTCATGCCCCCAGCATTCTGCCTGTCGTCCTGAGCTCAATGGCGCATTGGCGGCGCAGAGACGATTCTTTCCTCACGCACGCCGCTTGCGATCCATTTGCCTTACGGGCACCGGAAACGGTGCCGGTGCCGTGGCCAGGATTGGTTTCCACGTCGCGCTCCAGTCTTCGAGGGGATGGGGATCGGACCGGTAGACGAGGTCGAGGAAGGCCAGGGCGACCTCCGACGTTGCGCGCTTAACCAAGGGGTTCAGCGGTCCGCCGTTCCTGAGGGATCGGTCGGTGAAGACGCTGTGTGAACCGCCCTGAAACACGACGAGGGCTTTTCGCACCGTAGGGATGGCTTTGAAGACGTCGATGCGGTCCTGGACGGGCGAGTAGCGACCGGGGATGCGGATCGTGTCCTCGGTTGTCGTCACATGGAGCGTGGGGACGCCGACCGAGGCGAGCACCGCCGCGAGGTTGGTTTCGCCGTAGAAGGGCGGAGCCGAAATGACGAGGCTCGCAGAGAAGCGGGGGTCCTGGTACTCGAGGAGCTTTCCGTCCCTGACGACCTGGGCGCCCGTGAGGATCAGGGTGGTGTTCGCGCCGAAGGAGTGACCGGCCGCGACGATGCACTTCCGGTCGATGGCGGCATGGTACGGATTGCTCCGGTCGAGCAGACGGTCGAGCCCAAAGCGCACGTCGCGTGCCCGCTCGATGGCCTCACGCTCGTCCGCCGCGCCGTCCAACCGGTCGAGGAGCAGGAGCGGGTTGCCTCGCCACAGCGTCTCGTCGCTGCCGACATGCTGGATGTGCAGACTGGCCGTCCCGGCCGCAGCCCACCCCTCTCCGAGGTAGCTGTAGCTCTTCCGGGAGCCACCGAGCCCATGGGAGAAGACGATCAGCGGGACCAGGCCCTTCCGGGCTGAGGAGTTCGGCCAATAAAGCCGCGCCGGCACCGCCCGGTCGCGGGCGGCGTCGACCCACTCGAAGTCGATAACCTGGCCCGCATCGGACGCCGGCAGTGCCAAGGCCGAACGACGGGAGAGTAGACTTCCGGCACCGGCCGTCAGGACCAAGGCGCCGAAGCGGCGACGGTCGAGGCCTCGCGAGGCTGCGTCCGAGGAGGTGGCCAGCTGGGACGGGGCATCTTCGAGGATGGGCATTGAGGTCTCGCGGGAGCGCGGCAGGCGGATCGAGCAGGCGAAAACCTGACGGCTCCGGTTTGACGCCGCCGGGCTTAGTCGGATGTGTTCTCTCGCACGGTCACGAGTCTCAATCGTGACCGTGACCATGCCCTCGGTCAGGCTTCGCCGCTGGCCGCCTTCGTCAGCGCCGACAACTTCGGTCGCCGCCTCAAGACCCTCCGTGGTCTCACGCTCGACGAGGGCATCTGCAAAGCATGGGCCGCCGAGCCCGGTCGCTTCAGGTCAAGCCCGCTCCACCACATGCCGGGACAAAACATCTGGCGCGGCGCTCCTCGTCCGATGGGATCATCAGAGCGTTACGTCCGAACTGCCCAAACTCGGCCTTAGGTTTCCTAATCTCAGCCTGAAGCCACTTCTCCGCTGAGCCAGGATCATCCTCAAGGGTATCAGCGAGGGCGCGGTAGACTTCGCCAGCAAGGGCCAAAATCTTCTTTGGGTGAGCCGCTCAGGGCCGTCACGCATCGAACGCCAGAACGCCTCAAGGTACGCGACAGCGACCGCCTGACGGGCCTTCGCTTCCTGAGGTTCTCGGGTGCGCAGCGAGACGCGAACGTCCACGTCCTTCGCTGCGATCACCTTTTAGACGAGCGTGTCGCCAATGGGGATTGCCAGCATCTGCCCACGTGCTCCGTCAAGCACATCAGCCGGGATATGTCGGATGAGTTGGTGGATCGTGCTGCCTTGGCACTTCATCGGGCGCGGCATGTTGAACGCATCTGTTGAACAATCAGATGCGGAAGAAACCCTTCAAGATGAAATACTTTATGCGGATCAGCGACTTAGAGCCCGTCCGATAAGGGGCCGAGGCGGGGTTGAGTGGCCGGGATGGCAGTGATTCCAGAAGGGTGCTGAAACCTGACCTGGATCTGCCATGTGGACCCCGACCACCCGGCGGCAGTGATCGGCCCCCACGCGGTGGTCCAAGGGTAAAGTTAGTGCGCGGTAGGCCGCTCCACCACGGGTAGCTTGGCCGGCGGAGCTGGTCGGGCGAGCGCAGCTGGCCAAGCGGAGAACGCTGGC
>NZ_LMND01000022.1 GCF_001423265.1 Methylobacterium sp. Leaf108
TAGCACCTGCTCAACCGTAGAGTTACTCAGGTCCAGCACGAGGTTGCTGCTCAGATCCGAGCGGTCGATGCGCGCAAAGTCCACGCCCGTGCCACCGTCGATCCGATCGGGACCTCCTAAGCTGAAGATCTGCGCCCGGGCTGTCGCGCCCGCCGAGCCGGCCAGCCCGCTCTCGGTGCCGTCCATCCAGCTTACAACAAAGCGGCCATCGCTTAGGGCGGCTACGCTGGGATAGGCCTGTTTGCCGAGGGTCGAGGTCGCGACCAGGAACTCGGTGCCGACCTTGTTGCCGTTGTCGTCAAAGACCTGAGCCTTAAGTGCGAGATCGCTCGTGTCGCCGCCCTCCCCGCTCACATCCTGCCAGACCACCACAAAGCCGCCGGTCGGCAGGCCCGCCACAGCCGGATAGCCCTGGTCCCATTCCACGCTGGTGTTGATCAGGAACGCGCCCCCGACTCTCTGGCCGCCGGGGCTATAGAGCTGCGCCATGATGCCCGAGCCGCTGCGGTCCGCAGCCGAGTCTTGCCAGGTCACCACATAGCCGCCGTTCGACAGCGCTCCCACTGACGAGAGTGCACCCGAGGTTGGCCGTTGGATGCTCTTCAGGTTAGCCGCTTCCGTCCATTGGTTGGTCTGGTTGTATCCAACGAAGTTGTCGGAGCCGACTTTGAAGCCTGCGCTGTCGAAGAGCTGCGACAGAACCGCGTACCGGCTCTCGTCAGCAATGTACTCCTGCCAGCTTGCCACAAAACCGCCGCCGGTGAGCGCCGTGATGGCGGGGCTGTGCTCATTGCCGGGCGTAAAGGTGTTGACGAGGATATCGCGTACGGGCTGACCTGAGGCATCGTAGAGATTGCCGGCCACAGCCGAGCCGCTGCCGTCGCGAGCCGAACTTAGGTCACTCCAGCTGATCACGTAGCCGCCATTCGCCAGCGCCGTCACAACCGGATCGATCTGATTGTTGATCAGGTTGGCGGTGACGACCACCGCGTTGCCCTTGGGCGTGCCATCTGCATTGTACAGCCGGGCCATGATGTCCCGAGCTGTTGTTTCGGTGCGGTAATCCCCGGTCCAGTCCGTCCATGTCACAACGAAGTCGCCGTTGGGCAGACCTGCAACCTTGGCCTCGTGATCGTAGGAATCATTGGTGACGATGATCTTGGCACCGACCTTCTGGCCGTCAGCCGTGAAGCGCTGGGCCTGGATCTGAGTGTCCTGCTCGTTCACACCGGTGTGCCAGACGCTCACGAAGCCGCCACCCGACAAGCCTGCCAGCGAGGGCGCGTACTGCGCCGTACCAGAGGCCCCCAGCAAGATCTCGCCACCCACGCGAACCATGCCGCCCGAGCTGTAGAGCGCGTCGTTGCCGCCCCCGCCCAGAAGCTCATCCGAGCCTGCTCCGCCATCGAGCGTATCGGCACCCTCGCCGCCCTCGAGCCGATCCTTGCCGANATCCTGGTCGGCGTGTTCATCCACTGGGAAGCGGCCGACGACGCCAAGATCCAGAAGTACTAGAGCGCGTCGTTGCCGCCCCCGCCCAGAAGCTCATCCGAGCCTGCTCCGCCATCGAGCGTATCGGCACCCTCGCCGCCCTCGAGCCGATCCTTGCCGATCCCGCCCTCAAGCTGATCGTTGCCGTTGCCGCCCTTGAGCGTGTCAGACCCAGAGCCGCCCACGAGGCGATCTGCCAGAGACCCGCCTGTCAGGACGTCGTGGCCCGAGCCTGYCAGAACCTCCACCCGCTCCACGTTCAYCACGACCGTGCCGTCTGCTAGCACCTGCTCAACCGTAGAGTTACTCAGGTCCAGCACGAGGTTGCTGCTCAGATCCGAGCGGTCGATGCGCGCAAAGTCCACGCCCGTGCCACCGTCTACCTCATGTCGGGTGCGTCCTCGTCACGACAAGCACCCGCCTGTCAGGACGTCGTGGCCCGAGCCTGTCAGAACCTCCACCCGCTCCACGTTCACCACGACCGTGCCGTCTGCTAGCACCTGCTCAACCGTAGAGTTACTCAGGTCCAGCACGAGGTTGCTGCTCAGATCCGAGCGGTCGATGCGCGCAAAGTCCACGCCCGTGCCACCGTCTAGGCGGTCCACGCCCGTGTCGGCATCGAGTTGGTCATTACCCTCACCGCCCTTCAGGGTGTCGGAGCCCGCGCCGCCAATCAGCGTGTCCGACAGGGCGCCACCCACGAGGAAGTCACCTCCCGTACCACCTCGCACCTCCACCTGCTCTACATTCACCACACGGGTGCCGCCGCCGAGATCCTGAGCGATAGAAGGGTTGCTCAGGTCCAGCACAAGCCCGGTCGTCGCGTCCGAGCGGTCGATCACCGCGATATCCGCTTCCGTGCCGCCGTCGAGTAGATCTCCGTCCGCGCCATCTCGCACGAACACCCGCCCCTTGATCGAAGCCTCGCTCGCATCCTCGCCCTGACCGCTGCGGTCGTCCCACGTCACCGCAAAGCCGCCATCCGCGAGTTCCACGATGTTGATCTGGCCGCGCCCGATCAGCGTTGCCGTGTTAACCTCGAACTCCCCGCCCAGTTTGTAGCCGTGGCTCTCAATGAGCTGCGCCCGGATCGCTGGTGCGCCATTGCTGGCCCCCACCGCGTCCGTCCAGGCCACCACGAAGCTGCCGTCCGACAGCCCGCGCACTTGCAGGCTCAACTCGCCAGTGAGCGCGGTCCCGTTTACCGTGACCTCGCCCCCAACCTTCAGCCCAGAGGCATCGAAGATTTGGCTCAGCAGCTGCGCGCCCTCGGCCCAGGTGACTACGAACCCGCCGCTCGCCAGGCCCGACACCAAGGGCCGGACCTCGCCCTTGCTCGGGAGGGTAATCTCCCCGCCAAGGCGTGAGCCCGCCCCATCGAAGAGCTGCGCCTGTATGCTGCCGCTGGCGCTGCTCCAGTGCGCCAGGAACCCGGAGTTGGGCAGGCTCACCAGCCGCAGATCGCCCGTGGCGGATGCGCTGAGCACGAGCTCGGCCCCGACCTTGGCGCCGGCGGTGTCATAGAGCTGGGCCCGGGATCCGCTCTCGTCGTTCCAGGCCGTGGCAAAGCCGCCCGTCTCCAGCGCCGCCAGGGAGAGACCCTGCAGGGCCTCTCGCGAGCCCAGTGTCAGCTCAGTGCCGAGCCTGCTGCCGCTAGCGGTAAATAATTGCGCCCGCACCACTCCGCCGGCAGTGCCGGCCTGCGCGCTCTCGTCGATCCAGCTCACCACAAACCCGCCGCTCCTCAGCCCCGCCACATGGGGGCTGTGCTGTGCGTTCTGGACCTGCGTGTTCACCAAGAGCTCGAGCCCGAGCTTCCCACCTGTGGCGCTGAACACCTGCGCCTTTACGGACGAGAGGCTGGTGTCCGCTCCCTGCTGGCTCTCGTCCGTCCAAACCGCCACGAAGCCGCCGCCGGAGAGCGCCGCCTGCGAGCCGCGCTGCGTGCCGGCCGTGGTGGTGTTAACCAGGAACTCGCCCCCGAGCGCCCCGGCATTGCGCCCGCTGATCAGGAGGTCACGGCCCGTTCCACCCAGGAGACTGTCGGTCCCCGCTCCGCCCTCGAGCGTGTCGTTCCCGCCGCCGCCGACAAGCCTGTCCGCGCCAAGCCCGCCCACGAGCCGGTCCTGCTGGGCGCCACCCGTCAGGGTGTCATCGCCCGTGCCCGCCAAAACTTCCAAGCGCTCCACGTTCACGAGCCGCGTGCCGTCCGCCAGCACGTGCTCGATGGCGGGCGTGGAGAGGTCGAGCACCAGCCCGACCGTGCTGCGCGCGCGGTCGAGCAGGGCCACATCGCTGCCGGCCCCGCCGTCGAGCGCATCCGGTCCGTTCAGGGTCAGGATCTGCGCCTTTACGGACGTGCCGCTCGCGTCACCGCCCTGGTGGCTCATGTCGGTCCAGGTGATCACCACCCGGTCGTCCGCAAGCGCCACGAGCTGCGGGTTGAGCTGGTAATCCGCAGTGACGTCGTTGACGAGAAGCTCATCCCCAACTTTACGGCCGTCTTGAGCGAAGAACTGCGCCCGGATAGCACTGCCGCTGCTGTCGGAGCTCGCGTGGCTCAAATCAACCCAACTGATGACGAACCCGCCGGAGGGCAGGCCTGTCACGATAGGGCTCTTCTGGTAGTCACCCGTCTCAGTGTTGACGAGGATCTCTTCCCCGACCTTGGCACCCAAGGCAGTGAAGCGCTGCGCCCTGATGGCACTTAGGCTCTCGTCACCCCCTTGGCCGCTCCAGTCCTCCCAGGTCACCACAAAGCCGCCGTCGGCCAACGCCACGATTGCAGGCACCTGCTGCAGGCCTGCAGTCATTGTATTGACTAGGAACTCAGGACCGAGCGGCGTGCCGGACTTTAGGAGCACCTGGCCCTTGATGCCGCCCTGGCTGGTATCGCCCTGGCCGCTCTCGTCGCGCCAGACTACCACCAAGCTGCCGGAGGCCAGTGTGGTAATCGCCGGCTCGCTCTGGGCAGAGGAATGGAAGGGGTTAACCTCGATATCAGAGGTTGCTGCCGCACCAAGGGCTCCGATCTTCTGCCCATTGGCGTCAAAGCCCTGCGCCCGCACCTCCCAGTTCGGGCTCGTCGTACCGTCGGGCGCCGTGGTGGTATTGCTACCGTCCGTCCAGGTGACCGCAAACCCGCCATCCGCCATGGCAGTGATGGCCGGGCTGCCCTGGAAGCCGAGTGTGGTGTGGTTGACAGGAATTTCCGTTCCGATCCTGCCGCCGGCACCGTCGAAGATCTGCGCTTTGACGGACGCAATGCTAGTGTCTGTACCCTTGCCGCTCTCGTCCTGCCAAGCCACTACGAACCCGCCGTCCGCGCGTGCTGCCACCACGGGCAGGGTCTGCGCGCCCGAGGTCTCGCTGTTGACCAGGATCTCAGCCCCGATCTTCACGCCGTCAGCACCAAAAATCTGCGCCTTTATGGCAGACCCGCTGGCATCGCCGCCCTGCAGGCTGGCGTCCTGCCAAACCACCACAAAGCCGCCGCCGGTGAGGTTCGTGACCTGTGCGCCCTTCTGGTCTCCTGTCAGGGTGGTGTTGACGAGGATCTCGCCTGAACGGGCCAGCCCGCCCGTGCTGACCAGCAGATCCGAGCCGGCTCCGCCTTCGAGCCGGTTGGCGCCGGCGCCCCCCTCGAGCGTATCGTTGCCCTCCCCGCCATGCAGCGTGTCGGCCCCAGCCGCTCCCACGAGAAGGTCGCCACCGATCCCGCCCTCGAGCCGGTTGTCCCGGGTGTCGCCGGAGAGCTCGTCGGCGAAGCCCGAGCCGGTCAGGTTCTCAACACTTGCATAAGTGTCGCCCGTGGCTTCGCCCGTATTGCGCTCGGCCGCCGCGAGATCCGCCGTCACGCCGGCATTGGCTGTGGCATAGCTTGCCCCGTCCATGCCGTTTCCGCCGTCGAGCGCATCGGCGCCGCGTCCTCCGCTGAGGGTATCGGCACCGGCTCCGCCCTCGAGGCGGTTGTCGCTGGCGTCACCAGTGATCTGGTCGGCAAAGCCTGAGCCGATCAGGTTCTCG
>NZ_LMND01000023.1 GCF_001423265.1 Methylobacterium sp. Leaf108
AACACCACGAGTGCGGGCACGCCGACCTGGCGGGCGAGCAGGATGTGCTCGCGGGTCTGGGGCATCGGGCCGTCGGCCGCCGATACCACCAGGATGGCGCCGTCCATCTGCGCCGCACCCGTGATCATGTTCTTCACGTAATCCGCGTGGCCGGGGCAATCGACGTGGGCGTAGTGCCGGTTGGCGGTCTCGTACTCGACGTGGGCCGTCGAGATCGTGATGCCGCGCGCCTTCTCCTCGGGCGCCTTGTCGATCTGGTCGTAGGCCGTGAACGTCGCCCCGCCCGACTCGGCCAGGACCTTCGTGATCGCCGCCGTCAGCGACGTCTTGCCGTGGTCCACGTGACCGATCGTGCCGATGTTGCAATGCGGCTTCGTGCGAGCAAACTTCTCTTTGGCCATCGTAGCCTCCGTCTATCTCAGGTGTTTCGGGTGATGCTGCAGCGGTCCGGAAAAGGCGGGAAGCCTTAAGCGTACTTCGCGACGACCTTCTCGGCCTCGCCGCGCGGCACCTCTTCGTAATGGTCGAACTGCATCGTGAAGTTGGCTCTGCCCTGCGAGAACGAGCGGAGCTGGTTCACGTAGCCGAACATGTTGGCGAGCGGCACCATCGCGTTGATGACGTTCGCGTTGCCGCGCATGTCCTGGCCCTGGATCTGGCCACGGCGAGAGTTGAGATCGCCGATCACCGAACCGGTGTACTCCTCCGGGGAGACGACCTCGACCTTCATCACCGGCTCGAGCAGCACCGAGCCACCCTTCTGGAGCGCCTCGCGCAGGGCCGCACGGGAAGCGATCTCGAAGGCGAGCGCCGAGGAGTCGACATCGTGGTAGGCCCCATCGACGAGCTCGACCTTGATGTCGACCACCGGGAAGCCGGCGAGGATGCCGGCACCCAGGACCGAATTCAGGCCCTTTTCGACGCCCGGGATGTACTCCTTGGGCACCGTGCCGCCGATGATCTTCGAGGAGAACTCGAAGCCCTTGCCCGGCTCGTTCGGCTCGACGACGAACTTCACCCGCGCGAACTGGCCTGTACCGCCGGTCTGCTTCTTGTGGGTGTAGTCGATCTCGGTCCGCTTGGTCAGCTTCTCGCGGTAGGCGACCTGGGGCGCACCGATGTTGGCGTCGACCATGTAGGTGCGGCGCAGGATGTCGACCTTGATGTCGAGGTGGAGCTCGCCCATCCCGCGAAGGATGGTTTGGCCCGACTCCTGGTCCGTCGAGACCCGGAAGGACGGGTCTTCGGCGGCGAGCTTGGCCAGGGCGATGCCGAGCTTCTCCTGATCGGCCTTCGACTTCGGCTCGACGGCGATCTCGATCACCGGCTCGGGGAATTCCATCTTCTCGAGGATCACGGCCTTCTGGGGATCGCACAGGGTGTCGCCAGTGCGGGTGTCCTTGAGGCCGGCCAGCGCCACGATGTCGCCCGTGAAGGCTTCCTTGACGTCCTCGCGGTTGTTGGCGTGCATGAGAAGCATGCGGCCGACACGCTCCTTCTTGTCGCGCGACGAGTTGATGACGTTCGCGCCCGACTCGATCTTGCCCGAGTAGACGCGGCAGAACGTGATCGTGCCGACGTGGGGATCGTCCATGATCTTGAAGGCGAGCATGGAGAAGGGATCGCTGTCGGACGGATGCCGGACGATCTCTTCCTCGGTCTTGAAGTCGAGGCCCTTGATCTCGCCGCGGTCGGCGGGAGACGGAAGGTACTCGACGACCGCGTCGAGCAGCGGCTGGACGCCCTTGTTCTTGAAGGCCGAGCCACATAGCACGGGATGGAACGCGCGGCGCTGCACGGCGGTGCGGACCAGGCGATGCATCGTCTCGGCGTCCGGCTCGACACCGTCGAGGTAGGCCGACATGGCGTCGTCATCCATCTCGACGCAGGCCTCGACGAGCTTGATGCGGTATTCCGCAGCCTGATCGACGAGGTCGGCCGGGATTTCGGCTTCCGCGAAATCCGCACCGAGCTTCTCGGAGGTCCAGACGATCGCCTTCATCTTGATGAGGTCGATGACGCCCTTGAAGCTCGTCTCCGAACCGATCGGCAGCTGCAGGCACACCGGCTTGCCGGCGACGCGGTCGATGATGTCGGCGACGCACTTGAAGAAGTCGGCACCGACCTTGTCCATCTTGTTGACGAACACGACACGCGGCACATCGTACTTGTCGGCCTGGCGCCAGACGGTCTCGGTCTGGGGCTCGACGCCCTGGTTGCCGTCGAGCACGCAGACCGCGCCATCGAGCACGCGCAAGCTGCGCTCGACTTCGATGGTGAAGTCGACGTGGCCGGGGGTGTCGATGATGTTCAGGCGCTTGTCGCGCCAGAAGCAGGTGGTCGCGGCGGAGGTGATCGTGATGCCACGCTCCTGCTCCTGCGTCATCCAGTCCATGGTCGCGGCGCCGTCGTGGACTTCGCCGATCTTATGGGACTTGCCGGTGTAGTAGAGGATCCGCTCGGTGGTCGTGGTCTTGCCGGCGTCGATGTGCGCCATGATACCGAAGTTGCGGTAGTCCTCGATCGCGTGCGTGCGGGGCATCGGATTGCTCCTGAAAGGGTCCGGGGCCGCTTACCAGCGGTAGTGCGAGAAGGCGCGGTTGGCTTCCGCCATCCGGTGGGTGTCTTCCCGCTTCTTGACCGCGTTGCCACGGTTGTTGGCGGCATCGAGGAGTTCGGCCGACAGGCGCTCGACCATGGTGCGATCGTTGCGCGAACGGGCGGCCTGGATCAGCCAACGGATGGCCAGCGCCTGGCGGCGCTCGGTCCGGACTTCGACGGGCACCTGGTAGGTGGCGCCACCGACGCGGCGCGAACGCACTTCGATCGCCGGAGCGACGTTCTCGAGGGCGGCCCGGAACACCTCGATCGGGTTCGTGCGGGAGCGGTTCTCGACGATGTCGAACGCGCCGTACACGATGCCTTCGGCGATCGACTTCTTGCCCTCGTACATGATCGAATTCATGAACTTGGTCAGGACGATGTCGCCGTACTTGGCGTCCGGGATGATTTCGCGCTTTTCGGCAGAATGGCGGCGGGACATCGCTCGCTCCGTATCGGTCTAAGGTCTTGGAACCACCCCGCGCAGGCCGCCTCAGCCTTCAGGGCCGGCGACATCCTTAGGGGGTGCGCGAAAGTCTTACTTGGGACGCTTGGCGCCGTACTTCGAACGACGCTGCTTGCGGCCCTTGACGCCCTGCGTGTCGAGCACGCCGCGCAGGATGTGATAGCGCACACCCGGAAGATCCTTCACGCGGCCGCCGCGGATCATCACCACGGAGTGCTCCTGAAGGTTATGGCCTTCGCCCGGGATGTAGCCGATGACCTCGAAGCCGTTGGTCAGACGAACCTTGGCGACCTTACGGAGCGCCGAGTTCGGCTTCTTCGGGGTCGTCGTGTAGACGCGGGTGCAGACGCCACGCTTCTGCGGGCAGGCGTCGAGGGCCGGAACCTTGTTACGGGCCTTCTGCGCCTTGCGCGGCTGGGCGATCAGCTGGTTGATCGTCGGCATGCCAATCCTCTCGCAACGCATCGCCTCGTGGCGACCGTCGAATCTTCCATCTCGTGCCGTCTGCCGCAGGGATGCGGCGAAACGCAAAACCGCGCCCCAGGCTGCGATCAGCCTTTGGCGCGCCGTTGCAAGCAGAGGATCACGGATACCGATCCGCGGTCATGCCAAGCTGACACGTGTTCGTCGTTTGAATGTCGGTCGCGTTTAGGCGGTCTGGATCAGGGCTTTTGAGAAAGCACTTCGATCGGCTACCGCCTACGGCCAGCCGTTCAGTGAGGGTCTGTTAGAGGGGGATTCGCCGCGCGTCAACCGCGAAGTGTGACCGCGGACACTGGCAGAGCGAGGTTATCGGACGATGACCGGCATCGCGGCCGCCTTACTTTCGGCCGATCCGGAAAGGCGATCGGCTTCGACATCGGCGTTGCGTCACGGCCGGCCGTCGGGCGTCCATCCGTAGAGCCATGCATAGCGTTCCGTGAGGCGCGCCGGGGTCATGCGGCTCATCACGGCGTTTCGGGCGAGCCGCGTGAGGCCGCCGGCATGATAAGTTCGGCCGTTGCCACGGGCGGCATCGCGCACTCTGCGGACCCTGGCGCCGCGCTCGCGGGCGTATGCATCGAGGGCGGCCGGAACCTCGGCCTGGCGGAGCGTGCGGGCGATGACCGCGGCGTCCTCGATGGCGAGGGCGGCGCCCTGGGCCAGGAACGGCAGGATGGGATGGGCCGCGTCGCCCAGGAGCGCGATGCGGCCCCTCGCCAGGGGCCTTGCCGCCGGTCGGTCGACGAGGGACCAGACGAGCCAGGAATCGGGGATGGCGAGCAATGCGGCCAGGGGTGGGGCGGCCCCGTGCAGCCGGGCACGCAGGACTGCGGGTTCGCCGAGTCGCCCCCAGCCTTCGCTGCCTAGCTTCTCGGGGATCACCGCAACGATGTTGATCTGCTGGCCGCGCCCGATCGGATAATGCACCACGTGGTGGCCGCGGCCGAGCCACAGGCCCGTTTCGTCGGACTGGAACTCCTCCGGGGCGGCCTCGCGCGGAACGAGCGCGCGCCAGGCCGCCTGGCCGCAGGCCTGCAGGGGCCTGGCGTCGAGGTGCTGGCGCAGGCGCGAGCGTACCCCGTCGGCGCCGATGGCGAGATCGGCCTCGAACGTATCGGTACGGCTTCCGTGCCCGCTCTCCAGGGTGAGGGTGACGCTGGTGTCGGTCTCGGCGATGGCGGTGACCTCGCGCCCCACCATCAACCGGATGCCGGCGCGGCTGCGCACCGCATCGAGGAGCAGCGTCTGCAGGTCGGCCCGGTGGATGACGTAGTAGGGTGCGCCGAACCGCTCCTTCAGCGAGGCCCCGAGCAGGACGCCGCCGAGCGTGCGGGCGCTCGCCAGGTCGCGCACCGTCACCTGCGGCGGCAGATCGGCGGCCCGGCGCAGGGCGGCGGACAGGCCGAGGTCGGCGAGCACGCGGCTGGCGTTGGGCGACAGCTGCAGGCCGGCCCCGACCTCGCTGAACCCGGTTCGCCGCTCGATCAGCGTCACCGAATGGCCTTCGGCGTCGAGGGCGAGGGCCGCGGTGAGGCCGCCGATGCCGGCTCCGACGATGGCGATGGTACGGGTGGTCACGGGGGAGATCGCGGTCCCTAGCCGATGGCCGCGGTCGCCCTGTCGTCCCAGACGCAGGCGGCGGGATCGGCCTGGTCGGCCTTGAGGCCGGCACGGAACCGGTACAGCGTCGAGCAGTACTGGCAGATGATCTCGTGGTCCGCGCCCATGTCGAGGAAGACGTGCGGATGGTCGAAGGGCGGCTTGGCGCCGATGCACATGAATTCGTGCACGCCGACATGGACGACCGCCACGCCGGGGTCGTTGTGGAAATGCGGTCTGCCTGCGTCAGCCATCGCGCCGTCCTGCCCGTGTGTCCTGCCCGTGCGAGGGTCCGCTCGCGGAGCCCCGGTCGCCACCGCTCTACCCGCTCGGATCGGTCAATCCTAGCCCGCAGGCGGGTTGGCGCCGGGATCGGCGCATCCTACAGTGCCGTCCTGACGCGCCGCCGCCCTTGAAGACGTTCGAACATCCATGATGCAGCAGGATCAAGCGAAGGCCGAGACCGGCCGGCGCGTACCCGAACCGCCGATCTACGGTCCCGACGGCTTTGCCGGCATGCGCCGCGCGGGCCGGCTCACGGCCGAGGCCCTCGACCTCCTGATGGAGGCGACGGTGCCAGGGGTGACCACGGAGGCCCTCGACAGGCTGGCCTACACCTTCGCGATGGACCACGGCGCCTACCCGGCCTCGCTGCTCTACCGCGGCTATCCGAAGTCGATCTGCACCTCGATCAACCACGTGGTGTGTCACGGCATCCCCAACGACAAGCCCCTGCGCGAGGGCGACATCGTCAACCTCGACATCTGCCTGATCCTCGACGGCTGGCACGGCGATTCGAGCCGGATGGCCTACGTCGGCGAGGTGCCGCGCAAGGCCGCGCGCCTCGTCGAGATCACCTACGAATCGCTCATGCGCGGCATCGCGGCGATCAAGCCGGGCGGCACCACCAGCGACATCGGCCGGGCGATCCAGACCTTCGCGGAGGCCGAACGCTGCTCGGTGGTGCGCGATTTCTGCGGCCACGGCCTCGGTCGCAGCTACCACGACGCGCCGACCATCCTCCATTACGTCGAGCCGAGCTACGACGTGACCCTGCGGCCGGGACAGTTCTTCACCATCGAGCCGATGATCAACCTCGGACGGCCCGCGGTGAAGATCCTCTCCGACGGCTGGACGGCCGTGACGCGGGACAGGTCGCTGTCGGCCCAGTTCGAGCACACGATCGCGGTGACCGAAACCGGGGCCGAGATCTTCACCCTGTCGCCCACGGGGATGCACAAGCCGGTCGACATCGGCGCCTGAGGCGGGTGGCGATGAAGCCCGGCCTGCCCTCCGGCCGCGATGCCCCCGCCGCCGAGGACCCGCAGCATTACCTCGGCCACCGCGAACGCCTGCGCGCCCGCTTCGCGCAGGCCGGGGCGGATGCGCTGCCCGATTACGAACTCCTGGAGCTCGCCCTTTTTCGCGCCATTCCGCGGCGGGACGTGAAGCCGCTGGCCAAGGCGCTGATCCGGCGTTTCGGCAGCTTCGCCGAGGTGGTGAGCGCCGAACCGGCGCGGCTGTCCGAGATCGAGGGCGTCAGCGCCGGCGTCGTGGCCGACCTCAAGCTCATCGAGGCGGCGGGCCACCGTCTCGCGCGCGGGGCCATCGCGGCCCGGCCGCTGCTGTCGTCGTGGGCCGCCTTGATCGAATACTGCCGGGCGACCATGGCCTTCGCGCCCCGCGAGCAGTTCCGCGTGCTCTTCCTCGACAGGCGCAACCATCTCATCGCCGACGAGGTCCAGGGTCGCGGCACCGTCGACCACACCCCGGTCTATCCCCGCGAAGTGGCGCGGCGGGCGCTGGAGCTCTCCGCCACCGCCATCATCCTCGCCCACAACCATCCCTCCGGCGATCCGACGCCGTCGGCGGCCGACATCCGCATGACCCGCGAGATCGTCGCCGTGCTCGATCCCCTCGGCATCGTCGTCCACGACCACGTCATCCTCGGGCGAGATGGCCATGCCAGCCTCAAGGGTCTCAAGCTGATCTGACAATCCCGTGGCCCCGGCCGGGTCGCCGGAACGCGGCGGCCCGGGCCGGGTTCATCCTCGGCGGGACAGGTTGTGGTGGCGCCCGGCGGGCGCTCGGCTAGGATGAAACCAACCGTACCGCCGGCCCTTCTCCGGCGGCGTCGCGCACCGGCCGCCGCCCTCGGATGGCGCGCCTCTTGCGACGAAGCGGGCGATCAAGGGGAGGCGCGAATGGCGCTCAACGCGTACGACGAGATGAACGGCTTTGCCGTGGACGGCATGAGCCCAGCGGCGGTGCGCGAAGCCTATGGCAGCCTCAAGTCCTGGCTCGAGACGACGCCGCCGGAGCATTTCAACACCCGCCGCAGCCAGGCCGAACTGCTGTTCCGGCGCATCGGCATCACCTTCGCGGTCTACGGCGCCAACGAATCCACCGAGCGGCTGATCCCGTTCGACATCATCCCGCGGGTGATCACCAAGCCGGAGTGGGGCTTCCTGGAGCGCGGTCTCAAGCAGCGCGTCACCGCCATGAACGCCTTCCTGAAGGACATCTACAGCGCCCAGGAATGCATCAAGGCCGGCATCATCCCGGCCGACCTCGTCTACCGCAACCCGCACTACAGGATGGAGATGCGCGCCTTCTCGGTCCCGCACGACCTCTACGTCCAGATCGCCGGCATCGACATCGTGCGGACCGGCGAGAACGACTTCTTCGTGCTCGAGGACAACGCCCGCACCCCGTCCGGCGTCTCCTACATGCTCGAGAACCGCGAGGTGATGCTGCGCCTCTTTCCGGAGCTGTTCTCGCGCCATCGCGTGGCGCCGGTAGAGAACTATCCCGACGCCCTGCTCGCGACCCTGAACAGCCTCGCGCCATCGACCGCGACCCGCGACCCCACCGTGGTGCTGCTCACCCCGGGGCGCTACAATTCGGCCTTCTACGAACACTCGTTCCTGGCCGACAAGCTCGGCGTCGACCTCGTGGAGGCCTCCGACCTCTTCACCAAGGACGACGTCGTCTACATGCGCACCACCGAGGGGCCGCGCCGGGTCGACGTGATCTACCGCCGCCTCGACGACGACTTCCTCGACCCGCTGGTGTTCCGCCCCGATTCGGTGTTGGGCGTGCCCGGCCTGATGAACGCCTACGAGCGCGGGACAGTGACGCTGGCCAACGCGGTCGGCACCGGCATCGCCGACGACAAGGCGGTCTACAGCTACATGCCGGACATCATCAAATTCTTCACCGGCGAGGAACCGATCCTGCACAACGTGCCGACCTATCGCTGCCGCGAGAAGGAGGCCTTCGCCTACGTCATGGACAACCTCGCCGAACTGGTGGTGAAGGAGGTCAACGGCTCGGGCGGCTACGGCATGCTGGTCGGCCCCCATGCCACCAAGCGCGAGATCGAGGATTTCGGAAAGAAGCTGCGGCACGCGCCGGACGGCTTCATCGCCCAGCCGACCCTGGCGCTGTCGACCTGCCCGACCTTCGTGGCCTCCGGCGTCGCCCCCCGCCACGTCGACCTGCGCCCCTTCGTGCTATGCGGCGCCGACGAGATCCGCATCGTGCCGGGCGGCCTCACCCGCGTCGCGCTGAAGGAGGGCTCCCTCGTGGTCAACTCCAGCCAGGGCGGCGGCACCAAGGATACCTGGGTGCTCGACGCCTGACCGACACCGCCCCACGGGCGCACACGACGCCATCGGCTGCCTCCCGGCGAGGCAGTCCACTCCAGACTCCGGCCACCCTCCGCGCCGGCCCGCTTCAGGACACCCATGCTCTCCCGGACCGCCGATAACCTGTATTGGCTCTCGCGCTACGTCGAGCGGGCGGAGTTCGTCGCCCGCATCCTGGACGCCGCGCATCGCCTCGCCGCCCTGCCCTCGAGCTACGGCGGCGGCGAGACCAACGAGTGGGCCTCGGCGCTGGCCTCGGCCGGCGACCCGGAGGTGTTCAAGCCACTCTACGGCGGGGTGAACGAGGCCACGGTCTGCAACTTCCTGGCCTTCAGTCCGCACAACCCGTCCTCGATCCGCTCCTGCATCGAGACCGCCCGCGAGAACGCCCGCAGCGTCCGCACCGCGCTGACCTCCGAGATGTGGGACGCGATCAACGGCGCCTGGCTCGAGCTGCGCAACTACGAAGGCCGCGACCTCAACCGCGAGGAGTTCTCGCACTTCCTCGACTGGGTGAAGGGTGTCTCGCTGGCCTTCGACGGCTCGGCCTATCGGACCATGCTGCGCAACGACGCCTATTGGTTCACGCGCCTGGGCACCGCCATCGAGCGCGCCGACAACACCGCCCGCATCCTCGACGTGAAGTACCGCATCCTCCTGCCGGACACCGAGCGGGTCGGCGGCAGCCTCGACTACTTCCAGTGGACCACGATCCTGCGCGAGGTCTCGGCCTTCAACGCCTACCATTGGGTCTACCGCGAGAGCGTCAAGCCGCTGCTGGTGGCCGACCTCCTGATCCTCAACCGGCAGATGCCGCGATCCCTCGCCAATTGCTACGGCATGCTCGTGGAGCACCTCGATCTCGTCGCCGACGCCTACGGCCGGCGCGGGGCCAGCCAGCGCCTGGCCAGCAACACCCTCGCCCGGCTCGAAGGCGAGAACATCGAGCGGGTGTTCAATTCCGGCCTGCACGAGTTCGTCACGGCCTTCATCGCCGAGAACAATCGCCTCGGCGCGGCGGTCATCGAGCAATATCTGGTGTAGGGTCGAGGCCTGAAGCCCGCGCGACCAAGGTTCCCGCATGCGCATCCGCGTCTTCCACGAGACCCAGTACACCTATGAGCAGCCGGCCCGCGGACTGATCCAGGTGCTCCGGCTGCGGCCGCGCGACCACGACGGGCAGTACGTGCGCCGCTGGCGCATCGAGCCGTCGGTGGATGGCCGCATCAGCGAGCGCGAGGACGGCTTCGGCAACATCGTCCATTGGTTCACGGCCGACGATCCCGCCGATGCCCTCACCATCCGGGTCACCGGCGAGGTCGACACCAACGAGATGCACGGCATCGTCCGCGGCACGATCGAGCGCCTGCCCAACGTGTTCTACCTGCGTGACTCCGATCTCGCGATGGCCAACCCCGAGATCCAGGCCTTCGCCAGGACCGTGGCCGCCGACGGCGATCCGACGCCCCTGTCGCAGCTCCATCGCCTGATGGCGGCCGTGAACGAGACCGTCGCCTATACGCCGGGACCGGCCAGTGCCAGCACCACCGCGGCCCGGTCGTTCGAAGCCGGCAAGGGCGTCTGCCAGGACCATGCCCACATCTTCATCGCCGCGGCCCGGTTCCTGGAGATCCCGGCCCGCTACGTCTCGGGATACTTCCACCGGGGTGACGGCGTCGTCGACCAGGAGGCCGGCCACGGCTGGGTCGAGGCCCTGGTGCCGGATCTCGGCTGGGTCGGGTTCGACCCGGCCAACGGCATCGCCACAACCGAGGCGCACATCCGCGTCGCGATCGGTCTCGATTACCTGGGCGCGGCCCCGATCCGCGGCAGCCGCATGGGTGGCGGGACGGAAACGCTCGCCGTGACCTTGCGCGTCGAGCAGGCACAGGCTTCCGTCCAGTCCTGATTCCGGTATCGCGCCGGAGCGTTTGAGGGGAAAACCGGACCGTGACCTACTGCGTCGGGCTCCTCGTCGAGGACGGGCTCGTGATGATCGCCGATACCCGCACCAACGCGGGGCTCGACAACATCTCGACCTATCGCAAGCTCCACCACTTCAACGTGCCGGGCGAGCGCGTGATGATGCTGGCCTCGGCCGGCAACCTCTCCATCACCCAGTCGGTGCTGAGCATGCTCGCCGAGGGCGTCGACGACAAGGAGAGCGAGGCGCCCCAGACCATCCTGCAGCAGCCGACCATGTTCAAGGCGGCCCAGCTCGTGGGGCGGGCGATCCGCCGGGTGCGGGCGATCGAGCGCGAGGGGTTCGAATCGGCCAACCTGCGGATGGACGTGTCCTTCCTGTTCGGCGGCCAGATCGGCGCAGAGCCGATGCGGTTGTTCATGATCTACTCGGCCGGCAACTTCATCGAGTGCAGCCGCGACGCGCCGTTCCTGCAGGTGGGCGAGCACAAGTACGGCAAGCCGATCCTCGACCGGGCCGTGAAATACGAGACCGACCTCTACGACGCCCTCAAGGTCGGCCTGGTCTCGATGGATTCGACCATGCGCTCCAACCTCGGGGTGGGGTTGCCCATCGACATCGCGGTCTCGCGCTCGGGCTCCCTCGACACCGAGGTGAACTACCGGATCGAGGCCGGCGAGAGCTATTTCCACGACCTGCGCGAGCGCTGGTCGGCGGCCCTGCGCGCCGCCCATCGCGCGATCCCGCGCCCCCCCTACGGCCCGTCGGGGCGGTAGGCCGGACGCACAAGGTTTTCCCGCCACGGGAAACGCCGATTTCCCGGTTGCCTCGCCGGGGGGCGACAACCACCTAGGCCGTATGCTGGATCGTGGCCCGCCCCAACCGCCGCCGCCGACCGCCGATGCGGACGGGTCCGAGGCCAACGACGTTCCCTTCGGGGCGCTGCAGGCATGCGTCGCCCTGCGCGACTGGCTGCTTAGCGAAGGCGCGCGCCTGCCCAAGGCCGACGACCTCCTGGCGGGGCTGTCCGAGCGGCTGATCGACCTCGACGTGCCCATCGACCGGGCCACCACCGCGATCGATACCCTGCATTCGGAGTATTCCGGGATCGGCCGCTACTGGACCCGCAAGGACGGCCCGTCGGTGCGGCTGTTCCCGCACGGCGAGGCCTCCGACAAGGCCTATCGCGAGAGCCCGTTCCTGACGGTCCACGAGACCGGCGAATGGCTCGTCCTCGACCTCGCCGAAACGCCCGAGGACCGCTACGCAGTCCTCCCCGAACTGAAGGCGGACGGCTACACCCACTACATCGTCGCGCCGCTGTTCTTCACCAACGGCACCCGCAACGGCATCACCTTCGCCACCCGCGCGCCGGAGGGGTTTCGCGACGAGGACATCGCGATCCTGCGCTTCGTCATGCCGACCCTGGCGGCGGTGATGGAGATGCGGATCGTCAACAAGACCCTCGACCAGGTGCTGCGCATCTACGTCGGCGACGAGCCTCATACCGCCATCCTTGCCGGGGACATCCGCCGGGGCCAGGTGCGCCGCATCCGCTCCGCGATCCTGTTCGCCGACATGCGCGACTACACCCGCATCTCCGCCGACATGACGCCCGAGGAGGCGGTGACGCTCCTCAACATCTTTTTCGATTGCCTCGTCCCGGCCATCGAGCGGGAGGGCGGCGAAGTCCTGAAGTACCTCGGCGACGGCCTTCTGGCGATCTTCCGCGAGCCCGGCGACGACCTCGGCAGTGCGGCCAAGGGCGCCCTCATGGCGGCCCAGAGCGCCCTGTCGGCCCTCGACGAGGCCAACGGCCTCGGCCGATTCGCCACCCCGGTGGCGGCCGGCATCGCCCTGCACCACGGCGAGGCGGCCTATGGCAACGTCGGCTCGGGCGCCCGGCTCGACTTCACGGTGATCGGTCGCGACGTGAACCTCGCCAGCCGGCTGGCCAAGCTCAACCGGCTGCTCGGGGAGCCGCTCCTGATGTCGAAGCCCTTCGTCGACTTCCTCTGGGGCGACCCGGAACCCCTCGGTCTTCATGCCCTGGACGGATTTCCCGAACCGATGGCGGTCTATCGCCCGGCCCGGCCGCTTTCGGCCCGAGGGGATTGACCACGACGCGCGGCGGGACCACATCAGGGTCGTTCCAGGGAGATCCCCGACAAGGGGCTGAGACACCGATGAGCCCGTCCTTCGCGGACGGGCGGCGCGGAAATCCTTCGAACCTGAACCGGCTCATACCGGCGTAGGGATTGGACCGCGGGCCCCGCGACAACGGCCCGGCTCGCTCGCCGAGACGCGAGCGACAGGACACCAGTCTCCGCCGGTCGATGCGGAGAGAGTTGTGGCGGACCTGGCGACCATCATCGGATCACGCAGACCGACCGGGGAATCCTGGCCGGGCGTCAGCCTACCGCAGAGCACCGACGTCATCGTGGTCGGGGCCGGCGTCGTCGGCCTGTCCATCGCCTGGCGGCTCGCCGACGCGGGGCGGTCCGTGACGGTGCTGGAGCGATCCGAGGTCGGCGCCGGCGCGAGCCTGGCTGCCACCGGCATGCTGGCGCCCGCCGCCGAGCACGAGCCCGGGTCCGATCCGCTGCTGCCGCTCGCCCTCGACAGCCTCGCGCGCTGGCCGGCGTTTCGCGATGACCTGGAGGCGGCGTCCGGGATCGACATCGACTACCGCACGCAAGGCACCCTCGTTCTCGCCATCGGCCGCGACGAGGTCGAGCGCCTGCGCTTCCGCCACGACCTGCAGACACGCTCCGGCATCCGGGCGCGCTGGCTCTCCGGCCTGGAGGTGCGCGAGCGCGAGCCGATGCTGCGCCCCGCCGTCACCGCCGGGATCCTGTGCGAGGACGACCACCAGGTCGATCCTCGCAAGGTGATGGCCGCGCTGATCCGCGCCTGCCGGGCCGCCGGCGTCGCCCTGGTGGCGCCCTGCCCGGCCCAAAGCCTCGACTGGGCCGGGGGACAGGTCCGCGGCGTCGTCACCGCGCAGGGGCGCATCGCCGCCGGGACGGTGGTCCTCGCCTCGGGCGCCTGGAGCGGCGAACGCGGCCTGCTGCCGCCGGAACTCGCGCTGCCGGTACGGCCGATCAAGGGTCAGGCGCTGGCGGTGAAGACCACGGCGCGCACCGGCACCCTCACCCACATGGTCTGGACCGAACAGGTCCACATAGCGCCCAAGGGCGACGGCGACCTCATCGTCGGCGCCACCGTGGAGGATTGCGGCTTTCGCGCCGGCCTCACCGTCGGCGGCCTCTATGCCCTGCTCGAAGGCGCCCGCCGCGTCCTGCCGGGGATCGAAGAGATGGAGATCGGCGCGGTCTGGAGCGGCTACCGCCCGACCTCGGACGACGACGCCCCCATCGTCGACCGCCTGGCGCCCGGCCTCGTGGTCGCCACCGGGCACCACCGCAACGGCTACCTCCTGACCCCGGCCACCGCCGACGCGGTGACGGCCCTCGTCGACACCGGTGCGGTCCCGGACTTCGCCCGCGGCTTCGGCCTCGGGCGCTTCGAGGCGGCGCCTCGACCGGGCATGAGGGTTCCGGCATGACCATCACGGTCAACGGCACCCCCCGGGACCACGCGGCGTCCGACCTCGAGGCCCTGTTCCGGATCGAGGCCGAGGAGGCCGGCATCGAGAGCGCACAGGGGGTGGCCATCGCGCTCAACGGGCGGGTCGTGCCCCGCCGCGAGTGGGCGCGCACACCGCTGGGCGACGGCGACCGCGTCGAGATCGTGCGGGCCATGCAGGGAGGATGAACCCATGAGCGCATCGATAAACACCGACGACGCCCTGGTGATCGCCGGGGTGAGCCTCGCCTCGCGGCTGTTCATCGGCACCGCCGGCTATCCGACCCAGACCATCATGACCCAGGCCGTCGAGGCCTCCGGCGCCGAGGTGGTGACCGCCTCGATCCGGCGGGTCTCGCTCGAGGGGCACGGCTCCGACACGGTGCGGCGCCTGGCGGGCTACCGCTTACTGCCCAACACCGCCGGCTGCGAGACGGCGCGCGACGCGATCCTCACCGCCGAACTCGCCCGCGAGGCCCTCGACACCACCTGGATCAAGGTCGAGGTCATCGGCGACCGCGAGACCCTCTACCCGGACGTCGCGGAACTGCTCGCCGCCTGCCGCCACCTCGTCGACGACGGCTTCACCGTCCTGCCCTATTGCAACGACGACCCGGTGCTGTGCCAGCGGCTCGAGGACATCGGCTGCGCCGCGGTGATGCCGATGGGTTCGCTGATCGGGTCGGGCATGGGCATCGCCAACCCGGCCAACCTCGAACTCATCTGCCGCCGCGCCGGCGTGCCCGTCATCGTCGATGCCGGCATCGGCACCGCCTCGGACGCGGTCATCGCCATGGAGCTCGGCGCCGCCGGCTGCCTCCTCAACACGGCGGTCGCCAAGGCCGACGATCCCGTGCGGATGGCCCGCGCCATGCGCCGGGCCGTCGAGGCCGGGCGCGACGCCCATTGCGCCGGCCGGATCCCGCGCCGCGGCCGGGCCGAGCCGTCGAGCCCGCAACTCGGGCTGGTCGGCTCGTGAGGCACCGGGAATGAAGCCGCTGCCGTCGCCGCTGCTCGTGGTGACGGACCGGGGGCCGATCCGCTCTCCCTCCGACCTCGCGCCGGCAGGAGCGCGCCTCCTCGCCACCGTCGAGGCGGCCCTGGAGGGCGGCGCGCGCTGGCTGTGGTTCCGCGAGAAGGACATGGCGTCCGGCGAGCGGCGCCGGCTGGCCGTCGCGGTGATGACCCGAGTGCGGGCCTTCGGTGGAACCTTCACCCTGGGCGGCGAGGCCGCAGCGGCGGTGGCGATCGGGGCCGATGGCGTCCATCTGCCCGGCGACGCGACGCAGGACGCGATCGCGGCGGCGCGCAGGGCCATGCCCGACGGCCTCGTCGGCGTCTCCGCCCATGGCGCGTCGGACATCGGGCGGGCCGCCGCCGCCGGAGCCGATTACGCGACCCTGAGCCCGATTTTTCTCACCGCCAGCAAGCCGGGCTACGGCCCGGCGCTGGGCGTCGACGCGATCCGGGCGGCGTCGGGCTACGGCCTGCCGGTGATCGCCCTGGGAGGCATCGCGCCCGCGCACGTCGCCGGCTGCCGCGGCGCCGGTGCGGCCGGCATCGCGGTGATGGGCGGCATCATGGCTGCGGACGACCCGGGCTCGGCCACGGCGCGCTACCTCGGTGCCTGGACAGGCTGACGCTGCGACCCGAGGTCTGCGCCGTCCGAGCCCGGAAGGCGGCCTCGGCACCGCCATCCGAACCGGCTGCCTTCTTCAATCACCACCCGTTAACGAAGACCTGAAGATCGTCGGGTGGGTGCGTCTTCGCACCGCGAACATTTGCGGGCACTGCAATAACGAATAAATCGTGAAGCTCTCGAACGATGTGGAACTTTTCAGCGGTTTCCCCATTATCCGCTGAGTGTCGTCGTCGCGTTCTCGAAATCTTCCTGGTGTCCCACAGGTCCGGTGACCGCAATGCCCGTTTTCGATGCCAAGAACCTCGACTCCGATACGGAAGGCTTCGCCCTCCTCGCCGCGATCCTGTACCCGACCCGTGAAGCCCAGGACCGCGCCCTGACGCACGGTCGTTGCCGTGCCGATCGCTCGGCTGCGCTCGCCGATCCGCTGACGATGGAGATGCAGTTTCCCCAGCGCGCCGGACAGACCGAGGCGGCGATCTCGACCTCCTAGGGCAGCTTGATCCGGACCGCCCGTCGGGACGGGTCGGTCCGCCGGCCCGTGCGGTTCGACTACCAATCCTGCGCTGTGATCACACCGTCCTTCGTCACGACGGCCCAAGCGCGGCCGCGACGCTCGATGGTCTCCACCCGACCGACTCCGGGCACCATGTCGCCACGCGCGACTTCCACGAGGCGCCGCTTGCGGTCTTCCAGGACGGCGATGCCGTCGTAGACCTCCCGAACCGCCCAGTTCGTCGCCGCCGCCGTCTTCGGCTTGGTCTCGACCGCCCCCTTGGGATCGGCCAGCGACCCCGTCTGCACCGGCTCGGCCGGAGCGGCCTTGGCCGCCTGCGGCGCCACAGGTTGCGGCGCCGGGGCGGCGGGGACCGCGAGGCGCTTGTCGATGACCGCGCCGAGGCTGGCGATGCGAGCGGCCTGCTCGCGGTCGGACACGTCCTGTTTGTCGGTCAATGCGACGAGGCGCGCGGCGATCGCCTGTTCCATCCGTGCGATCCGCTGCGAGACCTCGGCCCGGATCGCCTTGGCGTCCTCGGCCGCGCGTTCGCCGGACTGGCCGACAGTGGCGGCCAGCCGGCCGATCTGCGTGGCGATGCGAGCGGTCTCGCTGCGTCCCGCCTCGAGATCGGTCTTGATCGCCGACAGCGTCAGCGGGGCCGTGGCGTCGCGCGGGATGGTGAGGGCGGTGCCCCCCGCCCCGAGGATCAGGCCGATGCTGAGGGCGGCCCCGCCGACTGCCGCTGCGCGGGCGTCGACGAAGCCGAACGTCTTGCGCCGCAGGGCACGGGCGGCGGTCACCACCGGCGGCGCGTCGGGCTGGGTCTTGGCCGATCCCGAGACGGCCTGCTTGAGCAGAGCCTCGGCCGAGGCGCCGGCCGGGGTTGCAGACGGCGGCTTTGCCGCGACGACCGTATCCGTCATGAGAAACCGTCCCGATGAAACAGGTCTCCATCGTTAAGGACGTTTGTTTACCGAAGGGTTACCATGTTCGGCCGGCAAGCCTTCCCTCGGCCGGCAAGCCCCCGGCATCACGCGGCGAGGCCGCGCTGGCGCAGCAGCGGCGTGATGCTCGGCAGGCGCCCGCGGAAGGCGGTATAGGCCTCCTTCGGGTCGCGGAGGTTGCCGGCACCGTAGACGTAGGTGCGCAGGCGCGCAGCCGTCTCGGGATGGAAGATGTCCCCGGCCTCGCGGAAGGCGTCGAAGGCGTCGGCGTCGAGCACTTCCGACCACAGGTAGCTGTAGTAGCCGGCCGCATAGCCGTCGCCCGAGAAGATGTGCGCGAAATGCGGGCTGCGATGGCGCATGGAGATCTCGGCCGGCATGGCGATGCGTTCCAGCGCATCCGCCTCGAAGGCCGCCACGTCGAGCCCGTCCTCGCCGGCGCTCGAGAGGTGCAGCGTCATGTCGACGATGGCCGAGGCGGTGTATTCCACCGTCGAGAAGCCCTGGTTGAAGGTGCGCGCGGCGAGCAGGCGCGCCAGCAGGTCCTCGGGCATCGGCTCGCCGGTGACGTAGTGCCGGGCGTGCTCGCGCAGGACCTGCGGCTGCTCGAACCAGTGCTCGTAGAGCTGCGAGGGCAGTTCCACGAAGTCGCCCGAGACGGCGGTGCCCGCCAGCAGCGGATAGGTCACGTCCGAGAGGAGCCCGTGCAGGGCGTGGCCGAACTCGTGGAACAAGGTGCGCGCGTCGTCGAAGGACAGGAGGGTCGCCTCCCCGGCCGGCGCCTTGGCGAAGTTCATCACGTTGACGATGATCGGCTTGACGTCGCCGATCAGGCGCTCCTGCGAGCGGAAGGCGCTCATCCAGGCGCCGCTGCGCTTCGAGGCGCGGGCGAAATAATCGCCGATGAAGACGCCGACCTGCGACCCGTCGGAGTTGCGCACGCTCCAGGCGCGGATGTCGGGATGGTAGCGCGGGAACTCCGCCAGTTCCTCGAAGACGAGCCCGAACAGGCGCGAGGCGGTGTCGAAGGCCGCCGCGATGACCCCGTCGAGGGAGAGGTACGGCTTGATCTCGCCCTCGTCGAGGTTGTGCTCCACCCGCCGCAGCTTCTCGGCGTAGAAGCGCCAGTCGTGGCGGGCGAGGGCGAAGTTGCCCCCTTCCGCCTGGACCAGGGCCTGGAGCCGGTCGCGCTCGGCCGCCGCGCGGCGATGGGCGGGCGTCCAGACGTTGCGCAGGAGGTCCATGGCCGCGTCGGGGGTCCCCGCCATGGTGTCGGCGAGCTTGAAATGCGCGAAGCTCTCGAAGCCCAGGAGTCTCGCCCGCTCCGCGCGCAGGGCGACGATCTCGGCGATGATGCCGCGGTTGTCGTGGGCGCCGCCGCCCTCGCCGCGCCGGGTCCAGGCCTCGTAGGCGCGCTCGCGCAGGTCGCGGCGGGTCGAGAAGACGAGGAAGGGCTCGATCAGCGAGCGCGACAGGGTGATGACGTGGCCGTGCTCGCCGCCGCGCTCCTTGGCGGCGCTGGCGGCGGCGGCCTTCAGGAAGGGCGGCAGGCCGGCCAGGTCGTCCTCGCCGTGGAGGGGCAGGACGAAGCCGCTCTCGTCGGCGAGCAAGTTCTGGCTGAAGCTGGTGCCGAGTTCCGCCATGCGGCCGCTGATCTGCGCCATCCGTTCCTTGGCCTCGGGGGCGAGGTCGGCGCCCGACCGGCGAAAGCGGGTCCGGTAACGGTCGAGGACGCGCCGTTCCTCCGGTCCCAGCGCTTCGGCGGTCTCGTCCACGCCGGCGATCCGGGCCCAGAGCCGGGGGTCGAGGTAGATCGCGCTGCCGTGGCGCGCCAGCCGCGGCGTGATCGCGCGCTCGACCGCCTGCAGCTCCGGATTGGTGTGGCTGCCGCTCAGGTTGAAGAACACCGAGGCGACCCGGTCGAGGGCCTGCCCGGCCGTCTCCATGGCGACGACGGTGTTGGCGAAGGTCGGCGCGTCCGGATGGCCGGCGATGGCCGCGATCTCGGCGGTATGGGCTTCCAGGGCCTCCTCGAAGGCCGGCAGGAAGTGCGCCGCCTCGATCCGCTCGAACGGCGGCAATCCGAAGGGGGTATCCCAGGCGGGCTCTGCGAACGGGCCGGAAGGGGTGGTGCTCGTGGTCATTGTCGTCCTTGGTCGTCCTAGCGGGATCGCGCCGCCGATGGCCCTGAAGGTAGAGGGGCCTTGGCCCCGCGCAAAGCCATCCTTTGCGACACAGGGCGACGCGGCCGCTCCCGATCGGTATGCGGTGAAGACCCGACGTCGATGACGACGCGGGCGACGCGTGAGGGGAATGCGATGCCGACGCCGCGACGAGCACACCCATCGAGGGTGAAAGTCTGTCTGTTCGTCGCCCTGTCCGGGGGGCTCTTCACCGTCATGCCGCCGTCCGGCTCGACCGCAGCCGAAGAGAAGACCGCTGTCCGGGAGACGTCCTCGGTCCAAGACAAGCCGGCGATACAGTCACCCTCGCCGGTGCCCCCTCCCCGCCCGGAAGAACTCGGCCCCTCCGCCGCATCGCCGAATCCTGTGCCAACTCCTGCGACAACCCCTGCGACAACCCCTGCGCCAACTCCCTCGCCGGTGCCTCCGAGCGCGCCGCCGCCGCCCGAGCGGCCGAGCGAGCTGACGCCGGCGGCTCCGGCACCCGCCGTCGCCGCGCCGCCGCCGGCCGAGATGCCGGCCCCGCCGCCGCGTCCCGCCGACCTCGGCTCCGAGACCGCCCTCGCCATCAAGGTCGAGGCGGTGGACGATACCGCCTGTCGCCGGCGCCTCGAAGGCCTCGGCGCCGTCGTCTCGCCCCTGCCCCCGATCGCGCTCGGCCAATGCGGGGCGGCGAGGCCGCTGCTGGTCTCGAGTCTCAAGGGTGTCGCGCTCAATCCGCCGGCCACCCTGGTCTGTCCTGCCGCCGAGGCCCTGGCGCGCTGGACGACGGAGGTCCAGGTCTTCGCGGAACGGGACCTCGGCGCACCGCTGGCCAGTCTCGGCATCGGCACCTCCTACCTGTGCCGCGGCCAGAACCACGATCCGGATGCCAAGCTCAGCGAGCACGCCTTCGCCAACGGCGTCGACGTGATGGGCTACGGCTTCACGGGCCGCGCCGCCATCGCGGTCGGGCCTGCGGCCAAGGGGACGCCGGAGGCGGCCTTCCAGGCCAACGCCCAGGCCAAGGCCTGCGCCTTCTTCCGCACGGTGCTGGGGCCTGGCTCGGACGCCGCGCACGCCAACCACCTGCATCTCGACGAGCGGGAACGGTCCGCCGGTCACCGACTCTGCCAATAGGCCGGGAACGGCATCGGTCCTCGTGGCTTGATGGTCCGGATGGACGACCGGGGTAGCACGGCGATGACGACGACGACGGCGGCGATGCGGACGGGTGCGGTGCTGTTTGCCCTCGTCGTCGGGGGCGGCCATGCCTTGGCCGCCCCCGACGACGAGCGGCTGACCAGGGATGGCGTCAACGGCGCGGCCTTCGCGGACGAGGGAGCCGGGGCCGGCCGTGCGTCGAAAAAGGACACCGCGCGCAAGGCGGCGGGCGAACGGCCCGACCCGCTGCTCGTCAAGGTGCAGGTCCTCCTCGATCGGGCGCGGTTCTCCCCGGGCGCCATCGACGGACGCGATGGCGACAACCTGCGCGGCGCGCTCGCCGCCTTCGCCGCGGCCCGGGAAGGCGCGGCCCAGGAAGGCGCAGCCAAGGACGCGTCAGCCAAGGACGCGTCAGCCAAGGACGCCTCGACCAAGGACGCCTCGGCCGGGAAGTCCCTCTACAAGCCGTTGTTCGAGACCCTCCAGGCGACCAGCGCCGACCCGGTCCTGGTCGACTACACCCTCACCGAGGACGACGTCGCCGGGCCCTACGTCGACGAGATCCCCGCCAAGATGGAGGATCAGGCCGACCTCAAGGCGATGGGCTACGAGACCCCGCGCGAGATGCTGGCCGAACGCTTCCACATGAGCGGCGCTCTCCTGGCGGCCCTCAACCCCGATGCGGCCTTCGACAAGGCCGGTACCGTCGTCACCGTGGCGGCGGTGCCGCCGATGGAGAGGGGCAAGCCGCGGGCGCTCAAGGGGAAAGCGGGCAAGGAAAAAGCCGGCCCGGAAAAAGCCGGCACGGAGAAGCCGGACACGCTGAAAGACGACCAGGAACCGCCGCGGGTGACCCGCATCGTGGTCGACAAAGCCGCACGCCAGGTCCGCGCGTTCGACCGTGACGGGACCCAGCTCAGGTTCTATCCCGCCTCGATCGGCAGCGACGAGAAGCCGGCGCCGTCCGGCACCGCCAAGGTCGAGGCGGTGGCCTTCGAGCCGACCTATACCTACGACCCGAAGTACGCCTTCGACGGCGTCAAGGCCAAGAAGCCCTTCGCGATCCGTCCCGGCCCCAACAACCCCGTGGGGCTCGCCTGGATCGACCTGTCGATCCCCTCCTACGGCATCCACGGCACCGCCGAGCCGGAGAAGGTCGGCAAGACCGAGTCCCACGGCTGCGTCCGCCTCACGAACTGGGACGTGCGCGACCTCGCCACCCTCGTCGAGAAGGGCGCCGTGGTGGAGTTCAAGGACGAGTAGCGCGGCGCAAGAGACCTGCGACGGCGAGCATCGCGGCATCGCACAGGAAGGCCAGCGCCGCCGTGGCGCAGGCACCCTGGAGCAGCGGAACCAGGTTCTGGTTCTGGAGGCCGGCGACGATGGGGGTGCCGAGGGTGGCGGCGCCGGCGAGCGCCCCCACCGCTGCGGTCGCCACCGCGAGGACGAGGCCGGTGCGCAGGGCGTCGAGGATCCCCGGCGCGGCGAGCGGCAGTTCCACCTGCCGCAGGACCTGGAGATCGCTTAACCCGATGGCCCTGCCCGCCTCGCGCGCATCGGTCGGAACGCCTTCGATGGCGCCGATCGTCCCGCGCAGCACCGGCATGATGCCGTAGGCGACGAGCGCGAGCAGCGTCGGCGGCCCCCCGAAGCCCAGCACCGGCAGGGCGAGGGCCACCACCACCACCGGCGGCACGGCCTGCGCGAAGGCTGCCACCCGGTCGATCTCTCCACGCCAGGCCAGGGCGCCCGCCCGCGTCGCCAGGACGCCGAGGCCGACCCCGAGGATGGCCATGACGGCGAGTCCGCCGGCCGCGATGGACACATGGCTGGCGCCGAGGTCCACCAGCCGGTCGAGGCTCACCGGCCGCAGGGCCGGTTGCCCGAAGGCCGCGACGAGGGAGCCGGCGACACCGGGAAGGCTCGCCGCGGCCAGGACCGCCCCGGCCAGGGCCGAGCCCCCTGCCTTCCCGACGCTCATGAGTGCGACCGCCGTCGTGCCATGGCCTCGGCCGCCCCGAGGCCCGCATCGGCCGCGAGGGACAGGCCGACGATGGGCAGGGCCCCGAGCAGGATCAGGTCGGGGGCGAATTGCGCCATGCCATCGAACACGATGCGTCCGAGCCCGCCCGCACCCACGAGGGCACCCAGGGTCGCGAGGCCGAGGCTCTGCACGGCCGCGACCCGCAGGGCGCCGACGAGGACCGGAGCGCCGAGGGGAAGCCTGACCGACAGGAGGACCTGACGGCGGCCGAGGCCGACGGCCTCTGCGGTATCGACCAGGGTGGCCGGCGTTCCCCCGAGCCCGGCCGCCAGGCCGCGCCAGAGCGGCAGCAGCAGGTAGGCCGCGATGCCGAGGATGGCGGGGCCGGGCCCGAGTGCGCTGAGCCCGGCTTCGCGCAGGCTCGGTACAGCGCTCAGGACGGCCGAGAAGGCGCCGACCAGGGCGCCGAACAGGGCCACCGCCGGCACCACCTGGATGCCGCTCACCACCACCTCCACCAGACCCTGACCGCGCCGCCACAGGGACATCGTCACCGCACAGAGGCAGGCGAGGACGAGGGCGCCGCCGGCCAGGACGAGGTGCTGGACGATCGCCTCGCCGAGGACGGCGTGGCGGGCGCGGAACTCCACGGCCAGCGAGAGGTGATCGAGGGTGCCCGACCGGGCGAGCGTGGTCAGGCCCGCGGCCAGCCCCGCGATGGCGATGGCGCCGAACCCCGGCATCCGGAAAGCGCGGACCGACCAGCCCGCCGCCGCCAGCAGGACCATGACCGCGCACCAGCCGCCCGATCCGACGCTCGCCCTGGCGGCGGTGGGGCGGCCGTCGAGGAGGGCGGTCGCGCCCGCGCCGAGACCGGCCGCCAACAGAAGCACGGCGGCGCCGAATATCGGCAGGGCCAGGGCGGCGCCCACCCGTCCCGGCGCGGCGGCGAACAAAGCCAGCCCGGCGAGACCGAGGCCGGCCACGGCATGGACGTGGCCGCCGCCGGCCGCGGCACCGAACGCCGGCGTCCCGAGCGCGAGCCGGTTGGCGGCCACCGACAGGAGCGGCAGCCCGTAGAGGCTCGCCGCCAGCGCCAGGGCGAGGATGGCGGCCGCGGCGGCACGGGCGGTCGTCATCGGCCCCCGCGCCGGTCGGCGAGGTAGCGCGCGGCCACCGCTTCGGCCGGCTCGCCCTCAACCGCCACGGCGGCGTTGAGCCGGCGCAGGGTCGCGGCGTCGAGGGAGCGGAACAGGTCGGCCAGGGCCGGGCGGATGCCGGGGTGCCGGGCGAGGCTGGCCTCCCTGATCACCGGCGCCACCTCGTAGACGATCTGCGCGTTTTTGGGGTCGGCCATCACCACGAGGTCGAGGGCGGAGAGGGCGCCGTCGGTGCCGTAGACCATGCCCGCATCGACGCCGCTGATCCCCTGCGCCGCCGCCCGCGCGGTCACGGCGGTGTCGCCACCGGGCAGGCTGATCACACGGTCTCGCGGCATGTGGAAGCCGTAGGCCGCTTCGTAGGCCGGCAAGGCCGCCGGGCTCTCGACGAACTCGGTGGAGGCGGCGAGCCGGATCAGGCCACGCCGCACGGCCTCGGCGAAATCGGCCATCGTCGCCAGTCCCTCGCGCCGGGCGAGATCGCCCCGGACCGCGATGAGCCAGGTGTTGTTGGCCGGCGCCCGCTCCAGCCAGACGAGGCCACGGGCGGCATCGCTGCGGGCGATGCTCGAAAAGGCGCCCTCCGGCGTCCGCCAGGCGGGGTCGGTCTCGGTACCGGTGAAATAGGCGCCGTTGCCGGTGTATTCGGGATAGACGTCGACATCGCCCGACAGCAGCGCTGAGCGGACGATCAGGGTCGGGCCGAGCCCGAGGCGCCGCTTTACGGTCAGGCCGAGCCCTTCGAGCACCAGGGCGATCATGGCTCCGGTCAGGGCGCCCTCCGTATCGCTCTTCGAGGCGACCACGAGGACGCGGTCCGCCGCCACGGCGCCGCGCCGGGAGGCGTCGACGAGCGCGAAGGCGACCATCGCTCCAGCGACGAGGGATCGCCTGGGGAGGGTGGCGTGCGACACACGCGTCACGCTGGTTCTTCGGCCGTCATGCGCACCGTAACGGGCATCGCGAGTGTATTCTTTCATACCGTGTGTCGCGCCGATGTATCACTGCGTTACATTACGCGAACGTCGAGGGGTTCTACAGGACGTCCGGAGCTTGACACCACGCCCCGGACGGGCGACGGCTCGGGTCCGTCGTCCGAGACCGAGCATGGCAGACGCCGCTCCCCGACCCGGTTCGTCGCTTGCCGCGGGCAGGCGATCCAAGGGTCGAGGCTGCGGCCTTCTCGACGACGACGCACCCTAGGGAAGACATCGCAGCGTGAGTGCTGAAGCGAACGACGACCTGCTGAACGGAGTCCGGGTGCTGGTCGTCGAAGACGAGGCGGCGATCTCGATGCTGCTCGAGGACATGCTCCTCGACTTCGGCTGCACCGTGGTCGGCCCCGCCGCGCGTCTGGCCACCGCCCTCGAGATGGCCGAGGCCGAGAGCTTCGACGTCGCGATCCTCGACGTGAACGTGGCCGGCGAGCCGATCTATCCGGTGGCCGAGGCGATCGTGCGCCGCACGCTGCCGCTGGTGTTCTCCACCGGCTACGGTGGTGCCGGCATCCGCGAGCCGTTCCGGGATTGCCCGGTGGTGCAGAAGCCGTTCAGCCAGGCCGACCTCAAGCGCACCCTGACGGCGGCCATCGTCGCCGCCCGGAAGTAGCGGCCTTACAGCCCTTCGATCGGGAAGGCGTCCGGCACGTGCACCGGCCAGGAGGCCGGGGCGACGAAGACCGCGTCGGCCCTGAAGACCAGCCCGGCGTGGCGGGGATGGCGGCTGATCCAGCCGCGCACGGCCCGCGAGAACCGCGCCCGCTTCCTCGCGTCGATCGCCTCCACCGCATCCCGCATCCGGGCCCGGGCCTTCACCTCCACGAAGGCGATGGTCTCGCCCCGGCGCAGGATCAGGTCGATCTCGCCGCCGGCCGCGCTGAAGCGCCGGGCGAGCGGCCGATACCCCTTGAGCATCAACGCGACGAGCGCCAGCGTCTCGGCGGTGCGTCCGCGCAGATAGGTGGCGCGGCGGCGTCCTTCGGGACCCGCGAGCCGCCCCCTCGTCATCGCCGCGCCAGCACGAGGGCGCGGGCGTAGACCGCCCGGCGCGGCTGGCCGGTCTCGTCGGCCACGAGGGCCGCCGCGTCCTTGATCGAATGTCGCTCCAGGGCCAGGGCGATGGCCGCATCGAGCCCGGCGTCCGCCTCCTCGGCGGCTGGCTCCTCGGTGGGCGTCCCGATCACGACGACGACCTCCCCCTTGGGCGCCCCCTCTTCCGCGAAGGTTTCGGCCAGGGAGCCGAGGGTGCCGCGCCGAATGGTCTCGTAGAGCTTGGTCAATTCGCGGGCCACCGCCGCCGGGCGGGCGGGTCCGAGGATCGCGACGGCGTCCGCCAGCATCTCCGGCAGGCGATGGGGCGATTCGAACAGCACCAGCGTCCCGGGAATGTCCGCCAGGGCAGCGAGGCGGTTGCGCCGCGCCCCGGACTTGTGCGGCAGGAACCCCTCGAAGAAGAAGCGATCGGTGGGCAGGCCTGCGGCGACGATGGCCGTCATCACCGCCGAGGGCCCGGGAATCGGGGTGATGACGAGGCCCGCCTCGATCGCCGCCTGGACGAGCTTGAAGCCGGGGTCCGAGACCAGGGGCGTGCCCGCGTCCGAGACCAGGGCCAGGGCCTCGCCGGCCTGCATGCGCGCGATCATCCGCTCGCGTACCGCCGCGTTGGAATGCTCGTGATAGGCCACCAGCGGCGTGGTGATCCCGTAGTGCATCAAGAGCGTGCGGGTGACTCGGGTGTCCTCGGCCAGCACGGCGTCCGCCGCGGCCAGGGTCGCGAGGGCGCGGAACGACACGTCCTTCAGGTTGCCGATGGGGGTGGCGACCACGTGCAGGCCGGGCTCCAGGGGCTGCGCCTCCGCCGCGAGGCCGAAGGCGGTGAAGGTGGCCGGCGCCGTGCCCTCGGGCAGGGTCGGCCGCCGCCGGCTGCGGTTGTCGATGCGGGTGGGTGGCGCTGCCTTGGTCATGGGCGCCACCTTGCCACGGCGAACGCCGGCGATGGAATGGCGCTGGCGGGGACCGCCGGACATTTACTTTTCGCCCCCAGACTTTAAGCCCGACCGACGGCCGGCGGTCGCAAGCTGAAGGGGGGAGCCATGCGCCTACGAGATCGCTTCGGCAGGCGGCGGCATGCCCTCCCCCGCGGCCTCGCTCCGGCCGTCGTCCTGTTTGCATGCGCGCTCGCCGCCTGTGTCGGCGGGCCCGACGGCGGTCCCCGGTCTGCGGCGCGCACGCCGCCGGTGGCGGCCGATGCACCGGTCGCCGCCGATGCGGTCCCCGTTTCGGGCACCCGGATCGGTGCCGGTTCGGTCAAGCTCGCGCTGATCCTGCCGCTCACCGGACAGGGGGCGGCCATCGGCACGGCGATGCGCAACGCCGCCGAACTCGCCATCGAGGATTTCCAGAAGCCCGACCTGGAGATCCTGGTGAAGGACGACCGTGGCACGCCGGACGGCGCCCGCGAGGCGGCACAGGCCGCGCTGACGGATGGGGCCGACCTGGTGCTCGGTCCACTGTTCGCCGCCAACGTCCAGGCCGTGGCCGGCGTCGTCCGTCCCGTGGGCAAGCCGATGGTCGCCTTCTCCACCGATGCGGCGGTGGCGGCGCGGGGCGTCTACCTCCTCAGTTTCCTGCCCCAGACCGAGGTCGACCGCATCGTCGACGCGGCGGTGGCCGGCGGCCGGACCTCGTTCGCCGCCCTCATTCCGGAATCGAGCTACGGCAACGCCGTCGAGGCGCAGTTCCGGGAGGCCGTGGCGCGAAAGGGCGCGCGCCTAGTCGTCCTGGAACGCTACCCTCCCGGCAACCCGGCCGCCGCCGTCGCCCGCGTCTCGGGCCTGATCGCCGGCCCCGGCGCGCAGGCGGATGCGCTGTTTTTGCCCGACACGCCGGAGGGGCTCACCGCCCTCGCCCCGGCGCTCACCCGGGCCGGCTTCTCGCCCGCCCGCGTCAAACCCCTCGGCACCGCCTTGTGGAACGACCCGAGGGTGTTCGCCCTCCCCGCGCTTCAGGGCGGCTGGTTCGCGGCCGCCGATCCTGCCGGGTTCGCAACCTTCTCGCAACGCTACCAGGCCCGGTTCGGGGCGGCGCCGCCCCGGGTGGCGACCCTGGCCTACGACGCGGTCTCGCTGAGCGCGGCACTGACCCGCCAATACGGCTCGCAGCGCTTTGCCGACGCCACGCTCACCAACCCGGCGGGGTTCGCCGGCACCGACGGCACCTTCCGCTTCCGGCCCGACGGCGCGAGCGACCGCTCGCTCGCCGTCAGCGAGGTCCGCAGCGGCGGTGCCGCCATCGTCAGCCCGGCGCCGCGGGCGCTCGGGCCTTCGGGGACTTGAGCGACTACTCGCCGTCGATCCGCTTGCCGAGGAGCGCGATGGCGCGCTGGTAGACCGAGGCCGCGTTCCAGCCCTGGATCGCCGCGAAGTTCGGCTCGCCGGGCTGGTAGCCGGCGCCGGCCCGCCAGCCGTGGGCCTTCAGGAAGTTGGCCGTGGCGTTCAACGCGGCCGGGGCGTTGTCGAGGCTGCCGCCGGTGCCGTAGTTCAGGACGCTCTTGGGCAGGAACTGGGTGTGGCCGATCTCACCGTGGGCCGCACCGCGGGTGCTCGAGCTGAGGATGCCCCTGTCGACCAGGGTGAGGGCGGCGTAGAGCTGGTCGGTGAAGAACTCCGAGCGGCGGCAGTCGTAGGCGAGCGTCGCCACGGCCGAGAGGGTGTTGATGTTGCCCTTCACCGCGCCGAAGCCCGTCTCCATGCCCCAGATCGCCAGGAGCGGGCCGGCCGGCACGCCGTAGCGCTGCTCGATCGAAGCGAACAAAGCCGCCTGCGACTGCTTGAGCGACCGCCCGCGCGAGACGATGGCCGGGCCGCCGCGCTTGGCCAGGAACTGGTCGAGGGTGAGCTTGAAGCTCTTCTGGCCCCGGTCCGCCGAAATGGTCGCGGTGGAATAGGACGTCGTCATGAGGGCGGCGAGGCTGGCCGCGCTCGCCCGGCCCTTGGCCTCGTCGGCGAACTGCTGTTTCCAGGCCTCGAATCCGGCACCGGTGTTGCCGCATTGGGCCGCGTCGGCCGCCCCGCCGAGGCCGACGGCGGTGCAGACGCCAAGGGCCAGCGCGACGGTCCGATACCTGCGTGTGATCATCGACATAAACTCCCTGAGGCGGCGGGCCAGAAAACCGGGGCACGACCTCGACATCATGTGCGTCGATCGCGACCGATCTGCCGCTCTCGGACGATGCCGTCCTCTTGCCATTCCTTCGATGGGGAGGAAACCATGGCGCCGCGGGAAGCGGCGTTTTTATCGGACCTGCGGCAGGACTGTCGCTCTCCAAGACTGTCGCTGTGCTTGACGTTTGCTCCGGCCGGGACCGGGGGAGCTCACCCCGCCAGTTGCGCGACGACCGCGTTCAGCACCGGCGCGCCTCGGGCCGTCGTGGCGATGCGCCCGCCAGGCCGCCGCGCCACCAATCCTTCCGCCACGAGCGTCGCGAGCCGATCCGCGTCGAGGGCGCGGCCCTTCAACGCCGCATAACGGGCGGGGTCGATGCCCTCGGCCAGGCGCATCCCCATCATCAGGAACTCGTCGCCCTGGACGGCCGGGCTCAGCGTCTCGGTGGAAACGATGCCGTGACCGTCGGCCTCGACGCGCGCGAGCCAGGTTTCGGGGGCGCGCTCGGTCACCGTGCCGATCCGCCCCTGCGGCGTCACGAGGCGGCCGTGGGCGCCCGGCCCGATGCCGGCGTATTCGCCGTAGCGCCAATAGAGCAGGTTGTGGCGCGACTGCGCGCCGGGCCTGGCGTGGTTCGAGATCTCGTAGGCGGCGAGGCCGGCGCGGTCGCAGACCTCCTGCGTCACGTCGTAGAGGACGCGCGCGGTGTCGTCGTCCGGCGGCACCAGCCTGCCGGCCGTAAACAGACCGTGGAACGGCGTGCCCGGCTCGATGGTGAGCTGATACAGCGACAGGTGCTCGGCGGCCCGCGCGATGGCATCGGTCAGTTCCGCCCGCCAGGCCTGAGCGGTCTGGTCGGGACGGGCATAGATCAGGTCGAACGACGAGCGGTCGAAATGCCTGGCGGCCACGGCCACCGCCGCCAGGGCCTCCTCGGCCGTATGGAGGCGGCCCAGGCGCTTGAGAGAGGCGTCGTCCAGGGCCTGGACGCCGAGCGAGACCCGGTTGACGCCGGCGGCCCGGTATCCGGCGAAGCGACCGGCCTCGACGCTGGTGGGGTTGGCCTCCAGGGTGATCTCGACGTCGCCGGTGGTGCCCCAGGCCGTGGCGATGGCGTCGAGGAGCCCGGCGACGGTGGCCGGCTTCATCAGCGAGGGGGTGCCACCGCCCAGGAACACGCTGGAGACGGTGCGACCGGGGGTGCGCGCCGCCACGTGGGCGATCTCGGCCCGGAAGGCGGCGAGGTAGCGCGTCTCGTCGACCGGGGCATGGCGGACGTGGCTGTTGAAGTCGCAATAGGGGCATTTGGCGGCGCAGAACGGCCAATGCAGGTAGACCCCGAAGCCCACGTCGCGGGTCGGATGGTCGGGGGCCATGGGGTGGGCCGACATGCGCTGCGATCGAATCCGTTCCGAACGAGGCCCGCTTCCCTCGCCGGAGGGACGGGCCGTCGCACTCATACCCGCCGCAGGCAGGCCGCGGCCAGCAGAACGAAGGCGCGGGCCCTGTGCGACAGTGCCGCCCCGGACTGCCAGTCGACGCCGTGCTTCTCGTCCGACGTCATCTCCCCGAAGGTGCGGTCGTGGTCGTCGGGCAGGAACAGCGGATCGTAGCCGAAGCCGAGACCGCCGCGCGGCGGCACGATGCTGCCGAAGACCCGGCCCTCGAAGGTCTCGAGGTGGCCGTCGGGCCAGGCGATGACCAGGGCCGAGACGAAATGGGCACGCCGCTCGGTGGCGCCGCGGCGGTCGAGTTCGTGCGCGACCCGGCCCATGGCGCCGGCGAAATCCTTCGACGGCCCGGCCCAGCGCGCGGAGAACAGGCCGGGTGCCCCGTCGAGCGCATTCACGCACAGGCCGGAATCGTCGGCGAAGGCGGGCAGGCCGGACGCCCTGGCGGCGGCCTCGGCCTTGATCGCCGCGTTCTCGCAGAACATCGTCCCGGTCTCGTCGGGCTCGGGCAGGCCGAGCTCTCCGGCCGAAACGGCCTCGATCCCGAACGGCGCGAGCAGTTCGCGCATTTCGACGAGCTTGCCCGGGTTGTGGGTCGCGATCACGACCTTGCCGGTAAGGAGGCGATGATCGCTCATGCGATGGCCTGTTTCTGCAGGGCGACCAGTTCGGCGATGCCGCCCTTGGCCAGACGCAGGAGGCTGAGGAGTTCCTCCTCCGAGAACGGCTTGCCCTCGGCGGTGCCCTGCACCTCCACGAGACCGCCCGAGCCGGTCATGACGAAGTTCGCGTCGGTCTCGGCGGCCGAATCCTCGGCGTAGTCGAGATCGAGGACGGGCGTTCCCTTGTAGATGCCGCAGGAGATGGCGGCGACGTGGTCGCGCAGGGGGTCGACCGAGATGATCGAGCGGCCGCGCATCCACGAGAAGCAATCGTGCAGGGCGATCCAGGCTCCGGTGATCGCGGCGGTGCGGGTGCCGCCGTCGGCCTGGAAGACGTCGCAATCCACGGTGATCTGGCGCTCGCCGATGGCCGGCAGGTTGGTGACCGCGCGCAGCGAGCGGCCGATCAACCGCTGAATTTCTTGGGTGCGCCCGGAAGGCTTGCCCGCCGTGACCTCGCGGCGGTTGCGCTCGTGGGTGGCGCGCGGCAGCATCGCGTATTCCGCCGTGACCCAGCCCTTGCCCGAGCCACGCAGCCACGGCGGGCCGCGCTCTTCCAGGGAGGCCGTGCACAGCACCTTGGTCTCGCCGAAGGTGACGAGGCAGGACCCTTCGGCGTAGCGGGCGACCGACCGTTCGAGGGTGACGGTACGCAGGGCGTCGGTGGCGCGCTTCGACGGCCGCATCGGCGTCTTCCTCAGGGTGCTCTCGCTCGGGGTGGTCCGGAACGATGAGGCCGCGCTCTTAGGCGTCCGTCGTGTGGGCGGCAAGCGGCGGGACGCCGACCCGAAGGGTCGTGTCCCGCCCGTGCGGCTCAGTACCGGAAGCGGCGGCCGTGGTGGTGATGGTGGCGACGGCCGTAGTGGTGGCCGAAGTGACGGCCGCGATGGTGATGGAAGTGGCGGCGGTGATGGCGACCGTGATGACGCCAGTGACCGCCACCGTAGCGGACTTCGGCGATGTCGGTGGACGGGGCGACGACCTCGATCGGAGCCACGGCGGGAGCCGCCTCGGCGGTCTTCGGGCTACCGAACATCATGCCGCCGACGATGGCGACGACGAGGGCGGACGACTTGACCAGACCGGCCAGGGTTGGGAACTTCATCGCATGAACTCCTGTGAAGCACTCACTCGGATCGAGCCGGCCCGCGGTGGCGGGCGAGCGCGATAAGCGGAGACAAACGTCCGACACCCGCGAAACGACCCGACACCGGCGTGTTTTTCTCCGACTTAATTTCGCGGCCGCCGGGGATTAGTGTCGCGCCGCGGTCCGTCTCGTGCGTCCCTCGTCACCGGGATGCCGGCGGGGTCGGCCAGGATCAGGACCCGTGCAGGACGACCCGTGCAGGACCAGGACCAGGACCCGTGACAGAGCACCCTCGCCCGTTCTCGACCCACCACGCTCTCTCCGGCCTCGACACGCGGGCGCGGGAAATCTTCCGGCAGATCGTCGAGAGTTACCTGTCCACCGGGGAGCCGGTGGGCTCGCGCAACCTCGCCCGCATCCTGCCGATGCCGCTCTCGCCGGCCTCCATCCGCAACGTGATGGCGGATCTGGAGCATTCCGGGCTGATCTTCGCACCCCACACCTCCGCCGGGCGGCTTCCCACCGAGCAGGGCCTGCGTTTCTTCGTGGATGCGATGCTGGAACTTGGCGACGTCGGCCGCGAGGAACAGGAGCGGATCGAGGCGCAGATGCGGGCGGCCGCCTCCGGCCATACCTTCGAGAGTGCGCTGGCCGAGGCCTCGACGCTGCTGTCGGGCATCTCGCGGGGGGCCGGCGTCGTCGTCACCACCAAGGCGAATGTGCAGCTCAAGCACATCGAGTTCGTGCGGCTCGACCCGCAGCGCGCCCTCGTCGTTCTCGTCTCCGACGACGGTTCGGTGGAAAACCGGCTGCTCGACCTGCCGCCCGGCCTGCCGGCCGGCGCGCTCCAGGAGGCCTCGAACTATCTCAACGCCCGCCTGCACGGCCGCACCTTGGGCGGCCTGCGCGCCGAGATCGAGGCGGGGCGCCAGGCCATGAAGCAGGAGCTCGACGCCATCACGGAGCGGCTGGTGGATGCCGGGCTCGCCGTCAGCGTCGGCCCGAGCGAGGCGCGCCAGCTGATCGTGCGCGGCCAGGCCAATCTCCTCGACGACCTGCGCGCGGCGGAGGATCTCGAACGCATCCGGCTGCTGTTCTCCGACCTCGAGACGCAGAAGGAGGTCATCGACCTCCTGTCCCGTGCCGAGGGCGGCGAGGGCGTGCGAATCTTCATCGGCTCGGAGAACAAGCTGTTCTCGCTGTCCGGCTCGTCGATGATCGCCGCTCCGTTCCGGGACGGGTCCCAGAAGATCGTCGGCGTCGTCGGCGTCATCGGCCCGACCCGGCTGAACTACGCGCGGATCGTGCCGATGGTCGACTATACGGCCCGCGTCGTTTCGCGGATGCTCGATCGCGGGCCCAGGTAGCGCTCGGCCCGCGAGTGAGCGCGCGGCCCGAAGGCCGCACGCTTTTTCGGCTCAGCCGCGGATCACGTCGACGATCTCGTAGGTGTCGGGATCGACGATGACGATGTCGTCGTCCACCAGCACGTAGCGGTAATCCTCGTACTCCGGCACCACCCGGACGATCTCGGGCGGCAGGGTCGAGAGGGTGTAGCTACGGGCGATGGCGGTCCCAACCGTCAGCGCGAAGGCGCCGGCGGCCAGACGGGTCACGCCGCCACGGCGAAGCAGGCTCTGGCGGAACTCGGTGCGCTGCGGGGCGCCGAGACGGCCGAAGGCACCGCGGGCCGCGCCGCGCTCGCCGCGCATTCCGCGATCGCCACCGCGTCCGTCGCGGTCCGCCCGACCGTCGCGGTCGCCGCCACGTCCATCACGATCCGCGCGGCCGTCACGATCGCCCCCGCGCCCGTCGCGTCCGTCGCGGTCCATCTTGCCGTCGCGGTCGCCCCGCTCGGCGCCCTTGCCGTCACGGTCGCCCTTGCCGTCGCGATCACCCTTGCCGTCGCGATCACCCTTGCCGTCACGCTCCATCTGTCCGCCTTCGCGGCCGCCGCGGGCGCCATCCTCGCCACCCCGTCCGGGAGCACCGCCGGCCCGGCCAGGTGTTCCGGCCTCGCCGGCACCGCCACGCATGCCACCACCCGCACCGCCGGCCGCGCCACCCGCCTCACCGGCGCCGCCACGCATACCGGCGCCACCGGCACCACCGCCGGCACCCATGCCTGCGCCGCCGCCGACGCCGCCGCCCGCACCGCCACCAGCACCGCCGCCAGCAGCCCCGCCGCCCGCACCGCCACCAGCAGCCCCGCCGGCGGCACCGCCGCCAGCGCCGCCACCGCCGCCGGGACCGCCCTGCGCGACCGCGCTCGCCACACCGGCCACCATCAGGGCAGCCGCCATCGTGCTCCGCATGAGCTTATTCATGACCATCCATCCAATCGTATTCGAGATCCGGCGCCACGAATGAACGCCATCGCGAACCCGAAACGAGACTGCATACAAAACCGTTCCGTCCCATCGCGGTGGGTCTTGCGAAAGATCACGTCGGGACGAAACTGCCGGCAACGGCAAGCTAAGCGATGGCGCTTGTTGGCCTTCGCGAGCAAAGGGCGAAAAGCTTGAGCATTCCGGTCGATCGCGATTGAAAGTCGGTCGTCGAATACGGTCCGGCGGGCACGCGTCTTGCGCCCGTCGGTCGGCGTCCGTGGGGGCGAGCCGGGGCTTCTCGCGAACGGTCCGGCCGGTGGGAGCGCCCGTGTCCGCGGTGGCCCTCAGCCGAGGGCCGCCACCACCGCCCGGCCGCAGGCAGCGGTGTCGGCCCGGCCACCGAGATCGCCGGTGCGGGTCTCCGGGTCGGCGAGCACCCGTTCGATCGCGGCCACGATGGCGGCGGCGGCGTCCCGCTCGCCGAGGTGGTCGAGCATCATCGCCCCGGACCAGATCTGCCCGATCGGGTTGGCGATGCCCTTGCCGGCGATGTCGGGGGCCGAGCCGTGGACGGGCTCGAACAGCGACGGGAAGCGCCGCTCCGGGTTGATGTTGGCCGAGGGCGCGATCCCGATCGTGCCGGTGCAGGCGGGGCCGAGGTCCGACAGGATGTCCCCGAACAGGTTGGAGGCGACCACCACGTCGAACCGATCGGGGTTGAGCACGAACTGGGCCGTCAGGATGTCGATGTGGTACTGGTCCCAGCGCACGTCCGCATAGTCCTGCGAGACCGCCTTCACCCGCTCGTCCCAGAACGGCATGGTGATCGAGATGCCGTTCGATTTCGTCGCCGAGGTCAGGTGGCGCTTGGCCCGGCTCCTGGCCAGGTCGAAGGCGAAGCGCAGCACGCGGTCCGTGCCGAACCGCGTGAAGATCGATTCCTGCACCGCGAACTCGCGGTCCGTGCCGGGGAACATCCGCCCGCCGGCGTTGGAATACTCGCCTTCGGTATTCTCGCGCACCACCCAGAAGTCGATGTCGCCGGGCTTGCGGCCGGCCAGCGGGCACGGAACGCCGGGCATCAGGCGCACGGGACGCAGGTTGACGTATTGGTCGAACTCCCGCCGGAACAGGATCAGCGAGCCCCACAGCGAGATGTGGTCGGGCACCTGGTCGGGCATGCCGACGGCCCCGAAGTAGATCGCGTCGTGGCCGCCGATCCGCTGTTTCCAGTCCTCGGGCATCATCCGGCCGTGGGCGGCGTAGTAGTCGCAGGACGCGAAATCGAAGACGTCGAGGTCGAGGGTGAAGCCGAAGCGCTCGGCGACACGTTCCAGGACGCGGACGCCTTCGGGCATCACCTCCTTGCCGATGCCGTCTCCGGCGATGACGGCGATGCGATGGTGTCGTGCGGCCTTCGTCATGGCTGTCTCTCCCGGTGCGTTTTTCCCGGGGCGGGTCTGGATCGCACCGGTCGCGGCGTCAATCGCCGCGGCGGCTCCTCATGGCACCCGGGACCGGATGCGGTCGATGAAGGTCTCGACGGTCGGCAGGATGCCGGCGACGATGGTCTCGACCCCCTTGGTGTTGGGATGGAGCCCGTCCTCCAGGTTGAAGGTGCGGTCGCCGACGATCCCGTTCAGGAAGAACGGGTAGAGGACGAGGTCGTGGGCCTTGGCGAGATCGGGAAAGATCGCATCGAACCGCGCCGTATAGTCCGGCCCGAGGTTGCGCGAGGCGTGCATGCCGGCGAGCAGCACCGGAATGCCGCGCGCCTTCAGCCGCGTGACGATCGCCTCCAGCGCTTTTCGCGTAACCGCCGGATCAGTGCCGCGCAGCATGTCGTTGGCGCCGAGCTCGAGGATGACGCCGTCGGTCCCGTCGGGCACCGACCAGTCGACGCGGTCGAGGCCGCCGGTGGCGGTGTCGCCGGAGACGCCGGCATTGGCCACGCTGACGGCGTGGCCCTTGGCCGTCAGCGCCCGTTCCAGCACGGCCGGGAAGGCCGCGCTCGCCGGCAGCCGGTAGCCGGCGCTGAGGCTGTCGCCGAAGGCGACGAGGTTGAGCGTCCGTCCGGCCGGCGCGGCCCGGGCCGCGCCCGGCATTACGAGGGCGACCGAGAGCGTCGTGACGAGTGCGGCAAAGAGCGCCATCAGCGCGGCCCCGAGCCGGGGCGCATGGCGCCGGGCACGGGGCGGGACCATATCGCGCTCAACCGACGCGGCGGGGCCGGCGCTGGGGCTGTCATGTGACGCAGAGCACAGATCCATTCCGACACGTCCCCGATCCTCGTCGCCATCCGTCGTCGCTCGCCCCAAGATCGGTCTCCCATCGATGCCAGACAAGCCGTCGTCGGTCGCTTCCCAGACAACTCGCCAGACGATCCACCAGGTACCCCGCCCCGCCGGGCCGACCATCGCGCTGTCCGACATCGACCTCAGCCTCGGGCGCGGGGCGGCCCGGGTCCATGTCCTGCGCGGCATTTCCCTCGATGTCGCGGCGGGCGAGGCGGTGGGCCTCGTCGGCCCGTCCGGATCGGGCAAGTCGACCCTGCTCATGGTGATGGCCGGGCTCGAGCGGCCCGATGCCGGGCGGATCGTGGTCGAAGGCACCGACCTCGGCGCTTTGAGCGAGGACGATCTGGCGCGGTTTCGCGGCCGGCGTATCGGCATCGTGTTCCAGGCCTTCCACCTCGTGCCGACCATGACGGCGATCGAGAACGTGGCCCTGCCCCTCGAACTCGCCGGCAAGGACGGGGCGCACGAGCGCGCCGCGGCGGAACTGGCGGCCGTCGGTCTCGGGCACCGGCTGCACCACTATCCGGCCCAGCTCTCGGGCGGCGAGCAGCAGAGGGTGGCGATCGCGCGGGCCATCGCCCCCGATCCGGCCATCCTCGTGGCGGACGAGCCCACCGGAAACCTGGACGAGACCACCGGCCGGCAGATCGTCGACCTGCTGTTCGCATTGAAACGCGACCGTGGCGCCACCCTCGTCCTCGTCACCCACGATCCGGGGCTGGCGCGGCTGTGCGATCGCACCGTCCGGCTGCGGTCCGGCCGGGTCGAGGAGGCCATGGCCGCGTGAGTACGCATCTGCAGGGTACCCTGGCTGAGGCCGCCCCGGCGCGCCGCCCGGCCTCTCCGAGCCGCCTTCCCCTCACCCTGCGCCTGGCGCTTCGCGAATTGCGCGGCGGGCTGTCGGGCTTTGCGGTGTTCCTCGCCTGCATCGCACTGGGCGTCGCGGCGATCGCCGGGGTCGCCTCCATCGCCGGCTCGCTCACGGACGGGCTCGGCCGCGAAGGCCGGCGCATCCTGGGCGGCGACCTCACCTACAGCCTGATCAACCGCGCCGCGACGCCGGCCGAACTCGCGGCGCTGGAAGCGCAGGCGCCCGTCTCGGTGGTGACCACCCTGCGGGCCATGGCGCTGGCCGGCGACAAGGGCGCCGCCCTCGTCGAGATGAAGGCGGTGGGTGCCGATTATCCCGGTGCCGGGACCCTCGTCACCGATCCCGAACGGCCGCTGCAGGACCTCCTGGCGCAGGCCGACGGGGCCTTCGGCGTCGTCGTCGATCCGCTGCTCCTCACCCGCCTCGACCTCAAGGTCGGCGACCGCATCACCATCGCCGGGCAGCCGGTGGCGATCCGGGCGACCCTCGTGTCGGAGCCCGACAAGATCGCCAACGGCATCGGCTTCGGGCCGCGCGTGCTGATCTCGCGGGCGGGCCTCGATGCCACGGGCCTGATCCAGCCCGGCAGCCTCAACCGGTTCAGCTACCGGCTGCAGGCGCCCGAGGCGAGCGAGGCGGAGCTCGTCGACAAGGCCGCCGCCATCGCTGCGGCGGCCCCCGATGCCGGCTGGGAGATGCGCGCGCGCACCAATGCCGACCCGCGGTTCGCCAAGAGCATCGAGCGGTTCACGCAGTTCCTGACGCTGGTGGGCCTCACCGCCCTCATCGTCGGTGGGGTCGGCGTCGCCAACGCCGTCCATGCCTTCGTCGAGCGCAAGCGCGGCTCCATCGCCACCCTCAAGAGCGTCGGCGCGCCCGGCGCCCAGGTGGTGGCGCTCTACCTGACGCAGGTGATGCTGATCGCCACCCTCGGCACCCTGATCGGCCTCGTGATCGGGGCCGGCCTGCCGTTCGCCCTCGACGCCCTGTTCCGGAACGACCTGCCCCTGCCCCTCGACCCGACCCTGTCGCCGGGGGAACTCGCCCTCGCGGCGGCCTACGGCCTGCTGACGGCGCTCGCCTTCGCCATCGTCCCCCTCGGGCGGGCCCACGACGTGCCGGTGTCGGGCCTGTTCCGCGACGTGGTCGACCCGAGCGCGGCGCGGACCCGCCTGCGCTACCGCCTGATCCTCGCCGGCGCGGTGGCGGCCCTGGTCGCCCTCTCGCTGGTCACCGCCTTCGACCGGCGCGTGGCGCTGATCTTCATCGCGGCGGCCGGGCTCGCCTTCGGCCTCCTGCGGCTCGTCGCCATCGGCGTGATGGCCGGAGCCAGGCGCCTGCCGCGCCCGCGCTTCGCCGCGCCCCGGATGGCCCTGGCCAACCTCCATCGTCCCGGCGCCCTGACGCCGGCGATCGTGCTCTCGCTCGGGCTCGGGGTCACGCTCCTGGTGACCTTGAGCCTCATCGACGTCAACGTCCGGCGCACCCTCACGAACTCGCTGCCCGCGCGCGCGCCCAACCTGTTCTTCCTCGACATCCCCTCGGCCGACGCCGACGCGTTCCACGACTTTCTCGGGAAGCAGGCGTCGGGTGCCAAGATCGAGCGGGTGCCGATGATGCGCGGGCGCATCGCCGCCCTCAACGGCGTGCCCGCCGGGCAGATCAAGGCGCCGGACGATGCCGCCTGGGTCCTCGACGGCGACCGCGGCATCACCTACGCGGCAGACCTGCCGGAGGGGTCGAAGCTGGTCGCCGGTACCTGGTGGGACGCCGAGGCGGCCCGCACGCCGCTGGTCTCCTTCGACGCCGAACTCGCGCGCCGCCTCGACCTCTCTGTAGGCGACACCGTGAGCGTGAACGTGCTCGGGCGGACCCTGACCGCCACCATCGCCAACCTGCGCAAGGTCGAATGGCGCAACCTCGGCATCAACTTCGTGATGGTGTTCTCGCCCGGCACCTTCCGGGGGGCGCCCCATTCCGACCTCGCCACCCTGACCCTCGCGGGCGGGCCGGACGCCAAGGCCGAGGCGGTGATCCTGCGCGACGTCGCCCGCGCCTTCCCCTCGGTGACCAGCGTGCGGGTGAAGGACGCCCTCGACGCGGTCAACGACATCGTCGGCAAGCTCGTCCTGGCGATCCGCGGCGCCAGCGGGGTCGCGGTGGTGGCGAGCCTGTTCGTCCTGGCCGGCGCCATCGCCGCCGGTCACCGGGCCCGCCTCTACGACGCGGTGGTGCTCAAGACGCTGGGCGCCACCCGTTGGCGGCTCCTCCACGCCTATGCCCTCGAATACGGGGCGCTCGGCGCGGTCACGGCGGTGTTCGGGCTCCTGGCCGGCACGCTGGCGGGCTGGGTCATCGTGACGAAGGTGATGAAGCTCGACTTCGCCCTCGATCTGTCGGGCGCCCTGGTCGCGGCCGGCCTCGCCGTGGTGTTCGCGATCGTGCTGGGCCTGGCCGGCACCTGGCGCATCCTCGGCCAGAAGCCGGCGCCCTACCTGCGCCAGTTCTGAGGGCGTCGCGTCCGACGCTATTCCGCGGCGTCGAGCATCACCGCCTGCAGCCTCGGCGCGGCCGGGCCGTCCTTGCGGCCGGACCGCAGCGGCGCGATGTCGACCCGGTTGCGGCCTGCCTGCTTGGCCTTGTAGAGGGCCGCGTCGGCGGAACGTACGAGGTCGGTGGTCCCGCTGGCGGTGGCCGGGATCGACGAGACGCCGAACGAGGCCGAAACCGTCGCCCCGCGCTGGCCCGACAGCGCCTCGATCCGCTGGCGGATCACTTCGGCCTTGTCGGCGGCGTTCTCCAGGTCGCAATCGGGCATCAGCACGATCATCTCCTCGCCGCCGTAGCGGCAGGCGACATCGGTCTCGCGCAGGGCGCCCACGATGGCGCCGGCGGCCTCGCGCAGCACCGCGTCGCCGGTGGCGTGGCCGTGCTCGTCGTTGAGCCGCTTGAAGTGGTCGAGGTCGATCATGATCACCGCGAGCCTGCGGTTCTCGCGCTCGGCCAGGCGCACGAAGCGGTCGAGGCTGTCCTCCATGTAGCGGCGGTTGTAGAGGCCGGTGAGCGGGTCGCGCAGGGCCTGGTTGCGCAGCTTTTCCCGCAGCGACAGGTTCGAGAGGGCGAGCGACATCGCATCGGCCATGGCGAGGCCCAGCGGCGAAGCCGCGGTGACACGCGCCTCCGCCTCCGGTCCGTCGGCGAAGATCTGCAGCAGGCCGAGGATCTCGCCGCGGGCGATCATCGGGATCTCGACGAGGGTGCTGCCCGGCACGTGGTGCTCGCAGCACAGGCCGAGGCCGGCCGCGCCGTTGCGGTGCGGCTTGCCGCGCTTGAGCGCCCAGCACTGGTCGAGGCCGATCATCGCCGGCAGCGACCGCTCGGCGGGGATGTCCCAGGACGTCGAGAGGGTCAGCCGGTCGCGCGAGTTGTTGAAGACGTAGAGGGCGCCGCCGAGGCCGGGGATGAGTTCGCCCGCCGTCGCCCGCAGCACGGCGTTGGCGTCGAGGTGGTTGGCGGCGCTCTGGAGCATGTCCGTCATGTCGAACAGGCGCTTCACCTGGCGCCGCGACGAGGTCGCCTCGGCGATGGCCGCGGCGCGCCCCTGCGCCTCGCGGGCCGCCGACAGCACCGCCAGCAGCATCAGGACGCCGATCAGGACCTGGAACCCCATCACGCTGAGGGTGCCGGCCTCGATGCGGTTCTCGTAGGCCGTGAACTGCCCGTTCAGCTGGGCGAGGAAGGCGTCGGTGGCCGCGTGCAGGCCGTCGGAGGCGATCGTCGCCCGGCGCTGCGCCAGGAGGGCCTGGGCTTCGCCGCGCCGGCCCGCCTGGATCAGGTCGATCGCCTCGCGCCAGGTGGAATCGAGCCGGTCGAGGAGTACCGTGGCGCCGTCCGCGTCGCCCGCCGCCTCCAGTACCGGGGCGAGGACGGCGGCATACTCCTGTTTCCTGACCCGCAGCGTCTCCAGCGCGCGTGCCTGGAGAGAGCCGCTGCCGTCGTCGGGTCCGAAGGCGCGATGGAAGACGTGCGCCGCCGCGTCGGCCACGGCCTCCTGCGCGATCCGGACCTGGCGGCCGCCCTCGCGCAGGTCGATCAGGGTCCGGCGCTGCGTGTTGGTGAAGATGAAGCTCGCCAGCACCGCCGCGAGCATGGCCAGCACGAGCCCGCCCTGCAGGATCAGGCGGAACTGCGGCCCGAGGCTGCGCGCGGGCGGGACTGCATCGGCTCTCTCAGGCGTGAGTACAGTCTGCATCGTCGCGATGTCTCCCCGCCGAAACGATAGACCGGACGACGATGGGCCGTGAGCGGGATGTTGAGGGACGCTTAACGAAGATCCGAAATCCCCTCGCGTTTTTCTTTCAAAAGAGACAGATCTCAACGATGTCGCGTCGTCGCCGCGTGGACGGTCGGCCGAGACCGCGTTTTGCCTGGCGGGACCGGGTTTAATCCCCGATGCGGCAAATAAAAACAGGGCGGCGACGACGGGAATCCCGTCGTCGCACGTGCAATGTCCCTCTTGTGCGGGACGGCGCGACCGAACATATTTGGGATCGAGGCGCCGCAGGGTGCCAGAGGCGGTGTGCGTGAGCCTCGATTTTCGAAATCACACGCTGAGAGAGTTTCCAAAGGAATCTCCCATGGCATTCGACAACAGCCCCTTCCGCTACGGAAGCCAGCAGCAGACCGGCTACGCCGGCACCCAGGTCGACGTCGACCAGGGCCTGCGCACCTTCATGCTCGGCGTCTACAACAACATGGTCATCGGTCTCGGCATTTCGGGATTGGTGGCGCTCGGCCTCAACATGGCCGCCACGGCACAGACCACCACGGGCAAGGTCGCCCTGACCCCGTTCGGCCAGATGCTCTACACCAGCCCCTTCAAGTGGGTGCTGATGCTGGCGCCGCTGGCGTTCATCTTCTTCTTCTCGTTCCGGATGGACCGGATGTCGGCCGCCTCGGCGCGCACGATGTTCTTCGCCTTCGCGGCGGTGATGGGCGCCTCGATGTCGACGCTGCTGCTCGTGTTCACGGGTGCCAGCGTGGTGCGGGTGTTCTTCATCACGGCGGCGACGTTCGGTGGCCTGAGCCTCTACGGCTACACCACCAAGCGCAGCCTGTCGGGCATGGGCTCGTTCCTGATCATGGGCCTGATCGGCCTGATCATCGCCTCGCTGGTAAACATCTTCCTCGCCTCGAGCGCGCTGCAGTTCGCGATCTCGGTGATCGGCGTGCTGATCTTCGCCGGCCTGACCGCCTACGACACGCAGAAGCTCAAGGAGATGTTCCTCTACAGCGGCGCGGATGCCGAAGGCGCCGCCAAGCTCTCGGTGAACGGTGCCCTGACGCTCTATCTGGACTTCATCAACATGTTCCAGATGCTGCTGTCGCTGCTGGGTGACCGCCGCTAAGCGCTCCACCGATACGAAGAAGCCCCGGTGAGAACCGGGGCTTTTTTTATGCGCGGGCCGGTGCTGCGTTCGGCGTGACCCGCATGTTGGTCACACCGCCCGCAGGGGCTTGTCGAGCACCGCCAGCACGCGGGCGAGGTCGTGCCCGCGCTTCATCACGAGGCCGGTGGCGGCGACGACCGCATAGGCACCCTGGCGCCGGGCCAGCCTCGGGTCCTTCTCGACGCGGTACAGCGGCATCTCCGACGTGCGGCGGTAGATCGAGAACACCGCCTTGTCCCGGCGGAAATCGATGGCGTAGTCGCGCCATTCTCCCTCGGCGACCCGGCGCCCGTAGAGATCGAAGATGGCGCGCAGTTCCGTGCGGTCGAAGGTGACCTGGGCGACGACGGGTGGCACGGGGAAGGGAACGACGCTGCCGCTGGGGTCCGTCTGTCTCTGGTCGCCGCCCGTCCTCTCGCTCAATCCTGGCTCCTCGGTTCGCGGTCGTCGGTTCTTGGGATGATGGGCCGGCGGCCGGCGGCCCGCAAGGGTTGCCGCCGGAAACACGGACCACGATTCCGCCGTGTTGGCGCCCTTGACAAGCCTTCATGAGAAGCCATCCCTGTGACGGAACCTCGTCGGTTCCGATGGCCGGATCGTCCCCCGATCTTCTACGGTCCCCCAGCCTTTCGGGGGGTGCCCGGCCCTTCGGACCGACACTCCAGAGGTTTCGAGACCCAAGGACTTCAGGCCGCCTCTTCGGAGTGCGGCCTTTTTTTCGGATCGATGCTGCGCCCTCCGCCGGCGTTTCGGGTATGCACGAGGGACGGGAGACGGGGCGCGGGACGGGTCGTGGTGCAATTCGATGCGGGTTTCCGGGCCGCCCTGGCGGATCTCGTCGCCTGGCGCCGCGACGTGCGCCGGTTCCGCGTCGATCCGGTGCCCGAGGCCGTGCTGCGCGAGTGCCTCGCCATGGCGTCCTCCAGCCCCTCGGTGGGCAACAGCCAGCCCTGGCGCTTCGTGAGGGTCGCCGATCCCGCCCGCCGTGCGGCGGTGGCCGCGAGCTTCGAGCGCTGCAACGCGGCGGCCGCCGCGAGCTACCCCGATGCCCGGCGCGCCGCCTATGCCCGCCTCAAGCTCGCCGGCCTGCGCGAGGCGCCGGTCCATCTGGCCGTGTTCTGCGATGCCGTCACGCCCATCGGCCACGGCCTCGGGCGGGCGACCATGCCCGAGATGCTGCGCTACTCCGTGGTCTGCGCGGTGCAGACCTTCTGGCTGGCCGCCCGCGCCCACGGACTCGGCGTCGGCTGGGTCTCGATCCTCGAACCTGCCGAAGTGGCGGCCTGCCTCGACCTCCCCCCGGCCTACGAACTGGTGGCCTATCTCTGCGTCGGCTATCCGATCGAGGAGCACCTCGACCCGGAACTCATTCGCCACGGCTGGCAGGAGCGGACCGCAGACGCCGACCGCCTGATCGAGCGATGACGCCGTCGTGGTGAGCGAAGGTTTAAAGCCGAACCTCGATTTATCACGATCGTCGAGCGATGCTTTTGATCGTGATTGTCGAAACACGGGGACGGCCCCCGCCCAGTAACCGGACCGACAATCGCGAACGGCGATGGTCCCTGGACTTGCGGTGACGCTTGGACAGGGAGACGGATCGATGATCGGGCGGATGGGTGTGTGGGCGATTCTTACTGGCGCGGCGCTGATGGGATCGCCGCTGCAGGCGCGGGAGGTGGTGGCCTTCTCCGAAGGGGTGTCGCCGGGCACCGTCGTGGTGCGGACGGCCGAGCGCCGGCTCTACCTCGTCAACGGCGACGGCACCGCGATCCGCTATCCCGTCGCGGTGGGCAAGCCCGGCAAGCAATGGTCCGGGGCGACGCGCATCGACGGCAAGTACGTCGCGCCGGCCTGGTCGCCGCCCGCTGAGGTCAAGCGCGACAACCCGCGCCTGCCCGACGTGATCGCCGGCGGCTCGCCGAGCAACCCGATGGGGGCCGCCGCCATGACGCTGGCGGGGGGGCAATACGCCATCCACGGCACCAACCGGCCGAGCTCGGTCGGCACCTACGCGTCCTATGGCTGCATCCGCATGTACAACCAGGACGTGGTCGACCTGTTCGACCGGGTCGACGTCGGCACGCAGGTCTACGTCACGCGCTGAGGCCGGGCCCCGTCAGAAATCGACGGCGATGCCCTTCACCTCCCAGTCGGTGTAGCGCACCGGCTCGAGGCCGCCGCGGCCCTGCTTCTCCCGCGTCGCGGCGATGGCCTCGGCCCGGGCGTCGATGTCGGCGCGGCGCGCGGCGGCCTCCGCCAGGGCGCGCTCGGCCGCCGCCGGCAGCGGGGGCCGCGACACCGCCGTCGCTTCGCCGGCTTCGCTGGCGGGCGAATCTTTCGGCCTTTCGTCTTGCATCGACCTGAACCTGTGTGGAAGGGCGTCGGGTGAGCCCGGGCGACAGCCGGGCGTGATGCAAGCAAGGTGGCATTCATGGCGGCTCGCCGCAACGCGCCCGGTCCCGCGCCGGCGCTCGATTCCAGCGTCGCCGGCCTCGCCGCGCGCCAGGTCGCGCACGCGGCCGTGGCCGATCTCATCGGCAAGGATCGGGCCTTCGCCCTCGACGACGCCCTCGCCCAGGCCGACCGGGACGGGCGCCTCGAGCCGGCCGATGCCGGGCTGGCCCGCGCCATCGCCACGGCGACCTTCCGCCGCTTCGGTTTCCTGCGCTGCGCCCTGCACGAGCGCCTGTCGCAGGGCCTGCCCGAGGACCAGCCGCGCCTCGTGGCGCTGCTCGCCACCGGGGCGGCGCAAATCCTCGACCTCAACGTCCCCGACCACGCCGCCGTCGACCTGTCGGTGCGCCTCGCCAAGGGCGATCCCCAGCTCCAGCACCTCGCCGGCCTCGTGAACGCGGTGATGCGCCGCGTGGTGCGCGAGCGCGCGGCGATCTTTTCCGCCAGCACCGACCCCCTCGGCGACAACACCCCCGGCTGGCTCGCTACCCGCTGGCACGAGCGCTACGGACCGGAGACGGCCGCGGCCATCGCCGCCGCGCACCTGCGGGGTGCCCCCCTCGACATCACCGTCAAGGAGGATCCGCAGGCCTGGGCCGAGCGGCTCGGCGGCGTCCTCCTGGCCACCGGCAGCATCCGCCTGCACGACGTCCACGCGGCCGTCTCGGCGCTTCCCGGCTACGACGAGGGCGCCTGGTGGGTGCAGGACGCCGCCGCCGCGATACCGGCGCGCCTCCTCGGCGTGCGGCCGGGCGAGCGCGTCGCCGACCTCTGCGCCGCTCCGGGCGGCAAGACCGCCCAGCTCGCCGCCGCGGGGGCCGCCGTGACCGCCGTCGACCGGTCCGGGCCGCGCATGGAGCGCCTGTCCGAGAACCTCGCACGGCTCGGCCTCACCGCCGAGATCCGCGTCGGCGACGCCCTGGCGCTGGGTAACGACGAGACCTTCGACGCGGTCCTCCTCGATGCGCCCTGCTCGGCCACCGGCACTATCCGGCGTCACCCGGAGGTGGCCTGGACCAAGGTCGAGGCCGACATCCAGCGCCTGGCCGGATTGCAGGCGCGCCTGCTCGACCGGGCCGCCACCCTGGTCCGGCCGGGCGGGCGGCTCGTCTACTGCACCTGCTCGATCGAACCCGAGGAGGGCGAGGCACAGGTGGCGCGTTTCCTCTCCCGCAACGCCGGCTTTTCGCGGGTTCCGATCCTGGCCGACGAGATCGGCGGATTGGCCGAGGCGATCGATGGCGAGGGCGACCTGCGCACCCTGCCCGCGCAACTCGACGGAGACGCGCCGGATCGTCAGGGCGGCCTCGACGGTTTCTTCGCCGCGCGGCTGACGCGCCTCGCCTGAGTCGCCGGCCCGTGCGGCCGATCCTTATGCTTAACCGCCGGTTAAGCCCCGTGGCGCTACCGTGAGCCTGGGACCATCCTGCAGCGCCCCCTTCGGCGATGCGTCGCCGAACGAGGAGACCACGTGGGTTGGGGCGCTGATCGCTGGCGGCTATATCGGCTCATCGGGGGCGAGGCCCTGCGCATGGTGCGCGGCGCCGTGCTGCGGCTGGGCGCCCGCCCGGACGTCCTGGCCGGTGCGCGGGTGACCGGCGTGGTGATCGCCCCCCACGACCTGCGCACCAGCGACGCCACCTTCGCCGACGACATCTATGCCGGCCTGTTCGTGTTCTCGGGCCGCTCGCTCTCTGTGAGCGGACGCTCGCCCTTCGATTACGCGCCCCCCTCCCCCGAATGGGCCGATGCGCTCTACGGCTTCGGCTGGCTGCGCCATCTGCGCGCCGCCGACACCGCGCTGGCCCGCGCCAACGCCCGTGCCTTCGTCGGTGACTTCATGGCCGGACGGGGCGACGCCGCCCTGGCGCGGCCGACGGCGGTGGCAGCGCGGCGCCTCATCGCCTTCCTGTGCCAGTCGCCGCTGGTCCTCGAAGGTGCCGACCACGCCTTCTACCAGGCCTTCCTCAAGACCCTCGGCCGCTCGGCGCGCGACCTGGAGCGCGACCTGCGCCGCACCGGCCTGCCGCAGACCCGCCTCGTCGCAGCGGTGGCCCTGAGCTACGCCGGCCTGTGCTGCGAGGGCATCCAGCCGATCCTGCGCCGCGCGACCCGTGTGCTCAGTCGCGAACTCGACCGCCAGATCATGCCCGACGGCGGGCACCGCAGCCGCGACCCGCGCTTCGCGATGGAACTGCTCCTCGACCTGCTGCCCCTGCGCCAGAGCTTCCTCAGCCGCGGCGTCGATCCGCCCGACGCGCTGCTGCGGGCCATCGACCGGATGCTGCCGCTGCTGCGGCTCCTGCGCCACGGCGATGCCTCGCTCAGCCATTTCAACGGCATGGGGGCCACGGCGGCCGACCACCTGGCCACCCTGCTCGTCTACGATGGCGCTCTGGCCCAGCCGATGATGCACGCGCCCCATTCCGGCTACGAGCGGCTGGAGGCCGGCCGCGTGGTGGTGGTGGCCGATGTCGGCGCACCGCCGCCGATGCTCGCCTCGGCGCGCGCCGGGGCCGGCTGCCTCTCCTTCGAGATGTCGAGCGGCCCCCAGCGCATCGTCGTCAACTGCGGTCTGCCGGCCAGCGGCCCGGAACTGCGCCGCCTCGCGCGCAGCACCGCCGCGCATTCCACCGCCAGCGTCGCCGACACCTCCTCCTGCCGCTTCCTCGCCGGCGGCGCCTGGTGGGGCGAGGCCCGGGCGATCGACTGGCTCTCGAACCGGATCGGATCGGTGGTTCTGTCGGGCCCCCGCGAGGTCCGGGCCGAACGCACGCGCGACGGGCAGGCCCATGTGCTCGCCGCCCGCCACGACGGTTATGCGGCCGGCTTCGGGCTGATCCACGAGCGCCGCTGGCGGCTGCCGGCGGATGGACGCGCCCTCGAGGGCGAGGATTCCTTCGTGCGCGAGGGCAAGAGCAAGGACAAGGGCCGCCTGCGCACCCACGAGGTCGCGATCCGCTTCCACCTCCATCCGGGCATCGCGGTGCGGGGTCGGGCCGGCGACGGCCTCGAACTCGCGACCCCGCAGGGCGAGGTCTGGCACTTCGAGGCCGAATCGGACGAGGACGCCCTCGACGTCGCGATCGAGGAGAGCGTCTACTTCGCCGGCCTCACCGGCGCGCGGCGCACCGACCAGATCGTAATCTACGTCACGGTGGCCGCCGCGGCGCGGCTGCGCTGGCGCTTCGCCATGGTCGACGTGAGGCCGGCGTAAGATCGGGCCTCCCTGGCCCGGCCGGCCGGTTTCGTGCTACCCGCCGCAGCCCGACCCTTGTAAAAACGAGTTGCCGATGCCGTCCGATGCCGTGCGCATCACCCGCGCCCTCCTGTCCGTCTCCGACAAGACCGGCCTCGTGGAGTTCGCCCGCGCGCTGGCCGGGCACGGCGTCGCGCTGCTCTCCACCGGCGGCACCCACCGCGCCTTGCGCGAGGCGGGGCTGGCGGTGATCGAGGTCTCCGACGTCACCGGCTTTCCCGAGATGATGGACGGGCGCGTCAAGACCCTGCACCCGGCCATCCACGGCGGGCTGCTGGCGGTGCGCGCCAACCCCGAGCACCAGGCGGCCATGGCCGCCCACGGCATCGGGCCGATCGACCTCCTCGTGGTCAACCTCTATCCGTTCGAGGCGACGATCGCGCAGGATTGCACCGACGCCGAGGCGATCGAGAACATCGACGTCGGCGGCCCTGCGATGATCCGGGGCGCGGCCAAGAACCATGCCGACGTGGCGGTGGTGACGGATGTCGCCGATTATCCCGCCCTCCTCGCCGAGCTGGACGGCCGAGAAGGGACGCTGAGCAGCGTCACCCGGCGGCGCCTCGCGGCCAAGGCGTTCGCGCGCACGGCGGCCTACGACGCGGCCATCGCCAACTGGCTGGCGGCCCGCGCCGGCGAGCCGGAGACGGCGCCGTTCCGGGCCTTCGGGGGCACCCTGGCGCAGGGGCTGCGCTACGGCGAGAACCCGCACCAGGCCGCCGCCTTCTACCGCTCGCCGGGCAAGGCGCGGGCCGGCGTCGCGACGGTGCGCCAGCTCCAGGGCAAGGAACTGTCCTACAACAACCTCAACGACACCGACGCGGCCTACGAATGCGTCGCGGAGTTCGATCCCTCCTCCGCGGCCGCGGTGGCGATCATCAAGCACGCCAACCCCTGTGGCGTCGCCACCGGCACCACCTTGGCCGAGGCCTACGAGCGGGCGCTCGCCTGCGATCCCTCCTCCGCCTTCGGCGGCATCGTCGCCCTCAACCGGACGCTGGACGCCGACTCGGCGCGGCGGATCGTCGAGATCTTCACCGAGGTCATCATCGCGCCGGACGCCACGCCGGAGGCCGTCGCCATCGTGGCCGCCAAGAAGAACCTGCGCCTGCTCCTGGCCGGTTCGCTGCCCGATCCGCGTGGCGCCGGCGAGACCGTGCGCACGCTCTCGGGCGGGCTGCTGGTACAGGGACGCGACAACGCCGTCGTCGACGACATGGCCCTGCGGGTCGTGACCAAGCGCGCGCCCACCGAGCGGGAGCTCGCCGACCTGCTGTTCGCCTTCCGGGTCGCCAAGCACGTGAAATCGAACGCCATCGTCTACGCCCGCGACGGCGCCACCGTCGGCATCGGCGCCGGACAGATGTCGCGGGTCGATTCCTCGCGCATCGCCGCCTGGAAGGCGGCCGAGGCGGCCGCACGGGGCGGTGCCACCGAGAGTCTGGCCAAGGGCGCGGTCGTGGCCTCGGACGCCTTCTTCCCCTTCGCCGACGGCCTGATCGCGGCGGCGGAGGCCGGCGCCACCGCGGTGATCCAGCCCGGCGGCTCGATGCGCGACGACGAGGTGGTGCGGGCCGCCGACGAGGCGGGCCTCGCCATGGTCTTCACCGGGCACCGCCACTTCCGGCACTGAGGGCATACGGGCGTCGCCGGTGGCCTCGCCCGCCGATCGGACTGCCGCTACGGTCGACGCACCATCACCGGAGCGTCCACCCACCATGACCGAGTCGTCCGCCTATCACACCCGGAGTGCGCGCTACGCCGTCGGGGAGGCGCTCGCCAGGGCGACGCCCCATGCCGAACATGCCGCCTGGCAGCCCAGGCCCGATCGGGCGCCCCTGGCGATCCTCGCCGAGAGCGACGCCGAGCGGCTGCCGGACCTGGTGCCGCGCCGCTACAAGCGGATGGCCGAGAGCCCCTTCACCTTCCTGCGCGGGGCGGCGGCCGTCATGGCCCGGGACCTCGTCGGCGCGGCCATGGCCGGCGTGCCGGTCCAGGCCTGCGGCGATTGCCACGTCGGCAACTTCGGGCTGTTCGTGAGCCCCGAGGGCCGGGTGCTGTTCGACATCAACGATTTCGACGAGACTCTTCCCGGCATCGACTTCACCGTCGACCTCAAGCGCCTCGCCACCAGCATCGTGGTGGAGACCCGGGCCGATGCCCATGCCGATGCGGACACCGCCCGTGCGGCGGCGCAGGCGGCGCTGCGGGCCTATCGCGAGCACATCCACCATCTGGCTGCGCTGGAGCCGCTCGCCTGCTGGCGCAGCAACATCGACCTCGATCACGAGGTGGCGCACATCGACGACGACGGATCGCGCGACGAAGCCGAGCGCGGTCTCGATGCCGGCCTGCACCAGGAGACCGTCAAGGCCGACATCCCCGAACTCGACCCCGCCACCCAGGACGGCGCGCCGGCGACCTGGCGCATCGCGGACAAGGGCAAGAAGGTGTTCCACGTCGCGCCCAACGGCGACCGCGAGCCGGTGGAGGATGCGCGCGCGGCCCTGATCGCCTATCCGGCCGGCCTCGCGCCGGAGCGGCGCGGCCTCGTCGAGCGGTACGCCCTGCGCGACGTCGCCTTCAAGGTGGTGGGCATCGGCTCGGTCGGCCGCGTTTGCGCGGTGGGGCTCTACACCGATGCCGACGGTGCGCCGCTCTTTCTCCAGGTCAAGGAAGCCCGGCAGTCGGTGCTGACGCCCCTCGTCCTGGCCAGCGCCCGTGCGGCGGCGACGGAGGGCTTGCGCGTGGTCGAGGGCCAGCGGGTGATGCAGGCGGCGAGCGACATCTTTCTCGGCGCGGCGCAATCCCCGACGAGCGGCCGCTCCTATTACGTGCGCCAGCTCAAGAACAAGAAGCTGTCGGACGTGGCCGACCTGATGTCGCGGACCGAGCCGAGGCGCTACGCCGCCCTGTGCGGGCGGACCCTGGCCCGCGCCCACGCCCGCTCGGGCGAAGCCTCGACCATCGCCGGATACATGGGCGAATCCGACGGCCTCGACGAGGCGATCGCGCGGTTCGCGATGACCTACGCGGATGAGACCACCGCGGACCACGCGGCGCTGCTCGCCGCGAGGGGGTGATACGGTTCCCGCTCGAATCAAGCGGGAACGGTCTCACCGAGCCCGCGCGGCGCTCGAGAGAAGCCGACATCCGCTTTGCGAAGCCATCGAACGGATGTCGTATGACCCCGAGCTTCGGGCGGTGCCCCTGCGATCCGGCGCAGGCCGGCCCGCCCCAAAAGAAAAAAGGCCCCGTCGCGAGACGGGGCCTTTTCTCATGTCGCGGTGCGGTTCACCTCAGCGCGTGGGCGCCTCGTCGTAGGTGAAGATATCGCGGTCCTTGGTCTCCGGGATGAAGAGGGCACCGATGACCGCGGTCGCGAGGGCGATGACGATCGGGTACCAGAGCCCGAAGTAGATGTCGCCGGTCTGGGCCACCATGGCGAAGGCGGTGGCCGGCAGCAGGCCGCCGAACCAGCCGTTGCCGATGTGGTAGGGCAGCGACATCGAGGTGTAGCGGATACGCGTCGGGAACAGCTCCACCAGCGCCGCCGCGATCGGGCCGTAGACCATCGTCACGTAGAGGACGAGGATCGTCAGGATGCCGATGATGGTCAGCTTCTGGACCGTGAAGATGTCGATCATCTTGGCGAAGTTCGACAGGCCGTCCTTCGGGTCGATGGCGATCTTCACGATGCTCGGGTTGGTGGCCGTCGGGTAGCCGGCGGCGGTCAGCGCTGCACCCACGTCCTTGGCGAAGGCCGGATCGGCGGCGGCGAACTCCTTGCCGGCGACGGTCACGGTGGCCTTGGTGCCGGCGGCGACCGGCTCGGTGGTGTAGTTCACCGCGGAGCGGGCGAGCAGCGCCTTGGCGATGTCGCACGAGTTGGTGAACTTGGCCGTTCCCACCGGATTGAACTGGAAGGAGCAATCCGCCGGGTCGGCCTTGACCACCACCTGCGTGTTCTGCTGGGCCGCGTGCAGGGCCGGGTTGGCCGCAGCGGTCAGCGCCTTGAACAGCGGGAAGAAGGTCAGGGCCGCGATCACGCAACCGCCGAGGATGATCGGCTTGCGGCCGATCTTGTCGGAGAGCGAGCCGAAGAACAGGAACCCGCCGGTGCCGAGGATGAGCGACCAGGCGATGAGCACGTTGGCCGTGAACTGGTCGACCTTCAGGATCGTCTGGAGGAAGAACAGCGCGTAGAACTGGCCGGTGTACCAGACCACTGCCTGGCCGGCGGTGAGGCCGAGGAGCGCGAGCAGCGCCCACTTGGCGTTGCGCCATTGGCCGAAGGCCTCCGAGAGCGGCGCCTTCGAGCCGGTGCCCTCTTCCTTCATCTTCTTGAAGGCCGGGCTCTCCTGCATCTGCAGGCGGATCCAGACCGAGATGCCGAGCAGCACGATCGAGACCAGGAACGGAATGCGCCAGCCCCAGGCGGCGAACGGCGTGATCGTGCCGGCGGTGCCATCGGCCAGGGTGGTGGCCACGGGGACGTAGTTGGCGTTCACGTAGATCTGGGTGAACAGGATCACCATCAGCGACAGCAGCAGCCCGAGGGTCGCCGTGGTCTGGATGAAGGCGGTGTAGAAGCCGCGACGGCCGCGGGGGGCGTGCTCGGCCACGTAGACGGCGGCGCCGCCGTATTCACCACCGAGCGCCAGACCCTGGAGCATGCGCAGGGCGAGGAGCGCCACGGGGGCGACCCAGCCGATGCCGTACTCGTTCATGGTGGCGTAGGAGGGCAGCAGGCCGACGACGAAGGTCGAGATGCCCATGATCAGGATGGTGACGAGGAAGGTGTACTTGCGGCCGACGAGGTCGCCGAGCCGGCCGAACACCAGGGCGCCGAAGGGGCGCACGAGGAAGCCCGCGGCGAAGGCGAGCAGCGCGAAGACGTTGCGGGTGGCTTCCGGATAGGCCGAGAAGAACTGCGCGCCGATGATCGCGGCGAGCGAACCGTAGAGATAGAAGTCGTACCATTCGAAGACGGTCCCCAGCGACGAGGCCAGGATGACCTTCTTCTCTCCGGCGCTCATCGGTCGCGCCGCCTCCTCCGTCACCGGTGTCGCACTTGCAACAGCCATGGCCCCGTCCCTCCCAAGATCTTTTGTTTTGATTGTCGCGATGCGCCGGACCCGGCGCGGTTCAGATTAGGCGTCGATCGCCGCCGCGTCTGTGTCGACGGGATGCGGCGGGACCCGCATTTCCGCCACGCGGCGATACCGATACGGCCAAGTTACCGCAAGGTTTGACCGGGCCCAACAGTGAAAAGGAAATTTACCATCGACGCAAAGCATTTTGTAACAGCTTTGCGCGAACGCGGCTGCCGGAGAGGGTCGCAAGTGCCCGGCAGCCGCGCTCTCGGAGTCTATTGGGCCCGGTTCTGACGGTTCTCGATCAGGTCGTCGACCACGGCCGGTTCGGCGAGGGTCGAGGTGTCGCCGAGCGCCGAGAACTCGTCTTCGGCGATCTTGCGCAGGATCCGGCGCATGATCTTGCCCGAGCGGGTCTTGGGAAGTCCCGGCGCGAACTGGATCAGGTCCGGCGACGCGATCGGCCCAATGTCCTTGCGGACCCAGGTCACGAGTTCCTTGCGGAGCGCGTCCGACCCCTCCTCGCCCTCCATGAGGGTGACGTAGGCGTAGATGCCCTGGCCCTTGAGGCTGTGGGGGTAGCCCACCACCGCCGCCTCCGAGACCTTGGGGTGCGCCACCAGGGACGATTCGACCTCGGCCGTACCCATGCGATGGCCCGACACGTTGATGACGTCGTCGACGCGGCCGGTGATCCAGTAATAGCCGTCGGCGTCGCGCCGGCAGCCGTCGCCGGTGAAATAGAGGTTGGGATAGGTCGAGAAGTAGGTCTGCTCGAAGCGCTCGTGGTCGCCGTAGACCGTGCGCATCTGGCCCGGCCAGCTGTCCGCGATGCAGAGGTTGCCCTCGCAGGGGCCGTCGAGGGCCTTGCCCTCGGCATCCACGATCAGCGGCTGCACCCCGAAGAACGGCCGCGTCGCTGAGCCGGGCTTGAGCTTGGTGGCACCGGGCAGCGGCGTGATCAGGATGCCGCCGGTCTCGGTCTGCCACCAGGTGTCGACGATGGGGCAGCGCGAGTCGCCGACCACCCGGTAGTACCAGTCCCACGCCTCCGGGTTGATCGGTTCGCCCACCGAGCCGAGCACGCGCAGGCTCGCCCGCGAGGTCTTCTTCACGGGGCCCTCGCCGCCGCCCATGAGCGAGCGGATCGCGGTGGGGGCGGTGTAGAAGATGTTGACCTTGTGCTTGTCGACCACGTCCCAGAAGCGGGAGTTGGTGGGATAGGTGGGGATGCCCTCGAACATCAGCGTGGTCGCGCCGTTGGCGAGCGGCCCGTAGACAATATAGCTGTGACCGGTGACCCAGCCGACGTCGGCGGTACACCAGTAGACTTCGCCCTCGCGGTAATCGAAGACGTATTCGTGCGTCATCGCGGCGTAGACGAGGTAGCCGCCGGTGGTGTGGACCACGCCCTTGGGCTGGCCGGTGGAACCCGAGGTGTAGAGGATGAAGAGCGGATGCTCGGCCTCCACGGGCTCGGCCGGGCAATCGTCGGTGACCTGGGCGGCGGCCTCGTCGTAATAGACGTCGCGGCCCGGCTCCATCGGCACGGAGGTGCCGGTGCGGCGCACCACCACGACGTGGTCGACGGCATCGGGCCCGAGCCGGGCCAGCGCCGCATCGACGTTGGTCTTGAGCGGGACCTTGCGGCCGCCGCGCAGGCCCTCGTCGGCGGTGATGACGAGCTTGGAGGCACAGCCCTCGATGCGGCCGGCCAGCGAATCGGGCGAGAACCCGCCGAACACGATGGAATGGATGGCGCCGAGCCGGGCGCAGGCCAGCATCGCGTAGGCCGCCTCGGGGATCATCGGCAGGTAGAGGGTGACCCGGTCGCCCTTGGAGACGCCGCGATTGCGCAGCACGTTGGCCATCCGGCAGACCTCCGCGTGGAGCTCCCGGTAGGTGATGTGCTTGGATTCGTTCGGGTCGTCGCCTTCCCAGATGATCGCCACCTGGTCGCCGCGGCTCTTGAGATGGCGGTCGATGCAATTGACGGCGACGTTGGTGCGGCCGTCCTCGAACCATTTGATCGAGACGTTGCCGGGAGCGAAGCTCGTGGCCTTGACGCGCGAATAGGGCGTCGACCAGTCGATGCGCTTGCCGTGCTCGGCCCAGAACGCTTCCGGGTCCCTCACCGACGCCTCGTACATCGCCAGATATCCGGCGTTGTCGACACGGGCGCCGTCGCTCCATGCCGGGCTGACGTCCACGACCTTCTCGTCCATCGCGCGTTTCCCTGTTCCCGGTGCCCGATCGTATCGCGACAACGCGCGCAGCCGGTGCTTCCAGTGCCGTTCTTAGGCGTGCGCACAGGGCGGCGGCAAGGGCAAAAACGTCAATCGGGACAAGTGCTGAGCCACCCTCCCTCCCGGAGTGCCGGTCACGATCGCGGCGGCGGCGTCAGCTGCGATCGGCGCAGGGCTCGGTCCGGGCCGGCCAGTCGGGATGGGCGGCGCGGAAGGCGATGACGAGGGTGTCGAGGCGGGCATCGACGAGGGCGCGCTCCTGCGCGATCGGCGCCACCGAAGGCGCCCATTTCGCCCCGTCCCAGGTCTGCAGCGACAGGGCGGGACGGCCGCCGTGGTCGCGGCAATCGAAGCTCACCGCACGGGCGAAGCCCGCGAGCCCGAGCTCCTTCCAGCGAATGCCATCGATGGACAGGGTCTCGAACCCCCGCCTGATCCCGTCGCCCGTGAGGCCGCCCTGTGTTCGCCCATGCCCCCGGATCGCCTCGGCGAGGAGGACCGCGCCGTAGACGCCGCGGTTGTAGAGAGGTTCGCCGGAACCGTCTTTTGGCGTGCGCGAGAGGCCGCGGTCGATGACGTGCACGTCGATCTCGTCGAAGGCCGGGAAGTGGTCGCCGAAGGCGTGGCGGCTGACCTCGCGGAACCCGCGCGCGCCCGTGCCGAGCCGGTGCAGCACGGTGTCGTCGGGCCAGTGCAGGGCCACCAGCCTGTCCGGCGGCATGCCCGCCGCCAGGGCGTCCTCGACGGCCGTGTCCGCCTTCGGGCCGCGCCCGAGCAGGACCAGATAGTCCGGGCGCTGCGGTCCCAGGTCGCGCAGGCCGCCGGCCTCGCCGGACAGTGCGTAGAACCTCGGCGTGAAGCCGAGCCGGGCGGCGAGGTCGCGCATCACGTCGAGGGAGGCGGGATCCGCCGTCTCGGCGTCGTGGACCAGCCCGATCGAGAGGCCCGTCAGGTCGGCTTCGCGCCCTGTGAGATCGGCGATGGCACGAACGGCGACGGTGATGCCGCCCAGGGTCGCGTCCGACGGGTTGAACAGCCAGGGCATCACGTCGCCGCGGGTGGCCACGGCGAACCCGTCCGCCAGGGACAGCATCGGAACGCGGGCTCGCCCGGCGACGGCGGCCAGCGCCCGCGTTGTCGCCCGTTCGGTGGCCAGCACCACGACGGCGCCGGCCGCCACGGCCTGTCCGTGGCAGGCGGCGGCCTTCGCCTCATCGGCACCGACCTCGCATTCGAGGATCGTGAGGGGGCGGCCCGCGACGCCGCCGTCGCGCCGGTCGAGCATCGTGAGGTAGTCGCGCGCACCGTTGGCGATGCGGGTGCCGCTCGCGGCCGCCGGCCCGGTGCGGTCGGTCAGCAGCGCCACCACCAGCGGCTCGCCCAAGGCGGTCGTGGCCGCCAGCATCGCGGCGATGCCGGCGATCCATCCCGCAGATCTGGCCATGCCGCTCGCTCCCCGCCCCGCACCGGTCCAGACCGGTACCGGAGGGCGAACCACGGCCCGGGCGCCCTGGCAAGGGCGTCGCGGGCGCCGGTTCAGGCGCTGAGGGCCGGGGGGAACAGCATCTCGACGAGGGTGCCCTCGTCCTTGTGGCTGGTGATGCGCAGGCGCCCGCGGTTGGCCTCCACCAGGGCCTTGGTCAGCGGCAGGCCGAGGCCGGTGCTGCCCCGCGGCGTCGGCGCGGCGGTCTTGCGGTAGGGCTCGAGCACGGTCTCGACCTCGTCGGGCGTCATGCCGACGCCGGTGTCGCGGACCCGCAGGGCGATCTCGCCGCGGTCGGCCATGGTGGTGGAGACGATCACCTGCCCGCCCGCCTGGGTGAAGCGGATGGCGTTGGCGATCACGTTCAGGGCCGCCTGGCGCACCGAGGGCTCGTCGGCCACGAGGCGCGTCAGGTTCTCGGAGAAGCTTGTGCGGATCACGATCCGGTCCCTGGCGGCCTGCGGGAGCATCATCGCCACGCAACTCGACACGATGTCGTTGAGCGGCACCTCGGTGAAGGCGAGGTCCCGCCGCCCGGCCTCGAGGCTCGCCAGATCGGCGAGATCCTTGACGACGGCGAGCACGTGCTCTCCGGACGCCCGGATGTCGTGCAGGCACTCCCGGTACCGCTCGTTCTCCAAGGGGCCGAACTGCTCGGTGAGCATCGCGTCGGTGAAGCCGAGGATGCCGTCGAGGGGGGGGCGGACCTCGTGGTTGATCTTGGCGAGGATCTCGGACTTCAGCCCGGCCGCTGCCCGGTCCGGCTCCGCCTCCGTCTGCATCGCGCGCAGCAGCAGGAGCGATCGTCTCTCGCCTGCTCCGCTCAGGGGGACACGGCGCATCTGGAGGGTGAGCGGGCCGTTCGCGCCCTCGACGACGACCTGGCGCGGCTCCGGGCCGTCCGGCACCCGCGCGCCGGGGCGGTGGGCGACGCCGGACAACAGCGACGCGACCCCCGCGCCGACGACCTCGCGCGCATCGAGGCCGAGCAGCCGCGCCGCCGGCCTGTTGACGCCGAGGATGCGGCCGGCGGCATCGAGGGTGACGACGCCGTCGTCGAGGCTGTCGAGCACGGCCAGGACCTCGGCGGACCGGCGTCCCGCGAAGTCCTGCGCCACCCGCGCCGCGGCGAGGGCGACGTCGGGGGCCTCGGCGGCGACCTCGCGGATCAGAAGCAGCTCGGCCGATCCGCCCTGCCACGGGATCTCGCAGCGCGACACCGACACGCCGACGCTGCCGCCCTCGCGGCGGAACAGCAGCGCCGGGCTTTCCACCCGCGCCAGGTCCTCCGGTGGCCGGCCATGGAACAGGCGCGCGAGCCCCCCGGCGGCCACCAGGCCGTCGATGTCGGCGAAACCCGCCAGCGTCAGCATCGTCGGGTTGGCGAAGATCGGATGTCCGGCGCGGCAGACCAGCACCGCCGCCGGGAGCCGGACCAGGATCGCGATCGGATCGGCGCGCGCCTCGTCGCCGGGCGCGTCCGGTTCGGGCGCCCGCGGAACGGGGGCGGGAAACGGCATCACGTCGCCGCCGGGACCGTCGCGCCTTTCCGCGGTCCGGTCGGGTTCGTCGCCGGCGAAGCGCGCGCCGAGCGCCCGCGCGATCTCGCGAAAGGCATCGTGCTCGTCGCCCGACAGATGCGGATCGGACGCCGCCGCTCCGATCTCGACGGGCTCGTCCGCTGGCGGTGGCGTCGGGCCGTCGGCGATCACGGACACGGCCGGCTCCGTCACCGGATCCGAAGCCTGCGGAGCCGGATCGTCCGGCGGCTCGGCAGGGCGCTCGTCGACGGGGAGCGGGCGCAGCAGCCCGAAGCCGCCGTAGCCCGAGAACGGTTGCCCGGCGCGGGCCAGGGGCGTCCCGGAAAGCTCCATCTCGAACCGAGCCGGGAAGCCCGGCCGGCGCAGGACGAGGGAGATCGCCCGGAAGGTCCGTTGCTGCGCCAGCGCGGCGAGCAACCCCTCGGCATCGGTCAGCACCCGCGATTCGGCGAGGCCCTGCCACGATGCGCCGAGCATCGCCGATTGCACCAGCGCACCGGCCGGGCCTGCGATCGCGCCGAGGCGATCCTCGCCGTCGCTGCGCCAGGTGAAGCGCGCCGGCCCCTCGGCCGGTATCGTCGGCTCCGCCTCGGGTTCCGGCTGGGCCGCGGGTGGCACGACCCGCCGACCGACCGGCGCTTCGGCCGCGGGCCGGAGGCGGGGGAGACGGCCGGTGACGATCAACGCGATGACGGGGCCGCCCTCCCCGTCCGCCCTGACGACGAGGCAGGTGGCGGAGGGCTGGATACGGCGGCGATCGAACTGGAGCCGGGCCAGGGCCGGACCGTCGCCGCTCAGCCCGATCCGGCCGACCTGGGCCTTCAGCCCGACCGCAGGGTCGATGCGATCGCCGGCCCCGGCCAGTCCCGCCCGCAGGGGGGCGGCCGCCTCGGACGCATGGAGGATCGCTTCCGCAGCCGCGTCGAGGATCAGCAGCGCACAGGCCGGCGCGGCCAGGAGCGGGCCGAGCCGGCGGTCGTCGGCCCACCGCGCCAAAACCACGCCGAGGGCATCGGCGCCACCATCGCGATCCTCGCGCTGCTCCCGATTGGACATTCAAACCCGTTTTGCGTCACACCAATGCGGTCTGCGACCGTTAGTACGGCATTGCGCACCAGGATGTCGGCACCTAAGGGAGCCAACACACGTTTACGCGATGTCAACCTTAATGCGCTCGGCCCGGCTGTCATAGGCGAACGAGCGTGTTATTGTGCAGCGCACAACGATGCATCAACAAGCAAGTCCGAGGAGACGATCATGAGCAACATTCCGTCCTACGAGGTTCCCGCCGAGATGCGCGATTTCGCCGAGAAGAGTGTCGATCAGGCTCGCAAGGCTTTCGATTCCTTCATCGGCGCCGCCCGCAAGACCGCCGAGACGGTCCACGGCTCCACCGAGACCGCCCGCACCAGCGCCCAGGACATGTCGGCCCGCGGCTTCGAGTTCGCCGAGCAGAACGTGACCGCCGCCTTCGACCTCGCCCAGAAGCTCGTGCGCTCCCGCGACGTCCAGGAGGCGATGCAGCACCAGGCCGAGTTTGTGCGCAACCAGTTCGCCGCGATCCAGGCCCAGGCCAAGGAGTTCGGTGGCCTCGCCCAGTCGGTGATGCAGCAGAGCGCCGAGAAGGCGAAGTCCGCCATGGAGCAGGGCGCCCAGCAGGCCCGCCAGGCCATGGAGCAGGGTACCGAGCAGGCTCGCAAGGCCGGCGAGGACATGCAGAACGCCGCCCGCAACGCCACCAACTGATTCGCGGACCCAAGTCCGTCCGTGAATCCGTCCGTGACGGCCGGCCCGCCCCACGCCATGGGGCGGGCCCTTTCATGTCCGACAGGTTTTCGGGGTCCGGCGCCGGGCGCCGCCTTTTTTCCGGCATGGCGGGGCCATAACGCCTGCCTCGCGGCCCGCACATCGCGTTCTCGGGGGCCGGATCCTCACAGGGGCGACCACAGCCATGCGTCTTGCCTATCGAATCGGTCTCAGCGCCGTGATCCTCGCCAGCGCCATCGGATCGCAGACGGCCAGCGCCCAGTACTACGGCGGCTACGACCGTCCGCCGCCGCCCCGCTACCAGGAGGACGACGGCTACGACCGTCCGCCGCCGCGCCGCCGCGCCGTCGGACTGAACTGCGACGCCGTCCAGTCCGGCATCTCCGGGCTGCAGCCGTTCTCCTGCCCGCTGCCCGGGCCGAGGCCGCTCGGCGCCCGCTGCTTCTGCGACATGCCGATCGCCTCCTTCAGCGCGCCGCAGACGGCGGTGGGACGGGTGGTCCCGTAGGATATCGGAACGCAAGACGGCCGCGCCGCCCCGTGAGGGCGACGCGGCCGTTCTGCAGATTCGGAAGAACCGCGGTTCAGTTCAGGACGACGACCTTGGCGCCGACCTTCACGCGCTCGTAGAGATCGGTGACGTCCTCGTTGGTCATCCGGATGCAGCCGGACGAGACCGCCTGGCCGATCGTGTCGGGCTCGTTGGAGCCGTGGATGCGGTACTCGGTATTGCCGATGTACATCGCACGGGCACCGAGCGGGTTCTCGACACCGCCGGCCATGTAGCGCGGCAGGTCGGGACGACGGGCCAGCATCGCGGCCGGGGGCGTCCACGACGGCCACTCGCGCTTGGCGGTCACGGTCTTGGTGCCGGACCAGGTGAAGCCGGGGCGCCCGACGCCGACGCCGTAACGGATCGCCTCGCCACCCGGCAGCACGAAGTACAGGCGCCGCTCGGCGGTGGAGACGACGATGGTGCCCGGCTTGTAGTTGGCATTGAACGCGACGAGCTCGCGGGGGATCGGCGCCACCTGCGCCTGGGGTGCCGCCTGGACCGAATAGCCCCGCGATCCGTAGCCCGGCTCGACGCCGCGCGGCGCGGTATAGGGGTCGTAGGCCGGATCCGAGTAGTATTCCTCGCCGGCGTTGGTCTCGAATGGATCGTAGGGCGCTGCCGTGACCGGTGACGCGCCGAGAACACAGATCCCGATGACGCCTGCACCGAGAACGCCCGCGAGGGCCGTAGCCAAGGTCTTCATGATGGAACCCTTACCTGCGCGATAACCTTTGCCATACAAGCGTGGGCATAGGCGGCGGGTTCCCTGGTCTGTCGTGTTTTCGCGCACCGCGATGGACGAATGGTGAAAGGCGGATGTCTGGCGGCGATCGAAGGCAATGTCGCCGTCGAAACGTCGGGCCGCCGCCGCGATCCGCAGTGCCCGTCAGGCGGTGCGCAGCCCGGCCGCCGCCGCGGCGTTGCGCCGGATCGTGTCGGGGTCCGGGGTGCCGGCCGGAACCACCCAGCTCCCCCCGACGCACAGGACGGACTTGAACGCGAGCCACTCCGGGGCCGAGGCCTCGGTGATGCCGCCGGTGGGGCAGAACCGGACCTGACCGAACGGCCCTGCCAGGGCCTTGAGCGCCTTCAGGCCGCCGGCGGCCTCCGCGGGAAAGAACTTGAACCGGTCGAGCCCGTGGTCGAGCCCGCGCATGATGTCGGCCGCATTGGCGATGCCCGGCAGATAGGGAATTCCGCTGTCGAGGGCGGCCCTGGTCAGCGGATCGGTGAGGCCGGGGCTGACGACGAAACGCGCGCCGGCCGCGAGCGCGGCGTCGAGGTCCCTGCCGTTCAGGACGGTGCCGGCGCCCACGACCGCGCCCTCCACCGTGGCCATCTCGCGGATGACCTCGAGGGCGGCGGGCGTGCGCAGGGTGACTTCGAGGGCGGTGAGTCCCCCCTCCACCAGTGCTTGCGCGATGGGGATGGCGTCGCGGGCATTCTCCACCACGAGGACGGGGATCACGGGGACGGAGCGCATCAGGGCGTCGATGGCGGACATCGGAAGTATCCTCGGCTGAAGGTGTCGGTGCCCTCCCCTGTCGCGGGGAGGGCGGAGGCGCGACTTACAGGCCGGCCGCCGCCAGCATCGCGGAGGCGCCCTGCTCGGCCCCGTCCGCCCCCTGGCGCATGAAGGCGAAGAGCTCGCGCCCGGTGCCGAAGGCCGGAGGGGGCGCCACCGCGTCCTTGCGGGCGGCCCATTCCGCCGGATCGACCAGGGCGACCAGGCTCCCCTCCTCCGCGCTGAGGCGCACGCGATCGCCGTCGCGCAGCTTGGCCAGAGGGCCGCCGCCCAGGGCCTCGGGGCTCAGGTGGATCGCCGCGGGCACCTTGCCCGACGCCCCCGACATCCGCCCGTCGGTGACCAGCGCCACCCGGAAGCCCCGGTCCTGGAGCACGCCGAGCTGGGGCGTGAGCTTGTGCAGTTCGGGCATGCCGTTGGCCTTGGGGCCCTGGAAGCGCACGACCACCACCACGTCGCGTTCGAGTTCCCCGGCCTTGAACGCGGCGAGCACGTCGTCCTGGTCGTCGAAGACACGGGCCGGGGCCTCCACCGTCCAGCGCTCGGGATCGACCGCGCTGGTCTTGAAGGTGGCCCGGCCGAGGTTGCCCTGGACCAGCCGCATGCCGCCGTCGGCCTTGAAGGCGTTGGCCGGCGCGCGCAGGATCGACTCGTCGTGCGAGCGGTCGGGGGCGTCCTCGAAGACGAGGTCGTCCTCGATCAGCTTGGGGTCGCGGGCGTGGTCGCGCAGGCGCGTGCCGGCCACCGTGAGGATGTCGTCGTGCAACAGCCCGGCGTCGATCAGGCTGGCGATGACGTAGCTCATGCCGCCGGCGGCATGGAAGTGGTTCACGTCGCCCGAGCCGTTGGGATAGACCTTGGCCACCTGCGGCACCACCGCCGAGAGCCGGTCGAAATCCTCCCAGTCGAGGACGATGCCGGCGGCGCGGGCGATCGCCGGCAGGTGGATGGCGTGGTTGGTGGAGCCCCCCGTGGCGAGCAGGCCGACCACGGCGTTCACGATCGCCTTCTCGTCGACGCAGCGCCCCAGCGGCCGGTATGCGTTGCCCTGCGCGCCGATGGCCGCGAGGCGATGGACGGCCGCCCGCGTCACCGCCTGGCGCAGCTTGGTGCCCGGGTTGATGAAGGAGGCGCCGGGCATGTGCAGGCCCATCACGTCCATCATCATCTGGTTGGAATTGGCGGTGCCGTAGAAGGTGCAGGTGCCGGCCCCGTGGTAAGAGGCCGACTCGCTCTCCAGGAGTTCGTCGCGCCCGACCTTGCCCTCGGCATAGAGCTGGCGGATGCGCTGCTTCTCCTTGTTGGCGAGCCCGGAGGGCATCGGCCCGGCCGGGATCAGGATCATCGGCAGGTGGCCGAAGCGCAGGGCTCCGATCAGGAGGCCCGGCACGATCTTGTCGCAGATGCCGAGCAGCGCCGCGCCGTCGAACATGCCGTGGCTGAGGGCGACGGCGGTGGAGAGCGCGATGGTGTCGCGCGAGAACAGCGACAGCTCCATGCCGCGCTGGCCTTGGGTGACGCCGTCGCACATCGCCGGCACGCCGCCGGCCACCTGCGCCGTCGCCCCGACCTCGCGGGCGAACAGCTTGATCTGCTCCGGGTACCGTCCGTAGGGCTGATGCGCCGAGAGCATGTCGTTGTAGGCGGTGACGATGCCGATGTTCATCGACCGGCCCGCCTTGATCGCCGGCTTGTCCTCGCCCGAGGCGGCAAAGCCGTGGGCGAGGTTGCCGCAGTTGAGCATCGGCCGATGGACGCCCGAATCGCGCTCGCGGGCGATCAGGTCGAGGTAGGCCGTTCGCGAACGCTGGGAGCGCGAGACGACCCGCTCGGTGACGGCGGCGATCTCGGGGTGAAGCTCGGTCATGCCGTGTCCTGCCCTGCCATGTCCTACCTTGCCATGTCCTACCTTGCGGGCTCCGCCCCTGCAGGCCCCCGCCCCGGGGGCGAGCCTGCCTTGCGCGCGTGAAAAAGCCCGTTCACGATCTTCGCCGCGACGGGCGATCTCCTGGGATAGATCGGTCGATCGCCGGTCCAATCAACGGCGGCCGCCGTCGATGACCGCCGGGGTCGAGCAGGTTTCACGCCAATCCCGCCCGATCCGGCCTCCGTCGCGCCGCCCCGGGCGGTCTGTCCCGATCGACCCCTGCCCGATCGACCCCTGCCCGACGATCCATGGCCCAACGACCCTCGGCCCGATCCACTCTCGCGTCCGCGAGCGGCGCGAGACCTATCCATCGCTGCCCCATTCCGACAGAAGGACCCTCAGGCCGATCCAGCCGTCGCCGACCCATCCGTCCAGGAGTTCACGATGAGCCTTTTCCACGATCTCGTCGATCGGTTCACCCAGAGCGTCACAGCCTACGTCGGCGACAAGGCGCTGATGCTGGCCGCCGTCTCCGCGGCCTCGAACGTCATCGTCGCCGACAGCGAGGTCGACGACGAGGAGGTGGAGACCGCCCTGGCGGGCATGCGCGCCAACCCGATCCTGCAGAAGGGCTACGACACGCTGATGCTGGAGACCGAGCTGTTCGACGGCATCGCCCGGGCCCGCACCCGCGCCGGGCGCGCCGAGAACCTCGGCCGGGTGGCCGCCATCGTCGACCGGGACATCGAGCAGCGCAACAACGTGTTCCTCATCGCCGCCGACGTCGCCGACCACGAGGGCATCAGCGACGTCGAGCGCAAGGCCCTGGCGGAGGTCGCCGCCGCCCTCGCCGTCGACATGGAGGCCCTGCTCCGCGCCTCTCCGGTCAAGGTCGTGCCCGCGCCCTGACGCGGCGGCGCGAGCCCGCAGCGTGGCGGCCTGTCCCTGCCGCCGGCCTCGGTGTTCGCCGGTGGCCGGCGACGGCGTCCACGCCCTGTGCCCGCCGGGCCGCGCGGCCTGTCCGGTCCGCCGGACACCAACGTCCCGGCACCCGAGGTCGGTCGACAAAGGTCCCTCATGCCGAGGGAAAAGGGCGTGGCCGCCACGATTTCTTCATCGATCTGTCCTTTCCTGCAAGCTATTGCCCCGAAGTCTCTTGCTCCGAAGCAACCTTGCCCCACAGCACCCTTGCCCCGAAGCACCCTTGCCGGCCGCCGATGCCGCGCTCGGGGAGAGGTGACGCGTGACCCTGTCGTTCCAGCCATCCCAGCCGCCCGGTGCCGCCCCGGCAGGGGACGCCGCACCCCGAGACGGAGCGCCGCCCGCGGTGCCGCTCAGCCCGAAAGAACAGGGGCTGTCGGGTCTCGCGTCGGCCAAGCGCGGGAGCGATTCGGTCGAGGGCATGTTCGCGGATTCGTCCGGCGCCTCGCCGAGCCCGGGGGCACTGCCCCTCTGGCTGCTGCTGGTCGGACGCGAGGCGGTCCATCGGCGCTGGGGGCTCGTCACGGGCGCGGGCCTGGCCTGGGCGGCGCTGGGCGGCGCCCTGGTGATCGACGCCCTCGACGGCGCCACGCATGTGCCGGACCGCTGGTTCGGCCTCCTTCTCGTGATCGAGGCGGTGAGCTCGCTGGTGCGCGGCCTCGTCGCCACCGGCGCCGCCCGGCGCCTGCGCCTTCTCAAGGCCGGGCTGCTCCTCGTGGTCGCGGTGCTGACGATCCTGGCGTCCTCTTCGAGCACGTTCCTGTTGGCGATGCTGTTCGGTACGGCCTTCCTGTTCGACGGCCTGTCGCGGATCGTCCTCTCGCAGGTGCTGCGCTTTCCCGGATGGCGCGGGTCGGTGGCGCATGGCGCGCTCGGCGTGGTCCTGGGGATCCTGACCCTGCAGCCCTGGCCGACCTGGTACGCCGGCACGGTGGGGTTCAGCATCGGCGCCTTCCTGGTTCTGGCCGGGATCAAGGTCGCGCTGCTCGGCCTGCGCCTGCGGCGCGAGCCCGAACAGATGCCGGCTTCGACCCCGGCGAGCGGATCGGACGCCCTCACCGTCTACGTCTGGACGCCCACCGGCACGGCCACGATCCCGGCCCGGCGGCGGCTGGTGCATCGCTACGTCGTCTCGGTGAACGGCGGCGGCCACATCTCCACCGGCCACGCGGCGCTGGAGCTGGCGGGGCGGCCCGGCGGCGACGGGCCCTTGTACGTGAGCCACTACCCCGCCGTGGAGATCGACCGGTCGCCGGGCAACCTGCGCGCGACCCTGCGTGCGGGCCCCGAGAACAACGTCTCGGGTCGTTTCCTGCCGAGCTACCGCGAGGAGGCCGACGACTGGTGCGAGGCCACGGTCACGGTCACGCTCACGGGCGTCGACGGCGCCCGCCTGCGCACCTTCTGGGAGGCGTACCGCCGGGACGCGACCTACAACCTCGTGGGGCGCAACTGCTCGACGGGGGTCGCCAACGCCCTCGACGCCGCGGTGGAGGGCAGCTTCAGCCGCGACGGCACGCCGTGGCGCAGGCTGGCCCAGGCGGCCCTGAGCCCGGAATTCTGGGCGGCCGCGCTCATGCGCAACGGCGCGGGCGCGATGACCTGGACGCCCGGCCTCGTGCTCGATTATGCGCGGGCGCTGAGCGCGCTCGTCGATCCCGTCGCGCCGGTCCCGGCCGTCCGCTGGCAGGGCGTCAGGCGGCGGCTGTTGCGCAACTGGCGGGCCGAGACCGTCGCGCGCAAGCGCGGCGTGCTGGCGGCGGCCGAGGCCTCAGCGGCGCCGAAGGTCGCGTGAGATCGCCAGCATCACCGCGAGCGTGTCGGCCTCGTCCTGCTCGGCCCCGTGGTCGCTGAGCTTGACGATGACCGTCCCGGTATCGCGATTGACGTAGACGTATTGGCCGTAGACGCCGATGGCCGAGATATCGTCGTCGCCCTCCGGCACGTGCCACCATTGCGCCGAGTAGGGCCAGCCGTCGACCTCCCGACGCGCCGGCGTCTCGATCCGCTCGATCCAGCGCCGCGGGACGACGCTGGCCGAGCCGACCGCGCCGTGGTCGGCCACCATCAGCCCCAGGCGGGCGAAGTCGCGGGCGACCGCGTTGAGGCAACAGAACGCCTTCTCCGTCCCGCCCGGCCGGTCGAGGTTCCAGCTCGCGTCCGCCTGTGCCCCCATGGGCTTCCAGATCCGCTCCGACAGGAGGTCGGACAGCGGCCTGCCGTGGACCTCGGCGAGGATCAGGCCCAGGACCTGGGTGTCGATGCTGCGGTACTGCCCGGTGCTGCCGGGGCTCGACGACAGCACGGCGTGCTCCCTCACGAAGGCTCGCAGGTCGCGCGTCAGGTACATCCCCGCGGTGCCGACGAGCGGGTGCCAGGGGTCGTAGTTCTCCGGCACCGCGAGGCCGCTGGTCATGTCGAGGAGGTCGCCGACGGTGATGCGGCCGAAGACCGGAGCCGTGCGCAGGTCGGGCAGGAGGTCGGAGACGTGGTCCGTCTCCTTCAGCCGGCCATCGGCGATCGCCCGTCCGACCAGCAGCGAGACCACCGATTTCGCCACCGACCAGGACGGGAACGATGTCTCGGCGTCGAAGCCGGGACGGTACCATTCGTGGACGAGGACGCCGTCCTGGGTCACCAGGAGGGCATTGGTGTGCGTTGCCGCCAGCATGGCGCCGAGGGGGACGAGCGTGTCCTTCCAGGGGACACGATCGAGGATCGGGCGGGGTGCGAGGGTGAGGATCCGCGGCGTGCGCGACGCCGCCACCGGTCGGCTCGCGAACCAGGCTCCGGCGGCGGAGGGTTCGACGACCGCCAGGGCCGCCAGGGTGACCGGATTCGGCACCCCGAGGACGGCCGTGGCCGCCCATGCGAGGCCCCCCAGGCCGAGCAACGGCAGGCCGAGCCGCGAAATGAGCCGCTTGGGGGACGGATGCACCTGACGGCAACCCTTCTCGCGGGACGACGACGTGGGGCCGTGCGTGCGGCGACGCCCGGCGGTCACGATGGCGGCGGTGGTACGCGCGTCGCCGGTTCAGTGATGCGCGGTCTGGCCCGATGCCAGGATCGCCACGCCCAGGGCGATGACGGCGATGCCGGCCATCATGGTGACGGAGATCGGCTCGTCGAACAGGAGTGCGCCGCCGAGAGCCGCACCGACCATGCCGACCCCGGCCCAGATGGCGTAGACCACCCCGATCGGCAGCATGTTCATGCTGTTGGACATCAGCCAGAACGCCGTGCCGTACCCCACCGCCACGATGATCGTGGGGATCGGCTTGGTCAGCCCGTCGGCGGCCTTGAGGGCGAGGGTGGCCGTGACCTCGGCGCTGATGGCGAAGGCGAGGAGCAGGTAGGGGTTCATGGGCAGGGCGTCCGTGGAAGCGGCGGGCCGACGGAGCGCCGGATGATGTTTGCCTCCGACCATTGCAACCGGACCCGTTAAAGTCCGGTTCGAGAGGGCGCGACGGCGACCGGTTTTGCCCGACCCCCTACCGGCTCGCACGCATCGGGAGCGGTGGCCCTCGGCTTGCCTCCCGAAGGCGGCGGCCGTCGCAGGAGGCGTGCAAACATCCCGATGGGATCGCACCGGTTCCGTGTGGTACCGGGGTGACCTGGAACGACACCCCGTCGCACCGGTATCTGCAGGACCACGTCCGACCGGGACCATCCGTCCGCCGCCCCCCGGAGTTTGCCACGTGTCGCGATTGGCGATCGTTCCCAGCGTCATCGAAACGACGGATCGGGTCGAGGCCCGGTGGGCGTTCGAGTTCTGGCGCTCCACGGCCCTCGCCCCCTTCGGCGACGTGGCGCGCGTGCGTCCGGACGGCCCGTTCCGCGCCAGGCGCCTCGCCGTCGCACAGGCGGACTGGGTGATGACGCGGACGGTCAGCAGCCCGGTGGGGCTGACGTTCGGGCGCCGCCACGTCGACCGGAACGCCCCGGAGACGGTGGTGGTCGGCCTGGGGCTCGACGGGCTCGGGTATCACGAGCAACGCGGCCGCGGCGGACGGATCGCGGCCGGAACCGTCAGCTTCCTGTCGCGCAACCGGCCCTTCGTGGCGGGCACGCACTGCGACTACGAGGAACTGCGGCTCGCCGTGCCGCGCCGGACCTTCGAGGCCTGGGTCGGCGAGGCCGATGCCTTCGCAGGCCGCCTGATCGCGGATGAAGCCGCGAGCGGCGCGTTCCAGACCTGTTTTCGCGCGTTCGCCGCGTCGGTCGCCTGGCTCTCCGAGGACGAGGCGCGGATCGCCGTGGAAGGCGTGCTGCACATGCTGCGTAACCTCGCCCGGGATCCGCACGCTCCATCCGGCGTGCAGGTCTCGCGCGAGGCGGTGCTCGCCCTCGCCCGCGCCCATATCGCGCGGCGGATGCACGACCCCGGCCTCGACCCCGACGAGATCCACACGGTGCTCGGGCTCTCCCGCGCCCATCTCTACCGGGCGTTTTCGGACACCGACGGCGTGGCGGCGGCCATCCGCGAGGCGCGCCTCCTGCGCGCGCACCGGCGCCTGACGTCGCCGACCGGCGACCGGCCGAAGATCGCCACCATCGCCTATGCCTGCGGTTTCACCGACGTGCCGACCTTCAACCGCGCCTTCCGCAAGCGGTTCGGCCACGCGCCCGGCGAGCTTCGCGCCGATCGCCCCTGAACCGGCGGCGGCCTCCGCCAACCGGGCTCGGCGGGGGCTCATCTCAGGTGGTAGGACACCCCCGCGATCAGGGCCTTTTCCTCGGTGTTGACGGTCCGGCGCGGGTCGGCGCCGAACTTGTTGTGCCAGTACTGGAACCCGGCGAACACCTCGAGCTGGTTGGGCCTGCCGCCGGCGAGCTGCCCGACATCGAGCACCAGGTTGGTCTGGGACACGAACTCGACCCGGGTCCGGTTCTCGTTGGTGACGCCGTAGCGGCCCTTGGGCAGGATGACGGTGTTGAAGCCGGCCAGCGACAGGGGCAGTCCGGTGAACGTCAGCGGGAGTGAGTAGGTGACCTCGAACTCGGGCGTCATCAGGTATTCGACGCTGCGGAATTTGCCGGCGGCAAAGCCGTTGTGGGAGAATTCCTTGTAGCCCTGGACCTTCAGGTTCAGGTAGCCGGCCGGCACGTCGAAGGCGAAGTTCAGGCCAAAGGTGCCGGCCCGCTTCCGGCTGTCGAAGGTGGTGTCCTTGGTGTTGACGTCCGCCCCGAACGACAGCCCGATATCCTTGACGAGGCCGGGGATGCCGAAGACGTCGGTGTCGAAGATCTGGTTTGCGCTCAAGGTCCCGCGGTAAATCAGATAGACCTCCGTCGCACCGACGCCCTGGAAGCTCCCGAACCTGTCGCCGGCCGGGTCCTGCGAGCCGGAGCGCAGGATGTCGAGGGACAGGAGGTTGGTGCCGTAGGTCCATGCGTTGGTGTGGAAGACATTCACGACGTTCTTTGGCACCTCGCGGGGCTCCAGCCGGCCATTCGGGGTGCCGTCCGGACGCCGTACGCCGAGACCTGGCTCCGCCGACGGGCCCTGGAAGCGGTAGCTGACGATGGTGTCGGAGAAGCTGAAGAACGAGGGTGGGGCCGCCGCCTTTACAGGCGTGGCCGCGACGGGACCCTCGATCGCCTCTGCACGGGCGTCCCCGACCGGGAGGCCCAGCCCCAGGCCCCCGGCGAGGAGGGCCGCCGAAACCCTGAGGCCCCTTGGGCCGGACCGGCCTCCACGAGGCGTGAGAGCGAGCGTTGGCATCATTCCCGAACGTGTCCCCATGCCCTGTGTCGCGGTCCGGTTGGGTCCAGGCCGCCGTTGCGTTTCTTTGGCCGGTGGCGGCTTCGAGAAGGCGTCGCCGATGCCGTCTCGGCCCGATCCGATCGCCGCCGGCGCTCGGCTCATTCCATTTTCGGTTGATCACTCCGTGATGCGGACATGGGCTTCGCTCAGGCGCCGCGCGGGCTCGGTGATACGGTTCCCGCTTGATCCAAGCGGAAACCGTATCAGAGCACCTTCCAGAAGATCAGGATCATGACGACGTAGGCCGCGACCAGCAGGCCCGCGCCCCGGATGTCGAGGATGGCCCGCCTGTCGGGCGGCGGCGACAGCCACCAGCCGAGGCGGTTGGCCGTCCAGGGCACCAGTTTCGCGGTCAGCAGCACGCTGAAGACGTTGCCGATGAAGAGCGCCACCGGAAAATCGAGGTTCAACGTCCGCGAGAGGAACGGCGTACCGACGAAGAGGCCCCACAGGAAGACGGTGGGATAGAGCGTCAGCAGGACGATCATGTTCATCTTCCACGCGGCCGGCGCGGGCGCGCCCTCGGGCGTGGCATCGCGGAACCACTGCTCGAAGCCGCTCTGCACCCGGCGGGTGTGGAACTCCGCCGTCAGCGGAGCCGCTTCCTCGATCAAGGCCCGGCGTTCGGGCGAATCCAGCCAGGCCTGGAGGTTGGCGTCGCTGTCGAAGCGCAGGATGGCGACGTAGTCCTCCTGCACGCCCGGCACCGCGGGCTCGAACCGGTAGCCCTGCAGGCCCGCCGCCTTCGATTGGGCGGCGGCGACCTTCTGCTCCCAGATGCGATACTGCGCCTCCATCCCCGGTTTCACGCGGGTGCTGATGACGGCGGAGGCCGGTGCGGTGCGGGCCGCACTGGCGTCGTCGCTGACGATGTGGACGTCGTCGCGCCCCACCAGCATCGGGGCGGCGCCCTCGATGCGCGATTGCCGCTCGGGCGAGGCCAGCCAGCCCTTGGCGTGCTCCACGCTGACGAAGCGCTGCAGGATCACCCAATCGACCTGGAGCGGCGGGTGGGGCGGCATCAGCCGCTGCTCGATGAAGCCCGGAAACGTCGAGATCACCGCGCTGGTGCCGCCCTGCCACTGGGCGAAGGCTTCCGTCCTCTCGGGCCGGACGGAGGTCTGCGTCACGATGCTGACGCTGCGGGACTGCGCGCTCATCGGCCGGCGAGCTGCGTGAAGAGGCGGTCGGGCGTGAACGGAAGGTGGGCGAAGCGCACCCCCGTGGCATCGGCGAGCGCATTCGAGACCGCGGGCGCCACCGGGTTGATGCCGCATTCGCCCTGGGACTTCGCGCCGAGCGGCCCGATGCTGTCGGTCGTCTCCGCGAAGAAGATGTCGGTGTGGGGCGTGTCGGCCAGGGTCGGGATGCGGCAGTTGCGCAGCTGCGGGTTGACCATCCGCCCCTCGTCGTCGTGCACCATGTTCTCGACGAGCGCCCAGCCGTAGCCCATCGACACGGCGCCATCGAGCTGGCCGCGGCACTGCATCGGGTTGATCGGCAAGCCGATGTCGGCGGCGTGGACGCTGTGCAAGACCCGGATCTCGCCGGTGACGCGGTGCACCGCGAGGCGGACGCCCTGCACGTTGAAGGCGATGGTCCGCGGCGAGAGATAGGCCCGGCGGCCGACCGTGAAGCGATGGTCGACCTTGGCGCCCTCGGCGTGGAGATCGACGAGCGAGATGCGGCGGTTGCCGCAGATGACGCCGTCGTTGTCGAGGCGGCACTGGTCCATCGGCACGCCGGTGTGTCGGCTGGCGAAGTCGAGGATGTCCTGGGCCATGGCCTCGGCCGTCAGATGGACCGCCTTGCCGGCGACGACGACGCCGGTGCTGGCGAAGGTGCCGGTGTCGTAGGGGGTGCGGTCGGTGTCGGCGTTGATGATGCCGACGTCGTCGGCGCGCGTCCCCAGGATGGAGGCGGCGATCTGCTTGTGGGCCGTGGTGATGCCGTTGCCCATCTCGGTGGAGCCGCAGGCGAGGAAGTAGCTGCCGTCGGCCTTGAGGTGCATCTCGGCGCCCGAGCGATGCTCGGTGGGCGGGCCGCATTCGAGCATGGCCAGCGCCACGCCCCGGCCCTCGGCCCAATCCGCCCCCTCGGGCTTGGCGACGCCGTTGCCTTTGGCGAGCTCGCGCTCGACGATGTCGAGGCACTCGCCGATGCCGTGGCTGCCGAAGCTGGCGTCGGACGCCTCCTTCCAGATCGATTCGATGTTGTCGCCCGGCTGCACCACGTTTAGGCGCCGCATCGCGAAGGGATCGATGCCGAGCCGGCGGGCGAGTTCGTCGATGGCGCATTCGATCGCGAAGGTGGTCTGCGAGGCGCCGTAGCCGCGAAAGCCGCCGCCCGGCGTCATGTTGGTGTAGACGGCGTGGCCGATGCCCTTCTTGTTGGCGCAGCGGTAGGCCGCGATCGGGCTCGCCATGGCGGCCGCCAGGGTCTCGCTGCCGTGGCCGCCGTAGGCGCCGGTGTTGGAGAACACCTCGACGTCGAGGGCCGTCAGCGTGCCGTCCTTGCGGGCGCCGATCTTCACGCGGGTGGTCATCTGGTGGCGCGTGGTGGCGCCGATGAACTCCTCCTCGCGGGTCCATTCCCATTTCACGGGGCGGCCGAGCTTCATCGTGGCGAACAGTACGAGGTCTTCCGAGACCATCTCCTGCTTGCCGCCGAAGCCCCCGCCGACGCGCTCCGTGAACACGTGGAGGTCCCGGGGCGAGAGCCCCATGACGTAGGCGAGCTTCTGGCGCACCGCGAACGGCCCCTGCGAACTCGTGCGCACGTGCCAGCGGCCGTCCTCGCCCTTCCAGGCGATGGAGCCGTGCGTCTCGAGGTGCACGTGCTGGACGCGGGAGGTCGAGTAGGTCTGCTCGTGGACGACGTCGGCTTGCGCGAAGCCCTTGGCCACGTCGCCGATCTCGCCCTGCAGCGTGCAGAAGATGTTGTTGCTCCCCGCGACGTAGTCCTTGTCGTGCAGGATCGGCGCGTCGGGCCGCATGGCCAGGACCGGATCGAACACCGCCGGCAGGATCTCGTAGTCGACGTGGAGCGCGCGGCACCCCGCCTCGGCGGCCGCTTCCGTCTCGGCCACCACGGCCGCCACCCGCTGGCCGGAAAACCGCGCCACGTTGTCGAGGAGCAGGATGTCGTCGGGATCGACGAGGTGGTCCTCGTGCAGGGCCGAGCTGAACCGGCGCCCGGGCACGTCCTCCCAGGTGTAGACCGCGACCACGCCGGGCACGGCCAGGGCCGCCTGCCTGTCGATGCCGACGATGCGTGCGTGGGCGTGGGGCGAGCGCAGGACCTTCAGGTGCAGCAGGTCGGCCACCGCGATGTCCATCGTGTAGCGCGCGGTGCCGGTGAGAATGGTGTCGGTGAACGGATTGGGCAGGCTCGCCCCCAGCGCCTTGCCGGCCAGATCGGCCTCGATGTTGCACACGCCGTTGAGCGCGTCCTTGATCGAGCGGTAGCCGGTGCAGCGGCACAGGTTGCCCTTGAGGGCATGCGGCAGGTCGCTCTTCTGGGCCTCCGTCAGGGTGACGGCGGTCATGATCATGCCGGCGGTGCAGAAGCCGCACTGGAAACCTTGCGCGTCATGGAACGCCTGCTGGAGCGCATGCTTGTGCCCGCAGGGCGACAGGCCCTCGATGGTGGTGACCTCGCGCCCCTCGGCCCGGAAGGCCGGAACGAGGCAGGAGTGGAACGGCTTGCCGTCGATGTGCACCGTGCAGGCGCCGCAATCGCCGGAATCGCAACCCTTCTTGACGCCGAACACCTCGAGGTCGCGCAGGAGGGTCCGCAGGCACTGGCCCGGCGCCGGCTCGGCGGCGTAGGCGCGGCCGTTGATGGAATACTCAGTCATGCGAGCTCCGTACGGATCTGTTCGGCCAGGTACTGCGTGACGTGGCGCTTGTAGGGAGCCGTCCCGTGCACGTCGTGGAAGTAGGCGTCCGCCGGCAGGCGCTCGTCGATGGCGCGGCGCAGCGCGTCCGCCGACGGGAGCGTGGCGAAGCGCAGCTGCACCGGCTTCGGGGTCGCCGCGGTGATCGTCAGGAGGAAATCCGCGCCGCCGTCGCCGGCGGTGCCGATGATCAGGGCGGCCGAGCGACCGTAGCGGGTCAGCGAGACCTGCCGCATGGCCGTGCGCTTCGTCAGCGCCGCGGCGGGCAGGTGGATGCTGCGCAGCAATTCGCCCTTGCCCAGGACGTTGGCGTGGTTGCCGGTGACGAAATCGACCACCGTGACGGTGCGCGCCTGTCCCTCGCGCGGCCACAGCGTGCACACGCCCTCCAGCGCCGCGGTCAGCGAGATCATCGCGCCGGCCGGTAGCGACATGCAGACGTTGCCGCCGATGGTGGCGGCGTTCCAGACCTTGAACGACATCAGGAACGAGTCGATGCACTGCCGGAACAGGGGCACCGCGCGCCAGGCCGCCGGACCCTCGAACCCGTGCAGATCGACGACGCGACAGGTCGCGGCGATCTCGAGGCCGGCGTCGGTCGCCGTCAGCGGCGCCCAGCCCAGTCTCTCGAGATCGATCAGCGTATCGACCGCCACCTGCGGTTCCGCGAACAGCCAGGTGCCGCCCGCGAGCCACGAGTAGCCGTCGTGCCAGCCCTGGATCTCGTCCAGCGATGTCGGTCGCTTGACGTCGACAACGGTCGAAAGGTTCATCGTTGGCCCTCAAGGTTCGCAGGCTGCGGCGTCGGGTTCGTGAATGCCGTCGTCTGTCGTGATGCGGCGAATGACGCTCGCATTGCGATGAATAGGGTGTCGTTTGAAAAAGCCGGGCCGGTTGCCCTCACGAACCCAATAGGCTTTGTCCGAACCATCGGGGATACCGCCGCTTCCATCGGACGACACGCGGTGGCGGAGGTTTCTGCCGCGCCTCGATTGTCGTCTCGCCATGATGTACGGCCGAGCCTGTGAAACGCGGGTAAATGAAATCTGCGCATGCGCGTTTCGCAGGAGCGCGGCGATGAAAATTGTAACGACGCGTGTTCGAAGAACATCGTATTGTTCGCAGACGTCGAGAGACGCCTAAACTGGTCTTCCGAAAAATTCGGATCCCGTCGGTGGCGTTCGACGCGTAGCCCGGAAGGTCGGGCGTCGATACGGGTGAGACGGATCGGCAACGAAAAAGCGACCGGCGCGGCGCAACCCGTTCATGCGACGCGGGAGGCCGATCGTGACGAAGATTCCCCGGATGGCGTCGCAATGCGGATTTCGACGCCGCTCCGGCACCGAGCCCACCGGCTTTGGCGATCCCTTGTGGATGAAACGCCGCCCTGTCCCGGACGCCCGGAGCGCCGGCGGAGGGTGATCCGGGATCCAGGGAGACGAGGGCCGCGGAGCGGCGCGCTATCGCCACCGTCGATCCCGGTTACGATAGAGGCGCGCCGGGCGTCCCGTCTTGCATGGCGGCGGCGTAGAGCCGTTCGCATCCGTCCAGCCAGACATCGTGCGTGAAATGACGCCGGACGCGGTCGTGGGCGGTGCGTCGCGGGATCGCGAAGGCGCGGCCGATGGCGTCCGCCAGGGCGGCCTCGTCGTCGGGCGGAGCGAAGGCACCGGCCTCGCCGATGACCTCGCGGGCGGCCCCCCGGTCGAAACTCGCCACCGGCAGGCCGCAGGCCATCGCCTCGATGGCGACCAGACCGAACGGTTCGTCCCAGCACGGCGTGAACAGGAAAACGGAGGCCCTGCCGACCTCCGCCGCCAGGGACGGGCCGTCGAGATGGCCGCCGTAGCGGATCGCGCCGCCGAGCCGGGGCCGGACCTCGCTCTCCCAATACGCGCCATCCTCCGTCGAGCCGAACAGCGTCAGGGCGATGCCGGCCCGGCGCGCGGCCTGGATCGCCAGATGGGTTCCCTTGTAGGGGGTGATCCGCCCGCACCAGACCGCGCTGCCGTCGCCTCGGTCGCGGTAGGGCCAGTCCGCCAGGTCGATGCCGTTGTGGAGCACGCTGGCCTGCGGCGGCGCCCCGTCCGGGAACCACGCCCGCAACTGGCCGTGCGAGGTCACCGTGAGGCGGTGGCCGGGGACCACGCTGTCGTGCACGAACCAGCGCAGGGCGTCGTAGGGCGGAACGTGCAGGGAGGTGACGGTGGGGACCCGGCGGGTGCGCTCGCGGGCGAGCGGCAGGCGGCTGAGGCTGTTGTTGTGGACGACGTCGAACCCGCCCGCCGCGATCCGGTCGCAGGCGGCGGCGTAACCGGCGTCGAGATGCGCGACGAGGGCCGGGTCGCCGGTGTGTTCCTGGCCGGGGAACGTCGCCTCCTGATGCCGGGGGATCACGGCGTCGAGGGTGAAGCGCGGGTCGCTGTCGCCCGAGGCGAACAGCACCACGTCGTGGCCGCGGGCGCGCAGGCCCTCGGCGAGGTGCCAGCTGTGGGCCTCCATGCCGCCCCGGAACGGCGGCGCGATCGGCTGGCGGACGTGGGCGAGGACGGCGATCCTCATGCGGGCACGCGCGCGGTCTCGGCCGGGGATGCGGCGGCGGCGATCCGCGCGTCGAGGAGGCGGATCACCGTCGCGGTGTTGGCGTAGGGCTGGTGGCTCTGCTGGCCCGTCAGCGCGAGGTCGTCGGCATCGGGCCGGCGCAGGATGCGGATCGGCCGGCCCGGGGCATCGTCGATCAGCCCCATGAGGCGGAAGGCGTAGAGCCAGTGGCCCATGGTGCGGTAGCCCCACTTCGCCTCGAACAGCTCGGCGTTGCGCACGACGCTGTCGAGGTGGTGGATCGGCGGCATGTGGTGGGGGTGATACTGGTGGTGCGCGAGCCCGCCCCTGATCCAGGCGATGGGGATGCCGTACCGGTCGAGGGTCTTGCCGAAGTCCGTGTCCTCGCCGCCATAGCCGGTATAGCGCTCGTCGAAGCCGCCGGCGGCGATGAAGGTCGCCCGCCGCATGGCGAAGTTGAGCGACCAGAAGCACCGGTAGTCGGTGCAGATCTCGATGCCCTCGGCCGGCGGGCCGCGCCGGTCGGAGTGGCGCTGCGCGAGGGGGCCGAAGTCTTCGCTCCGCCAGGCGCCGCCCGTGGCGCCGCCGGGCAGGTAGAGGACTTCGCCCATCAGCAGGCCGTCGAGTTCGTCGAGCCGGCGCGCGTAGTCGGCCACCAGGTCCGGCGCGGGGATGCAGTCGACGTCGAGGAAGACCACCTGCTCGCCGGCCGCCGCCGCCACGGCGCGGTTGCGGGCGGCGGCCAGGGGCAGCCGGTCGCCGCCGACCACGATCTGGCGGATCGGGAACGGCGCGTCGGGCAGGTCGTAGGGCCGGTCCTGCATCACCGCCACGATGAGTTCGACGGGGATCTGCGTCTGGCGGGTCAGGCCGAGCACCAGGTTGTGCAGATGGGTCGGGCGCCCCTGAGCCAGGGTCACGACGGTCACGCTCGGCATGCTGGACGGTTCCGGATCGAGGAGTCGAGGATCAGGCGGCGGGCGCGCCGGCCCAGAGGTCGTCGGTGAGGCCTTCGAGCCAGCCCGCGGCGCGGGCGGCGGCATCGGGGGCGTGGAGCGGGCGCAGGATCTCGCCGTCGAGGGCGCGGGCCCGGTCGAGGAGGTCGCGCCAGCCCTGGAGGTCGCCGGGCCAGCGCGGCGCCTGCACGGCGGCGCCGAGGCGCACGAGGGCCTCGGCCTTGCGGGTCTGTTCGCCGAAATAGCGCCATTCGGGCATCACCACGAGGCGTCCGCCGACTCGGGCGACCTCGTGAATGGTGTTGTCGCCCGCCGACGCGATGACGATGTCGGCCGCCGCGAGATGGTCGGTGACGGAGGCGACCCAGCCGAGTTCGCGCAGGTTGGCGAAATCCGTCTCGTGGCCCTCGCGGTGGGTCGGCCCGAGGGTCAGCCATAGGGCGTCGGGGACGGCACGCGCGGCGACGGTGAGCGGCGCGTAGGGCGTACCGCTGCCCCCGCCCCCGGTCACGGCGACGACGATCTCCCGGGCCGGGTCGAGGCCGAGGCGGGCGCGGGCCTCGGCCCGGGTCGGCACCGGATCGACGCTCGTGCACAGGCCGCCGCTGTAGAAGGTCCTGGCCCGCAGGTAATCCGGATAGTCGTCCTGCTCGAGACGCGGGTCGAAGGGGGCGAGCATGCCCACACAGGCCTCGTAGGCGCCGATATGGCCGATGTCGGAGCGGTCGCCGTGCATGCGGATCTGCACGGCCGGGACGCTGGCGGCGCGGGCGAGCAGGGCGATCTCGGCCGAGACGTCGACGACGAAGAGGCCGACGCCCCGGTCGTCGAGGTGGTCGAGGATGGCCCGCATGGTCCGGCGGGTCTCCGTCACGCCGAGGGGCACGCAATGCATCACGCTCGGCGTCGGCTCGGCGAACAGGCGCGGCGTCGGCACCCTGGCGCCGATCATGTCGGGCAGGCCGACGATCTCGATGTCGCGGGCAAATCCGTCGAACAGGCCCAGGTCGGCGGTGAGGACCGAGACCGGCCGGTGGCGCGAGAATTCGGCGACCACGGCGCGGGTGCGGTTGGCGTGTCCGCGCCCCTGGTGGTGGACGAAGAAGGCGATGGGTTTTGTCATGGAACTCGAAAACTCAGGAGAACAGGCGCGTGCCGGGCTGCAGGGCGGCGGCGATCTCGGCCGGCTCCGGCGCGCGCAGCCGCTGGATCTCGGGCGCGTCCGGCTCCCATGCGATGAGGCCGGCGTCGCGGAACTGGCCGAGCCAGTAGTCCATGCACCAGGTGCCGTGCCGGGCGTGGAAGCGGGCGGCGTTGCGCAGGATGTGGTCGAACTGGTGGAGCGGCGGCACGTGCACCGGATGGTGCTGGTGGTAGGCGCGTGCGCCCGCGACCCAGTGGGTCGGCAGGCCGGCGGCGGCCAGACGCACGGCGAAATCGGTCTCCTCGGCGCCGTACCCGGAAAACCCCTCGTCCATGCCGCCCAGGCCCGCGTAGGCTGCGGCCGGCAGGGCGAAGGACAGGCCCCACAGTTCCTTCGCGTCGGGCTCCGGGCGCAGGCCGGTGGCGGGGATCGCGGGCTTGGCCGGATGGACCCGGCCGAGGCGGTCGAGGCGCGCGTCATCGAGGTCGGGCCCGACCGCGCCCTCGGGCAGGTAGAGCACTTCGCCGAGCAGCAGTCCGTCGGTCGCCGTCCCCGCATAGGCCGCGACCAGTCCCGGCCCGGGGATGCAGTCGACGTCGAGGAAGATCAGGCGCTCGCCCCGCGCCGCTTCGGCGGCGCGGTTGCGGGCGGCGGCGAGCGGCATCGGCTCGCCGGGAACGAACACGTGGCGCACGCGGCACCCCGGGTCGGGCAGGTCGGGCGCCGGCTCCGGCTGCATCCAGGCGATCACGAGTTCGCACGGCGCCATCGTCTGGCGGGCGAGCCCGCGCATGAGGTTGCGCAGGTGCGCGTCCCGGCCCCGGACCAGGGTGAGCACGCTGGCCGGGCTCCCGGCCTCAGGCGACATGGGCGAGGGTCTTCCGGAAATGCGCGACGCCTTCGATGACGCCGCGGGCATGCGAGGCGCGGGCGACGTAGGAATGGCCGAGCGCCGCGTGACTTGCGAGGTCGTCGGAGAAATTCGCCACGATGATCGCCTGACGGCCCGCCCGCAGCATCTCGACGTCGTTGCCGGAATCGCCGGCCACGAACACGTTGCCCTCGCCGAGGCCGTAGAGGGTGCGCACGTGGTCGACGGCCGTGCCCTTCGAGGCTAGGGGCGGCAGCACGTCGAGGTAGCGGCCGTGGCTGTGGATGAGGGAGGCGGGCAGGCCGGCGGCGTCGAGGCGCGCCCGCACCCGCCGGACGGTATCGGCATCCCCGAAATAGCTGAGCTTGTGCGTGCGCTGCTCCAGCGGCCCCTGGGCCACGAGGTCCGGCAGGTCGGACAGGGCGGCTCGCACTGCGGTCCGGTCCCACCCGCGCGAGACCGCCTCGCGCCAGGGCCGGTCGACGGAGTAACTGACGCCGTTGGGGTCGAGGTGATAAATCTCGGAGCCCACCGAGGTGATCATCACCTGCGGGCGCGGGCTCGCCTGCTGCTCCAGGATCGCCATCGCGCTGTGGAACGAGCGCCCGGTGGCGACTCCGAAGGCGAGGCCCTCCTGCTCGCTGCGCCAGTGTCGGAACGCGCTGAGCCCGGCGTCGCAGCCCACCAGGGTGTTGTCGATATCGCAGATGAGGAGCTGGCGCGGATCGCGCAGGGGCGGTTCGGCCGAACCCAGCGCCCGCAGGAGGGCGTGGTAGCGCGCCGCGTGGCGGTCCCAGTCGTAGGCCGCCGCCGCCCGGGCGCCGCCAGCCACGAAGCGGTCTCGCAGGCCCGGCTCGTCGAGGATGCGCAGGCACGCCCGCGCGATCGCGCCGGGATCGCGCGGATCGACCAGAAGGCCGTTGCCGCAGGTCTCGACGATGTCGTTGGGGCCGCCGCTGTCGGTGGCGACCAGCGGCAGGCCGGCGGCGGAGGCCTCCAGCAGGGTCAGGCCGAACGGCTCGTTCAGGGCCGGGTTGACGAACACGCCGCCGCGCACCCGGGCATAGGCGTAGAGCGCCGGCACGTCCTCGGGGCGATGGGTTTTGGGGTAGGCGACCCGGCCGTAGAGGTCGTAGCGATCGATGAGGGCGAGGAGTTCGCGCATGGTCCCGGCCATGCCGCCGTCGAGGTCGTCGAGGTCGCCGCGGGTTCCGGCGACGAGGACGAGGTTGGCCCGCGCCTGGAGGTCGGGGCTCTCGCCGTAGGCCGTCACCAGGGCGGCGAGGTTCTTGCGCGCCACCGGCCGGGCGAGCGCCAGCAGGGCCGGTCTGAGGGGGTCGCGCAAAAACCGGTCGATGGTCGCATCGACGCGCGGGCAGGGTTGCGCCCCCTGGAAGCGCGCGAGGTCGCTGCCCGGCGGAACCACCCGGATGCGGCCGGGATCGTAGGCGGCATAGGCCGCGTATTGCACCTCGGCCTCGTCGCGGGACGAGGCGACGACGAGGGCGGCGCGGGCGAGCGCGGTCTCCTCGGCGGCGATCCGATGCGCGAGCCGCGGGTCGGCGTCCGCGCGATGCCCCATCGCCGCGGCCTTGACCCGCCCGAGCGAATGGGCGGTGAACACGAAGGGGATGCCGAGGCGGTCCTCGACCCGCGCGGCGACGGCGGCGGCATCGGCGTAATGGGCGTGGATCACGTCCGGTGCCGTCGGTTGCGCGGCGATCCAGGAGACGAGTCCGTCGGCGAAGCTCGCGACCTCCGCGTGGAGGTCTTCCTTCGGCAGGTAGCCCGGCGACGCGCTGGCGAGTCGCACGATGGTCACCTTGCCCGATACCGCCTCCTCGGGCACGGCGTAGGCGTCCCCCAGCGTGCTGTCGAACAGGCGGGTCGCGACGACGATCCTGTCCACGGTCGCATCCTGTGCGCAGGATCGAACGAGGTCGAGGAGGTAGCGGATGTGCCCACCCGTATCCGCAGTGAGACCGTAGGCGACGCCGTCACCACGAAGACATCCTTGAAGTGCGACGTGAAGAACGAACATCGTCAGCGCGATAGCGTCAAAACGAGCGCCAGTGCATCACCAAATGTTAATTCCAACGCTAAAGTACAGCCGATGATCAGGGTCGCACAGGTCGCACCCAATATTTTCCCTACCCCGCCCCTCCATCATGGAGGCACGGAGCGCGTCGTTCACGATCTGGGCGTGGCGCTGCGGGGTCTTGGCGTCGAGGTAACCCTGTTCGCCCCCTCCGACAGTGTGACAGATCTCCCTCGCGTCGGGGATTATCCCAGCCTCGCCGCCCTCGAGGCCCGCGAGGGCAAGGTCGCGCCGGGGGTGCCCGCAGCCCTGGAAGCGCTGCAGATGGAGGCGCTTGCCCGCCGCCTCGACGCGTTCGACATCGTCCATTGCCACGGCGAATTCGCCCATGCCGCGATCCTGGGTGTGCGGCGATGCCGCAGCCTGACGACGGTGCACTGGCGCGTGGACGAGCGTGACCGCGCGCTGTTCTTTTCCGGCTTTCCCGACCTGCCGGTGGCGGCGATCTCGGCGGCGCAGGAGGCCGGCATTCCGGCACCGAACCGCGCCGGCATCGTCCACCACGGCATCGCCCGCGACCGCTACGCCCTGCGCACCGACCCCGAGGGCGGCCTCGCCTTCGTCGGGCGGATGACCGACCAGAAGCGGCCCGATACGGCGATCCGCGTCGCGCGGGCGGCCGGCCTTCCCATCCGCCTCGCCGGGACCGTGGATGTCGGAAACCCGGGCTATTTCGACCGGGCGGTCCGCCCGCTCCTGGGAGAGGATGCGGTCTACGTCGGCCCGGTGGACGACCGCGCCAAGGGGCTGCTTCTCGGCGACGCCCGCGCCCTCCTGTTTCCGATCGACTGGCCCGAGCCGTTCGGCCTCGTGATGATCGAGGCCATGGCCTGCGGCACCCCGGTGATCGCCTGGAACCGCGGCTCGGTGCCCGAGATCGTCGAGGACGGGATCACGGGCTTCGTCGTTTCCTCCGAGGCCGAGGCGGTCGCGGCGGTGGCGCGGGTGGGAGAGCTCGACCGCACGCAGGTCCGCCGCCGCTTCGAGGCGCGCTTCACCGCCGCGCGCATGGCCGCGGACTATCTCGCGATCTACCGCCGGCTGCTCGCGGCGTGAGCGCCCGCCTGCGCACGGCGCTGCTCGCCTGGGATTATCCGCCGGCCACGAGCGGCCTCTCCACCGCCGCCCGCGAGATCGCGGAAATCCTCGGCGGGCGCGATGTCCATGTCACCGTGTTCACCCTCGACCGGATCGGCGCGGGCGAGGCCGGCGGGGTGGCCATCGAGGGCATCGGCCTCCCGCCCGGCTCGCCCCTCGCGCGGCTGCGGCTGTGGGGATCGGCCGGGCATCTCGCGGCACCGCTGGCGTTTCGCCGGGCGGTGCTGCGCGCCCATGCCCGCCGACCGTTCGACTGCATCGAGGCGACCAACTGGTACGCGCCGGCCGCCCTCCTCGTGGGCGGGGCCGGGCCGCCCCTGGTGACCCGCAACTCGACGCCCGCCGCCTTCACGCGCGAGCCACCGACGTCCCTGCGCGACCGCCTCGACGGTCTGGCCGCCGACCGGCTCGAACGCCGGCAGGCCAGGCGGAGCGCCGGACTGATCTCGAACACCGCCGATCATGCCGCACGGATGACGGCGCTCTACGGCCTTCGTCCGGAGCAGCCTCACGCGGTGGCGGGCCTGAGCCTTCCCCCGGAAATGCGGGAGCGTGGCCGATCCGCCCCCTACCCGGGGGTCGAGGGCGGTCCGGTGCGCCTGCTGTTCGTCGGTCGGGCCGAGGCGCGCAAGGGCTTCGATCTCCTGCTCTCGGCCGCCGCGATCCTCGACGCCGATTGCGAGGCGGGGAGGCTGCCCCCCTTCGAGATCGCCCTCGTCGGCGTGGCGGCGGCCGACCTGCCGGTGGCCTGCCCGGCATCGGCCCGGCGGCGATTGCGGCCGCTGGGCCGGATCGACGCCGCCGCCCTCGACAGGGCCTACGCCACGGCCCATGCGGTCCTCGCCCCCTCGCGCTACGAGAGCTTCGGCCTCGTCTACCAGGAGGCCCTGGCCTACGGCCGTCCGGTGGTGGCCTGCGCCGAGGATGCCAGCGCCCGCGCCTTCGTCGGCGGCCCGGGCGCGGGGCTCCTGGCGCGCGAGGCGACGGGTGCCGCCCTCGCCGACGCCGTGCGACCGCTGCTCCTCGATTCCACCCTGCGCCTGGCGCTGCGGGACAGGGCGCTCGCGGCCGCCGGCGCCTTCGACCGGGCGCGGCTCGGGGACGAGACGCTGGCCCTCTACGAACGGGCCATCGCGGTAGCGCGTCAGGGCCGGTAGGGGCGCAGCAGCGCCTCCTCCTCCTCCGGCCGCCCCCGGCCGGGGTCCATCGCCTCGTAGCGCCGGGAGCGCGCCGCGACATGGGCCCGGGACAGGCGGTGTTCGATGGCGCCGTGGAGCGCGATGAAGCTGCGGCGCCAGTCGCCACCGAGGTCAGGCCGCTCGTGGACCCGCCCCCGGTAGCGCAGGCCGGCACGCGCGAGGCGATACTGGACGTCCGGATGCACATCCGACAGCACCCCGTCGACGCGATTGTGCCGGGGCAGCCCGATCGACAGGATCTCTCCGTCCTCGGCGAGGTCGACGAGGGCCGGCAGCAGGTCTCCCACGGCGGGCGGGAGATCCTCGTCGGCGTCGAGCTGGAGCATCCACGGGCTGCGTGCCAGGTCCTGCAGCGCATTGCGCTGGGCCGCGAAATCGCCGCCGAGCGGTCGGGCTGCGATCCGCACGGCCCCGGCCGGAAAGCCCGCGATGGTGGCGGGAGCCGGCGATCGCTCGGGGGCATCGACGAGGATCGCCACGTCCGAGGTCCAGGCCGCGTGACCGGCGATGCCACCCAGCACGGTATCGAGATCGCCGGGGCGGCACAGGAGGCCGAGGGAGACCTTTCCCGGCTGCGCCGAAGCGAGATCATAGACCTCGCCACGGCCGGCCCGGTCGGAATGCGGCCGGAGCAGTGCCGCGCGATCGGCCTCGCAGAGGGTGCGGATTCCCCGCCCGAGCGCGGTGGCGGCCGTGCGAAGGGTGTAGACGTCGAGGCCGTAGGGGGCCTCCGGCGCCAGGCGGAATGTCGGACCGGCCAGGGCCCGGACGAGATGCGTGCGGCAGGCTTCGTGGTCCGCCCCCTCCTCGAACACGACGCCGCAGGAGGCGCAGACGATCGGGAAAACTCGCTGGCGTCCATCGGCATAGACGATGTGCCGTCGCGTCGGCGCCAGGGTATCGGCCAGGCAGACGAAGCAACGTCGCATGGTGCGTCCTCTCTGCCGTCCGCGCTCGCGCGGCGCGACCTTGCGTACACCGTCGAGGCTCGGCGCGCATGACAGGGTGGCGCGTTTCGTCTCAAAGGTCGCAGACCGCCTCGAGGAATCCGTCCCCATGCCGCCGTTCCCCGCCTTCGACGGATCGCGCGTCGCCATCGTCGGCAATGCACGCGAGATCGGCGACCGGGGCCGGGCGATCGACGCGGCCGATTGCGTGGTGCGCTTCAACAATGCTTGTGGGTTCGGCGGCGCGGCGGGCTCGCGGGTGACGGTCCTCGCCCTCGTCAATCGCGGCGGGCAGGCGCGCGCCTGGGTCGAGGACGGTGGCTTCCTCGATCGCCCGGTCGTCAGGCAGTCCGGCGGCTTCCTGCTGCCGTTTCCCGAACTCGCACCGGACGAGGAAGGGGCGCACGAGCGGGTGTGCTGGACGGCGCCGTTGCAGGGTCGCCTCGTCGACCGGCCGGTCCGGCTCCTGCCGTCGACGCTGCATGACCGCGCCCGGCACCTGCTGGTCGCGCGCGGCTGCGCCTCCCCGAACCCGAGCACCGGCTTTCTCGTCGCGCTCGCCGTCCTGGAGGACCGGGCCGCTTGCCTGCCCCCCATCGACGTCTACGGGTTCGGGTTCGCAGGCTGGGCCGGCCATCCGTGGGAGGCCGAGCGGGCGTGGTTCGAGGCGGGCCACGCCGCCGGACGGCTGCGGCTGCATCCCCTCGCCGCGACCTGATCGGACTGCCGGTCGCCACTGTCACGAACCCTGCCCGGGGCCGCTGCGCAGCCGAGGTCGGTAACCAACGGTTAACCATGTTGCGGACAGTCTCCCTCCACGAGGAGTGATCATGCCCGGACGCAATTTCGATCGCCTGAGCGAGGCTCAGCTCATCGCCGGCCGGACGGATACGCGCCGGGTCCATGTCGCACCGCTGGTGCGGACGACGGAGCCCAAGAGGGTATCCGAGCTCTTGGACGCCATCGACCAGATCGCCGAGGCGGCGATCGGCGAACGCAGCTTCCTCCACGTGAAGCCCACGAGGATCGGACGCTGAGCGTGCCCGGCTCGATGTCTTCCCGTCCTGCGCCGCCTCAGCAGGAATAGGGAACGAGCCGGGAGAAGCGCCCGACATCGGGCCTGTGGCAGACGCGAGGCTTGCGACCGACGATCTCTGCGTCCGCCGCACCGCGTCCGACCTTCGCGCCCATAGGCCGATGGTGCCACTGCGCCCCATGAGGGTCGGCGCCCCCGCGGGGCTGCGCCGTCGAAGGTCCGGATTGCACCAGCAGGAGCATGGCCGCGGTCGCCAGGAGGGTGATGCGCATGCTCGGCTCTCGGTCGCTGTTTCCGGTCCCCCTGCAAATGGTGAGGCCGTCCGCCGGGAACCACCGGCCGCGACCGTGAGGCGCGACGCCATTCCCCCCAACCCTCGTCCCGGCTTGTGGCCCTTCGGCTCGGCGACCCATCGCGCATCTTAGGAGCGCCGCCGCGGGCAAAGCTTGTGACGCCACGCTGGAGGAACAGGCCGAACCTTCCCTTGGTTGACGGTCACGAACACTCATCCAAGGACCACAGATGACCCTTCTTCGCACGCTGGTTGCCGCCACCGCCCTTTCGACGCTCACGGCCGCCACGGCCCTGGCGGCCCCTTGTGCCGTCGGAACGACCACCAACAGCCAGGGCAGCCAGGCATCCGCCGACAAGAGCTCGAAGGTCGACGGCGCTTCCGATGCCAAGGTGACGCCCGGCGCGAAGGCGGAATCGCCCGGTACGGTCGGCGCGATGAACAACGTCGGCGCGAACACGCAGCCCGCCCCCGGCGAAAAGAAGCCTGCCGAGGGCCAGGTCGTGAAGCCCGGCAGCAACGACTGCTGAACCGCCACGTGACCGAACTCGCCGCCGGGTTCGATTTCCGGCGGCGAGGTCTGGGCTTTCCCGTGCTTGTATGGGGGGTAGTCGGAGAGCTTGTACAACCGATTGCAGTCGCTCTCGTGTTCTTCCTGAGTTTGAGGTTTTCAGCTGCCGGCCTCATAACCAGCCGCCGACGGTTACGGCGAAGCAGACGGCGGCGAGATCGTTGGTCTCCACGCGGTCGTGGCGTGTTGCGATGCGGCAGAAGTCCTCGAGGCGACCGATCATCCGCACGCTTGATGCCCCGCGTGTGGGTGGGCGAATGCGCCGCGACCTTCGCAAGTTGCACGTCCGTCAGCCAAAACTGGTCTACCGGCTTCTCTCAAAGACGCCCCGAATCACACCCGCGGCGTTCGCGCCATCGTGTTAGGCCCGGACGCTAGGCCGCCTGGAAGCACCGGTGGATCAGGCCGCGCAGGGCCACCCGCAGGTTCGCGGTGCGGGCGATCGGGTCGATCTCGGTCGTGAACAGCCGCAGGATCAGGCTGTGGCGCTGGCGCCGGTCGGGCTCCAGTCCGACGGCAAGCGTCCCGTCGGCGGAGGCGGTGAGCCGCGCGGCGATCCAGCCCGCCGGTGCGACGTGCACCCGCAGGGCATCGCCGGGGACGAGGATGTCGGGGTCGCCCCGCAGGCGCAGGTGCGCCGTGGTCATCCCGAGGCTCGTCAGCGTCCCGTCGTAGGTGGCACCCCCGATCTGGATCTCGGCCGGTTCGTCGACGGCGAATTCCTCGGCGCCCCGCGGCCGCTCGAAGCAGACGAGGAAGGCGACGAAGGTGAACGCCATCGCGACGCCGGCCCAGATCAGGTTGAGGTAGTCGAGGGGCGAGATCTCGGTGGCTCCGACGGGCGAGACGAACGACCACACGATCGAGGCCGCCGAGAGCAGTGCGATCCCGCCGAAGCCCGCCGCCATGCGTCCGCGCACCGTCGAGACCGAGCGGTCGCCGCCCTTGTCGGTCACCTTGAAGGGCCGCCCGAACGGACGGATCGCCGCCGAGACGAGCGTGACGGTGATGGCCAGCGCGGTCATGATGTGGGTCACCTCCATGAACAGCGGCAGCGTGCGCCGCCCGGAGACCCAGCCGCTGTAGACCCACAAAGCCAGAAGCGCCGGCAGGCCGTAGCGCAGGAACGACAGGTAGTCGGCATAGAAGGCCGGCATGTCGAAGAACCAGTAGATCGACGGGGCCACCAGCATCAGCACGATGAACGGCTTGCACAGCCAGTTCAGCACCCCGTGCAGGTAGTGCAGCCGCTCCCGCATCGCATAGCCGGGCCCGCGGAACGGGCCCTGCTTCAGGAGCGCCACCTGGATCGTGCCGAGGCACCAGCGCGTGCGCTGGGTGATGTACTCCGGCAGGCCCTCCGCCGAGAGGCCGGCGCTGAGGCGCTCGTTCAGCCAATGGGTCCGGTAGCCGTGGCGCATCAGCGAATAGGTGAGATTGATGTCCTCGCAGATCGCGTCGTGGGGGAAGCCGCCCATCTCGTTGACGCGGTCCCGGCGCACCAGGAACGAGGTGCCGACGCAGAAGGCGCAGCCCCAGGCGTCCTTGGCCGGCTGGAACACGTCGAAGAAGATGCGCTGGTCGTCGACCCAGGCGTCGGCGGCCATCAGGTTGTGCTGGATCGGGTCGGCGTTGAAGAAGAACTGCGGGGTCTGCACCACGGCGCAGCGCGGGTCGTGGAACAGCCCCACAGCCCGCTTGAGGATGTTGGGCGCCACCGCGAAGTCGGCATCGAGCACGAGGATGATCGGCGCGTTGCTGCGTGTTTCGGTCAGGCGCAGGGCGTTGTTGAGGTTGCCCGCCTTCGCGCCCTCGTTGTCGGCCCGGGTGAGATAATTGGCCCCGACCTCCTCGCAGAAATCCTTGAGCCAGCCGCGGCGGGTGTCGTCGCAGACCCAGACGGTGACGTTGGGATAGTCCACCGCCAGGGCCGGGATGATCGACTTCTCGACCACGTCGAGGGGCTCGTTGTAGGTGCAGATGAAGATGTCCACCGCCGGCCACTCGCCGCTGGCGGCGAGCCTGGCGCCCTCGCGGTCGGCCTCGGCCGAGCGATCCTTGAACCGGACCAGGATGACGATCGACATCAGCGTGTAGAGGATCGCCACCATCTCGAAGCCGAAGAACAGGTACGGCCACAGCTTGTCGAGGCCGGGCTCGATCCGCGGCAGCGTGTCGTGCCAGCGCCAGAGCGCGTAGCAGAGGATGAAGGTGGCGGTGACCGCGCCGAACAGGACGCGGGAGGCCGCGCTCGCCCTGTCGAGCAGGCCCGCCATCACCAGGAGGCCGAGCAGGATGCCGAGATCCAGGGTGAGGACCGCGGCGACGTCGGTGGGGGCTTCGAACATCGTCGTCTACTCCGCGGTCCGGCCGGTGAAGGGGTTCCAGCCGGTGGCGGCGAGCGCGGCCCAGGCGGTCGCGCCGAGGTGCGGCCGGCGGAAGTAGAAGAAGTCCGGTTCCTTGCTCGCCGGGCCGATGGCGATACCGGTGGTGAGGCGGGCCACGTTCGCGGCGTAGAGGTATCCGGATGGCGAGACCTGCCCTGACAGCCCGTCGAGGAGCCGCATGGCCTCCGGCACCCTGCCGAGCGCCCGCAGGGTCAGTGCCGCCTGCGCCGTCCCCTCGATCCAGAGTCCGTCGCGATCCTCGTTGAAGTCGAAGCCGCCGGGCACCCCCATGTAGGCCTCGGCATAGGCGTAGGCGGCCCGCCAGGACGCGGGCGCCCCGAGAACGCCGATCAGCGGCCAGAGCTGGGTGTCGAGCGCGGTGTGCGCGATGGGCTGCAGGGCGCCGTCCGGCACGGTGCCGAGGCGGAACAGGCCGGGATCGGCCACGAAGGCCGCATCGAGGAAGCCGCGGGCGGTCTTCGCCATGGCGGCGTCCTCCGGCCGGCCGTCGAGGCGGTGGAGCCAGGCGGCGACGGCGTGGACGTCGAGGTTGTGCTCGGTGGATTTCCAGGCGAGCGGCGTCTGCACCGGGTCGAACCCGTCGACCCCGCCCGAAAACCCTTCCGGGGGGCGGCGGTCGCGGGTGTGCTCGCCGATCCAGCCGAGCATCCGGCGCGCACCGGCCCGGTAGCTGCCGTCGGGGGCGGCCTGGTCGAGGGTCAGCAGCGCCAGGGCGGCCCAGGCGACGTTGCCGGTGGCGGTGCCGTCCTGGTAGGCGTCTTCGGCCCAGAGGTTCTTCTTGGCGTCCCACCAGCCCGGCATCGGCGGCGGTCCGTCGCCGACGGGGCCGGCGCGGTAGGCGTTGCGCACTCGCCCGTCCGAGAAGGTGCGGTCGTGGGACATCCCATGCAGGAGGGCGTCGCCGATCCGCCGGGCGCGGGGGACGTCGCCGCAGGCCACCAGGGCGATGGCCGCCAGCGCGTTGTCGTAGGTGAAGGCCGATTGGCGCAGGGGAAGCGGCAACTCCGCCTCGCCCTCCCCCGGCCGGTAGCTGGCGACGAACACCGGGCCGGAGCCGGCCGCATCGACGCCCGCGCCGAGCGCCGCGCAGAGCGGCGTGGCGGTCGGGTGGCGCGGGCCGGCCGCCGCGGGCATGGCGGCCAGCATCAGGGCGACGGCGGCGATCCGCACGATCACCGCAGAGTCTCGGCCCGGCGACCGTCGTGGCCTTCGTCGCGGGCCGCATCCGCATCGCTCACCGGCGAGATCCAGGCGGCGACCCTGCGGATGCCGTGGGACATGGTGACGGCGACCTCGCGGACGTTCGTGCTGACGGCCGTCCAGCCGGCCTGCGCCTCCGGGCCGGTGAAGCCCGACGCCACCGCTTTCCACGCCACCGAGGCCGAGGGGATCCAGCCGTTCTCGCGGGTGATCGTCACCCACTGGCCGACGGAGCAGGGACTGGTGCGGGCCTGCGGCCGCGGGCGATCGGTGGATGCATCACCCTCGGCACGGTCGAGGCTGACGAGCACGTACATCTCGCGCCGCTCGGTCTGGGGGAACGGCACCGCGTATTGCTGGTCGGTCTTGTCGCTGGTCTTTGGCAGGATCTCGCTCACCCGGCCCGGCTGCGGCTCGCTCGAACCGGCGGACGAGATCGTCACCGGAGTGCCGACGGCGAGATCCTGCGCCTGACGATACGAGAAGATGCCCACCGCGAAGGCCTGCTCGCAATCGACCAGCGTGGCGACGGAATCGCCGGGATTGACGTGGCGCCCCTGCGCTGCGCCGAGGCTGAGGACGACGCCGCCGTTCGTCGCGCGCAACTGCGCGTCGGTGAGGCTGTCGAGGCGCTTGCGCTCCGCGTCGAGCAGGGCCGTCTGGGTCTTCAGGCTGGAGGTGAGCTGGGTCTCCTCGATCGCCAGGCGCTGGGCGTCGAAGGCGAGGTCGCGCCGCTTCTGCGTGAGGACGGCGAGGCTGTTGGACTGGTTGCCGACGAAGACGTTCTTACGCACCGCGGCGAGTTCGGCGGACTTCTGAGCGAGCTTGGCGCTCTCGGCATCCTTGTCGAACCGGGCCGCCTCGAGCTTGTACTGGGTGGGGCGCACCAGATCGATGCTGGCGGCGTTGCGGTCGACCATCGACTGCTGGCGGTCGACCACCGCCTTGGTCGATTGACCCTCGGCGTTGGCCACCCCGACACGGGCCCTGGCCTCCGTCACCTCGCCTTCGAGCTTGGCCACGGTCTGCTCGACCTGCCGCTTGATCTCGGCATCCAGCGCCGCGACGTAGGCCTCGTCGGATTCCCGCTTCTGCCGGGCAGCGAGAAGGGAGCCGCGCAGTTCGGAGACCTTGCCGTCCAGGGTGATCAGGGTGGTTCGGTCGATACGGGCGTTGTGGATGCGCGCCACGGTTTCGCCGGGCGCCAGCCGTTGCCCGATGCCGGGGGCGATCTCGGTCATCTCGCCGGCGATGGGCGCGGTGAGGAGGCTGATCGGCGCGTTGATCACCGCCCGGTCGGACTGGTCGGCCAACAGCGGCGGCAAGGTCGCCGTCGTCATCAGCAACGCCAGCACCGTCGCGACGGAATAGGCGGAGATGCGGACCATCCGCGTATGATTTCGGTTGTGCCCGTTGTGCGGCGCAACAAGAGGCCCCGCCGAAGCGGAGGTGGAGGATTTCGGGGTCATGGGGAGGGCCCTTGCAAGAAGAAACGGAAGTCCGGCGGGGTTGCGACAGTCCCGATGCTTCAAGGGTTGAAGTCGTTCGGGGCCACGCGCGTCGGTAGTGTTTCCTCGCGCTCTGCCGATGATATGGCGATTTCGAATCGCTCGACGTCGTGCAGATCGTTAACGGTAATACAAGTGTTCGATAAAATCAAACCGGTTATATTTATACGAAGTGAGCATAATTGATCGATATTGACTTATATTGCCAGAGGCGATCCCGGTCTGAAAATCGCATCGACCTCATAATATTCGGCGTTCATGTTGTAAGGCTGCGCTTTTACCAAAGCGCGCGATGCCATCCCGATCTCGACGACATCGCATTACCCAGGACCGGAAGCCACGGACGACATCGTTTCGTGCCGGCGCCGTGCCGACACCCGCTCACAACGGCGGTGCAGCAAAAACCGTTCCGTTAATAAAACGTTGCAATTTTACACTCAATTCTGGGGTGAAACCCTTCGTCGGTGCAGTCCAACGCCCTTTGCGTGGCGGCCCGTCTCGGTTCGACCGCGCGCATGCCCCTTGCTCGGTCGTACTTTGCTGGGCACGGCGAGGCCGTGAGCGCTGTGCCGGCCGGCTCCGTCGAGGATGACACGGCGTGGGCGGCGGGATCGACGCTGCGGCCGATCTCGGCGCGGTGCGCGTTGATCGCCGAGGCGTCGCAGCGGGGTATGACGAGACCGGCCCCCTGCCCTTCTCCGGGCAGATCGCCGCGACGACTTAGGCGTCGCCCGTCGCCGGTGGTGGTCAGGACGCCTGTCGCACCGGTTGCGCCGCGACGGGGGTGCCGAGGTCGCGGTGCAGGCCGGCCATCGCGGCCAGCGCCAGGCGGCTCGCCTCTGCCGCCTCCTCGATGTCGCCCTGTGTCAGGGTGCCGGCCCGGCTGGCGCGCTCGAAGGCCCGGCAGGTCTCCGACAGGGGCGTGAACCCCAGCATGCCCGCCGAGGAGATGAGCCTGTGCGCGATCCCCGCCAGGTCGCGCTCCGGGTCGGCGAAGGTTTGGTGCGTGGTCGGTTCGAGCAGGAAGCCGGTCCTGAGGACGCCGTCGAGATCGCACAGCATCCGGGCGAGCTTCTCGCCCCCGAGCAGGTCCCTGAGTTCGTCGAAGGTCGCACGGTCGACCGCGGCGGGGCCGGCCGCCGTGCCCTGTTCGGACGCGGTCCACCGGGCCACGGCCGCGAGCAGTTCCGCCCTTCGGAACGGCTTGCCGACGTGGTCGACCATGCCCGCCGCCTTGAACGCCGCCACCTGATCGGGCAGCACGTTGGCGGTCAGCGCCAGGATCGGGATGGTCGCTCGGCGCCCACCCATCGCGCGGATGCGGGCGGTGGCCTCCAAGCCGTCCATGACCGGCATCTGCACGTCCATCAGGATGACGTCGTAGAGGGTGCGCTGGGCCGCATGGACCGCCTCGGCGCCGTCGCAGGCGACGTCGACCTCGTGCCCGGCACCGGCCAGGACCGCCATGGCGATCTCCTGGTTCGTCATCACGTCCTCCACCAGCAGGATCCTGGCGGGGCGGTGCGCTGCGGCCGGATGGGGCGCGACATCGGCCGCCGCCGGTACCGAAGCGCCGATCGCGAGGTCCACCGTGAACCAGAAGGTCGAGCCCCCCCCGGGCCGGCTCTCCATCCCGATCCGCCCGCCCATCAGTTCGACGAGGCTCCTGCTGATGGCGAGCCCGAGTCCGGTTCCTCCGAAGCGGCGCGAGATCGAGCCGTCGACCTGGCTGAAGCGCAGGAACAGCCGGTCGCGCCTGTCCTGCGGAACCCCGATGCCGGTGTCGCCGACCTCGCAGCGCAGGTGCAGCGTGCCCGCCTTGCGTCTCTCCCCGCGCAGGGTGAGCGCCACCTCGCCGGCGTGAGTGAACTTCACCGCGTTGTTGAGGAGGTTCAACAGCACCTGGCGCAGGCGGTTCTGGTCTCCCACCAGTGTCCGTGGCAGGTCCGGGTCGATGTCGGTCCGCAACGTGAGGGGTTTGTCGGCCACGAGGCCGCTGATCATCGCCATGGTGTCGGCCACGAGCGCGGACAGCGAGAACGCCTCCGGTTCGAGCTCGACGCGGCCGGCCTCGATCTTCGAGAAATCGAGGACGTCGTTGACGATGGTGAGCAGCGCGCGGCCCGAACCGAGGATGCGGCCGAGCTTGATCCGGTCCGGCGCGCCCTGCCCGGGCTCGTCCAGCAGCATCTCGGTGTAGCCGATGATGCTGTTGAGCGGGGTCCGGATCTCGTGGCTCATGGCCGCCAGGAAATCGGACTTCGCGGCATTCGCCGCCTCCGCCTCGATGCGGGCCGCTTCGGCGGCATGGCCGGCCTCGATCAGCACCGCCTCGGCGTGCTTGCGCCGGTCGACGTCGAAGTTCAGGCCGACCATGCGCAGGGGATGGCCCTGCGCATCGACATACGCGCTCCCGATCCCGTGGAGCCAACGGATGCCGCCATCGGGCAGCAGCACGCGGAATTCGGCCGAGTAGCTCTCGCCGGTCTCCACGGCGCGCCTCACCGCGGCCCACACGAGGTCGGCATCGTGGGGGTGGACGAGCCCACTCCAGGTGTCGGCGGTCATCGTCGCCGGCCCGTCGCCCTCGAGCCCGTGCATGGCCGCGCTCTCGTGGGACAGGATGACCGCGGCGATAGCGCCGTCGGCGAACACCACGTCCCAGGTGCCCGCGCCGGCCGCCGTCTGCGCAATCCGCAACAGGTCGGCCGATTGGCGCAGGGCGTCGCGGTCGGTCACCGCGTCGTGGATGTCGAGGGCGGTCCCCAGCCAGTTCACAACCTCGCCGTCGCGCATGATCGGAACGATCACCAGCCGGTGCCAGCGATGAGCGCCGTCCTCCCCGGCCAGGCGCACGTCGGCCTCCCATCGACCGTCCGAGGCGATCGTCCCGTCGTTCCAGGCCCGCTCGATCGGCGCGCGGTCGTCGGGATGGTAGCAGGCCAGCCGATCTACGAAGGTGGTCCCGATCCGACCGTGGTAGGTCTCGAAGCGGCGGTTGGCATAGACTGTGTCGCGGCTGTCGCGGTCCATGATCCAGACCATCTGCGGCAGGGTGTCGGCCAGGATGCGGTAGCGGGCCTCGCTTTCGCGCAGGGCCTCCTCGGCCCGGCGACGCTGCGAGGTGTCGCGGACCGCAGTGATGAAGCCGTCCGGCCTGCCCCGGGCGTCCCGCTGGATCTGCAGCGAGGCCTCGACCCAGATCCAGCGCCCGTCCCGGTGGCGCAGCCGGCTCACGGCCACCGCCCGGTCACGCTCGCCGGAGACGAGGCCCGCGATCATCCGATCGAACGCCGGCACGTCGTCGGGATGGATGCCGTCGCGCGGGCTCAGGCCGATCAGTTCTTCCGGGGCGTAGTCGATGAGGGCTCGGGAGGCGGGCGAGACGTAGGTGCGTCGGCCCTCGCGATCGAGCCGCACGATCATGTCGCTGGCGCTGTCGGCCATCTGGCGATAGCGCGCCTCGCTGATCCGCAGCGCCTCGGCCCTCTGTCTCCGGCTCGTGACGTCGCGACTGAGACAGACGAACCCGACGAGGCGGCCCGCGCCGTCGCGCAGCGGTTCGAGGAGGTCGCTCGCCCAGAAGCGCGTGCCGTCCTTGTGCTGGCGCCAGCCTTCGACTTCCGCCCGGCCCCTCGCCCGTGCCGCGGCGACGATGGCCTTCGCCGAGGCGTCGGCCCGGTCGTCGTCGGGACGCAGGTGCGACAGATGACGGCCGACGATCTCTTCCGGCTTGTAGCCGAAGATGCGCTCGCCGCCGGCGTGCCAGTCGATCACGATTCCATTGGGGTCGAGCAGGGAGATCGCACAGACGGTCAGGCCTTCGACGATGAGCCGGGCCTGGCTTTCGCGTACCGCGCGTCTCGCCTCGCAGTCGGGCGGGTCGGTCACGTCCTCGGTGACGATGACGAAGGCGTCGGGCCGGTCGACGGCCGTTTCGCAGGTGGCACCGACCACGACGGATCGGATGTCTCCGGAGGGCCCGACGATCCGCGCCTCGTAATGGAAGCCCCTTCTCGCGGCACTCGCCGCGGCGACGATGGCGCGCGCCCGCTCGCGGTCGTCGGGATGATGGCGCAGGAGCATCTGGTCGAGTCCCGGCGCGGCCTCGTCCGGACCGAACCCGTAGATCCGGCGCGCCTCGGCCGACCAGGCCCGGTCGCCGGTCGGCCATTCGAGACGGATGTGCCCGACTTCCCCGAACCGTCGCGCCACCGGAAGGACATCGTCGGCCTTGGCGTCGGATGTCCGGTCATGCGGTTCTCCGGCATCCCGCGGCTTTGCGTTCCGATCGGGATGCGGACCCAGGGAATGGATTTGCAGGTGCGCCGAGACGACCGCGGCCAGATCCCGGAGGCGGCGGCGTCGATCGGCGCGGAACGTGCGTGCCGTCACGTCCAGGACGCAGAGCGTTCCGACCCGCAGCCCGGACTCCAGGGTCAGCGCGGCGCCGGCGTAGAAGCGAATGCCCGGTGGCCCGGCGACGAGCTTCAGCCGCGAGAAGCGCGGATCGCGGCTCGCATCCTCGACCACGAAGACGTCGTCCGACGCGATGGCATGACGGGAAAACGGGTCGTCCTTGCCAGCCCCGTCGAGGGACGGGCCGCAGACCGTCCCGAACCGGACCCGGTCGGCCGCGACCAGCGAGACCGCGGCGACGGGGAGGTCGAACAGGGATCTCGCGACCTGGCAGACGGCCTCGAACAGCGGGTCGTGTTCCGTGCCGACGATCCTCGGATCGCGGGAGAATCGCAGGCGCGGCAGCGCGATGGCAGCAATGGGGAGCTTATCGGACACTCCGACTGCGGTCCTTATCGACGGTTGGTCGGCCTCCGGCCGATGTCATCGAGCCGTCCGGGTCGAGCCCTATCATCGCCATCGCCGACTGAACACCGCGTCGTGATCGACCGGGCCGAGGGGGTGACGATCTCCCGGCGATACGGTTTCCGCTTGGATCGAGCGGGAACGGTATCACCGAGCCCGCGCGGCGCCTGAGCGAAGCCCATGTCCGCATCACGACGTGATCAACCGGAACGTCCATCGCCCGCTGGCGGCGAAAGCCGGTCTTCCGCCGCATTACGGGGGCAGGTGCAGGCGATGATCGCAGTCCCGTTCCTGGCCGCCCTGGTCGTGTCCGTTTCGCTCACCGCACCGGCGACGGCCTCGCCTCCCTGCGGCGCCGAGGCCAGGGCCCGGCTCCTGGCGCCGCCGGGTCCGGACGACGACACGGTTTCCCTCACCTGCTCGATCCGCCTGCGTCCCGGGGACCGGATCGCGCGCAAGATCCTCCTCGAAGGGAGTGCGGCCTCGGGCGTGACCCTCGATTGCGCCGGGGCGACCCTCGGCCGGACCGATCCCCCGCCGGCGTTCAGCGATTTCGCCGTGGAGATCCGCTCGCGCCAGCCGACCCCCGGCTCGCCGCACTGGGAGCGGCCGGTGGACGTGACCCTGCGCGACTGTACGATCCTCGGCAACGTCCGGATCTGGGGCATGGGGCTCAACGGCCAGGGCGAGGCTGTGCGGCAATCCTCTCGCCGGCCCGGGCATACCGAACGGGCGCAGGGAGCGGCGCCGAGCCGGATCCGCATCCTCGATTCCCGCCTCACCGCGCTCGGGGCGATTCCGCTCTATCTGGCGCCCGGCGTCACCGGCGTGACCCTGTCGGGCTCGACGCTGGACGGCACCTCCTCGGCGGTGGCGCTCTATCTCGACGCCGAGAGCGGCGGCAACACCATCACGAACAACACCTTCGCGGTCTCGGCGGGCCGTGAAATGGTGGCGGTCGACGGTTCGGCCCGCAACACCATCACCGGCAACCGCTTCGTGCTCGGGGCTCGCGGCGGCATCCACCTCTACCGCAACTGCGGCGAGGGCGGCACGGTCCGCCACCAGACGCCGTCGGACAACCTCATCACCGGCAACAGCTTCCGCCAGACCGGCCTGTGGCGCTCCGAGCCCGTCAAGGTCGGCTCGCGCGGCGGCTGGGGCTGGACCATGAACTGCGACGCCGATGCCGGATATCCGTTCGGCAGCAGCCTCGACGACGACGACCATGCCACCGGCAACGTCGTCGAGGGCAATCGCGTGGAGTAGCGACCTACTTCTTGGCCGCCTTCACCGCCGAGCTGACCATGTCCTTGGTGGAGGGCGCTGCGGCGTTCGTCTTGGTCACGACCTTCTTGGGCTTCTTGGCCTCGCGGCTGCCGCGCTTGTTTTCCTGCGCCATGACGGTGTCCTCCGGTGGTTCGAGGGCGCGATCATGACATGCCGCGGCGATTCCTCGGCATGGAAAAGCGATGCCGCGAAACGCCGGCGCAGCGGCTCTGGCATCAGAGCGGGATGTTGTCGTGCTTCTTCCAGGGCTGCTCCATCGCCTTGGTGCGCAGCATGCCCAGCGCCCGGGCGATGCGCTTGCGGGTCGAATGGGGCATGATCACCTCGTCGATGTAGCCGCGCTCGGCCGCCACGAACGGCGACAGGAAACGATCCTCGTATTCGGAGGTGCGCGCCGCGATCTTGTCGCTGTCGCCGATTTCGCTGCGGAAGATGATCTCGACGGCGCCCTTGGCGCCCATCACCGCGATCTGCGCGGTCGGCCAGGCGTAGTTGAGGTCGGCGCCGACGTGCTTGGAGGCCATCACGTCGTAGGCGCCACCGAAGGCCTTGCGGGTGATGATGGTGACGAGCGGCACGGTGGCCTGGCTGTAGGCGAACAACAGCTTGGCGCCGTGCTTGATCAGGCCGCCGTATTCCTGGGCGGTGCCCGGCAGGAAGCCCGGCACGTCCACGAAAGTCACGATCGGGATCGAGAAGGCGTCGCAGAAGCGCACGAAGCGGGCGGCTTTTCGCGATGCGTCCGAGTCGAGCACGCCGGCCAGCACCATCGGCTGGTTGGCCACGAAGCCGACGGTGCGGCCCTCGATGCGGCCGAAGCCGGTGATGATGTTGCGGGCGTAGGTCGCCTGGATCTCGAAGAAGTCGCCCTCGTCGGCGACGCGCCGGATCAACTCGCCCATGTCGTAGGGGGTGTTGGGGTTGTCGGGGATCAGGGTGTCGAGGCCCTTGTCGAGGCGCAAGGGGTCGTCGAAGCTCTCGATCTCCGGCACGCCGTCGACGTTGTTGGCGGGCAGGAAGTCGAGGAGGCGGCGGATCTGCAGGATCGCCTCGACGTCGTTCTCGAACGAACCGTCGGCGATGGACGACTTCGTCGTATGGACCTTGGCGCCGCCGAGCTCCTCCGCCGTGACGACCTCGTTGGTGACGGTCTTCACCACGTCGGGGCCGGTCACGAACATGTAGCTGGTGTCGCGCACCATGAAGATGAAGTCGGTCATGGCCGGCGAATAGACGTCGCCGCCCGCGCACGGGCCCATGATCACCGAGATCTGCGGGATCACGCCCGAGGCCGCGACGTTGCGCTTGAACACCTCGCCGTAGCCGCCCAGCGCCGCCACACCTTCCTGGATGCGCGCGCCGCCGGCATCGAAGATGCCGATGATCGGGGCGCGCATCTTCAGCGCCATGTCCTGGACCTTGATGATCTTGGCCGCGTGCGTCTCGGATAGGGAGCCGCCGAACACCGTGAAGTCCTTCGAGAACAGGAAGACGGTGCGGCCGTTGACGGTGCCCCAGCCGGTGACGACGCCGTCGCCGGGGATCTTCTGCTTCTCCATCCCGAAATCGGTGGAGCGGTGCTGCACGAACATGTCGAATTCCTCGAACGACCTGTGGTCGAGCAGGAGTTCGATGCGCTCGCGCGCCGTCAGCTTGCCGCGCTTGTGCTGGGCCGCGACGCGGTTTTCGCCGCCGCCGAGGCGTGCCTCGGCGCGCCGCTCCTCGAGCCGGTCGAGAATGTCCTTCATGGTGGTCTGGCCTCGAGCACTGGAACGGTCACGACCTCACTCGCGCCGGTACAGGCTTTGCCGGTACAGGCTTGGCGGTAAGGTCCTGGGTCGGCCTTAGCACGGGTCGCTCCGGTGGAAAACGGGCTGCGGGCTCCCTCAGCCGGCGTATTGCGCGGTCAGGGCGGCCGCCTCGAACTCCGCCTTGCGCATCGTCATCCGAGCCTGCGCCTCCTCATCCGGCCCCCAGACCGCCGCCTGGTAGGTCTCGTCCACATGGGCGGCCTCCCACGCCTCCTCCGGGCTCAGGCGGCCGCGCAGGACGGCGAGCGCGATCAGGAGCGAACCGGTGAGGGTCGTCATGGTGTGGAGGGCGGCGAGTCGGAACGGTCCTTCGGTCGCCGCGATCGCCTCCTCCAGAATGCGGATCGACCGCTCGGGCTGGTCGACGTGGCGCACGCCCTCGCTCAGGATGAAGCGGGCGCCGAGCGCCTCGTATGCCCAGTCGAGCACCGGGTCCCAGGCGGCGGCCTGCATCGCCACGAGGCGCTCGGGCTCGCCGGCCCGGTAGGCGACGAGGTCGGTCACGGCATAAGACGCCAGATCCGCCACCACCGCCTCGCGGCGGGGGGCGACCCCGTCGATAGCGGTGTTGGCGAGACGGGTAAGGGGCATCCGTGCGGGGTCGATCACCGCGACCTGCGTCTGCCATTCCGCCGCCACCGCTTCGGCCAGGGCGCGTGTCGGCAACGTCAGCGGGTTCTTGGCGGGCGTGTTGGCGGAGCGCCCATCGAGGGTGAGGCGAAAGCCGCCCCCGGCATCGGCGAATCCGGCCTGTTCGTAGAAGCGCTTGGGCAGGGCCGGACGCCCCCCTTCGCGCACCGCCTTCAGCGGATCGCGGGCGGCGGACGGGTCGGGCTCGCCGAGCCAGTCGGACAGGGTGTCGTCGTTCATGAAGGACCAGATCTGGGGGAACCGGATTTTCGACGGAGCACGAGGTGCCTCAGGCGGGCGGCAGGGGGCCGCCGAACAGGTCGGCGAGGGCTCCGGCATGGTCCACCACCGTCACCGCGCCCGCCCCGAACAACGCGCCGGGGCTGTGATAGCCCCAGGCGACGCCGATCGCGGCGGCGCCGGCGCTCACCGCCATCGCCATGTCGTAGGTGGTGTCGCCGATCATCATCGTGGTCGAAGGCACCGCCCCGGCCTCGTCCATCGCCTGGCGCAGCATGGCCGGGTCGGGTTTGGAGGGCGCGTCGTCGGCGGTCTGGATGGTGGCGAACCAGCCCTCCCAGCCGTTGGCGGCGATGAGATGCTCGACGCCGCGGCGCGACTTGCCGGTGGCGATGCCCAGGCGCACGTCGTTGCGCGCATGCAGCTTGGCGAGAAGGTCGCCCATGCCGGGAAACAGCGGCTCCTCGTAGTCCGGGTCGAGCCGCAGCGCGTTGAAGGCGCGCTTGTAGCTCTCCGACAACCCCTCGATCGGCCCATCCTCGCCCACGAGACGGCGGAACGCCTGCGGCAGCGACAGGCCGACCACCGAGAGCGCCTCGCGCCGCTCGGGGCACGCCAGCCCGTGCTCGGCGAAGGCCACGCCTTGAGCAGCAACGATGAGATGCTGGCTGTCGACGAGGGTTCCATCGACATCGAAGACCACGAGCCTCACGGTGCGTCGGGCCGATCGACCGCGACGCGCATCACGGCTGCCGGGCCGGTGCGGCCGGCGAGGCGGGATTGGCCCTCGGCCGCTCGTAGCCGAGCTTGCACCGCACCAGGAAGCGCCGCCGGGCGCCGCCGCGCAGGCCGCGGTTGTGCGATTGCCGGTTGCAGCTGGCGTAGGAGTTGCGCCGCCGCTTTTCCGGCCGCGCGCCGGGGAGGGGCCGCTGGACGGGCGCCGTCGCGGCCGCCGGCGGCGCGGCTTGGGCCGGTCGCTGCACGGTCGCGGGCGGCGTCACGGCGGGAGGCTGGGCGGGCGGGGTCTGCGCCGAGGCCTGCCCGAACATCAGCGCACCGACCAGCATGCCGCCGGCAAGGGCCGCACCCGTGAGGCGCACGCGGGGGGGGATCGTCGGTCGATGCATCGGTACTCCGCCACAGGGCCGCCGAAGCGGGACCACGTCTGCGACCCGCCGGCCGCGAGGATACGGTATGCACGGCGATTGCCAAGCATGTTCCCGGCACCCTGCGGCATCGGGCCCGCCGGTCAGGCTTCGGGTGCCTCGACGATGGGGTCGTAGCGCGACGCATCGAACCCGAGCAGGTTCCAGCTCTGCGCCATGTGCGGCGGCAGGGGCGCGGTCACGTCCACCGGCTTTCCCGTGCGCGGATGCGGGATCACGATGCGGCGGGCGAGCAGGTGCAGCCGGTTCTGGATGCCGCCGGGCAATTCCCAGTTCTCGATGCTGAAGTACTTCGGGTCGCCGACGATGGGGTGGCCGATGTGCGCCGCATGCGCGCGCAACTGGTGTGTCCGGCCGGTCACCGGCTTCAGGGACAGCCAGGAGAGCTTCTGGGCGGCGTTGTCGACCATGGCGTAATAGGTCAGTGCATGGGCCGCCCCTTCGTCGCCGTGGCTGGCGACCCGCATGCGCGCGTCGGCGTCGGTCGGCTCCTCCTTGGCCAGATAGGTCGAGATCCGGCCCTGGTGGACGCGCGGCACGCCGGCGGTGAGCGCCCAATAGACCTTGCGGGCCGAGCGGGAGCGGAAGCTCTTGGCCAGCGTCGCCGCGGCCAGCCGCGTCTTGGCGACGATGAGGCAGCCGGCGGTATCCTTGTCGAGGCGGTGGACGAGGCGCGGCTTCTGGCCGTCCTTGCCGGTCAGGGCCTCGAGCAGGCCGTCGACGTGGCGCACGGTGCCCGAACCGCCCTGGACCGCGAGGCCGAAGGGCTTGTTCAGGATCATCATCTCCGCATCCTCGTAGAGGATCAGCGAGCGGATGAAGTCGGCGTCGTTCGCGTCCCGCGCGAGGCTGCGCGGGCGGTCCGCCACCGGATCGAGCTTGAGCGGCGGGACGCGCACGCTCATGCCCGGCGCGAGGCGGTCGTTGGGCTTGGCGCGCTTGCCGTCGACCCGCAGTTCGCCCTTGCGCACGATGCTCTGGACGCGGGTGAAGGGCAGCTGCGGGAACCGCGTGGTGAGGAAGCGGTCGATCCGCATCTCGGCCTCGTCCTCCTCCACCACGAGGGTCTGCACCCCCGAGGCGAGGGTGGCGGAGGCGGCGGCGCGCTGCTCGCGCCGGGTCGGCCCCTCGGGGGCGGGCTCCTGCGCCGTGGCAGCGGCACGGCGCGGCCGCGGAGCATCGGCGATCTCGGCCGCCTCGGCGCGAGGCGCACGGGTGCGGGGCGCCCGGACGGGGCGCGCCTCCGCCTCGGGGCCGGGATCGGGCGCATCGCCCGGGCGCCAAGGCGCACGCTTGGCCGATTCGTCGCCCCGGACCTGGGCGGCGCGCTGTGCAGCATCGAGGGCGCTGGTGCGCGGGCCGGTGCGCTCGCGGTCGGGACGTCGGAACGCCTCGGAACGCCCGGGCTTGCCCGGGCGGAACGGCTTGGCGGCACGGCCGGGGCCCGCGCCCCTACCGCTGGCATCCTTGCCGCCGGCACCTTTGCGCCCGGCGCCGCCGCGTGAGGGTGGTCGAGTGGTCATCGCCCGCTGCTAGCATCCGCCCGGCGCCGCGACAAATCAAACCCGCCGCGCGACCCAAGCAATCGCCGTCGTCCGGTCGACCGGTGTCGGTCGCACCGGGAGGGGCCTCCCACGGTGCCCGGCCATCCTCGATCGGCCGACCCGAACCCTATGGCGACACGCCATCGCCCATCGGCGCGGGCGGGCGTCTGGCGAGTTCGGTCCGCAGGCGCAGGATTTCACTGTCCCTCTCGGCGATGCCGCCGAGCAGAGCGGAGACGGGATTCGTCAAGACGTCGACGCTCAGGGTCGACGGCGGGATGCCAGCCGCCTCAGCGGATTTCGCCGCGACTGCGATGTGATAGGTCGGCGGACGCCCGGCCTGCTTGCGGACGCGCGACAGAGAGGGGTTGGAGAGAAACGAGACGGCCTCGGAGGAGGCGCCGTCTTCCAAACTCCAGATCGCGGACCCGTAGATGATCTCCTGGCCGAAGAACGCGATCGTCGGAAAATGCTTCGCCAGCATCGCTCGAAACTGATCGAGGTTCATTTCCTCGATATGAAACGGGTTGGGTACACCGCCTCTGGCGTAGGAATACACGTCCCGGTTCGGCGTGGAGCAAATGAAGATCCCGTCCCGCGCCAGGACCCGATCGACCTCGCTGACGAAAAGCCGCTGGTCGCGGAGATGCTCGATCGTCTCGAACGAGACGACCACGTCGACACTGCCGTCGCCGACCGGCAGGTTCAGCGCATCGCCCACCGAGAACGTCGCCCATTGACCGTGGGTCCGGACGGCATGGTCGACGACCTGGGGAGAGACATCGACCCCGAACATCTCGGAGGCGCCGGATTGGGCCAGCAGGGCGGTGCCGTAGCCCTCGCCGCACGCCACGTCGAGAACCCGCTTTCCCCGCACCAGATCGCTGCAGGCGAGGTAGCGGTGCAGATGTTCCAACGCCGTGTCGTCGACGCTACCTCGCGGCACGAACCGCTCGCCGCCGCCGCCCAGGTCCTCCGCGATGGGGCCCGAGAGCCGGAACTCCTTGGTCCCCATCACCTCGTCCCATCCGACACGCCGCGGCGGCGCAGCCAGATCGAGCCGCCGGAGTTCTTCAGGAAGCTCGGGCAATCCGCCTTGATGACGTCGACGCGAAGCTGAAGAAACATATCGTTGAAGAAGACAACTTCGAATTCTTTGTTGAAGGCCAGAAACGCGCGCAGACCATAGATCTCATTCCACGACCGATTCTCGGCAACCGCCCAGCTGTGACTGTATTCGAACGGGTAGAAGATGTCGTGAAAATGGATGAAGACGCCCGGCTTGATCAGAGGAAGCACCTCTGCCAATTCGAACGCGACATCGGAACCTGTCTTCAAGACGTGCGTGCTGTCGATGAAGAGAAAATCACCCTCTTCGAGAGTCTCGAAACAGCTGAGCGGGACTGACTGGATCCCCTGTTCGAGAATGGTCACGCGCTGGATATCGTCCTCGCGGATCAACGATTTGAGAAGGGTCGGATGCGGCTCGATGAACGTGATCTCGCACGGAAACCCACCCGGTCCCGAGGAGGCGTCGAGCAAGCACGCCGACGAATAGCCGGATCCGACCTCGATGACCCGTTTCGGCTTGAAGCGCCGAAGGAGCGCGTAGAGAACCGTCCCATCGCCGTAGGAGAACGCCGGGTTCTTGTAGTGATAGCGATGGTGACCGTCCGGTTCGTCGGCGAACGGAATGTCTTTGGCATACGGCAGAAGGTCGTCCCGCCAGAATTGTGTCATCTTGGCGATGTCGAGATCGAGCCCGACGAGCGTTTCAGGCTCGCGACGCTGGCGTGACGGGGTGATCGTCGACGTCAACGTCGTCGGGTCGACGACCGGCGAATAGAAGTGCCCGGCCGGAGCGAAGATGGGCACGGTACTTTTCTGCTGCGCGGCGGGCGACTTGCGATTCTTGAACTCGTCGGTGTTCGCGAAACGCTCGAGGACGGCGGGGAGAGAATCGAGATCGACGATCAGCCGTGTGATCGCAGTCATCTCGTTCGGGCCGGGGGCACGCCCCATGAAAATCGAAAACAGCGACGTCACGATCTTCTCTTGAACGGTGCCGGCGTGAGCGTCGTTTTCCACGGTTGCATTCCCCACGGTTTGGGATTTCGGATCGGCGGAACCTGCTGTCACGATGCGACACTCCTCGCCGATCGACACGGATGGATCAACCGATCGCCGCCTCGGTTCCACTCAACAAGTCGGCCAGGTCCTTGTTCGCGAACGTGGCCGTGCCGGACCCGGCCTCGACCGTCATCGTCCTCAATTTCCAGACCAACTGACGGCGGTCGGCACCCGTGCCCTTCATGAACGGAGACAACGTCGGCAGGGTCGTGATGTCGACGGCGAACCGTTCTGACGGAGGCTCGGGTACCGTCATCGTGATCGTGATCATCGTTTGAGCTTCGTTGATCGTGAGGTCGTGCGGAATCGTCTCACCGCCTGGGAACGAGGTCGAGACCTGATTGAAACTCGAGATCTCCCCTTTGGGAATGTCGGCCACGATCTCGATCCGGGTGATGCCTTTGCCTTCAAACGGAATACTGACCTTCGACTTCATCCACATGCCAGGCATTGCCCCGACTGGAAAAAAGACTTTGACACCGCTTTTTTCGGCACAGGGCAGCTTGGCCCAATCCAAATCGAGATGAAGCCCACTCTGGATCAAGGTCAGAGGCGGCATTTTGCGAGAGGTCAGCGCATTGCGGTCGATCTCGAGGAACTTTTCATACTTTTCGGCAGAAAGCTGATCGAGTTCGACGGCATCGTTTTTATAGTCGAATATTTCGGTCTTATCGAAGCCGATCGAGTTATAGAGATCGGGTGTATAGTGCTCACCCTCTTCTCCGATATATTTCGCGTTGACGGTTGCCGTCGAAATTCGAACCCGACCGAGCTCGTTCGTAGCGACATTCTTGAAAAGATCTTGATTCGACGGCAGTGGTCCGTAACCGCGCGAAAGCCACAATTTGTAGATCGGAAGATACGGGCGGTCCGAGTAATCGACGAGACTGATGGCATCAATGTAGGGACGCACGAGTTCGTTTCGCTCCCTCCAATGCCGTCGCGTCAGGCCAAACCCCCAGTTGTGGTGCATTCTGCCCAGGGCGGTTTTCGACCGCTCCTGCGCCTCCACCGTCACGACGACATTGGATCCGTAGGCGGAGACCATGCCGATGCGCTCGTCGCCGAGCGCCTGCTCGATGAGGCGATCGAGGATCTCGATGTATCTTGGGCTTGGAACGAGGTCGTCCTCGAAGAAGATCGCCGCCTCGTTGTCGTGCTCCACGAAGGCGCATTGCTCCGCGGCATCGATGTTCAGCGCGATACCGAGATTGCTCGACGAACGACGCATCTTTCCCTGCGGAAAGATGCGGTGAAAGATTTCCACGCACTCGTCGATCAACTTGGGGTCGGTCTTAACGACATCGTAGTAGCTGCTGTAGGCCGCATCCTGAAACAACCACACATCCCGTCCCGGATCGGACGAAAGGTCGACGGACGCCCGCAAACCCTCGAGCGTCTGCCTCAGATATTGAGGTCTGTTGTAGGAAACGATGAAAATCGGACTACCCATTGACCACCCCCATGCCGAACATCTCAACGTTTCTATCGAGGAAAGGACGAAGCCGGAAACATGCGCCGGTCAATTGACGCAGTACAAAACAAAAATTCCGGTGTTGTCCGATAGATAGGCGTATTGCTCGGAGGCCATGAAGCGGAAATACGCGTCCTTGAAGCCGGCTTTCTTGGCGCGCTCCAAAATATCCCACCCGGGCAGTTCGAAGACGAGCGAGCCGCCGGAATTGAACGGGTCGCCGTGATACTCCGGCTTGGTGATGTACTCGATCTCGCCGTCGGCCAGCAGCTTCGCCTTGCGTTCACCCTCCTCCCGCATGAAGAGGAACGGGTGGGTGCCGATGTGCATGCCCCCGGGGACGAGCACGCGCGCCATTTCGCCGAGCGCCTCATCCAGGCTGGGGACGTGTTCCAGCACTTCGTTGGTCATGACGAAGTCGAACGTCGCCGACGGGAACGACAGGCCGGTGAGGTCTTCCTGCGGTATCGGAAACATCGTCTTGCGGGTCTGCTCGTTCGTCGTGAACTCCGACCCGTAGAACATCGGATAGCGCCCTCTGAGACGCAGCGCGAGTTTCGTCACGGCTTCCGGTGAGTAGATCTTCACCATGATCGAGCGCGTGCGAAGCTGCTCGTCGAGGCAATACATCACCGCGCGTTGTCTCGAGTTGACCCCGTCGAAGACAAGGTTTTCCCTCAAGTTTTCGATGCTGCCCTCGATTTCGTGTGACAGCACCTTCCTGTCGGTCAACGGCTCGACGAAGCCGTTCGCCAAGACCCGCTGGCCGATCGCTCTGGCGTGCGAGGCATCACCGGCGAACTTGTTTTCAGCGAGCCAGGTCTGCCATTCACCGAACGACCGAAACGTGACATCGAGCGTATACGGATTTGAAATCGGTGTTTGCATTTCGTGCCTGCTCCATGCCGGTCTTGTCTTGACGATCAGTGCGGCTGGTCTTGCTTCCCCATCGCGTCCTTCAGAGCATACGGAGGCGCCACGTCGACTTGACAGATCGAGGCACCACCGCGGAGCGGCCAGAAGACCAGACTGGACGGTGCCACGCCCGCCTTCGAGAATTCAGCCACCATCATGTCGGTGAACTGCCGGCTTCCGAAGCTCAATTCGCCCACGACGAGTTGGGCGCGACGTTGCTTCACTTCCGCTGCGATGCTGTCGAGCGTCGCCGCGTCGAACGGTTTGCCGCGATCGTAGATGTGGACATCGTAGAATGCCGGCTTCTTGCCGCCTGCGGAAAAGACGCTGTCGATGCTTTTCACACTCTTCGTGAAACGATTGACGGGGCAAGACACGGTCGAGGGTATGTCGGGACGAGCCTGCTTGACGAGGCTGGCGGTGAAATTCGCGTACACGTCTTTGAGTTCAGGCGAGAAATCGGCCGGCGTGCAGCCCTCGTTGAAGAGGTCGAAATTGACCTTGAACGTGTCGTCGACTTTGATCTGGCGTTGCGAGTCCTCGACGAACTTCACGACGGTCGGCAACAGGGACTGGTCGTAACAATCCCCCCACGCCGTTCGACGACAGGCGGGATGGATCGTACCCTGCGGACCGAGTGCAATCGTCAGGCTCTTGAAGCCGGCGCGCTTCACATCCGTGGCGTAATTCGCGATCGCGGCCCCGGCGGCGGCGCCGTTGACGACATCGAACCAGTTCTTTTGGACCTTCGCTTGTGGTCCGAAGAAAACGATCGTTCTCACCGTCGAAAACCCGGATTTGCGCATCGTTTCGAGCTGAGCTTGAACTTGCGTGCGGATTTCAGGCTGGTCGTACTTCGGCAGAAACGCGGCGTCCTTGATGGTCGCATTTTTGCTGGTCGAGCAGAGAGCGACGTTTTCAGCCACGACGTTCAAGAAACTGAAGTTGATTCCATAATCCGTGGCTTCCGCCCGCGATGCGGATACGATGGCTAGACAGCCGAACCATGCCGCCAAGAAGGTTCGATGCGACGTCGATAGTGACAGTCCCATTGTGGCTCGCCCGTAGGTCATGATTATGAACGCCTGCGTTTACACAGAGTGAGCCACAGGCGCAAACGCAGGCGGTCTCGTCGAATGTCCGCCTGCGGCACGCCGGATCCCGGGCGACGTCCGCCTCGCGCCGGGAGCGCGGGCTTGACCCGAGCGGCTGGGCGAAAGGAGCGCCATGGTTTCGAGCGGGAGTCTCGATGGCGTGGCGAGAGGTCCATACGTTTTCTCGGACCGGTCACGTCCGCAGGACGAGGCAGGCGCCGCCCACGCCTCTGATCCGGGTGCACAGGGCATCGGCCGCGGCCCGGCTCTCGGCGGGGATGCGGATGCGGTAGAAGGCGCGGGTGCCGCGGTTGCGCAGGCGGGTGCCGATGATCATCGGGCGGACCTCGCCGATCACCCCGGCGTAGCGGGACCGCGCCCGCGAGAAACTCGCCAGGGCCAGGGATTTGGAAAAATTGCCGGCGAGCTGGATGCCCCAGGGGGCGGCCGGGCCTTCGGTGCCGCCCAGGGCGAAGCGGTCGCCGCGCCGGGCGATGCGCAGGTCGGCGGTGACCTGCAGGCAGGTCTTGTCCGGTGTCACGGTCTTGTCCGGTGTCACGGTGCCGGCATTCGGAGCGGTCGCGTCCTTCGCCTCGGAGGGGTCTGCCGGCGTCGACGCGGCCGCGCCGCGCCAATCCTCGGCGGGGGCGCCGGTGATCGCCAGCACGTAACCGCGGGTCTCGGCCGGCAGGCCGCCGGTGCCGGCGAGCCAGGCCGAGACCCGCCCCGGCCCGCCGTTGTAGGCCGCCGCCGCCAGGCCGAGGTTGCCGAACTGCCGGTTCAGGTCGGCCAGGAGATGGGCCGCGTGCGGGATCGCCTGTTCCGGGTCGAACGGATCGGTCAGGCCGCGCTCGCGCGCCGTGCCCGGCATGAACTGCGCCACCCCCTGCGCGCCGACGGGGCTGACCGCGGTGACGCGAAAGCTGCTCTCCCGCCAGATCAGCCGGGTGAGGAACGGGACCGGCAGGGCATGGCTCCGGGCCGCACCCTCGATCAGCCGGCACAGCGCCTGTTCCACGGTCTCGCCGCCGGCCTCGGCACGGGCGCCCTGGCTCGACCCGATCCCCAGGACGAGGGCGGCCAACACCGCGGCGGGTGCGCTGGGGAGGGCGAAGGGTCTGATCACGCCGCGTTGTAGCGCGATCGGGGTGGCGATCAATCGCGAGGGCACGCATCGCGGAGCGAGCGCGGGCGCGCTATAAGCCCTCGCCTTCCCGTTCCCTCCACCGCCGGTGCCGATGACCGACCCCCTGCTTTCCGTCCAGGACCTGTCGGTCGCCTTCCGCTCGCGCGAGCGCGAGACCCTGGCGGTCGACCGGATCGGTTTCACGATCCGCGCCGGCGAGACCCTGGCGCTGGTGGGGGAATCGGGGTCGGGCAAGTCGGTCACGGCGCTGTCGATCCTGCGGCTGCTCGACGGCAGCGCGGTCCACCCCTCGGGGCGCATCCTGTTCAAGGGCCGCGACCTCCTGACCCTGCCCGAGCGCGACCTGCGCAAGGTCCGCGGCGCCGACATCACGATGGTGTTCCAGGAGCCGATGACCTCGCTCAACCCGCTCCACACCATCCAGCGCCAGATCGGCGAGGTGCTGGAGGTGCATCGCGGTCTCTCCGGCAAGGCGGCGCGGGCGCGCATCCTCGACCTCCTCGGTCTCGTGGGCCTGCGCGATGCGGAGAGCCGGCTCGGGGCCTATCCGCACGAACTGTCGGGCGGCCAGCGCCAGCGTGTGATGATCGCCATGGCGCTCGCCTGCGAGCCCGACCTCCTGGTGGCCGACGAGCCGACGACCGCCCTCGACGTCACGGTCCAGGCCCAGATCCTCACCCTGCTCGCCGACCTCCAGAAGCGGCTCGGCATGGCGATGCTGTTCATCACCCACGACCTGGGCATCGTGAAACGCATCGCCGACGACGTCTGCGTCATGCTGGCCGGGCGCATCGTCGAGGCCGGCCCGGTGGCCGGCATCTTCGCGGACCCGCAGCACGCCTACACCCGCCGCCTGATCGCCTCCGAGCCGACGGGCCGGGCCAACCCGGTGCCCACGGCTGCGCCCGTCGTCCTGGCGGCCGGGCCGATGAAGGTGTGGTTTCCGATCCGCCAGGGCCTGCTGCGGCGGACCACCGGATACGTCAGGGCCGTTGACGGCGTCTCCATCGCCGTGCGCGAGGGCGAGACGGTGGGCGTGGTGGGGGAATCGGGCTCGGGCAAGACCACGCTCGGCCTGGCGCTGCTGCGGCTCACCGCCAGCGAGGGGCCGATCGTCTTCCTCGGTCGAGCGATCGAGGATCTGAGCGTGTCCGCGATGCGGCCGCTGCGCAAGGACATGCAGGTGGTCTTCCAGGACCCCTACGGCTCGCTGTCGCCGCGCATGACCGTGGCCGACATCATCAGCGAGGGGCTGGTGGTGCAGGGGCAGGCGCGCTCGCGGACCGAGCGCACCGCCATCGTCGCCCAGGCGCTGACCGAGGTCGGGCTCGATCCGGCGACCATGGACCGGTACCCGCACGAATTCTCCGGCGGCCAGCGCCAGCGCATCGCCATCGCTCGGGCGATCGTGCTCAAGCCCCGCTTCGTCGTGCTCGACGAGCCGACCTCCGCCCTCGACCGCTCCGTACAGGCGCAGATCGTCACGCTGCTGCGCGACCTCCAGCGCGAGCGCAAGCTCGCCTACCTGTTCATCAGCCACGATCTCAAGGTGGTCCGCGCGCTCGCCAACTACGTCCTCGTCATGCAGAACGGGCGCGTGGTCGAGGAGGGGAGCGCCGAGGCGATCTTCGCCGATCCGCAGACCGCCTACACCCGGGCCCTGTTCGCCGCCGCCTTCGACCTCGAGACCGAGACCGTCGACGACCCGGTTCCGGCCTGACAGGACGAGACCGTCATGGCCCGCGCCTTCCTCATCGTCCTCGATTCCGTCGGCATCGGCGGCGCACCCGATGCCGCCGCCTACGGCGACGCCGGTTCCGACACGCTGGGCCATATCGCCGAGGCCTGCGCGGGCGGACGGGGCGACCGGCCGGGCCTGCGCACGGGCCCTTTGCGCCTGCCGCACCTGGCCTCGCTCGGCCTCGGCCTCGCCGCTCAGGGCGCCACCGGGGCGATCCCGCCGGGGCTGGCGCCGGAAGGCCCCATTACCGGCGCCTACGGCCATGCCGTCGAGATCGCGGCCGGCAAGGACACCCCCTCGGGCCATTGGGAGATCGCCGGCCTGCCGATGCAGAAGCCCTGGGGCTACTTCCCGGACGCGAGACCGGCCTTCCCGCCCGAGTTGACCCGCGCCCTCGTCGCCGCCGGCCGGCTGCCGGGCATCCTCGGCGACTGCCATGCCTCGGGGATCGCGGCCATCGACAGCTTCGGGGCCGAGCACGTCCGCACCGGCCGGCCGATCTGCTACACCTCCGCCGACAGCGTCTTCCAGATCGCCGCCCACGAGGAGAGTTTCGGACTGGAGCGGCTGCACGGTCTCTGCCGCCTGGCCCGCGACCTCTGCGACCCCTACCGGATCGGGCGGGTCATCGCCCGGCCCTTCACCGGCACGCCGGAGGCCGGCTTCCGCCGCACGGCCAACCGCAAGGACTACGCGACGCCGCCCCCCGAGGAGACTCTCCTCGACCGTCTCACCGCGGCCGGGCGCGGCGTGGTCAGCATCGGCAAGATCGGCGACATCTTCGCCCATCGCGGCACCGGCCGCGAGGTCAAGGCCGCCGGCAACGAGGCCGGGCTCGACGCGGCACTGGCCGCCTTCGACGCCCTGACCGAGGGCGGCCTCGTCTTCCTCAACCTCGTCGATTTCGACACCGACTACGGCCACCGGCGCGACGTGCCGGGCTATGCCGCGGCACTAGAGGCCTTCGATGCGCGGGTCCCCGAGATCCTGGACGTGCTGGGCGCCGGCGACCTGTGCATCGTCACCGCCGATCACGGCAACGACCCGACCTGGGCGGGCACAGAGCACACCCGCGAGCAGGTCCCGATCCTGGCCTTCGGCCCGGACGTGCCCCCCGGCCCGATCGGGCGACGCGAGACCCTGGCCGATATCGGCGCCACCGTCGCCCGCCACCTCGGCCTGCCGCCGCTGCCGGCCGGGTACGCCTGGTAGGAATTGTTTCACGTGAAACCGCCGGGATGACGGTGGCGCCGTCACCGGGACGAGATCTCGCCCGCCTCTGACGGACCCCGCGATGGGCTCAGGCCAGGGCGGTGTCCGGCGGTCCGAGTTCGAGGGGGACGCCGATGATGGGAGCCTCCTCCGCGGCCGCCGCGCTCGGCTCGGAGCGGATGGTGACGGTGTCGCCGTCGATGGAGAAGCGCACGTCCATCGCCGCCGCCCTGGCCACCAGGCCGGCGTAATAGGCGAGGATGCCGTGGGCATCGACGCCGTGCTCGGGGGCGCCGGCGATCAGCGATTCCACATGCGGCGGGATACGGGCGTGCGAGCCCTTGGCGCGCAGCACCAGGGTCGGCGCCTCGCCGTCGCCCGTCACCTGCACGTCGATCACCCCGCCGCGCGGAATTGCGCTGGTGGCGATGACCACGAGGTTGAGGAGCAGCTTGACCTTGTTCTTCGGGTAGAGGGCCTGCGGCGCGCTCCAGGTGAGCTGGGTCTTCTCGTCGCCGAACATGCCGCGCGACACCTTCTCGGCGTCGGCCAGGTCGATCGAGGCCCCGGCCGAGCCGGCCGCCCCGAAGGCGATGCGGGTGAACTGCAGCCGGGCCGAGGCCTGGCGCGCGCTCTTGCGGATCAGGTCGAGGGCGAACTCGCGCATGGAGGCGTCGCTCTCGTCCTCCAGCACCTCGAGGCCGTTCACGATCGCACCGACCGGGCTGATGACGTCGTGGCAGATGCGCGAGCACAGCAGTGCCGAGAGGTCGAGGGCATCGAGGGTGACGGCGGTCATGGCGCTCTCCGCGCAGAGGTCGGGCTGCGATAGGACGATGGATGTGTGCGGGACTGTCTTAACGCACCGATAACCGCGCTCCGATGCTTTGAAAAGCGGCAGGACGGCCGACCCGGCCCGGCTCGACAAGAGGGCCGTCGCATACCATGTCTGAAGGATGACCCTTCTGGCGCAGGATCGCGCGCGCATCGCGACCACCCTCACCGAGATCGCCTGCGAAGCCGGCGAAATCCTGCGCGCCTACCACGGTGGCGACTGCCCGCACGTGATCAAGCCGGACGGGTCGCCCGCGAGTTCGGCCGACATCGAGTCCGAGGCGCTGATCGTCGCCGCCCTCGCCCGTCATTGGCCGGGCATCCCGGTGGTCGCCGAAGAGAGCAGCCACGACCGCCCCCCCGCCGACCTGTTCTTCCTCGTCGATCCCCTGGACGGCACCAGCGATTTCCTCGCCGGCAACCGCGAGTACACGGTCAACATCGGCCTCGTCCAAGGCGACCGGCCGGTGGCCGCGGCCCTGGCCGCTCCCGGGCTCGGCCGGGTCTGGGGCGCCGGGGTCGAGGCCTTCGAGGCGCCGATCGTCTGCGGCCGCCCCGGCGCACCCTCTGCGGTCGGGGTCAGGCGGCAACCCGACGACGGGCTCGTCGCCCTCGTCAGCCGCCGCCACGGCGATATCGAGACGGAGGCGTGTCTGGCGAGGCTGCCGGTCGGCCGGCGGCTCCAGGCCGCTTCCGCCCTGAAATTCTGTCTGATCGCGTCGGGCGAGGCCGACATCTACGTGCGCTGCGGCCCGACCATGGAATGGGACACCGCCGCCGGGGACCATGTCCTGACGAGCGCCGGCGGCCGCGTGCTGGTCTCGTCGGGCGAGGCCATCACCTACGGCCACTACGACCTCTACTACCGCAACGGCCCCTTCGTGGCGGTGGCGCAGGCGTCCTATGCGGACCGCTTGAGCCTGCCGCACCGGGCCCGGCCCGTGAGACCCGGAGCGGCGGTGTCGCCCAAGGCCTGATCGGCGCCGGTTCGCGGGTCCGGCGCCGGCGGGACGTGGCAGCCCCGCTTCAGCCGCGCTGGTCGATGGGGACGTATTCGCGCTTGTCCGGGCCGATGTAGAGCTGGCGCGGCCGGCCGATCTTCTGGGAGGGGTCCTCGATCATCTCGGCCCATTGCGCGATCCAGCCCACGGTCCGGGCGAGTGCGAACAGCACCGTGAACATCGAGGTCGGGAAGCCCATCGCCTTCAGGGTGATGCCCGAGTAGAAATCGATGTTCGGGTAGAGCTTCTTCTCGATGAAGTACTCGTCCTTGAGGGCGATCTGTTCGAGTTGCACCGCGACTTCGAGGAGCGGGTCGTCCTTGATGCCGAGCTGGCCGAGCACCTCGTGGGTGGTCTTCTGCATGATGCGCGCGCGCGGATCGTAGTTCTTGTAGACGCGGTGGCCGAAGCCCATCAGGCGGAAGGGGTCGTTCTTGTCCTTGGCCTTGGCGACGTATTTGGCGACGTTGTCGGGCGTGCCGATCTCCTCGAGCATCTTCAGCGCGGCCTCGTTGGCGCCGCCGTGTGCGGGCCCCCACAGGCAGGCGATGCCGGCAGCGATACAGGCGAACGGATTGGCACCCGAGGAACCGGCGAGCCGCACCGTCGAGGTCGAGGCGTTCTGCTCATGGTCGGCGTGCAGCACGAAGATCCGGTCGAGGGCGCGCGCGAAGATCGGGTTGACGACGAAATCCTCGCACGGAACCGCAAAGCACATCCGCAGGAAGTTCGACGTATAGTCGAGATCGTTCTTCGGGTACACGAACGGCTGGCCGATGGAGTACTTATAGGCCATCGCCGCGAGCGTCGGCATCTTGGCGATCATGCGCAGGGACGCGATCATGCGCTGCTTGTCGTCTGAGATGTCGGTGGAGTCGTGATAGAACGCCGAGAGCGCGCCGACCGAGGCGACCATGATCGCCATCGGGTGGGCATCGCGGCGGAAGCCCTGGAAGAAGCGGTTCATCTGGTCGTGCACCATGGTGTGGCGCGTGACCCGGTAGTCGAAATCGGCCTTCTGGGCCGGGGTCGGCAATTCGCCGAACAGCATCAGGTAGCAGGTCTCGAGGAAGTCGCCCTGCTCGGCGATCTGCTCGATGGGATAGCCGCGGTAGAGCAGGATGCCCGCGTCGCCGTCGATGTAGGTGATCTTGGATTCGCACGACGCCGTCGACGTGAAGCCGGGATCGAAGGTGAAGACGCCGGTCTTGGCGTGGAGCTTGCCGATGTCGATGACGTCGGGACCGATGGTCCCGGTCTTGATCGGAAGCTCGATCTGGTTGTCGCCCACGGTAATCGTGCTGGATGCGCTCATGGAGACGTGGACCCTTTCCTGGCAGCGGGCGGACCGAGGCTTGATGGTGTGAAGCCGGCCCGCCTGACGACGAAGCGACCACCGGCATCCAGGTTCCGCCTGCACCCTTATGCTGCAGTTGCGAACACCGGAACCGGGTTAGCGGATCGGCCCCCGGCCTTCAACTCGCGACCGTCGATCCCCCCGTCGCATCAAGCGAAATCCGGGCCGCAACCGTGACGGGTCAGGCGGCCTCGATCCGGTCGCGCAGGCGGCCGAGGCTGTCCTCGCGCCCGAGCACGGCCATGACGTCGAACAGCGGCGGCGAGGTCGTTCGGCCGGTGAGCGCCGCCCGCAACGGCTGTGCGACCTGCCCGAGCTTGAGCCCGTTCGCCTCGGCGAACTGGCGCACCGCCGCCTCGGTCGCGGCGGCGGTCCACTCCGCGACGGCCTCTAGGACCGGGAGGACCGCGGCCAGACGCGCCTTGGCCTCCGGGGTGAGGAGGGCGGCGGCCTTGTCGTCGAGCGCCAGCGGGCGGGCGGCCGTGAGGTAGTAGGCGCTGTCGAGAAGCTCGACGAGGGTCTTGGCGCGCTCCTTGAGGCCGGGCATCGCCGCCGTGAGCGCGGCCTTCAGCGGCGCCGGCATCGGCGAGGCGATGCCCCGCGACGGCCCGAGGGCGGGCAGGATGCGGTCGATCGCCTCCACCAGCGCCGAATCCTCGGCGCCGCGGATGTAGATGCCGTTGAGGTTTTCGAGCTTGGCGAAGTCGAACCGGGCCGGCGAGCGGCCGATCGCGCCGAGATCGAACGCCTCCGTCATCTCCTGCGTCGAGAAGATCTCCTGGTCGCCGTGGCTCCATCCGAGACGCACGAGGTAGTTGCGCAGGGCCGAGGGCAGGTAGCCGAGGTCGCGGTAGGCATCGACACCGAGCGCGCCGTGGCGCTTCGAGAGCTTGGCGCCGTCGGCCCCGTGGATGAGCGGGATATGCGCCATCGCCGGCACCGGCCAACCGAACGCCTGATAGATCTGGCTCTGCCGGGCGGCATTGGTCAGGTGGTCGTCGCCGCGGATCACCTGGGTAACGCCCATGTCGTGGTCGTCCACCACCACCGCCAGCATGTAGGTGGGATTGCCGTCTGAGCGCAGCAGGACGAGGTCGTCGAGGTCGCGGTTCTGCCAGACGACGCGGCCCTGCACGCCGTCCTCCACCACGGTCTCGCCCTCCGAAGGGGCGCGCAGGCGGATCACCGGCTTGACGCCGGCCGGCGCCTCGGAGGGATCGCGGTCGCGCCAGCGCCCGTCGTAGCGCATCGGCCGCCCCTCCGCCCGGGCCGCCTCGCGCATGGCGGTGAGTTCCTCGGGCGTGGCGTAGCAGCGATAGGCGTGGCCCGAGGCGAGCAGGCTCTCGGCCATCTCGCGGTGCCGGTCGGCGCGGGCGTATTGGTAGACGACGTCGCCGTCCCAATCGAGGCCGAGCCAATGCAGGCCGTCGAGGATGGCCTCGATCGCCCCTTGCGTCGAGCGTTCGCGATCGGTGTCCTCGATCCGCAGCAGCATGCGACCGCCGAAGCGGCGCGCGTAGAGCCAGTTGAACAACGCCGTCCGGGCTCCGCCGATGTGCAGGTAGCCGGTGGGCGAAGGCGCGAAACGGGTGACGACGGCTGACGACATCGGGCGGTCTGACTTGTGTGGGGAGAGGAGGATCGAGCGGGTCGACCCGCCGGGCTGCGGCCCTGTAGCATGGGCGGGCGGGGACGTTAAGGAACGGGCCGGGCCATGGCGTGCCCGCGGACGCCATCCGGGGCGGCGGGGTCCGGCGAAGGCGAGATCGGGAGACCGTCGGCATGGCGCGGGGCGAGGCTGGGGCGCGGACGGCCGGGCGGATCGCCGCCCTGTCGCCCCGCCGTCTCGCCGCCTGGCTCCCCGCATTGCGGCACTGGTTCGTCGCAGGGGTGGCGCTGGAGGCCGAACGGCGGCGGCTGTTCCCCTGGCTCGCGGTGGCCTTCGGCGCCGGCATCCTCGTGTATTTCTCCGCCACCGTCGGCGAGCCCGTGTTGGCGGCGCCCCTGGGATCGGCGGCCCTCCTCGCGGCCCTCGTCCCCGTCTGCGCCGCCCGGCCGGTATTGCGGGCGCTCCTCCTCGGGCTCGTGGCCGCGCTCCTCGGCTTTGCGGCCGGGGCCTGGCGCGTCGCCACGGTGGCGAGCCCGATCCTGGCCCGCACCACGATCGCGCCGCTCACCGGGTTCATCGAATCCCTGGACGAGCGCGAGGAGGGTGCGCGCCTGATCATCCGGGTCGAGAGCTTCGGCAGCCTCGCCGCCGAGGCCCGGCCGACCCGGGTGCGCGCCTCCTACAAGGCATCCCGCCCCCTCAAGCCGGGCGATTTCATCGCCGCCAACGCGCGCCTGCTGCCGCCGCCCGAGGCGGCGCGTCCGGGCGGGTACGACTTCGGCCGCGACGCCTTCTTCCGCGGCCTCGGCGCGGTGGGCTCCCTCGTCGGCAAGATCGAGGTCAAGCCGCCCCCCGGGCCGCTGCCGGTCCGGTTGCGTGCGGCCGCGGCGGTGGACGACGCCCGCAACGCCCTCACCCGGCGGATCACCGATGCCATCGGCGGACAGGCCGGTGCGGTCGCCGCCGCCCTGGTCACGGGCAAACGCGGCCTCATCGACCAGCAGACCAACGACGTGCTGCGGGACGCGGGGATCTATCACGTGGTCTCGATCTCGGGCCTCCACATGGTGCTGGCGGCCGGGGTGGTGTTCTGGCTGGTGCGCGCGATCCTGGCGGCGGTGCCTTTCCTCGCCCTGCGAGCACCGATCAAGAAGATCGCCGCCGCCTTCGCGATGGTCGGTGTCACCGCCTATTGCGTCTTCTCCGGCTGGGACATCGCGGCCGAGCGGGCCTGGATCATGACCCTGGTGATGCTCGGCGCGATCCTGGTCGACCGCCCCGCTTTGAGCATGCGCAACCTGGCGCTGGCGGCCCTGATCGCGCTCGCCCGCGAGCCGGAGGGGCTGCTCGGCCCGAGCTTCCAGATGTCGTTCGGGGCCGTCGCCGGCCTCATCGCCTGCGCCGGATATCTCGACGGGAGCGGCCTGCGCCGCGAGGCCGACGGCCGCGTCGCCCGCGCGATGGCCACCGTCGCCGCGGCGGTCGTCGGAACCCTCGCGACGACCCTGGTGGCGCAGATCGCCACCGCACCCTTCTCCACCTACCACTTCCAGGCGGTGCAGCCGTTCGGCCTCGTCGGCAACGCCCTGACCCTGCCGCTGGTCTCGCTGGCGGTGATGCCCGCGGCGGTGCTCGGGATCCTCGCCTACCCCTTCGCCCTCGACCAGCCGGTGTGGTGGCTGATGGGGCTCGCCGTGCAGGGCATGCTCGCGATCTCCGCCTGGATCAGCGGCTTCGGCCACGCCAGCGTCATGGTGCCCGCCTTCGGAGCCGGTGCCCTGGCCTGTCTGGCCGCCGCCCTGATCGTCCTCGCCCTGCCCGTCTCAAGCCTGCGCTGGCTCGGACTGCTGCCGGCCGCCATCGGGGTCGCCCTGGCGGCGATCCCGATGCGCAACGACATCTACGTCGACCGGGAGGGCGCGGGAGCCGCCGTTCGCGACCGGTCGGGCCGCCTCGCCGCGCTCGGCCGACCGCCGGCCTTCGTCATGGAGCAATGGCTGAAGGCGGATGGCGATTCGCGCCAGGCCACGGACGTCATCGCCGCATCCCCGGCGCGCTGCGACCGGCTCGGCTGCACGATGGAGGCGCAGGACGGCCGCCGCATCGCGCTGCTCAAGGACCGCCGCGGCTTTCGCGAGGACTGCGTCCGGGCGGATATCCTGATCTCGCGTCTCGAAGCGCCCACTGCTTGTGTCGCCGCCGTCATCGTCGACAGACGCTTTTTGCGGGACCACGGCGCCACTGCGATCCGCCTGACGGACGGGGCACCGACACTGACGACCGCGCGTGCGCCCGGCATCACCAAACCCTGGCGACCGTCCACGGTGGCGCCACGCCTGGCACCAACGCCGGACCCGGTGACGGCACCGGAAGCCACCGACGACGAAACGGTACCCGACACCCCTTCGTCGTCGCCGGCGGAGCGGCTTCAGTAGCGCCGCACGAGACTGACCAGGCGACCCTGGATGCGAACGCGGTCGGGGCCGAGCACCCGGGTTTCGTAGGCGGGGTTGGCCGCCTCCAGGGCGATGGACGAACCGCGGCGGCGCAGGCGCTTCAGGGTCGCTTCCTCGTCGTCGATCAGCGCGACGATGATGTCGCCGGTGTTGGCGGTCTCCTGCTTGCGGATGACCACGAGGTCGCCGTCGAGGATACCGGCCTCCACCATCGAGTCACCGCGCACTTCGAGGGCGTAATGCTCGCCGCCCGACAGGAAGTCCGGCGACATCGCGATGGTGTGGCTCTGCTCCTGGATCGCCGAGATCGGTGTTCCCGCAGCGATCCGCCCCATCACCGGCACCATCACCGGCCGCCCCGCCTCGTCGGTGACACGCGCCATCGGCGGCTTGGCCATGGTCGGCCGCGCGACCGGCGCATGGCTCTGTCCCGACTGGTCCCGACCCTTGCCGCCCTCGACCACGCTCGGCGTGAAACGCCGTGCCTCGACCGGTGCGTCCGACCGGACCGGCATGGTGCCGCCGAGGCTCTCGGGCATCCGGATCACCTCGATCGCCCGGGCGCGATTGGGCAGGCGCCGCAGGAAGCCCCGCTCTTCGAGGGCGGTGATGAGACGGTGGATGCCGGATTTCGACTTGAGGTCGAGCGCGTCCTTCATCTCGTCGAAGGAGGGAGGAACACTGCTCTCCTGCATCCTCTGCTGTATGAACTGCAGCAGATCCAATTGCTTGCGCGTCAACATCCGACGACCCACACTCTCGCGACACCAACCGCGACACGACATCGCAGAAACAAATCACGAACAGGCTAGTCGTTCTTTAAGTGTTCTGCAAGGGTTCCGATCCGACCCGTGTCGTGATCGATCCGAAGGAAACGGACGCCGCTCGCCGTCGCGGCGGCGGGCCGGCGGCGCCTACGGGATACGGATCGCGGCGCTGTGAATGGTCGGCGACCTCATGCGAGAAGACGGAGATCTCGACCGGGCTCGGGAAAACCGCCGCAACGCCGGACGGTGCCCGCAGACCCGAACACGGCCGCTCCGGTCGCCGCCGCAGGAAGACTGATCCGTGATGCGCACCGACATGCCGACCCTGATCCGCCTGGAGGACTACCGGCCGAGCGACCACCTCATCGACCGGGTCGACCTCGACGTCGTGCTGCATCCCACCGCGACCCGGGTGGTCTCCCGCCTCAGCCTGCGTCCCAACCCGGCCGGCCGCATCGGCTCACCGTTGGTGCTCGACGGCGAGGACCTCGTCCTCGTCCGCATCGCCCTCGACGGCAGGGTGCTCGACGCGGGATCCTTTTCCGTCGATGCCACCGGCCTGACCATCGCCGATCCGCCCCGGGCGCCCTTCACCCTGGAGATCGAGACCCGGATCGACCCGTCCGCCAATACCCGGCTCATGGGGCTCTACCGGTCGAACGGGGTCTATTGCACCCAATGCGAGGCCGACGGCTTCCGCCGGATCACCTACCTCCTCGACAGGCCGGACGTCCTATCGGTGTACACCACCCGGATCGAGGCGGACCGCGACGAGGCGCCGGTGCTGCTCGGCAACGGCAACTTGGTGGAGGCCGGCGAGGCGGGCCCCGGTCGCCATCATGCCGTCTGGCACGATCCCCACCCGAAGCCCGCCTATCTCTTCGCCCTCGTGGGCGGGCGCCTCGACCGGCTCGATCGGGCCTTCACCACGATGGAGGGCCGCGAGGTCACGCTCGCGGTCTACGTCGAGCCCGGCAAGGCGGAGCGGGCGGCCTACGCCCTCGACGCGGTCGCGCGATCGATGCGGTGGGACGAGGAGGCGTTCGGCCGCGCCTACGATCTCGACGTGTTCAACGTCGTAGCGGTCTCCGACTTCAACATGGGCGCCATGGAGAACAAGGGCCTCAACATCTTCAACGACAAATACGTCCTCGCTAGCCCCGACACCGCCACCGACGCGGACTACGCCAACATCGAAGCGATCATCGCCCACGAATACTTCCACAACTGGTCCGGCAACCGGGTCACCTGCCGCGACTGGTTCCAGCTCTGCCTCAAGGAAGGGCTGACGGTGTTTCGCGACCAGGAATTCTCGTCCGACATGCGCTCGCGGGCCGTCCACCGCATCGGCGAGGTCAAGACCTTGCGAGCCCGCCAGTTTCCCGAGGACGCCGGGCCGCTCGCCCATCCGGTCCGGCCGCAGGCTTACGCCGAGATCAACAACTTCTACACGGCCACCGTCTACGAGAAGGGAGCCGAGATCGTGCGGATGCTGCGCACCCTCATCGGCGCGAAGGCCTTTCGCGCGGGCATGGACCGCTACTTCTCCGACAACGACGGCAGGGCGGCCACCGTCGAGGATTTCCTCGATGCCTTCGCGGCCGTGACGGGACGCGAACTGTCGCCTTTCGCGCGCTGGTACGAGCGGCCGGGCACGCCGCGGGTGACGGTGCAGGAGCACTATGACCCGGCAGCACGTAGCTACCGCCTCGCCTTCACCCAGAGCCTGCCGGGTTCGGAGGGCGAGGCCCTGGTGATTCCGATCCGCCTCGGCCTCGTCGGCGCCGACGGCCCCCTGGCCGGACCGCGCTGCGACAGTGTCGTCGACGGGGTTTTCGTCCTGGAGGCGGCGACCGACAGCCTCACCTTCACGGATGTCGCCGAGGCGCCGGTGCCGTCCCTGCTGCGGGGCTTCTCGGCGCCGGTCAAGCTGGTGCCGCCCCTGACCACGGCGCAGAACCTGACGCTGCTGCGCCACGACGCCGATCCGTTCAATCGCTGGCAGGCCGCACAGGCGATGGCGCTCCACCTCATGGTTGCCGCCAGCCGCGGCGATGCGGCCGAAGCCGATGCGGCGGCCTTCGTGGAGGCCATCGGCGGGTTCCTCGACACGGACGCCCTTGGCGATCCCGCCTTCGCCGCCCTCGTCCTCGGCCTGCCGAGCGAGGGCGACGTCGCCAACGAGATCGGCGCGGTCATCGACCCCGACGCGATCCACGGCGCCCGGCGCGCCCTGCGCGAACGGTTGGGGCGGCATCTCGCGGGGCGTCTCGTCGCACTGCGCACCACCCTCGCCGACCCGCCCGGCACCGCCTTTAGCGCGGAAGCGGCCGCCGCCGGCCGGCGCGCGCTTCGCAATGCCGCCCTCGATCTGATCGCGGCGGGAGATCCGGTGCTCGGCGCCGACCTCGCCGGAGAACAGATCCGGCTCGCCACCACGATGACGGACCGGTTGGGCGGCCTGTCCACCCTCGCCCTGATCCCGGGTGCGGCGCGCGAGGACGCCCTGGCCGCCTTCGAGGATCGCTACCGGGACGATCCCCTCGTCCTCGACAAGTGGTTCGCGATCCAGGCGACCATCCCCGAACCGGAGACCCTCGACCGGATCGCGGCGCTGCAGGGCCATCCGGCCTTCGCGACGACCAATCCCAACCGGGTCCGCGCCCTGATCGGCAGCTTCGGCGTCGCCAACCCGACCCAGTTCAACCGCCCCGACGGCCGCGGCTTCGCCCTCGTCGCGCGCATGGCCCTGACCGTCGATGCCGCCAATCCGCAACTGGCCGCGCGCCTGCTCACCGCCTTCGGATCGTGGCGGATGCTCGAGCCCGAACGGCGGAGCGTTGCAAAAGCGACTCTGGCCGATCTCAATTGCATGCAGTCCCTGTCGCGCGACCTCGGCGATATCCTGGCGCGCAGTCTTTCCGGCCATTCAAGTCACTGAAAACGAACGCCAAACGGCGTTGTGACGCATCCGCCGGATATCTGCGATCGAGGAAAACGAACCATTAAAGCCGTGGACAAATCGGCTGTGGAAATGTCTATTTGAAGCGATTCGAAGCGCGGGCCGACATCGCGCTGGAGACGACCCACCGGGTTTGCGAGGTCTGAGAATGTCGGAGGCGGAAGCCGCTTCCCTCGCCGCTTCTGCGCGCGCGGACACCATCCTGGGCATCCATCGGCCGGACAAGGCCATCCACGCCCGCTTCGTGCGGATGGAGACCTGGTTGCGCTACGCGGTCCCGGCGGTGCTGGCGACCTTTCTCATCAGCATGGCGGCCGTGGCCGTGCTGCACCTCCAGAGCCAGCGCGACGATGCCTTGCGCGTGGCCGAGACCGAGATCGAAGCCTTCGCCCACCTCGCCGCCGCGGGCCTGTCCGACATCGGCAACCCGGGCCTCGCGTTGCAGGCCGACGTGAAGGGCCGCCTGCGCCGCCTCCTTCCGGCCTCTCTCCTCCCGGCCGGCCGCCGGATCCTGGTCGCGGACGACAAGGACCGGATCGTCGCCAGCCATCCCGGCACGAGCGAGGCGCAGGGCACCCTGAGCGCCCATCTCGGCGAGACCCATCCTCTCAGCATGCTCGGCGAGCGGGCCGGCGTGATGACGCTGACCCTGCCCGGCGGCGAGAGCGTGATCGCCTCCCTCAGGAGCCTGCCGGCGGGCCGCGGCCAGGTCGCCGTGCTGCAGCCGGTGGTCGACGTCACCGCCGCCTGGAGCGACCGCATGCGGACGCAGGCGACGCTGCTCGGCGCGGCCGCCCTCGTGATCGTCGGCATCGGCTTCGCCTACGCTCTGCAGACGCGCCGCGCCCATGCCAGCGACCGCATCTGCGAGCAGATCAAGAAACGCCTCGACACCGCCCTCGGGCGCGGCCGCTGCGGCCTGTGGGACTGGGACATCCCGCGCGGCCGCATCTACTGGTCGGACTCGATGTACGCCCTGCTCGGCTACACCCGCGAGCGGGAATTCCTGTCGTTCGGAGACGTCAACGCCCTGGTCCATCCCGACGACGGCGACCTCTACAGCCTCGCCCGCCAGCTCGCGGCGAGCCAGTCCACCGTCGACCACGAGTTCAGGGTGCGCGGCGCCAACGGGACCTGGATCTGGCTGCGCACGCGCGCCGAGATCGTCCCCGACACGGCCGACGGCGGGCGCCACCTCGTGGGTATCGCCGTCGACGTCAGCGAGCAGCGCCAGCTGGCGGAATCCAACGCCACCGCCGACATGCGCCTGCGCGACGCGGTCGAGGCGATCTCCGAGGCCTTCGTCCTGTGGGACACCGGCAACAAGCTGGTCCTGTGCAACTCGAAGTTTCGCGACCTCCATGCCCTCAGCCTCGAGGACGCCACCCCCGGCCGGCGCTACCACGAGATCATGGGCCAGGTCGCGCTGCCGCCGGTACGGCGGGAACTGCGGGACATCGAATCGGCCGGCGCCACCGCACGGACCTTCGAGGCCGAGCTCACCGACGGTCGCTGGCTCCAGATCAGCGAGCGGCGGACCAAGGACGGCGGCTATGTCTCGGTGGGCACCGACATCACCACCCTCAAGCTGCACCAGGAGCAGCTCGTGGCATCCGAGCGCGAGCTGATGGCGACGGTGCGCGACCTCAAGCGGTCGCGCCGGACCCTGGAGCTCCAGACCCAGCAACTCGCCGACCTCGCCGAACGCTACCTCGACCAGAAGGCCCAGGCCGAGGGGGCCAACCAGGCCAAGTCCGAGTTCCTGGCCAACATGAGCCACGAGCTGCGCACGCCGCTCAACGCGATCATCGGCTTCGCCGAGCTGATGGAGAGCGAGATCTACGGCAAGCTCGGTTCGCCGCGGTATGCCGAATACTGCCGCGACATCCGCTCGAGCGGCGACTACCTGCTGTCGGTCATCGACGACATCCTCAACATGTCGCGTATCGAATCGCACCGCGTGAAGCTGGCGGTGCGCGATGTCGCGGTGGTCGCGGCCGTGAACGGCGCCGTGAAGCTGGTGACGGAGGCCGCCAAGGCGAAGTCCCTCGCCCTCGACATCTGCGTCAGGCCCAACCTCGCCGTCTTGGCCGACGAACGGGCCCTGCAGCAGATCCTCGTGAACCTGATCCAGAACGCGGTGAAGTTCACGCCCAGCAACGGGCGCGTCGTCGTCAAGGCCAAGCCCGCGGGCGACTGCATCAACATCTTCATCTCCGATACCGGCATCGGCATTCCGAAGGCCGCGCTCTCGAAGCTCGGCGTGCCGTTCCAGCAGGTCGAGGCGAACCTCACGCGCTGCTACAAGGGCTCCGGCCTCGGGCTGGCCATCGCACGCTCCATGGTCGAGTTGCACGGCGGCCGCCTCCGCATCCGCTCCGAGGAGGGCATGGGGACCACCGTGCTGGTGCGCATGCCCGCACCGACGCCGGCCCGCCTGCGCGAACTTACCTACGAGGCGTCGACCGAGACCGTGGCGTCCCTGCGCAAGGCCGCAGGCGCCAGCCCACGCCCCTACGAGCGCACCGGCGCCACCGGCATGTGACGGGCCGCCCGAAAGGCGGCCGGCGAAGAAGGGCGGTGGGTCACGCTGCCATCCGCAGCCGCCAGCGAGGCCGGCCTTCGCCCATGCACCGCCCGGGTCGGATTCGGTCGCCTTCCGCCCACACGAGAACGACAATTGCAGGAGCGGCAACGCAGGCGTCCGCCTGCGCGACCGTCCCTGACAGGGCTGTCGCCCTTCCGCTCCCGAGCCCCGAGTGACGATGAATCGCGCCGTGCCCTCTCTCGACGACGTGGTCAGGGACATCGCCGACGAGTTGCGCGACCGGTCCGACCGGGGCGAGGTCGCGACCTACATTCCAGAACTCGCGCGCGTTGATCCGCGCGCCTTCGGGATGGTGGTGATCGATGCCGACGGTTATGTGGCGGCCGGTGGCGACAGCGACACGCCGTTCTCGATCCAGAGCATCTCGAAGGTGTTCACCCTGACCCTGGCGCTGGGCATGGTGGGGGATCGCCTGTGGCGCCGGGTCGGGCGCGAGCCCTCCGGCAGCCCGTTCAACTCCATCGTCCAGCTGGAGCGGGAGCGCGGCATTCCGCGCAATCCCTTTATCAATGCCGGCGCCATCGCGGTCACCGACGTGATCCTGTCCGGGCATCAGCCGCGCGAGGCGCTGGGCGAGATCCTGCGGTTCATGCAGTTCCTGGCGCAGGACCCGACCATTACCATCGACGAAGCGGTGGCAGCCTCGGAGCTGCGGACCGGTTTCCGCAACATGGCGCTGGCCTACTACATGAAATCGTTCGGCGTGGTCGACAATCCCGTCGACTTCACCCTGGGCGTCTACTTTCATCATTGCGCCATCGCGATGTCGTGCCGCCAACTCGCGATGGCCGGCCGTTTCCTGGCACACTCCGGGCGCAACCCCTCCACGGGGTTCTCCGTGGTCCAGCCGGAGCGGGCACGGCGGATCAACGCTGTGATGATGACCTGCGGCCACTACGACGGATCGGGCGAGTTCGCCTACCGGGTCGGCCTCCCCGGCAAGAGCGGGGTCGGCGGCGGCATCCTGGCAGTCGCGCCGGGCAAGGCCTCGATCGCGGTCTGGTCGCCGGGCCTCGACGCCGCCGGCAATTCCCATCTCGGGCGGATCGCGCTGGAGATGCTGACGAAGCGTCTCGGATGGTCGATCTTCGCCGGCTGACCCCGGCGCCGCGGCTTGGCGCGTCCCTCGACGCTACCCGCCTGATCGATCGTGTCCTGACGACCGGCAATGCCTCATGCGCAGCGAAGACGAGCCGATCGACCGGCTACCCGACAGGAACGTGGCAAAATGCCCGATTATGAGGCGTTTCGCCTGGGAAAATGCTCAATCCCAGGGCAGGTCCTTACCAGGTGGACGCCCTCGAGGCATGTCAAACGGAATGGTCCCGGTGGTTTCGTAACGCGGTAGCCCATCGATCGCGAAGCTCATCGACAGACCGACGATGCCACCGCGCCGGTTCGACCCCGACGATCCCGTCGTCCGACGATCCAAGCCCTGGCCATTCAGTAAAGGGTGGTCCTGCCGACCGGCAGTCCACCCTTAAGTCGTGCGTGGCACGGCCCCGCACCCGGCCCCCGGCGAGCCATATCGCCAGGGGGGATGCTCTTCGCGGTCAGGCCGCCGCGGACACCGAGGCCTCCGCTCCGGTCGGGACCGAGGCGATGGTCTTCAGGATCTGCGAGGCGATCTGGTAGGGGTCCCCCTGGCTGTTGGGCCGGCGGTCTTCCAAGTAGCCCTTGTACTCGTTGTTGACGAAGCTGTGGGGCACGCGGATCGACGCGCCGCGGTCGGCCACACCGTAGCTGAACTTGTTCCACGGCGCCGTCTCGTGCTTGCCGGTCAGACGCAGGTGGTTGTCCGGCCCGTACACGGCGATATGGTCGTCGAGGTTCTTGTCGAAGGCCGCCATCAGCGCCTCGAAATAGGCCTTGCCGCCGGTCTCGCGCAGGTAGGCCGTCGAGAAATTGGCGTGCATGCCCGAGCCGTTCCAATCGGTGTCACCGAGCGGCTTGCAGTGGTACTCGATGTCGATCTCGTATTTCTCGCAGAGGCGCTGCAGCAGGTAACGGGCGACCCACATTTCGTCGGCGGCCTTCTTGGAGCCCTTGCCGAAGATCTGGAACTCCCACTGGCCCTTGGCCACCTCGGCGTTGATGCCCTCGTGGTTGATGCCGGCATCCAGGCAGAGGTCGAGATGTTCCTCGACGATCTTGCGGGCGATCGGGCCAGCCTCCTTGTAGCCGACGCCGCAATAATAGGGGCCCTGCGGTGCCGGGTAGCCGGACGTCGGGAAGCCGAGCGGACGGCCGTCCTTGTAGAAGAAATACTCCTGCTCGAACCCGAACCAAGCACTCTCGTCGTCGAGGATGGTGGCGCGCTTGTTCGAAGGATGCGGGGTCTTGCCGTCCGGCATCATGACTTCGCACATCACGAGCACGCCGTTCTTGCGGGTGCTGTCGGGGAAATGGCGGACGGGCTTCAGCATGCAGTCCGAACTGCCGCCCTCGGCCTGCATGGTCGAGCTGCCGTCGAAGCCCCAGAGCGGGAGCTGCTCGAGGGTCGGGAAGCTATCGAAATCTTTGATCTGCGTCTTGCCGCGGAGGTTTGGCACCGGAGTGTATCCATCGAGCCATATATACTCCAGTTTATATTTGGTCATTTCGAATCTCTCGTGCGTTAGCGATGCGAAGCTTGATGCAAACTCTGCGGCGCACGTCACTCCCGACGCCGACACGCGACGGAGCATTTGTTGTGCCAAACGCCGTCACATTCGCTGCCCTTCTTCGGCTGGGGTCTTTCCCACCGGGCCAGACGCGGTCGCTCACCTGAGGTGACGGCAACGACCCGGGCCGCATCCTCCCCGAACCGGCAGCCCGATGCGTCCCGGTCGAACCCCGACCCTGCGCATCGACGAGCAGGTTCGAAACCGCAGCTGCATGAAATCGCGACGCACCAGTACGCCTCGCCGCGGACAAGGCTGGACAGGACGATCATCACTCCTTATACGCCCGCTTCAGGTCGAGCCGCCGAGCGGTTTCGCCTCTGCCCAGGTAGCTCAGTTGGTAGAGCATGCGACTGAAAATCGCAGTGTCGGCGGTTCAATTCCGTCCCTGGGCACCATCGCTCTCCTCAGTATTGAGCGGCCACGACGAATTACAAAACCGGTGACTGGGACCTCCCGGCTTGTACACGCGGGTGGTACGACTGCGTTGATGACGACGCGTTCCTGGAAGCATCGCTAGGCTGCCCGCCACGACCTGCGCCTTGCCGTGCCTCTCGACCTGCGCGCGCTCGTGGGCAGGCGCGAGGAAGAGGTCAGCCTCGGCACCCGAGATCGCATCGAAGCGAAGCGCCTGCACGCCGTCGCCCTCACGGAGCAGGAGAAACGCCAGGCGGCGTAGAGGGTCGGACCACGCCGCCGGAGCGATCGTGAGGCTCACGAACGCGTTGCCCCTTTCGACGAACGCTGGATCGGTCTCAATCGAGCCGAGCCGGCAGACCTTCCGGCGCTGGGATCAGCTGGTTTCTGGTGACGGTCAGGGGGCTGGGCTCGGATCACCGGTCCGGCCGCGTCTCCGGCTCGTAGACGACGGGCGAGCGGTATCCGAGCGCCGTGTGCCGGCGCAGCGGATCGTAGAAGCCTTCGCTGTCGCCGAAGCGGGCCCTCCATGCCTCGGCCTGCGAGCGGCAGCGACGGCGGGCGGGCAACTCGCAATCGAGGGTCGAGACCGGAACGGCCGCGAAGCGAACACGCTCTCGGCCATGGCGGTATCGTAGGCGTCGCCGACAGGACCCATCGTGGGGCGCCCGCCCGCCTCCTGGCAGCGCCTGCCGAAGGCCAGTGACGTATGCCGAGGCCCCCGGCCGAGTGATCGAAACCCATCAGGACGCAGGTGATTGGCCATCGCCCAACCGACAATCCGGCGGCTGAAGGCGTCGGGCACGACGGTGAGGGAGAGGCAAGCCGGCAGCCATGGGAACGTCGGTGACGTCGGCCACCCGGAGCCGGTTCGGGGCGATCGCCACACAATACGGTCGACGAGGTCGGAAGCCGGAGGCGTCGCGGCCGGCGCGGACCGGATCGACCCTCTGCGGCCGGGTATGCGGGACCGGCCTCGGGCATCGGACGAACACCTCGCTCGAAGGCATGATCGATCGCCATCAAACGGCGGGACAATCCCAATCCCATGGTGTCCGTCGTATCGCCACCCGCTCCGGCCGCTCGGCCGCACACGATATCGCCGCCGTCGGCCTCGCCGAGACTGCCAGCGGTGGGTTTGAATCTGGCCGATCATATTGAGCGACGACACCCTGGATCCGTACCACCGCGTGCGGGCGGATCATCCCGTTGGACAAAGGGGTAGCTTTTCGGAAGGAAGCCTCTCTCGATGCTGTCTCGGGTTCTGATAAAAACAAGGCTTTAAGCAAACGTTAGTCGTTATGCGTAATGAAGCTGTCCTGCTCTCTTGGTACAGGGGCAGTCGAGCGGGGGCAGGCAGTGCGGGCACTAGCGACAGGCGCTCCCGCGCGTGAACGACCTCGCCTGTGGGCTATGGCGACCACCTGCGGGCTGGTGATGGCCTGCGGCCTGATCCCTGCCGCCCTCGCGCTGGCCCCACGACCCGGCGAGCCGGTCGTGGCGCTCACACTTTTCCCCGATGCTCCGATGCCCCACGCGGTAGCCGCATCGGGTGCGCGTCTCCTGTGGCTGTTGCCCGGCGGCCACGTGGCCGTGCTCGCCGGCGACACGCCGGATTTGGCGGCCAACCTGCGTCGGTCCGGCACCCTTCTTGTACTCGCCGCCGGTCCGCTCGGCGCTTGCCTGCCGGGCACCCGGCCAACCCCTATGCTCACAGGCCCTTCCCAGCCATGAACGGCGACAGTCTCAACCGTCTACGCCAAGCCTTCACGCCCATCATGCTCGGCGTCCTCGCCGCTCTGTGGCTTGTCGTCATGGCCCTCGCTTGGTCCCTCGGCACGGCGATCGTGGCGCCCACGGTCCTGGGCGGCCTCCTCGTCGCCGGATCGGCCGCCTGCGCGCGGAGCCTCGGCCCGGCATTGGCCACACGCCATCTCACCTCGGCCGCACTCATGGCGATGGTCGGTCTGCTGGTGCTGACGACGGCGGACACGCCCTGGCAGATCGACACGCACATGGTCTTCTTCGCCGCCCTCGCGATCGTTGCAGGGTGGGGCTGCTGGGCCTCCATCCTCGTCGCTGCGGCGGTCGTGGCCGTCCATCACCTCGCCTTGAACGTGGCCTACCCGGCGGCGGTGTTCCCGAACGGGGCGGACTATCTGCGGGTGCTGCTCCACGCCGTCGTCGTCATCGCTGAGGCCGGCGCCCTGGTCCTGGCGGCGCGGCAGCTTTCCCGGGCGCTCGATGCGGCGGACGCCGCGACGTTACAGGCCTCCGAGAGCGCTGCCGCTCAAAGCCGGTTCGAGCAGGCCGCCCTCCGCGAGCACGCGCTGCAGGCGAGCCAAGGACGTCAGCTCGGCGACCTGGTCGCAGGTTTCCGCGCTACGCTGTCGGACATCGGACGTCAGGTCGAGCGCGAGACCTCCGGTATGCGCAACACCGCCGTCGCTCTGAGCGACGTCGCCGCACGGTCGAGCGAACAGGCCAGCCAATCCGCATCGATCGCCTCGACCACCGCGCAGAACGTGCTCTCCGTCTCGGCCGGGGCCTAGGAGCTAAGCGCCTCCATCTCCGATATCGCCGGACAGACGGACCGGACGCGACAGTTCATCGCGCGCATGACAGAGATGGCTCGGACCACCAGCGGCGAGGTGGGTCAACTCGCCGAGGTGGCGGGACAGATCGGCGCGGTGACGGACCTGATCAAGTCGGTTGCGGACCAGACCAATCTCCTGGCTCTGAACGCGACCATCGAGGCAGCCCGCGCCGGCGCCGCCGGCAAGGGCTTCGCGGTGGTGGCGACCGAGGTCAAGGCGCTCGCGGCCCAGACCATGAGGGCGGCCGACGAGATCTTCGGCCAAGTCGGTGCCATCCAGGCGTCGAGTGCTCGCACGGTCTCCGCCGTCGAGGCGTTCGCGAAGGCCACCCACGAGGTGCATGTGTTGACGAACGCCATTGCCGACTCGGTCGACCAGCAGCAAGCCGCGACGCAGGAAATCTCCCGCACGGTGGCACAGGTGGCACGGGGCAGTTCCGAAGTGCATGCGGGTGCGGCGAACGTTCAACGCGCCACGCAGGAGACCCGGCACCATGCCGACACGGCGCTCGCCGCTTCCGAGACGCTGAAGGCGGTCGCGGCGGATCTCGCGCGCTCGGTCGGAAGTTTCATGACCACGGTGACGGGCGATCTCGACGAACGCCGCAGCGCCGCGCTCTGACGCGTGTGCGCTCGGCCTGCGATCGACGACGCGGTTCTGCGTGGGGCGTGCTGGTGTCCGGGCTCCCGGCCCCAACCTGTGGTCGACGGACTCCTGAAAGATCGGAAGCGCGTCTCCGCACACCGAGTCCACGGGGGGCGAGACCCGAGCCGGCCGTCGTGGGAGTGGGGCCGGTACCCGGCGCAGGCGAGGGAAAAGGGTGTGCGCCTGCGGCGCCTGGGACTGGTCGCCTCCGGCTGGCGTAGGTTCCTTCGAGACCGCGTCAGGATCGCGCGACCGCCGACGCCGCTGCGGCTCGCAAGCCGGTCCGCCCACGCTCGGGCGCGTCGCCGGCGACGCCTTGACCCGCCACCGGGTCCGGCATCACCGTTGCCCCGACCGTTTCGTTGGTGACGTGGCCTGTGCGGCGAGGCGAGGCCGGCCGGGGAATTGACCCCACGACGGTCATCACGCCATCAGGCGTCATGACGACACGTCCCTGGCATGCGACCGTTCTCACCCTCTATCCGGAGATGTTTCCCGGACCCCTCGGGCTGTCCCTCTCGGGGGAGGCGCTGGCGCGGGGGATCTGGGCGTTGGAGGCTCGCCAGATCCGCGAGCACGGCCTCGGCCGCCATCGGGCGGTCGACGATACGCCCGCGGGGGGCGGCGCCGGGATGGTGCTGCGCTGCGACGTGCTGGGCGCGGCCATCGACAGTGTGGCCGCGGATACGCGCCCGCGGCTGCTGATGAGCCCACGGGGCCGGCCGCTGACGCAGGCGCGGGTTCGGGCCTTGAGCGAAGGCGCCGGCGCGGTCATCGTCTGTGGCCGGTTCGAAGGGGTCGACGAGCGGGTGATCGAAGGGCGCGGACTCGAGGAGGTCTCGATCGGCGACTACGTGCTCTCGGGCGGCGAGATCGCCGCCTTGGTGCTGCTCGATGCCTGCGTTCGCCTGCTGCCGGGCGTCATGGGCAAGGTCGCGTCGGGGGTGGAGGAGAGCTTCGAGTCGGGGCGGCTCGAATATCCGCATTACACCCGGCCGCGCGAGTGGGAAGGCCGGACCATCCCGGACATCCTCTTGGGCGGAAATCACGCCGCCATCGCCGAGTGGCGATCGCAGAACGCCTTGCGGATCACTCGGGAGCGACGCCCGGACCTCTTGGCCGGAGACCGGGTCGCGACAGCGTTCGGTGCCGGCGGGCGTTTCCCGGAGGATAACCGGGGTCAAAACGACGCGTGATACGGCTCCCGCCTGGATCGAGCGAGAGCCGTATCACTGGGCCCGCGCGGCACCTGAGCGAAGGCAAAATCCGCATCGCGGAGCAATCGAACGGAGTTTGTCTGACGTCCATCGACGGTCGATCCGACAAGACGGGAGCGAGGTCCCGTCTCGTCGGATCGGGTCGACTCAGGCGGCGGTGCGGTTGCGCGCCTCGCGCTTGGTGTCGACGCCCGAGGCTTTGATCTCGGAGAGTTTCTCGGCGACGTTGCGGGAGAACACGAACTCGGCCGGGCGCTGGTTCTCGAGGCTGACCTCGGGAGCCATCGCACCCTCGGTCTTGATGCCACGGATCGCGTGGATCAGCGGCTTCCACGGCTTCTTCACCGAATCGACCACGGAGGAGGCCTCGTAGCCCGAATGGACCATGCAGTCGGCGCACTTCTCGTAGTTGCCGGTGCCGTAGGAATCCCAGTCGGTCTCCTCCATCAGCTCCTTGAAGGTGGCCGCGTAGCCTTCGCCGAGCAGGTAGCAGGGCTTCTGCCAGCCGAAAACGGTGCGGGTCGGGTTGCCCCAGGGCGTGCAATGGTAGGTCTGGTTGCCGGCCAGGAAGTCGAGGAACAGGCCCGACTGCTGGAAGGTCCACTTCTCGCGGCCCTTCTCCTTGCCGTGGCGGAAGACGCCGCGGAAGAGGTCCTTGGTCGCCTTGCGGTTGAGGAAGTGCTGCTGGTCGGGGGCCCGCTCGTAGGCGTAGCCGGGCGAGACGGTGATGCCGTCGATGCCCATCTTCGTCACGCTGTCGAAGAAGTCGGCGATCTTGTCGGGCGACGAGTTGTTGAAGAAGGTGCAGTTGATGGTGACGCGGAAGCCCATCTCCTTCGCCTTGGCGATGGCGGCCACGGCCTTGTCGTAGACGCCGCGCTGGCACACGGAGCCGTCGTGCATTTCCTTGTCGCCGTCGAGGTGGATCGACCAGGTGAAGTACGGGCTCGGCTTGTACTCCTTGATCTTCTTCTCGAGCAGCAGCGCGTTGGTGCAGACGATCGCGAACTTCTTCTGCGCGATGATGCCCTCGACGATCTGCGGCAGATCCTTGTGCAGCAGCGGCTCGCCGCCGGCGATCACCACCACGGGAGCGCCGCACTCGCGCACGGATTCGAGCGCGTCGGCGACGGGCAGGCGCTTGTTCAGGATCTCGTCCGGATAGTCGATCTTCCCGCAGCCGGCGCAGGCGAGATTGCAGCGAAACAGCGGCTCCATCATCATCACGAGCGGATAGCGCTTGCGACCGGTGAGGTGCTGCTTGAGGATGTAGCCGCCAATCTTCGCGACGTACCGAAGGGGAATGCCCAAGGCGCGGCTCCTTTGCTGTTCTGGCCCCGTTTTTCAACGGGCTGCTTAGCGTGAAAAATTGTCGATTTCCAGCGGACTAGGCCGGAACCGGTCGGGGACACGAGCCGGCAGTGTGTTGTTTTCGATCGTGGCGCAAGCGTGTCACAGAATGCGTTCGTCGAGGATGGTCCGTTTGGGCCATGACGCCGCGGCGGCGGTGTCCGAGGCCCGGATGCACGCTTTCACGAGCCCGTCTCCCAGCGCGGACGCCTCACGGTCACCGTGCGCCGGCGGATCCGGCATGCGGCGGCGCCATGCCAGCTCCGCGCCGTCTTCATGGGCTCGCCGGCGCACGTTCCCGTCCGGCGAGCGCGCAAGCGTGGGTGCGGTGCGGCGGCTCCGCCCGTGCTCCCATGTTCGTGGTCCCATGCCATTGCTCCCATGGCCGTGGTTGACGTTTCGTTGCAATTCGCGTCCCAGCGACGTACTCAGCCCCGACTCCGTCGCGATGCACTCGCGACACGAACGCGCTCCCGATCGACCGTCGGGTTCGGCCCATGGCCGTACCGGATTCGGGGATCGGAGCGACAGGTGCTAGTCCGGCGCCCTCAGGAACGCTCATGTCCGGACTGCATCCTTCTCGTGCAGCCGGGCGTTCCGATGCGGCCGCGCGTCCAGGACGGCCCCGATAGGCAGGCAGGGTACTCGTGATCGAACGGCTCGTTGCGTTCTCCGTCCAGCGTCGCTGGCTCGTCATCGGTCTGATCGCCGTCCTCACGGTGGCAAGCGTCGGTCTCGCCGCTCATCTGTTCCGCATCAACACCGATGTCGAGCGGCTGATCGACAAGGACGTTCCCTGGCGCCAGGACGAGATCAACTTCGAGAAGGCGTTCCCGCAGCGCACCGGCACGCTGGTCGCCGTCATCGACGGCAGCACCCCGGAGACCGCCGAGGAGGCGGCCGCCGCTCTGGCCAAGGCCCTGGCCGGCAACAAGGACCGGATCGAGACCGTCTACCGGCCCGATGGCGGCCCGTTCTACGACCGCAACGGCTTCCTGCTCATGTCGCAGGAAGAGCTCACCAAGACCACCGAACAGCTGATCCAGCAGCAGGGCCTGCTCGGGCCGCTCGCGGCCGACCCGACCCTGCGCGGCCTGATGCGCGTCCTCGGCCTCGGCGCGCGGGGCATCAAGAGCGGCGACGCCAAGATCGAAGACCTCGAAGGTCCGATGACCCGGATCGACGAGACGCTGCAGGCGGTGATGGCCGGCAAGCCGGCACGGCTCTCGTGGCAGCTCCTGCTCTCCAACGGCAAGACCCAGAGCACCGAACTGCGCAAGTTCGTGATGATCCAGCCGGTCCTCGACTTCAATGCCCTGCAACCGGGGGCGGAGGCGACCAAGCTGATCCGCAGCATCGCCCAGGACCTCAAGATCGACGACGCGCATGGTCTGCGCCTGCGCCTGACCGGCCCCGTCGCCGTCTCCGACGACGAGTTCGCGACCCTGGCCGACGACGCGCTCCTCAACAACCTCGTGACGGTGGGCGCCATCCTGCTGTTCCTGTGGCTTGCGCTCCGGTCCGGCGCCCTCGTGGTCGCCGTGATGATCACCACCTTCTCGGGCCTCATCGTCACCGCGGCCCTCGGCCTCGTGATGGTCGGCGAGCTCAACCCGATCTCGGTGGCGTTCGCGGCGCTGTTCGTGGGCCTCGGCATCGATTTCGGGATCCAGTTCGCCGTGCGCTACCGGGCCGACCGGTTCGAGCAGCCCGACATCCCCTCCGCCATCCGGGCGGCGGCCCGCGGCGTCGGCTGGTCGCTGACCCTCGCCGCGATCTCGTTAATCGCAGGCTTCTTCGCCTTCCTGCCCACCGCCTTTCGCGGCGTGTCCGAGCTCGGCCTCATCGCCGGCGTCGGCATGGTCGTGGCGTATCTGTTCTCCCTGACGCTGCTCCCGGCCCTCATCGCCGTCATGAAGCCGCGCATCGAGAAGCGTGCCGTCGAGACCGCCTGGATGGCGGGCGTCGACCATTGGATCATCGAACATCGCAAGGCGGTGCTGATCGTGGTCGGCCTGATCACGGTGGCCGGCATCCCGCTACTGTTCAAGCTGCCGTTCGATTCGAACCCGATGCACCTGCGCAGCCCCAAGGTCGAATCGATCGCCACCTACCTCGATCTGATCAAGGATCCCGAGACCAGTCCCAACCTCATCGACGTCATCGCCCCCTCCGTCGAGGCCGTGCCCGAGCTGGCGGCGAAACTGCGCGCCCTCCCCTCGGTGGCCCGCGTCATCGACATCCAGACCTTCGTCCCGCCGGACCAGGAGCAGAAGCGCGCGATCGTCATCGAGGCGGCCCAGCTGCTCGGCCCCATCCTCAACCCGGCCCGCAAGCCGCCGCCGCCCACGGATGCCGATACGGTCAAGGCCCTCAAGGAAGGGGCCACCGCGCTCAAGGGCATCGCCACCGGCCCGTCCGGGGGCGCCAAGGCGGCCGGCCAGCTCGCGGCCACCCTCGAGAAGCTCGCCGGCAGCTCCGCCGCCATGCGCGAAGCGGCCAACGTCGCGATCACGACCGACCTGAAGACCCTGCTGACCCGCCTCGGCGGCCTCCTCAACCCGCAGGTCCTGTCCATCGCCACCCTGCCGCCGCAGCTCAAGGCGGAGTGGATCACCAGCGACGGCCGCTCGCGCATCGAGGTCCATCCGAGCGGCGACGCCAACGACAACGTCGTGCTGCGCCGCTTCGCCAAGGAGGTGCAGAGCGTCGCGCCCCACGCCACCGGTGCGCCGGTGGCCACGACCTCGTCGAGCTACACGATCCTCGGCGCCTTCGTGCAGGCGGCGCTCACCGCGCTCGTCCTCATCTTCATCATCCTGTCGGTGGCCCTGCGCAAACCCTGGGACGTGGCGATGACGCTGGGCCCCCTGGTATTGGCGACGCTGTGGACGCTGATGGCCCTCCACATCGTCGGCATGCCGCTCAACTTCGCCAACATCATCGCGATGCCGTTGATGCTGGCGGTGGGCGTGGCCTTCCATATCTACTACGTCATCGCCTGGCGGGCCGGCGTGGTCGACATGCTGGCCTCGAGCCTGACGCGGGCGATCTTCTTCTCCGCACTCACCACGGGGACCGCCTTCGGCTCGCTGGTGCTGTCGAGCCACCCGGGGACGGCGAGCATGGGCAAGCTGCTGGCCCTGTCGCTGTTCTTCACCCTGGTGGCGGCCTTCTTCGTGGTCCCGGCCTTCCTCGGCCCTCCGCCGAAGCAGCCCGACCCGAAGCGCCCGGAAGGCGACGACGCTGTCCCCGGCCGCAAGCCGGCGCGGTCCGAGCCGATGGCGGTGAAATAGCCCTTACCGGCCTGCCGTCCGCGAGAGACACGGATCCCGACCGTCGCGAAGGCTCGTCCAGCGCGACGGTCGGGGTCGGATCAGGAGAAATCCGAAAAGCCGCCCGTGACCGCTCCGGCTCGCTCGATCGCCGTGATCGCGTCCGGTGCGACCAGCGCGTCGCGCTCGGCGGCGTAGGCATAGCCCGGCGCCTCGCCGGGAAAGCCCGCGCCGGTGGCGGGGTGGGTGTAGAGCTCGGTCAGCCCGTCCGGCAGGTGTCGCAGCAGGCCGGCGACCCTGGCCGGAGTCATCGCGCCGGACCAGGCGAGGCCGAGGGTGCGGTCCGGGATCAGCAGGCCGGCCTGGCGGGCCCGCACCGCCAGCAGCGCGGCCCAGGGCGCGATGTCGAGGGCCGGCTTCGGCTCGCATCCGGGTTCGGCGGCGCGCAGGACCGCCCGCGGCTCGCGCGGGACGCGGATGGCGCGCATCCCGTATCCGTGGCCGATGGCGAGCACCCGGCCGGCGATCAGGGGATGCACATGGAAATGCTTGTGGGCATTGACGTGATCGAGCGGCAGGCCGGTGGCCCGGTAGGCCTCGAACTGCGCCGCGATCTCCGCCGAGAGCTGGCGGCGGGCGCTCGGCTTGAGGGCCAGATCGAGCCCGAGCCGGCCCATGTCCCGGCGGATGAGTCCGTCCGCACCGACGAGGTCGGGCAGGTCCGACGCCGGTAGCGTCGGCCAGGCCTCGACCATGACCAGATGCAGTCCGACGCGCAGCGACGGCATGCGCCGCGCACGCGCCACCGCATCGGTGGCGGCCGGTGCCGACACCATCAGGCTCGCCGCCGTGAGGATCCCCTCGCGATGGGCCTGCTCCACGGCTTCGTTGACTTGAAGGCTCAAGCCGAAATCGTCGGCTGTGACAACCAATCGCTTCACGAGGCATCTCCGGGTGCCGAGGGTGCAAGCCAACCCGCAGGTGCGGGGCAAAACCCTGCGACGGCACGCAGAGCCGGGCTCCGCCCCGCACCTGCCGGGGCCTCGGCCCCGGACCCCTTTCGAATGCAGAACGGCCGGGCTTTTCAGCCCGGCCGCCGTTGGAATGGAGAGGTTCGGTCGCTCAGGCGGCCTTGGCGGTACCCTGGCGCTCCTTGAGGAAGCGGTAGAACTCGACGCCTTCGCGCAGGCGGCGCTTCATCATGTCGGGCGAGCGGACCATCTCGGAGACGATCGAGGCGATCTTGGGGGCGCGGAAATAGAACTTCCGGTAGAATTCCTCCACCGCCGCGAAGATCTCGGCATGCGACAGGTGCGGATAGTGAAGCGGCGCGATCTGGACGCCGTTCTCATCGACGAGCTCGGCGTTCGCGACATCGAGCCAGCCGTTCTCCACCGCCTGCTTGTAGAGGAAGGTGCCCGGGTAGGGCGCGGCCAGCGAGGCCTGGATCGTGTGCGGGTTGATACGCTTGGCGAAGGCGATCGTCTCCTGGATCGTCTCGCGGGTCTCGCCGGGCAGGCCGACGATGAAGGTGCCGTGGATGGCGATGCCGAGGTTGTGGCAGTCCTTCGTGAACTTCTCGGCGACCTCGACGCGCATGCCCTTCTTGATGTTGTTCAGGATCTGCTGGTTGCCGGACTCGTAGCCGACCAGCAGGAGGCGCAGGCCGTTCTCCTTGAGCACCTTCAGCGTCTCGCGCGGCACGTTGGCCTTGGCGTTGCAAGACCAGGTCACGCCGAGCTTGCCGAGCTCGCGGGCGATCTCTTCGGCACGCGGCAGGTTGTCGGTGAAGGTGTCGTCGTCGAAGAAGAACTCCTTGGTCTGGGGGAACTCCTTCAGGCAGTACTTGATCTCCTCGATCACGTGCGCGACCGAACGGGTGCGGTAGGTGTGGCCGCCGACCGTCTGCGGCCAGAGGCAGAAGGTGCAGCGGCTCTTGCAGCCACGGCCGGAGTAGAACGAGATGTAGGGGTGCTTGAGATACCCGATGAAGTACTTCTCCATCTCCAGGTCGCGCTTGTAGACGCTGGTGACGAACGGCAGCTGGTCCATGTCGGTCATGATCTCGCGGTCCACGTTGTGGATCACGACACCGTCGGCGTCCCGGTAGGACAGGCCCTTGATCTCCGACATCGGCGTGCCGTCGGCAACTTCCTTGACCGTGAAGTCGAACTCGTTGCGCGCGCAGAAGTCGACGCAGGGCGCCTGGGCCATGGCGCCGGCGGCATCCACGGCGACCTTGGCGCCGATGAGGCCGGCGATGAGCTTCGGATTGGCCGCCTTCAGCGCCTCGATGGTCTTCACGTCCGACTTGAAGGACGGAACCGAGGTGTGGAGCACCACGAGGTCGAAGTCGTTGGCCTGGGCCACGATCTCGTGGAGCTTGATGTTGTGCGGGGGCGCGTCGATCAGCTTCGAGTTCGGCACCAGGGCGGCGGGCTGGGCCAGCCAGGTCGGGTACCAGAACGATTTGATCTCGCGCTTGGCCTGGTAGCGGGAACCGGCGCCGCCGTCGAAACCGTCGAAGGTGGGGGCCTGGAGGAAGAGCGTGCGCATGGGGTTCAAGGCCTCAGCGAGAGTACGGGATGGGCGGGTGTCGAGTGAGCGGCGGGCGTCAGAGCGGCGTCGCGCCAGCGTCGCGGCCGAGGCTTCGTTCCGGGATCAGGGTGCCGTCCGCAACCACCCGATAATCGTGACCTTTCCATGTCACCGCACCCGAGACGAAGCTCCAGGCGAAGTTCGCGAAGGAGAGGATGTCGCGAATCGGCAACAGCCAATACGGGTGCGCGGGCAGGCCGAAGGCGCGTTCGAGGCGCACGCACAGGACGATGCGGCAGGCGAGCGCCAGGGCGGCCACGGCCAGGGCATGCTGCCCGGCACCGGGGATCAGGGCGCCGATCAGGGCGAGGGGAAAGGCATGGGTGACGATGGACCCGGCATAGCCGAGCGGATCGACGTTGCGGATGGTCCGATTCCAGCGCAGCTCGTGCCGCCACAGGCCGGCCAGATCGGTGTCGACGCAGGTGTGGCCGACCGTGAAGGTCGGGATCGAGACCACGCCGCCGTCCGCGCGCAGGGCCTCGCCGATGGCGTAATCGTCGGCGAGATCGTCCCGGAACGTCTCGAAGCCGCCGATCCGCGTGAGGGCGGCACGGGTGAAGGCGATGGTCGAGCCGAAGCACGGGCGGGCGAGGCCGAGTGCCGTGCCCATCACCACGTTGGGCAGGAACTGCACGTCGATGGCCAGCGCCGAAAGATAGGCCCACACGCTCCGGTTGGCCGGGACGCCGTGGTAGAGGCAGGTGACCCCGTCGACGCCCTCGACGGAGAGTTCGGCGACGATGCGCTCGAGGTAGTCCGGCCGCACCACCATGTCGCTGTCGGCCAGAACGACCACGTCGTGGGCGATGTGGCTCGCCATGTTGATGAGGTTGGAGACCTTGCGGTTGGCGCCGTGCTGGCGCGCATCGATCACGAGGTCGAGCCGGACCGCCGGATAGGCATCGGCCAGCCGACGCACCACCCCGATCGCCGGGTCGGCGGCACTCTGGACGCCGAAGACCACCTGGACCGGGCCGGCGTAGCCCTGACGGCAGAAGGTCTCGAGGTTCTCGTAGAGGTTGGGCTCGATCCCGCAGAGCGGCTTGAGCAGCGTCACCGACGGTCGCGGCGCCGCGTCCGGCAGGGCGGCCGGCGCCCGACGGGCGAAGCGGCCGGCCAGATGCGCCGCGCCGAGGCCGTAGACGCAACCGGCCAACGCCAGCAGCAGGCACAGCGAAGACAGCCAGGTCAGGTCCATGGAAATTCGCTCGGGTCACGGGGCGCGTGAGGAGTGCCAACGGGCGGCACGAGATCGTCGATCGCCGGAATTCAAGGCGCCGGTTTGGCGGCGAGCATTCCCGTCGTCCGTTCTCGTAGGAATTTGAGGAGTTCGTTAGCCCCCCCGGCCTTCAAACTGTCGCCGAAGCTCGCCCGCATGGCAGCGAGTTCGCTGACGTTGCCGTTGAGATACACATCCTGGACCCGGTTGCCGGCGCCCACGAGGAAGTCGATCTGCGAGGTGTCGCCGTCGCCGTTGGCGACCTCGGTCTCGACGGAGCGGCCGGTCCCGCGCGGCTCGCTGGCCGGTTTGATCGTGAACTTGCCGCCCTGGGCCTGCGCGAGGCGATTGGCGTAGGTCGTCGAAAAGTACTGCGCGAAGGCTTCGGTCAGCGCCCCCTGCTGCTCGGGGGTGAAGCTCTTCCACTTCGGGCCGACCGCGACCCGTACCATCGCCGGAAAGTCGAAGGTCTCGGCCATCGTCTTCTCGATGGCGGCGAGACGGTCCTTGATGCCGCCACCGCCCTTCAGGGCGGTCTCGAAGCTGGCATAGACGGCGGTCACCGTCGCAACCGCGGGATCGTCGGCGGCCGCGACGGTCGTGAGACCGGAGAGGGATAGAGCCGCCGCCAACGCCACCCCTGCCAGGACGTCCCTCAGGCGCACTTTCTGAGCCTTCCTGTCTCGGCAAGGCTTCCCTTCTCTGCGAGTCTCCCACCGTCGGCTTGCGCCGATGGCGACGACGGCGCCTGGCCCGGCTCGTTCGCAGCCTCGTAGGGGGCCGTCTGGCGGTCGCCGCGATGGGAATCGGCCACGGCCCCTCCCCGCTCGGGGTCGTTCCCGGGACGGCCCTCGAGGGCATGCCAGGCGAACAATCCGGGCACGCCGACGAGAAGGTCGGCCAGGCGCTTGACGAGGGAGAGGGCCAGGGCGACCTCGGCCGGAATGTCGAAGATCGCGCACAGGGCGATGAGTCCGCCCTCCTGGGCGCCGAGGGCGCCGGGGATCGCGAAGGCCGCGCCGCGGACCGCCTGGGCCAGGCTCTCGATCACGATGGCTTCGAGGATGGTGACCGGATAGCCCATGAAATGGAGGGCGACGTAGACTTCGACCGTGCCGATCAGCCAGCCGACGAGATGGACGCCCATGCCGGCTCCCACCCGCATGGGTGCGCCGTAGAGGCGGCGCAGGCCCTCGTAGAGCACGTCGACGGCCCCCAGGGCCCGCCAGTCGCGGCCGGCGGCGAAACGGTTGAGCAGGCGCTGGACGAGGAGATGCCCGCCGCGGCGCTGGATCACGAAGAAGATGGCGAGTGCCGGGGCGGCCAGGACGAGGCCGCCGGCGACGGTCCGCACCACCGGGCCGTCGCCGGCGATCCAGATCAGGGCGGCCAGCCCCGCGATGGTGAACAGGAACTGCGTCACCGCCTGGGTCATCAGGTCGACGAACATGCTGGCACCGGCCAGCCCGCCGCCCAGGCCGCGCCGGGTGAGCAGGCGGGCGCCGACCAGATCGCCACCGACCTGGGCCACCGGCAGCAGGGTGTTGATGCCCTCGCGCACGAAGCGGAGGACCACGCAGTCCCACAGGCTCGGCCGATCGGCCTTGGGGAAGATCACGAACCAGCCGAGTCCCGCCCAACCGACGGCGAACACCCGTGCGAGGACGACGATCAGCGCACCCCAGCCTGCGCTCGCCACCGCGGCCGCCACGTCTTCCGGGCCGGAAGACAGGAATAGGCCGACGACCGTGCAGAGGCCGACGATCAAAGCCAGTGTCGTCAGTCGCTTCATGATCCCCTTTCGACCGGCGGCGAAGATGAGAGGTCGTGGTAACGCTGCGATACCGCTCGACTAGTGACCGCCGGGACCGATGAGCATCGAGGCAAGTTGCAGCTTTGCGCGGCGTTGTCTATCACCCCGGGGACACAGTGCGGATCAAAGCGGCACAGGTCCGGCTGCCCGAAACCCATGGTTCAGGCAGCCCGGGACTCGAAGGACAAACCGCCGCGCCGGACGCTTAGGGGATGATCAGAGACATGGACCGCGATTCCCACATCACGGCGGACGATTCCGTGCGCGACGACGCGCGCATCGGCGCCTACGCGTCCACCGATCGGACCGGAACGCCGGTGCCGCACAGCCCGGTGATGGCCTGGAACGAGTGGGACCCGCTGGAGGAGGTCATCGTCGGCAGCCTCGACGGCGCGACGATCCCCTCCCACCACCTGACGGTGATCTTCAACCTGCCGCGGGCGGCGCAGCCGTTCTATCGGTTCGCGGCCGGCTTCCGCTACCCGAAGTTCATGAAGAAGCTCGCCCAGCAGGAGCTCGACAACTTCATCTCGATCCTGGCGGGCGAAGGCGTGAAGGTTCGCCGGCCCGATTCGATCGACTTCTCGAAGAAGTACAACGCTCCGCGCTGGTCCTCCCGCGGCTTCTGCGTCGCCTGTCCGCGCGACCCCTACCTGGTCATCGGCGACGAGATCATCGAGTCACCGATGTGCTGGCGCTCGCGCTACTTCGAGGGTGACGCCTACCGGTCGCTGTTCAAGGAATACTTCCGCGCCGGTGCCCGCTGGACCTCGGCGCCGCGGCCCGAACTGTCCGACAAGCTCTACAACTACGATTACCGCGTGCCGAACCTGGCGGCCGGCGAGCCGATGCAGTTCACGGTCAACGAGTTCGAGCCGGTCTTCGACGCCGCTGATTTCGTGCGCTGCGGGCGCGACCTCTTCGTGACCCGCTCCAACGTCACCAACCTGATGGGCATCGAGTGGCTGCGCCGCCACCTCGGCCCGGGGTTCCGCATCCACGAGATCGAGAGCCGCTGCCCGCAGCCGATGCACATCGATTCGTCGTTCATGCCGCTGGCGCCGGGCAAGGTGCTGGTGAACCCCGACTACATCGACGTCGAGAAGCTGCCGGCGGTCCTGAAGAAGTGGGACGTGCTGATCGCTCCGCGGCCCGACCCGGTCGAGGGCTTCATGAGCAAGATCTCGATGTGCTCGCCTTGGACCTCGATCAACGTGCTGGCCATCGACGAGAAGAAGATCGTCGTCGACGCCAGCCAGCCGACGCTGATCAAGGCCCTCAAGGACTGGGGCTTCGACCCGATCCCGGCGCCCTTCCTGTCGTACGGGCCGTTCGGCGGCTCGTTCCACTGCGCCACCCTCGACGTGCGCCGTCGCGGACCGCTGCGGTCCTACTTCTAGGAACCCGAGGCGCGGAACGCCGTCCCGCTTGCGGGGCGGCGTCAGGCGGCGACGGCGCGCAGGAAGCGGTCGATCTCCGCTTCCAGCCCCGCGGCCACCGTCTCCACCGAGGTCGCCGTCTCCTGCACGCTCATGGCCATGGCGGCTGTGCGCTGGGAGACGCCGGTGACGGTGTCGAGGTCGCGGGCGATAGCGACCGCGGTGCCGGCCGTCTCGCCGGCGTTGCGCGAGATCTCGCCGGTGGCCGCACCCTGGGCCGTGACCGCATCGGCGAGGTCGGCGGTGGTGGCGCTGATCGTCGCCATGCGGCCGGTCACCCGCCCGATGGCGTCGACGGCGGTGCCCGTCGACATCTGCACCGAGGCGATCTGGCTGGCGATCTCGTCGGTGGCCTTGGCGGTCTGGCTGGCGAGCTGCTTCACCTCGGAGGCCACCACCGCAAAGCCGCGTCCGGCGTCTCCGGCGCGCGCCGCCTCGATGGTGGCGTTGAGGGCGAGCAGGTTGGTCTGCTCGGCGATGGCGCGGATCAGGCCGACGACGTCGCCGATCCGCTGCGTGGTGGCGGACAGATCGCCGATCTGGCGGTTGGTGGCGGCGGCCTCCTCGAAAGCCCCCTCGACCTCGCGCTTGGCGTGCGCGATGCGCGCGCCGATCTCGCCGATGGAGGCCGACAGCTGCTCGGAGGCGCTCGCCACGGTCTGGACGTGCGCGGAGGTCTCCCGGGAGCCGGCGGCGGCGCCCTCGGCGGCGCGGCAGGCTTCGTTAGACAGCGAGGCCATGTCCGTGGCGCGCCCGCGCATCGCGCTCATGCGGTCGCCGAAGCTTCGGACCGCATCGGAGGCGGTCCTGCGGAACCGCTCGATCTCGCCGTCGAGGCGCGCGCGACGACTCCGGTCGTCGCTTGAGGCGGCACGCTGGTCGGCCTCCAGCATGCGGGCCTGCCGGCTCGTGTCGAGGAGGCCGTCGAGGGCACGGGCGATCGACCCGACCTCGTCGCGGCGCGTCTCGAAGCCGATCGGGCTGTCGATGTCGCCGTGTGCGAGCGTCCCGGTGCGACGGGCGATGGCGGACAGCGGGCGCAGCAGCCGCATGGCGACGAAGCCGACCAGGAGACAGCCGACCAGCGTGATGCCGAACGCCGCCAGGGCCATGGTGGTCATGGTCGAGCGATAGAGCGCGGTGTAGGGGTCGAGGGGCAGACCCACGAACAGGACGCCGTTGACCTGGCCGCCGCCGTCGAAGGTCGGCTGGTAAACGGTGAAGAACTCGCGCCCGAACAGGGTGGCACGGCCGCGATAATCGGTGCCGGCCCTCAGTTTGACCTGGGCGGGATGGTCGGAGGCCAGCGCCGTCCCGACCGCGCGCTCTCCGTTCTCCTTCTTGACCGTGGTGATGCGGCGCACGAAGGCGTCGCGCTCCTTGTCGTAGGTGAACACCGTGGCCGTCCCGCCGGCGTAGGCGACCGCCATGTCGACGATGGCCATGTCGGACAGGGCGGCGAGGCTCGGAGCCGAGACCGAGGCGATCCTGTCCCCGTCGAGCTTGAGCCGGCTGCCGTCGACCCGCGAATCGAACACCAGCGCCAGGGTGCGCAGGTGGCGCTCGCCTTCCTGGCGCTGGCGCAGGTCGAGCTGGTCGGCCACCTCCCCGGCCGTCGCCAGCCACAGCAATCCCGACAGGGCCGTCATCGCGACCGCCGCGAGCAGGATGATCTTGGCGGTAAGGCTTCGGAAGAACGGCATCGGACGGTCCGCGCGGAGGACGGCCCTCCCTGCGGGATAACCTGCAGACGAAGTCCTAATTAACCATTCACGCGGTTGGCGATCCGCCACGAGGACTGTCGCCTCGACAGTCCTCGCGGCGGCGATCCGGCCGTCGACGGGCCGAATACGCTACGCCGACCAGACCTCCGTCACGCCCGCCAGACTTGCGTCACGCCCGCCAGACCTGGCCCGGCCGCATCGCCACGAACGGGACGGTTCCGCCGCGCTCCGAGGACGCGACGGCCAGAGCCTCCGCCGGCCGCTCGATCCCTTCGTCCGTGAGACGGAACGTGCCCCAGTGATGTCCGAGGGCCTCCTGCGCGCCGAGCAAGACGGCGGCGTCGACCGCATCGGCCGGGTTCATGTGTTGGCTCTCCATGAACCAGCGTGGCTCGTAGGCGCCGATCGGGAGGGTCGCGAGGCGCGGTGCTCCGAAGCGCGCCCGCGCATCCCGGAAGATCGCGCCGTCGCCGAAACCGGTGTCGCCGGAGTGATAGATCACGCCGTCCGGACCGGTCAGGACGTAGGAGCACCACAGCGCCATGCGCCGGTCGTTGACGCCCCGGGCCGACCAGTGGTTGGCGGGGGTCAGATGCGCGGTGACGCCGCCGCCCAGGTCGACCGCCTCGTGCCAGTCCCGCACGATCACCGCCATCGTGTCGTCGTAGCTCTTCAGGATGACGTCGTTGCCCAGCGGCGCCACGACTACGGGCTGGTGCTCCTGCCACAGGCGGGCGACGGTGGGGCCGTCGAGGTGGTCGTAGTGGTTGTGGGTGATCAGAACCACGTCGATCGGCGGCAGATCGGCGAAGGCGATCCCGGGCGGGTTGACGCGCTTGGGACCGGCGTAGCGCAGCGGGCTCGCGCGCTTGGCATAGACCGGGTCCACCAGGATGTTGCGGCCCGCGACCTGGAACAGGTAGCTCGCGTGCCCGATCAGGGTCACCCGCAGGGCCTTCGAACGCTCGGGCGGCTTGTCGGGCGGGTAGGGGCTGGGGAACTGGCGCGGCCACGCCTCTCCGGCGCGGGAGAGCTGCCAGCGCAACAGGTCGCCCAACTCCTTGTCGGCCGGCTGCTGCGGAGAGTGGAAGCGCAGGCCGTCGAAGTGATCGCTCTGCGGCCCCCTGTAATAGGGGTTGCGCCCGCGGCGGTGCGCGGCATAGCCGACACCCCCGAGGGTCATCATCGTGGCCGCACTCATGGTCGCGATCAGGCTTCGCCGTTTCATCAGAAACGAGATGGCCACCGCCGGTCCGTCGTCAAGGCGCGGTCGCGTGCGGCCGCTCAGGTCGGCGCCGAGGTCGCTGCGGCGAGTTCGGCGGCCAGGGCGCGGATCTTGTCGTGCGCCGCCTGCTCGACCTCGGCCTTGGACCGGTTCTCGGTGGGAACCGTCACGACGCCGGTGATGCGGCCGTGGTTGGCCAGCAGGGTGAAGTTGAACCGCCCGAGGCGGGAGCGCCGGACGACATAATGCTGCGGCAAGCGACTGGCCCCTCGGCTCGAACCCGGACACCCCGCCTACGCAACGGCGGGGCGAAAGGTTTCAGCCGCACGACGCCCCCTTCACGAGCGCCAGCGCAGTTCCTGCCGGGCCAACGGGTTGCGGAAGGCCCTTCCCTCCGCCTGCGCGGTCAGGGCCTCGCGCTTCAGCCGGAAGTACCATTGCGAGGGCAGGTCGCCCTGCCCGAACAGGACCATGGTCGGCTTGCGGTCGAGTCCGGCCTGGGCATGCTGGAGCACCTGCTGGTCCTGGGTCAGGAACTGGCGCATCAGCACGCCGGCGACGGGCTTCAGGAGGTTGAGGGCCGGCATGTTCCAGTACAGCGCGTTCGTCAGCATCGTGCGGTTGCGGCCGAGCGGCGTGGCGAAGGTGTAGTTGGCCACGCGCTTCGCTCCGGCCTCGATCCGCTCCAGCCTCACGCCCGGCAGGCGGAACTCGATCTCGACCTGGGGCGCCCCGCCCAGGAGCTTGTAGACGGGCGAACTCGTGGTGGTGCCGTGGCTCGTCATGGTGAAACCGTGCGGCGTCGGCGTGAAGGTCTTCACCTTCTCCCGCAGGGTCTTCGAGGGCCTGAACCACCAGGAGTCGTGAACGAAGGCGACATGGCCCGGATCGACCAGGCTGAGCGTGGTGAGGTCGAAGGAGGCCTCGACCACGAGCTCGACCACGGCCATCCCCGCGGCCTCGAAACCGAGTTCCGGCAGGGCGGGAGCGTCGCCGCCGGCCGGACCGAGATAGGGATCGACCCAGAGGAACCCGGCGCTCTCGCGGACGGGAAAACGCTGGACCGCGATCTTCGAGAAGTCCGCCTGGTCGGAGGAGGACAGGGTCGGCACGTCGCGGCAGCGGCCGTCGAGGCCAAAGCGCCACCCGTGGAACGGGCAGGTCAGCCCCTCGCCGTCGAAGCGACCCTTCGACAGGGCCATGCCGCGGTGGGGGCAGCGGTCGCGCAGGGCGAAGGGCTGCCCGGCGGCGTCGCGCCCGAGGACGAGTTGCTCCCCGTCGAGGTCGACCGCCTTCAGACGGGTGCCCGAGACGGCGTCCGAGCGACCGACGCAGTACCACGCGTCGCTCAAGGGCCGGCGCATGGCATCGGGATCGAGGGCGGTATCCGGTTCGGGGGCGATCCCGCCGTCGCCGGGGTCCGGCCGTGTGGTGTTCGACAGCATGGCGCCTTGGGCTGGTCCGTCGGTCGACGATGACGATGACGATGCCGACGTCTTACGCCGCCGCGGCCGGGGGAGCCACCCGCATCGCCGGGCCAGCGGCGAGACCGCGCATGCCCGCCGCAGGGCTTTTCAACGCCGCATTCGCCGCCTACCTTCCCGTCATCGCAACGAACGAAAGGAGGTGATCCAGTGTCTCATTGTCATCAGCCGCTCTCCCCGGCTCACCGGACCTGGACCGTCGCCTCCGGCCTGATCGACTGATCTCGCCAGAGCAACTCAGCCACGTTCGGCCGGACACGAGTGGTTCGGCAATGGAAGGGCCGCCCGAGCGATCGGGCGGCCCTTCGTCGTCTCGGTGGTGACGCCCGGTGGCCGCGTCCTACCCCGCGGCCGGCACCGCCTCAGCGCTTCTGGAACAGCGGCTGGGCCAGGGCCTCGGCCCGCGCCATCCACAGGTCGCGCTCGGCGCGGATCTCGTTGAGCTCGTCCATCTCGCTGTCGATGTGCGCGCGCAGGTCGCGCAGCTCCTGGGCGAGGATGGACTGAAGGTCCTTGTAGCGGTCTTCCTCGATGCGCAGCTTGGCCTTGAGCATCATGTTCTCGGCCATGAGGTCGGCGACGTCGCCCTCGACGTCGGGAGAGGCGGTCGGCCGGGCCTCGGATGCCGGCTGCGCGGGGGCCGGGGGCGTGACGACCCGGGGCGACCACGACGAGGCCGCCTGCTGCGGGGCCGGTTCGGCCGCCGCTTCGGCGGGAAGAGCCGTGGCCGCCTTCATGGCCGTCAGCCAGTCCCGCAGGGGGCCGGGCGCCTGCCGGGCGGGGGCTTCTTGGCTGGGGTACTGACGGGCGGCTTCCGACATCGCTGTGTCCTCGCGTTCTGTCAGCACCTGACCAAAACATGCTTAACGAACGGTAAAGACTGGCCCTCGGAAGCCGAATAGGACCGCCCCGTCTTCAGCGCACCACCACCTTGGTGCCGATCGGGATGCGATCGTAGAGATCGACCACGTCCTCGTTGAGCATGCGGATGCAGCCGGAGGACACGGCCTGCCCGATCTTCTCGGGCTCGTTGGTGCCGTGGATGCGGAACAGCGTGTCCTTCTTGCCTTCCGCGAGATAGAGCGCGCGGGCGCCGATCGGGCTCGTCGGGCCGCCCTCCAGGCGCTTGGGCAGTTCGGGGCGGCGCGCCAGCATCTCCGGCGGCGGGTTCCAGTCCGGCCACTCGCTCTTGCGGTCGATGTTGGCGGTGCCCGCCCAGGCCATGCCGGCGTTGCCGACGGCCACCGGATAGCGCACCGCCTTGCCGTCCGGCAGCACGTAGTAGAGCCTGCGCTCCTTGGTGACGACCACGATCGTCCCGGGGGCTTCCTTCGTCGGGTTGTCGACGATCGTGCGGGCGATCTTCGGGTCGACGCCGCCCTGCGGGGCGAGCTTCATCCATTCCTTGTCGCGGGCTTCGGGCGACAACGGGACCGCGGGGGTCGCGGCGGCGACCTGGACCACCGGCGGTGTCTGCGCGGTCCGGTTGTTGCAGCCCGCGAGGGTGGCGGACGCGAGGACGGCCATCATGACCGGAACGGGAAAGCGCATGGACGTGCCTGTCTAAAAGCCCGCCTTCAGGTTCGAGGACCGTGTTCGTCGGGATGAAAACAATCTTAACCTCTCGCGTCGTCTCGGCGTAGGGTCGAGCGGCCGAACCGTTGCGCAATTGCTTCGGTTGTTGCGGCAGGGTGACAGAGCGGTCGATGAGCCGCCGGGGGGACGCCGTGACGACGTTGTACGTGAGCCATTCCGCGGCCCTCGACCATGCGATGCCCGCCGGCCACCCGGAATCCGCCGACCGCATCCGCGCCATCGAGCGTGTCCTCGAGAACGAGCGCTTTGCCAGCCTGCTGCGCGCGCAGGCTCCCCTCGCCGACCCCGCCGTCGTCGCCCTCGCCCATCCCGAGGCCTACGTCCGCGCCATCGTCGAGCGGTCGCCGCGGGAGGGCTTCGTCCAGATCGACAACGACACCCTGATGTCGCCGGGCACCCTCGAGGCGGCCCTGCGGGCGGTGGGCGGCGCCGTGCACGCCGTCGATGCGGTGATGGCGCGGGGCTGCGCGAACGCCTTCGTGGCGATGCGCCCGCCCGGGCACCATGCCGAGCGCGCCCAGGCGATGGGCTTCTGCCTGTTCAACACGGCCGCGGTCGCCGTCCGTCATGCGCGAAAAACCTTCGGCGCCTCCCGCGTCGCTCTGATCGACTGGGACGTCCACCACGGCAACGGCTCGCAGGACATCTTCTGGGACGACCCGGCGGTGCTCTACGCCTCCACCCACGAGATGCCGCTCTACCCGGGAACCGGAAAAGCCTCCGAGCGCGGCGACCACGACACCATCGTCAACGTGCCGCTCGCGGCCGGCGACGACGGCCCGGTGTTCCGCGAGGCCTTCGAGGCTCGCATCCTCCCGCGCGTGGCCGCCTTCGCGCCGGATCTCGTCGTGATCTCGGCGGGCTTCGACGCCCATCGCCTCGACCCGCTGGCCCACCTGCGCCTCGACGAGAGCGATTTCGGCTGGGCGACGCGCCGCCTCATGGAGATCGCCGACCGCCACGCCGGCGGCCGGGTCGTCTCGATCCTCGAGGGCGGCTACGACCTCACCGGCCTCGGCCGCTCGGTCGCCGCCCACATGGACGCGCTGATGGGGCGGTAAGGGCTCCCACGGAAATCAGTGCGTCGTCTCGCGACGCGATTCGACCTGTCAAAGCTCGGTGGATCGACGCACTGATTTCCGTGGGGACCCTGAGCCGCCCTACCCCACCCGCAGCAGCACGTGCTTCTTGCGCCCGAACGAGAGCTTGATCACCCCGTCCGCCGTCACGTCGGCCAAGGTCAGGACCGCCTTCTCGTCGGTGACCTGGATGTCGTTGACGCGCAGGCCCCCGCCCTTGATCTGGCGCCGGGCCTCGCCGTTGGAGGGCACCAGCCCGGCCTGCTCGGGACCGAAGGCGGTGAGGACGCCGAGCCCCGCCTCCAGGGCGGCGCGGGGCACCGCGACGCTCGGCAGGTCCTGCGCCACGCTGCCCTCGACGAAGGTCTTGCGCGCGGTCTCGGAGGCGGCGTCCGCCGCCTCGCGGCCGTGCATCAGCGCGGTGGCCTCGCTGGCCAGCACCTTCTTCGCCTCGTTGATCTCGGCGCCCGAGAGCGCGGCGAGCCGGGCGATCTCCGCCATCGGCAGAAGAGTGAACAGGCGCAGGAACTTGCCGACGTCGGCGTCCTCGGTGTTGCGCCAGAACTGCCAGTAATCGTACGGGCTCAGCATCTCGGCGTTGAGCCAGACGGCGCCGGCGGCGGTCTTGCCCATCTTGGCGCCCGAGGACGTGGTCAAGAGCGGCGTGGTCAGGGCGAACAGCTGCTTGGTGCCCATCCGCCGGCCGAGATCGAGGCCGTTGACGATGTTGCCCCACTGGTCGGAGCCGCCCATCTGCAGGGTCACGTCGTAGCGACGGTTGAGCTCGACGTAGTCGTAGGCCTGCAGCAGCATGTAGTTGAATTCGAGGAACGAGAGCTCCTGCTCGCGCTCCAGGCGCAGGCGCACGCTGTCGAACGACATCATCCGGTTGATCGAGAAGTGCCGGCCGACGTCGCGCAGGAAGTCGAGGTAGTTGATGCCGCTCAGCCATTCGGCGTTGTCGACCATCAGCGCCGCGTCGTCGCCGAAGGTGAGGAACTTCGAGAACACCTGGGCGATGCCGGCCTTGTTGGCCTCGATGTCCTCGGCCGAGAGCACCTTGCGGCCCTCGTCGCGCCCGGTGGGATCGCCGATGCGGGTGGTGCCGCCGCCCATGAGCACGATCGGCCTGTGGCCTGTCGCCTGGAGCCAGTGCAGCATCATGATCTGCACGAGCGAGCCGACGTGGAGCGAGGCGGCGGTGCAATCGAAGCCGATGTAGGCGGTGATCCGTCCGGCCTTCAGGGCGCCGTCGAGCCCGTCGAGGTCGGAGCACTGGTGGATGAAGCCACGCTCCTGGAGGATGCGCAGGAAGTCGGAGGTCAGGGCGGACATCGGATCAATCCGTCTCGTCTGGGGCGGGCCCGGAGCGGTGGCGCGACACGCCCACGCCCGCGTGCTAGCCCGCTGGTCACGCAATGGTGGAGCGGGCTCTTAGCAGCCCGGACCGGGAAAGGCACGGCGGATGGCGATGGTGCGGGCGATCGGCCTGATGAGCGGGACCTCGCTGGACGGCGTCGACGTGGCGCTGATCGAGACCGACGGCGAGGACGTGCATGTGGTCCACAGCCACAACGGCTATCTCGAACCCCTCGGTCCCACCGGCTACCGCGCCTATACGGACGAGGATCGCGAACTCCTGCGTCGGGCGCTCGTCGACTCGGAGGGCGTGACCGACCGCGACGAGCGTCCGGGCTGCCTGGCGCAAGCCGAGGCCTTCGTCACCGCCGCCCATGCCGAGGCGGTGGAGGCGTTCCTCGCCGACAACGGCCTGACGCCCGCCGACATCGACGTGATCGGCTTCCACGGCCAGACCGTGGTCCACCGGCCCGACCAGCGCATGAGCGTGCAGATCGGCGACGGTGCCGCGCTCAGCCGGCGCTTGCGCATCCCGGTCGTCTCCGACCTGCGCCACGCCGATGTGCTGGCCGGCGGCCAGGGGGCGCCCCTGGTGCCGGTGTTCCACAAGGCGCTGGCCAAGGCCTCCGGCTTCAGCGGGGCGCTCGGCATCCTCAACATCGGCGGCGTCGCCAACGCGACCCTGATCGCCTCGAACGGCGACGTGGTCGCCTTCGACACCGGGCCGGGCAACGCGCTGATCGACGACTGGATGCGCGAGCGCACCGGCCGGCCGCTGGACGACGGCGGCCGCACCGCCGCCCGCGGACGCCCCGACGAGCCGCTGCTGGCCTGGCTCCTGATCCATCCGTTCTTCGCGCGAAAGCCACCGAAGTCGCTCGACCGCAACTGGTTCTCGCACAAGCTCGCCGGGCAGCTCTCCACCGAGGACGGTGCGGCCACGCTCACCGCCTTCACCGCCCGCGCCGTGGCGAGGGCGCTGGACCACGCCCCCGAGATCCCCACCCGCTGGATCGTCGCCGGCGGCGGCGCCCGCAACGGCGAGCTGGTGCGGCTCCTGAACTACCACCTGCGCGCCGAGATCACGACGGCGGACGCCATCGGCTGGTCCTCGGCCTACCTCGAGGCCCAGGCCTTCGCGCACCTGGCCGTGCGCTCGATGCAGGGGCTGCCGATCACCTTCCCGAGCACGACCGGCGTGCGCGAGGCGATGACCGGGGGCGTGCTGTCGCGCCCCTAAGTCGCGTGCCCGTGCTGGCCCTGCGGGGAAACCCGCGCTAGAGCGGGAGGGACATGTCGCACAATACCTTCGGCCATCTCTTTCGCGTCACCACCTTCGGCGAGAGCCACGGCGTGGCCCTCGGCTGCGTCGTCGACGGCTGCCCCCCCGGCATCCCCATCGACGCCGCCGACATCCAGGCCGAGCTCGACCGGCGCAAGCCCGGCCAGTCGCGCTTCACCACGCAGCGCCGCGAGGCCGACGAGGTCCGCATCCTGTCGGGCGTGTTCGCGGACGACCGCACCGGCGGCGTCCAGCTCACCACCGGCACCCCGATCGCCCTGGAGATCGCCAACACCGACCAGCGCTCGAAGGATTATTCCGAGATCCGCGACAGCTACCGGCCGGGACACGCCGATTACGCCTACGACGCCAAGTACGGGTTTCGCGACTACCGCGGCGGCGGCCGTTCCTCGGCGCGCGAGACCGCCGCGCGGGTGGCGGCCGGGGCCATCGCCCGCCGGGTGCTGCCGGGCGAGATCATCATCCAGGCCGCCCTGGTCCAGATGGGGCCGCACGCCATCGACCGCGCCAGGTGGGACTGGGACGAGGTCGCGCGCAACCCGTTCTTCTGCCCCGACGCCACGGCGGCCGCCTTCTACGAGGGCTATCTCGACGGCATCCGCAAGGACGGCTCGTCGGTGGGCGCGGTGATCGAGGTGGTGGCCGAGGGCGTCCCCCCCGGCCTCGGCGCGCCGATCTACGGCAAGCTCGACGCGGATCTCGCCGCCGCGATGATGTCGATCAACGCCGTCAAGGGCGTCGAGATCGGCGACGGCTTCGCGAGCGCCGCCCTGCGCGGCGAGGACAATGCCGACGAGATGCGCTCGGGCAACGGCGGCGGGCCGACCTTCCTCGCCAACCACGCCGGCGGCGTGCTCGGCGGCATCTCCACCGGCCAGCCGATCGTCTGCCGCTTCGCGGTGAAGCCGACCTCGTCGATCCTGACCCCGCGCATGAGCGTCACCCGCGACAACCGAGACGTCGACCTCGTGACCAAGGGCCGCCACGACCCCTGCGTCGGCATCCGCGCCGTGCCGGTGGCCGAGGCGATGATGGCATGTGTGCTGGCGGATCACTATCTGCGCCATCGGGGGCAGGTCGGGAAACCCGGCTGAGCCTATCTGCGAACCCTGCCGGGCGGCCCGGCGCGGGTGCGCGGGACGGATCGGCGGTCGGTGCTGTCTCGGTTTGGCAGGCATCGTCTCGGCCGTCCCCACATCCCTCTCCGTCCCGTGACGGGAGAGGCGTGCAACCGGATCGACGACGAGTAGCCCCGTGCCCCATACCAACGTCTTGCAGGCCATCGAGGCCTATGCCCGCGGCGAGATCGTGGTCGTCACCGACGACGACGATCGCGAGAACGAGGGCGACCTCGTGGTCGCGGCTTCCCTGTGCACGCCCGAGAAGATGGCGTTCATCGTCCGCAACACCTGCGGCATCGTCTGCGCACCGCTCACCCAGGCCGAGGCGCGGCGGCTCCACCTCTCGCCGATGGTCGCCTCCAACGACGCGCCTCTGGGCACCGCCTTCACGGTGACGGTGGACGTCAAGCACGGGCTCACCACCGGCATCTCGGCCGAGCAGCGCTGCAACACCGTGCGCGCGCTCGCCAACGGCAACATGGGCGCGGACGACTTCGTTCGCCCCGGCCACGTCTTCCCGCTCATCGCCAAGGAGGGTGGCGTCCTGATGCGCTCCGGCCATACCGAGGCGGCGGTCGACCTGTGCAAGCTCGCCGGCCTGCCCCCCGTCGGGGTGATCTGCGAACTCGCCAACGACGACGGCACGGTGATGAAGGGCCCTCAGATCGAGGCGTTCTCGGACCTGCACGGCCTCAAGCGCGTCTCGGTGGCCGACCTCATCGCCTATCGTCAGGCGCGCGAGACCTTGGTGGAGCGCGTCGGCAGCTTCCCGGTCAAGACCGAGTTCGGCGAGATGACCGGCTACGCCTACACCACCCCCTTCGAGACCGTGCAGCAGTTCGCCTTCGTCCACGGCCGGATCGGCGACGGCCACGACGTGCTGGTGCGCCTGCACCGGTCCAACGTGGTCGCCGACGTCATGGAGGGCGGCAAGCAGATCGAGGCCGTGATGCGCCGCTTCGCCAAGGAGGGACGCGGGGTCCTCGTCTACCTGCGCGACGGCAGCGCCGGCGTTCCGCTCTCGCGGGTGGTCGACGAAGGCGTCGAGGCCCAGCGGGTGCGCCAGTGGCGAGAGGTCGGGCTGGGCGCGCAGATCCTGCGCGATCTCGGCATCGCCTCGATCCGCAACCTGGCAACCTCGTCGCGCTCCTACGTCGGCCTGTCGGGATTCGGCATCGAGTTCCTCGGCGACGAGCGCCTCGACGGATAAGGATCGCCCGGCCGCAGCGTCAGCGTTCGCCGTCGCTTCGGCCGCGCTGTCCGTTGTTGCCCGTCGTCTCGGGCCCCTCGCCGCCCGCGCTGAAGAGCTTGCGCAGGATGCCCGGCGCCAGGGCGGAGAGCGGATTGACGCTCACGTCCGGCGACGTCAGGCGCCCCGAGACGCGGAAGTTGAGGGCGAACAGCCCCTCGTTGTTGCCGCCGCCGAGGAGCTGCCCGAACAGCGGCAGCTGCGAGACCACGTTGTTGAGCCCGTACAGCGGCACGAAGGTGCCCTTCACGTCGGTGCGCTCGCGGCTGGTGTCGAGGAAGCCGCTCAGGGTGAAGCCCATCGCGGCATTCGAGATCGCTGCGTCGGTGAAGTCGACGCGGGATCCGGTGCGCGTGAAATTGGCCCGCAGCCGGTCGAAGCTGACCTCGCTGCCCTGGCCCTGGACGACCTGCTTGCGCCCGCGCGAATCGACGACCTCGCTGGTGGTCGGCCCCTGCGCGATGATGCTCGACAGGGCCGGCTCGTTGCGCAGGGTGAAGTTGGTGATGCGCACGACCCCGGCCTGCGGGCCATCGTTCAGGGCGCTGCTCATGGACAGGCTGCCGCCGTACATCCGCCGGTAGATGTCGGCGAAGCGCAGGGTCGCGCCGGCATCGGCGGCCTCCACCGCCAGGGTCGGCACGCCGCGCTCGCCGCGGGAGATCTGGGCCTGGAAGGGCGTGCCGCGGAACTTGCCGGCGAACTGGGCGCTGCGGATGTCCTTGCCCTTCGTCGTCACGCGGAAGGTGGCGCCGGTGAGGACCTCGCCGTTGAAGCCGGTGACGATGGCGAGGGTGACGTCGGCATCGACGTCCTTGACGGCGCCGTCCTTGGACGGCTTCCCGTCGGGACCGCCGAGGCTCTTCAGGAACGGCCTGGCATCGGCGACCTGGCCCTTGACGACGAGCTTGTAGCCGGCCCCGGCCCGCTCGGCCTGCAGCCGCATGTCGTCGCCCGGCGACAGTTTGAGCGACGAGAGCTCGACCCGCTCGAGCCCCCCGTCGGCCGAGAGCACCACGTTGCCGCGGGCCGAGCCCGGCGCGGCGTCGAGAACCATGTCGCGCAGTTCCATGCCGCCGCCCTGGCCGCCATCGACCATCGTGAAGGTCAGGCGTCCGGCCTTGCCGGCCGATTTGACGAGGCCGGTGACGTCGATCCCCGCCTTCGTCAAATCGGCCTCGACCCGGATATGGCTCTTGGCCGGGCCGCTGCGGCCGATCGGCACCGTGATCCGGGTCGGGATCGAACCGCTGAGCTGGGGCGCCACCGGCATGCCCTTGCGCGCGCGCAGAGCTTCGTCGAGGGACAGGTTGACCAGAACCTCGCCCACGCCGCCGGCCTTGGGCTGGCGCAGGTCTACCGTGAGGGGCGCGCCGGCGACCTTTCCGTCCCCTTTCAACGTGAAGCCGTTGCGGTCGTAGGCGACCGTGAACCGGCCGGCGTCGAGGCGGTCCTTGCCGAAGGCCTTGTCGTAGCTGAGGTCGGTGAGCGTTCCGGTCATGGTCGCCGGCAGGTCGGCCAGATCGGGCATGTTCTTGAGGTCGAGGGGGAAATCGATCCTCAGGTCGGCGTGGCCCTTGACGTTGGCGGGCTCGATGTCCGCACCCGTGACGCTCTTGAACATCTTGGTCTGCAGGAGGGCCGCCAATCCGTCGGCCCCGCCGCCGAGCTTGAGCCCGATCTGCGCCACCACCTTGTCGGGGGTGATCTCCTTGATGACGAAGGAGCCGTCGGAGATGGCCAGGCTGCGGTTGTCCGCCATGCGGATCTCGGCGGTGACGCCCTTGATGGTCGTGCTCTGCCCGGTGATCGTTCCGGTGGCCCTGCCCTGGCTCAAGGGTGGCGCGTCCGGCGAGACGCCGAGGACCGCGTCGGCCACGGAGAAGCGGATGTTGACCGCATTGTCCGGCATCGGCTCGCCACGGGTGGCCGAGGCGAGCTCCGCAGCGCTCATGTCCACGACGATGTCGACGGCCTCGACCTTGCCGCCACGCAGGTTGTCCACGAGGTAATTGCGGGCGGGCGGGGCCACGTGCTCGGGCCACAGGCGCAGGGCCGTGCGTCCGTCCGTGCCGCCGGCGGTGATGTGCAGCGTCAGCCCGTCGTCGTCCGCGGCCGTGCCGATGCTGCCGGTGATCCGGCCGCGGCCGCCGCCGGCCTCCATGGTGAGGTCGTCGATGGTGATGCCGCCGGCCCGGCCGACGAGCCTGGCGTCGAGCTTCGCGACGGCGACCGGCTGGTCCTTTGGCGTGGCTCCGCGCAGGACCGCGTCGCGCCCCGACAAGGCCAGTGACCAATCCGTCTCCGCACCGGCGGGGCCGGCCGTCCAGGCGCCGGCGAGGCGCACGGCGTTGCCCGCGCCGCGATAGTCGATCTCCTCGATCTGCATCGATCGGGCGGCCTCGTCCCAGGTGGCGGCTGCGCGCAGGCTCTCGATGGTGACCGGGTTGAAGTCCTTCTCCTCGATCAGCAGGTTGCCGCCGCCGGTGTGCAGCCCCACCCGCATGCTCTCGATGCGGCCTCCGTCGAGGACGACGTCGGCCTTGGCCGAGAGCTTCAGGTCGGTGGTCACGGGCAGTTTCGACTGGCCCGACAGCAGCAGGAAATCGGTGACCGGCAGGTCGTCGAGGGTGATGACGCCACTGCGCCGCGCGCCGCGCGTCGTTCTGAGGGTGGCGTCGGTCTCGTCGGGGTCGCCACCGGTCGCTGCGAGGTCGCCGGCCGCTTCCTGCAGGTTGCCGCCGAGCCGCCATTCCCCGTGCGGACCGTCGATCCGCAGTTCGAAGATGCGCGCGTTGCGGGCGACATCCCGGCTGAACAGGGCGTTGACCCGGTCGAACACCGCCCGCTCGCGGGCGTCGTCGTCGATGAGGGTGAGCTTGCCGTTGGTGATGCGGGCCCGGTCGAGGGCGCCGACCACCCCGGCGGAATCGAGAACGATCCCGAAGATCGAGGCGACGGAGGCCGAGAGCGGCGAGACGACGCCGCGCGCCGCGTCGACGCTCGGGAGCGTATGCGGCTGCGCCTCGCCGGGATGTCCCGGCGAGGCGGCCGCGAAGGCGATCGACCCGTCGCGATGGACGAGGGCCGTCATCTGCAGGTCGCGGAACTCGATCGAGCGCGGTTGCACCGAGAGCCGCAGCAGGCTCCAGGTATCGATGCTGACCACCGCGGCCGGCGCCCTCATCACGAGCGCGCCTTCCGGATTGATGACATCGAGCCCCTTCACCTCCAGGGCGAGGGATCGCTCGGCGTCGAGCTGCAGGGCGCTGTCGCGCAGGGCGACGCGCCAGCCCGGACCGATCCGCGACGCGATCGCCGCGGTGACCTGCTCCGACAGCCCCTCGATGCGCAGCGGTCCCGATGCCAGGCGCACGATGCCGCTGCCCACCGCGACGACGAGCAGAACCATCACGAGGGCGCACCATCGCAACGGGCGCAGGCGGTTGGGCCGACGCGTACGGCGCGGTCCGTGGGCGGTTTCCTGAACCATCAATCCTTGCGCCGCTGGATCGGCGTGCCGACCCGAGATATCCATCCGTCCGTCGTGTTCGGCCCGCCGTGGCCGTGGCGTCCTGGCCGGGGCCTCCCCGCCCCGGTCGTCCGGTCCGTCGGCGCCGGTAACACCCCGTCCATGGCCACACCATCAATCGGCCGAAAGGAAGGCATGATGCCCCTCGTCGTCGGCGAAGCCGCCCCCGCGTTCGAACTTCCCGGTGCGGGTGGCGAGACGATCACCCTCACCGGGCTCAGAGGCCGCAAGGTCATCCTCTACTTCTACCCCAAGGACGACACCAGTGGTTGTACCCTCGAAGCCCAGGGCTTCAACGCCCTCGGCGAGGCGTTCGCGGCCACCGAGACGGTCGTCGTCGGCGTCTCCCCGGATTCGGTCAAGAGCCACGACAAGTTCCGGGCGAAGTACGGGCTGACGTTCCCCCTGGCTTCCGACGAGGGCAAGGCGATGCTGGAGGCCTACGGCGTCTGGGTCCAGAAGAGCATGTACGGCAAGACCTACATGGGCGTGGAGCGGACCACGATCCTGATCGACCGCGACGGGCGCATCGCCCAGGTGTGGCCGAAGGTGAAGGTGCCCGGCCATGCCGAGGCGGTCCTCGAGGCGGCCCGCGCGCTGGCCTGACCCCGAGCCACGGGACTGGACCGGCCTTTTTGCCGTTCCTTAACCCTAATGGCCTCAACTGACGCTCACGTGGCTCAGGTCCCCAGTGATGCGTCTCGCCGCTCGTCCGTTCTCGTTCCTTCAACGCACCGACACGACGAAGGTCGGCGGCAGTGCTCGCGGTCGGGACGAGCGCCGGCGCCTGCGGGTGCTGACCGTATCGCTGGCGGCCGCCGTGCTCTGGGCCGGTGCCGTCACCTGGTACCTCGTATTCCACGACGAGGCGCTGGCCCGCTTCATCTCGCAGCAGAGCGCGATGCAATACACCTACGAGGAGCGCATCGGTGCCCTCAGGCTCCAGCTCGACCGGGCGGTGATGGAGCGTGCCGCCGTGCGCACGACGGTCGAGGGCAGGATCACCGACCTCGCCGACCGCCAGGCCGCCCTGGAGCGGCGCCAGTCGCTCCTGTCCAACCTCGCCGGCGAGTCCTCGGGTCTGCCGGCCGACCCCGTAGAGGCGGCGCCCCCCTCGCCGACCGGGGCGACGGCGCGGAACCCCGCAAAACCTTTCCCCACCCCCGACGCCCTCGAGCTGAGGATGCGCGAGGACGACGGCAGCGAGGGCCGGCGTTCCGCCCTGGAAAGCGGGCCGGCCCTGGCCAGTGTCGAGCAGCGCCTCGATCGCCTCGCGGCCCTGCAGTCGCGCGCCCTCGACCGCATCGCCGCGAGGGCCGGCAGCAATGCCCGCCGGATGAGGGGCGTCGTCGCCCGCCTCGGCCTCGATCCCTCGCGGTTCGGCCGTCAGGCCGGCGTTGGGCTCGGAGGTCCGTTCGTACCGCTCGCCGCCGACCCGTTCGGCATCGCCCTGTCGGACGCGCAGCGCTCCCTGGCCGAGGAGGAGCAGTGGCGCCGCGCCACCGCCGCCCTCCCCCTGCGCCAGCCCTTGTCCGGCGCCTTCACGCCGTCCAGCACCTTCGGCCCGCGCCTCGACCCCTTCACCCGCGGTCTCGCCATGCACACGGGCATCGACATGAGGGCCGAATACGGCGAACCCGCCCGCGCCACGGCGGCGGGACGGGTGACGGCGGCGGATTACGCCGGCGGCTACGGCAACATGGTCGAGATCGACCACGGCAACGGGTTGGCGACCCGCTACGCTCATCTCTCGTCGCTGGCGGTGGTCATCGGGCAGACGGTCGCGGCCGGTGCGATCGTCGGGCGGGTCGGCTCCACCGGACGATCGACCGGCAACCATCTCCACTACGAGACACGGATCGACGGCGAGCCGGTCGATCCGCAGCGGTTCCTGCGCGCGGCAGCCGCTGCCGAGTCCTGGTCCGACGCCGGTCGTTGAGAGCCGTGGTACCGACGGCGCTCGAGACCGATCAGTCGATGTCCTCGACCTCGCCCGCCCCGCCATAGACCCGCTGGGCCAGGGACGCTTCCATGAACGGGTCGAGCGACCCGTCGAGGACGGCATCGGGATCGGTGGACTGGGTGCCGGTGCGCAGGTCCTTCACCAGCTGGTAGGGCTGCAGCACGTAGCTGCGGATCTGGTGACCCCAGCCGATGTCGGTCTTGGCCGCGTTCTCCGCGTTGGCCTTCTCTTCCCGCTTCTTCAGCTCGGCTTCGTACATGCGCGCGCGCAGCATGTTCCAGGCGGTGGCGCGGTTCTTGTGCTGCGAGCGTTCCTGCTGGCACGCCACCACGATCCCGGTGGGATTGTGGGTGATGCGCACGGCCGAATCGGTCGTGTTCACGTGCTGGCCGCCGGCGCCCGACGACCGATAGGTGTCGATGCGGCAGTCCGATTCCTTGATCTCGATGACGATGCGGTCGTCGATCAGGGGGTAGACCCGCACGCTGGCGAAGCTGGTGTGGCGGCGCGCGCTCGAATCGTAGGGCGAGATCCGCACGAGGCGGTGGACACCGGATTCGGTCTTGAGCCAGCCGTAGGCGTTGTGGCCCTTGACCAGGAGCGTGGCGCCCTTGATCCCGGCCTCGTCACCGTCCGACCATTCGACGATCTCGACCTTGTACTTCCGCCGCTCGGCCCAGCGCGCATACATGCGCTGGAGCATGTTGGCCCAGTCCTGGCTCTCGGTGCCGCCGGCGCCCGCGTGGACTTCGACGTAGGTGTCGAGCCCATCGGCCTCGCCCGAAAGCAGCGTCTCGATCTGGCGGCGCGCGGCCTCCGCCTCCACGGCGCGGACCCCGTTCTCGCCTTCCAGGATCGTGGCCTGGTCACCCTCCATCTCACCGAGTTCGATGAGTGTGGCGGCGTCTTCGAGGTCCTGCGACAGCTTCTTGATGGCGCTGACCGCCTCGTCGAGCTGGGTTCGGTCGCGCATCACCGCCTGTGCGGCCTCGGCGTCGTTCCAGAGGTCGGGATTTTCGGAGGCCGCGTTCAGCTCCGCCAGTCGTTTCTCGACGGTATCCCAGTCAAAGATGCCTCCTCAGCAGTCCGATCGACTGCTTGGCGGCATCCGAGAGTTGTTCGATCTCGGCGCGCATCAGGTGTTTCACACAGCGTTGGGCGGGGAGCGGTGTGATAGCGCCGCCCGGCGGGGGTGTAAACGCCGCCGCCGCTCGCATTGCCCGGATCGCAGCGCACGACGCGGTCCGCATCTCCCGCGGCCCCCGCGCCCTCCCCTCCTTCGGACCCTCGCGCCGGGGCTGATCGGTCGTCGGCGAGGCGGAAGACCTGAATTCAGAATTTCTCCTCCGGTCGGTCCGATGCCCGATGCCTTCCTTCCGACGCGATTTCTTTGTGTAAAACAAGCGGTAAACCGGTCGTCGGCAGTAAACCATGTCGTCGGACACTATCGGGCGACGATCGATCGGCTTAACCCACGATGGCCCGATATCGTCGGGCGAACGGCTCGGCACGCTTCGCGGCGTGCCGCCGAGCGGAGCGAGGCCGAGGCCCGGCACGAGATGACCATGCCGTCGATCGATCTGGATCGAACCCATCCGTTCGCGGAGGCCATGCGTGCGTCGAGCATCGCCATGGTGATGACGGACCCGACTCTGCCCGATCACCCCATCGTCTTCGCCAACGACGCCTTCCTGCGCCTGACCGGCTACTCCCTCCTGGAGGTGATGGGTCGCAACTGCCGTTTTCTCCAGGGACCGGACAGCGACGCCGCCGCCATCGCCGACATTCGCCGCGCGATCGCGGCGGGAGTGGATCTCACGGTCGAGCTCGTCAACTATCGCAAGGACGGGTCGGCCTTCCACAATGCCCTGTCCCTGAGCCCGGTTCGCGGAAAGTCCGGCGAGGTCCGGTACTTCTTCGCCACCCAGGTCGACGTGACCGACCAGCACCGGCAGACCGACGAACTGCGCCACGCCAATCTCGCCTTGGCCGCCGCCCTCGAGACCGCGACGACACTGGTCCACGAGATCGACCATCGCGTGAAGAACAATCTGCAGATGGTCTCCGCGATGATCCTGCTGCAGAGTCTCGATCGCTCTGACCTGCGCCTTCGCGACAGCCTGCTGGATACCCTCTCGCGCGTCGAGGCCCTGAGCACCGTCCATCACCGGCTGCACCGGTCGGGCGACGTCTCCCGGTTCGACGTGGCCGACTACGTCCGCGATCTGCTCGACGACCTCGTCGGGGCGACCGGCCGCACCGACATCCGCGTCCGGCTCGACCTGATGCCGGTGCTCGTTCAGGCCGGCAAGTCCGCTGCCCTGGCGTTGCTCTTCAACGAGCTGTTCACCAATGCCCTCAAGCACGCGTTTCCCCCGGGCACGCCGGGGACGCTGGCGGTGAGCATCGCGCGCGAGGCGACCTGCATCGTCGCGGTGATCGAGGACGACGGGGTCGGCGTCTCGCCCACCGCGACGCGGCTGAGCACGTTCGGCCAGTCGCTCATCCAGACGCTCTCGCGCCAGCTCGGCGCAGAGACGACCATCGGCCCGATGAGCCCGTCCGGCACCAGGGTCCGGATCGAGCTGCCCCTGGCTATCGTCGCCGCACCGGTCTGACGGCGCTGCAGAGAGTCAGCGGCTCCGTTCGGGCCGGAGGGCCGGCGCCAGGATGAAGTCGTTGGTCCGCCTGCCGGTGCGCAGCGGGCCCTCGTGAAGGCCGTCGCTGTAGTAGTCGACGCCCGACAGGCCGAACCCGCTTCCGTTCATGACGGTGGGGACGGGGACCGCGCGCACGGCACGCAGATCCTGCCGTTCGGGTCCGACGATGGGCTGCCCGGTATCGCGGTCGACCCGCAACACGACCGGACCGTAGGCGCCGAGCGCACGACCCTGCTGGGCTTCGGCCGAACCGGCCGCGAACGGAATCGCGCAGGCCAGCATCGCGCCCAAAGTCCAGGCGGACGGTCGCATTCCGTGCGGGCGTGACGCGCAGAAAGCAGTCTTCGGAAAGCGTGTCATCTGCAATATCCTGGGCGGTGGTCGGCGTTCCGCGAGACGACGGGTTCAATGGCGGTCGGTTGCGGGAAGCCTATCACATGCGGTCCTCGCACGGCGCTGATTCCCCGCTCGGCCGAGTGGTCGGGCCTAGCCGCGTGATCGGATCTGGCATTGGCGTCAATCGAGGCAATCGCTGCCGAACGAAACGGCGAATGCCGCGTTGATAGGCCAGCAACCCATCACAACCGTGGAAATCTCATCATGATTCGCAGTACGACTCTTGCCGTCGCCACCGTCCTCGTCGGCCTCTCCGGCGCCGCCTTTGCGCAGAGCGGCCCGGCCACCCACGACAGCGTCGGTACCAACGCGGCCGGTTCGAAGTCGGGCGTCGTCGGAAAGGGCGACAGCATGGAGGCCGCGCCCTCGACCACCGGGACCGCCGTGGCGCCGGGCGCGCGTATGGCGCCGGGCAGCAACGGGATGGTCACCGGCGACCCGACCGTAGCGCCCAAGCCCTCGAACCCGACGCCCGCTCGCTAAATCACGACGTCGATCGTCGTCGAGGAGGAGGTCGGACCGTTGGTCCGGCCTCCTTTTTCATGGCTGATACGGTTTCCGCTTGGATCAAGCGGGAACCGTATCACCGAGCCCGCACGGCGCCTGAGCGAAACCCATGTCCGAATCACGAAGTGATCAACCGGAAATGGTGTGATCCATCAGCCCTTGGTGCGAAGAACGACCTGCGGCTGACGCTCGACCGGTTCGCAGGTGCTCGACATCGCGTTCAGGACGAGGGGGCGCGTGTCGCAGACATAGGCGATGCCGGGTGCCGGAGCCGGGACGGGATCGCGGGCGACGATCGGATTGGGCGCACACGCGCTCGCCGATGCGGCCAGCAGCAGTGAAACGGTCAGGTTCAGTCGACGCATACCATCCTCGGATCACCCGCCGTTCGGCATCGCAGGACCCTGCATCCGCCCTCCACGACATGACAAGCATGTGCGCCACCCGCGCATGGCCGGCATCGTCGTTTGCGCAGACGTGTCGCCTGCCGGCAACAAGGTTGTCGGCAGGGCGAAAAACGATGCGCTCCCGGGTCGGGCTGTCGGCGTGCTCACCCGGCCTTGGCCATGGGGACGACGTTGTGCAGCGTCCGGTCGGCGTTCTCGAAGAACCGCCGGATGTTGCGCGCCGCCTGCCGGATACGCTGCTCGTTCTCCACCAGCGCGATGCGCACGAAGGCGTCGCCGTGCTCGCCGAAGCCGATGCCGGGAGCCACCGCCACATCCGACTTCTCCAAAAGCAGCTTGGAGAACTCGAGGCTGCCGAGGTCCTTGAACTTGTCGGGGATCGGCACCCAGGCGAACATCGACGCCGATGGGCTCGGGATCTTCCAGCCGGTCTTGTCGAAGGACTCGATCAGGGCATCGCGGCGCTTCTTGTAGATCGAGCGCATCTCGACGATGCAATCCTCCGGGCCGTTGAGGGCAGCGGTGGCCGCCACCTGGATCGGCGTGAAGGCGCCGTAGTCGAGGTAGGATTTCACGCGGGTGAGCGCGGCGAGCAGCCGTTCGTTGCCGACCGCAAAGCCCATGCGCCAGCCGGCCATGGAGAAGGTCTTCGAGAGCGAGGTGAACTCCACGGTGCAATCCATGGCGCCGGGCACCTGCAGCACCGAAGGCGGCGGCTCGCCCTCGAAATAGACCTCGGCATAGGCGAGGTCGGACAGGATGATGATCTCGTGGCGCTTGGCGAAGGCGACGAGGTCCCGGTAGAAATCGAGGGAGGCGACGTAGGCCGTCGGGTTCGAAGGGTAGCAGACCACGATCGCCACGGGCTTGGGAATCGAGTGCTGCATCGCCTTTTCGACCGCCGGGAAGAAGGCCGGTGTCGGCTCGGCCGGGACGGAGCGGATGACGCCGCCGGCCATCAGGAAGCCGAAGGCGTGGATCGGGTAGCTCGGGTTGGGCACCAGCACCACGTCGCCCGGCGCGGTGATCGCCTGCGCCATGTTGGCGAAACCTTCCTTCGAGCCGAGCGTGGCCACCACCTGCGTGTCAGGGTTCAGGCCGACCCCGAAGCGGCGCTGGTAATAGTTCGCCTGCGCCCGGCGCAGGCCGGCGATGCCCTTCGACGAGGAGTAGCGGTCGGTGCGCGGCCGACCGGCGGTTTCCACCAGCTTGGCGATGACGTGCTTGGGCGCGTCGAGGTCCGGGTTGCCCATGCCGAGGTCGATGATGTCGGCGCCGTTGGCGCGGGCCTGGGCCTTGATCCGGTTCACCTGCTCGAACACGTAGGGCGGCAGGCGCTTGATGCGGTGGAAGTCGGTCATGGCCTTCACGGTGTCCATCGGAACGGGCAAGCCCGTCCATGCTGATCTGTCATCGCTTTGACATCGGCGGGAGTCTAGCACCACGCGGCCCAAACGCCGACCCGGAATCTCTAGGCGGGTTTCGCAAAAGCGGTCACCGGCCTTGCGTCGAAAACCTGCGACAGACCAACGACCTGAGCAGGGTGAAGCGTTGGCCTGCCGACGCGACCCTGTCTAGGGCGTCGCGCTGGCGGGCTTGGTGGCGCGCGCCGCGCTCTCGGCGGCCCGGCCCTTGGCTTCGTTGGCGCCGCGCGCGCCTTCGAGTTCGGCCGCCAGCGCCTTGGCGCCTTCGCTGGAGCGGGCGCGGATCGGTCGCGCCGGTGCCGAGACGCCCACCGGCAGGAACGTCTCGTCGGTCTTGCGCGAGCCGGCCACGAATTCCGGCGCCGCGACGGGCTTGGCGGCAGGCGCCATGTAGGCCTGGCGCAGCGGGCTGACGTCGCCCGAACAGCCGGTGACCGCCAGAGCCAGGACGACGAGGGCGGGGACGGCGAGCCGGAGCATGTCGGTCCTGCGCGAGAAAGCGGTGCGAATCCCGTAGCGTCCCGTCGCACTCGCGCGTTAATTTGGCGGAAACGAGGCTAGCCCCACCGCATCGGACCCGGCACGGTGGCAGGCGACAAGGCCGACACTCAGGGAGACTCGCACGCGTGAGCATCGACAGCACCACGCCGCGGCCCGATATCGAGGCCCTGTCCCGCAACGCCAGTCAGTTCATGGAGGAGTTCGGACGCGCCGCCGCTCTCTACATGGCGCCGAAGGTGGCGCAGCCGGGCGCCCTCGCCGTTCCCGAGCCGATCGAGCCCCCGGAAGAGGTCAACGACGTGGTCCGCACCCTCGGCACGGTGGCCGAGAGCTGGATGGTCGATCCTCAGAAGGCGATGCAGGCGCAGGCCAAGCTGAGCGAGGCCTTCATCGCCCTGTGGGGCTCGACCTGGCATCGGCTCCAGGGCGAGGCGGTGCCGCCGGTGGCCGAACCCGAGCCCAAGGACACCCGGTTCAAGCACGCCGACTGGTCGGCCAACCCGGTCTTCGACTTCATCAAGCAGAGCTACCTGATCACCTCGCGCTGGGCCGAGGAGCTCGTGGTCGAAGCCGACGGCATCGACGACCACACACGGCACAAGGCGCAGTTCTACCTGCGCCAGATCGCGGGTGCCCTGTCGCCGTCGAACTTCGTGATGACCAATCCCGAGCTCATCCGCCACACCCTGGAGGAGAACGGCGCCAACCTCGTGCGCGGCATGAAGATGCTCGCCGAGGACATCGAGGCGGGCAAGGGGCAGTTGCGGGTGCGCCAGACCGACCCTTCCAACTTCGAGGTCGGCGTCAACATGGCGGTGACGCCGGGCGAGGTGGTGTTCCGCAACGACCTGATCGAGCTGATCCAGTACGCGCCCACCACCGAGACGGTGCTCAAGCGCCCGTTCCTGATCGTGCCGCCGTGGATCAACAAGTTCTACATCCTCGATCTCAACCCGCAGAAGAGCCTGATCCGCTGGATGGTCTCGCAGGGCCTGACCGTGTTCTGCATCTCCTGGGTCAATCCGGACGAGCGTCATGCCGGCAAGGACTTCGAGAGCTACATGCGCGAGGGTATCGAGGCGGCCATCGACGCCATCGGGGTCGCCACCGGCGAGACGGAGGTCGCCGCGGCCGGCTACTGCGTCGGCGGCACCCTGCTGGCGGTGACCCTGGCGATGCAGGCGGCCACCGGCAACAAGCGCATCAAGAGCGCCACCTTCCTCACGACGCAGGTGGATTTCACCCACGCCGGCGATCTCAAGGTGTTCGCCGACGAGGGGCAGATCAGCGCCATCGAGGCCAAGATGAAGAAACGCGGCTACCTCGAGGGGTCGGGCATGGCCGCCGCGTTCAACATGCTGCGGCCCAACGATCTCATCTGGTCCTACGTCGTCAACAACTACGTCAAGGGCAAGAAGCCGCTGCCCTTCGACCTGCTCTACTGGAACGCCGACGCCACCCGAATGCCGGCGGCCAACCACTCGTTCTACCTGCGCAACTGCTACCTGGAGAACACCCTCGCGCGGGGCAAGATGACCATCGGCAACATCCGCCTCGACCTGAAGAAGGTGAAGGTTCCGGTCTTCAACCTCGCCACCCGCGAGGACCACATCGCCCCGGCTCTGTCGGTGTTCGAGGGCTCGTCGAAATTCGGCGGCAAGGTCGACCTCGTGGTGGCCGGGTCCGGCCACATCGCCGGCGTCGTCAACCCGCCCGACAAGCCGAAATACGGCTTCTGGACCGGAGGGCCGGCCAAGGGCCGTTTCGAGGATTGGCTGGCCGCCGCCACCGAGACCAAGGGATCGTGGTGGCCCTACTGGTTCTCCTGGCTGGAGCATCAGGCGCCCGCCCGCGTTCCGGCGCGCGTCCCGGGTGCGGCCGGCCTTCCTTCGCTCGGGCCCGCACCGGGCACCTACGTCCGCATGAAGGCGTGACGTCGCAGCCTGCCGCCGGCGCCGGGCCGCGGAATTCCTCCGCGGCCGGTGCCGATTTCAGGCCTTGCTCAATACTTGCGGACGATCGGAGCGACCGGACGCACCGGCTCGCCGAAGACGTAGCGGAAGCCCACGGACACGATGTCGGCGCTGCCGCGGGTGTCGGCGGCGAACGCGATGCTCTGGCCGGTGAGCAGGCGCTCGTTGTAGTCGCGCCCGGCGCCCGCCAGGATCTTGCTGTCGCCGACCAGGAACAGGTGGGAATAGGCCAGCAGCAGGGTGAGCTTCTCGTTCCAGCGGTAGCTCGCACCCAGCGAGACGTTGAAGCGGTCGCTGTCGGGAAGCCGCACGGAACGGTTCTCGAAGTCGATCGGCGAGATCTCGTAGGCGACGCCGCCGCGCACGGTCAGGTTCGGCGACCAGTCGTATTCGGCGCCGACCGAATAGGTGAAGCCGTCCTTGTAGTTGAGCGGCAGCGACGAGATGGTCAGGCCCGAGCTGCGCTGGACGATGCCGATGTCGCCGGCCCTCGACCAGTTGTCCCACTCGAAGCCGAAGCTGACGCGGGTGACCGGGTTGATCGCCTGCGTCAGGCCCACCGTGACCTTCTCGGGGGTGTTGAAGTTGGCCCTGACCTGACCGGCCCTGCCGGCGAGGGCCACCAGCGGCACGCCGACGGCACCCTCGATCTCATGGTGCACCGACGAGCGGTAGCCGACGCCCAGCGTGGTGCCGGTGGGGGCCGTGATCAGCGCGCCGGCCGTGAAGCCCACACCCCAGGAATCGCCCTTGAGCGACGTGCTGGGCAGGGCGACGGTGGGGACGTTGAAGGGAGGTCCCGCGAGCACGCCGGTGGCTTGACGCAAGGTCAGGCGGAAATACTCGATGTTCGGCCCGGCGGCGACGGACAACCACTCGTTGACCTTGTAGCCGATGACAGGATTGAAGGAGAGGGAGAAGATCCGGTTGGAGCGCCCGTAGACTTCGCCGGCCCAGGTGTTGCGCGGCTTGGTCACGAGGCCGAACGGCGCCCCGGTCTGGAGCCCGAGCCAGATCCGATCGTTGAGCTGATACGACGTCGCGCCGGCCGGTACGATGGCGCCCTGGCCGATGTCGCCGCTGCCGCCGAGGCCGGCGAAGGCCGGGCTGGTGCCGGCCTGGGGCGTGATCCGCGCCGAGAGGTTGATGAAGGTGAGGTTCTGCTCCTTCACGAAGCCCGGCGCCATCGTCACCGTGGCGGGGTTCCAGAACATGGAGGAGACGCCGCCCGAGCCCGAGGCCGCGCCCGCGAAGGCCAACCCCTGCGCCTGTGCACTCTGCTCGCGGATCGCGAAGGCGCCGGCCTGCGCCTCGCCCCAGCCCGCCGTGAGGGCCGTCGCCGACAGGCCCGCGATGGCCAGTCCCCGAAGATGTCCGATCATGACCCGTTCCCCAGCCTTGGCTCTTGTGTCTGGCGTTCGCGTGCCCGAGCCAACCCCCCGTGCCGCCGCCTTGGGAACATGATTGCCGCGCCTCCCGTGACTTCGCAATCCCTCCGTTCGTCTTGAAAAAAATCGATATTTGTCTCAATTATAGAGATGAGATATCGCTTTTCATCGTAGAGAGTCATCTTTCTCGGATATCGAAACCGTGAGTCGAGAATTGGTTCACATCTAAACATTCTGCAGGATGATGCAGGTGCCGGACAAAAACGCGCAGGTGATGTCCGGTTGAGCGGGGCCGTGTGGTTCGTGCAACAGGTTCGGTCGCGTCGCCGGCGTTTCGGCCTTGCCCTGGGGCGGAGAGGCCCAATTTCCCTAATCGACCGTCAACGGGAGGCGAAAAAGATGAAGCTGGTCCGCCATGGAGCGAGGGGCGACGAGAGGCCCGGTCTGATCGATGCCGACGGCACGATTCGCGACCTGTCGGGGATCGTGCGGGATATTGCCGGTCGCCACCTGTCCCGGAGTAGCCTCGAGCGCATCCGCGCCATCGACCCGGCGAGCCTGCCGCCGGTCGCCGCCGGTACCCGGCTCGGCCCCTGCGTCGGCGGGACCCGCAACTTCGTCGCGATCGGCCTGAACTACGCCGACCATGCGGCCGAGACCGGCGCGGCGATCCCCTCCGAGCCGATCGTGTTCAACAAGGCACCGTCCTGCATCTGCGGGCCGAACGACGACCTCATCCTTCCCAAGGGTTCGGCCAAGACCGATTGGGAGGTGGAACTCGCCGTGGTGATCGGCGCGACGGCCTCCTACGTCCACGCCAACGAGGCGCTCGATTACGTGGCCGGCGTCTGCATCTGCAACGACGTCTCGGAGCGCGAATTCCAGATGGAGCGCGGCGGCACCTGGACCAAGGGCAAGGGCTGCCCGACCTTCGGTCCCCTCGGGCCCTGGCTCGTCACCCTCGACGAGGTGCCGGCCCTCGACGACCTCGCGATGCATCTCGACGTCAACGGCGAGCGCATGCAGACCGGCTCCACCGCGACGATGATCTTCGGGGTGGCGCAGATCGTCGCCTACCTGTCCCATTTCATGATCCTGGAGCCCGGCGACGTCGTCACCACCGGTACGCCGCCCGGCGTCGGCCTCGCCCGGAAGCCGCCGCGCTACCTGAAGAGCGGCGACGTGGTCAGCCTCGGCATCGCGGGGCTCGGGCGGCAACGCCAGACGGTGGTCGCCTTCGACGACTGGACGGCCAAGGTCGCCGCGGGCGAGCCGACGAACTGAGTCGGCTCGCAGTCGGGCTCGGGCGACTGCGCCCTCGGCTTGATTTTCCGGCCGGGATTGGCCTCTTAGGCGGATGACCGAGACCGCCTCCGCCTCCGCCCCGTCCCACGCATCCCCGGCGATCCGGCACGACTGGACCGTCGCGGAGATCCAGGCGATCCACGACCTGCCGCTGCTCGATCTCGTGTATCGGGCGGCCGAGGTCCACCGGGCGCACAACGATCCCGCCGACATCCAGCGGGCGAGCCTCCTGTCGATCAAGACGGGCGGTTGCCCGGAGGACTGCGCCTATTGTCCGCAATCGGCTCACCACAAGGAGGCCGGGCAGGTGCGCGAACGCCTGATGCCGGTGGATACGGTGCTGCGCGAGGCCGCCGCCGCCAAGGCTTCGGGCGCCCACCGCTTCTGCATGGGGGCGGCGTGGCGCCAGCCCAAGGACGGGCCGGAGTTCGATGCCGTCCTCGCCATGGTGCGGGGGGTCCGCGCCATGGGCATGGAGGCCTGCGTGACGCTGGGGATGCTCACGGCCTCGCAGGCGGGGCGCCTGGCCGAGGCCGGCCTCACCTCCTACAACCACAACCTCGACACCGGCCCGGACTTCTACGGCGACATCATCTCGACGCGGACCTACGAGGACCGGCTGACGACGCTGGAGAACGTGCGCGAGGCCGGCATCGGCGTCTGCTGCGGCGGCATCGTCGGCATGGGCGAGGCGATCAGCGACCGGGCCGGGATGCTCCAGGTCCTCGCCAACCACGCGCCGCATCCTGAGAGCGTGCCGATCAACGCCCTCGTCGCCGTGCCCGGCACCCCCCTCGAGGACCGTCCGCCCGTCGATCCCCTCGACATCGTGCGGATGTGCGCCACGGCGCGGATCGTGATGCCGCGCGCGCGCGTGCGCCTGAGCGCCGGCCGGAAGGAACTGACCCGCGAGGCCCAGATCCTGTGTTTCCTCGCCGGCGCCAATTCGATCTTCTACGGCGAGCGGCTCCTGACCACCGCCAACAACGAAACCGACGCCGACGCCGAACTCCTGCGCGACATCGGGATCACCGTCCCCGGCCTCGCACTGGCGGCCGAATAGGCATCGACGACCGGTCTACAGTTCGGCGATCGCTCAGGCTGGTTAACCGTCAGTGTCGCCGGCCGTTCTCCACGCCGCGACGTCATCGCGTGGCCGCCTGACACGGTCCTGCGCACGGCATCGTTCGACCACCCTCACGCGACCTTCGCGTCACCCTCGCCCGGGGCATAGCTGTCGGGAATGACGATCCGGAAGCAGGCGCCGGTGGTACCTTCGTCGAGGCCGAGGGTCGCTCCGTTGAGATGGACCAGCTCCGAGGCGATGGCGAGGCCGAGCCCGCTGCCGCCGGCCCGCATCGACCCCTGGAAGGGCGCGAACAAGGTCGCCCGCGCGCTCTCGGGCAGACCGGGGCCGTTGTCGGCGATCAGGATGACCACCCGCCCGCCGTCGCGGCGCGCGGTCACCGTGACGAGGGGGGACACCTCCTGGGTTCCCGCCGCATCGAGGGCCTGGACCGCGTTGCGCACGATGTTGATCAGCGCGCGCGAGAACTGCTCGGGGTCGACGAAGACCGTGAGCCCGGCCTCCGCCCGCGTCCGGATCGCGATCCGGGAATCGTGGCTCAGCCCGGCCAGATCCTCCATCTCGCTGAGGATCGGGGCGAGCAGGACATGGCGCCGCTGCGGGAACGGCTCGGTGGCGCGGCCGTAGGCCAGCGTCGCCTCGCAGAACCGGATCGCCCGATCGAGGGTCGCGATCAGGCGGGGAGCGACACGCTGGACCACCGGATCGGCGACTCCTTCGAGGCGGTCGCCGAGGAGTTGCGCGGTCGTCAGCAGGTTCCTGAGCTCGTGGTTGATCTTGCTCACCGACAGCCCGAGCCCGGCCAGGCGCCGCCGTTCCCGCAATTCGCCCGCCAGGGCCCCCTGCATCTGCGCCAGGGCGATCTCCGCCCGGCCGATCTCGTCCTTGCGCTGGGACGGGACGATGTTGCGGCCGATGCCTTCGGGGTCGTTGGCGAAGGCGCCGACGTTGGCCATCAGCCGGCGGACCGGACGCGAGACACGGCGGCTCACCACAAGGGAGACGAGACCTGCGATCGCCAGCGCCGACAGCAGGGCCGCGACCACAAGCTGGATCGCCACGTCGATCATCGAAGCCCGCATCTCCGTTTCGTCGACCAGGACCTCGACGCGAGGAAGCTGGGCGCGCGGGGCCGGACGGTCTTCGACGGCGGACGTGTGACGCGCGCTCCCGTGACCGACGACCCAAAGCGTCCGCATCGACCCGTCGAAGACGAGCGTTCCGGCCGCGGCCGTCGCGGCGGCGACCCCTTCGACGCCGATGTGGAGCTTGCGGCTGCCGGCGTCCGCTTCGGCAACGCTGCCGATGAGACGCCGGACGCCGACGGTCTCGACGGCGATGGCCCTGGCCCCGAGGGTGTCGAGCAGCAGCCGGATCCTGTCCTCCTGTGGGCTCCCGACGGGCGCGAACTCGACGGCGATGGCCGCGATCGTCGCCGCATTGAGGCGTTCCGACAGCCAGTCACGACGAACCTGGACGATCACTGCGATCGCCACGAGAAGTCCGATGGTAAAAACCAAGACGAAGACGGCGACGAACAGCCGGCCCGACAAGTCGAACCACCTCTCCGCACGGGCGCCGACTTCCCGACGGTCGGGTTGCACGGGCGAGGGATCTGTCTTGGCGACGTCGATGGCTGCAGTCATGTCCATACCGGTCGTTATCGCTTCGTGCCATCGTGTCGCGAACCGACCGTCGACCCCATTCGACGGCGCAGGGATAACGATAGCTTGTCGAGGGGCCAAGTCCGGCAAGATAGTCTTATACACGATCGACCGCACGCGCGGTCGTCATGCTCTGACCGTCAGGATACCATCATCGCACGACGTTGACGAAGGTTCACCGCGAGATGGGATTCTCGCCACATGGCCCGCCCCCCGTGCGGTCGTGATCAGGCGCCGCGTCGCCGTTGGCGCCGGTCGAACCAACGCTTGAGCGCCACCGAACCGAGCGCCAGGGCCGCCAGCGCGACGAGCCCCGCCACCGCTTTCGGCGTCGCGAACGCCCCGAACGACAGCGCGGCGTCGCAATCGAGGCCGGAAGCGGCCAAGCACGCCGCCCTGGCCGCTTCGTGGGTGGCCACGATATCCTCGATGGCCGCTCCCGCCGCCGCATAGACGAAGGCCCCGGGGATCAGGCCCACCACGGTCGCGAGAACGAAGGTCGAGAGCCGCACGCCGAAGGCGGCCGGGGCGAGATTGGTGAGCCAGAACGGAAAGACCGGCAGGAGCCTCAGCACGACGACGTAGCCGAAGGCATCCCGCCGGAACCCGTCGGCGAGGGCCGCGAGCCGGGGCCCGGCCCTGCGGGCGAGGAGGTCGGCGGCCGCCCAGCGCCCGATCGAGAACACGATGGCCGCCCCCGTCGAGGCCGCGGCGACGGCGAGGCAGGCTCCGGCGGTCATGCCGAACAGGAAGCCGCAGATCATCGTCAGGAACAGGGAGGCCGGCACCGAGACGACGACGCAACCCACGTAGACGAGCCAGGCCGTTGCCATCGCGCGGGCCGGGTTCTCGGCGACCGCCGCCGACAGCCAAGCCCGGGACGCGAGGAGTTGGTCGAGGTCGACGAAACGGGAAGCCCCGGACACGAGCACGCCGACGGAGGCCGCCACCAGAAGTGCGAAGGGCAGCCAGCGCAGGGCGGCCCCTCCACGCCAGCGCAGGTCGCCGCCGCTCCTCATGCGCACTCCTGGGTCGCCGCGCCCGGTCAGACCGGCTTGCGCATCCTCAGGATCTTGAAGAAACCGCCCGGGAAGGTCGGGGCGACCCCGATGAACTCGACGCCGTTCCTGCGCGCCCAGGCCTCGATCCGGGTCGACTTGAAGTCGGAGGACCAGCCGATCTTGGTGCAGAGCGGCGCCACGATCTCCTCGACCTTGGCCATGGGGCCGTCGCTCTGGCCGAAGTGGTTGGCGAGCACGATCTCGCCGCCAGGCCGCACCACGCGCAGGAACTCCGAGAGCGCCCCCTCCGGGTCCGGCACCAGGGTGATCAGGAACTGCGCCACGACCGCATCGAAGCTGCCGTCGGCATAACCGAGGCGGCACACGTCCATGACCTGCAGGCCGCGCACATGCGAGAGCCCGCGACGCAGGACCTTGCGGCGCGCCCGCTTGAGCATGTCCTCGGACAGGTCGACCCCGCACACGAAGCTGCCGGGCGGGTAGTAGCCGAGCGACAAGCCGGTCCCGACGCCGGCCTCGAGGATGCGCGGGCCGCAGGCGACCGCCGCCTGGACCGCGTCGCGGGCGGCCGGCTCGGTCAGCTTGTCGTAGACCACGTCGTAGACCGGCGCCCACCGCGCGTAGGCCTTGCGCATCAGCGCGGTGCTCGGACCGGCCTGCGGCTCGCTCAGCATGTCGACCTCGTATCTGGGGAGTCGGGGAAGGAGTTCAGGCGGCGCGGGCGGTTCCCGCCTGCAGGGCGTCGATCCGCCGGATGGTGCCGCCGCCCAGGACGCGAGCCCGCGGCCCGTCGTCGGCGTAGAGGACGCAGGCCTGGCCCGGCGAGACCCCGTCCTCGGGCAGCCCGAGCACGACATCGGCCTCACCCGTCGCGGGCCGGTAGCTCAGGGTCGCCGGCCGGGGCTCGCGGGTCGAGCGCACACGGACCGCCACCGGCATGTCGGTGATGCCGGCGGCCGGCATCGGTCCGAGCCAATTCACGTCGGTCAGGCGCATGCGGCTGGTGGCCAGCGCCGCCCGGGGGCCGACCACGACCCGGGCCGCGTCGGGCTCCAGGCGGATCACGTAGAGCGGCTCGCCCAGCGCCAGGCGCAGACCGCGCCGCTGGCCGACGGTGTAATGAATGATGCCCTCGTGCCGCCCCAGCACCCGGCCGTCGAGGTCGACCACGTCGCCCGGCCTGGCCGCGTCGGGGCGCAGCTTGGCGATCACGTCGGCATAGCGGCCCTGCGGCACGAAACAGATGTCCTGGCTGTCGGCCTTGTCCGATACCGACAGGCCGAGTTCGCGCGCCAGGCGACGAGTCTCGTCCTTGGGCAACTCGCCGAGGGGAAAGCGCAGGAAGTCGAGCTGCTCCGGGGTGGTGGCGTAGAGAAAGTAGCTCTGGTCGCGCGCCGGATCGAGGGCGCGGTACAGTGCCCGTTCGGGCGCGCCCGGGGCGATCGGCCGGCTCGCCACGTAATGGCCGGTGGCCAGGGCATCCGCGTCGAGGCTGCGGGCGAGGCCCAGCAGGTCGCGAAACTTCACGGACCGATTGCACTCGACGCAAGGGATCGGAGTCTCGCCGGCGAGGTAGCTCTCGGCGAAGCGATCGATCACCGCCTCGCGGAACTTATCCTCGTAGTCGAGGACGTAATGCGGAATGTCGAGGGATTCCGCGACGCGGCGGGCGTCGTCGATGTCCTGGCCGGCGCAGCAGGCGCCCTTGCGATGGGTCGCGGCGCCGTGGTCGTAGAGCTGGAGCGTGACGCCGACGACATCGTAGCCCTCGCGCTTGAGCAACCCGGCCACGACGGAGGAGTCGACGCCGCCGGACATGGCGACGACGACCCGCGTCTCGTGCGGAGCCTTGGGAAGGTCGAGGGAATTCATCGTGTCGCGGCTTGCCGGTGCCCGGAAGGGGAACGGACCCGTTCGCCCGCTCCCTTCCTATAGCGATCCCGCCCCGCAAGTTCCAGGGATGGCGGCGGTTTCGCCGCCGCATCCGTCATGGCGGCCCGGTCGGCACCGGGAGGTCGGCAGATCCTGCCGATCCGCGGCAGATTCGGCAGGGTCCGGCTGCGTACGCCGAGCCGGCGTTTCCGAAAAACCGTTGTTTTCGAGTGGCTTGAATGGCCGTCTATCTGGCTCGGCCCTTGCCATACCTCTTGCCGAGGCCGGGCGAGACGGATGACGATGCGGATCAACGAGACGGATGCACGGACGCCACAACCCTCGCGGACCCCCGCGCGCTCGAATGCTGCCGGCCAGGCCACCGTCGTCGAACGCTTCACCCTCGCCGGGGCCGACGCTGCGAACGACCCGGCGGCTCCCCGGCAGGCATCGCGGGCGGCCGAAGCGCGCGCCCGCCCCCCCGCGTCGACCGAGACCGCCGCGACGTCGGCCAGGACGGCCGATGCCGGAGCGGTTCCATCACGAGCGGCGCTCGACGGAACGCGCCGCGCCTCCGGTACCGAACCGGTCGGGCCCGGTCTCGTGGTCCATGAACGCAGACCGGGCCCGATCGCGAGGCCGCCCGTCCGGGACACCGATCCCGCTGCGGCTTCGGCGAGATCCGATGCGGCGGCCTCGGCGAGTTCGCCTCGTGTCGGTCCGCCGCCGGTGCCCGGCTCGACCGGGGCTCCGGTGTCCGGCCAGGCCCCCGTCTCGACGGTCTCGGGTGAAGGCAAAGACATCGCCGCCGCCGACGAGGACGAGGATAAGGACGAGGCTTCGACCGAGGCATCGCCGACGACCCTGCCGCTGCCGTCGTTCTTCTTTCCAACGCCGACATCCGGCGTTCGGATGCCGGCCGGCGAGCCGGATCCGGAGCAGGGCGACGCCTGGCCTGCCGCGGACGGAGAGACCGAACGCGAGCACGACGAAGCGACGTCCGGCAAGGCGGCTTCGCCCGACGCGAGCGCGCACGCTCCCCTCCTCCTCGCCGGACCCGAAGTCCCGGCCGCTTCGCAGGGCGACGCCCAAGCCCCCATCGCTGCCGGGCGGTCCGCCGCCGGCGCCGAGACGGCCGAGGGACACGCCCCAGCGTCGGACGCTGCCGGCCCGGCCGTGCCATCCAACGATCCGGCCGACGCGAGCTCCGCCGTTCCGACAGCCGCCGCGTCGTTCGCCGCGGAACTGGGTTCTGCGGCGCCGCGAGAGGAGGTCGCGGGCACGCCGGCGGATGGTGCACCGGTGGCGGGCGTGGCCGCCGCGGGCGTCGCCGCAGCCCCGGGCGGTCCGGCCTCGACCCCATCGGCCACCACCCCGCACCAGGGCCCGCCGGTTCCGATCGGCGCCGTGCCGATGACGATCGGCCTGCGCTCGCTGTCGGGATCGAGCCAGTTCCAGATTCGCCTCGACCCGATCGACCTCGGGCGTATCGACGTGACGCTCGCCATCGACAAGGACACCGGCACGGTGACGACCCGCGTGGTGGTGGACCGCCCCGAGACCCTGGCCCTGCTCCAGCGTGACGCGGGCAACCTGCAGCAGGCCCTGTCCCAGGCCGGGCTCGACGCCGGCTCCGGCATCGACCTGTCCCTGCGCGGCGACGGCGGTCCCGGGGGGCAGGGATCCGGCGACCCGCGGTCGGAGTCCCGGCCCGGCGAGGCCCGCACCCGGCCGGCCGGCGCGGATGCAGCCGCCCAACCCCTTCCCGACTACGCCGCCCCGCGCATGCTGCGCGGGATCGCCGGCATCGACATCCGGATCTGAAGGATCGCCATCATGACCGCCGGCATCAGTTCGCTCGCCAGTACCAACACCGCAGCCCTGACCGGGGTCGCGGCCGACAAGCAGGAGATCGCGGGCAACTTTCAACAGTTCCTCACGCTGCTCACGACCCAGCTGAAGAACCAGAACCCGCTCGATCCCCTGGATACCAACCAGTTCACGCAGCAGCTGGTGCAATATGCCGGCGTCGAGCAGCAGCTCAAATCCAACGACCGCCTCGACTCGATCCTGTCGAACGCCAAGTCGTCGAGCGCGGCCTCGGCCACCGGCTTCATCGGACAGACGGTCACCGCCGACGGCCGGACCGCGCAGCTCAAGGACGGGGCGGCGAACTGGAGCCTCACGCCGGCACGTGCGGCCAAGCAGGCCACCATCACGATCAGCGACGCCAAGGGAAACGTGGTGGCTACGCAGACGAAGGCGCTCATCGCCGGTGCCCAGACCTTCGCCTGGGACGGCCGCACCTCGTCGGGTTTCAGCTCGGCCAACGGCACCTATTCGATCAAGGTCGACGCCGTCGACGCCACCGGCGCCAAAGTTTCGGTGGATACCCAGCTCACCGGAAAGGTCGATGCGATCGACCTCACGGGCACCGAACCGGTGCTGCTCGTGGGGGCCTCGCGCCTGCCCGTTTCGAGCGTCCGGAACATCGGCGCAGGGTTATCCACATGACACGGTCAACGTCGGTTCAGATGCGATCGATCCGTTTCAAGATATTTTAAGTGGGCGCGCCTAACCTCAGGGCTCGACAGGTCAGTCGAGTTGTAGAGCGTATCATGACCGAACCGCACCGCCCGAGAGTGAAGTACGTCATCGGGCCCGATGGAAGCCCGTTGACGATTGCCGATCTGCCTCCGACCACGACCCGTCGTTGGGTCATCCGCCGTAAAGCCGAAGTCGTCGCCGCCGTCCGTGGCGGGCTCCTCAGCCTCGAGGAAGCCTGCCAACGCTACACGCTGACGACCGAAGAGTTCCTGAGCTGGCAATTTTCGATCGACCAGCACGGCCTGGCCGGACTTCGAACCACGCGGATCCAGCACTACCGTCACTGACGGGTCGGACCCGGAGCGATCCCGCTTTCGGCAGCAGGGTCGACATCGAAAACCGCGTCCATTCCGGTGGACGCGGTTTTTCGTTTCGGGGACCGAGCGATGCGTGCCCATCCTGTCCCCTCGGCCGATCCGGGACCACGAGCCCGGGCGCGCCCATCGACTTTTGGCCCCAAAGCGTCCCTATCGCTGCACGATGGAATCGACGTCCAGCCCGTCCGGGCTTACGGGCCGTCGCACGACGTCGGAGGAGCCGCCGGTGAAGGACATGCGCCGTCGCTTCCCACGTGCGACCGGGATCGCACGCCCATGACGAATGCCCGCACCGGGGCGGGGCTGGCCTCCACCGCGACCAGGGCGATCCTGCGGCGCCTGCCGCTGGCGGCCACCCTGATCGGCCTGGGCCTCGCCGTCTGGCTCGTGGCGACCAACGACACGGCCGCCATCGGCGCCGCCTTCGCGCGCATCGGGCCACTGGGCCTCGCCGCCATCGTCCTCGTGCGGATGGTCATCCTGCTCCTGTGCGGCCTCGGGTGGGCCTGCCTCCTCGACCGGATCGCCGCGGTGCCCCAGGCGGCCTTCGTCATCCTGCGGTTCGTGCGCGAGGGTATCAACACCCTGCTTCCCGTGGCCTCGGTGGGGGGCGACATCGTCGGCGGCCGGCTCCTCACGTTCTGGGGCGCGGCCGGCACCTTCGCCGCGGCCTCGATCCTGGTCGATCTCCTGATCCAGTCCGGGGCGCTGGTGGCCTTCGCGGTGGTCGGCGTGGTCCTGCTGCACCAAGTACCGGGAGAGCAGGCGACGCTGCTGGCGCAATGGGCGTCCCACGCCCTCATCGCGATGACGATCGTGCTGGCGGCCTTCTTCGCCTTCCAGCGCGCAGGAGCCCTGAGGCGCCTCACGAACCTCGTGGGCGACCTCGGCCGGCGATTCACGCGGGACGGCGGCGGTGCCGATACCGAGACCAAGCCCGGCGCCCCGGCGCAGGCCGGGGACGTTCAGGATGCCCTCGACCGGGTCTGGGCGGCGGGACGGCGACGGCCGCTCTTGTGGTCGACCGTGCTGCACGTCGCGGCCTGGTTCCTCGGGGCGGTGGAGATCTGGATCGCCCTCGCCTGCCTCGGCGTCGAGGGAGCGGGGCTGGCCGATGCGATCGTGATCGAGGCGCTCACCCAGGCGATCAAGGCGATGGCCTTCCCGGTCCCCAGCGGTCTGGGCATTCAGGAGGGCGGCTTCGTCCTGGTGGGCGGACTGTTCGGCCTCGACGCCGGAACGGCGCTGGCGCTCTCCCTGGTCAAGCGCGTGCCGGACGTGGTGCTGGGCCTGCCGGCCCTCATGGTGTGGCAGAGCCTGGAAGCGCGCCGTGGGACGGTGATCTGACGCCGTCGTCGAGGCTCGCTCGTCCTGCGACGGGCTCAGCCGGCGTCCGGCTCGTTCAGGAGGCCCTCGACGAATTCGGTCAGTCCCGTGCGCCGCGATCGCTTCAGGCGCTCGGACGTGAGGATGCCCTGCAGAGAGCGGAAGGCCTCGTCGAGGTCGTCGTTGACGAGCACGTAATCGTACTCGTTCCAGCGCTGGATCTCGAGCCGGGCGTTGGCGAGGCGCTTCTCGATGGTGGCGGGCGAATCCTCGGCCCGGCGCTCCAGACGGCTGCGCAACTCGGCCATGCTCGGGGGCAGGATGAAGATGGTCACCACGTCGTCGGCGAGCTTGCCCCGCACCTGCCGCGTGCCCTGGTAGTCGATGTCGAAGATCATGTCGCGGCCGGCGGCCAGGACCCGCTCCACCGGGCGCCGCGGCGTGCCGTAGAAGTTGCCGTGGACCTCCGCCCATTCGAGGAGGTCGTCGCGGGCGCGCAGGCTGTCGAAGGCCTCGCGGTCGATGAAGGTGTAGTGCTTGCCGTCGATCTCGGACGGGCGCCGCTGCCGGGTCGTCACCGAGATCGAGAGATCGAGGCCCCAGGTCGGGTCGCCGGCCACGGCCCGGGTCAGGGTCGTCTTGCCCGCCCCCGAGGGCGAGGACAGGATCAGGATGAACCCGCGCCGCCCGATGGTTGTGCCTGCCATGTGTCCCGGGACCTATTCGACGTTCTGAACCTGCTCGCGGAATTGCTCCACCACGGCCTTCAAGTCGAGTCCGATCCGCGACAGGACGACGTCGCCCGCCTTGGCGCACAGGGTATTGGCCTCGCGCCCGAGTTCCTGGGCCAGGAAGTCGAGCTTTCGGCCGATGCCGCCGCCGCCGCCTACCAGGTCCTTGACGCTGGCCAGATGTGCCTGCAGCCGGTCGAGTTCCTCGCGCACGTCGGCCTTGGCCGCCAGCAGCACCGCCTCCTGGTGCAGCCGGTCGCCGTCGAGGCCGCCCGCACCGGCGAGCGCCGCCACCGCCACGGCCAGGCGCGCCCGCACGGCCTCCGGCCTGCGGCTCGGGCAATCCTCGGCGGCCCGGGTCAGGCGCTCCATCGCCGCGATCTGTCCTGCGAGGATCGCGCCGAGTTGGCGGCCCTCGTCCCGGCGCGCCGCCACGAGATCGGCCACGAGGCGCGATGCGGCCTGCGCCAGGTCCCGCGACAGCGCGTCGGCATCGGCGGCGGGCTCCTCGTCGGCTTCGACCACGCCACGGATGCCCAGCAGACCGTCGAGGGTGGCCGGTGACATCCCGGGCGGCAGCGGCACCCGGGCGACGGAGGCGGCCAGGGAGGCGAGCAGCGTCTCGTTGATGCGCACGCGCGGCGGCGCCTCGGGCCGGGTGATCGACAGCGTGACCTGGCATTGCCCGCGGGTCAGCGCACGCTGGAGCGCCACGCGGGCGGTCTCGCCGGCGCCGTCGTAGCCGGTGGGAACCCGCAGGCGAATGTCGAGGCCGCGCCCGTTCACGCTGCGGACCTCCCAGGCCCATTGCACGGGGCCGGTGGTGCCGGCGGCACGGGCGAACCCGGTCATGCTCGACAGGGTCGCCTCTGGCGGCGCCGGTTCGGTCACGGCTGGCGCAGGGCCGGCACCGACTTGGCCGAATTGAGGTCGAAGGTCTTGTTGCGCAGGGGGTCGAGCTTCGTGCCTTCCGAGGCGTCGAAGGCCTTGGACTTCTGCGCCGTGGTGTCCTGTCCGGCGCCGAGGGCGAAGTTCGCCCCGCCCGGCGCATAGGCCGAGGCCTTGGCGCCGGCGGCCGATTCCACCGGCGGCTCGGCCTTGTCGACCGGGGCCGCGTCGGGGGTCGCCGGTGACTGGCGACTGCGCTCGACCTGACGCCAGCGCGCCACGTTGCGGCTGTGGCCTTCGAGGGTCTCGGCGAAGGCGTGGCCGCCGGTGCCGTCGGCCACGAAGAACAGGTCCTTGGTCCGGGAGGGATTGGCCACAGCCTCGAGGGCGGCCCGGCCGGGATTGGCGATGGGGCCGGGCGGCAGGCCTTCGATGACATAGGTGTTGTAGGGCGTCGGCCGGTCGATCTCGGACCGTTGGATGCCGCGCCCGAGGGTGCCGCGGCCGCCGACCAGACCGTAGACGATGGTGGGGTCCGACTGCAGCTTCATCCGCTTGTTGAGGCGGTTGACGAAGACCCCGGCGACCCGGGGGCGCTCGTCGGCGCGGCCGGTCTCCTTCTCGACGATGGAAGCGAGCGTCACCATCTCGGCCGGCGTCTTGACAGGGACCTCGGCGTTGCGGCGGGCCCAGATCTGGTTGAGCACCTCGCGCTGCTTGGTGCGCATCAGGTTGAGGATCTGCTGGCGGGTGGCGCCGCGCTCGAACTTGTAGGTGTCGGGCAGGAGCGCGCCCTCGGGCGGGATCTCGTTGATGTCGCCGGCCAGCACGTCGTCGTCGTTGAGGCGGGCGACGATCTGCTCGCTGGTCAGCCCCTCGGGGAAGGTGATGGCGTGCTGCACCTGCCGTCCGGCGGCGAGCACGTCGATGACGTCGGCGAGGCTGGCATGGGCCTTGAATGGATACTCGCCGGCCTTGAGGGCCTTGCCGCTGAGGCGGGCGGCGATCTCGAACAGGCCGGTATGGGCGATCACGCCCTCGCGGGTCAGGGCTTCGGCGATCTCGCTGGTGCCGCTGCGCGAGGGGATGACGACGACCTTGTCGGCCGGCAGCGGACCCGGCTCGCGGGTCTGCCGCTGGAAGACCGAGAGGCCGATCATCGCGGCGATCGCCACGACGACGAAGAGGGTGAGCAGGCCGCTGATGGTGCCGACGAGGCCACCCCGGCGCCGCTCGGGCCGGGTCGGCGGCGCCGGGGCGGCGGTGGGCTTGATGGCCTCGCTCGGGCTGCGGGGCGAGAGGCGGATCGGTTGGGCCGGCTCGTCCGCGGGAGCGGAGGGCGCTGGCGGCTGGCGTCTGCGGAACATGAACACCCTGTGCGGATTTCGGAAGCGCCGATCGCCGCCACACTCACGTGGCCCTGCGCCGCAACCACCGTCAAGCTTGGCATCGATCGCCGGAGTCTAGCGATTTTTATGGCCAAAACGCGATCCGGCGACGCCCTCGTCGGGATCGTCAGGAATCGAGCAGCTCCTCGTCGCACACCACCTTCGCGGTGCGCTGGTTCTCGCTTCGAACGTCGAAGCGCGGTGCCTCCGCCCGCGCGCCCTCGTGCGCGGCGTGGGCCATGAAACAGCGCATCACGTGCGCGACGCCCGCCGGGGTCACCGCGCGCAGGTTGTCGGCGAAGTAGCGCCCTTGCGTGGTCGGCGCCGTGACGATCTCGTAGGAGGGGAAATAGAACACCTCCGGCCGGGCGGCGCAGACCTCCTCGGCGACCACCCGCAGGGCCGCCTTGCTGTAGGCGTTGGCGACCAGGACGTGGCGGTCGGCGTAGGTCATGGCCAGCGGCACCGGCGAGACCGTGAGGATGACCCGGGCCGCCGGGTTCACGCCGCGCAGGGCATCGACGAAGGCGAGCATGTCGGCGGTCATCTCGGCCACGCCGGCATTGGCGAAGCCGACCTCGGCGGGGTCCCAGATCCCGCCGGCGACGCCGGGCGGAAGCGGCAGGGCGGCGCCGTCTGCGCTGTCGCGCCATCCCTCGGTGAGGCCTAGGGTGAACACCAGGGTGTCGAGGGTCTGGAACAGGGTGCGGACATGGGCGAGATGGACCTCGCGGGCCGTCGCCACGGCCTCGGGGCTTTCGTGGCCGGCCGGATCGATCCGCGGCCGGAACGGATCGACGAAGCGCCCGTCGGCACGCTGCCAGGCCTCCAGGCGCGGCGCGAAGGTGCCGAAGGCGCGCTCGAACAGCTGAACGAGCTGGCGCGTCGTGTAGATGTTGCCGTAGCGCGCCGAGAAATCCCCTTCCCCGTCCGCGGATGCGGTGGTGGCGGTGCCGGCCGACGGCGTTTCGACGACGAGGAAATTGAAACCCTCCGCCTTCAGGGCGCGGGCGACGTGCTGGGCAAAACAGCTCCCGGCGGTGGCGATGCGCTCGGTCCGCGTCAGCCGGAAGCCGGCGGCGCCGGTGGGGTCGAGGGCGAAGGGCGGGGTTCCGGCCACGGCCTTCCGCCAGGATCGACGGTCGGGCAAGGCGGAATAGGGGTTCGTCGCGAACGGGTCGGCTGTCGGTCGATCGGACGCCATGGGTCCTCCTGCGATCGCGGTACGGCGCTCAAGGGGCCGATGCTTGTTCTCGTCAGGCAATGGTGAGACAACCCGACCATGCCGATTATCGACGTTCTGCGAAGGGTTCAACGCGGCGCCCTCTCCCGCCTCGCTCCCGAGAGCGCCACCGGATCGCCGCGCATCCTGGTGATCGGGATCTGCCAGGGTGCGGCGGTCGCCCGGGCGATGCGGCTCATCCTGCCGGGCGCCTCCGTGACCTTCGTCTCCGCCTTCAGCGCCGCCAAGACGTTCGCCCGCATGAGCGACCTCGTGGAGGCGGCCCAGGAGAGCGACGTCGTCTTCGCCAACACCTACCTGCCGGCCTTCAAGGACGGCGGCGACATCGAGACCCTGAGGGCCAGCGCCAACCTCATCCTGATGCCGTCGATCGTGTTTCCGGCGTTTCATCCGGACCTCGTGCACATCGGCGAAGAGGTGGTGCCCGGCGACGGCAACCTCCTCGTCGGTCCGATGGGGCGGTCGCATTCCGCTCTGGCTCTGTTCGGGTTCCGGGCCGGCCTCGATCCGGACGAGACGAGGCGGCTGTTCACGGCCGCGGTCTACCGGCGCCTGGGATACTTCGACGGCTGGACGGAATCGGTGGCCTTCCTGCGCCTGCTCGGCGAACAGACCGGCTACGACCTCGAGGCCGACCTCGCCCGCTGGACCCGCCGCGGCTGCTTCATGCATGCCACCAACCATCCCAAGATGTACGTGGCCGCCGACCTCGCCCGCGGCCTCCTCGACAAGGCCGGGATCGCTTACGGCGACTGCGACCTCGATGCCTATCTCGCCGACGAGTTCATCCGCCTCGGGACCTGGCCGGTCTACCCCGAGATCGCGGAGTACTACGGCGTCCCGGGCAGCGCCCTCTTCCTGACGCCGGAATTCGCCAAGACCGGACGGTCCCGCACCATGAGCCTGTCCGGCTTCATCGCGGAGAGCTACGGCCTCTACGCGCAGCGGCCGACGGAGAGGCTGGTCTGTGCGCGGGTGGATGCCTGGCTCGCCGATCCCGCGATCCACGCCGATCTCGTCGCGGCGGCGCGCGACGGTCTCGCGTCGCGTCCAGCGACCGGGCTCCCGGTCGCGACGGCGGAAACCGTCCCCGCGTGAGCGATCCGCCGTCGGGCTAAGCCTCGACGCGGCGCATCACCAGGGAGGCGTTGGTGCCGCCGAACCCGAAGGAGTTCGATAGGACGACGTCGACCCGCTTGCGCTTGGCTTCGTGCGGCACGAGGTCGATGGCGGTCTCGACGGAGGGATTGTCGAGGTTCAGCGTCGGCGGGATGACCCCGTCGCGGATGGTCAGGACGGAAAAGATCGCCTCGACCGCGCCGGCGGCACCCAGGAGGTGGCCGATGGCGGACTTCGTCGACGACATCGAAGCCTTGGCCGCGCTCTCACCGAGGAGGCGTTCGACGGCCTTGAGTTCGAGCTCGTCGCCCATCGGCGTCGAGGTGCCGTGGGCGTTGATGTAGTCGATGGCCGAGGGGGCGATGCCGGCCCGCTTCACGGCGGCCGTCATGCACCGGAAGGCGCCGTCGCCGTCGGGGGCGGGCGAGGTGATGTGGTAGGCGTCGCCGGTGAGCCCGTAGCCCACGACCTCGGCATAGATCTTGGCGCCGCGAGCCTTGGCGTGCTCGTATTCCTCGAGCACCACGACGCCGGCGCCCTCGCCCATCACGAAGCCGTCCCGGTCCTTGTCGTAGGGCCGCGAGGCGCGGGCGGGGTCGTCGTTGAACCCCGTCGACAGGGCGCGGCAGGCCGCGAAACCCGCGATGGCGAGGCGGTTGACGGGAGATTCGGCGCCCCCCGCCAGCATCACGTCGGCGTCGCCGAACTGGATGAGACGGGCGGCATCGCCGATGGCGTGGGCGCCGGTGGAGCAGGCGGTGACCACCGCGTGATTCGGGCCCTTGAGCCCATGGGCGATCGAGACCTGGCCGGAGGCGAGGTTGATGATGCGTCCGGGAATGAAGAACGGCGAGATGCGCCGCGGGCCCTTGTCGTGAAGGGTCACCGACGCGTCGTAGATGCCGCCGATGCCGCCGATGCCCGAACCGATCATCACGCCGGTGGCGCATTGATCCTCGTGGGTCTTGGGGTGCCAGTCGGCGTCGTCGAGGGCCTGGCCGGCCGCCGCCATCGCGTAGACGATGAACGGATCGACCTTGCGCTGCTCCTTCGGCTCCATCCAGCGGTCGGGATCGAAGGTGCCGTCGCTGCCGTCACCGAGAGGAACCGAACACGCGATGCGGCAGGCCAGGTCATCGACGTCGAAGGCCGTGACCTTGGCAGCGCCGCTGTCCCCGGCGATCAACCGGCTCCAGGTGGCTTCGACTCCGCTCCCGAGCGGGGTCACCATCCCCAAACCCGTCACCACCACCCGACGCATCGCGTTATCCCGAACCGGTCCCGTCATACTCGTCAAACGTTCGGCGCCCGGGGTCGTTCGACCCTGTTCCAGGCGCCGTTCCGTCTCAACGTCTCAAGCGGAGTTCTTCTCGAGGAACTTCACGGCATCGCCGACGGTCTGGATCGTCTCGGCGGCGTCATCCGGGATCTCGACGTTGAATTCTTCCTCGAACGCCATCACGAGCTCGACGGTGTCGAGGCTGTCGGCGCCGAGGTCGTCGATGAAGTTCGCCCCCTCGACCACCTTCTCGGGCTCGACGCCCAGGTGCTCGACAACGATCTTCTTCACGCGCTCAGCGATATCGCTCATCGTTCTTGGTCCTTAGCTATTCGATCGTGATGGTGAAGGCGCCGTGGCCGCTCCTCAGATCCGACGTTCGTCGGAGGCGGCGTGTGTCCGATCGCGCGGGGTTCTGCAAACCCGCTATACGCTGATCCGTCAACCCCCCAAGCACGGCAGGCGGGGTGGTAGCATAGGGTTCCGGCGCTGGCGAGGGGCCGTTCACAAGCCATTCATCGGTGTGGTCTTTCTGCGAATTCTACGGTCTTCGCCCGGTGTGCGGCGCAGCAATCGAGGCCGGGGCGGATCGTCAATACATCGCCATGCCGCCGTTGACGTGCAGGGTCTGGCCGGTGACGTAGCCGGCTTCGTCGGAGGCGAGGTAGACCGCCGCCGCGGCGACGTCGCCGCCGCTGCCGAGGCGGCCCATGGGCACGCGCGTCAGGATCGTCTCGCGCTGCTTGTCGTTGAGCCCGTCGGTCATCGGCGAGGTGATGAAGCCCGGTGCGATGCAGTTGACCGTGAGGTTGCGGGTGGCGACCTCGGCCGCCAGCGCCTTCGTCATCCCCACGAGGCCGGCCTTGGCGGCGGCGTAGTTGACCTGGCCCGGATTGCCGGTGGCGCCCACCACCGAACCGATGTTGACGATGCGGCCGTGGCGCCGGCGCATCATGCCCTTGACCGCCGCCCGCGACAGCCGGAAGGCGGCGGTGAGGTTGACCGCGATCACGGCATCCCATTCCTCGTCCTTCATGCGCAGGAAGAGGTTGTCGCGCGTGATGCCGGCATTGTTCACCAGGATGTCGAGGCCGCCCATGGCCGCCTCGGCGGCCGGCACCAGGGCCTCCACCGCCGCCTTGTCGGAGAGGTCGGTCAGCAGGGGATGAACCCTGTCGCCGCCGAGTTCGCCGGCCAGCCCGTCCAGGGCCTCGCTGCGGGTGCCGGAGATCGCGACCACGGCCCCTTGCGCATGCAGCGCGCGGGCGATGGCGCCGCCGAGGCCGCCGGTGGCGCCGGTGACGAGGGCCTTGCGGCCGGTCAGGTCGAACATGGGGCTTCCCTCGGGTTGTTGGGTCTGGGCCCGCGCGTCAGCGCAGGTCCGGGAACGCGGCGACGTCCTCGGGCGTGCCGATGGCGCCGGCCTTCGCCTCGGGGGCGATTCGCTTGACGAGGCCGGTGAGCACCTTGCCGGTGCCGATCTCGTGGAAGCTGTCGACGCCGGCGGCGACCATGGCGAGCACGCTCTCGCGCCAGCGCACCGTGCCGGTGACCTGGGCGACGAGGGCATTTCGGATCGCCTCCGGATCGGTGACGGGGGCCGCCAGGACGTTGGCGTAGACCGGCACGACGGGAGGCTGGAGCCGCACGCCGTCGAGCGCGGCGCGCATCGCCTCGGCGGCGGGCCCCATCAGCGAGCAGTGGAACGGGGCGGAGACGTTGAGCATCACGGCGCGCTTGACGCCGCGCCCCTGTGCGATGGCGACCGCCCGCTCGACGGCCGCTCTGGTGCCCGACAGCACCACCTGCCCGGCGCCGTTGTCGTTGGCGACCTCGCAGACGTCCGCCTCGGCGGCCTCGGCCGCGATCGCTCCGGCCGTCTCGGCATCAGGCCCGATCAGCGCCGCCATGGCGCCCTGCCCCGGCCCGGCCGCCTTCTGCATGGCCGCGCCGCGCAGCCGCAGCAGCCTTGCCGCGTCGGTGATCGTGACCGTGCCGGCCGCGGCCAAGGCCGTGTATTCACCGAGCGAATGCCCGGCGAGGCAGGCGACGTCGCGCTTCAGGTCGAGGCCGCGCTCGGCCTCGAGCACGCGCAGGGTCGCGAGGCTCGCCGCCATCAGCGCGGGTTGCGCATTGGTGGTGAGGGTCAACGCGTCGGTCGGCCCCTCGAACATCAGGCGCGACAGGCTCTCTCCCAGCGCCGCATCGACCTCCTCCAGCACGAGACGTGCCTGAGGAAAGGCCTCGGCCAGGGCCCGACCCATGCCCACCGACTGGCTTCCCTGACCTGGAAAGATGCATGCCCGCGTCATCGGTCCTCGTCGTCGTGCCGGGTTGCCCCAAGAGGGCGGCGCAGTCGCACCCGAGGCCACCTGTGTCAACATGGCACTGCGAAGTGCGGTTGCACCGCTGCCGGCGATCCGCCCGGTTCAACCCTCGTCGAAGAAGTCGACCATGCCGGTGTCGAGGCTGTAGGAGGCGCCGACGATGCGCAGCTTCCTGGCCCTGAACGGATCGATGAGTGCCGGTTCCGAGGCATCGCGCAGACGCGAGACGACGCGGGACACGTTGGCCCGCACGCTGTTTTCGATCAGGTCGCCCGGGGCGTTGCGCACGGAGAGCACGGCCGGAACGATCGGCTCGATCATCCGGCCGATGGAGCCCGGGAAGAGGGTGTTGTTCTGGACGACATCGGCCGCCGCCGCGACGGCGCCGCAGCGGCTGTGGCCCAGGACGAGGACGAGCGGAACGCCGAGCTGGGACACTGCATATTCGATCGAGCCCAGGGCCGCGGTATCGACGGTGTTGCCGGCGTTGCGCACGATGAAGAGCTCCCCGAGCCCGCGCCCGAACAGGATCTCGGGCGAGACGCGGGAATCCGAGCAGCTCACGAGGATACAGAAGGGCGTCTGGCCCAGCGCGATCTCGATGCGCCGGTCCCGGCCCTGCACCGAGCGGACCGGGCTGTCGGTCTGGTAGAGGCGGTTGCCCTCCTTGAGCGCGGCGAGCGCCTGATCCGGCGTCATGTCGGTCTTGCGTGACGACGGGGCCGCGGCGAGGGCGAAGTTCGGGAGTGCGGTGGCCGCAAAACAGGCCGCTCCCATAGAGCACCCGCAACCAAGGAGGCGACGCCGGCTGAGCATGGTGGTCATCGGTGAGGTACATCCTAAGCGGGAAATGGATCGGCGCGAGCCTTAGGGCCGCGCCGGACCGATGTCGCCCGGACGATATGCAGCGCGCCGACGCGGGGATTGGCGGCGACGCGAGGACGTAGCCGCACCTCAACGGGGTGGCTCGCACGCTCCTTGTTGCAGGGCGTCATGCGGTGTAAGAGCCATGCTCAGCCCCGACATCCGTTTTCAAAGAAGGAGCCGTCCGCCATGGCTCGCGTCACCGTTGAAGATTGCATCGACAAGGTCGAGAACCGGTTCGAGCTCGTCCTGCTCGCCAGTCACCGTGCCCGTCTGCTCGCCGCCGGGGCGCCCCTGACGATCGACCGCGACCGCGACAAGAACCCGGTCTGCGCCCTGCGCGAGATCGGCGACGCCACCATCACCGCCGACGACCTCAAGGAACAGCTCATCCACTCCATGCAGAAGTACGTGGAGGTCGACGAGCCCGAGGCCGAGACCGTGCCGCTGCTGTCGAGCTCCCCGGCCGCCGCCTCGGTTGCCCCGCCCTCCACGAGCGACGACAGCGCCGTGCAGTTCGACCGCATGAGCGAGGAAGACCTCCTGCGCGGCCTCGAGAACCTGGCACCCCCGACCGAGACCGAGGAAGAGGGCGAATAGCGCCTTCTGGACCAGAGACCTCCGTCGCGACGACGAAACCCGGCCCTGGCGCCGGGTTTTTTCGTCGCGACGCGCGATTATCGCAGGGTTGCGGTGCCATGGGTCTGGCGCGCCTCGCGGCGATGCGGAACAAATGACGGGCGGCCGCGGGCGGTGGTGACCGGGGCCGGCGACGATCAGGGAAGGTGAACACGGCGGATGATGCGCCAGTACGAGCTCGTCGAGCGGGTCAGACGCTACAACCCCGCCACGGACGAAAGCCTCCTCAACCGCGCCTACGTCTATGCGATGCGCGCGCACGGCACCCAGAAGCGCGCCTCGGGCGATCCGTTCTTCGCCCATCCCCTGGAAGTCGCCGCGATCCTCACCGACCTGAAGCTCGACGACGCCACCATCGTGGCGGCCGTGCTCCACGACACCATCGAGGACACCGCCGCCACCCTCGACGAGATCCGCGAGATCTTCAGCCCCGAGATCGGGGCCCTGGTGGACGGGCTGACCAAGCTGAAGCGGCTCGACCTTGTCTCGAAGCGGGCGGCCCAGGGCGAGAACTTCCGCAAGCTGCTTCTGGCGGTGGCCGCCGACGTGCGCGTGCTCCTCGTGAAGCTCGCCGACCGCCTGCACAACATGCGGACCCTCCACCACATGCCGCCAGAAAAGCGGGTGCGGATCGCCGAGGAGACCCTCGACATCTACGCGCCGCTCTCGGGCCGCATGGGCATGCAGGAGCTGCGCGAGGAGCTCGAGGACCTCGCCCTGCGCAACCTCAAGCCCGACATCTACGCCACCATCACGCAGAGGCTCTCCGACCTCTCGGCCCGGTCCGAACGGCTTGTCGACAGCATCGAGCGCGATCTGACCGCCAAGCTCGCGGCGCGCGGGATCACCGCGCAGGTGAGCGGGCGGCAGAAGCGGCCGTTCTCGATCTGGTCGAAGATGGAGCGCAAGTCGATCGCCTTCGAGCAGCTCTCCGACATCTTCGGGTTCCGCGTGGTGGTGGAGCGGCTCGACGATTGCTACGGGGCGCTCGGCGTCGTCCACACCACCTGGCCGATGGTGCCGGGCCGCTACAAGGATTACATCTCGACCCCTAAGCAGAACGACTACCGCTCGATCCACACCACCGTGATCGGCCCCAAGAGCCAGCGCGTCGAACTGCAGATCCGCACCGCCGCCATGGACGAGATCGCCGAATACGGCATCGCCGCCCACGCCCACTACAAGGAGGCGGGCGACACGGAGGAGGTCGGGGTGCACCCGCGCCTCGCCACCGAGAGCGGCGCCTACCAGTGGCTGCGCCGCACCATCGAACTCCTGGCCGAGGGCGACAGCCCCGAGGAATTCCTGGAGCACACCAAGCTCGAGCTGTTCCAGGACCAGGTGTTCTGCTTCACGCCCAAGGGCCGCCTCATCGCCCTGCCGCGCGGCGCCACCCCCATCGATTTCGCCTATGCCGTCCATACCGACGTCGGCAATTCGGCGGTGGGCGCCAAGATCAACGGGCGCATGGCGCCGCTGCTCTACGAACTCGCCAACGGGGACGAGGTCGAGATCGCCCGCTCCGACGGACAGTCGCCGCCGGCGGCCTGGGAGTCGCTCGTGGTCACCGGCAAGGCGCGCTCCGCCATCCGGCGGGCGACCCGCGTCGCGGTGCGCCGGCAATACGCCGGGCTCGGCCGCCAGATCCTCGACCGCGCCTTCGAGCGGGCCGGCAAGAGCTTCACGCAGGACAAGCTGCGCGGCGCGCTGCCCCGCCTTGCCCGCGTCTCGGCCGAGGACGTGTTCGCGGCGGTGGGCCGAGGCGAGATGTTCTCGGGCGATGTGGTCAAGGCGGTCTATCCCGACTTCAAGGAGGAGCGCCGGCTCGGGTCGTCCTCGCCCCTGCAGCAGCCCGCCGGCGGCGGGGCGGGGCGGCTGAGTCTGGCCAAGGACCAGACCATGCGTCTGACCTTCCCCGACGGGGCGATGCCCGACGTGACCCACTCCGAGGCGATCCCGATTCGCGGTCTCGACAGCGATCTGGCCGTCACCTTCGCCCCCAACGGCGGCGCGGTCCCCGGCGACCGCATCGTCGGCATCCTGACTCCGGGCGTCGGCGTGACCATCTATCCGATCCAGTCGGCGGCGCTGGCGGCCTTCGACAACGAGCCCGAACGCTGGCTCGACGTGCGCTGGGACGTGGAGGCGGGCGGCAACGAGCGATTCCCGGCCAGGCTCGCCTTGCAATCCATCAACGAACCGGGCGTGCTCGCCCAGATCTCGCAAGTGATCGCCGACCACGACGGCAACATCGACAATCTTTCGATGAAGCGGCGCACCCAGGATTTCACCGAGATCGTCATCGACCTCTCGGTCTGGGACCTGAAGCACCTCAACGCCATCATCGCGGAACTGCGCGGCAAACGGGCGGTGAGCAAGGTCGACCGGGTCAACGGCTGACGGGGACGCTCGCCTTGCCACCCGCGGACGGCACTGCCACAAGCCCGGGCGATGCAGCAGGGCAGCCGGAGCCGCTTTCATGACACCCGACGACGTGCTTGCCGAGTTCCGCGACGCCGGCGCCTTGCTCGAGGGGCATTTCGTCCTCAGTTCCGGACTGCATTCGGGCGTCTTCCTCCAGAAGATGGCGATCTTCTCCGATCCGGCGCGGACCGAGCGCCTGTGCCGCGTCCTCGCCACCGTGATCCGGGACACCTTCGGCGCGATCGACATCGTGGTGTCGCCGGCGATCGGCGGCATCGTTCCCGGTTACGAGACGGCGCGCCATCTCGGCGCCAAGGCGATCTTCGTCGAGCGCGATCCCGGCGGGCCCTTCATGCTGCGCCGCGGCTTTTCCATCCCGGCCGGTGCCCGCGCCGTCATCGTCGAGGACATCGTCACCACCGGCCTTTCGGCCCGTGAATGCCTCGCCTCCCTCTCCGGGGAGGCCGGGACCGTGGTCGGTGCCGCCTGCCTCATCGACCGCTCCGGCGGGCGCGGCGAGATCGGATTGCCGCTGGCGAGCCTCGTCACCCTCGACATCCCGGCCTATCCCGCCCACGCCCTGCCGCCGGAACTCGCAGCCATTCCCGCGGTGAAGCCCGGAAGCCGCGTGGCCGCCGCCCCGTAGAGCGGATCGTTCACCGCTACAATCGTCGATTCGCCTGGCGGAATACACGCGAAAACCGGCACACACCCTAAAATAGCAACCTGTAGTAAGTAAAAACGCCAGAAATAAAAGCTAACATTTGATAAACCGTTGACATTAAGACGTGCTTTAGGGTACAGATACCGAACTTGGCGATTGAAAATATTGCACTCCTTGCCGGCCGGTATAGATCGTCAAGTCTTTCGCTGCTCCAATCATGACGACGGAGAGTGGATCGATATTGCGGCCGATGCCTATCTCGATGCTTTTGCGGACCTTGATCCGGCAAGACATCGAATATTATCCATTGTTATTTTCTGACAGGTTATTCCATGACCACGCAGCAACGTAGTGCATTATTCATTGACGGCGCCAACCTTTACGCCGCCACCAAGGCACTCGGGTTCGATATCGACTACAAAAAACTCCTCAAGGAATTTCAAGGCCGGGACAACCTGATCCGGGCTTTCTATTATACGGCCATGATCGAGGATCAGGAGTACTCTTCGATCCGGCCATTGATCGATTGGCTCGATTACAACGGCTACCGGGTGGTGACCAAGCCCGCCAAGGAGTTCACGGATTCCTCCGGCCGCCGCAAGATCAAGGGCAACATGGACATCGAGCTGGCCATCGATGCCCTCGAGCTGGCGCCGTTCATCGACCACATGGTGCTGTTCTCCGGCGACGGCGACTTCCGCTCCCTGGTCGAGGCGATGCAGCGGCGCGGCGTGAAGGTGACGGTGGTGTCCTCGATCCAGACCCAGCCTGCCATGGTCTCCGACGAGTTGCGCCGGCAGGCCGACGAGTTCCTGGACCTCGTCCATCTCATCGGCAAGGTCGGCCGCGACCCGGGTGAGCGTGGCGTCAGAAGCCATACCGATACGCGCAGCCGCGGCGAGTCGCCCGAGCGGCCGACCCGGCCGAGCCCGGGCCTCGAATCCCGCTACGGCATTCGCCAGGACGACGAGTCGCCGACGGGAAATTGAGTCCCGAAGCGCCGGCGGACGGGAGAACCGTTCCCCTTAGCCCTTCATGCCCACGACCCCGGATAGACCCGGGGTCGTGGGCGGGGTTGCCCGTCACACGCCTTTCATGCCGCTGAGGTCGAGCGGGAGCGAGCGCAGCCGCTGGCCCGTCGCCGCGAAGATCGCGTTCGAGATCGACGGGGCGAGTACCGGCACGCCCGGCTCGCCGATGCCGGTGGGGGCGGCCGTGGACGGCATGATGTGGACCTCGACCAGGGGCATCTCGCTCATGCGGGTCGGCTCGTAGGCGTCGAAGTTGCGCTCCTGCACGACGCCGTCCTTGAGGGTGATGCGGTTACGCAGGACCGAGGAGAGGGCAAAGCCCACCGCGCCTTCCACCTGCGCGCGGATCACGTCCGGATTCACGGCAATGCCGACGTCCACCGCCGCCACGATGCGGTTGACCTTCACCTTGGCATCCTCGGCGGTGATGTCGGCCACCATGGCGACGTAGGATCCGAACGACTCGTGCCCCGCGATGCCGAGCCCGCTGCCCTTGGCCGCCGGTGACCCCCAGCCCGCCTTTTCCGCGGCGAGTTTCAGCACGCCCGACAGGCGCGGCGCCGACGAGAGCAGTCCGAGGCGGAAGGCGAGCGGATCGGCCCCCGCCGCCTGGGCGAGTTCGTCGATGAAGACCTCCATCACCTGGGCGGTGTGGGTGTGCCCGACCGAGCGCCACCACAGCACCGGCACGCCTTCGCGCGCGTTGTGGACCGTGAAGCGGAAGGCCGGCAGCGCATAGGGCGTGTCAGAGGCGCCCTCCACCGTGGTCGCATCGACGCCGTTCTTGACCATCATGGTCTCGAAGGGCGAGCCGATCAGGATCGACTTGCCGACCATGGTGTGGGTCCAGCCGGTGATCGCCCCCTTGGCGTCGAGACCGGCCTTGAGGGTGTGGAGCACGGTGGGCCGGTAGAAACCGCCGGCCATGTCGTCCTCGCGGGTCCAGACCAGGTGGACCGGCGCCTTGGCCCCGGTGGCGCGCAGGATCGCGGCGGCCTCGGCGAGGTAGTCGGCCCCCGGCGTCGCCCGGCGCCCGAACGAGCCGCCGGCCCATTGGGTGTGCAGCCTGACCTTGTCGGTCGTCACGCCCAGCGTGCCGGCGATCACCGCCTGCTCGACGGAGTGTAGCTGGCAGCCGGCATAGACGTCGTAGCCGCCGTCGCTCGCCCGCTCGATGGTGGCGTTGAGCGGTTCCATCGCGGCATGCGCGAGATAGGGGAAGGTGAACTCGGCCTCCAGCACCTTGGCCGAGCCCTTGATCGCGGCTTCCGGGTCGCCGCGCTCGGAGGCGACGAGGCCGGGGCGTCGCGCCATCTCGCGATAGGACGCAAGGATGGCGTCCGACGAGCGCGTCTCGGCGCCTGCGTCGTCCCAGGTCAGCACCAGGGCGTCGCGGCCCCGGATCGCCGACCAGGTATCCTTGGCGATGACCGCGACGCCGGTGGGAATCCTGACCACGTCGATGACGCCGGGCACCGCGCGGGCGGCTTTGTCGTCCACCGCCGCGACCACGCCGCCGAAGCGCGGCGCATGGGCGACCACCGCGGTGACCTGCCCGGGGCGGCGAATGTCGAGGGCGTAGACGGCGCTGCCGTCGGTCTTGGCCGCCGAATCGAGGCGCGCGACCTTGGTGCCGATGAGACGCCACTGGCTCGGGTCCTTCAGGCGCGGCTCCTGCGGCACCGGCTGACTCGCGGCGGCCTCGGCGAGTTCGCCGAATCGCGCCTGCCGGTTCGACGCCGCATGCGCGACGACGCCCGACGCCACGGTGATCTCGCTCGCGGGAACCTTCCAGCGCGCCGCCGCCGCGGCCACCAGCATGGCGCGCGCGGCCGCTCCGGCCTTTCGCAACTGGAACCAGGAGTTGGCGATGGCCGTCGAGCCGCCGGTGCCCTGGACCGGGCCCATCAGGAGGTTGGCGTAGAGGGTGGCGTCGGCCGGCGCGAAGGCGGTGCGAACCTGAGCCCAATCGGCGTCGAGTTCGTCGGCGAGGATGGTGGCGAGCCCGGTGGCGTTGCCCTGCCCCATGTCGAGGTGCTTGATCATCACCGTGACGGTGTCGTCGGCGGCGATGCGCACGAAGGCGTTGGGCTGCGCCGGCAGCGTCGAGAGATCCGGACCGGCGGCGGCCCGCACGGCCTTGCCGGCATCGAGGTGGAAGCCGATCAGCACGGCACCGGTGGCGGCGGCACCTCCGAGGAAGGCCCGGCGCGAGGGTGTGGCGGCCGGCGGTGTCGGATGGACCTTCAGCATGGCTCGGGCTCCAGTCCTCTGGGAAACGTAGGGCGTGCGCGGGATCGATCGGGCAAAGGCGCCGTCAAGCGAGGGTGCGGGCGGCGTCGTGGATCGCGGCGCGAATGCGCTGATAGGTGCCGCACCGGCAGACGTTGCCGTCCATGGCCCCGTCGATGTCGGCATCGGTGGGCTTGGGGGTCGACGAGAGCAGGCCGATGGCCGACATGATCTGGCCGGACTGGCAATAACCGCACTGGACCACGTCGAGGCCGCGCCAGGCCGTCCGGACCGCCTCGGCCACGCGCCCTGAAACCCCCTCGATGGTCGTCACGGCGGCGGTGCCGACGTCGCCGACCTTGGTTTGGCAGGCGCGCACGGGTTGCCCGTCGAGGTGGACGGTGCACGCACCGCATTGCGCGATGCCGCAGCCGTACTTGGTGCCGGTCTTGTCGAGGTGATCGCGCAGGACCCAGAGCAGTGGCGTCTGCGGATCGGCGTCGATCTGGTGCGCTACGCCATTGACGGTGAGTGTCAGCATCCCGCGTCTCCGGACTTGTTCGAGTCGCTCAAGGTCGACGGTACCGAGGCTAGTCCCGCCCAACCCGTTCTCATGTGCGCCCGCGCACATGATTCGGGGGGGCGTCCCGCCTCCGTCGCCCTGTGCATCCCGTCCCGATTGCGGACAATCGACGGGATCTCCCTCAGCCGTTCTTAACACATCCCGCGCAGGTTCGAGCCTCGGTCGGGCGGCAGACGTGGTTTCCCGCCCGCGACATCGATCACTTCAAATTTCAAGACGGTGATGACCGATCTGACGGCGGAGATGGTGCAACGCGGGCGTGGGCCCTCCGTCGAGGAGGTCGTTCGGCGACGCGAGATCGCGCGCGACATCCGCTCGGCCCGGGAGCGCCTCACCTCCACGAGCGGTCTCGAACGAGCGTTCGATTACGAACTCATCCGGATCTACGCGCAGTACCGGGCCGGCGCGGGCCTGCCGCAGGCGCTGCTCGCCACCGCGGTGGCGGGGGCTTCGGCGTTCTGGGTGCCGCTGAGCTTCTCCCTGTGCTGGGCGATCTGCCTGGTGGCGTCGGTGGCGCTGACCATGTGGCTGACCCGGCGCTTCCTGGCCGCCGACCCGGAGACGGTCTCGGTGGACCGCTGGCGGCGCGCGTTCGTGGTGTCCGAGGCGGTCCAGAGCGTGTCCTGGGGCCTGATGGTCCTGGTCGGGTCGAGCGAGGCGCAGACCTTCGTCCTGTTCGGCCTCGTCATCGTGGCGGCGGTGGCGACGATGCTGGCGGCGACCCTGCCGGCGGCGGCCGTCGCGGCCCTGGTCCCGCTGATGCTGGCGGCGCTAGGTCTCCTGACGATCTCCCACGACATGGACACGATCATCCTCGTCACGATGGCGCTGGGCTCGCAGGTGTTCTTCCTGGTGGTCGGGCGCCGGGTCTACGTCTCCACCGTCGAGGCCCTGCAGTCCCAGGCCGAGAAGGACGCGATCTTCGGCGAACTCGAGCACGCCAAGGCCAATTCCGACGAGGCGCGGCGCCGGGCCGAGGAGGCCAACCTCGCCAAGTCGCGCTTCCTGGCCACCATGAGCCATGAGTTGCGCACGCCGCTCAACGCCATCCTCGGCTTCTCGGAGGTGATGAAGAACGAGGTGTTCGGCCCGCACGTGGCGCCGTCCTACGGCGAATACGCCAAGGACATCCACGAGAGCGGGCTCCATCTCCTCAACCTGATCAACGAGATCCTCGACCTCTCGCGCATCGAGGCGGGCCGCTACGAGCTCAACGAGGAAGCGACGGAACTCGCCCAGGCGGTGGAAGAATCGCGCCACATGGTCGGGCTGCGGGCGCGCAGCAAGGGCCAGACCTTCCGCGAGTTCATCGACGGTACGCTGCCGCGCCTGTGGGCCGACGAGCGGGCCCTGCGCCAGATCGTGCTCAACCTGCTCTCCAACGCCGTGAAGTTCACGCCGCCGGGCGGCGAGATCACGATCAAGGTCGGCTGGACGGGGTCCGGAGGCCAATACGTCAGCGTGAAGGATACCGGCCCGGGCATTCCGGAGGACGAGATCGGTACCGTGATGTCGTCCTTCGGCCGCGGTTCGCTCGCGATCAAGACCGCCGAACAGGGCTCCGGCCTCGGCTTGCCCATCGTCAAGGGCCTCGTGGACCTCCACGGCGGCACCTTCCAGCTGTCCTCGCGCCCGCGCGAGGGCACCGAGGTGGTGGTGACCTTCCCCGCGAGCCGGGTCATGGAAACCCTGCCGGCCGTGGACCTGGAGGTCGACGGCCTCGTGCCCGAGGCGAGGATGGACGGGGCTCGGCGGTCGGCGGCCTGACCGAACGCCTCCGGAGCGGTTGCCGGCCCTTCGACGACGATACGCCGCTCCTTCCACGCGGCCCGCGCCCCGGCGGATTTCCTTTTGCCGGCGCCGACGCAGCGTACGAGCTCGCGTTCCGTCGTCCGTTCAGGGGTGAGGCCTTGCCGCCGCGACTTTCGCCCCCGCGACTTTCGCCGGGCGGGAACCGCCTGGCGCGAACCGCAGCACGAGCGCGCCCAGCGCCATGCAGACGAGGGAGCCGGCCAGCACGCCGATCTTGGTCTCGGCCTCGAGTTCCGGCGAGTCGGCAAAGGCCAGGAGGCCGATGAACAGGCTCATGGTGAAGCCGATCCCGCACAGCAGCGCCACGCCGTAGATCTGTAGCCAGCTGGCATGCGCGGGCCGTTGCGCCCAACCGAGCCTGACGACGACCAGGACGAACCCGAACACGCCGACCTGCTTGCCGAGGAAGAGGCCGAGGGCGACGCCCAACGTCACCGGGTCGAGCATCATCTTGCCCGTGACCCCCGCTAGCGACACGCCGGCGTTGGCAAAGCCGAAGATCGGCAGGATCAGGAACGACGACCACGGGTGCAGGATGTGTTCGAGCTTGTGCAGCGGCGATGTCGGATCGTCGGGCTTGCCGATGCTGAGGCGAAGGGGGATCGTCATCGCCAGGAGCACGCCCGCGATCGTGGCGTGGATCCCGGATTTGAGCACGAAGACCCAGAGCACCGCCCCGACCACGAGGTAGGGCGTCAGTCGGCTGACCCCGGCCTTATTCAGGCCGAACAGGACGGCGAAGGCGACCGCCGCCCCGCCGAGCATCGGCAGGGACAGTTCGGCGGTGTAGAACGCCGCGATGATCAGCACCGCGCCGAGGTCGTCGATGATCGCCAGGGCGGTGAGAAAGATCTTGAGCGAGACCGGCACGCGCGAGCCGAGCAGGGCCAGGACGCCGAGGGCGAAGGCGATGTCCGTGGCCGCCGGGATCGCCCAGCCCCGCAGGGTTTCCGGCGAGTGCCAGTTGACGGCGAGATAGACGAGGCCCGGGGCGACCATGCCGCCCAGCGCCGCCACCCCCGGCAGGACGCGATCGGGCCAGGTGCGCAGGCGCCCGTCCAGCACCTCCCGCTTGATCTCGAGGCCGACCAGCAGGAAGAACACCGCCATCAGGGCATCGTTGACCCAGTGGAGCACGCTCAAGGGCCCGAGATAGGCCTTCAGCGTGGCGAAATAGGCGGGCGCCAGCGCGGAGTTGGCGACGACCAGGGCCAGGGCGGCGCTCGCCATCAGGACGAGGCCGCCGCTCGCTTCGTTGTGCAGCATCGCCCGCAGGGCTGAGAACGGGCGGCGGATGGGGGTTGGCGCGTGCATGTGTCAGCCCTGTCAGCGTTTCATGCGCGGTTCAACGGGCCCGGGTGAAATTCGGCGCTCCACTGCGACGGCCGCATCGCGATCACGAACGGGGTGCGACGCGAATTCCGAGACCGTCGGTGGGCGGCCCCTCGCATCGAGCCGGGACTCGGTTTGCCGGGACTCGGTTTCGTGTCGGGTGGATGACATTCGTCTCGCTTTCTGGAAAACGCGACGCCTCCGGCCGCCGGTTTCATCACGACAGACGTTCCTGGGGGCGCGGGCCATCCCAACGTGGGCGCCGGGCGACCACACACCTGTCGGGACCTCATGACCTGGTACGCCGCGCGCTTGAAGGAACTCTACGAGGGCGACACCGACCGGGCGCATCGCTTCCGCTACGGCCTGCTCGTCTTCGACGTGGCCACGATCCTGTTCGTCATCGTGTCGTCGTTCATGCCGCGCACGGGCTGGATCGCGGTGCTCGACATCGTGCTCGGATTGATCGTCCTGCTCGATTTCGTAGCTCGCCTCGTCGTCAGCCCGCGGCCCAGCCGCGAGTTCCTGCGCGTCACCACCTGGGCCGATCTGGCCGCGATCGCGTCGTTCCTGCTTCCGCTCCTGGGCGAAAGTGCCGGCTTCCTGCGCATCCTGCGCACGCTCCGGCTCCTGCGCACCTACGAACTGCTCGACCGCCTCCGGAAGGACAGCGCGCTGTTCCGACGCCACGAGGACGCGATCCTGGCCGGCACCAACCTCGTGGTGTTCGTGTTCGTGATGACCGGGGTGATCTACGTCACCCAGCACGGCAGCAACCCCGCCATCGCCACCCCCGTCGACGCACTCTATTTCACGGTGACGTCGCTCTCGACCACGGGTTACGGCGACATCACCTTGCCGGGTACGACCGGCCGGCTGATCTCGGTCTTCGTGATGATCTGCGGCGTGACGCTGTTCTTCCGCCTCGCGCAGGTTCTCTTCCGCCCCTACAAGGTGCGCTTTCCCTGCCCGACCTGCGGCCTCCAGCGCCACGAACCCGACGCGGTGCACTGCAAGGCCTGCGGCGTCACCCTGAACATCCCCGACGAAGGCGATAGCTAGACAGGCGAACGGAGGGGCCGCCGTTGCAGGCGGCCCCTCCGCGGGATCGGTTCGGGCTCAGGCGGCGAGCAGCAGGTGAGCCGATTGATAGACGGTGACGATCAGGCCCGCCGCACAGACGGCGGCCATGACGTAGGTGAAGGTCTTCAACAGCATCCGTTCGTTCCGAGGGGCCGGATCAGCAGCGGTTGCCGCCGGAGGTCTGGCCGTACTGCTGGACGGGGAAGTTCTGCTGGTTGGCATTGCCTTCGGCGGCCGAACTCATCGGACAACCGAAATACGCCGGCGGGCGACGGACGTCGTTGATCGAGCCCGTGGTCTCCACATCGTAGGGCGAGAAGGTCGTGTAGCGAGAGGGTCTCTCGAAAGCCATCGCGGACGAGATCGGAGCAACGCCAATGACAAGGGCGGTGGCAATAGCGGCGATACGGGTCTTCATAATGGCTTGCTAGCTCCTTGACAGTACGGACCAACTGTTTGGTCCGCTTCTCACTGTGTAAGCCAGATATGGGGTGCCGATCTCATCCATGACGTGCGCGCAGGCACATGAGCGGCCGGATTAAAACCGTCGGCTGCACCCGGTCTCGCGCCGTCACCGCCGGGGGAAGAATAAAACGGTTCGTCGCCCGGCGTTTCTCCAGGGCAAGCGTCTCTCCGGGGCAAGCCTCGCTTCAAAGCAGGTCTCGACGAGCCGCCTGTCGGCGACCGTCCGGTTCGCCGCGGTCGCGAAAGACTCGCCGCGGTCGATGCGGTCAGGCCGGACCCGCGACCCCCGCCTGCGCGAACGTCGCCATGTCGCGGTGGCAGGCCAGGGCGCCCTTGAGCACGCCGATCGCCATCGCGGCGCCTGAGCCTTCGCCGAGGCGCATTCCGAGGGCCAGCAGCGGGACCAGTCCGAGCCGTTCGAGCACGTCGGCATGGGCACCCTCCGCCGAGACGTGGCCGGAGAGGCAATGGTCGAGGGCGGCCGGGTCGATGGCGTGGAGCACCGCCGCCGCCGCGGTGGCGACGTAACCGTCGAGGACCACCGGCACCCGCTGCAGGCGGGCGGCGAGAATGGCGCCGGCCATGGCGGCGATCTCGCGGCCGCCCAGGCGCGCCAGGACCTCCAACGGATCGTCGAGGTGGCCGGCGTGGTGGGCGAGCGCGTCGGTCACGGCCTGCGTCTTGCGGGTCAGCCCGGCCTGGTCGACCCCCGTGCCGCGGCCGACCCAATGGGCCGGCTCGCCGCCGTAGAGGGCCGCGTAGATCGCCGCGGCGATGGTGGTGTTGCCGATGCCCATCTCGCCGAGCCCCAGGCAATCGGTGCCGGCGGCCACCGCCTCCATGCCGAAGGCCATGGTCGCCACGCAGTCCTTCTCGGAGAAGGCGGGGCCGGCGCAGATGTCGCCGGTGGGCAGGTCGATGGCCAGATCGAACACCTTGAAGCCGAGGCCGTAGGCGGCGCAGATCTGGTTGATGGCGCCGCCGCCGGCGGCGAACGTGTCGAGCATCTGCCGGTTCACCTCCGGCGGGAACGCCGAGACGCCGCGGGCGACGACCCCGTGGCTGCCGGCGAAGACGCAGACCAGCGGCCGGTCCAGGCTCGGCCGGCCCTTGCCCTGCCAGGCGGCGAGCCATTCCACCAGGCGTTCGAGGCGACCGAGGGCGCCGGCGGGCTTGGTCAACATCGCGTCGCGCTCGCGCACCATGGCGAGGGCGTCGCCGTCCGGGCCGGGCATCGTGGCGATCAGGCGGCGGATGTCCGCGAACGGGCCTTCCTCGGACGGTGTCTCGACGGTCATGGCGACATCCCTCGCGCGGGTCGGGCCGGGATGGCGGCGCGCTGTCGCTCCGCTATAGCTTTCGCAGGTGCGAGGGTGAAGGCGGGCCGACCATGGCGCAGGATGCGCGCGACATCGCGGAGCCCGGCTTTCCCGGGGCTCGGGCCGCCTACGACCTCGCCGCGTGCCTGCGCTTCTACAGCCGGCTGCCGGTGCCGCGCCTGCCCGGCGAGGGCGACCCGCACGGCGTGCCCGATTTTCGCACCGCGCCGCGGATGCTGCCGCTGGCCGGCCTCGTCCTGGCACTCCCCTCGGGGCTCGTGCTGCTCGGCGCCTGGGCGCTCGGGCTCGGGCCGTTCCTGGCCGCGACCCTGGCGGTGGCGGCCGGCGTCCTCGTCACCGGCGCCCTGCACGAGGACGGGCTCGCGGACGTCGCCGACGGGTTCGGCGGCGGGGCCACCCGCGAGCGCCGTCTCGAGATCATGCGCGACAGCCGCATCGGCGCCTATGGCGGCGTCGCCCTGATGCTGTCGCTGGCCCTGCGCATCGGGGCGCTCGCGACCCTCCTCGACCGGATCGAGGCCGTCGCCGCGGTGGCGCTGGTCCTGGCCGCGGCGCTGTCGCGCACGGCGGCGCTGTATCCCCTGGTGGCGCTCGATCCGGCCCGGCCGGGGGGCGCCGGCGCCGCGGTGGGACGCCCGAGCCGCCGGACTTTCGGCATCGCCGTGGTGCTCGGCCTGGGTCTCGCGGGTCTGAGCCTGCCGTTCGGTGTCCCGGTCGCCGCTCTCGCCCTGATGGTCGGCGGCTGCGCCCTCGCCGCCTGGGGCGTCGCCGGCCTCGCGCGGCGCAGCATCGGCGGCCAGACCGGCGACGTGGTCGGGGCCTGCCAGCAGCTCGCCGAGATCGCGGCCCTCCTCGGTCTCCTTGTCGCGACCCCCGCCTGAGGCCATGCCCTCGACTTGATCCCGGCCGCGCGGCCCGGCATGGAACGGGTCATGATCAGCCTCGTCCAGAAAGCCTCCAGCCCCTGCACCAAGCTCTGCGTCCTCGACGATGGGCTGGGGCTGTGCGAGGGCTGCGGCCGCACCCGCGACGAGATCGCCCTGTGGGGGGGGATGCCGGAGGCCAGGCGCCGGGCGATCATGGCGACCCTGCCCGAGCGCCTGAGAGCCGCCCAGCGCCGCAAGGTGGCACGATGATCTACCTCGCCATCGGGGTGCTCGGCATCGCGCTCGTGGCCCTCGTCCTGAATCACGGCGAGGGTCGGATCGTCGGCCTCGAGCCGGAGCAGCTCGCGGGGCTGGCCGGCAGCGGCGCGCTGCTCGCGATGATCGCGGCCGGGTTCTGGGGCGAGTTCCGCAGCCGCATGGGCGAGAACCTGCGGGCCTTGGCGATCTGGGGCCTCCTCGGCCTCGCCTGCGTCGGCGCCTACGCCTATCGCGACGAGGCGCGCGAGGTCGGCAACCGCATCGTGGGCGAGCTGCGCCCCGGCAGCGCCACCACCGGGCCGGGCGGCAGCGTCACCATCGCCCGGCGGGCGGGCGGCGACTTCCAGGTGAGGGCGGCGGTGAACGGGCGGGTACAGACCTTCGTCTTCGACACCGGCGCCAGCGCCGTGGTGCTGACCGCCGAGAACGCCGCCGCCCTCTCGCTGACGCCCAAGGAGTCGGAATTCAGCGTGCGGATCTCCACCGCCAACGGCACCACGGTGGCCGCGCCGGCCTACCTCGACAGCCTCGCGGTGGGCGACATCACCCTGAGGCGGGTCTCGGCGCTGATCAGCCGTCCGGGCGCCCTGTCCGACAATCTCCTCGGCATGAGCTTTCTCAGCCGCCTCGGCTCCTACGAGGTCCGCGGCGACCGGCTGACCCTTCGCGCGCCCTGACCGTTCAGGCGGCGCGGGTCGCCTCGGGCCATTCGCGCGAGACCATCGCGACCGCGTCGCGCAGGTCCCGGAGGCCGGCGTCGGACTGCGTGCCCACGGTGGAGAGGTGGCGGCGATAGGCGCGCGCGCCCGGCCGCCCGTTGAACAGGCCCAGCATGTGCCGGGTGATCGTGTGGAGGCGGACCCCCTCGGCCAGGGCGTCGGCGATCGTCGGCGCGAAGGCCTCGACCGCCCCGAAGGCGTCGGCCACCGGCGCCGCCTCGCCGAACAGCATCGGGTCCACCGCGAGGAGGATCGCCGGGTCGCCGTAGGCCGCCCGGCCGATCATCACCCCGTCGACCGCGCTCAGATGGCCGAGCGCGTCAGGAATCGTGGCGATGCCGCCGTTGACGGCGATCGGCAGGGTCGGCCGCGCCCGCTTCAGGGCGGCGACGCGCGGGTAGTCGAGGGGTGGCACGTCGCGGTTCTCCTTGGGCGAGAGGCCCTGGAGCCAGGCCTTGCGGGCATGGACGACGAGGGCGTCGACGCCCGCCGCGACCACCGCCTCGGCGAGGGCGTCGAGGGCCTCCTCGCCCTGGTCGTCGACCCCGATGCGGCACTTGACCGTCACCGGGACGCGGACGGCCGCCTTCATCGCCGCGACGCAATCGCCGACCAGCCCCGGCTCGCGCATCAGGCAGGCACCGAAGCGACCGTCCTGGACCCGGTCGGACGGGCAGCCGACGTTGAGGTTGACCTCGTCGTAGCCGTAGTCCGCCGCGATGCGGGCGGCTCTCGCCAGGTCGGCCGGGTCCGAGCCGCCGAGCTGCACCGCCACCGGATGCTCGGCCGGGGAGAAGGCGAGCAGCCGGTCGCGCGGCCCATGGAGCACGGCGCCGGTGGTGACCATCTCGCTGTAGAGCCGCGCCCGCCGCGACAGGACGCGGTGGAACGACCGGCAGTGACGGTCCGTCCAATCCATCATCGGTGCGACGGAGAGTCGGTAGGGACTGAAAGGGGTGGTGTTTTCGACTGCGTCCGTCACGTGTCGTCGTTTCCGGCTGTTCCGTTTGCGGCCGTTCGGGCCGGTTTTTCCACCCGCTTCGTTCCGTCCAGCTCTGCAACGCTGTCGTCCGTCGCTCACACCGTACGGCATGGGGCGGGATGCGACGCGGAGGCAATCGTCGAGCGCTGGCGGACGGACGGGACGACCGGATACCATGCGCGGGTGGTCGTCAAAAGGGACGGGCAGATCCGCCGGGAAACCCGGCATGGTTTAGATAAAAAGACGCAAAGGGTGGAGGCTTGCCATATTCTCCGACCGTAGTTGCTCTATGGACAGGAATAAGCCTCTTGGTGCAGCAATCCTCCTCAGAGGGTATCCTTCGGTGCTACTGAAGCGGCGACCTTCGTCTGCCACCTGCCTCCCGGAAGATTGAGATAACCCCACATGCTTGATGCCCTGTCCACATTGCGTCGATGCCAAGCGATGTGGGGAAGCTATGAGATTGTCCATGAGCGCCCCAGCGTCAGTGATGTGCGAGATGTCATCGCTTTGCCAACCGATCCGGGAGGTTCTTGGGGTATCTTTAACCGCTCGGGTCGCGCGCTCGATGAGGCAATGGATAGGCATGGACCAAATGGCACGATTGGCGATAGGAAGACCCAAGTTCCGATCAGTACCCTTCGAAGTGCTCTCAATACAGTTGACGAAACTTATATCTACGGCGGGTTCGTCAATTTACATTTCGGCCATTTCATAGTAAATACCCTGCCGCGACTTTGGCCATTGATCGATCGGGCCAATGATAATTATAAAATACTCTTTCACGGTCAGGGAAATCCAAAGGATTGGTTTGGGTTGCCCTTTATTCGAGATTTGTTTGGCGCTCTCGGCCTCACGGAAGACCGAATCGTTTTTATTGACCGTCCGATGGTTTTCTCGCGATTGATCGTCCCCCATCCAAGCTTCCAAGAACAAAGCTTCGCCCATCGTGCGTTCGGTCAGCTCTGTAGGATGATTGGCGATAATATCTTGCGAGATCACCCACTGCAGCAAGAAAGAAATATGGCTCCCGCATATCTTTCTAAAGGTAATCTAAAATCCGGCGTTGGCCGCTTTGCAAACGAAAATGTTGTTACTGAAATTTTATCGGCATCGGGCATCGAGATAATCTACCCAGAAACTCTAGCACTTCCGGAGCAAATAGCGCTATTTAGAGACAGGCAGACAATATTGGGAACGGCTGGTTCGGCGTTTCATAATTCGGTATTTGTCACTTCTCGTGCAAAAATTATCTGTATTTCTCCAAGTTGCTATCCAAATAGCAACTTCATGATGTTGGATGCCCTGTCCGGTACGCATGTGACATACCTGTACGCCGCCGGCACAGAGACTATCGTTGGAGGCGAGGCAGGGTTTCTAACGACGCTGAAATTTTCAAACCCCGAGGCCGTGGCCAAGGAAATGCTCCAGCTTCTGTAGATTTCTCCCGCTCCGCCTCTACTGTTCGTTAGTAGTTTGCTCGCAGCGTGTCATCGCCGACCATTTTCATGGCCTTGTTAATGAGGGGCGCTCGCTCAAATACAAGGATACTGTCGTAGGCCGTCATGGCCACCGTTTGGCGAGTGAAAGCGGACGGGGTGGTTGTTCCATCGCGGATATGATCGGCGTTGAGATCGTCGATCAGGGCTTTGAAACGTTCGACAATCGATCGCGGATCGCCTTTTCCGCCGCCGTAATCGGGCCAGTACGCCGTGTGCATGTCTTCGATCATGTAAACGCCATTCGACGCTATTTTTTCGTATAGGAAATCAAAGCTCTTGTTGACATGCTCCATGTGGTGGCTGCCATCGTCAAGAACTGCGTCGAATGTGCCAAATTCGTCCAAGAGGGACTGTAGGAAGACTGGATCGGATTGGTCGCCGATTCGAACCGAAACCTGTTCGTCAGCGTATTGTCGACACACTTCGTTGATGTCGATTGTAACGATGCGGGCGAGTGGCCCAAGCCACCGTTTCCACATCTGAGACGAGCCGCCGTTGCCCGCCCCAATTTCTAGAAAAGTCACGGGCTGTCCGACGTAACGCCCAAAATGGCGTTCGTAAGCAAAAAAGTAGTGTCCCGCTTTGTGGATGGGGCGACCAGTATTGGCGAGAAAAATTTCGTACAGTGACATTGCCGTCATTTCCAATCCGCTCACCGAGCTACCGGCCATCTCTATCATAGGGAAACTGGCATAGGGAAACCGGGCTTTTGAAGAAAATAGCGGCTGTTTGCTCAAGACGCTCTGGAACTGGGTTCGGCACGCCGAGAGGTGCCGCTACGATCGTCCTCTCACCGAACGGTGATCTGGCTTGCCAAGGCCGAGGTGATCCACCGGTGAGGCCCATGGCAATCATTCGGAGCAATTGCGTCCGCTACCCTCCAATGGGTCGGCGGGTTCGACACCTGAGGCCTGCTCGAATCCATCGGGAGTATCCCTCCCGGTAAAGCCGAAGAGCGCTCCGACCAAGAGCCAAGCCTCGGCCGCCCGACCGAAACCAAACGCTCTCCGGAAAATGCAGTGTGGTTCATTTTCTCCGGTAAGCATGCAACGCCGGGCATCGGTGCATCTGGCCGAGCGCGCCGCAAAAGCTGACGATCGGATTCAAGATCGCATCCCTTGGCCGATCCGCTGGCGCGTCACACAAATGCTCGGCCAAGGTGTAGCCGGCAATCCTACCACAGCCGATTGACGATGCCCGCCTCCGCTGGAATAACCGCCGTCAACGCGGGTTGGAGGCAGTATGTCAGAGGCAGTCGAATTTGAGGTATTTGGCGAGCGGTTTAATATCGTTCCTCCAGATGTGCATGATAATGTGGCAGGCCAGTTCGCTGACGGCTCGTTTGAGCGTCCAATGCCTGCCGTTCTCTTGAGCTTGGCCCGTACATCTGGCAACGGCGTCATGTTCGATATCGGCGCTAACAATGGCGTCTATACGTTGCTTGCATGCGCCTCCAACCCCGGCTTGATATCCCACGCGTTCGAGCCATACCCGCCGGTCATCAGCATCTTGCAGCAGACGATTGCGGCGAATGCCTTTCGCGATCGCGTCACGCTGCATCAAGTGGCCTTGTCCGATGCCAATGGCACGGCACAGCTATACGTCCCCGATGCTGGACATGGTTTGCTGGAAACTAGCTGTTCGCTGAACTCCGAATTTCAACAGTTCGCCGGTTCCGTGTCGGTGCCGACGCGGCGGCTGGACGACATGCACCTGCCTGCCCCTTCGTTCATCAAGCTAGACGTCGAGGGGCACGAGCCCGCCGTCCTGGCCGGCGCCCGTCGTACGTTGCGCGAGGCTCGGCCAATCCTGTTCATCGAGGTGCTAAGGGAGGCGGACACGACCTTGGTCAACGAGATCGCCGCCACCGACGGCTTTCAACGCTACCGCCTGCATCAAGACGGGTATGTGCTGCGTGAGGACGTCGTCGCCTTCGATCTCGCGGCCTGGAACCACGTTCTCGTCCCGCACGCCAAAACCGCAATGTTCGAGTCCGCAGTCGCTACGGCCGACGTGCCGTTGCGATAGCCCGATCGCTCAAGATCCCGTCATGGCCCGGCCGCCTCCACTGGCGGTCGGGTCGTTTGCGTTTAAGCCCTCGCCCCGCTTCGCCATTGCTCGAGCGATGGCTCGACCAATCTGCGCAGCCTTGTCCCCTCAGGCGCGCCAGGCCTCGTTGCGACGACCGGGTTCGGTTTCGACGTAAGCCTTCCGCCTAGCCATTGCAGACGACGGCTCAGTGGTCGTGCTTGCAGTCCGGGCCGTGGACGTGGCCATGGTCGTGAGCCGCGTGGTCGTGCCCGTGATCCTGGTGGCCGTCACCGGCGTGGGCCTGGTGATCGTGCGCGTGATGATCGTGGCCGCATTGGCTGTGGTCGTGCGCGGCGCGCTCGGGCTTGAAGGCGCGCGAGACGGCCTGCGCGGTGCAGCCCTGGCCGCGGACGAGCTCGGCCACCGCCGCGTCGGCCGGGACGTAGAGCACGTCGGGCCCGATTTCGGCGGCCACGTGGTTGCCGCCGAGCTGCCAGGCCAAGCGCATGAGGCGGGCCGGGTTCTCGGCCCGCACCGCGATCAGCGGTTCGGCCGCCGCGCGCACCGCCACCAGGCGGCCGTCGTCGAGGCGCAGGGCGTCCCCGTCCTCCAGCCCCGTGGTCGCGGTGAGGGCGAGGGTGAGGCCCAGGCCCCCCTGCCCGGTGATCTCGCCCGTCGTCGCCTGCCGGGCGGCGTGGTCGAGGATCACGGTGTCGACCACGGCCTCCGGGCGGACGGCCGGCTTGCGGACGATGGTGGTGGCGCGCAGCATGATGTCCTCGGTGACCGACCCCGGACCTGTGGGGATCGGGCCTCTCTAAAGGGTTTTCCATGCGAACGGAAAGCGTGGGCGGAACCGAATGCCGCCAGGGTGCATTCATGAGCCTGTACGGCTAAGCTCATCCCAGCGCGGTGATCCGCCGGATCGTCGAGCCTGACCCATCACGGCGCAAAGCCGGACCCGATCCACTGCACAAGGGACCTCCGCCATCATGAAGAAGCTCATCGCCACGGCCCTCGCGGGCGCCCTCGCCCTCTCGCTCGGCGCCTGCAACACCCCCGAGGACCGCGCCCTCGGCGGCGCCGGCCTCGGCGCCCTGGCGGGAGCCGCCATCGGCGGAGCCGCCACCGGCCGCGCCGGCGGCGCCCTGGCCGGTGCCGCCATCGGCGGAGCCGGCGGTGCCATCGTCGGCGCCGCCAGCGCGCCGCGCTGCCCCTACGGCACCTACCGCGACGCCTACGGCGACGTGTACTGCCGCTGAGCCCATCGCGCCGATCGGCCGGTCTTCACGGCCGGCGAAGGAGGGGCTGGAACCGACGGTTCCGGCCCCTTCTCGCATCTGCGCTATCGCTTTTGCACCTGCGTGCTCCGGTGTATGGCTTGCGCCCGATGCCGTGTTCCCGTGCCGAGACGATGACCGTCGACTTCCCTCCCGTCCACACCGACCGGCCCCTGCGATGAGCGACGGAATCTGGGGCAAGCTCGGCGGCGCCGGCCTCGGGCTCGCCATCGGCGGGCCGCTCGGGGGGCTCGTCGGCCTCGCGGCCGGGCACTTCCTGGTGGACCGCGAGGGCGCGATCTTCGGCACGACGCCGCGCGACGTGGTCTTCACCACCGGTCTGGTGGCCCTCGCCGCCAAGATGGCGAAATCCGACGGGGTCGTGACCGAGTCCGAGGTCGAGGCCTTCGACAAGGTGGTGGCGGTGGACGCCGATGCCCGCCCCGGCGTGGCGCGGCTGTTCGACCTCGCCAAGGGCACGACCAGCGGCTTCGAGGCCTATGCCCGGCAGATGGCCTCGGTCTTCCACGACGAGCCGCAGATGCTCGAGGACGTGCTCGACGGCCTGTTCCACATCGCCAAGGCCGATGGGGCGATCCACGAGGCGGAGGAACGCTACCTGCGCGCCGTCGCCGAGATCTTCGGCTACGACGAGCACGCCTTCCGGCGGATCGCGGCGCGGCACATGCGCCTGTCGGACGATCCCTACCTCGTGCTCGGCTTGGAAGCGGACGCCGAGGACGGCGCGCTCAAGGCGGCCTACCGCGCCCTGGTGATCGAGAACCATCCCGACCGGGCCATCGCCCGCGGCCTGCCGGCGGAGGCGGTGGCCATCACCACCCGGCGGCTCGCGGCCATCAACGCCGCCTACGACCGCATCGCGACCGAGCGGGGCCTGCGGTGAAGGCGACCCCGGAAAGCGCCGTCGCCACCAGCGTGGTGCCCTCGCCCAACCACGGCGAGCGCATCGGCGGGCCGCCGACCCTCCTGATCCTGCACTACACCGGCATGGATTCGGCCGCCGCCGCCATCCAGCGCCTCGCCAACCCGCTCTCCGAGGTCTCCGCCCACTACGTGGTCCTGGAGGACGGCAGGGTGATGCAGATGGTCCCGGAAGGCCGCCGCGCCTGGCACGCCGGCCGTTCGGCCTGGGCGGGCGAGCGCGACGTGAACTCACGCTCGCTCGGCGTCGAGATCGTCAATCCCGGCCACGACGGCGGCCTGCCGCCCTACCCGGACGTCCAGATCGCGGCCGTGATCGCCCTGTGCCGCGACCTCGTCTCGCGCTGGCCGATCCGTCCGGCCGGCGTGCTCGCCCATTCCGATATCGCGCCCGAGCGCAAGGAAGACCCCGGCGAGCGCTTTCCCTGGGACCGCCTCGCCAGGGAGGGCGTCGGGCACCATGTGCCGCCGGCCCCGATCCGCGACGGGCGCTTCTTCGCGCAGGGCGACGCCGGCCAGCCGATCGAGGCGCTCCAGGCGATGTTCGCCCTCTACGGATACGACCTTGCGGTGACCGGCACCTTCGACGCGCGGACCCTGGCGGTGGTGACGGCCTTCCAGCGCCATTTCCGCCAGGAGCGGGTCGACGGCATCGCCGATTCCTCGACCATCACCACCCTGCGCGACCTCATCGCCGCCAGAGACAGGCCCCGCCCGTCATCGCCGTGACGTGACGATCGGTCCCCCCTCGCCTGCGACGCCGTTGCCGGCGGGCAGGCCGGTGTCGGACCGCGATGCGGACCCTCAGCGCGCCCGCGCCGACGAGGCGACCTCGTCTTCGTCCTGCGCGCCGCCCCTCGTCCGCCACAGGCTGTAGACGATGCCGCCGGTCAGCAGCGTCACGGTGACGAGCAGCGACACCCACGGCGGCAGGTGGACGAGGTCGAAGGTATCCGCCACCACGATCTTGAGGCCGATGAAGATCAGGATGAAGGCGAGCGCCGTCTTGAGGTAGGCGAAGCGGTCCACCATCGCGGCGAGCGCGAAATAGAGCGCGCGCAGCCCCAGGATCGCGAAGATGTTCGAGGTGTAGACCACGAAGGTGTCGGTGGTGATCGCGAAGATCGCCGGCACGCTGTCCACCGCGAAGATCACGTCGGCGAGGTTGACGAGGACGAGGCCGAGCGCCAGCGGCGTCAGCCAGCGCACCATCTTGCCGGTCTCGGGATCGGGCTTCTTCACGACGAATTGCTGGCCGTGCAACTCGGGGGTGATGCGGAAGAAGCGCCGCAACACCTTGACGGCGCGGTTGTCGTTGATGTCGACGGCCTCGGTCTCCTCCTTCGAGACGAGCATCTTCACGCCCACGAAGATCAGGAAGGCCGCGAACACCGTGAGGATCCAGGCCGCCTGATGCACCAGGGCGGCGCCGAGCCCGATCATCAGCCCGCGCATCACGAGCGCGCCGAGGATGCCCCAGACCAGGACGCGGTGCTGGGCCGCCCGCGGGATGCCGAGCGAGGTCAGGATCACCGCGATGACGAAGACGTTGTCCATGGACAGCGACTTCTCGACGACGAGGCCGGTCACGTATTCCTGTGCCGTCTGCCCGCCGAAATACCACCAGACCCATCCGCCGAAGGCGAGCCCGAGGCCGAAGTAGAAGGCCGTAAGCAGCAGGCTCTCACGCACCTCGATGACGTGGTTCTTGTCCTTGTGGAGAACGCCGAGGTCGAAGGCGAGCAGCGTGACCACGACCGCGTGGAAGCCGAGCCACATCCAGATCGGCTTGCCGAGCCAATCGACGAAGAGAAATTCGGGCATGCGCGGGCACCATCGATGCTTTTCAAGGGAGAGGAAAGCATCGGCTCCGACATCACGGAGGCATGAAAACGCGCTCCGCCAGAGGGGCCCGCAGCCGATGTCGCGGACTTGGGAAGGCCTGTCGGCGGAATCAAGGGTGTCCGGGAGCCTTGCGGTTCTCCGGGAGCCTTGCGGTTCTCCTTGACAGGACGGGTGCCGATGCGGCTCCGCATGGGCATGCAAGACGTGCCGCCGACCGATATCGCCGTCATCGGGGCCGGCCCCGCCGGTCTCTTCGCCGCCGAGGTGCTGGCTGGGGCCGGCCACCCCGTGACGGTCTACGACCGGATGCCGTCGGTGGGCCGCAAGTTCCTGATCGCCGGACGCGGCGGCCTCAACCTCACCCATTCCGAGGCGCTGACGGATTTCCTCGCCCGCTACCGGCCGGCACCGGCCGGCCTCGTCAGGGCGGTCGAGGGTTTCCCGCCCGATGCGCTGCGGGCCTGGTGCCACGACCTCGGCCAGCCGACCTTCGTCGGTTCGAGCGGCCGGGTGTTCCCCGAGAGCTTCAAGGCCTCGCCGCTGCTGCGGGCCTGGCTCGCCCGCCTCGACGGCCTCGGGGTCCGGATCCGGGCCCGCCATCGCTTCGTCGGCTGGTCCGACGCCGGCGGTGCCGCCTTCGAGACCCCCGACGGACCGGTGACGCGGCATTCGGGGCCGGTACTGCTGGCGCTGGGCGGCGCGAGCTGGCCTCGCCTCGGCTCGGACGGCGCCTGGGTCCGGCTCCTCGAGGGCCACGGCGTGCCTGTCTCGCCCCTGAGGCCGGCCAACGTCGGTTTCACGGTGGCATGGTCCGAGCACCTGCGTCGCCGCTTCGCCGGCGAGCCCCTGAAGCGCATCGCCCTGCGCTTCGGCGACACCACCGTGCGCGGCGAGGCGGTGGTGACCGCCGACGGCATCGAGGGCGGGGCGGTCTATGCGCTCTCGCGCCCGATCCGGGAGGCGATCGCCGAGCGCGGCGAGGCCGTGATCCACCTCGACCTACGGCCGGACCTCGCCCATCGGACCTTGGTCGAACGGCTCGGCGCCGCGAAATCCGGGCAGTCCCGGTCCACCACCCTGCGCAAGGCCGCGGGCCTGAGCCCTGTGGCTACGGCGCTCGTCTACGAGGCCGCCGGCCGCACGCTGCCCGACGACCCGGTGCCGCTCGCCGCCCTCGTCAAGGCGGTGCCCGTCCGCCTGCGCGCCCCGCGACCGATCGAGAAGGCGATCTCCACCGCCGGGGGCGTCGCCTTCGCCGGCCTCGACGACCGGTTCATGCTCACCGCCCGGCCCGGCACCTTCGTGGCCGGCGAAATGCTGGATTGGGAGGCGCCCACCGGTGGCTACCTGCTCCAGGCCGCCTTCGCCACCGGGCGCGCCGCGGCCCAAGGGCTTCTCGCCTGGCTCGGCGAAGAGGCGGTCAGGCCCCCGTCATAGGCGTGCGCAGATCCCGATCATGCCCTGGCTGTCGGCGGGACAGGCGGCGCTCGGCGCCCCGCCGCTCTGCATGAAGGTCGGGCTGCGCGCCTTGAGGCAATAGGCCGAAACCAGGACCTCCGCGGTCTCGCAGGTTATCTCGCAGCCGCCCACCGGGCAGCTCTCGAGCCTCAGGAGCCGGAACGCGCTCGCCGATGGGACCGGTGTGGCCACGACGGCGGCCGCACCCGCCTGCCCCGCCGCACCGTCGGCCCCGGCCGTCCCCGCCACGCCCTGCGGCCCGGCGGGCCCCTGCGGACCGGGCTCGCCCCGTTCGCCCTTGGGACCGGGCGGTCCTTGCGGTCCGGCCTCGCCCTTCGCGCCGGGCTCGCCGCCAGGACCCGGATCGCCCTTCGGACCCGGATCGCCCTTCGGACCCGTTTCACCTTTGACGCCGGCTTCCCCGTTCGCCCCCGGAGCACCGGCCACACCCGCGACCCCCTGCGGTCCCGATGAGCCGCAATTGGCCACCACCGCCTCGCGCTCGTCCTCGCCCGCCTTCAGCGTGGCGACGCAGTTGGGCGGCAGATAGGGCAGCCGGAACGAGAAGCGCCCGCGCTTGTCGGCGATCACCGAGATGTCGTCGTCGAGCACTACGACGAGACCGCCCTTGCGCAGGCTCCCCGAGATCCGCAGGTCGCCGGCCTCGATGCGTGCCTCGTAGACCGTGATCGGCTGGCTCGGCTCAGGCGGTCGCTTGGCCCGCGGCTTGGACGCTTTCGGCGCCGACCGCGCACCAGGTGTCCCCGCAGACGGGCCGTCGGACGGCTCCGCGGGAGCCGCCGTCTCGCCGGGCAGGACCTGGATCGCCAGCTGCGCGGCGGCCGGCACCGATGCGACCGGTCCCGCCAGCACCATGGCCGCCAGGAGGAAAGCGACGCCGTCGAGACGCATGGATCTGTTCCCGGCCACCGCCGCGTCCCGGCGCGGCAGGCGGACATTGGCGTCGGGCATCCGGAACGGTCAAGCCTCGTGATCGCCCGATCGAAGGCTCGCCGCCGTTCCGGCCGGGATCGTCAGGCCACCTCGAACGACGTCCACAACCCGGTGTCGAAGCGCTCCAGCACCGCCGCGCTGATCAGCCAGCGCCCGGGATTGTCGGCGAGGAAGGCGATGCGGGCGGTGCGGCCTTCCGGCAGCTGGAACGTGTCGAGCCAATAGGGCTCCCAGCCGTCGTCGAGGTTGTGCAGCAGGCGGAAGGCGTGGCCGTGCAGGTGCAGGCCCTGCGTGAAGGCCGTCTCGTTCTTGATGGCCAGGACCACCACCTGACCGCGCTTGACGGTGAACAGCGGCGGCTGGCCCGCTGCGCCGCTGACGCCGTTCATCGCCCAGATCCGGGCCGGATCGCCGGAATAGCTCGGCTCGACCTCGGGCTTGGCCTTGTCGATCCTGGCGCCGCCGGTGATCGCGATGTCGCGCCGCACCGCGTTCTGCAGCTTCACCTCGGCCGGCAGCAGGGTGTTGACGCCGACCGGCCCGATCGGAGGGCGGTTTCCGGCGACCGGCTCGCCCCTGGTGGTGATGCTGGCGAGCGCCAGGCCTTCCCCGATCAGCGCCGTGATCGCGCCGCTGACGGCCGAACTCGGGAGGTCGACCAGCAGGTCGTAGCGGGTCCCGGGGCCGAACGGCAGCGTCGCGCGCAGGGGCTCGAAGGTGTCGGTGGGCTGGCCGTCGACGGCCACCACGTAGACCTTGAGCCCGTCGAAGCGGATGCGGGTCGCACGGGCGTTGCAGGCGTTGGCCAGCCGCAGGCGCAGCCGCGCATTGGGCGGCGCCTCGATCGCCTCGGGCGTCGGGCGGCCGTTGACGGTGACGAGGTTGCCCAGGCGCCCGGAGGCGGCGGCGAAGGGCGTCTGGCCGAAGGCCAGCAGGGCGGCCTGGTCGTCGAGCCGCCAGTCCTGCATCAGCAGGGGGATGTCGCGGTCGACCGGGGGCAGGACCTTCTCCTCGACGATCAGCATTCCGGCGAGGCCCCGCCCCGACGGCTCGCTCGATCCGCCGACCACGAGGGGCCGCATCAGGAAGGTGCCGGCGTCGGGGGGCGTGAAGGCGTAGGTGAAGTCCGTGCCCGGTGCGATCGGCGGCTGCGTCACCCCGCCGACGCCGTCCATGGCGTTGCGGTTGCGCACGCCGTGCCAATGGAGCGAGAGCGGCTTGTCGGTCCGGTTCTCGACCTTCAGGCGCACGGGCTCGCCATGCCGCGTCCTCACCACCGGCGGTGCCGCCTTGCCGTCGAAGGCCCACAGGGCGGTCTCGGGTGCCGGTTCCGGCTTGAGACGGGCCTTGAGGGCGCCGGCGACGAGGTTGCGCGGCTCGGGTGCAGGCGTCGCGGGCTGCGCGCCGCCCACCGAGGGAAACACGGCCAGCCCCGCGCCCAGGGCGCCGGCCCCGAGCACCGCGCGCCGCGAGGGACCGCACGGGGCGGCGACGGTGGACGGGCCGGGTCGATTCTCTGGCATGGGTCCTCGCGGCCTCGTCTGCGATGCGGCTGGCTTGTAGACGGCGTCGGCGCGATCCGCCAAACGGCCGGCGCGCGGGGCCCTGGGGGCCTGCAAGTTTTTTGCTGCGGGCCGGATCGTGCGTGCTATAGAGCCGCGCTCTGGCGGCGGGATGCGCGCCGGGCGTGGACGCTTGCGGGCGTGGCGGAACTGGTAGACGCGCTGGATTTAGGTTCCAGTGACGATGAGTCGTGGGGGTTCGAGCCCCTCCGCCCGCACCAGCCCCGCCGTCGGGAACGGAATGGCTCATAGCGATGGCCGGCCCGGCCTGCCGTAACTGTCGTACCACCGGCCCGTGCGTTTCTCGCTGTCGTCGGCCGCCGCGACCCGTGTTCGGGGGCGAGGCCGGGCGAGACCCATTCGCGTGATCACACGGACGACAGCGGAAAGACGACCATGCAGGTGACCGAGACACTGTCCCAGGGCTTGAAGCGCGAGTTTCAGGTTCTCTTCGCGGCCCACGAGCTCGAGGATCGCCTGAACAGCGAGTTGTCCACGCTCAAGGACAAGGCCCAGATCAAGGGCTTCCGCCCCGGCAAGGTGCCCGTGGCGCACCTGCGCAAGCTCTACGGGCGCTCGGTGATGGCCGACGTGCTGCAGAACGCGGTCAACGAGGCCAACCAGCGGATCGTCACCGACAACAACCTCAAGCTGGCGCTGGAGCCCAAGATCGAGTTCCCCGGCGAGCAGTCGGTGGTGGAGCGCGCCCTCGACGCCAAGGGCGACATCGCCTTCAACGTGGCGCTGGAAGTGCTGCCGAGCTTCGAGCTCGCCGACCTCTCCGACGTCAGCCTGAAGAAGCTCGTGGTCACGCCTTCCGAGGCCGAGGTCGACGAGGCGATCGGCCGCATGGCGAGCCAGGGCCGGCCGTTCAGCCCGAAAGCCGAGGGTGAGGCCGCCGCCACCGGCGACCGCGTCACCATCGACTTCGTCGGCCGCATCGATGGCACCCCCTTCGAGGGCGGCACCGGCGAGGGCGTCGATCTCGAGCTCGGCTCCGGCCAGTTCATTCCTGGCTTCGAGGACCAGCTCGTGGGCGCCACCGTCGGCGAGGCGCGGCTCGTGAAGGCTTCGTTCCCGGCCGAGTACGCCGCCGAGCACCTGGCCGGCAAGGACGCCGAGTTCGACGTCACCGTCACCGCCATCCAGGCGCCCGGCGAGGTCACCCTCGACGACGCGTTCGCCAAGGGCTTCGGCATGGATTCCCTCGAGAAGCTCCGCGAGGCGATCTCCGCCGCCATCGGCAGCGACTTCGAGGCGCAGTCCCGGCGCAAGCTGAAGAAGGAGCTCCTCGACGCGCTGGACGGCAAGTACAGCTTCGACCTGCCGCCGAGCCTCGTCCACCAGGAGTTCGCCGCCGTCTGGGCCCAGGTCGAGCAGGATCTCAAGACCCGCGGTAAGACCTTCGAGGACGAGGGCACCACCGAGGAGAAGGCGACCGCGGAATACCGCCGCATCGCCGAGCGCCGCGTCCGTCTCGGCTTGGTGCTTGCGCAGGTCGGCGAGACGGCCGATATCAAGGTGACGGACGAGGAGGTGAACCAGGCCCTGATCGCGCGCATCCGGCAATACCCGGGGCAGGAGCAGCAGGTCTGGGACTTCTATCGGAAGAACGCACAGGCGCTCGCCGAGCTTCGCGCGCCGCTGTTCGAGGAGAAGGTCGTCGACCATGTCCTCGCCCAGGTCCAACTCGTCGAGGAGCCCGTCTCGAAGGAGACGCTGTTCGCCGACGAGGACGAGGACAAGGCGGACGGCAAGGCCGAGCCCGCCCCGGCCTCCGACAAGGCCGACTGAGCCCGACGCTCTCCTCCGAAGGGGCTGCGGGCGGATTTTTTAACTGAGGCGCCCATAACGGTCGCCGTTGTTCGCTGCACGTCCGGTCCGCGAGTGGGTTCGCGGCCGGATTCCCCTGGGAGCCTGGGCACGATGATGAGAGATCCGGTCGACTATTATAACAGCGCGCTCGTGCCCATGGTGGTGGAGCAGTCGAGCCGCGGCGAGCGGGCGTTCGACATCTACTCGCGGCTCCTGCGCGAGCGGATCATCTTCCTCACCGGCCCGGTGGAAGATTACGGCGCATCGCTCATCGTCGCCCAGTTGCTGTTCCTCGAGGCCGAGAACCCCAAGAAGGAGATCTCCTTCTACATCAACTCGCCCGGCGGCGTGGTGACCTCGGGCCTCTCGATCTACGACACGATGCAGTTCATCCGCTGCCCGGTGACGACGCTGTGCGTCGGCCAGGCCGCCTCCATGGGCTCGCTCCTGCTCACCGCCGGCGCCCCCGGGCACCGCTTCGCCCTGCCCAACGCCCGGATCATGGTCCACCAGCCTTCCGGCGGCTTCCAGGGCCAGGCCACCGACATCCTGATCCACGCCCGCGAGATCGAGGCGCTCAAGAAGCGCCTGAACGAGATCTATGTGAAGCACACCGGGCGCGACTACGACACCATCGTGACGGCGCTGGAGCGCGACAACTTCATGACCGCCGACGCGGCCAAGGAGTTCGGCCTCATCGACGAGGTCATCCAGAAGCGTCCCGAGCCGGCCGCCGCCTGACGCCGGGCGTAATCCTTTGCCGCGACGGGAACGGGCGGGTCCGCCTTGATCCTGCCGCGGCAGCGTGCTTGCATCTCCTCGCCGGGACGTTCTCGTCAGAAGCGCGCAGGTGACTGTTTCTTTAGGCGGATGCCATTACATCTGAGCGAACCGTGCGTGCCGGAGGCTGGCCGCATGTCCGCACATCGGAGACCGATATGAGCAAGACTGGCGGCAACGACTCGAAGAGCACGCTGTACTGCTCGTTTTGCGGCAAGAGCCAGCACGAGGTCCGCAAGCTGATCGCGGGCCCGACGGTGTTCATCTGCGACGAGTGTGTCGAACTGTGCATGGACATCATTCGCGAGGAGTCGAAGTCCTCTCTCGTGAAGTCGCGCGACGGCGTGCCGACGCCCAAGGAGATCCGCCGCGTCCTCGACGACTACGTCATCGGCCAGGATTTCGCCAAGAAGGTGCTCTCGGTCGCGGTGCACAACCACTACAAGCGCCTCGCCCACGCCTCGAAGCACAACGACGTCGAGCTGGCCAAGTCCAACATCATGCTGATCGGGCCCACCGGCTCCGGCAAGACTCTGCTCGCCCAGACACTCGCCCGCATCCTCGACGTGCCCTTCACGATGGCGGACGCGACGACGCTGACCGAGGCCGGCTACGTCGGTGAGGACGTCGAGAACATCATCCTGAAGCTGCTCCAGGCCTCCGACTACAACGTCGAGCGGGCGCAGCGCGGCATCGTCTACATCGACGAGATCGACAAGATCAGCCGCAAGTCAGACAACCCCTCGATCACCCGCGACGTGTCCGGCGAGGGCGTGCAGCAGGCCCTCCTGAAGATCATGGAGGGCACCGTCGCCTCCGTGCCTCCGCAGGGCGGCCGCAAGCACCCGCAGCAGGAGTTCCTGCAGGTCGACACCACTAACATCCTCTTCATCTGCGGCGGCGCCTTCGCCGGGCTGGAGCGCATCATCTCGGCGCGCGGCAAGGGCACCTCGATCGGCTTCGGCGCGACCGTGCAGGCCCCTGACGACCGCCGGACCGGCGAGATCTTCCGGAATGTCGAGCCCGAGGACCTGCTGAAGTTCGGCCTGATCCCCGAGTTCGTGGGTCGTCTGCCGGTGCTGGCGACGCTGGAGGACCTCGACGAGGTCGCCCTCAAGCGCATCCTGCAGGAGCCCAAGAACGCGCTCGTGAAGCAGTACCAGCGCCTGTTCGAGATGGAGAACGTCGACCTGACCTTCCAGGACGAGGCCCTCTCCATGGTCGCCCGCAAGGCGATCGAGCGGAAGACCGGTGCGCGCGGCCTGCGCTCGATCCTGGAGACCATCCTGCTCGAGACGATGTACGACCTGCCCGGCCTCGATTCCGTGGAGCAGGTGGTGATCGGCCCCGAGGTGGTGGAGGGCAAGTCTCGCCCGCTCTACATCCACGGTGACCGCAACAAGGACGTGCCCGCCAGCGTCAGCGCCTGAGGGCGATCCCGAGCCGGCCCCCTTGTCGCATGAGGGGCCGGCAGGCCGGCGGGCCGCTTGAAGACCCTCGCCGCAGGGACCATTTGAAGCCTAGCGCGATGGCCGCACGCCCACTGTCTGGGGTCCGGTGCCGCGCCGCCAGCCGCATCGTCTCCGTTGCTTCCGACCCCCTCGCGGCCCGGTCGGCCCCTGGCAGGTTGCTTGCTCCTCATTGAGAGGCGGCTGCCCGGCGTCAATCATGAGGAAGTCCTTTATGACCCAATCGAAATCGCGCCAGCCGGTGGTCCCGGGCTCGACGGGCACCTATGCCGTCCTGCCCCTGCGAGACATCGTCGTATTCCCGCATATGATCGTGCCGCTCTTCGTCGGCCGCGAGAAGTCGATCCGTGCCCTGGAGGAGGCGGTTCGCACCGATCGCCACATCCTACTCGCCACGCAGATCAACGCCAGCGACGACGATCCGGCCACCGACGCGATCTACAAGATCGGCACCCTGGCCAGCGTGCTCCAGCTTCTCAAGCTGCCCGACGGCACCGTGAAGGTGCTGGTCGAGGGCGCCGGACGCGCCCAGATCACCCGCTTCAGCAAGTCGGACGCCTATTACGAGGCGGAGGCCGAGACATTGACCGACGAGCTCGGCGATCGCGTCGAGGCAGAGGCCCTGGCCCGCTCCGTGATCTCGGAGTTCGAGAACTACGTGAAGCTCAACAAGAAGATCTCGCCCGAGGTCGTCTCGGCCGTGACGCAGATCGACGAGCCCTCGAAGCTCGCCGACACCGTCGGCTCGCATCTGGCCGTCAAGATCGCCGACAAGCAGGCGATCCTCGAGATCCCGACGGTGGCGCAGCGCCTCGAGCGCGTGCTGTCGCTGATGGAGAGCGAGATCTCGGTCCTGCAGGTGGAGAAGCGCATCCGGACCCGCGTCAAGCGGCAGATGGAGAAGACCCAGCGCGAGTACTACCTCAACGAGCAGATGAAGGCGATCCAGAAGGAGCTCGGCGACGAGGACGGTCGCGACGAGCTCGCCGAGCTCGAGGACAAGATCGAGAAGACCAAGTTCACCAAGGAAGCCCGCGAGAAGGCGGTGGCCGAGCTGAAGAAGCTGCGCCAGATGTCGCCGATGTCGGCCGAGGCGACGGTGGTACGCAACTACCTCGACTGGATGCTCGGCATCCCGTGGGGCAAGCGGTCCAAGATCAAGAAGGACCTGCTCGGCGCCCAGGGCATGCTCGACAACGACCACTTCGGCCTCGACAAGGTCAAGGAGCGGATCGTCGAGTACCTGGCCGTGCAGCAGCGGGCCAACAAGCTCACCGGCCCGATTCTCTGCCTCGTCGGCCCACCCGGCGTGGGCAAGACCTCGCTCGGCAAGTCGATCGCCAAGGCGACCGGCCGTGAGTTCGTGCGGATGTCCTTGGGCGGCGTGCGCGACGAGGCCGAGATCCGCGGTCACCGCCGGACCTACATCGGTTCGATGCCCGGCAAGATCGTGCAGTCGATGCGCAAGGCCAAGACCTCCAACCCCCTCATCCTGCTCGACGAGATCGACAAGATGGGCATGGACTTCCGTGGTGATCCGTCGGCGGCTTTGCTCGAAGTCCTGGACCCCGAGCAGAACTCGACCTTCAACGACCACTACCTTGAGGTCGACTACGATCTTTCGAACGTCATGTTCGTGACGACGGCCAATACGCTCAACATCCCTGCGCCCTTGATGGACCGCATGGAGGTGATCCGTATCGCCGGCTACACCGAGGAGGAAAAGGTCGAGATCGGGCGCAAGCACCTGATCCCGAGCGCGCTCAAGAAGCACGGCCTCGACGTCAAGGAATGGCAGATCGACGACGCATCGCTCCTGATGCTGATTCGCCGCTACACCCGCGAAGCCGGCGTGCGCAACCTCGAGCGCGAGCTGTCGAACCTGATCCGCAAGGCGGTCAAGGAAATCCTGATCACCAAGGTGAAGGCCGTGGCCGTCACTGAGGAGACCCTGCCGGTGTTCCTCGGTCCTCCGAAGTTCCGCTACGGCGAGATCGACGAGGAGGATCAGGTCGGTCTGGTGACCGGTCTGGCCTGGACCGAGGTCGGCGGCGAACTGCTGACGATCGAAGGCGTCATGATGCCCGGCAAGGGCAAGATGACGGTGACAGGGAACCTGCGCGACGTGATGAAGGAGTCGATCTCGGCCGCGGCGAGCTACGTCCGCTCGCGGGCCGTCGACTTCGGCATCGAGCCGCCGCTGTTCGACCGTCGCGACATCCACGTCCACGTTCCCGAGGGGGCGACCCCGAAGGACGGTCCCTCCGCCGGTATCGGCATGGCCACCGCCATCATCTCGACGATGACGGGGATCGCCGTGCGCCGCGACGTGGCGATGACGGGTGAAGTGACCCTGCGTGGTCGGGTGCTGCCGATCGGCGGACTCAAGGAGAAGCTGCTCGCGGCTCTCCGCGGCGGCATCAAGACGGTGCTGATCCCCGAGGAGAACGCGAAGGACATCGCCGAGGTGCCCGACAGCGTGAAGAACGGGCTGGAGATCATCCCGGTCTCGCGGATGGATCAGGTGCTCAAGCACGCCCTGGTGCGTGTGCCCGAGGCGATCGAGTGGGACGAGCCGTTGCCGGCGGTCAAGCCGGTGGTGGCGGACGACGACGGGGCGATCGTGGTGGCGCACTGACACGCCGCGACCATCGACGGGACGGTGATAGCGGCGGCTCCCACGGGGGCCGCCGTTTTCTTATGGCACTCCGATTTCCAAAGAAGGAACGCGGTTGTGTCGTCGATCCGTATTCCCGCAAAGCGGGCGTACCGCTATCGTCGTCCGCCAGGCGGCGAGGTTTCGATGCGGTCCCGATGGCGTTTGCGACATGTGCCGATCACGCTGGGTCTCTTTGTGTCCGCCTGCAGCGGGACGGGGCCGCCACCGCCCTCGCCGACCGCGACCCTGCGCGAGCGCGTGGCGGCGCTGGCCCTGCGCCAGACCGATTTCGGGGCGATCTCCGTCATTCCCGTTCGCTTCGAAAAGAGCCGCCTCTCCGGCCCGTTCGAGGACGGCGGGCGTACGCTCTATTGCGTGTCGAGCCGGATGAAGGGCCGAAGCTTCGATAACGGCGAGCGCCCCAAGGTCGTGATTCGCGACGAGGGCGGCGTGCTGAAGGTGGTCGAGGACGAGGTCGAGGTCTGCGAAGGGCACCGGACGGAGCCGTTCCCGGAGCTGGAGACCCTCGGGAACGCGGCCCGGTCCTGACGGACGCCCCCCGGCCGGCGCTGGCGCTCAGTTCACCTCCACCTGCACGACCCCCGGCACCGCCCGCAGCGCCCCGGCGATCTGTGGTGTCGCCTGATATTTGCCCGGCAGCTTGACCTCGACCTCGCGTTCGCCGCCGTCGAGGATGAGGATCAACGAGACCTCGCCCTCGCCGCGCACCTGCAGGCGCTGGTGCACGCTGCCGAGCGGGCGTTCGTCGCGCAGGTAGACCCGCATGCCCTTCTGGTGGCGGGCCACCGCCTCGTCGAGGGGTTCGGCCGAGAGGATGCGGGCGCGCACGTCGTCGCCCTCGAGGTTGGCCTGCAACTGCAGAACGAGGGGTCGGCCCGGCTCCAGGATCTCGCGGAACTGGTTCAGCCCCTCCTGGAAGATGATCGCCTCGAAGTGGCCGGTCTGGTCCGAGAGCGTCACGATCCCGAGCTTGTTGCCGCTCTTGGTGCGGCGCTCGGACCGGTCGAGCACCGAGGCCGCGACCTTGGCGACGCTCGTGGTGCCGGCCCGCACGCCCTTGCCGAACTCGGCCCAGGTCTGCACCCGCAGCTTTTCGAGGAGCGCGCCGTACTCGTCGAGGGGGTGGCCGGACAGGAAGAAGCCGATGGCCTCGTATTCCTTCTTGAGGGTCTCCGCCATCGGCCACGGCTCGTAGGGCGGTACCCGCAGTTCGATGCCCAGCGCGACGACCCCGCCGAACATGTCGGCGATGCCGGTGCTCTCGGCCTCGGCCGCCCCCTGCGCCAGCTTCATCATCGGCTCCACCGCGGCGAACGCCCGCGCCCGGTCGACCTCGATCGGATCGAGGGCGCCTGCGGCCACCAGATTCTCCAGGGTGCGCTTGTTGACGTGGCGCGGGTTGAGCCGCCGGGCGAGGCAGGCGAGATCGCCGAAGGGCTTGTCGCCGCGGGCCGCCACGAGGGCTTCCACGGCGGCTCGCCCGACGCCCTTGATCGCCGCCAGGGCGTAGCGAATACGCCCGTCGTGGACCTCGAAGCCGACGCCCGAGGTGTTGATCGACGGCGGTTCCACCGTGATCTTCAGGCGCTGGGCATCCTGGCGGAACTCGGCGAGCTTGTCGGTGACGTCGATGTCGAGCTGCATCGCCGCGGCCAGGAATTCGACCGGATGGTTCGCCTTGAGATAGGCGGTCTGGTAGGTCAGGAGGGCGTAGGCCGCGGCATGGCTCTTGTTGAAGCCGTAGTCGGCGAACTTGGCCAGGAGGTCGAAGATCTCGTTGGCTTTCGACTCCGTCAGGCCGCGCTCCACCGAGCCCTTCACGAAGCGGTCGCGCTGGGCGTCCATCTCGGCCTTGATCTTCTTGCCCATGGCGCGGCGGAGCATGTCGGCGTCGCCGAGCGAATAGCCGGCCAGCACCTTGGCCACCTCCATCACCTGCTCCTGGTAGACGATGATGCCGAAGGTCTCGGCCAGGATCGGCTCGAGCTTGGGGTGGGGATACCAGGCGGCTTCGTTGCCGGCGTCGCGACCGAGCTTGCGCTCGCAATAGACCGGGATGTTGGCCATCGGGCCCGGCCGGTAGAGTGCCACCAGCGCGATGATGTCCTCGAAGCGGTCGGCTTGCATCTCCACGAGCGCCTTGCGCATGCCGGCCGATTCCACCTGGAACACGCCCACCGTCTCGCCGCGCTTCATCGGCTCGTAGGTCTTGGGGTCGTCCAGCGGCAGCGATGCGAGATCGACGTGGATGCCGCGCTGCTTGAGCAGATCGGTGCAGCAGCGCAGCATCGTCAGGGTCTTCAGGCCCAGGAAATCGAACTTGACGAGGCCGGCGGCCTCGACCCACTTCATGTTGAACTGGGTCACCCGCATGCCGGTCTTGGGATCGCGATAGAGCGGCACCAGGGCCTCGATCGGCCGGTCGCCGATCACCACGCCGGCGGCGTGGGTCGAGGCGTGGCGGTGCAGGCCCTCCAGCTTCTTGGCGATCCCCATGAGGCGGGCCACCACCGGCTCCTCCTCCATGGCGGCCTGCAGCTTGGGCTCGCCCTCGATCGCCTGGGTCAGGGTGACGGGATTGGCCGGGTTCTGCGGCACCAGCTTGGTCAGCTTGTCGACCTGCCCATAGGGCATCTCCAGCACGCGCCCGACGTCGCGCAGCACGCCACGCGCCTGCAGGGTGCCGAAGGTGATGATCTGGGCGACCTGGGGCTCGCCGTAGCGCTCCTGCACGTACTGGATCACGCGCTCGCGCCCCTCGACGCAGAAGTCGATGTCGAAATCCGGCATCGAGACGCGCTCGGGGTTGAGGAAGCGCTCGAACAAGAGGCCGAACCGAAGCGGGTCGAGGTCGGTGATCAGGAGCGCGTAGGCCACGAGCGAGCCCGCGCCCGAGCCGCGCCCGGGGCCGACGGGGATGTCGTGGTCCTTGGCCCACTTGATGAAGTCGGACACGATCAGGAAGTAGCCGGGAAACTTCATGCCGACGATGACGTCGAGCTCGAAGGCGAGGCGCTCGCGGTAGACCTGCTCGGTCATGCCGGGTGCCGGGCCGTGGGCGGCCAGGCGCAGGTCGAGGCCGGCCTCGGCCTGGCGCCGCAGCTCGTCCGGCTCCGAGGCCACCCCGGAGATGCCGACGTCGTCGGTGGCGTCGCCGGCGACGGCCTCGGCCTGGACGCGGGCGAAGTTCGGGAGGATCGGCTTGCGGGTACGGACCCGGTAGGCACAGCGCATGGCGATCTCGACGCTGGCGGCGAGCGCGTCCGGCATGTCGTGGAACAGGCGTGCCATCTCGGCCCGGGTCGTGAAGGCGTGCCGCGGCGTCAGCCGGCGGCGGCGCTCGTCGGAGACGAGGCGGCCCTCGGCGATGGCGAGCAGCGCATCGTGGGCGGCGTAGTCGTCGGCTTTGCCGAAGAACGGCTCGTTCGAGGCCACGATCCCCAGGCCGTGGCCGTCGGCGAGGCGGATGAGTTCGCGCTCGACCATCCGCTCCTCGTCGAGCCCATGGCGCTGGATCTCCACATAGAGGTTGTCCTGGCCGAACGCCCCGACGAGCCGTTCCAGGCGCCTGGCGGCGAGTTCGCTGCGCCCGGCCCGCAGGGCGGTGTCGAGGGGGCCGGACGGGCCTCCCGTGAGCGCGATCAGCCCGCCGCTGGCCTCGGTGAGGGCCTGGGCGGCGATCCGGGGCGGTTCTCCGAGGGGGCCGTCGAAATAGGCCCTGCTCGCCAGCCGCAGCAGGTTGCCGTAGCCGCGCTCGTCCTGGGCGAGGACGACCACGGTGCTCGCCGGGACATGGGCCACCCGCGCCATCGGGTCGGGGGACTCGAAGGCGACCGACAGGTGCAGGCCGGCGATCGGCTGGATGCCCAGGCCCGCCGCCTTCTCCGAGAATTCCAGCGCTCCGAACAGGTTGTTGGTGTCGGTGAGCGCCAGGGCGGGCTGCCGGTCCGCCGCTGCGGCCTTGACGAGGTCGCCGACCTTCAGGGCCCCTTCGAGCAGGGAGAACGAGGAATGGACGTGGAGATGGACGAAGCCGGGATCTTTGAGCGTCATGGCGCCAGGATCGCGAGTCGTCCTTACCCGTCTACCCACCACCGGCACCGGTCCTGCGATTGCCTGTGGAACGGAGCCCGGCTGTGCCTTCGCCGCCACGGATCGCGCAGCCCGGTCCAGGCGTGATCCGCCGACGGGAGAGGACGGGTCGGCACCGAGGCGGCGCTCGCTCAACGCAGGGGCGCGAGCGCCACCGCCCACGCCGCCAGCGCACCGGCGAGCAGCCCGAAGGCCGTGAACTCGACCATGCCGGTTATGATCGTGCGCTTGATCATCGTCGTCGCTCCTTCGGGTACTCCCGCGATCTTTGTTCCTGTTTTGTTCTGTGTAAAGCGGGGATGTGTCCGGCGCTTGCGACAGGGTGAAGAGTTTATGAGCGTCGGTCCTTTCCTGCCCTTCCCTTCCCTGCCTGCGGCTCCGCGCGGGCGGCGGCCGTCGTGGAGCTTGTCCGCCGATATCCACGCGACCGAAGACGGGCCGCCCTGCCCAGGCATGAATGCGCGACCTCAACAGACTGGCGCGGACGCGTTAACCTTGTCAGAGCCTGAACTGCGTAGTTGAATTCTCGATGTACTTAGGTATATTAATCATAGAATGCGTAACGTCGCATTTGTCGTAGACGAACACTGAAAAACGTAGCAATAAGGCGTCACGGAGCTGGCGCGGCGCTGACTTCGACAGACGAACGGGAAGATGACCATGACGAAGCTCGATCTCACCACCATGACCGCGATCTCGGGCGGTGGTTATGCCGGCGGCGGTGGCGCCCAGGCCAGCAACGGCGGCGTCGCCATCAATGGCAACGGCAACACCGTCTATTACGGCAACACCTCGAACCAGAGCTCGAACAGCGGCTCGTCGAAGAAGTCCTGATCAGGACAGGTCGCGTGGTTTTGCTCCCCGCGACCGACCGCTCGACACGCCCTTGACCGGCCGGCCTCGTCGACGTGAACCGTCGACGACGGCTCGGCCTCGGGACGAACCCCCATCCTTTTTCAATGTCCCATTCCGCGGAGACAACGCCATGACGAAGCTCGACCTCACCAGCATGACCACGATCTCGGGCGGCGCCGCCCAGGCCACCAACGGTGGCGTCGCCATCAACGGCAACGGCAACACCGTCTATTACGGCAACACCTCGAACCAGAGCTCCAACAGCGGCTCGTCGAAGAAGTCCTGATCCGCGCTTCAGCGCGATCCGACGTCTCCCGGGCGCCCGGCCCACGGGCGCCCCTCGATCTCCCCCTCTCACAGCCAGGGTACCGGACCGATGACGAAGCTCGACCTCACCACCATGACCGCGATTTCCGGCGGCGCCGCGCAGGCCAGCAACGGCGGCGTCGCCATCAACGGTGACGGCAACACCGTCTATTACGGCAACACCGCGAACCAGAGCTCGAACAAGGGTTCGTCGAAGAAGTGCTGATCCGCGCTTAGCCGCGATCCGACCTCTGCCGGGCACCCGGACCACGGGCGCCCTTTCCTCCCTCCCTCACAACTCAGGATATCGGACCGATGACCAAGCTCGACCTCACCACCCTGACCGCGATCTCGGGCGGCGCCGCTCAGGCGACCAATCACGGCGTCGCCATCAACGGCAACGGCAACACCGTCTATTACGGCAACACCTCGAACCAGAGCTCGAACAGCGGCTCGTCGAAGAAGTCCTGATCGGCACCGAGACCGGTCCGGTCGAGGCTCCGGCCCCCGGACCGATCGACACCGAGGCCGTCTGCCGACACCGCCTTCCCGTCTTGGTGAGAGCAATGTCGAGCGCGCGACACTCAATAGAGTTCGGACTTATATTACTTAAGTAGCAATAAGGCCCTGTATCGTCCGTCGCATGATCTCGACAGGGCACGAATCGTCGGTCATCAAGAGGGTGGAGTTAACGATGTGTTAACGCCGTTCAGCCCCAGGAGTGATGACATGCGCAAGCTCGATCTGAAGACCCTGCAGACCGTGTCCGGCGGCGGTGGCAAGGACTACGGCCACGGTCATGGCCACGACAAGGGTCATGGCAAGGGCGGCAAGGGCAAGGACAAGTCCTGACCTCGAATTCCCCCGCGTGCGGGTCGGCGGACCCGCACGCACCGATCTCGAATCGGCGGCGTCCGGTTGCACCCCGAGGGTTGCGCCGGGCGCCGCCTTAACCTGTCGCAAAGCCTGTTAGGCTAGGCATGTCGCCATCATGGACGACATTCCTGCCCTCTCACGACGCATTGCCAGCCTGCCCCTCGCGGCGCGGCGGCACGCCCTGCGTGCGGTCTGGACCGCCGGCAGGATCGCGGGACGCAAGGCCGACTTCGACCTCCACGGCCTCCTGCGCCACACCCTGCGGTTGGGCACCCGTGACGCCAAGCGGCTCGACCGCGAGATCGCCTTTCACGACACCCTCACCGAACTCGAATGGCTGGCGCTGCTGGTGCGCAGCACCGACCAGCTGATCGCCGATTCGCGCCGGGTGGTGACGGAGGGTGCCGGCATCCTCACCCGCACGGCGGCATCGGGCAATCCGGTCATCCTGGCCCCCCTTCACATGGGCAACTACGTCTTCGGCCTCGCGGCCACCATGAGGACGTTCTTTCCCGGACGGCGCATGCTGATCCTGCGGGCGCGGGAGGACCACGAGGCCGATACCCGGGTGATGGAGCGCATCCGCGAGATCGGCATCGAGATGCGGTTCCTGCAGGTCTCCGACAAGGCGAGCTATGCCGAGGCGGTGCGGTTCGTGCGCCAGGGCGCCGTCGTGATCTATTTCGTCGACCTGCCTCCGAGCTACGGCGGCCCGATCGACGTCGAGCTCCTCGGCCGGCCGATGCGACTGGCGTTGGGGATCGATTCGCTGGCGCGGGTCGCCAACGCCACCGTCGTGCCGCTCGCCGTCACCTCGTCGCTGAGCGGCGACACCGTGCACGTGGGCCGCGCCTTCGAGGTGGTCGACGTCGGCCGCGCCGAGCGGCTGCGCATCGCCGGCCTCGTCTCCCGCCATGTGGAGACGGCGATCCTGCGCGCACCCGGGCAATGGCACTTCTGGCCGCGCCTGTCCGAATTCGCCCCCCTGCCCGATCTCGCCACGGATGCCGCCGAATGACCTCCGCCGCCCCCGACGCGCCGGCACCGTCCCTCGGCGGTGCCGCCAGGGCCCTGGGCTCATCGATCCACGTCCGCCAGGACAGGGGCACGACCTGGCTCGCGATGCTGTGCGGCGCCCTCGTGGTCGTCCTCGTCATGGTGATGACGTTCGGGCATTTCGCACGCACCGAGGCCGTGCGCGGCTACACCTCGGCCTCGTCGGGGCTGTCGCGCCTCGATGCGCAGGTCAACGGCGTGGTCAAGACGATCCACGTCCCCCAGGGCGGGATGGTGGCGGCCGGCCAGCCGATCATGACGATCCGCCTGCGCGAGGTCACCAGCAACGGCGTCTCCACCGTCGGCGCCGCCGCCGCGAGCCTGCGCCAGAAGCGGGACAACCTGCTGGCCAGTCAGGCGCGCCTGACGAGCTTCCTCGATTCCAGCGCGGGCGACAGCAGCCAGCTCACCCAGACCCTCGACAGCGTCATCAAGGCGACGATCCAGAACGAGGACGCGATCCGCCGCGCCCTCGAGCGCCAGGAGCAGATGGTGCGCCGGGTCCGCCAGTACATGACCGCGGGCTACGCCACCCGCGACGCGCTCAACAGCTACGAGCGCACAGCCTTCGACTACGCCCGCCAGCTCTCGGAGATCCGGGTGCGCCGGGCCGAGTTGACCCAGCAGAGCACCGAGCGCGTGCGCACCCTCCAGCAGCTCGTCCTGGAGAAGCAGGGGCAGTTGTCCACCATCGCCAGCGAGCTCAGCCTGATCGAGGCCCAGCTCGCCGGCACCCAGGCCCAATCCGAGATCCAGGTGCTGGCGCCCTTCGCCGGCCAGGTGGCGAGCCTGCTTGCGGAGACCGGAGCCGCGGTCCAGTCCGACCAGGTCGTCGCCGTGGTCGGCGATCCCGCCGCCGAGCCGGTGGTGGTGCTCGAGGTGCCATCGCGTGCCATCGGCCTCGCCAAGGTCGGCCAGCGCGTCGTCCTCAAGTACGACGCCTTCCCCTTCAAGGTCTTCGGCGTCTCGCACGGCACCATCACCGCCATCGCCTCCTCGCCGATCAAGGCGCCCACCGTCACCTCGGAAAAGGACGGCATGGCCGACGGGCGCCCCGCGGCGGCCACGGCCTCGGCCCAGCAGTCGGTGTTCCGCGTCGAGGTGAGGCCCGAGACCAAGGTGATCCACGCCTACGGCCGGGACGAGACCATCGCCCTCGGCTCCACCCTCTCGGCGGATATCGTGATCGAGCGCAGGCGCCTGATCGATTGGGTCCTCGACCCGATCCGGGCCATGCGCGGACGGGGCTGATCGGACCATGTCGTTCCTGAATCGGCGCCGGGCCGTCAAGCCGATCCTGCAGAGCGAGGCCAACGAGTGCGGCCTCGCCTGCCTCGCGATGATCGCCAACTATCATCGCCACGACGTCGACCTCACCTACATGCGCACCCTGTTCCCGCTCTCGCGCAGCGGGATGACCCTGGCCAACATCGTCGAGGTGGCCGGCGCCCTCTCCCTCGACGCGCAGGGCTACGGCCTCGCCAACGTCGGCGAACTCGCCAACCTGTCGCTGCCGGCGCTGCTGCACTGGCAGGGCAACCACTTCGTGGTGCTGGAGCGCATCGTCGGCGACACCTTCCACGTCATGGACCCGCAGTTCGGCTTGCGCCTCTACCAGCGCGCCGACATGGAGCGGTACTTCTCCGGCGTCGCCCTCGAGTTCGAACCGCGGATCGACTTCAGCAAGGTCGAGTCGAAATCGGCCACGAGCTTCTTCGAGCTGTTCCGTTCGATCCGCGGCCTCGGCAACGTCCTGAGCCAGGTCACCATCGTGTCCCTGGCGATCGGGCTCCTGTCGCTCTCGACCCCGATCCTCTTGGAGATCGCCCTCGACACGGTGATCCCGCAGACCGACCTCGATCTCCTGGCCGTGCTCACCATCGGCCTCGGGTTCTTCCTGGTGTTCGAGGCCATCGCCAAGGGCCTGCGCGACTACATCACCCTGCGCTCGTCGATCCTCCTGCAGATCGCCTTCACCCGCAACGTCGTCGGCCATGCCATGCGGCTGCCGCTGAAGTTCTTCGAGTCGCGCCATCCGGGCGACTTCGTGGTGCGGCTGGATTCGATCGAGCACGTCAAGGCGAGCCTCGTGGGCGGCCTCGTCGCCTCCGTGGCCGACGCGCTGATGTCGATCCTGATCGTCGGGCTGATGTTCTACTACTCGCCGGCGATGACCATGGTCTCGCTCCTGACCCTGGTGGCGGTGCTCGCCCTGCGCTTCGTCTCGTTCCCGGCCCTGCGCCGCTACACCGACGCCTCCCTCGACGCCCATTCCCAGGAGCGCTCGCTCCTGATCGACGGGTTGCGGCGGATCCAGACCCTGAAGGCGCACAACACCTCCGAACTCTTCACCATGCGCTGGTTCGAGAGTTTCGTGCGCTTCGCCAACACCGACTTCCAGGCGCGCAAGGCGGCCATCGCCACCGAGCTGTTCATCCACATCGCCATCGTGCTCAGCACGGTGCTGACCCTCTACATGGGCGTCACCGGCGTCATGAAGAGCACGCTCTCGGTGGGCATGCTCTACGCCTTCTTCGCCCTGCGGAACCACTTCTTCGAGATCGTGAACCTGCTCGCCACCAACCTCTTGCAGTTCTCGATCATGAAGGTCCACTTCAAGCGCCTCGACGACGTCATCGGGCAGGAGGCCGAGCCCCACGCCGATGCCGCCGCCGTTGACCGGCGCATCCGGCGCACCGTGAGCCTGGAGAACGTCATGGTCCGGTTCGGCCGGGCCGACCGGCCGCTCCTCCAGAACGTGAACCTCTCCATCGACCTCGAACGCAAGGAGTCGATCGCGATCCTCGGCCTCTCGGGCTCGGGCAAGTCCTCGCTCCTCAAGATCATCGCGAGCCTGCACGAACCGGCCGAAGGGCGCCTGCTCATCGACGGCCAGCCGATCAGCCAGTTCGGCAAGCGCGAGTTCAGGGCCAACCTCGGGGCGGTCTTCGCCGACGACGGCGTCTTCGCCGGAACGGTGGCCGACAACCTCGCGATGTTCGATCCCGACGTGACCAAGGCGGCCATGGTCAAGGCCCTCGACTGCGTCGGCCTCGCCGAGGAGATCGAGCGGCTACCGCAGGGCTTCGCCACCCTGGTGTCGGAGGAATCGAGCATCCTCTCCACCGGCCAGCGCCGCCGGCTGCTGCTGGCCCGCGCGCTCTGCCGCTCGCCGCGCCTGCTGCTCCTCGACGAGGTCACCGCCAACCTCGATCCGGCCACCGAACTCGCCCTGGTGGAGGGACTGAAGCGGGTTCCGGCAGCCAAGATCTTCGTGACACATTCGGAGATGCTGCTCGACCAGGTCGACCGCGCCTTCCGGGTCCAGGACGGCCGCCTCGTGGAGGTCCATCGCACGCCCGTGGCGCTCAGCGCCTGACCGATCCTGCCACCTGGGATCGATCCTGCCGCCCGGGTTCGATCCTGCCGCCCGGGATCGATCCTGCCGCCCGGGATCGACCCAGACCGGCGGTTATGCCTCGAGCTTGGCCACAAGGGCGTCCGAAAGCGTGAAGTTGACGTAGACGTTCTGGACGTCGTCCTGGTCCTCGATCACCTCGACGAGGCGGATCAGCTTCTCGCCGGTCTCGTCGTCTACAGCGATGGGGGCCTGCGCTTTCCACACCAGGGTGGTGCGGCGCGGCTCGCCGAAGCGGGCTTCGAGGGCCTTCGAGACCTCGCCGTAGGAATCCTGCGCGCAGGTGACCTCGTGGCCGTCCGCGTCCGAGCGCACGTCGTCGGCGCCCGCCTCGATCGCCGCCTCCAGCATCGCCTCGGCGTCGGCGACCTCGGGGCCGAAGGCGATCAGGCCGACATGGTCGAACAGGAAGGCGACGGCCCCGGTCTCGGCGAGATTGCCGCCGGCCTTGGTGAAGGCCGAGCGGACGTCGCTGGCCGTCCGGTTGCGGTTGTCGGTCTGCGCCTCCACGATGAGCGCGGCACCGCCCGGGCCGTAGCCCTCGTAGCGAACCTCGTCGTAGGTCTCGGCGTCCGCCCCGCTGGCCTTCTTGATGGCGCGGTCGATGTTGTCCTTGGGGACGTTCTCGGCGCGGGCCGCGATGATGGCGGCGCGCAGGCGCGCGTTCATGGCCGGGTCGGGCAGGCCGAGCTTGGCCGCCACGGTGATCTCGCGGGCGAGCTTGCCGAACAGCTTCGAGCGGACCGCGTCGACGCGGCCCTTGCGGTGCATGATGTTCTTGAACTGGGAATGGCCGGCCATGGCGTGACCTTCGTCTGCGAATGCGCGTCTATGAATGCGCGTCTCGGGATCGCGACGGGACGCCAAAGGCCCGGACGGACCCTTCCTCGACGCCGCCACGTTGGGGATGGCGCGGGTTATAGGCCGGCTGCCGGCGCAGAGGCAACGCGAAGGTGATCGCCATGAACACGAGCCGGACGACCGTAGACAGGCCGCGCGGCCGCCGCACCTTCGGCCTCGCCGCGATCCTCGCCGCGATCCTCGGCGTGCTGGCGGGGCTGACCCTGTTTCCCCGCAAGGCCCAGGGTCTGCCGGAACAGGGGGCTGCCGGGACAGGGGCGCCGGCTACGAGGCCGCCGCGTGCCAGGCCCGGAGGGCAGCGAGGGTGACCACCCCGTCGGGCCAGGCCGTCCCGTCGATGTGCCGGTGGGGCTGGCCCGGTTCTCCGAGGTCCGAGACCGCCGAGAACGCGCCTTCGAGGCGATGGCTCTCGGTGTAGCGGCTGCGGGTGGCGATCACCGGCAGGCCGGCGTCGCGGGCGGAACGGATGCCGGCGGCGGAATCCTCGAACGCGATGGCCTCGGACGCGGCCACACCCAGGCGCTCCAGGGCGAGGAGGAAGACGTCCGGAGCCGGCTTCTTGCGCGCGGCCTCGTCGCCCGAGGCGATCGCGTCGAACACGCCCATGCCGCCATCGCGAAAATTGACGGCGAGCAGGCGGTCGACGTTCGGCCGGGTGGTGGTCGTGGCGACGCCGAGGCGGACGCCGCCCGCCTTGGCCTCGGCCACCAGCCGGGCGATGCCGGGACGCAGGGCGAGGCGCCCGGCTTCCACGAGGTCGCCGTAGAGCCGGGTCTTGCGCGCGTGGATCTCGCCCTGGAGCGGCGCCAGGCGTTCGGCCTCGTCCCCGCGTTCCGTGGCGATGTAGTGGGCCAGCCGCTCCTTGCCGCCCATCACGGCGAGGAGGTCGGCGTAGGTCCGGGGCGACCACGCCCAGTCGAGGCCCATCTGCGAGAAGGCGAGGTTGAAGGCCTGGCGGTGCAGGTCCTCGGTCTCGGCCAGGGTCCCGTCGACATCGAAGATCAGCGCCTTCAGCATGACAGCGTGCCGTCGCGGCCCATGCGGTCCTGCGCCCCGGCGCGGATCTCGCCGATGCGGTCGCCGTAGCCGGCCGGACCGCCCTTGAAGACGGCGTTGCCGGCCACGAAGGCGTTGGCGCCGGCGGCCGCCGCCAGCCCCACCGTCTCGGGCGTGATGCCGCCGTCCACCTCGATGTCGATGGCGCGTCCCGCCGCCATGGCGCGGATGCGCGCCACGGTTTCCAGCGTCGAGGGGATGAAGCTCTGCCCGCCGAAGCCCGGGTTGACCGTCATGACGATCACGAGGTCGAGCATGTCGATCAGCGGTTCGGCCATGGCGGCCGGCGTACCCGGGTTGAGGGCGAGGCCGGCCCGCTTGCCCAGCGCCCGGATCGTCTGGAGCGAGCGATGGACATGCGGCCCGGCCTCCACGTGCACGGAGATCGCGTCCGCCCCGGCCTCCGCGAAGGCGGCCAGATAGGGATCGGCCGGGGCGATCATCAGGTGCACGTCGAAGGGCTTCCGGCTGTGCGGCCTCAGGGCCTTGATGACCCCGGGGCCGAAGGTGAGATTGGGCACGAAGTGCCCGTCCATCACGTCGAGGTGGATCCAGTCTGCCCCGGCCGCGTCGATGGCGCGGACTTCCTCGCCGAGCTTGGAGAAATCCGCCGAAAGGATCGAGGGCGCGATGATCGGGCCGGTCATGGAGGGGGCCTCATTTGTCGTCAGCGTCACGCCATGCGGCGCTTGCGCTCCACGAGTTGCATGATGATGGGCGTCAGGATGAGCTGCATCGCCAGATCGAGCTTGCCGCCGGGGATGACGATGGAATTGGCCCGGCTCATGAAACTGCCGTGGATCATCGAGATCAGGTAGGCGAAGTCGATGCCGCGCGGGTCCTTGAACCGGATCACCACCATCGATTCGTCGGCGGTGGGGATCCAGCGGGCGATGAAGGGATTGGAGGTGTCGACCATCGGCACGCGCTGGAAGTTGATGTCGGTCCAGGTGAACTGCGGGCAGATGGTCTGCACGTAGTCGGGCATGCGCCGCAGGATCACGTCGGTGACGGCTTCGGTGGAATAGCCGCGGAACGAGCGGTCCCGGTGCAGCTTCTGGATCCATTCGAGGTTGATCACCGGCACGACGCCGATCTTCAGGTCTGCGTAGCGGGCGAGATCGACGTTGTCGTCGACGACGCAGCCGTGCAGGCCCTCGTAGAACAGCAGGTCCGAGCCCGGCGGGAATTCCTCCCAGGGCGTGAAGGTGCCGGGCGGCGTGCCGTAGCATTCGGCGGCCGCCGCGTCGTGGACGTAGTGCCGGGTGCGGCCGCCCCCCGACTCGCCGTAGCGCCGGAACACCTCCTCGAGCTCGGGCAGCAGGTTGGCGCGCGGCGCGAAGTGGCTCAGCGTCGGCTCCTCGGCCATCGCCTTGCGCATGGCGATGCGGTCCAGCGCGTGGAAGGCGTCGCCCTCGATGTAGACGGCGCTGACGTCCTCGCGGCGAAAGATCTGCTCGAAGGTGTTGCGCACCGAGGTGGTGCCCGAGCCCGAGGAGCCGGTCACCGAGATGATGGGATGACGCGCCGACATGGTGTGCTGACCGCGCCCGTCTTCAGCCCCGGATCAGGCCGCGCTGGCCGAACAGCGGCGAGCGTCCCGCGGCGGGGTTGCGGCCGCCGTAGTAGGTGGCGACGGTGGTCACCTCTTCGGCGGAGCCGAACACCAGCGGCACCCGCTCGTGGACGCCGGTGGCGGCGATGTCGAGGATGCGGCGCTCGCCGTCGGTGGCACCGGCCCCCGCCTGCTCCATCAGCATGGCGACCGGGGCCGCCTCGTAGAGGAGGCGCAGCCGCCCCTGCGCATAGCCTTTCCGGTTGTCGCCCGGATACAGGAAGACGCCGCCGCGCATGAGCACGCGCTGCGCGTCCGCCACCAGCGAGCCGAGCCAGCGCATGTTGCAGTCGCGGTCGCGCGGGCCCTCGGTGCCGCGCAGGCAATCCTCGATGTAGGCCTTCACGGGGGTGTCCCAATGGCGGGCGTTCGAGGCGTTGATCGCGTATTCGTTGCTCTGGGCCGGGACCGTGAGCTGGGGATGGGTGAGGCGGAAGGCGCCGGCCTCGCGGTCGAGGGTGTAGATCTGCGTGCCGGCACCCAGCGTGACCACGAGGGAGGTCGCCGGCCCGTAGGTGATGAAGCCCGCCGCCAACTGCGCCGTGCCGGGATCGGTGAAGGAGGCGATCGGGTCGCCGTCGCGCACCACCGCGGGGCGGATGCCGAAGATGGTGCCCACCGCCATGTTGACGCCGATGTTGGACGACCCGTCGAGGGGATCGATCGCCACGGCGAGCGGCGCGCCGGGGTTCAGCACCATGACCCCCTCGGCCTCCTCGGAGGCGACCTCCGCCACGGGCGCGCCGCGCAACGCCTCGGTGAACCGCTCGTGCGCGAGCACGTCCAGCGCCTTCTGCACGTCGCCGTCGCTGTTGTGCTCGCCCTGCGCGGCAAGGTCCCCGCCCAGCGCGCCGCGGCCGATGACCGCGCTCACGTCGATCGCGGCGGCGGCGCAGGCCGCGATCACCGCGGCGACATCCGCCATCCGTGCGTCCGCCGCCACCGCCTGCGCGAGGCAGGCATCGAGGTGGGTGCCGATCTCCTGAGACGCTGTCGACATGAAATCCCGTCCCTCTCATACCATTCGGACGCCGGAGACACCGCCCGCCCGTTTCCGCGTCGAGCACCTCGCCGTGCCCGTCATCTGACCTGCGGGCTTAATCGGCGGGCCGCATGAGGCAAACCCTCGCCGATAGGAATTCTGAAAAAACTTGCGGCCCTTCCCAAAAAAACTAAGAACCGCCGCATGCGCAACCTCTCCCTGAAGCAGCTCCAGGCGGTCGCCGCCGTATCCCGCCTCGGCACCATGACGCGGGCGGCCCAGGAGCTCAACGTCACCTCCGCCGCGCTCTATGCCCGCATCCGCCAGCTCGAGGAGGAGGCGGGGCTGCTCCTGTTCGACCGCACGCCCACGGGCCTGAAGCCCACCGACGCCGGGCGCGAGATGCTCTGGGCGATCGACAGCATCAACACGGTGCTGGAGACCTGCGCCGAACGCCTCGAGATCCTCAAGGGCGGCGGCGGCGGGCGGGTGGCGATGGGGGTCGTCTCCACCGCCAAGTATTTCGCGCCGCAGGTGATCGCCGGGTTCTGCGCCCAGAACCCGGCCGTCGAGATCAATCTCGCCGTCGGCAACCGCGGCGACACCGTCGACGCCCTGCGCAACTACGCCATCGATTTCGCGATCATGGGACGCCCCCCGCGCGACTTCGCCATCGAGGCGGAGACCTTCGGCGCGCATCCGCTGGTGCTGGTGGCACAGCCGGGACATCGTTTGGCCGGCCGCTCGGGGCTGACGCGGGCGGACCTGTCGGACGAATCCTTCCTCGTGCGCGAGGAGGGCTCGGGCACCCGCACGGTGTTCGAGGAGTTCATGTCCGGCGTCATGATCAAGCGCGCCAAGCTCGGAATCGATTCCGCCTCCAACGAGACGATCAAGCAGGCGGTGATGGCGGGGCTCGGGATCGCGCTGATCTCCGGCCATACGGTGGCGGCCGAGGTCGGGAGCCACCGCCTGATCCTCCTCGACGTCCACGGGCTGCCGATCCGGCGCGACTGGTACGCGGTCCGCCGCGCCGACAAGGTGCTCGGCCCGGCAGCCGCCGCCTGCTGGGACTTCGTGGTCAAGGAGGGGGCGCGCTGGCTGCCCACCCTCGACACCTCCGCAGGGCGCGCGCCCTCGGGGTTCGAAGCGTGAGCACAGCCGGCATCGTCATCCTCGGTGCGGGCCAGGCCGGGTTCCAGGTCGCCGCATCCCTGCGCGAAGGCGGGTTTTCCGGCCCTCTCGCCCTCGTCGGCGACGAGCCGGGGCTGCCCTACCAGCGCCCTCCCCTCTCCAAGGCCTACCTGGCCGGCAAGGTGGACGCGGCCGGCCTGGCGCTGCGCGCGCGGGATTATCTGATCGAGCACCGCATCGACCATCGGCCGGGATCGCGTGCCCTGGCCATCGACCGGGTGGCGCGCCTCGTCCACCTCGATGGCGCCGCCCCCCTCGCCTACGACCATCTCGTCCTGGCGATGGGCTCGCGCAACCGGTCGCTTCCGCTCGCCGGCGCGGACCTCGCCGGCGTTCACCAGCTGCGCTCGCTCGCCGATGCCGACCGCTTGCAGGCCGACCTCGCGACCGCGCGGTCGGTGGTCATCGTCGGTGCCGGGTTCATCGGTCTCGAATTCGCCGGGGTCTGCGCCGCGCGCGGTCTCGGGGTCCATGTCGTCGAGGCCGCCGACCGGCCCATGGCTCGCGCGGTCTCGTCCGAGACCGCGGCCTTCTTCCGTGCCGCGCACGAGGGTGCCGGGGTCCGGTTCGCCTTCGGCGCCGGCCTCCGGTCGATCGCCGGGCGGGACGGCCGGGTCGCAGCGGTCGATCTCGCCGACGGCACCAGCCTTCCGGCCGACCTCGTCCTGGTCGGCATCGGTGTGATCCCGAACCAGGAGATCGCCGCGCAGGCGGGCCTCGCCACCGCCGACGGCATCCTGGTCGACGCTCTCCTGGCCACCGGCGATCCCGCCGTTTCGGCGCTGGGGGACGTGGCCCGCTTCCCGTCTCGCTTCGCCGCCGGACTGCCGGGCGGAGACGTCGTGCGCATCGAATCGGTCCAGAACGCGGTCGACCAGGCCCGCTGCCTCTCCGCCCGCCTCCTCGGCAGGCCGGCGCCTTACGACGCCGTTCCGTGGTTCTGGAGCGACCAAGGCCCGCACAAGCTCCAGATCGCCGGCCTGTCGGCCCCCACCGACGAGGCGGTGGTGAGACCGGCCTCCACCGGCTTGTCGGTGTTCCGCTACCGGTCCGGCCGTCTCAGCGCGGTCGAGACGGTCGATCGCGGCGCGGACCACATGGCGTCTCGCCGCATCCTCGCCCTCGGCCTCGACCTGACGCCGGACCGGGCGGCGGATCCGGGCTACGACCTCAAGGCGCTCGCCAAGGGCGGCGCCTGACTTCAGCGATCGTTCTCGGTGGTGAGGTCGTCGGCCCGGGTTCCCTCGTCCCGGCCGCGCCGGCTCAGGCTGACCCCCGGTTCGCTGCCGTTGCTGAAGAGGATGCCCGCGGTCGTGAGGGCGCTCTTGAGCGCCTCGACCTGACCCGACGGCATGTTGCCGTAGCCGGCCTCGAAATCGTGGATCGTCTCCTCCGAGAAGCCGATCTTGCTCGCGACCTCGGCCTGCGACCACCCGAGGAGCGCCCGGGCCGCCCGCGCCTGGGCGGGGCTGATGACGGCCAGCCCGATACCGTCCTGTGCGCTCTCGTCCGATCCGGCCACGTCGCCCACTCCGTCCTGTTGCGGTGATGTCGTCCGGACAACGAGGTCACGGCCGGATCGTTCAGAGTCTTTGGGCCACCGCGTGCGGTAACGCCGGCCGCGTCGATGTTCGAGGGCAATGGAAATCGAGGCGGGAGAGATCGCGAAAAGCACGGGTCGCGCCCTTGACCATATTTGTGCTGGAATCTTATCCGATGGGCGACGCGATCCGGTCGGAGACAACGACACGGGCGCCCGCGTCGTCGCGCCGATCCCGGGCATCGGACGATCGACGCGCTGCCGGCGACAGAGGAGGCCGACCGATGAAAGCAATGCTGAGCACCGCCATGGCCTGGGCCATCGCCGGCGCGACCCTGATGGCCGGCCATGCCGCCCAGGCGCAGATGAACAACAACGTCACCGGCTTCGGCAAGGAGAACCGCGAGAAGCCCGAGAAGAAGCAGTACGTCCCCGCCGCCAAGGCGCAGGAGAAGATCTTTCCGCTCGATTCCACCTGGACCGCGGTGAGCCTGAACGGCAAGCCCTTCAACGGCAACGACCGGCCGAGCTTCATCATCGACAAGCAGTACCGTGCCCGCGGCTACGGCGGCTGCAACACCTTCGCCGCCACCGCCTTCCCGCTGAAGGACCAGAACCTCGCGGTCGGCCCGCTGGCCCTCACCAAGAAGCCCTGCGACAAGGGCGTCGGCGCCTCCGAGCAGGACTTCTTCATCGCCCTGCGTACCGCCGGGGCATGGGACATCGTCGGCTCGCAACTCATCATCAAGAGCCAGAAGGGCGAGCTGCGCTTCGACCGCGCTCTCTGAACGGACCGGCCGGAGCGCTTAACCGCCCGTTGACGACGATCGACGGTCCGGCCCGTCGATTCATCCCCCCTCAACCCGATCGGCGCCTTCCTCAGTCCCATGACGGGATCGCGGCGCATGATCGGTTTATCCTCGGACGGCACCGGTGGCGCGGGCGTCCTGCGGCACGGCTCGCGAGAAGCGTCGCGCTACGTCTTCGTGGCGGGCGTCGACCGGATGGCCGCCTGGATCGCCGCGGCGACGCCTGTCCTCGCGACGCTGATCGTGTTGTCGGTGCTTTGAGACGAATGGACGATCCCGCCGCCATGGTGGCCTGACGGCGTTGCGCCCCATTCTCCACGTCATCTCCGGCCTGCGCACGGGGGGCGCCGAGACCATGCTGGTCGCCCTCTGCCGCTCGCTCCAGGCGCGCGGCCTGCCCCAGCACGTGGTGAGCCTGACGCGGGGGGGCGAGAACGCCGAAGCGCTGGCCGCCGCCGGCGTCACCGTTCATGTCCTCGCGCCGGGAGGGCTTGCCGGGGCTGCGGCCTCGCTCCTGTCCCTGTCGCGGCTGATCCGCCGCCTGCGGCCGGCGGTGATCCAGGGCTGGCTCTATCACGGCGATCTGTTCGCGGCCCTCGCCCACCGGCTGGCAGGGGCGCCGCGCCGCAGCCTCCTCGCCTGGGGATGGCGCAATTCCGACATCGACCACGCCCGTTACGGACGCCTCCTGCGGATCGGCCGCGCCTTATCCGGCTGGCCCGGCCTCGTCGTCTCCAACAGCCAGGCCGGTGCCGATTTCCACTGCGGCCTCGGCTACCGCCCCCGCCGCCTCGCGGTGATCCCCAACGGTATCGACACGGTGCGCTTCCGTCCGGATACGGCGGCCCGAGCCGTGATCCGGGCGGAACTCGGCATCCCCGAGGATGCGGTCGTGGTGATCCACGCCGCCCGGCTCGACCCGATGAAGGACCACGGCGCCGTGCTCGCCGCCGCCGCGCTGGTGCCGCAGCTACGGTTCGTCCTGGCGGGTGCGGGTACCGAGACACTGGCCCAGCCGCCCAACGCCATCGCCCTCGGGCGCCGTGACGACCTCCCCCGCCTCTATGCGGCCGCCGACATCGTCCTTTCGACGTCCGCCTTCGGCGAGGGCTTCTCCAACGCCCTCGCCGAAGGCATGGCGGCCGGCCTGGTGCCGGTGGCGACGCGGGTGGGTGATGCCGCCCTCATCCTCTCCGGAAGCGGCCGGCTCGTCCCGCCCGGCGATCCCGCCGCCGTGGCCTCGGCTCTGGCCGACTTCGGCGCCCTCGCCCCGATCGCCCGCCGCGAGACCGGGCTTGCGGCCAGGGCCCGGATCGTGCGCGCCTTCGGCATCGACGCGATGGCCGCAGGCTTCTTGGAAGCCTGGACGCAGGCGGGAGCCAGCCTCGACCCAGCGGCGGATCGAAGTCGGTAGATCGATCTCCTTCAAATCCCCAATCGATCGCAACAGTTCTTCTACGGTCGCGGAAAAAGCTTATCGATACAGAAGGTTGTTGTCGTTCCCGCAGTGTTGGCGATTGCCTCCCGCGGGGCGACGCGATATCCCGGCGCCTTCCGATCTTCGGACGGGTCGCGACCCGTTCCGCTCTCCAGCCCGGGCCGCCCGCGCGGCGGCCGTCCCTCCAGGAGCATCAGACCCCATGGCCGAGACGTCCTCTTCCGCCAAGGTCGGCCACGGCCGGATCTATGGTTCGATCACCGAGACCATCGGCAACACGCCCCTGGTCCGCCTCAACCGCATCACCAAGGAGCGCGGGATCGAGGCCGAGATCCTGCTCAAGCTCGAGTTCTTCAACCCGATCGCCAGCGTGAAGGACCGCATCGGCGTCAACATGATCGACGCCCTCGAGGCATCGGGTCGGCTCAAGCCCGGCGGCACCCTGGTGGAGCCGACCTCCGGCAACACCGGCATCGCCCTGGCGTTCGTGGCGGCCGCGCGCGGCTACCGCCTGATCCTGGTCATGCCCGAGACGATGTCCCTGGAGCGTCGCAAGATGCTCGCTTTCCTCGGTGCCGAGCTGGCGCTGACCCCTGGCCCGCAGGGCATGAAGGGCGCGATCGCCAAGGCCGAGGAGCTGCTCGCCGAGATTCCGGGCGCGGTTATGCCCCAGCAGTTCTCGAACCCGGCCAACCCGGAAATCCACCGCAGGACCACCGCCGAGGAGATCTGGAGCGACACCGGCGGGCAGCTCGACGCCTTCGTCGCCGGCGTCGGTACCGGCGGCACCATCACCGGCGTCGGCTCGGTGCTCAAGCCGCGCCTGCCGGGCCTGCGGGTCGTGGCCGTGGAACCGGTGGATTCGCCCGTGATCTCCGGCGGCCAGCCCGGCCCGCACAAGATCCAGGGCATCGGTGCCGGCTTCATCCCGGAGAACCTGCACCGCGACGTCGTCGACGAGGTCATCACGGTCTCCAACCAGGAAGCGTTCGATACCGCGCGCCTGGTGGCGCGGCTCGAAGGCATTCCGGGCGGCATCTCCACCGGCGGCAACGTCGCGGCCGCCCTCAAGCTCGCCGAACGTCCCGAGTTCCGGGGCAAGCGCATCGTCACCGTCGCCTGCTCGTTCGCCGAACGCTACATCTCCTCGGCGCTGTTCGAAGGCATCGGCTGAGGGACGTCCCGGTCGAGCCTGCCTCGGCCGGGTCGCCGGCTCCATGCGGACGGAGCCGGTCGTCGTCGGATCGACCGCGACGGCCGGAAAAATCCGGCCCGCGCCTTGCACATGACCGGTACGGCCGAGGGCATCGTGGTCCGATGACGCCGACCGACGAGCGAAATGGACCGCTCAGTCCCCATACGACGGTGCGTGAATACGAATTTGCCTTATGGCAGCGCAGGATGGCGCATGATTGATCAGCGCATTCCGCAACGCAGTAACCCTCTGTTAGACGTCTGTGCCGTTATTTGGAACGGGCATCGTTGCGGCCGCGAGGCGGCGGGCACGGTGCAAGACGCGGGGAGCGGTGATGCTGGCGCAGGATTTCCTGACGTTCCATGAGGCGTCGCGGCGCGGCGGCGTGATCCTGTCCTTCGGTGGCGACCTCTCCGAGAACGTCCTGTTCTCGCTCGGCGAAGTCCTGAAACTGCGCATGAGCCAGGGCGAGACCGACGCCTCCGTCGCCAAGCGGGTGTTCTCGATCTTCGTCGAGCAGGCGCAGAACATCATCCGGTACTCGGCCGACAAGCTGCCGCGGCCGCAGGACAAGGCGCCCGGCCCGAGCGGCCTCGTCAGCGGCGGCATGATCGTCGTCGGCGTCGAGGAGGGCCGGTTCTTCGTCGTGTGCGGCAACGAGGTGCCGCAGGCCGACGTGCCGACCCTGAGGAGCCGGCTCGCGCACATCGTCGGCCTGTCGAGCGAGGAGTTGAAGCGCTTCTACCGCGAGAAGCTGCGCCAGGCGCCCGACGAAGGCAGCCTCGGCGGCAGCATCGGCCTCATCGAGATCGCCCGGCGGTCGAGCGCGCCGGTCGAGTACGACTTCCACGACATCGCCGGCGACCGCTGCCTGTTCTGCCTCAAAGCCTATATCTAGACGGTGGTTCTGCGATGGACAGAATTCAAATCCCCGCCACCGACCGATCGCCCGCGGTGGACTTCGATTTTTCCGCAGGCCTGCTGCGGATCAGCGGCGAATCGTACCCGGAGGATGCCGCGGCCTTTTTCGGGCCCCTGCTGCAATCGCTGCGCGCCTATCTCGGACAGGGCGGCGAGAACGCGGTGACGGTGGAGGTCGCCCTGGCCTACTTCAACAGCTCCAGCGCGAAAGCGCTCATGAACCTGTTCATGGCGCTCGAAGACGCCGCCGCCGAGGGCCGGCCGGTGGCCATCCGCTGGTTCTACGCCGAGGGCGACGACACCATCCAGGAAGCCGGCGAGGATTTCGCCTCCGATTTCTCCTACGGCAGCTTCGACCTCGTAACGGCGCCGCAGGCCGAGGAGGCACACCGATGAGGGCGAAGGCCGGTGCGGCGATGGTCCAGGCTCCCGTCGTCCAGGGGCCCGTCATCCAGGGTCCTGCCGTTGAGGAATTCAGCCTCTACGATGCCGAGGAGGCCGTCCTCGTCAGCACGACGGAGATGCTGGCGGGGCTCACCGAGATGGCCGGGGGGGTCAGGAGCCTCGCCGATTCCTACCGCCGCAGCCTGCGCGAGCAGAAGCGCCTCGTGCGCATGAGCGACCGCATGCAATCCGAATTGCAGAAGGCCAACCATTGCCTGGCCGAGCAGCGACGCGACCTCCAGTCGCTCAACGAGGCCTTGGAAGGCGAGATCCGGCATCGCACGCGCCTCGAAGGCGAGCTGCGGCGCCTCGCCGACATGGACGACCTCACCGGCGCCCATGCCCGCCGCCACTTCCTCGAGGTCGGCGAGCGCGAATGGGCGCGGCATCGGCTCTCGCAGGCGCCGATCTGCGTCCTGATGCTCGACCTCGACCGTTTCAAGCGCCTGAACGACGGTTTCGGCCACGGCGCCGGCGATGCCGCCCTCAAGGCGTTCGTGGCGGCCTGTCGCGACCGCTTGCGGCCCGATGACGTCATCGGGCGGATGGGCGGGGAGGAATTCGCCGTGCTGCTTCCCGGGGCGGACAGGCTCACGGGGCTCGCCGTGGCGGAAACCATCCGCGAGGCTGTCGCCGCGACGGAGGTGGCCTGGGACGGCGCGACGCTGTCGATCACCGTGAGCGTCGGTGCCGCGGCGGCCGTGGCGGGCGAATCCATCGAGGCGGCACTCCGCCGGGCCGACGCCGCGCTCTACTTCGCCAAGCACACCGGCCGGAACTGCGTCTGCGACGCCGCCGAGCCGATGCCCGGGATGGTGTGACGCCGATGACCGACGCGCCCGACCTCGCCCTCGATCCGGTCCCGCGCCGCAACCGCTCGCTCCGTGGCGGCGGCCCCTTGAGGGGCGACGATTTCGTCGCGCTCGCCGGCTTCGCGGACGTGGCGGGCGAGGCGACGGAGACGGGCATGCGTCCCGGCGCCCTGCGCGGCGCCGCGCGCGGCCGCGACCTCGACAGCCTCGCCCACACGCTGTTCCTGCGCATCTATCCGGTCATCGCGGTGGTGGTGCTGGCGACCCAGATCGGGACCGCCTGGGTGAACTACACGGACGCGATGCGCCTCTACGGCGAGCGTGCGACCCTGCTCGCCACCCTCACCGCCCGGGCGATCGGCCGGCCCGACTGGGCCGCCAACCCGGAGATCTACCGGCCGCAGGTGCAGGCCCTGGCCCTCGACCCCGCCTTTCGCTTCGCTCGGTTGACCGACGCCGCCGGCGCCCCTGTCATGACCATCGGCGAGACTCCGCGGACACGCAGTTGGGACACCGTCCAGACGGTGGCGGAGCTGACCGTCGCCGGCGAGCCGGCGCCGGTGGGTACCCTGACCCTCGGGCTGTCGACGGAGGCCCTGCGCGGCAATGCCGAGAAACAGGCGCTGATGGCGCTCGGGGCCAGCCTGATCCTGATGATGGCCTTCGTGCTCACCCTGCACGCCAATGTCCGCCGCCACGTCCTGACGCCCCTCAAGCGCCTGCTCGCCGCCATGCGCGAGGTCGAGCACAAGCGCTGGGTGTCGGTGGACCTCGGGGGCGCCGCCCGCGCCAGCAACGAGATCGACGTGATCTCGTCGGCCTTCAACCGCATGGTCGACGGCCTTCGCAGCGGTGACGAGGCCCGGACCCTGCTCGCGCAGCTCGAGAGGGCGCATCGCGACCTCGAAGGCGCCAATCGCCTCGTGATGGAGAGCATCGGCTATGCCCGCCGCATCCAGACCTCCGTGCTGCCGGACCGCCTCGCCCTCAGCGAGGCGGGGGTCGAGGTCGCCGTCCTGTGGGAGCCGCTCCACCTCGTCGGCGGCGACTATTTCTGGCTGGAACAGTTCGACGACCTCAGCATCGTCGTGGTGGCCGATTGCACCGGCCACGGCGTGCCCGGCGCCTTCATCACACTGATCGTCGCCACCGCCCTCGATCGCATCCTGCACGAACGCGGCCTGCGTTCGCCGGCCGAGATCCTGGCGGCCCTCGACGGCATGGTGCGGACCCAGCTGCGCCAGGACGGCCGCGGCTCGGATTCCGACGACGGCCTCGATTGTGGCATCTGCCTGTGGAATCGAGCGGACGGCACCCTGCGGTTCGCTGGTGCCGGCCTGTCGCTGACCGCCATCGGACCCGGCGGCGCCGTCCGGATCAAGGGCGGGCGACGCGGCATCGGCTACCCGCGCCACGGGGAGACGATGCCGGATGTCGCGGACGTGACGGTGCCCGTCGAGCCCGGCCAGGTCTTCTACCTGATGACCGACGGCATCTGCGACCAGATGGGAAACCCGCAGGGCGGTGGACGACGCCTCCTCGGTCACAGGGGAGTCACGGACATCCTCCTCGACGTGCGCGACCGGCCCTTGAGCGCTCAGGTGACCGCCCTCGACGACGCCTTGACGGCCTATCGTGGCGGCGAGGCGCGTCGTGACGACATGACCCTGGTGGCCTTCAGGCCGGATCCCGAGGCCGTCCGTTCGGCCGGCTGACGGTCGCTCCCGTCTCGGAGCGACGACGCAGGGGAGCAACCCCGATGGACCGGCCCGGGTTGTCCTCCCGATAGGAGATCGATCCGATGACCGATGGCACCACCCCGACCAGGACCGACGACGCCGAGGCCCGCGCCAAGACCCTCGCGGATGCCGCGCGCACGGCGGATACGGATCTCGACAAGAACGAGGAGGCTTCCGAGGCGATCGATCGGGCGACCGCCGCGGTCGGCCGGGACGAGGGCTGAGCCATGTCCGGCAAAAGCGTGACCCCAAGCGCCACCGTCACCCGCAAGCCCGACGATGTCGGTAAGGAGGGCGATCCCGCCGTCGGCGGCGGCCATGCGACGCCAGAGCAGGCCGCCCTCACCAGCCAGGGCACGGGCGGACGGTCCGACGCCGACCGTCGCGACGAATGGTCGGAGAACGGTCCTGCCGGCCGGGCGCCGGTGCCCGTGGGCGGTTCGTCCCAAGGCGAATCCGACAAGACGATGGCCCGTCCCGGCGGTGAAGAACGCCGGATCGTCGACGACCACGAGACCGGGAAGACGAAGGACGGAGGTTTACATGATCGACGAGAATAAGGCCGCCGAGCCACCGCCGGGCAAGGCACCGGCGCCGAAGAAGGAGCCGGTCAACATTGCCCCCGATGCGGTGATGGACCCCAACGAGAAGACGGACGGCAAGCCGGGCCATGGGCCGAAGGGCGAACCGTCGTCGGATGGCGAGACCGACCCGGGCGGCAGCTGAAGGCCTTTCCGGCGGCTCGGAATCGAAAAAGGCCGGGCTTTGCGCCCGGCCTTTTGTCTCTCATACCATTTCCAGCTGATCACTTCGTGATGCGGAAATGGGCTTCGCTCAGGCGCCGCGCGGGCTCGGTGAGACGGTTCCGCTTGATCCAAGCGGAAACCGTCTCAGACGTCGGCGTCTGCCCGGATCAGGCCACCGCTTCCTTCGAACGCTCGAAGCGCTTGCGCTCGTTGGGGTCGAGGTGGATCTTGCGCAGGCGAATGGACTTGGGCGTGACCTCCATCAGCTCGTCGTCCTGGATCCAGGCGAGGGAGCGCTCCAGGGTCATGCGGATCGGCGGCGTCAGGCGCACGGCCTCGTCCTTAGAGGTGGTGCGGATGTTGGTGAGCTTCTTGCCCTTGAGCACGTTCACCTCGAGGTCGTTCTCGCGGTTGTGCTCGCCGATGATCATGCCCTGGTAGACCTTGGCGCCGGGCTCGATCATCATCGGACCGCGATCTTCCAGGTTCCACATGGCGTAGGCCACGGCCTCGCCCTTGTCGTTGGAGATCAGCACGCCGTTGCGGCGGCCGGGCATCTCGCCCTTGTAGGGCTCGTACGCCTTGAACAGGCGGTTCATGATCGCGGTGCCGCGGGTGTCGGTCATGAGTTCGCCCTGGTAGCCGATGAGGCCACGGGTGGGCGCATGGAAGACGAGGCGCAGGCGGTTGCCGCCCGAGGGCTTCATCTCGATCATCTCGGCCTTGCGCTCGGACATCTTCTGCACGACCACGCCCGAGTATTCCTCGTCGACGTCGACCACGACTTCCTCGACCGGCTCGAGGATGCCGCCGTCCTCGTCCTTGGAGAGCACCACGCGCGGACGCGACACGGCGATCTCGAAGCCCTCGCGGCGCATGGTCTCGATCAGGATCGCGAGCTGCAACTCGCCGCGGCCCGAGACGTAGAAGGAGTCCTTGTCGGCGGCCTCCTCGATCTTGAGCGTGACGTTGCCCTCGCCCTCCTTGAACAGGCGGTCGCGGATCATCCGGCTCGTGACCTTGTCGCCCTCGGTGCCGGCCAGCGGCGAATCGTTGACGATGAAGGACATGGTGACGGTGGGCGGATCGATCGGCTGGGCCTGGATCGGCGTGTCCACCTGCGGGTCGCAGAAGGTGTCGGCGACGGTGCCCTTCACGAGGCCGGCGATGGAGACGATGTCGCCCGCCTCGCCGAGGTCGATCGGCGCCCGCTCGAGGCCGCGGAAGGCGAGGATCTTCGATACGCGGCCGGTCTCCACGAGCTTGCCCTCGCGGTCCATCACCTTGATCGCCTGGTTCGGCTTCACGGTGCCCGATGCGATGCGCCCGGTGATGATGCGGCCGAGGAAGGGGTTGGCCTCCAAAAGCGTGCCGAGCATCCGGAACGGACCCTCCTCGGTCTTGGCCGGGGGCACGTGCTCCAGCACCAGATCGAACAGGGGGGCGAGGCCGTCCTCCTGCGAACCGTCCGGTGAGGTCGCCATCCAACCCGAGCGGCCCGACCCGTAGAGGATGGGGAAGTCGAGCTGGTCGTCGGTGGCGTCGAGGGCCGCGAACAGGTCGAACACCTCGTTGACGACTTCCGTGATGCGCGCATCCGGACGGTCGACCTTGTTGATGGCGACGATCGGCTTGAGGCCGATCTTGAGGGCCTTGCCGACCACGAACTTGGTCTGCGGCATCGGGCCTTCGGCCGCGTCCACGAGCACGATCACGCCGTCGACCATCGACAGGATGCGCTCGACCTCGCCACCGAAGTCGGCGTGACCGGGGGTGTCGACGATGTTCACCCGGGTGTCCTTCCAGACGACCGAGGTCGCCTTGGCGAGGATGGTGATGCCGCGCTCCTTCTCGAGGTCGTTCGAGTCCATCGCCCGTTCCTCGACCCGCTGGTTGTCGCGGAAGGAGCCGGATTGCGACAGCAGCTTGTCGACGAGCGTCGTCTTGCCGTGGTCGACGTGGGCGATGATGGCGATGTTGCGCAGCTTCATGGGGTATCCGAAGCGAGTCGAGCCCGTCACGCGACAGACCGCGGAAATGCGGCCGGCAACGCCGGGTCCTTCAATCGAGCTATCGCGCCGCAATATAAGGTCGCGCCCCATCCGGCAAGGGCAGTGTCGGCATCGCCCCGCGACGGGCCGCGGTTTCGCGGCACCGGAAGATGCACCGTCCGGCACGGGCAGCGTCGGTGATCGACGTTCACGAATGCGTTGATTGCCCCGTCCCGGGACCGCGAGAGGCCGACGCGTTAACCATCCGGTAACCATGCGGGACGTCAATGATTGGGTAAGGAATCGCGAGAGACCGTGACCCAAACCTCCCCCACCCGCCGTGCCGTCCAGATTCGGGGCCGGGCCTTCAAGGCCCTGATCCTGACTCCGGCGACGCCCATCGACGACTGGTTCGTCGATATCGACGCTTCGCTGAGGCGCTCGCCGACCCTGTTCGACGGTCGCCCGGTGATCCTCGACGTGGCGACCCTGGCTCCCGACCGGCTCGGCCTGCAGGCCGTGCTCGCCGGGCTGACAGCCCGCAAGATTCGCATCCTCGGCATCGAGGGTGCGGCCCCGGCCCTCTCCGACCTCGCGTTCCCCCCTCTCCTTTCCGCCGGCCGGCCGGTGGCGACCATCGAGATCCCGGTCGAGCCCTCGGAGGCCGACCTGACATCGCTGGTCGTCGAAGGCTCGGTCCGGTCCGGTCAGTCGATCGTCCACCGCGGCGGCGACGTCACGGTGATGGGGTCCGTCTCCTCGGGGGCGGAGATCCTGGCCGGCGGCTCGATCCACGTCTACGGCGCCCTGCGCGGCCGGGCCATCGCGGGTGCGGCCCGCAACCCGCGCGCACGCATCTACTGCCGCAAGTTCGAGCCCGAACTCCTCGGGATCGACCGCCTCGTCCGCACCGCCGAGGACATGGGACCGGCCTTCCGCGGACGTTCCGCGCAGGTCTGGCTCGACGGCAGCGCCATCAAGATTGCAGCTCTGGAATAAGGGAACAGACCCACGATGGCCAAAATTCTGGTCGTGACTTCAGGTAAGGGCGGCGTCGGCAAGACGACCACCACGGCCGCCCTCGGGGCGGCACTCGCACAGGGCGGCGCCAGCGTCGCCGTGGTCGACTTCGACGTCGGCCTGCGCAACCTCGACCTCGTCATGGGGGCCGAGCGCCGGGTCGTCTACGACCTCATCAACGTCGTGAACGGCGACGCCAAGCTCAACCAGGCCCTCATCCGCGACAAGCGGCTCGAGAACCTGTCGCTGCTCCCGGCCTCGCAGACCCGCGACAAGGATGCCCTCACCGATGCCGGCGTCGCCCGCGTCATGGAGGAACTGCGCGAGAAATTCGACTGGGTGATCTGCGATTCCCCCGCCGGCATCGAGCGCGGCGCCACGCTGGCCATGCGCCACGCCGACCTCGCCGTGGTGGTGACGAACCCGGAGGTGTCCTCGGTGCGCGATTCCGACCGCATCATCGGGCTCCTCGACTCCAAGACGGTCAAGGCCGAGCGCGGCGAGACGATGGAGAAGCACCTCATCCTCAGCCGCTACGACCCCTCCCGCGCCGAGCGCGGCGACATGCTCAAGATCGACGACGTGCTCGAGATCCTCTCGATCCCGCTGCTCGCCATCATCCCCGAGAGCATGGAGGTCCTGCGCGCCTCGAACGTCGGTTGCCCGGTGACCATGAACAACCCGCAGAGCGCGCCGGCCCGCGCCTACATCGACGCGGCCCGTCGCCTCAACGGCGAGACCGTGGCGATGACCGTGCCCTCCGAGAAGAAGTCGTTCATGGACAAACTGCTCATGCGGAGGGCGGCATGAACCTGTTCAACATCTTCAGTCTTTTCAACCGCCGCCCCACGGCGCGGGTCGCCCGCGACCGGCTGCAACTGATCCTCGCCCATGAGCGCGCCGGCGCCGGCGGCTCGGACCTCGTGCTGCTCTTGCGCGAGGAGATCCTGGCCGTCATCGCCAAGCACGTCACGGTGGAGCGCGACAAGGTCCAGATCCGCCTGGAGCGCGGCGTCGGGGTCTCGACCCTGGGCGTCGACATCGAACTGCCGGTTCAGGTCAGCGGCCGCCTGGCGGCGGCGTGAGGCCTGTATCCTCCATGCACCGACGCATCGCGGCCTGACGCCGCGATGCCGACCGAAGACGCCAAGCACCGCGCCAAACGCTTCAACGAGGGTGTGAAGCTACTGGCGACGCTGTTCAACTCCCTGTCGATCGCAACGTTCGGCGCAGCCTTCGTGGTGCCGTTCGCTCAGCGCCATCTCGACGTGTTCCGTGACGGCGGTTGGGTTTTGCTTTCCGCTGCCACAAGCCGACATCTCGTCGGACAGATCACGTTGCGCTTTGTCCGGTCGGAGGATTGAACGCCATGACCTACGGTTACGCGCTCCAGGTCGCCGGCGTCGCCCTGGCGATTTCCGTCATCGGCTTGACCTCGGTCTGGATCGCGGCCCGTAACTTCGATCGTAACACCCGGGCGATCGAGGATCGCGGTCGCGCCGACCGGCGACCGTAAGACCTCACGCGCCGATGAAGACGCCCGCGATGGTGGCGCTCGTCAGGTTCGACAGGGTGCCGGCCAGAATTGCGCGCACGCCGTAGCGCGCCACCTCGCCCCTGCGCTCGGGCGCCAGCGCCGAAAAGCTCGCCAGCTGCACGCCGATCGAGGCGAGGTTGGCGAACCCGCACAGCGCGAAGCACAGGATCGCGGTCGTGCGCGGATCCAGCGTGCCGGCCGCCAGGGTCGGCGAGAGCTGCGCATAGGCCAGGAACTCGTTGAACACGATCTTCTGGCCGATGGCGCCGCCCACGAGCTCGGCCTGCTCCCAGGGCACGCCCATCAGCCAGGCCAGCGGCGCCAGGGCGACGCCGAGCACCCCTTCGATGGTCAGGGCCGGATAGCCGAACAGGCCCGCACTCCAGCCGACGATCCCGTTGAGGAGCGCGATGAGCCCGACGAAGGCGATCAGCATCGCTCCCACCGAGACCGCCACCGCGAGCCCCTTCTGGGTGCCGTCGGCCGCCGCCTCGAACACGTTGGTGGCACGCCTCTCGCCGAACTCGACCCGGGTGGTGGTCACCCGCGTCGGCTCCGTCGAGGGAACGAGGATCTTGGCGTAGAGGAGCCCGCCGGGGATCGCCATGACGCTCGCCGCCAGAAGGTAGGTCATCGGCACGCCCAGCGCGGCGTATCCCGCCAGGATCGAGCCCGCCGTGGAGGCCGCCCCGCTCGACATCACCGCGAACAGTTCGGCCCCCGTGAGCAGCATCAGGAACGGGCGCAGCGCCACCGCGATTTCGCTCTGCCCGATGACGACGGTGATCACGGCCGAGAAGGTCTCGATCGGCGAGGTACCGAGGAGGCGCTGCAGCGCGGCCCCGAGGACGCGGGCCAGGGCCTGCATCACCCCGAAATGGTACAGGAGCGCGATCAGCGCCGAGACGTAGAGGATCGGCGGCAGGATGCGCAGGGCCAGGATGAAGCCCGAGCCGCCGAAGAGTTCGAGCATCCTGGGTTCGACGAGGGCGCCGAACAGGAGCGCGACCCCGCGGTCGCCATAGCCGAGGACGGTCTGGACCAGACCGGCGGCCGCTTCGAGGCCGGCCCGCCCGGCCGGCAGGAACAGGACGAGGGCGCCGAGGGCCACCTGAAGCCCGAGCGCGGCGAACACGATCCGCGGCCGGATCGCCCGCCGGTTGGTGGAAAACAGGACGGCGACGCACAGGAGGAACGCGAGGCTCGCGCCGGCATGGATCAGCTTGTCGGTCATGGTCCCCCGCCCGGCCCGTCTACGGCGGCCATGGCGGAGCCAGCAAGCACGATGCCGCGGGAGACGGGAACAGGCGCCGGCATTCACCCGTTATGGTCAAGCTGCGCCGTCGTTCCGGCGCTCCATCGATCGAAACGGAGTCAAGCCATGAGCCTGATCGGACGCCTCGTCACCAAGATCCTCGGCACCGAGGACCGCACCGTCGTTCGCGACACCCGCAATTCCGATTCGAGCAATGCTATCGGCCGGCTCGTGACGAAGCTCCTGCGGAAGTGATGTCGGCGCTGTGACGGAGACCGCGCCGGGCGTCACGCCGCCCGGCGCTTGCTCTTTTTCTCCCGGCCCTGGCCCGGCGCACTCTTGCCGGCCTTCGACCGGTCAAGGACGAAACGGGCGTAGTCGTCCATGTCGCCGGCGAACGGTTTGACCGTGTTGTCGGCCGCCAGCCAGAGCCGATCGGCGACGAGTTCCATCAACGAGCGATCGTGGGTGATGAGGATGACGGCGCCGCCGTAGTCGTTGAGGGCGTCCAGAAGCGCGCGGCGGCTGTCGATGTCGAGGTGGTTGGTTGGCTCGTCGAGGATGAGCAGGTGCGGCGCCTGCATCGCGACGAGGTTGAGGAGCAGCCGCGCCCGCTCGCCGCCCGACAGCGAATCGACCGTCGTCTCCTGCTTGTCGAACCCGAGGCCGAAGCTCGCCAGCTTGGCACGGCGCGAGGACTCGCTGTCGTCGGGCCGCTCGCGCCGGATGATGGCGAGCGGCGTGTCGTTGGGGTCGAGGGCCTCGATCTGGTGCTGGTGGAACCACCCGACCTGGACACGGCCCTCGCGTACCATGCGCCCGTCCCGCACCCGCAGCGCCCCCGCGGCCATCTTGGCGAAGGTCGACTTGCCGGCGCCGTTGACGCCGAGGAGCCCGATCCGGTCGTCGACGTCGAGCGTCAGGTTGAGGTCCCGCAGCACCGGCGCATCGTCGCCGTAGCCGATGGTGGCGTCGGTGAGGTGCATCAGCGGCGGCGCCAGCGGGCGCTTCGGCGACGGCAGGTGGAAGGGCGCCACGTGCTCCTCGATCGTCGTGGCGATCGGCTCCATCTTCGCCAGCCGCTTCATGCGCGACTGTGCCTGGGCGGCCTTGGAGGCGGAGGCCTTGAAGCGGTCGATGAAGCTCTGCAGGTGCGCGCGTTCGGCCTCCTGCTTCACCTTGGTCGAGGCCTGGAGCCGTGCCTTCTCGGCCCGGCGCTTCTCGAAGTCGTCGTAGCCGCCTGTGTAGAGTTCGAGCTTCTCGCCCGCGACGTGGAGGATCGCGTCGACCGAGTTGTTCAGGAGCTCGCGGTCGTGGCTGATGATCAGCGCCGAATGCGGGTAGCGCTTCAGCCGCGCCTCCAGCCAGAGCGCGCCTTCGAGGTCGAGATAGTTGGTGGGCTCGTCGAGCAGCAGCATGTCGGGCTCGGCGAACAGCGCGGCGGCGAGCGCCACCCGCATCCGCCAGCCGCCGGAGAACTCCGCCATCGGGCGGGCGAGGTCCGCCACCGAGAACCCGAGGCCCGCCAGGATCTCGCCGGCACGGGCCGGGGCCCTGTCGGCATCGATCTCGATGAGCCGGCCGTAGATCTCGCCCATACGCTCGGGCTCGGCGGTCTCGAGTTCGAGATTGAGGGATTCGCGCTCGAGGTCGGCCGCCAGGATGGTGTCGATCAGGCTCACCGGTGTCGCGGGATGTTCCTGGTCGACGGAGGCGATGCGGGCGGTCTTGGGCAGGGACACCGTCCCGCTGTCGGGCTGGAATTCGCCGAGGATGATCTTGAACAGGGTCGACTTCCCGACCCCGTTGCGCCCCACGAGGCCGACCTTGGAGCCCGGAGGGACGGAGACGCTCGCCCGATCGAAGAAGCGGCGGCCCCACGCGTTGAAGGTCAGGTCTTCGATCTGGAGCATGGCAGACAATCAGGAGCGGCAGGCGGGCCGAGGGGCCGGCCTTGTCGCGCGTTCCTACCGCAGCGCAGCATGATGCGCGAGGCCCGCCGTCGCGGGTCTGGTCACCGCGCGGCGACGATGGCCTTCACCAGCGGCGCGGTCGGCACGGTCCTGAACCAGAACGAGCCGGTGCGGCCCTTCTCGTAACCGTCCTGGTAGAGTTTGCGCATGTAGCCGGTGTCGAAGCCGCGCGCCGCGGTGGTGTTGGGCGCCGTCTCGTCGATGTAGGTCAGGTTGAAGCCGATACCGTTGGCACGGGTGAAGGCGTAGGTCGAGGCGAGGGTGGCGCGGCTGCGCGAGCGGCTGGCGGTGGTGAACGACCGCTCGACGATGGAGAGGGTATTGTTCTGGGCGAGGTCGAATTCCGGTTCCAGGCGCCCGTTGATGACCACGTAGATGTCGGATTTGCCGACCTTGCCGCGCAGGCTCCCGTCCTTGAGGAGGAACGACTGCGGCAGCGTGAACACCGGCGTCACCACCGACCCGTCGACATGCATCTCCTGGAAGGCCTTGGGGCCGTCCTGGACGTCGATGAGCTGGGGCGGGAACACCGCGGGGATGCTGGCCGAGGCGGTGAGCACGTCCCGGAACAGGCCGACCGCGTTGGGGCCGCCGCTCGTGGCGATGGCGCCCATGTTCCAGATCACCGCCCGCTGCGAATCGAGGTTGGTGGTCACCACGAGGAGCCGGCGACCCTTGGCGTGGGCCTCGGCCACCGCCACGAGGAGGTCGGGGGTGACGAACCGGCCGACGAGGTCGCGCAGGCGCCCGTCCCCGAACAGGCCGGAGCCGAACAGGACATTGGTGACGCTCGGCGATTGCACCAGGGTCGAGGCGATGCCGCTCGTGTAGATCTCGGTGAGCGTCGCGTCGTAGGCCGGCCCCAGGAAGGCGAAGGGCGCGATCAGCGCGCCGGTGCTGACCCCGGACACGAGCGAGAATTCGGGCCGGGTGCCCGAGGCGGTCCAACCATTGAGGATGCCGGCGCCATAGGCACCGTCGCCGCCGCCGCCGGACAGGGCGAGGTAGGCGAAGCGCGACGTCTTGGCGTCCTGCCGGGCCACCATGCCGTTGAAGGTACTCTCGGAGGCATCCGCATAGGCGCGAACGCCCGGGTCCATCCCCGGCACCACCGCCGCGGCGGCCTGCTCGGCGCTGTAGCCGACGCGGGGGATCGAGGAACAGGCACCCACCTGTGCCGCGACCATGCCCGCCACGAACGCGCGGACCCAACCGGAGCGGCGAACCATCGTCATCCTCACGCGTCCGAAGAGCTTGCGTTCGTTGCGACCGACGTGGGGCCGGGTCCGGAACGAGCTTGACCATAGTACCGTTCCGGCGGGCACCGGGCAAACGGCATCGCGCATCGGCGGGGCCGGCCCGGCATTCGGCGCCGACCTGAGGCATTGCGGCGACAGGTCCGGCCCGTGCGTTCAGCGGATCGGAACGTCGCAGGCCGCCAGGATCTCGGGGATCGCCGCCTTGACCTGGAAATAACCCCGGGTGGAGCGCGGCCAGATCGCCTCGTCCCAGGGCCGGCGCAGGCGCGCGACCGACGGCAGGGCGTCCGCCGACGGACCGACCGGCGCCCAGGGGGCGACGACGGGCGCACCGGCCGCGAAATCCTCGTCCGCGATGTCGGCCGGGCACTGGAAATGCGCCGCGGCTCGGGCCAGGGCGTCGGCCATGGCCGTGCGGTCGGCCTCGATCACCGGATCGGCCGCGCCGTCCGCATGGGCCAGCAGGCCGCCGACCCGAACGACGCGGGCGCCGTCGAGGGGCAGGCTTTCGGGGTGGAGGTCGTCGAGGTGGATGAGGAGCGCGACGTCGCCGCGCGGGCTCGGGTCGGCGGGCGCCAGCTTCGACACCGGTCGGGACGCGGGCTCGTCCAGTGGGTCGGCCACCTCTTCGAGGCCCTTCGGGTCGAAGCGGCCGTCGGTGTGGCGACGGATGTTGTCGGCCCGCGCCAGATAGTGCTTGCCCCGGGTGTGAAGGCCCGCGACCCACCGCCAGGACAAGGTGTTGCTCGCCGGATCGCCGTCGAGGAGATGGCGCATGAAGAAGTCGGCACCGAGTTCCCAGGGCAGCCGCAGCGTGAAGATCCAGATCGAGGCGAACCACATCCTGGCGTGGTTGTGGAGCCAGCCGAACTCCACGAGGTCGCGTGCCCAGTCGTCGAACCCGTCGATCCCGGTGCCGCCGGCCACCGCCTGCCCGTAGGCCTTGCGCAGGCCCGATTCCCGCTCCAGCCGCTCGTATCCGGCCACCACGCCCCGGCGGTAGTCGGCCCAGATGCCGGGCCGGGTTTCGAGATGGCCCTTGAAGTAGCTGCGCCAGACGACCTCCTGGACGAATTTCTCGGCCGCGGTCGCTCCGTGGGCGAAGAGGGCGGCCTCCACCACCTCCTGCTCGGTCAGGAGGCGGCGACGCAGGTGCGGCGACAGGGCGGTGGTCGTCGGCTCCGCCGAGGGTCCCCGGTCGGTGTTGCGGGTATCGGCATAGGCGCGGCCCAGGCGCGGGGCGAAGCGCTCCAGCCGTGCGAGACCATCGGCGCGGGTGAGTCTGGCTGTCTGCTGCATGACGGCAAGGGTAGGGCGGCCGCGCGCGGGGGTGATCCGGACACGACGACGCGGCCGTCAGCGGTATCCGGCCGCCTGCAGTTCGAACAGCTCGGCGTAGCGCCCGCCTTGGGCCTGCAACTGCGCATGGGTGCCGGTTTCGAGCACCCGGCCGCCTTCCAGCACCAGGATGCGGTCGGCCATGCGCACGGTGGAGAAGCGGTGCGAGATGATCACCGCCGTCCGGTCCCTGCTGAGATCGCGGAACCGCCGGAACACCTCGAACTCGGCGCGCGCGTCCAGGGCCGCCGTCGGCTCGTCGAGGACCAGGATCTCGGCCTCGCGCATGTAGGCGCGGCTGAGCGCGATCTTCTGCCATTCGCCGCCGGAGAGGTCGACGCCGCCCTCGAAGCGCTTGCCCAGCGGCTGGTCGTAGCCGAGGGGCAGCCGGCCGATCACCCCGTCCGCGAGGCTGCGTCCGGCGGCGGCGGCGATCCGACCGGCGTCGTCCCGGGCCTCGATCCGGCCGACAGCGACGTTCTGCGAGGCCGTGAAGTCGAACCGCACGAAATCCTGGAAGATGACGCCGACGGCGCCGCGCACCGCGTCGAGGTCGTAGGCGCGCAGGTCGCGCCCGTCGAGGAGGATACGGCCCTCGGTGGGGTCGTAGAGGCGGGTGAGGAGCTTGACGATGGTGGTCTTGCCGGCGCCGTTCTCGCCCACCAGCGCCAGCACCTCCCCGGCCGACAGCCGGAAGCTCAGGCCGCGCACCGCCCAGGTCTGCGTCCCCGGATAGCGAAAGCCGACATCCTCGAACACGATCCCCTCCGCGATCGGATGCGGGAACGGCGCCGGCGCGGCCGGCGACCGGATGGTCGGAACGACCGCGAAGAACGAGAACAGGTCGTCGAGGTACTGCGCCTGCGACGCGATCTGGGAGACCCCGAGCAGCAGGCCCTCGATCAGGCCGCGCAGCCGCTGGAACGAGCCGGCGAGAAACGCGAGGTCGCCGATGGAGAACTCGCCGGCCACCGTGCGCCAGACGATGGTGGCGTAGGCGGTGTAGTAGGCGAGCGTGCCGAGCGCGGCGAAGCCCCCGCCCCAGGCGGCACGGCGGATGGCGAGGGAGCGATTGTCGGCCACGAGCTTGTCGGCGATTACCCGGTAGCGGGCGGCGATGTAGCGCTCGAGGCCGAACAGCTTGACCTCCTTGGCCGCCTCCACGCTGGCGCCGAGGTAGCGCAGGTAGTCGATCTGGCGCCGCTCGGGCGTCCGGGTCCAGGCCAACCGGTAGCCCTGGCGGTTGAAGTAGGTCTCGTTGAGGAAGGCCGGAACCAAGGCGCCGGCCAGCAGCAGGATCAGCCAGGGCGCGTAGGCCAGGAGGCCCGCGGCGAAGGTGGCCAGGGTGATGAGGTCCTGAACCTGGCCGAACATCTGCGTGATCAGGCTGGAGCGGCCGGTGACCTGGCGCCGCGCCCGCTCGATGCGGTCCTGCTGGGCGCTGTCCTCGAACTGCTCGAGATCGAGGGCGGCGGCGTGGCGCATGAGGCGCAGGCTGGCGGCGTTCCCGTAGAGATCGGCCACGAGCCCGTCGACGAGGGTGCTGAGCCGTCCGAGCAGGTCCGACAGGACCGCCAGCCCGAGCTCCATCGCCACGAGCCCCGCGAGGCGGGCGCGATGCGGATCGGAGATCCAGGCGTCCCAGCCCAACGGGCGCGGCCGCCCGTGCTCGACGACGATGGCATCGAGGATGAGCTTGGCGAGGTAGAGGATCAGGACGGGCAGGCAGGCGCGCACCAGCCGCAGGGCGAGGCTCGCCACGAGCAGCCGCGGGCTGGCGGCGTAGACGAGCCGGACCAGGGCCGGCAGATGGCGCAGGGGCCCGAGGCGGCCGGCCGCGGCCCGGCGCAACCTCGCCGGATCGAAAAAGGAGCGTGAGAGCATGGCCGCGACCATGACGCGGACGCTTCCACGCGTCGATCCCGTCATCCGGTCGCAGCCGGCCGGCGGGTGCACGTCACGGTGCCCGAGTATATGCCGGCGATTGCCGGTGGATGGAGGATGCGGCGGCGCGACGGCTCACCGATGCTCGTGGTAGCGTCCGGCACTATCGTTGCCTGAAGCGGAACACGATGCTCAGCGGTTCAGCCCTCGTCCGCGTCGCGGTCCTCGTCCTCGTGGCGGCCCTGCTCGCGGCACTGGTCCAGATCTTCTGGCCGTCGTCCGGCCAGGAGATCTCCCAGGTTCGGGACGCTCCGGCTACATCGTCGAGCCAGGCGCCGCCGGTGACCAAGTCGCCGCCGCCCGAGGTCCGCAGCGCGCCCGCCGCTCCCGACCCGCGGACCGCCGAGCGCCCACCCGAGCCGAACCCGGCGCGACCGGCGCCCCCTCCTCCGGAACCGCCACCGACTCCGGAACCGGTCCCGCAGCGCGCGGCTCCGACCGTGTTCGACCAGACCCCTCGCGCCGAGCCCGTCCAGGATGCCGCCGGCGCGGCCGCCGACGCCACAGGCCCGCGCGCGCTGGCGGTGGTGGACCTCAACAGCGCGAGCCTTGCCGAGCTGAACGGGCTGCAGGGTGGCGGCGCCATCGGCAAGGCGATCGTCCGGGGGCGGCCCTACGCCACCGTCGACCAACTCCTGTCCAAGCGCATCCTCAGCCGGTCGACCTACCAGCGCATCAAGGACCAGGTGACGGTGCGCTGACCCGTCTCGCCGACGGCGGCGCGTGGACCGTGGTGCGGGACGAAACACGACGTCGGCGGCAGCCCTGAGATGTGGCGTCCCGCCGAGGAGCCCTCTACACTCCGCCCCCTGTAACCCGTGCGCCCGGATCGCGTGCGCCTGGACCTGAGAGGACCGACATGCTGACCCAACCCCGTGGCGCGATCCTGCGTGAGGATCTGGGCGTCGAGGAAACCACCAACTCCGACCATGTCGTGCGGTGGGACGGCGAGCGCCTCTATGTCGAGCACGACATCTATCACAACGGCCAGCTGGTCCACCGCAAGTACCGCAAGACCATCACCGAGCCGGTGGCACGCGCCCTCCAGGCCCTCATCAACCGGGCGCAGCAGTAGGTCCCGCGGCCATAGGCTGCCTCTGGAACGGATCGGGTCGTCGACGTCGCCCCGATCCGGACCCCTCGACGATCGGACGGCGATCGGGGGGCGGGACGCTCCTACCGGTTCACCCAGTCGTCTGCGGCGACGATGGCCGCCACCGGGCGGTTCCAGGTCGCCGGCTGGTCGTCGCTCCCCGAGCCGAGGGCGCATTGCACCATGACGCTGTCGCTCCAGCGGCCGTACTTGTAGCCCACCGCCGGCAGGAGCCCGACCCGGGTGAAGCCGCAGGCCTCGTGGAGGCGCAGGGAGGCCTCGTTCCGGGCGTCGATGTAGCCGATCATCTGCCGGTAGCCGCCGGCGGCGCAGGCCTCGATCAGGGCCGGTAGCAGGCGCCGGCCGATGCCGGCGTTCAGGTGGTCGTGGTGGACGTAGATCGAGTGCTTGAGGGTGTAGCGATAGGCCGGCCGCTTCCGGAAGGGCACGGCGTAGGCATAGCCCGCCACCACCCCGTCCCGGTCGGCCACCAGATGCGGCAGTCGCTTCTTGCGCATCGCCTTGCGGCGGCGCTTGAGGTCGTCGGGCTGGAGCGGGTCCTCCTCGAAATCGCCGATGTCGCCGATGCCGCGGCGGATGTGGTGGGCGTAGATCGCCACCATCGCCGGCACGTCGGCGTCCGACGACGGCCGGATGACCACGTCCGGGTCGGACGCGACGGGCGGCCCCGCCAGGCTCACGCCCGGCCCTCGCGCATGACGTAGGTGTAGAACCGGATGGTGCCGTCGGCGGCGACATCGCGGAACACGCCCTGGATCTCGGCCTCGAACCCCGGGAAGAGGTTGGCCGAGCGCTCGAACATCTTGAAGTAGTCCAGCATGGGTTTGGCCCGCTCGTCCAATCGCTCGCCCGGAAGCACCGTGCCGATGCCCGGCGGGTAGACCAGAAGCAAGGTCGTCGCCACACGGCCCTCGGCCTCGGCGATGGGCACGTAATCGACGTTGTTGCGGGTGAGTTGCTGCACCGCTTCCTTGGGGGTCATCACCATCTCGGGCAGGTGCCCCGGCTCGAATTGCTTGCGCTGCAGCGTGCTGGTGCCGTGCTCGCGGTGGAAAGCGTGGAAATCCGCGCAGAGGTCGCGCAGGCGCACGCCCTTGTAGCGGTTGGGCCGGCGCCGCACGAACTCGGGCATGGCGTCCTCCAGCGGCACGTTCTCGTCGTGCAGGCGCTTGAAGGCCACGAGCCCCGAGATCAGCGTACCGGCCTTGGAGGATTCGACACCCGGCGTCAGCAGGAAGAGCAGCGAGTTGAGGTCGTTCTTCTCCGGCACGATGCGGTTCTCGCGCAGGTACTGGGCGACGATGGGGGCCGGCACGCCGTGCGCGGCGTATTCCCCCGTGCGCCGGTCGAAGCCGGGGGTGAGCACGGTGAGCTTGTTGGGGTCGGTCATGGCGTAGTCGGGCGCCACGTGGGTGAAGCCGTGCCAGGAGGCGCCCGGCGTCAGCTCCCAGTATTTCGAGTCGCTGGCGAGCTCGTCGGTGGAGATGCTCTCCCACGGCACCTTGCCGTCCGGTCCCTTCACCGTGTCGGGCACGAAGGGGTCGAAGAACCAGCGGCGCAGCGGGTCGCCCTCCTTCTCCTCGAACTCGCGGCGGATGGCGCGGACCTTCTTGCGCCACTCGATGCCGAGCCGAATGGTGTCGTCCCACAGCACCACGCCCGAGCGGCCCTTCATCATCTGCGCGCCGACATCGAGGGAGGCGAACAGCGGATAGAACGGCGAGGTCGAGGCGTGGACGAGGAAGGTCTCGTTGAAGCGCCGGTGCTCGATCCGCCGGGTCTGGCCGCGGATGTGGCTGTCCTTGGTATGGATCTGCGAGGCCTGGGAGAAGCTCGCGAGCTGCTTGTGGGTCGATTGGGTGGCGATGATGCCGGGCGAGGTCTCGTCGAGGTTCTTGAGACCCATGGCGAAGCGGCCCGCGAAGAGCGGGTGGAACTTCATGAAGCCGGCCCAGGCCTCGTCGAAGAGGATGTAGTCGCAGAGGTGGCCGATCTTCTCCAGGATCATCTGGGCGTTGTAGATCGTGCCGTCGTAGGTGCATTGCTCCACCACCGCGACGCGGAACGGGCGCTCGCGCTTCCACGCCTCCTTGTCGGTGACCAGCGGGTTGGTGCGGATCTTTTCCCGGATCGCGGCCTCGTCCAGGGCCTCGTGGTACATCGGGCCGATGAGACCGAAGCAGTTGCGGTCGGTCTCGAGGAAGACCGGCACGGCGCCGCCGAGGAACAGGGCGCCGTGATGGGCCGCCTTGTGGTTGTTGCGATCGAACAGCACGAGGTCGCCCTCGGCCACGAGCGCCGACAGGACGATCTTGTTGGAGGCCGAGGTGCCGTTGAGGACGAAGTAGGTCTTCTCCGCCCCGAAGATGACGGCCGCCTCCTTCTGCGCCTTGAGGGCCGGGCCCTCGTGGACGAGGAGGTCGCCGAGGTCGAGCACCGAGTTGTCGAGGTCGTCGCGGAACACCGCCTCGCCGAGGTGCTCGACGAAGATCCGCCCGATGGGCGAGCGGTTGTAGAAGATGCCGCCGTTGTGGCCCGGACACGTCCAGAGCTGGTTGCCCTGCTCGGCGTAATCCACCAGCGCGCCGAAGAACGGCGTCTTCAGGGTCTCGGCGTACTGCTTGACGCGGCTCACGAGGCCGCGGGCGATGTAGTCGGGGGTCTCTTCGGCGAGGAAGATGTAGCCGTCGATGAAGTCGAGCACCTCGACGGGGATGTCCTCCAGGCGCTTCCTTCGGACCATGATGACGATGGGCATCTCGAGCCCGCGCTTCCTCATGAGGTTGATCAGCGCCGCCGCCTTGCCGTCGAGCCCGCGCTTGCCCCAATCCACCACCATGCAGCCGATGGCGGCGTCGGTCTGGACCGCGATGGCCGCATCCTCGACGCGCCGGGCGCGCACCACCTCGAAGCCGAGCTTTTCGATGGAGGTGAGGATCTGCTGGACGCGCACGCCCTCGAGGTCGTCCGGATCGAAGTTGGGCGCGCACATCAGCACGGTGAAGCGGCGGAAGAAGTCCATGCGGGGGAAGGCTCCGTGGTGGGATCGTCACCGTTGCGACGCGGGATGACGCGGCGATGACGGCGTGCTGGTGATGGGCGCAATGCGCCCGGGGATCAACCGCGCCGACCAGCGACACCGAGGCGGCGGATGACGAGGAACACCGCGAGCGACGAGAGCGCGCCGATCCCCAGGGCGATGGTCGAGCCGTTCTCGAAGTCGGCGAGGAACAGGCCCTTGCTGTTCATGCCGAACACGCCCGTCACCAGGGTCGGCGGCAGGAACAGGGAGGTCAGGATCGAGAGGGTGAAGAGCTGTCGGTTGGTCTGCGCGGCGGTGCGGCCGGCGATCTCGTCCTGGAGCAGGCGGCTGCGCTCGGCCAGCACACCCATGTCGCGGTCGAGGGAATCGATGCGCTGGACGACGCGGGCGGCCATGGTCATCACCGCCTCCGGCAAGGCGTCGCCGTCGTCGTCGGTCTCGGCCTCCAGGCGGTGGAACACGGCGCCGAGGCCGGCGACCTGGCGGCGCAGGCGCACCGCCCGGCGACGGATCGGCGCCAACGGACCGGTGTCGTCGGCACCCGCCCCGTCGAGGATCCGGTCCTCGATGGCGTCGAGTTCCTCGGACATGCGGACGGCGCCCGCCTCCATCGCCTGGACGACGTGGCCGACGAAGAGCTCGAGCAGGCGGGCGGGCGAGGTGACCGTCAGGCCTGCCAGGGCGGCGTCGCGGGCGGCCTCCGCGCAGGCCGTGGCTGTCGGCGCCCACTGACGAGGTAGCCCTGCCCGAGCACGCAATGTAGCCGGCAGGTGGGTTCGTCGCTCAGCACGCCGGCGAAATCCCGTTCGCGATCGGCGACGACGAGGCCGACCGCCGCTCCATCGACCACCACGCGCTGGTGGCCGTCACGGGCGAAGATCGCCGCGGCAAGACGCGGCGGTCCGAGCCGCCCGGCTTCGACGGAGCCGTGAAGGCGCGCATCGACGAGGTCGACGTGGAGCCACACGAAGCCGGCCGCGGCATCGAGCGGCGGCAGGTCGGCGCCGGTCTCGAGGAGCGAGGCGCGGCCCCGCCCGTCGAAGTGGAGCCCGAAGATCAGGCCGGGAAGGACGGCCTCGTCGGTGAGAAGTCGCGGCATCGGGCCCCGCCGGTTCCTCGCCGGCAAAGTGCCGAACCGTCCCCGGCTCCATCGCGCGTAGCGGCGACACCTTGATGACGCCCTTACCGTGCGTGACGAGGCCGACTCGCGTGGCCGGAAGACGACGCGGGCCGGCCCCTGGCGACCATGCGCCCTACGCCGGCGTGCAATCCATGCCGTTGCGGCGCGCGTTCTCGATGCAGTTCGCCTTGCTGGCGTAGGTTTCCGTGGAGGCGCCGACGATCCTGCCGTTCGATGCCGTGCGGCGCCACCGCCAGCCGGTCCCGCTGGCGTAGATCTCCCAGGTGTCGCCGTCGCGTCCCTTGCAGGTGCTCATCGATGTCCTCACGCAATAATAACTCTAGGTAGCTAATCAACCTTAAAGAATGTCGGCGTCGGAATCCAGGGGTGCCCGTCGCGGCGTGCGCGAGGGCGGGGCGTTTCGCCGAACTGTCACATCGGCATGGTCTAAGCGCCCGAGGGACCTCGAGGCGTTGGAACGACGATGGATCACGGGCGGCAGGCAGGCACCTTCGACATCGAGGCGATCCGCAGGGAGGTCGCCGACGACTTCGACGAAGAACTCGAGATGGAGATGGAGGAGGAGCGCCTCGAACGCCTGGCCGACGCCGTCGACGGCGGTCCCCGCGCTCCGCAGATGGACCGCAGGCTCTACTTCCGCGAGCTGTTCCGCCTCCAGCACGAGCTCGTCCGGCTGCAGGATTGGGTCCAGTCGCAGAAGCTGCGGGTGGTGGTGGTGTTCGAGGGCCGCGATTCGGCCGGCAAGGGCGGCGCGATCAAGCGGATCACCCAGCGCCTCAACCCGCGCGTCTGCCGCGTGGCCGCCCTACCCGCCCCGAGCGAGCGCGAGCGCACGCAATGGTACTTTCAGCGCTACGTCGCCCACCTGCCGGCCGGCGGCGAGATCGTGCTGTTCGACCGCTCCTGGTACAACCGCGCCGGCGTCGAGCGGGTGATGGGCTTCTGCAACGACGCGCAATACGAGGAATTCTTCCAGTCGGTGCCCGATTTCGAGCGGATGCTGGTCCGCTCGGGCATCATCGTCCTGAAATACTGGTTCTCGATCACCGACCAGGAGCAGGCCCTACGCTTCCAGATGCGGATCCACGACCCGCTCAAGCAGTGGAAGCTGTCGCCGATGGATGTGGAGTCCCGCCGCCGCTGGGAGGACTATACCAAGGCCAAGGAGGTGATGCTCGCCCGCACCCATATCCCGGAGGCGCCGTGGTGGGTGGTGGAGGCCGTCGACAAGAAGAAGGCCCGCCTCAACTGCATCGACCACCTCCTGACGCAGATCCCCTACGGCGAGGTCCCCCATCCCGCCGTGGTCCTGCCCGAGCGGGTGCGACACGACGACTACGCGCGCCAGCCGGTCCCGTCCGAGATGTTCGTGCCGTCCCGCTACTGATCGGGGGCGGCTACGGGCAGGCCAGGCCGTACCGGGCCACGACGATGTCGCCCTGGCGGGGCGCGTTGAGGGCGAGCGGTGCGGTGCCGCCGCCGTCGATGTCGACCCAGCAGCGATCGCGCACGGCGACGACCGCATAGCGTGCGGTGAAGGCCGGCGGCTGCGGCGCCGCGAAACGGTCCCGTGCCCTGCACACGACGGACACCGCGATCTCGCCGGACCTGTCGTAGCGCAAGCGGCGGCTCGCATGCGCACGCACCGTGAAGGCGGGGCCGCCGTCCTGACTCACCAGGACGGTGTGCGGCGTCTTGTTGGCGACCGTGCGCAGGCACGAGGCCTCGCCCGGCAGGAGGCCGGCCAGAAGGAACAGGGCCGATCCGACGGTGAGGGTCGTGGCGGAGGATGGGCGCATGGCGCTGGACATCTCATCGAATGGGGAGCGGTGCGCTCGGATCGAGGACGCATCGCCCGCGCTGGCTGCCGGGCGGTGAACTCGCCCATCAACTTGCGCTAGGGTCGGGCGTTCCCGTCACCCTGTGCAGGCCATCATGAGCGACAGCCCCGAACTGCTCTTCGACGTCGATCCCGCCGGCATCGCCCGCCTCACCCTCAACCGGCCGCAGGCGCGCAACGCCCTGACGTTCGCGATGTACCAGGGGCTAATCGACCATTGCGCGGCGATCGATGCGGATACCGCGATCAAGGTCCTGGTGATCACCGGTGCCGGCGACCGGGCCTTCGCCGCCGGCACCGACATCGCCCAGTTCCGAAGCTTCGAGACGGCCGAGGATGCCATCGGCTACGAACGGTTCATGGACCGGGTGATGGGGGCGCTCGAACGGCTGCGGGTGCCGACCGTGGCGGCGATCGCGGGCGCCTGCACCGGCGGCGGGGCGGCGATCGCGGCGGCCTGCGACCTGCGCATCGCCACGCGCGACGCCCGGTTCGGGTTTCCGATCGCACGAACCCTCGGCAACTGCCTGTCGCTCGGCAACCTCGCGCGGCTGTCGGCCCTCGTCGGTCCGGCACGGGTCAAGGACATGATCTTCACGGCGCGGCTCATCGAGGGAGACGAGGCCTTGGCGATCGGCCTCGTCGGCGAGGTCGTGGCGGATGCCGCCGCCCTGCGGGACCGCACCGGAGCCCTCGCCACCCTGCTCGCGGGCCATGCGCCGCTGACCCTGCAGGCGACCAAGGAGGGCCTGCGTCGTCTCCAGGACGTCCACGACCGCCCCGACGGCGAGCGCCCCGGCGACGACCTCATCCGGCTCTGCTACACCAGCGCCGATTTCCGCGAGGGAATGGAGGCGTTCCTCGCCAAGCGCGGCCCGAACTGGACAGGCCGCTGAAGCGCCCCCACCTCCATCCCCGCGACGACCGGACGCCGGACCGGTCCCGCCCTATCTCTTCGCGAACAGCCACGGGAAACCCGAGATCCATGATGAGATTCAAAGCTTACGGTGCCGCCCTCGTCCTGGCAGCAGTCGCGTCCGGCGGGGCTCTCGCGGACCAGCCCGGCCCCGACTGGATGACCGCCGATGCGGTCAAGCGCCAGATGCTGTCGTCCGGCTACTCGGAGGTGACCAAGCTGGAGGCCGACGACGGCCATTGGGACGGCGAAGGGATCAAGGACGGCCGCAAGATGAAGTTCGAGCTCGACCCGAAGACCGGTGCGGTCCTCGGCGAGATGCCCGACTGATCCCTGCCGGATCAGGTCCCTGCCGGGTCAGGCCGGCGTCATCCCCTCCGCCGGCTCCACGAAGTTGGCGACGATGACGGCCTTCCGGGCGCGGACGTGGGCGCGCATGAGGGTCGAGAGCGCACTACCGTCGCGGGCGCGCAGCAGGGCGATCATGCGGTCGTGTTCGTCGACGGCCTGGGCCCACTCCGCGGCGGTCTGGTGGACCGAGTAGCGGGAATGCTGGATGCGTCCCGAGAGTCCGGCGTAGATGTGGTTGAGGGTCGCGTTGCGGCTGGCCGACATCAGGCCCTCGTGGATGGCCCGGTTGTAGACGAAATACTTCCTCTGGTCGCCGCGCTTCCAGGCCGCCATCATCGCGGCGTGATCCGCCTCGATCGCCGCGACCTCGTCGTCGCCGATGATCGTGCAGGCGATCTCGGCCGCCGTGGCTTCGAGCCCGGCGATCACCTCGATCATCTCCTCGATCTCCGAGAGGGCGAGGCTGGCGACGCGGGCGCCGCGATTGGGAAGGAGTTCCAGCAGCCCCTCGGTGGCCAGGATCTTGATGGCCTCGCGCAGCGGCGTGCGGGAAATGCCGAACCGCTCCGTCAACTCGCCCTCGTTGACGCGCGAGCGAGGCGGCAGTTGGCCGGAGACGATCAGGTCGCGCATCCGTTCGACGACCTCGTCGTGCAGGTAGCGTCGATTGATACCAGGTGCGCTTTCAGTTTTTGTCATTTGTCAACGCGCTGGTACCGAGCCTTGAAACACGTTTTCGTGTGCAGCCATCGTTAGGCTTCAACCGACGCCGTGTCGAGCGGTACGTGCAGGGTCGAATACGCAGACCCGCATCTGCACGGAGGTATGCACAGGCGGCACCTGAGGGGTGTCTCGACAGACTGGGGTGCCACCCAGGGTCGAATGGTCGCACCTGCGGACCGCCTCGTGTCGGAGGTCAGCGAGACCCGCGCTTCTTCGCGCAGCCGGGGCCCCCGGCGTTGGCGCCAAATGTCCGGGGCCGCCCACTTACCCAGCGAGCGGACGGCGTCAGTGAAAATCCTCGTGCCAGGTCCGGCCGTCGCGCTCGATCAGGGCGATGGCGGCGGTGGGGCCCCAGCTTCCTGCGGGATAGGGGCGCGGCGGCTCCGGCCGATCGGCCCAGGCCTTGAGCAGCGAGTCGGCCCAGGCCCACGCCACCTCGACCTCGTCCCGGCGCATGAACAGCGTCGCGTTGCCGCGCACCACGTCCATCAGGAGGCGCTCGTAGGCGTCGGGGTAGCGCTGCTTGAAGGTCTCCTCGAACGAGATGTCGAGGTTGGTCGGCCGCAGCCGCATCCCGCCCGGCCCGGGGTCCTTCGTCATGACCTCGAGCTTGATGCCCTCCTCCGGCTGCAGCCGGATGACGAGGCGGTTGGGCTCGCGCCCGAACGATTCGGCGGGGAAGATCGAGAACGGCGAGGCGCGGAACTGCACCACGATCTCGGAGAGTTTCTTGGGAAGCCGCTTGCCGGTGCGCAGGTAGAACGGCACGCCGGCCCAGCGCCAGGACTGCACCTCGAGCTTCAAGGCGACGAAGGTTTCGGTGCGGCTGAGGGTCTCGCCGCCCAGGTCGGTCCGGTAGCCCTCCACCGGCTGTCCCGCCACCGCGCCGGCGGCGTATTGGCCCCGTACGGTGACCGTCTGGACGTCGTGGGGGGTGATCGGCTTGAGGGCGCGCAGGACCTTCAGCTTCTCGTCGCGCACCGAGTTCGCGTCGAGGGTGAGCGGGCTCTCCATCGCCATCAGGCAGAGGAGCTGCAGCAGGTGGTTCTGCACCATGTCGCGTAGCGCACCGGAGGTGTCGTAATAGCCGGCGCGGCCCTCGACGCCGACCGTCTCGCCCACCGTGATCTGGACGTGATCGATGACGTCGGCGTTCCACAGCCGCTCGAAGATGGTGTTGGCGAACCGCAGTGCCAGCAGGTTCTGAACCGTCTCCTTGCCGAGGTAGTGGTCGATCCGGAAGATCTGCTCCTCGGGAAACACCTGGCCGACGGCGTCGTTGATGGCGCGGGCCGACTTCAGGTCCTTGCCGATCGGCTTCTCCAGGACGACGCGGGACTTCTCGCCGATCAGCCCGTGGGCGGCGAGGTTGCGGCAGATCGGGCCGTAGAGGTCCGGCGAGGTCGCCAGATAGTACGGCCGCACCTGATCGGGCCGCTCCGCGAGCTTGGCGGCCAGGGTCGCCCAGCCCTCCTCGCCGGCACCGTCCACCGCCACGTAGTCGAGGTGATCGAGGAAGGCGGCCAGGACCTCGTCGCGCAGGTCGGGGACGGGAACGAACCTCTTGAGGGCGTCGCGGGCTCGCTCGCGAAACCCCTCCGCGCTCATCTCGGAGCGGGAGGCGCCGATGATCCGGCTGGTTCCGGGGATCTGGCCGTCCTTGAAGCGATAGTACAGCGCCGGCAGGAGCTTGCGGGTGGTCAGGTCGCCGGTGGCGCCGAACACGACGCAATCGAACGAGGCGACGGGAATGATGGTGGCCAAGGGCGGCTCCTGGGCGTTGTCACGGACGGTTTTCGGCCATCGACGGAAGTCGGCACGGTGTCGGATACCGTGTCGTGTCGTGCAAGCGAAAGCCGCCGCGCGCCCGCGCCCGCTCCGCCCGGCCTCGACGCCGGGCTATGCAAGCCCGTCGCCATCCGTGGCGATCCGTCACTCGGCCATGTAGGCGGCGAAGGCGTCCGCATGATCGGGGTGCCAGCGCGACAGGGCCGGCCGGTTCTCGATGACGTCGCCCGCCGCCCAGGCGATGCGTTTCTCGTCCTGGCCCCGCGTCGTCTCGTTGTCGGGGCAGAGGATGTAGAAGTCGCCCCGTTCCATGCCCGCGACCATGAACGAAACGGTCTCCTCCGGCGTCCAGGCGCCGTCTGGCTTGGCGGCCACGCCGCGCGCCCTGGTGAGGCCGGTGTAGACGAAGCCCGGAACGAGGAGGTGGGCGCCGATGCGGACGCCGTCGCGGTTGCGCAGGTCGTGGGCGAGGGCCTCGGCCACCGCCTTCACGCCGGCCTTCGAGACGTTGTAGGGCGTGTTGCCCGGCGGCGTGGTGATGCCCTGCTTCGATCCGGTGACGACGATGGCCCCGGTCTCTCCGCCTTCGATCATCGCCGGCGCAAGGGCGTGGATGCCGTTGACGACCCCCCACAGATTGGTCCCGAGGATGCGCCGCCAGGTCGCGTCGTCGGAGAACAGGGTGCCGCCGGCCTCGATCCCGGCGTTGAGCATGACGAAGGCGGGCGGTCCGTTCGCGCAGGCGGCCTCGCGCAGGGCCTCCATCGCCTCGCGGCTCGCCACATCGGTCGGACGCGCATGGACGAGGGCGGGGCCTGCCGCGAGCCCCGCGACCTCGTCGCGCGCCGCCTCTAGCGCCGCCCCCGGGAGATCGGCCAGCCAGACCGTCATGCCCCGGCTCGCGCAATGCCTGGCGGCGGCGAGCCCGATCCCGCTGGCCGCCCCGGTGACGATGGCGGTGCGACCGGCGTGAAACACGTCGTCCATGGTGAAACCTCTCACGATCCCTGTCGCGGTCTCACATAGGTTCGCAGCCCGTCTCCGGCACCCCGCTCCGGCCCCGGTCTGTCCGGCGACGGGACGGGCAGCGGGCTCGCGCACGGCGTGCAGGATGGGAATTTGGTAACCAGCCGCCGCGCATCCTTCCGGGCCTGATCGATCACGAGGCCTGCCCGTGTCTGCGCGTCGCGTACCCGTTTCCGCCCGCCTTTGCGTGGGCCTCTCCCTCGCCGTGCTGATGCTCGGCCCGATGGGTGCGCACGCCGAGCCGGCGCCGCCCGTCGTCGCCGGTGCGGACGTGACGGCTGCCGCCAGGGCGGCGCCGGAGACGCCGGCTCCGGCGCCCTCGGCCGAGGCGAAGCCCGGCGAGCCGGCACCCGCCCGGAAATCCCGCGAATTGCCGCCCATGGTCATCGCCAGGGTCTCGGCCGATCCACTGCCGACCCTGGCGGCCTCGACCTTCCTCGATACCCTGCGCATGGCCGACCGCTACCAGGCCATGGCCGATGCCGGCGGCTGGGGCACCCTGCCCACGGACCTCGTGATCAAGCCGGGTGCCCGCGATGCCGCCGTTCCGGCGCTGCGCCGGCATCTCGCCATGGTCGGCGATCTCGCCCCCGACACGCCGGTGTCGGACGCGCTCGACGCGCCGCTCGTGGCGGCGGTGATGGCCTTCCAGGCCCGGCACGGCCTGCCCGAGACCGGTCTCGTCGGCCGCCAGACCGTGGCCGCCCTCAACGTTCCGGCGCGGGTGCGCCAGCGCCAGCTCTCCGCCTCGGCCGCCCGCCAGCTCGGCTCGACCTTCGCGTTCGGCGACCGCTAGGTCGTGGTGAACATCCCCGCGGCCACCGTCGAGGCGGTCGAGCGCGGTGTCGTGGCCCGTCGCTACGTCGCCGTGGTCGGCAAGCCGGACAAGGCGACACCGAGGATCGAGGCGCGCATCTCCAGCGTGAACCTCAACCCGACCTGGACGGTGCCGGTCTCGATCATCAAGAAGGAGATCATCCCGCGCATGCGCAGGGATCCGGGCTATCTCGCCCGCGAGCGCATCCGCATCCTGGGCCCCGGCGGCATCGAGGTCGATCCCACCACCGTCGACTGGGCCGGCGAGAAGGCGGCGACCTACACGCTGCGGCAGGATTCGGGCCTCGACAACTCGCTGGGCCAGGTGCGCATCGACATGCCCAACCGCCAGGCGGTCTACATGCACGACACGCCGTCGAAATCGCTGTTCGCACGCGACGTCCGCTTTCATTCCCACGGCTGCGTGCGGGTGGCGCAGGTGAAGGAACTGGCCGGCTGGCTGCTCGAAGGGACCCCCGGTCCCCACGGCGCCGGCTCGGCCTGGGGGCCGATCGAGATCGAGACCAGCATCGCCACCAACGAGCGCGTCGACATCAAGCTCACCAAGCAGATCCCGGTGACCTTCGTCTATCTCACCGGCTACGCCACGCCCGACGGCCGGGCGCATTTCCGCGACGACATCTACGGCATCGACAGCCCGGCCGCGGCAGCCGCGCCGGGTCCCGATGTCACCACCACCGGATCGGTGACGCCTCGCGCCTCGCCGAAGCCCGCCGTCAAGCCTGCGGTCAAGCCGGCGCTCGGCCGGCCATTCCCGGCGGCGGAAACGGCTCCGATCCCGCCCGGCCCGATCCCGTCGCGGTAGGCCGGCACGCCGAACCGCTGAGGACGCCGCGCGGCCGGTTGGATCGGCCGGGGCCGCCGGGGTAGAGCTGTCCGTGCCGATCCCGCGACCGACCCGGAGCCCCCATGACGTCCGTGACCCTGCTGATCGCCCGTGAACTCGGGGTGAGGGAGGCGCAGGTGGCCGCCGCGGTGGACCTGCTCGACGGCGGCGCCACGGTCCCCTTCGTCGCCCGCTATCGCAAGGAGGCGACGGGCTCCCTCGACGACGTGCAGCTACGGGCGCTCGAGGAGCGGCTCGGTTACCTGCGCGAGCTGGAGAGCCGGCGCGAGGCCATCACCGAGAGCATCCGCGCCCAGGGCAAGCTGACGCCGGACCTCGCCGCCGCCATCGCCGCCGCCGACACCAAGGCGCGTCTCGAAGACGTGTACCTCCCCTACAAGCCCAAGCGCCGCACGAAGGCGCAGGCCGCCCGAGAAGCGGGTCTCGCCCACCTGGCGGATACCCTGCTCGGCGCGCCCGAAAACGACCCGCTGCGGGTCGCCGTGGGCTTCGTCTCGGCCGCCAAGGGCATCGCCACGGTCGAAGAGGCCCTCGAGGGCGCCAGGGCCATCCTGACCGAGCGCTTCGCCGAGGACGCCGACCTCGTCGGTCGCCTGCGCGAGGATTTCTGGCGCTCCGGCAAGGCGGTCTCCAGGGTCGCGAAGGGCAAGGAGGCCGCCGGCGCCAAGTTCGCCGACTACTTCGACTGGAGCGAGCGCCTGGACCGGATGCCCTCGCACCGCATCCTCGCGCTGCTGCGCGGTGAAAAGGAGGAGTTCCTGCGCATCGACCTCGCCGCCGAGGGCGAGGATTCTCCGCCCGGGACGCCGGGGGCCTTCGAACTCGCGATCTGCCGCCGGCACGGCATCTCGGGCAAGGGCCGTCCCGGCGACGGCTGGCTCCTGGAGACCGTCCGGTCCGCCTGGCGCACCAAGATCCGGACGGGAATCAAGGTCGACCTGCGCACCCGGCTGTTCGAGAAGGCCGAGGTCGAGGCGGTGAAGGTGTTCGCCGCCAACCTCAAGGACCTGCTGCTGGCCGCACCCGCCGGCGGCCGGACCGCGATGGGCCTCGACCCCGGCTACCGCAACGGCACCAAGGTCGCCGTCGTCGATGCCACCGGCAAGGTCGTTGCCGTCGAGACCACCTATCCGCACGAGCCCCAGCGCCGGTGGCAGGAGACGGTCGCCACGCTGGGCCGGCTCTGCCGCCTCCACCGGGTCGACCTGCTCGCGGTGGGCAACGGCACCGCCTCGCGGGAGACCGACAAGCTGGCGGCCGAGATCATCGCGGCCAACCCCGACCTGAGGATGACCAAGGTCTCGGTCTCAGAGGCCGGGGCGTCGGTCTATTCGGCCTCTGCGATCGCGTCGCGCGAACTGCCCGACCTCGACGTCTCGCACCGCGGTGCCGTCTCGATCGCACGTCGGTTGCAGGACCCGCTGGCCGAACTCGTGAAGATCGACCCGAAGTCCATCGGGGTCGGCCAGTACCAGCACGACATCGGCGAGGCCAAGCTGTCGCGCTCTCTCGCCACCGTGGTGGAAGATGCGGTCAACGCGGTGGGTGTCGACGTGAACACGGCCTCCGCCGCACTCCTGGCGCAGGTCTCGGGGCTCGGCGAATCGGTGGCCGCCAACATCGTCTCGCACCGCGACGCCAACGGCCCGTTCCGCACGCGCAAGGCGCTCAAGGCGGTGGCTGGCCTCGGACCCAAGACCTTCGAGCTCTCGGCGGGCTTCCTGCGCATCCAAGGCGGAGAGGACCCCCTCGACCGCTCGGGCGTCCACCCGGAGGCCTACCCGGTGGTGCGCCGGATCCTGGAGGCCACGAAGAGCGACATCACGGCCCTCATCGACAACGACGCCGTGCTCGGCCGGCTCTCGCCCGAGGCCTTCGCCGATACGCGCTTCGGCGTGCCGACGGTGCGCGACATCATCGGCGAACTGGAAAAGCCCGGGCGCGACCCCCGTCCGGCCTTCAAGACGGCGAGCTTTCGCGAGGACGTGGAGAAGATCACCGACCTCGAGCCCGGCATGCAGTTGGAGGGCGTGGTCACGAACGTCGCCGCCTTCGGCTGCTTCGTCGACATCGGCGTGCATCTGGACGGCCTCGTCCACATCTCGGCCCTCTCCCGCAAGCGCGTCTCGGCGCCCTCGGAGGTGGTGAAGGCCGGCGACGTCGTGAGGGTGCTGGTGCTGTCCGTGGACGTGCCCCGCAAGCGGATCGCCCTCTCGATGCGGCTCGACGACCCGATCGACCGTGCCCAGCCCGGTTCCGGCCAGCGCCAGCCCGCCGGCCGGGTCGATCCACGCGCGATGTCGTCCAAGCCGGCCGAAAAGTCGGACCAGGGCGGGGCCCTGGCGGAGGCGCTGCGCAGGGCCACCGCCCAGACCGGTCGACGCTCCTGAGGATCGTGCCACCGGCGCGGGGCGCGGGATCGATGGCTCCGGCCGCCCGACGTAGGGCGATCGGGAGGACCCGATCACCCTCGGTTTCTGACTGGCCTCAAGCGCTGGCGGCCGCCTCCGCGACCTTGGCTATCGCTCCGCTCGACGCGTTGTAGGACGGATGTCCTACAACGCCCGCTCCGCGGGGCGCTCTTCACGCCCGGACGATCGACAATCGGGTTTCACCCGATTGCTGTGCTTACCGACGCGACTGGCGTCGCCTCGACCGACGAAAAAAGCCGGCTCCAGGAGCCGGCTTCCACCTCGTATCGATAGAGGCCCGGGTCGTGAGCGGCCCGGGCGGTCCGCTCACTCCGCGGCGGCGGACTTGGCCGCGGACTTGGCGGCCTTCTCGGCCTTGCGGGCGTCCTTGGTGACCTTGGCGGCGTCGGCCTTGGCGGCCTTCTCGGCGGGGCGGTCGGCGCGCTCGACGATACGGGCCGACTTGCCGCGGCGATCGCGCAGGTAATACAGCTTGGCGCGCCGGACCTTGCCGCGGCGGACTACCGCGATCGAATCGATCAGCGGCGAGTAGATCGGGAACACGCGCTCCACGCCCTCGCCGTAGGAGATCTTGCGAACCGTGAAGCTCTCGTTGAGGCCGCCGCCCGAGCGCGCGATGCAGACGCCTTCGTAGGCCTGGACGCGGGTGCGCTCGCCTTCCTTCACCTTGACGTTCACGGTCACCGTGTCGCCGGGCTGAAAATCGGGAATGGTCTTGCCGAGCGCAGCGATCTGCTCCTGCTCGAGCTGTTGGATGATGTTCATGATATGCTCCGCCGCGTCGCGCCAGGCGCCCCGGCAAGGGGCACCCGCGTCAGGATTTCGGCATCCTGTTGTGAGTTGGCGCTGCCCATACAGGAGGAATCGCCCCTTGTCGATGTAGGCGCCGGCGAAATCGTCCCGCCCCGCTCGGTTGAGAAAATCCCCGGCACGGTCCACATGACCTGTGGCGGCGGGTCGTTCCCGCCGCCGTTCCCGGCCGGCCTTGAACCGGCGCAGCGGACGAGGATCGAAGAGCCCATGTTCATCCAGACCGAAGCCACCCCCAATCCGGCGACCCTGAAGTTCCTGCCCGGCCGCGTCGTGCTGCCCGAGGGCACCTTCGAGGCGCGCGATGCGGATGCCGCCGCCCGCTCGCCCCTGGCCCAGCGCCTGTTCGCGGTTCAAGGCGTCAGCGGCGTCTATTTCGGCCACGACTTCATCTCCGTGACCAAGGCCGAGGGTGACGACGCCTGGCCGCAGGTCAAGCCCGCCATCCTCGGTGCCATCATGGAGCATTTCCAGTCCGGCGCCCCGGTCATGGCGGAAGGAACGTCGACTGAAGACGACGAGGCCGAGGAGTTCTACGACGAGGCCGACCACGACACCGTCGTCACCATCAAGGACCTGCTCGAGACGCGGGTGCGGCCGGCGGTGGCCAGCGACGGCGGAGACATCACCTTCCGCGGCTTCAAGGAGGGGATCGTCTACCTGGAGATGAAGGGAGCCTGCTCGGGCTGCCCGTCCTCCACGGCGACCCTGCGCAACGGCGTCCAGAACCTGTTCCGGCACTTCCTGCCGGACGTGCGCGAGGTCCGCGCCGTCTGAACGTCAGGGGATCCGGCATCCGGTCTTCGCCGCAGGCCGCGGCGAAGCACCTGTGCAACACCCCGGCCATTAACGCCCGGCGCCGCCTCCTGCGGCGCTGACGCGGCGCCGGTTCTGGCCTACCCTTACGCTTGCCGCGGCGGGTCGACGTCATCGAGACCCGGTGCACCGTTGCCCGAGCGGGAGTCACGTTGCGTATCCTGGCCATCGACACGGCACTCGAATCCTGTTCCGCCTGCATCGCGACGGAGGAATCCGACGCGCTCCTGGCCGTCGAATCGATGGTCCTCGTCCGCGGACATGCCGAAGCCCTGCTCCCCCTGATCGAGCGGGTGGTGGCGCGCTGCGAGGGCGGCTTCGAGAGCCTCGACCGGGTCGCCGTGACCGTCGGGCCGGGCAGCTACACGGGCCTGCGGGTCGGCCTGTCCGCCGCCCGGGCCATCGGGCTCGCCACGGGTATTCCCGTCGTGGGCGTGACCACGCTCTCCGCCCTGCTGGCACCCGTTCTGGCGACCCATGGCGAGGGCCTGATCGCCGCCGCCATCGATGCCCGCCATGGGTCCATCTACCTCCAGGCGATGAACCCGGCCGACGGGATCATCGTGCCCCCGAGCCTCGTGCCGCTGGACGAGGCCGCCGCGATGATCGGCACCAGGGCCACGCTGGTGGGCTCCGGCGCGCCGATGCTGGCCGCCGCGATGTCCGCCCGCGGCGTCGAGACGACGATCGCCGGCACGGCCGCCCCCGACATCGCCTGGGTCGCCTCCCTCGGCTTCCTGGCCGATCCCGAACAGGCCCTGCCCCGTCCCCTCTACCTGCGCGGGCCCGACGCCACGCCCCAGGATCACGCCAGGATCGCCCGTCGATGAACCGGCCGCTGTCCCCGCTCTGGCCCCTCGACCTGTGGATGGCCTGGTGGTCGGCCTGGGGGGCCGAGCCCTACGTGGCGCCGCTGCGCGACTCCGGGCAGGCGCGCGCCCTCTCCCACCTCCACGCCACGGCCTTCGCCCGGCCGTGGGACGCGCACGAGTTCGAGCGCATGCTGTGCGAACGCGCGACCGAAGCGCATGCGCTCTGGCGCAACGGCGCCATCCAGGGCTTCGTCCTGTCGCGCAAGGTCGCCGACGAGGCCGAGATCCTGACCCTGGTGCTGTCGCCCTCGGTGCGGGGCGGCGGACTCAGCCATCGCCTCTTGCGCGATCACCTCGCGCATCTCGGGCAGGCCGGCGTGCGCAGCGTCCATCTCGAGGTCGACGAGGGCAACGTGCCCGCGCTTAAGCTCTACGCCCGCCACGGGTTCGAGCGGGTCGGCGAGCGGACCGGCTACTACGCCCGCAAGGACGGCAGCCGCGCCACCGCCATCACCATGAAGGCCTTCGTAGCGTGACCGGGACGAGGGGACGACCGGGCGGGCGATGACGCGGTTCGGCACCGCCCTGCGGCTCCTCGCCTGCGCCCTCGCCTTCGCGATCCTGGTGGGCCCGCAATGGCTGAGCCTGCGCTTGGGCCGCGGCCGGGTGGCGGCCCACCTGCCGACCTGGTTCCACCGGCTCTTCCTGGCGCTGTTCTCGGTGCGGGTCACCCAGAGCGGGACGCCGCCCGCCGTGGGCGAGCCGGCCCTGGTGCTCGCCAACCACGTCTCCTGGCTCGACATCCTGGTGCTCGGCAGCCTGCGGCCGCTGTCCTTCGTGGCGAAATCCGAGATCGCCGGCTGGCCGCTGGTCGGGCTTCTCGCCAGGCTTCAGCGCACGATCTTCATCGACCGGGCCCGGCGTGCGGCCACGGCCGACGTCAACGCCGCCCTGGCCGAGCGCCTGGCCGAGGGCGACCTCATCGTGCTGTTCGCCGAAGGCACCACCGGCGACGGTACCCGGCTGCTGCCGTTCCGCTCTTCCCTCGTCGGTGCGGCGCGCGCCGCCATCGACGCCGAGACCAACAGCCACACCCGCATCCGGCTGCAGCCCCTGGCGATCGCCTACCCGCGCCGCAACGGCATGGCCGTGACCCGCTCCGAGCGCCCCGACATCGCCTGGTACGGCGACATGGATCTCGCGCCCCACCTCTCGGTCTTCCTCTCGGGTGGGCCCATCGACGTCCACGTGGTCTGGGGCGAACCGATCCCGGTGGAGAGCGGCACCGATCGCAAGCGCGCCACCGCCATGGCCGAGGCCCGCGTCCGCGCCGCTCTCCGGCGGAACCGGAGCGGTCGACCCGAACACACCCAGCCGCAACACGCCGGGGGCCTGACGTCGGCGGCCGGCCTGCGATCCGAGCCGGCGTAGGCGGCGCGATCGGTCACAACGCGGGCGCGGGACGCGACCGTGCGGATGTGCTAACGCCCTGGTCATGAACGCCTGCGCGGGAGCGCGCGGCCTGCCGGTTCGGGACTCGCATCGTTTGAAGAAAGCCTTCGTCAAATCCTACGGCTGCCAGATGAACGCCTACGACGCCGGCCGCATGGCGGACGTGCTCGGCGCGGAGGGCTACGCCGCGACGGACACGGTGGAGGAGGCTGACGTCGTCATCCTCAACACCTGCCACATCCGCGAAAAGGCCGCCGACAAGGTCTATTCCGAACTCGGGCGCCTGCGCGTCCTCAAGGCCGAACGCCGCGAGGCCGGGCACGACACGCGGATCGTCGTGGCGGGCTGCGTCGCCCAGGCCGAGGGCGCCGAGATCCTGGCCCGCGCCCCGGCCGTCGACGTGGTGGTGGGCCCCCAGAGCTACCACAACCTGCCGGCCCTCCTGGCCGCCTCGCGCTCGAAGCGCGTCGTCGACACCGCCTTCCCGGTCGAGGACAAGTTCGACCACCTCCCCGCCCGCCGCACCAGCGCCGTGTCGAGCTTCCTCACCGTGCAGGAAGGCTGCGACAAGTTCTGCGCGTTCTGTGTCGTGCCCTACACCCGCGGTGCCGAGGTCTCGCGCACCGTGGCGGCGATCCGTGCCGAGGCCGAGGCCCTGGTGGCGGGCGGCACCCGCGAGATCACCCTGATCGGCCAGAACGTGAACGCCTATCACGGGCTCGGGCGGGACGGCACGCCCGCCACGTTGCCCGCGCTGATGCGCGACCTGGCCGGCATCCCCGGTCTGCTGCGCCTGCGCTACACCACCAGCCACCCCAACGACATGGCCGACGACCTGATCGCGGCCCATGCCGACATCCCGGCCTTGATGCCCTACCTGCACCTGCCGGTCCAATCGGGCTCCGACCGGGTCCTCAAGGCGATGAACCGCAAGCACGACGCGGATGCGTATCGCCACCTCATCGCGCGGGTTCGGCAGGCGCGGCCCGACATCGCGCTCTCGTCCGATTTCATCGTCGGCTTTCCCGGTGAGAGCGACGCGGATTTCGCCGAGACCCTGGGGCTGGTCACCGAGATCGGGTTTTCCAGCGCCTACACCTTCAAGTACAGCCCGCGCCCCGGCACGCCGGCGGCCGAGCGCGAGGACGCGGTGCCGGAGGCGGTCAAATCCGAGCGCCTCGCCGCCCTGCAGTCCCTCCTCGACGACCAGCGCCACGCCTACAACGCCGGCTTCGTCGGCACGACGGTGGAGGTGCTGGTGGAGAAGGCCGGCCGGATCGCCGGGCAGGTGGTCGGCAAGACCCCGCACCTCCTCACCGTGCAACTGGACGGACCGGCCGCGATCATCGGCACGGTCGTGCCGGTGCGAATCTCACGAACCGGAACGAACACGCTGTTCGGGGAGATGTCCGAGGCAGCGGCGGCGGCGTGAGCGTGGACCCCGATGGCTCCGATGAGGACGATGGCATGGCCGCACCAGACCCCATGACCGGACGCGGCGGTCCCTTGCGTGGGCGTGGGCCGGCCGCGCGGGGGGCGGAGGTCGCCGAACAGGTCGAGATCGCCCTGACCTTCGACGACAACCGCCTCGCGAGCCTCGTCTTCGGCCAATACGACCAGAACGTCGCCCACATCGAGCGCCGGATGGAGATCGTCGCCACCGCGCTCGGCAACCACCTCGTCGTCAAGGGCCCGGCCGATGCGGCCGAGAAGGCGCGGCGGGTGTTCGAACGGCTCTACGCCAGGGTCGGCGCCAGCGGGCAGCCCCTGACGCTCGGAGACGTCGACGGCGCCATCAAGGAGACGACGCAGCAGGGCATGCTGTTTCCGGCGGCCGAGATCAGCGCCGAGCCGGACCGGCCGGTGTTCGACCAGATCGCCACCCGCAAGCGCGGCGCCGTGCGCGCCCGCAACCCGGCGCAGGACGCCTACATCAAGGCCCTGCGCACCCACGAGCTCGTGTTCGCGGAAGGTCCGGCCGGCACCGGCAAGACCTGGCTCGCGGTCGGCCATGCGGTCTCCCTGCTGGAACAGGGGCACGCGGAGCGCCTGATCCTGTCGCGCCCGGCGGTGGAGGCCGGCGAGCGCCTCGGCTTCCTGCCGGGCGACATGCGCGAGAAGGTCGATCCCTACCTGCGCCCGATCTACGACGCCCTCTACGACTTCATGGAGGCGCGCCATGTCGACCGCGGCCTCCAGACCGGGCTCATCGAGATCGCGCCGCTCGCCTTCATGCGCGGACGCACGCTCACCAACGCCGTGGTCCTGCTCGACGAGGCCCAGAACACCACCTCGATGCAGATGAAGATGTTCCTCACGCGCCTGGGCGAGAACTCGCGCATGATCATCACCGGCGACCCGAGCCAGGTCGACCTTCCGCCCGGCCAGAAGTCCGGCCTCGTCGAAGCGGTCGGTATCCTCGACGGCGTCGAGGGTATCGGCCGCATCCGCTTCCGCGACGTCGACGTGGTACGCCACGACCTCGTGCGCCGGATCGTGACGGCCTACGAGGCGGCACAGGGAGCGAGCGCCGGCGACCGCGGGTCCCTGGCGCGGCGGTCGCCCCAGGCATGAGCGCCGTCGAGGTGGATGTCGCGATCGAGGACGAACGCTGGACAAGCGTCGTCGCCGACATCGAGTCCCATGTGATTCGCGCCGTCGAGGCCGGTCTTTCGGTGGCGCCCGAGCCGGTGACCGGCGAACGCGAGATCAGCGTGCTGCTGACCTCCGACGCGGCGGTACGCGAACTCAACCGCACCTGGCGCGGGCAGGACAAGCCCACCAACGTCCTGTCGTTTCCCGCGCCCCCGCAACCCGGCCATGCAGCGGGCCCGGCGCCGCTGGGCGACGTGGTTCTTGCGTATGACACGATGCTGCGCGAAAGTGAGGAGCAGGCCAAGCCGCTCGCCCATCACCTCGCGCATCTCCTCGTCCATGGTACCCTTCACCTCCTCGGCCAGGACCACGAGACCGGAGATGCCCAAGCCGATGCCATGGAAGCCCTGGAGATCGCGGCCCTGCGCGGCCTCGGCATTCCCGATCCCTATGCGGATTGAGCGGTACCCCGGACCGATCCGCCCACCGTCCCAGACCAGAGAGACATGACGAACGATCGAAGTCGCGGCGCGGCCCAGGCCGCGCTCGGTGCCACCGAGGGCGAATCCCCGGCGCGCGAGGTTCCGACCCGCGAACCCTGGTACGATCGCCTCCTCAACGTCTTCCACCTGCGTCCGCGCGACTCCCTGCGCGACGACATCGAGGGCGCGCTGGCGACGCCCGATTCCGGCGAGAACGCCTTCTCGCCGATCGAGCGGGCGATGCTGAAGAACGTGCTCGGGCTGCACAAGGTGCGGGTCGACGACGTGATGATCCCGCGGGCCGACATCATCGCGGTGTCCATCGAAACGAGCCTGAGCGACCTCCTGAAGCTCTTCCGTGCCGCCGGGCATTCGCGCCTGCCGGTCTACGGGGAAAGCCTCGACGACCCGCGCGGCATGGTCCACATCCGCGATCTCGTCGACCACCTCGTCGCCAGGGCCGAGGCGAGCCCGCGCCGGGCGGCCTCCGCGACGATGACGAGCGCGGAGGCGCCTCCGGCCGCTTCGCCGCGCCAGCGCCGCGGCACCCGTGCCCTGCGGGGCCTCGACCTCGCGAACGTCGACCTCTCCGCGAGCCTGGCCTCGACGCGCATCCAGCGCCCGGTCCTGTTCGTCCCGCCCTCGATGCCGGCCATCGACCTGCTGGTCCGGATGCAGGCCACGCGCACCCACATGGCCCTGGTCATCGACGAGTACGGCGGGACCGATGGCCTGATCTCGATCGAGGACCTGATCGAGATGGTGGTCGGCGACATCGAGGACGAGCACGACGTCGCCGAGGGCCGTCTGGTCCAGCGCGTCGACGGGGAGGCGGACATCTTCATCGCCGATGCCCGGGCCGGCCTCGCCGAAGTGTCGGCGGCCACGGGGATCGACCTCGACGCGGCACTCGGCCAGATGGCCGAGGACATCGACACCATCGGCGGCCTGATCGTGACCCTGGCCGGCCGCGTGCCGTTGCGGGGCGAGGTCATCGGCGGTCCCGGCGACCTCCAGTTCGAGGTCCTCGACGCCGACCCGCGCCGGGTCAAGCGCCTGCGCCTGCAGCACGGGCAGGCGCGCATCGGCAACGTGGTCCCCCTCGCCCTGCCGCCGCCCGGCCATCCCGCGTCCGCGCCGACGGACATCTCATCGCCGTGACGCCATCCCGATGATCCGTGACTCCGACGCCGCCGGTCCCGCGCTCCGCATCGGCCGGCCGGCGCCGGGACCGCTGGCCCCCCTCGCCCACCGCGTGATGCTGACCTCCGGCTGGCGCCGCCTCGCGCTCGCCTTTTCGGCCGGTGCGATCGGCGCCCTGGCGATGCCGCCGTTCGGGCTGTTGCCGGCCCTTTGCCTGTCCCTCGTCCTGGCCGTCTGGCTGATGGACGGAGCCGTCACCGGCCGGCGCGGAACCCTCGGCACCGTCATCGCCTCCGCCGGCATCGGCTGGGCCTGGGGCTTCGGTTATCTCACCGCCGGATTGTGGTGGCTCGGCTCCGCCTTTCTCGTCGAGGCGGAGGAGTTCGCCTGGGCCCTGCCGCTCGGCGTCATCGGGCTGCCGGCCGTCCTCGGGCTGTTCTACGGCGCCGGCTTCGCCCTCGCCCGGCTGGTCTGGTCGCCGGGGGGCGGGCGTATCCTCGCCCTCGGCGTCGGACTTGCCGCCAGCGAGTGGCTGCGCGGCCACCTCTTCACCGGATTCCCCTGGAACAGCCTCGGCATGGCGCTCGGTCAGAACCTCTGGCTCATGCAGGGGGCCGCCCTGTTCGGTCTCTACGGGCTGACCCTCCTGGCGGTCCTCATCGCCGCCGCACCCGCCACCCTCGCCGACGATGCCGGGGCCGGTGGGCGCTATGGCCCGAGTGCCACCGCGGCCGTCGGTCTGGCCGCCTTGGCGGCCTTCGGCGCCTGGCGCCTGCCCGCTGCCCCGGACCCCACCGTCCCCGGGGTGCGCCTGCGCCTGATGCAGCCGAACCTCCCCCAGGACGCCAAGTTCAGGCCCGAGAACCGCGAGGACATCCTCGACCGCTATATCGAGCTGAGCGACCGCGCCGCCGCGCCGGACCGGACCGGCCTCTCCGACGTCACCCATGTGATCTGGCCTGAATCGGCGTTCCCGTTCCTGATCCAGCGCGATCCCAGGGCACTCGCCCGCATCGCCGCCGCGCTGCCGCCGGGCAAGCACCTGATCACCGGTGCCGCGCGCGTCGAAGAGCCGTTGCCGGGCGAGAAGCCGCGCTTCTTCAATTCCATCCTGACGCTGTCGGCCGGGGCGACGCTGGGCGACGTCTACGACAAGGTGCACCTCGTTCCCTTCGGCGAATACCTGCCCGCTCCCCTCGACGCCGCGCTGCGGGCGGTGGGCCTGCGCCAGTTCGTGGCGATCCCGGGCGGATTCACCCCCGGCCCTCGCGCCAGCCAGCGCATCATGACCGTACCGGGCCTGCCGCCCATCGCCGCCACCATCTGCTACGAGGCGATCTTCCCCGGCGCGATCGTGCCGGTCGCCCCACCCGGTGCGCCGCCGGCGGTGCCCGGCTTCATCCTCAACCTCACCAACGACGCCTGGTTCGGCGACACGCCGGGGCCGCGCCAGCACTTCGCGCAGGCCCGCCTGCGCACCGTGGAGGAAGGGCTGCCCCTGGTCCGCGACGCCAACACCGGCCTGTCCGCGGTGGTCGACGGCCACGGCCGGATCACCGCCAGCCTGCCCCTCGGCGTCGAGGGCGTGCTCGACGCCGCCCTCCCTGCGAGGCTGTCGGGACGGACGCTCTACGCGGCGCTCGGCGACATTCCCTTCGCGGTCATGCTCGCGGGTTGCCTTGTGGCGGCCCTTGTCGCGGGGCGGCACCGCGCGTGACCGCTCACCACGCAAAGGCCACTCACCCCGTGCTGGTCGGGCTCGGGATCATGCTGATCGCGTTCAACATGCGCCCGGCACTCACCACCATCGGCCCGCTCCTCAACGACATCCGCGCCGAGACCGGGCTCACCGCGGCGGGGGCGGCCGTACTCACGACCCTTCCGGTGTTCTGCCTCGGGCTCGCCTGCGCGCTCGGCCCCTGGGTGATCCGCCGGTTCGGGCCCGACTGGGGCGTGCTCCTGGCGGTCGTCGTCGTCGCCCTCGGCTCGGTCCTGCGCGGCCTCGGCGGCCTCGCCGGCACCGGTGCCCTGGCGACGCTGTTCCTCGGTGCCTGCCTCGCCGCCGCCGGCATCGGCCTGTCGGGCGTGCTGCTGCCCGGCCTCGTGAAGCGGGATTTCCCCCGGCACGCCGGACCGATGACCGGCCTCTACACGATGATCCTGTGCCTGGGCGCGGCCACGGGCGCGGGCATCGTCGTGCCGATGGCGCATGGCCTCGGCGGCGGCTGGCCCCTGGCGCTCTCGCTCTGGGCCCTGCCGTGCCTCGTGGCGGCCCTCGTCTGGGCGCCCCTGGCGATGCGGGGCAGCGGCCTCCACCGCTCCACCACCGGGCGTCCGCCCTGGCGGGACCGGGTCGCCTGGCAGGTCACGGGCTTCATGGGCCTGCAATCGTCGCTGGCCTACATCGTGTTCGGATGGCTGCCGGCGGTGCTGCAGGCCCGTGGCCTGAGCGCCGTCGACGCCGGCTTCGTCACCTCGATCATGAGCCTCGGGCAGGCGCCGAGCGCCCTCCTGGTGCCGACCCTGGCGAGCCGCGCGCGCGACCAGCGCCCCTTCGTCGTCGGCCTCGTCGTCCTCTGTGCCGCCGTCTTCGCGGGCCTCGCCCTCGGGCCGAGGGGACTCGTGCCGGTCCTCGCGATCCTGCTCGGGGTCAGTCTCGGCGGCCTGTTCGGGCTCGGCCTCACCATCATCGTCCTGCGGGCGCGCAATGCGGAGGCCGCCGCCGGCCTCTCGATCCTGTCGCAGGGCGTGGGCTACACCTTCGCCTCCCTCGGGCCGTTGGGGTTCGGGCTCGCCCACGACGCCAGCGGGGGCTGGGAATGGCCCACCGCCCTCTTCGTCGCCATCGCGTCGGGAAGTCTCCTGTGCGGCCTGGGCGCGGGCCGCGACCGGCAGGTGGGGATCGCGCCCCGGCGGGCCGAGCGCGCCTGATCCCGGCGTCGCCGGTTGTGCAAGGGGACTTCCCGCACGCGATTCGTGCGGATAAGACCCGCGAACGCGCGGTGATCGTTGGCGTTTCCACGTCCCGGTGTGCTATGGCGTTCCGATCCCGCCCAAAGCCGATCCGCGCCAGGGTGTGTGGACTGCCTCGTTCCGCCTCGCGGGCCCTTTCGGGCACCCGGGTGGAACGGTCCTTCGACGTTCGGCCAGACATCGATCGGGGCGGCCATGCGCCCGCGGTCGCGCCGGAGACGGCGCACCGTCGCGTTTGACGAGAGGCATCGAGAGAGGATTGCAATGAGCGACGAGACCGACGCCCGGACCCGTTCCGAGGAGCGCGCCGAGCGCGCCGAACGCATGGCCAAGGAAGGCGCCCAGGCGATGGCCGAGCATCTGGCGTCCGTGAAGGCCGTCGACGAGCGCACCGTCAAGCTGCGCGCCCTGCGCCTGGCCCACGAAGCCGCGGAAGCCGAGGCCAAGGCCGCCGCGCCGCCGCCGGCCCCGAAGCGCAAGCGGTCCTGACGGGTCTGTAGGAGAACGCGATGGCATTCGATCGCACACGACGTCCCAGCGACCCGCGCCAGGCCGCCGAGGCCGCCTTCAAGGCCGCGACCACGAAATCCGTGGACACCCCGCGCCCGGCCGCCCCCGCCCCCTCGGCCGGTGCCGCCGTCCCCGGTGCCCGGGAGATGGTGACCCTGCGCATCGACCGCGCCGTCCTGGAGCATTTCCAGAAGGACGGGCCGGGCTGGCAGGACCGCGTCAACGCCGCCCTGAAGGTCGCCGCCGGCCTGTAGGCCCTGTCGGTCCCGCGCCGGCTCGCCGGATCCGGACCACGGGTCGCGCTTGATCGCGGTCGCCATCGGGGCGAAGGACGATGCCGCAATGCAGGATCCCGCCATGGCCGAGACCGCCCAGACCGACCGTCCCACACCCGCCGGGGATGCGTTCGACGTCGACCTCTTCGTGATCGGCGGCGGTTCCGGCGGTGTGCGTGCCGCCCGGATCGCGGCGGGCCACGGTGCCCGGGTGCAACTCGCCGAGGAATACCGGGTCGGGGGCACCTGCGTCATCCGTGGGTGCGTGCCCAAGAAGCTGATGGTCTACGCCGGCCGCTTCGCCGAGGAGTTCGAGGACGCCGCGGGATTCGGCTGGACGGTTCCCGAGCCGCGCTTCGACTGGAGCGTGATGAAGCGCCGCCGCGACGCCGAGGTGGCGCGCCTGGAGACGATCTACGACACCAACCTGATGCGCGCGGGCGTCGATGTGGAGCCCCAGCGCGCGGTGATCGAGGGGCCCCATGCGGTGCGCCTCGTCGACAGCGGCAAGGTGGTGCGAGCCCGGCACATCCTCGTCGCGGTGGGTGCGCGACCGGTCAAGCTCCCCGACGTGCCGGGCATGGATCTCGCCATCACCTCGAACGAGGTGTTCGAGCTGGAGACGCGGCCCGAGCGGATCCTCGTGATCGGCGGCGGCTACATCGCCGTGGAGTTCGCCGGCGTCTTCGCCGCGCTCGGCAGCCGCACCACCCTCCTGCACCGGGGCGACAAGCTGCTGCGCGGCTTCGACGACGAAGTCCGAGAGGGGCTCGCCGAGGCCTACGGCAAGCGGATGGACCTGCGCCTCGGCCGCACCCTGGCGCGCCTCGAGCGGCGCACGACAGGCATCCTCGCCACCCTCGACGACGGCGACACCCTGGAGGTCGATCAGGTCCTGGTCGCCACCGGCCGTCGTCCCAACGTCGACGGCCTCGGCCTCGATTCCGTCGGTATCGCTCCGAACAGGAGCGGCGCCATCCCGGTGGACGCTTTCTCGCAGACGGCGGTGCCGTCCATCTATGCCGTGGGCGACGTCACCGACCGGGCCAACCTCACGCCCATCGCCATCCGCGAGGGCCACGCCTTCGCCGACACGGTGTTCGGCGGCAAGGCGTGGTCGGTGGACCACGGGCTGATTCCCACCGCCGTGTTCTCGACGCCCGAGATCGGCACCGTCGGCCTCACCGAGGCGCAGGCCGGCGAGAGGTACGACGCCATCGACGTCTACCGGTCGAGCTTTCGCCCGATGAAGGCGACGCTGTCGGGCCGCGAGGACCGGATGCTGCTCAAGGTGATCGTGGACGTCGCCACCGACCGGGTGCTCGGCGTCCACATCCTCGGCCACGACGCCGGCGAGATGATCCAGGCGGTGGGGATCGCCGTCACCATGGGCGCCACCAAGGCCGATTTCGACCGCACCATCGCCGTGCATCCCACCGCCGGCGAGGAACTCGTCACCATGCGGGTGCCCGCCGTGACCAAGAGGCCGCAGAGCGTCGGGTAGGCGCGGCCGGAACACCCGGCTTTCCGGCTCCGTTGCCCTGGCGCAACCGCGAGCCGGAAAGTTCCCATGACCGACAAGATGGCCGAGCCGATCATCGCTCCCTACGACGGTCCCGCCGGCGGCTGGGGTTCCGCCGGGTCGCTCGCCGAGATCCTGACCCGCGAGCAGATCCCGCTCTCGGGCGCGGCGCTGCTCATGAAGCAGAACAAGCCCGACGGCTTCATGTGCACGTCCTGCGCCTGGGCCAAGCCGGCGAAGCCCGCGGCGTTCGAGTATTGCGAGAACGGCGCCAAGGCCACGGCCTGGGAGCAGACCGCCAAGCGCGTCGGCCCCGATTTCTTCGCCCGGCACTCGGTCACCGAACTCCTGACCTGGACCGACTACGCGCTGGAGGAGAAGGGCCGCCTCACCCATCCGATGCGCTACGACCCTGGAACCGACCACTACGTGCCGGTGACCTGGGCGGAGGCGTTCTCGCAGATCGGGACGGCCCTGCGCGGTCTCGATCCGGCCTCCGTCGTCCTCTACACTTCCGGCCGGGCCGCCCTCGAAACCTCGTACATGTACGGCCTGTTCGCGCGGCTCTACGGCACCAACAACCTGCCCGATTCCTCCAACATGTGCCACGAGCCGACCTCGGTTGGCCTCAAGGCGTCGATCGGGTCCCCGGTCGGCACCACGGTGCTGGAGGACTTCGAGTCCACCGACCTGATCCTGTTCTTCGGACAGAATGTCGGTTCGAACGCGCCAAGGATGCTGCATCCGCTCCAGGATGCCCGCAAGCGGCGCGTTCCGATCATCACCTTCAACCCCTTGCGCGAACGCGGGCTGGAGCGCTTCACCAACCCGCAGTCGGTGGTGGAGATGGCGACGCGGACCTCCACCGAGATCTCGACGCAGTATCTCCAGGTCAAGGCCGGCGGCGACATCGCGGCGATCACCGCGATGTGCAAGTGGCTGATCGAGGCCGATCGCGAGGCCGAACGGGTCGGGCGCCCGCGCCTCCTCGATGCGGCGTTCATCGCCGAGCACACCCACGGTTTTTCGGCCTTCGCGGCGTTCTGCGACGGCCAGGACTGGGCGACCCTGGAAGCGCGCTCCGGCCTCACGCGGTCGGCGCTCGAGGCGGCGGCGACGGTCTACGCCCGTGCGCGCGCCGTGATCGGCGTCTACGGCATGGGGCTGACCCAGCACCGCAAGGGCACCGAGGCGGTGCAGATGCTGGTGAACCTGATGCTGCTGCGCGGCAACGTCGGCCGTCCCGGTGCCGGCCTGTGCCCGGTGCGCGGGCATTCCAACGTGCAGGGCCAGCGCACGGTGGGGATCACCGAGAAGCCGGAGCTCGCGCCCCTCGACAGGCTGAAGGACCTCTACGGCTTCGAGCCGCCGCGGGAGAAGGGCCTCAACACCGTGGAGGCTTGCGAAGGCATCCTCGATCGTTCGGTGAAGGCCTTCATCGGGCTGGGCGGCAACTTCGTGCGCGCCATCCCCGACACGGTGCGGATGGAGGAGGCCTGGCGGCACATGGACCTCACCGTCCAGATCTCGACGAAGCTCAACCGCTCCCACCTCGTCAACGGTGCGGCCGCCTACATCCTCCCCTGCCTCGGGCGGATCGAGGTCGACGCCCAGGCGAGCGGGCCGCAGGCGGTGTCGATGGAGGATTCGACCTCCTGCTTCCACGGGTCTCGCGGCGTGACGCAGCCGGTGAGCGCCGAGGTCCGCTCCGAGCCCTGGATCGTGGCCGAACTCGCCAAGGCGACGCTGACCCCGAACCCGAAGGTCGATTGGGACGGATGGGTCGGCGACTATGCGAACGTCCGCGCGGCCATCGAGGCGACGTACCCCGACGTGTTCAAGGACCTCGAGGGCCGCATGTTCGACCCGGGCGGCCTGCGCAAGCCCGTTCCCGCCCGCGCCCGGCAATGGGAGACCCCGACGGGGAAGGCGACCTTCGTGGTGCCCGAGGGGCTGGACGAGAACCCGGACATGCCCAAGCGCCATGCCGACGTCCTCGACCTGATGACGCTGCGCTCCAACGACCAGTTCAACACCACCGTCTACGGTTACGACGACCGCTTCCGCGGCGTGAAGGGCACCCGTACGATCCTGTTCATGAACGCCGACGACATCGACCGCCTCGGGTTTCGCGACGGCGAGAGCGTCGATGTGCGCACCGAGGCGCACGACGGCATCGAGCGGGTCGTGCGCGGCTTGCGGATCGTCGCCTATGGGATCCCGCCGGGCAATTGCGGTGGCTATTATCCGGAACTGAACCCGCTCATTCCGCTTGGGCACCATGACGAACAGGCGATGACGCCGGCCGCCAAGGCGATCCCGGTCCGGATCGTGCGTGCGGGCCCCTGACAGCGACGTGATCTGGCGACAGGCTGAATGACCGAAGACGACGATGCGTACACGAGGCGGCAGGCGATCATCGACCGCCTGCTCGCTGAAGCCCTCGATCCCCTGCGCGCGTCGCGTCTGCCCAGCCACGACGCTCTATCCGACGACATGCGGCTCGCCCTCGACTCGCTGCTCCTGAAGGTCGACGCCATGAAGGTCCGGCGGCTGACCTACGAGGATCTCGAACAAGCCCTGCCGCCGCGCGACGTCACCGCGGAGGATCTCGAGGCGATCTTCTGGATCCTGTCCGAGCTCGGCATCGCCATCGAGGACGGCGATGCCATGGGATGAACGGCCCCTTCGGTCGGGAGCCGACGCGCTCAGCGGGCGTGTTCGTCGTCGCGATACCCGTTGTTCTCCCGCGCCGCCTCGACATTCCGAGGTTCGACGTTCCGGGGATCGCCATACGCCATGAACCGGCTACCGCCGCGCTCGCTCAGACGGGCATCGAAGGCGGGCGCCTGAACCTGTGAGGACGGGACGTCGACCTGGGCGCCCCAGACGGAGAGGGTCCGCGAACCGGCCAGGGCACCGCCGGTGGAAACGACCGCAAGAGCGGCGGCGACGACGATCGACTTGAACATGGCAATATTCCTTTCGTCTTCTAGCCTGCGACGATGGTTTCGCCGCATCTATCCAGTGTTTCGCATCGCCATCCCTCGACGTTACAAGTTATCTCGGTCGATTGTGCGTTGGCGCACGTCCGCCGTTCGATCGCGCCGGGCGTCGGGGTCGACCCATCCGAGGGGACCAAGGGCGGTTCGCGCTCGCATCCGGTCGCGAACCGCTCTATAAGCCGCGCTCCTCACACGAGATTCCCCTTCAGCGAAGCCGGCCGAGAGGTGGACGGGAGACGATCATGGGCGAGCGTTGGACACCGAAAACGTGGCGGCAGCTGCCGATCCAGCAGGTGCCGGCCTATCCGGATGCCGCCGCGCTCGAGAGCGTCGAGACGCAGCTCGCGAGCTTCCCGCCCCTGGTCTTCGCCGGTGAGGCGCGCAAGCTCAAGGCGTCCCTGGCGCGGGTCTCCACGGGCCAGGCGTTCCTGCTCCAGGGCGGCGATTGCGCCGAGAGCTTCGACGAGCATTCGGCCGACAACATCCGCGATTTCTTCCGCGTGTTCCTGCAGATGGCGCTGGTGCTCACCTTCGCCGGCGGCTCGCCGGTGGTGAAGGTCGGCCGTATCGCCGGTCAGTTCGCCAAGCCGCGCTCCTCGCCCACCGAGACGATGGATGGCGTGGTGCTGCCGAGCTACCGCGGCGACATCGTCAACGGCCTGACCTTCACGGAAGAAGCGCGCGTGCCCGATCCGCGCCGACAGCTGGAGGCCTATCGCCAATCGGCGGCGACGCTCAACCTGCTGCGTGCCTTCGCCACCGGCGGCTACGCCAACCTCGAGAATTCGCATCGCTGGATGCTCGGGTTCGTGAAGGATTCGCCGCAATCCTCGCGCTACGCCGATTGCGCGGAGCGGATGACGGAGGCCCTCGACTTCATGCGGGCGATCGGGATCAACCCCGAGACCCACCAGGAAGTGCGAACCACCGATTTCTACACGAGCCACGAGGCGCTGCTGCTCGGCTACGAGGAGGCGCTGACGCGCGTCGACTCCACCAGCGGCGACTACTACGCTACCTCGGGCCACATGCTCTGGATCGGGGACCGCACCCGCCAGCCCGATCACGCCCATGTGGAATACGCCCGCGGCATCAAGAACCCGGTCGGCCTCAAGTGCGGGCCGTCGATGACCGCCGAGGGTCTGATCCGCCTCGCCGACCAGCTCAACCCGGCCAACGAGGCGGGCCGGCTCACCCTCATCTGCCGGTTCGGTGCCGACAAGGTCGGCGAGCACCTGCCCGGCCTGATCCGCGCGGTGGAGCGCGAGGGCCGCAGTGTCGTCTGGGCCTGCGATCCGATGCACGGCAACACCATCTCGGCCGGCCGCTACAAGACGCGACCGTTCGAGCGGGTGATGCAGGAGATCGAGGGCTTCTTCGACGTCCACCGGGCCGAAGGCACCATTGCCGGCGGCATCCACCTGGAGATGACCGGCAAGGACGTCACCGAATGCACCGGCGGCGCCCGCGCGCTGACGGCCGACGACCTTCAGGATCGCTATCACACCTATTGCGACCCGCGCCTCAACGCGGAGCAGGCGCTCGAAGTGGCGTTCCGCACTGCCGAACTCGTCAAGCGGGAACGCAGCCACGTCGAGCGCCCGCGCCTCGACGCGGCCGAGTGATCCGTTTCCCGCGTGAATCGAGCGGGAACCGGATCACCGAGCCCGCGCGGCGCCTGAGCGAAGCCCATGTCCGCATCACGAAGTGATCACCCGGAAATGGTATAGGTCGAGCGGAGTTCCGGCACGGCATCCCCGGTCGCCTGACTGCGGATGCGGCGACACGAGCCTCTCCTCGATGCGGTCGGCCCGCACCTGTCCCCGGCCTGTTCCGAAGGACAGCCGAGGCACGGCCCTGCTCCTGGCGGCGCCATGACCCGACCTGCGGCCGTCATTCTGGTGCATGCGGCGACTCATCGGGATCGAACGCCGGATGAGCGGGAGGGCCGAGGTCCTTCCGGACTGCATCGACCGGACGGGCGGGCGCGGCCCGATGCATCGTGGTTATCGAGGACGACACCCGTGCGATCGCCGGCGTCTCTTCCGGGCGCGCTCCCGGCCAGCCGGACCTCGAACGGGGTCGCCGCTCTTTGTCCGACCGGCGAGCGCGGCGCGCCGGCCTAGAGGCGAAGGCGCTTGAAGATCGGCTCCGGGATGGCGCGGATGATCGCCATCACGAGGCGCCAGACCGGACGGACGTAGACGACGTCGGCCCGGCCCCGCTCGGCCGCCGCGTAGATGGCGGCGCCGACCTCCGCGGGCTCGGCGGTGAGAAGCGGCGGCAGCGACAGCGCCTGGGTCATGCGCGTGCGCACGAAGCCGGGCTTGACCGTCACGACCCGAACCGGCCCCCGGGCGAGCCGGTTGCGCAGGCCCGACAGGAAGGCGGTGAACCCGGCCTTGGCCGAGCCGTAGACGTAGTTCGATCCTCGGCCGCGGTCGCCCGCCACCGAGCTCACCCCGACGATCGTGCCGTGGCCCCGCGCCGCGAAGCGGTCGGCCAGGATGCCGAGGAGCAGCGATGGCCCGAGGTAATTCGTGGCCATGACCCGTGCGGCATGCTCCGGGTCGGCCTCGGCACGGTTCTGGTCGCCGAGTTCCCCGACGACGCAGACCACGGTGTCCGGAAGGACCGGCAGCGCGTCGACGAAGGCGGCGAGGGTATCGAGGGCGAGGACGTCGAGGGGCAGGACCGCGACGGGCTCGCCGGTGCGGACGCTGAGATCGTCGGTGTCGCGACGGGCCGCGCTCGGATCGCGCGCCGTGAGCACGATCGCCCAGCCCTCGCGGGCATAACGGGACGCCACCGCCCGACCGATGTCCGATGTGGCGCCTACCAGGAGGAGCGTCTTGCGGCCGGCCATCGTCGAGCACCTTGCAAGGGAGATGATGAGGAGCGCGGATCGAGGCCCGACGCCGAACCTTCTACACTCCGAGCCTTCTACAATCCGGGCCTTCTACACGCCGAGCCTTGCGGAAAGATGCGAGGTCAGGCGACGCTCGGCGCCGATCGCGTGCCGCAGGCGTCGAAACTCGCCGAGGCCGGGATAGCCGGCCTCGAAGGTGGCGCGGGTCTGCCTGGAATCCTTGGCGAGGTAGAGCCGTCCGCCGGCCGGGACCACCAGACGGTCGATCTCGTCGAGGAGAGCCAGGGCGGCGGCGTTGGCCGGCAGGTCGAGGGCGAGGGTGTAGCCATCCATCGGGAACGACAGGAGGCCGCTGCCCGGCCCGAGCCGCTTGAGCACGGCCAGGGGTGAGGCGCTCCCCAGGCGCGCCACGCGCTCGAGGATCTCGGCCAGGACGGGTTGGGCGGAGCCCGGCGGGATGACGCATTGATGCTGCACGAAGCCCCGCCGGCCATAGAGCCTGTTCCAATCGGAGAGGCCGTCGAGGGGGAAGAAGTACTGCCGCCAGGGCACGTAGGCCGGCCGTCGCGCCGCCGCCGCGCCGCGGCGATGGTAGAGCGCGTTGAAGGCACCGACCGTGAGCGGGTTGAGCGTCCAAGACGGCATGTCGACGGGAACCGGCACGGCGGCCCGGCCGGCCGCCCGGGGCGGCGCGAGGCCCGCGCATTCGGCGGCCGACGCATGCTCGCCGCGAAACACGAGGCCGCGCCCGAGGTGCCCTCCCCGGCTCTGGCAGTCGATCCAGGCGACGCAATAGGTCGCCTCGGCGCTGCGATCGAGCGCGGCGACGAGGCCGGACAGATTGGTGGCGACCTCGGTTTCCTGGCGAATCCAGCCGCTCTCGATCGGGCGCAGCCGAAAGGTCGCGTCCACGATGAGGCCGGTGAGGCCCATGCCGCCGACGGTGGCCGTGAACAGTTCGGGATTGTCCTCCCGCGAGCAGCGAAGCGGGCGCCCGTCGGGCAGGAGCAGGGTGAGCGCGTCGAGATGGTCGCCGAAACCGCCTTCGCGGTGGTGGTTCTTGCCGTGTACGTCGGCGGCGATCATCCCGCCCACGGTGACGAGGCGGGTCCCCGGCACCACGAACGGAAAGAAGCCGCGGGGCACGACCACGTCGAGGATGTCGGCCAGCAGCACGCCCGCCTCCACGGTGAGGCGGCCGCTGTCGGGATCGAAGCCGCGGAAGCGATCGAGGCGCCGCATCAGCACGGTCTGGTGGAGGCCGATGGCGGCATCGCCGTAGGCACGCCCGTTGCCACGCGCGACGTAGTCGGTGCCCGCGGCCACGAGCCCCGGCAGACGGTCGGGGGCCTCCGCCCGCAGGATGCGCGATTCGGCGCGCGGATAGCGGCCCCACCCGGAGAGGGTGCCGAGTGGTCCGGCAATGTCGCGGGGCCGGTCCGTCACCGCAAGCCGCCGGCGAGGGGCAGGCCATCGCCAAGCCGGGCCGGTGCCGCTACCGGACCCGCCGCACGGCTGAGGATGCGCCAGACCAGGACGACGATGGCCAGTAGGGCGAAACCGGCGAGGCTCGGCGGCCACGCCGCCGTTCCGGGATACGGAATGTCCTGCCCGACCATCCTGTCGTGCCAGACCGAGGCGAGGAGGCCGTAGCCGCAGGTGAAGAGGCTCAAGCCGAGGAGGGCGATCTGCTCGCGTGGGCTCGCACGCCGGATCAGGCCCGGCATTAGGAAGGCCAGGGCGATGCCGTAGAGCGTCAGGTCGTAATCGTAGGCGTAGGGGCTGACGAACAGGCCGGCCAGGGCCGTGGCGCCCAGCGCCGTCGCCGTGTCCCGCCGGCCCCGGATCGTGGCAACGACCACGGACAGGGCGAGGAAGGCGATGCCGGCCTGGACGGCGAGCGCGACGCCCGCCGGCACCGCGAGGCTGCGCAGCGCCGCGTAGACCGAGATCATCCGGTGCAGGGGATAGTAACCGGCGACCAGGAAGGCCTTCGCCTCGGCGACGGCGGAGACGAACGCCGGCCAGACCGTTATGCCGAGGGCGAGGGTGGCGGCCGCGCAGGCGAGCGCGACCACGCAGGCGGCGAGCCCGACGCAGCGCCAGTGCCGGGCCGCCACCGCATGCAGCGCGAAGGCGACGGCCAGATGGGGTTTGACGACCATCAACCCGAGGGGCAGCCCGGCGAGCGCTCGGCCCCCGGCGAAGGCCAGGGCGGCAAGACCGATCAGCGTGCCGCTCAGGAAGCCGTTCTGGCCGCAGCCGATGGTCACGACGATCGCCGGGAAGATCGCCAGCAGCACCGCCGGGAAGGCCTCGTCGGCGATGCGCTTGAGGACGAGCAGGAAGGCCGCGAGGGTCGCCCCGGTGAACAGGAGATAGGCGAGGCTCACGGGAAGGAGCGCGAGGCCGGCCACCACGAGATCGAACGGCGGCGGGTAGGTCCAGGGCATGAACGTGTCGCTGCCGCTCACGACCCGCTGCACCTCCCGCATCGTCCCGGCGTGATAGGCCTCCGCCGCTCGCCCCTGCCAGATCATGCGCCCGACGATATGGAAGGTCTCGAAATCCGTGAGCTCCGTCTTCTCGATCCGTGTGAGCCCGGCGAGGGTGGCCGCCTTGGCCAGCACCACCGCCGGCATGAGCAGGAGCAGGACGCGGGTGACCAGCGGTGTCGCGAAGCGTGTGATGATCACGAAGGGGAGCCCAATGCGCCGGTGACGCCGTTCGTCCGAGCCTTGACGCTTTCACGGGCGGTTTAAGGAAGGGTTAGGCGCGATCGCCGATAAAATCCGCCGAATGTCCCTCCATCGGGAGTGCCGGGCGTGGGTGGACGAACAGCGGTCGTCGGCGACGATGTCTTCGCGATGCCGGGGTGGGCCGAGCCCGTGCCGGTGCTGCGCGTCGAGCGCCCCCTCCCCCTCGTGATCGATCTCGACGGTGCCGGGCTGTCCCCGGCCTTCGTGGCGGAGGCGGCGATCCGTGCGCTGCGCGGGGGGCCGTCCGGCGTCCTCTCGCTCCTGTCCGTGGCGCTGCCGGGCCGCGGTTCGTTCGACCACGCGTTCGACCGAAGCGGCGCGGTCGACCCCGGCCCCGGCCTCTTCGACGCGCGCATGCTGGCCGCGGCCACCCGGGCCGATGCCGAGGGGCGTGAAGTCCTCATCCTGACGAGCGCCTTCCCCGCCCTTGCGCGGCGCCTGTGCGCCACGACGGCCTGGGCCGACGACGTCATCGTGGCGCCGCGCGGCGACGACATCGCCGAACTCGCCCGCCTGGCCGCCGTCAGGACGCGCTGCCCCGGCGGCTTCGTCGCGTTCTCCGGCGCCGACGAGGGCGCCTTGTGGGTCCGCGCCGCCGGCAGGCAGGCGGCCGAACCGGGGCTTGTCGACGCGGTGGCGCCGCCGGTCCGGTCCCGCTTACGCGTGTGGGTCAAGGCGGCCCGCCTGCACCAATGGACGAAGAACCTGCTGGTCTTCCTGCCCCTCGTCCTGGCCGGGCGCGCCTTCGACGCCTCCGCTTGGCTGATGGCGGCGATGGGATTCCTGGCCTTCGGGCTCGTCGCCTCGGCGACTTATCTCCTCAACGACCTGCACGACCTCGACCACGATCGCGCCCATCGCTCGAAGCGGCACAGGCCGCTGGCCTCCGGGGCGCTGTCGATCCCCGCGGCCCTCGTCGGAATCGTGTCCGGCCTCGGCCTCGGCTTGGGGCTCGCCGCCGCCAGCGGCCCGGCGAGCCTCGCCATCCTGTCCGTCTACCTCGCGGCGACCCTGGCCTACACCTTCCGGATCAAGCGTGTCGCCCTGCTCGATGCGGTGACGCTGGCGGGCCTGTTCACCTCGCGGCTGGTGGCCGGCGTGGTGTTCTGCGGGGTCGCCGGTTCGGCCTGGTTGTTCGTGCTCTCGATGTTCCTGTTCACGTCCCTGGCGCTGGCCAAGCGCTACGGCGAGATCAGGCACCTCGCCCCGTCCGGTGCGATTCCCGGCCGCGGCTACGTCGCCGAGGACGGGCCGGTGGTGCTGGCGTTCGGGACGGCCACCGCGGCTGCGGCGGTGCTGATGGTCTCGCTCTACATCGTCGAGGCCGCCACCCGGCAGGCCTTCTACGTGAACCCGGAGTTCCTGTGGCTGGCGCCGGTGGCGGTCTTCGTCTGGCTCGGCCGGATCTGGCTCCTGTGCGGGCGCGGCGCGCTGAACGACGATCCCGTCGAATTCGCGATCACGGACGGCCCCAGCCTCGCCCTCGGCCTCGCCGTGCTCACCGGCTTCTGTCTCGCTTGCATGCGGTTCTGACGTTGCGCCCGCAGGCGCCCGCCTACGGAGCGGGGCGTTCGCCTTCGGGCGGTGACGAACGCGCGGCGGGCACCGGCGAACGGCGCACCTCGCGCAAGGTGGTCCCATCCGCGAAGGCCGCGCCGGCCGACTTCGCCACGGCGATGCGCTGCGACAGGTAGATGCCGTGGTGGCCCGAGGCGAGATAGGCCATGACGCAGGCCGTCGCGATATAGACGCCGTGGGTGGCCCCGAACAATTCGATGCCCATCAGCGTGCATGCCAGCGGCGTGTTGGCAGCGCCTGCGAACACCGCCACGAAGCCGAGGGCCGCGAACAGGTCGAGGGGTGCGCCGAGCCCTCCCGCCACCGCGTTGCCCAGCGCCGCGCCGATGAAGAACAGCGGCGTGACCTCGCCGCCCTTGAAGCCCGCGCTCAGGGTCACGACGGTGAAGAGGATCTTGAGGGCCCAGCTCCAGGGATGGACATCGGGACCGAAAAAGCTCGCGATGGTGAGTCCGTCGGGACCGGCGGCCGACACCCCGAGCCCGAGGTAGTCGCGGGTGCCGACCGCGTAGACGAGGCCGATCACGGCCAGGCCGCCGACGAAAGGACGCAGCGGGCCGTAGGGCACGAACCGCTTGAACAGGCCCGACAGGCGATGGTTGGCCTCCGCGAAGACAAGCGCGGCGAGGCCGAAGGCGACACCGGCCAGGGCCACCTTGGCGAGCAGGACGGGCTCGACCACCAGGGCCTTGGCCGGGCCGGCGAGGTAGTCGATGCGGTAGTCGCCGTGATGGATGCCCCAGGCCTGGCAGACCCAGTCGCCGACCACGGCGGCCAGGAGGCACGGCGCCAGGGCGCCGTATTCGATCCGCCCGAGGGCGAGCACTTCGAGCGCGAAGACCGCCCCGGCGACGGGAGTGCCGAAGACGGCGCCGAACCCCGCCGCGATCCCGGCCATCAGGAGGATCCTGATCCCGGGCGGGTCCAGCCCCAGCAGCCTGCCGAAGGTGGCGGCGAGGCTGCCGCCGAGTTGCACGGCCGTCCCCTCGCGCCCGGCCGACCCGCCGAACAGGTGGGTGACGAGGGTGCCCAGCACGATGAGGGGCGCCATCCGCGCCGGAACGCCGGCGTTGGGCGCATGGATCTCGTCGACGATGAGGTTGTTGCCGCCTTCCACGCTCGCGCCGAAGCGATGGTAGAGCCACCCGACCGCGAACCCGCCCACCGGCAGCAGGAACAGCAGCCACGGATGATCGAACCGCGTCTTCGTCGCGGCGTCGAGGCTCCAGAGGAAGGCGGCGCACAGGGATCCGACCGTCGCCGCCATCGCCGCGAGAATCATCCACCAGCGAACCATGGCCAGCGCGTCGAGCAGCCGGCGACGGACGACGGCTCTCATGTCGTTGAACGAGGAGGAGCGATGGAGGATTTCGCGCACGGGCCTACCTTGGTTGCGAAGCCGCAAAAGGTAGGAATCATCAGCCCGAAGGGCGGTTCGGCCATGTGGCCCGGCAGAATCCATTGCCGTGGTGCATCATCCCGAACCGCCGGTTGGCCGTCAAGGCTGGGGCCGGCGTCAATAGGTATGCTCGTCGGCCGGGAAGCGGCCGGTCCTGACCTCCTCGGCGTAGCCGCGCACGGCCTCCTCGATCTGGTCGCGCAGGCTGCCGAATCGTTTGACGAACTTCGGCGCCCGTTCGCTCAAGCCCAGCATGTCCTCCAGCACCAGGATCTGCCCGTCGCAACTGGACGAGGCGCCGATGCCGATGGTCACCGTGGTGACGGCCGGATCGGTGGCGATGGCCCGCGCCACCGGTTCGACGATGCCCTCGAGCACGATGGCGAAGGCGCCGGCTTCGCTGATCGCCCGTGCGTCCTCCCGCAACCGGCGCTCGGCCGCCTCGCCCCGGCCCTGCACCTTGAAGCCGCCCATGGTGTTCACCGATTGGGGGGTGAGGCCGATGTGGCCCATCACCGGCACGCCGCGTTCCACGAGGAAGGACACGGTCTCGGCGAAACGCGCGCCGCCCTCCATCTTGATGGCCCCTGCGCCGGTCTCCTTGAGCACGCGCACGGCGCTCATGAAGGCCTGCTCGCGGCTGGCCTCGTAGGAGCCGAACGGCATGTCGACGACCACGAGGGCGCGGCTGGTGCCCCGCATCACGGCCTGGGCCTGGACGATCATCATCTCGAGGGTGACCGGCAGTGTGGTCTCCATCCCGTGCATCACCATGCCGAGCGAATCGCCCACCAGGATGAAATCGCAGTGCGGATCGAGAATGCCGGCGGTGTGGGCGTGGTAGGCGGTGAGCGCGATGATCTTGCGACCTTCGGCCTTGCGCGCGGCCAGATCGACGGCCCTCAGGCGCCGTGACGTGACAAGCTGCGACATCGGTCACTCACTCGATTGTCCCGCAATGGTCGTCTTGCGGCGTTACATCTTCGGCATCCGTCGCCGACCGGCAGGGCCGGCGCGATGGCCGGGATCTCCACAGGTGGTACGCCGTGAGGGTGGGACCCGCGAGGCCGGCCGGCGAACCCGTCCCGCCGGCTCGGCCTCCGATGCGGACGTCGCGATGGCGTCGCGCGTCCGCGCCCTTCAACCGGGCGTTTGCTCCCTAGACATCGTTCTGCCTCAAGCGCGCTGTTGTTCCGCCATAATCGCGAGGATGTCAACCGGTTCGGTCCGGCGGAGCCCGTTGAGGTCGTTGAGCAAAGTCGCACCTGTCGCAGGTCGTGGACGGCTCAGCGCAGCGGCTCGCCTGGCCGGTCCAGCCTGGGCCTCGCCTCCCACGCGGGATCGGGCTTCGTCGCCGTGGTGGGATGCCTGTCCTGCCAGCCCTCGATACCGTCGGGATACCAATAGACGTTGGCGTATCCGGCCGACAGGAGGCGCTTGCCGGCGTTCCAGCTTCCCCAGCATTCGGGCCGGCAGAACGTGACCACCGCCCGGGTCCTGTCGCCCCCGGTCAGCGCCTCGACGCGGGAGAGGAAGACGGCCTCCTGGCGGGGGTCGAGGGGGGCCGCACCGGCGTTCGGCATCCAGACACTGCCGGGGATCGAGCGGTGGGTCGGCAGCCACGGCCGGTCCGCGGGAAAGTTCGTCGGGCGCTGGTCGGCCAGGGCCACGTCGATGAGGACCGGCTTGTCCCTGGCGATGAGGGCGTCGAGCCCGTCGAGGTCGACGACCCTGGCCCCCTGCAGGGTCGCCGGCGTGTAGCCGCGTGCCGGACCGGTCCAGAGTCCGTCCGGCTCGGGCACGTTGACGGGCGAGTCGGCCGGCCCTGCCGCGATGATGGCGAAGGATGCGGCCAGCACCGCGAGTGCCCGGCCCCGCCGTTTCCACATGGCGTGCGCCATCCCGTTCAGTTGCTGGCCGTCGGCGCCGTGAAGCTGTGCTCCCACCGTCCGTTCTGGTTGTCGACGGCCACCACCCGGATCGGCTCCTGGCCCTCGGGGATGAAGGAAAACCCGATCACCGGGTTCGAGGCGATCGAGATGTCGCCGTCGAGGGTGAAGATGCGCGACGACCCGCGGCTGACCTCGACCTTCGTGATGTAGCGCGCCGGCGTGTAGTCGCGGGTGACCTGGTTCATCTGCATGCCGCTGAAGTTCGGGTGGCGGATCATGAGGGTCGCCTCCAGGGACTTTCCGGGGTTCGCCTCACCGGCGAACTTCATGCGCATGTCGCCCATGCCCTTCATCGCCTCCTCGTCGCTCATGCCCATCGGCGCCGAGCAGCCGCCGGAGGCCTTCACGAAACGGACCGCCTCCATCAGCTTGCCGTCCTTGGTCTCGGCCACCGCGTGGACGTTGGTGTAGTTGTTCACCCGCACCCGCAGCTTGATCTCGCTCGGATCCGCGGCGGGTCCGAAGGTGAACTTCGCCGCGTAGGGCGATGGGTTGTCGTCGATCACCAGGTGAAGACCCGCGATCTTATCCTTCTGCGGCATGCTCAGGGTGATCGGCACGAGGGAGGCGTCCATCGCGCGGCCGGGGGCGTCGATCGACACCAGCGTGTCCGTCGATTCCACCTTGCGGTCGCCGAAGATCGTGGTCTGGATCTCCTTCCAGCGGGCGAGCCGCTCGGAATCGTCGTCGCCCGCCCCGAGCGCGAGGACCGGCCCGGCGGCGGCGATGCCGGCGAGGACCGGGACGGACAGGCCGATGGCGAGGGCCAGACGGCGAGCGGCAAGATGTTTCATGGTTCGTCTCCTCGAAGAGAGATGTAGCGCATCATCATTCCCACTCAAGCTCCTTGTAGGCCTGGGTGACGTTGCGGCCGTGATAGGTGTCGAACAACGCCCATTTCCCGCGCTCGGACTGGCCGATGCTGGCGACCGCCCGCTCGATCGGCACGTCCCCCGCCACCGCCTTGCGGGTCTCGTCGCGCAGGGTCGCCAGGTAGCGGGTCAGGTCGGCCATGGCGGGGGTGACATCCACGAGGGTCGGCCCGTGCCCCGGAACGGCACGGGCGGCGCCGGTTGCCTTGAGGCGCTCGGCCTCCTTCAGCCAGCCGACGAGGCTGCCGTCGAGGGATGGGATGCGGGTCACGAACAGGAGGTCGGCGGGAAACAGGATGCCGCTGCGGGTGTCGAGCATGGAGAGGTCGCAGTTGGTGTGCGCCACCCCATGAGCGGTGAGCCGCAGGGTACGTCCGCCGAGGTCGATCTCGGCGGTGTCGGCCACCGTCATCGTCGGTTGGACGACCGGACCGGTCTTCTCGGCGCCCAGGATCTCGACGAGGCGCCCGCGATAGAACTCGCCGCGCGATTCGAGCGCGCTCGTCAGGGCGTGGTGGCCGACGAAGGTCGGGCGATCCTGCAGGAAGGCGCCGGCTCCGAAGCAATGGTCGGGGTGCACGTGGGTGAGCACGACGTAGCGGATCGGCTTGTCCGTGCGCTGGACGATCTGCGAGCGCAGCCAGGCTCCGTCCGCGAGGCTGCCGCCGCTCTCGGTCACCAGGACGGCGTCGTCACCGACGATGAAGCCGGTGTTGGCGATGGCATCGTCGTTGTCGGCGGTCGCCTCGGTGTCGGGGCCGCGCCGGACGAAGATTCCGGGGCCGACCTCGTCCATCGAAAAACCCTCGGCCGACCGCCCGAGGGTCGGCAGGCAGCACAGGCACAAGCCCGCCCACAGGGCCTGCCGGCGGGTCGAAGCGGCCCCCGTCGCGGCACGGCCGTCCCGTCCCACATGCTGCGTCCCGATGGAACCTGTCGGCAATCCCGTCCTCCCTCGCAATTTTTGAAGCGTACCAGACCCGGATATCCGCGAGCGGGCAAGGGGGCGTCCGCTCGCACACGAAGTGTTGCATCGGCAGCGTTGCACGCTGGCGGGCCAGGCATTCACGGCCGTGCGGTTCCGGCCCCGTTCATCGACCGATCAGTACGGTTCGGTATTCGCCGATGCGGCGCCCTTCCAGCCCGTCTCGTCGATGTGGCAGTTTCGGCGACTCCACGAATCACAGAGATCAGAGGACGAACCACCCGATGCAGGCCGCCGCCTTTCTCGCCGCCGCAACGGCCCTGCCCTTCGGCGACCTGCCGACGCTCCTGGGCGATGGCGGGCTCGTGGTGGTGGCCCCGCACGCCGACGACGAGAGCCTGGGCTGCGGCGGCCTCATCGCCGAAGCGGTGCGCGAGGGGCGCGACGTGCGGGTGGTGATCGTCAGCGACGGCGCCGGCTCGCACACCCATTCCGTGACCCATCCGCCCGATCGCCTGCGCGCCCTGCGCGAGACGGAGGCGCAGGACGCCGTCGCGATCCTCGGGTTGCCGCGCGAGGCCGTGAGCTTCCTGCGCCTGCCCGATGCCGGGGTTCCGAGCACGGGGCCGGAGGCGCAGGCGGCGGCGGATGCCATCGCGGCGCTGGCGCGCGACTGCGATGCCGGCGCGATCTGCGTCACCTGGGCCCACGACCCCCATTGCGATCACACGGCCGCGGCGGCCATCGCCACCCTGGCGCAGCGGCAGCTTCCCGAGGTCGGCCTCTACGCCTATCCCGTCTGGGGCTGGACCCTGCCGGCCGACCGCGAGGTCGGGGCGGCTCCGCAGGGATGGCGCCTCGACGTCAGCGCCCATTCCGCTGCCAAGCGGCGGGCCATCCTCGCCCATCGCTCGCAGACCAGCGATCTCATCGCCGACGACCCCAGCGGGTTTCGCCTCGCGCCCGAGATGATCGACCGGTTCTGCGGTCCCTTCGAGATCTTCATCCTCCTGTCGCCGAGGATCGAGGCATGAGGGCCCGCGCCACGGTCGTCACCCTGAACAAGGGACGCGACGACCACCTCGCACGGCTGCTGGAGGGCCTGTCGCGCGGAGCCCACCCGGCCGAATGCGTGGTGGTGGAGATGGGGGACGCGCCCGCGCCCTTGCCCGACCCCGGCTTCCCGGTCCGCCGCATCGTCCTGGCGAGCGACGGCCTTCCCCTGGCGCGCGCCCGCAACGCCGGTGCCGGGGCGGCGCGGACCGAGCACCTCGTCTTCCTCGACGTCGACTGCATTCCCTCGCAGGATCTCGTGGCGAGCCTCGACGAGGACCTCACCGAGGTCGACGGCCTGATCTGCTGCGAGATCCGCTATCTCCCGGCCGGAGCCGTCCAGGACGGTTGGACCGAGCCGGGACTGCGCGGCGCGGGGTTCACCCATCCCGTCAGACACTTCCCGTCATCGGGCCTCGCCCGTACCGACAATCCCGGCCTGTTCTGGTCCCTCGCGTTCGGTGTGCGCAAGGAGACGTTCGACCGGCTCGGCGGCTTCGACGAGAGTTTCGACGGCTACGGCGCCGAGGATACCGACCTCGCGTTCCGGGCGGACGCGGCAGGGCTTCCGATCGTCTTCAGTGCGCGCGGCGGCGCTTTCCACCAATACCACCAAGCCTACGACCCGCCGCTGCAGCACTTCGGCGATATCGTCCGCAACGCCCGCCGCTTCCATGCGCGGCACGGCCTCTGGCCGATGGACGGCTGGCTCGACGCCTTCGCCCGAATGGGCCTGTCGACCCCGCGCGGCGACGACATCGCGATCCTGCGCTCGCCGACGCCCGAGGAAATCGCGGCAGCGCGCTCGCCGACCGATCGGCCGTTCTGACCGACCGGTCGGGCGTTACCGTCCGGCCCCCGTCAGAGCGCTTGAGACGGAATGATCGTCCGACCTCGGGCGTATGGATCAGGCCGCGTTGTGGGTCTTGCCCGGCTCGGCACCGGGTACGGGCAGCACCACCGGCGTCGCCGTGCCGGATGCCATCGGCCCGACGTTTTTCATGGGAGCGGGAGAGGTCGAAGCGGGCGGGACGGCGATCGGCTCCGGCGCGGCCTCGGGCGCCGACGAGGAGAGTTCCGCCAGCCCGTCCTCGTCCGCGCCGGACGGAGGAGCCAGGACGTCGGTGGGCGTCTTCCAGACGAAGGCGTCGAGACGGCCGGTCACCGGCGACACCGGACCCCAGGTCTCCGAGGCGACCCCGTCTGCGATCCACAGGGGGTCGCGGCGGGCACGCGTAGCGCGCGCCAGCCATTCCCTGGCGCGACCGGAGGCGGGACCGTGCTCGACCTCCTCGATCCGCGCCATGGCGAGGCAGGCGCGAACCGTCGGCTGGTCGGACAGCAGCGGCGCCAGCGTCTCGCGCGCCTTGGCGAAATCCTTCGCGTCGAACGCGGCCTGGACCATGGCGAGGCGGGCCTCCGCATCCCACGACGAGATCCGGGCGAGCGTCTCGGCACGGGCCATCCGGTCGCGCACCGAATCGCCGGTGCGCAGGTTCATGTAGGTCTTGGCCAGATCCGGATGCGGGTTGGCACGCCAGGCCGCCTCGACGATCTTGGCGGCTTTCTTCAGGTCGCCGCGCCGTGCCAGCAGACGCCCGGCCAGCGCCGCGGCCGGCACCAGTTCCGGCGCGAGCTTGACGGCCTGGAGCACCCGCTCGGTCGCCGCTTCCGGTTCACCGGCTTCCCGGGTCTGGGCGGCCGCCGTGAGAAGGACGGCACGCTGGCGCCGCGACACGGATTTGTCGACGAGTCCAAGGGCGGCGCGACGCTCCACGGTCTCGGTGGCCGCACCCCAGTCGCCATCGGCACATTGGGCTTCGAGGACGGCCTCGTTGGCCCAGGTCACGCTGGGCGCCAGCCGCGCGGCCTCGGTGGCGTAGGCCCGGGCCGCGGTCTCGTCCGACCGGCGACGCGCTTCGACGAACAGCCCCCGCAGGCCGAGGACCCGCGTCTCGGGATCGTTGACCATCCGCTGGAAGGCATGCTCGGCCGCCTCGCGGTCACCGGAGATCTGCGCCGCCTGGGCCTTCAACAGGAGGGCCAGTGGCTCGGCGCCGAGCAGGCGCTCGGCGTCGCCGGCATGGCGCTTGGCCGCCAGGGGATCGCCGGATCCCACCGCGACCATCCCGCGCGACAGGGCCGAGAAGCCCTTGGCCCTGCGCCGGTCGCGCGAGCCGCGCACCAGGGCGTCCGGCAGGGTGATGAGCCCCCGCACGATCGCCCAGACGAAGCCGATCGCGATGGACGCGACGAGAACGCCGATGAGGGCGATGGCGAGGCTGGTGGCCACCTCGTAGCCGTTCCAGACGATCGTGACCGACCCGGGTCGGTCGGCGATCCAGACGGCGCCGAAGGCGGCAAGGGCGAGAAGGGCCAGGAAGGCGAGGGCACGCCACATGGGATCAGATACTCCTGGGAGCGGTGCCGCTGGCGCAGGCCACGCTGAAATCGGATGCCGGGGGTGCGAGCACCCCTTTGTGGCAAGGCGAACGACCGGGTGAGGCCTGGGTCAACGGGGTGACGGCGCGGATAGTCCCTTGAAGGCGTCCGACAGCAGGGCCTGGGCGGCCTCGCCGGCCGCGGCACGGGAAGCGAGCTTGGTGCCGAAATCGCCGGCTGAGGCCCTCGCCGCCTCGGGCATCGCGGCAAAGGCTTTGGCCGCTTCCGCGATGGCGCCACGGTCGAGGGCGGCCTGGACGGCCACGGTCGGATCGGTGTCCTGCGCGGCCTCGCTCGCCGGCGTGTCGACCTTGCGAACCTGCACGATCGACCCGGCCATGCTCATCAGACGCTGGCTGATGTCGCCGGTCTCGGCCACCGACTTCGCCTGGGCGGCCTTGCGGGCGGCCGACATCCTGTCGGCGATGGCGCGGAACTCGGTCGCCAGGGTGCGCGCGGTGGGAGCGCCCTTGTCGGCGAACACCGCCACGGCGGTGAGCTTGGCCGGATCGCCCGGCTCGAAGTTGCGCAGCGACGCCAGCGCGTCGGCATAGGGAGCGCCCGTGGACAGCGCGGTGGCGATCCTGTCGGCGGAGACGACCCGCAACGCCGCCTGGACGGTGCCGGCATCGGCGCGTTCCGACACCGCCTTGTCGAGGCCGGCGAGACGGTCCGATTGGGCCTGGAGCTGGCGTGCCACCGCCTTGGCGGCCTCCTCGGCCTGGGCCTTGTTGGCGTCCACGGCCTTCTGGCTCGCCTCCGTCACGGACTGGACGGCTTCGGTGGCCGCCTTCACGCGCTCGTCCAGGCTCGACTGCAGGGCCGCGAGCTTCTGGCCGAGAGCCTGCGCGGCTTCGGCGTTCGCCTTGGTCCGGCTGTCGACGTCGCCCTGGAGCGTGGTGATCCTGGCATTCAGGTCCGCCTGCCCGGTCGGCGCCTTGGCGACGCCGTCGATCTTGCCTTCCACCGCCTTGAGGCGCTCGTCGAGCTTGGTCACCTGTTCGGGGGCCACGCCGGGTGCGGTCAGCGCGGCCCTGGCATCCATGGACTGGTCGCGGCCCGGCTCCTCCTGCAGGGCGGCGAGGCGCTGGTCGAGGCTGTCGATCCGCGCGGTGAGTTCGGGCGGGATCGTGGCGGTTGCCGGGGATCCCTCCGCCGCCGGAGCGGTCGGCGACGCACTCGCCTTCTGGAGCGCTTCGCGGGCGGCGGTTTCGGCATTGCGAACCGCATCGGGCAGCGGCTTGAGCGCGGCTTCGTTGCCGGCGATGCGCTTGTCGAGGCTCGCCAAGGCATCGCGCGACGCGAGCGTGCCCACCGTCTGGTCGAGGGCTGCCAGACGGCCGGCGAGGTCGCCGTTCGCGGTGGGAAGGATGCCCGCGCGCTCGACGCCGAACAGCAGTCCGGCCCCGATCACGCCGCCGATCAGCCCCGCAGCCGCCATAGAGCCGAAACCGGCGCCGCCGCTGCGAACCGGGACGGGCTTGGGTTCGGATGCCGACGCGGTCCGCTGTCCGGCCTCCGACGACGGCGGCTTGGTCCCGGACGACGTGGCGCCGCTCGAGGCAGACGCGCTCGGAGTGGAGGCGCTCGACGTCGCACCGGCGACGGATGCCGCGGTCTTCGGTCCGGTCGCAGACGTCTTGTCGGTGGTCTCGCGCCGGGTCGCATCGCCCGCGTCCGGAACGCGTCGCGCCTTCAGATCGATGATCGGTCCATCCGCAGCGTCACCACCGGCACGTCCGGTGGTGCCGAAAGCGGACGGCTTGGCCGGATCGGGTTTCGCACCATCGGCCTTGGCGGCGTCCACTTTCGAGGGGTCGGGCTTGGTGGGGTCGGACTTGGCGGGATCGGACTTCGCGGGATCGGACTTGGCGGGATCGGACTTCGCGGCGTCTGCCTTCGACGTACCCATCTTGGCTGCATCGGCCGTGGCCGATGTCGAAGCACCTGGCTTGGTATCCGGCTTCGCCGGCTCCGACGGCAGGACACCGGGCTTCTGCGTGGCGCCGGGCGCCGGCGAGGCGGTGGATCCCGACGGGCCGCCGCTGCCGGTCGACGAAGCTCCCGTCGGTCCCGAGGCGCCGGCCGGGCCGGCCTGCGTCGCCGATTTCGGGCCATCGGCGTTCACGGGTTCGACCTTGCCGGGTCCGGTGGGCGACGAGGCTCCGGTGGGTGCGGCACCCGAAACCGTGGGGCCGGGCCGTCCCAGGTCCGGCTTGCCGGCTTCGGACTTGCCGGCTTCCAACTTGCTGGCTTCAGATCTGCCCACTTCCGTCTTGCCGGCGTCCGGTCGGGTCGGGTCGGGCCGCGATGAAAAGCCGGTCGCACCCGCACCGGTTGTCCCCTGCTGCGCCGAGGAGCCGGGTGAGGTCCGGTTCGAATCGTTGATGGGTGGCTTCACGAGACCCTGCTCCCTTCCCGATGCCTGCTCCCCGACCGGGCACGGCGCGAGATCCTCGCTGCGCGGCCCGGCGCGGGCAGTCTTGATTCTGTTGCCCGTCCTAGCACCACGAGGCTTGCCGGAGCGAGACCGTATCTCAAACGTCGTTCGCCAAACCTGCCAGGAGGTCGTCTTCGCTCGGCCGGGCCGCGATGAAATGGATGCGCCCGCCGGCCGCAACCAGGGGCGCGGCCACGTCCGCCGACAGGCAGTAATGCTTGAGCGCCCGGAAGGCTCCCCCGCGACCCGCAGAGATCGCCAGCGCCAGCGCCACCTCCGCACTCCGGCGCGAGTAATGCAGTGCCGCCGCGACGGGCTCACCCTGCCCTTCCGCCAGGGCCGTGGCGACCGGGGCCGGCAGGGCGGCAGCGGCGGTCATGCCGTAGGACACGTGGATCGCGACCACGTAGCCCGCCCGCTCCAGCGAGAGGCCGGGCTCGGCCTTGCGCTCCGCTCCGGCGAGGTGGAGCAGGCGGCAGGGCGGCCTCAGCGTCGCCGCGACGAGCCGCACGAGGTCGGCGGCATCCCCGCCCGCGTCGAGGACGGATCGGAAGCCGCGATCCCTGGCGGCCTGCGCGGTGCGGCCGCCGACGCAGAAGACGGGGGTCGTCCCGTCGCCGGGCAGGGCCGGCCCGGGCAGGGCGAGGATCGCGCTCGCGCTCGTCACCACCAGTCCGTCGAACCGCCCGTCCGGCGGCGCGTCGCCGGTGGTCGCCAGCATCAGCACCGGCGCGACGAGCGGATCGTGCCCGAGCGCGCTGACGCGCGCGGCCGTGCGGGACGCGCCGGGCTCCGGCCGCGCGATCCAGACCCTCATGCTCCCTGACCCCGGTGCGACCCCTCGGACCGGGAGACCCTGTGCGACCGCCCGGCCGATGGCAAGGCGACCCACCGGCGTCGATTCCGGCTGCGTTGCCCTGCGGCATGCTCGGGCGATAGAACGGGGGCCGGCCAGACCCAGCCGCAGCGGACACCACGCATCCATGATCGTCCTCGGCATCGAGACCACCTGCGACGAGACGGCGGTCGCCGTCGTCAGCCCCGGCGAGGGCGGGCGCGGGCGCATCCTCGCCAACGAGATCCTCAGCCAGATCGCCGAGCACGCGGCCTATGGCGGCGTCGTGCCCGAGATCGCGGCCCGCGCCCATGTGGAGGTGCTCGACCGGCTGATCCTGCGCGCCCTCGACCGGGCCGGGCTCAGCCTGGCGCAGATGGACGGCATCGCCGTGGCCGCGGGACCCGGCCTGATCGGCGGCGTCCTGATCGGCCTCGTCACCGCCAAGACCCTGGCCCTCGTGACCCGCAAGCCGCTGCTGGCGGTCAACCACCTCGAGGCGCACGCGCTCACCGCGCGCCTCACCGACGGCATCGGCTTCCCCTACCTGCTGCTGCTCGCCTCGGGCGGCCATACCCAGCTCGTGGCGGTGAGGGGGGTCGGCGACTACGTGCGCCTCGGCACCACCATCGACGACGCCATCGGCGAGGCCTTCGACAAGGTCGCCAAGCTTTTGGGCCTCGGCTACCCCGGCGGGCCCGAAGTCGAGCGACTGGCCGAGACCGGCGACCCCGAGCGGTTCGCCCTGCCGCGGCCGATGCTGGGACGGCGCGAGGCCAACTTCTCCCTGTCCGGCCTCAAGACCGCCCTGCGGATCGAGGCCGAGCGCATCGCCCCGTTGGCGCAAAACGACATCGCCGATCTCTGCGCGAGCTTCCAGGCGGCGGTGGTCGACGTCACCGTCGACCGCCTCCGGGTGGCGCTGCGGGACTTCGGGGCCGTCGCCGGCCATCCCACCGCCCTGGTGGCGGCCGGGGGGGTCGCCGCCAACGGCGCGATCCGGCGGGCGCTGGCGACCCAGGCCGGCGAGGCCGGACTCGCCTTCGTGGCACCGCCCCTGGCCCTCTGCGGCGACAACGGCGCCATGATCGCCTGGGCCGGCATCGAACGCCTGCGCCTCGGGCTCGTCGACGACCTCACCGCGCCGGCCCGCGCCCGCTGGCCCTTCGCCGAGGCGGCGGTGGCCTCGGCGTGAGCCCGGGGGGGGACGAGCCCGGCCTCCGGTCGCGCTGGCGCGACCTCGTCGAGCGGCGCCTGCCCGAGGCCGCGCCCCGGCGGCCGGACTGGCCGGTGGACCGCGATCACTGCTTCGCCCGCATCCTCCTCGACAACGCCTGCGGCGGACCGTGGCGGGCGTTCGTGGCGGCACCGGCCTGGGCCAACACGCCGGCCGACGACCTCTCGCGCGCCGTGGACCTCGGCGAGGCCGTGCTGGCGGGCAAGGCCGATCTCGCGCTCCTGAACCGGCGCTCGCTGGGCTTTCGCGGCAAGCTGAGAACGAAGCCCGTGCCGGCCTGCCTGCACGAGGGCGACCTCACCCTGCGCCGCTGGTCCCCCGCCGACGATGACGCCTTCGCCGCCCTCAACGCCGATGCCGAGGTGATGCGCTTCTTCCCCGCCCCGCGATCGCGCGGCGACAGCCTCGCCGAGGCCCGTGCCCACGACCGGCGGTTCGCGGCCGACGGCTTCGGCCCTTGGGTCCTCGACTGCGCGGACGAGGGCGTCGTCGGTTTCGTCGGCGGCCTGCGCCTCATGCGGCCGATGCCCTTTTCCGGTGCCGAGCGGCCCGGCAACGTCGTGGAGGTCGTCTGGCGGCTGGCACGGTCCGCCTGGGGCCGGGGGCTCGCCACCCGAGCGGCGCGGCTGGCCCTCGCCGACCTGTTCGGCCGCTGCGGTGTCGCTGCCGCCGTGGCCTTCACGGCCGCCGGCAACGCGCCGTCGCGACGGGTGATGGAGCGGCTCGGCATGGTGCCGGCGGGCGAGTTCGCCCATCCGGCCCTGCCGCCGGATGACCGCCTGGCGCCGCACGTGCTCTACCGCGTGTCGGCGGCCGACTTTTCGGCGGGGAGCATGCGCCCATGAACCATGAACCCATGAGCGACGAGGTGGCGGTCATCGGCGGCGGTGCCTGGGGAACGGCGCTGGCCAACGCGGCGGCGGTGGCGGGCCGGCCCGTGACCCTGTGGTTGCGCGACGGCGAGGCCGCCGCGCGCCTCCAGGAAACCCGCGAGAACGCCCGCTACCTGCCGGGCGTGCCCTTGCACGACCGCATCCGCGCCACCGCCGATGAGCGGGCCCTGGGCGGCGCCGGTATCGTCCTCGCCGTCGTCCCCGCCCAGACCCTGCGCGGGGTGCTGGCCGGCCTGGCACCGGCGCTGGACCCCGGCGCGGCCGTCGTGCTCTGCGCCAAGGGAATCGAGCGCGGCAGCGACGCCTTCATGAGCGCGGTCGCCGCCGAGGTCCTCGGCGACGGGGCCGCCGTGGCGGTGCTCTCGGGTCCGAGCTTTGCGGCCGACGTCGCCCGCGGATTGCCCACCGCCGTCACCCTGGCGGCCCGCGACGCGGCGCTCGCGGCGCGGTTGTCCGGTTCCCTGTCGGGGCCGACCCTTCGCCTCTACCACACCGACGACGTGCGCGGCGTCGAGATCGGCGGGGCCGGCAAGAACGTGCTCGCCATCGCGTCCGGCATCGTCGCCGGGCGTGGCCTCGGTGAGAGCGCGCGCGCGGCCCTGATCGCCCGCGCCTTCGCCGAACTGATGCGGTTCGCCCGCAGCTTCGGCGCTCGCCCCGAGACCCTGATGGGCCTGTCGGGCCTCGGCGACCTCGTGCTCACCGCCTCCTCCTCGCAGTCGCGCAACTTCGCCTTCGGCGAGCGCCTGGGGCGCGGCGCCTCGCCGCAAGAGGCCTCCGGCGGCAAGCTCGCGGAGGGGGCCTTCACGGCGGCCGCCCTCGTCGGCCTGGCGCGCCGAAACGGGATCGAGATGCCGGTGGCCGAGGCCGTGGCGGGCATCGTCGCGGGCAGCGCCAGCGTCGACCGGGTGGTCGCGGCCCTGCTCGCCCGGCCGCTGCGGGGGGAAGCGGAATGACCGCCGGCCCGCTCCACGCCTTCCTCGCGCGATCCGGCCGCGACGGCGCGGGCCGGCCGCTCGACGCGGTGGTCGCCTTCGACGACGCCCATATCGAAGGCGTCCACGATTTCATCCAATGGTGCTTTCCCCTGCCGGAGGCGAGCCGCGCCGTCCCCGGCGCGCCGGTGCTCACCGCCGCCGAGGCCGAGGCGATCCGCGCCGACCCCGCTGCCCGAGCCGGGCTGCTGGTCGCCCTCGACCGGATGACGCGGTTCTACGCCGGGACCGATGGATGGCTTCGCGCCTGCGATCACAACCACCTGCGCATCAGCCGGATCATCGCGGCCACCCGCGATCTCGTCGGCCAGGAAGCGGCGGCGGCCTTCCATGCCTTCGTTCTCGACCGCAACCGCGACGCCGGATCGCCGATCAACCGCGACAGCCTGCGCTACTGGGATCGGGCCCTCGCGGGGGCCTGACGGCCACGCTGCGCCGCGCTAGGAAAGTGCGACCGTTTCGAGGACACCGATGGCGTACTGGCTCTTCAAATCCGAACCCGCGACTTGGTCCTGGGAGCAGCAGGTGGCGGCCGGCGAGGCCGGGACGCATTGGAACGGGGTGCGCAACCACGGCGCCAAGCTGCATCTCCAGGCGATGAAGGTCGGCGACCGGGGCTTCTTCTATCATTCCAACGAGGGCAAGGCGGTGGTGGGGATCGTGTCGGTCGTCCGCCCCTACTACCCGGACGATTCCGATCCCACCGGCCGCTTCGGCATGGTCGACGTCAAGGCCGTGGAGGCGCTGCCCAAACCCGTCACCCTGCAGGCGATCAAGGTCGAGCCGCGTCTGGCCGCCATGGTGCTCGTCAACAACTCGCGGCTGTCGGTGCAGCCGGTCAGCGAGGAGGAATGGGAGATCGTGTGCGGGATGGGGGGCCTATGACACCCCCGGTCTTCACGACCCCAAAAGCTTCATGAAGGCTGCGGCGGCTCCGAAAATAGCGGCGCCGGCGGCCATTCCGGCAAATCCGATCGAGACGGGTGCCAAGGCGCGATCGCGCAAAAGCTTGTCGGATTCCGTTGCCAGCTTGATCCGCTCGGCCATGAGCTTGTCGGCCTCGGCAGCGAGCTTGGCCTGTTCCGCCATCAGTTTACGCTGTTCGGCGACGAACTTTTCCGTCTCGGTATTCGACCGCAGCACGCGTGCGACCTGCTCGGCCATGTCGAGTGGATCGTTTGGAGAAGCCGTACTAGCCATCGCATTCGTCCCTCGATCGGACGACGATCATCCTTTGGACAGGGTCTGAGGATGATAGATCGAGTACGGCCCAGCAAGGCTTGTCGGGTGTGGCCTTCGACGCCTCGCCGACTCCGTTTGGCTCGTCCACAGCGTAGGCGCGCCCTCACCCCTGACGCTGCGCCTGGGTCACCGCGATGTGGATCAGTTCCGCCAGCGTCCGCACGCCGAGCTTCTGGCGCATCTGGGAGCAGGCGTTCGTGATCGTCTTGTAGCTCACCGAGAGTTCGCTCGCGATGGTGCCGTAGGCCTTGCCCTGCGCCAGCCGGGACAGGATCTCGCGCTCGCGCGGGGTGAGCTGGGCTTCGGGGGTGCGGCGGGGCGCCATGCGCAGCATCGCGACCTCGGTGGCGAGGCGCCGGTCGAGGTGCGGTTCGCCCGCCCGCACCCGCGCGAAGGCCTCGAACAGTTCGGCCGAGGCGTGGTCCTTCAGGACGTAGCCCAACGCTCCCGCTTCCAGGGCGCGGGCGACGATCACGGGATCGTTGTGCATGCTGAAGACCAGGATGCGCACCTGCGGCGAGGCCCGGCGCATCCGGCGGATCAGGTCGAGGCCGGCGAGGCCGCTGCCCTGGAAGGTGAGGTCGCAGATCACCGCCGCCGGCCGCAGGCGGTGGAACAGGCGGTAGCCGGCCAGCACGCTGGTCGCCTCGGCGATCGCCTCGATCCCTGCATCCTCCAGCACGCGCCGGCAGCCCTGCAGGACGATGGGATGGTCGTCGATGACGAGGACGCGCTCGTGGGTCGTGGTGATGGCGTTCATGCGGGCGTTGCCGAAACCGTCTCCTCGCCCCGCTCGGGATCGATCGGGATCGAGATCCGCACAACCGCTCCCGGTGTGGCCGTGTCAAGCCGAAAGTCGCCGCCGAGTGCCTCGACCCGCTCGCGCATCCCCGACAAACCGAACCCGATGCGATGATCCGAGGGCACGCCGGCGCCGTCGTCGGTGACGGTGACGCGCAGCCGCCCGTCGTCCTCGCCGGCCTGCGCAAACACATGGCGGGCGTCGCCGTGGCGCACGGCGTTGGTCATGCTCTCCTGGATGCAGCGGAACACGGTGAGGTCGACGAGATCGCCGTAACCCTGCCCCAGAGCCGCGAACTCGCCCGAGAACCGCGTTTCGGGATGGCGGCGGGAGAAGTCGCTCAGGAGCAGGTCGAGGCAATTGGGCAGCGGGACCTGCCCGAGGCCGTGCGGGCGCAGGCGGTTGAGGAGGTCGCGGTTCAGGGCCTGGACCTGGCCGACGATGGCGCTGATGTCGTGGGCGCGGGCGGCCAGACGCGGCCGGTCGGGCTCGCCGGCGCCTTCCGCGATCCGGCTCACCGAGGCGGCGTTGGCCTCCAGGGCGAACAGGCAGGGGCCGAACTCGTCGTGCAGTTCGAGCGCGGTGCGGCGGCGCTCGTCGTCCTGCGCGGTGAGGAGCTGGCGGTTGAGGCGGCCGTTGGCGGCCCGCACCTCCTCCAGGGCCTGCGCGACGCGGTTGAAGCGGTCGGTGATAACCGCGACCTCCCGCGAGCCGGATGGAGCGAGGCGCACGGCGTAATCCTGCCGCTCGAGCTGGGTGAGGCCGTCGGCCAGCCGCCCGAGGGGGGCCAGCACCCGCCCGAGCGCCACGTAGAGGGCGGCCAGGAGGGCGAGGTTGAGGCACAGGCTGGCCAGCGACAGGGACGTGGCATAGCCCCAGATCTCGTCGATCTCGTCGCGGGGCTCCGTGGTGATCCGCGCGGTGCCGATCCGCTCGGTCCCCACGACGATCGGCAGTTCGTGGCGCTGCACCGGCGGCGCGATCAGGGCCGCGAACCACGCCGGGGCCGCATAGCGGTCGCGCCGCACCGACGGCCCGGTGGCCAGGCTTCGGCCCTGCGCGTCGAACAGGCCGACGCGGACATGGCGCAGGGCCTGGAAGCGCAGGTCGAGGGTGCGCAGCAGGCTGCCCGGGGCCTCGGCCTGGGCGAGGCCGACCGTATCGCTCACGAGCGGCTCCACGGTGGCGAGGGACGCCTCCATCTCCACCGTGACCGCGGAGCGGGCGTTGACGACGACGATGCCGATGGAGACGAGGGCGGCGATGGCGTCGATCGCCAGGACCACGGCGATCATTCGCGTGCGCGTGGCCCAGGTGGTCCAGAAGCGCGGCGCGGCCGGCGTCGCCGGATGCGACGCGTCGGCGGGACCGGGGGAGGACATGGCGTTCATCGGGGATGCTTGTACCCCAGTGCCGACGGTACGAAAGTCCGTGATGCGGGAGGGCGAGACATGACGACGGAGCGCCGCGACGTCGCCGACCTGCTGGCCACGGCCCTGGCCGACCCCGCCGTGACCTGGAGCCTCGGCGGCTTCGGCGCGCTGGCGACGTTTTCGCGAGGGTCCTGCGATCCTGTCGCATGGCTCGACGACGGCCGCCTCGGCCTCGTCACGGCCCGTGGCGGCATCGCTCTCGTGCCGGACCGCATCGTGCCCGTCGCCTACGAAACCGCCTTCGGTACCGCCTGGAGCCACACGGTCGCCCTGTGCCTGCCCGAGGCGTCCTGCCCCGCTTCCCCCCGGTCGAGGGTCACGGAATGCGGCCCCGACCGCGAGGCGCTGAGGCCCCAGGACCGCGGCGCCATCCTGTTCGACGGCGGGCTCGGGCTCAGGCAGGCGGCGATCGGCCTGCGCAGCGACATCCCGGCCGCGGTGGCGGCCCTGCGCCTGGCCTGCGGCGAGCCCCTCGCCCTCTCGAACCTGCGGCAATCGCCGGCACCCACGCATCGGGTCGCGACATCCCCCGGCGGTCGCATCGAGATCTTCTGCGCGGGGGACGGGCCGCGCCTGTTCGCCGACGAAACCGTCCTGAGGGCCGCGCGGACCCATGCCGCGACGGCGCCGATCCCGCCCGGCCTCGTGCCCTTCGCGCATCTGCATCCGCCCGCCAGCCTGGATCGGAGCGGGCCCGATCCAGGCGTCCATCGCGACCGTCACGAGGCGTTTCAAGCCCTTCTCCGGCGCTGGGGCGTGCCCGAACTGGTGGACCTGAAGGATGCCCTGGCGCGCGGGGCGCCGATGCCCGCGGCCGCAGGACGCCATGCCCGCATGGTCGCCAAGGTCGTGGCGGCCCAGAGTGCAGCCCGTCTCCCTTGAGCCGAATCGCTCCGACCGCGCGGATTCGATCGCGATTCGGCCGGACAAGTCGTGGTTGGTGATCCCTCGTTAAACCTGTGGACGTAATTCAGATTCGTGGCGCGCCGGTCGCGGCGGTGACTGTGTGATCCCGGCTCGACATCTTGACGCCCCATTGAGCGTGGCACGAATGCCAGTCCCGTTTCTGGACGGCGAGCGTTCGAGCGATGGGTTCCGCATCCGCGCGTTTTCGTGGTCGGCCGGTATCGGTCAAGCACGTTGGGTTGGTTCGAGGGTGATCCCGATGATGTCCGTGACGATCGACCCTTCCGAGACACGCCGGCCGTCCGAGACACGCCGCGTCGCGCCGGCCCGTGGGGCGAGGCCGTCGCCCGCGCTTCGCACGATCGTCCTGGCCGGCCTTGGAGGCCTCGGGCTGATCGGGTTCTCGGTGGCGGCCTATTCGACGCTCGGGCAACTCGCCGGACCGCAGCTCGCCAAGGCCACGATCGGGCGGCAGGCCTCGGCGTGGCCCGATCTCAAGGACGGGCTTCCCGCCGTGGTTCCGCCGGCCGGGCAGGCCCAGCCGGTCACTGTCCCCCCGGTTCCCGCCCCTCCGGTTGCAGGTCCTCCGGTTTCCGTCCCTCGCGAAGAGCCCGCGGCACGCGCCGCCGCGCCGGCGGCACCGCCGCGTCGGGCCTTGCCGCAGATGGAGGTCGCCGGCGTGGTCGACGTGTTGCGCGTCGCGCCGCTGGTGACGACCGCCCGGACCGCGGCCCTCGTCGCCCCGCGACCGGGCGAGACGGTACGGGCTCGGTCGGCCGAGGCGACGTCCCCGGCCCCCGAGCCCGCCGCATCCCCGGCACCACGGCCCGCGAAGAAGGTCGCCGTGGCGAGCCCGCGTCCGAAGCCGGCGGCGGGTGTGGCCGCGGCGCCCGCCGCCGAGGCCCCTCCCCCGCCGGTGGCGCCCGAGGCGGAGGAGACCGAGGTGTTCGGCCTCAAGGTGCCGACCCTCGCCGCGAGCGGACGCAAGCTCGTCGAAGGCGTGCAGTCCCTCGGCGACGCGGTCGCCAAGCAGTTCTGAGCCGACGCCGTACGGCTCGGCGAGGCCCAACCTTCAGCGCGGCTTTGCCCTCAGCGGGGCTTGCGCGGCGCCTTGGCGGCGACCCGCTCGTGGCGGGCGGCACGCGGGCTCTTGAAGCCCTTGGGGCCCTCGTGCCTCGGGCCGTCGGCCCGTGGCCCCCTCGCCTCGGCGGCAGGCTCCCCGTCGAGGAGCGCTTCCACCTGGATCTCGGGCGAGCCGTTCTTGGAAAACGCCGCGGCGAAACGCGAGGCCGCGCCGCCCCGGACCTCGAACTTGGTCTCGCGCTCGAAGATGCGGATGGCGCCGATCTCCTGGCGGCCGATGCCGCCGCGGCGGGTCAGCATCGGCAGGAGGCGGCGGGGGTCGGCGTTGTCGCGCCGGCCGAGGTTGAGCCGGAACCAGACCGAGGGCCCCTCGGCGTCGATCCGGGCGGTGTCGGCGGGATCGTAGACCGGCCGTTCGGAGCGCCGCGCGGGGCCGGCACCGGGATCGGTGACGTCCTCGGGGGCCGGCAGGCGCGAGCGGTAGATGCGGGCCAGCGCCGCCGCCAGCTCCTGCGGCGTGCGCTGGGCGAGCAGGGCCTCGCCCATGGCGACGTCCTCCTCGCTGGCAGCCTCCGTGAAGATCGGGTCCTGCCACATGCGTTCGCCGTCGAGGCGCCGGATCTCGTCGGCCGTCGGCGGCGCGTCCCATTCGGCGGTGATCTTGGCGATCATCAGCATCTGCTCGGCCCGCCGGCGCTTCGAGGCCGGGACCAGGAGCACGCTGGTGCCCTTGCGCCCGGCCCGGCCGGTGCGGCCGGAGCGGTGCTGCAGCACCTCCGCGTCGTTGGGCAGGTCGGCGTGCACCACCAGGGTGACGGTGGGCAGGTCGATGCCGCGTGCTGCGACGTCGGTGGCGACGCAGACCCTGGCGCGGCCGTCGCGCAGGGCCTGGAGGGCGGCGTTGCGCTCGCCCTGGCCGAGTTCGCCCGACAGGGCCACCGCCGAGAAGCCGCGCTCGGTCAGCCCGGCCTGGAGGTGGCGCACCGCATTGCGGGTGTTGCAGAAGACGATGGCGGTGGGCGCATCGACCACGCGCAGCGTGTTGACGACGACGTGCTCGATCTCGCGCGGCAGCACCCGGATCGCCCGGTAGGCGATGTCGGCGTGGCCGCGCTCCTGGCCCTTCACGGCGATGCGCAGGGCGTCGCGCTGGTAGCGCTCGGCCAGGGTGGCGATGGCCTTGGGCAGGGTCGCGGAAAACAGGAGGGTGCGCCGCTCCTTCGGGGTCACCGACAGGATGAACTCGAGGTCCTCGCGAAATCCGAGATCGAGCATCTCGTCGGCCTCGTCGAGGACGACCGCGCGCAGGGCGTCGGTGGCGAGGTTGCGGCGCTCCAGGTGATCGCGCAGGCGGCCCGGCGTGCCGACGACGATGTGCGCACCCTCCTGCAGGGCGCGGCGCTCGCGCTGCGGGTCCATGCCGCCGACGCAGGCGATCACCCGCGCGTTGGTCTCGGCGTAGAGCCAGGAGAGTTCGCGCTGCACCTGCAGGGCGAGTTCGCGGGTCGGCGCGATCACAAGGGCGAGGGGCGCGCCGGCGGCGCCGAGCGTCTCGGCATCGTCGAGGAGGTCGGCGGCAAAGGCGAGGCCGTAGGCGACGGTCTTGCCGGAGCCGGTCTGGGCCGAGACCAGGAGGTCGCGGCCGGCGGCCGCCGCTTCGATCACGGCGCTCTGGACGGGCGTCGGGTCCTCGTAGTCGCGCGAGGTCAGGGCGCGCGCGAGCGGGGCCGGCATGGTCGGAAAGGACACGGGGCAGAAGCCTTCAGGGGCTGACGAGGTCGGACCACGCCCTGACGACGGTGGGCCCGGATCGTGGCACCACGCATCCATCGGGCCGGCGATCCGGACGCAAACGGTTGCAGAAGCGTCAGCTTCTAGCCGGAACCGGCGTGTTGCGCTATCTCCCGCGGCGCATGGCTCGACGGTCCCCGTTTTTGCACGTGCTCAGTTTTGCCTGTGCTCACGTGGCCGCGGTGGTATTGCCCGGCGGCCGAAGCGGCATCTCAACACAAGGTCGGCCGATGACGGACATTCTGCGGCTCGTGGTCGCCTGGGCGAGCGTGGCCGCCTTCTTCGTGTTCGGCTCCGGCTGGCTCGGCGACCTGTCCTCGCCGCTCTGGGCGACCGGCCTGTTCGTCTGGCTGTTCGCCGTCATCCTGTGGGCGGCGTTCGGGGTCGTGCACGAGGCCGAGGAGATCGCCTATCGGCTGGGCGAACCGTTGGGCACCCTGGTGCTCACCTTGTCCATCGTCATCATCGAGGTGGTGCTGGTCTCCGCCGTGATGCTCTCGGCCAAGGCCGCCCCGACGCTCGGGCGCGATACGATGTTCGCGGTGCTGATGATTGTCATGAACGGCCTCGTCGGCCTCGGCCTCCTCATCGGCGGGTTCCGCTACCACCAGCAGTCCTACAATCTCCAGGGCGCCTCGGCCTTCCTGTCGGTGATCATCCCGCTCACCACCATCGCGCTGATCATTCCCAATTTCACCACCTCGACCAGCGGCGGCACCCTGACGGTCATGCAGGCGGTCGCCTTCTCGGTCTTCACGGTGGCGCTCTACGGAATCTTCCTGCTCATCCAGACCGGGCGGCACAGCAGCTTCTTCGTCCACGCCGAGACGGCCGCGGCCGGGGCCGCACCGGAAACGGAGATCGAGACGCCGAAGGCCACCGCGCCCAAATCGGGCGGCTCGGCGCTGACGCACACCGCCCTCCTCATCGCCAACATCCTGCCGATCGTGCTCCTGTCCAAGAGCCTGGCGGCGATCCTCGACCACGGCATCGAGGCGCTGGGCGCTCCCTCGGCGCTCGGCGGCGTGCTCATCGCGGCCATCGTGTTCACGCCCGAGGGCATCAGCGCCCTCAAGGCGATCGCCCGCAACCAGCTGCAGAAGGCGATCAACCTGTGCCTCGGCGCCGCGACCTCCACGGTGGGGCTCACCGTGCCGGCGATCCTCGTCGTCGGCATGGTGTCCGGCCAGACCGTGGTGCTGGGCCTCGCCCCCACCGAGATGACGCTGCTGGTGGTGACGCTGATCCTGAGCACCATCACCTTCTCTGGCCTGCGCACCACCATGCTTGAGGGCGCGGTGCACCTGGTGATGTTCTTCGTCTACCTGGTGCTGATCTTCAGCCCGTGATCAGGCGCCGAACCGCTCGGTGCGGATGACGCCGGGCGGCACGCCGGCGTCGAGGAGAAGGTTCGCGACCGCTTCCACGAACGCGTTCGAGCCGCACAGGAAGGCGTGGCGCGGCGCGCCCAGGCGCGACAGTGCCCGCTCGACGGTCGTGGCATCGACGCGCCGGCCGGTGTCGTCCCGTGTCAGGTTCACGATCAGGTCGAACCCCGGCTCGCTCCGTGCCCTGGCCGTCAGTTCGTCCGCGACGATGACGTCGTCGGCGGTGGCCACGGAGTAGAGCAGCAGCGCCGGCACGTCCGGCGCGGCCACGGCGCGGTGGCGCAGCATCGACAGGAGCGGCACCACCCCCGATCCGCCGCCGACCAGCAGCACCGGACCATCGTCCGCCGCCTGCCAGACGAACGAGCCGCCGATGGGACCGCGCAATGCGATGACGTCCCCGACCTCGGCCACCGTGTCGAAGAACACCGAGACCTCGCCGTCGCCGACGCTCTCGATCATCAACTCGACGCCGTCGCCGGGGGCGGAGGCGATCGAATAGCTGCGGCGGGCCTGGTAGCCGTCGGGTGCGGTCAGGCGCAGTTCCACGTGCTGGCCCGCCAGCACCGGCCGGTCGAACGAGACCGCGAGGCGGAAGGCCTTCACCCGTCGCGCGACGGGCGTGATCGAAACGATCCGGGCCTCGTGCCAGGGAAGCGGGCGGGCGGGGGCCGGCTCAATCACCGGTGAAACGCTGTTCGCGCCAGGGATCGCCGTACATGTGGTAGCCGCGCAATTCCCAGAATCCGCCCTCGTCCGCCCTCGTGAAGCGCAGGCCCTTCAGCCATTTCGCGCTTTTCCAGAAGTAGAGGTGCGGCACCAGCAGCCGGGCCGGGCCGCCGTGGTCGGGCGTGATCGGCCGGCCGTCGTAGCGTGTCGCCACCATGGCCTTGCCGCCGGTGAGATCGGCCACGGGCACGTTGGTGGTGTAGTCGTCGTACCCCTCGGCCAGAAGGAACGGCGTCGGCGCCGCGAGGCCGGCGTCGGCCAGGAGGTCGTCGATGGTGACGCCCTCCCAGGCGGTGTCGAACTTGGACCATTTGGTCACACAATGGATGTCGCCGGTCCAGGGGCTGCGCGGCAGCGCCTCGAACTCGGGCCAGGTCCAGCTCTTGAGTGGCCTCGACCCCTCCCTCAGGGTGAAGCGCCACCCGTCCGGATTGATGCGCGGCGTCGCCCCGATCTGGAGGACGGGAAAATCCTGCGTCAGGTACTGGCCCGGCGGCAGGCGGGCGGCCGCCTCGTCGCCCGGCCTGCGCCCGGTGAATCCGCGTGTCGCCATGTGTGCCGGTTCCGCCCCTCGTTGACCGTCGACCCGCTCCTACACCGATCCGGCCGGGACGGGCATCCCCTGCGGCGACGTCTCCGCCTCGATCGAGGGCAGCGGAGCCCGGGCGACGAACACGACGCCCTCGGGCCGGTACGCGATCTCGGCCTGACCGTTGAGCTCCTGCGACAGGGCCCGCTCGATCATCCTGGAGCCGAAGCCGGTGCGGGTCGGCGGGACGACGGGGGGGCCGCCTGTCTCTTCCCATCGCAGGTCGAGCTGCTCGGTGCCGCCCTGGTCGGTCAGGGTCCAGGTCAGGCGAACCCGGCCGTCCTCGTTGGAGAGGGCACCGTATTTGACGGCGTTGGTCGCCAGTTCGTGAAGCGCCATCGAGAAGGCGAGCGAGATCCTGGGCGGCAGGCGCACCGTGGGTCCCTCGACGAGGAAGCGCGAGCCGGATCCCGTCTGGAACGGGCCGGTCGCCTTGGCGACGATCTCGCCCAGGGTCGTCCCCTCCCACGCGTCCTGCGTCAGCATGTCATGGGCCGCGGCCAGGGAAACGAGACGGGACTCGAGGGTCTTGCGGGCGCCTTCCACCGAATCGGCGGACCGCAGCGTCTGGTTCACGATCGACTGGATGGTGGCGAAGGTGTTCTTCACCCTGTGCGTCAACTCGTTGGCCAGCAGCACCCGATGTTCCTCGACGCGCTTGCGCTCGGTGACGTCCATCGTGATGCCGGCGAGGGTCTCGGGCCGGCCGTCGGGGCCGGTGAAAGGCTGGCCGCGGGCATGGATCCATCGGTTCTCGCCGTTCGGCAGCAGGATGCGGTACTCGATGTCGTAGTCGATACCGTTGGCCAGGCTGAGATTGACCGCTTCGGCAACGCGGCCGCGGTCTCCAGGCACGACGCACGCCAGGAACGCCTCGTAGGTGAAGGACTCGTCGGCCGCCCGGCCGAAGTTCGCCTTGCAATCCTCGGACGTCACGAGATGCAGGCTCGGCAATGCCAGGGTCCAGGAGCCGAGGCGTCCGGCCTTCAGAGCGAAGCGCAGCAGGTTCTCGCTGCGGGTGAGGTCGGCCGAGCGGCGGGCCACCTCGCTTTCGAGATCGTCGCGGTCCCGCTCGAGGCTGACGAGGCGGTCCTTCTCGAGGCTCACGTCGAACTGCGACGCGAAGTAGAAGCTCAACGCGCCGTCCTCGTCCAGGACCGGCGAGATCAGCACCCTGTTCCAGAAGACGCTGCCGTCCTTGCGATGGTTGAGGAGGTCGATCTCGATCGGAACCCGGTCGGCGATCGCCTCGCGGATCGCGGCGACGGCGCTCGGGTCGGTGGCCGGCCCCTGGAGGAAGCGGCAGTTGCGCCCAAGGATCTCATGGCGCGCGTAGCCCGTCAGCCGAAGGAAGGCATCGTTCACGAACACGATCGGATTGTCGGGCAGGCGCGGGTTCGAAATGACCATCGGCATGCGGGTCGCGCGGGTCGCCGCGGCGAAGGGATCGCTCCCGTCGTGCGTCCGCAGGATCTCGCTGGCGATCCGGTTTTGCTCGTCGACGACCGTCATGATCCGCCAAGAACCGATGCGCCGGGGCCGATGCAGGCCGACGATTGCCCGCCGCGGAGACCGCGCGAAGTCGGTGCGAGAACCGGCCCGTGCGCTCGCGGAACGATGGCCTGTCGGGACGAACGCTGACGCGACGGTCGCGCATCGGAAATTCGTGGGTGTCGATCCGGCACGCTCGGTCTCTCGCTCGGAAGTCTCAGCGTCCTAGCGCAACCGCGACGCGACTCCAATTCTCGCGACGATCAAATGATCGACGAGGACCGAACGCCACGGCGCTCGCCGCTTCGTCGTCTTTGTCGTTGTAAAAATGACACACTAAATAGTAACCTGGTTTAACCCGCTTCTGTCGTCGATGCGGGTGTTCGCCCACATCACGAAGAAGGCCCGCCGATACGTTGTATCGACGGGCCTCCGTCAGAATCCTATGGCCGGCACGTGGGTCGCCGGCAGGCGATCAGCAGCCGTCCTGCTGAGCGGCGGTCGGCTTGCCTTCCTGCTGCTTGGCGACATCGGCTGCGGAGGTCGCGGTGTTGGCGCCGACGTTGTTCATCGCACCGACCGTTCCGGGCGACTCGGCCTTGGCGCCGGGGGTGACCTTGGCGGTCGAGCTCGGCTCGACGTTCGAGCTCTTGTCTTGAGCGGCCTTCTGGCCGGCGGTGCCGGTGGCGCAGGGAGCGGCGAAAGACGCGGTCGCCGACATGGCGACGATGACACCGGCGCCGATGAGGCTGGTAAGCTTAGACATGTTTCCTCCAAGAATTCTTGATCCGGTCAACAAACGGCTCCGAAATAGATCGGTTCCGATCGGCTTTTCCAAAAACGGATCTTGGCAAGCCCGCACGCTCGTCAGACATGTCGATATTCCAATGCTGCAATGCGACATGGATTCGAGGCCTTACGCAGCGACGATCGAGTTGCTTTCGGGACGATTCGTCTTGGCGCGTGCGGTCCCGCCGGTTTTTTGCCGCCGCGCAATGGCTTGACCGGTGATGCCGTTCAGCAGCGGTAAAGGCGAGACGCGGCATGAGGGTGGCACACGAGGGCTGTGACGTTCGACCCTCGTTCCGACCATCCGGTCCACAGCCGGATCAACCTCCGCCGTTCCTGCGCGATCCCGCACTGTGTTCTTGCGTGTCGCCCTCTCGTCCGGTGTTCCGGCCGGGTCGGGAATGGGGATCATCATGCCGGGTGTGCCGTGAAGATCGCGCTGATTGCCCATCTGAAGTATCCCATTGCCCAGCCGTTTTCGGGGGGGCTGGAAATGCATACGCATTTCCTCGCCTGTGCCCTTCAGGCGCGCGGTCACGCCGTCACGCTGTTCGCCTCGCAGGGCTCGCAGGCGACGTGTCGGGTGGAGGCGGTGTGCCCGCCCACGGGCAGTGCGGTCGACGACGCCTCGGCGATCCGGATCGATGCCGAGGAGGAGGCGGCCTACGTCGCAATCATCGATGCCATCGCCCGGGGCGGTTTCGACCTCGTCCACAACAACAGCCTCCATCCCATCCCCCTGCTGCGGGCGCCGGACCTGCGCATCCCCATGGTGACGGCCCTGCACACGCCGCCGTTCGAGCCCTTCGTGCAGGGTGTGAGGGCGCGCGCCGAGGACATGACCTTCGCCGTCGTCTCCGAGACCCTCGCCACCGAGTGGAAGCCGACCCTGCGCGACACGCTGGTGATCGGAAACGGCATCGATCTCGACGCCTTCGCGTATCGGCCCAAGGCGCTGGGCCAGCCCCATGCGATCTGGACCGGGCGGCTCGTGCCGGAAAAGGGGCCCCATCTCGCCATCGACGCGGCGCGCGCCGCCGGCCTGCCGCTGGTCTTCGCCGGCCCGGTCAGCAACATTCCCTATTGGACCGACGAGATCCTGCCGAGGCTCGGCCCCGACGTGACCTATCTCGGTCACCTCTCCCACAAGGAACTGGCCCAGCGGGTCGGCGAGGCCCACGTCGCCATCTGTACGCCGCGCTGGGAGGAGCCGTTCGGCCTCGTGGTGGCGGAGGCGATCGCCTGCGGCACTCCCGTGGCCGCTTTCGCCCGCGGCGCCATCCCCGACATCCTGGACGGCTCCTGCGGCGCGCTCGCCCTGCCCGACGACGTGGCCGACCTCGGCCGTGCGATCCGCGTGGCGGTGGACCTCGACCGGCACGCCTGCCGGCGGCGGGCCGAGCATCTGTTCGACGCCGACACGATGACCGACCGCTACGAGGCCCTCTATCGGGCGGAGATGATCCGCCCAACGGCGGGGCGCGCCCTCGCGCCCTCGCGCCCGGCCGGCGTCGAGACCGGCCTGCATGCGGAGCTCTTCGACAATGCGTAACCTCGGACCCGCCCTCGCGCGCGCCGTCGTCTGCGTGCCCGCCCGCAACGAGGCGCAGGTGCTGCCCCATCTGCTACGCTCCCTGAACGGCCAGCAGGGTGCGGGCCCCCAGGCCCGGCTGCGGGTGCTGGTGCTCGCCAACAACGGCACCGACGACATGCTCGATGTGGTCGAGCGGATGCGCGGCGACGGCGAGATCGCCAACCTCGACCTGCGCGTCGTGGAAGCGACCCTGCCCCGCGAGGTCGCCCATGTCGGTACCGCCCGCCGGATGGCCCTCGACGCTGGCGCCGCCTGGCTCGGTGAGGACGGCGTCACCGACGGCGTCCTTCTCAGCACCGATGCCGACGCCGTGGCGCCGCCGAACTGGGTCATGGCCAACCTGCGCGCCCTCGACAAGGCGGAACTCGTGGGCGGACGCCTCATCATCGACGAGGAGGGGCAGACCGGCGACGCCGGCCTCGCGGCCCTGCACGCCACCATCGAACGCTACTGGGCCGGTGTCCGGCGGATCGAGGACACCCTCGACCCGCCGCCGCACGATCCCGCTCCGCGGCACGGCGACCACGTCGCCGCGAGCCTTGCGCTCGGGGCGGACCTCTACGTCGCCGTCGGCGGGCTGCCGCCGCTGGCCTGCGGCGAGGACAACGCCCTCGTCTCCGCCGTCCGCCTGCACGGCGGCCGGGTCCGGCACTGCCCGGAGGTGTCCATCACGGTGTCGGCCCGCCGCGCCGGCCGTGTCGAGGGCGGCATGGCCACGGAGATGGCCCGCCGCGCCCGCGTCCTGAGCGACGGCGACGCCTATTGCCTGCCGCCGGCCCGCCACTGGCAGGCCCTGGTCGAGCGCCGCCGCGCGTGGCGGCGGGCGTGGTGGGCCGGCACGCCGGCCGCCTTTCGCGCGGCGGGCCTGTCGCCCGAGGACATCGCCGCCGCGCAGGTCGAGGCCTGCGTCAACGACATCGCCTTCGTCGAACGTCTCGAGGCCAGGATCGGCGATTCCGGTCTGCCGGCCTTCCGCGACGTTCCCCTCGATGCGGCGCTCGCCGGCATCGACGACCTGCTCGCCGCTCTCCACGCACCCGTCGAGGCGCTGTCGGCGTGAGCGTGCGGCCGATCGGGTACTACTGCCACCACCAGGGCGCCGGCCACTGGCAGCGGGCGACCCTGCTGGCCGACGCCCTCGACCGGCCCGTGACGCTGATCGGCACCGAGACGGGGCGTTCAGCCCATCAGCGCCTCGCCCTGCCTGACGACCGCCTCGACGGTTTCGATGGACGCGACGGCGAGGCCGGACGGCCGGAGGCCTTCCACTACGCTCCCCTGCGGGTCCCGGCGATCCGGGAGCGAATGACGCGCATCGCCGCCTGGGTCGCGCAGGCCGATCCGGTCCTGATGATCGTCGACGTCTCTGTCGAAGTGGCGCTGTTCGCGCGCCTGCTGTCGGTACCGACCCTGGTGGTGCGTCTGGCCGGGCTCCGTACCGACACGCCGCATCTCGAGGCCTTCCGCTCGGCCGAGGCGCTGCTCGCGCCGTTTCCGGCAGCGCTCGACGATACCGGAATGCCGGAGTGGGTCCGCGCCAAGACCATCCATGCCGGCTTCCTCGGGCTGCCCGCGCAGGCGGCCGCCGCCGAGGACGGCTCCATCCTCGTGATCTATGGGCGCGGCGGCGAGGGCGGGACCCTGTCCGACCTCGTGGCGGCCGCCCGTGCCGTCCCCGAGCGCGCCTGGCACGTCCTCGGCCCGGTCTCGCGCGAGGTGACGCCGGCGGAGGCACCGGCCAACCTCCATCTGCACGGCTGGGTGCCGGAGGTCGGGCCCTTCCTGGGGCGGGCCTCCCTGGTGGTCGGCGGCGGCGGCGACGGTGTCGTTGCGGCGGTGGCGGCCCGGGCCAAGCGTTTCGTCTGCCTCCCGGAAGCTCGCCCGTTCGAGGAGCAGACCGCCAAGGCGCGCCGCCTCTCGGCCCTGGGCGCCGCGGTGGTGTGCGAGGCTTGGCCGACGCCACACTGCTGGCCGGAGGTGGTGCGGGACGGCCTCGCCCTCGATCCCGGGCGCATCGCCGCCCTCGCCAGCCCCGACGCGGTGGCCGTGACGGCGGCGCGCATCGCGGCCCTGGCCGACCGCCTCGACCGGCACCGCGACTGAGAAGGCCGGCGGCGCCCTGTGGACGAGGGTGGACGACCGCTCTCGATCCCCGGTTCGGTCCCGCCCTTAAAGGTCGATTCACGTTACCCGTCCATAAGCATGACGGTGCGTCATCCGCGTGATCGAAGTCCTATGTCCTCATCCCTCGACGATGCGCCGGACCTCTCCGGTCTGATCGAACTGGCCCGGGTCGAGCATCTCGATCTGAAGCCGGTGATCCTGCGCGTGCAGACCGATCTCTTCGTGTCGACGGAGACCCGCGACCCGCGCACCGTGGCCGCCTTCGAAGCCCTGGCCGGCGGTCTGATTCCCACCGTCGACGACGCCACCGCCGAGACCGTCGCCCGCAAGCTCGCCCCCTTTCCCGGAACCCCGTCCTCGGTCCTGGCCAGGCTCGCCGCCCGCGGCGGCGCGATCCGGGACATCGTCATCGCCCAAGCGGCCGTGCTCAACGCGGAGATCCTCGACGCCGCGGTCGCCGATCGCGCCGACCTCGGTCCGGCCATCGCCGCCCGGCCGGATCTCAGCCGACACGTGCTCGCCGACCTCGCGACGCGGGCGGTGCCGGGGATCGACAAGGCCCTGGCGGCCAACACCCGGGTCGCCCTCCAGGGCGAGGTGCTGCGTCGCCTCGTCGACCGCGCCCGCCATGACGCGGACCTCGCCGCCGAAATCCTGCAGCGCCCCGACCTGTCGCCCGCCGATCTCGCGCCGTTGTTCCTGTTCGCGTCGCCCGAGGTGCGGGAGGAGATCGCCTCGGCTGTGGCCAGCACCGCGGCCCTGCGGCCGTGCCCGCCGGCACCGCGCGAGGCGGGCGCCATCCTCACGGGCTTCTCGGGCCGCCGGGACATCGCCGGGTTCGTCGGGGCGCTGAGCGACCTGCTCGGATTGCCCAAAGGCTTCCTCGCCTCGGTCCCCGACCCGTCGCGACGCTACGAACTCCTCACCCTGGCCCTGCGCGCTGCCGGCCTGCACGAGGAGGAGGCGGTCTACGTCTTCCTCACCCTCAACGAGTCAGTCGCCCGGTCGGTGGACCGGGTCTACGATCTCGTCAGGTTGTTTCGCACCACCGGCCGCCCGGCGGCCCGCGACCTCATCGCCGCCATCATCGATGCGCCGGTGGCCGAGCGCACCGGGGCGGCGGAGGCCCATCAGGCCTATCATGCGCCGGACGCCGCGCGGTCCCGCTCCGCCGCCGTCGAGCGGCCGTCGATCCGTCCGGTGCTGCCGAGCCGGGTGCGTAAGCAGTCCTGAGGGCTGCGCACGGACGGCTCCCGGTCGGGACCGGACCACTCACCGTTCGATCGCGTCGTGGTGCGGAGAATGGGCTTCGCGCGGGCTCGGTGAGACGGCGTCCGCCCGATTCGAGTGGGAGCCTTATCACTCGGCCAGGTCGAGCCGGTGGCGTCCGTCCCGATCGTCGATCTCGACGATCCAGAGATCGCCGTCGAAACGCAGCTCCTTGGCGATCCTGTCCTCGACATCGGCGGGTGAGGCGGCCGCCATCAGCGCGACGAACAGGCGCTCGCCGGCCGAATCCTCGTCGATCAGGGATTGCGGCGCGGGCCCGAACAGGTCGGCGGTCCCGTCGAGGCGATCGACCTTGACGAAGATCGCCCCGGCCTCGGGCGAGCCGCGCCGTCGCTGGACGGCGGCGATGCCCTCGACGCCGAGGCGGCGCAGGTGGGCGGAGACCCAGAAGTCGGAGCGCAGGCGTGGCATGGGCCGGCCTATAGCACCCCCCGGCCGGGATGCGACTATCCCGGCGGCAGGCCGGCGCGGGAGGCGAGTTCGCGCAGGGTCCGCCCCGCGGGCTCGCCCTTCACCGGCAGCTTGCTGTCGCGCTCGAACTTGGTGATCGCCGCGCGGGTGCCGGCCCCCATCACCCCGTCCGCCCGCAGGGGACCGTAGCCGAGCTTGACCAGGGCCCTCTGGGCCTTGATCACCGCGTCGCCGCCCGAGGCCGCCGCCTTGGGCGTCACCGACGCGGTGGTGTCGCCCGGGCGGGACGGTTCGCTGGCCTTGAGGATGTCGCCGATGCCGTCGCGGCCGGTCTGACGCGGTGCCTCGGGTTTCGCGGCCGTCTCGGTCGTCGCCGGCTGGGCCGTCTTCTCGGGGGGCTTCTCGGCGCTCGCCTTCCTGGGCGGGGCGGCGGGCGCGACCTTGGGGGAGAGGTTGGCGAGGATCGGTGCGGGGTGGCGGCCGGTCTGCGAACCGAGGGCGTTGAGCGAGACCGCGCCGGCCGCGACGAGGGCGGCGATGACGCCCAGGACCTCGGCCGGACGGCGCCGGCACAGGCGAGCGGCAGCGACCACGACGGCGAAACCCTTTCCGAAAGCGCCCCGTGCCGTGCCGCCCGAGGCGGCGCGCCGACGTGCGGGAGGCCGCGCATCGGCGCGGGCGTCGGAGGGGATGGCGATCTCGCGCTGATCGCGTCGGACGCTCGGCTCGCGCATCGATGTCTGTTCCTGAACCGTCACGTGAAGAAAATTCCGACCGGCCGGCGGTCGAACCCGAGAGGCGCGTCCGACCGCGCCCGGCGACGAGGACCCCGCGTCATGCGCTCAACCGCGTCGGTACGTAGCTCTCGCGCACCGGCTCGCTGACCGCGTCGAACAGACCGATCGGACGCCGCATCGCCACCGCCGTCTGCCGTGCCGGCACCAGCCCGCCCTGGGCGCCGCCGCGCCGCGGACCGGTGCGGATGGGGGCCGGCGTCACGTCCTCGTCGCCGCTGCGGCATTCGAACGGCAGGGTCACGGTGACCGTCGTGCCCTCGCCGATCGTACTCTCGATGGCGATGCTGCCGCCGTGGAGGCCGACGAGGCCCTGGACCACCGACAGCCCGAGCCCCGTGCCCTCGTGGGCACGGCGATACCCGTCGCCCGCCTGGAAGAAGGGGTCGCCGACGCGCGGCAGGTCGGCCGCGGCGATGCCGATGCCGGTATCGGCGACGACGAGGTCGAGGGCTTGGCCGGACCGGCGGATCCCGATTTCGACCCGCCCGCCCGCGGGCGTGAACTTCACCGCGTTCGAGAGCAGGTTGATCAGCACCTGCCGGCAGGCCCGCGGATCGGCGGTGATCTCGAGACCCGGCGGAACGGCGACCCGCACGAGGGCGATGCCGGCCTCGTCGGCCTTGAGCTGCATCAGGTCGCAGCAGGACCGGACCAGGGCACCGACGTCGAGGCTCTCGGGGTTGTAGTCGAAATGGCCGCTCTGGATGCGGGACATGTCGAGGAGCGTGTTGACCACGTCGAGGAGGTGCTGGCCCGAGCTGCCGATGATGCCGGCGTATTCGCGGCTGCGCTCGGGTTCCAGGCTGATCGCGCCCTCCCCCGCCAGCACCTGCGAAAAGCCGATGATGGCGTTGAGCGGCGTGCGCAGCTCGTGGCTGACGGTGGCCAGGAAGCGGCTCTTGACCTCGTCGGCACGCTCGGCCTCGGCGCGGGCGCGTTCCAGCTCGGCCGCATGGCGGCGATGCTCGGTGACGTCGCGGGTGACGGCGACCACCGTCGTGTGCTCGACGCCGCCGTTGCCGCGGTCGATCCGGTGGGCCCGCATCTCGGCATGGATCACCCGCGCCTCGCCCTCGGCGCGGATGGCGGCGGCATCGAGGTGGAGGCGGAACTGGACCGTGGCCGGCGTGCCGGTGGCGGCGACGTCGCTCAGGGTCTGCAGCAGGGCCGGCCGGTCGCCGACGTGGACCCGGTCGAGCAGGCCGTGGCCGCGCAGCCGGACGGCGTCGGCGCCCACGAACTTCGAGGCCGAGGCGCTCGCCTCCAGGACACGCCCGTTGTGATCGTGCCAGGTGACGAGGTCGTCGATGGCCGAGAGCAGCATGCGGTCGCGCAGTTCGTTGTCGCGGGCCTTGGCGCGCCACCGGCCCTCCTGGCGCATGTGGTCGATCGCCTGGGCCGCGATGTGGCCGATGGCGGTGATGGCGAAGACCGGCATGGCCAGCCGCGACGACCATTCGAGCATCGGCCCGCTGAGGCTCCAGACCGGCAGGACGGCGATCACCAGGGCGCTGAGCGCCGCGATGACGGCGGCGGCCAGCGTCGCCCGGCGCGAGCCGGAGACCACGGCCTCGAGGGGAATCGCCACCAGCCAGATCGCGGCGGCCGAGTTCGCGCCGCCCGTCATGGCGGCAATGGAGACGACGAGGCCGGCGAGACCCGCCGAGGACAGGGCGTGGGCGACCCACAGGCTGCCGGTGCGCGACAGGATGGCGGCGGCGCAGACCGGAAGCAGCAGGCTGGCGATGGCCACCGCCTCGATCCCCGACGGCACGCCGCGCCAGAGAAGGTAGGGCGGCAGGCCCACCATCATCACCGCCCCGGTCGCGAGCCGGGACACCAGGAAACGCTCGTGGCGGAACCGGACGCTGGCGTCGTCGAGCACGGACTCGTGGACGAGTCCCGCCAGACGCGCATCGACCAGGGATGCCAGGGCACTGTAGATACGCAATACCGACACGCACAGCGCGAAGACACCTGACCGGCAGCCCCGACGCCCCTTGGCTCGACATGAACTCGACTGACCGAACCGTCGCAGAGGCGACTTAAGCGAGTCTTGCAACACGATGGGCCAATGTCTTCGGATGCTTTCCGGAGAATGACCAAGTCGCATCGACGCCGAGGTTCTTTTCGGGGCAAGACGAAGCTTTGCCGCGAGCGACAACGGGGCGTTCACCATGCGCACCTGTTTTAGGCGCCCCGATACCTCTGCTTTACGAGACCGGCGCCACCCTCGCGGGCGTGCCCCTGCAACCTGGGGGCATGACGCTTTGTCCGAGCCCGGTCCCGCCTGTCGGGATCGCCGCCCGGGGCGGCGCCGCTTCGGATCGGACCCATGTCGTTTGTCCTGCGTGCGGTACTGGTGATCGGTGCCCTCTCCTACTTCGCGGCCCAGCGCGATGCGCCCGACGCCGGCCCGCGCGCCGCAGCCGTATCGCCCGCGAGCCTGTGGAACGCCCTGCCGCCGGACCTGCGCGAGCGGGCGATCCGCGAGGCCGCCGCCGAGGCGACGCGTCAGGTGGCAGGCGCGGCGAGCTCCCGCGATACGCTGGCGGCGGCCGACCGCAGGCCGGCCTGGCGCGGGGTGGACGCGCCCTGACGTCCGCCCTTGGCGGCGCCTTCCCGAAATCAGCCCCAGAGATCCGCCGCGGGCGGATGGACCAGGCTGCCCTCGAACAGCAGGCCCGGTTCGCGGTCCCGTGCCAGCAGCAGCGGGCCGTCGAGGTCGACGTAGTCGGCGTGGTGGGCGAGCAGCATCGCGGGGGCCATCGCCAGCGAGGTGCCGACCATGCAGCCGATCATCAGGGAGAACCCCCGCGCGCGCGCCTCGTGGGCGAGCATCACCGCCTCGGTGAGGCCGCCGGCCTTGTCGAGCTTGATGTTGATGGCGTCGTAGCGGCGGCTGAGCGCGTCGAGGCCGGCGCGGTCGTGCAGGCTCTCGTCGGCGCAGATGGGGATCGGGCGGGCGATCTCGGCCAGCAGCGCGTCCTCGCCGGCCGGCAGCGGCTGCTCGATGAGCCCGACGCCGGCGGCGACGCAGGCGGCGAGGTTGGCCTCGATCGTGTCGGGCCGCCAGGCCTCGTTGGCATCGACGATGAGGCGCGAGTCCGGCGCGCCGCGGCGAACGGCGGCGATCCGCTCGGGGTCGCCCTCGCCGCCGAGCTTGACCTTGAGGAGGGGTCGCGCCGATGCGGTGCGCGCCGCCGCCTCCATGCTCTCGGGCGTGCCGAGGCTCAGGGTGTAGGCGGTGGTGGCGACCTGCGGCGCGGTGAGGCCGGCGATCTCCCAGGCCGGCCGGCCGAGCTGCTTGGCTTCGAGGTCGAACAGCGCGCAATCCAGCGCGTTGCGGGCCGCGCCCGCCGGCATCAGCGCGAGCAGATCGAGACGCGAGGCGCCATCCGCGATCGCCTGTGCCTGGGCCTCCAGGAGCGCACACACGCTCTCGACGCTCTCGCCGTAGCGGGCATAGGGCACGCATTCGCCCCATCCGCGGGTGCCGTCCGCTCCTTCCGTCACCGTGCAGACCACCACCACCGCCTCGGTGCGGCTGCCGCGGGCGATGGTGAAGGCGCCCGCGATGGGAAACCGCTCGACGGCGACGGCGAGGCGCCGGGTCACGCGGCCGCTCCGGCCGGGAACTCCGAGACCAGCCGGTCGACGATGCCCTCGACCCCGAACCGGACCGGATCGGTGGCCGGCAGGCCGTGGGCCTCGGCCAGATGCGCCAGCAGCGCCCTGGCCGGCGCCTCGTCCATGGCCTGGGTGTTCACGGCGATGCCGACCGGGCGGATGCCGGGGTTGGTGAGGCTGCCGAGCTGCACGGTCAGGTCGATCACCGCCTGGATCGAGGGCAGCGGATGCTTGACGCCGCGCATGGCGGTGCGGCTCGGCTCGTGGCAGACCACGAAGGCATCCGCCTGCGCCCCGTGCAGCAGCCCGAGGCTGACCCCGGCGAAGGAGGGGTGGAACAGCGACCCCTGCCCTTCGATCAGGTCCCAGTGGTCGGGCGCGGCGGCCGGGGCGATCCACTCCACGGCACCGGAGATGAAGTCGGCCACCACCGCGTCGATCGCCACCCCGCGCCCGGAGATGAAGACGCCGGTCTGGCCGGTGGCCCTGAAGTCGGCGTCGAGGCCGCGCTCGCGCATGCCGCGCTCGAGCGCCAGCACCGTGTACTTCTTGCCCACCGAACAATCGGTGCCGACGCTGAGCAGGCGCCGGCCCGGCCGCGGCGTGCCCTTGCCGGTGTCGAAGGTCTCGTCGGTGTGGCGCACGTCGTGGAGGGCGCGCCCGTTGCGCTCCGCCGCCTCGGCGATCCGAGGGATCGACCCGAGGCGCACGTGCAGGCCGCTGGCGACGTCGAGCCCGGCCTCCAGGGCGGCCACGACCTCGTCGACCCAATGGTCGGGCAGGACGCCGCCGGCGTTGGCGACGCCGACCACCAGGGTGCGGCAGCCCTTCTCCACCGCTTCCGCCAGTGTCAGGTCGGGGATGCCGAGGTCGGCGGAGCAGCCCGGCATGCGCAATTGCCCGACGCACCATTCCGGGCGCCAGTCGGCGATGCCGTAGGCGGTCTTGGCGGCGAGGCGGTCGGGCACGTCGCCGAGGAACATCAGGTAGGGCGTTGCGATCTGCATGGCGTAGGTTCACCCGTCAGGCACGTCGCGGACCACCGGGCCGCGTCGATCTCGCCTGCGTCTATGCGCGACGATGGACCGCTTGCCAAATGCGGGATGACGGGCGAGGCGAACGCCTGCGCGACCGGCGACGCCTTGCGGTCCCGGTCGAACTCGGGCGTGGTCCTCGGCCGGTACGGATGGGAGGATGCGGCATGAAGATGTACGGCAACTGGCGCTCGGCCGCCGCCTTCCGGGTGCGGATCGCCCTGAACCTCAAGGGGATCGCCTACGAGGAGACGTTCCTCGACCTCGATGCCGGCGAGCAGCTGCGGCCCGATTTCCTGGCGATCAACCCGCAGGGCGCGGTACCGGCGCTGTTCGACGGCGACGGGCCGCCGCTGACGCAGTCGCTGGCGATCCTCGACTACCTCGAGGACATCCATCCCGAGCCGGCCCTGCTGTCTGCCGAGCCGCGGGCGCGGGCGAGGGCCCGGTCCCTGGCGCAGGTGGTCGCCTGCGACACCCATCCGCTCTACGTGCCGCGGGTGCGCAACCGCCTGATGGAGGCGCACGCCATTCCGCGCGAGGAGATGCTCGGCTTCGTGCGGCATTGGTTCGGGCGCGGCCTCGCCACCCTGGAGACGCGGCTCTCCACGGAGGCCGGCACCGGCCGCTACGCGCAAGGCGACGCGATCAGCCACGCGGACCTCTGCCTCGTCAGCCTCTGGGTCGGCACCGGCATCTTCGGTGTCGAGACCGCGGCCTATCCCACCGTGCGCCGGATCGCCGAGGATTGCCTGTCGCAGGAGGCCTTCGCCAGGGCACACCCTCTGCGCCAGCCGGGCGCCCCGGCGTGAGGCAGGACCCCGGTGCCCCATCCGCGAGTTGGTGCAGGCGCGGCCAGGGATTATGCCGGGCGCGACGGACGTGCCGGGCGCGAAATTGAGTGCGGGCTTGGATTTTGCTCACGGTTGGCGGGTAAGGTCGCCGCCGGGCCGCGAACGATCGCCGGAACCGACGAACCGGTGACGGCCTGAACGAGACAACGGCCGGAAACGGCCGATCGGGGATGAGGGGCGAGGACGGCATGGTACCGGGTGAAACCGAGGACAATCTGCACCGGATCGTGGTGGTCGGCGGCGGCGCGGCGGGCCTTCAGCTCGCCACCAAGCTCGGCGACACGATGGGGCGGCGCAAGACGGCACATGTCACCCTGGTCGACCGCGCACGGACCCACATCTGGAAGCCGCTGCTGCACGAGGTCGCCGCGGGCAGCCTCGACGTCGGCCACCATGCGGTGGACTACCTCCATCACGCCCACCGGCACCATTTCCGCTACCGCATCGGCCAGATGACCGGCCTCGACCGGGCCGCCAAGACGATCCAGCTCGGGGCGAGCTTCGACAACGAGGGCCGCGAAGTCACCCCCGTGCGTGCGATCCCCTACGACACCCTCGTGATGGCGGTGGGCTCCACCACCAACGATTTCGGCACGCCCGGCGTGAAGGAGCACGCCATCGCCCTCGACACGCAGGAACAGGCGGTGCGCTTCCACCAGCGCCTCGTGAACGGGATGCTGCGCGCCCATACGCAGGTCGGGCCGGTCCGTCCCGGCCAGCTCCACGTCACCGTGATCGGTGCCGGTGCCACCGGCACCGAGCTCGCCGCCGAACTCCACCGCACCACCCGGGACGTGGCCGCCACCGGCATGGACCGGATCGACCCCGCCAAGGATCTCAAGATCACCCTGGTGGAGGCGGCCGACCGCATCCTTCCCGCCGTGCCGGCCCGCCTGTCGGGCGAGGTGATGACGCTTCTGAACAAGATCGGCGTCGAGGTCAGGATCCAGGCCCGGGTGACGGAGGTGCGGGCCGACGGCGTGCAGCTCGCCGACGGCGGCTTCATACCCTCCGAGCTGGTGGTGTGGGCCGCGGGCGTGAAGGCGCCGCCGTTCCTCAAGGACATCGGCGGCCTCGAGACCACCCGCAACAACCAGCTCGTGGTGACGCCGACGCTCCAGACCACCCGCGACCCGGCGATCTTCGCGATCGGGGACAACGCCTATCTCGTGGAGGCCGGCGCCGACGCGCCGATTCCGCCCCGCGCCCAGGCGGCCCACCAGCAGGCGAGCCACCTCATCAAGCAGATCCCCAACATCATCGCCGGCAAGCCGCTGAAGCCCTTCAAATACCGCGACTTCGGCTCGCTGGTGTCGCTCGGCGAGTACACCACCGTGGGCAACCTGATGGGGTTCATCCAGGGGAAGAACATGTTCATCGCCGGGCTGTTCGCGCGGTTCATGTACCGGTCGCTGTACAAGATGCACGAGCAGGCCCTGCACGGCACCATCAAGACGGCGCTCGACGCCGTCGCGCGGGCGCTCACCCGGCGCACCGAGGCCCGCGTGAAGCTGCATTAGGGGCGATCCGCGATGATCGACATCATTCAGGCGTTGCAGCACCGCAACCCCGCCCTCGGGCCCTACGTCATTGTGCTGCGCGGGGATTCCCGTGCCCGCCACCCCACCGAGCCGGACAGCCTGAGCCCGGAGGCGCAGGCGTGGCTCGACGCGCACGCCCCCGGCGCGCGGCTCAGCACCGAGACCGTGCTGATCGCGCCCTACCCTGGCGCGATGCCGTCCGAGCGCATCCTGTCGGTGCTCGCCTTCGCCGATGCGCGCCAGCTCGCCGCTTTCGCGACGGCGTGGACGGGAGACGCGGAGGAAGAACCGGCGGAGGGGTGATACGGTTTGCGCTTGGATCAAGCGGGAACCGTATCACCGAGCCCGCGCGGCGCCTGAGCGACGCCCATTTCCGCATCACGAAGTGATCAACCGGAAATGGGATGAGACCGTCCGGCTCGGCGATCGGGCCGGGCGCCTCTCGGTTTTCGAACGACCCTCGGTGCTCCGTCGTCACGGGGCCGCGTAGCGGAGCCCGGGATTCTGAAACACGGGCGTCGCAAGGTTTTGCGCGATCGGAAGCTCCGGATCTTGGGTGCACCCGTGGCGCCCCGAAATCACTGTGGTGCCCCGTGGGATCGCCTCGGCGCCCAGGTGCGCGAACCCTGGCCGCGACCGTCCCCGTCAGCGAGGCCTGTCCGCCGTCGCGGCGTGGTCGTCCCCTCCCCCCGCCAGCCACGTCAGTCTGGCGGCCTCAAGCGCCCAGACCATGCCCAGCATCATGTAGACGTGGCGCCATTTCTCGATGTCGATCTGCACCGCCTGCACGAAGAACATCAGTAGGGCCGGCCACACGATCTGGGCGTGCCGGCGATAGGGCGAAGCCCGCGACATCAGCCGGAAACCGACGAAGCCGGTGGCGAGCACGAGCCCGATGAAGACCGCGCCGCCGAGCCAGCCGCCGTTGGCGAAGCTGCCCAGATAGGAGTTGTGCGGCTCCAGCGCGAAGGTGTTGCGCCAGCGCAGGGGTCCGAGGCCCAGGGGCGCCTCCACCAGCATGTTCAGGCCGCGCAGCTGGTTCCCGAAGCGCCCGGTCTCGCCCTCGTCGTAGTCCTGCGTGACCGCGGCGCGTTTCGCGAAGGTCTCGGCGGTGTCGCCCACGAGGAACAGCGCCCCGATGGCGAGCACGCCGGTGCAGAGGGCCATGGCGGTGAGGACGACGATCCGCCGGCGCAGGGCGCCCGAGGGGCTCGTGCGGTAGATCGCGACCACCATCACGGCGATGGCCACCAGCGAGCCACCCCAGGAGCCGCGCGAGAACGACAGGAAGATTGCCGCCATCAGGACGACCAACCCCGCCAGCGACAGGACCGGGCGGCGGCTGGTGCCGGCAAACAGGCCGTGCATCAGATAGAGCGCCCCCAGCGTCAGGAACGAGCCGAACACGTTGGGGTCCTTGAAGGTGCCCGCCGCCCGGCCGTAGACCATGAACAGGCCCTCCCGCCCGATCACCCCGAAGTAGCCGAGGATGCCGAGCACCGCCGAGAACAGGCAGCTCGCGGCGTAGGCCTTCAGCGCGAGTTCGACCCGCGACGTGGTCTCGTCCGAGAACACCATGGCGAAGAACGCGCCGGTGACGGCGAGGTAGGCGAGCTGGATCGTCCAGGCCACCGGCAGCGCCTCGTCGAGATAAGGCATCAGCCCGACGACGATGGCTCCGACGTAGAGCAGCAGCAGCACGACCATCGGCAGGATGCCGCGCTTGATGCGGATGCCGAGGCACAGCCAGAGCAGGATGGTGGGGATCGCCACCAGATCGTAGGGCGAGGTGTCCGAAAAGGCGAAGCAGGCGAAAAAGATGAACGCGGCGAGCATGACGGTGGCGACACCGCGCAGGACGCCGAGGACGGTGACGTCGGACCAGGCTCCCCGAGCCCAGGCCCCTCGGCTCCCGGCCCCTTGCCGCCGTCGCGACGGGGGGGCGGCGATGGACGACGCCATGCTCACGCACTCCACGGGGCGGAACGCACCCCGGTACAGGGGCGTATCAGGCGCCGGGAATGATTGAGATTTGGCGAAGGCGATCCTTAAAGAATCGCGCGCACCAGGTCCCTGAAGCGGTCGCCGCGTTCCTCGAAGCTGCGGAACTGGTCGTAGGAGGCGCAGGCCGGGGACAGCAGCACCACCGGTTCTGAGGCGTCGGACACCGCGGCCGCCTGCGCCGCGGCGCGCGTCGCCACGTCGAGGGTCTCGCACCGGGTGTAGGGGACGCGTCCCTCCAGGGTCTTCGCGAAATCGTCGGAGGCGGCACCGATGAGGTAGGCGTGGGCGATTCGGCCGAACAGCGGTGCAAGGGGCTGGATGCCGCCCTCCTTGGCCTTGCCGCCGAGGATCCAATGGACGTCGTGGAAGGCGCAGAGCGCCTTGTCCGCCGAATCGGCGTTGGTGGCTTTCGAATCGTTGACGAAGAGCACGCGGCCCCTGCGGCCGACCTCCTCCATGCGGTGCGGCAGGCCGGGGAAGCTGCTCAGACCCCGCTGCAGGCCCGCCGCATCGATCCCCAGGGCCTCGGCGCAGGCGGTGGCGAAGGCGGCGTTCTGACCGTTGTGGGCACCCCGCAGCGAGCCAATGCCGGTGAGGTCCGCGATCCGCTCGTCCCCGCGCCAGACCGCCGCCCCGTGGGCGGACAGACCGTCGAAGCCCGGTTCCGGCTCGCCGACGTGGACGCGCACGAGGGGGCCTTCATGGCGCCCGGCGATGGCGCGGCTCGGCGCGTCGTCGATGCCGACGACGGCCAGGGCGGCACCCGCCACGAGGCGTTCCTTGATCGCCGCGTAGTTCTCCATCGTCCCGTGCCGGTCGAGGTGGTCGGGCGTGATGTTGAGGAGCAGGCCGATGCTCGGGTCGAGCGTGGGCGTCAGGTCGATCTGGAAGGACGACATCTCGATGACGTGGACGCGGTCCTCGGCTGGCGGCGCCAGGGACAGGATCGCGGTGCCGATGTTGCCGCCCATCTGAACGTCGAAGCCGGCCTGCGCCAGGACGTGGGCGACGAGCGCGGTCGTGGTCGACTTGCCGTTGGTGCCGGTGATGGCGACGAAGGGTGCGCCGGGCGCGATCTTGCGCCGCTCGCGGCAGAACAGCTCGATGTCGCCGACGATCTCGATCCCGGCGGCCTTCGCCATGCCCACCGTCCAGTGCGGGGCCGGATGGGTCAGCGGCACGCCCGGCGCCAGGATCAGGGCGGCGAAGGACGACCAGTCGGCATCGCGCAGGTCCGCGGTGGCGATGCCCTGCGCCTGCGCTCGGGCCATACCCTCGGGGCTGTCGTCGCAGGCGACGACCGTGGCACCGCCGGCCTTCAGGCTGAGTGCGGTGGCAAGGCCCGACCCGCCGAGGCCGAACAGGGCGACGGTGCGGCCGGCGAAGGTGGTGGACGGGGTCATGCCGCGCTCACCGCAGCTTCAGCGTGGCGAGGCCGGCGAGCGCCAGGATGACCGCGATGATCCAGAACCGGATCACCACCTGGGCCTCCTTCCAGCCCTTCTGCTCGAAATGGTGATGGATCGGCGCCATGCGGAAGACGCGCTTGCCCGTGAGCTTGAACGAGGCGACCTGGATGATCACCGACATCATCTCGAGGACGAACAGGCCGCCGACGATGGCGAGCACGATCTCGTGCTTGGTCGCCACGGCGATGGTGCCGAGCAGGCCGCCCAGCGCCAGGGAGCCGGTATCGCCCATGAAGACCTGCGCCGGGGGCGCGTTGAACCACAGGAAGCCCAGGCCCGCCCCGATCACCGCACCGCAGATCACCGCGAGTTCGCCGCTGTCGCGCACGTAGTTGACCTGCAGGTAGCCGGCCGTGAAGACGTTGCCGACGAGGTAGGCGATCACTCCGAAGGTGCCGCAGGCGATCATCACGGGCACGATGGCGAGGCCGTCGAGCCCATCGGTCATGTTCACGGCGTTGCCCGCGCCGACGATGACGAAGGCGGCGAACAGCACGTAGAACCAGCCGAGGTTGATCAGGGCGTCCTTGAAGACCGGGAAGGCGAGGTGGTTCTGGAGCGAGGTCGGGGAGTAGACCGCGATCACGGTGCAGGCGGCGATGGCGATCGCCGCTTCCAGGATGAGCCGGAACCGGCCGGAGAAGCCCTTGTGCGACTGCTTCGTCACCTTGAGGTAGTCGTCGTAGAAGCCGATCGCGCCAAAGCCCAGGGTCACCGCCAGCACGGTCCAGACGTAGTGGTTGCGCGGGTTGGCCCACAGCAGGATCGCCACCACGACGCCCGCCAGGATCATCAGGCCGCCCATGGTCGGCGTGCCGCGCTTGGTCAGCAGGTGCGATTGCGGCCCGTCCTCGCGGATCGGCTGGCCCTTGCCCTGGCGCAGGCGCAGGGACGAGATGATCAACGGTCCGAACCAGAACACGAACAGGCCCGCCGTGAACAGCGCGCCGCCCGTGCGGAAGGTGATGTAGCGAAAGACGTTGAGGGCCGAGAGCGTACCGCTCAGGTCCGACAGGAGATACAGCATCCAGGACTCGATCGCGGCGGTTTGAGGTCGACGGGAGACCGGACTCCGGCAAGGCCGCCCGCCCCGCCGAAGCAACGCTCGAACCGTCGTTCCGGACGACTCAGCGTGGCTGGGGGTTCGCGTAGCGGGCTTTGAGGGCTTCGACAATCCGGCCCATGCGGATGCTGTTGGAGCCCTTCACCATCACGACGTCGCCGGGACGGACGAACCCGAGCAGCGGATCGACGAGGTCGGCCGACGTCGCGGCCGCGAGCCCGCGCCGGGACATCGGCAGGGCCTCGAACAGGTGGCGCATCAGCGGCCCGGCTGTGAAGACGTGGTCGATCCCGCCCGCCTCGACCGCATCGGCTAGGGCGCGATGGTGCTCCTCGCCGGCCTGGCCCAGTTCGAGCATGTCGCCGAGCACCGCGATCCGGCGCCCGCGCGGACCGGTCTCGACGGTGGCCAGGGTGCTGAGCGCCGCCCGGATCGAGGCGGGATTGGCGTTGTAGCTCTCGTCGATGAGGAAGGCCTCGCCCGCGTCGAAGGCCAGGGCGGTGCGCTCGCCGCGCCCCACCGGCGGCTTCAGGCTCGCCAGCGAAAGGGCGGCCAGGGCGAGGTCCGCCCCGAGGGCGTGGACGACCGCCATGACGCCCAGGGAGTTCATGGCCACGTGCCGGCCCGGCGTGCCGATCTGGTAGGTCACGGGCGTGCCCATCACCTGCGCCTCCACCACCGACAGGTCGGGGCGGACGACAATGCGCGAGGCCCTGACATCGGCCTGCGCGTGCTCGCCGAAGCTCACGACCCGGCCCGCCTGCGAGGCGAGGGCGTGGGCCAGCAGGCGCGGATAGGCCGGGTTGTCCCGGTTGAGGATCGCGACACCGCCGGGGACGAGGCCGGAGAAGATCTCCCCCTTGGCGTCGGCGATGGCCGAGAGCGAGGCGAAATGCTCGATGTGCACCGGCTCCACCGTGGTCACCAGGGCGACGTCGGGCCGGACCATGGCGGTGAGGGGCACGATCTCGCCCCCGTGGTTCATGCCGACCTCGAACACGCCGTAGGCGGCGGACGCCGGCATCCGGACGAGGGTGAGGGGTACGCCCCAATGGTTGTTGTAGGAGGCGACCGAGGCGTGGGTCTCGCCCTGCGCCGACAGGACGTGGCGCAGGGCCTCCTTGGTGCCGGTCTTGCCCACCGAGCCGGTGACGGCGACGATCCTGGCGGCGGTGCGCCGGCGCGCTTCCACCCCCAACGCGCGCATGGCGGCGAGGACCGGATCGGCGCCGGTGCCAGCGACGGACAGGACCGCCCCGGCCCCGGCGAATTCCTCGGCACGGCTCGCGTCGACGACGGCCATCCCGGCACCCTGCGCCAATGCGGCACGCACGAAATCGTGACCGTCCCGGGCTTCTCCGGCAATGGCGAAGAAGAGGTCGCCGGGCTGGAGGGTGCGGGTGTCGATGGAGGCCCCGGTGACGGGCTTGGCATGCCCGTGGACGGTTCCGCCGGTGGCGGCGGTGAGGGCTTCGGGAGTCCAGAGGGGAGACGCGTTCACCAAGCCCGTCCTTGTCCTTCACCGGGGTACCCAACGGCCTCGTCACGGACCGAGGCGGCATCGGCAAGAGCCGGTTCCGGAGCGTTGCGAGCGACATCGCGTTGGATGAGCTCGCGAATAGAACGCCCGTGGGACATGCCGCGCGCCTTGGCACGCAGCTTGACGGCAGCGAGAAGCGACTCCGGGACCCGAAGATCGACCTGAGCGGCCTTGCGCGCCGCCGCAAAGTCGACGGGCTTGAAGTGAGAGACATCGAGATCGGACAGGTCGTTCTCCAGGAACGCTTCCGCCTCCGCGTCGCTCTCAAACTCCGGAACTCGCCTCATATCTCGCAGCCTCCCCGGCGTGCATGTAGCGGGCACTCAGCGGCCGGATGGTTCGGCCACGCAAGGTAGAAGACGACGAGGAGCGGTCGTCCCTCGGCATTGCGTCCCGTGGCCGGAAGCCGCTGCTCCGTCTGCGAATGCTTCACATCCGGACCAACGCGTGGCGAGCCGCGAAGCGGCGCTTCGATCTCGCCGATGCTGACCCCGTGCTTCTCGCACTTCGCTCGATGGCCGTCATCCCATTCGAATTTCGGAGTCATCGTCATCGGTCGAGCCGCAAAGGGCCCTGAAGCAGAGCCCCTTCGAACGGTGGAGGCCGGGCCGTTTCCTGGCCCCCCGCCGCCACCCGGCTCAACTCGACCGGGCTGCGATCGCCGCCCGGAGCACGTCGTGGTCCGAGAACGGCAGCACCTGCGCGCCCACGATCTGGCCGGTCTCGTGGCCCTTGCCGGCCACCACCAGCACGTCGCCGGGCCGCAGACCCTGTACGGCCGTCCGGATCGCCGCCGCGCGGTCGCCGATCTCCACGGCGCCCGGTGCCGCCGCCAGGATCGCGGCGCGGATGGCGGTGGGGTCCTCGGTGCGCGGGTTGTCGTCGGTGACGACGACGGCGTCGGCGAGCCGGGCCGCGATCGCTCCCATCAGGGGGCGCTTGCCTGTATCGCGGTCGCCGCCGCAGCCGAAGACGCAGACGAGGCGTCCCGTCGCGAAGGGACGAAGGGCGGTGAGGACGCTCTCCAGGGCCTCGGGCTTGTGGGCGTAATCCACGAGGCAGAGCGCGCCGTCGACTTCGCCGATCCGCTCCATCCGGCCGGGCACGCCCACGAGATGCTCCAGACTCGCAAAGATTGCCGACGCCCGGTCCGCGCCGACGGCCGCCAGGACCAGCCCAGCCGCGAGCAGGGCGTTCTCCACCTGGAACGCGCCCACCAGCGGCAGACGGACGACGTGCTCGATGCCGGCATGCGAGACGGCGAGCACCTGCGCGAACCCCTCGGTCCGCGCGTCGAGGAGCCGGATGGTGTCGCCGGCGCGTCCCGTGGTCATGACCTCGTGACCGGCCGCGGCGGCGGCGGAGATCGCCCGCTCGGCATAGGGACCGTCGGCGTTGACGACGGCTGGGCGACCCCTCGGCAGAAGCGTCGTGAACAGCCGCAGCTTGGCGTCGAGGTACTCCTCGACGGTGGCGTGATAGTCGAGGTGGTCACGCCCCAGGTTGGTGAATCCCGCCACCGTCAGCCCGACCCCGTCGAGCCGGCGCTGCGCGATCCCGTGCGAGGAGGCCTCCATGGCCAGGTGCGTGATGCCGTCGTCCGCCAGCCGCGCCAGGGTCTCGTGGAGGGAGACGGGATCCGGGGTGGTCAGCGAGCCGTATTCGGCGCCGCGGTCGGTGACGATCCCCACGGTGCCAAGGCTGGCCGAGGCGAAGCCGAGACGCGACAGGATCTGGCGGACGAAGTCGGCCACCGAGCTCTTGCCGCTGGTGCCCGTTACCGCGATGACGGTCCCGGGCTGGCGAGCGGAGAACCGCGCCGCGGCCAGCGCCAGGGCGCGGTGCGCGTCGTCGACCGAAATCCAGAGGGCCCCGGGCGGCAGGTCGCCGGGGGCGGCTCCCTCGCCGACCACCGCGATGGCGCCCGCCGCCACCGCCTTGGCGGTGAAGGCTTTCCCGTCGACGCGGGTGCCGGGCACCGCCACGAAGACGCCGCCGGGAACGACCCGGCGGCTGTCGGCGGTGATGCCGCCGACGATCCGTTGCGCAGCCGCCCCGCCGTCGATCCCCGGAAAGAGGTCCTTGAGCGTCGGCCCGCTCATCGGGCGTCCAGCTGGGTGGCGTGGTAGGCGCCGAGCTTGACCATCAGCGGGAACGGCTTGACCGGCGGCTCGAACTGCGGCGGCAGGCCGAGGATGGGGGCGACGCGCTCGATCACCCGGCCCGTGACGACGCCCGAGTTCCAGGCGGCGGTGGCGTAGCCGCCCGATTCCGGCAGGCCCTGCGGCTCGTCCATGAGGGTGACGAACAGGTATTTCGGCTTGTCCATGGGGGCGGCCGCCATGAAGGTGGTGAACAGACGGTTCTTCACGTAGCGCCCGTTGATCACCTTTTCAGCCGTCCCGGTCTTGCCGCCCACGTAGTACAGCGGGATCGAGGCCTTGCGCGCCGAGCCTTCGACGGCATTGAGGCGCATGATGAAGCGCATCGCCTCGCTGGTCTGGGGCGAGAGGACGCGGGTCGCCTTGGCCCGCGCCGTCGGCTCGTCGGTCTTCAGGAACGTCGGGGTGATGAGGTCGCCGCCGTTGGTGATCGCCGCCACCGCGGCCGCGGCCTGCAGCGGGGCGACGGCGAGCCCGTGCCCGAAGGCGATGGTGATGGTGTTGATCTCGGTCCAGCGCGGCGGCACGATCGGCGCCGCGCTTTCGGGCAACTCGGTGCGCAGGCGGTCGAGGAGGCCCATCTTCTTGAGGAAGGCCCTGTGGCCGGGCACGCCGACGCCGAGCGCCATCTTGGCCGAGCCGATGTTGGACGAATGGGTGAACACCTCCGGCATCGTGATGGTGCGGTTGGTGCCGTGGTATTCGTGGATGACCGACTTGCCGTAGCGCAGCACGCCGCCGCGGGTGTCGAAGGTCGAGTTGACGTTGTACTTGCCGGAATCGAGGGCCATGGCGAGGGTCATCGCCTTGAAGGTCGAGCCCATCTCGTAGACGCCGACGTTCATGCGGTTGATGCGGTCGTCGGTCAGCGCGTCGACCGGGTTGTTCGGGTCGAAGTCCGGCAGCGACACGAGGGCGATGACCTCGCCGGTGTTGACGTCCATGATCATGGAGGCGCCGGCCTTGGCCTTGAAGTGCTCGACGCCCTTGGCGAGTTCGTCGCGCACCGCGAACTGGGCGCGCAGGTCCACCGAGAGCTGGACGGGCTTGAGGTCGGTGGCCTTGGCCACGAAACCGAGGCTGTTGAGGTCCTTCAGCCCCGTGGAGTCGATGTACTTCTCCATGCCGGCGATGCCGATGTTGTCGAGGTTGGTCACGCCCAGGATGTGGGCCGCCGCGTTGCCGTTAGGATAGACCCGCTTGTGGTCGGGCAGGAAGCCGACGCCGGGAATGCCTAAGCGATGGACCTCGGCCTGCTGCTTGGGCGTGATCTCGCGCTTGACCCAGACGAAGCCCTTCTTCGTCGAGAGCTTCGCGCGCAGGTCGGTGGCGTTGAGGTCCGGCAGCACGGCGGTGAGGAGTTCCACCGCCTCGTCCTTGTCGTAGATGTTGCGCGGCTCTGCGAAGACCGAGACCGTGCGGATGTCGGTGGCCAGGATCTCGCCGTTGCGGTCGATGATGTCGGGCCGGATCGCGGTGGTGGCCGCCGCGGCGACGCGGCGCTCGCCGCTGTCGGGCTCGGGAAAGGCCGCCATCGAGACGAGGCGTGCGGCGATGGCCAGGAACACCACGGTGAACCCGAGGCCCACCAGGCCGACCCGGGTGTAGGACCGCTCGATGGCGAGGCGGAACATCGAGCGGGCGAGGGTCATCGCCGGATGGACCGCGGGCGCGGGCGCCGGAGCGGGCTCGGCCTCGACCGGCAGCGGATCGGTCGCAGCGGCGTCGTCGGGGGGGATCTGGGACACGGGACTACCTCGAGGCCGTCGTGGGCGTGCGGGTCGAGATGGTGCGGGTCGCCGGTGCTCCGATCGACCCGGTGGTGCGCGGTTCGTCGCCGCGCTTGGCCGTCTTTTCCTTCGGCGTCGCCGTGGCGGTGGCCGAGAGGAGGCGGCCGATCTCATCGCCGCGGTCGACCCGCGCCGGGAGGTCGGCCAGGCGCCCGAGATGGGACACGCCGATCGGCTCGAGGCCGAGATGGCGTTCCACCGCCGCCTGCAGCCGGTCGGGCCGGGTCAGGAGCTGCCATTCGGCCCGCAGCACCGCGATGGCCTGACGCTCCTTGTGCAGCTGAGTCTTGGCCTTCGAGACCTGGGCCGATTGGTAGAGCGTGTCGTACTTGATCGAGTAGGCGTAGATCGCCGAGCCGATCAGGCCCACCACCGCGAGAAGGTTGAGCAGGCGGATCATCGGCGTCCTCCCCGTCCCTTGGCGGCCCGTTCCGGCAGGCTGGCCAGGGCCTCGATGGCGGCGAGCGGCGGCGGCGCGGGCGCGCTCGTGCGTTCGCCCGAACGCAGCTTGGCCGACCGCGCGCGCGGGTTGGCGTCGACCTCGGCCCGGCCCGGCAGGACCGCCCCCTTGGTCGCGAGCGCGAAGCTCGCGGTCGGGGCCGCCTCCAGGCTGGGCCGATGGCGGGAGCCCTGGGCGGCGCGACCGCCGCGGATGGTGAAGAACTGCTTGACGATGCGGTCTTCGAGGGAATGGAACGTCACCACGGCGAGATGCCCGCCCGGCTTCAGGATCCGCTCGGCCGCATGCAGGGCCTGGACGAGCTCGCCGAGCTCGTCGTTGACCGCGATGCGCAGGCCCTGGAACGTCCGGGTCGCGGGATGGATGCCGGCGGCGGGATCGACGTGGACCACGCCGGACACGAGGTCGGCCAGAGCCGCGGTGGTGGTGATCGGGCCGGCCTTGCGGGCCTCGACGATGGCCCGGGCGACGACCCGCGCGCGGCGTTCCTCGCCGTAGTGATAGATGATGTCGGCGAGATCAGCCTCGTCGGCTTCGTTGACGATGTCGGCCGCTGTCGGCCCCGACAGCGCCATGCGCATGTCGAGGGGACCGTCCTGCCGGAACGAGAATCCGCGTTCCGCCCGGTCGATCTGCATCGAGGAGACGCCGATATCGAGGACGACCGCGTCCACCGCCGCGATGCCCTGCGCGGCGACGAGGGTGTCGAGGGTGCCGAACCGGCCCTCCGACAGGATGAGGCGCCCTTGCGCGGACGCGACGAGATCGGCGCCGGCGGCAATGGCGGTGGGGTCGCGATCGATGCCGAGCACCGTGAGGCCGGGCGCGGCGGCGAGCATCGCCGTGGTGTAGCCGCCCGCCCCGAAGGTGGCGTCGACGGCGACGCCGTGCGCGGGCAGTTTCAGCGCCGCGACGACCTCGGACAGCAGGACGGGAACGTGGGGAGCGCCGCCGGCGGGGCGCTCGCTGCGGTCGCGGTGTCGGGTCATGGCGATGCCGCGTGAGGGGCTGCGAACGGGCCGGCGACGACGGGCCGGCACGCATCGCCCGCGGCCGGGTGCGTCCGCCGATCGATCACGCGCCGCTGACGGGGTGGTGGCGGGTACCATGGGCCTCTGAGCATCGTCAAACCGACCGGCCGCGATGAACGGCCCGTCCGGGATCAGACCCCAGCAAGGTTAACCGAGCGTAAGTTTTTGGCGCGAAACGCGTCCTTCGCACACCGGCTCAAGGCGCGGGGCTCAACGCCCGGGAACGGGCGGCAGGGCCTGGAACGGATCGCATGCCGCTACGCCGAGGGGGGCAAAATGTCGGATGTGGCAGGCGCCAGCCGGAACGATAGGCGGATCAGCCGGCCTATAAGCCGGGTTCTGTAGGGCCCGGAAGCGAGCTTCCGGACGTGGCGGCCATTCCTCTGGGACGGTCGTCACCGACCGCCTCGAGCAACCAACCCGGGCGATCTGGCCTGGAGAGAGGGCCTGCCCTTCCCCTGTCGGGGAGAGGCGCGTCGCCCCTATTCGGTCTTGCTCCCGGTGGGGTTTGCCGTGCCGTCCGCGTTGCCGCGTCCGCGGTGCGCTCTTACCGCACCCTTTCACCCTTACCCTGACTACAGGGCGGTCTGCTCTCTGTGGCACTGTCCCTGGGGTCGCCCCCGCCGGACGTTATCCGGCACCGTCTCTCCATGGAGCCCGGACTTTCCTCCCCGGTTCGCACCGGAGCGGCCGCCCGGCCGACTGATCCGGCGCGGGTGTGCGCCGCGCCGGATCGAAAGGTCAAGCGCGGCTACCAGCTTCCGGTGTTTTCCATCGACGCCCACGGCTCCTGCGGCGGCTTGGCCTCACCCTTCTGCAGGATCTCGATGGAGATGCCGTCGGGCGACTTCACGAAAGCCATGTAGCCGTCGCGGGGCGGCCGGTTGATGGTGACGCCCTTGTCCTTCAGGCGTGCACAGAAGGCGTAGATGTCGTCGACCTGATAGGCCAGATGCCCGAAGTTGCGCCCGCCCGAATAGGTCTCCGGGTCCCAGTTGTAGGTGAGTTCCACGAGGGGGGCCTTGGTCTCCTTGGCGGTCTCGTAGTCGCCGGGGGCCGCGAGGAAGACGAGGGTGAAGCGACCCTTCTCGTTCTCGATACGGCGCGTCTCCTTCAGGCCGAAGGTCTCGACGTAGAAGGCGAGCGCCTTGTCGAGATCCGCGACGCGGACCATCGTGTGCAGGTATTCCATTGTCTGTCCCATCTTCCGGTGATGCCGGGGTATCTGGTCCGGAGCCTGCGCATCGTCAACGCCGCGCGACCGCGCCGGCCTGGGCGCGCGGGCGCCGTACGAACGCGACGGCGCCCCCGACCAGACATCCGGCGAGGTAGGCATCGAGGCAGAGCGCCACGATCTCGATCCAGAACCCGGGCCGCCCCGCCACCGGCCCGACGAGCGCGAGCCCGGTGAGCACGGCCGCGCCCAGGGCCAGGCCGGCGGCCGCGAGTCCCGCGCCGCGTTCACGCGGCAAGCCGGTGAGGGCGCCCACCAGGACGCCGAGGGCGAGGGCGGCCAAGACGGCCGGCCAGAGGAGCGTCAGAATCAGTGCCAAGGGAGCGTCCTTGCGGTGTCGCGCGGTGGGGGGCTCGGGGGCACCCTCAGGAATCGAGGCTAAAGCCGATGCCCTGCTGCGCCGGGCGGGTCGCGCCGGCGGCGGTCACGGCATCGTCCGGAATCCCGGCCTTGAGCAGGTAGTCGACGACGGCCGTGGCGCGCTGGCGCGGCAGCTCCGCCTCCGGCACCGCTTCGGCCACGACGGCCTTCGCCGGGGCGGGGTTCGGCGACGAGGATTTCTTCGAGGTTTCCTTCGCGGGCTTCGACGGCGCGGACTGTGACGGCGCGGACTGCGACGGCGCGGGCTTGGGCGCCGTCGGTTTGGGCGTCGTCGGTTTGGGCGCGGGCACCGTCGCCGGTGCCGCGGAGGCGGCCGCATCCACCGCCGGCTTCGTGGAGGGATCGGCGGTGGCCTTGTCGCTGGAAGCCTCAACGACCGTCGTCTCGGCGGGGGCCGCCGCCACGGGCTTGGCGCCGGGCGGATCGCCGTGCCCGGCCACCGAAATCTTCAGGGTCGGGCAGGTTTTGGCGAGCGTCGCCAGCGCGTCGAGGACAGGATAGAACTCGGGACGCAGGGCCACGCTCCCCGGCGCGAACCGCAGGGCCGATCCCTGCGCGGCCTGCGCGAACAGGGTGCGACAGCTGTCGGGATCGGTCAGCACCGGCCCCTCGGGTGCCTTGATCGCTGCCTCGGCCCGCCAGCCGGCGGGGACCTTGCGCGGCAGGTCCGCGGCCAGGCGCGCGGCGCTCTCGCGATAGAGGCTGTCGCCGACGAGGGTCAGGGCCCGATCGGTGATCGCGACCCGGCCGCTGGCGAGCAGCGACAGGCCGCCGACGCCGGCATCGACCGCCGCGGCGAGGTCGGCCGGGGCGCCCTGCGCGATGCGCAGCTTGTCGACGATGCGCTCCTGGAAGAAGCGCGGTCGCAGGCTCGCGAGCACCCGGGCCCGGGTCGCCTCGTCGGGGACATGGCCGCTGAGGGTGACGATCTCGCGCTCGCGCCGGACGAGGACGCGGTAAGGGGCGAGGGGCTTGGTCTCCAACGCGAGCGCCCCGGCCTCGACGCCAGTCGGGCGCTTATTCTTCACGAACGCCTCGATCTCGCCCACCGCCTGCGCGTCGATGGCCGCCCCCGAGACCGAGAGCCGTGAACCGGCGAAGGTCACGGTTCCGTCCTGGACGAGGTCCGCCAGGCCGAACACGGCATCCATCAGTGCGGCCGGGTCGATGGCCGCACCGAGCCCGCGCGCGGTCTGCATCCGGTCGTCGACGGGCAGTCCGCCCGCGATCTCGGCGGCACGGGCGAGGATCGCAGACCGCGCCGTCTCCGAGACCACGTTGCCGGTGAGCACCACGCCGTCGGCGGACCGTGCGACGGCCACGCGAAAATCCTCGATCCTCGGCGGCAGGATCTCGATGGTGCCGAGGCTGAACCCCTCCGGCGGATGGGCGAGCGCCAGCCGCAGGGCATCGTAGGCGGCGATGGTGGCCGCCTCGCCCTTGAAGGACAGGATGGTGTCGGTCAGCGTCACCACACCGCCGGGGTTGAGGGCGCCGAGTTGCTCGACGGCATAGGCGGAGGCGGCGGGGAACTCCGGTGGCGCCCCCCGGGCCGAGGTCGCCTCGTCCTTCAACGTCGTCTGGGGCGGCATGTCGGGGGCGAGGCGCGTGGCCAGGGCCAAAGGTCCGATCTCGGCCGGGCGATTGCCCGACAGGTCGATCCGGTCGGGCGCGGCCCGGGTGGCCGTCCAGACGAAGGGCGAGGCCTCCTCGACGAGGCCGAGCGGGCCGACCACGTGGCGCAGGCCCGGCAGGCGCTGCAGGCGGGCCAGGGCATCGGCCCGAAGCTCCGGGTTGGGCGCTTCGCCCTTCACCACCACGTCGCGGCCGCGCGTCGTGATCAGCAGCCAGGGCTCGGCGCCGCCCTCCTCCGTGGCGGTGGCCACGGCCCTCGCCGAGGCCTTGAGGCGGCGCTCGAGGCTCGGCAGGCCCAGGGCGCCGGCGAGGCCGACGACCGCCGCCAGGGCCGGCAGGCCGGCCGACCAGCCGAAGCGTCGCAGATGAGCGAACGGCACGACGTTACCTCGATGGAAAAGCGGACCCGGGGCCCGCGGTGACCGAGACGCTGACGCCATTTCCGCGGCAGCATGAAGGCCGTCGCGACGCTCAACCGGCCTGCGCGTCGCGCTCCATCTCCAAGGCGAGCCAGCGGTCCTCCGACGCGACCAAGGCGGCCTCCGCATCGGCGATCGCGGCCGAGGCCTTGGCGAAGCGGGCCGGATCGCGGGCGTAGAGTTCCGGATCGGCGAGAACCCGGCGCAGCTTGCCGATGTCGGATTCGAGCTTGGCGATCCGCTCCGGCAGGGTCTTCAGCTCGTGCTGGTCCTTGAAGTTGAGCTTCGTCCGGGCCGCCTTGGCCGGTTCCACCTTCGTCGTCTCCGGCGCGCGGTCGGCCTTCGCCCTGGGGCCGGTGACGGCCTTTCGCGCCTCCACGCCCTGCCCGCGCTGGGCGATCATGTCGGTGTAGCCGCCGGCGTATTCCGCCCAGACCCCCTCCCCTTCGCTGACGAGGACGCTGCCGACCACCCGGTCGAGGAAGTCGCGGTCGTGGCTGACCAGGATCAGGGTGCCGGAATAGTCGCCCAGCATCTCCTGGAGCAGGTCGAGGGTCTCGAGGTCGAGGTCGTTGGTAGGCTCGTCGAGGACGAGGAGGTTGGCCGGCTGCGCCAGGGCGCGGGCGATCAGGAGGCGGTTGCGCTCGCCGCCCGAGAGCACCCGCACCGGGGTGCGGGCCTGCTCGGGCGCGAACAGGAAGTCCTTGAGGTAGCCGACCACGTGGCGGCTGACGCCGCCCACGGTGACGGTATCGCCGCTGCCGCCGGTGAGGACCTCGGTGACGGTCATTGCCGGATCGAGGACGGCCCGGGCCTGGTCGAGCAGCATCATCTTGAGGTTGGTGCCGAGCTGGACGGAGCCGGAGTCCGGGGGAAGCTGGCCGGTCAGCAGGTTGATGAGCGTGGTCTTGCCGGCGCCGTTGGCGCCGACGATGCCGAGCCGGTCGCCGCGCATCACCCGGATCGAGAGATCGTCGACGATGGTGCGCGGGCCGTAGGCCTTGGCCGCGTTCTTGGCCTCGATCACCAGTGCGCCGGAGCTCTCGGCCTCCGTCGAGGTCATGGTGGCGGTGCCCACCGGCCGCCGGTCCTCGCGTCGGTCCTTGCGCAGGGCGTGGAGGTTGCCCAGCCGGCGCACGTTGCGCTTGCGACGGGCGGTGACGCCGTAGCGCAACCAGTGCTCCTCGTCGGCGATCTTGCGGTCGAGCTTGTGCCGGTCGCGCTCCTCCTCCTCGAAGAAGGCGTCGCGCCATGTCTCGAAGCTGGAAAACCCCTGCTCGATCCGCCGCGTCACGCCGCGATCGAGCCAGACCGTGGTGCGCGAGAGCGCCGATAGGAAGCGGCGATCGTGGCTGATGAGGACGAGGGCGCCGCGCACCCCCTTGAGCTCGGCCTCGAGCCATTCGATGGCGGGCAGGTCGAGATGGTTGGTCGGCTCGTCGAGGAGCAGGATGTCGGGTTCCGGCGCCAGCGCCTGCGCCAGGGCGACCCGACGCCCCTCGCCGCCCGAAAGGCTGCGCGGGTTCTCCGCCCCCGTCATCCCGAGGCTCTCGAGCATGTAGCGCGCGCGGTAGGCGTCGTCGCCGCTGGTGAGGCCCGCCTCGACGAAGGAAAGCGTGGTCTCGAACCCTGAGAAATCCGGCTCCTGGGCGAGGTAGCGGATCGTCGTCCCGGGCTGGACGAAGCGCACGCCCCTGTCGGGTTCCAGCAGTCCGGCCGCGATCTTGAGCAGCGTCGACTTGCCGGAGCCGTTGCGGCCCACGAGGCAGGTGCGCTCGCCCGGGGAGATCGCGAGTTCGCCGCGCTCGATCAACGGCGTGCCGCCGAAGGTGAGCGCGACGTCTTGGAGGGTGAGGAGGGGGGGAGAAGCCATGGGCCGGCTTATGGCAGCGCCGGCCCGCGCAAACAAATCCTCCCGTCCGCTCCCGCCCTACATCGTCGGGTTTGCGGGACCCGTCGGCGAGGGGTCGGGACCGATATCGGGACCGATGCCCGGATCGTTGAGCGGAATCTCGGTGGGCTGGAAACCCGGCGCTTCGACGGGCGAGTTCCCGGGGATCTCCGGGGACGGCCCGGGCTCGGGCGTGGTCGGCGTCTCGTAGGGGGTCTCGGGGACCGGAGCCGGCGGGACCGGGGTCTCCGGGATCGGCGTGGGGTTCGACATGGAGCGACTGTCCTCGGGACGAGACGGGGAACGTGAACGGGTGGCGACGAAGCTCGGTTCCCGCCTACTTCTTCGTGAGAAGAAGGGTGCCCTTGTTGCCCAGCGTCTTCTGGAGTTTTTGCGCGAACAGCGACAGCAGCAGCGGCAGCCGTACCTCGATGCGCACGGTCTGCGGTTTGACGTCGACCTGGCCGTTCACCTTCTGGCCCATGGCGGCCACGGCGAAGGCGAGGGTATCCTCGGTCCAGGCCATCGTCTCCACGGCGATGCCCGCCTTCTTGAAGGTGCTGTCGAGGCCTCCGACCCCGTCCGCGATGCGGCGCCGGGCCTCGGCGAGGCCCAGTTCATGCGGGATTTCGACGATCAGGGGTTTCGACATCGCGCGCTCGGGCTCCAATTAGCTGGCCCCGAGATGGGGGACGGCCGACGCCGTGACAACGCCGGCCGAGCCCGATCGTAACCTCAGTCGACGACGGCGAGCGCAACGCGGCTGACGCCGCCGATGCCCAGCGCCCGGGCCGGGCCGCGGGCGAGATCGATGATGCGGCCGCGCACGAAGGGACCGCGGTCGTTGATGCGGACGACGACGCTGCGCCCGTTGCGGACGTTCTTGACCTGAACACGGGTTCCGAAGGGCAGCGAGCGATGGGCCGCCGTCATGCCGTTGGGATTGAAGCGTTCCCCGTTGGCGGTGCGAGCGCCCGATCCGTACCACGAGGCGGCACCGCTCTGCGCGGCGGCCGGTTGGGCGAGGGTGGCGAGGGCGGCGGCGGTTCCGGTGACGACGACGATCCGACGAGCAGACTTGATGTTCACACGCAGTCCTTTGCGCTGTTGCAGAGGCGGCGCAAAATGAATTTGATCGGGGCCAAAATAAGACGCCACGATTATGGCAGATCATGCCGTGATTTAAGCAAATTTAAACACATTCCGATTTTCAAATCACAACAAGTATTATCGTCGGGTGATTTCTATACCGCTGCCATTGTAACGACGATCCGCGACTGTCGTCGCCGGTATTCGGCGCCTCGAAAGCGAGCACGGTCGCGTCGGGCATCCCTTCCCCCCTGGAACCCCGGATCTGCGTTGCCGCGCCATGGGCGATCGCCGGAAGTACCGGCCATGTGCAGGGTGCGGTGATCGGAACCGACATCGCTCGGTCCAAGGCCCAATCCGGTATTCAGCGCCATGCATAAATCGCGGGGTCTTCGATCATTTCTGTATTGACGGATGGCGAATACTGGCGAGCCGCCTGTATCACGTCGGCGTGATACGGTGGTGAAATGGCGGTTTAGCCTCGACCCGGCAAAATTTGCCGCTCCAAAGCGAGACGTATTTTTCTCGACCCGGCAACCCGACCTTTACCTTAACGGCCGCATGGTCCGGTTGTCAGTCGCGTAACCGGTGTTTGCCATGGCTTCCCCGCGTACCGCGGTTGCCGGCACCGCCGCCCGGAAAAGTGTCTCGCGTACCGGGCGGCTCGTGTCGGCGCCGCGGATGGGTCTCGTACCCTCCGTTCGCCTCCCCCTCGACGAAATCCTCATCGGCGATTGCATCGCCGCCATGAACGCCTTGCCGCCGGCGAGCGTCGACTGCGTCTTCGCCGACCCGCCCTACAACCTCCAGCTCGGAGAGGGCTCGCTGCTGCGCCCCGACCAGAGCCGCGTCGATGCCGTCGACGATGCCTGGGACCAGTTTTCGAGCTTCGCTCAATACGACGCCTTCACCCGCGCCTGGCTCACCGCCGCCCGCCGGGTGATGAAGCCGAACGCCACGCTGTGGGTGATCGGCTCCTACCACAACATCTTTCGCGTGGGCGGCGCCCTCCAGGACCTCGGGTTCTGGATCCTCAACGACATCGTCTGGCGGAAAGCCAACCCGATGCCGAACTTCCGCGGCAAGCGCTTCACCAACGCCCACGAGACCCTGATCTGGGCCTCCCGCTCGGCGGAGTCGAAGGGCTACACCTTCCATTACGAGGCGCTCAAGGGCGGCAACGACGACGTCCAGATGCGCTCTGACTGGTTCATCCCGCTCTGCACCGGCGATGAGCGCCTGAAGGGCGCCGACGGGCTCAAGGTGCATCCGACCCAGAAGCCGGAGGCGCTTCTGGCCCGCACCATCCTGTCGGCGACCAACCCCGGCGACGTCATCCTCGACCCGTTCTTCGGCACCGGCACCACCGGAGCCGTCGCCAAGCGGCTGGGGCGCCGCTTCATCGGGATCGAGCGCGAGACGGTCTACGCCGAGGCGGCCCGCGCCCGCATCGATGCGGTCGAACCCTTGTCGACGGCCGCCCTGCTGGTGGCGCCGACCAAGCGCGCCGAGCCGCGTGTCGCCTTCCTGAGCGTCATCGAGGCCGGGCACATCCGCGCCGGCGAGACGCTCACCGACGCCCGCGGCCGCCATGCCGCCCTGGTCCGCCCCGACGGTACCCTGGCCGCCGGCCCCGCCACCGGATCGATCCACAAGATCGGCGCCCTGGTGCAGGGCCTGCCCGCCTGCAACGGTTGGGATTTCTGGCACGCCACCCGCAACGGCAAGCCCGTCCTCATCGACGTGTTCCGCGGCAAGATGCGCGCGGCGATGGGCTCGGCGGCCTGATCGCAGCCTCTCGGCCTCGACCGACCGCCACCGGCCACGCCGAGGGATCGCCTCGGCTTCGACGGGGCCGTCGACCGTCCGGGTCAGGCACTTCGTCGTCGGCGCCCCCGACGTCGTGATTGCCCACGAGGTCGGGCACCGCGCGCAGACCCTCTGCCGGCCCACGCTCCAAAAGGCCACCCGCAAGGCGGGGTGCGCCGAGACCGATCCAGGCCGCTCGAACCCGCTCCGCCAAACGCACGGCTCGTCGGCTCTCGTCGACCCGGCTCTCGTGAACTCGGGGCTCGAACGCGGCCCGGTCGATCCCGATGAAGCCGACGTGGTCCGCGCCGCAGTCACGAGCGAACGCTTCTTCGCCGAACGGCCTGCGCCCGCTGATCGACCTCGTTCGTTCCGGCGGCGGAAAACACCGGACGGTCGTGAAACGCACGCTCGTCGCGAACCGGTGTCGGAGAGGGGGATGCCCCGGACCAGAAACCGTTGGAATTAGATTTCATCCGACATCTCAAATGGCGGTGTCGCGCGAGCCTTGCCGGAGGCGACCTCCGGTCGTGCGATTTGCCCCGATGGCAGGCACGCCCTCGCTCGTCGCCGAGCGGAAACACCGATTGACGCCGGCCTATTCCCCGTAATAGATGTCGTACATCATTTTAATGCGACATCGAGACGGCCGCGGGGAGACGGGCAATGGATACGAGATGGGTGCTCGGGCTCACCGGACTGGTCCTTGCCGGATGCTCGCCGGCGGAGACCGCCGTGCCCACGAAGCCGCCGCTGGTCCAGACCGTCGAGGTCGCCCAGGGGACGGGAGGCGTCTCGCGCTACACCGGCGTCATCCGGGCGCGCACGGAGAGCAACCTCGGCTTCCGGGTCGGCGGAAAGATCCTCGAGCGCCTCGTCGATCCGGGCGACCGGGTGAAGCGCGGCCAACCGCTCATGCGCCTCGACCGGACGGATTTCACCCTGGCGTTCACGGCGGCCCGGGCCTCCGTCGAGGCCGCCCGCGCGCAGATGATCCGGGCCAAGGCCGACGAGGAGCGCAGCCGCAAGCTCGTCGGTGACGGCTGGACCTCGAAGCAGACCTACGACCAGAACAAGGCCGCCGCCGACGCGGCCATCGCGCAGTTCGCCAACGCCGAGGCCCAGGCGAGCCAGGTCTCCAACCAGGCCGGGTATTCCGAGCTCCAGGCCGATGCCGACGGCGTCGTCATGGAGGTGCCGTCCGAGCCGGGCCAGGTGGTCGCCGCCGGCCAGACCGTGGTCAAGCTCGCCCGCGACGGGGCTCGCGAGGCGGAAGTGTTCCTGCCCGAGGTGTTCTTGCCCGAGGCGAGCCGGCGCCTGGCGCGGGGGGCGGCCTCGGCGACGCTCTATGCCGAGGGCGGGGCGACCTATCCGGCGCATCTGCGCGAGTTGTCGGCCACCGCCGATCCGGCCACCCGGACCTACCGGGCCCGCTACATCCTGTCGGGGGGCGGCGAGGACGCACCGCTCGGCGCGACCGTGACGCTTCGGCTCCAGGCCGTCGATGCCGGGCGTGCGGCTGCGGTCGAGGTTCCCCTGGCCGCCCTGTTCGATTCCGGGGGCGGCTCGGCGGTCTGGCGCTTCGACGCTGCCACCGGCACCGTCGCCGCGCAGCCCGTCGTCATCGCCCGCCTGTCCGAGGAAAGCGCGCAGGTCGCCTCGGGCCTGAAGCCCGGCGACCGGATCGTCTCGCTCGGCGCCCATCTCCTGAAGGCCGGCCAGAGCGTGCGCCCGGCGCCCGCAACCACGACGGGAGTCGCCCGATGACCGGCTTCAACCTCTCCGCCCTGGCGGTCCGGGAAAGGGCCGTCACGCTGTTCCTGCTGCTCGCCCTGACGGGCGCCGGGTTCTTCGCCTTCCAGAAGCTCGGCCGGGCCGAGGACCCGGCCTTCACCGTGAAGGTGATGGCGGTGTCGGCCGCCTGGCCGGGGGCGACCGCGCAGGAGATGCAGCGCCAGGTCGCCGACCCCCTGGAGAAGCGCCTGCAGGAGCTCGTCTATTACGACCGCGTCGAGACCACGGTGCGGCCCGGCCTCATGCTGATGAAGGTCATCTTCAAGGACAACATGCCGCCGGCCAAGCTCCAGTCGGAGTTCTATCAAGCGCGCAAGAAGCTCTCCGACCAGGGCTCCAGCCTGCCGCGCGGGGTGATGGGCCCGCTGTTCAACGACGAGTTCTCGGACATCTACTTCGCCCTCTACGCCCTCCAGGCCAAGGGCCTGCCGCACCGCCACCTCGTGCCGCGCGCCGAGGACCTGCGCCAGCGCCTGCTGCGCGTGCCCGGCGTCGAGAAGATCAACATCCTGGGCGAGCAGGCCCAGAAGATCTTCGTCGAGATCTCCTACCAGCGCCTCGCCACCCTCGGCATCACCGGCCAGCAGCTGCTGGCGGCGCTGGCCAACCAGAACGACGTGACGCCCGCCGGCTTCGTCGAGGCCGCCGGTCCCCGCATCTACCTTCGCCTCGACGGGGCCATCGACGGCCTCGACGCGATCCGCGACCTGCCAGTGGCGGCCGGCGACCGCAGCCTCAAGCTCGGGGACATCGCCGAGGTCAAGCGCGGCTCCGAGGACCCCAAGTCCTTCGCGATCCGCAACGACGGCGAGCCGGCCCTGATGCTCGGCCTGGTGATGAAGCCCGGCTTCAACGGCCTCAAGCTCGGCGAGGCTCTGAACGCCGAGGAGGTGGCGATCCGTCACGCGCTGGCGACGGGGATCACGTTCACGAAGATCACCGACCAGGCCAAGGTCATCGACGACGCCATCCACGAATTCATGGTGAAGTTCTTCACCGCGCTCGGCGTGGTGATCGTCGTCTCCCTCGTCGCCCTGGGGTTTCGCGTGGGTATCGTCGTGGCGCTCGCCGTGCCCCTGACGCTGTCGGCGGTGTTCGTGGTGATGATGATCACCGGCCGCGACTTCGACCGCATCACGCTCGGCGCCCTCATCATCTCGCTCGGGCTCCTCGTCGACGACGCCATCATCGCCATCGAGATGATGGTGGTGCGGATGGAGGAAGGCGCCGACCGCATCGAGGCGGCGACCCATGCCTGGAGCGCCACCGCCGCGCCGATGCTGACCGGCACGCTGGTGACCATCGCGGGCTTCCTGCCGGTGGGCTTCGCCGCCTCCACGGCCGGCGAGTACGCCGGCAACATCTTCTGGGTGGTGTCGTTCTCGCTGATCGTCTCGTGGTTCGTGGCGGTGACCTTCACGCCGTATCTCGGCGTCAAGCTGCTGCCGAACATCAGGCGCGTGGAAGGCGGCCACGAGGCGATCTACGCCACGAAGACCTACGAGCGCCTGCGCCGCGTCGTGCGGATGTCGGTCGACCACAAGTGGATGGCCGCCGGCGTCATCGTGGCGCTGTTCGCGGGCGCGGTCGTCGCCATGGGCCGTGTCGAGCAGCAGTTCTTCCCGAACTCGGAGCGGGCCGAGCTCATCGTCGAGGTGACCCTGCCGGCGGGCTCCGCCTTCGCCACCACCGAGGCCAGCGTCGCACGCGTCGAGGCGGCCGTGCGCGACCTGCCCGAGGCCGGCGAGATCACCAGCTACATCGGCCAGGGCATGCCGCGCTTCGTCTTGTCCTTCGATCCCGAGCTGCCCGACCCGGCCTTCGCCCAGATCGTGGTGCAGACCGCGGACGCGCAGGCCCGCGACGCCCTGCGCGGCAAAGTCCGAAACCTCGTCGACGAGGGTCGCTTCCCGGAGGCGCGCGTCCGCGTGCTGCAGATCGTGTTCGGCCCGCCGATCCGCTTTCCCGTCGCCTTCCGGGTCGTCGGCCCCGACCTCGACGTCGTCCGCGGCATCGCGGCCGAGGTCCGGGACGTCATGGCGGCCAACGCCGACATGCGCCTCGTCCATCTCGACTGGGGCGACAAGACCCCCAACCTGCACCTCGCCTTCGACCAGGAGCGCCTGCGCCTGATCGGCCTGACGCCGAAGGAGGCCGGACAACAGCTGCAGAGCTACCTCAACGGAACGCCCGCGACCCAGGTCCGCGAGACCCTGCGCTCCGTCGACGTGGTGCTGCGCAGCCCCGGTCCCGAGCGGCGCTCGCTCGGCGAGATCGGCGACCTCACCCTGGCGACGCGGGACGGGCGGCAGGTGCCGGTGTCCCAGGTCGCGCGGCTGGAGACCCGCAGCGAGGATGCGGTGCTCAAGCGCTACAACCGCGAGACCTACATCCGGGTGCAGGGCGACGTGCTCGACGGCAAGCAGCCGCCGGACGTGCACGCGCAGGTCCTCCCCCTGCTCGACCCGACCAGGGCGAAGCTGCCGCCTGGCTACCGCATCGATACGGCCGGCGCCGTGGAGGAGAGCGAGAAGGCGATGATGTCCCTGGTGGCGGTGTTCCCGATCATGCTGATCGTGACGCTGACGGTCATCATGATCCAGGTCCGCTCCTTCACGACGATGGTCATGGTGTTCGCCACCGCGCCGCTCGGCCTCGTCGGGGCGGCGCCGACCCTGCTGCTCTTCCACCAGCCGTTCGGCTTCAACGCGATCCTCGGGCTGATCGCGCTGTCGGGGATCCTGATGCGCAACACCCTGATCCTGGTGGACCAGATCCATCACGACCGGGCGGCGGGCCTGTCCGACTACGACGCCATCGTCGAGTCCACGGTGCGGCGGGCCCGGCCGGTGATCCTCACGGCGGCCGCGGCGATGCTCGCCTTCATCCCGCTCACCCACTCGGTGTTCTGGGGGGCGCTGGCCTACGTGCTCATCGGCGGCGTCGGCGTCGGCACCCTGCTGACCCTGCTGTTCCTGCCGGCCCTCTACGCCCTGTGGTTCCGGGTGGCGCGGGCGCCGGGGGCGGACGTCGTCGCATCGGGCGCCGACGGGATGCCGTTGCCGGCCAGATCCTAGGGCGACCGGGAGGAGATCCATGTCCCTCCCCGAGGGACATCCAAGGATCGCGCGCCGACCGGGCGTGCGGTACGACGACCGGCCTGCGCTCCTGCCCTCCCCCGCAGGCCGGTCGCCTGTCGGTGCCGGCGGCCTTGCGGTGCCGGCGGCCTTGCGGGGAAGGCGGCCTGGCGGGGACGGCTCGAGGGCCGGCCCTTCTTTAGATGACATAGCGCATCTATATGGGTTGTCGGAACGCCGAAGGATCACGCTATGCCGAGAGTTTCGCAGGAGCAGGCCAGGCTCAACCGTCAGCGCGTGGTCGAGGTCGCCGCGTCCCTGTTCCGCGAGCGCGGCCTTCACGGCGTCGGTGTCGCCGACATCATGGCATCCGCCGGCCTGACCCATGGCGGTTTCTATGGCCAGTTCGCCAACAAGGACGCACTGGCAGCCGAAGCGTTCGACGCCGCGGTCGCCGAGGACCGGCGCGGAGCCGTCGACGCCATCCTCGCGAACTATCTCTCCCTCGCGCACGTCCAGACGCCCGGGAAGGGATGTCCCCTGGCGGCCCTGGCCAACGACATTTCGCGGGAAGCCTCCGACAGCCCGGTCCGGACCCGGTTCACCCACGCCGTCGAGCGTCTGGCTGCGATCCTCGCCGACCTGACGCCGAAGGCATCGCGGGAGCGACGCCGGCAGCGCTCCCTCGCGACGCTCTCGACGCTGGTCGGAGCCGTCGTCCTGGCGCGTGCCGTCAACGACGAGGCCTTGGCGAACGATCTCCTCCAGGCGGCGCATGCCGCGGTCGCCCCCCATGCCTCGGTCGCCCCCTGAGGGCCGGCCTCGCAGGGGTGGGGCCGGTCACGCGAGCGACGCCCTGATCGAACCCAGGGCCGCTGACGAGCCCACCGCACCATAATAAATGTTGATGATAACTTATTGATGCCGGTGTCGTCGCTCAGGTCCGTCGGATGCGGGGCGGTCGCCATCGTGGAAGGCGACTGCCGGTTGAGCATGGTCATGCCGTGCGTCGCGCCGCACCGCTTCGGGCCGCGCCGAAGGCTCCGATCGCCGGTGCGACGCTCGCGAATCACAGGGTTCGGGGTCTGCGAGAATCAACCGTGGCTCCTGTCAGGCACAGCGAAGGACGGTGGCGGGCGGAGACTTGGCCATGGGCCGTTCCACGGTTTCCCGTCACGGTTCACGTCGGCGATGGCAACCGCCTCGCTGGCGTGATCCTGCTCCTGGGCCGAGGCTGTGGTGCGGCATGGCGTGCCGCGTAAATTGTGGCTTGAGTTTTATAATTATGACCGTAATGTATTTATCCGGGCGGCAGGAGGGAATGCCGCGTCGGAGGAGAGCCCCGTGAGCCAGAGTTCCATCAAGACCGCCATCGTCACCGGGGCGGCGTCCGGCATCGGACAGGCGACGGCGCAAGCCCTGCGGGCCGCGGGCTACCGCGTCTACGGAACGAGCCGGAAGCCCGCGTCGGACGCCGGTACCGACCTCGGGATGCTGACCTGCGACGTCACCGACGACGCCTCGGTCGCCGCGATGATCGCGACGGTGTCCGGCGGGGCGGGGCGCATCGACCTCCTGGTCAACAACGCCGGCTTCGGCATCAGCGGCGCCGCCGAGGAGTCCTCCATCGAACAGGCTCAGGCGATGTTCGACGTCAACCTGTTCGGCGTCGTCCGTACGATCCGCGCCGTCCTGCCGATCATGCGGGCCCAGAAGGGCGGCCGGATCGTCAACATCAGCTCGGTACAGGGACTGATCCCCGCGCCCTACATGGCGCTGTATGGCGCGAGCAAGCATGCGGTCGAGGGTTACTCCGAGTCGCTGGACCACGAGGTTCGCGGCCAGGGCATCCGGGTGGTACTCGTCGAACCCGCCTTCACGCGCACGGCCTTCGACCGGAACCTGGTCCGGTCCGACAGGCCGCTGGGCGTCTATGACGCCGAGCGCGCCGGACGGGACCGGTTCCTGCGCGAGGTCATGACGACCGCGGACGCCCCCGAGGTCGTGGCGAAGGTCGTCGTGACGGCGGCCACCGCGGCGACGCCCAAGCGCCGCTACACCGCCGGGCCCGTGGCGCGGCGGGTCAGCCTGCTGCGCCGGTTCGTGCCGGCCATGGCCTTCGACAGGAGCTTCAGGAAGCAGATGGGGCTTCCACAGGTCTCGTGAGAGCGGCAGCAATGCGGGATCGACCCAAGCCGCCTGCCGGGTCACGGCGGGTCGTCGGGGGGCTCCGACAGGACGACCGCGTGGTTGTTTCGTCTTCGCTTCCCTCAGGCCGCGTCGGGCATGCGATCCAAAAGCTTGTCGAGGGTGATGGGATAGTCCCGCACCCGCACGCCGGTGGCGTTGTGGATGGCGTTGGCCACCGCCGCCGCGGCCCCGCAGATGCCGAGTTCTCCGACGCCCTTGGCCTTGAGGGGCGTGGCCGCCGCATCTACCTCGTCGAGGAAGATCGCGTCGAGGTGCGGGACGTCGGCGTGCACCGGGATCTCGTAGCCGGCCAGGTCGTGGTTGGCGAAGAAGCCGCGCTTCTTATCGACCGCGAGTTCCTCCATCAGGGCAGCCCCGATGCCCATGGTCATGCCCCCGATGATCTGGCTTCGCGCCGCCTTCGGATTCAGGATGCGCCCGGCCGCGCACACCGCCAGCATACGCCGCACCCGGATCTCGGCCGTGTCGACGTCGACGCCGACCTCGACGAAGTGCGCGCCGAAGGTCTGGATCGCAAAACGCTTCGTCAGGCCGCCGAACTCCATGACGTCCTCGGCCACGAGATCGCCCTCGCTGGCGGCTCCGGCGAGCGGTGCGCTGAGGTTGCCGGACCGGACGAGGCCGTCCTCGAACACGGCGTCGCCGGAATTGATGCCGAGACGCTTCGACACTGCCTCGCGCAACCGCATGCAGGCCGCATAGACGCCGGCGGTGGAGGAGGCGGCACCCCATTGGCCGCCCGAGCCTGCGCTTTCGGGAAAGGTCGAATCCCCCAGCCGAACCACGACGCGATCGAGGGGCAGGCCCATCATCTCGGCCGCGGTCTGGGCGATGATGGTGTAGGTGCCGGTGCCGATATCGGTCATGTCGGTCTCGACCGTGACCACACCCCCGGCATCGAGCCGGACGCGCGCGGCGGATGTCGTCAGGGGCGCCGCGCGGATGGCCGAGGCCATGCCGATGCCGACGCGCCAACGGCCGTCGCGGACCTGGCCCGGCTCACCCACGCGCCTGTCCCAGCCGAAGCGCTTGGCGCCCCGGCGCAGGCATTCGACCAGTTGCCGCTGCGAGAAGGCGCGCTCCGGCGACTCGGGGTCGACCTGCGTGTCGTTCAGGATGCGGAAGGCGACGGGGTCGAGACCGAGCTTCTCCGCCATCTCGTCCATGGCGACCTCCAGCGCCATCATGCCGGGGGCCTCGCCCGGCGCTCGCATGGCGCTGCCCTCGGGCAGGTCGAGCTGCGCCAGGCGCAGGCGCGTCATCCGGTGGGCCCCGGCGTAGAGCAGGCGCGTCGGGAGGACCGCGCTCTCGGGCCGTCCGCCCGCGAGATTGCCGGACCAGCTCTCGTGGCCGATGGCGGTGATGCGCCCGTCCGCGGTCGCGCCGATGCGGACGCGCTGGATCGTGGCCGGGCGATGAGTGAGGTTGTTGGCCATCAGGGCCCGCGGCAGGGCGACCTTGACGGGGCGTCCGGCCGCACGGGCACCGAGCGAGGCCAGGACCGCGTCGGAAAGGGTCGTGGCCTTTCCGCCGAAGCCCCCGCCGATGTAGGGTGCGATCATCCGCACCCGTTCCTTCGGGATGCCGAGCGTCCTGGCGAGGTCGCGCACGCCCCAGCCCATCAGCTGGACAGAGGTCCACAGGGTGAGCCGATCGCCCGTCCAGGCAGCCACGGTGGCGTGCGGCTCCATCATCGCGTGGGTCTGATCGGGCGTCGTGTAGGTCTCGTCGACCCGGAACCGCGCCGTGGCGAACGTGCCCTCGAAGTCACCGACCTGCGTTTCGGTCGGCCCGCCGAACTGGCCGGGCTTGGGCACCGGGGCGGTCTCCTTTGCCGCCGCGAGATCGAAACGCCCCGGGGTGGCGACCGCATCGACCCGGATGAGGGCTGCGGCGGCGCGGGCTTGCTCGAAGGTCTCGGCGACCACGACGGCGACCGCCTGATGGTAATGCTCGATGTCCGGCCCGGCGAGCGCACGGGCAACGTAGAACTCGCCCTTGTCGAGCGTGCCGGCGTTGGCCGCCGTGACGACCGCCAGCACGCCGCTCGCGGCCCCCGCGCGCGACGTATCGACGGAGACGATCCGCCCCTTGGCGATGCCGGCGCCGACGACGTAGCCGTATGCAAGGCCCGCCTCCGGGTCGTGCCAGTCGCTGGCGTAGGGTGCGGTGCCCGTCGTCTTGAGCGGACCCTCGATCCGATCCGTTGGCTTTCCCACGACCTTGAGCCGGTCGATGGGGTTGGTGCCTGCCGGTGTCTCGAACTTCATGCCGCTCCCCCTGACCCTACGACGTTTCGCCTGCGCCGGAACGCGCCGTTCAAGCCACGTCGGGCATGTTGTGGATGAGCTTGTCGAGGGTGATGGGGTATTCGCGGACCCGGACGCCGGTGGCGTTGTGGACGGCGTTGGCGACCGCCGCGGCGACGCCGCAGATGCCGAGTTCGCCCACCCCCTTGGCCGATGAGCGACTTGCATGAGGCGGTGGATGAGCTTGTCGAGGGTGATGGGGTATTCGCGGACCCGGACGCCGGTGGCGTTGTGGACGGCGTTGGCGACCGCCGCGGCGACGCCGCAGATGCCGAGTTCGCCCACCCCCTTGGCCTTCATCGGCGAGGACATCGGGTCGACCTCGTCGAGGAAGACCACCTCCTGGTGCGGGATGTCGGCATGGACCGGCACCTCGTAGCCGGCCAGGTCGTGGTTGACGAAGTAGCCGCGCCTCGTGTCGACCGCGAGCTCCTCCATCAGCGCGGCACCCACCCCCATCGTCATCCCGCCGATGACCTGGCTGCGGGCCGACTTCGGGTTGAGGATGCGCCCGGCGGCGCAGACCGCCAGCATCCGCCGGACCCGGATCTCGGCCGTGGCCGCGTCGACCCCGACCTCCACGAAATGCGCGCCGAAGGTCGACTGCTGGTGGGTCTTGTCGAGGTCGCCGAACTCGATGGCGTCCTCGGCCACGAGATCCCCGCCGCGCGCGGCCTGCGACAGCGGCACGGCGCGGTTGCCCACCCGGACCTGGCCGTCCGCGAACACGGCGTCGGCCGAGTTGAACCCGAGCTTGCCCGCCACCGCCTCGCGCAGCTTCACGCAGGCCGCATAGACGCCCGAGGTCGAGGAGTTCGCGCCGAACTGTCCGCCCGATCCCGCCGAGACCGGGAAGGCGGAATCGCCCAGCCGCACCACGACCTTGTCGAGGGTCACCCCCATCATCTCCGCCGCGGTCTGGCCGATGATGGTGTAGCTGCCGGTGCCGATGTCGGTCATGTCGGTCTCGACCGTGACCGTGCCCTCGGCATCGAGGCGGACGCGGGCGGCCGACTTCACGACCATGTTGTTGCGGAAGGCCGCCGCCACCCCCATCCCGACGAGCCAGCGCCCGTCGCGGACCTGGCCGGGCCTGGCCACGCGCCCGGCCCAGCCGAAGCGCTCGGCGCCCTGGCGCAGGCATGCCACGAGGCTGCGCTGCGAGAAGGCGCGCTCCGGCTTCTCCGGGTCGACCTGGGTGTCGTTGAGTTCGCGGAACCGCACCGGGTCGAGCCCGAGCCTTTCCGCCATCTCGTCCATGGCGACCTCCAGCGCCATCAGCCCCGGCGCCTCGCCGGGGGCGCGCATCGCGTTGCCCTCGGGCAGGTCGAGCACCGAAAGGCGCATCGCGGTCATGCGGTTGGGGGCGGCGTAGAGCAGGCGCGTCTGCATGACCGCCGCCTCGGGCCCGCCGTCGGGGAGGTCGCCCGACCAGCTCTCGTGGCCGATCGCCGTGATCTTGCCGTCCGGGGCGGCACCGATGCGGATGCGCTGGAGCGTGGCCGGCCGGTGCGTCGTGTTGTTGAACATCTGCGGGCGCGTCAGCGCGACCTTGACCGGCCGCCGCGCCGCGCGCGCGCCCAGGGCCGCGAGCAGGGCCTCGCACCGCAGGAACAGCTTGCCGCCGAAGCCGCCCCCGACGAAGGGCGACACCAGCCGGACCTTCTCCTTGGGGATGTCGAGGGTCATGGCCAGATCGCGCACGCCCCAGTCGATCATCTGGTTCGAGGTCCAGACCGTGACCCTGTCGCCGTCCCAGGAGGCGATGGAGGCATGCGGCTCCATCATCGCGTGGGCGTGGTCGGGGGTGGCGTAGCGCTCGTCGAGCTTTACCGGCGCGGCGGCGAAGGCGCCGGCGAAATCGCCCACCGCGGTGTCGGCCGGACTGCCCTGGACGTCGCCCGGGCTCTTGGCGGCCTCCGTCGAGGCGGCGAGGTCGAAGTCGCCCTTGGCGGCGGCATAGCCGACGAAGACCAGGGCCGCGGCGGCCCGGGCCTGCTCGAAGGTCTCGGCCACCACCAGCGCGACCGCCTGGTGGTAATGCGCGATGTCGGGACCGCCGAGCAGCTTGGCCGTGTTCAGCTTGCCCTTGCCGAGCTTGCCCGCGTTCTGCGCGGTGACGATGGCGATCACGCCCGGCGCCGCCTCGGCCCGGCCGAGGTCCATCGACGCGATCCGCCCCTTGGCGATGCCCGCTGCCACCACGAAGCCGTAGGCCGGCTTCAGCTTCGGATCGTGCCAGTCGTAGGCGTAGGGCGCGGTGCCGGTGGTCTTGGCGGGGCCGTCGATCCGGTCCGTCGCCTTGCCGACGATCGTGAGCCGGTCGATCGGGTTGGTGCCCGCGGGGGTGTCGAACTTCATGGTTCAGGCCCTCGCTTCTGTGAGCACCGCGCCGAGCGTACGCTCGGCGAGCGTCAGCTTGTAGGCGTTGTCGCGGGTCGGCGCGGCGCCGGAAAAGACCCTGTCGGTCACCGCCTTGGCCCCTCTCGGCAGATCGCCCTCGGCGGCCTCGACGCGCCAGGGCCGCGGTGCCACCCCGCCGAAGGCGACGCGGCCCGAGCCGTCCTTGCCGATGATCGCGGCCACCGAGACCAGCGCGTAGGCGTAGGAGGCGCGGTCGCGGACCTTGCGGTAGATGTGCGTCCCGGCCACGGGCCTGGGCAGCGTCACCGCCGTGATCAGCTCGCCGGGCCGCAACGTCGTATCGACCTCGGGTTCGTCGCCGGGGAGACGGTGGAACTCGGCCATGGGAATCGTGCGCGATCCGCCCTTGGCGTCGACCGTCTCGACGGTGGCGTCGAGCACGCGCATGGCCACCGCCATGTCGCCCGGATAGGTGGCGATGCAGGCCTGGCTGGCACCGATCACCGCCAGTTGCCGGCTGATGCCGTCGAGCGCCGAGCAGCCGGAGCCGGGCCGGCGTTTGTTGCAGGCCTGGGCCGTGTCGTAGAAATACGGGCAGCGGGTGCGCTGCAGCAGGTTGCCGGCCGTCGTCGCCTTGTTGCGCAGCTGCCCCGAGGCGCCGGCCAGCAGCGCCCGGCTCAGGACGCCGTAGCCCTCGCGCACGCGCGCGTCCGCCGCGAGGTCGGTGTTGCGCACCAGCGCCCCGACCCGCAGCCCCCCCTCGGGCGTCGGCTCGATCGTGTCCAGCCCGAGGCCGTTGACGTCGACGAGGTGGGCCGGCGTCTCGATCTGCAGCTTCATCAGGTCGAGGAGGTTGGTGCCGCCGGCGATGAACTTGGCGTTGGGCGTGCGCGAGACCGCCGCGGCGGCCGCGGCCGGGGTGGCCGGGCGCTCGTAGGTGAAGGACTTCATGCGGGCCTCCCGGCGACGTCGGCGATCGCCGCGACGATGTTGGAATAGGCGCCGCAGCGGCAGATGTTGCCGCTCATGCGCTCGCGGATCTCGGCCTCGGTGACCGCGTAGGTCCCGTCGAGATCGGCGCTGACGTGGCTCGGGATGCCCGCCTTGATCTCGGCCAGCACCGCGACGCTCGAACAGATCTGCCCCGGGGTGCAGAACCCGCACTGGAAGCCGTCGTGCTTCACGAAGGCCGCCTGCATCGGGTGCAGGTCGCCCGGCTTGCCCAGGCCCTCGATGGTGGTGATGCTGTCGTCCTGATGCATCACCGCCAGGGTCAGGCAGGCATTGATGCGCCGCCCGCCGACGATCATCGTGCAGGCGCCGCACTGGCCGTGGTCGCAGCCCTTCTTGGCCCCGGTCAGGTGCAGATGCTCGCGCACCGCATCGAGCAGCGTCGTGCGCGTGTCGAGCGCGAGCGCGTGACGCTCGCCGTTCACCGTCAGGGCCACCTCGGTCACCACCGGCGCGCCGGCCGACGCGGGTGCGGCCCCCGCAACCGTCGGGACGGCGCCAAAGGTCGCGGCAGCCGACGCTCCAACCATCAGGTCTCTCCGATTCACGTCG
>NZ_LMND01000024.1 GCF_001423265.1 Methylobacterium sp. Leaf108
GCCAGCGTTCTCCGCTTGGCCAGCTGCGCTCGCCCGACCAGCTCCGCCGGCCAAGCTACCCGTGGTGGAGCGGCCTACCGCGCACTAACTTTACCCTTGGACCACCGCGTGGGGGCCGATCAGGCTTGAACGACGGAGGCGAGATCGGCTCGTAGGAGGCCTGTCGGTTCGGCCGCGCTGGTGGCGACGGTTTCAAGCATCATCGTCACGGCTGAAGACCTCGCCTTCCTCAGCTAGGCGCACGTTCGCTTCGTCGGTCCTCAATTCCTCCAGATCACGATGCTCGGACAGCAGGCGCCGCATCGTGCGATCCGCATCCGAGCAGTCGGCCAGCTCGCTGGTATCGCCGCTGCATCCCTCGATGGTCTCATTTGTCTGTTGGTCGACGATAGCGCGATCCGTCGGGGTAAGGCTCGCCAAGTCTCCCAACCCCAGTTCACGCGCGACGTGCGTGGCGATCTCCTTTCGTTTGGCGTCCAGGGCCAGCACCGTTGCTCCCGCTTGGTCCGCCATGTCACTGCGCCCTACCTGCCGAGCGAGGGCGCGCCGCCAACCGAGCGGAAGCGAGGCACCTCGAAGCCGCATACGGTCCCTGACGCTGGCTAAGACGAGCTGCCAGTGTTCCGGACTGAGGTCAGACAGCGCCGGGCTCAATCCAAGATTATGGCGTGCTAGATCTGCAGCCTCCTGCCATTCGGAGCCCAGCTTCGGGGGGTCGGGCGTGATTGGGATGATAGGCGCGTCGGACATGCCAAGCTCCTCTTAAGTCATCCGTCTTCACGGCGGCCGACCTGCCGCGCCAGCGCTTTTTTCCAACCGAACGGCAGCCTGATCCCCCGCATCTGCATGCGCGCGGCGACGCTCGTCAGCACCATCTGCCAATGCTCCGAGCTGAGCGCCGGCAACTCGTGTTTAAAGCCGAGGTTGTGCGAAGCGTTGATAGCGGTTTCTGCCCATTCAAAAGACAGGCCTTCACTATCGTTATCAGGCGTTTCGATAGGATCGTCTGCCATATCAAAACTTTCGAGAATGACCGTTCTCGCAGGTTCGCAACCTTCTGGTCCCGCGTCCACGCACCCCAACCGGGAACCTGTTGAACTGGTAGCTCGCAATTCAGCCTGTTTCCCGCTCAGGTGGCTTCATTGACCGTTAACCACGTCGATCCCATATGGGGATCATACCGGTAGCGACCATGTCGCTTGATCGGATGCGGCCACGATGCCGGGACAGGGTGACGCCGGATGTACGCGCACTAGGTCCTGGCTCCCGTGGCCGTTTGCTTGTCTGAGACGGGGCGCCCAGGCCCAATCCCAAAGATCGAGTCCCTCTGATGCCCCGCTGGGTTCCCCTTGTTGCCGCCGGACTCTTGGCCATCATCGCCGTGATCGGGGTCGGCTTATGGAAGTTCGATCTGCTTCAAACAGCTCGGATCGAGAATGGAGGCCGTCCGGCTATTCCAGCGTGTGATCCTGCGAACTCGGTCGGCAAGGCGGTCCTGCCCAACTGTCCAGGCACAGCATTCCCGCCGGCCCAAAAGCCTTGATTGCGGGCTCGCACAGCGACTGGAGTGAGCCCCTATCGCAGGAGTATCTCGGCGGCGAGAAGCGAGGATGTCGTGTTCACAGTGAAGGGGATCGATCCGAGCGGCAAGGCAATGACCTTCGCCTGCGGGACGGACGAACAAGCGATGGAAAAGACATGGGAGTTGCGGCGTCGGGGTTTCCGGGAGGTCGTGGTTATCGATCATAAGGGCAAGGAACTCGGCGATTCCGCCTTCGAGCGGTCCCTGGAGATCGATTGGGATTGAGGAGGCGCGAAGGGCAAGCGGAGAATTACGCCCGCGCCGTCGGTAGCTCGACCACCTCTGTCGTGTAGCGCGGGCTCCGCATCTCGAACTTCGTCGAGCACTTCCGCTTCTCCACCACCTCAGCCCGCGCCGGCACGACGCTGCCGTGCTCAAAGCTGACGTTGCAAGCGTCCATTGCCGCCATGAGGGGCCACCACGCTCAAGGTCGAGCTGGCCGATCAGCAGCTGCGGGCTGGCGTGGAACAGCATCAGATCAGTGGTGACGACCCCGGCCTTCGAGTGGCGCCAGGGGCGGTCGTCGGGCACCTCGCGCCAGGGTGGTCTGGGTGGCGAGAGCCAGCGGGGCGTGTCGCAAACTCAGATCTGGGACGCGGAACGGCCTCTGCCGCCCAGCTTTCACGCTTTGTTCGCTAGGGGAAGTCCGAAGCAGATCCCGAGCATATGGTTCTGCTCACGGACGGTCCACGCGCCGGCGAAGCCGAAGCCCTTGCGCAGCCACAGCATAGCCTCGAAAACCTGCATCGTGCGCCGCGCCGTGTTGAACGAGCGGAAGCCGCCGACCCGCGGCATCGACCGCTTCACCCGGAAGTGGTCGCTCTCGATCCCTTGCTGCAGGTGCTTGGACACCTACTGGATCGGCGCTCGCGGCAGCAGGCCCGCCTTCCGGCTCTCGGCGATGGCCGGTGGATACGGGCCGGCGCCATCCGTGCCGATGCGATCCGGGGTGAGAAGAGGCTGATCCGCCAGCATCTTGCGGAAGAAGCGCTTGGCTGCATCGAGATCCCGGTTGGCGGTTAGCAGGAAATCGACTGGATTGCCGTGCTTGTTGACGGCCCAGTAGAGATAGCGCCACTCACCTCGCACCTTAATGTGGGTCTCATCGATGCGGATCGACCCACAATGCAACTTGCGAAACTGCCGCAGCCGCTTTTCGATCAGCGGGGCGTAGGCCAAGACCCAGCGGTTCAGGGTGGAGTGGTCCACCTCGACCCCGCGCTCCAGGAACAGCTCCTCGATGTCGCGGTAGCTGAGCGGGGTAGCGCAGGTACCAAGAGACGGCCTGCACGATCAGGGCAGCCTCGTAGTGCCGGCCTTTGAAGTCGGCCTTGGCGCGCTGCTTCAGCTTCGAGGCGATGGCGGACAGGATCATGGACGGCCTCCGGGACTGGAGGCGCCATGCGGGCCGCACGGTCAACACGGGGTAAACGCCGCGGGTTTGCGACAGGCCCGGCGAGACCGACATCCAGGGCAACGTCAGCCGCTGCGGCGACGAACTCGCTCGCACCGCGCTCTACGAGGCCGCGCACTCCCTGCTGACGCGCTCGCGCAAATGGTCGAGCCTGCGCGCTTGGGGCATGCAGATCGCCAAGCATCGTGGCATGGCGCGAGCTCGCGTGGCGGTTGCGCGCAAGCTCGCCGTCGTCCTGCACCGGATGTGGAGCGACAAGACCGAGTTCCGGTTCGGCAAGGAGCCGGCGCCGGCCATCACGGCCGTGATCGGCCCCCACGCGGTGGTCCAAGGGTAAAGTTAGTGCGCGGTAGGCCGCTCCACCACGGGTAGCTTGGCCGGCGGAGCTGGTCGGGCGAGCGCAGCTGGCCAAGCGGAGAACGCTGGC
>NZ_LMND01000025.1 GCF_001423265.1 Methylobacterium sp. Leaf108
ATCGGCAAGGATCGGCTCGAGGGCGGCGAGGGTGCCGATACGCTCGATGGCGGAGCAGGCTCGGATGAGCTTCTGGGCGGGGGCGGCAACGACGCGCTCAATGGCGGCGCGGGCCGAGATGCCTTGTACGGAGAAGCAGGCGACGACGTGCTGATCAGCAGCGGTGGCCTCGTCCGACAGGGTGGCGAGATAACTGCCAACGCCGGCGACCGCACCGCTGACGACTACAACTTCAACTGGTTTGTCGGCCTCCCTGACGCACGGCCTCAATACATCCCACCCCCACCTTCTGATGGCGTCAATACGAAGCCGCAGGTCGGCACCTACATAGATGCCCCCCCCCCTCCTCCAGCTCCACCTGGTCTGAGCGGGTTATCAGGGGCGCAGTCAAGCCCGGCCATGACCCAGCTCTTCAACGGCGGCTTTGCCCTGAGCTGGCAGGACTACGAGGCCGACCGCGAGGGCAGCCCCGACGAAGGCGCTCGCGTGCGCACCCAACTCTTCGATGCTGACGGTCAGAAGCGCGGCGCTCAGCTCGTCATCAACACAGCCGGCGAGAACGCCAACCCCACCCTGATTGAGCTCGGCGACGGCCGCGTCGTCGTCGCTTGGGAGCAGGGCACCAAGGCTTTCAACGCCGACGGCAGCGTTAGAATGGAGAATGGCAAACCAGCCATGACCTGGGACGTGCGCGCCCGGATCTACGAGTCCGACGGGACCTACCAGGAGATCCTCCTTAACGCCGAGATGGGCGAGATGAAGGGCAACCAGGTCGGAGCCTCCATCTCTGCCCTTGGTAGCGGCTTTGTCGCGGTCTGGTTCGACAGCGGTGTGGCTATCCCGGACAAGGACGCGTCTGGCGACATCATCGGTTACCACTACGATTGGAACATCCGTGGTCAGGTCCTCGATGCCCATGGCCTGAAGGTCGAGGGCGAGTTCACAGTCAACAAAACCTTGGAGAGTGTGCAGTCCTGGCCCTCCGTCACCACCCTCGCGGACGGCCGCTTTGTGGTCTCCTGGAACGACTTCTCCACCCAAACCGAAGCGGGCGGCACACTCGAGACCAACTCTGCCGCCATCGTAGCGCGCATCTTCAACGCTGACGGCACCCCGGCCACCCCGGACGCCCCTGATCTGCGCCTCAACACCACCACGGCAGGCCTGCAGTACGGGCCCGTGATCACCTCCCTTGATAGCGGTGGCTTCGTCGCGAGCTGGATGGAGCGCAACGGCGAGGACAATCCTGCAACCACTGAGGTGGAGGGCACCTTCGAGATTAAGGGCCAGATCTTCAACGCCGCCGGCGGGATGGTCGGAGACGAGTTCCAGCTCAACTCCGCCACTCACCTCGATCAGGTCTACCCCTCGCTCGCCGGCCTGCAGGGTGGCGGCTTCGCGGCCACTTGGACCGACATCAGCAGCCAGGGTGGAGATACCGGAGGCTCGTCAGTCAAAGCTCAGGTCTTCGATGCGCTCGGCCATAAGGTGGGCGACGAACTCCTCGTCAACACTGCAACACGCCTCAACCAGGGCTACTCCACCGTGGCGGGACTCGAGGACGGCTTCGTGGTGAGCTGGATCGACACCAACACCAGCGTGGGCGAGAAGCATCTCGCGTCCGTCAAGGCGCAGATCTTCCGCTTCGACGGCGCCGAAATCCTCGACGGCGGCGCGGGCTCTGATCTCCTGCGCATCGACCGCTCGGATCTGTCGGAGAACATAATCTTCGACCTCTCCGCGGGGGTAACGCAGGTTCTGCCTGATAAAACGACCATAACGGCCTTCGAGCGGGTGGCGTTCACGGCTGGATCCGGCAACGACGTCCTCAAAGGTGGCGCTCTGGCCGACACCCTGCACGGTGGAGGGGGAGTCGATACTCTCATAGGCGGCCTGGGCACCGACGTCCTCAGTGGTGGCGCCGGCGCCGACCGAATCGACGGCAGCGACGGTCTTGACACGGCTCTCTACGCTGCTTCCGCAGTCGGGGTGAGCGTCAACCTCGCAACCGGGGCTGCCTCAGGTGGTGATGCGGCCGGCGACACGCTGGTGAGCATCGAGTACCTCACGGGCTCGAGCTTTGCCGACACGCTCATTGGCGACGCCGGTGAGAACGTGTTGGAGGGAGGCAGCGGGGCCGACGTACTCGATGGCGGGGCCGAGCTGGACTGGGCGTCCTACGTCACATCCGCCATAGGCGTTACAGTCGACCTCACCGCAGGCGCTGGCCTGAACGGCGATGCGCACGGGGACACTTATGTTGGGATCGAGCGCGTGCGCGGCTCGCAGCTGAGCGATCTTCTGCGGGGGAACGCGGGCATCAACACTCTGGAAAGCCTGAACGGGAACGACACCCTGGAGGGCGGAGTCGGAGCCGACGTCCTCGACGGAGGGGCTGGCCTCGACACCGCTTCCTATGCGGGAGCAGGGACTGGGGTGGCCGTTAGCCTGACCACCGCCACCGGAACGGCGGGTGACGCGCAAGGCGACAGCCTGGTGGGGATCGAAAATCTGCTCGGGTCGGACCTCAATGACACCCTCACGGGCGATGGCTTATCCAACGTGCTCAAGGGCGGCTTCGGCGCTGACCAGCTCTCAGGCGGAGCCGGGGTCGACACGCTTGACGGCGGGTTTGGCAGCGACAGCCTTGAGGGCGGAGCTGGCGCCGACGTGATCGACGGCGGCGACGGACCAGTTGCGGATGTGGCCGCCTACACGACCTCCGCGGCGGGGGTGAACGTGCAGCTTGTTGGCGGCGTAGGCGCCGGCCTGGGTGGGGATGCGCTGGGCGACACCCTTATCGGTATCGAGGATCTCGTCGGCTCCGTCTTCGCTGATACGCTCACGGGCGACGCCAGCGCCAACGTGCTTGAGGGCGGCGCCGGGGCCGACAGTCTCAATGGAGGTGCGGGGGTCGATACGGTCTCGTACGTAAGCTCGTTGAACGCAGTGGCCGTGGATCTCACCCTGGGCACAGCCACAGGGGGACACGCCACAGGCGACACGCTAGCCGGCATTGAGAACTTGCGCGGCTCCACCTTGAACGACACCCTCACGGGTGATGGTCTCGCCAACGTGCTTGAGGGTGGTTTGGGTTCGGATCGTCTGGTTGGCGGGGGGGGGCTGGACTGGGCGTCCTATGCTCATGCCACCACGGGGGTTGTAGCCAACCTGACC
>NZ_LMND01000026.1 GCF_001423265.1 Methylobacterium sp. Leaf108
CCGCCCCGGTCGCCGCCTCGTCCACCCGCCCCGGTCGCCGCCTCGTCCACGTCGTTGACCACGATCGTGAAGTCCTTCGTGAACGTCGCGCCACCCCCGTCCGTCGCCGTGATCCCAACGGTCAGGTTGAGGACGGACGCATCCTCGAAGTCGAGAGCGCTGCCGTCGACGAGCTTGAGGATGGCCTGACCCGAAACCTCGACGACTTCGAAGCGGGCGTCGTTGACCGTGTAGGACACCGTGTCGCCGGCGTCGGGATCGGAGACCGTGAGGATGCCGACGGTGGCGCCGGCCTGGTTCTCGTCGACCGTGTTGTTGTCGAGGGCGATCGCGGTGGGTGCTTCGTTGATGTCACGCAGGTCGATCGCGACCGTGTTCGAGACGGAGGCGCCGTCGGCATCGGTCGCCGTGAGCGTGACCGAGAGCGGGGCGTCGGTCTCGAAATCGAGGGCCACACCGCTTTTAAGTGCCAGGAACGACCCCTCGCCGGCGATCGTGCGGATCTCGAACCGCTCGTCGGAGACCGAGTACACCAGCGCGTCGCCGTCGGGATCGGTCGCGGAGACCTCGCCGACGATGACACCGGTATCGTTCTCGAACACCGGATCGCCGTCGAAGACGAGGGCTGTCGGCGTCTCGTTGACGTCGGTGACGGCGATCGTGACCGCCTGCGTCGCGGAAGCGCCGCCTGCGTCGGTGACCTTCACCACGAAGCTCGCCGCGGCCGAGACCTCGAAATCGGGGCTGCTGGTGACCGTGATGGTCGCGGTACCCGCACCCGTCTTGGTGATGGCGTACGGGCCGGTGTAGGTGCCGCCGCCGGCGGTGACGAGGGAGAAGGTCAGCACGTCGCCGATGGTGCCGAGGTTGGGGTCGGAGGCGGTGACGAAGGCGATCGGCGTGGCCGCCGCCGCATTCTCCTGCACGGTCAGCGTTGCCGTCCCGTCGTCGGCATCGAGGATGGAGACGATGCTGGGTCCCGCCGTGACGACCGCATCCGGGTTGTCGATCACGCTCTGCGTCCTGCCGCCGAACGTGAAGCTCTCGACGCCGGTCACGGTGTCGGTGTCGGTGCCGTCCGTGACGATGTAGGTCCCGCCGTTGCGCACCACGGTGTAGCTGGAGAAGTCGCCTGCGAAGACCGCCCTGTCGATGCCGGCACCGCCGGAAACGATGTCGGACCCGGCTCCGCCTTCGAGAACGTCGTCGCCGCTGTCGCCGATGAGGAAGTCGGAGCCCGCACCGCCCGACAGGGTGTCCCCGCCGCCGTTGCCGTTGAGCGTGTTGTTGCCGGCGTTGCCGGTGATGACGTTGTCGAGCCCGTTACCGGTGACATCGACATCGGCACCCACGCCGAGCGCGGCGTCGCCGAGGGTGATCGTCGTCACCGCGCCGGTGTTGGCATTGCTGCCGAGCGCGGCGAGGTTGATCGTGAGGTCCGTGGTCGCCGCCGTGGCGACGACCGTGAGGTCGTTGTCGAAGAGCGTGATCGAACTCGTGCCCGGCTGGTTCAGGACGAGGGTGTCGCCCGCCAGGATGGTATCGAGGCCGGACGCGGGAACCGGTGCGCCGATGGTGCCCTGCTGGATCCGGTTCAAGGCGTCGACCGACGAGGCGACGTAGACGTCGCGGACGGTCGCCGTGGCGACGACCTGGCGGGGATCGCCATTGCCGTCGAGGACGTAGGCCCAGGTCTCCCCCGCGGTGAAGTTGTCGACGACGATGGCCGCCAGATCCTCGGCGGTGGCGAGACCGGCGGGGGTGTTTCCGACGTTGGTGCGGATGAGGACGGGTGCCGGGATCGCATCGTTGAAGCTGTTGCCGGTGAACACGTCCGGCAGGAACGGATCGGCCGATTCGAAGCCGGCCACGCCGACGCCCTGGAGATAGACCGCCGAGGCGCTGCCGGTGGCGATCGATCCGGTGAAGACGTTGTCGCGGATGATCTCGTTGCCGTCGTCGAGGCCGTCACCGGCCCCGCTCAGGAGCCAGATCGGCTTGCCGATGACGTTGTCGTGGATGTCGTAGCTGTCGACGCCGCCGGCGGCGTACTCGCTCAACTCGATCGCGTAGGACGCTCCCGTCGTCGAGAAGACCGAGCCCGTGATCTCGACGTCGTCGGCATGGACCGAAAGGAACGCCTTGACGTCGCCGGTGATGGTTCCGGTGTTGGCCGAGGCGATGCCTCCGGCCGGCCGCGTGAAGTTGAGGCCGACCAGCGTCAGACCGTCCGCCGCGTCGGTCACGCTGATGTAGTCCGAGCCCGTGTTGATGAAGAGGCTCTGGACGGTGACCGCACCCGCCGCTGCGGCGGAGCTGATCGGGGTCCCGTCGGCCGCGACGGCCTGGATGGTGAGGTTGGCCTTGTCGATGGTGAGACCCGAGCGGTAGCCGACCGTATCGCCGGCGCCGTGTCCTTCGGATTCCGCGTAGGTGCCGGGTGCGACGAGGATCGTTTCTCCGCCGGTGGCCGCGTTGACCGCCTGCTGGATCGAGGCGAACCCGCCGTCGGCGGCCTTGTCGACGAGCAGGTAGGTGGTGGCGCCGATCGTGACCTTCTCGACGTTCGTGAGGGTGTCCGTCTCGGTGCCGTTGGAGACGATCCAGCGCCCATCCGTGCCGATCTTCAGCGTGAAGCCGGCCGCATAGCCGACCGCCGCATCGATACCGGCGCCCCCCTCGATCGCGTCGTTTCCGGCGCCGCCGATGAAGCTGTCGTCGTCGGCTCCGCCGTCGAGGCTGTCGTCGCCGGCCCCACCCACGAGGAAGTCGTTGCCGCCCAGGCCGGTGACGAGGGAACCCGATCGCGTCGTTTCCGGCGCCGCCCGATCGCGTCGTTTCCGGCGCCGCCGATGAAGCTGTCGTCGTCGGCTCCGCCGTCGAGGCTRTCGTCGCCGGCCCCACCCACGAGGAAGTCGTTGCCGCCCAGGCCGGTGACGACGTCGGCACCCTGGCCGGCGTTGACGTAGTCCGCCCCGGCCGTGCCCGTCACCGTCTCGCCGAGGTTTGTCCCGAGGGTCGCGGTGGTGAAGGCGTCGCCGCGCTGGGTCCCGCTGATGTCGCGGACATCGAAGGTCACGCCCGGGAGGAAGTCGTTGCCGCCCAGGCCGGTGACGATGTCGGCACCCTGGCCGGCCTTGACGTAGTCCGCCCCGGCCGTGCCCGTCACCGTCTCGCCGAGGTTTGTCCCGAGGGTCGCGGTGGTGAAGGCGTCGCCGCGCTGGGTCCCGCTGATGTCGCGGACATCGAAGGTCACGCCCGCCCCGGCTACGAAGGTGGTGCCTTCGTCGTCGTAGCGGCCGACCGGGCCGGTCGGGACGTCCGAGCCGTCCTCGGCCTGCAACCGCACCGCCAGGCCGTTGCCGGCATCGAGGCCGCTGCCRTTGCCCACCTCCAGGA
>NZ_LMND01000027.1 GCF_001423265.1 Methylobacterium sp. Leaf108
GTGGCGTACCGGGCCATATTCGTTCGGATAATGGGCCGGAGTTCATCGCGAAGGCTGTGCAAGCCTGGATCACCGCGATCGGCAGCAAAACCGCCTATGTCACGCCAGGCTCACCGTGGGAGAATGGGTACGTCGAGAGCTTCAACGCGCGTCTGCGCGACGAACTCCTGAATGGCGAGATCTTCTCCACACACAAGGAGGCGCAGATCGTGATCAAAAGCTGGAGGCGTCACTACAACGGCGTGCGCCCACATGCATCGCTGGGATACCGGCCGCCGGCACCCGAGGTGTTCGTGCCAGCGTTCTCCGCTTGGCCAGCTGCGCTCTGCGCTCACCCGACCAGCTCCGCCGGCCAAGCTACCCGTGGTGGAGCGGCCTACCGCGCACTAACTTTACCCTTGGACCACCGCGTGGGGGCCGATCACAGCTTGCCGTGCAAAATTATTTTTGAAATTTGAAATATATTTCAACTTTGGCTAGTATATCTGCCTGCAGTGCTGAGTTATCCGGCGTAAGTGCGTAGCACTCTTGCACCGCATGCTCGTGCACTTTTTCAAAGGCTTCGGCGTCGGTAGCTCGAAGATGATTGATGACGGATCTTAAGGCGATTTGAAGCGAAAGAATTGAGTTTCTTTCGAAATTTCCGCTGTCCATGTGGTCTCCTTAAAGTACAGATTTGGATAGACGAAGCGCGTTAATCTCTTAGCCCCATCATGGCAACCCAGCTGGACCCGCGGCGTAGCGTAACAATGAGACGCAGGCATGACCGCCGCCCCCCCTCGGTGATTTTCCCGCCTGCAATGCCATTGTCTGAAAAGAAAATAGTGATGTTTTGCATAAATTACGGCGGCGATCAAAGCACTGTTTAATTCATATTAGCCGTTTTAAGCGCTGATGGTCGCCATTTGCAACCCGATCGATGTAGGAGTTCTGCCATGAGATCCAATTTAGTAATTCTCTTGTGGGTTGACATCTGCGAGGCATATCGGCGCCTAGGCCGCAGAAAATAGGCACAAAGAAAGGTGCGGTCGGATGATCGCGGCCCAGCCTATATAATCCTCCTCGAATTTCACGGTTTTTTCGCAGTGCGCATGAAAAGGTCACGGTGACGTGGTTTCGATAGGCCAATTCATGGATGGAACACTTTTGTATTAATCCCTTTTAGGCTACGTCATCGACTTATTCATCAGCCAGGCCGGCCATCCATTCATCGTTGGCTATGTTCGACCGGAGGACGCCGTCCCGATTGCGGCGCGCCAAGCTCTGCCGTCTATAGCCGATGCGTCAAGTATTTTGCCTATATTCGAAGCTTTGGCAAGACCGTAAATCTGCATCTTCAGGTCCGTTGCTTCTACCGCCACTATCCTGCTTGCTGACGGCGCACCTTCGTCGTACCGCTGTCGCGACCTCTCCCGCCACGGGTACAATGCACCAATCGGCTCGCCCGGACGCAGATCCGACTGGGGCTCGCGTTGTGTGGGAAAGCTAGCATACAGCTCACAGTGCATATGGCCATGGCCGAGGCCATGCAGGCCACCGCCGCAGACCTCTTCGATTTAGTCTATGTCGACCAGGGTGCCAACAACGAGAAGCCAGTCAAGTCCGCGCACTAGCACGACATTGAACTGGGGGGACGTCATGCTGTCTGAGGCCAAGTGCGGCTTTGTCCTGCTGTCGAGACGCTGGGGGTGGAACGATTTTGCGTGCGCAACGCGCCCCCCCTCTTCAAATTTCTATAAATTCATGCCATTATATATTTAATAATCATTACATTATCCTATTCGTGTATAGCATGCTACGATAGGCTTATGGCCCGGTGGGTAGCTTAATCCGGTCTCTAGTAAGCATGTTTCAAACTAAATAACCTACGGGGAAATTTCAGTTGATTCGCCCAATCGCAACTTAATCTGTCAACTGCCCCACCGCGAGACACCCTGTGCCCGTTCACCTCGACATTGCTTATCCCGACAACAACCTGATCGAACTTTCGCCGGTCTTTCTGGCCGAAAGCAGCGGCTCGGTCGAGGTCAGGGGCCGCGGTAACCACCTGCGGGTCGACGCTCCGCTCCTCCCCAATGCCGCCCGCATCGTGCTCGGCGGTGGCGCTACCGTGACCGTGGGCATGGATTCCAACCTCAACCGCTCCGCTCCTCCCCAATGCCGCCCGCATCGTGCTCGGCGGTGGCGCTACCGTGACCGTGGGCATGGATTCCAACCTCAACCGCCTCGAGATCCATGCCCTCGCCGAAGGCGCACGGATCGAGATCGGGGCATGGGCGTCCTTTAACGGACATTCCCAGATCACCGCGCACGAGGCGGCCTCCATCCGGATCGGTCATTTCTGCCTGTTCGGGACCGACTGCCGGATCAGCGCCAGCGACGTCCACAAGGTCCTCGATCTCGAGACCGGCGAACGCCTGAACCCCGCCGGCGACATCGCC
>NZ_LMND01000028.1 GCF_001423265.1 Methylobacterium sp. Leaf108
GAGCCGCTCGATCTCCTGACCTGCCGTAAGCGTGTAGTTCACGCTCGTCAGGACTTTGTCGCTGCCGCCACCCGCCGCCTCGAACACCCGGTCGTTGCCATTGTCGACGTAGTAGGCGTCGTTGCCACCCAAGCCCTGCATCACGTCAGCATTGAGCCCGCCGTTCAGCGTGTTCGCCCCCGCGTTGCCCACCAGGGTGTTGGTGAGCTCATTGCCAGTCAGATTGATCTTGGTGGTCCCCGCAGCGCTCGTGGTCTCCAGTTGCTCGATCTCCTGACCTGCCATGAGCGTGTAGCTGACGCTTGCTAGCAGGCGGTCACTCCCCTCGCCCGCTGCCTCAATCAAACGATCGCTCGCATTGTCGACGTAGTAGGTGTCGTTGCCACCCAAGCCCTGTATCACGTCAGTACCGAGCCCGCCGTTCAGCGTGTTGGCGTCCGCATTCCCAACTAGCAGGTCACTCCAGTCTGAACCTGTCACACTCTCGATAAGCTTGAAAACGTCGCCTTCGGCGTCGCCACGCTGGCCCCTGCCTTCCGTCAGGCGAACAGTCACGCTTGAAGCTGAAGTCGCGTAAGTAATGGTATCGATCCCGGCACCGCCTTCCAGCAGGTCGGCGCCCATGCCCCCCTCCAGAATGTCGTTACCGGCCCCACCATCAAGCCAGTTGAACCCGCTTTCGCCTGTGAGCGAATCACCAAAAGCTGACCCGTACAGGTTCTCGACGCCAGAGTAGGTGTCGCCCTGCGCCTCACCGGTATTGCTGCTCGGCGTGGTCAGGTTAGCCACAACCCCCGTGGTGGAATGAGCATAGGACGTCCAGTCCAGCCCCGCCCCGCCAACTAGAAGATCCGAACCCAAACCACCTTCGAGCACGTTGGCGAGCTCGTCACCCATGAGGGTGTCGTTGAAGGTGGAGCCCTCTAGATTCTCGATGCTCGAGTATGTGTCTCCGAGAGCCTCACCCGTATTTTCGCCTGTCGACGCAAGACTCGCCCGAACGCCTTCTGCTGCTAAAGAATAGGAGGCGGTGTCTAGGCCCGCGCCTCCGCTGAGGGTATCGGCACCGGCTCCGCCCTCGAGGCGGTTGTCGCTGGCGTCACCAGTGATCTGGTCGGCAAAGCCTGAGCCGATCAGGTTCTC
>NZ_LMND01000029.1 GCF_001423265.1 Methylobacterium sp. Leaf108
TTCGCCGTGCGGGCGGTGGATGCGGCCGGCAATGCCGACCTCACGCCCGAGTCCACCCTCTGGACGGTGGATACCCAGGCGCCCACGGTCTCCGGCGTCTCGCTGTCCGGTCCGGGGATCGTCAGGGGCTCCGGCACCCTGACGGTGGGCCAAAGCGTGATCATCTCGGTGGCTCTCTCCGAGCCCGTCACCCTGACCGATGCCGGCGGCCTGCGCCTCCAGCTCAGCGACGGCGGCGTGGCGGCCTACGACGCCGCGGCCTCCGATGCCTCGCACCTGGTCTTCACCCACACCGTCGTCGTCGATGCGGTCAGCGCCGATCTCGCGATCACCGGGCTGACCCTGGGGAGCGCGACGATCCTCGACGCGGCGGGCAACGTCGCCTCGCTCGCGGGCGCGGCCACCAATCCCGCCGGCGCCCTGCGCATCGACGGCTATACCGGCACGGCCGCCGCCGAGACCTTCCACGGCACCCCCGGCGCGGAAACCTTCAAGGGGCAGGGCGGCAACGACACCTATCTGNCGCATCGACGGCTATACCGGCACGGCCGCCGCCGAGACCTTCCACGGCACCCCCGGCGCGGAAACCTTCAAGGGGCAGGGCGGCAACGACACCTATCTGGTCGACAACGTCGGCGACCGGGTGATCGAGGCGATCGGCGGCGGCAGCGACAGCGTGATCGCCAGCGTCAGCTACCGTTTGGCGGCGGGGCAGGAGATCGAGAGCCTCGCCCTGTCCGCCTCCACCGGCGGCACGGCGTTGACCCTCACCGGCAACGAGTTCGTCAACATCCTCACCGGCAATGACGGCGACAACACCCTCAACGGCGGTCTGGGTGCCGACACGATGACCGGCGGGGCCGGGTCTGACTTCTACGTGGTCGACGATGCCGGCGATCGCGCCATCGAGTTCGCCGGCCTCGGCACGGATCTCGTCTACGCGACGGTGTCCTACTCGCTCGGCGGGTCGCACCTGGAGAACCTGACCCTGACCGGAGCCAGCAACCTCACCGCCACCGGCAACTCGCTGGCCAACGTGATCACCGGCACTCGCGGCGCCAACAACCTCGACCGGCCTCGGCAACTCGCTCGCCAACGTCATCTCCGGCAACGGCGGCGACAACGTCATCAACGGCCTGGGCGGTGCCGACCGGATGAGCGGCGGGGCAGGGTCCGACACCTACTACGTCGACAACCTCGACGACAAAGTCATCGAGGCCACCGGCGCCGTCGGCACCGACCTCGTCTACGCCTCGGTGTCGTACTCGCTCGCCGGGGCGCACCTGGAGAACCTGACCCTGACCGGAGCCGGTAACCTCACCGCCACCGGCAACTCGCTGGCCAACGTGCTCACCGGCAACAGCGGCGCCAACGTCCTCGACGGCCTGGGAGGCGCCGACACCATGTCCGGT
>NZ_LMND01000030.1 GCF_001423265.1 Methylobacterium sp. Leaf108
ACGCACCAGCGCCCATGGTACTGTGTCTCAAGACACGGGAGAGTCGGTCGCCGCCAGACCTGCACAGAACAAAACACGCCCTCATACAAAACGATCACGCCTTTGGCGCGGGGTGGAGCAGCCCGGTAGCTCGTCAGGCTCATAACCTGAAGGTCACAGGTTCAAATCCTGTCCCCGCAACCAAAATCATTACCCCATACACACACCGAACCATACGAAAGCCGGCCCGCCAAAAACGGGCCGGCTTTCGTGTGNACAGGTTCAAATCCTGTCCCCGCAACCAAAATCATTACCCCATACACACACCGAACCATACGAAAGCCGGCCCGCCAAAAACGGGCCGGCTTTCGTGTGGGGAAATAAAACGCCGGGATGAAGCCGTTGCGTCGATGCATTCGCTCGGCGCCCTGTCGGTTGACCGACACGACAGGAGGTGGGGCAAGGTCCTCCCTCACGATCCCTTTTCCCGATCTCCACAAGCCAATTCCTCGATCCATCGCTTGAGGCACCGAGCGGGCATTGTCAGCTTGAGTATGTTCTTGTTTTGTTCCATCTCTGGAGCATGAGCAGAGCACAGCGGCCCCTCGGGAATGGCATGGACGAGCCGGCTACCGACCGGACGACCGCGATTTCGACTTTACGCGATCTCCTCCAGGCGCGGGCGAAGCCTGAGGGCGGACGCACGACCTTACCCGTGGGCATCGATGCGATCGATGCTCGCATGCCGCTCGAAGGTCTTGCCCTGGGCGCACTCCACGAGATCGCTCCAGAGTCCACGACCGACGGCCCGGCCGCGCTCGGCTTTGCCCTGGCGCTCGTCGCCCGTCATCTTGCGCGAGGGGCGGGCGAGGCGATGCTCGTCCTCGGGCGCGGATATCCGGCCCCCTACGGCGATGGCCTTTCAGATCTCGGGCTCGATCCGGGGCGGCTGCTGCTGATCGAGGTCGAGAACGACACCGACGCCTATCGCGCCATGGAGGAGAGCCTGAGCGCCCGCGGACTACGCGCCGTGGCCGGCCTCATCGAAACCGGTCTGCCGCTGATCCAGAGCCGGCGCCTGCACCTGGCCGCGGGCCGGTCGGATAGGCTGCTCCTGGTCCTGCGCCCGGCCGGGGCCGAATCCGCCAATGTCGCGGTCACGCGCTGGCGGATCGGGGCGGCGCCGGCCTTGCGCGACCGCTTCGGCGGCCTCGCGCGCCCCCGCTGGCGCGCCTCTCTCGACCGCTGCCGCAACGGACGGACGGGTTTCTGGCTCCTGGAGTGGGATCATGCCGCGCATCGTTTCGATCTGGCTGGAGCACTGGCCGATCACGCGGCTGAGACGCGCGGCACGCGGCTCACGTGACGACTTGGAGGACGGAGCGCCGGTCGTCGTCGCGGCCGCCGGTCCCGGCGGCCTGCGCCTGACCGCCGTCGATGCCCTCGCGGCCTCCCTCGACCTCTGGCCGGGCGGGCCCCTGGCGCGTGCCCGTGCCCGCATCGGCCCGCGCATCGTCGTCCATCCGTCCGATCCGGAGGCCGACGCCGCGGCCCTGGCGCGTCTATGCTTATGGGCGAAGCGATACACCCCCACCGTCTCGCCCTTCCGCGCTTCCGAGGGCGGTGATGGCCTGTTCCTCGACATCGCGGGCGCGAGCCATCTCATGGGCGGCGAAACCCGCCTGATGGCCGATCTCGCACGGCGTCTGGCGGCCAATGCCCTGCCGGCCCGACTGGCATTGGCCGACACCCCGGGCGCCGCCTTCGCCCTGGCACGCCACGGCGGCGGATTCTCGCCTTGCATCGTCACCCCGGGAGTGACCCAGGCGGCGATCGGCCATCTGCCGGTGCGGGCGCTTCGCGTCGATCCGGCCATGGCCGAGAGCCTGCACCGCCTGGGGCTGCGCCGAATCGGGCAGCTCATGGAAGCGCCGCGTGCTCCCCTCGCCAAGCGATTCGGCAAAACGCTGCTGATGCGTCTCGATCAGGCGCTCGGCCTGCGGCCGGAGCCCCTGATCGCGCTCGGCGACGTTTCGGCCTTCTCGGCCTCACGCGGCTTCCTCGATCCGATCGGGCGCCAGAGCGACATCGTCGTCACCGCCTCGCGGCTGATCGAAGACCTGGCGCCCCGGCTCGCGGCGGCCGATCTCGGCGCGCGGGCCCTGCGGCTGATTCTGACCCGCGTCGACGGTCTCGACCGCAGTCTCGACCTCGCCCTGTCCGAGCCCACCCGTTGCCCCGCTGCGGTCGCCCGCCTCCTCGACCTGCGGCTCGACCGGCTCGGGGCGGGCCTCGACGCCGGCTTCGGCTTCGAGACCGTGCGGCTCGAGGTGACCGAAACCGGAACGATGAGGCCGGTCCAGGTCGCATTGCGGGACGCGGACCGCGCCGCCGTCCCACGCGTCGGTGGCCACCTCGCCGATGCCCTGCACCAGCGCCTCGGGCGCCGGCCGCTGCGACTCGAGCCGCGCCGCAGCCACATCCCCGAGCGTGCCCAGCGCACCGTCCCCTGGCAAGCGGAGAAGGCCGTGCTGACATGGGCCGACGAGGCCAAGGCCCTCGACGAGACGATCGCGATGCGGCCGCGCCGCCCCCTGGTGCTCCTGCGCCGGAGCGAGCCGGTCCAGGACGTACTCGCCTCGGAGCGCGACGGAGCCCCCTGTCGCTTCCACTGGCGCGCGCGCCTTCACGTCGTCACGCATGCGGAAGGGCCGGAGCGCATCGCCGCGGAATGGTGGAGCGAGGCCGCGGTGGCACGCGACTACTACCTCGTCGAGGACGAGGCCGGCCGCAGGCTGTGGCTCTACCGTGAAGGCGCGCACGAGCCGCCGGCACCCGCGCGCTGGTTCGTCCACGGGCTGTTCGCGTGAGGGGTTCCACGGACGGCGGTGCTCGGGTCCACCGGAGCATTGCAGGCGAGCAGGCGTCCGGTCGTGACGAGGGAGCCCTGGGTCGCCTGCCGGCGTCCTACGCCGAACTGGCGGCGGCCACCAACTTCTCGTTCCTCCACGGCGCTTCGCATCCTCAGGAGATGGTCGCCCGGGCGGCACAACTCGGGATCGCCGCCATCGGCATCGCCGACCGCAACACGCTGGCGGGTGTGGTCCGCGCCCATGCCGAGGCGCTGCGGCTGGCGCGCGAAGGCAGCCCGATCCGCTTCATCCCCGGCGTCCGCCTCGTGACGGAATGCGGTTTTGCGGTCGTCGCCTATCCGATGGACCGCGCAGCCTATGGTCGGCTCTGCCGCCTGCTCACCGACGGCAACCGCCGCTGCGTGAAGGGAGACTGCCGCTTCGGGCTCGACGGACTGCTGGCGGCGGCCGAGGGCCAGATCCTCATCGCGATGCCGGCGGCGGCGCGGGGGCCTTCGGACGGGTTCGTCGCAAACCTGCGCGAACTGGCGGCCGCCGCCCCGGGGCGCACCTACCTCGCCGGCAGTCACCGACTCCGCGGCGACGAGCGGCGCCGGCTCGGGCTGCTGGCGGAGCTCGGCCAGCGGTTCGGCGCGCCCCTCGTGGCGGTCTCAGACGCGCTCTACCACGTGCCCGAGCGAAGGCCCCTGCAGGACGTCGTCACCTGCATCCGCGAGGGCGTGACCCTGGCGGAGGCGGGCTTCCGGCTGGAGGTCAACGGCGAGCGCCATCTCAAGGGCCCGCAGGAGATGGCGCGCCTGTTCGCGGATCACCCGGAGGCCATCGCCCGGACCGTCGAGATCGCCCAAGCCTGCGATTTCTCGCTGGCGGAGCTGCGCTACGAATATCCCGACGAACCGGTGCCGCCGGGCAAGACCGCGCAGCGCCACCTCGCCGACCGGGTCTGGGAGCGTGCGAGGGGGTGGCGCTACCCCGACGGGGTGCCCGATACGGTGGCGGCGACCATCGCCGACGAGCTCGCGCTGATCGAGAAGATGGATTACGCGCGCTACTTCCTCACCCTCGACGATGTCGTGCGTTTCGCCGAGAGCCGCGGCATCCTCTGCCAGGGCCGCGGCTCGGCGGCCAATTCCGCCGTCTGCTTCTGCCTCGGCATCACCGCTGTCGACCCCACCAAAATCAGGCTGCTGTTCGCCCGCTTCATCTCGGAGAACCGCGGCGAGCCGCCCGACATCGACGTGGATTTCGAGCATGAGCGCCGTGAGGAGGTGATCCAGTACCTCTACGGCCGCTATGGCCGCCACCGCGCCGCGATCTGCGCCACGGTGATCCACTACCGGCCGCGCAGCGCCATCCACGAGGTCGGCAAGGTCCTGGGCCTCACGCCCGACGTCACCGGGCTGATGGCCGGCACGGTCTGGGGTTCGTGGGGCGACGGCTTGCCCGATCCGCATATCGCCCAGGCCGGGCTCGATCCGAACAACCCGGCGATCCGCCAGGCCGTGGACCTCGCCGTGGCGCTGATCGGGTTTCCGCGCCACCTGTCCCAGCATGTGGGCGGGTTCGTGCTCACCCGCGGACGCCTCGACGAGACCGTGCCGATCGGCAACGGCGCCATGCCGGATCGCACCTTCATCGAATGGGACAAGGACGACATCGACGTCCTCGGCCTCATGAAGGTCGACGTGCTGGCGCTCGGGATGCTGAGCTGCATCCGGCGCGGGCTCGATCTCCTGCGCGAGAACTACGGGCGCGATTATCCCACCATCGCCGACATCCCCCAGGATTCCCACGCGCCCGCCGACGGCAAGGGCGCCGCCCCTGTCTATGCGATGCTCGCGAAGGCCGATTCCGTCGGCGTGTTCCAGGTCGAGAGCCGGGCGCAGATGTCCATGCTGCCGCGTCTGAAGCCGAAGGAGTTCTACGACCTCGTCGTACAGGTGGCGATCGTGCGCCCCGGCCCGATCCAGGGCGACATGGTCCACCCCTACCTGCGGCGGCGCTCGGGGCAGGAGCCGGTGGTCTATCCCTCGCCCTCGCCCGAGCACGGGCCGGCGGACGAATTGAAGGAGGTGCTCAGCAAGACCTTCGGCGTGCCCCTGTTCCAGGAGCACGCCATGCAGATCGCCATCACGGCGGCCGGCTTCACGCCCGCCGAGGCCGACGGCCTGCGCCGGGCCATGGCCACGTTCAAGCATGTGGGCACCATCAAGGGGTTCCGCGACAAGTTCGTGGGCGGAATGACCCGGCGCGGCTATCCCCTCGATTTCGCCGAGCGCTGCTTCAACCAGATCCAGGGGTTCTCCACCTACGGCTTTCCCGAGAGTCACGCGGCCAGCTTCGCGCTCCTCGTCTACGCCTCGGCCTGGCTCAAATGCCATTATCCGGACGTCTTCCTGGCCGCGATCCTGAACGCGCAGCCGATGGGCTTCTACCGGCCGGCGCAGCTGGTGCGGGACGCGCGGGCGCACGGCGTCGAGGTGCGCGGGCCGGACGTGAACGCCAGCGACTGGGACTGCACCCTGGAGCCGTCCTCCGACACGAGGCCGGACGGCGAACGGCGTTTTGCCGTACGCATCGGCCTGCGCCAGGTGAGCGGAGTGCCCGAGGCCGCCATGCGCCGGCTGGTGGCCCTGCGCGGCAACGGCTACGCCAGTATCGAAGGACTCCAGGCGGCCCTGGCGCTGCCGCGCAACGCCCTGGAGCGCCTGGCCGAGGCCGACGCCTTCCGCTCCCTCGATCTCGATCGCCGCGCGGCCCTGTGGGCGGCCCGCGCCCTCGACGGGGCCTCGGGCCGACGGGCGGCCGCACAGGCGGCACCGCCCGACCGGCGGGCGCATCGGTTGGAGGCGCCGCTGCCGCTGTTCGCCTTCCATGCCGACGACGGCCTGTTCCGGGGCGAGCCTGCGACCGACCTGCCGGGCATGGCCCCCTCGGAGCATGTGGCCGAGGACTACGTCTCCACCGGGCTCTCGCTGAAGGGCCACCCGGTCGCGTTCTTCCGCGAACGCCTGGCCCGGATCGGCGCGATCCCGGCCTCGGCCCACCACGACCCGGCGCTGACGCAAGGTGCCCGCGTCACCGTCGCCGGCCTCGTCCTCACCCGCCAGCGCCCCGGCACCGCCAGGGGCGTGGTGTTCCTGACCCTCGAGGACGAGACCGGCATCGCCAACGTCATCGTCTGGCGCGAGGTGTTCGAGGCGAACCGGCGCATCGCGATGAGCGCGCAGTTTTTGGCGGTGCGTGGCCGCATCCAGCGGGCCGGCGCCGTGGTCCATCTCCTCGCGGAAAAATTCCGCGATCTGACGCCCGAGCTGCGTTCGCTGCGCGAGGGCGGCCTCAAGCTCCCGCCGGAAACCACGGATGTCTCGGCACCGCCCGACCGGCGGATCTACCGCAGCCGGGATTTCCATTGAGGCGGCGCGCCTCCCCGCGCAGGAAGGCCGCTCGCTTGCTTCGCACTGAGGATGTCGACGTCGCTCGGAACTCGGCTCGCACGACTGACTGCGGACCGCGCGTCAACGCCGACCTGCGCGAGAGGCCCCCAAGGCAATGCCGATCTCGCTCAGCGCATACTCCAACCTCGGGCACCTCCGGGTAACCGTCCTGGTGACGATGCCGTCCTTCTCCAGCTCCTCGCGCTGCCGGATCGCCATCTTCCGGTCCACGCCCTCGACGCGCCGCTCCGGTGCGGAAAACCGCAACGGCACATTTCGACATGTGAGGGGCGCCCCCATGGCAGGGACGCCCCTTTTTATTCCAAGTTCATGAGGTGCGGAACTTTGGGGGCTGAAGGCGGGTCCTTGGTTCCGCTCTCGTCCTACAGGTGTGCCAGAACCGCCAGCAGCAGCAGGGCGATGATGTTGGTGATCTTGATCGCCGGGTTCACGGCGGGGCCCGCCGTGTCCTTGTAGGGGTCGCCGACGGTGTCGCCGGTCACGGCGGCCTTGTGGGCCTCCGAGCCCTTGCCGCCGTGGTGGCCGTCCTCGATGTACTTCTTGGCGTTGTCCCAGGCGCCGCCTCCCGACGTCATCGAGATGGCGACGTAGAGCCCGGTGATGATGACGCCCATCAGCATCGCGCCCACCGTGGCGAAGGCCTGGGACTTGCCCGCGATGGCCTGGATCACGAAGAACAGGACGATGGGCGACAGCACCGGCAGCAGGGACGGCAGGATCATCTCCTTGATCGCCGCCTTGGTGAGCATGTCCACGGCCCGGCCGTAGTCGGGCCGGTCGGTGCCCGCCATGATGCCGGGCTTTTCGCGGAACTGGCGACGGACCTCCTCCACCACCGCACCCGCGGCACGTCCCACCGCGGTCATCGCCATGCCGCCGAACAGGAACGGGATGAGGCCGCCGAGCAGCAGGCCGACCACCACGTAGGGGTTCATCAGGGTGAAATCGACGCTGACGCCCTGGAAGAACCGGTACTGCGTCGGGCTGGCGTTGGCGATGAAGTAGTTGAGGTCGCTGGTGTAGGCGGCGAACAGCACCAGGGCGCCGAGGCCCGCCGAGCCGATGGCGTAGCCCTTGGTCACCGCCTTGGTGGTGTTGCCGACGGCGTCCAGCGCATCGGTGGACTTGCGCACCTCCGGGGGCAGGCCGGCCATCTCGGCGATGCCGCCGGCGTTGTCGGTGACCGGACCGAAGGCGTCGAGCGCCACGATGAAGCCGGCCAGCGCCAGCATCGCGGTTACCGCGATGGCGATGCCGAACAGGCCCGCCAGGGAGTAGGTCGCGATGATGCCGGCCACGATGACGATGGCCGGCAGCGCCGTCGATTCCAGCGAGATCGCCAGGCCCTGGATCACGTTGGTGCCGTGGCCGGTGACCGACGCGTCGGCGATGGACTTCACCGGCCGGAAGTTCGTGCCGGTGTAGTACTCGGTGATGACCACGATCAGCGCCGTGATCACCAGGCCGATGACGGCGCAGCCCAAGAGGCCGCCGGAGGTGAAGCTGACACCGGCGTTGGTGGTGAAGGTCGTCGAGAAGCTGCCGAACAGGGCGAGGTTGACGAGCGCGATCGCCACGATCGAGAGGGCGCCGGCGGTGACGAGGCCCTTGTAGAGGGCGCCCATGATCGATTGGTTGGCCCCGAGCCGGACGGCGTAGGTGCCGGCGATGGAGGTGAGGATGCAGGCCGAGCCGATGGCGAGCGGATAGAGCAGCATCGTCTCGAGGACGTTGCGGCCGGCGACATCGGTCTGGCCGGCGAAGAAGATCGCGGCCAGCACCATGGTGGCGACCACGGTCACCGCGTAGGTCTCGAACAGGTCGGCGGCCATGCCGGCACAATCGCCGACGTTGTCGCCGACGTTGTCGGCGATGGTGGCGGGGTTGCGCGGATCGTCCTCGGGAATCCCCGCCTCGACCTTGCCGACGAGGTCGCCGCCGACATCGGCACCCTTTGTGAAGATGCCGCCGCCGAGCCGCGCGAAGATCGAGATCAGCGAGGCGCCGAAGCCTAAGGCCACCAGGGCGTCGATGACCTCGCGGCTGCCCGGCGGCAGGCCGGCGATGCGGGTGAGATAGCCGTAGTAGAGCGCCACCCCGAGGAGCGCGAGGCCGGCCACGAACATGCCGGTGACGGCGCCGGACTTGAAGGCGACGTCGAGGCCTGCGCCCAGCGAAGTCGATGCGGCCTGCGCGGTGCGGACGTTGGCGCGCACCGAGACGTTCATGCCGATGAAGCCGGCCGCCCCCGACAGCACCGCGCCGATCAGGAAGCCGATGGCGACCTTGATGCCGAGGAACCAGGCCAGCGCCACGAACAGCACGGCCCCGACGATGGCGATGGTGGCGTACTGGCGGCGCAGATAGGCCTGTGCCCCCTCGGCGATGGCGCCGGCGATCTCCTGCATGCGGTGGGTGCCGGCGTCGCGCTTCATCAGCGCGTTGATCGTGAGGATGCCGTAGGCGACGGCGCACAGCCCGCCTCCGATGATCAGCAGCAATGCGGTCATTCTACCGTCCTTGGTGGCTGTTCCGACGATCCCCGCGCGCGGCCCGGCGCGACGGGTGAGGACCGACGGCCAACGGTGCTTCGGCCCATCGCCCGCAACGGGATGGGTGGCGTCGCGACACAAAGCAACAGTGTCCGTGGCCGTTCTAGCGCTCGGATTTCGCATTCCTCCCCGGAATTGCGCGTCTTGAGTGCCAAACTTCCGGCCTCAGCGCAAACGATGACTGCAATCGCCAACAACGGATATTTGTGCGCTGCCGTGGTTCATGCCGTGACGCACCATCGCCGCGCCGCCGAGGCCGGTCGGGACGGGCTCAGAACGACGCCCTGATGCCCCCGAAGACGCTGCGGCCGCTGCCGGGATAGAAGGCCGCCAGGCCGGCCGCGCCACCCGGCGCCGTCCGGGCGTTGGTCACCACCGAGACGTCGGAGACATAGCGCTCGTCCGTGAGGTTGCGCGCGTCGAGGAACAGCGAGACGCCGCTCTTGAAGTCGATTCCGGTCTGGACGTTGAACAGGGCATAGCCCGGCACCTGCAGGGTGTTGGCGTGGTCGGCGAACGCGCCTTGCGGCACCCAGTCGATGGACGGCGAGAGATAGAACCCGCTCGGATGGGTGTAGGTGAGCACCGTGCGCAGGACGTCCCGAGGGATGCCGGCGATGCGGTTGTCGCCGAACAGCGGGTCGTTCACGAAGCGGAAGTCGTTGTGCGTCCAGACCTGCGACACGCTCAGGGTGTCGCGGATGCCGGTGAGGTCGCGCGCGAGGTCGAGGGAGACCGCCGCCTCCACGCCCTGGTGCAGGGTGCGGGGCGCGTTGAAGGTCGCCGCCGGGATATTGAGGCCCGGGTTGATCGAGAAGTTGATGAGTTCGTCGCGGATCTCCGACCGGTACAGCGTCACGTCCCAGGCGAGCCGGTCGATGCGCCCGCGGGTTCCGGCCTCGACGGTCCAGGCGCGCTGCGCCTCCAGCGGCACGAAGGTGGTGCGCAGGGTGTTCGTCTGGGCGAGATCCGAGAAGTCCGGCACGTCGCGCGACCGGGTGATGTCGCCGAACACCTGGATGTCGGGCAGGGGCTGCCAGAGGAGTCCGATCTTGGGGTTGATGCCCTCGTAGGTGCGGTTGCCGAACTGGACGTTCGGGTTGGCGGAAAAACCGCCCTTGTTGCTGTAGGTCCGGTTGGACGAGAACGCCTTGGCCCCGGTCATCAGCGCCACGTCGGGCAGGAACCAGAACCGGTTCTCGCCATAGGCCTCGTAGTTCGAGGCGCTCTGGAGGGCGCTCAGGGTCTGGCCGTTGCGCTGGCCGGCCCTGTTGGCGAATTGCAGCGCCGAGTTGATGCCGGCCGAGGCGCGAAGCCCGAGGATGGTGTCGTTGCGGTAGCCGCCGACGTCGAAGGTCCCGGCCCAGCGCGGTGCGACGCCGTAGGTCCAGCCGTCCTGGTCGATCACCTGGAAGATGGGGTGATAGAGCGACTTGTGGATCGCCCAGGTGTCGATATCGAGCTTGCCCACGTCGAGGACGAACGAGGTCCGGTTGGCGATCCGCTCGGTCTCGACTTTTCGCGATTGGTTGCCGGTGATCGCGTTGGGGTTGGCCAGTGTCGGGTTGTTCAGGGCGTTGAACAGGGACAGCGTGCCGGGCAACTTCTGGTCGGTGAGATAGACGCCGACGTAGAACCGCGTCTCGACGCCGGGGGCCAGGCGGTAGCCGAGGTTGGCGTTGAAGTTCTGCGTGCGCTGGGTCTCGTGGTCGCGGTAGCCGTCGGAATTGGTGAGCGTGCCGTTGATCAGGAAATCCGCAGGCCCGGAAATGCGCGAAAACTGGAAATTCTCGCGGATGGTGCCGAAGCTGCCGCCGTCGATCCGCAGGATGTTGGGGCTGAGCGCCGTGTAGGCGGTGGGGGTGACGAAATTGATGGCGCCGCCGAGCGTCGTGGCACCGAAGGTCAGGGCATTGCCGCCCTTGTAGACCTCCACCGAGCGCAGACCGAGCGGATCGATCTGGTAGAAGTCGCCGCTGCCGTCGGCGAGGTTGAGCGGGATGCCGTCCTGCAGCAGTTCGAGCCCGCGCAGGTGGAAGCCGCGCGCGATGCCGGAGCCGCGCACCGACAGGCGCATCTCCTGGCCGTAGCGCTCCTGCACGAACACGCCGGGGGTATCCTTGAGGACGTCGCGCAGGGTGTTGGCGTAGCGGTTCTGGAAATCCGCCGCATCGACGAAGGCGACGGAGCCGACGGTGGCGTTCACCGCCGCCCGTTGCTCGGCGACGCTCGGGATCGTGACGGAGCCGGCCGTCACCGCCCCTTGCACCGTGAGTTCGGACAGGGTGGCATCCGCCTGCTGGGCGAGAGCGGCCGTGGTGGACAACAGGACGAGCGCCAGGGCGCCGCCGCGGGTGGTGGGCGAGGACATCGGACAGGGCTCCGGGCAGGCCACCTCGCGATTCGCGACGGACGTCGCGAAGGGGCTGGCCTCCCATCGAATGGAACGGGAAAAAGGGCCGGATGCCGCCGGATCGCCTGACGCGGAACCGGCGGTCAGGCGTCAGTGATCGTGATGGCCGGAGGGCTTGGACCACGTCGCCTTGCCGTCCGGTCCCTTGCCGTCCGGCCCTTTGGCGCCGATCGGGGCCACCGCGAAGGTCACCGCCACCGTTCCGGCGCGGGCGAAGATCAGGCTGCCTGCGATCGCCTCGCCGGCCTTGGGCGTGCCCTTCAAGTCCTCGAACATGAGGTGGTAGCCGCCCGGCTTGAGCTCGACCGTGGCGCCGGGGGCGATCGTGAGGCCGCCCTCGACCACCGCCATCCGCATGACGCCGCCGTCCATCGACATGGAATGGACCGAGGCGCTGCCGGCCAGAGGGATCGCCGCCCCGGTCAGCCGATCCGACTCCTTGCCGGTGTTGGTGATGCGGACGTAGCCGCCGGCCACCTTCGCTCCGGCGGGGGTCGCCCGCATCCACGGCGTCTCGATGGCGAGGTCGCCGGCCTTGACGACGGCCGGCGTCGCCCCGGTGGTCGCGGGCTGGGGTCCCGCCGCCACGATCGTCACGCCGGGAGCCGGCGCCTTCAGCGACCGTGCCTCCTGGCCGGGAGCCGGGATCTCGCTCCAGCTGTGGCTGCCCTGCGTGCAATCCTGCTGCACCGGGAAATACACGGTGCTGCCGGGCGCGAAGGTGTCGGTCACCCGGGCGAGGAAGGTGAACTCGTCGACCTGGTCGTCGGGCAAGCTGCCGCCGCTCCAGGTGATGGTCTTCACGCCCTCGCCGACGTCGCCGTGGTAGTATGGGTATGCCCGGGCGTAGGGGCCCTTCTCGGTCGTCAGCTCCCAGCCGGGCTTGGGCATCGGCCGGGCGCCGATGACGCCCTCGGGAACGGTGACGCTGACGCGATTGGTCGGCTTGCCGGAACAGCCGTGGTTGACCTGGACCACGGCGCGATAGCTCGCGTTCGGGGTCGCCTCGCGGCGCTCCAGGGTGACGTGGGCGAAGGCGGCGGTGGTCGAGGCGGTGACGAGGAGGGCGGCGTAGAGCTCGGCCCGGGGAATCCGGTGCATGGCGGCGGTCCTGCTATCTGAGGGGATCGAAGACGGACGATCGGCTCAGACGGTGGGAGGGCCTCGGGCGGAGACGGTCGATCCCGGCGGCGCGCGGGCTGCGGCGGGGGTCTCGGGGCGCGGGACGACCGGCGAGGCCGTACGCGGCGGCCAGGCCGGCATTGCCATGGCGGGGAGGGGGCCGCCGGCATCGGTGGCGGCGAAGGCGGCGATGCAGCAGGACGCCGCGTGGTGGGCCGGAACCTTGACCGGCCCCTCGCCATCGCCGGCCGCAGCCACACCCTCGGCGCAGAGGACGCCGGTATGGTCGATCATGCTCAAGGGCAGCATGCCGCCGAGCATGCCCTGCATCACGAACGCGTAGAGCACGATCACCGCGGTGATCGGGCGCCAGACGCTCCGTTTGACGATCGAGGGGACCATGGAACGCCCCTTACGACACGTCGCGTCGCCTCGCCAGGGCCGCGCATCGACGAACTCCGGATGTTGCCGATGCGCCGCAGGTGCGCGGATGCACGCACGGGGCGTGGCCCGCGCCACATTGTGGCCCGGTCGCCATGGCTTCTTAACCGTGCCGGGACAGTGTCCCGGCACGACAGTTTCGCGGCACGACATCCGAAAGTCCCGATCGCGCTCGGCGCGGCGGCCTTCCGGTCGAACGCCCCACCACCGGATCCAAGAGCTGAGCCCGATGCGCAAACAGGCCCTTCCCCTCCGCTCCCTCGCCGTCGCGCTGCTCGGCACCGCCGCCCTCGGGCAGGCGGCCGTTGCACGTGAACCGGCCGGCTTTTCCCAGGCCGAATGGGCCCAGGACTACGCCGCCCCGGCCGGGCTCCAGGTCCAGCGGTCGCTGACCCCGATCCTGTCGCCCCAGACCATCGCCTCCACCGAGCAGATGGTGGAGAAATACCGGGAGATCGTCGCCCGCGGCGGATGGCGGCCGGTGACCGGCGCCGACCGCCTGCGCATCGGATCGCGCGGCCCGGCCGTGGGTACGCTTCGCCAGCGCCTCGCGGTGAGCGGAGACCTCGACCAGGGCCAGGGCGGCTCGAACACCTACGATTCCTACGTCGCGGCCGGCGTGAAGCGGTTCCAGGCGCGCCACGGCCTCAGCCAGACCGGTGCCATGAGCATGGCGACCCAGCAGGCCATGAACGTCCCCGCGGACATCCGCCTGCGCCAGCTCGAGGTGAACGTGGTGCGGCTGCGCTCCTACTCGGGCAACCTCGGCAACCGCTTCGTCATCACCAACATCCCGGCCGCCCTGGTGCAGACGGTCGAGAACGGCCAGGTCGTGACGCTCCATGCCGCCGGTGTCGGCAAGATCGACAGGCAGTCGCCGATCATGAACGCCAAGGCGGTGGAGATCAATTTCAACCCGACCTGGACGGTCCCCGCTTCAATCGTGAAGAAGGACCTCATCCCCAAGATGCAGAAGGATCCGAACTACCTTACCGAGAACAAGATCCGCATCTTCACCGGAGAGACCGAGATCTCGCCGGCCTCGGTGAACTGGAACTCGGACGAGGGCACCCGCTATCGCTACCGCCAGGATTCGGGCGCCGACTTCAACTCGATGGGCATCGTGCGCATCAACATCCCGAACCCGCACGGGGTGTTCATGCACGACACCAACTCCAAGGGCGTGTACGGCGACGACTTCCGCTTCATCTCCTCGGGCTGCGTGCGCGTGCAGAACGTGCGCGAGTACATCACGTGGCTGCTCAAGGACACGCCCGGCTGGGGCCGCGACCAGGTCGAGCAGGCCATCGAGAGCGGCAAGCGCATCGACGCCCGGATGACGCAGCCGGTGCCGGTCTACTGGACCTACATCACCGCCTGGTCGACCCCGGACGGCCTGGTTCAGTTCCGCGACGACATCTACAAGCGCGACGGCGTCAACGTGCCCTCGACGCTGTCCGCCCCGACCCCGGTGGCGAGCGCCGAACAGGTTCAGACCTTCGAGCCGGGCGACGAAGAGAACTGAACGGCCGGCCCTGACGTCAGGACCGATGATCGACGGCGAGCGCACCAGCGCTCGCCGTTTTCGCGTCCGGCGGGTCTTCTTCGCGTGCGGCGATGCCTTGCGCAGCTCCGATCGAGCGGCTGCGCTCAAACCTGCCGCCCCGCGAGCATGTCACGGATGTCGGTCTCGGTCTTCCGAGCGTATGCAATGGCGCGTTCGGCATCGACCCGCTCGCCATCCTCACCGTTCCAGAAGACCCCGCCGGTCGCGTGAGCATAGACCGCGCCTGCGATCGCGACCCCGGCGATATTGGCGATCCCCACGTAATAGATTTCCAGGATCTGGGACCAAGGACCGCCGGGCTGGGCTTCGTCGCAATCGTCCAGGAAGTCCTCGACCGCACCGGCGTCACCAAGCTCGCACTCGAAGCCCGCCTCATGCCCTTCCCAGACCGCTGGCAGATGGCCGGATAGGGCGTCGATCCGTTGGTCCGCCTCGACTGTGAGGGTAAGCTTGAAACCGAGCGCATCGATCGCGGCTTGCCACGCGCCGATCGTTTCGAGGGAATGCGCGCTGAGAACGAATGCTGACAGGGACATGTGCTTTGCCTTCGTATGTGCTGCCTCGGCAACGAGAGCCGCGACAACGAACCTCTGCGACATCGAAGCGAGGCCAGACGCGAGCTGGCCTTGCCTGGACGCACAACCAAGAGATGTGTTCGTGATTTGTTCGAGCTCTGTCAAGGAGACTTTAAGAGGCAGATCAGAGGAATGCGCGAGGCACACCCGCATAGGAGGCCGGGGAACGAAGGCGGACATTCAAATTTTTTTGGAACGTCACGCCAAATTAGCTGAGCTTGGCCTCATCCCGCTGCCCGTGTAATAAAATGTCCATCGTGTGTCCGACCGCCCGAACGCCAGCGGAAGACGGACGCCTTCGCCCGTTCAAAAAATCGAGGCTATCCATGAGCGCCGGTACGATTTCCGACAAGCACTTCTCGAACTCGTTCTTCAGCGCGTCGCTCGCCGACGTCGATCCGGAGATCGCCAGCGCCGTCTCGCAGGAACTCGGACGGCAGCAGCACGAGATCGAGCTGATCGCCTCCGAGAACATCGTCTCGCGCGCCGTTCTCGAAGCGCAGGGTTCGGTCCTCACCAACAAGTACGCCGAGGGTTACCCTGGCCGTCGCTACTACGGCGGCTGTCAGTTCGTCGACATCGCCGAAGATCTGGCCATCGACCGCGCCAAGCGCCTGTTCGATTGCGGCTTCGCCAACGTCCAGCCGAACTCCGGTTCGCAGGCCAACCAGGGTGTGTTCCTGGCGCTGATGCAGCCGGGCGACACCTTCCTCGGCCTCGATCTCGCCGCCGGCGGTCACCTCACCCACGGCGCGGCCCCGAACGTGTCGGGCAAGTGGTTCAAGCCGGTGCATTACACCGTGCGCCGCGACGACCAGCGCATCGACATGGAGCAGGTCGAGGCGCTGGCTCACGAGCACAAGCCCAAGATCATCATCGCCGGCGGCTCGGGCTACCCCCGCCAGTGGGACTTCGCCAAGTTCCGTGAGATCGCCGATGCGGTCGGCGCCTACTTCATGGTCGACATGGCCCACTTCGCCGGCCTCGTCGCCGCCGGCGTGCACCCGTCGCCGTTCCCGCACGCGCATGTCGCCACCACCACCACCCACAAGACCCTGCGCGGCCCGCGCGGCGGCATGATCCTGACCAACGACGAGGCGCTCGCCAAGAAGTTCAACTCGGCGATCTTCCCCGGCCTCCAGGGCGGCCCGCTCATGCACGTCATCGCCGGCAAGGCCGTCGCCTTCGGCGAGGCCCTGAAGCCCGAGTTCAAGATCTACGCCCGTCAGGTCATCGAGAACGCCAGGGCGCTCGCCGACACCCTGATGACCGGCGGCTACGACATCACCTCGGGCGGTACCGACAACCACCTGATGCTGGTGGACCTGCAGAAGAAGGGCCTCACCGGCAAGGCGGCGGAAGCCGCGCTGAGCCGCGCCCACATCACCTGCAACAAGAACGGCGTTCCGTTCGATCCGGCCAAGCCCACGGTGACCTCGGGCATCCGCCTCGGCACCCCTGCCGGCACCTCGCGCGGCTTCGGCGTCGCCGAGTTCAAGCAGATCGGCAGCCTCATCATCGAGGTGCTCGACGGTCTCGTGGCCAAGGGCGAGGGCGGCGACGCCGAGGTCGAGGCGAGCGTGAAGGCCAAGGTCCACGCGCTCACCGACCGGTTCCCGATCTACGGCTGACCCGCCCTACCATCGGCGGAGGGTTGCCACGGGCGCAGGTGTGCCCGTGGAAGCCCTTAACCCGCGGGCCGCGACCCGCTATGCCATCGGCCACGGACCTCCTCGGGTCCGTGGCCGTTTCCCGTTCGACGGGACGGCCCGCCCCGCCGACCGCGATCCCTCCCGTCCGCCGGGTTCGGTCCGGCCAAGACAGGTCCAACCGCGCGATGCGATGCCCCTATTGCGGCGGTCCCGACACCCAGGTGAAGGATTCGCGGCCCAGCGACGACGCCGCCGCGATCCGGCGCCGGCGCGTCTGCCCCGATTGCGCCGGCCGCTTCACGACGTTCGAGCGGGTGCAGCTGCGCGAGCTGATGGTGCTCAAGCGCTCGGGCAAGCGGGTGCCGTTCGACCGCGACAAGCTGCAACGCTCCATCGGCGTCGCCCTGCGCAAGCGGGCGGTGGACCCTGAGCGGGTCGAGCGGCTGGTGAGCGGCATCACCCGCCAGCTCGAGAGCGGCGGGGAGGGCGAGATCGCCAGCGAGGCCATCGGCGAGCTGGTGATGGAGGGGCTGAAGGGCCTCGACGACGTCGCCTACGTGCGCTTCGCATCCGTCTACAAGAACTTTCGCGAAGCCAGCGACTTCAAGGCTTTGCTCGGCACCCTCGGCACCGGTGCCGCCGAGGCTTCGGACGAGGACGCCGCCCCGGCCACGACCGGGCGACCCGCGCGGGCGCGCCCATGACGGAGACCGCCGGCGACGCCGACCGCCGCTTCATGCGCCTCGCCCTGGCCCTGGGCGAGCGCAACCTCGGCCGGACATGGCCCAACCCCTCCGTCGGTGCGGTGGTGGTGGCTGGTCCCCCCGGGGCCGAGCGCATCGTCGGGCAGGGTGTCACCGCGCCCGGCGGGCGTCCGCACGGGGAACCGCTCGCCGTGGCCATGGCCGGCGAGGCCGCGCGCGGCGCCACCCTCTACGTGACGCTGGAGCCGTGCTCCCACCACGGCCGCACCCCGCCCTGCACCGATTCGATCCTGAGCGCCGGGATCGCCCGCGTCGTGACGGCGATGGAGGATCCCGACCCCCGGGTGGCCGGAAGCGGGCACGCCCGGCTGGCGGCCGCCGGCGTCGCCCTGACCATGGGCGTCCTGCGCGAGGAGGCGATGCGCGCCCACCTGGGGCATGTCAGCCGCATCACCCTCGGGCGTCCCTGCGTCCACCTGAAGCTCGCCGCCACCAGCGACGGGTTCGCGGCGGGCGGTCCGGACGGTCGGCTGCGGATCACCGGCCCCGTCGCCAACGGCGCGGTCCACCTCTGGCGGGCCCATGCCGACGCGATCATGGTCGGCATCGGAACCGTGCGGGCCGACGATCCGTCCCTCACCGTGCGCCTGCCGGGCCTGTCGGGGCGCTCGCCAGTGCGGGTGGTGCTCGATTCGACCCTGCGCATCCTGCCCTCGACCCATCTGGTGCGCAGCGCCCGCGATATCCCGACCCTGGTCCTCACCACCCGCGGCGCCCCGGCGCACGCCCGCCGGATGCTGGCTGCCACGGGGGTCGAAATCCTGTCCGTGGATGCCGACGCCACCGGCCGGATCGATCTGCCGGCCGCGCTGGCGTGCCTTTCGGACTATGGATTGTCCCGCATCTGCAGCGAGGGTGGGCCGCACCTGGCCGATGCCCTGGCCGAGGCCGATCTCGTCGACGTCTGCACCCTCGTCACCGGCGAAGGCCGGCTCGGGGAGGGCGGCGGCCTCAAGGCGATCGGCCCCCATCTCGAAGGCCGCCTGTCGAGCGGCCAGTTGCGCCAGGTCGAGGCCCGCGATCTCGGGGCCGACAGGGCGGTCACCTATGAGCGGAGCGTGCCATGTTCACCGGTCTCGTGAGCGATGTCGGAACCGTCGTCGCCGTCTCCGGCGACGACCGGCTCAGGCGGCTGACGATCCAATCCGCCTACGATCCGGCCACCATCGCCCTCGGGGCTTCCATCGCCTGCTCCGGTCCCTGCCTCACGGCGGTCGCGGTCGAGCCGGTGGCGGGCGGCTGCCGCTTCAGCGTGGACGCGGCCGCCGAGACCCTGGCGCGTACCAGCGTCGGGGCCTGGCGGGTCGGAACGCGCATCAACCTCGAACGCTCGCTGAAGATCGGCGACGAGCTCGGCGGCCACCTCGTCACCGGCCATGTCGACGGCCTCGGGCTGATCGTGGCGCGCGAGGCGGTCACGGGCGGAAGCGGCGATCCGCAATGGGCACCCAGCGACCGTTTCAGGATCAAGGCGCCGGCCGCGCTGGCGCGGTTCATCGCCGAGAAGGGCTCGATCTGCCTCGACGGGACGTCGCTCACGGTGAACGCGGTCGAGGACGACGTCTTCTCGGTCCTCTTGATCCCGCACACCCTGGCGGTGACGACCTGGGGCGAGCGCCGGGCCGGCGACCACCTCAACCTCGAGGTCGACCTCATCGCCCGTTACGCCGCCCGCCTGAGCGAGAGCCGGGCATAGACCGGCGCATCGTGAGGGCAGGGCGCGCCGACGCGTCCCGCACAGTGCGAAGGCTGAGGATCGACCACACCCGCGCGTGGTGAGCGCCGCCTTGTCACTCGACCGCTCGGGGCAAGGCCGCGCCCTCGACACCTCGGCGCGACCGATGAGCTTTAACGCTCGCCGGCTTTTTCAGATTTTGCATTTTGTATATGATTGTTCTGTCGAGCGCTGGTCATGATTTTATCAATATATCTCTTCATAGATCCTTAATGCGACGCTATTAACCGTGTCGAGGCGCCGCTCGACTCACGAGACGGATGTGCAGCCAAGGCAACGGGCTGCGAACTCAGCCTCTCTCGTCGAGATACGCTTATGAAACTCGGTATCCGTTCGCGCCTCTATGGAGGTATTTCTGCGCTTGTCATTCTTGCAGGCGCGATGGGAGGCTTCGCCTATAGCCAGCTCGACGATCTCGACGCGACGTTCGCGACACGGGCCCGGATCGAGCGGGCCGCGCGCGAACTCTATACGGTCAACGGACTCACCGACCGGCTCATGGCCCAGAGCGCTCAGTTTCGCACGACCCCGACCCCGGAACGGGCCGCAGGCATGACCGCCACCCTGGCTTCGATCAAGGAGACCGGGGACGGTCTGGCGGAGAGGGCTCTCAGTGAGGAGCGTCGGGCTGCCTATGCCGCCATCCGCGACGAGACGGTGAGCCTCATCGGCAATCTGCCCAAGCTGATCGAGTTCGGGACCCAGATTCGTGAAAACAAGGCCAAGCTGTTCACGGCCGGCGACAACCTCACCAAGGCCACCAATGCCCTCGTGACCGAGTTCCGCGCGACCGGGGATGCCGATGGCGTCGCGGCGGCGGCGGAGGTGGAAAGCGCCGTACTCCTGGTCCGGGTCAGCGCCTGGCGGTTCCTGGCCACGAACGATGCCAAGGGCCCGGCGACCTTCGCGACGAATTTCGAAAAGGCGAAGCTGACGATCCAGAAGCTGCGTGCCCTCTACGCTGCGACGCCACAGATCCGGGTGGTGAAGACGATCGAAGAGGCGCTGGCCGGCTATGGCGCGAACTTCGGCGCGACTTCGGCAGCGGTCGTCTCGACCGAGGAGTTCTACGACAAGACGCTGACGCCGCAGGTGGATACGATCAATGCGACCGGGCTCGCGGTGCGCACCAAACTCGAAGCGACGCTCAAGGATCTCGTCGAGAAGAGCAACGCCACGATGTCGACGGCCAAGACCGTCCAGCTCGGCCTGATCGGCCTGATCCTGGCGCTGGGTGTCGGTCTGGCCTTCGCGATCGCGCGCAGCATCATCCTGCCGATCTCGGGGATGACGGCCGCGATGCGCCGGCTGGCCTCGGGCGAGACGGCGGTCGATGTTCCCTCGCAGGACGCCGTGGACGAGATGGGCGACATGGCCAAGGCCGTGGACGTGTTCCGTCGCAACGCCATTGCGCGGATCGAACTGGAGGCCGAGCAGGTCGCCCAGCAGTCGGCCCGCCAGCGCCGGGCCGACCGTGTCGACCAGCTCGTACGCAGCTTCGAGGGGCGGATCGCCGGCTCGCTGGAGATCGTGACGTCGGCCGCCACCGAACTCGACGCCACCGCCCGTTCGATGACGGGCGTCGCCGACAGCACCAACGGCCAGGCCATGGCCTCCAGTGCCGCCGCCGAGGAGACGTCGGCCAACGTGCAGACGGTGGCGTCGGCGGCCGAGGAGATGGTGGCCTCGCTCCAGGAGATCGAGCGTCAGGTGCAGCGCTCCAACGAGGTCGCCGGCCATGCCGCGCAGGAGGCCGAGGCGACCACGGGGGCGATGACCGACCTGGCCGCCGCAGCCGAGAAGATCGGCGAGGCCGTCACCATGATCTCCAGCATCGCCGGCCAGACCAACCTCTTGGCGCTCAACGCCACCATCGAGGCCGCGCGCGCCGGGGAGGCGGGCCGGGGTTTCGCCGTGGTCGCCTCCGAGGTCAAGGAGCTCGCTGGGCAGACGGCACGGGCGACCCAGGAGATCTCGAGCCAGATCGCCGCGATCCAGGCCGCCTCGGGTCTTGCCCTCACGGCGATCCAGCAGATCGGCCGCACCATCGTCACCGTCAACACGATCACCGGTACGATCGCCTCCACGGTGGTGGAACAGACCGCGGCCACCAACGAGATCTCGCGCAACGCCTCCGAGGCGGCGCGCGGCACTCAGGACGTCTCCATGAACGTCGCCCGCGTCCTCGCCTCCTCGAGCGAGACCGGCAGTGCGGCCCAGCAGGTGCTCATGGCCGCGGCCGAACTCGCGACGCAGTCGCTCACCGTCAAGGAGGAGGTCGACGGCTTCCTCGCCGACATCCGCGCGGCCTGAGAGCGGCAGACGCAAAGAAGGTGGACGGCGGCCTCCCGGAAACGGGCGGTCGCCGCTCGCGTCCGGGCAGGCCGATCGCTCAGGGGACCCGGAATGACGCCGGCCGGCCGATTGCACCGGTCCCGCGCTTGTGAGCCGCCGGCCTTCGGTCTAGTGCTGCGGCGTCCCGATCCCTCGCAAGAAGGAGTCCGACGAGCCGTCGAGGCTCATCGGGCAGGCCGCGGACGAGACCTCGGGGGTCGTGTGCGCGACGGGCTCGTTCGCGCCGAACCCGGGGCGGTGGAACGCCCCCGGGACCAACATCAGCGACGAGGCCGGCATGGTATCTGCGACCCAGACATTCAAAAGCGACCCTGGCCTCGCGGAAGCTCTGAAAGGCGCGCGCGTCCTCGTGGTGGAAGCACGCTATTACGATGGGCTCGCCGACGAGCTCCTGGCGGGCGCGCAGGCGGCGATCGACCGGGTCGGGGCCGAGGCGGTGGTGGTGACGGTGCCTGGCGCCCTCGAGATCCCCGCCGCCATCGCCATCCTGATCGAAGCGGCGGCACGCGCCGGCCAGCCCTACGATGCGGCGGTGGCGCTCGGCTGCGTCATCCGCGGCGAGACCGGCCATTACGACATCGTGGCCGGGGAAAGCGCGCGCGCGCTCATGGACCTGTCGGTGACGCTGCGACTGCCGCTCGGCAACGGCATCCTCACCGTCGAGACGCAGGCCCAGGCCGAGGCCCGCGCCCGCGTCGCCGAGATGAACAAGGGCGGCGGCGCCGCCGAGGCCGCCCTCGCGGTGCTGGCGCTCAAGCGCGCCGCGGCCGCAGCCTCCGTCGGAGAGGACTAGCCCCATGGCCAAGCCCCAGAATACCCGGACAAACGAGCGCAGCGGCGCGCGTCTCTCCGTGGTCCAGGCGCTCTACGAGATGGAGATCTCCGACAAGGGCGTGATCGAGGCCCTGGCCGAGTTCGAAGCCTTCTGGATCGGCCGCGAGGTCGAAGGCATCGATCATCCGCCCGCCGAGATCGCGTTCTTCCGCGATCTCCTGCGCGGCGTCGTCGAGGAGCAGCGTGCCATCGATCCGCAGATCGACCGGGCATTGGCCGCCGGCTGGTCGCTCAAGCGCATCGAGGCGGTGTTGCGGGCCATCCTGCGGGCGGGCACCTACGAGTTGATGTTCCGCCGCGACGTCCCCGCCCGCGCGGCGATCTCGGAATACGTCGACGTCGCCCATAGCTTCTTCGGTGGCGACGAACCCGGCCTCGTCAATGCGGTCCTCGACAAGGTCGCCCGCGACGTGCGCGGCATCGAGTTCGCGGGCCTGCCCGGAAGTGCCACCCTGCCCGGCACCGCCAAGGGCTGAGGGGACGGTGGCGGGGGAGCGGCCGAGCGAGGACGGGCTGATCGCGCGGTATTTCGCGCCTCTGGCCGGATCTGGCGCCGACGGCTTGCGCGACGACGCCGCCACGCTGACGCCCCGCGAGGGGTACGACCTCGTCGTGACCACCGACACGGTGGTGGCGGGCATCCATTACCTTCCCGACGACGCCGGCGCCTCGGTGGCCCGCAAGGCGATGGGCGTCAACCTGTCCGACCTCGCCGCCAAGGGCGCGACCCCGTGCGGGTTCGTCGTCAACCTCGGGCTGCCCGAGGCCTGGACCGAGGCCTGGCTCGCCGATTTCGCCGCCGGGTTGGGCCGGGCCATCGCGCAGTTCGGGTGTCCGCTGCTCGGAGGCGACACGGTGCGTACCACGGGGCCCGCCTTCGTCGGCGTCACGGCCCTGGGCGAGGTTCCGGCCGGGGCCATGGTCCGCCGGATGACGGCCCGGATCGGGGATCGCCTGTGCGTCACCGGCACCATCGGCGATGCGGCACTCGGACTGCCTCTGGCGCGCGGCGAGCGCCCGGCCTGGGCCGCGGGCCTCGACGGCGGCTCGGTCGCCACCCTCGTCGACCGCTACCGGCATCCGCGACCCCGCCTCGCGCTGGCGCCGGCGTTGCGCCGCCATGCGCGGGCGGCCATGGACGTGTCGGACGGTCTGGCCGGCGACCTCGCCAAGATGCTCGTCGGCGAGGGACGCTGCGCGGTCGTCGCCATGGCCGATGTGCCGCTCTCGCCGGCCGCCCGCGCCGCCGTGGTCCGCGATCCCCGTCTGCACGACCTCGCCGTGACGGGGGGGGACGACTACGAGATCCTGTCCGCGGTGCCGCCGGACGCGCTGACGGCGTTTCTGGCCGACGCCAGGGCTGCGGATGTGGCGATGGCCGTCATCGGAACGGTGACGGCCGGGGAGGGGCGGCCGCTCTTCCTCTTTCCAGACGGTAGCCAACGGCGATTCGCGACCGGGTCCTTCAGCCACTTCTGACGACATCCGGCCGCCGCCGGCACGGGCCGATGTGCGCGGACGCACCGCGTGCCGACCCGCAGCGGCTGGTGCGGACGACGCGCGGCCCCATGTGATCCCGCATGGGACGACGCCCGCCCACGATCGCGCTCGTCCCCACCCTCGACACGCAAGAACGCGAGAATCCCTTTCATGCCGTCACTGTTCGATCCGATCCGCCTCGGCGCGATCGACGCTCCCAATCGCATCCTCATGGCTCCGCTGACCCGCGGCCGGGCCACCCGCGAGCACGTGCCGACGCCGATCATGGCGGAATACTACACCCAGCGCGCCGGCGCCGGCCTGATCATCAGCGAGGCCACCGGCATCAGCCGCGAAGGCACCGGCTGGCCGTTCTGCCCCGGCATCTGGACCGACGAGCAGGTCGCCGCCTGGAAGCCGGTCGTGGCCGCCGTGCATGGCGCCGGCGGCCGCATCGTCTGCCAGCTCTGGCACATGGGCCGCATCGTGCACCCGGCCTTCCTCGACGGCGAGAAGCCGGTCTCGGCCTCCGCGACCACCGCACCGGACCAGGCCCATACCTATGAGGGCAAGAAGCCTTACGAAGAAGCGCGTCCGCTCGGCCTCGACGAGATCCCGCGGCTCCTGGCGGATTACGACCGCGCCGCGCGCAACGCGATCGCGGCCGGCTTCGACGGCGTCCAGATCCACGCGGCGAACGGCTACCTGATCGACCAGTTCCTGCGCGACGGCACCAACCTGCGCGACGACCGCTACGGGGGTTCGGTGGAGAACCGGGTCCGGCTGCTCGCCGAGGTCGCCAGGACCGTGGCCGACGCCATCGGCAAGGAGCGTGTTTCCGTGCGTCTGTCGCCCAACGGCGAGATCCAGGGCGTCGACGATTCCAACCCCGAGGCCCTGTTCACCGCAGCGGCCGCTGCCCTGGCGGAGGTCGGCATCGCCTTCCTCGAACTGCGCGAGCCCGGCCCGAACGGCACCTTTGGCACCGCCAACCGCCCGCCCGTGGCCCCGGCGATCAAGCGTGCCTTCGGCGGTCCGTTGGTGCTCAACTCCGACTACGACGGCCCCAGGGCGCAGGCCGCGCTGGATGCGGGCGAGGCCGATGCTATCGCCTTCGGTCGCACCTTCCTCGCAAACCCCGACCTGCCGAAGCGACTGGCGGAGGGCGCTGCCCTCAACAAGGACGATGCCAAGACCTGGTACAGCCAGGGCCCCGAGGGCTACGTCGATTACCCGACCCTGGGACGGGCCGACGCGGCCTGAACCGACCGGTCCGGGCGTCGCCCTGAACACGTGATACGGTTCCCGCTTGATCCAAGCGGAAACCGTATCACCGAGCCCGCGCGGCGCCTGAGCGAAGCCCATGTCCGCATCACGAAGTGATCACCCGGAAATGGTATGAGGTGATCGACCCAGCCGTTATTGTATCGTTTCGTACAATGACGGCCGGACTTTGGTGACCGTTTTGCTAACGATGGCGCCGGACCTACGCCATTTGGTCTAGCCCTCCATTCAGCGCGCGGCGACTCGTGTAAGCTCGACCGCAAGTGAAGCTATCGCAGGCCGCATTTCGGGCCTATGGACGGTTGTCCAGCGAGGGTTCAGAGGTTTGAGTTCGAACGACCCCTGTCTATCGGCTGTCTGTCATTGGGCGGAGAACGATCGGCTCGCGCATCTGCGCGACCTGAAGATTCTCGATACCGTTCCGGAATCGGTCTACGACGACATCGTCGCGATCGCGGTCCGCGTCACCGGTGCGCCGATTGCCCTCGTCAGCCTGGTCGACGAATTCCGCCAGTGGTTCAAGGCCCGCGTGGGCTTCCCGGAGGCGGAGACGTCACGACAGGTCTCGATCTGCGCCCATGCGATCGAGAGCGAGGCGCTGCTCGTCATCCCCGACCTGACCCTGGATCCCCGCACGCGCGACAACCCCTTCGTGACCGGCCCCCAGGCCCTGCGCTTCTACGCCGGCGCTGTCATCCGCACCTCCGGTGGCTTGCCGCTGGGAAGCCTGTGCATCCTCGACGCCGCGGCGCGCCCCGACGGGCTCACCGACATCCAGGCCGACGTGCTGTGCGCCCTGGCCCGCCAGGTCGCCACCCTCATCGAGACCCGGCGCATCCGCGAGGAGGTGGCCGCGCAGGAAGCGGAACTGGCCGCGAGCGAACGCCGGTTCCGCGTCATGACCGCGGCCATGCCGCAGATGGTCTGGACCACGCTGCCGGACGGCTTCCACGACTTCTACAACGACCGCTGGTACGAGTTCACCGGCGTGCCGGTCGGCTCCACCGACGGCGAGGGCTGGAACGGCGTGTTCCACCCCGACGACCAGGAGCGGGCGTGGTCGCGCTGGCGCCACAGCCTCGCCACCGGCGAGCCCTACGAGGTCGAATACCGCCTGCGCCACCGGTCCGGCGCCTACCGATGGACGCTCGGCCGGGCGATGCCCCTGAGAGACGCCGAAGGCCGCATCGAGCGGTGGTTCGGGACCTGCACCGATATCGAGGATCTCAAGCGGGCCGAGGGCGAGGCCCGCAAGCTCGCCGCGATCGTCGAGCAATCGAAGGATTTCATCGGCATCGCCGATACCTCCCTGGCGATGCTGCACGTCAATGCCGCGGGCCGACGCCTGGTCGGCCTGCCCGACCGCCAGGCCGTGACGGGCATGGAACTGCGGGATTACTTCACGCCATCGAGCCAAACGACGATCGAGGCGGTCGTCCTGTCCGCGGTCCGGCGCGAGGGCTGGTGGGAAGGCGAACTGACGTTCAGCCACGTCGTCACAGGCGAGGAGATCGCCGTCCTGTGCACCGTCTTCCCCGTCCACGACGACGACGGGGTGCCGATGGGCTACGCCACCGTGACCCGCGACCTGCGCGAGCGCAAACGCGCCGAGGAAGCCCGCGATCTCCTGATCAAGGAACTGTCCCACCGGATCAAGAACATCTTCGCCGTGGTCGGCGGCATCGCCGCCCTGTCCGGGCGGGGCGATCCCACCGCCAAGCCCTTCGTCGAGGCGTTCCGCCTGCGCCTGGGTGCCCTGGCGCAGGCGCACGAATACGTCCGCCCGCACTCGCCGGCCAGCGCGCCCTCGGTGGGCGATCAGACCGTTCTCGGCCTGATGCGCCTGATCATGGCCGCCTACAGCGACGAGGGCCGCGCCCGCGTCGTGATCGAGGGCGACGACGTCGCGATCGGCGACAGTTCGGCAACCGCGCTCGCCCTGATCATGCACGAGCAGGCCACGAACGCCATGAAGTACGGCGCCCTGTCCACGCCGGGGGGGCGCGTCACCCTCACGGGCCGCCTCGTCGACGGGACCTACGAACTGACCTGGGCCGAGACCGGCGGGCCGGTGGTGACCGGCCCGCCGTCGCGGCGGGGCTTCGGCACCCTGCTGGCCGAACGCAGCGTCGCCGGACAACTCGACGGCACCCTGCACCACGACTGGGCGCCTGGAGGCCTCGTCATGCACCTGGGCGTTCCCGCGGCCAACCTGCGGCATTGACCGAATTCGGGACGGGCATGAGCCCGATGGCGCGGTGTGGCGACGACAACCTCGCCCACGGGTCACGCCCGGCTTCGGCGCGGCCCTACGGTCTCGTGGCGTTCGATTTCGACGGGACCCTGGCCGACAGTTTCCCCTGGTTCTGTGGCGTCCTCAACGACGTGGCCGCCCGCTATCGCTTCCGGGGCGTCGCGGAAGCCGACCTCCATACGATGCGCGGCATGGATGCGCGGGCCATCGTTCGCCACCTCGGCATCCCGGCCTGGAAGCTTCCTTTCGTCAGCCGGCACATGAAGGCGCTGGCGGTGCGCGATCGCGCCGACATCGGGCTGTTTCCCGGCATCGCACCGATGCTTCGGACACTGGCCGGAGCCGGGATTCCACTGGCCGTCGTCAGCTCGAACGGCGAGGGCACGATCCGCACGGTGCTCGGGCCGGAACTCGCGGAAACGATCCGGTATTTTGCTTGCGGCGCCTCGCTGTTCGGCAAGGCCAAGCGTCTCGCCGAAACGGTCCGGCGGGCGGGCGAGCCCGGTACGGCGACACTCTATGTCGGCGACGAGATCCGCGATCACGAGGCGGCCACGGCGGCCGGCTGCGACTTCGCGGCGGTGAGCTGGGGTTATACGCGGGCCGATACCCTGGAGGCGCGACACCCGGCCTTCGTCTTCACGAAACCGACCGACATCCCGGCGGCCGTTATCCCGCATTGACGCGCCAAACCGGCGACGACGACGGGAGGGCGTCGAACCCTCGCGTCGTCCCGTCGACGGGACGGATCAGAGGCCGCTTCTGGCGCCCGGGACGATGCTGGTGCCGCTGCCGCTGCCGAACGGCTCGTAGCGGGTGAGGCCGCGGAAGAGCTGGCTGAGGAAGGCGCGGTCGGCGCCGCTGGATGGGGTCGTCCGCTCGATGAAGTCGAACACCCGGCCGTCCTGGAGGCCGTACAGCGCCACGCGCTCGACCTTGAAGCCGGCGTTGAAATAGACCGCCGTGACCTTCTGGTCCTCGACCTGCTCACCGAGGAACAGCACCGTGCGGCGGGTGTTCTGGGTGATGTAGTACCAGGACTTGTTGCCGACGGTGGAAACGGTCGACGGCGTGCCGAGGATCTGCAGGACCTGCTCGGCGCTCATCCCGGGCTTCACGGTGGCGAGCGCAGCTTGATCGATCTGGTATCCATGGCGGATATCCTCACCGATGCAGCCCGATACGCCGAGACCGACGAGGCCGACGACAGCGAAACGGGCGAGCGACGAAACGAGACGGCGCGACATCGACCACCCTTGATCTTGAACAACTGAACGCATCTTCGGTGCGGTGTAGGTAACCCGGTGACGACCGGGAGCCCTTGCACCTTGACCGTTCGTTGCCGTACCGCGGGGTTATGGTTTTGACAAGGCAAGCCCGGACACAGCCCTCCGCCCAAGCGCAGGCGCGATGGACCCACCATTGCGGGCAGGGGACCCGATCGTGATCTGGCGCTTGTTCAAGCGTGAGGCGCCGCGGGGGCTGGCCGTCGAGACGCTGCACCGGCGCATCAACGACGCCTCGCGCCAGCCCGGGCTCTATACCGGCCTCGGCGTGCCCGACACGGTCGAGGGCCGGTTCGAGTGCCTGTGCCTGCACGTCATCCTGGTGCTGCGGCGACTGGAGACGCTGCCCGAGCCCGCCGCCGATGTGGCGCAGGATCTCGTCAATGCGGTCTTCCTGCAGCTCGATTCGTCGTTGCGCGAACTCGGCGTCGGCGACTTCGGCGTGCCCAAGCGCATGAAGAAGCTCGGTGCCGCCTTCTACGGACGGGCCGAGACCTACGGCGCTGCTCTGGCGACCAAGGACGGTGAGGCGCTCGCTACGGCGCTGGCCCGCAACGTCATCGGCACTCCCGAACCCGGGGACGGGGCCGGCCTGGCACGCTATGTCCTGGCCGCGGCCGCCGCCCTGGAGGGGACGGACCTCGACGCCCTGCTCGCGTCGGGGCCGGGTTTTCCCTCGCCCGACGCCTTCACCGACCAGACGGGTGCGCCATGACACGTCACGACCACCCGCCACGCCACGACCGGACCAGGGACCCCAAGCCCGGCCCGCTCTCGCGCCCGACCCGCGTCGATCGCCTGCGCAAGGAGGGCAGCGAGGTGATCGTGACGGCGACACCAGCTGAATGCCTGGCGCTGGCGGACGACTTCAAGATCCCCGCGATCCGCGACCTGGTCGGGCGGTTTCGCGTCGCCGGCCCGTCCTCGCGCCTGATCGTCACCGGCACCGTGACGGCGCTCGTCACCCAGACCTGCACGGTGAGCCTCGATCCGTTCGAGGCGCCGGTGTCGGAGCCCGCGGAAGTGGTCTTCACCGACACCGACATTCTCGCGGGCACCGATGCGGAGGAGGTCGACGTGCCCGACCCCATCGTCGGCAACACCATCGATTTCGGAACCCTCACCGCCGAGTTCCTGGCGTTGGGCCTCGACCCCTATCCGCGCAAGCCCGGCATCGCCTTCACCCCCGTGATCGAGGACGCCGAGCCCGGACCGTTCGATCCCCTCGGGCAGCCTCCGGGGCGGCAGGACTGAGGGCCGGCGCGGGGCTTCGCGCGCAAGGCACCGCAGATTTCGTTTGCCCGGTGGGCCCGGATCGCTATTTTCCGCCCCGCCGAGCAGGGCCCCGCACGATGCGGCGCCTCCATCCCGCCCTTGACGACCGGGGCACCCCTTCGCACGAGGCCACCGGCCGGATCCGTCATGTCACAACGCGTGTGCATCTCCCTCGACGCCATGGGCGGCGACCACGGTCCCGCGACCGTCGTCCCCGGCGCGGGCCTCGCCCGCGAGCGACATCCGGAGATGACCTTCCTGATGTTCGGCGACGAGGCCGTGCTGGCGCCGCTGGTGGCGGCCGAGCCCCGCCTGAAGGGCGCCGTCGAGATCCGCCACACCACCGTCTCCATCGCCATGGACGAGAAGCCGAGCCAGGCGGTGCGCTCGGGGCGCGGCAAGTCGTCGATGTGGCGGGCGATCCAGGCGGTCAAGGACGGCGAGGCGGATGCCGCGGTCTCGGCCGGCAACACCGGCGCGCTCATGGCGATGTCGAAGATCTGCCTGAAGACCCTGTCCGGCATCGAGCGCCCGGCCATCGCCTGCCTGTGGCCGACGGTGCGCGGCGAGAGCGTCGTGCTCGATGTCGGCGCCACCATCGGCACCGACGCCGAGCACCTCGTCGAGATGGCGCTGATGGGCGCGGCCATGGCCCGGATCGTGTTCGACCTCGACACGCCGACCGTCGGTCTGCTCAACGTCGGCACCGAGGAGATGAAGGGCAACGAGGCGGTCAAGGAAGCCGCCCGCATCCTGCGCGAGTCGCCGCTGCCGGGGCTGACCTACCATGGCTTCGTGGAGGGCAACGATCTCGGCCTCGGCACCGTCGACGTCGTGGTGACGGAGGGCTTCACCGGCAATATCGCCCTCAAGACCGCGGAAGGTACGGCCAAGCAGATCGGCACCTACCTGCGGGCCGCCATGAGCCGCACGCTCTCGGCCAGGATCGGCTACTTCTTCGCCCGCCAGGCCTTCAAGGCCCTGCGCGAAAAGATGAACCCGAGCCGCGCCAACGGCGGCGTCTTCCTCGGGCTGGAGGGCATCGTCATCAAGAGCCACGGCTCGGAGAACGCGCAGGGCTTTGCGGCCGCCGTGGACCTCGCCCACGACATGGCCCGTCACGACCTCATGCGCACGATCCGCGACATGCTCGACCTGACGCCGACGGCGGCCTCGGCGTGAGGGCGCCCCCGATGCAGGAGCGGATGCGATGACGATCCTGCGTTCCGTGGTCGTGGGCGGGGGCTCGGCGCTGCCGTCGCGCTGCGTCAGCAACGCCACGCTGGCCGAGACCGTGGACACCTCCGACGACTGGATCGTCCAGCGTACCGGCATCCGGCAACGCTACCTCTGCGGCCCCGGCGAGACCACCTCGGTCCTGGGCGCAAGGGCGGCGCGGGCCGCCCTCGACGATGCGGGTCTGACCCCCGACGACATCGATCTCGTGATCTGCGCCACCTCGACGCCGGACCACACCTTTCCCTCGACGGCGACGCAGATCCAGGCGGCGCTCGGCATCCACCAGGGCTTCGCCTTCGACCTTCAGGCCGTCTGCGCCGGCTTCGTCTATGCGGTGACCACCGCCGACAAGTTCCTGACCTCGGGGTCGGCCAGGCGCGCGCTGGTCGTCGGCGCCGAGACCTTCTCGCGCATCCTCGACTGGGAGGACCGGACCACGTGCGTCCTGTTCGGCGACGGCGCCGGCGCCATCGTGCTCGAAGCTCAGGACGGGCAGGGGACAATCGCGGACCGCGGCGTGCTCGCCTCCAGCCTGCGGTCCGATGGCCGCCATCGCGACAAACTCTACGTCGACGGCGGTCCCGGCTCGACCGGTACCACCGGGCACCTGCGGATGTCGGGCAAGGAGGTGTTCCGATTCGCCGTCGGCTCGGTCACCGACGTGATCCTCGACGCCTTCAATGCCACCGGGACGACCGCGGACGATCTCGACTGGTTCGTGCCGCACCAGGCCAACCGCCGCATCATCGAAGCCTCGGCCGACAAGCTCGGGATCGCCCGCGACAAGGTCGTGCTGACGGTGGACCGGCACGGCAACACCTCGGCGGCCTCGATTCCGCTGGCCCTGGACGTCGCCCGCAAGGACGGGCGCATCAAACCCGGCGACCTCGTGATGATCGAGGCCATCGGCGGCGGGTTCACCTGGGGCGCCGCGCTGATCCGCTGGTAAGGCCAAGGCTTTCTGTTGACCCGGGCCGGGCGGGCGATTAGCGTGTCCGATCATAGAGATACGTGTCAAACGTAGAAACGGCCCGGGGACGGATTCATGAGTGGGAAGACGGTCACACGCGCCGATCTGAGCGAGGCCGTCTATCAGCAAGTCGGCCTGTCCCGCACTGAATCCTCGGCCCTCGTGGAGACGGTGCTCGCCGAAATCTGCGCTTGCCTCGCGCAGGGAGAAACGGTCAAGCTGTCCTCGTTCGGATCGTTTGTGGTGCGCAGCAAGGGCCGGCGCATCGGCCGTAATCCGAAGACCGGCGTCGAAGTCGAGATCGAGCCGCGCCAGGTAATGGTGTTCAAGCCCTCCAACGTGCTCAAGGCCCGGATCAACGGCATGAACGGCGCGGCGGATCACGACGAGGAGTGAGCGACCATGGCGCTGGCGGCAACCCGGGATGGCGTTGACGGATCGGAGAAGAGCGCCGGGGCCTTCCGCACGATCAGCGAGGTCGCCGACGAACTCGACGTGCCGCAGCACGTCCTGCGCTTCTGGGAGACGCGTTTCACCCAGATCAAGCCGGTCAAACGGGCAGGCGGGCGCCGCTACTACCGGCCGGAGGATGTCGATCTCATCAAGGGCGTGAAGCGCCTGCTGCACGGGCAGGGCTACACCATCCGCGGCGCCCAGCGCATCCTGAAGGAAGGCGGCGTGCGCTTCGTCCAGTCGATCGGACGCGGCGAGGCCGAAGCGGCGGCGCCGGCGGTGCGCGACGCGGACACCGGCGAGGATGGGTCGGACGCCCCCACGTCCATGACCGCCACGGACCGCGCCCTCCTGGAAGACGTGCTCGCAGATCTTCAGGTCTGCCGCGACAGGCTCGTCGCCCTGCGGCTCCCGCCGGAGATGGATCTGCAGGACCTGATGCTGCCGGACGTCGCCGCGCAATCGTGATTCCCGCCCGGTTTCGAGGCAATCTGCTTCGAGTCTTCCGTCGACCTCGGGCATCCGTGCCCCGGCGGAGGGCAGCCTGCCCAACCGATCATCGTCCGCCGCAGAGCGGACGGCCCTCGACGCTCCCCCTCGCGCTCCCCACATCACGGGTGTTGGGGCGCGACCGGGCCGGGACACTCCGGATCTCATCGGCGCGCCCGCACCGGAGTGTCATCCCGATGTTGATCCGTTCGTCCGCCATCCTCCTCGCAGGCCTCGCCCTGTCGGGCCCCGCCTTCGCCCAGACCACGGTCACCCGCAGCGAGAGCGTGGCCAGCGGCAAGTCGGTCAGGCTCGCCATCGTCCCGAACCTGAAGAAGGATTGCTCGGCCGGCCCGATGCCCGAGATCCGGGTCAGCGGCGCCCCCAAGAACGGGTCGCTCGTCACCAAGGTCGGCAAGATCAAGACGCCCGCGAGCTATCGCTGCCCGGGCAAGGACGCCGCCGTCCAGGCCGTCTTCTACGAGGCCAAGGCGAATTACACCGGCGCCGACGAGGTGGTGGTCGACATCAAGGATTCGGACGGCCAGGTGCAGACCCAGACCATCAAGATCACGGTGGGACCCGCCGCCGCCAAGACGGGCGGTGACGCCAAGAAGGAGGGGACCGACCTCTGAGGACGACGGACGGAGGGGGTGAGGCCGGGAACCGTACCGGCCTCGCTCCCATTCGATCGCGGGCAGGGCGTCAGGCGTGCACCTCCGCGATAGGCCGGCGAGCGATGGGTCGGCGATCCGACACGGCCGCCCTCGAGAGGTCGTGCGAGGGGAAGCCACGCACCGGCGGCCGGGCCCGGTGGTTCGGGCGCTCGGCCCAAATTCGGCCCCGTGTGGCCGTCATCACACGGGGTGTCCCGGCCTCCATCGCACTGCGACAAATCTGGGCCTGTCAGTTGCATCAGAGGCCAGACAGGATGAAGCTGCGAATGTCGTGAGGGGATCGGAGAGCCCATGCCGTCGACGAACGACCTTTTCCAGAGCTTTGCACGGGGCTACGAGGCCCGCCGCGATACGGAGATGAGCCTCTCCGACTATCTCGAGGCCTGCCGCGACGAACCCCTGATGTACGCCTCCGCCGCCGAGCGCATCCTCGACGCGATCGGCAAGCCGGAGTTCGTCGACACCGCCAAGGACGCCCGCCTCGGCCGCGTCTTCATGAACCGCACCATCCGGGTCTACCCGGCCTTCTCGGAATTCTACGGCATGGAGGAGACGATCGAGCGGATCGTCTCGTTCTTCCGCCACGCCGCGCAAGGGTTGGAGGAGCGCAAGCAGATCCTCTACCTGCTCGGCCCCGTCGGCGGCGGCAAGTCTTCGCTGGCCGAGCGCCTCAAGGCCCTGATGGAGGTCCATCCGGTCTACGTGCTCAAGGCCGGCAACGAGGTCTCGCCGGTGTTCGAGAGCCCGCTCGGCCTGTTCGACCCCGAGGTGATGGGGACCGAGATCCAGGAGCGCTACGGCATCCCGCGCCGGCGCCTCACCGGCCTGATGAGTCCCTGGGCCCTCAAGCGCCTCGACGAGTTCAACGGCGACATCTCGCAGTTCAAGGTGATCAAGGTCCGGCCGTCGCGCCTGCGCCAGATCGCCATCGCCAAGACCGAGCCCGGCGACGAGAACAACCAGGACATCTCCTCGCTGGTGGGCAAGGTCGATATCCGGCGGTTGGAGACCCTGAGTCAGGCCGACCCCGATGCCTATTCGTATTCGGGCGGCTTGAACCGCGCCAACCAGGGCGTCCTCGAATTCGTCGAGATGTTCAAGGCGCCGATCAAGATGCTCCACCCCCTGCTGACGGCGACGCAGGAGGGCAACTACGTCGGCACCGAGAACATCGGCGCGATTCCCTTCACGGGCATCATCCTCGCCCACTCGAACGAGTCCGAGTGGCAGACCTTCAAGACCAACAAGAACAACGAAGCCTTCATCGACCGCATCTACGTCATCAAGGTGCCCTACTGCCTGCGGGTGACGGAGGAGCAGCGCATCTACGAGAAGCTTGTCTCCGGCTCGGAATTGTCGGCGGCTTCCTGCGCACCGGGTACACTGGAAATGCTGGCTCGGTTCTCTGTGCTCTCGCGCCTTCGCGAGCATGCCAATTCCAATGCTTTCTCGAAGATGCGGGTCTACGACGGCGAGAGCTTGCGCGAGGTCGATCCCCGTGCCCGCTCGATGCAGGAGTACAAGGATTCCGCCGGCGTCGACGAGGGCATGGACGGGATCTCGACCCGTTTCGCCTTCAAGGTGATGGCGGCGACCTTCAACCACGACACGACCGAGGTCTCCGCCGACCCCGTCCACCTCATGTACGTGCTCGAACAGGCCCTTCGCCGCGAGCAGCTGCCGCCCGAGACCGAGAAGCGCTACCTCGAATTCATCAAGACCGAACTGGCGCCGCGCTACGCCGAGTTCATCGGGCACGAGATCCAGAAGGCCTATCTCGAGTCCTACCACGACTACGGCCAGAACCTGTTCGACCGCTACATCGACTACGCGGACGCCTGGATCGAGGACCAGGACTTCAAGGACGCCGAGACCGGCCAGCTCCTCAACCGCGAACTCCTCAACCAGGAGCTCACCAAGATCGAAAAGCCGGCCGGCATCGCCAACCCGAAGGATTTTCGCAACGAGGTCGTCAAGTTCGCCCTGCGTTCACGGGCGCAGCACGGCGGCCGAAATCCGTCGTGGACGAGTTACGAAAAGCTGCGCGAGGTGATCGAGCGGCGCATGTTCAGCCAGGTCGAGGAACTGCTGCCCGTCATCTCGTTCGGCTCCAAGAAAGACGGCGACACCGAGAAGAAGCACGGCGAGTTCGTGGAGCGCATGGTGGCGCGCGGCTACACCGAGCGGCAGGTTCGCCGCCTCGTCGAATGGTACATGCGCGTGAAGCAGGCCGGATGAGGACGGCTTCCGGACGGCTCCCTGCAGGGGACCGTCCGGACGACCGGGACCCGCGGCACTCCTGGGGCGAGGGCGAAGAGACCGGATGCACATCGTCGACCGTCGACTCAATCCGGGAGGCAAGAGCCTCCCCAACCGTCAGCGCTTCCTGCGCCGCATCAAGGACATGGCGCAGCGTTCGGTGCGAGAATCGGCGCGCGAGAAGGACATCAAGGATCTCGGCAAGGATGGCCGCGTCACCGTGCCGGTGGACGGGGTGCGCGAACCGCGCTTCAGCCGCCAGTCCGGCAGCGGGTTGCAGGACCATATCCTGCCGGGCAACCGGACCTACGTGGAGGGCGACCGTATCGAGCGCCCACCCGGCGGATCGGGTGGCGGCGGCTCGGGGGAGGGCGGCGACGGCAACGAGAACAACGAGGACGCGTTCCGCTTCGTCCTCACACGCGACGAGTTCCTGGAACTCTTCCTCGAAGACCTCGAGCTGCCCGACCTCGCCAAGCGACGGCTCTCAGTGGTGGAGACCGAGGGCCTGCGCCGGGCCGGCTACACGGTCTCCGGCTCGCCCGCCAACCTCGCCCTGACCCGCACCCTGCGCAACTCGATGTCGCGGCGCATCGCCCTCAAGCGTCCGAAGCCCGACGAGATCGCGGCCCTGGAAGCGCAGATCGCCGAGGCCTTCGAGACCGACCCCGGCCTGCCCGATCTCAGGCTCGCCCTGGAGGCCCTGCGCGAGCGCGCCAAGCGCATCCCCTACGTCGACCCCCTCGACCTGCGCTACCGCCGGTTCGAGACCTATCCGCGCCCGGTGGCCCAGGCGGTGATGTTCTGCCTCATGGACGTCTCCGGCTCGATGACCGAGCACATGAAGGACCTGGCCAAGCGGTTCTACATCCTGCTGCACATCTTCCTGACGCGCCGCTACCGCCACGTCGAGATCGTCTTCATCCGCCATACGGACAAGGCGACGGAGGTGGACGAGGAGACGTTCTTCGGCTCGCGCGAGACCGGCGGCACGCTGGTGTCCTCGGCGCTCGTGGAGATGAAGCGGGTCATCACCGAACGCTACGACCCCAACGACTGGAACATCTACGCGGCGCAGGCCTCGGACGGCGACAACGTCTCGAGCGACGCGCCCACCGCCACCGACCTCCTGCGCGCCCACATCCTGCCGGCCTGCCAGCACTTCGCCTACCTCGAGGTCGGCGACGAGAACGGCCCGCGGGCCGGATTCGTCGAGCACCGCACCACCCTGTGGCGCACCTACGAGGCCCTGGCGAAATCCGGCGGCGCCATCGCCATGCGCAAGGTCAACCACCGGCGCGAGATCTATCCGGTGTTCCGCGAACTGTTCGGGCGCAAGGATGCACGTACGGAGGCGGGGGCATGACGGGGACGGCACCAAGACACGTCTCGGGTGGAAACATTTCAGGTGCGCAGCAACCCCTGTTCACCGGCAACGACTGGGATTTCGACACCATCCGGCGCATCCACGACGCCTGCGAGGCCGAGGCGGCCGCGCTCGGGCTGTCGTGGTACCCCAACCAGATCGAGATCATCACCGCCGAGCAGATGCTCGACGCCTATGCCTCGATCGGCATGCCGCTGTTCTACAAGCACTGGTCGTTCGGCAAGCACTTCGCCCAGCACGAAGCCGGCTACCGCCGCGGCCTGATGGGGCTGGCCTACGAGATCGTCATCAACTCCGATCCGTGCATCTCCTACGTCATGGAGGAGAACACGGCGACGATGCAGACGCTCGTCATCGCGCACGCCGCCTTCGGCCACAACCACTTCTTCAAGAACAACTACCTGTTCAAGCAGTGGACCGACGCGGAAGGCATTCTCGACTACCTCGACTTCGCCAAGGGCTTCATCACCCGCTGCGAGGAGCGCTACGGCCACCAGGCGGTGGAGCAGGTGCTCGATGCCGCCCATGCCCTGATGAGCCAGGGCGTGCACCGCTATCCCCGCAAGAAGCGCCCCGACCTCGCCTCGGAACAGCGGCGCGAGCGCGAGCGGCTGGAGCACGGCGAGCAGATCTACAACGACCTGTGGCGGACCCTGCCGCAGAAGGTCGCCGGTGTCCGGCCCGACGTGGCGATGGAACGGCGCAAGGCGCTGCTCGAACTGCCCCAGGAGAACATCCTCTACTTCCTGGAGAAGGCGGCTCCCCGCCTGCGACCCTGGCAGCGCGAGATCCTGCGGATCGTGCGCCTGGTGGCGCAGTACTTCTATCCCCAGCGCCAAACCAAGGTTATGAACGAGGGCTGCGCGACCTATTGCCACTACCGGATCATGAATAGCCTCTCCGAGAAGGGGCTGATCACCGAAGCGGCCTATCTCGAATTCCTGCAGTCGCACACCAACGTCATCCGCCAGCCGAACTACAACGAACGCGGCTACGGCGGGCACAACCCCTACGCCATCGGGTTCGCCATGATGCAGGACATCGCCCGCATCGTGGAGCAGCCCACCGACGAGGACCGGCAGTGGTTCCCCGAGATCGCCGGCACCGGTGACGCCATGGCGACGTTGCGCGATATCTGGGCGAACTACCGCGACGAAAGCTTCATCGCGCAGTTTCTCAGCCCCAAGCTCATGCGCGACATGCGCCTGTTCCACGTGGTCGACGACCCCGACGAATCCGAGCTGCGGGTGGCGGCGATCCACGACGAGCGCGGCTACCGCAAGCTGCGCCGCTCGTTCGCCCGGCAGTACGACGTCGCCTGGCTCGACCCCGACATCGAGGTGATCGACGTCGACCTCGAAGGGGACCGCCGCCTCATCCTCCACCACAAGGCCCTGAACCGCATCACCCTGCAGAAGGACGACGCCAAGCGCGTGCTCCAGCATCTCGCCGATCTGTGGGGTTACGACGCCGTGCTCAGGGAGATCGATCCGGCCACCGATGCAGTCCTGGCCGAACACAACGCCAGCGCGCGGCCGATCTTCTTCTGAGGGCCGCGCCCGTCAGCGGGCATCGAGCAGGGTGTCCGGCCGGGCCGGCGTCAAAGGCCCCTGCGAGCCGGGCAGGAGCCCGCTGTCGATGAGCCAAAGCAGGGCCATCACCCCTGCGATCAGCGTCGCCAGCGAGGTCAGGCGGCCGATGTCGCGCCGCCGCACCAGCATGAGCACGAGGACGGCGAGCAGCGCGAGGCCGAGGAGCACCGTCAACATGGGCGAGCAACGCCGGTCACGCGACACCCCGGCGCAGCCCGAGTCGGTGTCGCCGGCGGTCGCTCGGTGATCGTCATGCCCACGCCATCCTGATCCCTCGCAACGACTACGGTTCCGTGATGCCGCACGGCTCGCCTCCCGGCAACCGCCCCGAATTGGCGCGGCCGGCGACGACCTGCAGCGAAGCGGCCTTCGGTTGACTCCGCCCTCGGCCTCGTGCGCCTCTGGCCGAGGCGGGCGAGGGGCTCCGCATGAGCGGTACCGGCCACATGCTCGATCTCGCGACGCGGGTGCACAACCACAACTTTTCCATCGACCCGGTGGTGCGGTCGCTGCTCGACACCGATTTCTACAAGCTCCTGATGGCACAGACGATCTTTCGGCGACACCGCGACGCCGACGTGACCTTCGGGATCCAGAACCGCAGCCGCAGCGTCCGGCTCGCCGATTTCGTCGATGCCGGCGCCTTGCGCGAGCAGCTCGACCACGCCCGCTCGCTGCGCCTCAGCCGCGGCGAGTCGACCTGGCTGCGGGGCAACACCTTCTACGGTCGCCGGCAGATGTTCTCGTCCGACTTCATGGAGTGGTTCGAGGGCTTCTCCCTGCCCGAGTACGAGCTCGAGGCCCGCGACGGGCAATACGTCCTCACCTTCCACGGCCCGTGGATCGAGACGACGATGTGGGAGGTGCCGGCGCTGGCCATCCTCAACGAGCTGCGCTCGCGCGGCGTGTTGCGCAGCCTCGGCAAATTCGACCTGCAGATCCTCTATGCGCGGGCCATGACCCGGGTCTGGGAGAAGATCGAGCGCCTCAAGCGCCTGCCCGGTCTGTCGATCGCGGATTTCGGGACCCGGCGACGGCACGGATTCCTGTGGCAGGACTGGTGCGTCGAAGCGATGCGCGAGGGCCTGGGCGAGGCCTTCCTCGGCACCTCGAACTGCCTCATCGCCCTGCGCCGGGAGGTCGAGGCGGTGGGCACCAACGCCCACGAGCTGCCGATGGTCTATGCGGCCCTCGCGGACGGCGACGCGGCGCTGGCCCGCGCGCCCTACGACGTGCTCGCCGACTGGCAGCAGGATTATGCCGGCAATCTCCTCGTCATGCTGCCCGACACCTACGGCACCACCGGCTTCCTGGCCGAGGCCCCGGACTGGATCGATGCCTGGACCGGCATCCGCATCGACTCGAAGGAGCCCATCGCCGGCGGCGAGGAGGCGATCGCCTGGTGGCGGTCGCGGGGCTGCGACCCGCGCGAAAAACTGGCGATCTTCTCCGACGGCCTCGACATCTCCACCATCGAGGCGATCCACGCCCATTTCCACGGGCGCATGCGGATCGGCTACGGTTGGGGCACCCTTCTGACCAACGATTTCCGCGAGCTGGCGCCGGAGGGCGGCCTCGACCCGATCTCCATCGTCTGCAAGGTCATCGCCGCCAACGGCCGGCCCACGGTCAAGATCTCGGACAATCCCTCGAAGGCGATCGGGCCCGAGGCCGAGATCGCGCGCTACCGGCGGGTGTTCGGTGTCGGCGAACTGGCGGCGATGCCGGTCGTGGTCTGAACCTTCCTCACGCGGGCGGCGTCTGCACGATGACGCCGTACCAGCCGAGCCCCGCATAGGTCTCGTAGCCGGGCGTGCGGTGGAAGGCGGTGACCGCGCCGGAGGTCGGGCTGCGCGCGGCGCCGCTCGCCTGCGTTCCGGGGGCGAAGGCCAGGGTCTCGGTGAGGGCGCCCTTGCCGTCGGAGGCGGCCAGGACGCGCCTGTCGGCATCCACGAGGAGAACGCGGGTGCGCGCCCTGTCCTCGGGGCTGACGCGCACGCCCTCGACGATGGCCTTGGCCTGCGGCTCCCAGTCGAAATGGACGGCGAGGATGCCCAGCGGCCGGCCGTTGGCGCTTCCGCCGGCGCGGATGCCGGCGCAATAGGTGGCGACCTGGGCGCCGCCGAGCAGGCCCTGCCGGGCGACGTCGCCGGCGACGTAGGCGTCGCCGGCGGGCAGGGCCATCGCCTCGCGAAACCAGGTTTCGCCCGCCACGCTTCGCCCGGTCAGGCCGGGATAGCGGTCGGGGCGGCCATGGGCGACGACCCGGCCGTCGAGGTCGCACAGCCACAGGTCGAGGTAGACCGTATAGGCCCCGAGGATGACCGCGAGCCGCTCCATGGCGTAGGCGATACGTTCCGGCGAGGGCGCGGCGGCGCATTCGACGATGGCGGTGTCGGTGGCCCACCAGCGGACGTCGCAGGTGCGCTCGTAGAGATTGCGGTCGATCAACTCGACCGCATTGAGGGCGAGGTCGGTGAGGCGGGCGTCCTCGGACGCCTGCGACAGGCTCTCGAACCGGCCCTGGAGCCCCGCGATCCTGTCCGAGAGCTCGTCCTCGAGGGCCTTGGCGATGACCTCGATCTCGGCTCCGATCGCCCGCACCTCCTGGGCGACCACGGAGAAGCCGCGCCCCATCTCGCCGGCGCGCGCCGCCTCGATCAGGGCGTTGAGCGCCAGCATCTTGACCTGGCCGGTGATGCCCTGGATGCGGCGGCTCTTGTCGAACGAGATCCGTTTGATCTCGCCGATCTCCTCGGCGATGCCGCGGATGCTCACCCCGGCGGGAGCCGCCTCGGCCGAACGCGCCGCCCTGTCCTCCCTCGAGATCGTCAGTCCAGCCACGGGGTCGCGTCCCTCTTGTGTTTCGTTGCGCGGATTATCCGTGGCGGCGCATTACAGTTTCATAAAGACGGGGGGATTTCGGCCGGTCGGTAGCGCTATCGATCCGGTTTCATCCCGTCGGGCGGGGTCGTCGTCCGTTCAAGAACAGATCACGCCAGGACATCACCCGGCGCCAAGACTGTGTTCACGCCGACCGTCGAAGGCCTCGGCGACGCGTCGATGCGGGAGCGCGCAATGAACCGGCACCCTCGGGGTCATGCCATCCTCAAACGCCGTATCGGGCACGGCTTGGAAAAATCAGGCCGTTCGGGCATGTCCCCACCCATGAACACATGCCCCCACCTATGAACACTTGTTCTCACCCATGAACACCTGCCCTGGGATCCGGGCCGTGCGCGGTCGGCCAATACGGCCGGGCGTTCCCGTCGCCCGCGCGGTGGCGCGGTCATGACGGGGGCTGCCGGTGACGGAAAGGTCATCGACCTCAATGCCGACCTCGGCGAGGGCTTCGGGCCCTACCGGATCGGCGACGATGCGGCGCTTCTGGACATCGTCACCTCGGCCAACGTCGCCTGCGGTTTCCATGGCGGCGATCCCGTCATCATGGTCGCCACCGCCGCCGCTGCGAAGGGGAGGGGGGTGGCGATCGGCGCCCATCCGGGCTTCGAGGACCGCCGCGGCTTCGGCCGGCGCCCGATCCGCCTGAGCGAGGCGGAGATCGAGGCCGAGGTCGCCTATCAGATCGGGGCGCTGCAGGCCTGCGCCGCCCTGGCCGGGCATGTCGTGACTTACGTCAAGGCCCACGGTGCCCTGGCGAACCTGTCGAACCGGGAGGACGGCGTCGCCGGGGCCATAGCCAGGGCGGTGCGCGCGGTCGACCGCGCCCTTCCCGTGACGGTGATGCCCGGACTGGCGGCCGAACGCGCGGCGGAGCGGGCGGGCCTCAGGACGATCCGGGAAATCTACGCCGACCGCGCCTACGACGAGGACGGCCAGCTCGCCGACCGCAGCCTCCCCGGGGCGGTGATCCACGATCCCCCGGCGGTGGCGGCCCGCGTCGTGCGGATGGCGGCGGCGGGCGTGATCGAGACCCTGTCGGGACGGGCGATCCCGGTGTCCATCGACACGGTCTGCGTCCACGGTGACGCGCCCGGCGCCGTGGCGACGGCACGGGCGGTCCGGGCGGCGCTGGAAGATGCCGGCTACCGGCTGGCGCCGTTCGCGACGGCGTGAATCCCCGGCACCCGGACCCGTCCACCGGGACATCCCGCCGGCGCCAGGGATCGATTGGTGCCGGACCGTCGTTTTGAATACGGATGCCGCGCCCGTGGGGCGTCGTCGAGAGCGGGCTTGATCATCGGAATGAATGCGAAGGCGTCCCTCCCGCGCTTGCGGGGCACCCGCGTACCGCCCGCCGAGACACCGCCGCCCGTGCTCGTCTCACCGGTCATCGTCACCGCGGTCTTGATCGCCGGGCTCTACGTGGCGCGGGACGTCCTGATCCCCATCGCCATCGCAATCCTGCTGTCGTTCGTCCTCGGCCCCCTCGTGAACCTCCTGCGCAGGCTGCGCCTGGGCCGTCTCTTCGCGGTGGCGTCCGCCGTCCTGCTGACGCTCGGGATCGCGGCGGCGCTCGCCACCCTGATCGGCGTCCAGCTCGCCGATCTCGCCGGCGACGTGCCACGCTATCGCGACACCATCGAGCGCAAGGTCGAGGGCCTGCGCGACAGTCCGGCCGGCCGGTTGACGGGTTATGTCGCCAGCATCGGCCGCTCCATGCGCGAGGGCGAGCGGACAGACGAGAAACCGAAGGACGAGGCTCCCAAGACCGAGGCTCCCAAGACCGAGGCGGCGCCCCAGCCCCCGCCGGTGAAGCCGATCCTGGTGGAGGTGCGCGAGCGCCCGCCGAGCCCCGTCGAACTCGCCACCACGGTGCTCTCGCCGGTGCTGCACCCCCTGGCGACCACCGGCATCGTATTCATCGTGCTGCTGTTCCTGCTGATGCAGCGCGAGGACCTGCGCGACCGCATGATCCGGCTCGTGGGCTCGAACGACCTCCACCGCACCACCGTGGCGATGGACGACGCCGCCCGCCGCCTGAGCCGTTACTTCCTGGTCCAGCTCGGCCTCAACGTCGCCTTCGGCGTGGTGATCGGAGTCGGGCTCTATTTCATCGGTGTGCCCAATCCGGTGCTTTGGGGCATCTTCTCGGCGTTGATGCGGTTCGTGCCCTACATCGGCGCCGTCGTCTCGGCCGTCTTCCCGCTGGCGCTGGCCGCCGCGGTCGACCCAGGCTGGTCGATGGTCATCGCGACGCTGATCCTGTTCCTCATCCTCGAACCGCTGGTCGGCCACTTCATCGAGCCGATGCTGTACGGCCACTCCACCGGCATGTCGCCGTTCGCCGTCCTCGTCTCGGCGCTGTTCTGGACCTGGCTGTGGGGGCCGGTCGGGCTGCTGCTGTCGACGCCGTTGACGGTGTGCCTGGTGGTGCTCGGCCGGCACGTCGACAAGCTCGAATTCCTCGAGGTCCTGTTCGGCGACAAGCCGGCCCTGACCCCGGTGGAGAATTTCTACCAGCGCATCCTCGCCGACGACCCGGAGGAAGCGCAGGAGCACGCCGAACTGCTGCTGCAGTCCTGCTCGATGCTCAGCTATTACGACGACGTCGTCCTGAAGGGACTCGAGCTCGCCGCGCGGGACGCCGGGCGCGGTGTCCTCACCGCCGAGCAGAAGACCGACATCCGCGCCAGCATCGCCGGGCTCGTCGAGGACATGGCCGGCCGCGAGGTGGCGGGGGACGCCACGGAGCGCGTGGCGGAGGTGCCGCCGGCCTGGCGCCGGCCCGGCGCGGTGCTGTGCGTGGCCGGCCGCAGCTTCGTCGACGATGCCGCCTGCGCGATCCTCGCCCAACTCCTGGCCAAGCGCGGCTTCGGCATCCGCGTGGTCCCGTTCTCCGAGGTGTCCAAGGCCAAGATCGACGATTTCCGCGACGACGACGGCGAGACGGGGCCGGCCCGGATGATGTGCGTGGTATCTCTGGCCATCAACGGTGAGCCGACACACCTGCGCCGCCTCGTGACGCGGTTGCGCCGGCGCATGCCCGACATCCCGGTGGCGGTCGGCGTCTGGCAGGCGGACGATACCCTCCCCGACGAGGCCGCGAAGCGCGACATCGGCGCGGATGCCAACCTCGTTTCCTTCCGTACCTCCCTGGAGGCCGTCGCGGCCATGGCCGCCGCCGACCCCGGCCCCGCCATGCCGCCCGAGCCGGCCGCGGTCGAACCGGCGCCCGTGGTCGCCCCCGCCGACCTCGACCTCGGCCGCATCCTGGCCGGACCGCCCACCGCCCAGGCGTGACGACCCTCGAAAAGCCCTTGACGCTGGCCGGCCGAGACGGCTTGCCTCATCGACGCTGAAGGGCCGAACGGGGGGGCATGCGATGGCGGTGGTCGATCTCGCGCGGTTCATGGACGATCTCGCCGCCCAGTCGGGCCAGGCGATCCTGCCGTTCTTCCGGGCCGCCTTCGGCATGGACGACAAGACCCGTGGTGCCGGGGCGTTCGATCCGGTGACGGAAGCCGACCGCGCCGCCGAACTCGTCCTGCGCAAGCTGATCGGAAAGACCTTCCCGACCCATGGCATCCTCGGAGAGGAGTTCGGCGACGAGCGGCTCGAATCCGAATACGTCTGGGTACTCGACCCCATCGACGGCACGCGGGCCTTCGTGGCCGGACTGCCGACCTGGGGCACCCTGATCGGCCTCACGCGCAACGGCGTGCCGGTGCGTGGACTGATGCACCAGCCCTTCCTCGGCGAGAGCTTCTCGGGAGACGGCGGCGGGGCGCGGCTGCGCGGACCGCGTGGCGAGCGCATCCTCTGCACCCGGCGCATCGCCGATCTCTCGGAAGCCCTGCTGGCGACCACCGACCCGCGCCTGTTCGCTCCCGGCGAGGAGCGCGAGCGGTTCGCGACCCTGGAAGGCCGCACGCGCCTGTCGCGCTACGGCACCGACTGCTACGCCTATTGCATGCTCGCCGCCGGCCAGATCGACCTCGTCGTCGAGGCGGGCCTCAAGCCCTACGACATCGTCGCCCTCATCCCGATCGTCGAGGGGGCAGGGGGCGTGATCACCACCTGGGACGGCGGTTCGGCCGCGGGCGGCGGCCGCATCGTGGCCGCCGGGGACCGACGCCTCCACGAGGCCGCCCTGGCGATCCTCAACCCCTGAGCTGCACCCTCATCCCACCGCCAGCGCGGCCGGATCGGCCTCGGCGACGGCGGTGCCGGGCACGAATGCGTCGAACGCGGCCCAGAACCGGTCGCGGATGACGTCGGTCTCGGACAGGATCTCGTGGCGGGCGCCGGGCAGGACGATGACGTCGCCCACTCGCATCCGCGCGCCGAACCGCTCGGTCGTGGCCGTGCAGCAGACCGGATCGGCGCCGGCGGCGACGATCAGCGTCGGGATCGTGATGGTGCCGGCCAGACGCAGGTCGCGCAGGCGTGCCATGGCCCGGAAGGCCTCGGCCGCCCAGGCGATGCTCGGGTCGCCGACGGCTCCCGCCCCCACCGCCTGCGCCGCCCTGGCGTTGCGGGCATAGCGGACGCGATCGCCGCTGAGGCGGTTGCCTTCGAAGGGCTTGGTGGCGATCGACACGGCGTTGCCGCCGGCGATGTAGCGCTGTCCGAGGCCGATGCGCTGCAGCAGACGGGCGGCGACCGAATTGACCCGCGGCCAGCGCACCATCGTCAGCCCCAGCATCGGCGCCACCGTGACGATCCGTTGGAACGGCAACCAGCCCTCCACCGCCCCGGTGAGTACGACCGCACCCCCCATCGAATGGGCGAGGCAGACGTGAGGATGCGGCATGAACGGCCGCAGCAACGCGTCCTCGATGGCCTTGAGGTCGCGGCGATACTCCTCGAACCGGCCGATATGGCCGCGATGGGGATCGTCGAGCACCCGCGCGGATTCGCCGTGGCCGCGCCAATCGAAGGCCACCACGGCGAATCCCCGGGCCCTCAGGTCGCCGATGGTCTCGTAGTACTTCTCGATGAACTCGGCTCGCCCCTGGACCAGGCAGACGGTGCCCTTCTGCATCCGCCCGGTGGACGGCCAATGGGCGGCGCGCAGGGTGATCCCGTCGGACGTGACCACCGGCACGAGGGTGCCGCCGGGGGGGACGGGATTGTCGGGGGTGTCACGCAGGGTCAGCATCGGCCGGTCCTGAAATCGCAAAAGGAGCGCGAAAAAAATCGGCCGCACCGATGGGCGGACCTCTTGAAGGGTCGGAAAAGCATACCGATCTCAGTCCTGTGCCGGCCAATACGGCGGCACGACAGTCCGGCCTTCGGGCGGACCTTGACGTTACATGTTGCTTCACTTGGAGGATATGTCATGCGCCAGTTCGATCTTGCTCCCCTCTACCGTTCGACCGTCGGCTTCGATCGCCTGTTCTCGGCCCTCGACCAGTTCGTCGCCAGCGACGCCGTCCCCAGCTATCCGCCCTACAACATCGAGCGCACCGGCGAGAACGCCTATCGGATCACCGTGGCCGTCGCCGGCTTCACGGAGGCGGATCTCTCCATCGAGGTCAAGGAGAATGCGCTGACCCTGAAGGGCGAGCGCAGGGGCGAGGCCTCTCGCAAGACCGAGGTGCTGCACCAGGGGATCGCCGCACGCGGTTTCGAGCGTCGCTTCCAGCTCGCCGACTACGTTCAGGTGACGGGTGCGTCACTCGATCACGGCCTTCTCCATATCGATCTCGTCCGCGAGATTCCGGAGGCGAAGAAGCCGCGCCACATCCAGATCGCGTCGGGATCGACCCGGACGACACCGGTGATCGAGGGCACCGCCCAGGAGAGCCGGACCCGGGAAGCCGCCTGATCGGTTTCGGGCGGCCGGCTCCGAATGAGCCATTGATCGCATGCTGACCGAAGCGCCCCGACCGAGGTCGGGGCGCCTTTCGTGCGGATCTATACCAGGGGCCGGTGCTAGAAGGCGCCGTCGAAACGGTCGCCGCGACCGGGCTCCTTGCAGCGGTAGCCGATGAAGCATTGTGGCGTGTCGCGGGTCGGTGCGAGGGCGTGGGTGGCGATCTCGGTCACCTCGCAGAAGCCGCGGTCGCGCACGAAGCGATCGTAGGTCGGACCGCCGGTGCCGAGCACGATGCCGCCGGCCTGAGCGACGGTGGCCTGGGCCTGCCGGCAGGTCATGTCGACCGTTGACGGACGCTGCGCCTGCGCCGATTTCGACAGAACGACGAGCCCGAGGACGAGGACGAGGCCGGTGCGGAGGGTGGCGGGGCGGGTCATGAGGCTTGTCCCATCTGCGATGATCCGGACGGAAAACACGCCGGCCTGTCGCCCGGGTCCACGACCTTCGTGCGATGAACTTCTTGTGCTCGCGTCGACCGGGCGCGGGCAGATCGGAGGCGTCGGCCACGCCTGAACATCTCCGAAGCCTGGAGATCTCCGACCTCTAGAGATCGCCGAAGACCAGCTGTCCTTGAGGCCCGGCGGGTTTCGCGGGCCGCGCCGGCCGCGGCGGCTTCGCACGTGTCGGGCGAGAGGCCTGGGGTCTGGCCGGCGCGGCCGGGCGCTTGGTCGGCGCATCGCCGCGCATCTTGGCCTTGGCCTTGTCGCGGGCTACCGCTTCGGGCGATTGCGGGTCGTCGTTGAGCCACTTGCCGCGCTTGATCACCTCGTTGACCCGGCCCTGGTTGACGCCGACCTTGAAGGCGATCTCCTGCTGCGTCATGCCGGTGGAGGCGTGCAGGTCGAGGATCGCGCGGGCGAGTTCGGGGGTCATCTTCTGGCCGGTCAGGCGACGGGCGGGCTTGATCGTGCGGGTCGCGCGGTCACGCTCGCGCAGACGCTCGAGCAGCGCCAGCGCCATGAGCATGCCGTGCTCGCGCAGGGACTCCTCGAATTCCTTCAACGTGGCCATCGGCGCATCATCCCCGTCGGCTCTCGAACCGAATCACGCGATTCCCGACGCAACGCGGTCGGGAAACAGTATTCGTTCGAAAGTGGGCTCGGCATGTACACCTGGCAACCGGACGACACCGTCATCCACTGCGAAGTGACGTCACGGCCGACTTCGGAATGCAGCCGGACCGCTCCTCGGCGCGTCCCGCGACCCGCCCCTTGGCCTGCGCCCTCGCCATCGGCTACACCCGCGACCCTGTCGCCCACCGGAGGTCCACCGCCGATGATCAGTCCGATCGTGTCCGTGCCGACCGGGGCGCCCCCGAGCGGCGCGACCAGCCTCGTGGATGCGCTCGAGGGCGGCGCGGTACTGATGTTTCCGGACCTCGACTTCCCCTTGAGCCCGTTCGAGGAGCGGTTCGTCGAGCGCCCCTTCGCCGACGGCAAGGCCAAGAACGTCAACATCCGCGGCGAGGCCGCCACCCTCAAGGGGGCCGCCGGCACGCCCGAGGAGCAGGCGGCGCTGCGCGCCCTGCTGTTGCGCTACCGGGGCTTTGCCGATGACCTGATCCGGACCCACCTGCCGGCCTACCTCGGCAAGGTGACCCTGGCCGGCACCTCCTATCGCCCGTTCGAGGTGGACCAGCGCAAGCTGAGCTGGCGGCGCGACGATACCCGCCTGCACGTGGACGCCTTCCCCTCCAATCCCATCGGCGAGAAGCGCATCCTGCGGATCTTTCGCAACATCAACCGCGACGGGCAGCCGCGGCGGTGGCGGGTGGGCGAGGATTTCGGCAGCATGGCCGAGAAATTCCTGCCGCGCCTGCCCGGCTACTCGCCGCTCTCGGCACGGCTGCTGGCGGCCCTGCGCATCACCAAGGCGCGGCGCTCGGAATACGATCACCTCATGCTGCATCTCCACGATGCCCTGAAGCAGGACCTCGACTACCAGGCCAAGGCCCCCCAGCAGGACGTGCTGTTCACGCCCGGCCAGACCTGGGTGACCTTCTCGGACCTCGTGATGCACGGCGCCATGGGCGGCCGCTACATGCTGGAGCAGACCGCCTACCTGCCCGTCGCCGCCCAGGCCGATCCCGAGCGTAGCCCGCAGCGGATCCTGGCGCGAAAGCTCGGCCGTCCCCTGCAGTGACTGTATTTCCCAGGCGCGTACAACCCAAGAACCAGGAATGTCGCATGATCCTCGAAATCGCTCAGATCGACGTGAAAGCCGGGACGGAATCCGATTTCGAAGCCGGCATCGCCAAGGCGGCCGCCTACTTCAGAACGGCCAAGGGCTGCCGTAGCTTCGCCCTCCGCCGCTCGATCGAGAAGCCGCAGCGCTACCGCCTACTGATCGAGTGGGACACCCTTGAGGACCACACCGTCGGATTCGTGAATTCCCAGGATTGGAAGGACTACCGGGCGCTGGTCTCGCCGTATTTCGAGTCGCCTCCCAGCGTCGAGCATACCGAACTGTCCCTCCGGTCGTTCTGACGCAAATGGCGGCCGCCCGTCTCGTCAGCCGGAGCCGCGCACGAACATCTTGAGCCGGCTGTCGAGGGCGTTCCACCGTTCGGCGATGCCGTGCCGCGCGCATCGCTCGAAGGTTTCGCCGACGAACAGAGCGTTTTCGTCGTGCTTCTGCCGGCAATCGAGCAGGGGCGGGACCGCGACGACGAGGGGCACGATCAGCAACAGCAGCAGGATGTCGAACACCACCCAGAGCGGCCAGGTCCGCGATGCCCGCTCCTTGGCGGCGGCATCGCCGTCACGCATTTTGACCTGACGCAGGCCGGGGTCTCCGGCCCGAAGGCGCTCGCGCGCCTCGCTGCGCAGGGCGACCGCGTCCGCATCCGGAGACGTGAAGGCCTGGGTGCCCACCGCGTTCGAAGCGATGGCGCCGAGGCGTCGTTGCAGCGGGTCTGGCCCGGTCGCGTTCGATCTCATGGTCAACCCCGATCGAGGCGCCATCGCCCCATCGTCACAAAAGCGTGAATGCAAGATCCTAAGATATCGTTGGTTGTGGCCGCTCGTTTGAAGCGATCGTGGTCACCGGAATACCTCCGTCGCGGTGCGCGTCGTCTTTTCCATCGCGGCGAGGCGCCGGATGATCTCTCCGCGAGCGCAGGCGTTCGACCCGGCGACGCCCGAGCGGGCGGCCGTGCCGGAGCGGTGGCGACCGTCCACGATCCTCGCCCGGCGCAGGCGGGAGGACGGCATGGCAGGACATGGTGAAGACACGGTCGCGAGGGGCCTGCGCCTGCGGAGAGCCGGTGACAGGCGCGCGTGGCTTGCGTACCAAGACGGCAGGCCCGTCGTCGCAGCCGCGACCCGTCGAGAGCGTTTTCGTCCATGATCCAGCGTCCCCTGCGCATCGGTACCCGCGGCAGCCCGATGGCCCTGGCCCAGACCGGCATGGTCCGTGACAAGATCGTGGCCGCCAATCCGGGGCTGGAGACCGAGATCGTGGTGGTCAACACGGTCGCCGACCGTATCCTCGACCGGCCGCTCTCCGAGATCGGCGGCAAGGGCCTGTTCACGAAGGAACTGGAGCAGGCGCTGTTCGCCGACGTGGTCGACGTGGCCGTTCATTCCATGAAGGACGTGGAGACCTGGCTGCCCGATGGGCTCGTGATCGCCTGCGTCCTGGAGCGCGACGATCCGCGCGACGCCTTCCTGGCGCGCGACGTCGATCGCCTGTCGGACCTCGCCCCGGGCGCCAGTGTCGGAACCTCGTCGCTGCGCCGGGCGGCCCAGGTGCTGATGCGGCGGCCCGACCTGCGCATCGTGCCGATGCGGGGCAACGCCAACACCCGCATGCGCAAGCTCCAGGAGGGCACATGCGACGCCACCCTGCTGGCCCTGTGCGGGTTGGAGCGCCTCGGGATGGTCGATGTCGCCCGCAGCGTTCTCGCCGTCGAGGAGATGCTGCCGGCCGTGGCGCAAGGCGCACTCGGGATCGAATGCCGCGAGGACGATGCCGACGTTCGCGCCCTGCTCGCCCCCCTGGTCTCGGCCACGGCGACGGCGGAACTGGCGGCCGAGCGCGGCCTGCTGGCGGAACTCGACGGGTCCTGCCGCACGCCGATCGCGGCGCTGGCACGGATCACCGGCGACCACCTCGCCCTCGACGGACTGCTGTTCCTGCCCGACGGGTCGGCTCATTGGGCGGTCTCGCGATCCGGGCCGGTGGCCGACGCCGCGCGCATCGGCCGGGAGGCCGGCGCCGACCTGAAGCGCCAGGCCGGGGACACCTACGCCCGGCATCTGCAGTAGCGCGCCCGCCGCCGGTCCTTTTTCGGCCCCGGTCAGGCGACGCTGCGCTCGATCTCCTCCTCGTCGCAGATCACCCCCGTGGTGCTCTGGTACTCGGCCGACAGGCTCGACATCGCCAGCGGCGGCCCGGCGCGGTCGGGCGCGAAGGTGGCCAGGAACGAGCGCATCACGTGGCGCACGCCGGCCTCCGAGATCGTGCGCTGGTCGTCGTTGTAGTAGCGCCCCGCGTTCACGTTGCTGGTCACGAGGTCGTAGGCCGGAAAGTACACGAGGCGGGGATCGCCCGAGGCGCAGACCTCGCCGGCCGCCACCCGCAGGACGGATTTCGAGTAGCTGTTGGACACCATGACGTGGCGGTCCATGTAGGTGGCGATCATCGGCACGGGGGAGACCGTGACGATCACCCGGGCAGCCGGATTCACGCTCCACAGCCGGTCGAGGAAGCCCTGGAGGTCGCCCAGCACCTCCGCCGCGCCGGCGTTGACGCACTCGTAGAGCGCCGGATCGTAGCTGCCTCCGGCGACGCCCGGGGCGAGGGGCAGGGCGGCGCCGTCGGCCCGCCAGCGCCATCCCTCGGTGAGGCCCAGGGTCAGGACGAAGACGTCGAGGGTCTCGAACAACTCGCGGACACGGGCGAAATGATCGACCCTGGCGGCCTCGACCTGCGCCGGTGTCGCGAAGCCCGCAGGCTCCACGGTCGGCCGGAACGGATCGACGTAGCGCCCGTCCTCGCGCTCCCAGACCGACAGCTCGGGCGTGAAGAGGCCGTAGGCCCGGTCGAACAGCTGGGTGAACTGGCGCGTGTAGTAGAGGTTGCCGTAGCGGGCCGAGAAGGTGCCGAACTGGCGCTCGCGAACCTCGTCGGTGGGCATGTCGGCTCCGGCACCTTCGGTGACGTGGTAGTTGAAGCCGGCCTCGCGCAGGGCCTCGGCCACGCGCTGGGCGAAGCAGGAACCGCCGGTGGCGACCTTGTCGGCGAGGCCGATGGCGAAGGGGCTGCGCGGGCGCGGGTCCACCGCGAACGGCGGCAGGTTGGTGACGACCTTGCGCCAGAACCGCTCGGCCGGTAGATCGCTGTAGGGGTTCGTCGCCATCGAGACACCTTTTTCGCGGGTATTGTCCGGCCGGGAGAGATCCGGCGCCGTCGCGTCATCCGGCGGTCGAGTGCCCGACAACCCGGCGCGTATCGTGGTCCTGCCTCGTGGTCCTGCCTACGGTGTCCTTGCACAATCTGCCGCACCGCGCGATCAGGTCCCTGGCCTTGTCGGCATCATCCTGGGCGAGACCGTGGCGGACCGGCCGGTCGGGTCGAACGGATGGCCACGGTCCGTCCTTCGCGGTGATCGGCAACTGCCAGGCTCGCGGCATCGCTCAGGCGATCCGCCTGCTCCGGCCGGGCAGCCCGGTCACCTACATTCCGATGGGCACGCTGCGCCGCCGCTACGGCACCGTCGAAGCACTCGCGGAACAGGTCGCCGGCCACGCCCATGTCTACAGCCAGTTCGTACCGCCGGACCTGATCCCCGGCGGGACCGACGCCCTGCGCGTTCTCGACCCGCGGATCGTCCGCTTCCCGACGTTGGTGTTCCAGGCCTATCACCCCGACATGGTCTACGCCGGGCCGATGACCACGCTGGCGGGCATGAAGCTCGCCCCGTCGCCGCTCGGCTTCTACCATTCGGCCATCGCCCTGTGCGCGTATCGCCTCGGGCTCGATGCCGGGCAGACGGTGCGGCTCTACCGCGAGGACGTCTTCAGGCGCCTGGGCTACCTCGCCGGCTGGGACGATGCGGTCCGCGACCTCCTGGCCAATGCCGACGGGGTCGGCTTCCCCCTGGGAGCCGACCTAGTGCGCTGGGCCCGGCGGGGAGCGTTCATGCACCTCCTGAACCACCCCAAGGCCTTCGTCCTCGGCGACATCGCCAGGCGCCTCGTGATGGAAAGCGGCCTGACGCCAGAGCCGGTGGCGGTGGAGGACTACCTCGGCGACGACCTCGCCCGCGACGTGGTCTGGCCGATCTACCCGCCCATCGCGGAGGCCTACGGGCTGACCGGCTCCTACCTGTTCAAGGCGCGCCCGCGTGGAGAGGCGTTCCCGACGCTCTACGACCTGCGCGGCTTCATCGACGCGAGCTTTGCCCTCTACGCGCGACAGGCCCCCGCCGACATCGCTTGCCACCGCGTGGAGACCTGGCTCGGTATGCCCGAGATCGTGGAGACGTTTCTGCGCGAGACGACGGCCTGACGACGCGCCCGACCCCGCCCCATCAGCCTGCGGCTCGCAGGGCCCGGCGAGGAGGGGCGGCCATCATCCGCACGAGTTCGACGAGATCGTTCACCCGAAACGGCTTTCGCAGGAACACGCTTCCGGCAACCGCCGACCGTTCGGGAAGGCGCGATGCCGAAGTGTAGATGACCGGCCGGCCCGGATTGAGGGCCCGGTAGGCCTCGGCCACCACCCAGCCGTCGATCAGGCCGGGCAGGTTGATGTCCGTGAATAGCCAGTCGACCTCGCCGGGGTTGCCACGCAGGAAGGCCATGGCGTCCTCGCCGCTCGACACCGCCGTCGCGGTGATGCCCTGCCGCTCGCACAGGGTGGAGAGGAGATCGAGGAGGATGTAGTTGTCCTCGACGACCAGAACGACGGGCTTGCGGTCCATGGCGGCCATCCGCTTCAGATCGGCGACGATAGGAGCGGAATGGTTAACGCGCGACCAAGGTGGTCGCGGCGTCGCAACGATTGCGAGACGTCGCCGGCCGAGACCGAGCGCCCGGAGTCTGCGCGGCCAGGGTGCGTTGGCCGTTCCGAGCGGCGGCCCGGTACGGTGCGTCGCCGCACATGGGCGACCCCGTCAAGGCTCCATCAAGGTTGACGGAACCGTCGCTTAACCGGAACGACCCTAAAGACGCCATCGTGATGATCGCAAGGATGCGTCGCGAGACGCGTTGACGGCTTGCGGGCGACTGTCGCCCGAGCCCGAGGAGAAGAGACCATGGTGATGACCGCCCGCTTCCGCGTGCTTCCGCTGGTGGCGGCCCTGTGCGCCGCGCTCAGCGTGGCCGCCTGCACCAACGACAAGGATCTGGCCGACGCCTCGGGCTTCGGCGGCGGGGCCGGGACGCCCGGCAGCGCCCAGGACTTCGTGGTCAACATCGGCGACCGGGTGTTCTTCGAATCCGATTCCACCGACCTGACCCCCACCGCGACGGCGACCCTCGACAAGCAGGCGCAGTGGCTGCAGCGCTATCCCCGCTACACCTTCCTGATCGAAGGCCATGCCGACGAGCGCGGCACCCGCGAGTACAACTTCTCCCTCGGCGCCCGCCGTGCACAATCGGTGAACGACTACCTCGCCTCGCGCGGAATCGCGGCCGGGCGCATCCGCACTGTGTCCTACGGCAAGGAGCGGCCGGTGGCGGTGTGCAACGACATCTCCTGCTGGTCCCAGAACCGCCGTGCCGTCACCGTGCTCGACCGTGGCGCGGGTTCCTGAGGGGCGGCGGATCCGCATAGGGTCGGCGCCGCAATTTTGCCGCGGCGGCGGCCCTCTGATAGGGGCCTGATGCGCACCCCGCTCTCCCGGCCCGCGTCCCTCCAAGCTTCGATCATCGGTCAGACCGCCATGTTCCGTCGCCTCCTGCTCGCAACCGGCCTCGGCCTCGCCATGCTTGCGCCCGCCGCGGCGCAGGACGGTGCGGACTTCGTGGTGCGCCTCAACCGCATCGAGAACCAGTCGCGCCAGATGGCCGGGCAGATCGAGACGCTCCAGTACGAGAACCGGCAGTTGAAGGAACAGCTGCGCAAGTTCCAGGAGGACGTCGAATACCGCCTGAACGAGGGCAAGGGCGGAAAGCCCGCCGCGCCCTCCGGGACCAATCCCGGACAGGCCAAGCCCCAGAAGCGCAGCGACGCCTTCGATCCGGAGCAGAATCCCGGCCGTCCCGGCGCCCCCCAGCCCCTGGGTGCGACCGCTCCCCCGGCGGATGCATCGAACGGGATCGCGACGCTCCAGGCGGTCACGCCACCGCCCCAGCGCGGTCGCAGCGTCCCGCCCACGGTGGTCGAGGCCGACGACGACGAGCCCGGCCTGCCGCCGCCCGGCCTGGGCGGCCCCGTCGACCTCACCCCTCCGGGACGGGTCGCTTCGACCGGCGGCCTGCCGGCCGGCACGCGTTCTGCGGGCAGCGTCGCGGCCACCGGCAGCGGCGACGCGCAGGAGGACTTCGAGCTGGCCTACGGTCTGGTGCAGCAGCGCCAGTACGAGCAGGCGGAGATGAGCCTGCGCCAGTTCATCCAGTCCCATCCCCGCGACGCCCAGGTGCCGGCGGCGACCTACTGGCTCGGAGAGACCTACCTGCAGCGCAACCGCAACCGCGAGGCCGCGGAGCAGTTCCTGAAGGTCTCCACCGACTATGCCCGCTCGCCCCAGGCCCCCGAGGCGATGCTGAAGCTCGGCGCCTCGCTGGCGGCCCTCGGCGCCCGCGAGCAGGCCTGCGCCACCCTGGCCGAGTTGGAGCGCAAGTTCCCTTCCGTCGGCGCCAGCGTGCGGCAGAACGTGGCCCGCGAGCAGAAGCGCGCCCGCTGCGCCGCATGAACCCGGACGGGAGCGGCGACGCCCTTGCTCAGGGCCTCGCCCCGTTCCTGGCCGCTGCCTCGCCGGGCATCGTCCTGGCGGTCTCCGGCGGCCCCGATTCCACCGCCCTGATGCATGCCGCCGCGGCGTTCGGTCGGGGCCGACTCCACGTCGCCACGGTCGACCACGACCTGCGGCCCGGTTCGGCGGACGAGGCGGCGCGGGTCGCCACCGCTGCCGGCGCCCTCCGCCTCTCCCATGCGACGCTGCTCTGGGAGGGAGCGAAGCCCGCCACCGGTATCGCGGCGGCCGCCCGCGCCGCCCGGTATCGCCTGCTTGCCGATTACGCCCGCGCCGTCGGCGCCGATCTCGTCCTCACCGGCCACACCGCCGACGACCAAGCCGAGACCGTGCTGCTCCGCCTCCTCGCCGGCAGCGGTGCCGCAGGGCTCGCCGGTATGAGTCCGGTGCGGGATCTGGCGCCGGGCCTTCGCCTCGGCCGACCCTTCCTGAGCCTGCCGAAGTCGGCCCTCGTCGCCTATTGCGAGGACCGGGGCATCGCCTACGAGAGCGATCCGTCGAATGCCGACGACCGCTTCGCGCGGGCGCGCCTGCGCCGGGCGATGCCTCTGCTGGCCCATGAGGGGCTGACGCCGGAGCGCCTGTGCCGGCTCGCCGCACGCAGCCGCCGCGACGAGATCGCGCTCGCGGGCCTCGCGCACGACGCACTGACGCGGGCCTCGCGCCCGGACCGGGACGGGATCGTCCTCGACGGCCGCGCCCTGGCTGCGCTCCCCGAGGCGGTAGCCTTGCGGGTGATCGGGCGGGCCCTGGCGGGGAGGGGGGGGAGCGTGCGCCTGGACCGCCTCGAGCGGCTGGTGTTCGAGGCGCTGCTGCCGGCCCTGCGGAAGGGCGCACCGATGCGCCGCACCCTGGCCGGTCATCTCGTGGCCGTGACGGAGCGCGGCGACGTCGCCGTGACCCTGGCGCCGCCGCGCCGGCCGGCCGGACGGCCCTGTCCCGTCGGCCTTGCCGCAGCCCCGCCTGATTTACTTGGCAAGGGGGAAGCCGCTGCCTACATTGTTCCTGCGTGCCAGGATTGACCTGCGAGTACGCGCAGCGCGCCGCACGCCCCCAGGGATCGATCGATGAACCCCAATTTCCGCAACTTCGCCTTGTGGGTGGTGATATTCCTTCTCGTTCTCGCGCTGGTGACCCTGTTCCAGAACCCGGGTCATCGCGGCGGCGGAAGTGAGATCGCCTACAGCCAGCTTCTCAACGACGCCGACGCCGGCAAGATCCAGACCGTCGTGATCTCGGGCCAGGACGTCAGCGGCACCTATGTCGGTGGCGGCACCTTCAGCTCCTACGCGCCCAACGACCCGAGCCTCGTCAACAAGCTCCAGAGCAAGGGCGTCCAGATCACCGCCCGGCCGCCGTCCGACAACACCCCCTGGTTCATCCAGCTCCTCGTGAGTTGGCTGCCGATCCTCGTCTTCATCGGTGCCTGGATCTTCCTGTCGCGCCAGATGCAGTCGGGCGCCGGCCGCGCCATGGGCTTCGGCAAGTCGAAGGCCAAGCTTCTCACCGAGGCTTCGGGCCGCGTCTCCTTCGAGGATGTCGCCGGCGTCGAGGAAGCCAAGGAGGACCTGCAGGAGATCGTCGAGTTCCTGCGCGACCCCCAGAAGTTCCAGCGCCTCGGCGGCCGCATCCCGCGCGGCGTGCTCCTCGTCGGCCCCCCCGGTACGGGTAAGACCCTGATCGCCCGCGCGGTGGCGGGTGAGGCCAACGTGCCGTTCTTCACGATCTCCGGTTCCGACTTCGTCGAGATGTTCGTCGGCGTCGGCGCCAGCCGTGTGCGCGACATGTTCGAGCAGGCCAAGAAGAACGCGCCCTGCATCATCTTCATCGACGAGATCGACGCGGTCGGCCGCCATCGCGGCGCCGGCCTCGGCGGCGGCAACGATGAGCGCGAGCAGACCCTTAACCAGCTGCTCGTGGAAATGGATGGGTTCGAGGCCAACGAGGGCGTGATCATCATCGCGGCCACCAACCGGCCCGACGTGCTCGACCCCGCCCTGCTGCGTCCGGGCCGCTTCGACCGCCAGATCATGGTGCCCAACCCCGATGTCGTCGGCCGCGAGCGCATCCTGCGCGTCCACGTCCGCAAGGTACCCCTGGCGCCGGACGTCGATCTCAAGGTCATCGCGCGCGGTACCCCTGGCTTCTCCGGCGCCGACCTGATGAACCTCGTCAACGAGTCGGCCCTGCTCGCGGCGCGCCGTGGCAAGCGGATCGTCACGATGCACGAGTTCGAGGACGCCAAGGACAAGGTGATGATGGGCGCCGAGCGGCGCACCCTGGTCATGACCGAGGACGAGAAGCGCCTGACCGCCTACCACGAGGGCGGCCACGCCATCGTCGCCTTTAACGTGCCGGCCACCGACCCCGTCCATAAGGCGACGATCATCCCGCGCGGTCGTGCGCTCGGCATGGTCATGCAGCTGCCGGAGCGCGACAAGCTGTCGATGAGCTACGAGCAGATGACCTCGCGTCTCGCCATCATGATGGGTGGCCGCATCGCCGAGGAGATGACCTTCGGCGCCGACAAGGTGACCTCGGGCGCCCAGTCCGACATCGAGCAGGCCACGCGTCTGGCCCGCATGATGGTGACCCGCTGGGGCTTCTCGCCCGAACTCGGCACCGTGGCCTACGGCGAGAACAACGACGAGGTGTTCTTAGGGATGTCGATGGGTCGTCAGCAGACGATCTCGGAGGCCACCGCCCAGAAGATCGACGGGGAGGTTCGCCGCCTCGTCGAGACTGGCCTCGAAGAGGCTCGCCGCATCCTGGCCGAGCGCAAGGACGACCTCGAGGCCCTGGCCCAGGGGCTGCTCGAGTACGAGACCCTGTCGGGCGACGAGATCAAGGGCCTGCTGGCCGGCAAGCCGCCGATCCGCGACTCCGGCGACGGCCCGACCCCGATCCGCGGCTCGTCGGTTCCCTCCGCCGGACGTGGCCGGCCGCGCGAGAGCGACGGCGGGCTAGAGCCTCAGCCGCAGGGCTGACGCCGGCGGCGGACGAGAGACCGAGGGCGGCGGGTGAAGACCCGCCGCCCTTTTTCGTATCGCCGTCCAGGCCGTCGGTGGGTCGATTCACCATCGATTCGCCATGCTTGGATACCAGCCGTCCAGACGGATGAAGTACGAGGACCGGGCAACCGGGGATGGGCGACGTGCGCAAATATTTCGGAACCGACGGCATCCGAGGACTGGCCAACGGCGTGATCACGCCGGAACTGGCGCTCAAGGTGGGGCAGGCCGCCGGCCTGGTGTTCCAGCGCGGCGACCACCGCCATCGCGTCGTCATCGGCAAGGACACCCGTCTGTCGGGCTACATGATCGAGACCGCGCTCATGGCCGGCTTCACCTCCGTGGGGATGGACGTGCTCCAGCTCGGTCCGATGCCGACGCCGGCCGTGGCCATGCTGACCCGCTCGATGCGCGCCGACATCGGCGTGATGATCTCGGCCTCGCACAACGCCTATGAGGACAACGGCATCAAGCTGTTCGGCCCGGACGGGTTCAAGCTCTCCGACGAGGTCGAGCGCGAGATCGAGGCCTTGATCGACGGTGCCCTGCACAAGCGGCTGGCCGGCTCCCTCGACATCGGCCGGGCCAAGCGGATCGAGAGCGTGCACGCCCGCTACATCGAGTTCGCCAAGCGCACCCTGCCGCGCCAGGTCACCCTCGACGGCCTGCGCGTGGTGGTCGATTGCGCCAACGGCGCCGGCTACCGGGTCGCGCCCGAGACCCTGTGGGAGCTCGGTGCCGAGGTCATCGCCATCGGCGTCGAGCCGGACGGCTTCAACATCAACCGTGGGGTCGGCTCGACGGCGCCGGCGGCGCTGGCCGCCAAGGTCCGCGAATTGCGCGCCGACATCGGCATCGCCCTCGACGGCGACGCCGACCGCGTGCTGATCGTCGACGAGAAGGGCCAGACCGTCGACGGCGACCAGCTCATGGCGGTGATCGCCCGCTCGTGGAAGGAAGACGACCGGCTGACCAAGCCCGGCATCGTCGCCACGATCATGTCGAACCTCGGCCTCGAACGCTATCTGGCCGGCATCGACCTCACCCTGGCGCGCACGGCGGTGGGCGACCGCTACGTCCTCGAGCATATGCGTGAGCACGGCTACAACCTCGGCGGCGAGCAGTCCGGCCACATCATCATGTCCGACTACGCCACCACCGGCGACGGCCTCGTGGCGGCCCTGCAGGTGCTCAGCGTCGTCAAGCGCCTGGAACGGCCGGTGAGCGATGTCTGCCACTGCTTCGATCCGTTGCCGCAGATCCTACGCAACGTCCGCTACGGCGCCGGCGAGCCGTTGAAGCAGGACACCGTGGTGACCGCGATCGAGCACGCGCGCTCGCGCCTGGGCAATGCCGGACGCCTGGTCATCAGGCCCTCGGGCACCGAGCCGGTGATCCGGGTGATGGCGGAGGGCGACGACCGTGGCCTCGTCTCCGCGGTGGTGGACGACGTCGTCGATGCGGTCGCCCGGGTGGCGGCCAAGGCCGCCGCCTGAGGGCCGGCGCCTCAGGGCGATTCGTCGTCCAGGAGAGCGGGCGCGAGGCGGCGCCAGGCCGCCAGCAGGACCCGGCCGACGAACGCCTCGTCCGCGTCCCACAGATCGAGGTTGGTCCAGCCCCGGCGACCCCAGGCTCCCTCGATGGGCGTGAGCAGGCAGGGTGCCTCCTCGTCGAGGGTGGCGATATCGGCCGGCGTGAGCCGGACCACCAGACGCTCCTCCTCCAGCCACAGGGTCGCGAAGATGCGCCCGGCGAGGCGGAAGTCGGGGTTGCCGTTGTGGGCGCCTTCGACCACCTCGGGCAGCCTCGATGCCAGCCGGGTCACGTCCGTGGCGAGCATGATCTGACTCTTTCCTTGAGGTGTCGGCGGACGGGAGCTGCCGTCCGCACGTGCGAGAGGGATTCCATCGCCGGGATTCTACGTCCGGTAGAAATGTCCCGCGAGGTGTTTCGGCCAGGGTGTTGATGGCAGCCCTGATCTTCGTGCCGACATGAACAGAGGGTTAAATTCAGTAACGCGGCACTAGGGATAACTTTTAACGTTAAGCCTGATTTAACCTCTTGGGGACATCCTCCAACTCGTCATCCAAGCCGGCGCCCGAGCTTCCGGCACGCGATCGAGTAAAGGACACCCCATGCGCCGCTCCAAGCTCTCCGCTTTGGCGCGCTCGATCACGCTCCTTGTGAGCGTGGGAGCGCCATGCCTCGCCCAGGCCGCCGACCTCCTGCCCCCGCTGCCCCCCGAGCCGCTGCCCCCGCCGATCGAGATCGGCGGCGGCTGGTACCTGCGCGGCGACGTCGGTGTCGGTGCGGTCGAAGTCTCCAAGATCAAGACCATCATCCCGGGCGGCGGCGCGCTGCCGCCGGCCTACGGCATCGACCAGAAGGCGGTCTCCGAGCAGTACTTCGCCGGCGGCGGTGTCGGCTACCAGTTCAACGCGTTCCTGCGCGGCGACATCACGGGTGAGTACCGTGGCGGCAGCCGGATCAGCTTCAGCGACAGCTTCAATGCCTTCGACGGCAACGGCCGCCAGATCTTCGACGGCCAGGGCCGGCCCTACAAGTCGATCAACTTCTACAACGGCAACATCTCGTCGGTGGTCGTCATGGCCAACGGCTACATCGATCTCGGCACCTGGTACGGCGTGACGCCGTTCGTCGGCGGCGGCGCCGGCTACGCCTTCCACAAGATGTCGGGCTTCCACGATGTCGGCGCCGGCGGCGCCACCGGCGGCTTCGGCTACGCCCCGGACAAGAAGTCGTCCAGCTTCGCCTGGGCGGCGCAGGCCGGCCTCGCCTATGCCGTGACGCCCAACGTCAGCCTCGAACTGGCCTATCGCTACATGAACCTCGGGACCGTGAAGTCCGGCAACGTCGCCTGCTTCAACGATCCGGGCTGCGGGTACGTCAGCTACCAGGCCAAGGAGATCACCTCCCACGACGTGAAGCTCGGCATGCGCTGGCTGCTCGGCGGCGTCGGTGTCGCCGCCCTGCCGCCGCTGGCCCCGAGCTACGAGCCCGGCCCGCTGGTGCGCAAGTACTGATCGCAGACCCGTTCCGCCGCGAACGGCGACTGGGAACTCGAGACGAGGGCGACGCGGACATCGGGTCCGCGCCGCCCTTTTTGCTGTCGGAGCGATCCCGATCGCCGCCCGAGAAATGCGATCCCGGCAACCGGTTATTAAGGTTACCCAAGTAGAACGGGACAACAGGCTCAGCACGCCTCCCTAGAGGCCACGCCTTGAGGACGATCCCCATGCGTACCCTGATTGGTTTCCTTGTCGCGGGACTGGCCGCTTTCGGAACTCCGGCGGCCCAGGCGGCCGATCTCGACTACGGCGTCCTGCGCGGCGCGGAATACGACACTCCGGTGCAGACCGTCGATTGGACCGGCGTCTATGTCGGCGGGCACGGCGGCTACACCGGAACCAGTGTGGGCTTCGGCAACGCCGGCCGGTCCGAGATCGCCCAGATCGTGAGGGGATTGCGGGTCGAGGCGGAGTACGGCGTGTCCGGAAGCAACCGCCTGCGGTCGAAGAACGGACGCGGCGGCTCCTTCGGTGGATTCGCGGGCTACAACATGCAGTTCGACGATACCGTCGTCGGCATCGAGGTCGATTACACCAGTCTGAACCAGTCCGTCGCCTCGTCCGACAGCCTCGGCCGCAACGTGACGCTGAGCAACGGCCTCTACGACAGTTTCGCGATCGCCACTCGTTCGAGCGCGAAGATGATCGACTACGGCACGATCCGGGCCCGCGGCGGCTTCGCCTTCGGTCCGTTCATGCCCTTCGCCACGGCGGGTATCGCCTTCGGCCGGGCCGAAGTCCGCAACCAGGTCCAGGTGAGCCTGCGGGAGTACACCGACAACACCCGGACCACGCTCGTGGGCGCGCTCGACCAGTCGGGCGGCGGCGGCGCGAAGGAGAAATATGCCCTCGGCTTCGCGGCGGGCGGCGGCATCGACTACGCCATCACCTCCAACGTCTTCCTGCGTGCGGAATACCAGTACATCCAGTTCGCCGACTTCGGGGACCAGAAGGTCCACCTCAACACCGTCCGCGGCGCGCTCGGCGTGAAGTTCTGATCCACCGACCGTTCAGCGAGACGTCTCCATGATCCGCACCTTCATCCTCGGCACCGCCCTCGCGCTCGGCCTGGTGTCGCTGGCCCAGGCCGACGGTTTCGAGCCGGGCCGCGAGCCGGCCTACGACCGGCCGCGTGTGCAACGGGTCGTCCATCACCGCCGTCTCATTACGGTGCGGCGGCGCTACGTGACGCGGCACGTGTATCACGAGCGGCACGTCCGCCCGATTGCACCGGGTGGCCTCACCCACTCGCTCAACGTGCCGATCTATAACGTGCCGCCGCGCCGGTTTCCCTGAGACCGGCTCAGCTCTCGAGCTCGCTGTCCCAGTAAAGGTAGTCGAGCCAGGTGTGGTGGTAGTCGCGGTGGTCGAACTCCGGCTGGCGGTGGTGCAGTTCGTACCGGGTCGGCCGGCGCGGCTCGTTCAGAAGCGGCATCTCGGCTTCCGCGGGCGTGCGGTTCGACTTTCGCAGGTTGCACGGGGAACAGGCGGCGACCACGTTCTCCCAGCTCGACAGGCCGCCGCGTGAGCGCGGCACCACATGGTCGAAGGTCAGGCCGCCCGAGGGCAGGCGCAGGCCGCAGTACTGGCACGAGAACGTATCGCGCAGGTAGATGTTGTAGCGGGTGAAGGCCGGGCTGCGCGCCAGCGTGACGTAGTTCTTCAGCGCCACCACGCTCGGCACCCGCAGCGACCGGCTTGGCGAGCGCGCCTCGGTATCGTAGGTCGCCACCAGGGTGACGCGGTCGAGGAACAGCGCGGTGAAGGCGTCCTTCCAGGACCACAGCGAGAGCGGATTGTAGGAGAGCGGCCGGTAATCCGCGTTCAGCACGAGCGTCTGGAGGTCGAGCATCGGCGCTACTCTCTGTACGGTTCGCTGATGGGACAACGCGTCGAACGCGTCGAAGGCGCCGTCCCATCGCCATCGCAGAGCGTGACCCGCTCGCTCGGGCGCGAGTCCCATGACCCACCCGGCAAGCGGGGAGGGCGGCGCCATGGCCGGGACGGGGGAGGGGACGGAACGGATGGCACCGGCCAAAAGCGGTCGCATCGGGCGAAAACGCCCGGCGCGTGGCGGGGATCATCGGCACGGACGATCGGCGCCACCTCCTCGCACAGATACGAAAAGGCACGGTCCATTGCGCGGTAGTCTAATATCAGCGTGACAGGCTTGTGAAGGTTGCCCGTGTCGACTGCGACGTCACACACAGGGTTCGTCCGCTGCGGCTCTCCCAGGAATGCCGGGCCCGGGAATGCCGGGCCTCGGAATGATGGGCTTCGGAAGGCTAGGCTCCGTAATGCAGGGCCTAGCCGCGCCCCCGGCGATCCCGCCCTGTCTCCACCGCATCGCCGGGAGCACCGTTTCGCCCCATTGCTTGGCGAGAGACGGCGCGTGTCACGGTGGTGCCGCCCTCGCGGCACGGGGTCTGCGTTCCGCCGGGTCCCGGATCGGTGACGAACGAATCCGACGAGAGTCGGCGCCGGGAGCCGGCGCCCCGAAAGGAACGAGATGGGTCAGGCCATATCGCGCATCCACGCCATCGTCCGGGATCGATCCGGTGAGAGGTCGTCGTGCTTGCGCCGGTCCTGGCGCGACGCGGTGGTCGCGATCTCCGCCGTCCTGCTGTTCGGCATGACGCCCGGGGCGCTCCGGGCCCAAGAATCGGCGGCTCCGGCCGAGAAGGCCAGGCCCGCGACGGCGGGCAAGCCAAGCGAAGGCAAGCCGAGCGAAGGCAAAGCGACAGAGACCAAGCCGACTGGCGCCGGCACGACGGCCGGAAAGCCCACCGACAAGGCGGTCGAGGAGGAGGAGGTCGAGGAGAAGCCCGTCGTCTCCGAGATGATCCAGGGGATTCGCGACCGGCTCGACAAGGCCAAGCAGGATCTCGACGCCCGCGAGAAGATCGTCTCCAGCCGGACCGCGGCCGCCGGCGACCTCCTGCGCGCCCGCGACGGCCTCGATACGGTGGCCGACGGGATCCGGCGCATCATCGACCTGACGCAGCCGCGCCTCGATGCCGCCCGCGAACGCCTGAACCAGCTCGGCCCCAAACCCAAGGATGGCGAGGAGGGCGACGACGTCGCCAAGGAACGCTCCGAGCGCGAGCACGCCGTCGCCGAGATCGACGAGACGCAGCGCCTGGCGAAATCGCTGCTGGTGCAGAGCGAGCAGATCCTCGACCAGGTCTCGAACCGGCGCCGGGCCGCCTTCACGCGCGGCCTGTTCGAACGGTCCTCGCCCCTCGTCAGTCCCGACCTGTGGATGCGGGTGACCGCCGACATTCCCCGCGACCTGCGGGCCCTGCAGAGCGCGGTCACCGACCTGCCGGACCTTTTCACCCGCAACGGCACGCTCGGCAACCTGCTGCTGCTGGGCGTCGCCTTCGGCATCTCGGGCGCCCTGTACTTCGGGCGCCGCAACATCGCGCCGCGCTTCGGACGCCGGGGCAAGGCGGTGGTCGATCCGCCCCGGCGCCAGCGGCTGATGGCGGCCTGGCGGGTGTTCCTCGTTGGCACCGTGCCGGCGCTGGCGGGAAGCTATGCGGTCTACTACGCCCTGGACGCCACCGACCTGATGCCGCCGCGCCTGATGCCGATGGCCGGCGCCATTCTGATCGGGCTGGCCTTCGTCGCCTTCGTGCAATCCCTGTGCGACGCGTTGCTCTCGCCGGACAAGCCGTCTTGGCGCCTGGCGCCGGTGAGCGACGCGGCCGCCTCGCGCCTCACGCTCCTGGCGGTGAGCATCGCCGTCGTGATCTCGGTGGTGAAGACGATCGAGGCCTTGAATTCCGGCATCTCGGCCGCGCTGCCGGTCTCCATCGCCACCCGGGGCATCGGGGCGCTGGCGACCGTGCTGATCCTCGCCATCGGCCTGCATCGCTTCGCCGACACGCAGGACGAGGAGGAGGCCTGCCTCGGCCCCTACGTGCCGCCGGACAACGCCACCACCATCGGGGGGCCGGCCCGGCTGCTCGGCTGGGCGGTGGTGGCGGGCGTCGGCGCGGCGACGACGGTGGGCTACGTCGCCTTCTCGTCCTTCCTCATCGACCAGATCGTGTGGACGGCGAGCCTGTTCGCGCTCCTCTATCTGCTGACGGCCAGCGCCGACACCTTCATCGGCGGCTCGCTCACCGAGCAAACCCGGGTCGCCACGGCCCTCCAGGCCAACACCGGCCTGCGCAAGCGCTCGATCAACCAGATCGCGGTGCTGGCCACGGGCTTCGCCAGGGTCGCGCTGGTACTGGTCGCGATCCTGCTGGCATTGGCGCCGTGGGGACTCGATTCGACGGACGTGCTCACCTCGGTGCGCACGGCCTTCTTCGGCTTCAAGGTCGGCGACGTCACGATCTCGCTCTCCACCATCGCGCTCGCCATCGGCATCCTGGTGCTCGGCGTGGTGGTCACCAAGGCGATCACGCGCTGGCTGGAAAAGACCTACCTGCCCGCCACCGACCTCGACGCGGGCCTGCGCAACTCGATCGCCACGGTCACCGGCTATTGCGGCTTCCTGCTCGCCCTCGCCCTGGCCTTTTCGTACCTCGGCCTCAGCCTGGAGAAGCTCACCATCGTGGCCGGCGCCCTGTCGGTCGGCATCGGCTTCGGTCTCCAGTCCATCGTCAACAACTTCGTCTCGGGCCTGCTCCTCCTGTGGGAGCGGCCGATCCGGGTCGGCGACCAGGTCGTCATCGGCGACAGCGAGGGCATCGTGAAGCGCATCTCGGTGCGCTCCACCGAGATCCAGACCTTCGACCGCTCGGCGGTGATCGTGCCGAATTCCAACCTGATCTCCGGCATCGTCAAGAACCGGGTCCGCGGCGACCGGACCGGGCGCGTCAGCATCTTGGTCAGCGTGATGCGCAACCAGGACCCGGTCCGGGCGGCCGAAATGATCACCGCCTGCGCCACCGCCCATGCCGACGTGCTCAAGTCGCCGGCCCCGCGCGTCGTCTTCCGCAAGATCGGAGACCCGTTCCTCGACTTCGAGTTGCTCGCCTGGATCACCGACGTCGATTTCGGCACGCGCGTGCAGAGCGACCTCAACTTTTCCGTGTTCAAGGCGTTGTCCGCAGCGCAGATGATCCCTGACCTCGGACCGGGATCGAGCGTCGTCACCGTCCAGGGATTGGAACCCGTGCAGAACGCCCTCGGCCAGATCGCCACCGCCTTCGCGACGAGTTCGGCGGCGCCCGCCGCGACGGGCGCGCCCGGAGCGACGACCCCCGAGGACGGGGACGACGCAGCACCGGCCTCGCGGCGGCGGCCCGCGCGGGCCTCGTCGTGACGCGCGCGCGGCGCTTCACCGCCGCCATCCTCGCGGGTGCCCCGTTCCTGTCGGGCTGCATGGCCGACCGGTCCGAACCGGCGCCGACCCTGTACCTGGCTCTGGCGACGCCCGCGGCGCAGATCGATGCCGCCACCGCCCGCGACATGATCTCGGCCTATCGCGCCAGGACCGGCCTCGCGCCGCTGGCCCTCGATCCGGACCTCCAGCGCCTGGCCCAGGCCGAGGCCGCCGCCATGGCGGTGGCGGACAAGCCGAGCCGGGCCGAGACGGTCAAGAACGCGGTGGGGCGCCTGGGCTACGTCGGCGCCGAGGCCAACCTCTCGGCCGGCTACCATACCCTGGCCGAAGCCTTCTCGGGCTGGCGCGAGAGCACGGGGCACGACGCCGTCATGCGCGCGCCCGGGGCGCGGCGGATGGGCATCGCCACCGCCTATGCGCCGAACTCGAAGTACAAGGTCTACTGGGCGCTGCTGGTCGCCGAATAGGACGACCGGCCCGTCTCGCGATGGGCGTCGGCGCCGGCGGCCTCAGGGAATCCCCTTGGTCCACGGCGTCGGGGCCGATTCGCTGAGCAGGGTCACCGTCACCCTCCGGTTGGCGGAGAGGTAGGGGTTGTCGGGAAACAGCGGCTCGGTGTCGGCCTTGCCGCTGACGGAGGCGAAGCGATCGTCGGGCACGCCGGCATTGGCGAGGATCTCGCGCACGGTGATGGCGCGGTTGGCCGAGAGTTCCCAGGGCGGAACCGACGTGCGGGCGCCGGGGCGATCCGTGGCGGTGAAGCCGGTGATCGCGATACGGTTGGCCATCCGCCGCAGGGTCGGCGCCAGCTTTTCGAGGAGGCGGCGGGTGCGGTCGTTGGGCCGGCTCGACCCGTCCGGGAACATCGAGGCGCCGTCCTGGTCGACGAGCGTCAGGTCGAGGCCGCGCTGGGTCGGCGTGACGATGATGTTCTTCGACAGTTCGGCGACCTCCGGCATGTCCTGCAGCGCCTGGCGCAGGCTGGCGGCGGCCAGGCCCGCTCCGTCGCGATAGCCCGCATCCGGGATGCCGTCTTCCTGGATGGCGTCGGTTCCGGGCGGGGTCGGGCGGTCGGTGGCGTTCTCGGGGGCGATGTCACGCAGGTTCTTGACGCGCTGCGCGCTCGGCAGCCCGTCCTTCTCGATGATGCCGGCGAAGCGCGATTCCTTGGTCGTGCCGAAGGCGTCGCGCATCGAGCCGGCCACCATCTGCAGCTTCTTCTGGTCCTGCGTCGAATAGGCGGCGATCATGACGAAGAAGCTCATGAGCAGCGCCATCAGGTCGGCGAAGGTCACGAACCAGCCGTGGCCGCCGTGCGCGCCGCCGCGCTTCTTCTTGGCCACCGCCGCCTCCCGTGGTCGTCAGGCCGCTTCGGCCGAAAGGTCTTCGCGGTGGTTGTGCGGCAGGTAGGCGATCAGCATCTCGCGCACGAGCGAGGAGCTTTTGGCGTCGCGGATGAGCAGGATCCCGTCGATGATGAGGGAGCGCGAGACGTCCTCCTCCTCGAGCTTCATGTGGAGCTTGTCGGCCAGCGGCAGCGTGATCGCGTTGGCGAGCAGCGCCCCGTAGAGGGTGGCGAGCAGCGCGGTCGCCATGGCGGGGCCGAGCTTCGAGGGATCGGACATGTTGGCGAACATCGTCACCATGCCGAGGATGGTCCCGATCATGCCCCAGGCCGGGGCGCAGTCGCCGAACGCCCGGTAGATCTTCGAGCCCTCGTCGAGGTGCATGAGAAAGTTGTCCCGGTCGCGCTCCATCGTGTCGCGGATGAACTCGCGGTCGTAGCCGTCGGCGATGTAGCGGGCGCCCTGGGCCAGGAACGGGTCGGAGATCTCCATGCTCTCGAGGGCCATCGGGCCGGACTTGCGCACCACGTCGGCGATCTTGGTGATCTCCTCGATGAGGTCGCGCGGCTTGATCGCCCGCATGGTGAAGGCGTAGCGCAGGCCCATCGGCAGGCCGTGGGCGATCGTCGAGAACGGGAAGCGCATCATCGTCGCGGCGGTGGCGCCGCCGAAGATCACGATCACCGCGTGCTTGTCGAAATAGGCGGCGAAATTGCCGCCGTCGATCATGATCAGGACGAAGACGGTCGCGATTCCGCCGAGCAGACCGACAGCGGTTGCGAGATCCATGGCGGGCAAACCTGAGCGACGGAGACGTGCCGGAAACGGACGCCGGGCGTAAGCCCCGTGCACAGACTTAGGTGGACGCGGTGAACGAACCGTAAAATCGGTGGCGCCGCGCCTGGGAATCGTGTCATTCGCCGTTCAGGGAGAGGCTGCGATAAGCCGATCAGCACCGAGGCTAAGCCGTTCCGCCGACAGCGGACCGCCGATCCGCAGGTGCCGCGTACAGGCACAAGGTCCCGCACGAACGGGGGCCGCCAAAATCGGCTTCGGAGCACACGTCATCATGTCGTTGGTTCGTCTCTACGCCCGGGTCATGGGCCTTTTGGGCGCCGACAAGCGGCTCGCCGTCTTCCTGGCCGCCGCCAACGTGGCGCTGGCCGTGGCCGCCTTCGTCGAGCCGTTGCTCATGGGCCGGATCATCGACAAGCTCACCCATCTGAACAAGGATTCCGACGCTTTTGCGACCCTGCTGCCCCTGGTGGCGGCCTGGGTCGGCTTCGGCCTGTTCACCATCGCGGCCGGTGTCGCCATCGCGCTCCACGCCGACCGGCTGGCCCACCGCAACCGCCTCTCGGCGATGGCCAACTACTTCGAGCACGTCCTCGAGCTGCCGCTCGCCTTCCACTCCTCGAACCACTCCGGGCGCGTCCTTAAGGCGATGCTGGAGGGCACGAACGGCATGTCGTGGCTGTGGCTCGGCTTCTTCCGCGACCATTTCGTCGCCATCGTCTCCCTCGGCGTGCTGCTGCCGCTCACCCTGTTCGTCAACTGGCAGCTCGGCGGCATCCTCGTGGTGCTGGTCCTGGTCTTCACCGTGCTGACCACCCTCGTCATCCGCCGCACCGAAACCCTGCAGGGCAAGGTCGAGGCCTACCAGTCGGGCCTGGCCGAACACGCCTCCGATGCGCTGGGCAACGTCGCGGTCATCCAGTCCTTCACCCGCGCCAAGGCCGAGAAGGATGCGATGCACGGCATCATCCGCAACCTGCTCGCCGCGCAGATCCCGGTCCTGTCGTGGTGGGCTCTGGCCAACGTCGCCACCCGCGCCTCCGCCACGCTGACGATGACCGCGATCTTCATCACCGGCATCGTGCTGCACCAGCACGGGATGGCCAGCGTCGGCGAGGTCGTTGCCTTCATGAGCCTGGCCACCATGCTGGTGTCGCGCCTCGACCAGGTCGCCTGCTGCATCAACGGCCTGTTCCAGCAGATGCCCAAGATCGCCGAGTTCTTCGAGATCCTCGACACGGCGCCCGCCGTCCACGACCGGGCCAACGCCCGCCAGGTCGCCCGCTTCGAGGGCGAGGTCTCCTTCGACAACGTCGGCTTCTCCTACACCCCCCGCCGCAAGGCCGTGGAGGAGGTCTCCTTCACCGCCCGCGCCGGCGAGACCGTGGCCCTGGTCGGCACCACCGGCTCGGGCAAGTCGACGACGCTGGGCCTGCTCCATCGCGCCTTCGATCCCGACCACGGCGCCATCCGCATCGACGGCATCGACATCCGCGACATCGGCCTATCGTCCCTGCGCCACAACATCGGCGTGGTGTTCCAGGAGCCGATGCTGTTCGCCCGCTCGATCCGCGAGAACCTTCAGGTCGGCCGCCCCGACGCCACCGACGCCGAGATGCTCGACGCCCTCGACCGGGCTCAGGCCACCGAGTTCATGGACCGCCAGCTCGACGGCCTCGACACGGTGATCGGCGAGCGCGGACGCTCGCTCTCGGGCGGCGAACGCCAGCGCCTGTCGATCGCCCGCGCACTCTTGAAGAATCCGCCGGTGCTGATCCTCGACGAGGCCACCAGCGCGCTGGACGCCACCACCGAGCGCAAGCTCCAGGGTGCCCTGGAAGCCGTGATGGAGGGCCGCACGACCTTCGTCATCGCCCATCGCCTCGCCACGATCCGCAACGCCGACCGCATCCTCGTCTTCCACGAGGGCCGGATCGTCGAATCGGGGAGCTTCGACGCGCTGGTCGCGCAGAACGGGCGCTTCGCGGACCTCGCCAGGGCGCAGTTCATGGCCGGCGCCCACGAAGCCGACGACGCCCTGCCGCTGGCGGCCTGATCCGCGTCCCCGACCCCTTCCCCTCTGCGGGGGGAGGGGTTTTTCGCGGTCACACCTCCTCCGCCCACACGCGAAACAGCGTCAGCCGGTTCGGCCCGAAGGTGTGGGTCAGCGGCACGTCGGCCGCGTCGCGTCCCCTGGCGACGAGGATGCGGCCCTGCCGGGGCGCGTTGTTGCGCGGATCGAAGGTGTGCCAGGCCCCGCCGAGATATACCTCGATCCAGGCGGCGAAATCCCCCGGCGGATGCGGCTCGGGCTCGCCGATGAAGCTGAGATAACCGGTGCAGTAGCGCGTCGGGATGTTGAGGGCCCGGCAGAACGCGACGCTGAGATGCGCGTAGTCGCGGCAGACGCCGCGACCCACCGCCAGGGCATCGGTGGCCGTGCGGTCGACGCGGGAATAGTCGTAACCGAATGCGATGTGGTCGTGGACCCAGTCGCACACCGCCTGCACCCGTGCCCAGCCGGCGGGCGTTTCCCCGAACAGCCGCCAGGCCTCGTCCGACAGGAGGTCGGACTCGCAGTAGCGGCTGGCCACCAGGAAGGGCAGGGTCTCGGGCGGAAGCTCCTCGACCGCATGCTGGTTCGCCTGCGCCACCACCGGATCGCGGGCGCCGTCGTCTTCCATCACGGATTCGACGGTCAGGGTCAGGAAGCCGGCCGGGGCCACGAGGCGGGCGCAGCGGTTGCCGAAGGGATCGAGGAAGGCCTGCAAGGGTACGTCCGCGTCGGTCCGCAGGTCGTCGGGGACGACGAGGGTGCCGCGGCAATCGGGATGCGAGGTCAGCCGCGCGATCAGCGGGGTCGGATAGGCGAATTCGTAGCCCATCTCGCAGCCGAACCGGATCCGCATGCCGTCACCCCTTGCCAGCCATCCGCGACGGCCCGCCCGTCTCATGCCCGCACCCCGGGCAGGAGGCTAGGACGCGCAGGTCACAGGCGAATGTCGGATGGTGGATCGCGCGTGACCGGAGCGCCTTATCAGGGCGGCGGCGCCTCCCGGGCCTGATCCTCCGGCTGATCCAGCGCCCTGTTCCGTCGTGCCTGCATCCGTGCCTGTAGCCTTCGCCGCCGCGCTGCAATGACGGTGCCATTGATCTCGCCGCCGAACAGGAACATCGCGGCCAGCCAGTACAGGAAGACGAGGAACACCATGGCCGTGGCCAGTCCCCCGTAGGTGGAGGCGTAGGCCGTCGAGAACCGGTCGAGATAGAAGCCGAAGCCGAGGCCGGCGAGGAACCACAGCAGCAGCGTCACCGCCACGCCCGGCAGCACCGCCAGCACCGGCCGGCGCCCGGTGGCGACGAACTTGTGGGCGATGATGAGCACCGCGGCGATCAGGGTGGCGGTGATGCCGATGCGGCCGATGGCGACGGTGAGCCCGAGGGGCTCGAGGCCGGGGACGAACTTGATCAGGGTTCGCCACAGCAGCGGCCCGAGCACCACCAGCAGCGCGAAGGCGAGCATCGCGAAGGCGCCGCACACGACGTAGCCGATCGATTCGAGCCGGGTCAGCCACCACGGCCGCGATTCGCGCAGGCCGTAGGCGCGGTTGAGCCCGACCCTCAGGCTCTCGACGCCGGAGGAGGAAAAGTAGAGCGCCAGCACCGCGCCCACGGTCAGCACGCCGCCGCGCTGCTCGGTGAGCACCCGGTGCATCTCTCCCACGATCGGCTTGGCGACCTCCCTCGGCCAAGCGTCGAAGATCAGCACGCCGGCCTCGTCGGCGAGCGATTTCGTGCCGAACAGGCCGGCGACCGCCGCCAGCAGGATCAGGAACGGGAACAGGGAGGTCAGGCTCGACAGCGCGATGTGACTGGCGATCGCCCAGCCGTCGTGGATCACGAAGCGCTGGGCGGCGATCGCCGCGATGCTGAGGCTGGTGCGCAGGCGGCTCACGGGCAGGCGACGTCTCCTGACGGGATGTCATGGCCCCCTCTAAACGCCAGGGCGGGCGACAGGGCAACGTCCACCGCGGAAAACGAGCGGGCGCATGGGCCGGCGGCGGCCGGCCGGGTTGTGTTCGGGCGCCCGCTATGGTGCCTGCCGGCATCATGTCAAACGCCTCGGCCGCCCGCGCCGCCATCCCCGGGCTCTTCGTCCTGATCTGGGCGACCGGCTTCATCGCCGCCCGCTTCGTGGCTCCCCATGCCGAGCCGCTGACCTTCGTCGCGGTGCGGGTGGTGGCGGTGTCGCTGGTGCTCGCCGGTATCGCCGCCGCCCTCGGCGCGCGCTGGCCCAGAGGCCCGGCCGAATGGCGCGACGCCATGGTCGCGGGGCTTCTGATGCAGGGGCTCTACGTGATCGGGGTGTTCTGGTCGATCAAGAACGGCCTGCCGGCCGGCATCGCCGCTCTCGTCGGCAGCCTGCAGCCGCTGCTGACGGCGATGTTGGCGCGGCCGCTCCTGCGGGAACGGGTGAGTTCCCGCCGCTGGTCGGGGATCGGGCTCGGGTTTTCCGGGGCGATCCTGGTGCTGGCCCCCAAGATCGGCGTCGCCGGCGAGGCCGGCATCCCGGTCCTGCCCCTGGCGGCCTGCCTCGGGGCGATGGTGGCGATGACGCTGGGCACCCTCTGGCAGAAGAGCCATGCGGCCGATGTCGATCTCCTGAGCAACGCCACGGTCCAGTTCGTCGGCGCCTCCCTGCTGGCGGTGCCGGTCGCCCTCCTGTTCGGGGACGGGCGCTTCGACGCCTCGCTGCCGCTCTGGGCCGGGCTCGCGTGGTCGGTGCTCGTCAATTCGGTGGCGGGCATCCTGCTGCTGCTGGTGCTGATCCGGCGCGGGGCTGTGGCCGGCGTCGCATCCCTGTTCTTCCTGGTGCCGCCGGTCTCCGCCGCCATGGCCTACGGCCTCTACGGCGAGGCCCTGAACGTCGTGCAGATGGCCGGAATGGCGGTGGCCGCGGCCGGTGTGGCCATCGCCAGTCGTGGATGAGCGCGACATCATGAAGTATACCACATCGAATTCCATCGACTGCGGCGAGACGCCTCTACAGAGGCGCCGATCGTGCCTATAATGACAGGCAGCATAAGACTTTTGCGAAGGAAGAATCCCCATGTCCGCATCGCCCGCCGTCACGATCGAACCTCAGGACTTCCTGACCCTCGCCCGGGAGGCCGGTGAGGCCGCCAAGGGGCTCGTCTCCGAGGCGACCCGCCGCGTCCGCACCCGGGTCCTGTCCGGCGAGGGCAAGATCTCGGCGGAGATGATGGAAGCCGAGCAGCACGCCACCCACGGCCTCGCCTGGATCGCCGTCTATGCCGAGGGCGTGCGCGAGCTCGCCGCCTACGCCGCCCGCCTCACCGAGACGGGCGAATTCGGCGAGACCGAATCCCTGCTCGTGAAGATCGGCATCGGCGAATACCTCGACCAGATGTTCTCCGGCATTCCGATGAGCCAGGGCGAAATGGTGCGTCCCACCGGCTCGCTCGGCCTGACCGCCCGTGAGGTCGCCAAGTTCCGCACCGGCGCCGTCGAGTCCCTGATCGCGGAAGGCAACACGGCCGAGAACCGGGCCGCCCTCGTCGCCCGCATCCGCGACAACGGCGGTTCGGCCACCATCGGCAAGTCCGGCCTCGACGAGGACATGGAGGCGATCCGCTCCGAGATGCGCCGCTTCGGGCTGGCCGAGGTCGTGCCCCACGCCCACGAGTGGCACAGCCAGAACGCCTACATCCCGATGGAGATCGTCACCAAGATGGCCGAGCTCGGCGTCTTCGGCCTGACGATTCCCGAGGAGTACGGCGGCATGGGCCTGCCCAAGATCTCCATGTGCGTGGTCTCCGAGGAATTGTCCCGTGCCTACATCGGTGTCGGCTCGCTCGGCACCCGCTCGGAGATCGCCGCCGAGCTGATCCTGTGCGGCGGCACCGAGGAGCAGAAGCACCGCTTCCTCCCCGGCATCGCGTCCGGCGACACGCTCCCCACCGCCGTGTTCACCGAGCCGAACACCGGCTCCGACCTCGCGTCCCTGCGCACCAAGGCCGTCAGGGACGGCGACGTCTGGAAGATCTCGGGCAACAAGACCTGGATCACCCACCCCGTGCGCGCCGACATCATGACCTGTCTGGTGCGCACCAAGCCCGAGGAGAAGGGCCACCGCGGCCTCTCGCTCCTCATCGCCGAGAAGCCGCGCGGCACCGACGAGGAGCCCTTCCCGGTCCAGGGCCTGTCGGGCGGCGAGATCCACGTGCTCGGCTACCGCGGCATGAAGGAATACGAGCTCGCCTTCGACAACTTCGAGGTGCCGGCGGCCAACCTGCTCGGCGAAGTCGAGGGCAAGGGCTTCGCCCAGCTCATGCAGACCTTCGAATCCGCCCGCATCCAGACCGCGGCCCGTGCCGTCGGCGTGGCGCAGAACGCCCTCGACCTCGGCCTGCGCTATGCCGAGGACCGGGTCCAGTTCGGCAAGGCGCTGATCAACTATCCGCGCGTGGCCGACAAGATCGCGATGATGGCGGTGGAGATCAACATCGCCCGCCAGCTCACCTACTTCTCGGCCCGCGAGAAGGACGAGGGCAAGCGCTGCGATCTCGAGGCCGGGATGGCCAAGCTGCTCGGCGCCCGCGTCGCCTGGGCGGCGGCCGACAACGCCCTGCAGATCCACGGCGGCAACGGCTTCGCCCTCGAGTATCAGATCAGCCGGGTGCTGTGCGACGCGCGCATCCTCTCGATCTTCGAGGGTGCCGCCGAGATCCAGGCCCAGGTCATCGCCCGCCGCCTGCTCGAAACCGCCTGAGGCGGGCTTCGGATCGTCGTAGACGGCTCTTCGACGGTCCTTCACCGACCATCCCGTCTCCCCTGGCATGCGCCACGGGAGGCGGGCCCGAAACCTTCGGGCCGGCGACACCGGCCGGATCGCCTTCAGACGGAGGCCGGTCGGCGCCCCGCTGCGACGTCCCCGATCAGTTGCAGATGCCGGGGCAGGCAGACCGATGCGAGGTCGTAGCCCAGCGCGGTCCGGCGTGCAGCCGCACGAAGGCCCCGATGTCCCTGTGGATCGGCCAACAGCGCCACTACCGCCTCCGCGATCGCGCCCGGCGAGAAGAAGTCCACCAGCAACCCGTTCTCCCCGTGCCGCACCAGTTCCTCCACCGGCGGCGTCGCCGAGCCGACGACGGCGCAGCCGACCGCCATCGCCTCGATCAGCGACCAGGACAGGACGAAGGGATAGGTCAGGTAGACATGCGCCGCCGAGACCTGGAGCAGGTTCAGGAACACCGCGTGCGGGATGCGCCCGACGAAATGCACCCGTGAGAGATCGAGGGCGTCCTTGACCTCGTCGAGATAGGCGTCGCGGTGGCTGCGCCCGTCGGCTCTCGGCCGTCCGTAGCTGGTGCCGTTGCCGCCCACGATGATGACGCGGGCCTTGGGCCGCCGCCGCAGGATCTCCGGCAGCGCCCGCATGAAGATGTGATAGCCGCGGTAGGGCTCGAGGTTGCGGCTGACGAAGGTGACGACCTCGTCGCCCGGCGAAAGCGTCGGGCCCTCGGTGTTCAGCCGGATCGTCGCCGAGGGGTTCGGCGCCGCAACGCCGGTGTCGATCCCGTCGTGGATCACGCTGACCTTTTCGCGGTAGGCGGGCGGCACCTGGCCGGCCTGCCACCGCGTCGGCGAGACCAGCCAGTCGGACTGGTCGTAGGCCAGGAGATGGGGCGCGTTCTTGACGGTCACCTCGAAGCGGGACGCATCGCCGTCCATGGGGAACTCGGGATCGAACCCGACGTCGGCACCCGCGAGCCGGTAGTGGAACTCGGCGAACCCGAGCATCCTGGCCGCGGGCCAGACATCCTTCAGGAACAGCGTCTCGCCCCAGCCGGGATGACCGCAGATGACGTCGGGCGAAAATCCCCGCGCCTTGAGCGCCAGCCCGGCGCGGGCCGCGGCCTCGCCGCGCAGGACCTTGGTCTCGAAGTTCCGGGCGAGGGGATGGATCCCCTCCGTGGGATGCGCCTTGATCCCGTAGCGCAAGGCGTTGACGCCGGGCAGCGCCGGCGCCTCGTTCATGCCGAGCGCCACCACCTCGTGGCCCTGGGCCGCCAGGGCGGGTGCCACGTGACGGTACTGGCCGGGAAAGTTCTGGTGGACGAAGAGGGAGCGCATGGGCAGGCGGGTTCCGGGTTCGGGTTGCCGGCGTCGTGTCGGAGCATGAGCCGGCTCCGGCCTTTCCGGCCGAGCCGGCGGCCCGGACAGGAAGCGGTTCGCGCCGGGCTCGCCCGCACGCCGTGAAATCATGCCTCAAGCGACGGCGGCGGGACAATTCCCGTCGGCGGCGAGAAACCCGGGGCGATGCGGTTGCGCCGGTCCGGTCTGGCGCCCCGCGATCGGTCTGGCATATGGTATTCCAAGAGATCGAGAGGATGTTCGGATGACGGTGCTGTTCCACCACGCGGCCGCCTTGGCCCATCGTACGCCGCACGGCCACCCCGAACGGCCCGAGCGCATGCAGGCGGTGCAGGACGCGCTCGCCGGCCCGGACTACGCCGGCCTCGACCGGCGCTCGCCGGAACCGGCCACCCTCGAGACGGTGATGCTGGCCCATCCCGAGGCCTGGGTGCGGGATCTCGTCCGCTCGGCACCGGCGGACGGGCTCGTCCACCTCGACGGGGATACCGTGCTCTCGCCCGGCACCATCGACTGTGTGCTGCGCGGCGTCGGCGCGGCGGTGACCGGCGTCGACCTCGTGATGACCGGTGCCGCCAGGAACGCCTTCAGCGCCATGCGGCCGCCGGGCCACCACGCCGAGCGCACCAAGGCGATGGGGTTCTGCATCTTCAACAACGCGGCCATCGCCGCCCGCCATGCCCAGAAGGTCCACGGGGCCGAGCGGGTCGCCATCGTCGATTGGGACGTGCACCACGGCAACGGCACCCAGGACATCTTCTGGTCTGACCCCTCGGTGCTGTTCGGCTCGACCCACCAGATGCCGCTCTATCCGGGCAGCGGCGCGGTCTCCGAGACCGGCGAGCACGACACGATCGTGAACGCGCCGCTGCGGCCCTTCGCGGACGGGGACGCCTTCAAGGAGGCCTTCGAGAGCCGCATCCTGTCGCGCCTGAAGGCGTTCCAGCCCGACCTGATCGTGATCTCGGCGGGGTTCGACGCCCATTGGCGCGATCCCCTGGCGAACCTGATGCTGGAGGCCGAGGATTTCGCCTGGGCGACGCAGAGGGTGATGGAGATCGCCGACACCGCCTGCCAGGGCCGGATCGTCTCGGTGCTCGAAGGCGGCTACGACCTCAAGGGGCTCGGCGATTCCGTCGCCGCGCATGTGGCGGTGCTGATGAAGGGATGAGGGAGCGCCGCGCGCCGGCCATGCGACCCGCCGCCTCGACAGGGCGGCGCCTTTCACGGCATCCCCGGTCGCGCCATCCCGCCCCTCGATCACGACCGCCGTCCGCATGACCGCCGCCCCGCCAGCGACCTCCTCCGCCACCCGCCTGATCGTGATCCTGTCGGTGGCGGGCTTTGCCAGCACCTTCGCGGGTCGCTCCATCGAGCCGCTGGTGGGAGTGCTGGCGCGCGATCTCGCCAGCGATCCCCATACCGTGGCGCTGCTCTCCACCGCCTTCGCGCTGCCCTATGCCCTGATCCAGCCGGTGCTCGGGCCGCTCGGCGACGGCCTGGGCAAGGAGCGCATCGTCGCAATCTGCCTCGGCGTCCTGGCACTGGCGTTGGGCGGCTGCGCGCTGGCTCCGGACATCGCGAGCCTGTTCTGGCTGCGCATCCTCGCCGGGGCCGCGGCCGGCGGGGTGGTGCCCCTCGCCCTGGCGCTGATGGGCGACCGCATCGCCCTCGCGCACCGCCAGGTCGCCATCGGCCGCTTCCTGGTGGCGGTGATCCTCGGCCAGCTCTCGGGCTCGACCTTCGCCGGCCTGATCGAGGCGACGGTCGGCTGGCGCGGCGTCATGGCCATCACGGCCGCGGTCGCGGTGGCCGCCGCGGCGGCGGCTCTGTTCGGGTTCGACCGGACCGCCGCCGCCCCGCCCCGGCGCGTCGGCGTTCGCGAGGCGGTGGCGCGCTACCGGACCATCGTCGCCATTCCCCGGGCGCGGGTGCTGTTCGCCGCCGTCTTCGTCGAGGCGATCGCGGTGTTCGGCATCTTCCCGCACCTGGCGCCGCTGCTGGAGGCGCGCGGGGAGGGTGGCCCGCGCGAGGCCGGGCTGGCGCTGGCGGGCTTCGCCGCCGGCGGCCTGATCTATTCCGCCTGCGTCGGGCTGTTCGTGCGCCACCTCGGCCTGTCGCGGATGCTCATGGCGGGTGGGACCATCTGCGCCGGGGCGCTCCTCGTCATCGGGATGGCCTCGCGCTGGCAGGTGGATGCCGCCGCCCTCGTGGCGTTGGGCCTCGGCTTCTACCTGCTGCACAACAGCTTCCAGGTGCAGGTGACGGAGGTGGCGCCGACGGCGCGCGCCTCGGCCGTGGCGCTCCACGCCTTCTCGTTCTTCTGCGGCCAGGCGCTGGGCGTGGCGATCCTGGGCGGCGCGCTCCAGGTTCTCGGGCAGTTCGCCTCGCTCGGCCTCTGCGCCCTCGTCACCCTCGGCCTCGGCCTCGTCACCGCCCGGCTCCTGGGGCGACCCACGCCGATGACGATGCCGTGAACCTGGCCTACCACTTCCGGTTAATCGCGTCGTGATGCGGACGTGGGTTCGCTCGGGCGCCGCCCCGCCAGACCCTCGCGACCGTGGCGGCGGAGACTTGAACGACACGACCTTCGACGGCACGCCCGACCTCCCGTGGGTCGGCGGCCGCTGAGTCGGATGCGCGCGCCGGCACCCTCACGGGCGCGCGGATCGAGGGCGGCCATTCCCCGGATGTGGCGGACGACGGACGGCTGTCGGCGGCATCCTCCTGAGGATCGATGCTCTCGCCGAACGGGATGTTCGGACGGCGGGAACACCGGAACCGAAGGCGGCACCAGGATTCAGATTACCGGGGCCACTGCGCCGCGTTGCCGAATTTGGCCAGCGAGTCCTTGACGACGGGCAGAGCCATGAACCCTTCCTTCGGAACGCGCGAGAACGCTTCGTATTCCAGGCGAACCAACTCCTCCAACCCGTAGACGCGGCCGGGCCTATCTCCGACCGATGTCGACTTGAAGAAGTAAGAGCCTTCAAACGACAGGTCGTTGTGACGGGCAATCTCGGGGAAGATAGGGTAGATTGCAGAGCTTGCGAGAAAATTCGGGACGATGTTGACGTCCATATGCCAGCCGCTCTTGCGCGCCAGCCCTCGAGCTTCCAAATAACCCGCTATCTTATCAATGTATGGAACGAAGATACGAGACGACGGATGATTTTGAGAAAAGAAACACGTACCGTCGCGAATTAAATCTCTTATTTCCTGCTCAAACCGAATGTCGACGGACTGCTCCCTGCGCCGAAGCTCCAAGAACGACTTTTCGCATTCGTCGAAGTAGCCGAGAAAGCGGTATGTATTGCCCTGGTAAAGCCTGAGCGCTTCGTGCCCCGAAAATCCGGATGCAAAAGCCAGCGCGGCGATCAAGCTATGATAATCGCCAAGCGGTCCCTGTAATCTCCCTCCCATTTGGCCAATGTAGGCCACGTCCGGATGTAGCCCGGTAAAAACGATATTCGTGATGAATATGACCGGGATCGGATCGAAGGCTTTGACGATCTGATCGGTCGCAAGTACTCCAAATTTATCTGAGAGAGGGGTGGTGAGGACAAACGAGTAATCGTACTTATTCGCGATCAGCTTGGCGTGAGCTTCCGCTCTATCCGCAAGCCGCGTCGTATGAACGCCATGAATATCGACTACAAAATCGTCCAGAGCCCAGGTCAGTCCATGCTTCAAAGGTTGGGCTTGGCAATTACTGATCACCAGACACTTTTTGCTTGCGCTGGACATCTTTGCGATTATGCCCCTTCGACCGGGATGCGATCTGCCTCGCGGTACTCTGTGGGGCTTGGGTCTATGGATTTGCCCCGGTCAAAGCAAGCCGCGCGGCCGAGCCACCAGCCCGGATGAGGTGATCATGGACCGTCGATACCTCCTTCGCCTCCTGGGCCTTGCACCCATCGCCTCGTGGTCGGCAGCGCTCGCGGAGACCCAACAGGCCTTGCGGCCCGCATCGCCCACCCTCCTTGCCGCCGATCCGCGACTGGAGGTGACGATCAGCTACGGGCAGTCCTGGCGCACGATGACGCTGCCGATCAATACCGTCCCGGCGCTGCGCGGCGCCGCAGACCCGCGCGACGCCGTGACACTGGCACGCAAGCAGGGACCGATCGCGACCATCGGCACGGCGTTCGAGACCTCGGCCATCGTCGATCTCACCGGCCTCACCCTGTCGAGGGGGGCCAACATCGGCTACGTCGCGGCGGAAGCGCTCGCCGGTCTCCGAGGCCGCGACAGGAGCGAACGGCGCGCGATCCTGGAATATTGCCACGGCTACCCGGGTTTCACCTGGGCGCAGTTGCGGCCGGGCACCGACCCTTGGGCGCAGGGCCTCGCCATGCATGCCGCAGCACGCGAGATGGCAAAAAAGTACGGGAAGACCGCTTGGTTCCGGGCCGTCGGCTGGACCCACGGCGGGGCGACGGACGCCAGCCGCGAGAACTACTATCAGAGCCTCACCGAAATGGTGGCGGCCTACGACGCGCTCGCCCTCAACGGCCCCAGCGGCGACCCGCTGCACTTCTTCACCGACCAGACGGCGGCCAGCACCAAGCAGGGTCAGGCGCAGAACTCGTATCTCGATCAGGTCCGGTTCGCCGTCACGAACGCTGCGCGCGTCCATCTGATCGGACCGCGCTACCCTTATGCCTTCGGCGACGAAATCCACCACAACGCGGCCGGCACGGTGCGGATCGGCGAACTCGAGGGGTTGGTCAAGCACAAGGTGCTCGACCTCGGTCAAAGGTGGGATTGCGCCCGGATCTCCGCAGTCTCCGTCGAGAAGGGCGGCTTCACCCTGGCAGTGACACGTCCGCCGGGCTTCGGCGACCTAGCCGTCGACACCACGGCGATCGAGGCCGCCGCCGACAAGGGCTTCGCGCTCAAGGTCGGCGGCGTGGCCCTGCCGATCGCCAGCGTGACCGTCACCGCCAACCTGGTGCGGGTCGTCCCCGTCACGATGCCGGCCGCCGGCACGCCGGTCGAGGTCTCCTACGCCTTCTACGGCCGGCCCGACGTTCCGCCCGGAACCCACGCGGGAGCCTGGGGCAACGTCAAGCGCGTCGGTCCACCCTCCCTCTACGTCCAGGGCGAGACCGTCGACACCTGGCTGTGTGCCCACAAGGCGGTGACCTCCGCGTGAGGATTGTGCCGGTGTCTGCAGTCGCCAGCGGACTGCCCGGTCGGACCGGCATCAGACCCCGTGGACGCAATCGCCGGACGTCCGTCGACGAAGGCGGCTTTCCCGCTCAGACCGAGCGCAAGCTCGCCTGTCCGCCGTGGTCGGTGTCGTGCCGGATCGCGGAGCGCACGAGGCCGTCCGGGCCGATCTCGTCGGCGGTGTAGCCGAGAACGTCGGCGAGGCGCTCGCGGGCACGCCAGAGCCGGCTCTTCACCGTGCCGATCTTGCAGCCCATCGCCTTGGCCGTTTCCTCGTAGCTCAGGTTCTCGATGGCCACGAGGGTCAGGGTCCGCGCCATGTCGGGCGGCAGGGTGGCGATCGCCGTGGTCATGTCCTGCAGGTCGAGGCGTCCGCCCTGGGAGGGGAGGGTGACCAGACGCGCTGCATAGGCGCCGTCGCCGTCCTCGACCTCGTTGGCGCGCTTGCGCTGCCCGGAATAGAAGGTGTTGCGCATGATGACGCTGAGCCAGGCCGGCAGGTTGGTGCCGCTCACGAACTGGGCGCGGTACTTCCAGGCCCGCAGCAGCGTGTCCTGCACCAGATCCTCAGCGCGGCCGGGATTCTTGGTGAGCGACAGGGCGAAGCGGTGCAGGAGCTTCATGTTCTCCTGCAGGCCCTGGCGGATCTCCTGCGCGAGGCGCTCGTCGGAGCCCCGCGCCAGGGCGGTCTCCAGTTCGGCGAGAAGGGCCACCACCCGCTCGGAGGGGGTCCAGGCGGCATCGCAATAGACGTCCCGCAGGGACGCGCCGAGATGGAGCCGGATGGAGGCGGGCAGGCCGGGGCGGAGTTTGCGTGACGGTTCGATGGGAGACGCTCCCGACGCTGGCCAGGGGCGATCGGGCGACGCGCCGACCCAAGACGGCCCGTCCCTTCACACGTCCCCGTGACTGGGACAGGTCTGGGCAAAACGCCGGCCGCGCGCATCAACACACGTTATGGCGAGCGGGCTTCTGCGGACCGCGCAGGCGATTCGCGGGTACACCCATCGCCCGTTACCCGGCGAGGAACGCACCTCGATCCCGGTCAGGCCTCGTCGGCCGGCGAATCGGGCTGCGCCTTGGACAGCCGCTCGGCTAGGCTGGCCTCGTAGGCCACGAGGTCCTTGCCGCGCTTGAGCGCCCGGTAGAAATCGCCCGCCTCGATCTGCGCATGGATATCGCGGATGAAGGGCGCCATGCTCGGCACCATCGCCATCACCTCGCTCGCCTGCGCGACGAACAGGTTCTCCGGTCCGCTCGGATCGTCGGCGAGGTAGAGGACCGTCAGCGTGAGGTAGAGGCGCTTGCAGGCGGTATCGGCCTCGCGCTCGGTGATGATGTCGCTCTCGCGCAGGAACTTCGTGACCGTCTCGATGACGAAGCTCGAGCGCCGCGAGCCGTTGCGGATCGCCGCGCCGCCGATCAACAGCCGCTCGAACGGCTTGAGTTCGATCTTGAGGGGCATGGTCTGGATCTCCGCTGGAGCCGGACCATCGTGGCTTATGGTTAACGAACGATAAAGATCGCTCTCGTGCGTCCGGCGCAAGTGCCTGAACAGTAAGAGATCCATTGCGACCGGGCGTAATTCGCAGCCGCTTGCAATCTCTTGTTGACCTCGCCGCTTAAGCCCTTCGCAACTCCGGCGTGGTTTGTTGGCCTGGCTCCCAAAACAGGGGGCTCACCGATCAGAATGGATCACACACCATGTCTTCAGGCGTCACCCTCACCGCTGCCACCCGCCAGAACCTGCTCTCGCTGCAGGGCACCGCGGACCTCCTGTCCAGCACCCAGAACCGCCTCTCCACGGGCAAGAAGGTGAACTCGGCGCTCGACGATCCGACGAGCTTCTTCACCTCGCAGTCCCTCTCGGGCCGCTCGGGCGACCTCGGCGCGCTCATCAACGGCATCTCCAACGGCGTCCAGACCATCCAGGCCGCCAACCAGGGCATCACCTCGATCCAGAAGCTGGTCGATTCGGCCAAGTCCACCGCCAACCAGGCGCTGGCCGACCGCCGGCGTCGGCTACCAGGGCAGCAGCACCGCGGCCACCGACGGCACCCAGAATTTTTCGGGCTCCAACAGCCTGGTCTTCACCGTCGCCGGCGGCAGCACCGCCAGTGCCGCCACTCCCTCGACGATTACCCTGAACGCCACCACCCTCGCCGGCCTGACCAGCGACCTCTCGAAAGTCAGCGCCGACACCATCGTGACGGCGATCAACAACCAGCTCGCCAACGACGCCGTGCCGTCGGGTGTCACCGCCTCGAAGTCCACGGACGGGCGGATCGTGTTCACGGCAACCGACACCGGTGCGGATTCCGCCGTGAGCCTTACCGGCGTCTCGGGTGACCGCGACATCGGTTTTGGCACCGGTGCCGCCGCCACGACGCAGACGGCGAGCGGATCTGATGCCGCGAACGGTGCGAAGGCCGCCGTGGTATCCGGCGAGACGATCGCTGCCACGATCGATCTGTCCGGCGCCACCTCTCCGACCTTCGAGATCCAGCTCGGTTCCGGCGCCAAGAAGACCATCACCGTCGCCGACGGTGCGACCGCCGCTTCCACGAGTCAGGCTGAAATCGCGACGTCGATCAACGCCCAGCTCAACGCCGATACCGGTTTTGCCGGGAAGGTCTCGGCGTCGTTCGTCGACAACCGGCTTACCTTCACGACGGTCGGGACTGGTTCCTCGGAGAAAGTCAGCGTCGGAAACGCAGCCGGTGTCGACCTCGGCTTCGGCACGGCCGGTTTGACCGCGGCGGCGAAAGTCGGCTCGGGTGAAGGCTCGGCCAGCGGTGCCAACGCGACCCGGACCTCGCTGGCCAAGCAGTTCAACACCCTGCTCGACCAGATCACGCAGCAGGCCAAGGACTCGAGCTACAACGGCATCAACCTGCTCTACCGCAGCGGCTCCGACGCGTCCGAGAACTCCCTCAAGGTCACCTTCAACGAGACAGGCTCGTCGAGCCTCAACATCGAAGGCGCCAAGCTCGACTCCGAGGGCCTCGGCCTGACCGCGGCCACCGGCGGCTTCCAGTCGGATGCCGAGATCAACGACGCGCTGAAGGCCATCACGCTCGCCACCAGCCAGCTGCGCGCCCAGTCCTCGACCTTCGGCTCCAACCTCTCGGTGGTGCAGAACCGTCAGGACTTCTCGAAGAACCTGATCAACATCCTCGATACCGGCTCGGCCAACCTGNCAGTCCTCGACCTTCGGCTCCAACCTCTCGGTGGTGCAGAACCGTCAGGACTTCTCGAAGAACCTGATCAACATCCTCGATACCGGCTCGGCCAACCTGACGAACGCGGACCTCAACGAGGAAGCCGCCAACTCCCAGGCCCTGTCGACCCGCCAGTCGATCGGCATCTCGGCCCTCTCGCTCGCCAACACCGCGCAGCAGGGCATCCTCCAGCTCCTCCGCTAAGNCAACTCCCAGGCCCTGTCGACCCGCCAGTCGATCGGCATCTCGGCCCTCTCGCTCGCCAACACCGCGCAGCAGGGCATCCTCCAGCTCCTCCGCTAAGGGAGCCAACCTGGGCGACCGCTCCCTCGGGGGCGGCCGCCCTTCGGCAGCGAACGGGTCGTCGCGGCGCAGGCCACGGCGGCCCTTTCGTCGTCCGCAACCTCCGAGACACGACATGGCGAAACGGCCGGGGCGCGAAGCCCCGGCCGTTTCGCGTCGAGGGGTCGGTGTCAGGCGGTCCGGTCGAGGGGTCGCTCGCCGACTTCGCTGCGGGCGGCCGCCACGGCGGCGTAGGCCCTGGCCTTCAGTACCACCGGGTCCGGCAGCTGCACCACCACATCGCCGGAGCCAGGGTCCACCAGCTGGTAGACGAGGGTCTTGGTGTCCTGGTCGACGGTGACCCGCCGTTCGGTGCGTTCGGCCTCGACCTCCACCGGCCGGTTCTCCGCAACCGGTGAGGCGGGGTTCGAAATCGGCCGGATGTCCAGCCGCACGGCGGGCTGGAGCGGCGCGGCTGCCGGCGCATCCGCCGCCTTGACGGGCACAACCGGTGCCGGCGCCGCCGTTCTGATCGGCGTCGTCGCCGTCACCTCGGAAATATTCATCGCCCGCCCTCCTGAGCCGGTCGCGGCATGCAACCAGAAACGACGGGGCTCCTGAATCGAACCTTAAGATGCGCGCCGCACGAACAGATGAGCGGGGGCACCCTGAAGAAACCGACACAAGAAGGCGTCGATTTTTAAGGATTCGGAACGGGCATCATGCCTCGGTGATGGGTTCGAGGATGCGCGAACACCCTCGAACCGACCGCGACGACTACTCCGCCGCGTCGACGTAGAGCTTGCCGCCCTCTTCACGGAATTCGGCCGATTTGGCCGCCATGCCGGCCTCGCGCTCCGCCTCGCTCAAGGAGGCTGCCTCTCCCAGCACCTGCCCCGCCGCCTCCATCGCCAGCACCTCGGCGCGCAGGTCCTGCGTGATCTTCATCGAACAGAATTTCGGCCCGCACATCGAGCAGAAATGCGCGACCTTGTGGGCGTCCTTGGGCAGGGTCTCGTCGTGGTAGGCGCGCGCCGTGTCCGGGTCGAGGGAGAGGTTGAACTGGTCCTCCCAGCGGAAGTCGAACCGGGCACGGCTGAGGGCGTCGTCGCGCAGCTGCGCCGCCGGGTGGCCCTTGGCGAGGTCGGCGGCATGGGCCGCGATCTTGTAGGTGATGACGCCGGTCTTCACGTCGTCGCGGTTGGGCAGCCCGAGATGCTCCTTCGGGGTGACGTAGCAGAGCATGGCGCAGCCGAACCAGCCGATCATGGCGGCACCGATGCCCGAGGTGATGTGGTCGTAGCCCGGCGCGATGTCGGTGGTCAGGGGCCCCAGGGTGTAGAACGGCGCCTCGCCGCACTCGGTGAGCTGCTTTTCCATGTTCACCTTGATCTTGTGCATCGGCACGTGGCCGGGGCCCTCGATCATGGTCTGGCAGCCCTTGTCCCAGGCGATCTTGGTGAGTTCGCCGAGCGTCTCCAGTTCGGCGAACTGGGCCGCGTCGTTGGCATCCGCGATAGAGCCGGGGCGCAGACCGTCGCCGAGCGAGAACGAGACGTCGTAGGCCCTCATGATGTCGCAGATCTCGTCGAAGCGCTCGTAGAGGAACGATTCGCGGTGCCCGGCCAGGCACCAACGCGCCATGATCGAGCCGCCGCGGCTGACGATGCCGGTGACGCGGCGCGCGGTGAGCGGCACGTGGGCCAGGCGCACGCCGGCATGGATGGTGAAATAGTCGATGCCCTGCTCGGCCTGCTCGATGAGGGTGTCCTTGAAGACTTCCCAGTCGAGCTTGAGCGGGTCGCCGCCGACCTTCTCGAGGGCCTGGTAGATCGGCACCGTACCGATGGGCACGGGCGAGTTGCGCACGATCCAGGAGCGGATGTTGTGGATGTTGCGGCCCGTCGACAGATCCATCACCGTGTCGGCGCCCCAGCGGGTCGCCCAGACCAGCTTCTCGACCTCTTCCGCCGCCGACGAGGTCACGGCCGAGTTGCCGATGTTGGCGTTGATCTTGACGAGGAAGTTCCGGCCGATCGCCATCGGCTCCACCTCGGGGTGGTTGATGTTGGCCGGGATGATGGCCCGGCCCCGTGCCACCTCTTCGCGCACGAACTCGGGGGTGATGAAGGCGGGCAACGCGGCGCCGAAGCTGTTGCCGTCGCTGAGCGCGGCCTGCGCGCCCTCCAGCATGGTCTCGCGGGCGAGGTTTTCGCGGTGGGCGACGTAGATCATCTCCTCGGTGACGATCCCGGCGCGGGCGAACTCGTATTGCGTCACCATCTGGCCGGGCGCCGCCTTGCGGATCTCGCGGGTCGCCGGGCAGGGGGCGACCAGCTTGTCCTCGGGCACGAAGCCGTTGTCCTCTGGCTTGACGGCACGCGGTGTCACCGTGGCGTAGCCGCGCTTGGCGATCCACGGCTCGCGCACCCCGGGCAGACCCTGGTTCAGGTCGATCCGCGCATCCGTCTCGGTATAGGGGCCCGATGGATCGTAGACCCGGACGGGGGCCTCCTTGGGATCGCTGAGCCCGATCTCGCGGAACGGCACCCGGATCTCGGGGTGGCCCGCGACCGCTGCGTAGACCTTGCGCGAACCGACGATCGGTCCGGTGGTCACCGCCTGTGGCTGGCGCTGGGGAAGATCCTTGGGAAGAACGGGTGCATTCATGGGGGCGGCTCCTGGCGCTGGAGGCGACCCGCATTCGTCGACGACATCAGGCGGCGCGGCGACAGGGTCCATAGAAGCCCGATGCGCCGTCTCGTTCCCGTCCCTCCGCCGGTACGAACCGGATCAGGTTCAAGGGTCAGGGCGAGAAGCCCAATCTCAGCCCGGCACGGGCTCCCCTCGGAACGACCCAAAGGTCGGGCTTGCGCGGTCGTTTGTCAAATCCCCCGACCCGGCCATCCTCACGGGTCGGCTGACCGAACCGCCGGTTCGGCGTCGCGGGCTCAGGTCCCGGGTCGCCACGGCCCATGACGAACGCGCAGCGGGCGGCCGCGACGAGTCTCCGATCTCGTCGACGAAATCCACCTTCTCGTGACGACGCTTTCGACCGAGCAGACGATGACCGTGCGGAACGGAGCCCAAGCTCGCATCGACCGCCGGACGCCATCGGCGTGTGGATCAGGTGCGCAGGCCGGCGGCGATCTGGTGGTTGATGTTGATCAGCGCCGAGAGCTTCTCGGCCTTCGGGTCGACGAGGGTATCGATCATCCGGCGGAAGACGAACACCGACAGCTGGGCGATGTTGGTCTTGATGTCGGCTGGCAGCGGGCTCTCGGGAGCGGTGGCCGCACCGGCGATGATCGTCCAGACCTTCTGGTTGAAGTTGAGCGCCTCGCTGAGCCCGCCCGACAGGTTTGTCCAGTCGCCCTGGATGGCCTGGAGCCGGCCGGCGGCCTTGATGAGGACGGCGGCTTCGGCCTCCCGCGGGGTCATCGCGGTCCGGGAAACCTTGGCGTAGGCACTGGCACCGTAACTCATCGTGGTCCTCGCTGCGGCGGCGCGGTCCCGATTCCGGATCGCGGGGCGTCAGCTAGACAGTCTTGTGTTAACACCCGGTAATCGCCGCCGCTGGGCATCGTGACGGTGGGTACCGTCTTGCCGTCAGCGCCGTCCTGCCGCAATGCCGCCGGGAAACTCGGCAAAGGCATGTGGCGGAATCCGCGCGCTGGCCTGTCGCGACGGGACTCGGGACCCACGCCGGCATGATGAACTTTATCCTGGGGACGATCGCGGGCGGATTGATCGCCTGCATCGCGACGATCGCGGCGGCGCGTCATCCGGAAGTGCAGCAGCGCCTCGGCCTCGTTCCGGCGGTGCCGGCACTGACCCTGGCAGCGGGCCCTCAGCGGACTGAGGCCCCCTGCGCTCCCTCATCGGGCAAGGGAACGGCAGAGGCGACGGTCGGCCAGACCGACATGCTGTTCTCGCGGCGCCGCTTCTGGTTCGTGGCGCCGCACTGAGCCGCTCTTCTACACCGTCGCCCGGCTCATTTTCGACGGCCCGGTTCGAGGGCCGGGAATGCCGACCCTCCTCTCATCCGAAATCCGTTCCTTCGCGTCGCGACGAGGATGTGGACGTCGCTCGGGCGCCGCACGGGTTGGGCGATGCGGCTCCCGCTCGCATTACCCGATAATCGTATCAGTAGGTGCTAAGCAGAAACATCAGCATGGTCGTGGCGACCGTGGTGCTGAGAAAGCCACACATCGCAGCGGCGAGGGATGGGCCGGTCTGCGTGCGATCGACATCGCTGGTGAGCATGGCGAGGTCGCTGGAGGAGGTGATGGTCTTCATGACGGCTGGCTTTCGGGATGACCGGTCGTGGGGCTTTGTCGAGGGAGACTGTGGACAACTTCTGACGGGATCGCGGTGCGTGGCCGCACCCGAACGCGTCAGTCGCAGCGGTTGACGGATTTGGCGATCCTGAGAGCGCGGGACTCGCTGCGCAGGTCGATGGCGACGACATCGGCCCCGCAATCCTCGAAGGCGTCGCGGGCCTCGGCGTAGCGGTCGCCGACTTCGTCGAGGGTGTCGCAAACCCGGCCGCGATCGCCGATGCGTGCCTCCTGCCGGGCCTGATAGCGCAGCGCGTTGGCCTCGACGACCTTGCGCTCGCCCTCGGCACAGGAGGGGCGGGCGATGGAGGGGCCGACCGCGCCGACGAAGACCGTCGCGGCGACGAGCACCGTGGTGATGGTGTTACGCATCGGGGCAACCTTGCGATGGTTGACGAGAAGTGAAGATCTGATCGGAGATACATCCGCCGGCGTTTTCGGCAGTCATCTCCCGTTCATGGCCTTGAAACGGCCGGTCGCCGGTTAAGGTTCCGCCGGTTTTTGCGGCGCAGCGTTGTGTCGGCGCGAGGTCAGGATCGTCGCGAGCTGCACCGGCGCGAAGCCCTGTGCATCGACCCCGACGTCGTATTGCCTCGGCGCCGGCTTCAGCTTGCCATGCGAATGCCCGTGCAGGTCGATGACGCCGCTGCCCATCCGGTTCCAGGTCCGGAAGGCGTAATGGCACAGCACCAAATGGCGATCGTCGACGGTCAATTCTGCGTAGTGGGCGACCGAGGCCCAGCCCGGAGCGGCGAGCGTCCCCGGCCCGTCGTTGTTGCCGATGATAAGGTGCTTCGTTCCGTTCAGGCTCGCCAGGAGGGCGGCCACCGCATCGTCGTCGGGGCCCAGCGCGAAGTCGCCCAGGTGCCAGACCTCGTCGTCCGGCAAGACCACCGTGTTCCAGTTGGCGATCAGCGCCGCGTCGTGGCTGGGCAGGTCCCGGAACGGCCGCCGGTCGATCCGCAGGATGCGCGGGTCGCCGAAGTGGGTGTCGCTGGTGAACCAGGTCGCCATGCGGCGGCCGTCACCGGCCGGGGCTGAAGCGCAGGGGAACCGTCACCGCGAGGCTGCTCACCGAGACGCCGGCGGGGGCTGCCGGCAGCGAGCCCCTCACGGTGGCCAGCGCCGCGCTGTCGATCGGACCGACCCCGCTGCTGCGGGCGAGCCCCGCGCTGGTGACCTGGCCGGACCGGGTCACGGTGAAGCGCACCACCGCGACGCCTCCGGCCGTACCGGCCGCGGCGTTCCTGTCCATCCGGCCGTGGATCGCCGAACTGAGAGCACCCTGCCAGGCGCGTAGCGCGCTCGGATCGTTGCCGCCCGCGGCCGCGCCGGCACTGCTCTGGCGGGAGGCCGAGGCCGAGTTCTGGGCGCCCCGGGCGGTGTTCGGTTCGGCGCTGCGGTCGCGCGCCTCGCGGGCTGCGTCCCGGGCCGCCTTGGCCCTGGCCTCGCGCTTGGCCTCGATCTCGGCCTTCCGACGCGCCTCGCGCTCGGCGATGCGCTTGGCCTCGCGCTTGGCTTCCTGGCGCGCCGCCTCGAGCTTGGCCGGGTCCGGCGGCGTCGGCTTGGGCCGCTGCGGCTCGGGCGGCTTGGGCTGAGCCACCACCTTGGGGGGCTCGGGTGGCTTCGGAGTTTCGGCCACGACCTCGGGCGGCGCCTCGATCGGGGCGGCCTCCTCGGCGGTGGAGGTGACGACCTGCTCCTGCGGCGGTGCCGCGGCCGCGGACTCGGCCGGGGCCGCCGGCTCGACCTCGGTGGGAACGGCCATCGTCGCCTCGGCCGGTGGCTTGGCCGTCGTCGTGTCCTCGGGCGCGATCGCCATCGTATCGGGCGGTGCGCTCGACACCGTGGCGTCCGGCGCCTCCACGGGCTCGGTCTCCGCCGGCGGCGGATCGGACTGAGCCTGATCGGCGGGCGCCTGCGAATCCGCCTCCGTCATCTGTGGAGCCAGATCGATCGTGATGGTGTTCTCGCCGGGCGGCGCCGACGGGGGCGGCGCGTAATAGGCCAGCCCCGCCAGCGCCGTCGCGTGCAGCAGGAATGCGACGAGAAAGGCGGGGCCGAGCCCCGACGGTCCGCCGCCGGGCTGGTCTGCGGTCGTGGACAGGCTCATCGGGCTATCGCGGCGCCCCGGCGGGCACGGTCGGCAGCGGGCCGCCGGGCGACTGGGCGATCAGCGAGACCTTGGTGAACCCGGCCTGGCCGACGAGGCCCATCACCTCCATGATCTTGCCGTAGGGCACGTCGCGGTCGCCGCGCACCAGCATCACCTGGCTCGGGTCCTCGGCGGCCAGCGCCCGCAGCCGCGGCAGGATGGCCTCCGCGCTGAGGAACTCCTTGGCGAGGAAGGGCTGTCCGTCCTTGTCGATGGAGATCTCCAGGGGCTTCTTGGCCTGCGCCACCTTGGCGGCCGTGGTTTTGGGCAACTGCACCGGCACGCCGGTGGTCATGAGGGGGGCCGCCACCATGAAGATGATCAGCAGCACCAGCATCACGTCCACCATCGGCGTGACGTTGATCTCCGACATCGGCGCCGAATCGAGGCCGTCCTCGTCGTCGCCGCCGGAGGCGCGGATCGAACCCATCGCCATGGTCGTGTTTCCCTGAACGGAATGAGGCGGTGCAGCCGGGCCCGTCTTGGGGGCGGCTTCGGTCTGAGAAGCGAGGCGCGGCTATTCCGCGGCGGCGGCGCGGCCCTGGACGGTCCTGTCGCGGGCGAGACGGTTACCGAGGATGCCGATGCTCGACACGAAGGCGGATTGGATGCGCCCGAGGTCGTTCGTCAGCTTGTTGTAGGCCATCACCGCCGGGATCGCGACGATCAGGCCGATGGCGGTGGCGAACAGCGCCTCGGCGATGCCGGGAGCCACCACGGCGAGGGAGGTGTCCTGGCTCTTCGCGATGGCCGAGAACGAGTTCATGATGCCCCAGACCGTGCCGAACAGGCCGATGAAGGGCGCCGTCGAGCCGGCGGTGGCGAGGAGCGGCAGGCCGGTCTGCAACCGCTTGATGTCGAGGGTGAGGGCGGCGCGCATGGCCCGCTCGATGCGATCGCGCCGTTCGGCGCGGGTCTCGCTGGTGTCCTGGTCGCGCCAGGCCTCCACCGCCGCCCTGGTGACGGATCGGGCGAGGCCGCGGCCCTCGGTCTCCAACGCACCGTTGGCACGCACCAGGGCATCGAATGCCTTGGCCTGCCGCTTGGCGCCGGCGAACCGCACCACCTTCTCCAGCATCACCGTCCAACAGGCGACGGATGCCACGACCAGAAGGATCATCACGCCCTTCACGATCGGATCGGCCTGGAGGAAGAGGCCGAGGAAGGAGAGATCGTGGGCGATCTCGACGGGGGCGTGGGTCGGGTCCATGAGGGTCCCTCGGGTTCAATGACGGGGCACCCGCGGCCGGGCGGCCGTGGGGCGGACGGTTGTCGGGCCTCAGCGGGCGAAGGCCGCCGCTGCCTTGCTCTCGGGCTCGATCCGCTCGAGGCAGCTCTCGCGGCTCGCCTGCGCGCCTTCGCAAGCCAGCACGTCGTTCAGGAGAACCCGCCCGATCTTGGGGCAGGCGATCCCCGGGAAATCGAACAGCCGGACCACGGTCTTGCGATCCGGGATCGGGCCGAGCTCGACCGCGAGCCGCTTCTGGGCGACGCCCTCGGTATCGAAGGCGAAAAGGTCGACCTTGAGGGACTTCAGCGCGGTACCGCGGCTGTTGTCCACCATCAGGTAGGTCCGGCAGGCGTCTCCCGCCGGCTCAAGCCGGTTGAGTTCGAGCTTCAGGGGTGCACCCTTCGTCTCCTGCGCCGCGGCCGGCCCGGCCAGCACGACGCCGAGGGCGACGACCGGAACGGCCATCCGGCGCTGATCGCGGGCCGATGAGGTCGGCCGAGTCTTCGGCCCGGTAAGCGGCAAAGCGGACGGCATGTCGATCCTGGCTTCCTCGATGGCGACCCGCGCCGCAAAGGCCGGCCTCTCAAAACGGCTGTGCGCGCCGGGCGACACTCGCTGGCGTCGGCGCCGACGTATCGTCGCGGCGACCCACCCCTTCGGGGCTTGGCCGGCGTCTCGGGTCGCTGGCGGGATTAGCCGAAGCCGCGGGCCGTGATCAAGGGGACGCCTGAAAATGAGAGCAGTTCCAAACTGTTACCGCGCCAGGCAAAACGTCGTCTGCGAGCCCTCCCGACTGCCGGATCATCCCGGATACACTTGCCGAATCATCCCGAAATCTCGTCGCAGGTCGGGGTGGCGGGTGTGCCGCCCCCAGGGTCGATCCCGCTTCGACTTCGTCAAGGATGGCAAACCCTTGATGGCGTTCCGGTCCGCATCCATATCGCGGACAGCCGCCGTCGCCGGCGGACAGGAGCGCTGCGTGAAGCGGGCTCCGACCCTCGAAGTGCCCCACGATCGTTCCCGGGGCTTCGCCAAGGAACTATCGCGTGACGACACGTCCCTCGCCCTTCGGGCATCCGTTCCTGCTCGGGTTCGACGAGATCGAGCAGGCCCTCGACCGTGTCGCCAAGGGGGCGAGCGATGGCTACCCGCCCTACAACATCGAACGCGTGGCACGGGCCGCCGACCGGCCGGAACGCCTGCGCATCACGCTGGCCGTGGCCGGCTTCACGCAGGGTGAACTCGACGTGATGCTGGAAGAGAACCACCTGGTGGTCCGCGGCCGGCAGGTGGACGAGAAGACGAAGGAATTCCTCCACCGCGGCATCGCGGCGCGCCAGTTCCAGCGGACCTTTCTGCTGGCCGACGGCATGGAAGTGATGGGGGCCGACCTCGCCAACGGCCTCCTGTCGATCGACCTCACCCGGCCCGAGCCGGAACGGATCGTCCGCAAGATCGCGATCGCCTCCCGCGATCCGTGAGTTCGCCGCTTCGCCCCAGACTGCCCGGTGCCGCCGTCGCGGACCGCGAAACCAGCCAGACGCTCTGCCTCGAAAGGAGGGCCCAGCCATGTCCGACATCAGCCAGAACCCGATGACGCATGCCGACCTCGACGCCGGCGACTTCCAGATCGCCGATCTCGCCGCGCTGGGCGAAGGCCACCTTGCCTACGTCCGGGCGATTCGCTCGGACGACGTCCGGCGGTTGTTCCCGCAGGCGCCCGACCTGATGCCAGGCCTCGACCTGTTCGCCCTTCTCTCGGCCAACGGCACGCCGATCCTGCTGGCGGACTCCCGCGACGTCGTCGTCGCCAATGCCCATGCGCAGGATCTCGTCACCGTCAGTCTGCACTGAATGGGCGATCCGCGCGGACGCTCGCGTCCACCGCCGCCACCAGCCGCGCGATGTCGGCCGGGCGGGACAGGCGGTGGTCGCCATCGGCGATCAGCGTCAGGACGGTGCCGGCCTGGGGCAGGATGCCGACGATGCGCAGGGCGTGCCCGTAGGGCACGTCCGGGTCGTCCATCCCCTGCAGGATCTCGACGGGACATCCCGGATCGAACGGCCCGTCGAGGAGGCCGTGACGGCGACCGTCCTCGATGAGGGCGCGCGTCACCGGGACCGGATCGGGTCCGTAGTCGGTGGGGCGTAGCCAGACCCCGTCGCGCTCGATGGTGGCGCGGATCTCCGGCCCGAAGCGGTCCCACATCAACTTTTCCGTGAAGTCGAAGGCCGGGGCGATCAGGACCAGGGCGTGTGCCGGCTGTCCGGCATCCCGCAGTTCACGGGCGAGCAACGCCGCGATCCACCCTCCCATCGAGGAGCCGACCAGGACGGGGGAGGGGCCCGCGAAGTTCGCCACCACGGCGCATGCGTCCTCGAGCCAGGTCGAGATCGTGCCATCCTCGAAGCGTCCGCCGGACTCGCCGTGGCCGCCGTAGTCAAAACGCACCAGCCGCCGTCCCGAGGCCCGCGCCCAGGCGTCGAGGGCGAGCGCCTTGGTGGCGCCCATGTCCGAGCGGAAGCCCCCGAGCCAGACCACGGCGGGGCCGGCCCCCTCCCTGACGCGGACGGCGAGGTCGCGGCGTGCCGGCCCCGTGCCGACGGCGAGACGGATGGGTTCGTCGGGACGATCCGGCGCGTTGGGGATTGCGGGCATGGGGGAGGGGTCCATCGTGGCATCGTCGCTGTGGGCGGGTCGCATTCGCACGTCGTTTACCGGACCGTAAAGCGAAGGACCGATGGTGGAGCATGATCGCAGACAGTCCACGTCGCCGTGCCGAGCCGGGAACCGCGAGGATCGAGTCGCCCTCCGAACCGAGGCCCGCATCCGGACGATCGGCCGAACGCCATGACGAACGCCATGACGGTTGAGAGCCGCCAGGGCGGTGGCTTTCCCGCCGACGCGGCGCCACTCGCCGGCGCGACCATCCTCCAGATCATTCCGGCCCTGGACGCCGGCGGGGCCGAGCGCACCACGGTGGACGTCGCCGAGGCGCTGGCCGCGGCTGGCGCACGGGCCCTGGTCGCCACCGAAGGCGGACGGCTGGTGGGCGAACTCCAGGCCAAGGGCGGCATCTGGCTGCCGTTCCCGGCGGGCTCCAAGAACCCATTGAGCATGGCGCTGCACGTCGGGCGCCTCGCCCGCCTGTGCCGGCGCGAGGGCGTCGACCTCGTGCATGCCCGCTCCCGCGCACCGGCCTGGGTGGCGCTGGGGGCGGTGCGCCGCAGGGGGCTGCCTTTCGTCACCACCTACCACGGCAGCTATTCCGGGCGGACCGGCGTGAAGGTGCTGTACAACTCGGTGATGGCGCGCGGCGACGTGGTCATCGCCAACTCGCATTACACCGGCGGCCTCATCCGCGCCCTCCATCCCGAGCAGGCGGGCGACCGCGTCCGGGTGATCCATCGCGGCACCGACCTCACGCTTTTCTCCGCCGGCGCGGTCTCGGCGGCGCGGGTCGAGGCCCTGCGCCGGACGTGGGAGGTGGCGCCGCACGAACGGGTGGTGCTGCTCGCCGCGAGGCTGACCGCATGGAAGGGCCAGCGCGTCCTCATCGAGGCCGCGGCCCTGATGCGCGATCGCGGCCTCGGCGACGTCGCCTTCATCCTGGCGGGCGATCCGCAGGGACGCTCGGCCTATGAGCGCGAACTCGACGCGCTGATCGCGGCCAGGGGGCTCGAGGGAATCGTGCGCCGGGTCGGTCATTGCACCGACATGCCGGCGGCGTTCCGGGCGGCCTCCGTCGTCGCGGTGCCCTCCGTGGAACCCGAAGCCTTCGGTCGCTCGGCGGTGGAGGCGCAGGCGCTGGGAACGCCGGTGGTCGTCTCCGACCTCGGCGCCGTCCCCGAGACCGTCCTGGCGCCGCCGGACGTGCCGGCCTCCCAGCGCACCGGCTGGCGGGTGCCCCCGGCCGATGCCCCGGCGCTCGCCGGCGCGCTGGTGGAGGCCCTGTCGCTGGGTGCCAGTGCCCGCGATGCCCTGGCCGGGCGGGCGCGGGCGCATGTGGAGGCGCACTTCTCGCTCGAAGGTATGGCGCGCGACACCCTGGCCGTCTACGCTTCGCTCCTCGCCCAGAGGCGGGGCCCGTCGTGATGCGGAATCGGCGATCCTCGCTTCGGCGGTCGCCATGAACCAAATCGCCATTGCCCGGTTGACTTGTGACCCGAGTCAGTCAAGCTGCATCCACCGGAGTTCCGGAGCGTTTGGTGGCCAGGATCTGCCTTAAAGGCGTGTCCCGCGGCTGCCGTTTCGGCGTTTCATCAGGAGATTGAAGCCATTCGTAGACCAATGAGAGCCATGCCGGCCCCGCAGAAGGACGGGCCGCGCGCCAACCGGGACATCCGTGGTGTCCGTGAAGTGCAGCTCATCGACGATACCGGCCAGAACCGTGGCGTTGTCGCCTTCTTCGATGCCCTGACGTTGGCCGAAGAGGCCGGCCTCGATCTCGTCGAGATCGCCCCCAACTCCGTCCCTCCCGTCTGCAAGCTGCTCGATTACGGCCGCTTCCGCTTCAACGAGCAGAAGAAGCAGAACGAGGCCCGCAAGAAGCAGAAGACGGTCGAGGTCAAGGAGATTAAGCTCCGCCCCGGCATCGACAAGCACGACTACGACACCAAGATGAAGGCCGTCGTCCGCTTCTTCGAGGAGGGCGACAAGGTCAAGGTGACGTTGCGCTTCCGTGGACGCGAGATGGCACACCAGGACATCGGCCTGCGCCTGCTCGAGCGCGTCAAGAACGAGACGCAGGAAATCGCCAAGGTCGAGAGCGAGCCGATGCTCGAAGGCCGGCAGATGATCATGATCCTGGCGCCGCGCTAGGATTGATCGGCCGGCGCGCTCGATCCGGGATGGTCGATGGGGTCCGGTGGCCGGAGGCCGAAAAGTACGTCGCTCCGACATTGTTTGATCCACATGAAACGGCGCCCGCGAGGGTCGCCGTTTTTTTGTGTCGCCGTCGTACCGTGATGTTCCGGGGCGGGATCGGCCGTACGATGCATAGGAGACGGGCAGATCGGGCGACAAATGTCGGCGGGACTGCCTGTCAACGGCGCTTCTCCGGGCAGGATCTCACCGATATGGTGACGACAGGTTTCGTGATCGAGGCGAGCGGTAATCGGCGGACTGCGTCATCCGCACGAATCTTGCTGGCTCCGATTCGCCCCGTGCAAAAAGCGGTATGACACTGTCCTTCACTTGCGACCGGGCCGACCGCTGTTAAGCTGCTGTCGTCAAGGCAGCGATGCCGATGCAAATCCGTCATCATCAAGGAGTGAGTCTGCCGATGCATACGAGCCATCAGCGCCTGCCGCGCCGTCCCCTGGCGATGTTGCTGGGCGTCACGGTCGCGGTCGCAGCAGGAAGCGCGCAGGCGCAGGACCTCACCGGCACCCTGGCGAAGATCAAGGAGACGGGCGCCATCACCATCGGCTACCGCGACGCCTCGGTACCGTTCTCCTATCTCGACAACGACCAGAAGCCCGTCGGCTACGCGTTCGAGATCTGCAACAAGGTCGCCGACGCGGTCAAAGCCCACCTGAAGCTGTCCAAGCTCGAGGTGAAGCTCAATCCGGTCACCTCGGCGACCCGCATCCCGCTCATCGCCAACGGTACCGTCGACCTCGAGTGCGGCTCGACCACCAACAACGTCGATCGCCAAAAGCAGGTGTCCTTCACCAACACCCACTTCCTCACCGCCACCCGCTATGTGGCCAAGAAGTCGGCCAAGCTCGACAAGATCGAGGACCTGAAGGGCAAGACCGTCGTCTCGACCTCGGGAACCACCAACATCCGGCAGATCAACGAGGCCAACACCGCCCGCGGCCTCGGCCTGACGATCCTGCCGGCCAAGGACCACGCGGAAGCGTTCCTGATGGTCGAGACCGGGCGCGCGGTCGCCTTCGTGATGGACGATGTCCTGCTGGCCTCGCTGGCCGCCGGCTCCAAGGATCCGGGCGCGTACGCGATCTCGTCTGAAGCCCTGTCGGCCCCCGAGCCCTACGGCATCATGCTGCGCAAGGACGACGAGCCCTTCAAGAAGGTCGTCGATGCCGCCACGGCCGCGATCTACAAGAGCCCCGACGGCGTCGCGCTCTACGAGAAATGGTTCACCAAGCCGATCCCGCCGCGGAACATCAACCTGAACCTGCCGATGAGCGAGGCCATGAAGAAGGCCTTCGCGAACCCGAGCGACAGCGCCGATCCGGCCGCTTACTGACCGACCGTCGCGGCCGCCACAGGCACCTGCCCGTGGCGGCCGCGCGGCTCCGTGGCCGCGCTCATGGCGCCGGCGATCGTTCCCCTCGCGAAAAGATCATGCCCTAGGCCATGAACTACAATTGGAACTGGAGCATCTTCTTCGACCAGTCCCCCGAGGGGACCGGGACCTATGCCGACATGCTCCTGTCGGGCCTGCTGTGGACCCTGGCGACGGCCTTGTGCTCCTGGATCATCGCCTTCTGCCTCGGCTCGATCATCGGCGTGATGAGGACGCTTCCGAGCAAGGCCGCGAATGCCATCGGCACCGGCTACGTGGAGCTCTTCCGCAACATCCCGCTGCTCGTGCAGATGTTCCTCTGGTACTCGGTGATGCCGGAGGTGGTGCCCGAGAATTGGGGCAACTGGCTCAAGCAGCTCCCGAACGCCTCCTTCTATACGGCGGTGATATGCCTGGGCTTCTTCACCGCCTCGCGCGTCGCCGAGCAGGTGCGCACCGGCATCGAATCGCTGCCCCGAGGCCAGCGGATGGCCGGCACGGCCCTGGGGCTGACGACGGCCCAGACCTACCGCTACGTGATCCTGCCCATCGCCTACCGGGTGATCCTGCCGCCGCTGACCTCCGAATTCCTCAACAACATGAAGAACACCTCGGTGGCCCTGACCATCGGCCTGCTGGAACTGACGGCCCGCGCCCGGTCGATGCAGGAATTCTCATCGCAGGTGTTCGAGGCCTTCACGGCGGCGACGGTGATCTACCTCGGCATCAGCCTCCTGGTCGTCACCGTGGCCGGCAAGATCGAGACCCGCGTCGCCGTGCCGGGGGCCCGCTGATGGCCGCCGCTCCGTCTCGGGAAACGTGTCCGCACCTGGCCGACCCGTCGAAGCCGTCACGCAAAACCGTCGCGATCTGAGGTAGCCGGATGTTCTCGGATTTCGATCTCAACGTCATCCTCGGCTCGCTGCCCTACCTGTTCGGGACGGGCATGGTCTTCACCGTCACGCTGACGGCGCTGGCGGCCACGGGCGGCATCATCCTCGGCACGCTCATCGCCATGATGCGCCTGTCCGGCATCGCCGCGCTGGCGATCCCGGCCAAGATCTACGTCAACTTCATGCGGTCGCTGCCGCTGGTGCTTGTCATCTTCTGGTTCTACTTCCTGGTGCCCTACATCGGGCAGTGGATGACCGGGGCGTCGCGCCCGATCTCGGTCGGTGCCTTCACTTCGGCTCTCGTCACCTTCACGCTGTTCGAAGCGGCGTTCTTCTCGGAGATCATGCGCGCGGGCATCCAGTCGGTCTCCAAGGGCCAGACGTCGGCGGCGCAGGCCCTGGGCCTTAACTACCGCCAGACCATGGCGACCGTGATCCTGCCGCAGGCCTTCCGGAACATGGTGCCGCTGCTTCTGACGCAGACCATCGTGCTCTTCCAGGACACCTCGCTGGTCTACGTGATCTCGCTCACCGACTTCATGGGTGCGGCCTCCAAGGTCGCTCAGCGCGATGGGCGCCTCGTGGAGATGTATATCTTCGCGGCCGTGGTCTATCTCATCATCTGCCTCACCGCCTCGACCCTCGTGCGCCGCCTGCAGCGTCGCGTCGCCATCATCCGCTGAAGGCATCCTGCCATGTCCGCTTCCGCCTCCCCCGCCAGCGCCGCGCCGATGATCGCCATCAACGGCATCAGCAAATGGTACGGCCCGGTTCAGGTCCTCAACGACTGCACCACCCAGGTGACCAAGGGCGAGGTCGTCGTGGTGTGCGGGCCTTCGGGATCGGGCAAGTCGACCCTCATCAAGACGGTGAACGCCCTCGAGCCGATCCAGAAAGGATCGATCACGGTCGACGGCATCGGCGTCCAGGCCAAGGGGACGGACCTTCCCAAGCTGCGCTCGCGCGTCGGCATGGTGTTCCAGCACTTCGAGCTGTTTCCCCATCTCTCGATCACCGACAACCTGATGCTGGGCCAGCGCAAGGTGCTCGGCCGCTCGGCCGAGGCGGCACGGAGCACCGGTCTCACGCTCCTCGAGCGGGTGGGCCTATCGGCCCATGCCCACAAGTACCCGGGCCAGCTCTCGGGCGGGCAGCAGCAGCGCGTGGCCATCGCCCGCGCGCTCTCGATGAATCCGATCGTGATGCTGTTCGACGAGCCGACCTCGGCGCTCGATCCGGAGATGGTGGGCGAGGTGCTCGACGTGATGGTCGGCCTCGCCAAGGAAGGCATGACCATGATGGTGGTGACCCACGAGATGGGCTTTGCCCGCAAGGTCGCCAACCGCGTCGTCTTCATGGACCGCGGCGAGATCGTCGAGGATGCCGGCAAGGACGATTTCTTCGACAAGCCGCGCTCCGACCGGGCGCAGACCTTCCTGTCCAAGATCTTGGCCCACTGAACGATCCTGGCCCACTGAACGATCCTGGCCCACTGAACGATCTCGGCCCACTGAACGATCTCGGCCGCCTGACGCTCTTGACAGGCCGCCCGCCGGGCGGCTGACATACCGCGTGACAGCGTCGGCTCGCCATGGGCGACGCAGCGGGAGAAACATCATGCGTGGGCTCGGTTCGGCCTTTGTCGTCGCGACGGCCATGGTTCTGTCGAACGGCGCGTCGGCGCAGGGGACGGCGGGCACCGGCGTTCCGGCCAACATCTGCAAGGAACTGACGGCCTTCCTGCATCCGCCGGCACCGGCCGCCCCGGCGGCGGCGGCACCGAGCCAGACAGCGGTCCAGGCGCCCAACCCGGGCGGATCGAGCCCGGCGCCGTCCGGTGCGAGCGAGACCCAGAAGTCGTCCGGCCTCAGCGGGCCGACCACCAACGGCGGTCCCGGTGCCTCGGGCCCTCAGGGCGCCTCGCAGAATGCCGGGTCCCCCTCCGGCGCCAGTGCGCCCTCTAGCCAGGCGAGCCCGCCCCCGGCCCAGGCCGCCGCTCCGGCAGCCCCCGCGGCACCGCCGCCCAAGAAGCCGTCGGCCGATGAGATCGTGCGCGCTGATGCCGCGATCGCCGCCAACGACATCGCCGCCTGCCAGGCCTCGGCGCGCGGCATGCGTCGGGCGGGCGTGGTGATGCCGGCGCCCCTGATGTCCCTGGCCGCCCTCGATCTGAAGTTCCTCATCGCCGCACAATAAGGGCGCACGAGCCGTCGACTGGGCAGGCGCGATTCGCCTGCCCGGCGAGCGGGATGAACCGGCACGTCATCGGGTTCGTTGTCAGGTAGCAGGTTTTCGGCTCTCGCCCGTTCGGGCTTCGTCGCGACTCCTGTCTCGCGATCCGTGGCATCTCGGATCAGGGTAATGCCGGAGACCCCAATGACCTACCTCAGCCGCAGCGGCGCCATCGCCCTGATCGTCGCCGTGCTCGCGAGCGCACCCGCATTCGCAGAGCCGGGCGGATCCGCCGCCACTTTCCTGACGGCCCGGTCCGTCGCCGGCATGCCCGCCTCGAAGCTCATCGGCCTCGACGTGATCGGCATGGGGCACGAACGGGTCGGCCGGATCGAGGAGATCGTTCTCGACGCAAATGGCCACGCCAAGGCCGTGGTCATCGGCGTCGGGGGCTTCCTCGGCATCGGCGAGAAGCGCGTCGCGGTTCCCTTCGACCAGATGGTCTGGACCGGCGTCGCGACCTCAGGCGGTACGGCGCGATCCAGCACCACGCCGGCCGATGCCCCGAGCGCCAAGGCCGCCGACACGGCCGGCCCCCAGACGATGCCCGGGTCGCAAATTTCCAACGATGTCCTCACCGTCATCGACGAGAAGAGGGGCGGGGGCGTCAACGAGGCGACGGGATCGGTGACCGCCACGGACACGTCCCGCGGACGCGCCACCGTCGCGGTGCCGGGATCCGGCGACGGTCCGGTTCGCGCCGAGATCCGGGCGACGAAAGCGATGCTGCAGGAAGCGCCGGCCTTTGACGCCACCGGTACGGCGGGCCGCTAAGCGGCTCGGCGTTGGCGGGCCGACGCTTCACCCTGCTCTGGCTCTCGGTCTGTCGCAGGTCTTCGACGCAAGACCGATGACCCCTTTTGCGAAGCCGGCTTGGAAACCGGCCCCCGTCAGCAGGCCTCGTCGAGGCTCGGTGGGGCCGCCAGCATTGCGACGATCTTGGCAGCGAGGGCATCGGGCCGGAACGGCTTGACGAGGAATCCGTCGACGCCGGCGTCGCGGGCGGCGAGCCGGGCCGCGGAGCGGGCGTTCGCCGTCAGCATGAGGAACCGGATGGGGGCGAGGGCGGCATCGGCACGGATGCGGGCCAGGAGCTCGATCCCGTTCACCGGGGTCATGGTCCAGTCCGAGATCACGAGCTCGAATCGATGGCGGCGAAGGAGCGTCCAGGCTTCTTCGCCGTCGCCCGCATAGCGAACATCGCTGAAACCGAAGGCGCCGAGCAGCGACACCAGGGTCGCGCCGATGATCTCGCTGTCGTCGACCACGAGGACGGGGAGCCGCTCGGGCCGAAACGGGCGCAGCCGGTCGGCGGCGCTGCCCGCCTCCGCCCCCCCGGCGGCGGGCGTCGGGGCCGGCCGCACGGCACCGACCAGGGGGGCGAAGCTCGCGATGGCTCGGGCGGGACTGACGACGGGTCCGAGGATGCCGTCGACGCCGGCCGCGGCCAGACGGTCACGCATCTCCGGGCAGTCGACAGACGTGGCGGTGACGGGCAGAGCGAATGCCCGGCACGCCGCGAGAATGGCCGCGAGGCGCGAAGCCGGCGCTTCGGGGCGTGCAAACAGTCCGGCCAGTTTCACGTTCCCGAAAATGCCGCCGTCGAGGGCGGCGATCGACGCCGTGCCGGCACCGAAATCCTCCAGGCCGAGCCTGACCTTCAGGGCGCGAAGCCTCATCAGCGTCTCGGTGACGGATCGACCGCCGGCCAGGACGGCGGCCTCGCCGACATCCACCCGCAGGCGCGTCGGATCGAGGCCGGTGAGCGCGAGAGCCTGCGAGACGCTGAGTGCGACGTCGCCGCCGGTGAGCTGCGACGGGCAGACCGGCACTGCGATCCCGAGGGGTCGGGTCCAGCTCGCGGCCTGCCGACAGACCTCGTGGATAAGCCAGTCCCCGATCGACGTCATCAGGCCGGCCTGCTCGGCGATCGGTACGAAGACCGCGGGAGCGATCGGCCCGAGGCGCGCACTGTGCCACGACAGGCTCACGTCGAAGCCCGAAACACTGCCGGTGGCGACGTCGATCTGCGGCTCATAGGCGAGTTCGAGCTCGCCCCGATCGATGGCGAACAGGAGATCCGCCTCGATCGCCCGGCGGCGTTCGACGGCGTCGTCGAGGGAGGGATCGAACACGCGAAACGTGTTCTTGCCCTCGCGCTTGGCCTTGTAGAGCGCGGCGTCTGCGTTGCGCAGCAGGTCCGCGATCGACCGGCCCTGGTGCGGATGATGGGCGATCCCGATGCTGACGCCGAGATGGAGGGGCGCGTCGGCGACGAAGAAGGGAAGGCCGATCGCGGCCACCAGCCGCTCGGCCAGCCGGACGGATTGCGACGGATGACCGGTGAAGGCCTGCAGGATCACGAACTCGTCGCCACCGAGGCGGAAGACCAGGTCGCTTTCGCGGGTGGCGTCCTTCAGCCGGCGCGCCACTACGCGCAGCGCTTCGTCGCCGGCGGCATGGCCGTGATTGTCGTTGATCGCCTTGAAGCCGTCGAGATCGAGACAGAGCACTGCGAATTCGGCGCCGTAACGGCCGGCGCCGGTGTGCTCGACATCGACGACGTGATCGAGGCCGAGCCGGTTACGCAAGCCCGTGAGCGGATCGTAGCGCGCATGGCGGCCGACCCGCTCGACAGCGGAACTGCGGGCGCGCAGGTCGTGGATGTTGAGCAGGCCCAGGGAAGCGCCGCCGAGGACCACCCGCCGATGCTGGATCTCGACGCCGATCGCATCGGGGCCGGCGAGCACGATCTCGACCGGGGCCGTGCCCTCGGGCGCGCAGATCGCACGCAGAACGATGCCACGATGGGCGTCCGTCGCCAGTTCCTCGGCCCGGCTCCCGACGAGGGCGCGGGGATCGCATCCCAGCAGGCCGCCGAGGCTGGCGTTGGCCTCCAGGATCAGGCCGTCGGGCGATACGATCGCCACGCCGTCCACGATCGCGTCGGACAGGCTCCGAATCCGCAGCAATTCCGCATCGATCCTGCCGGGTTGGTCGTCGCATTCCATCATCGGATCGTCGACTCGCATCCCCGCCGGCACTCGCCGCTCCGAGTCACCATTCAGCGCTGAAGAAGAGCTTAAGATCGCCCGGCCGGGGCACGGCGCCGCAGGCCAATTCCGCGATGACGATCGGGCTGCCGGCGCTCTGAAAAATTATCTCCGCCAGAGACTTGTGAGGCCCGATGCAAAGCGCCGGCAGGCCCGCGCCCGCTCAGGACAAGACTTCGTGAGGGAAGACCTCGATCGTGTCGCCGGGATCGAGCCGGGTGCGCTCCTCGCCGAGCTGCGCCAGCCCGTCGCCGCCGGTGAGCGAGGTGAGGGCGCCGGCGCCGTCGCGGGGGTACTTGCGGGCCTCGAACACCCCGTCGGCGCCGCGATGCAGGCTGACGCGCACGAATTCGCGGCGCCCGGTCTTCTTGGCGTAGGCGAAACCGGCCCGGGCCGGGATGCCGATGGGCGGCAGGTAGGTGGCACCCCCGAGGCGGGCGAGGAGCGGACGCACCACGAACACCAGGGTGACATAGGCCGCGACCGGGTTGCCCGGCAGCCCGACGAACGGCGTGCCGGAAATCGTGCCCATGGCGACCGGGCGGCCCGGCTTGATGCCGAGTCGCCAGAACATCAGCTGCCCGGCGGCCTCCACCGCCGCCTTGACGTGGTCCTCTTCCCCCGTGGAGACGCCGCCGGAGGTGAGCACGAGGTCGTGGTCGGCGGCAGCCGCCGCCAGTCGCTCGGTCAGCACGCCCCGGTCGTCGCGCAGGAGGCCGAGGTCCGCCACCGCGACGCCGAGGCGGCGCAGCAGGGTGACGAGCATGATGCGGTTGGCATCGTAGATGCCGCCGGGCGGCAGCGGGGCGCCGGGCTCGGTCAGTTCGTTGCCGGTGGAGAAGACGGCCACGCGCAGGCGCCGGCGCACGCTCAGCGCGGCATGGCCCACCGCCGCGGCCAGCGCCAGGTCCTGGGGCCTCAGGCGCCGGCCGGCGGGAACGACGATGGTCCCCCTGGTGACGTCCTCGCCCGCCAGCCGGCGGTTGGCACCGCGCTTCAGGCCGGTCGGCAGGCCGACGACATCGCCCTCCCGCCGCACGTCCTCCTGCATGAACACGGTGTCGGCACCGGCAGGCATCGGGGCGCCGGTGAAGATCCGCACGGCATTGCCGGCGATGGCGAGGCCGGGCCCGGTCGCCCCCGCCGCGATGCGGCCGGCCACCGGCAGCACGGTCTCGCCCGCGGGGTCGAGGTCGGCGTGGCGCAGGGCGTAGCCGTCCACCGCCGAGTTGTCGAAGGGCGGCAGGTCGATCCCGGCCAGAACGTCGGCCGCCGCGATGCGGCCGTCCGCCTCGTCGAGGGGGACGGTCTCGCACCCCGCCAGCACCGGCAGGCGGTCCTGCATCAGTGCGATGGCCTCCTCGATGGAGAGAAGCGATCCGCCGAAGGCGAAGCAGTCGTCAGTGAGCTGGGCCATGATCCGACCGTCGGTCCTGCAGCCTGTCCAGCACGGCCTCGATCGGCTCGGCCAGGGCCAGGACGGTATCGGCGATGGCGGCGATGGCGTCGAGGGCGACCACCGGCACCCCGGCCCGCGCGAACGGAACATCGCTCGCCACCGCGACGATGCGCGCGTCGTCCGGGTGCAGGGGCGGCTGGCCGTTGGCGGCGCGGAACACCTCGAGCTTGGGGTGGGCCTCGCGCTTGAAGCCCTCGACCACGACGAGATCGCAGGGGCTCAGGCGCCGCAGGAGGTCGGCGAGGGTCGCCTCGGCGCCGTCCGCGACCTCGTGGATCTGCACCCAGCGCCGGCTCGACGACACGACGACCTCGCTTGCCCCGGCCTCGCGGTGGCGGTGCGAATCCTTGCCGGGCCTGTCGACGTCGAAGGCGTGGTGGGCGTGCTTGACCGTCGCCAAGCGAAGCCCGCGCTGGCACAGCACGGGGATCAGGCGCGTCAGGAGCGTCGTCTTCCCGGCCCCGCTCCAGCCCGCGAGGCCGATGACCCTCATGGCGGCCATCAGCGCCCCTTGTCTCGCGACAGGCCGAGGGCCGTCAGGTCGTCGCCGGTCGCGGCCTCGGCCAGGACCTCGAGGAACGCCGCCAAGGCCGGCGAGACGACGGCGTCGCCGGCATGGGCAAAGTCGTAATGCTCTTCCCTCAGCGGCAGGAAGCCGAGGCCGTAGAGCGTGGCGACCGTCGCGATGGCGACGCCCCAGTCGGCCCGCCCCTGCGCCACCGCCGCGGCCACCGCGTTGTGGGAGCGCGGCTGGTTCCAGAAGCCCGCCGGCCGCGCCCCTGCCAGGAGGCCGTCGACGAGGAGGCGGGTGCCCGAGCCGGTGTTGCGGTTGACCATCACCACGTCGGGATCGTCGCGAAGGCCGGCAATGGCCGTCTCGGCGTCGCGGCCGGCAAAGCGCGGATCGTCCGGCCGGAACACCACGCCCTGGAGGCGGCGCCAGCCCGCCACCAGGGCGAGGCCGGGGCGCAGGAACGGCGCATTGTAGCGGCCGCTGAGCGGATCGAACAGGTGAAGGGCGGCCAGATCGCATTCGCCACGCTCCAGAGCGGCCAGCCCGCCCGAGGAGCCCACCCAGATCGTGCGCGCGCGGACCCCCCGTTCGGCCAGGCGCCCGACCACGCGGTCGAGGCCGAGGCAATGGCTGCCGGCGATGGTGAGATCGGGCGTCCGCGCCCCCGCGCCGAGGCGGGTCAGGCTCACGCGCTCGCCGGCCTCCAGCCCGGACCGCTCGGCCGGGACGGCGAAAAAGCCGTCGGCCTGGGAGAAGGCGGTGACCGAGCCCGAGCCCTTGGGCAGCGGCACCGCCACCGCGCCGTCCGGCCCTCGGACCAGGGCCGCCATGACGAACTCCATCCGCCCGAACTCGGACGACAGGCGCTGCGGCAGGACGGCCTCGACGCCGGCCTCCTCCCGCGGGGGGAGGCCGGCAAGGGCGCGGATCAGGGGGACGACGACATCGTGGAAGGTGAACATGGCCGAGGTCGGAAAGCCCGGCAGCACCACGATGGCCTTGCCTTCGGCCTTGGCGAGGCACAGCGGCTTGCCGGGCTTGAGCGCCACGCCGTGCACGAGGATGCCGGGCGGCCCGAGCCGCGACAGGATGCGGTGCGAGACATCCCCCGCTCCCTTCGAGGTCCCGCCCGACAGGACGACGAGGTCGCAGGCGGCCAGGGCGGCGCGGATCTTCGCCTCGAGGGCATCGCCGTCGTCGGGCACGATCCCGAAGGAGACCGCCTCGCCGCCGTTCTCGGCGACGCTCGCCGCGACGATGGCACCGTTGGAATCGTAGATGCCGGCCGCCGGGAGGGCGGTGCCGGGGGCTACCAGTTCGTCGCCCGTCGAGATCACGCCGACGCGGGGACGGCGCACCACCGTCACCGCTGAAAGGCCGCAGGCGGCGAGCATGCCGATCTCGCGGGCGGTGAGGAGGGTGCGCGCCCGCAGCACGGTCTCGCCGCGGGCCATGTCGGTCCCGGCATAGCCGACGAACTGGCCCGGCGCGGCTGCCCTGGAAAGGTCGACGGCCATTCCGCCGTCGTCGTCGCGGAATTCGGTGGCCTCGATCATCACCACGGCGTCGGCCCCGCGCGGCAGCATGCCGCCGGTGGCGATGGGGGTGGCCGTGCCCGCGGTCACCGCTTCCGCCGGGGCGATGCCGCAACTCAGGATCTCGCGGTTGAGGACGAGGCGCCGCGGTGCGGCCTCGCCCGCCCCGCGCGTATCGGCGGCGCGCACCGCGAATCCGTCCACCAGAGCCCGGTCGAAAGGCGGTACGTCGATGGGCGAGGCGACGTCCTGCGCCAGCACCCGTCCCAATGCGGCGGCCAGCAAAACCGTCTCGTCGCCGAGGGGGACGTGCGGGATCTCGGCGCGAAACAGCGCCAGCGCCGCATCGCGCGAGAGCACGTTCAGGAACTGCTCCTGGCGGGACGCCGCCGCGAGGCGCGCGGCGAAGGCGTCGGCCGGGTCCGGGGGAGGGGGCATCGTCACAGGGGGATGAACGGGACCGTCGTCCCTTCGCCATAGCCCTCCCGCTCGGGCGGCACCAGAACCGCGGCGTCGGCGAGGCACAGGCGATGCAGGGGAATCTCGGCCCCGCCCAGCGGCACGAGCCCGCCCGCCTCCCGGCGTACGAACACGATATCGCTCACCCCGAGGGCCGAGACGACCTTGCGGGTGAGCGGCGCGGTCGGGCGATCGGCGGCGACAGCCCCCGACAGGGTGTCGAGGAGCGGACGCACGAGGGCGAGGTAGGCGGCGAGCGCCGCCTCGGGCCGGCCGGGGATCAGCACGACCGGACGGCCCGTCGCGCTCCCGAAGCCCGCGCTTTCGCCCGGACGCAAGGCGATGCCGTGGACGGCGACGGTGCCGGCGGCGGCGAGACCGGCCGCACTCCGGTCGGTACGCCCGAACCCGGTACCGCCGACGACGAGGACGGCATCCGCCGATGCCGCGAGGATGGCGTCGGCGATGGCCTGCGCCGCGTCGGGCGCGTCGAGGACGGCCACGACGCGGGCACCGTCGGCCGCGATCAGGCCGGCGAGCCCCCGGCAGACGGGTGCGGCATGCGCGCCGGTGGCGATCAACGCGACGGCCGGGCTTCGGACCTCGACCGCCGCGATCCCGCAGGCGACGAGAGCCATACTCTGCAGGGGCGTGAGCCGAGTTCCCGCCGCCACCAGGACGTCGCCGCCGCCGAGGTCGCCGCCGGCCTGCCGGGTCCCGTCGGTCCCGGCGGCATCGGCGACGACGGCGATCCGGCCCATCGGATCGGGGGTGTCCGGTACCGCCTCCGGGTCGAGGACCGTATCGGCGCCGACGGGGAGGCGATCTCCGGCCTCGACCCATTCGGGGCGCCGCACGAGCAGGACCGGCGAATAGGGACCGGCCCCCGCCACCGCCTCGGCGGCCACCGCCCAGCCGTCGCGGAGCGCGAGCGGCACGGCCGGACAACCGGCCGGCACCAAGACGTCCGCCGCCATCCGCGCCCCGATGGCTGCGGCGAGATCGCGACGCAGGGGCGCCACGTGGGCCACGCCGGCCAGAAGGCGCCGGCACGCGGCATCGAGGGGCGTCAGGGCGCTGGACGCGGACCGGGGCCCGTCACCACTCATCGCTGCGGGACGATCTGTGCTGCCCATGCGCGCCAGCGTTGGTCCAAACCCGCCGGTCGATCAAGCTGTGCCGCCGTCGCGTCGGTCGACGAGAGGCCTCATTCTTCAGGCCGCTCGTCGCGCCACCTGCGCTTCGATCGCGAGATCCCAGGCGCCGGTGGCGCGCAGCGTTCCGGACGCACCGTCGAGGGCACCACGGCGCAGGTTCAGCCCGAGGAACCGCGACCGCTCGAACGGGCCCGGCATGGACAAACCCGCCGTGAGCAGCCCGGAAAAGCCGAAGCGGGCGTAGTAGGGCGCGTCGCCCACCAGCAACACCCCGCCGTGGCCGAGGGCCTCGGCCCGCGCCAGGGCGGTCCACATCAGCGTCGTGCCGAGCCCGGCCCCGTGCAGGGCCGGATCGACCGCCAGCGGGCCGAGCAGCAGCGCGGGCCGGCCGAGACCGGCCTCCACGTGCCAGAGCCGCACGGTCCCGACGATGCGGCCCTGACGCTCGGCCGAGAACGCGAGTCCCCGTGCCGGCAACCGGCCCTCGCGCAGGCGCTCGCTGGTCTTGGCCAGGCGCGCCGTGCCGAAGCAGGCGTCGAGCAGCCGCTCGCGCGCAACGACGTCGCCATCCTGTTCCTGACGGATCTCGATCACGGCCTTGGAGCCTTCCCATGGTCTGGCGGGAGACGAAACACACCGCACCGAAGCCCCGTTCCGCGGCGATCGGCGTCGGATCGGCCGATCCCGCGGGGACCGGCCCCGCGGGATGCGTCGCGTCAGATCACGTACTGCTGCAGGGGCGGGAAGCCGTTGAACGCCACCGCCGCGTAGGTGGTGGTGTAGGCCCCGGCTCCCTCGATCAGCACCTTGTCGCCGATCGAAAGCGAGACCGGCAGCGGGTAGGGCACCTTCTCGTAGAGCACGTCCGCCGAATCGCAGGTCGGTCCGGCCAAGACGCACGGGGACATCCGGTCCTCGTCGTGGTCGGTGGTGACGCGGTAGCGGATCGACTCGTCCATGGTCTCGGCGAGTCCCCCGAACTTTCCGATGTCGAGGTAGACCCAGCGGATCTCGTCCTCGGCATCCGACTTCTTGGACACCAGCACCACCTCGGCCTCGATCATGCCGGCGTTGCCGACCATGCCGCGGCCCGGCTCGATGATGGTCTCTGGCAACTGGTTGCCGAAGTGCTTGGTGAGAGCGCGGAAGATCGCGTCGCCGTAGCTCTCCACGCCCGGCACCGCCTTGAGGTACTGCGTGGGAAAGCCGCCGCCGAGGTTGACCATGGACAGCGCGATTCCACGGTCCGCACACTCGCGAAATATGGCGGCGGCGGAGGCGAGCGCCCCGTCCCAGGCGCCGGTGTTGGCCTGCTGCGAGCCGACGTGGAACGAGACGCCGTAGGCGTTCAGCCCCTGGCGGCAGGCGTGCTCGAGCACGTCCACGGCCATTTCCGGCACACAGCCGAACTTGCGCGAGAGCGGCCATTCGGCGCCGGCGCCGTCGCACAGGATGCGGCAGAACACCTGGACCTCGCCGCCCCCGATGCCGGCGGCCTCCGCCGCGCGGGCGATCTTCTCGACCTCGGCCTGGCAATCCACCGCGAACAGGCGCACGCCGAGCTTGAGCGCCCGGCCGATGCAGCGCTCCTTCTTGATGGTGTTGCCGAACGAGATCCGGTCGGCGGTGGCGCCTGATGCGAGCGCCATCTCCACCTCCACCACGGAGGCCGTGTCGAAGCACGAGCCCATCTCGGCGAGCAGGCGCAGCACTTCCGGGGCCGGGTTCGCCTTCACCGCGTAGAACACGCGGGTGTCGGGCAGCGCGCGGGCGAAGGCGGTGTAGTTGTCGCGCACGACATCGAGGTCGAGCACCATCACCGGGCCCTCGTCCTGGCCCATGTCGCGGCGAGCGCGCAGGAAGTCGCGGATGCGATCGGTCATGGTGTTTCCAACCCACAGGTTCGCAAGCGCCCGAACGCGGGGCGCGCTGTCGAAATCGGGACGGCGACGAGCCGTCCGGCGTCTGGGGGCGATGCGTCGCGCAAGCCCGCGTGCTGTGGAGACACGCGGTCGGCGCGGGCGCACGCGCACCCGGAAGCTGCCGTGGATTGGTAAGGGAATGTCCCCACCGCACGCCGGGCAAAGAGAAACAAGCCTCTTCGGTGCCGGCCTTTGGAGGGCCGACGAGACCAAAAAAGCCCGTTCGTCGTTGCTTTAAGCTGCGTCCCCCGTGGAGAGCGGGGTTCGCCGGTTTCGCCTCCGGCTGCCGGTTGTTGTCGGGGTCCGGTGTCGCCACCTGGATGCCGGCCGGAGGGGATCCACCCTGTCGACCATCGATCCTTTAAGACCCCTGGCGGCTGTCCGGCAGTTGGCCGGATGCCCACCAACCGACACGCGGCCACAGGCACGTGCGAAATTGGGCAAGGGCGATATACGGGCGGGGGGTCGGCGCCACAAGCACAAACAGCCGGCTCACCATTAAAAACAGGCCTCGGGAGGCAGGCTGTTGCACGGACGCCGCGCTCCTCGTGCAGGCTCTCGTCGCAGGCCCTTCCCAATCGCCGGCGAACCGGCCATCAAGCCGGCACCTCGCCGCCGCACACATCTCCCAAGCTGCCCTCGACCATCGACAGGACCATCACCGTGCCCACCCGCTCCGCCGCCACGAGGCAAACGGCTGCCCCGCGACCGACGATCCGGGCGGCGACGCCGGACGATCTCGACGCGCTGGTGGCGCTCGAATACGCGGCCTTCGCCAGCGATCAGGCCGAACGTCGGGCGATCCGGCACGCGATCCGGTCGGCGAGCATGACGGTACTGGTGGCGGTGATGGGGGAGGAGAACGGCGCGGATGTCCTCGTGGCCGCGGCGACCCTGGAACGGCGACGCGGCACGCGCAGTTCGCGGCTCTCGTCGATCGCCGTCTCGCCGACTCGGACGGGATCGGGCCTCGGCAGCATCATGCTCGACGCCGCGGAGGAGGATGCGCACTCACACGGCTGCTCGGTCCTGCGGCTCGAGGTCCGCGCTGACAACGGCGCCGGCATCCGGCTCTACGAGCGGCACGGCTATACGCGCTTTGCGGTCATCCCCGACTATTACGAGGACGGCATGGAGGCGTGGCGCTACGAAAAGGCGCTGTAAAAACCCTCCCCCCGGGTGGGGAGAGGGAGCACCGCCGAGGATCCGTTCGAGATCAGTCGCAGCTTTCCTTGGTGACCGTCTTGCGGTCGCCGTCCTCGTTTTCCTTCGTCACCGTCTTGGAGCGGCAACCGTCGGCGCTCTCGCGGCGCTCGATGGTGCGGGTCTCGGAGGCGGGACGGTCGACGATCACCCGGTCGGGGGCGTCGCGCTCGATGATGGTGGTCTGGGCCTGGGCCGCGGAAGCACCAGCCAGGGCCAGAAGGGTGGCGGCGACAATCGAATAACGCATGCGTCTCTCCATCGGGAATACGCGGCCTAACGACGCCGATGGGCCAACCGTTCCGCTTGCGCGATGCCGAATTCACCCGGCCGAGACGGGAGGATCGTGCAAGAGCGATCCTCCGTTCCGCAATGGCCCGGTGACGCGGTCGCGGTCAGCCCTCGATCCTGGAGAAATCCGCCACTTCTTGCGTCGCCTCACGCAGGGCATTGAGGAGGGCGAGGCGGTTTTCGCGCAACCGCGGCTCAGCGGCGTTGACGGTGACCTTTTCGAAGAAGGCGTCCACCGGCGCCCGCAGGGTCGAGAGCGCCCGCATCGCACCGGCAAAGTCCTCCGCCGCCACGGCGGTCGAGGCGGCCTCGCGCGCCACCACCAGCGCCTCGGAGAGGGCCCGCTCCTCGGGCTCGCCGGCCGCCGCGAGGGCCGCATCGGGGGCGCCCTCGTAGGCGCGGCCGTCCTTCTTTTCCTCGATTCGCAGGATGTTGGCCGCGCGCTTGTAGCCGGCGAGCAGGTTCCGGCCGTCGTCGCTGTCGAGGAATCGTCCCAACGCCTCGACGCGGCGGACGACCATGAGGAGGTCGTCCTGGCCGCGCAGGGCGAAGACGGCGTCGATCAGGTCGTGTCGCGCTCCCTGGTCGCGGAGGTAGACTTTGAGGCGGTCGGCGAAGAAGATCAGCAGGCTGTCCGCGATCTGCTCGCAAACTTCCAATTTCACCTGTCGCGTCGTGTGTCCATCGCCGCGTCTCTTTTCATCATACTTGCCCGGCAGATCGGCCAAACCCTGAACGAACAATACCTGATGCTGAATGATGGTAAGGAGGTGTAAGCGAAAGGAGCCATCAAGGATCAACCGAATGACGCCAAGCGCCGCCCGCCGCAACGCATAAGGGTCCTTACTCCCCGTCGGCTTCTCGTCGATCGCCCAAAATCCGACCAGCGTGTCGAGCTTGTCCGCCAGCGCCACGGCCACCGAGACCGGATCGGTCGGCACCCGGTCGCTCGGACCAACCGGCTTGTAATGCTCCTCGATCGCCGCCGCGACGCTGGCAGGCTCACCCTGAAGGGTCGCGTACTTGCGCCCCATCAAGCCCTGCAATTCTGGGAACTCGCCGACCATCTCGGTGACGAGGTCGGCCTTGGCGAGCCGTGCCGCGCGCTCGGCGAGGTCAGGATCGGCGCCGACGAGCGGTGCCAGTTCGCGCGCCAGCGCCGCGATGCGCTCTACCCGCTGCCCTTGTGTGCCGAGTTTCTCGTGGAACACGATGGTGTCGAGTTTCGGCAGCCGGTCTTCGAGGAGCACCGCCTTGTCGGTCTCGAAGAAGAAGCGCGCATCCGAGAGCCGGGCCCGCACCACGCGCTCGTTGCCGGCGGTGATGGCGAGCCCGCCGTCGCTGGCCACCAGATTCGCGGTGAGGATGAAGGCCGGCGCGAGGGCGTCGCTGCCGCCCTTGCGCAGCACGAAGCACTTCTGGTTGGCACGGATCGTCGCCCGCACCGCCTCCGCCGGGATCTCCAGGAAGGCCTCGTCGAAGGTCCCGAGCAGGACCACGGGCCATTCGACCAGCCCGGCGACCTCCTCGAGCAGGCCGTCGTCCTCCACGAGTTCGAGGCCGCGGGCGAAGGCGAGGTCGCGGGCGTCGTGCAGGATGATGTCCTTGCGCCGCTCGGTATCGAGGACGACGTGGGCACGTTCCAGCGCCTGGACGTAGTCGTCGAAGCGGCGCACCTCGATCGGACCCGGCGACAGGAAGCGGTGGCCCCAGGTGGTGGTGCCGGCCACGATCCCGTCGACGGCGAAAGGCACCACCTCCGGCGTCTCGGTCTCCGGGCCGAAGGTGGCCACGATCGACTGCAGCGGACGCACCCAGCGCAACGCCCCGGGCTGCGCCGAGGCGGCGCCCCAGCGCATCGACTTCGGCCAGGGAAAGCTTTTGACGACTTGCGGCAGGATCTCGGCCAGGACGTCGAGGGTGTCGCGGCCGGGCCGCTCGATCACGGCGACGTAGAACTCGCCCTTCTTCGGGTCGGTGACGACGGTCGCCTGATCGATGCTCGTCAGGCCGGCGCTCTTCAAGAAGCCCTGGACGGCACCGTCCGGCGCACCGACGCGGGGGCCTTTGCGCTCCTCGCGCACATCCTTGCCGCGGGCGGGCAGGCCGGCAACGTGCAACGCGAGGCGCCGCGGGGTCGCGAAGGCCTTGGCGCCTTCATAGAGAAAGCCGCGCTCGACCATGGCGTCGGTGACGAGCTTCTTCAGGTCGTCGGCCGCCCGCCGCTGCATGCGGGCGGGAATCTCTTCGGAGCGCAGTTCGAGGAGGAGGTCGGGCATGATCGGCGGCTGGTGCCTCGGCCCCCGACCCTCAGGCAGGCGGGGGCTGCGGAATGACGGGCCGGCCGTGGCCGGGCGATGACGTGCCCGTGTAGAGAGCCCGCTCGGGCGTGTCGAGAAGCGGGCGGCCGCCTCAGGGCAGCGGCGCCGACATGATCGCCTCGAGCCGCCAGCGCTCCTTCGTCAGCGCCCGCACGTCGGTGACGAGCCAGAGCCCGTTCTCCTTGACGAGATCGTAGCGCAGGTCCTGATTCGAAAAGTTCTTGAAGCGCGCCTGGACCTCGGCCTTGGTCTCGTTCGCCGACAGGGTCTTGAGCACCAGGGTCTTGCGCCAGCCGGCCTGCGTATCCTGACCGTTGACGTGATAGGCGAACCCGAGCCGCCCGACCTCGCCCTTCGACTCCGTCGCATCCTTTTCGAACAGGGTGCGCAGGCCCTTGGCGAGGAACCGCCATTCGTTGACGTCGTCCGCGGCGTAGAGGGCGCGCACCGTCTCGACCGGATCGGTGGCCGACTGCGCGATGGCCGGTGCCGCGGCGAGGGTGACGAGGAGGGCGAGTGTGAGGCGCATGATGTCCGCTCCCGCTTGATCGCGTCGCTGTCCGTCGGTGGGCCGTGTCACGCAGGTCTGGAAACGGTCGTCGATCTTGGGGTTTTTGCCGACTTGGCTGCGCCTCATTAATGACGCCCCCGAACCGCCGACGATGTCGGGGCTTCGTCGGCCCCGCCAAGGTGATGACGGTGCCGACGATGATCCGCGGGACCGGCGCTCGTGGTCTGATGTCTAGGGCGCACCACCACCCGCGGTCCTCAGCCACGCCGCCCCGCACGCCTTCGCCAGTTCCCGCACCCTGAGGATGTAGCTCTGGCGCTCGGTCACCGAGATCACGCCGCGGGCGTCGAGCAGGTTGAAGACGTGGCTCGCCTTGATGCACTGGTCGTAGGCCGGCTGGGCCATGCGATGGCGCTCGGTCTGCGTGGCCGGGGCGCCGGCGTCGAGATAGCTGCGGCAGGCCTTCTCCGCGTCGGTGAACTGCCGGAACAGCATCGCCGTGTCGGCGGCCTCGAAGTTGTGGCGGGAGTATTCCTGTTCCGCCTGCAGGAAGACGTCGCCGTAGCTGACGCGGTCCTCGCCAGAGCCGCCGTTGAAGTTGAGGTCGTAGACGTTCTCGACGCCCTGGACGTACATGGCGAGGCGTTCGAGACCATAGGTGAGTTCGCCCGCCACCGGTGCGCATTCGAAACCGGCCACCTGCTGGAAGTAGGTGAACTGGCTGACCTCCATCCCGTCGCACCAGCATTCCCAGCCGAGACCCCAGGCGCCCAGCGTCGGGCTTTCCCAGTCGTCCTCGACGAAACGGATGTCGTGGAGCTTCAGGTCGACGCCGATGGCGTCGAGGGAGGCGAGGTAGAGCTCCTGCAGGTTGGGCGGGTTCGGCTTCAGGATGACCTGGAACTGGTAGTAGTGCTGCAGCCGGTTGGGGTTCTCGCCGTAGCGCCCGTCCTTCGGGCGGCGGGAGGGCTGCACGTAGGCGGCCTTCCAGGGCTTGGGGCCGAGCGCCCTGAGCGTGGTGGCCGGATGGAAGGTGCCCGCGCCGACCTCCATGTCGTAGGGCTGCAGGATCACGCACCCCTGGGCGGCCCAGAAGTTCTGGAGCGTGAGGATCAGCCCCTGGAACGAGGTCTTGTGGGACGAGATCTCGTCAGACGAGAGTTTGGGCGCGGGATCGACGGCGCTCGACATGGAATGGCGTCCGGTGCGGTTGACTGGCGGGCAGCGTTTAAGGGGGTCGCCCCCCGTGTCAACGGCACCGCTCTGCACGGTGGTGTGTGCCCGGGCACGCAATTCCGCCACGATTCGATTTAGGCCCGGAACTGTCCCGCCTGCAGCCAAGTTTATGCAGCAATCAAGGGGTCGCGGATCGTCTTCGGATGGTCCCGTAAATCGGAATGCCGGATCATGCGCCAGTCGTTCACTGTCTTCGCCGCCGTCCTCGCCGCCTCGCTGGTCGCGACACCTCTGGTGATCAGCGCCTCCAACGCCTTCGCAACCCCTGAGAGCACGGATGCCGTGGTGATGCCCGCGGTGGTGACTGCGATCGAGGTCGCGCCGGTGGCCGCACCCGTCGTCGCCGAGACCTGCCAGCGCAAGGTCCGCGTCGTCTATGCCGGCTACGCCCAGGCGGGCTGCACCGCCGCCCGCTGAGCCGGCCTCACAACCCGAACCGCGCCCAGGCCGCCCTCTCGTCGAGGGCGGCGATCGCGTCCTCGGCCAGGTTCGGCATTCGTGCGAAAGACGTTCCGCCGGGTCCGGCCCGCCGCAGGAGCCGCGCGATCAGCGAACCCCGGCGGTCCGCCACGAGGACGAGTTCCACCGCCTTGCCGTACCGCTCCCTCAGGGTCGAGCGCACGTCGCCGAGGCCGTCGACCAGACCGAGCTCGAGTGCCTGCCGCCCGGTCCACACCGCGCCGGTGAAGAGGTTGCGGTCGGCCGTCAGCTTCGGGCGGCGCTCGCGGACCAGGGCGGTGAAGAGCTCCTGCACGTCGGCCTGGATGGCGAGCAGGCGGGCGACGTCGGCCGGGTCTTCCGGCCGGAACGGATCGAGCATGGCCTTGGCCTCGCCCTGGGTGTGGATGCGACGCTCGACACCCAGACGCTCGATGAGCCTGTCGAAACCGAACCCCGCCGAAACGACGCCGATGGAGCCCACCAGAGAGGCCGGATCGACCACGATCTCGTCGGCGGCGCAGGCGATCATGTAGCCGCCCGAGGCCGCGACATCCTCGACGAACGCGAAGACCGGCAGTGTCTTCTCAGCCGCCAGTGCCCGGATCCGCCGATGGATGAGATGCGACTGAGCGGCCGACCCGCCGGGCGAATTGATGACGAGGGCCACCGCCGTGATCCCCTTGAGGGAGAAGCCGCGCTCCAGGCTCGAGGCGATGCCGGCGATCGACAACCCGGCGCGGAACGGGGAGACCGCGCCGATCGCGCCGCTGAGGCGGATCACCGCCACCCGCGGCACGGTCTTGCGCCAGCGGACCGGAAGCATCGAGCGAAGCCAGGTGGGCAGGGTGATCGGCATGGTCGCGAATTCCCGAGGGCTTGAGTCGGGATGCGGCTTACCACGGCGGGCGACGACCGCGGGTGCCCCCGCGTCGCCGCAGACTCAGGTCGTGGGAAGACCCGCGCCGCGGTGGAGGGCTTGCGCCTCGGGGGTGAAGCGGCCGTCCGCCTGCTGCAGCACCAGGGGCGGCAGCAGGCTGGTGGGAGCACGGCTGGCCTTGGTCGCCGTCACCAGGATGCGGATCGCGGGTCGGTCGGCACGGGCATGGACCGGGCGGATGGCGAGACCGCCGAAGCGGGCGCGCAAGGCCTCCAGGCAATGCTCCAGGGCATCGGCCCGATGGATCAGGCCGAGCCGGCCCTTGGGCCCGAGCACATCGGTGCAGGTGCGCAGCCAGCCATCGAGGTCACCGGCGCCGAAGCTGTGGGCATCGCGCTTGCCCGCGACCGGCGACGGGCGATGCCGCGCTTCGTCGAAATAGGGCGGGTTCGTCACGACGAGGTCGGCCAGTCCCGGCAGGAGGCCGGCGGCATGGCGCGCGGTCGCGGCGGCCAGGATATCGGCCTCGATGACGGAGGCGCGGTCGCCGAGCCCGTTCAACGCAACATTGGCGCGGGCCAGTTCGACGAGGGTGGCTTCGCGTTCAACCAGGACGACCCGGCAAGCGGGATTGAGCGCGGCGACCGCCAGCCCCACCGCACCGGCGCCCGCGCCGAGATCGCAGACGGTGCTGCCCGGCTCCGGCGCCACGAGATGCGCCAGGAGGACCGCATCGGTTCCGGCCCGATGCGCGCCCGGCGGCGGCTGGTGCAGATGCAGTCGTCCACCGAGCCAGGCGTCGGGGTCCGCCATCGTCACGGTGCGCGCAACTCGTGGGCGAGGCCGGCGTCCGTGAGGAGGCGCCGGGCCTGGAGGGCAAGGTCGTCGGGCACGAGCAGGCGCCGTGAGAACGCGCCGATCGACCCTTCCATCAGGCTCATGTGGGTATCGGCCACCAGGACCGGGATCTCGGCGCCGTCGAGGAGGGATTGGGCGAAACCGATCAGGACGATGTCGTTTGTGCGGATCAGTTCCGTCATGCTCAAGCTCCCCCGGCGGTCGTGTCGACTCGGCTGGCGCGGGCCGCGACACGGGAAAAGCTTAGCCTTTTTCCTTGCGGCATGCTGCGTGTTGCGAGCGCGGGGACCGCGTGCCATGGGAGCCTGACGGTTGGGGCGCGGGCTCCGCCGCCGACCGCTCAGCATGGAGGCTTGGCCCATTGGGTGTCGTTGTTCCCTTCGATGAGGCCCGTTCCGATCCGGAAGCGAGCCTGAACGATCTCGTCGCCCTGATGGCCAAGGGCATGGAGCGCGTCAACGCGACGATCCTGTCCCGCACCGGCTCCGACGTGGCGATGATCCCGGAGGTGGCCAACCACCTGATCGCGTCGGGCGGCAAGCGCCTGCGGCCGATCCTCACCCTGGCGACCGCCGACCTGTGCGGCTACGGCCACGGCGAAGGTGCGGTTAAGCTCGCGGCCAGCGTCGAGTTCATGCACACGGCCACCCTCCTGCACGACGACGTGGTCGACGAGAGCGACATGCGCCGTGGCCGGGTGGCGGCGCGGATCAAGTGGGGCAACGAGGCCAGCGTGCTGGTCGGCGACTTCCTGCTCGGCCAGGCCTTTCGCATGATGGTGGAGGTCGGGAGCTTACGAGCGCTGGATATCCTCTCGGCCGCCGCCACGGTGATCGCCGAGGGCGAGGTGATGCAGCTCACCGCCGCCAAGAACACCGAGACCAGCGAGGACGAGTACCTCGCCGTCATCCGCGCCAAGACGGCCGAGCTGTTCGCCGCCGCCTGCGAAGTCGGACCGGTGCTGGCCGACCGCCCCCGGGCCGAGCAGGCCGCCTGCCGGTCCTACGGGATGAACCTGGGCATCGCGTTCCAGCTCGTGGACGACGCCCTCGATTACGGCGGCACCAGCGCCTCGTTGGGCAAGAACGTCGGCGACGATTTTCGAGAGGGCAAGATCACCCTGCCGGTCGTGCTCGCGTTCCGGCGCGGCAGTGACGAGGAGCGGGCGTTCTGGCGCCGGACCCTGGAGCAGGGGGCGCTGGCGGAGGGCGACCTCGATACCGCCTTGGCGATCCTGCATCGGCACCGGGCGCTGGACGACACCATCGAGCGCGCCCGCCACTACGGCGCCATGGCCCGCGATGCCCTCGCATTGTTCCCGAACGGCCCGATGAAGGCGGCGCTCCTCCAGGTCGTGGATTTCTGCATCGCGCGGGCGCACTGAGCCGGGCGGCCGGCGGCATCGCACGACTGCGCAGGTCCGCCCGCGCCGGATTTCCCGTCAGGCCGCGGACGCCCTCAGCGCGCCGGCCTTCAACTGACGCTGGGCCTCGGCCGCTCCGTCGAGCACGACCTTGCCGCTCTCGTCCGACCATTCGGCCAGGAGGACATCGGTGGCGGACTTGCCCATGGGCGCTCCGAACAGGAAGCCCTGGCCGTAGGTGCAGCCCTGGTCTGCGAGCCAGTCGACGCTCGACGCCGTCTCGATTCCCTCGGCCGTGGTCAGGAGGCCGAGGCTCGAGCCCAGCGCGATGATCGCATCGACGAGCTTGGCTCGTTCCGAACCCAGCGGGATCGAGGCGACGTAGCTGCGGTCGATCTTGAGCTTGTCGAACTGCAGCTCGCGCAGGTGATAGAGGCTCGAATAACCGGTTCCGAAATCGTCGAGCGCGATGCGCACGCCGAGGTTCTGCAGCGACTTGAGGGCGACGCGGGCGGCTTCCAGATCGTTGACGAGGGCCGTCTCGGTGATCTCGATCTCCAGGCGGCTGGGAGCGAAGCCGGTCTCGGTCAGGATCGCCAGCACGCGCTCGGGCATCTGCTTGTCCTGCAACTGCAGCGGCGAGATGTTGATGGCGAGCTGGAGGTGCTGCGGCCACGAGCGGGCATCGCGACAGGCCTGGCGCATCAGCGACCAGCACAGGTCGGCGATCATGCCGGTCTCTTCGGCGAGCGTGATGAAGTCGCTCGGGTTCATCAGGCCGTGCTCGGGATGACGCCAGCGCGCCAGGACCTCGAAGCCGATCAGCTCGCGGCCCGGCAGCGCCACCACCGGCTGGTAGAAGGGCTCGATCTCGCCGCGGGCGATGCCGGCGCGCAGGTCCTGTTCGAGAAGCGCGCGGATCTTGAGGGCGTGCCCCATCTCGAGCTGGAAGAACCGGTAGGTGCTGCGCCCGTCGCGCTTGCCCTGGTACATGGCGACGTCGGCCGCATGCAGCAGGGTCTCCGACGTGACGGTCTCGACGCTCGCCAGGGCGATGCCGATGGTGGCGCCGATCTCCAGGCGGCCTGCGCCCCACGGGATCGGCTGCGAAAGGCTGGTGATGATCTGCTGGGCGAGCCGGCTCACCGATTCGGTGTCGGCGCCGTAGTCGAACAGCAGCGCGAACTCGTCCCCACCGAGCCGCGCCGCGGTGTTGCCGGGGGGCAGGAGCCCGCGCAGCCGGTCGGCCACGGCGCAGAGCACGGCGTCGCCGGCGGCATGGCCATGGACGTCGTTGACGGGCTTGAAGCGGTCGAGGTCGATCTGGATGACGGCGATGCTCGGAATGCCCTCTGCGGAGGCGAGGCGGGCATCGAGGGTCTCCTTGAAGAGACGGCGGTTGGCCAGTCCGGTGAGGACGTCGTGGCGGGCCACCGACTCCGCCTGCGCCTGGGCGCCGTCCCGCGCCTCCATGACGCGACGCAGCTTGAACGACTTGCGCACGGCTGCCACCCCGATCCCGAGGGACATGCAGATGGCGAGCATCAGGAGATGTTCGAGCCCGTGCAGCGCCGTGAATTCGAGCAGGATCTTGAAGACCCCGAGCTGCGTACCGACGATCCAGACACAGACGCCGATCATCATCAGCGACAGGAGCTCCCGCGCTTCCCCCTCGGCCCACGAGGCAGATCGATCGTCGCTCATTCGTCGCTCCTGTTGCCCCAGTCTTAGGCAGCGGACTCTTTCGCGAGCGTAAACGAGGGCCGGCCCTTCCTTCATCGAATGCCGGAGGCACGTCGTACAGTCCGGCGGCGACGGATATCAGTCTCGATGGAGCGATAGTCCGGAGGACGCCAAGGATCCGACCGCCGTCAACGCAGTAACGCCGATATGATCCACCATTCCGGCTGCCGCGAGCGTATCCGCGCGGCGGCGCGAACCGCCGCGCGGCGATCGGCGAACACGCCGAAGACCGTCGCGCCGGAACCCGACATGCGCGCGAGCCGGCAGCCGGGCTCGTCGCGCAGGGCGCTGAGCGCGTCGCCGATGACCGGGGCCACGGTGAGGGCGGGCGCCTCCAGGTCGTTGCGGGCCGGTGCGAGGACGGCGAGAGTCGCATCCACGCCCGCATCAGCGACGAGGACGGGGTGAGGCGCACCCTCGTTGCGGGCCCCGACCGTGAGGCCGAGGGCACGGAACACCGGTGCCGTCGCCACCGGGACGCCGGGATTGATGAGGACCGCGGGGAGGGGGGCCAGGCGGAGGGCGTCGCTCACGGTCTCGCCGGCCCCGCGCATCATCCGGGCCGTCGGCTCGAGGCACACGGGAACGTCGGCACCGGTCCGTCCGGCGGCAAGCCGCACGGCGGGGTCGGTCACGGCCAGATCGTTGAGGCCGGCGAGCAGCCGCAACGCGGCGGCGGCGTCGGAGGAGCCGCCGCCGATGCCGGCGGCGACCGGCAGCCGCTTCACGAGGTGGAACGCCCCCCAGCGCAAGCCCGGAACGGCCTCGGCGAGATGACGGGCCGCCCGGATCACCAGGTTGTCGTCGAGGGGCCCCGCGGGCCCCGCGGTCGGGCCGGAGACGGTCAGCGCGAGCTCCGGGCCGGGATCGAGGCTCAGCGTATCGCCGGCCCCCGTGAAGGCGACCAGGCTCTCGAGCTCGTGATATCCGTCCCCCTCGCGGCGACCGAGGACGTGGAGGGTCAGATTGACCTTCGCCGGAGCACGGGTGACGAGACGGGACACGGGCACTCGGAGGATCGAGGACGGCGACGCCGCCGGGCGCCCGGCTATGGCCGGACGCCCGCGACGAGGTCAAGCCGGGCGGAGCTTCAGCCGCCGCTCTTCTTGTCGGCCGCTCCCGGAGGCTCGCTCGGAGCGGGAGCACCCTTGGGTAGCTCGGGGTTCACGGCCTCGGCCGGGGGATTCTCGGCGGTCGCCGCGGGCTTGTCGAGTTCGGGCAGGCCATCCTTGAGCTTGGCGTTGATCTTTTCGAGATCCTCCGGCTCCGGGTTCAGGTCCTTGGCGTGCTGCCACTGGAACTTGCCCTCGAGCCGGCGCCCGGCCCGCCAATAGGCATCGCCGAGGTGGTCGTTGATGGTGGGGTCGCCGGGCTTCAGCTCGATCGCCTTTTCCAGCTCGCGCACCGCGTCGTCCCAGCGGCCGAGGCGGAAGTAGGCCCAGCCGAGGCTGTCGATGATCATGCCGTCGCGCGGGCTGGCGTCGACCGCCTGCTTGAGCATGGTGAAGGCTTCGTCGATGTTCAGGTTCTGGTCGACCCAGGAATAGGCGAGGTAGTTGAGCACCTGCGCGCGGGCGCCGGGCTGGGAGGCCGGCACCAGTTCCAAAGCCTTCTTCAGGTCGGCCTCGGCCTTGGACCATTCCTTGGCCCGCTCGTAGGCGGTGCCGCGGAAGTAGAAAGTGGTCCAGTAGCTCGCCGCCGGCCGGTCGCCGATCAGTTCGATCGCCCGGCTGTAGGTGGCCGCGGCCTCCGCGTACTTCTTGCGCGACCGCTGGACGTTGCCGAGCGCGGTCACCGCGTCGATATCGGTGGGGTGCGCCTTCATGACCGCGTCGAGATGGGCCAGGGCCTCGTCGCCCTTGCCCATCTGTTCGAGGTTCAGGCCGACCTGGATGTCGGCATTGAGCCGCAGCGGCGAGGTCGCCGGGATCTGGGCATAGGCCTCGTTGGCCCGCTCGGTCTGCTTCATCCGGTCGAGAAGATCGGCCAGGGTCAGACGGGCCAGGGCGTGATCGGGAGCGAGGTAGAGGGCGAGGCGCAGGTAGACCACCGCCGGCAGTTCGTCGCCCTGGGTCGAGCCGGCCGAGCCGAGCCCGTAGAGCACCTCGGCGGCACCCTCCTGCGCGTTGGTGATCAGGCGGCCGAGGGGCTTGCCCGCCTTGAGGCGGTCGAGGGCGTCGCGCACGATGGGGTGGCGGGCCATCAGCTGGTCGAACTCGGTGTAGGCCTGGATCGCCAGGTCGGTGCGGCCGGCCTGCGCTTCGAAGCGGCCGTAGGCGTCGACGATCCGCAGGGTGTTGTGGTCGGCGTCGTAGGCGGCCTTGAGCCGGCGCTCGGCCTCGGCCTGGTCGCCGACCACGCTGGCGATCAGGCCGGCGTGGTAGTCGCGGAAGGTGTTGTAGTAGCGCTCGCCCTTGAGCTTGGACACGGTCTCCAGCGCCCGCCTGCCGTCGTTGGCGCCGGCGTAGGCCCAGGCCGACAGGAGCGTGCCGGTGAGGTCGGCCGCGGCACCGCGACCGCTGCGGGCGAAGTTCTGGCGGGCCTGGGCGAACTGGCCGGCCTTGATTTGGCGGACGCCGAGCGCGAGCTGGGCGAGCCCGTTCGATCCGTCGCGGGCGGTCAGGCGCTCGGCCGTGCGGAAGGCGTCGGGCAGAGCGCCGTCGGCAAGCAGCGAGATGAAGGCGCGTTCCTGCAGTTCGGAATTGCGCGGGTCGGCCTTCAGCGCCTCGCGGTAGAAGGTGGCGGCTGCCGCCGTGTCGCGGGAGGCCCCCGCGATGTAGGCCGAGAGGAAGTTGCCTTCGAGGGATTCCGCCGGCTCGAAACTCGAGATCGGCGCCGATTCCCGTGGCTGCATCGCCAGGGCCGGCGCGCCGACCACGGCGACCGATGCGAGGAGCGAGAGGACGGACAGGGTCCGGCGAGCAGCGCGTGCGGTCATCGGTCTTCCGTTCATGGGCACCGGTCACGGTTAGCGGCGCCGGCCCTGAGGGACCGGCGGGGAATGGCGGCGGAGACTGGACTCTTCCCGCCAGGGCCGCAAGGCCATCTTCCGGCCAGAGCGGCACCGTCTTCCCGCCAGCACGGCGAGGCGAAAGGATGGCGCGCGAGAAGGCGCCACCGCCCACCATCACATGTTGGGGTAGTTCGGCCCGCCCGGCCCCTCGGGCGTGACCCAGTTGATGTTCTGGTTGGGGTCCTTGATGTCGCAGGTCTTGCAGTGGACGCAGTTCTGGGCGTTGATCTGGTAGCGCACGCCCTGCGAGGCCGCGGCCTCCGCCACCCATTCGTAGACCCCGGCCGGGCAGTAGCGCGCCGAGGGACCGCCGTAGACGTCGTGCTCCGAACTCTTCTGGAGGCCGATGTCGCCGATGGTGAGGTGGGGCGGCTGGTCCTCCTCGTGGTTGGTGTTCGAGAGGTAGACCGAGGACAGCCGGTCGAAGGTCAGCACGCCGTCGGGCTTCGGGTAGACGATCGGCGTCACCTCGGCGATCGGCCTGGTGCAGGCGTGGTCGGGCTTGCCGTGCGCCAGGGTGCCGAAGGGCGAAGCCCCGAAGATCGTGTTGGCCCACATGTCGAGGCCGCCGAGGCCGACGCCGACGAGGGTGCCGTAGCGCGACCACAGCGGCTTGACGTTGCGCACCGGCTTCAGGTCGCGGCCGATGTCGCTGTCGCGCCAGCCGGTGTCGTAGTCGGTGAGCTCGTCGCCCCGGCGGCCTGCGGCCAGCGCCGCGGCGATGGCCGTCGCCGCCTGCATCCCCGAGAGCACGGCGTTGTGCGAGCCCTTGATGCGGGGCACGTTCACGAAGCCGGCGGAATCGCCCACCAGGCAGCCGCCCGGGAACACGAGCTTGGGCACCGACTGCCAGCCGCCCTCCATGATGGCGCGGGCCCCGTAGCCGATGCGCTTGGCGCCCTCGAACACCTCGCGGATCATCGGGTGGGTCTTGAAGCGCTGGAACTCCTCGAACGGCGACAGGGTCGGGTTCTCGTAGTTCAGGTGCGTGACGAAGCCCACGGAGAGCAGGTGGTCGTCGAAATGGTAGAGCCAGGAGCCGCCGCCGGCCTTGTTGGGCAACGGCCAACCCATGGTGTGCTGGACGAGGCCGGGCTGGAATGTGTCGGGGCTGAGCTGCCAGAGCTCCTTCACGCCCAGACCGTATTTCGGGTGGTCGCTTTGGGCGGCGAGGTCGAACCGGGCGATCAGCGACTTGGTGAGCGAACCGCGCGCGCCCTCGCCGAAGACCGTGTACTTGCCGCGCAGCTCCATGCCGCGGGTGTAGTCGTCGCGCGGCTCGCCGGACTTGCCGATGCCGAGGTCGCCGGTGGCGATGCCCACCACCGCCCCGCGGTCGTCGAACAGCACCTCTGACGCCGGGAAGCCCGGATAGACCTCGACGCCGAGGGCCTCGGCCTTGGCGCCGAGGTACTTCGTGACGTTGGAGAGCGAGCCGACGAAGTTGCCGTGGTTGCTCATGAACTTGGGAAAGAACAGGTTCGGCATCGTCACGCCGCTGTTCTTGGTGAGCATCATGAACTCGTCGCGCTCGACGGCGGTCTTGAGCGGCCGCTCGGGATCGTCGCGCCACTCCGGCATCAGCCGGTCGAGGCCGAGCGGATCCACGACGGCGCCCGACAGGATGTGCGCCCCGACTTCCGAGCCCTTCTCGACGACGACGATGCTGATCTCGTTCCCGGTCTCGGCGGAGAGCTGCTTGAGGCGAATGGCGGCGGCGAGCCCGGCCGGCCCCGCGCCCACGATCACCACGTCGAAATCCATCCCCTCGCGTTCCGGCAGCGCCATTCCCGATGTTCCTTGCCCAATGGTCTCTTGGTCGCGACGCTCGGGACCGTTGCGGCCACCGCGCCCTTCGTCACTCACTCTCAACCCATTCCAGGGTGCAATGGCAAGTCGGTCGTCGCCTTCTCAACCGTCGCAGGAGTGGCGTACAAAAGACCAGTCTACGGCGCCCGGCTCACGGTCCGGCGGTTGTCCACAGCCGCTGTGGGCGCCAGATAGGATGCCATGACCGAGGCCCATGACGAACGGCGCGACCTGACCGCCTGTCTCGACTTCTACACCGAGGCGGGGGTCGATCTGGCCCTCGACGAGCGTCCGCACGACCGTTTCGCCGAAGTCGATCCGATCCCCGCGCCGCGCCTCGAGCGGAGGGAGGTCGAGCGGCCCGCCCCGCAAAGGCAGCCGCTGCCCGACCGGGGGACGCCGGTCGATCCGCCACGGCAGCAGACGTTCGGCCGGTCGGCATCCGCCATGCCCGAGGCGGCGGCCGGCGATGCGCGGGCGAAGGCCAAGGATTGCGCGACGCTGGCCGACCTCGAAGCCCTGCTCGCCACCTTCGACGGATGCCCGCTGAAATTCACAGCCAAGAACCTCGTCTTCGCCGACGGCAACCCCGCCGCGAAGCTGATGTTCGTCGGCGAGGCGCCCGGCGCCGACGAGGACCGGATCGGCAAGCCGTTCATGGGCCGCTCGGGCCAGCTCCTCGACCGGATGATGGCGGCGATCGGCCTCGATCGGACCCGCGCCTACGTCACCAACATCGTGCCGTGGCGGCCGCCGGGGAACCGCAACCCGACACCGCAGGAGGTGGCGATCTGCCGGCCCTTCATCGAGCGTCAGATCGAGCTGGCCGATCCCGACCTGATCGTCTGCCTCGGCAGCCCGGCCACGCAGGCGTTGACGGGGACGAAGGACGGCATCCTCAAGGCGCGTGGCCGCTTCTATCCCTACCGGGTGGGCCAGCGCGAGATCCGCGCCCTGGCGACCCTCCATCCGGCCTATCTGCTGCGCCAGCCGCTGCAGAAGCGGCTCGCGTGGCGCGACTTCCGCCTGCTGCGCAACGCCCTCGACGGCAAGGCCTGAGCCCGCTAGGGCGAGGGCCGACGGAACCGTCACGCTCGCGCGGGAATTACTCCGTGCGACGCCGGCCCTACCAGACGTCCGGACACAGGTGGTAGCCTCGACATGCGCTGGGAAGATTTTCGCTCGTCGGACAACGTCGAGGACCGCCGCGGCGAGGGTGGCGGCGGCGGCTTTCCGGGCGGCGGTGCCGGCGGGCTCGGCATCGGCGCCATCGTCATCCTGTGCATCATCGGCTGGGTCACCGGCATCAACCCCGCCGTCCTGATCGGCGGCGCCGAGCAGATGATGGGCGGCGGCGCGCCGCGTCAGGAACAGGTCGACCCTCAGACCCAGGCCAGGCGCGGCACCAAGCCCGCCGACGATGCCGGGCGCTTCGCCGCCGCCATCCTGGGCAATACCGAGGACGTCTGGAAGGAGATCCTGCCCAACCAGACCGGCAAGCAATACCGGCCGACCGGGATGGTGCTCTACACCGGCGGCACCCGCAGCGGCTGCGGTTCGGCCAAGGCGGCGATGGGCCCGTTCTACTGTCCGCTGGACAAGAAGGTCTATCTCGACACGACCTTCTTCAAGGAGATGGAGACGAAGTTCGGCGTGAAGGGCGATTTCGCCTACGCCTACGTCATCGCCCACGAGGTCGGTCACCACATCCAGGGCGAGCTCGGCATCCTCGGCAAGGTCCAGTCCCGCCAGCAGGCGGCGGGTCAGGTCGAGAGCAACAAGCTGTCGGTTCGCGTCGAGCTGATGGCCGATTGCCTCGCCGGCGTCTGGGCCAAGAACTCGAACGACCGCTTCAATTCGCTCGAGCCCGGCGACATCGAAGAGGCGATGCAGGCGGCCAGCGCCATCGGCGACGACAAGCTGCAGAAGCAGTCGCAGGGTTACGCCGTGCCCGATTCCTTCACGCACGGCTCGTCGGCGCAGCGGATGCGGTGGTTCATGACCGGCTACAAGAGCGGCCAGACCCGCTCCTGCGACACCTTCCGCGCCGCCGCGAACTGAGAACGCGATCCGGCGGGGGAGATCCGCCGGCGGCGGTCCATTCCATTGCGGCCGTCATGCCGGTCCGGCACGGCCTTTCATCCTTCGAGGACACCGTCCCATGGTCGCCTCCGACAAGACCCGCACCTTCGTTCCCCTGGCCATCGCCGTGCTCACCGTCTCGGACACGCGGACGGCCGAGGACGACCGCTCCGGCGATCTCCTCACGGAGCGACTGACCGCGGCCGGTCATCGCCTCGCCGCCCGCGGGATCGTCCCCGACGAGGTCCCGGCGATCCGGGCGCGGGTCGAGGAATGGGTGCGGGACCCGGGCATCGACGCGGTTCTCACCACCGGCGGTACCGGCTTCACCGGCCGTGACGTCACCCCGGAAGCCCTCGAGCCCCTGTTCGAGAAACGGATGGACGGCTTCTCGGCGGTGTTCCACCGCATCTCCTACGACAAGATCGGAACCTCGACACTCCAGTCGCGCGCCACCGCCGGTGTCGCCGGAGCCACCTACATCTTCGTACTGCCGGGCTCGCCCGGCGCCTGCCGGGACGCCTGGGACGGCATCCTGGCCGCCCAACTCGACTACCGGCATCGCCCCTGCAACTTCGTCGAGATCATGCCGCGCCTCGACGAACATCTGCGCCGGGGGGCCACCGTCAGCGTCTGACCCCGCTCAGGGCCGATCGATCCGAGCGGAGAGCCGGCGTGGACGCAGGCGCGGCGAGAAGGTGGGCTCGGCGAGCAGACGGTCGCGTCGGACGAGATCGCCCGGGCGCGGCCGGCTGACGCCGACCACAGCCTCACCGCGGGCGGCCAGGCGGATCGGAAGCCGGGTGTGAGGTCGCCGCAGCCTGCCCAGAGCGACGTCGGGCCGGGCCATGCCGATGAACCGGTCGAGGGTGCGGATCCAGCCTTCCGCGAGGACGTCGCCGGCCTCCAGGCACAGCACCCACTCGCGCCGCGCTATCCTGGCACCCGCCGTCCAGGGGCTTGCGCCGCGGGTGCGCACCACCAGGGTGGCCCCTGTGGCCTCCGCCACGGCCTCGATGGCCTCGGTGGAGGTCGGCACGACGATCACCGCATCACCCACGAGCCCGGCCGCCACGCCCGCCACGAGGGCGGCCAGCGAATCCGCGAGGCGATCGACGGCAAGCGCATCACCGGGTCTGGCGACATGGATCAAGCCTGAAATCATGCGCGCCCATACCGCATTTTGGCGGGTCGCCAAGCGGTCGCTCCACGCCAGGCACATCGGAATCGGGGTTGTCGCGACCATTCGCGAGAATTGCCCGAAATCCGTGCAGAATCGCCGATCTGACGTTCTTGCTATGTTCTCTGTGTCGGCCGATGCTCGATCACCGGACTGCGGAGGACGACCATGCGCGAGGACGGCAAGATCGATTATCTGGAACTGCCCGGCGGGACGCTCGGACCCGTGAAGGCGTTCTACGCGCAAGCGTTCGGGTGGACCTTCGTCGACTACGGACCCGCCTATTGCGCCTTTGACGAGGGGCTGGAGGGTGGCTTCGATGGCGATCCGCAGAAGGGGACCCGCGTGCCGCTCGCCGTCCTCTATGCGACGGATCTCGAAGCCATGCTGGTGCGGGTCGAGGCGGCCGGCGGCCTCGTCGTGAGGCCGATCTTCGCCTTTCCGGGTGGGCGGCGGTTCCATTTCCGCGATCCGGCCGGAACCGAGCTCGCGGTCTGGTCGGAGCGATGACGGCGGCGGCGCGTACGTTCAAGGGGCGCGGCGCCACGGTCAATCCGGACGGACGCTACGAGGCGGCCCGGCACGAGGCCTTCGACGACGGCTGGGGTGGCGACGAGGCCCCGTCCGCCCCGCGCGCCGAAGTCCTGCGCGCCGAAGTCCTGCGTACCGAGGTCCTGCCGGAGGCCGCGCGCAGCATCATCACCCGCAACACCTCGCCCGACATCGCCTTCGACCGGTCGATCAACCCCTATCGTGGCTGCGAGCACGGTTGCGTCTACTGCTTCGCGCGGCCCAACCACGCCTACGTCGGCCTCTCGCCGGGGCTCGACTTCGAGACGCGGCTGTTCACCAAGCCGGATGCGGCCCGGCTGCTGGAGCGCGAGCTCGCGGCCCCCGGCTACCGCCCGGCCACCATCGCGCTGGGAACCGCCACCGACCCCTACCAGCCGATCGAAAGGACGCACCGCCTGACCCGGCAGGTGCTGGAGGTGCTGGCGCGCGCCCGGCATCCCGTGGGTATCGTCACGAAATCGAATCTCGTCACCCGCGACATCGACATCCTGTCGGACATGGCCGAGATGGGCCTCGTGAAGGTGGCGATGTCGGTGACGACCCTCGATCCGGCCCTGGCCCGCCGGATGGAGCCGCGCGCACCGCATCCGGAACGGCGCCTCGACGCGATCCGGCAACTGACGGCGGCGGGTATTCCGGTTCTCGTCATGGTGGCGCCGATCATCCCCTCGCTCAACGACCACGACATCGAGGCGATCCTGGCGCGGGCGCGGGACTGCGGCGCGATGGAAGCCCGTCACGTCCTGCTGCGCCTGCCGCTCGAACTCGACGACCTCGTCGGCGACTGGTTGAGTGCGCATTACCCCGGCAAGAAGCGGCACGTGATGTCCCAGGTCCGCCAGGCGCGCGGCGGCAAGGCCTACGACGCCGCCTTCGGCCGGCGCATGACCGGTGCCGGTCCCTATGCCGAGCTGATCGCGGAGCGGATGCGGCTCGCGCGAAAACGCTTGGGCTACCGCGAGACCCGCGTCCCGCTGCGGACCGACCTGTTCGTCAGACCCTCCCGCGACGGCGCCCAGCTCAGCCTGCTGTGACACCGGGGAGCTGAGCGTAGCGGCGGGTGAAACTGATGCGGTGGTGTGGGGTGCGCCCGAGGCTGGCGAGGCCCGCCAGATGGGTGCGGGTGCCGTAGCCGACGTTGCTGTCCCAGCCATAGGACGGGTAGCGGACGGCCAGGGCCCGCATCAGGGCGTCGCGCACCGTCTTGGCCAGGATGGAGGCGGCGGCGATCTGGGGCACCAGCCGGTCGCCTCCGACGATCGCCGTGCAGGGCCGGTCGAGCCCCGGGATGGGATCGCGGCCGTCCACCATCACGGGGCCGTCGAGGCCGAGACCGACGACGGCGCGGCGCATGGCGTCGAGCGTGGCGGCGCGCACGTTGATCCGTTCGACGAGGGCGCGGGAGCCGGCGGCCAGCGCGATACGCGCGCAGGCCCGGATCTCCGGCGCCAGCGCCTCGCGGGTCGCGCGGTCGAGGCGCTTGCTGTCGTCCAGGCGTCCCAGCACCGACGGCGGGATCGCGGCGGGATCGAACCAGACCGCCGCCACCACCACCGGCCCGCACAGGGCCCCGCGCCCGACCTCGTCGCAGCCGACGACGGCGGGATAGCGGCCGGGCGACGCGGGATCGAAGGGAGGCATGAGAACCGTCGCGCGAAGAACGAGCCCCGGGGCCGAACCGCTCGTCCGGCAGGGACAGGGATCGTCTAACGGGGCTCGACCGAACCGACAACGGCGGGCGCGACGCGCTCGCGCCGTCGCGCGGGCAGCCCGTGGGCGCGCTCGATGTTGCCGAAGAACTGCCGCGCGCTCTCGGTCCAGGTGTAGCGCAAGGCCTCCGTCCGGCAGGTCTTGCGCGGGATGTCGAGGGCCGCCAGGGCCGCCTTGCGCAGATCCGCGTCGAGCACGCCGGCGTCGGTGCCGCCGATCACGTCGAGGGGGCCGGTGACCGGGTAGGCGGCCACGGGCACGCCGGAGGCCAGAGCCTCCAGGAGCACGATGCCGAAGGTGTCGGTGAGGCTCGGGAACACGAAGACATCGGCGGCGGCGTAGACCGCGGCGAGGCCGGCGCCGGTCCGCATCCCGAGGAAGCGGGCGGCCGGGTAGAGCGAGGCCAGCCTGGCGCGGTCCGGACCGTCGCCGACCACGACCTTGCTGCCAGGCAGATCGAGGTCGAGGAAGGCCGCGATGTTCTTCTCGACGGCGACACGGCCCACGAAGAGGAAGACGGGGCGCGGCAGGCCGGCCAGCGCGTCGCTCTCCTGAGGCCGGAACAGGTCAGTGTCGACACCGCGCGTCCAGCGCATCAGGCGCGTGAAGCCCCGCGCGGAGAGATCCTGCTCCAGGGACGGCGTGCTGACCATGGTGCCATTGGCGGCATCGTGGAAACGTCGCAGCCAGGCATAGCTCCAGGCTTCCGGCACCGGCAGTCGGGCGGAGAGGTATTCGGGAAAGCGGGTGTGGTAGCTCGTCGTGAAGGGCCGCCCCTGCGCCAGGCAGAGGCGGCGCGTGGCGTAGCCCACCGTCCCCTCGGTGGCGATGTGGACATGGGTCGGCGCGAACTGCGACCACAGCCGGGCGACCTTCGTGCGGGTCGCATAGGCGAGCCTGATCTCGGGGTAGCCGGGCAGCGGCAGGGACGCGAAGTTCTCGTGGGTGAGGAAGATCGTCTCGAAGCCGAAGGCGTGTCCCGCCGCGGCCATGTGCTCGAGGGAGCGCACGACGCCGTTGACCTGGGGGTGCCAGGCATCGGTGGCGATGAGCAGCCTCACGCGACGGCCCGCGCCCCGCCCCTGTCGACCGCGATGGTCACCGCGGAGGCGGCCTCGCGGGCGCGCAGGACGCTGGGATAATGCAGCACCTCCATGGTGCCGTCGTAATGCTCGACGATGGCCGTGCAGGATTCCACCCAGTCGCCGGTGTTGAGGTAGGTCAGCCCGTCGATCTGCCGGTTGGCGGCGTGGTGGATATGGCCGCAGATGACCCCGTCCGCCCCGACGCGCTTGGCTTCCGCCGCGAGCAGCTCCTCGAACTTGCCGATGAAGTTGACGGCGTTCTTCACCCTCAGCTTGGCCCAGGCCGAGAGCGACCAATAGGCCAGACCGAGGCGGCGGCGCACGGTGTTGAGGTGCGTGTTGATGAAGAGCGCCGCCGTGTAGGCGCCATCGCCGAGGTAGGCGAGCCACTTGGCGTGGCGCACCACCATGTCGAACTGGTCGCCGTGGATGACGAGGTAGCGTTTGCCGTCGGCGGCCACATGCACGCGCTGGTCGGCGACCTCGATGCCGCCGAAGTGCGCGCCGAGGTAGTCGCGCAGGAACTCGTCGTGGTTGCCGGGCACGTAGATCAGGCTCGTGCCCTTGCGGACCTTGCGCAGCAGCTTCTGCACCACGTCGTTGTGGCTCTGGGGCCAGTACCAGCCCGACTTCAGTTGCCATCCGTCGACGATGTCGCCGACGAGGTAGATCTCGTCGGCATCGTAGTCGCGCAGGAAGTCGAGCAGCAGGGCGGCCTGGCAGCCCTTGGTGCCCAGGTGCATGTCGGACAGGAAGAGCGTCCGGACACGGATCGCCTTCTCGTTGTCTTCGCTCACGGGGATCTCCGGGCAGACGCGTCGTGCCGGAGCCAAACCGGATTCCCGTATCAGTTTGATGACGCGGCCCCACGCGGCGGCCCGAGCGCGCCCCGGGAAACCGGTCGTCGGCGGCCGCGTGCGGGCCCTCTGTTGCAGCGCAATTTTTTGAGTCGCGTGGACAAGTTTTTTCAGTTTTCCTTCACAGCGGAAGCTCGCCATATTGCCGGCGCGACAGGGGCGGCGCGAGCCGTCCCTTGCGCGCGGCCATCTCACGCCGGGTCGGCGTTTCGGGACGGAGCGGACGGAACCGGTGGACGGCGTTCTACGAACGCGACACCCGTACGACGCTCTGGACTACAGGGATGGGCGCGCCGGGTCGTCACGACCCGTCGGCAGACAATCATCGTTCGAGGCGCCGCCACATCGCGGTCGCGAGACGCACTGGGAACCGGAGACAATCATCATGGCGCCAACGAAACGGCCTGGTCGCAACCACCTCTTCGTGCCGGGCCCGACCAACATCCCCGACCGCGTGATGCGGGCGATGATCGTCCCCTCCGAGGATCACCGCTCGGTGGATTTCCCGGCGCTGACCAAGCCCCTGTTCGAGGACACCAAGATGGTGTTCGGTTCGACCGACGGCACCATCTTCCTGTTCCCGGCCTCCGGCACGGGCATCTGGGAATCCGCGCTCACCAACACCCTGTCGCGCGGCGACAAGGTGCTGACCTCGCGCTTCGGCCAGTTCAGCCATCTCTGGGTCGACATGGCCGAGCGCCTCGGCCTCGAGGTCATCGTCCAGGACGAGGAGTGGGGCACCGGCGCCGATCCTCAGCGGATCGAGGAGGCCCTGCGGGCCGACAAGAACCACGAGATCAAGGCCGTCATGACGGTCCACAACGAGACCGCCACCGGCGTCACCAGCGACATCGGTGCGGTGCGCAAGGCCATCGACGCGGCCGGCCACCCGGCGCTGCTGTTCGTGGACGGCGTGTCCTCGATCGGTTCGCTGCCGTTCTACGCCGACCAGTGGAAGGTCGATTGCGCCATCGCCGGCTCCCAGAAGGGCCTGATGCTGCCGGCCGGCCTCGGCGTGATCTGCGTCAGCCAGAAGGCGCTCAAGGCCGCCGAGACCTCCTCGGGCAAGAACGACCGTCTCGCGGCCGTCTACTTCGCCTGGTCCGACCACCAGAAGCAGAACCCGGGCGGCTACTTCCCCTACACCCCGTCGCTGCCGCTGCTCTACGGCCTGCGCGAGGCGCTGGCCTGCATCAAAGAGGAAGGCCTCGAGAACGTCTATCACCGCCATCACGTGCTCGGCGAGGCGACCCGCCAGGCCGTGGCGGCCTGGGGCCTCAAGACCTGCGCCAAGGAGCCCAAGTGGAACTCCGACACGGTGACGGCGATCCTCGCTCCCGAGGGTGTCGACGCCGCCGCGATCATCAAGCACGCCTACGTGCGCTACAACCTGGCGCTCGGCGCGGGCTTGAGCAAAGTGGCCGGCAAGGTGTTCCGCATCGGCCACGTCGGTGACCTGAACGAGCTCTCGTTGCTCGGCGCCATCGCCGGTGCCGAGATGTCGATGCTGGACAACGGCGTGAAGGTGCAGCCGGGCTCCGGCGTCGCCGCCGCCTCGAGCTACCTGCGCGAGAACCCGCTGTTCAAGGCCTGATCCGACCCCTCCCGGGGCCGGTCTCGACGACCGGCCCCGGACCTTCGACAGACCACGCGTTCGCGTTCGGCCGTGCCTCGCGCGGGGACGTCACCGAGAGTTTCCATGACGCACAAAATCGTCTTCCTCGACCGTGAGTCCCTCGACGCCACCGTGCGCGAATTCAATTTCCCGCACGCGTACAAGGAATACGAGTCGACCTGGACACCCGACGAGATCGTCGAGCGGCTTCAGGGCGCGTCGATCGCGCTGATCAACAAGGTTCCGATGCGGGCCGACACCCTGGCGAGGCTGCCGGACCTCAAGCTGATCGCTGTGGCCGCCACCGGCACCGACGTCGTCGACAAGGCCGCCGCCAAGGAGCGCGGCATCACCGTCGTCAACATCCGAAACTACGCCTTCAACACCGTGCCCGAGCACGTGATCGGACTGATGTTCGCCCTGCGCCGGGCCATCGTGCCCTACGCGAACTCCGTGCGCCGGGGCGATTGGGCCAAGTCCACCCAGTTCTGCTATTTCGACTACCCGATCCACGACATCGCAGGTTCGACCCTGGGTATCGTCGGCTACGGGGCGCTCGGCAAGTCCATCGCCAAGCGCGCCGAAGCCCTCGGCATGAAGGTCATCGCCTACGACGTGTTCCCGCAGGAAGGCCTCGTCGACTTAGAGACGATCCTGACGGAATCGGACGTCATCACCCTGCACGCGCCGCTGACGCCCGAGACCCGCAACATGATCGGGCGCGAGCAGCTGGCGAAGATGAAGAAGAGCGCCATCCTCATCAACACCGCCCGCGGCGGCCTCGTGGACGAGGAGGCCCTGGCCGAGGCGCTCAAGGCCGGCACCATCGGCGGCGCCGGCTTCGACGTGGTGATGACCGAGCCCCCGAAGAACGGCAACATCCTGTGCGAGCTCGACCTGCCCAACCTCATCGTCACGCCGCATGTGGCCTGGGCGAGCAAGCAGGCCATGCAGATCCTGGCCGACCAGCTGGTGGACAACGTCGAGGCCTTCGTGGCGGGCAAGCCTCAGAACGTGGTCGAGTCTTGAAGGGAGGCGGTACGATCGCGCCACCTGTCGGTCCTGGGCTGCGGAGCAGACCCCGGAACCCATAACCGTCGACGCGGCAGGATGGAGCACCCTCGGCGGCTTCGGAGTCCCGGTTCGCCCGTGCGGCGCCCCGGAACGACGACGCACCGACGCGCCCACGCCGACGTCCCGTAACGCCCAGTCGAAACGCCGACCGCTCAGCGATGCGGCCAGAGGATCCGAAGACATGACCAAGAAACTGCTGTTCCTGTTCGATACCGACGCGGTGCCCAGCGTGTTCGACACCGTTGTCGGCTACGACGGCGGCGCCGATCACATCACCGGCTACGGCAACGTCACGCCCGAGAACGTCGGCGCGCTGGTGGACGGCACGATCTACACCCGCGGCGGTTCCGAGAAGAAGTCCACCGCGATCTTCGTCGGCGGCGGCAACATGGCCGCCGGCGAGGCGGTGCTGAAGGCGGTCAAGAAGCGGTTCTTCGGGCCCTTCCGCGTCTCGACGATGCTCGATTCCAACGGCTCCAACACCACGGCCGCCGCCGGCGTCGCGCTGGTGCAGAAGGCCGCCGGTTCGCTCCAGGGCAAGAAGGCCGTGGTGCTGGCCGGGACAGGCCCCGTCGGCATGCGCTCGGCCGCGCTGCTCGCCCAGGAAGGCGCCAGCGTGGTCCTGTGCGGGCGCTCGCTCGACAAGGCCCAGGCCGCCGCCGACCAGATCAACCAGCGCTTCAAGGTCGCGATCTCGGCGGCCGCGACGCCCGACGCCGCCTCCCGCGCCGCCATCGTGAAGGGCCAGAACCTGGTGTTCTCCGCCGGCGCCATCGGCATCGAGCTCCTCTCGGAAGCCGATTGGAAGGAAGAGGCCAGCATCGAGTTCATCGCCGACTACAACGCCCAGCCCCCGCTCGGCTTCGGCGGGATCGACGCGATGGACAAGGCCAAGGAGCGCCACGGCAAGATCGTGTTCGGTGCGCTCGGCATCGGCGGCCTGAAGCTCAAGCTCCACCGCGCCTGCGTCGGCAAGCTCTTCGAGAGCACCGAGACGGTGTTCGACGCCGAGGAGATCTACGCCCTCGCCAAGTCGATGGCCTGAACCATGGCCGCCACCGAAACCATCCAGAACTTCCTCGACGGTCTGGCGAGTTCGGCCCCGACCCCCGGTGGGGGTGGCGCCGCCGCCATCTCCGGCGCCATGGGCGCCGCACTCCTCAGCATGGTCTGCAACCTGACCATCGGGAAGAAGAAGTACGTGGAGGTCGAGGAGGAGCTGAAGGGCATCCTCGTCCAGTCCGAAGCGTTGCGGGCCAAGCTCACGGGCATGATCGCCGACGACGTCGAGGCGTTCGACGCGGTGATGGCGGCCTACGGGCTGCCCAAGGGCACCGACGAGGAGAAGGCCGCGCGCGCGGCCAAGATCCAGGAGGTGCTGAAGGTGGCCACCGACGTGCCGCTCGCCTGTTGCAAGGCCTGCCGCGAGGTCGTCGACCTCGCCCAGGCCGTAGCCGACAAGGGCAACCTCAACGTCATCTCGGATGCCGGGGTCGCCGTACTCTCGGCCTACGCCGGCCTGCGCAGCGCCGCGCTCAACGTCTACGTCAACGCCAAGGGCCTGGACGATCGCGGCTTCGCCGAACAGCGCCTGGCCGAACTCGAAGGTCTGCTCGGCGATGCGGGCGCGAAGAACGAAGCCATCTACGAGGTCGTGAAGACCAAGGTGAACTGAGCCGGTTCACTGTCCAAACTCAAGCATTCCGGCTGCTCTCAAGGCAGACTGAAAGAGAATGTAAAAAAATAAAAATGGCAAAGGCCTTTTCGTGAAGTCAAATTTACGAGAAGGTCCGCGCCAAGGGAAGCGTCGAGGAGTGAGCAGATGGATGTCCACGAATACCAGGCCAAGGAGCTTCTAGCCGGCTTCGGAGTCGCGGTTCCCAAGGGCGCCGTGGCGTTCAGCCCCGATCAGGCGGTCTATGCCGCCACCGAACTCGGCGGCTCGTTCTGGGCGGTGAAGGCCCAGATCCACGCCGGCGCCCGCGGCAAGGCCGGCGGGATCAAGCTGTGCCGGACCTACAACGAGGTCCGCGACGCCGCCAAGGACCTGCTCGGCAAGCGCCTGGTGACGCTGCAGACGGGGCCAGAGGGCAAGCCGGTCCAGCGCGTCTACATCGAGACCGCCGACCCGTTCGAGCGCGAACTCTACCTCGGCTACGTCCTCGACCGGAAGACCGAGCGGGTGCGCGTCATCGCCTCGCAGCGCGGCGGCATGGACATCGAGGAGATCGCGGCCAACGAGCCCGAGGCCCTGATCCAAGTGGTCGTCGAGCCGGCGGTGGGACTGCAGCAGTTCCAGGCCCGCGAGATCGCGTTCCAGCTCGGCCTGAACATCAAGCAGGTCTCGGCCGCCGTGAAGACGATCATGAACGCCTATCGGGCGTTCCGCGATTGCGACGGCACCATGCTCGAGATCAACCCCCTCGTCGTCACCAAGGACGACCGGGTGCTGGCCCTCGATGCCAAGATGTCGTTCGACGACAACGCCATGTTCCGCCGCAGCAACATCGCCGACATGCACGATCCCTCGCAGGGCGATCCGCGCGAGGCCCAGGCCGCCGAGCACAACCTCAGCTACATCGGCCTCGAGGGCGAGATCGGCTGCATCGTCAACGGCGCGGGCCTGGCCATGGCTACCATGGACATGATCAAGCACGCCGGCGGCGAGCCGGCCAACTTCCTCGACGTCGGCGGCGGTGCCTCGCCGGACCGGGTCGCGACGGCCTTCCGGCTCGTGCTGTCCGATCGCAACGTCAAGGCGATCCTCGTCAACATCTTCGCCGGCATCAATCGCTGCGACTGGGTCGCCCAGGGCGTGATCCAGGCGGCCAAGGAGGTGAAGATCGACGTTCCGCTGATCGTCCGCCTCGCCGGCACCAATGTCGAGGAGGGCCAGAAGATCCTGGCCGAGAGCGGTCTCGACCTCATCACCGCCGACAGCCTGTCGGATGCCGCCGCCAAGGCCGTCGCGGCCTGCGACGCCGCCAAGCGCAAGCATTAAGGTCGGGGAGAGCAGACCATGAGCATTCTGATCGACGAGAAGACCCCGATTATCGTCCAGGGCATCACCGGTGACAAGGGAACGTTCCACGCCCGCGAGATGGTGGAATACGGCTCCAACGTCGTCGGCGGCGTGACGCCGGGCAAGGGCGGAAAGACCCACCTCGGCCTGCCGGTGTTCAACACCGTCAAGGAGGCCGTGGCGGCCACCGGTGCCACCACCTCCATCACCTTCGTGGCCCCGCCCTTTGCGGCGGACGCGATCATGGAGGCGGCGGACGCCGGCCTGAAGCTGATCTGCTCGATCACCGACGGCATCCCGGCCCAGGACATGATGCGGGTGAAGCGCTACCTCATGCGCTATCCCAAGGACCGCCGCTCGATGGTGGTGGGCCCGAACTGCGCCGGCATCATCTCGCCCGGCAAGTCGATGCTGGGGATCATGCCCGGCCACATCTACCTCAAGGGCAACGTCGGCGTGATCTCGCGCTCGGGTACGCTGGGCTACGAGGCCGCCGCTCAGATGAAGGCGGTGGGCATCGGCATCACCACTTCGGTGGGCATCGGCGGAGACCCGATCAACGGCTCGTCGTTCCTCGACCACCTCGCCCTGTTCGAGCAGGACCCCGACACCAAGGCGGTGCTGATGATCGGCGAGATCGGCGGCCCGCAGGAGGCCGAGGCCTCGGCGTGGATCAAGGAGAACATGACGAAGCCCGTCATCGGCTTCGTCGCCGGCCTCACCGCCCCGAAGGGCCGCCGCATGGGCCACGCCGGCGCCATCATCTCGGCGACCGGCGACTCGGCCGCGGAAAAGGCCGAGATCATGCGCTCCTACGGCCTCACCGTCGCGCCGAGCCCCGGCGAATTCGGTTCGACCGTGGCGGACGTGATGAGAAAGCTCGCGGCCTGAGCCGAACCGTAGAACCCTTCCCCCTCTACGGGGGAGGGTGCCTCGCGGATGCGAGGCGGGAGAGGGGCAGAACGACCTCTCCGAACAGGGCGGCGCTCCCCTCTCCCGCCCGACTTCGTGGGCCGCCCGACCCCGCTGAGGGGGAGGGATGACGCCCGCGCCTGACGCGGGCACCATTCGTGCGCCCAAGACCGAGGTGGCCACCCGATGACCGACACCCTTCACGCCCCCCTCGGCGCCGTCGACCAGGCCTTCGCGCCGCCGGTGATCACGGGCACGTCCTCCAAGGACGCCCTCGACATCCTGTTTCACGCCCTGCTCGACGTCGCCCGCCGCCACGAGCCGGAGCTCGAGGACGTGCTGCACGGTCGCGCCGATATCTCGACCTTCACGCCCGAGATGCTGGCCCGCGCGCTCCAGGTGCAGGGCATCTGGTTCCAGCTGCTTTCCATCGCCGAGCAGAACGCTGCCATGCGCCGGCGCCGCCAGGTGGAGCGGACCAAGGGCCGGGCCGAACTGTCGGGCAGCTTCAGCGCCGTGCTCGCCGATGCGGTGAAGGACGGGGTCGCGGCACCCGAGATCCATGCGCTTCTCAAGGACCTGCGCATCCGCCCCACGATCACCGCCCACCCCACCGAGGGCAAGCGCGTCACGGTGCTGGAGAAGTTCCGGCGCATCTATCTCGTCCTGCGCGAGCTCGAATTGCCGCGCTGGACCGAGCGCGAGCGCAACGGCTTGATGAGCGAACTGCGCGACCAGATCGAACTCGTCTGGATGACCGGCGAGTTGCACCTGGAGAAGGCCACCGTCGAGCGGGAGGTCGCCTGGGGGCTGCACTTCTTCGACGAGACCTTGTTCGAGATGCTGCCGGAGGTGTTGTACTCCCTCGAGGAGTCGCTGGCCGAGTATTATCCGGACGAGAAGTTCGAGGTGCCGGCCTTCTTCCAGTTCGGCTCCTGGATCGGCGGCGACCGCGACGGCAACCCCTACGTCACGGCGTCGGTCACCCGCACCACCCTGCAGCGCAACGCCCTCGCCTCGCTACGGCGCTACCGCGATGGCGTGACGGCGCTGGGCCGCACCCTCTCGCTCACCGAGCGCTCGCTGCCGGTGCCGGAGTCGTTCAAGCAGGAGCTGGCCCAGAAGCTCACCGAGAGCGGCGACGGCCGGGCGATCGCCAGCCGCAACCCGGGAGAGGCCTACCGCCAGTACCTCACCTGTATCCTGCGCAAGATCGAGGCGACCATCGCCCGCAACAAGGGGCTGCGTTCGACGGGACCCGACTATCCGAGCGCGGACGGGCTCATCAACGACTTGCGCATGCTGGAGAAGGGGTTGGCGGACGCGCGATGCCCGTCGCTCGCCAGCGACCTCGTGCGGCCGGTACGCCGGATGGTGGAGATCTTCCGGTTCTCCACGGTGCGGCTCGACCTTCGCGAGAACACCACCCGCACCACCAAGACTCTGCACGCGCTCTGGCAGCAGGCCAACGGCCAGAACAAGACGCCGCCCGAACTCGACTCGCCCGAATGGAAGAAGTGGCTGCTTTCCGAACTCGCCAAGCCGCGTTCGGGCGACCGCTCGTTCGAGGGGCTGCCCGACGATGCCCGCGAGACGCTGGAGACCTTCGCGCTGGTGGGCGAGATGCGCGAGCAGCTCGACCGCGAGGCGTTCGGCGCCTTCGTCCTGTCGATGACCCGTTCGGTACCCGACATCCTGGGAGCCTACCTGCTCGCCAAGGAGGCCGGAAACTTCCTCGACGGCGCCGGCACCGAGATTTGCTGCCTGCCGATCGTGCCATTGTTCGAGACCATCGACGACCTGCGGGCGGCGCCGGCAATCATGAAGGAGCTGTTCTCGATTCCGGTGGTGCGCCGCTCCACCCGCTGGCAGGGCGGCGTGCAGGAGGTGATGATCGGCTACTCGGATTCGAACAAGGACGGCGGCTTCGTCGCCTCGAACTGGGAGCTGTACAAGGCGCAGGACAAGCTGACCCAGCTCGGCAAGGCCTCGGGCGTGCCGATCGCGTTCTTCCACGGCCGCGGCGGCTCCGTGAGCCGGGGCGGGGCGCCGACGGCGCGCGCCATCGCGGCCCAGCCGCCCGGCTCGATCAACGGGCGCTTCCGCACCACCGAGCAGGGCGAGGTCGTCTCGTTCAAATACGCCAACCGCGGCACGGCGGCCTACCAGATGGAGCTCCTGGCCTCGTCGGTGTTCGCGCACGCGCTCAAATCCGAGCGCGAGGCCGCCAAGCTCCCGCGCAACGAGTTCGACGACGCGCTGGAGGCCCTCTCGGGAGCTTCGCGGGCGGCCTACGTCAACCTGATCCAGCACCCCGACCTCGTCACCTATTTCCAGGCGGCGAGCCCGCTCGACGAGATCGCGCTCCTCAACATCGGCTCGCGTCCGGCGCGCCGCTTCGGAGCCCGGTCTCTATCGGACCTGCGTGCGATCCCGTGGGTGTTCGCCTGGTCGCAGAATCGGCACGTGATCACCGGCTGGTACGGCGTCGGCTCGGGCCTCAAGAGCTTCCTCGACGTCCGCGGCGCGCAGGGCGAGGTCCTGCTCAAGCGCCTGTTCGCGGAATCACGCCTGTTCCGCCTCATCCTCGACGAGGTCGAGAAGACACTGTTGATGGTCGATCTCGACATCGCCCGCGATTATGCCGGCCTCGTGGCCGACGTGGGCGCGCGCGAGGCGATCTTCCCGCTGATCGAGGCCGAATACGCACTGACCCGCGAGATGGCCCTGCGGGTGAGCGGGGGCACCGAACTCGCCGAGCGTTTTCCCCTGTTCCGCGACCGCCTCAACGGCCGGCTGCCGACCATCAACCAGGTCAGTCGCGAACAGGTCGAGCTCCTCCGGCGTTTCAGGGCCGAGGAGGACGAGGACAAGCGCGAGGCGGTCAAATCCGCTCTCCTGCTCTCCATCAACTGCATCGCCGTCGGCTTCGGCGCGACGGGCTGATACCGCAATTCCGGGTGCCGGAACGGCACCCGGCCGAGGGCGGGGTTTCTTGCGCGGCTCCGGTCGCGAAGGGGCCTCGCACGCCAGACGATCGAATACGGTCGACATTTTAGGAAGGAAACATCGATGAGCTTCACCCTGATCCAGCAGGCCACCCCGCGCCTGCACCGCTCGGAACTCGCCGTCCCCGGCTCCAACCCGACCTTCATGGAAAAGTCGGCGACCTCGAAGGCCGACGTGATCTTCCTCGACCTCGAGGACGCGGTCGCGCCGGACGACAAGGAGCAGGCGCGCAAGAACATCATCCAGGCGCTCAATGAGATCGACTGGGGCAACAAGACCATGATGATCCGCATCAACGGTCTCGACACCCACTACATGTACCGCGACGTCGTCGACATCGTGGAGGCCTGCCCGCGCCTCGACATGATCCTGATCCCCAAGGTCGGCGTGCCGGCCGACGTCTATGCCATCGACGTGATGGTCACCCAGATCGAGCAGGCCAAGAAGCGCGAGAAGAAGATCGGCTTCGAGGTGCTGATCGAGACCGCGCTCGGCATGGCCAACGTGGAGGCCATCGCCACATCGTCGAAGCGCCTGGAGGCGATGTCCTTCGGCGTCGCCGATTACGCCGCCTCCACCCGCGCTCGCTCCCAGGTGATCGGCGGGGTCAACGCCGACTACAGCGTGCTGACCGACAAGGACGAAGCCGGCAACCGCCAGACCCATTGGCAGGACCCGTGGCTGTTCGCCCAGGCCCGCATGATGGTGGCCTGCCGCGCCTACGGCCTGCGCCCGATCGACGGTCCGTTCGGCGACTTCTCCGATCCGGACGGCTACACCTCCGCCGCCCGCCGCTGCGCCGCGCTCGGCTTCGAAGGCAAGTGGGCGATCCACCCCTCGCAGATCGACCTCGCCAACGACGTGTTCACCCCGTCGGAAGCCGAAGTCGGCAAGGCCCGCCGCATCCTGGCGGCGATGGAAGACGCCGCCAAGGCCGGCAAGGGCGCCGTCTCGCTGGACGGCCGCCTCATCGACATCGCCTCGATCCGCATGGCCGAGGCGCTGATCGAGAAGGCCAACGCGATGGCCAAGGGCTGAACGTCGGGCGCTCGGACGGCCTGAGAACCTCAAGCCGCGACGGCCGCTCCCCACCGGGGGGCGGCCGTCGTCATATCGGCACCAAATGCCGCAGCCGTTCGTTATCGGCATGCCGCTGCGACTGGCATCACGCCACAAACGACACGCTACCAACGACCTCGCGACTCCCAGGGAGACACCCCCCATGCACGTCACCATCGAAGACGCTCACAAGGCCATCGAGGCCGCCCGCGCCAAGGCGGTGGAGCTCGACACCCAGATGTGTATCGCGGTCGTCGATTCCGGCGGAAACCTGAAGGCCTTCTACCGGATGGACGGCGCCTGGGTCGGGTCCATCGACATCGCCCAGAAGAAGGCCAAGACCTCGGTGTTCTTCGGCATGATGACCGGCCAGATCGGCCAGCTGTCCCAGCCCGGTGGCCCGCTGTTCGGCATCGAGCATTCCAACGACGGGCTCGTCACCTTCCCAGGCGGCATCCCGATCGTGGACAAGGACGGCGAGATGTCCGGTGCCATCGGCGTCAGTGGCTCGACCGTCGAGAACGACCATGCGGTCGCCCTGGCCGGCGCCAGTGTCATCGGCGCGACGGAACTGCCGGCCCACCCCTGGCGGACCTGAGGGCGCTGGCCGGTTCGCCGAAAGGCCGACGAACCGGCTCGGGTGGCACCCTTGGAGACGAACGAAAGAAGGGGGCGCTCCGACGAGGAGCGCCCCCTTCTTTCGGAGACGGCCAGCCCTTGGGGGCTTGGCCGCGCTTCCAGCCGAAAAGCTAGAAGCCTCCGAACTTGTAGTTGAATCCGGCCCGAACGATGCTGCCTTCGGTCGTGAAGCGCGAGGTGTAGGAGCCCGTGGCCGGCGTCAGGCCGGTGGCGGCCACCGTCACGTTGCGGCTGCCGAGGTCGTAGCGCAGGTACTCGGCCTTGAGCGTGATCGCACTGGCACCGAGGAGATTGCCGATGATGCTGTAGCGGCTGAGGAAGCTGTCGGCGGGGATCGCGTACTCGATGCCGCCGCCGTAGACGTAGCCGGTCTCGATACCGTCGTTACGGCCGAGATAGGCCAGGGCCAGGGCGCCGTTGTAGAACTTGGCGTTGTAGTTCACGTCGCCGTAGGCGAAGCCACCGGTGCCGTAGACCAGGACGCGGTCGAAGGCGTAGCCGACGCGTCCTTGCGCCGTACCGAGCCAGTTGAGGCCCTGCCGGAACGAGCTCGGATCGGGGACGCCGCCGTTGGCGGCCAGCGCCGGGCCGAGGTAGAGATAGTTCTTGCGCAGGTCGGTCCAGGTCCAGTCGGCCTCGACGCCCACGACGAAGCCGGAGCCCGGCGTGAACTGGTGATTGTAGCCGACGCCGGCGCCGAAGTTGCCCCGGCCGTCCTGCTCCGAGCGCAGGCTCGGCGGGCGACGCAGGGTCTGCACGTTACCGATGGTGTTGGTGGTGGTGCTGCCGTCGTTGTTGCCGACGGTGCGGATCTGCTGGCTGTCGCTGAAGCTGTAGGAGCTGTGCGTCCCGGCATAGAAGCCGGTCCAGGTGAAGACCGGAACCGGCACGAAGGCCGGTGCGGGCTCGACGCGCCGCGGCAGGTCGGCGGCGGAGGCGGAGCCGACGGCCAGGAGCGCCGCCGTACCGGCCAGAAGCAGCTTCATCATTATGCAGGTGTCTCTCAAAAAATGCCCATCTCGGATGCAACGTACCCTTGTCGCTGCCCAGTCCCTATGCCTGGAGAGCCACACCGAGCCTCGGATGCGAGAGGAGCCATCGGTCCCGTCCGCACCGTGGCGAGCGAGCCGACAACACCCGGTTAAGGCTGTTGCCTTAATCAGGGCCGAACCGATCTTCAGTCCCGACAGGAGCGCCGATGACCCGTGATCAACTCGCCGCCGAACTGAAGCGCATGGCGAGCGTCCACGTCAGCGACATCGAGCGTGCGGTGAAGGACGGCCACAAGACCATCGCCCTCAACGAACTGGCGGACCTCAACCGCCAGCTCAAGGCACTGTCGGCGGCGGTGAAGGCCAAGCCCGTGGTGCGGGCCTGAATGTCGGCCCCGAAACGCGTGTTCCGGTGCCGCGCGCAGGAGAAGAACGCCCGGTGATCGGGCGTTCCGTGGGGTGCACTAACCCGCTCGGCCGCCTGCCTTTTCTTCTTCCACCTGTGGAGCGACCTGCCCGTAGTTGAGGACCGCGACCAGGGCGGTGCCGCCGAAGACGTTGCCGATGAGCGTCGGCACGAAGAAATGCCACAGGTAGTCGGACATGGAGGCTTCGCCGGTGAAGACGAGGTAGAACGTATCCACCGAGCCGGCCACGATGTGGGCGAGGCCGCAGACCGCCACGAGCCCCGTCATCAGCACCACGATAAAGGGCGCGGCCGACCCGGTGGCGGGCAGCATCCACACCATCAGCGCGATGAGCCAGCCGGCGAACACCGCCTTGATGGTTGTGGTCCAGAACGGGGCCGCGCTGGCGTGGTGGCTGATCTCGGCGAAGGCCTTGCGGACCTCCGGCTCGAAGGCGTCGGAATGGGCGAGGACGGCGGCGACGAGGGCGGTGGCGATGATGTTGCCGACGAGCACGATCCCCCACAGCCGCGCGACCCGCCACAGGGTCGCCACGGTGCGGTCGTGCAGCAGCGGCAGGATCGGCGTCAGGGTGTTCTCGGTGAAGAGCTGCTGGCGTCCGAGCACCACGATGAGGAAGCCGGTGGCGTAGCCCATGCCCGAGATGAGCTCGCTCCACGGCGCCTCCGGCAGGTGCGCCTTGAGGACGCCCGGCACGATCAGCGAGAACCCCATGGTGAGGCCTGCCGCCAGGGCGGAGAGGAAGAGCGCCCCGGCGTTGCGGCGCAGCTCCTCGTCACCCTCCTTGCGGATGACCTCGTGCAGCACGAAGGCGTCGGGGCGGATCACCTCCGCGACACTCTCCTCGTGCTCCTTCTTTTTCTCGGCGGTGGTGTTGGCATCGTCCAGAGTCATCGGCGTTTCCTCAGCGCCGGTTTCCGGGAGCCGGCCCCCCTTCGCTGCGGCTTGATGCCGCTTGGGGAGGCAAAGCCGCAATCAGGCGCCGGTTCCCCCGCGCAGGCGTTCAACCAGGGCGATGACCGCGTCCCGCGCCCGCGCGACGGACACGGCGTCCCGGCCCCGCACCACGATGCGGTTGGCGAACCCCGTCGGCGTCATCGAGGGATACGATCCGATCGACACGGCCGTCTCCGCCTTGGCGATCGCGGCGAGATCGCCGGCGTAGGTGCCCTCGGGGAGGTTGCCGGCCTCGATGGTCTCGGAGATCACCTTGGCGCCCGTCTCGAGCGTCGGGCCGATCTGGTCGAGCATCGCCTGCATGATCGCCGGCACGCCGGCCATCACGAAGACGTTGCCGAGGCGAAACCCCGGTGCCTTCGAGATCGGGTTGGGCACGAGGTCGGCGCCGTCGGGGATGCGGGCCATGCGCAGGCGGGCCTCGTTGAGATCCTCCGGCTTGTGCCGTTCCAGGAGCATCGCCTTGGCGCGCGGATCGACGTCGATGCCGACGCCGAAGGCGGCCGCGACGCAGTCGGCCGTGATGTCGTCGTGGGTCGGGCCGATGCCGCCGGTGGTGAAGAGGTAGGTGTTGCGGGCGCGCAGCGCGTTCACCGCCTCGACGATGGCGTCCGCCTCGTCGGGCACGACCCGGACCTCACGCAGGTCGACGCCGATCGCCGTGAGGTAATCGGCGATGGTGCCGATGTTCTTGTCCTTGGTGCGCCCGGACAGGATCTCGTCGCCGATGACGAGGATGGCGGCGGTGACGGCGGGCGGTGGGGTCATCGAGGTCCGGGTGTCGGGAGAGGGGCCCCATCGCACCTAGCGCGGGGCACCGGCGCTGGCTATGGCCGTGCCTTTCCGCATCCAAGATCCGGCCCACATGCGCCTTCCCGCCCCCCTGATCGAAGGCCGCCTCGTGAGGCGCTACAAGCGCTTCCTGGCGGACGTCGAACTCGCCGACGGCACGGTGACGACGGCCCATTGCGCCAACCCCGGCGCGATGCTCGGCCTCCATGCTCCGGGCAACCGGGTCCTGCTCTCGGCCTCCACCAATCCGGCGCGCAAACTCGGGTTCTCGTGGGAGCTGGTGGAGGCGGACCTGCCCGGCGGCCCGCAATGGGTCGGCATCAACACCATGCGCCCGAACGCCCTGGTGGCGGAGGCCTTCCGGGCCGGGCTGCTGGCGCCCCTCGCGGGCTATACCGGCCTCAAGCCGGAGGTGCGCTATGCCACGGCGAGCCGGGTCGATTTCCTGGCGACGGGGGAGGGGCTCGCCCCCTGTCACGTCGAGGTCAAGAACTGCCATCTCCTGCGCCGACCCGGCCTCGCTGAATTCCCCGATTGCGTCGCCGCCCGCAGCGCCCGCCACATGCGGGACCTGGCGCAGGTGGTGCGGGACGGCGGCCGCGCGGTGGTGATCGTCGTGGTCCAGATGCAGGCGATCCGGTTCGACGTCGCCCGCGACCTCGATCCGGCCTTCGACCGGGCGTTCCAGGCCGCGCGGGAGGCCGGCGTCGCCGTCCACGCCTATCGCTGCCGGGTGACCCCGGAGGAGGTCGCCATCGCCGAGGAGATCCCGGTCGCCTGAAGCACGGCCACGCCGCGGGCGACTTGCGCCCCGGCCGGTTCGGACCGATCCTCGTCTCCGGCATCCGTCGAAGGGCCATCCGATGAGCGAGACACCGCCCACCTGCCGTCTCGTCAAGGCCGGAGCCGCCTTCACCGGCAGGCAGGGGCTCGACTACGCCGTGGCGATCTCGGCCGAGACGGTGGGGGCGAAATCGCTGCACATGCAGATCGTGACGTTGCCGCCCGGCGTGCGCGCCAAGGCGCACCGGCACGAGGCGCACGAGAGCGCCATCCATGTGCTGAGCGGCGAATCCGGTTGCTGGTACGGCGAGACGCTGGAGCACCACGCCGTGGTGAGGGCGGGGGATTTCTTCTACATCCCGGCCGGCGTGCCGCACCTGCCCTACAACCCGAGCGACAGCGTACCCTGCGTGGCGGTGATCGCCCGGACCGATCCCAACGAGCAGGAGAGCGTCGTGCTCATGCCGCAACTCGACGGACGGGTCTGAACCGCTCTCAGACCGTCCGCTCGAACACCAGGTTCAGCCGAGTCTCGGCGATCCGGCGGTAGCCGTGGCCCTCGAGCAGGCCCGCGAGGTCGATCTGCCACTGGTCGGTGCCGTTCTCGACGAGGAGCAGGGTCGGATGCAGGCTTTTGGGCGCCGCGCGCAGGAAAGGCTCCAGGATCAGGTCCTCGGCGCCCTCGACGTCGAGCTTCATCGCGTCGATGCGGGTGATGCCCTCGCTCTCGGCCAGGCCCAGCAACGTCACGGCGGGCACGCGGATCTGGGCGCTCTCGTTGGTGCCGACGATCTTGAGACTCGATTCGCCGCGGTTGCGCGGATCGACGAACAGCGTGAGTTCGCCGGCCTTGTCGGCCACCGCGCAGGCCACCGCCTTGACGGTGCCGAAGGGGTTCTGCGCGATGTTGTAGGTGAGCCGGTCGAACACGTCGGGCTGGGGCTCCACCGCGAGGATGCGGGCGCGCGGCCCGGCGAAGGCCGCCACGGCCAAGGCGTAGGCGCCGATGTTCGATCCGATGTCGAGGAAGGTGCAGCCCTGCGGCAGGCGGGCCTTCAGAAGCGCACGCTCCTCGGGATCGAAGAACTGCGGCGTGAACAGCACCTTCTTCTCGCAATTGTTGTTGTAGGGGTAGAGCCGCATCCGGGCGCCGTAGCGCTCGACGTCGAGGGGGCGCCCGCGCAGCAGGGTGATGCCGATCCGGCGCAGGAACAGGGCGAGGCGCCGGCCGCTCCAGCGCGCATCCGAGATCCGGCCGGTGCGTGCCAGCAAGCGCGCCACGAGGCCCGCGGGCGCGTAGGTTCCGAAAGGGGGGCTGTTCTTCATGGCAGGCCGGGTGATGCCAGCCGCCGTCGCCGGGGGCAAGCAGGTCGCCCCTCGGCCACCGGCATGATAGGCATCCCCGTCATGCGAACCAGTCGCGGGGATGGGCGGACGTGCCGGAGCCGATGCAGCGATTTCATTCCGATGGCGTCGCCATCGCCTATATCGACGTGCCGCCGGCGAGCGGCGGCGACGACGCGATCCTGCTGATCCACGGCTTCGCCTCGAACCACGCGGTCAACTGGGTCAACACGCTGTGGGTGCGCACGCTGACCCAGGCCGGCTACCGGGTGGTGGCCCTGGACAACCGCGGCCACGGCGAGAGCCAGAAGCTCTACGACCCGGACGCCTACGGCTCGGACATCATGGCCGCCGACGCGCGGCGCCTGCTCGACCACCTCGACATCGCCCGCGCCGACGTGATGGGCTACTCGATGGGCGCGCGCATCGGTGCCTTCCTCGCCCTCGACGAGCCGGCCCGCGTGCGCTCCCTGCTGCTGGGCGGCCTCGGGCTGCACCTCGTCGAGGGCAAGGGGTTGCCGAGCGGGATCTCCGAGGCGCTGGAGGCGCCCCCCGGCACCCCGGCTCCGAACCCGACGGCCGCCGCCTTCCGCACCTTCGCCGAACAGACCCGCAGCGACCTTCGGGCACTGGCCGCCTGCATGCGCGGCTCGCGCCAGACCCTGTCGCGCGAAGAGGTCTCGCAGATCGAGGCGCCGAGCCTGGTCACGGTGGGCAGCCTCGACACGGTGGCCGGCTCCGGCCCGGCCCTGGCGGCATTGATGCAAGACGCCAAAGCCCTCGACCTGCCGGGGCGCGACCACTCGACGGCGGTGGGCGACAAGGGGCATCGCACCGGCGTTCTGGAGTTCCTGGCCGCGCGGCCTTGAGCGGCGCGGTTTCGGGCAACCCGTAGCAGGGCGCCGACCGGTCCCTCGCCGGGAAGGGGGTTCAGCTCTTCAGCCGATACCCCGTCCGAAAGATCCACGTCACGGCGGCCAGGCACGCGCTCAGGAACAGCAGCGTCATCCCGAGGCTGATCTCGACCGCCACGTCGCCCTTGCCGAAGAAGCTCCAGCGGAAACCGCTGATCAGGTAGACGACCGGGTTGAACAGGCTCACCGCGCGCCAGAACGGCGGCAGCATGTCGATGGCGTAGAAGCTGCCGCCGAGGAAGGTCAGCGGCGTCACCACCAGCAGCGGCACGAGCTGCAGCTTCTCGAACCCGTCCGCCCACAGGCCGATGAGGAAGCCGAACAGGCTGAAGGTGACGGCGGTGAGCAGCAGGAAGACCACCATCATCGCCGGATGTTCGATGTGGATCGGCACGAACAGGGTCGCGGTGGCCAGGATGATCAGCCCGATCAGGATCGACTTGGAGGCCGCGGCACCGACGTAGCCGAGGACGATCTCGAAGGGCGAGACGGGGGCCGACAGGATCTCGTAGATCGTGCCGGCGAACCGCGGGAAGTAGATGCCGAAGGAGGCGTTGGCGATGCTCTGCGTGAGCAGCGACAGCATGATCAGGCCCGGCACGATGAAGGCGCCGTAGGCGATCCCGTCCACGGCGGTCACCCGCGAACCGATGGCCGCCCCGAACACCACGAAATACAGCGAGGTCGCGATGACCGGCGCGACGATGCTCTGCAGGGCGGTGCGCCAGAAACGGGCCATCTCGAAGCGGTAGATGGCGGTGACCGCCGGCCAGTTCATGGTCATGCGTCGATCCCTGCGCTGGTCCTCGCACCGGTCCTGACGAGGTCCACGAAGATGTCCTCGAGCGAGCTCTGCCGGGTGGAGAGGTCGCTCACCGAGAGGCCGGCGGCAGCGAGATCGGACAGAAGCGTCGCGATCCCGGTCTCGGCGGCCTGCGTGTCGTAAGTGTAGGTGAGTTCGGCGCCGTCCGCCCCGAGGGCGAGGCCGGGATGGGCGGCGAGCGAGGCGGGCAGGGCCGTCAGCGGGCCCTGGAGCTGGAGGATGAGCTGCTTCTTGCCGAGCTTGCGCATCAACTCGGCCTTCTCCTCGACCAGGATGATCTCGCCCTTGGCGATGACGCCGACCCTGTCGGCCATCTCCTCGGCCTCCTCGATGTAGTGCGTGGTCAGGATGATGGTGACGCCCTGGTCGCGTAAGGAGCGTACCAGGCGCCACATGTCCTGGCGCAGTTCCACGTCGACGCCGGCGGTGGGCTCGTCGAGGAACAGGATGCGCGGCTGGTGGCTCAGCGCCTTGGCGATCAGCACCCGTCGCTTCATGCCGCCCGAGAGGGTCATGATCCGGCTGTCGCGCTTGTCCCACAAGGAGAGGTCGCGCAGCACCCGCTCGATATGGGCCGGGTCGGGCTTCAGGCCGAAGAGACCGCGGGTGAAGCTGGTGGTGGCCCACACCGTCTCGAAGGCGTCGGTGGTGAGTTCCTGCGGCACCAGGCCGATCGCCGTGCGTGCGGCCCGGTAGTCCTTGGCGGCGTCGTGACCGTCGATCCGGATGGTGCCGGCACTCGGCGTCACGATCCCGCAGACGATGTTGATCAGCGTGCTCTTGCCCGCCCCGTTGGGGCCGAGCAGCGCGAAGATCTCGCCCTTGGCGATCTCCAGGTTGACATCGCGCAGGGCCTGGTGGCCGGAGGCATAGACCTTGGACAGGTTCGCGATCGCGATGATCGGCGGCATCGGGTCTCCGTGGGTCGGGAGCGGGCGCCGCCTATACCACGCCGAGGCCGTTCGCGAGGGGCAATCGGCCGGCCGCCGCGTCGCGGCTCCTGTCGGCCTCGGGGACGAACCGGCCCCCCGACGGGTGGCCGGTTCGAGCCGAGCCCTAGCCGGCGAGCCGCTGGCCCTGCCGCTTGGCTTGCTCGAAGGCCTGGAGGTCGAGGGCGAGGGCGACGACCTGTGCGCTCTTGAGGCGCGACGGGTCCATCGCGCTGCCGATCCCGTGCTCCAGGTAGATCTCTTCCATCTCGGGCGTGCGCATGGCCCCACCCATGGTCCAGTTCGGAAAGAGGCGTGCCTCGATATCGCGCACGTTCAGGATGGTCGCCGTGGAATGGCGGGTGTCGCGGGCGATGCGGTTGTAGGTTTCGACCACCTGCGCCTTGTCGCCTTCGAGGATCTGTACGAACCACGTCTTGTCGAAGATCAGGAACCCCGTGACCCCGTCGCGGCTGTTGTTGCGCTGGGAGGCGGAGACGATCTCGCGCAGGTTGGTCAACATGGCGCGGTCGCCACCCTGCACCGTGTTGCGGCTGTAGTAGACGAGCTGGTGGATCATGAATGTTCCGCCCCGGGACAGGTTGTTATGGCGTTCTGCGACGCTTGCCCGGACATCGATGGTCAAACGGGCCGTCGTGTCCCAGGGGTGTCACCGACGCACTAAGGATTTCTGAATCGTCTTCCGAATACATGTGTCGAACGAAAATCGATTGCGTTCGGTAGAAACTCGTCGACCTACAACGCGAAATGATCCGGATTGGACATAACACTTGTTAAGGCTACCGCATCTGCCAACGACCCCACGGGGGCGATGGGGACGCTGCGATGCCCGCGTAAGGGACCCCGATCCACCCGGTAGGGGATCGACGAGCAATCATGATTTCACGATGCGGTCGAGGCGGGCGTTCACGAAGAAATACAGCTCCTTTGCACCGGGCTCGGCATAGAGCACCTGAACTTCGCGGCCGGCGCGGCCGGCACCCACGAGAACATCGGTGGGCGGCCGGCCCTTGAGACGCACGAGGTCGCATTCGCCGATCCCCGGCTCGATCGCCGTGGCGACGACCGGGCCGGCCTCGGAACAACTGCCGTCCGGGCGCAGCACGGGGCCCGGGAACACCGCTGCTGCGGGGGGCGGCGCCGGAGGGTCTGCGGCCTCGACCGCTTCGGCGGGTCGCCTGTCGGACCCGACGCAGCCCGTCACGGCTACGGCGAGCAACACGGCCAGCACGGAACGAACCGGTCTCATCGGCCTGCCTCACCCTCGCCGGTCCCGGATCGGGCACGGATGGCGGCGGCATAGAGATCGGCGGCATCGCGATGGAACGCGGCGCGGGAATCGGGGCGCGAATAGAACATGTGGCCGCCGGGATAGACCGAGAGGCCGAGGCGGCCGCCGCCGAGCGGCGGCATCTGGTCGATCAGGAGCTTGGAAGTGAAATAGGGCGTCACGAGATCCGTGAAGCCGTGGACGACGAGGACGCGCAGACGTCCGTCGAGCGCCATCACGCCGCGCAGGGTGCTCAGGGATTCGGGCGCACTGCGGCCCGATCCCCAGGTCCAGCCGCGGTTGACCGCGTTGTTGAGGAGTTCGTAGCGCAGGTCCGGCACCCGGTAGCCGAGGCGCGTCGCATAAAGGTCCAGCATCGCGGTGGTGAGGGGGGCCTGCATGCCGGTGAGCAGGGGGTCCTCGAAGCCGGAGACCGCGGCGGTCGGGTCGGGGTCCCAGCCGGTGACGCCGGTGTCGTAGGCGCTAGCGACCCGGCCTTCGTCGCGGCCGATCTCGCGCTGGACGCTCGCGCCGGACAACCGTCCCGCCTGGCGGCGCACGAAGGCGGGATCGAGCCCCGTGAGGGCGCCGACCCTGTCGCCGAGACGGGCGACGGCTTGGCTGTCGCCCGGCCCCTTGAGGAGGTCGGCGATATAGGGGCCGGTGGCATAGGCCTCGGCCTCGGCGAGGGCGGCCCGGCTCGGCGTCCGGCCCGCCCGTTCCATCGCGGCGGCGGCCAGCGAAGGCAGTTTGGTCACGTGGCCCCAGGGCGTGGTGCGCGGCGCCTGCAGCCAGGCGAAATCGAACACCGGCGACACGAGGACGAGGCCGGACAGGCCGATGCCGATCTCCTCCTGGAGCTTGGCGGCGATCAAGGGGCCGCGAAAGCCGCCGTAGCTCTCCCCGAGGAAGAACTTCGCGGAGGCGACACGGTCGTTGACCCGCAGGTAGCGGGCGATGGCCGCGGCGAGCACCGAGGCGTCCGAATCCACGCTCCAGTAGCGCTTGGCGTCGCCGTCGGCGGCGCGGCTGTAGCCGGTCCCGACCGGGTCGATGAAGACGAGGTCGGTGAAGTCGAGCCAGGTGCCGTCGTTGGCCACGAGGTCCACCGGCATCGACGGGCTGATGCTGGCGCCCTCGAGCGGCAGCCGCCAGGGGCCGACCGCGCCGATGTTGAGATAGGCGGAGGCCGCGCCGGGGCCGCCGTTGACCGCGAAGGTGATCGGACGGGCGGGCTCGCCTTCCCTCGGCGCCTGCACGTAGGCGATGAAGGCGATCTCCGCCTGGAGCTTGCCGGCCTCGTCCATCAGCGGCAGGCTGCCGGCGGTGGCCTTGAAGGCCAGCGAGCGCCCGTCCGGCAGGGTGACGGTGTGGTCGGTGGTCACGTTGGCCGGGAGCTTGCGACCCTCGACGGGCCTGGCCTCCGGGCCTTTCCGGGCCTCCTGGGCCGGGGAGCCGTGCGGATTGGCCTGCGCCATCGCCGGGAGCGGAGCCGCGAGGAGGGCCGTCAGGACGGGGATGATGCGGTGCATGCGAGTGTCCCGGCCGCCTCGGCGGCATCCATCGGTGAGGTGCGGTCGTGGGCCGATCACGCCTTCTTCTGCCAGCGGCCGTCGTCGTCCTGCTGCCAATAGGCGAGGGCGTGGCCCGCCTCCTTGGCCTGCTTCCACTGCGCCCGGGCGAGCAGCAGCGACTCCTGGTCGGTGCCGTCGAACAGGATGCAGAGGCGCTCGTAGCCCTGCGCGTCGGCCGGGAGCGGCGATCCCTCCACGAGGAAGCGGATCGCGGCGGCGTTGGGGTTGGCCTCCGCCAGCGTCAGGACCACTGGCAGGCCGGCGGCATCCGGCTCGCGGTCGGTGCCGTGGGGCAGGAAGCTGTCGTCTGTGTAGGTCCAGAGCTGATCGTCGAGCGCCTGCAGGCGCTCTTCGGACGAGGCCTGGATCACCACTCGCCAGTCGCGCGCCAGGGAGCGCTCGACGAGGCTGGGCAGCACCTTCTCCAGGGGCTGGCGCTGCAGATGGTAGAACAGGATCTCGGTCACGCCCCGACATATAGGGCCGCCGATGCCTTTGACAGCGCGGCGGCGGATCGATCACGGCGCCTCGATGAGATGGGGCACGAACACGGCTGCGTCCGTGGTGACCGGGCCTTCGGCCTCGCGGATGCAGAGACCCGCGGCGGCATCCCCGACGATCCATGAGCCAACGAGAGCATGGCGGCCGTCGAAGGCGGGCATCGGGGCCAGGGCCTGGCGGATGAACCCCTCCCGGTCGTAGGGACCGGGCAGGTCGGCGAGCACGCGTCCGTCCCGCACCATCCGCACGTTCGCGCCTTCGCGCGAGTGCAGCGGTTTCCTCACGTAGGCCCCGCCGAGACACGCCGCCTGCGGATCGTCCTCGAAATAGGCCGCCAGCAGGTTGGGATGACCGGGCTCCATCGCGTGGAGATGGACGAGGGCGCCCTTGTTCGAGAGGACCGCTTTCCAGGGCGGCTCGAGGAAACGGGTGGGCGTGTCGCGCAACGCGCCACCGAAGGCGTCGGCGAAGGCCCATTCCCACGGATAGAGCTTGAACAGCGTCGCGATCGGCGCATGTGCCGGATCGATGAAGCGGCCATCGCCGGACAGGCCGATCTCGGCGAGGTCGAGGAAGCGGGTGGCGAGCCCCGCCTGGCGGGCGCAATCCTCGAGGTAGGCGACGGTGCCGCGGTCCTCCGGCGCGTCGGCATAGGCGGTCAGGCACAGGGTGCCGTCGCCGGGCATGCGCCGGAAGCGATCGATCAGGTGTTCGTGGACCGCGTTGAACTGGTCCGATCCCGGCGGCAGCCGCCCGGTGGCCAGCATCTCCTCGAGCCAGAGCCACTGGAACACGCCGGTCTCGTAGAGGGCGGTGGGCGTATCGGCGTTGTACTCCAGCAACTTGGCCGGTCCGGTCCCGGCGCCGCCATAGGCGAGGTCGAGGCGGCCGTAGAGGGAGGGGTCTCCCCGCCGCCAGCTGTCGCGGACCGCATCCCAGGCGTGTTCGGGAATCGCGAGGGAGGCGAGGATGCGCTCGTCCTCAACCGCCCTGGCGACGAAGGCGAGGCAGAGGGCGTGGAGTTCGGCACTGGGGCCTTCGATGTCGCGCTCGATCTCCTCCAGCGTGAAGGCATAGGCATGGCTCTCGTCCCAATAGGGCGCGCCGTCGATCGTGTGGAAGGTGAAGCCGTGGGCGCGGGCGGTCCCACGCCAGTCCGGCCGTTCGCCGACGGCGAGGCGGCGCATCAGCCGCCGCCGTGGCCGGACGAGCCGTGCGAGGAGAAGCCGCGCCCGGTCCGGCCGAACCCGCCGAACGAGGCCTGCCGCACCGCCGACGAGGCGACGCGGGCGCTCGACGACGTGCCGCCGCTCGCGGTGACCACCCGCCCGCCCCAGCTCGTGCAATAGCCGCCGTGCCCGGCATGGGCATGGGCGGCCTGTTCCGGCCGGTGGTGGTAGATCGGCTGGGGGGGGAGGCCCTGATCGGGCCGACGCCCGAGCAGATAGCCGGCCAGCATCGGCACGAAGCGGCCCGTGGCGCTGGCGGCCACGACGGCGCCTGTGAGGCAATGGGCCGGACCGTGATGCGCCTCGCACTCGGGCAGCGAGCCATAGCGCGGCGCCGCTTCCGGATAGGCCTGCCGCACGATGGCGTAGTCGCGCCGGCAATCCGCCTCGGTACGGATGGCGGCCGACACGCAGGCGTCGGGGCCGGGATAGACGAGCACATCCTCCTCGCGCTGCGTCGGATCGACCTGACCGAGCACGAGGGCCGTGGTTCCCGCTCCGGCCACCAGGGCCAGGGAGACAGTCGCGGAGCGCTTCCGGTGCTTCGAGAACGGCGGTGTCATCGACGGTCGGACCTCGGCGGACGGGTCCGTCTCCCCCACGGCCGGATGCCGCATGGGAGAGGAGCATAGGCGGTTCCGGCCCGGTGAAAAGCCGGGTCTCCCACGTCAGTAGGTCATCGCGGCCGCATCGACGATTCCGCCGGCGACCGAGGCCGACGCCAGGAACGTGGCGGCGGCGACCTCACCGGCCTCGATCCGCCGCGACAGGTCGGGCAGCACCAGGCGCACCAGACCGTAGACCGAGAGCTGGACCACCAGGGCGACGAGGCCCCAGATCACGCAGTCGAGGATGGATTGCGCGTTGAAGATCGAGACCGAGAGCGGAACGGTGTAGCCGACCAGGCTACCGCCCAGGGCGACGGCGGCGGCGAGGTTGTTCTCGCGGATCAGCGCGATCTCGCGGTGGGCCGTGGCGGTGAGATAGACGCCGAGGTAGAGCGCCACGAGGCCGAGCGCGGTGGCGGCGTAGGCGCAAAAGGCCGGCAGGCCGGAAATCGAGACCATCACGGGCTCCTCGTCCGCAGGGTCGACGGCGGATGCTCGGTGGGAGCGATCAGAGCGCCCGCATCACACGAGCCGGCTCTGCTCCATCGCCGCGCCGATGAAGCTGCGGAACAGCGGATGCGGCTCGAACGGGCGCGACTTCAATTCCGGATGGAACTGCACGCCGATGAACCACGGATGGCCGACGTGCTCCACCGTCTCCGGCAGCAGGCCGTCCGGCGACAGGCCGGAAAAGCGCAGGCCCCTGGCCTCCAGGCACTCGCGATAGGCCATGTTGACCTCGTAGCGATGGCGGTGGCGCTCGGAGATCTCGGTGGTGCCGTAGATCTCGGCGATCTTCGTGTCGGCGTGGAGCGTCGCCTTGTAGGCACCGAGCCGCATGGTGCCGCCGAGGTCGCCCTCCGCCGCGCGCCGCTCCAGCTCGTTCCCGCGCAGCCACTCGGTGAGGAGGCCGACCACCGGCTCGGCGGTCTCGCCGAACTCGCTGGAATTGGCGTCCGGCACCCCGGCCAGCGAGCGGGCCGCCTCGATCACGGCCATCTGCATGCCGAAGCAGATGCCGAAATACGGGATCTTGCGCTCGCGCGCGAAGCGGGCCGCGCGGATCTTGCCCTCGGCGCCGCGCTGGCCGAAGCCGCCGGGCACCAAGATGCCGTTGATGCCCTCGAGGAACGGGGCCGGGTCCTCGCGCTCGAACACCTCGGACTCGATCCATTCGAGGTTGACCTTCACCCGGTTGGCGATGCCGCCGTGGGTGAGCGCCTCGGTCAGCGACTTGTAGGCGTCCTTGAGGCCCGTGTACTTGCCGACGATGGCGATGTTCACCTCGCCCTCGGGGTTGCGCACCCGCTCCGAGATCGTCGTCCAGCGCGTCAGGTCCGGCTCGACCTCCGGCGCGATGTCGAAATGCGCCAGCACCTCGCGGTCGAGGCCGGCCTCGCGGTAGGACAGCGGCACGTCGTAGATCGAGGCCACGTCCCGGGCCTCGATGACGGCGGTCTCGCGGACGTTGCAGAACAGCCCGAGCTTGCGCCGCTCCTCCACGGGAATCGGACGGTCGCAGCGGCAGAGCAGGATGTCGGGCTGGATACCGATGGAGCGCAGCTCCTTGACCGAATGCTGCGTCGGCTTGGTCTTCAGCTCGCCGGCGGACGGAATGTAGGGCAGGAGCGTCAGGTGCACGAAGGCGGTGGTGCCGCGCGGCAACTCCTGGCCGAGCTGACGGATCGCCTCGAAGAACGGCAGGCCCTCGATGTCGCCCACCGTGCCGCCGATCTCGACGAGCACGAAGTCGAAGGCGTCGTTGCCGTCGAGCACGAACGCCTTGATGGCGTTGGTGACGTGCGGGATCACCTGGATGGTGGCGCCGAGGTAGTCGCCGCGCCGCTCCTTGGTGATGATGTCGAGGTAGATCCGGCCGGTGGTGATGTTGTCGGCCTTGGTGGCCGGCAGACCGGTGAAGCGCTCGTAATGGCCGAGGTCGAGATCGGTCTCGGCGCCGTCGTCGGTCACGAAGACCTCGCCGTGCTGGGTCGGGCTCATCGTGCCCGGATCGACGTTCAGATAGGGGTCGAGCTTACGCAGGCGGACCTTGTAGCCGCGCGCCTGGAGCAGGGCCGCGAGGGCGGCCGAACCGAGACCCTTGCCGAGCGAGGAGACCACGCCGCCGGTGATGAAAACGTACCGCGTCATGGGCTTTGGTCCATAAACAAGGGAGGTCGATTCGCCAAACGGCAACGCGACAAAGCCGTGGACGGTCCTTGGCAGAACCGTCCCACGGGTCCGGGCCGCATCGAGCGCCGTCTCAGGGCGGGTCTGGAGGGACCCGTCGCAAACGCGACGACCCGATCATCGCTGACCGGGCCGTCGATGGCCGGCGGCAGGCGAACGATCGTCCGCCGCGAGGTCCGTCGTCGCGGCCTAAGCAGGGGCACGTCGGCCAACCGACGCTTCACCCTGCTCGGGTCTTTGGCGTGTCGTCGTGTCTTGACGCAAAACCGGTGGCCGCTCTTGCGAACCCTGCTCAGCGCGACTGAGGTGCGTCCGGGGTCGAGGGCTGTGCCGGAACCGGGACGGGCGCGGCGGGCTGGCCCGGCGTCGCGGGGGCGGCGGGCACGCCCTGACCCTGGCGCAGGGTGTCGAGCAGGTTGTCGGCGTTGGGCTGGGCGGGCTGCGTGGCGGAGCCGGCACCCTCGATGATCGAACGGGGCGCGGCGGCACGATGCGACATCACCGCCAGGGTCATGCTGGTGGTGAAGAACAGGGCCGCCAGGATCGCCGTGGCGCGGGTCAGCGCATTGGCCTGGCCGCGGCCGGTCATGAAGCCGGAGACGCCGCCGCCACCGCTGCCGCCACCGCCGAGCCCGAGCCCGCCTTCGGACCGCTGCAGCAGCACCACGACGATCAGGCCGAGGACGACGATGAGGTGGATCGAGATCAGGACGGTCTGCATGTCGCTTTACGAAGGTCCGAGGCTCCGCCCGGCGGGGCGACCCAATGGTCGCCGCATCGATGCGGTGCGTCTGCGAAAGAACGCGCTCGTACACGAGATCGGGATGGGCGCCAAATCCCGCAAGGGAGACGGGTCCGGCCAGGTCAGGCGCAGGCCGAGACGATCCCCAGGAAGTCCTCGGCTACCAGGCTGGCGCCGCCGACCAGTGCCCCGTCGACGTTGTCGACCGCCATCAGCTCGCGGGCGTTGCCCGGCTTGACCGAGCCGCCGTAGAGAATGCGGACGTTCTGGGCCTCGGCGCCGATGAGCTGGCCGAGCATCTCGCGCAAGGATGCATGCACCTCAGCGATGTCGCGCGGCGTCGGGGTGAGGCCGGTGCCGATCGCCCAGACCGGCTCGTAGGCGATCACGGTGTCGCGGCCGGTGGCACCCTTGGGCACGCCGATGGCGAGCTGGGCCCGCACGATGTCGAGCGCCCGGCCCTCCTCGCGCTCCTCTTGCGTCTCGCCGACGCAGATGATGCCGCATAGCCCTGCGCGACGAGCGCCCAGCGCCTTGGCGTGGACGCCGTCGTCGGTCTCGTGGTGGTAGGCCCGGCGTTCGGAGTGGCCGACGATGACGTAGCGGGCACCGAGGTCGGCCAGCATCTCCGCCGAGATCGAGCCCGTGAAGGCGCCGCTGGCCTTGGCGTGAAGGTTCTGTCCGCCGATGGCAACGGGCGAATCGTAGGTCGCCGCGACGCAGGAGGCGATCAGGGTGGAGGGCGGGCAGATCAGCACGTCGACACGCTCGCGCATCTGCGGAGTCAGACCGTCACGCACCGCCTCGACGATGGCGACCGACTTGCGCAGGCCGTTCATCTTCCAATTGCCGGCAACCAGCGGACGCCGCACCCGACCCGTCATTCTGTCCCTCATGCCTCGATCTGCCGTCGTATCGGGCGGTCGCCCGCCGCGGCGCGGGCCTAACAGAGCCCTATCGGTGGCGCAAACCGCGCGGCTCCCCGGATTCCGCTTCGTCTTTGCGGATGGCGACCGGATCGGCTATCGGCAGACGCACCACGATGCCTCCCGCGCGACGGAGACGGATCACCCGCGATCCGGTCGGTCGCGCTGGGAGGGCGCAAGAGCACCTTTGGTCACGAGCCGCCGAGCGTTCGATGCTTCAGTCCATCCGTACCGCCAGCCGCCATTGGCTCGGCAAGATCGTCCTCGGCGTGATCTTCACCTTCCTGATCGCCGGTATCGCGGTGTTCGGCGTGGAGGAGTTCTTCCGCGGGGGATCGACGAGCAGCGTCGCGACGGTGGGCAAGACGCCGATCACGGCGGAGGCGGTGCGCAGCGCCTACCAGAACCAGCTCCAGCGCTACCAGAGCCAGATGCAGCGCAGCTTCACGCCGGACCAGGCGCGGGCGCTGGGCATCGACCGGCAGGTGCTGGCCCAGCTGATCAGCGAAGCCTCCCTCGACCAGCAGACCCAGCAGCTCGGCCTCGTGGTGCCGGACGCGGCCGTCCTGCGGGCGATCCGCGAGGAGGCCGCGTTCAAGGGCGCCAACGGCAGCTTCGATTCGAGCCTGTTCTTCCAGACCCTGCAGCGCGCCGGCATCACCGAGACGGCCTTCGTGCGCGAGCAGCGCGCCGTCATCGCGCGGCTCCAGCTCGCCGAGGCGGTGGCCGCCGACCTGCACGTACCCGTGGCGATGCGCGAGGCGGTCCACCGCTATTCCAGCGAGCGGCGCTCGGCCGCCTTCATGACGCTGCCGCCCTCCGTGGCCGGCGACGTCCCGGCGGCGAACGAGGACGAGCTCAAGGCCTACTACGAGGAGAACAAGTCCTCGTACCGTGCGCCCGAGACCCGCGCCGTGACGATGCTGATCCTCGATCCGCAGACGATGGCCAAGCCCGACGCCGTGAGCGCCGACGAAGTCGCCAAGCGCTACGAGGCCAACAGAAGCAGCTTCGGCTCGCCCGAAAAGCGTACGATCCAGCAGATCGTCTTCCCCGATGCCGCCGCCGCGGAAGCGGCGCGCAAGCAGATCGAGGCGGGCGAGAAGCCGTTCGAGGCAGTGGCGGCCGAGCGCGGGCTCGACGCCAAGAACCTGTCGCTCGGCACGCTGACGAAGGCGGAGGTCTTCGACAAGGCGGTGGCCGACGCGGCCTTCGCGCTGTCCCTCAACACGGTCAGCGCCCCGGTGCAGGGCCGCTTCGGCAGCGTCCTGCTGCGGGTGAGCGCCATCGTCCCCGAAGACCTGAAGCCGCTGGCCGCGGTCGAGGCCGAGATCCGCAAGGCGATCGCCACCGAGCGCGCGACCCGGGACATCGACGCCGCGCACGACGCCATCGAGGACCAGCGCGCCAACACCAAGCCGCTGGCCGACATCGCCAAAGACCGCGACATGGCGCTCCTCACCGTCCCGTCGGTGGACGCGCGCGGCGCCGACCCCACGGGCAAGACCGTCGAGGGCATCCCGGACCGCGACACGGTGCTGGCGGCGGTGTTCCGCAGTGACGTCGGCGGTGACACCGAGGCGTTGCGCACCAAGTCCGGCGGCTACGTCTGGTTCGACGTGACCCAGGTCGATCAGGCCCGCGACAAGCCCCTGGCCGACGTCCGCGACGCGGTGGCCGCCGGCTGGCGCAGCGCCGAGGTCGCCAAGCGCCTGGCCGCCAAGGCCAAGGATCTCGTCGCCCGCCTCGACAAGGGCGAGGCCCTGGAGACGCTGGCCGCCGAGACCGGCGTGCAGGCCGAGACGGAAACCGACCTCGTGCGCGGGCAGCCCAAGGGCCAGCTCACCGCCGCCAGCGTCGAGCGCGTCTTCGCGACGCTCCTCGACAAGGCGAGCTCGGCGGAATCGGGCGAGTCGCGCGTGGTGTTCAAGGTCACCGGTGCGACCATGCCGGGCCTGGCGCTGGGTAGCTCCACCGACACCGCCATCGAGAGCCGGTTCCGCACCGTGGTCGCCGACGACGTGCTGAGCCAGTACATCGGCGAGGTCCAGAAGGACGCCGGGGTCACGGTCAACCAGGCCGCCTTCCGGCGCGCCATCGGCGGCGAATACTGAAACCTCAGGACCGATGCCGATGTCCGATCCCTCCGCCGAATCGCAGGTGATGGAGGCCTACGGGGCGGGGCGGGCGAGCCTCGTCAGCCTGACGCTGGTGGCCGACCTCGAAACCCCCGTGGCGGCCTACCTGAAACTCAGGGCCGGCCACGCCGGGCCGGCCTTCCTGCTCGAATCGGTGGAAGGCGGCGCCGTGCGCGGCCGCTATTCGATGATCGGCCTCGATCCCGATCTCGCCTGGCGCTGCCGCGACGGCCGGGCCGAGATCGCGCAAGGGAGCGACCTCACTGCCTTCACGCCCGAGCCCGATCATCCGTTGCAGAGCCTGCGCAGCCTCATCGCCGCCAGTGCCATCGGCGACGAGGCCCGCGACGAAGCGCTTCCACCCATGGCGGCGGGCCTGTTCGGCTACCTCGGCTACGACATGGTCCGGTCGATGGAAGCGCTCGGCGTGCCCAACCCCGACCCCCTCGGCGTGCCGGACGCGATCCTGATCCGGCCGCGCGTGATGGTGGTGTTCGACGCCGTGCGCGACCTCATCACCGTGGTCGCCCCGGTGCGGCCGCGCGAGGGCATCGGCGCCAGGGCCGCCTACGAGACGGCGCTCTCCACCCTCGAGCGCGTGGCGGAGACCCTGGAAGGGCCGCTGCCGGTGGAGGCGCGGATCGATCCTCGCGGGATCGCGGCGCCCGATCCCGTCTCCAACACCACGCCGGACCAGTTCTACGCGATGGTGGCCCGTGCCAAGGAGTACATCGTCGCCGGCGACGTGTTCCAGGTGGTGCTGTCGCAAAGGTTCGAGGCGCCCTTCACCCTGCCGGCCTTCGCGCTCTACCGCTCGCTGCGGCGGACGAACCCGGCCCCGTTCCTGTGCTACCTCGACTTCGAGGCGTTCCAGGTGGTGTGTTCGTCGCCCGAGATCCTGGTGCGGGTGCGCGAGGGCGTCGTCACCATCCGGCCCATCGCCGGGACCCGGCCCCGCGGCGCCACCCCGGCCGAGGACAGGGCGCTGGCCGATGAACTGCTGGCCGACCCCAAGGAGCGCTCGGAGCACCTGATGCTGCTCGACCTCGGCCGCAACGACGTCGGGCGCGTCTCGACCATCGGCTCTGTGACGGTGACGGATTCGTTCTTCCTCGAATACTACAGCCAGGTCATGCACATCGTCTCGAACGTGGAGGGCAGGTTGGACCCCGCCCACGACCCCTTGAGTGCCCTGGCCGCCGGCTTTCCCGCCGGCACCGTCTCCGGGGCGCCGAAGGTCCGTGCGATGCAAATCATCGACGAGCTGGAAAGCCAGAAGCGCGGGCCCTACGGCGGTTGCATCGGCTACTTCGGCGCGCGCGGCGAGATGGACACCTGCATCGTCCTGCGCACCGCCATCGTGAAGGACGGCCGCATGCACGTTCAGGCCGGGGCGGGCATCGTCTACGATTCCGACGCCGCGTCCGAGCAGCAGGAATGCGTCAACAAGGCCCGGGCCCTGTTTTGCGCCGCAGAGGACGCGGTGAGGTTCGCGAGCCGGGCGCGCAGGGGGCAGTAGAACCGTCCCCCGCGCCGTCGCCGGCCGTCAGAGGCCCACCACCCGGCGCAATGGCGGCGCGACCGGGGACGCGAGCCGCGCGCCTGCCGCGCGGGCCTGGTTGTAGAGGCCGCGGTGCGTCGGACTCGGCACGAGCCGGTCGGTGAGGCCGATCACGGTCTCGGCGGCGCCGAGCAGCAGGGCCCCGTCAGGCGACAGGCTGGCGCTGAGCCGCCCGAGGACGTCGCCCTTGGTCGGCGCATCGAAGTAGATCAGCACGTTGCGGCAGTAGATGATGTCGAAGGTGCCCAGCGCGTCGAAGGGGTGCAGCAGGTTGAGGGGACGGTAGTCCACCATCTGGCGCAGGCCCTGCGAGATCCGCCACTGCTCGCCGATCTGCTCGAAGTGCTTGAGCAGGAGCTGCACCGGCAGGCCGCGCTGCACCTCGAAGTGGCTGTAGAGCCCGGCCCTGGCCTTCTCCAGCACCTCGGTGGAGATGTCGGTGGCGACGATCTCGACGGTCCAGCCGGCCAGCCGTGGGGCGGCGTCCTGCAGCATCATGGCGATGGAGTACGGCTCCTGGCCGGTGGAGGCCGCCGCGCACCAGATCCGCAGCTTGCGCTGGGCCGCCCGGCGCACGATCGCCTCGGGCAGGAGCACGTCCTTGAACAGGTCGAACGGCGTGCGGTCGCGGAAGAAGAACGTCTCGTTGGTGGTCATCGCCTCGACCACCGCCTTCTCCACGGCCGGGTCGCGGGGCGTCTTCAGCGCGCCGACGAGGTCGTGCAGGGTGGCGAGGTTGAACCGGCGGCAGACCGGGCCCAGGCGGCTCTCGACGAGGTAGCGCTTCTCGGCCGTGAGGGCGAGGCCGGAGCGCGTCTTGAGATAGGCGCGCAGGAAATCGAACTCGACGTCGGTCATGCGCCATGTCCCGTCAGAAGGTTGCGCAGGGCGCCGCCGATGTCGCCGAGAGGCAGGATCGCCTGGGCGAGGCCGGCCTTGGCGATGCTGCCGGGCATGCCCCAGACCGTGCTGGTGGCCTCGTCCTGGGCCAGCACCGCGCCGCCGGCCTCCGTGAGCGCCCTGGCGCCCCCGGTGCCGTCCGAGCCCATGCCCGTGAGCACCACCGACAGGGTGGCGGCGCCGTAGATGGCGGCGGCATCCCTGAACAGCACGTCGACCGCGGGCCGGCAGAAGTTCACCACCGGCCCGTCGTCGAGGCGGATCGTGACCTCGCCGCGGTTTCCGGCGAGCCCCATGTGGCGCCCGCCGGGCGCAACGTAGATCCGGCCCGGCATCAGGCGTTCGTCGGCCTTGCCCTCCGCCGCCGGAAGGCCGGTGCGGGCGCCGAGGTGCTCGGCGAAGACCGCCGTGAACACCGGCGGCATGTGCTGGACGATGAGGACGGGGAACTGGCGCAGGGTCGCCGCCCCGATCTTCTCCAGCACCTCGCCGACGGCGCGCGGCCCGCCGGTGGAGGCCCCGATGAGCAGGACCTTGGGGGGCACGACCGACCGGGCCTTGGGCCGCAGCAGGACGGGGGCGGCGGGGCGTGCGGACGGGAGAGGCACCCCGGCAGGGCCGGCAGTCGCGGCCGACGAGGAATGGGACGGACGGCGCCTGGCCCTGGCGGACCCGAACACCCGGACCCGTTCGATCAGGTCCGTGCGGAACACGTCGGAGGTTGTGACGCCGCGGTTGCTCTCGGGCTTGGCCAGATAATCGACGGCGCCGAGCGCCAGGCAACGCAGGGAGATGTCGGCATTGCGCGTCGTGAGGGTCGACATCATCACGACCTGGAGGCCGGGGCTCTTGGCCAGCAGCAGCGGCAGCGCCTGGGTGCCGTCGAGCTCGGGCATGTCGATGTCGAGGAGGACCACGTCCGGGTCGTGGCGGGACATCGCCTCGACGGCGATCCGACCGTTGGCGGCGGTGGCGACGACGTCGTAGCCGGCCTCGCCGAGCCAGCGGGCGACGAGGCCGCGCACGACGGCGGAATCGTCGGCGATCATCACCCGGATGCGGTGTCCCGCGCCTGCCGCGGTTCCTCCCGGAGTCGGAGCGTGCGACGGGGCGATGGCTGCCAACATGGGATGATACGCTTCACTGACGCGAACACGGAGGGAGGCCGTCGAGCCCGGAGGGACGTGGCTCAGGCAGCGTTGGCCTGCGCCGGGAAACCGACCTGCTCGAGCTTGGCCGAGACGATGTCGCGGTCGAACGGCTTCATGATGTACTCGTCGGCGCCGGCGTGCAGGGCCCGGGCGATCGCGCCGACGTCGTTCTCGGTGGTGCAGAACAGCACCTTGGGAGACCCGCCCGACGGGCTCTGGCGCAGGGCCCGCAGGAAGTCGTAGCCGTCCATCTCCGGCATGTTCCAGTCGAGCAAGATCACGTCCGGCATCGCATCCGAGCATTGGACGAGGGCCTTGGCACCGTCCTCGGCCTCGGCGACCTTGAAGTTCATGCCCTCGAGGATCCGGCGGGCGACCTTCCGGATAACGGCGGAATCGTCGACGATGAGACAGGTTTTCATCGGTTGCGTCCTCGGTTGACCGGTCAGGCGGCGCCGGCGGCGTGACGGGGGGCGCCGAACGCCAGCAGCGCATCGACGTCGAGGATCACGAGAAGGCGTCCGTCGAGGCGGTGGACGCCGAGGGTCAGGTCGCGCCAGCGCGCGTCGAGGTTGATCGGGACCGGCTCGTGCGTGCTCGACCCGAGCTTGAGCACCTCGCCGACCCCGTCGACGACGAGGGCGAAGGTCTCGCCGCCCTGTTCGAGGCCGATGGCCATCTGCTTGGCGTCGCCGACCCGTGCCGGAAGTCCGAGGCGGCGGCGCAGGCACAGGGCCGTGACGACGCGGCCGCGCAGGTTGAGGAGGCCGACGATCTCCGGCGGCGACAGCGGTACGGGGGTCACCCCGGCCGGGATGAACACGTCGTGGACCCGGTCGATCGCCAGGCCGAACATGGTCTCGCCGACGAAGACCGTGACGAAGTCGTTGGTCGCCCCGGCCTCGGCCTGGGTCGTGTTGGTGTTGGCGGCCTGCATCATGGAACTCACTCCGAACTCGGGATGTCGGCCTCAGGCGGCGTTGGCGAGGGGGACGACCTGGATCTCGGACAGTGCCGAGATCAGGCCGCTCCGGTCGAACTTCGCCACGAGGTCGATGATGGCGAGGCCCCGCGCCCGCTCGATCGCCTCCGGGCCGATCGAGCCGGTCAGGCCGATCACCGGGAGGGCCGCGACCCGTCCCTCCGCCTTGCGCATGGCCGCGACGAGGTCGAAGCCGTTGCGGCCCGGCATGTCGAGGTCGCAGACCACCACGTCGATCCGGCCGTTGGTGATCATCGTGGACAGCCCCTCCTCGGCGCTGCCGGCGGTGATGACGTGGTAGCCGGCCGCCTTGAGCACCGGGCTCAGCATGTCGCGGAAGAAGGCGGAATCGTCCACGAGGAGCAGCGTCGAGGTGCGGGTCTCGGTCTTGCGGGTCCCGCGGGCCCAGTCGTCGTAGGCCAGCGGCAGGAAGTGGGCGATGTTGATGATCTCGGTGGCGCGACCGCGCAGGACCGCCGAGCCGATGAGGTCGGAGCGGTCCGCCGAGATCTCGACGTCGAGGCGCTCCTCGACGATGTCGACGATCTCGTCGACCACGAGGCCCATGGCGCGCTCGCCGTCCGAGAACACCACCAGGGCCTGGGTGCCCTCGGACCGGATCTCGATGGAGGAATCGGCCGGGACCAGGGGCATCAGGCGGCCGCGGTACTGCACCAGGGGCCGGCCGCCGACCCACTCGATCTTCGAGGCCTCGATCTCCTCGAGGCGGGTGACGAGGGAGAGCGGCACCGCCTTGAAGCTGCCGGCACCGCCGCGGAACACCAGGAGCGTCGCCTTGGCGTCGGTGTCGGCGACCTCCTCCACCTCGGCCTCGATCGGCATGCCGCCGGCCTGCGAGCCCTGGCTGACCTGCTGGGCGATGCCGTTGGGATCGACGATCAGCACCACCGCGCCGTCGCCGAGGATGGTGTTGCCGGCAAACAGCGACAGGTGGCGCAGCTTCGAGGACATCGGCTTCACGACGATCTCCTCCGTGTGGAAGACCTCGTCCACGAGGATGCCGAAGCGCTGGCGGCCGACCTGAGCCACCACCACGAAGCCGGAATCGATGGTCTCGGCGTTCTGCTCCTGGCCGAGCACGCCGGTGAGCGTGACGATCGGCAGGAGGCGTTCGCGCAGGCGCAGCACCGGCGAGCCGTTGATGCGCTCCACGGTCTGGGCGGTGGTGCTGTCGACCCGCACCAGTTCGAGGACGGCCACCTGGGGCACCGCGTAGCGCAGGTCGCCGGCCTTGACGATGAGGGCGGCGATGATGGCGAGGGTGAGCGGGATCTTGATCGTGAAGGTGGTACCGCGCCCGAGCTGGGTGTTGATGTCGATCACGCCGCCGATGACGTCGATGTTGGTCTTGACGACGTCCATGCCGACGCCGCGCCCGGAGACCGAGGTCACGGCCTTGGCGGTGGAGAAGCCGGGGTGGAAGATGAACTTCGCCACCTGGGCGTCGGTCATCCGGTCGATCTCGGCCTGGCTGGCGACGCTGCGCTCCACCGCCTTGCGGCGGATCGCGGACAGGTCGAGGCCCTTGCCGTCGTCGGAGATCTCGATCGTGATCGTCCCGCCCTCGTGGTAGGCCGACAGGCGGATCGTGCCCTTGACGGGCTTGCCGGCCGCCTTGCGCTCGGCCGCCGACTCGATGCCGTGGTCGGCCGAGTTGCGGACCATGTGGGTGAGCGGGTCCTTGATGACCTCCAGGACCTGGCGGTCGAGCTCGGTCTCGGCGCCGTTCATCACGAGCTCGATCGACTTGCCGAGTTCGGAGGACAGGTCGCGCACCACCCGCGGCAGCTTCTGCCAGGCATTGCCGATCGGCTGCATGCGCGTCTTCATGACGCCTTCCTGCAGCTCGGCGGTGACGTGGCTGAGCCGCTGCAGCGGGACCTTGTAGGTCGAATCGTCGTGCTGGCGGGCGATCTCGAGGAGCTGGTTGCGGGTCAGCACCAGCTCGGACACCATCGTCATGAGGTGTTCGAGGGTGTCGACGTTCACGCGGATGGTCTGGACCTTGGCGACGCCGCCTTCGCTTTCGCCGCCGGACGCTGCCGGCGCCTCGGCCTTTGCCACGGGGGCGGGGACCGGGGGTGCGACCGGCTCGGGCTCGGGAAGCGGAGCCGGTGCCATCGCCATGGCCAAGTCGTCGGGGCCTTCCGCTTCCATGAAGGCGCGTTCGAGGTCCTCGAGGGTGACCTCGCCGGGCTTCAGCTCGCGCTGGACGGGCGGCGGCAGCACGATGTCGGCGCGCGGCTGCGTGGCTGCGGGGACAGCAGCTTGGCCGACCGGCCCGGAGGCCATGTGCTCGAGGGCGCCGATCAGGTCCTCGTCGTTGCCGACGGGCTCGGTCCCGGTCTTCTCGAGGTCGCCGAGGATCGACTTCAGACGGTCGAGGGTCACCAGGATCAGGCTGACGGCGGCGCCGGTCACCGGCATGCCGTCGCGGAACTGGCCCATCAGCGTTTCGGCCGCATGCGCCAGCGCTTCGAGGCGGGGCAGGCCGAGGAAGCCGCAGGTGCCCTTGATGGTGTGGACGAGCCGGAAGATGTTGCTCAGGATCGTCTTGTTGTTCGGATCCTGCTCGAAACGGACGAGTTCGGTGTCGACCGTGTCGAGGTGCTCGGCACTCTCAGTGAGAAACTCACGCAGCAAGTCGTCCATGAGAGGTACTCAGTCCAAACGCGCACTACCGTCCGTGCAGACGAGACCTTGAGCCATAATCAGTTAGTGAAGCGTTTCCGGCGATCACCAAAGCGTGACTCTCATCGGTAAATCGGGATGCCGCCGTGAGCGCCCGGTGCCTCCATCGCGCCCGGCCGAGCGTCGTGTGTCGCCCTGTCCGGCGGTGGCTTTCATGGTATCGCATGGCGGGGCGCGGACCGGTTCGCGCTTTTCAAGGCGGCGGCGCAGGGCGTCGAGGCGACGCCGCGAAGGAGGACGACCTTTTGCGACCCTGGCGCGACCAACCGGGCGACCGGCGCAGCTACCACCACGGCAATCTCAAGGAAGCGTTGATCGAGGCGGCCCGCCGCTTCATCGCCGAGCGGGGCGTGGGCGGTTTCACGCTGGTCGATGCCGCCCGCCTCGTCGGCGTCACCCCGGCCGCGCTGTATCGACACTTTCGCGGGCGCGAGGCGCTCCTGGAGGAGGTGGCGGGCCGCGGCTTCACCGATCTCGCGGCACGCCTCGCCAAGGCGGTGGGCGGGAAAGGCACGCCCCTCGAACGCTTCACCCGAATGGGCGAGGCCTACCTCGCCTTCGCCGAAGAGGAACCGGGCTACTACGCCGCCATCTTCGAGAGCCGCAGCGCCGGCCTCGGGGCCGCCACCACCGCGGAGCCCGCGGCGGCGCGGCCGAGCCCGTTCGATCTCCTGGTCGAATCGCTGCGCTCGACGTTCCCCGACGGTTTCGGGGCCATCGATCCGCGCTTCATCGCGATGGAGGTGTGGGCGCTCGCCCACGGCCTCGCCACCCTCTCCGCCGCCGGTCAACTGCCGCGGGGGCCCGGCGTGCCGGACAAGTACGAGCTTCTGCGCGCCGGAGTCCTCGCCCTGGTCCACGGTGCGGGCGCCCCCGTGGCCGCCAACCCCGAAGGCACGCGCCGCGGGACTTGAAATACCGGGGGGGCACCCGCAAGTTAACGAGGTTCACATTGACATCGGAGCATGCACCGTGAGCTTTTCCTCGACCTCCCCCTGGGCCAGCGGCAAGTCCTTCACAGGCAAGTCCTACCGCAACGGTCCGTTTCCGCGCCGGTCTTTCGAGATCGGCGCCATCGTCGTCGCCTTCATCTACTGGTGGCCGCTGGCGCTGGGTTACGTCGTCTGGAAGCTCTCGGGCTATCCGGCCTTTTCCGAACTGCGTGATCTCGTCGGCCGCACCACGGCGGCCGGAGCGAGCGGCCGGTCGCGATTCGCGGCGGCCTTCGAGGCCACCAATGTCGGCGGCACCGGCAACCTGGCCTTCGACGCCTATCGCAAGGCCGAGATCGAGCGCCTCGTCGCCCAGCGTCGCGCGCTCGACGAGGAGGGCCGCGCCTTCGCCGCCTTCGTCGAGGAGCTGAAGCGCGCCAAGGACCGCGAGCAGTTCGACGCTTTCATGGCCCAGCGTCGCGCCGCCGCCGGCTCGAAGGGGACTCCTGACGCCTGATCCGGCCCGTCGATCCGATCCGTCGAGAAGGGCTCCCCGCCGAACGGCGGGGAGCCCTTTTTCGTGGGTGCCCGCCGGGGATCGCGTCGTCGCCGCGCTTTCGCTGGTGTAGGACAGCGGCAGCAGCCTGACGGCGATGGCGAGCGGAGGAGCGGACGATGCGGGCTGAGGGCGAGACGGCATCGGTGCGGGTGGTCGACCATCCCCTGGTCCAGCACAAGCTGACGCTGCTGCGCGAGCGCGAGCGCTCGACCAAGGGATTCCGCCAGATCCTCAACGAGATCGGCATGCTGCTCGCCTACGAGGTCACCCGCGACCTCCCGCTCGAACCGGTGAGCATCGAGACGCCGATCCAGACGATGGAAGGCCGCCAGATCGCCGGCAAGAAACTGGTGTTCGCCCCGATCCTCCGCGCCGGCGTCGGCTTCCTCGACGGGATGTTGTCGCTAGTGCCTTCGGCGCGCGTCGCGCACGTCGGCCTCTACCGCGACCCCGAGACGCTGCAGGCGGTGGAATACTACTTCAAGGCGCCCTCGGACCTCGTCGACCGCACCGTCCTGGTCCTCGACCCGATGCTGGCCACGGCCAATTCGGCGGTGGCGGCGATCGATCTGCTCAAGGCCCGCGGCGCCCAGGACCTGCGTTTCGTCTGCCTGCTCGCCGCTCCCGAGGGCATCGCCCGGCTCCAAGCCGCCCATCCGGACGTCCCCGTGTGGACGGCGGCCATCGACAGCCACCTCAACGACCACGGCTACATCGTGCCGGGACTGGGGGATGCGGGCGACCGGATGTACGGGACGCGGTGAACCGACTTCGGCGTCCTGCCCTTGCCTTCGGAGTGTACGACGGCGATGACGGCGGCTCGACGCCAGGAGACACGCCATGTCGACACCGATCCCCGAGACCATGCGCCAGATCCGTTACACCGAGGCCGGTGGGCCGGAAGTGATCGCGGTCGAGACCGTGCCGGTGCCCAAACCCGGCCCGGGCCAGGTGCTGATCGAGGTGGTGGCGGCGGGCGTGAACCGGCCCGACATCATGCAGCGCGAAGGCAAGTATCCGCCGCCCAAGGGTGCCACCGAGGTGCCGGGGCTGGAAGTGTCCGGCCGGATCGTGGCGCTGGGGGAGGGCGCCGGCACCTTGTCCATCGGCGACGAGGTCTGTGCGCTGGTCATCAGCGGCGGCTATGCCGAGTTCGCCGTGGCGCAGGCCGGCCAGTGCCTGCCCAGGCCCAAGCCCCTGTCCCTCGTGGAGGCGGCCGGCCTGCCCGAGACCTATTTCACGGTGTTCAGCAACGTCGTCGAGCGCGGGCGGCTCAAGGCCGGCGAGACCTTCCTCGTCCATGGCGGCTCGAGCGGCATCGGCTCCACCGCGATCCAGATCGCCAAGCACCACGGCGCCACCGTCTTCGCCACGGCGGGGTCGGACGAGAAATGCGCCTTCTGCCGAGACCTCGGGGCGGATGCCGCCATCAACTACCGCACCGCCGATTTCGCCGACGAGGTGAAGACGCTCACGGGCGGCAAGGGCGTCGACGTCATCCTCGACATGGTCGGCGCCCCGTATCTCGCCCGCAACCTGTCGGCCCTGGCCGTCGAGGGACGCCTCGTCCAGATCGCCTTCATGCAGGGCTACAAGGCCGAGAGCTTCAGCATGACGCCGATCATGATGAAGCGGCTCACCTTCACGGGCTCGACCTTGCGTGCCCGGCCCGATGCCGACAAGGCGCAGATCGCGCGCGGCTTGGCCAGCCAGGTCTGGCCGCTCCTGGAGGACGGACGTATCCGGCCGATCATCCACGCGACCTTCCCGTTCGACCAGGCGCGGCAGGCGCACGAACTGATGGAATCGAGCGCGCACCTCGGCAAGATCCTGCTGCTCACCGGTCGCTGACACGGGTGCATCGGGCCTTGACCAGGAACTCTCGTCGCGAGCGCCGCGTTTGACGACCAACACGATGCATCCGCGTCGGTCGTAAAACGAGAGGCCGGTCGCGGCCTCGCAGACGAGGTCCTTCATGCAAGAGAACAGGCAACAGCAGCAGGAGCGGGTTCCGGTTCAGGACGCCCGCCAGGGCAAGCGCGGCAAGCCCATGCTCTACGTGCTGGGTGCGAGCCTTCTTCTTCTGGCGATTGCGATCACCGGGCTGATGACGTGGCAGGGCGCCAACTCGCCGCCCGACTACGCGTCGAAGAGCCAGGAAGCTTCCCGCGAGCAGGTCACCGGTTCGGTCACCGGCGGCACCGCGAAGGCACCGACCACGCAGCCCGCCAACCCGACGAGCGGCGCTCCGGCCCAGCCGTCCAGCGACGGCGCCCGCAAGCCGGAGTGATCGGCTTAGCCTCCATCGTCCGTCTCGATCCTCAACGGGTCGGGACGGGCACCTCTCCACGATAATCGTAGAATCCGCGCTTGGTCTTGCGACCGAGCCACCCCGCCTCTACGTATTTCACGAGAAGCGGACAGGGGCGATATTTCGAGTCCGCCAAGCCTTCGTAGAGAACCTGCATGACCGACAGGCAGGTATCGAGGCCGATGAAGTCGGCGAGCTGCAGCGGCCCCATCGGATGGTTGGCCCCGAGTTTCATCGCCGTATCGATCGATTCCACCGAACCGACGCCCTCGTAGAGCGTGTAGATCGCCTCGTTGATCATCGGCAGCAGGATGCGGTTGACGATGAACGCCGGAAAATCCTCCGACATGGTCGAAGTCTTGCCGAGCTTGCCGATGAAGGCCTTGGCCGATTCGTAGGTCGGGTCTTCCGTCGCGATGCCACGGATCAGCTCGACGAGCTGCATGATCGGCACCGGGTTCATGAAGTGGATGCCGATGAACCGCTCCGGCCGATCGGTGGAGGCGGCCAGTCGCGTGATCGAGATCGACGAGGTGTTGGTGGCGATGATCGCGTCGGGCTTGAGCGACCCGCACAGGGTGCTGAAGATCTTGCGCTTGGTCGCTTCGTCCTCGGTCGCCGCTTCGATCACCAGATCGCAGGGAGCGAGGTCGTCGTAGCTTCGCGCCTGGACGATGCGGCCGACCGCGCCGCGGCGCTGATCGTCGGTGATGGTACCCTTGGCCACCTGTCGGGCGAGATTTCCGTCGATGGTGGCGAGCCCGCTCTCGATCCGCGAGCCTTCACGGTCGTTGAGCCGCACGTCGAGCCCCGCCATCGCGCAGACATGGGCGATGCCACTTCCCATCTGTCCCGCACCGACGATCCCGACGGTCTTGATATCGATGCCCATCGCGTAACCCGCACCCCCGATGCGTCGTCGGCGGAGCCGGCGAACGCGTTGCATGCCAGGGCGTCGTGCCGACGCAGCGATCCCCCCGGATCAGTCGTTCCTTAGAACATTTTCACACGCAGGTGCAGTGCGGCGGCGAGCGTTTAATGCATGCCCGACCGCGCCGCGGCCGGGCATACGCAGTCGGCTTGCCTTCAGCCCTTGGCGCCGGCGATGGCGGCCTGCAGATCGGGCACCACCTGGAACAGGTCGCCCACGAGGCCGTAGTCCGCCACCTGGAAGATCGGCGCATCCTCGTCCTTGTTGATGGCGACGATGACCTTGGAGTCCTTCATGCCGGCCAGATGCTGGATCGCACCCGAAATTCCCACCGCCACGTAGAGGTCGGGCGCCACCACCTTGCCGGTCTGGCCGACCTGCCAATCGTTGGGCGCGTAGCCGGCATCCACCGCAGCGCGCGAGGCACCCACCGCCGCGCCGAGGCTGTCGGCCAGGGGCTCAATGAGCTCCTTGAACTTTTCCGCCGAACCGAGCGAGCGGCCGCCCGAGACGATGATCTTGGCCGCTGCCAACTCCGGCCGGTCGGATACGGCGATCTCCTCGCCCTTGAAGGTCGAGCCCCCGGCGGCCGGGACGGCGGCCTCCAACGGCTGGACGGTGCCGGCGGACCCGCCCTCCGCCGCCGCCTTGAAGGCGGCGGTCCGCACGGTGATCACCGCCTTGCCTGCCGGCGCCTGCACGGTCTGGATGGCGTTGCCGGCGTAGATCGGCCGCTCGAACGTGTCGGGCGAGACGACCTTGATGATGTCCGAGATCTGGGCGACGTCGAGGAGGGCGGCCACCCGCGGCAGCACGTTCTTGCCCGTGGTCGATGCGGCGGCCAGGATGACGTCGTAGGGTCCGGCGATGGACGCGATGAGGGCGGCGGTGGGCTCGGCGAGGAGGTGGTCGTAGGCCGAATCCTCGGAGACGAGCACCGTCTCGACGCCGTCGAGCTTGGCCGCCGCCGCCGCCGCCGCCTGCGCGCCGCTGCCCAGCACCAGGGCGTGGATCGGGCCGCCGATGTCGCGCGCGGTCGTGACCGCCTTGAGGCTGCCGTCGCGGACCGTGCCGTTTTCGTGCTCGATGAGAAGAAGGATGGTCATGGTCTGGAATAACCTCGGATCGGGTTGCCGCTGCGGGATGGACGACGCGTCGGGGAGGGGGCTCAGATCACCCCGGCTTCGCCTCGCAGCTTCTCCACCAGGGCGGCGGCGGATTCGACCTTCACGCCGGCCTTGCGCCCGGCCGGCTCCACCGTCTTGAGCACCTTGATCCGCGGCGTCACGTCGACGCCGAGGGCGTCGGGCGACAGCTCCTCCAGCGGCTTCTTCTTCGCCTTCATGATGTTGGGCAGGCTGGCATAGCGCGGCTCGTTGAGGCGCAGATCGGTGGTGACGATGGCCGGCAGGGCCAGGGTCACGGTCTGCAGGCCGCCGTCGACCTCGCGGGTGACGTCGATGCTTCCTTCGCCGAACGCGACCTTGAAGGCGAAGGTGCCCTGCGGCCAGCCGAGCAGGGCTGCCAGCATCTGGCCGGTCTGGTTGGAATCGTCGTCGATGGCCTGCTTGCCGAGGATGACGAGGCCCGGGGATTCCTTCTCGACCACCGCCTTGAGGATCTTGGCAACGCCCAGCGGCTCGACGGTGACGTCGGTCTTGACCAGGATCGCGCGGTCGGCACCCATCGCGAGCGCCGTGCGCAGCGTCTCCTGGGCCTGCTGCGGGCCGATCGAGACGGCGACGATCTCCGTGACCTTGCCCTTCTCCTTCAGGCGGATCGCCTCCTCGACCGCGATCTCGTCGAAGGGATTCATCGACATCTTGACGTTGGCGAGTTCGACGCCTGACCCATCGGCCTTGACGCGGATCTTGACGTTGTAGTCGACGACCCGCTTGACGGGCACAAGAACCTTCATGGCGGTCACAATCCTCAGCGCAGACACATCGATGCAGCGGGGCGGTCGACGGCCCTTCGTCCGGGCTCCTGTCGATCGAGCCCCGCCGACAAGGCGGCGGACCGTAGCGATGTGATTTCGCGGTTGTCAACGCGGGGCCCGGCACAGTCCGTGCGCGATCCCGGACACGAGGGCGTCGACGGGAACCTGGGCGCGGACGGGCGTTTCGGTTTCCCGCCTACCGGTTCTTGCCCGGAACCCACAACACGTCGTCCGCGCCGTTGGCGTTCGCCGTGCGGCTCGCCACGAACAGGAAATCCGACAGGCGGTTGAGGTATTGCAGCGCCTCGGCCGAGACCTGCTCGCCCTCGACGGCGGCGAGCGCCACGGCGAGGCGCTCCGCCCGGCGGCAGACAGTGCGGGCCTGATGGAGAAACGCCGCTGCGGCCGATCCACCCGGCAGCACGAACGACTTCAGGGGCGCGATGTCGGCGTTCAGCGCGTCGATGTCGGCCTCGATGCGCTTGACCTGGGAAGCGACGATCCGCAGCGGCTCGTAGGCCGGCTTCTCCACGCCTTCGGGGGTCGCGAGGTCGGCACCGAGGTCGAACAGGTCGTTCTGGATGCGGCCGAGCATGGCATCGAGTTCGGGACCGGCATGCAGCCGCACGAGACCGATGCAGGCGTTGGTCTCGTCCACGGTGCCGTAGGTCTCGACCCTCAGGTCGGCCTTGGAGCGGCGCTCACCGTTGGCGAGGGCCGTCGAGCCCTTGTCACCGGTGCGGGTGTAGATGCGGTTGAGGGTGACCACGGTGTTCGATCCGGGGTGATGTCAGCGGATTGCCGTCAGAAGGTGTAGCCGATCCGGCCACCATAGTTGGTCAGGCCGCGATTGTTCGCACACAGGCCGGCGTTCGACATGTGCTCGATCGTCGCCATGATGCTCCAGCGCTCGGTGATGCGGAAGCCCAATGCGGCGGCCTCGCGGAACAGCGGGTTGCAGCCCAGCGTGTTGAACCCATAGGGCGTGTTCGCCTTAGGGCCGGTGTAACCGTTGTGGGCGGCGCCGCCGAAGAAGCCGTCGAGGAAGACGCGCCGGCCGAAGGTCTCGGGAAAGAGGTCCACCGACCAGGTGGCGCCGATGTAGGCGAAGCTCGTGCGGCCGCCGGTGTTGTAGCTGCCACCAACGGTCGGACGTGGGACGAAGGCCTGCCAGAACGGGTCCGCGCTGATGATCGGCTTGGCGAACAGGATCTCGCCGTTGACGTTGGCGGTGCTGAATCCCCGGGCCTTGCCCTCGGCGCTGCCGGGGTCCTGCACCGATCCGCCGATGCGGACCTCCGAAACGAAGCTCATCGGCTGGGCCGGAGCGACATAGACGGGCGGCGCGGGCCGCGCGCCACGCAGGTCCGCACCCTGCGCGCTCGGGATCGTCGCGACGGCGCCGATCGCCACGGCGAGGGCGCCCTTGAGAAGGCGCAAGTGTTGGAACGGCATCGCTTCGGTGTCCGGCATGGCTCTCGCGCGAGGCTAGCACGCATCCGGTCCGCCCGTTGAGGGGACCACGCCGCCAATCATCCGGGGAGCGCGCGATAGATCCCCGGTGAGCCCTCGCCGCCACACCTCGGACGCTTGGCCGACCTCAGGCCGAGCGCCACCACAGCACGCCCATGATCACGACGATCGCGGCGAACTGCAGGATCACGCGCAGCCGCATCAGCCTCTGAGAGACGTTGCTGCTGCCGCCCCGCATCATGTTGACGAGGCCGAGCAGCAGGACGACGGCCACGGCGATGCAGGCGAACAGGACGATGGTGTTGGAGGACATCGGACGGGCGTCTCGGCTCGAGGGCGGGTGGTCCGGTGCCTGACGGTCTCCGGTCTCCGGACGACAGACATAGGACCGTCTCGGCGAATCGTCGCCGGGGCAGGAGGGCGCATCGCGACGGGGCGAGACGGTGCCGGTGAACCGCCTCCGCCGGCCGCCGCGGTCAGTTCCGGCGCAGCAGGCGCTCGAAGTAGTCGAGCTCCTCGCGCGGCCGGCTCGGGTCGCCGAGCTTGCGCCGCAACTCCTCCATAATCCGGCGGGTGCGCTGAACCCCCGATTCGTCGGCGGTAGGAACCCGGACGTTGCCGCCGGAGGTGTCGCGTCCCTTGGTCGGGCGGCCGAGCGGATCGTCGTCGCGCGAGCCGGCCTGGCCCTGCTGGCTCGGGGACTTGCCGCCCTCCTGCTGGCCCTCGCCCTCGCCCTCGCCCTCGGCCATCTCCTGGCGCTGCTGCTGCATCCCCTCGGCACCGCGCTTGAGCCCGTCGAGCGCACGCCCCTGGGCATCGACGGCGTCGCCCTCCCGACCCTGGCCCAGGGCGTCCTCGGCCTCGCGCATGGCCTCCTCGGCATCGGACAGGCCTTCCTCGCCCTGCATGCCGAGTTCCTTCATGCGGCGTTGCAGGTCCTCCAGGCGCTCGCGCAGGGCCTGCTGGCGCTGGCCGGGGCCGCCTTGTCCCTGCCCTTGCCCCTGCTGGCCCTGGCCCTTTTCGCCCTTCTGTCCCTGACCCTGCTGGCCCTGGCCTTGTTGACCCTGGCCCTGTTGACCCTGCTGGCCCTGCCCTCCGGGCTGCTGCTGGCCCTGCTGGCCGTTGCGGGGGCGCGGCTGGCCGCGCTTGGCCTGTCCGTCCTTGAAGGTCTCGTCGCGCAGGCCCTGCTGCTCGCGCGCCATCCTGTCGAGATCCTCGGCCTGCTTGTCCATCTCGCGGGACCGGGGGTCGGACTTGCCGCCCTGCTCGGCGGTCTGGAGGTTCTCGAGGATGCCGCGCAGCTGCTCGAGCAGGCGCTGGGCCTCGGCGGTGTCGCCGCGCTTCATCGCCTCGGCCATGTCCTCGATCATCTTGTTGAGATCGTCGGGCGTGACGCTCTTGGCGTTCTGGTCCTTCTGGCCGCGCTCGTTGGGCTTTCGCGGCTCCTTGCCCTGGCGCTCGGCCATCTCCTTCATGAACTTGTCGAGGGCCTGCTTGAGGGCGTCGGTGAGCGCCTTGACCTCCTCGTCGGGGGCATTGCGGGCGATCGCCTCCTTGAGGCGGTCCTGGGCCGCCCGCAGCGACTTCTCGGCGTCCGACAGGTCGCCGTCCTCGATCTTGAGGGCCATCTCCCACAGGAGGTCGGCGACCTCCGTCAGGGCCTCGTCGGTCCGGGCCGCCTTGAGGCGCCGCGAGGCGGTGCGCAGCCCGAGGAAGACGGCGGGCTCGGGCGTGAACCTGTCGGGCGCGATCATGAGGGCGTCGAGGGCGGTCTGGACCCGGGCGCGGCTCTCGTCGGGGGCCGTGACGAGGCGGCGACGCTCCTCGGCGAGCGCCCGCGCCAGCGGCTTCTGGAACGGCCGCGCCGGCAGGGTCATCTCGACGCCCTGGCTGCGTGCCTCCTGCTCGGCCTCGTCCTTCACCGTCAGGGTGAAGCGCACGCGAGCACCGGACCAGGGATTGTCGGTGAGGTCGACGAGGGTCTTGGTGTCGGTCTCGCCGCTGGCGTCTCCGGGCAGGGCCAGGGCGATGCGGGGCGGCGGGACCAGCGAGCGGCCGGGCTTGAGCGGCTCCACTACGCCTTCGGCCGAGACGATGCCGTAGTCGTCCCGGGCGCGGTAGCTCAGGTTGAAGGTGCCGCGGCCGTTCACCTCGGGCGTCCCCACGGCTTCGATGACGGGCGCGTCGTCCGGAATCGTCTCGATCACGAGGCGCTGCACCGGCGTGCCCGGCGTCTCGATCGTCAGATCGGCCGTTCCGCCGGTGAGCTTGAAGCGGTCCTCGCGCAGGTCGGGCCGCGGCTCCTTGCCCGGCAGGGACTGCAAGCCGGACCGGACGCCGAGCCTGGCCTCGCCCTGTCCGGCGATCCGCACGATCAGGGTAGAATTGATCGGCGCGCGCAGGCGCTGCTCGGCCTCGCCTAGGGCCACCACCAGGGGGGGCATGCGCGTGTAGAGCGGCGGGTCGATCCATCCGTCGACCCGGAAGCTCGGACCGGCCGAGACGGGCGCCCGCCAGTCGAAGGCCGCGCCGACACGCTGGCGCCACTCCGGCCCGGCGACGAACAGGCTGGCTGCCGCCGTGACCAGGACCGCCGCGCGCAGCGCGAAGGGATCGCGACGGGGCATCGCCGGCCGCGGCGGCGACACCGTCAGCGTCGCGATGGCGGCCACGGCGCGGCGGCGGTGGAGCTCCCAGAGCGCCTGCGTGGCCGGGTCACCGGTCCCGACGGCGAGGGTGTCCTCGATGGCGGAGGCGGGGTTGTGGGCCAGGGCACCGCTGCCGGACGCAGCGTTGCGGTCGAGCCGCGCCAGCGCCTCGCGTCGGCTCGGGCGGGCGATCCGCGCCAGCGGCAGAAGCCCGGCGACGAGGGCGATGACGAAGAGGGCGAGCCCCACCATCCGGCCGAAGGGGGGGAGGTCGAGCCACAGCCCGAGCCAGGACGCGGCGAGGAAGGCCAGGACCACGGCGATCCCGCGCCACATGACCGGCCAGACCCGCTCCCAGACCGTGGCCGCGCCCGCACGGGCCACCAGGCGGTCGAGGCGGCTGCGCTCGGTTTCGGACGCGCTCATGGGCGCCGCTCCCTCGTCCGCCCTGCCGCTCTCTCGCGCCTCGCCCATGCTTCGACGGCTCCCCGGGCGGCCACCGACACCGGCGGCCACGCTGCGTGAGCCTAGCATGGTGGCCGGACCCGACCATCGGGTCAAATCCGCTCAGGGACTCCCGCGGGGGGGCGCCCCGTTTACGCGCGGCGGCGTTTCACCGGGCCAGCCAGTCCGGCAGGCGGTCGAGCCCGATGAGTTCGTCGTAAGTCTGACGCGGGCGCACGATCGCGGCGGCTTCGCCGCGCACCAGCACCTCCGGCACCAGCGGACGGGTGTTGTAGGTCCCGGCCTGGACCGCCCCATAGGCGCCCGCGCTCATCACCGCGACGAGGTCGCCGGCCTTCAGTTCGGGCATCTCGCGGTTCAGGGCGATGTAGTCGCCGCTTTCGCACACCGGCCCGACGAGGTCGGCCACGACGAGCGGGGTCTGGGCCGTCGGCTCGACCACCGGCCTCACCCCGTGGAAGGCGTCGTAGAGGGTCGGTCGGATGAGGTCGTTCATGGCCGCGTCGACGATGACGAAGGTGCGGCCCTCCGTGCGCTTCACGTAGAGGACACGGGTGAGGAGGATGCCGGCGTTGCCGGCGATCATCCGGCCGATCTCGAAGACCGGCCGCAGGCCGAGCGGCCGGAAATGCGGACGCAGCATCGCCGCGAAGGCCGCCGGATCGGGCGGCGGCGCATCGTCGTCGCGGTAGGGAATGCCGAGGCCGCCGCCGAAGTCGATGTGGCGGAGGCGATGCCCGTCGGCGAGCAGGTCGCGGGCGAGGCCGGCGAGCAGCCCGGCGGCGCGGTCGAACGGCGCCAGGTCGGTGATCTGGCTGCCGATGTGCATGTCGACGCCCGCGACCGCGACCGCGGGCAGGGTGGCGGCCTTGGCGTAGACGGCGCGGGCGCGGCCGATCGGGATGCCGAACTTGTTCTCCGACTTGCCGGTGGAGATCTTGGCGTGCGTGCCGGCATCGACGTCGGGATTGACGCGGATCGAGACCGGCGCGGTGGCGCCGAGGCTCGCGGCCACCATCGAGAGCGTCTCGAGTTCCGGCTCGCTCTCGACGTTGAAGCAGAGGATGCCGGCCTCGAGGGCGGCACGCATCTCCACCGGGGTCTTGCCCACACCCGAGAACACGATCTTGCGAGGATCGACCCCGGCCGCCAACGCCCGGCGCAATTCGCCCTCCGAGACGATGTCCATGCCGGCTCCGCTCCGGGCCAGGGTCGTCAGCACGGCCTGGTTGGAGTTGGCCTTCATGGCATAGCAGACGAGGGCGTCGTCACCGTCGAAGGCCTCGGCGAAGACCCGGTAGTGCCGCTCCAGGGTGGCGGTGGAATAGCAGTAGAACGGCGTGCCGACGGTCTCGGCCAGATCGCCGAGGTCGACGTCCTCCGCCTTCAGGCGACCGTCGCGGTACTGGAAATGGTGCATCGGATACGCGGCGCTCGCCTCGTGAGAGCCCCGGCGGGCGCGGGCGAAGCGGCGGGCCGGGGTGAAGTCGGGACGGTCTCTTCACCTTCGGGCGCCGCACGGGTCGACACCGACGATCCCGAGGGTCAGAGCAGCGGGTCGAGGATGAAGGGGTCCTTCGGGATCGTGTAGCCGCGTTTGGCGCCCCGCGACGTGGTCAACGGCGTGTCGAAGCCTCCGCCCGCCACCGCTGCCGGGCTCAGCTCGTCGCCGTCCTGGACCGCGGTGGGCACGGCGACGGCAGCGGCGGGAAGGGCGCGGCTGGTCGCCGAGCCGGGGGGCACGGAGCCGTTCGGCGGCGCTTCGAGGCCGCCGCGTCGCCCGCAGGCCGAAACGGCGAGGGCGACGAAGCCGAGCGCGACGAGAGGGGTCAACGGGCGGAAACGAAGAGGCATCGACGACGGGGTCCGGTAGTGACAGGCGAACACCTTAGCCGTTGCCGGGCCGCGAGGCGAGGACGACGACCCGGCTTTGCGATGGCCGGACGTCCCGGCGCGGGAGAAACCGGGGATGAGCCCGTCGCGCCCGCGTCATCGCCGCCGACCCGAGGGCCGTCGCGACCGGAACCGCCCGGGCGTCAGCCCTTCTTCTCGGTGCCCTTCTTGTCGCCGCCCTTCTGGTAGGCGTCGATGGCGCGGCGGCAGTTCTCGCTCAGCTTCGTCCAGTTGGTCTGGAAGCACTTGTCCATGGCCGGATCGTCCGGGGACAGGTTGCCGCAATAGCTCAGGTAGTCGCCGGTGCAGTATTTCTTGAGGGTCTCGTTACCGCGCTTGGTCTGCGGAGCCGCCTGGGCCATCGCCTGGACGGCGGGCAGGGACAATCCGGCAGCGAGGATCACGGCGAGCGATGTCAGCTTCAGGGACATATGAGGTCGGATCCGTCTCGAAAGGGCGTGGCTGATGATCGTGGGCCTGCGCGACCCGATGATGGGCCGTCATGGTCGAAACAAGGCGCCGGGGTGGTGATGCCGTGAACTGGCGGCCTTCTACGCCGCGACCCCCGGTCGCCGCAACGGTCCGATCCGATCAGGGCGGTGACGATCGGGTCGCCGGGCCGGGCATGGTGAACGCCGCCACGGAGGGCAGGCGTTCGGAGCGGACCAGGGCCTCGGCCACCGCCACGATGCTCTCGCGCAGCGCCGCGTTCTGTGCCTCGATTCCCGTTCCGGCATGGCCCGTGGCCGCTTCGGCGACGGCCAGGCGCGCACGCAGGGCCTCGCACTCGGCCGCGAGTTCCGCAATCCGCATCTGCGGGTCGGTCGCCGGTTCGAGGGTCGCGACGGGGAAGGGCCCGTAGGATCTGGCCGTCGCATCCCGGTTCGTCGCAGGCGCTTCAAGATCCTGCGCCTCGTGATCCTGCGCCTCGTGATCCTGGGCGTCGGAATCCTGCGGCGCGGCCTCCCGCGGCTGCGGGCGACGGCGGCTCAGGAGGAGTTCGTCCAGCAGCGTGCGATGGGCCTCCTCGAGGATGCCGAGGGTCGCGACGCCGACGGCGAGATCGGAGCGGGAGGTGGCCAGATCGCCCGCGATGCCGTCGCGCTCGCTCCGGACGGCGGCGATCTCGCCCTCCCTGACGGTGATGAGGGCCTCGCGCTCCGAGACGGTCCTGGCCAGCGCCGCGGCCTCCAGGGTGCGCACGCCGATGGTCGCCATGTCGGCGTGCTTGGTGGCCCCCACCGCCTGCATGCGCTGCTCCATCCGCGTCCGCTCGACGGCGAACTGCGCGCGCAGGTAGTCCTTCTCGGCGGCGGCCTCGACGCCGGTGAGCGGGAACAGCGTCGCCATCCGGCGCCGGGCCAGCCGCCCGGCCCGGGCATTCACCGCAGGCAGCAGGAGGAGCGCGGTCAGGCTTGCCAGGAGGAAGCCGAACGCGAAGATCAGGATGGTTTCGATCACGCGGAAACGCTCATCACACCCGTGCTGGTGACCATCGGCCGACGCGACGCCCGACGCGCCCGGACGATCCTTAATTCACGTCGGCGCGCGGCGGGCAAGTCGGCCGGCCACACGACCCATTCCGACCTCGGCGGGTTCGCGTCGGCACGCCAACGCTTCATCCCGCTGGGATCCCTGTTCCGTCCCAGGTGTTCGCCGCGAGACCGGTGACCGCTTTTGCGCAACCCGCTTCGTGCTCAGAACGGGTTCCAGGTCGGCCAGCTGGTGAACTTGAGATAGCCGATGTTGATGCCGAAGCGGGCGCCGACACCCGTCCGGATCGGTACGACGATGATCCCGTCCGAGGTGGTGGCGCTCATGCCGATCCCGCCGACGAGGAAGGCCGAGCCGTCGACCCCTCCGAAGCGGCGGTAGAGCTTCGCCACCGACGGCAGGTTGTAGATCAGCATCATCGTCCGGTCGCCGTCGCCGCCGACGTCGAAGCCGATGCTGGGACCCTGCCAGTAGATCCGGCGCTGGCCGGCGTTGCGGGTGTAGAGCGTCCCCTCGCCGTAGCGGACGCCGCCGACGATGGCGCCGGAGGCCTCCTGCCCGAGAATGTAGCCGTTGGGCTCGCCCCACCGCTTCGTGGCCTCCTCCACCGCGCGTCCGAGGCCGCGCGACACCGAGCCGAAGAACCGGTGGCCGGAGTCGACGATCTCGCGGGGGCGGAACGAGCCCGGGTCGCCGTCGTCCGCCGGCTGTGCGGCCACGGCTCCGGCGCCGTAGAGATAGGCCGCGGCCGCGAGCAGGGGCAGGCCCAGGAGGCGACGCCGTCCGCGATCGAGTGGGGCAGGGCAGGTCCGTTGATCCGACATCGGTCTCGTCATCCGCGCTGGGGACCGTTCCGAACGGGCAGGGTCCGCGTCACAAGGGCCACGTGAAGGGTATCTCGCCGGTGAGGTCTGAGGGATACGCCCGGCGGGGCGTCGAACCGGCGGGTCCGCCATCGGACCCCACTCTGAATTGATGACTCGGGACTCGGCAAGATGTGGTTAACAAGGCGTGGTTGCATGGGGCTGTTCGGCGCCGCGGCGTGGCCGCTCCGGCCTTCGGACGGCCATTCCGGGTCGCCGCCCGTCGCCCCGGCCGATCTCCTCGCCCTGCGCGGGTTCGACGTGGTGACCTATTTCCTCGACGGGGCGGCGCCGAGGCCCGGCCGGCCCGATCTCGAGTGGGCCTGGAAGGGGCGCGCCTGGCGTTTCGTCAGCGCCGCCAACCGCACCGTGTTTCGCGAGGCTCCGGCCACCTATGCCCCGCGCCTCGACGGGTTCGACCCGGTCGCGATGGCCCAGGGGCGCCTCGTCGAGGCCGACCCGCTGGTGTTCGCACGCCTGCCCTTCGGGGCAGCAGAGCCGCTCTACCTGTTCCGCCACGACGCCAACCGTGCCGCCGCCCGGCAACAGCCGGGCATCGTCGCCGAGGCCGAGGCGCGCTGGCCGTCCCTGCGCGGCCTCATCGACCTGCGGTTCCCCGACTGACCGCTCCCACCCGTCCTCAGACCATCTGCTTGCGGGCGAAGACCGAGAGCGAGAAGGCGATCCCGGCGCCGGCGACGATGAGGCTGGTCATGAGGAGGCGGCGCGGCTGCTGGGCGGACTGGGCCATCACCGGCTCGACGACGGTGGTGAAGAACTCCACCTGCCGCGACGCGACGATGCGCGAGCGCTCATAGGCCGCCAGCACCTTCGCGTAGTACTTTTCGGCATCCTTGCGGTCGTTGTCCAAGGCCTCGAAGCGCGTCAGGGCATCGGCCAGGATCCGGCGGCGCTCGGGCGCGACGCTGGTCGACTGCTGCTCGATGCGGGCGATGTTGTCGTCGAGGTCCCTGATCTGGGACTTGATGTCCTGGATGCGGCGCGATTCCGGCCCGAGGTCGCGTTGGCCGAGGCTGAGCTGTACCGCGAGGTTGATGCGGGCCGTGCGCAGATCGCCGATGACCTTGAGGTTGGCCTCGTTGGTCTTCTGCGCATCGAGCACGCCCTCTCGGTTTCGCAGGGCGGCGACCTCGATGCGGATCTTCGTCATGCGCTCCTCGGCGAGCTTCAGCTCGCGGGCGCTCTCGGCGACGGCATCCTCCCGCGCCTTGACGCTCAGCGCGTTCACCATGCGCTCGCTCTCCGCGAGGATCGCCTGCGTCAGCGCCAGGGATTCGGCGGCATCGAAGGCCGTCACCGACAAGGCGAGAATGCCGGAATTGGTCTCGATTTCGATCTCGACGCGCCGGTTCCAGTACTTGAGGAATCTCTCGATCGGCTTGTCGATGTTGAAGCGCGACAGGTAGTCGATGTCGTCGCGGGCGAACATCTGGCGCACGGGCAGGGTGGCTTCGAGGGCCTCGATCATCGGGCGGCTGCTGATGTAGTTCATCACCAGCAGGCTGTCCTGGACGACCATCAGGGACGAACTGGTCCCGTTGTTGGTGCCGACCTGGTCGGGACTGGCCTTCTCCACGTTGCCGAGCGCGGGGCGCAGGGCGAAGCGGGCATGGGTCTCGTATTGATCCGAGGCGATGACGCCATAATAGAGCGCCCCGAGAACGGCGGGGATCAGGAACACGAACACGAACAGGATCGGGATGACCACGTCGCGCTTGACGTGGGTCTGGTACGACCGGATGCCCTTCTTGCGGTCGACGAAGCGGGAGACCCGGGCGACCTGCTTGAGCGATTCGGCGACCGCGTTCGAGCGGTCGGCGGTGCTCAGCGGCTGCCCCTGGGGGTTGCGGATGTCGATGGTCATGAACCCCGGTCTTCCGATCTGTTGGTCACGGGCAGGGTCTCCGCGTCAGGCTCGCGCTGCACGCCCGGCACGTTCGGCCTCGCGAGGCCACCGAGCGTCGCCGCAGCCTCCGCCTAGGGGCAGCACGCGGCAAAACCATGGCCGGATCGCGGCCGGCCGGGCGGTCAGGCGTTCAAGCGCCGGTAGACCTCGACCGCGTCGTTGATGTCCTCGTAGACGATCGCCCGCCCGTTGATGATCACTATGCCCTGGGTGCACCATTCCCGCAGGGTCTCCATGGAGTGCGAGACCATGATCACGTCCGCGTTCTGTCGACGGGCGGCGAAGGCCTCGGTGCAGCGCCGCTGGAATCGGGAATCGCCTACGGCCGTGACCTCGTCGATGAGATAGCAATCGAACGGGATCGCCATGCTCATGCCGAACGCGAGGCGCGAGCCCATGCCTGAGGAATAGGTCTTGATCGGTACGTCGAGGTAGCTGCCGAGCTCGGAGAAATCCTCGACGAACTCGAGCACCTTCCTCGGGTCCTCGCCGTAGATCCTGGCGACGAAGATGACGTTCTCGCGGCCCGTCATGGCGGGATGGAACCCACCGGCGAACCCGAGCGGCCAAGACACCCTCAGGTTGCGATGGATCTTCCCCCGCGTCGCGTCCTCCGTACCGGAGATCAGCCGCATGGTGGTGGACTTGCCGGCACCGTTGATGCCCAAAATGCCATAGCTGGTTCCGGGCCGAAGGGTGAAGGACGCTCGCTCCAGGATGGTGCGGCGATGGCCGTTGGTCCGGTAGATCTTGGTGACGTTCTCGAAGCGGATCACCGTCGGATATGCTCCTGAAGGCGACGCGGCTCACCGGAGTCGGATCGCGTGGCAGACTCATGCTGCGATGAAAGCGGCGATTCTGAGAATGTCCGGTCTGCCCCTCGGCCTGGACGATCGGCTCCGGTCGCTGGCGTCTCTTGCTCGCGAGCGCCTTGCACCAGAGCGCCGCGCCTTGTACAGCACGCCACCCGATGCCGAGGCGTCGCCGCTGCGACGCGGCGGTCGCATCCCGCATAGGGCCCGGAGGGGTGGCCGAGTGGTTGAAGGCGCACGCCTGGAAAGTGTGTATACCGGAAACGGTATCGCGGGTTCGAATCCCGCTCCCTCCGCCAAGTGGCTATAAACCACTGTAAATAAACGGTTTTTAGCTCTCGATCCGAAACCGCGTGCTGACACTGTGTCACCGTGGCTGTGGGGAGCGAGGCCAGCGGTGCGACGCGCCGAGTATCTGCAATGCCGCCGTGGCCGTTGGTACGTGCGTCTCAGAGTCCCAGCCCATCTCGTGCCGCTCGTCGGACAGCAGCATCTCGTCCGGTCGCTTGATACGGACAGCGAGGCCGTGGCTAACGGACGACGGTGGATCGCTCTCTCACTGCTTTGGGATTGGATCGGTGCACAAACCGTCTCGGACGGCTGGGAACCCGCCTGGGCGGCTGGTCTGACCGGATTCAAACGGTGCTCTGACGAGCCCAGACCCAAAGGAAGCGCGGCGAACTCTGCCTTTGAGCATCCCGGTCACGAAATACGTCACACTCGACGTGCACCCAAGGGACGGTCCGAGAAAGATACTATCCTCATCATGATGGAACGTTGGTTGGGAGAAATCGAGGGCACCCAGAAGAAACAGTCGCTGATGCAGCACGCATTGGCAGTCAAAGAGTTCACTGAGTCGCATACTCAGAAAATCGCCGTTCACAAGGTAAATCGTCTCAAGGCTGGCACCTACGTCAGCGACGTACTATTGCAGTCGGGTGTCTCGCAAAAGACGGCGAACAGAAAAATCAGTTCGCTTTCATCTATGTGGCGTTGGCTCATCAAGCGGGGCTTCGTCGAAGACAATCCTTGGCAAAGTCAAGGCAGTTTCGGAAATGCAAATAAACTCGATAGCGCGAAACGCGCCTATACCTCACAGGAGCTAATATATCTTCTGGAAGCCAATCCTATTCGAGTAGTAGGCCAACGCTACGGTACTGTGCTTTACGACCTCATACGGCTAGGACTGCTGACAGGTTGCCGGATTGGCGAACTCTGTGAGCTACGAGTTGACGATGTGATCATCGATCAGCAGGCATTGCGCATAACATGCGGCAAGACAAAAAATTCCCGACGTATAATGCCAGTGCACCTACTCGCATGGCCTATCATACAGCGCCGCGTAGCAAGCTCAACCGACGGCTGGGTGATCTCTGGATTGACGCCCGGAGGGCCGGACGGAAAGCGAAGCTGGATCGTTGTGAAGCGCTTTACAACTTTTAGGTAAATAGTTCTGGGACCAAGCAAAGAAGTCGATTTTCACAGTTTTAGGCGGTGCTTCGCGACCTACCTTGAGCGCGCTTCCACACATACAAAGGCAGTGAACAGCAGTGTCATTGCTGAGCTTATGGGACACTCAAAATCTACGCTTGCGTTGGCTGTTTATTCCTCAGGGCTAATTCCAAAACAACTACGAACAGGTATCAATGCATTGAGTCTCGTGATGGAGCCTGACGTTATATCCTGTTTGAAAATTTGCACTATTGAGACGCTTATTGACATACCGTTAGAAGCTCCACGCCGTTGAAATCCTGCCCGTGAGGCTCATGTCACAAGCCATCAGCAGCCCTGGCTCGTCGCCTTGAGCAGAAGCAAGTCGCCTCCAGCATATTTCGAACGCAGATTGGTGCAACTGTCTAACTGATAAAAATCATAAAATCGTAGGGGGCGACACTTGAGCGTATACGATAGCACAAGCTTCATTAAGGGTATAAAAATCCATCCTGAGAACTTCTATATTATTCACTATAGCTGTCAAAGTCTTTATGACGACAATGAAGCGCTTTCCCCGCGCATCACTTCAATCGCTATTACGCATTATGCTACCGAACAAACAGTTAGCTTCTCTACTCACTCAATTGCCGAGGAACTTCATATTCAGCGCGATCAAGTAAAAGATCAGTTCGATATCGTAGAACTAAAGTTATTAAAAGATTTCTATGGGTTCATCCGTGATCGAAGGGACAAATATTGGATTCACTGGAATATGCGTAACTTGACCTATGGCTTTGAACACCTTGAACACAGATACAGAGTTCTCGGGGGCAATGACGCACCTATCATACCCGTTGAGAGACGCCTTAATCTAAATGACTTGCTGTCAGATCGGTATGGCGGCGGCTATGCAGCGCACCCGAAGATGAAGTCATTAATGGAGTTGAATGGCGGAGCGCACCGGCACTTCCTGACGGGCGACGAAGAAGTTCGTGCATTTCAAAATAATGAATTTATTAGAATGCACAACTCTACGCTCGCGAAAGTAGGATTTTTCTTTCACGTCATTCGTTTATTTGCAAAGGGGAAACTTAAAACGGCATCTCGCGGATGGGGCGTCGCGCTCGAACGAATCTTTGAGAGCAGAACAGCAAAATCTGTGGGTCTTATTGGAACCATCATCACCATCGGCGTCGGCCTATGGCAAACGGGCATTTGGATTGGCTTTTGGAGCTAGTGCTCAAATAGGTTTGTATTTAATAGAAATAAGCTTTAGATTTAAAGATGCAGCCAGTCTTCCGCCACGGTGTCTGGCTGAGCTCCGAGGTCGCGGCAATGTTGCTCGATGCGGTCTTGGATCTCGGTGAGGCGGTCGAAATACCGGTTGACGATGGGTTCGTCGCCGAGCCGCCAGAAGTGCTTTGCCGACTGGAATTCGGGCGTGCAGGGCGGCAGGGAGGCGAACCGCAGACCTTTCCACGCGCGGTCCGGGTCAGTGTCCCAGCCGGCATCATCGAGCGGCAGGGTGATGGTGCGTCGTGGATCTGCGCCGGCCGCGCGGGCGAACAATGCCGACAGGCGCTCGACGACCGGCTTGGTGACGCCGTTGCCGAAGCCAGCGCGACACGCAACCGGTCACGGCGGCCACCTCCGGCATCGTCTGTCCCCGGACCCCGGAAGCCAGATCGCCTGGTCGTGCAGCGCCGCGCACGCGTCCTTATTCGTACGCGCCCGCCGGCCCGATTCCTCGACGCTCGGATGGTCGACGATGTGAGCCTTGTCCGCCTCCGCAAGACAATGCCGAGGCTAGATCCATGATCCCCTGAAGAGGAATCCCACCCGGATCAATCCGCCGAAACCAGTGTCATTCCCACTCGATCGTACCGGGGGGCTTCGAGGTGATGTCGTAGGTCACCCGGTTGATGCCCTTGACCTCGTTGATGATCCGGGTGGCGACGCGGCCGAGGAAGGTCATGTCGAAGGGATAGAAATCCGCCGTCATGCCGTCGACGGAGGTGACCGCGCGGAGCGCACAGACGTGGTCGTAGGTGCGGCCGTCGCCCATCACGCCCACCGTCTTGACCGGCAGGATCACCGCGAAGGCCTGCCAGATGGTGTCGTAGAGGCCGGCCTTGCGGATCTCATCGAGATAGATCGCGTCGGCCTTGCGCAGGGCGTCGAGCTTCTCGCCCGTGATGACGCCGGGGCAGCGGATGGCCAGCCCCGGGCCGGGGAAGGGGTGGCGGCCGACGAAGGCCTCGGGCAGCCCGAGCTCCTTGCCGAGCACCCGGACCTCGTCCTTGAACAATTCACGCAGGGGCTCGACGAGCTGCATGTTCATGCGCTCGGGCAGGCCGCCGACGTTGTGGTGGCTCTTGATGGTGACGCTGGGGCCGCCGGTGAACGAGACGCTCTCGATCACGTCGGGGTAGAGGGTGCCCTGGGCGAGGAAGCGGGCGCCGCCGATCTTCTTCGCTTCGGCGTCGAACACGTCGATGAACAGGCGCCCGATGGTCTTGCGCTTGATCTCGGGGTCGCTGACGCCCTCCAGCTCGCCCAGGAACAGGTCCTGCGCCTGCACGTGCACGAGCGGGATGTTGTAGTGGTCGCGAAACAGTCGCACGACCTCCTCGGCCTCGCCCATGCGCAGCAGGCCGTGGTCCACGAACACGCAGGTGAGCTGGTCGCCGATGGCCTCGTGGATCAGGACCGCCGCCACCGAGGAATCGACGCCTCCCGAGAGGCCGCAGATGACCTTCTCCGTGCCCACCTGCTCGCGAATCTTGGCGATCGCCTCCTCGCGGTAGGCGCCCATGGTCCAGTCGCCCGAGCAGCCGGCGATGTCGCGCACGAAGTTGCGAATCAGGAGCGCCCCGTGGGGCGTGTGCGCCACCTCCGGGTGGAACTGGACCGCGTAGTAGTTCCGCGCCTCGTCCGCGACGGCGGCGAAGGGCGCGTTCTTCGACATGGCGACGGTGGTGAAGCCGTCGGGCAGCTTGGTGACGCGGTCGCCGTGGCTCATCCAGACGGGGTAGTGCTCGCCCACGTGCCAGACGCCCTTGAACAGGGGACAATCCGACAGGATCTCGATCTCGGCGCGGCCGAACTCGGCATGGTGCCCGGCCTCGACCTCGCCGCCGAGCTGGGCCGCCATGGTCTGCTGGCCGTAGCAGATTCCGAACACCGGCACGCCCGAATCGAAGATGACCTGCGGCGTGCGGGGCGAGGCGTCCGTCGTCACCGATTCCGGCCCGCCCGATAGGATCACGCCCTTGGGGATCGCATCCGCGAAGGCTTCGGCCGCTTTCGTGAAGGGCACGATCTCGCAATAGACGCCCTCCTCGCGCACCCGCCGCGCGATGAGCTGCGTCACCTGGGAGCCGAAGTCGACGATGAGGATCTTGTCGTGGTCGGTATTCATGGACCCGGAGTTAGACGAGGCGCCTCGCGGGTGCAACGCGCCCGCTCACGTCCGCGCGACCGGGCCCGAGGATTAATCGGGCGTTCATGCCCGGTCGGCGAAACGGCGCCCCCCAGCAACGAACAGGAGCCTCAGTCCATGAGAGCAACCATCCTCGGGATCGCCGCCATCGCCCTCGCCGGTCTCGCCATGCCGGCCCAGGCCGCGCCCTTGAGCGTCGGCACCGGGTTCGCGCCGGACAATGCCATCGAACAGGCTCGTGTCGTGCGGCGCACCGTGGTGCGCGGTCCCCGCTGCAAGACGGTGATCACCAAACGTCGCGGGCCGCTCGGCCGCGTCACGGTGGTGCGCAAGCGCCAGTGCTTCTAATCGATGCGGCGCCGTCCCGAATGACGGCGCCCCACCCATGACGAGGATGGTCCCGTCACCACGGGGCCATCCGATCCGGCCCGGGCGGACGTCCCTCAGGCGGAGTCCGACACCCGCCGCGACGGCGTCTCCGGCGCGGCCTTGAACTTGAACAGCCCCATCACCTTAGCGGCCACCGGCACGATCAGGTACTGGGCGACCGGGATCGTCGCCGCCCCGATGGCGAGCCCGAGCACCCCCGACAGGGCGGCCGTGACGAGCCATTCCACGACCGCGGCCATGGCCGGGACCAGGCCCGCCGCCCACAGGGCCGCCGCGTGGACGATGTGGCTCGGCCCCTTCACGCCGTAGTCCTCGAGGCCGTGCAGGATGATGCCGCCGCCGACCCAGAGCATCGCCGCCGTGCCCACGATGGCGAGGACGGTGAGGAAATACGGCATGGCGACCACGAGGCCGCGCCCGAACCCTCGGGTGATCGGCGCCAGGCCGCGATCGGCTCCCGAGGGAGCGGCCGTGACCAAAACGGTCCGCAGGCCGAGCAGGCTCGAGGCCGGACGGTCGTTCACGGCCAGCGCCATCCCGGCGTCGTCGGCCTTCACGATGAGGGCAACGAACCCGTAGACGAGGAGGGTCACGCCCAGCGCCACGACGGCGAGGATGGTCGCCTGCATCGTCACGGACGTCGTGCCGAGGGAGGCGAGCGTCAGGGCCATGACCTCGGCCGAGAGGATGAAATCGGTCTGGATGGCGCTGCGGACGCGCTGGTCCTCCTGGGCCTTGGCGTCCTCCTTGGAGGCGCCGATCGCCGTCTCGTGGCGTTCGGCCTGATGCGGCATGACGGCGTGCAGCACCTTCTCCGCGCCCTCGTAGCAGAGGTAGATGCCGCCGAGCATGAGCAGGGGCGTGATCGCCCAGGGCGCGAAGAAGCTCAGCGCCAGGGCGCCGGGAAGCAGGAACAGGAACTTGTTCTTCAGCGATCCCATCGCGATCCGGCCGACGATCGGCACCTCGCGGGCGGCGGCGAAGCCGACGACGTAGCGCGGCGTGACGGCGGCGTCGTCGATGACGATGCCCAGCGCCTTGGTCCCGGCCTTGGCCGATTGCGCGGCGACGTCGTCCAGGGAGGCGGCGGCGACCTTGGCCAGCGCCACCACGTCGTCGATGATTGCGATCAGCCCGATACTCAACGGCGTTGTCCTTCAGATCTGTCTGCGGCCGGCCGGCGGCCGCCCGGTGCGCACGAACAACGAGACAGGCCGCCGAAAGATCGATGGCGCCATGGTCTTCGTTGTCCGCTCGTCTGCATAGCCCCTTATCGCAACGTCGGGAGGGTCGTCGCGATCAGAACGAAGCCCGAGGCGGTCAGGAGCGACAGGATCACGGTGCGAAAGGTCTCCTCGCTGAAGCGGCGGTAGAGCCGGGCACCCACGAGGGCGGGACACAGGACGGCGAGGGCGACGGCCGGGAACAGCGCGAAGGCCTCGGCCGGCACGGCATCGACCGCGACGTAGGTCGTCAGGGTGACGGCGTGCATCACCAGGTTGAACCCCTGGAAGACACCGCGCTGCGTGTCGCGGTCCCAACCGCGCAGGGTCGCCCAGAGCGTCGGAGCCGGCCCGGTGAGGCCGCCGAGGCCACCCATGATGCCGCCGACGACACCCACCGCACTGTCCGCGATGCGACCGCCCCAGGCGATGCGGGGCAGGTCCCGCGCAAACAGCATGATCGGGCACCAGACCGCCAGGAGGATGCCGATGGCGAGCTTGAAATGGCGCGGGTCGACCACCTGCAACAGGGCGACGCCGATGGGGACGCCGAGGATGCCGCCCGCCACGAAGGGCAGGAGGCGCTTCGGATCGAGACTCCGCCGGATCGCCCCGAGCGAGAGGAGCTGGCCGATCAGCGAGCCGAACACCACCAGGGGCCCGGTCAGCACCGGATCGAGGGACCACGCCCAGACCGCCATCGTCACGAGCCCGAACGAGGTTCCCGACAGGCCCTGGACGAAGCCGCCGGCGGCGGCCCCCAGCATCACGATGCCTGTCTGCGGGTCCATCGGGTCTCCTCGACATGGGCGTAACGCGTGCGGCAGGGGGCGTCGGCGGCCTGTGTCGCGCGATTCCACATCCTCACGCGCGTAAGAATCCGCGTCGGCGCATCCAGGTGAGGAACAGCCCCGGCCAGGCCGCCGCCGGCGAGCCCGGCACGCCGAGGCCGTAGCCGTGGCCGCCCCGTTCGAACAGGTGCAGTTCGACGGGGACGAGGGCGCGGCGCAGGGCCGAGAACATCACGAGGGAGTTGTCGACGACCGCGATCGGGTCGTCGGCCGATTGGGACAGGAAGATCGGCGGACCACGCTCGCGCACGTGGCTGTCGACGGAATGCGCCGCGGCCTCTTCCAATGTTGGGGACTCGCCGACGAGGACGCGGCGCGTCGAGGTGCGGTCGAAGGGCGGCCTCAGGGTGATGACCGGGTAGATGAGGCCGGCCAGATCGGGCCGGGGCGAAACGTCGTCCCGCGCATCCACGGCGGCGTAGAGGGCATCCGCCGAGCGGACCGCGGCCTCTCCCATCAGGTGGCCGCCCGCCGAGAAGCCGAGCACGCCGATCCGCTGCGGGTCGACGGCAAAGCGGGAAGCCTCGGACCGCACGAAGCGCAGGGCCCGCTGCACGTCCTGGATCGGCGCGACCGGCCCCGCCGCCCAGCCCTCGCCCGGCAGCCGGTAGATCAGGACGAACGCGGTGACGCCGGAGGCGGCCAGCCAATTGGCCACGGGAACACCTTCGTTGCCGATGTCGATGCGGCGGTAGCCGCCGCCGGCGGCCACCAGCATCGCCGCGCCGTTGGGCCTGGCCGCCCGCATCACCAGGAGGCAGGGGCGGGTCACGTTGGTGATCACGCCCTCGCGGGTCTCGTCGAAGCGTCCGTCGGCGGCGACGGGGCCGCCGCCACCGGGGGCTAGGCCGGGCCAGAGGTCGAGGATCTCGAGGTCGGCGCCGGGGGAGGCCAGGACGCCGGATCGCGGTGGGACGGGGGACGGCGCCTGAGCCTGCGCTTCCCGGGTCGTCGACAAGGCCGCGGCCAGGCCGGTGATGACGTCGCGACGGGCGAGTCTCATGCGGGTTCGCGCGATGTCGGACGGGCGGATGAAAGGCACGGGAGCGGACGCTCGGGGGGCCGGGAGTCTCCGCGCCGCACCTCCCGCATCAGCGCACCCGCTCGAGGGTGGCGACGTAGAAGCCGTCCGTTCCCGTCAGGCCCGGGCTCATCTGCAGCCCGAAAGTCGTCAGCCTGACGGCAGGACGAAGCGCGTCCCCGGCGATGCCGGCGGCGGGGACGACGGCGAAGGCGTCGTCGTGTCGTCCGAGGAAGCCGGCGACCGCGCCGTCGTTCTCGGCCGGGAACAGCGAGCAGGTCACGTAGGTGATGCGCCCGCCCGGCCGTACCAGCCGCGCCGCCCGGTCGAGGACGCCGGCCTGGTCCTGGAGGCGGGCGGCCAGGGCGCCGGGCCTGACGCGCCACTTGGCGTCCGGATTGCGCCGCCAGGTGCCCGAGCCGGTGCACGGCGCATCCACGAGCACGCGGTCGACCTCACCGTCGAGGTCGCCGAGGACGTCGGCGCGGGCGCGCCCGGCGCGCGGCGTCCTCACCTCGGCGACGGCGCCGGAGCGGCGCAGGCGCTCGTGGATCGGGGCGAGCCTGCGGGGATCGTCGTCGCTGGCGATGAGCCGGCCGGCGTTGCCCATGGCGGCGGCCAGCGCCAGGGTCTTGCCGCCGCCGCCGGCACACAGATCGACCACCGTCTCGCCGGCCCTGGCGCCACAGAGGAGCCCGGCGAGCTGCGAGCCCTCGTCCTGGATCTCGTACCAGCCGTCGAGAAACTCAGGCTCCACGTGGAGGGCCGGCCCGCGCCCGTCCTCGCCCAGCGGGATGCGCAGGCCGTGGGGGGCATGCGGTGTCGGCTGGGCGGCCAGATGCGAAAGACCCGCCAGCGCCTCCTCGCGGCTGCGCTGAAGCGTGTTGATCCTGATATCGAGTGGCGCACGTCGGCCGAGCGCCCGCAATTCGTCGCGCAGGGCGTCGCCGAACACGTCCGCGAGGGCCGGCAGCACCCACTCCGGCACGTCGCCGGCGATGGCCGGAGGGGCCTCGGCCAGCGACCCCTCGGTGAGGGCCCGGCGCTCGTCCGTCGTCAGGGGAGGGGGGGCGAACCGCTCGCCCGAGAACAGGCCGGCGATGGTCGGTTCGGCGAGCCCGTACTGGAGTCGCAGCATGCCGGCGACGACGGCGCGGGGCGTGTCCGCCCCCATGATCCAGGCGGCCGAGGCGCGCCGGCGCAGGGCGTCGTAGACGAGGCTGGCGATGGCGGCCCGGTCGCCGGAGCCGGCGAAACGGTGGCCGAGCCCCCAATCCTTGAGGGCGTCGGCGGCGGGGCGGCGGCGGTCGGCGATATCCGCCAGGATGTCGATGGCGGCGGACAGGCGGGCGGGTGGGGTCAGCGGTCGATCCTCGAAACGGCGTCGTCTGCCGCGATACGGCCACGCTTACGCCCAAAGCCCAGCATAGGCCGTCCTGGTGTCCGGTGCGAACCGCGATCGGACGCGGGGCCGTTTTTGCCTGTGACCATCCGGAGCTGCGAAGCCACCATGCCGTCCGTCATCCTGCCGCCCGTCGTCAAACTCACCGTCGCGAGCCTCGCCCTGGCCGCGCTCGCCGCCTGCGCCAGCGCGCCGCCGCCGGACCTGACCCCGCCCCCGGCCAAGCCCTACGACGCCAAGACCCAGCTCGAATACGGCGGACCGCGCGGACCCCGCTCCTGAGCCTCAGGCCTTCGCGCGCGCGCGGCGGCGCTCGTAGGCATTGAGATGGGTATAGGCCTGCCCCAGGAGGGGGCAGGCGGCGGGATCTGCCGCCCGGGCGATCAGGTCGCCGACGATGTGGTCGGCCTCGATCCTGGCCCCGTTCTCGATATCGCGCAGCATTGAGGCGGTGAAGGCCGAGCCCTCCGCCGTGAGGATGCCACGCCCGCTGCGCACGGGCTTCTCGCGTGGGGTCCGGCCGGCGGCGGACGCGATGGCGATGCACTCGTCGTAGAGCCCGTTGACGAAGGCGAGCCCGCCCGGTGCACCGACGATATCGCCGATGGTGGCGCGCATCAGGCAGGTCGATCCGGCCAGCGTGGCCAGGAAGACCCATTTCTCCCACATCTCCAGCACGATGGTCTCGCTCAGGCGCGGCTGGAAGCGCACGCCCTCCATCAGGGCTTCGACGGCCAGGATGCGCGGCGTGCGAGAGCCGTCGCGCTCGCCGTAGGTCAGGGTATGGAGGTCGTTCATCTGCCGGATCTCGCCGGCCGGTCCGAGCGTCGAGACGATGGCGCATGAACCGCCGAGCACGCGACCCGGCCCGAATGCGGCGTCGAGGGCGTCGAGGTGGCGCATGCCGTTGAGGATCGGCAACACGGCGGTGGCCTCTCCGACCGCCGGCGCGACGTCGGCGATGGCGCCGTCGAGATCGTAGGCCTTGCAGCTCAGGAGGACGAGGTCGAAACCGTCGCCCCGGCCGGCGGCGAGGTCGGCCGCGATGACGGTCTTGGGCGCCGGGATATGGATGTCGCCCACCGGGCTCTTCACGACGAGGCCTTCGGCGGCCAGGACTTCCGCTCGGCGCGGCCTGACCAGGAAGGTGACGTCGCGGCCCGCCTCGGCCAGGCGCGCTCCGAAATATCCACCGGTGGCACCGGCGCCGACAACGAGCACGCGCATGGGAGGCTTCCCGACAAGACCCTGACTGGGCCCTCCTTATCGGAGAAGGCGCGCGGTGTTCCAGGCCGGGCGCTCAGATTCCGGCAGGCGCCAGGACGATTCGGACGGCGAAGACGATCCACATGGCCGCCAGCGCCACGAAACCCGCCAGATAGGCGCGGAAGCGGTGAGGGATGTGGTTCGTGGTGATGTAGACGCCCGCATGGACGACGCGGGTCGCCACGAACACCCACGACAGCACCACGAACAGGAGGTCCGCCTTCTTCGTGAGAATCGCGAGCGGCACCAGCACCAAGAACAGCACCGGGAGCTCGAACTGGTTCGAGAACGCGTTGGCGGCCTGCTGCGCACGGGCCGGCCAGTTGCGCTGGCCGAGACCGACGTCTCCGGCCTCGACCGTGCCGGCCCTGACCTCCGCGAAGCGGACGCGCCCCATCCACAGCAGCAGGGCGAAGATCAGCGCGACCTGAACGAAGACGGGGGCGAGGACGGCCTGGATGGTCATGACCGCATCACGCCCGTCCGGGATAGTTCGGGCTCTCGCGGGTGATCGTCACGTCGTGGACGTGGCTCTCGCGCAAGCCGGCGTTGGTGATGCGCACGAACTGGGCCTTGTCCTGGAACTCGGGGATCGTCGGCGCGCCGACATAGCCCATCGCGGCGCGCAGGCCGCCGGCGAGCTGGTGCAGCACCGCCGCCACGGGGCCCTTGTAGGGCACCTGGCCCTCGATACCCTCCGGCACGAGCTTGTGGGTGTCGCTGACCTCGGCCTGGAAGTAGCGATCGGCGGAACCGCGCGCCATGGCGCCCACCGATCCCATGCCGCGGTAGCTCTTGTAGGAGCGGCCCTGGTGCAGGAACACCTCGCCCGGGGCCTCGTCGGTGCCGGCGAGCAGCGAGCCGAGCATGGCGACGGAGGCGCCCGCCGCGATCGCCTTGGCGAGATCGCCGGAATATTTGATGCCACCGTCGGCGATCACCGGCACGTCGGCGCGGTCGGCGGCCTCCACGGCCTCCATCAGGGCGGTGAGCTGGGGCACGCCGACACCGGCGACGATGCGGGTTGTGCAGATCGAGCCCGGCCCGATGCCGACCTTGATCGCGTCGGCGCCAGCATCGATCAGCGCCTGTGCCCCGTCGCGGGTGGCGACGTTGCCGGCCACGATCTGCACGGTGTTGGAGAGCTGCTTCACCCGGCGCACGGCGTCGAGCACCTTGATCGAGTGGCCGTGTGCGGTGTCGACCACGATCACGTCGCAGCCGGCATCGATCAGGCGTTCCGCCCGCTCGAAACCGTTGTCGCCTGTGGTGGTGGCGGCGGCCACCCGCAGGCGGCCCTGCTCGTCCTTGACCGCGCCCGGGTAGGCGACCTGCTTCTCGATGTCCTTGACGGTGATGAGGCCGATGCAGCGGTAGTGATCGTCAACGACCAGCAGCTTCTCGATCCGGAACTGGTGGAGCAGGCGCTTGGCCTCGTCCTGGTTCACCCCCTCGCGCACCGTGATGAGACGGTCGCGGGTCATCAGCTCGGCCACCGTCTCGGACGGGTTGGTGGCGAAGCGCACGTCGCGGTTGGTGAGGATGCCGACGAGTTTGCCGCGCGAGCCGTTGGGGCCGCGCTCCACCACCGGGATGCCGGAGATGCGGTTGCGCTTCATCAGGGAGAAGGCGTCGGCCAGGGTCTCGTCGGGGTGGATGGTGATGGGGTTGAGCACCATGCCCGACTCGTATTTTTTGACGAGGCGGACCTGCTCGGCCTGCTCGTGCGGCTCGAGGTTGCGGTGGATCACGCCCATGCCGCCGTTCTGGGCCATGGCGATGGCCATCGGCGCCTCGGTGACGGTGTCCATGGCCGAGGCCAGGATCGGCAGGTTGAGGTGGATCGCCCGCGTCAGGCGGGACGCGACGCTGACCTCCGTCGGCATCACCGATGAGGCGGCGGGGCGCAGAAGCACGTCGTCGAAGGTCAGGCCCTCGGTGATCGAGTCTGCTGTGATGCGGGCCATGAACCAACTCCCAAAAGGGTGAGCGACGCCGCCCCGCGCGGGCGGGTCGGCGTGAATGAGTTGGCACGGGGCGATATCATGGCGCCTGCGGCGGCGCAAAGCTCCGAATGTCGCGACGGCACAGGAAAGATGCCCTCGCAGGGCACCCATGCTTCGACCGCTGCATCACCGTCAATCGACGAAAGGCCGTGCGCCCTTGTCGGTCCAGTCGGGCGGTAGGCCGAGATAGTCGCCGATGATGCCGTCGATGCCCGGGGCACGACCGAACCGCTCGCAATCGGGATCGAGGGGGCGTTCGCCGAGCACGGTGACGCGGATGCGGTTGAGGTTCGGGATCGCGTAGGGCGCCTTGAACGGATCGACGCCGGTGGCGAGGAAACCGCCGAAGTCCTGGCCGAACTCGCCGGCCAGATCGTAGGCGTCGCTGGCGGGCGAGAACCGGGCCTGGTTGGTGAAGGCGTTGGCGGCCCCGCCCCAGACCATGGCGGCGCGCTGCTGGTTGCGCCGATCGAGCGCCTCGGCCTCCACGGTGAGGCTGCCCAGGCCGATCGGGATGCGCGGAATCGGCACGCGTCCCACGGACGTTGCGAAACCGACGCCGAGCTGCGAGGCGACGCTGATCCCCGCCGAGGTGGCGATGGTGGTCCCGGCCGCCGGGACGTTGGTGCTGGCAAAGCGCGTGACCACCGCACGCACGGTGAGGTCGGCCTTCCGGGTGGAGACCACGTCGTAGCGCAACGAGAGCTCGTAGCAGAGCGCCCGGTCGGCGGCATTGGCGATCAGGCGGCGTTCGACGTCGTCGATGTCCGGCCCCGCGACGGAAACGGGAAACTCGGCGGGAATGATGCGGACGGTGCGGGCCTCGGCCAGCGCCGCGGTGTCGACGTAGAGCCTGGCGCGGGTGGTCGATTCCGAACTCGCCTCGAGGCGGTCGTAGCGCGTCAACGATCCGGTCTCGTTGAGGAGGATGGTGCCGCATCCGGCAAGGAGCGCCGTCACGCCGATACCGGCCGCGGCCTTCGCCCATCGCCCACGGCCTTCGAACCTTCGCAACATCCACATACTTTCGCCGGACTCAAGGTCGCTTTGTGGTGTCAGCGGGTGCAATGCGCCATGGCGCAGGGCAACGACCGGACGGCCACGTCGCGTCTTTCCACAATCTATCCACGCCAAGCTTGCGCGGGAAGGTGACCCGACCCCACCCCGGCCCTCCTAGCGCGCGGCTGTGTCCATCGGGCAACGCCATGCCCCCGCACGTCCGGTCGCCCGCGGTCATCCAGGGCAACCGTGAAAGCCCCGTTTTGCGTTAGGAGATCCCCCCGTCCGGCGTCGATCCCGCGACACCGGCGTCCCTGCCTCCGCGAAAGCCGCTTCCCTCCGTCCGATGCGAAATTCCCAGATCGTCCCCCTCGTCGTCGCCACCGCCCTGTTCATGGAGAACACCGATTCGACGGTGATCGCCACGGCACTGCCGGCTATCGCCGCGAGCCTCGGGGAAGACCCGATCGCCCTGAAGCTGGCGCTCACCGCCTACCTCGTCAGTCTCGCGATCTTCATCCCGATCAGCGGCTGGATGGCCGACCGCTACGGCGCGCGCACCATCTTCCGGGCGGCCCTCCTGGTGTTCATGGCCGGTTCGCTGGCCTGCGCCGCATCGAACTCCCTGTCCCAGTTCGTGGCCGCGCGGTTCCTGCAAGGGCTCGGAGGGGCGATGATGGTGCCGGTGGGGCGCCTCGTGATCCTGCGCAGCGTGCCCAAGAACGAACTCGTCAGCGCGCTCGCCTACCTCACCATCCCGGCGCTGATCGGCCCGATCATGGGGCCGCCGCTGGGCGGGCTCATCACCACGCGCCTCGACTGGCGCTGGATCTTCTTCATCAACATCCCGATCGGCATCGCCGGGATCGTGCTCGCGAGCCTCTACTTCGAGAACCTGAAGGAGCCCGAGCGTCCGCCCCTCGACGTCGTCGGTTTCCTGCTCTCGGGATTGGGCCTCGCCACGCTGATGCTCGGCATCGCCTCGAGCGGCCGGCACCTCTTGCCGGAGGGCGTGTCCTGGGGCTGCCTCGGTGCCGGCGTCGTCCTGCTGGCGCTCTACCTGCGCCATTCGCGCCGGGTCGCCCATCCGGTGATCCGCCTCGACCTCCTGCGCCATTCGACCTTCCGCGCGGCGGTGACCGGGGGCAGCCTGTTCCGGATCGGCACCGGTGCGATTCCGTTCCTGCTGCCGCTTCTGTTCCAGATCGGGTTCGGCCTCGATGCCCTGCAATCGGGCCTGCTCACCTTCGCGGCGGCGGCCGGTGCGCTCCTGATCAAGCTCATCGGCCCGCGTATCCTGCGGGCCTACGGCTTTCGCCGGGTCATGCTGGTGAACGCGATGCTGGCCTCGGCCTTCCTCGCGGTGAACGGGCTGTTCACGGCGCAGACGCCGCACGGCGTCATCGTCGCCGTTCTTCTCGTGGGCGGCTGCGTGCGGTCGCTGCAGTTCACCTGCGTCAACGCCCTGGCCTACGCCGATCTCGACAACCGCGACATGAGCGCGGCCACCAGTCTCGCCAGCGTCGCCCAGCAGCTGTCCCTGAGCCTCGGCGTCTCCATCGGAGCGCTGGCCCTGGAGGCGGCGGCCGGCCGGTACGGACGCACCGCGATCGCGGCGGCCGACTTCTGGCCGGCCTTCGTCACGGTCGCGCTGATCTCGGCGACCTCTTTCCTATCGTTCCGGCGCCTGTCGGCGGATGCGGGATCCGAGGTCTCGGGCCAGCGTCCCGCTCGCGACCGCGCCTGACTCAGGCGGCGGCTCTCGCGGGCTTTCGGCCGCTCGATGGCGCCCGGGTTCCGCGCCCGGCGGCCTTGGCCGGCGCCGCCCGGGCGGCGGCACGCGATTCGCCCGGCTCGCGACGGCGCCAGCCCTGCCAGCTCCAGCCTCCCGGACCGGCGAGGGCATAGAGGAGGAAGCCGCCCGCGAGACCGAGGTCGGCCAGAAACAGGGCGCGCTCGGTGAGGAAGTTGGCGCCCGAGAACTGCCAGAACGGATGCAGGAGCACCGCCATCGCAGCCGCGAAGGCCGCCAGCGCCACGCCGCTGATCGCCGGCAGAACGCCGAGGACGATCGCCAGCGGCCCGAACACCTGGACGACCACGGCGGCCGTGGCGACGCCGTTAGGCATCGGCACCCCGGCCCCGGCCAGCGTCAGGGCGAAACCCGAGACGTTGAGGGCCCGTGCCACCCCGGTCGGCAGCAGGGCGGCGGCCAGCAGCAGCCGCGAGGCGAGCAGCAGGAGGTTGTGGCTGCGACCGGTCACGTGGCGTCTCCGTCGGGATTTTTCGAGCGGCCGCAGGATCGACGGTTTCCTTGAAGACCGCGTTAAGGATCAGCCCGCGACGCCCCCGCGAAACAGCCGGCCGCGTTCGGTCCAGGCCACCACCGCCAGGGCGAGGCCGCCGAGCGCCGCATAACCGATGCCGATCGGCAGGACGCTGCCATTGAAGGCCTGTCCGATCACGAAGCCGCACATGGCACCCAGCAGCGTCGTGTAGAACCCCAGGACCGACGAGGCGGTGCCGGCGATCTCGCCGAGGGGCTGCAGCGCGAGCGCATTGAAGTTCGGCATAGCGAAGCTGATGAGGAACTGGTTGGCGCTCAAGACGGCCAGGAACAGGCCGAGCGGTGGCCTACCCTGGTAGGCGAGGCCGAGCAGCACCTGGACCACGGCCACGGCCACGAACAGGCCGAGGCCGGCATGCGACAGGGTGCGCATGCCCAGACGCCTGACGATGCGGGCATTGACCAGCGTCGCCGCTCCCATCGCGCCGGCCACCAGCCCGAAGGCGAGGGGGAACAGCCCGCCGAGGTGATAGAGCCCGGTGTCGAACACCTGCTGGGCCGAGCCGACGTAGCCCATGATGCAGCCGGTGAGCAGGCCGAGTGCCGTGGCGTAGCCCACCGCGACGCGGGTACGCAGGGTCAGCCGCACGGCCTCGACCACCGCGGTCAGGGAGAACGGGCGGCGGTGCTGCGGATGCAGCGTCTCGGGCATCCGCATCGAGAACCACAGCGCCAGGATGCCGGCCAGCGCCAGCATCGAGACGAAGACGTAGTGCCACGAGCCGAGCAGGAGCATGGCGCCGCCGATGGCGGGGGCGATCATCGGCACGATCAGGAACACCATCATGATCAGCGACATCACGCTGGCCATCTCGCGGCCCGCGAAGCGGTCGCGCACGATGGCGGTGGAGAGCACCCGCCCCCCGGCCGCACCGATACCCTGGACGACGCGGGCGGCGAGCAGCCATTCGAAGGTCGGCGCCACCATGGCGAGGCCGCAGCCGGCCGCGTAGATGACCAGGCTCCCCAGGAGGATCGGCCGGCGCCCGTAGGTGTCCGAGAGCGGCCCGTAGGCCAGTTGCGCCACCCCGAACCCGATCATGTAGACGTAGATCAAGAGTTGCAGCCGGTTGGGGTCGGACAGGCCGAAGTGCGACTGCATGGCGGGAAAGGCCGGCAGCAGGTTGTCGATGGAGATCGCGGTCACCGCCATCATCAGCGCGACGATGCCGACGAATTCGCCGAAGCCCGGGCCCCTCCACTCGGGCCGCGTGCGTTCGGGCGCGGATGCCTCGACGATCGCCCGCATCTCGGGCGACGTCGCGACAGGTTCGCTCTGGAGCGAGGCCCCGCGTTCGGGCCGGGCCGCGATGACGGTCACGATGCGGGCGATCCTTTGGGGGCAATCCTTGCGCGGCGGGTCTTCCCCTGGCGCGGCGGGTCTTCGGCGCGAAAAGGTCGAGGCGCCGACGAAGCGACGCCACGCCGGTCCATCCATCAATTCGGTCGATCGCCTGACGGATGCATCTATGTCCCGGCCCCGTACGGCCGGGTGCGCCCGCGCACAGGAGGTTCGGCTCGTGCTGCGGCTTACCCGTCACCTTCAGCCGGCCTTGCCACCTCAGAGCGACCGCGCATCGGCCCCCTGGCGATCCGCCGGCCCGTGGACCGTCTGGTCTCACGCGCGCTTCACCCCCTCGGGACAGCCTCACCGCTCGCCGAGAGGCAGCGCCGATAGAGCGTACTGCGGCTGATCCCGAGACGACGGGCGGCCTGCGAGACGTTGCCGCCACAGGCCGCCAGGGCCGAGCGCATGGCCTCCAAGGCGATACCGTCGAGCTGCCCGGGAGCGGCGGGAGCAGGCGCTTCGGCCTGTCGCTTCAGGTCCGCGGGCAGGGCGTCGCGGGTCAGCGTCTCTCCGGGGTCCGCCAGGGCGCGCAGGGCGCGCAGGGTACCCACGAGCTGGCGGAAGTTGCCGGGCCAGTCGCAGGCCGCGAGCGCCGCCTCGCAGCCCTCGTCGAGGACGACGTCGCCGCCCAGGTTGCTCCAGAGCCGGCGCACGAGGGCCGGGCGGTCGGGATAGGCCCGCAGGGGCGGCAGGCCGACGGTATAGGTGGCGATGCGGAAGTACAGGTCGGCGCGGAAGGCGCCTGCCGCGACGAGGTCGGGCAGCCGGCGGTGGGTCGCGCAGATCACGGCCACGTCGAGGGGGATCGGCCGGCTCGCCCCGACCGGCGTCACCTCCCGCTCCTGCAGCACCCGCAGCAGGCGCGACTGCAGGGTGAGGGGCATGTCGCCGATCTCGTCGAGGAAGACGAGGCCGCCCTCGGCTTCGCGCAACAGGCCGCGGGAACCGGCCTTGCGCGCGCCGGTGAAGGCGCCCGCCTCGTAGCCGAACAATTCGGCCTCGATCAGGCTCTCGGGCAGGGCGGCGCAATTCACCGCGACGAAGGGCTTTGCCCCCCTGCGGCTACCGGCGTGGGCGGCACGGGCGAACACCTCCTTGCCGGTGCCGGTCTCGCCCTGGATCAACACCGAGACGCCGGCATCGAGAAGGCGCACCGCCCGCGCGAGATCCCGGCGGGTCTCCGGCGACAGCGCGATGTCGGGATCGGGCACCACGGTCGCCGCCGCCGGGAGATCCGGCCGCGAGAGTCTTCGCGTGGCCGGAGGCTCGCGGTCGATCCGGGCGTGGAATCCGCGCCCGGCCCGGTCGCGCAGCATCGCCACGCCGGCGCCGGGGCGGATGGTGTCGGGAAACAGCGCGGCGAGGGCGAGGTGGTCGAGGCCGGCCCAGTCGAGGCCGAGCAGGCTCAGCCCGTGCCGGTTGGCCGCCACCAGGCGCCGGTCGTCGAACACCAGCACGCCTTCGCGGGGCGTGCCGACGAGCGCCGGGTCGGAATGAAGCCGCAGGATTTCGCAGCCGGGAAACCCGGTCGTGAGGGCGCGATGCTCGACGCCGTCGACGGCGCGTCGCAGCAGCTCCAGGGCGTGCGAGGGATGCGCCGAGGCCGGTCCGGATAGGTCGAGCACGCCCAGAGTGTTGCCGCGCGGACCGAGGATCGGCATGGCGGCGCAGCTCAGGATGCGGTGGCCCTCGAAGTAATGCTCCACGCCGTGCACGGATACGGCCTGGCGCTCGATCAGGGCCGCGCCGATGGCATTGGTGCCCGTGGACGATTCCGACCACGGCACGCCGGGGCGCAGGGCGACCTGCACCGCACGGGCGGCGAAATCCGTGCTGCCGAGACTGTCGAGGATGATTCCGTCGGGATCGGCGAGGACCACGATCCCGCCGCCGGCGAGGGCCTCGGCATGCAGGGCCTCGACCTCGGGCCGGCATAGCCGGCGCAGGTCGAAACTGCGTTCCACCACCTGGCGCAAGGCATGGTCGGGCATCGGCTCGAGGGTAGGGCGCACGGCGCTGTCGAGCCCGGCTTCGGCACAGCGCAGCCACGAACGCAGGACCGGTTCCGACGGGCGACGATCGCCGACGAGCGACCGCCGCGCGGCCATCAGCGTTTCCGCGGTCACGGACGGGGATTCTTCCATCGCTCGCGCCGTTCGGGCTCCAGCTGCGACACCCGTCGCAATTTGCGACGGGTGTCGCAGCTGTCGCAGCACAAGTCCAGCGTAAGGGCGTCGAAAGGCCTTTCGCCGTTCCGGCGAGCAAGGATGCCCGCCTGCGGTATAACGAACAAGTAACGAATATCCTCAACGTCTTACCGCGACGCACAAGAGACGCTCGACCGTACCGGTTTCATTTGGCATGGACCCTGCCATGGCGTATGAGGTCTCAACACAACAACAAGGAGGATTCGCCATGAACAAGCCGGAGTTTCTCGCGTCCAGCCTGAAGGCCCCGTTCTCGGCCCGTTACGACAACTTCATCGGTGGCCAGTGGGTCGCGCCGGTGAACGGCCGCTACTTCGAGAACACCTCTCCCATCAACGGGCGGGTGATCTGCGAGGTCGCCCGGTCGGATGCGCAGGATGTCGACAAGGCCCTCGACGCCGCCCACGCCGCCAAGGACGCCTGGGGCCGCACCTCCGCCGCCGAGCGCGCCCTGATCCTCAACCGGATCGCCGACCGGATGGAGGACAACCTCGACCTGATCGCCCGGGCCGAGACCTGGGACAACGGCAAGCCGATCCGCGAGACGACGCATGCGGACATTCCGCTCGCCATCGACCACTTCCGCTATTTCGCCGGCTGCGTGCGCGCCCAGGAAGGCTCGATCTCCGAGATCGACCACGACACGGTGGCCTACCACTTCCACGAGCCGCTCGGCGTCGTCGGCCAGATCATCCCGTGGAACTTCCCCATCCTGATGGCGGTGTGGAAGCTGGCGCCCGCGCTCGCCGCCGGCAACTGCGTCGTCCTCAAGCCCGCCGAGCAGACCCCCGCCTCGATCCTCGTGGTGGCCGAACTCATCGCCGACCTGCTGCCGCCGGGCGTGCTCAACATCGTCAACGGCTTCGGCCTCGAATGCGGCAAGCCGCTGGCCTCCTCGCCCCGCATCGCCAAGATCGCGTTCACCGGCGAGACGACGACGGGCCGGCTCATCATGCAGTACGCCTCGCAGAACCTGATCCCGGTGACGCTGGAGCTCGGCGGCAAGTCGCCGAACATCTTCTTCGCCGATGTGGCCAACGAGGACGACGACTTCTTCGACAAGGCCCTGGAAGGCTTCACGATGTTCGCCCTCAACCAGGGCGAGGTCTGCACCTGTCCGAGCCGGGCGCTGGTGCACGAGTCGATCTACGACCGCTTCATGGAGCGGGCGATCAAGCGGGTGGAGGCGATCACGCAGGGCTCTCCGCTCGATCCCACCACGATGATCGGCGCCCAGGCCTCCTCCGAGCAGCTGGAGAAGATCCTCAGCTACGTCGATATCGGCAAGCAGGAAGGTGCCGAGTGCCTGACCGGCGGCGAGCGCAATGTGAAGGACGGCGACTTCGCCGAGGGCTTCTACATGAAGCCGACGGTGTTCAAGGGCCACAACAAGATGCGCATCTTCCAGGAGGAGATCTTCGGGCCCGTGCTCTCGGTCACGACCTTCAAGGACGATGCCGAAGCGCTCTCCATCGCCAACGACACCCTCTACGGGCTCGGCGCCGGCGTCTGGACCCGCGACGGCAGCCGCGCCTACCGCTTCGGCCGGGCGATCCAGGCCGGCCGCGTCTGGACCAACTGCTACCACGCCTATCCGGCGCATGCGGCCTTCGGCGGCTACAAGCAGTCCGGCATCGGCCGCGAGAACCACAAGATGATGCTCGACCACTACCAGCAGACCAAGAACATGCTGGTCAGCTACTCGGCCAAGAAGCTCGGGTTCTTCTAGGCCGTCCACGCCTGTCGCGAAGCGCCCCGACCGGACGGGCCGGGGCGTTTCCGCGTGGCATATCTGCGATCGTTCACCTCGCGACCTGATCCTGAGGCAGCGGCGCGAAGCGCGGCCCTTCAGGACGGGCTGGCGTGCTGGTCCGAGGCCGATCTCACCTGAGCGAAAGACGACCGACCATGACCGACCCCAGCACCGCCGACCAAGCCGGCGCCGACGGTACGCCCCTGCGCGTCACCGCGACCCCGGCGGCCGTCGCGTTGATCGACGAACTGCGCGCCGAGCACGGGCCGGTGATGTTCCACCAGTCCGGCGGCTGCTGCGACGGCTCCTCGCCGATGTGCTACCCCGTCGGCGACTTCCTCACCGGTGACAGCGACGTGCACCTCGGCGAGGTGGCCGGTGCCGACTTCTGGATCAGCCGGCCGCAGTTCCAGGTCTGGAAGCACACCCACCTCATCCTCGACGTGGTGCCCGGGCGCGGCGGCATGTTTTCTCTCGAGAACGGTCGCGACAAACGGTTCCTCATCCGCTCGCGGCTGTTCACGCAAGCCGAGAACACCGCCCTGGAGGGCGCCTGCCGGCTCTGATCGCCGTCGCTCAGGTTTCGGGGGCCTCATCGGTCTGGGACGTCGTCCCGCGATACCCCGTCGCCAGCACGTACAATTCGCTCGAATCGGCCCGGCTCGCGTTCGGCTTGACGTGTCGCACCAGGGAGAAGTCGCGCTTCAAGTCGGCGAGCAGCGTGCCCTCGGTGCCGCCCTGGAACACCTTGGCGAGATAGGCCCCGCCCGGCGCCAGGATCTCGCGGGCGAACTCGGCGGCGGTCTCGGCCAGTCCGATGATGCGCAGGTGGTCGGTCTGCTTGTGGCCGGTGGTGTTGGCGGCCATGTCGGACAGGACGAGGTCGGCCCGGCCGCCGAGCAGCGTGGTCAGACGTTCGGGCGCGCTCGGGTCGAGGAAGTCGAGGGTGATGAACTCGACGCCCGTCATCGGCTCGATCTCGAGAAGGTCGATGCCGACGATGCGCCCTTCCGCGCCCACGATCTTGGCCGCCACCTGCGACCACCCGCCGGGGGCTGCGCCGAGATCGACGATCCGCTGGCCGGGCTTGATGATCTTGAAACGCTCGTCGATCTCAATGAGCTTGAAGGCGGCCCGCGAGCGATATCCCTCACGCTTGGCACGGGCGACGTAGGGATCGTTGAGCTGGCGTTCCAGCCAACGCTTCTGAGACGCCGTGCGGCCTCGCCCCGTCTTCACCCGCTGCTTGAGTTCGCCCCGCAACCCGCCGCTGGCACCGCGCCGATCGGTCAACGGTGGCCCCCGCGGCGCCAGACGCCGTCCTCGCGCATCATGTTCATCAACAGTCCTTCGCGCAGGCCGCGGTCGGCGATGCGCAGGCGTTCAGAGGGAAAGGCCCGGCGGATCGCCTCGAGGATGGCGCAGCCCGCCAGCACGAGGTCGGCCCGGTCCCGGCCGATGCAAGGGTTGTCTGCGCGCTGGTCGAGGCGCGTGTCGAGGAGGTCGTCGATGGCGTCGGAGACCTCGCCGTCGCTCATCCAGAGGCCGTCGACCCGGCGGCGCTCGTAGCGCACGAGCCGCAAATGCATGGCCGCCAGCGTCGTCACCGTGCCGGAGGTGCCGAGCAGGTGGAAATGCCGGGCGTTGGCGGCGGGTGCCGCCCGGATCGCGAAGCGGGCGAGGAGGTCGGCGACCTCCTCCACCATGCCCTCGAACATCAGCCGCGTGACCTCCGCCCCGCCATGGCGTTCGGCCAGGGTGACGACACCGACGGGCAGGGAATCCCAGGCGCGGATGCGCAGGGTGGGGTCCGTCGACGGATTGGTGGCCGCCCCGTCGAGCCAGGCGATCTCGGTGGAGCCGCCGCCGATATCGAAGATCACCACCGATTCGGCGTAAGGGTCGGCCAGCGCCGCGCAGCCGGTGACGGCGAGATAGGCCTCGGTCTGCCGGTCGACGATCTCGAGATCGAGTCCGACCTGCGTGCGGACCCGTTCGACGAAGTCGGCGCCGTTCACCGCGAGCCGGCACGCCTCCGTGGCGATGATCTTGGCCCGCACGACGCCGCGGGTCTCCATCTTGGAGCGGCAGATCCGAAGGGCGTCGAGGGTGCGCAGGATCGCCGCCTCGCTGAGGCGGTCGGAGGTGCCGAGCCCCTCGCCGAGGCGTACGATGCGCGAGAAGGCGTCGATGACGCGAAAGCCATGGGAGGCCGCTTCGGCGATCAGCAACCGGCAATTGTTGGTGCCGAGGTCGAGGGCCGCATAGGCGTTGCGGCGTCCGAGCCGGAACGGGGCGGCGGGTGCGGCACTCCGCGAGGTGGACACCCCGTCGATCGCTGGCTGGCCGGCGGGCGGGGCCGGCAGGGTCGCCGCACTCTCTTCCCTCATCGGGGGACACGGTCCTCGGTCGCGGCCGCGGGCATGCCGCCCGGCCATCGTTCACGTCGAAACTACAGGGCTTACGAAGAACTGCAAAGACTTCATCCCGGCCGGTATTCCCCATCCCCCGCCACGTGCGCGGCGCGGCCGCCGAAAGCGCCCTGCCGCAGCGCGAAGGCGTGCCGATCATGGAAAGTTCGCCTCGCTCGAAAGCTGCATCGCGCGATCGTCGGCCTTAGCGACACCGGATCCCGTTGCCCCACTGCATCGCCTGCGCATCCCATGACCCCGAGACGCTCCCGCCACCTTGCCAAGGTCGGACCGGCCGGGTAACACCGCGCAGTGCCGGCTCGCTCGACGATCCAGCGCCTGTGCCGCAATAGCTCAGCTGGTAGAGCACCTCATTCGTAATGAGGGGGTCGGGGGTTCGAATCCCTCTTGCGGCACCATTCCCGACCTAGGTTGCAAGCCGTTACTCGACTTTTGCCCGCCTGCGACGGCAGCGGGGAACGGTGTCGTCGAAGCTGACGATGCGCAGGGCATCCGATCATTGCCCGACTTCACGGATATGGGGCGCTCGCGTTCTGTTCGGCTTGTTCGGTCGTGAGGTAGCCGAATGGAAGCGTTGCCGTTCGCAGCAACCTGCGATCTCGGCGAACGCGTCGCGTCGGACCTCGTCTCGGGCCGCCCATCGTCGCTGGCTGACGCGTTCGATCTCGAGGATGTGGAGGAAGCATTCCAGCGGGGCGGTGCCGGCGCAACAGCCAGGCTGCCTTTGGCCGCGACGCCATTTCGATCCGCGCTCCCGTGAGGGAGCGACTGCGTCCAGGCGAAGGTGATGATCAGCTCGACGGCGTTTCGATCCACGCTCCCGTGAGGGAGCGACCGGGCGTCTCGCAATGTCCGCCCCGTTCCTTGCGTTTCGATCCACGCTCCCGTGAGGGAGCGACACATACACAACAGGATCGCCGCTTAAGGCCACCTGTTTCGATCCACGCTCCCGTGAGGGAGCGACCGGTCATGGTACTGTCGGGCCGAACGCCCGTTGATGTTTCGATCCACGCTCCCGTGAGGGAGCGACACGGTTCTGCGCCCTTCAGCCAACAGGAATCAGGGTTTCGATCCACGCTCCCGTGAGGGAGCGACGACCCCCATGCTCGCGATCGATCCGCCGAAAGAGTTTCGATCCACGCTCCCGTGAGGGAGCGACGGGCCAGGTCGCATCGGGAGGCCAGCGGTCCGAGTTTCGATCCACGCTCCCGTGAGGGAGCGACCTTTGAGACGGAGGGGGGCTTGCGGGGGATAGCAGTTTCGATCCACGCTCCCGTGAGGGAGCGACCCCCACGCTTCAGGCTCCAGGCGACGACCATGCGGGTTTCGATCCACGCTCCCGTGAGGGAGCGACCCAGCACACGCTGTTGGCCAGCGGGTTGCCGATGTTTCGATCCACGCTCCCGTGAGGGAGCGACCGGCCACGAAGGCGAACCATCCCGGCCGAGGGACGTTTCGATCCACGCTCCCGTGAGGGAGCGACGTGATTGCCGATGAGGCCGACGCTGCCGAGGAAGGTTTCGATCCACGCTCCCGTGAGGGAGCGACCCTCGTGACCGGCTACGGCAAGCCCTACTCAGTGTTTCGATCCACGCTCCCGTGAGGGAGCGACAGGCCCTCCGCGCATATCCGACCGTGGCGGCAGTGTTTCGATCCACGCTCCCGTGAGGGAGCGACCCGGGCGATCGACTTCGTCGAGCCCATCGCGCACGTTTCGATCCACGCTCCCGTGAGGGAGCGACCGGCCGTGGCCGACCTGGCCCGATCCGGGTTCGGCGTTTCGATCCACGCTCCCGTGAGGGAGCGACCGCCTTCCCCTAACATGCGACCGGAATTGATGTCTTCAGCCTGGCTGCGCGAACCGTCGGGGGCGAAGGTGGTTGAGGCCGGTGGCGTGAGGGCGTCGGGACGCGAAGGTCTTGTCGGGTAAGGTGTTGTCCGATGTGCGAACCTCTGAACGACGGTCCGTCCGCTCTGGGTTCGCGCGTGCCACTCCGTGCATCGCTGGCGCGACCCTTGAAGACGACAGCGGGTCGGATCTTCGGCCGGGGAGGCCGCGTGCGAGCCCCGGGCGGAGCGCATCGATATTCGCCGACCCGGTCACCACGACGAAGCGAGGGGCGGATGCGGCCGAGTCCGGTCCTACTGGTCTACGCTCACAGGTCCTTCATGAAGCCGGCGAGGCGCATCAGGCCCTCGGGCCAGGGGCCGTGCCCGCTGGCGATGTTGATATGGCCGGAATGTCCGGCATCGACCGTCGTCGCGCCCCAGGCGAGGGCGAAACCCTCGGCGCGCGCGTAGCTGCAATAGGGGTCGTCGCGGCTCGCCACGACCAGGGCCGGGAACGGCAGGGGCCGGCGCGGGATCGGGGCGAACCGTCGGACGGCGTCGGGCAGGTTCGGTGTCGTCTCGACGTCGGGCAGCGCGACGAGAACGGCGCCGCGCACTACGCCGGTCGGGAAGGCGGGAACGGCCAGGATCGTGGCCACGACGCCCAGGCTGTGGGCGATCAGGATCACCGGACGCGTCGCCTGCGTCACCGCCTCGACGATGCGCCCGCACCAGGCCTCGGGGTCGGGATTGTGCCAATCGGCCTGCTCGACGACACGACCCGTCGACAGGCGGGAGGCCCAGCGGACCTGCCAATGGCCGTCGTCGGAGCCCCCGAGGCCCGGCAGGATCAGGATGTCGCAATCGGCCGTCTTCATGGGCGCGTCGATAGCCAACTCCGGCCGGCCCGTCGAGGGCCGGTGCCGTCACGGAGTCGAGGCGAGGGCGTCGACGGCATCGCCGGCCAGGTTGGCGGCGCCCAGGCATTCGGCCTCTGCGACGGCCACGTCCCGGAGCGACCCCGGCAATGCCGCGATCTCGCGCGACCGGGCGCGAGCGGCCGCCGTTGCCTGGGCGAGATCGACGATGGCGAAGCGGACGGCATCGCCGGGCCGCCGTTGGGCGAGCCGGCGCAGGTCGGCCGAGACGACCGTCGCGATCTTGGGGTATCCGCCGGTGGTCTGCCGGTCCGCCATCAGCACGATCGGGTGGCCGTTGCCGGGCAACTGGATCGAGCCAGCCACCGTCCCGTCCGACACGATGTTGTAGCCCTTCCCGCCATGGGCGATCGGCGGACCGTCGAGGCGGTATCCCATGCGATCGGCCTGATGCGAGACCGTCAATCCCTCGCCGAGGAACACCGCCCATCCCTCCGGCGAGACGTGGTCGTCCTGTGGACCGAGCATGATGCGGATCGCCCTATGCCCATCGTGTGGGCGCGCAGGCATGGCCCTGTCGATACCGCCCGGATCGGCAGGCACGTCGAGCCGGTCGCCGGGCCGGAGGGGACGTCCGTCGATTCCGCCGATGCCGGCGCGCAGGTGGAGGGCGCGGCTGCCCAGGACGGACGCGCCGCCGATTCCGCCGGCCACGGCCAGATAGCCGAAGACGCCACGATGTGGCGGCGCAATGGTGAGGCATCGGCCCTTCGCGAGAACGAAGGAACGCGCCCCGATCACCGGAGAGCCATCGCATGCGACCATGCCCATGGCACCGGCGACAGCCAGGCGGACGTCGCCGTCCTCAACGCGAAACTCGCCGCCGCCGAGACCGAATTCGATGACGGTTTCATCCGCCTTGTTGCCGACCAGGGTGTTGGCCATCGCCATGGCGAGCGGATCCATCGCACCGGACGGCGACAGGCCGTAGCGCTGATAGCCCCGGCGTCCGCCGTCCTGCAGGCTCGCCAGGCCATGGCAGCGCAGGACGACGAGCGCACATGCTCCGGTCCCGCTCACGCCGAGATCGACTCGGCGACGCAGTCGCCGGCCTCCTCGGCACGGTCGAGGTCGTCCCAACGGTCAGGATCGATCGGTACGAACCGCACCCTGTCTCCGGGTTCGAACAGGAAGATCGGGTCGCCCTCCGGACGAAAGGTCCGCACGGGCGTGCGTCCGAGGAGATGCCAACCGCTGGGCGCCGCGATGCTGGCGACCAGGGCCTGGGCACCACCGATCGAAATCGTGCCGGCCGGTGTTGCGGAGCGTGGATTCTCACGCCGGGGCAGGGCCAGGCGCGGGTCGAGCCCGCTGAGATAGGCATAACCCGGCAGGAAGCCGAGCATCGCGACCCGGTAATCACCGGAGGCATGGCACGCGATCACCGCCTCCGGCGTCAGCCCATGCCGCTGCGCCACGGCGTCGAGGTCCACCCCGAACGCGCCGCCGTAGACCACGGGGATACGCCAGATTCGGGTCGGTCGACTGGCTGTGGTGCACCATCCGGCCAGGGCGAGCACGTCGGCGGCGAGTCGTGCGGGATCGACGGCGATGGGATCGAGGTGCACCGTCAGGGAACGATAGGTCGGTACGACCTCGACGAGGCCGGGCAGCGCCACCTCCTTCAAGAGGCCATCGAGCGCCAGGACCCGGCTTGTCAGCGCATCGTCGATGCTATCGCCGAACGTGATCGTGAATGCGGTGTCGCCGCACCAGAGAAGCCGCGCGTCGGGTCCTTCCATCTCCCTTCGGCCCATCTCCCTTGGCCCCACGGCACCGGCGACCGCGGTGCGCACGACAAAGCACCGCGTGCAGGACGGGGATCATCGACGAAAAAAGGGCGGTGCCAAGCCCGGCACCGCCCACGTCGTCGTCTACGGAGCTACCGCAACGTCAGTGCGGACGCGGACGGTTCGCGCCGGCGTTCGGCTCGGCGGCCTCGGCGACACGCTGCGCAGCGGCGTTGATCGCCTCGGGGTCGAGGGCGCTCTCAACGAACTCGCGGCCCTTGCTGGTGATGTCGCGTGCATACCGGAGACCCTGGTCGCGTACCTCGTCGGCCCACGGACCCACGGTCTCGTCCTCCTTGCGGGTGCGGGGCAGAAGGGCTCCGAGGAGCAGCCCCGCCGCAACGCCGACGACGCCGACGAGGAGGGGGTTCTCGGACACGAAGGTCTCCACGGCGCTCTTGCCCTCGCGAAGGCGCTCGGCTCCCCGATCCGACAGGTCGGACAGCCGCCGACGCTGGGCCTCACTCTGCTCGCTGGCCCAGTCGCGGGTCTCGTCGTAGGTCCGGCCGGCCCGGTCGCGCAGGTCCCGCGCGGTCTCCGCGGCGCGTCCCTTGGCATCGGACGCAGCGGAATAGACCCGCTCCTTCGCCTCGTCGAACGTGTCGGACGCCTGCTCGGCGAGGTGCGCGGCGCGGCTCTTCAGCCCCTCGGCGGTGTCGCGAGCATCGTCGACGGCATCCGCCGTCTCGGCTCGGGCCCGGTGAAGGCCGGCGGCGGTATCTTTGTGCAGGCGATCATGCAGAGAATGCTCGGTGGTCGAGCCGTGAGGCAGGCCGGCCGCGGCCAGGATGTCTTCGGGCGTCGTACCCGGGCCGCCGATGGTGCTCTTGCTGGTGTTCATCTGGCAAACTCCTCGTGCGTTGTGCCGGCCCCTCTCCAGAGAGGAGGCATCGATCTCGACCAATGAGTCCGGATATTCGGGCTCGATAACGGAGGGTGACGAAAGTCGTACCGCGATCGTAGCGGGCGTGTGCTGTAGACAGAAATCGTCGTCCGCAGCCGATGGGTCCTGTCGCAGACGATGACGTCTCCATAGGCTCGCGGCTTCAGATCTGGGTCTCGTCGCCGATCCCATTGACGGAGCGTCGGGTCGGCTGGTCCGGATCGTAGGTCCGATCGGCGCCGTTCTTCAGGACCGGCAGATCCTCGGCCGCCCGCTGGACGCGGCGCCGCTCGGCATCGCGCATGACGTCGCCCGACATCCGGTGCAGCAGCCAGCCCACACCGGCGGTGATCAAGAGAACCGGCACCGGGTTCCGGCGGACGGCTGCGAGAACACCGTCGTAGGCGCCGGACAGTGGCGTCTTGCGAGCGTTCCCGAGCATCTCGTCGACGATGCTCGATACGGTGAGCCGACCCTGGATCTTGTCGATGGTCTCGTCGAGGCGAGCGCGGCTCGCTTCGATGTCCTTCTCGAGGTCGTTGAGCGAACCGGTCATCCCGAAACCCTTTCGGACAATGTACGAGCGTCTTCGCGGACCTGCCGGGTCGTGCGCGTCGGAGCGAGGGTGGAGATCGACATCGCGCTGCGGCCCCACAGCGCGAGGCCGATCGCGACGACGAGCAGGACGCCGCCGACGATGAGGGCGGCCAACGCTTCGGAGTTCACCACCGTCGCCAGCCACTTCACGAGGGCGTCGACGAGGACCAGCATGGCCACGACGCCGAAAACGGCGGCGCCGACGAGCATCGCCATTCCGAGGAACAGCGAGCGGATGTTGCTCGTCATCTCGTTCCGGAAGAGAGCGATCTCCTTGCGCGCCAGCTCGTTGGTCTCACGGAGCGCATCGCCGATGAGCCCCTGGATGCTGGATGGATTGCCGTTCGACATGGGCCCGCGACCTCAGGCGCCATAGCCGTCGTAACGATCGCCCTTCGGCGAAACGCTCGACGACTTGATGAAACGCGCGACCATGAAGCCGGTCACGAAGGTCGCGACGGCCACGGCGACCGGCGCCCGGCGAGCGAAGGCCTCGGCGTCGTCGTAGAAGTCGGCGAAGCTCCGCGACTCGATCGATCCGCCGAGCTGCTCCAAGCCCTCGGCGGCACTGTCGAAGAAAGCCTTGATGTTGGGCTTGTCGTCGAACGTCTTGCTCGAGTCGCGCAGACCCTTGGCGAGGTCGTGGACCGACTGGGCGGCGTCGCCCTTGCGCCGATCGACGTAGTCGGTCGCCTGGACCTTGGCGGCTTCCACGAACCCGCGGCCGCGCTCGACGGCGAGGTTGGCAATACCGTCGACGTCGCTGCGCAGGGCCTTGAGATCGGGGGGAGCCGTATTGTCGCCGGACAGGGACTCGTTGGCGTGTTGGCCTGGGGCGTTGATGCCGCTCACGGGTGTCACTCCTTCACTGGCGCGCGCGACGGCCGCAGGGCACGACGGCGTCGCAGGTGCTATGTTGTGGCGGTGTAACATTCCCCGTGGGCGCCGGTTCCTTCTATGGAGCCCGGCGGTTTCCCGCTCGCGCCGGCAGCCGACCGTGAAGCCCGAGAGAGGTGACGCGGGGAAGCCGGTCGGTCCCTGTCGCTCGGGTCGCGATCAGGCTCCGTTCATCGCGCCCAGGGCATGAAAGCCGAGCTTGGCCGGTCAGGACATCGACCCGGTGGACGCTTTTCGGCGGGAGTTGTGTGCCATTCTGCCAAACGATCGGTCCGGCGTCGGCGATGCCTTGACCGACGAAGCTCAAAGGCGCTTGGCTGTAGGCACGGATCACGAGCGGTCTTTGCGCGTTCACGTAAGCATTTCATTGATGGCGAAGCGCGGTGGTCGCGCCGAGCCCTGAGGACCGGAGCCCACATTCGTGGCACGCCTTGTCATCGTATCGAACCGCGTCGCGATCCCCGACGAACAGGGCAAGGCGGTGGCAGCCGGCGGATTGGCCGTCGCCGTCAAGGAGGCTTTCACCGCCTACGAAGGGCTCTGGTTCGGCTGGAGCGGAACCGTCACCGAAAACCCGTCGCCCGAACCGACCCTGATCGACCGCGGCCACATCCAATATGCGGTCGTCGATCTGTCTCCCCAGGATCACCGGGAATATTACAGCGGTTTCGCCAATCGCGCCCTCTGGCCGATCATGCATTACCGGCTTGGTCTCGGGTCTTTTTCGCGCTCGGACTACGCGGGTTATCTCCGGGTCAATCGGATTTTCGCGCGTACCCTGGCCAAATTGATCGAGCCGGATGACATCATCTGGGTGCACGACTACCACATGTTGCCGCTGGCCTCCGAGTTGCGTGGCCTCGGCATCGCCAACCCGATCGGTTACTTCCATCACATCCCATGGCCGGCCGCGGACGTGTTCAACACGCTGCCTGCCAGTGGCGAGCTCCTGCGCGCAATCGCCGATTACGACCTCATCGGCCTGCAGACGGACCCGGACGTCCACAACCTCTCGCGCAACCTCATCGACGAACTGCGGGCGATCCCGCTCGGTGGCGGTTCGCTCATGGTGGAGGGGCGGCGTACCCGCATCCGCAGCTTCCCGATCGGTATCGACGTGGCCGGCTTCAAGGAGGCCGCCGAGAACGCCGGTGCCAACAAGGTCGTGCGCGAGACGTTGTCCGGACTGCGCACCCGCAAGCTCCTGATCGGTGTCGATCGTCTCGATTACTCGAAGGGCGTGCCGGAGCGGATGGAGGCGGTCGACCGCTTCTTTGCTTCGAATCCCGATCAGCGTGGCAACGTCGTCTACATTCAGATCACCCCGAAATCGCGCACCGAGGTCCCGGAGTACGAGGAGCTCAGCCGCGAGGTGAATCAGACGGTCGGCGAGATCAACGGGTCGCTGGGCGAACCGAACTGGACGCCGATCCAGTACGTCACGAAGGCCTATCCGCGCCCGGTCCTCGCCGGGCTCTATCGTGCCGCCCGGGTCGGGCTGGTAACGCCGATGCGCGACGGCATGAACCTGGTGGCCAAGGAGTTCGTCGTCGCCCAAAGTCCCGAAGACCCTGGCGTCCTCGTGCTGTCGAAATTCGCGGGCGCCGCACGGCAGCTGCCGGAAGCTCTGCTCGTGAATCCCTACGACCGATTCGAGGTCGCCGAGGCGATCAGGACCGCGCTGTACATGCCCCGCGGCGAGCGGCTCGAACGCTGGACCCCCATGGTCGAGCGGATGACCCGCGAGGATGTGGATTGGTGGGCGCGCAACTTCATGACCGAGCTCGAGAATTTCCGTACGATCGAGCGTGAACCGCCCCGCGCCGCGGCGGCCGCGGAATAGCCGAAGGGTACCGTCGGACGCCTTTGCTCCGCAGCGGCGGTAGGACTAAGGTCACGCTTCTTTCCTCGGAGCGTGGACAAGTTTCGGCATGATCGGCATCGATGACGGCGTGCCTGCCCCGCTGGGCGCGCATTTCGATGGCCGCGGCGTCAATTTCGCGGTGTTCTCGGAGCACGCCACGGCCGTGGATCTGTGCCTGTTCGAAGCGGGCGAACGCCACGAACACCAGACGATTCGGCTGCCGTGCCGCACCGACGATGTCTGGCACTGCTACCTGCGCGGCGTGTTCCCCGGCCAACTCTACGGCTACCGCGTCCATGGCCCGTGGGACCCGGCGCAGGGCCACAGGTTCAATCCGGCCAAGCTCCTGCTCGATCCCTATGCCCGCGAGATTCGTGGCCGGCTTCGTTGGCACGATGCGCTCTACGGCCACCGCCGCGCATTGCAGCGCGAGGACCAGATCGACCGGCGCGACAGTGCCATCCACATGCCCAAGGCGGTGGTGACGGCCCCCGATATCGCCGCGCAATCACACCTGGTGAGCCGTCGCCCGCTCGCCGAGACGGTGATCTACGAGGCGCACGTCAAGGCGCTGACCCAGCGCCACCCGGCGGTGCCCGAAGCGGAACGCGGCACCTACGCCGCGCTCGCCCATCCGGCCATCATCGAGCATCTGCTCAAGCTGGGCGTCACGGCCATCGAACTCCTGCCGATTCAGTCGTTCGTCGACGATCGTTTCCTCGTGGAGAAAGGCCTGTGCAATTTCTGGGGCTACTCGCCCCTCAACTATTTCGCGCCGGAGCCACGCTACCTCGGTCCGACCGGCATCGGCGGCTTGAAGGCGGCGATCCGCGAGTTGGCGGCGGCCGAGATCGAGGTCTATCTCGACGTCGTCTACAACCATACGGCCGAAGCGGATCGGCTCGGGCCGACATTGTCGTTCCGCGGCATCGACAACGCCAGTTATTACAAGCTCGACCCAGCCGACCGGCGGCGTGACATCGATTGCACCGGGTGCGGCAACACCCTCGACCTCGATCATCCGCGCGTGATGCAACTCGTGCTCGATTCCCTGCGGCACTGGGTGACGGCCTATGGGGTGGCGGGTTTCCGGTTCGATCTCGCGACCTGTCTCGGCCGGACACCGCACGATTTCTCGCGCAAGGCGGCCTTCTTCCAGGCGGTGGCGCAGGACCCGGTGCTGGCGTCCATCAAGATGATCGCCGAGCCCTGGGACATCGGAGCCGGCGGCTACCAGCTCGGCGGCTATCCGAAGGGCTGGAGCGAATGGAACGACCAGTTCCGCGACAGCGTCCGCGGATTCTGGCGCGGCGATCCGGGGATGCTCGCGAAGGTGACGCAGGGGTTGTCGGGCTCTCGCGAGATCTTCGGGCCCTCAGGCCGGGCGCCCCAGGCGAGCATCAACTACGTGGCGAGCCACGACGGCTACACGCTCGCCGATGTCGTCGCCTACGAGGACAAGCACAATCTGGCCAATGGGGAAGACAACCGCGACGGCCACGGCCACAACCTGTCCCGCAACTATGGGGTCGAAGGCGAGACCGAGGATCCGGCCATCCTCGCCCTTCGCCATCGGCAGAAGCGCAATCTTCTCGCGACAATCCTCCTCGCCCAGGGCGTGCCCATGCTGCTGATGGGCGACGAGCGTTCCCGTAGCCAGAAGGGCAACAACAACGCCTACGCCCAGGACAACGAGACCAATTGGGTCGATTGGGAGAATGATCCCGATCCCGGCCTGGCGAGTTTCGTCGCCAATCTCACCCGCCTGCGGCGCGAGCAGCCGGCACTGCGCCGCCGCGCCTTCCTGACAGGCAACCCGATCGACCCCGACGAGGCCCTGCGCGACGTCCACTGGCTGTCGCCGAACGGCGAGGAAATGGATGCTCGCGATTGGGGGGACGACAACCGCCAGACCTTCGGGATGCAGATCGGCAACGACCTTCCGGAAGCCGACCGGTTGCTGGTGCTCGTGAACGCCGCCGAGGCCGCCTGCGACTTCACCCTGGCTCCCGTCGTCGGCGGTCCCTGGGTGGCCATCTTCGACACCACGCGGCCCATCGGTCAGGTTCAGGGCGCCCAGGCCCTGTTCCTGCCGGGCACCCGCATCCGCCTCGACGGACGCTCGCTTCTCGTCCTGCGCGCCCGCCCCGCGGCGGCCTATGGTGCGGGATTCGCCAGGGGATAGCCGAACCGCCGGGTCGGGACGCTCCGTCCCGCCCGGCGGCTTGGGACGGCGTCGCCCTACGCGGGCACGCGTCCGTCCGGCGTGTACTGGTCGATCGCCTTGGGCAGCTCGCGCGACAGCCGCGAGAGCAGCTCCTCCCGCGACAGGCCCGTCTGCTGCGACAGGGTCGCGAGAACGTCGGGACCGATCGCCTGTTCGAGCTGGGGCGGAGCGATCTCGCGGTTCGGGCCCTGCTTGACCCAGGAGTCCGCGGTCTCGCCCTGGCCGGCCTGCCGGAACCGGTCGACGAGTTCGCCGACGCCGCCGCCGAGGAAGCCGCCGGCTCCCGCGCCGGCCCCGGCACCGCCCAGGGCGCCGGCGATGCTGCCGAGAATCCCGCTCAATCCACCCTGCTCGACCGGCTGTCCCGGCTGGCCAGGCTGCCCTTTGCCGAGGCCACCGAGCATTTCGGCGATCTTGTCCCTGTTCTGGAAGCCGGCTACCGCCAGCAGGCCCAGCAATGCCGTCATCGACGGATATCCACGGCTCATCGTTCTCTCCCAGGCGCGAGTGGCGCGAGGTAAGAATCCCGGCCGGGCATGGGTTCCGTGACCGGTCCTGCCTTTGTCGGTTCAGAGCGGCCGGTGTTCGCCCGCCGATCGGCCGGAGGCGGGTCTGCGTCCTCGAAATGCGGTGCAACATTCCGCTGCCCGTGCGGGTTGTCGCGGTGTGGCCACGCCATAGCTCGGATGCGGGAACCAGACCGCGCCGGGCCGCCTTCTCAACCAATCGGTGCTGTGCACGCTCCGGCGCCGGCGTTCGGATGCCACAACCATGATGATCGAGGATGCCGCCTGATGCAGCGTGCCCATACGATGCCCTTCGGCGCGGAGACGACCAAGGATGGGACCCGGTTCGCCCTCTGGGCCCCAACCGCCGAGCGGGTCTCGCTCGTGCTCGACGGGGTCGACCACGACGTACCCGATGTCGGCGGCGGATGGCGCGTCCTGACGGTCCCCGGCATCGGCAGCGGCGCACGCTACGGGTATCGCATCGACGGTGACCTCGTCGTTCCCGATCCGGCTTCGCGTTTCCAGCCCGACGACGTGTCTGGCCTCAGCGAAGTCGTGGATGGACACGCTTATGTCTGGACCGATGCCGCCTGGAAGGGCCGGCCGTGGGAAGAGGTCGTGCTCTACGAACTCCACGTCGGCACCGCGACGCCGGAGGGCACCTACGCCGCCCTTGCCGACAAGCTCGAGGATTTGTGCGATCTCGGCGTCACCGCCATCGAATTGCTGCCACTCGCCGACTTCAAGGGCACCCGCAACTGGGGCTACGACGGTGTGCTGCCCTATGCTCCCGACGCCGCATACGGCACGCCCGACGATCTCAAGCGCCTCGTCGAACGCGCCCACGGCCTCGGGCTGATGGTCTTCCTCGACGTCGTCTACAATCACTTCGGCCCGGCCGGGAACTATCTCAACGTCTACGCCAAGACCTTCTTCACCGAGCGTCACCAGACACCCTGGGGGGCCGGCATCAACGTCGATGGCGAGGACAGTGGCCGCGTCGTGCGCGACTTCTTCTTCCAGAACGCACTCTACTGGCTGGAGGAATACCATTTCGACGGCCTGCGTTTCGATGCGGTCCACGCGATCCTCGACGATTCCGAGACGCATTTCATCGGTGAGCTTGGCGAGACGATCCGGGCCCGCCTGCCCGGCCGGCAGGTCCATCTGGTGCTTGAGAACGAAGCCAACCAGGCACGCTGGCTCGAACGGGGTGCGGACGGGAAGGCCAGGCAGCACGACGCGCAATGGGCCGACGACCTCCACCACTGCTGGCACGTGCTGCTGACGGGCGAGGACGCCGGCTATTACGCCAGCTTCTCCGACAAGCCCGTCGCGCATCTGGCGCGCTGCCTGTCGGAGGGCTTCGCCTATCAAGGCGAGCCGTTCCCGACCCTCGACAACCATCCGCGCGGCGAACCCTCGGCCCATCTGCCGCCCTCGGCCTTCGTCACCTTCCTCCAGAACCACGATCAGGTCGGGAACCGGGCCCTGGGCGAGCGGCTGAGCGCGCTCAGCGACCCGAAGAAGCTCGCGCTGGCACGGGCCGGGCTGCTGCTCGCGCCGCAGATCCCGATGCTGTGGATGGGCGAGGAATGGTCGGCCACCGCCCCGTTCCTGTTCTTCGTCGATTTCGCGCCCGACCACGACCTCAACAAGGCGGTTCGCGAGGGGCGCCGGCGCGAGTTCAAGAGCTTTGCGGCATTCGCCGACGACACCTCCGTGATCCCCGATCCGACCGAGGAGGCGACGTTCCTCGACTCCAAGATCGACTGGGCCGAGCGTGACCGGCCGGGCCACCGCGAGGTCTGGGCCGATACCCGCAATCTCCTGCAGATCCGCCGCCAGTCGGTGGTGCCGCTGACGAAGTCCCGCTATCTCGGGGCGCAGGTCCACCTGCCGCGGCCCGACGTCGTGGATTGCACTTGGCGATACGAGGCCGGCTCTCTGCGCTTCCTTGCCAATCTCGGCACCGACGACTTCGAGACGCCGTCGGACGGCGGTCACATCATCTGGTCCAGCGACGCCGGCGATTCGACGATACTCCTGCCGTCCTGGACCGGCATTTTCCTGACGAAAGCCGCCCAATGAGCGCCGACCTCGAAAAACTCGCCGATCTCGTCGGGGTCGCGAACGGCTACACCGACGCATTCGGGCAGCCCGTCGAGACCAGCCTCGAGACCCGCCGCGGCATGCTCGCCGCCCTCGGGATCGCGGTCGACGACGACGCGGAGATCGCGGCGAGCCTGGAACGGGTGGAAGACCTGCGGTGCGGCCTGATCCCATCGCTGCTGCCGGTCGAGTCGCGGCGCGCGGCCAGCATTCCGCTGCGGGTGTCGTCGGCATCGGGCCATGTCGCCTGGAAGCTCGTCGACGAGCGCGGTCAGGTCCGCGAGGGCCGCGCCGCCCTCGGCGAAGGCGAGGACGCGACCTTCTCGCTCCCGCCCCTTACGCCGGGCTATCACCGCCTCACCGCGTCCCTCGGTGACCGGCGCGGGCAGGCCTGGGTGATCGCGGCGCCCAAGCGCTGCTGGCGCCCGCGGGCCTATGCCGACGAGGGCGCCCGGGATTGGGGGCTGGCCGCCCAGCTCTACGGGCTGCGCTCGCCGGACAACCTCGGCATCGGCTCCTATGCCGATGCGGGACGTGCCGCCCGCGACGCGGGCCTGCGGGGCGCATCGTTCCTCGGCCTCAGCCCGGTCCATGCCTTGTTCGAGTCGGACCGCAGCAAGATTTCGCCCTATTCGCCGTCTTCGCGCCTGTTCCTCGAGACACTGTTCATCGAGCCGGGGACCCTGCCCGGGTTCGCAGGCTCACGCGCCGCGGCACGACTCGCCGAGATGGCGCCGCGGGTCGAGGCGCTGCGCGAGGCGGCCCTCGTCGACCACGCGGGCATCTGGGCCGTGCTGTCGCCCGTCCTTCAGGTGTTGTGGGAGGATTCCCCGGCGCGTCGGGGCCGGGACGCAGACTTCCAGGCCTTTCGCGAGGCCGGCGGCCCCGACCTCGAAGCGCATGGGCGCTTCGAGGCGCTATCGGCCTTCTATCAGGCCCGCGGCGCCCATTGGGTCGGCGATTGGCCGGAGGAGATGCGGTCCGCCGGCTCCGATGCGGTGGCGGCTTTCGCCCGCGAGAACGCGGAATCGGTCAGCTATCACGTCTGGCTGCAGTACCTCGCCGATGTCCAGCTCGGGGCAGCGTCGCAGGCCGCATTGGGGGCGGGGATGAGGCTCGGCCTCTATCGCGATCTCGCCGTCGGCGCGGATCGCGGCGGCTCCGAGGTCTGGTCGCACCCGGATCGGTTCGCCCTGGGCGTGTCGATCGGCGCTCCGCCCGATCTCCTCGCCCCCAAGGGCCAGGATTGGGGCCTGCCGGCCTTCGATCCCCTGGCCATGGAGCGCGATGGCCTTGCCGCGTTCCGCGCCCTGGTGCAGGCCAACATGCGCCATGCCGGTGCGATCCGCATCGACCACGCCTTCCAGCTCGCCCGCCTCTTCCTGATTCCCTCTAACGGCTCGGCCCGCGACGGCGCCTATGTGGCGATGCCCTTCGACCCCATGCTGGCGGTGTTGCGGCTCGAGAGCCACCGCGCCAAGTGCCTCGTCATCGCCGAAGATCTCGGCACCGCGCCTGACGGGTTCTCCGACGCCTTGATGCGTGTCGGCATCCTGAGCTACCGCATCCTCGCGTTCGAGCGCGAGAACGACGGACGCTTCAAGCCGCCGGCCGCCTATCCGCGCGATGCGCTCACCGCCATCACCACCCACGACCTGCCGACCTTCGTCGGCTGGTGGCGCGTGGTCGACACCGACACCCGCCAGGCTCTCGGGCTCTACGATGCCGAGCGGGCCGAGGCCGAGCGCCTCGGCCGCGTCACCGAGCGGGCCAGACTGACGGAGGCCCTGGCGGCAGATCAGCTGTTGCCGAGCTACGATCCGCCCGAGGCGGCTCCCTTCGAGGCCGCCGCTCGCTACCTCGCCCGTGCGCCGTCGATGCTGACGGCGGTGCAATACGAGGACGTGGTCTCCGAACTCAGCCAGGCCAACGTGCCCGGGTCGACGGAGGGCTATCCGAACTGGCGGCGCAAGCTCGACCGCAGCCTCGAGGCCATCGCCGCCCCCGGCGGGCCCCTGGCCAAGCTCGCGGCTTCCCTGTCGGCCGAAGCGCGTGGGCCGCGTTCGGGTGCGGCACGGCTCGCCTCGGCGCCGCCGCGGGCGACCTACCGCTTGCAGTTCCACGAAGGTTTCACCTTCGCGGACGCCGAGCGGATCATTCCGTACCTGGAAAAGCTCGGGATCAGCCACGTCTACGCATCGCCGATCCAGAAGGCGCGGCCCGGCTCGACCCATGGCTACGACATCGCCGATCATGCCACCATCAATCCGGAGCTTGGCGGCGAGGAGGCCTTTGTGCGCTTCTCCGAGACGCTGCACGGGCACGGCCTCAAGCTGCTCCTCGACATCGTGCCCAACCACATGGGCGTCGGCGGCGCCGACAACCCATGGTGGCTGTCGGTGCTTGAATGGGGCGGGCTGTCGCCCTTCGCTCATGCCTTCGACATCGACTGGTCGCGGCTCGGCGCCAACAACAAGCTGGTGGTTCCCTTCCTCGGGGACCGCTACGGCGAGGCCCTGGAGAGCGGCAAGCTCGACCTGAAGTTCGACGCCGCCAAAGGCGCCTTCAGCGTCTGGCACTACGAGCACGCCTTTCCGGTCTGCCCGCTGCAGTATCCCTCAATCCTCAACCGCGCACTGGCTGCCCTGAACGAGGTCGGCGACGCCGCCGCCTTCGAGGTCCTCAGCATCTCCGAGCAGCTGCGCCTGATGGGCGAGGAAACGAGCTACGAGCGCCGGCGCGGTTTCCCGGCCGAGGCGGAAGAGCTCAAGGAGCGCCTGGCGGAGGCGGTGGCGGCGTCCTCCGCCCTCGGTGACGCGATCGAGCGGACCCTGCGGTTGTTCAACGGCGCCGAGGGTTATCCCGACAGCTTCGGCCCCCTCCACAGGTTGCTCGAATTGCAGTCGTACCGTCTCGCCCATTGGCGGGTCGCGGCGAGCGACATCAACTATCGTCGCTTCTTCGACGTGAATTCCCTGGCGGGCCTGCGCGTCGAGAAATCCGACATCTTCCAGCGCTCGCACGAGACCATCTTCCGGCACGTCCGCGAGGGCCGCATCGACGGGCTGCGCATCGACCACATCGACGGCTTGGCCGATCCCCTCGGCTACGCCCGCGCGCTGCAGGCGGCGGTCGGTCCCGGCTTCTACGTGGTGGTGGAGAAGATCCTGGAGCCCGGTGAGAAGCTGCGTCCATGGCCTGTCGCCGGCACCACCGGGTACGACGTGCTCAACCAGCTCGACGGCATCCTCGTCGATCAAGGCCGACGCACGGAGGTGCGCAAGCTCTACGAGGCGAGCACCGGGTTCGACGAGCCCTACAAGTTCATGCTGCGCGCGGCCAAGGCCGAGATCCTCGAGATCAGCTTCGCCAGCGAGCTCGAGGTGATGACCTCCGACCTGAAGCAGATCGCCGACGCCGACCGTCGCACCCGCGACTTTTCGGTGAACGCCATCCGCCGCGCCTTGATCGAGATCATCGCGCGCTTCCCGACCTACCGCAGCTACCTGCCCGGCGACCTCGACGAAAGCGACGTGGAGGACGAGGACATCCGCCTGATCGAGGGTGCTGTGAAGAAGGCCAAGCGCTGGAGCGCCCTGCCGGATCGGTCGGTCCACGACTTCGCGGCGGACGCGCTGCTCGGACGGATCGACACGGCGGCTCCCGGGCGTCCGGACCCGGCGGTGATCCTGCGCTTCCGCCGTCGCTTCCAGCAGCTCACCGGCCCGGTGATGGCCAAAAGCCTGGAAGATACGCTGTTCTATCGTTACGCGGCCCTCCTCGCCCTCAATGAGGTCGGTGGCGATCCGGGCGAGTACGGCCTGTCGGTGGAGCATTTCCACGCGTTGCAGGTGGCGCGCGCCCGCGACTGGCCCAACGCGATGATCACCACGGCGACCCACGATACCAAGCGCGGCGAGGATGCCCGCACCCGACTGCTCGCCCTGTCCGAGATTCCCGAAGAGTGGGCGCAGGCCTGGGCGAGCTGGCAGGAGATCGCCGCTTCGCACCTGACCGTCATCGACGACGAGGCCGTGCCTGACGCCAACGACCAGTGGATGTTCTTCCAGGCGATCCTCGGGGCTTGGCCGCTCGAATTGCTGGAGCGCGACGACGAAGCGGCCATCACCGATTTTCGCGAGCGGCTCGGCGCCTATTCAGAGAAGGCGCTGCGCGAGGGCAAGCGCCGGTCGAGCTGGGTCAACGTCGACGAGGCTTACGAGGGCGCGGTCAAGGCGTTGTTCGCCAAGTTGATCGCACCGGGGTCGGACTTCCTCGACCGGCTGCGTCCGTTCGCGCGCCGACTCGCCCACCTCGGCATGATCGCCAGCCTCGGCCGCACCGTCCTCAAGGCGACCCTGCCTGGCCTTCCCGACACCTACCAGGGCACGGAGAACTGGGATTTTTCCTTCGTAGACCCCGACAATCGCCGCCCGGTGGACTATTCGGCGCTGTCACAGGCCCTCTCCGGCGAGGCGGACGTGGCCTCCCTGCTCGGCACCTGGCCGGATGGACGCGTCAAGCAGGCGACGCTGGCGCGACTTCTCCAGGATCGCGCGGCCCGGCCGTCCTTCTACGCGGACGCCGACTACATCGCGGCCCCCGCCGCCGGTGACATGGCCGGGCACGTCCTCGCCTTCACGCGCTCGGCCAGCACCAGCGGCGAGGGTGATCTGATCGTGGCGGTTCCACGTCTCGTGTCGGGCTTGCCGGGAGATGGCGTGTGGTCGGCGTCGCGCTTTGCCGGGACCGTTCTCCCGGTGCCGGGTGAGAGCCGGTGGACCGACCTCGTCACCGGACGCGACGTGGCGGTCGGTGACGGCCGGCTCGATGTCGCCGATCTCTTCGCGCAACTGCCATACGCCGTCCTTAAACGGACGGGTTGAGACGATCCGAACCCTTCCCCGACGCAAAGGGGGAGGGCGCCTCGCCGCGGGCGGGGCATGAGGGGGACGGCGACCGGGTCCGAGTGATCAGGTTGGCCACCCTCGAACTCTCAGTGCGCGGCCCCCTCTCTCGCAGAGGCCCGAGGGCGCGCGACGACCGATAGGACGAAGACATGAACGCTCCCAATCCCGCAAGGACCTCCGCGCAGCGGGCCGACGCCGGCCTCGTGGCGCTGCCCGCCACCCTGGCGCCCAGGGCCGAGGGGCCGCGGATCTACAACCTTTTCCCGCTCCTGGTGGGGCCCGTGTCCGCCTGGACCGCCGAACTGCCGCGCATCGCCGCGATGGGGTTCGACTGGATCTACCTCAATCCGTTTCACCAGACCGGCGGTTCGCGCAGCCTCTATGCCGTTTCGGACATCGAGCGCCTGGACGAGCGGTTCCGCGACCAGGACGGAACGTCCGACGACGACCAGGTCCGCCGCTTCTGCGCGGCGGCGCAGGAGCTCGGTCTCTCGGTGATGACCGATCTCGTCATCAACCACACCGCCAAGGACGGCCCCCTCGCACGCTCGCGGCCGGATCTGTTCGTCCTCGACGAACACGGGCATCCCGAAAGCCCCTATGCGGTCGATCCCGACGACCCGACGATCCGCACCGTCTGGGGCGACCTCGCCGAATTGAATTATCATTCGGAGGCCGCCGCCCATGAGCTGACCAAGCTCTGGGCCGCCTACATCAACCGCCTGCAGGACCTCGGCGTGAGTGGATTCCGCTGCGACGCCGCCTACAAGGTGCCGCCGGAGGTCTGGCGTGTCCTGATCCAGTCGGCCAAGGCGATCGAGCCGGACTGTTTGTTCGCAGCCGAGACGCTGGGATGTACCTTCGAGGAGGCGCAGGCCACCGCCGGCTCCGGCTTCGACTACCTCTTCAACTCCTTTGCCTGGTGGGATCTCAAGGCGCCGTGGGCGCTGGAGCAATACGAGCGCCTGCGCGTCATCGCGCCCTCGATCGCGTTCCCCGAGAACCACGACATGCCGCGCCTCGCGGCGCAGGCGCCGGGCGACGCCGCGGCGATCGCCCGGCATCTCAAGGCCCGCTACACCCTGGCCGCGTTCTTTTCGGCCGGTGTCTTGATGCCGATCGGCTACGAGTGGGGCTACGCGCGTCCGCTGCACGTGGTCGAGACGACGCCTGAGGCCCGCGAGACCGCCACGGGGGTGGACATCTCGGCCTCCATCGCCGCCATCAATGCGCTGCGGGCCGAGTTGTCCGCCGCCAACGTTGAGGGCGCCCAGGCGCGGATCTCGGCGCCGGACGCGGCGGTGGTCGCGCTGATCCGCTTCGATACCGGCCACGCCGCCTCGGCCCGCCACGCGGTGCTGGTGCTCCACAACCCCACCGACGCGCCGGCCGTTCTGGAGCCCGGACCCCTTCTCGCCCGTACCGGCGGCATGCTCGGTACCTTCGTCGATCGAACGCCCGAGGTGGAGCCGATCGCCTTCCGGGCCGGGGGGGTCGTCACGCTTTCACCGGGCGAAGTCCGTATCCTGGCGGCCGAGCGACCCAAGGTCTCGCGCTGGCCGACACCGACGAACCCGGACGGTCGCGGCCGCGTCGTGATCGAGGCCGTCAGCCCGGAGATCGACGGCGGTCGTTCCGCGGTCAAGCGCGTGGTCGGCGAGCGCGTGGCGGTGGCCGCCGACGTCTTCAGCGACGGCCACGACATCATCGCCGCCGCGATCCTGTCGCGCCCGGCCGGCGAGACCGAATGGCGCCGCGATCCGATGACCTTCGTCGACAACGACAGCTGGGGAGGGTCCTTCCCGCTGGAGCGCAATGCCCGCTACGTCTTCACCATCGAAGCGTGGCGAGACGGCTTCGCCTCGTGGATGCGCGACACCCTCAAGAAGCGCAACGCCGGCGTCGACGTGCGCCTGGAGACCATCGAGGGCGTCGCCATCGTCCAGGATGCGGCGAGCCGCGCCGAGGAGCCCGATGCCGCAGCACTCGAATCCCTGCTCGTGGCTCTCGACCTGGAGCAGGCGGGGTCGGCGGCGCAGCTCGACCTGATCCTGGCGCCCGAGACCGCCGCTCTCGTTCAGCGCAATGCCGAACGCCTGAACCTCTCGCGGTATCCCGTCGAGGTTCCAGTGATCGCCGATCGCCTGGCGGCGCGATTCTCCGCCTGGTACGAGATCTTCCCGCGCTCGCAATCGGGCGACGTCAACCGCCACGGCACCTTCGACGACGTCATCGCGCGTCTGCCGCAGATCCGCGAACTCGGCTTCGACGTGCTGTACTTCACGCCGATCCATCCGATCGGGCGCACCAACCGCAAGGGCAAGAACAACACCCTCAAGGCGCTGCCCGGTGACGTGGGCTCGGTCTATGCCGTGGGTGCGGAGGAGGGCGGCCACGAGGCGGTCCATCCCGACCTCGGGACGCTCGAGGATTTCTCGCGGCTAGTCGCGGCCAGCCATGCCTACGGCATGGAGATCGCGCTCGACTTCGCGATCCAGTGCTCGCCTGACCACCCCTGGATCAAGACCCACCCGGAATGGTTCGAGTGGCGGCCCGACGGCACCCTGAAGTTCGCCGAGAACCCCCCGAAGAAGTACGAGGACATCTCGAACGTGCATTTCTACGGCGGCGCGCTGCCGTCGCTGTGGATCGAATTGCGCGATATCGTCATGGGCTGGGCCGAGCGCGGCGTTCGCATCTTCCGCGTCGACAACCCCCACACCAAGCCGATCCCATTCTGGGAATGGATGATCGCCGAGGTCAACGACCGCTATCCCGACGTCATCTTTCTGGCCGAGGCCTTCACGCGGCCCAAGATGATGAAGAAGCTCGCCAAGGCCGGCTATCAGCAGAGCTACACCTACTTCACCTGGCGCGACACAAAGGCCGACCTCATCGCCTATTCCACGGAACTGGCCGGAGAGATGGGCGAGTACTATCGGCCTAATTTCTTCGCCAATACGCCGGACATCAACCCGATCTATCTCCAGACCAGCGGTCGGGCCGGGTTCGTCGTGCGCGCCACGCTGGCGGCGACACTGTCGTCCGTCTACGGCATCTACAACGGCTTCGAGATGTGCGAGGCCGAGCCCTATCCGGGTAAGGAAGAATATCTGAACTCGGAGAAGTACGAGCTCAAGGCGTGGGATTATCACCGCCCCGGCAACATCCGTGAGCACATCATCAAGCTCAACCGCATCCGTCGCGACAACCCCGCATTGTGGGATTTCCGGAACGTCGTCTTCACGGCTGCGGGCGACGACGAGATCGTGGCCTATGCCAAGACCACGCCGGAAGGCGACAATTGCATCTTCGTGATGGTCAACCTCGATCCGCGCAACCGTCGTGAATGCACCTACGAGGTGCCGCTCTGGCTGCTGGGCCAGCCCGACGACGGCGCGGTCGAGGTGGAGGACCTGTTGCAAGGATACACGTTCCAACTGCGCGGCAAGTCGCACCGCATCGCCCTCGACCCGGCCGAGCGGTCGTGTGTGATCTGGCGCTTGAGGGCACCGCGACGGGTTGCGTGACGGGAATACCCGTGTCAGCGAGGCGAGGCCGTCACGCCGTCGCCAAGATGATGGCGCAAGCCCCCGACGAACCCGGGATCGACGGCTGGCCAATAGGCCGGCCATCGCGTTCCGCACCGAATTTTCCGCCCGGCGCAACCCACCGGCTCATCGAATCCGTACCGTCACGTCAGGGCTTCGCACGCGAACCCGAATTCCAGGAGCCGCCGATGGCGCGGGCAGGGGACGTCACCCCGCCTCTGGATTTCGGGGTCCGTTGCCGGCCATTCGGGGCGGGGCAAGGACGCGATGACCGGTACGATGATCCGGAACCCTTGAATCAGATCCGCAAGGCAGTGACACGATGATCGATCGTAGCGATCCGCAATGGTACCGCGACGCCATCATCTACCAGATCCACGTCAAGTCGTTCTTCGACGCGAACAACGACGGGATCGGTGATTTCGAGGGGCTGACGCAGAAGCTGGACTACGTCCGCGACCTGGGCGTCACGGCGATCTGGCTGATGCCTTTCTATCCCTCGCCGCTGCGCGACGACGGCTACGACATCGGCGACTACCGCGAGGTGAACCCTTCCTACGGCACGATGGAGGAGTTCCGTCGCTTCGTGGACGCGGCGCACGAGCGCGGCCTGCGCGTCATCACCGAACTCGTGATCAACCACACCAGCGACCAGCACCCCTGGTTCCAGCGCGCCCGCGAGGCGCCGGCCGGCAGCCCCGAGCGCGATTTCTACGTCTGGTCGGACACCGACACCCCGTACTCCGACACGCGCATCATCTTCCTCGACACCGAGACATCGAACTGGACTTGGGATCCGGTCGCCAAGCAATACTTCTGGCACCGGTTCTACAGCCACCAGCCCGACCTGAACTTCGACAACCCGGCCGTGCTCGCGGCCGTGATCGAGGTGATGCGCTATTGGCTGGACATGGGCGTCGACGGCCTGCGGCTCGACGCGATCCCCTACCTGATCGAGCGCGACGGCACGAACTGCGAGAACCTTCCCGAGACCCACACGGTCATCAAGGCGATCCGTGCGGCGCTCGACGTGAGCTATCCCGACCGGATGCTGCTCGCGGAGGCCAACCAGTGGCCCGAGGAAACCGCGCAGTACTTCGGCGACGGCGACGAATGCCACATGGCGTTCCACTTCCCGCTGATGCCGCGCATGTACATGGCGATCGCCCGGGAAGACCGGCACCCGATCACCGACATCATGCGCCAGACCCCGGAGATCCCGGAGGGCTGCCAATGGGCGATCTTCTTGCGCAACCACGACGAGTTGACGCTCGAAATGGTCACGGCGGAAGAGCGTGACTATCTCTGGTCGTTCTATGCCGCCGAACGCCGCGCCCGGATCAACCTCGGCATCCGTCGCCGCCTCGCGCCGCTGCTGGAGAACGACCGCCGCAAGATCGAGCTGATGAAGTCCCTCGTCCTGTCGATGCCCGGCACGCCGGTCCTCTACTACGGCGACGAGATCGGCATGGGCGACAACATCTACCTCGGCGACCGCGATGGCGTGCGCACCCCCATGCAATGGTCGCCCGACCGCAACGGCGGTTTTTCGCGCGCCAATCCGGCGAAGTTGTTCCTGCCGTCGGTGCAGGACCCGATCTACGGCTTCGACGCCATCAACGTCGAGGCGCAGACCCAGTCGCAGACGAGCCTGCTGAACTGGACCCGGCGCATGATCGCCATCCGCAACAACTCCGTCGCGCTCGGCCGCGGCGCGATCCAGTTCCTGTATCCGTCGAACCGCAAGGTCCTCGCCTGGATCCGCGAATTCGAGGGCGAGCGGGTCCTGTGCGTCGCCAACCTGTCGCGCGCGCCCCAGGCGGTCCAGCTCGACCTGTCCGAACTGCGCAGCGCCGTGCCGATCGAACTCACCGGCGGCTCCGAATTCCCGCCGATCGGCGACCTGCCCTACCTGCTGACGCTGCCCTCCTACGGCTTCTACTGGTTCGGGCTGAGCGCGGCCAACGCCGGTTCGATCGGGCCGCAGCCCGAGACGCCCGAACTGTTCACCCTCGTCCTGACCGGCGGCATCGAGACGTTGATGGCCGGGCGCGAGCGCATCGCCTTCGAGCGCACGGTGGCGCCCCGCTTCATCGCCACCCGCCGCTGGTTCGGCGCCAAGGGCTCGCGCATCAAGTCCGTCCAGGTCATCGACAGCGCCATGCTGACCGATGCCGGCGGCGAGGCGAAGTTCCTGCTGCCGCGGGTCGCGGTCCACCTGGCCACCGGCGAGCGCCAGGACTACTTCGTGCCGGTCGCCGTCGACGAGGGCCGCGAGGACGAGACCCTGATGCCGTTCGCGGTGGCGCGGGTCCGCCGTGGCCCCCGCACCGGCCTCCTGTTCGGGGCGGCGGCGGCACCGGCCTTTGCCGTGGCCATCATCGAGGGGATGCGCAACGGCGTCTCGATGCCCAGCGAATCCGGCCGCCTCGAGTTCTCGACCACCTCCGCCTTCGATTCCGAGGTGTCGGTCGACATCGGCGAGGTCCGGCGCCTTTCGGCTGAGCAGAGCAACACCTCCATCGCCATCGGCTCCAAGATGATGCTCAAGCTGCTGCGGCGGCTCCAGACCGGCATCCATCCCGAGATCGAGGTCGGGCGCTTCCTCACGGAAACGGCGCGGTTCGCCAACACGCCCGCCCTGCTCGGCGTGATGGAGCATGTGGCCGCCGACGGCACCCGGACGGCGCTCGCCGTTCTCCAGACCTTCGTGCCGAACCAGGGCGACGCCTGGACCCTGATGCTGGAAGGACTGCGGCGCGACTTCGACACGGTGGTGCTGGCGCCCGAGAGCGAGGCGCCGGAGGCCCTCGACACCTTCGCGGATCACCTGCGCTGGGCCATCCTGCTCGGACGGCGCACCGCCGAGATGCACCAGGCCTTCGCCATTAAGACGGACGACGCGGCCTTCGATGCCGAGCCGTTCACCCACGACGACCTGCGTGCGCTCGGCGAGGACACGCGCCTCCAGGGCGAACGTGCCTTCCGCGGCCTGGAATCGCTGGCCGGCCGTCAGGCGAACACGGCGAGCACCGAACTGATCGGCCGGCGTCGCGAGGTCGAGGCGGTGATCGAGGATCTCATCGCCAAGGCGCCCAAGGGGGCCATGAAGACCCGTATCCACGGGGACTACCACCTCGGGCAGGTCCTCGCCTCCGAGGGCGACCTCGTCATCGTGGATTTCGAGGGCGAGCCGTCACGGCCGGCGGACGACCGCCGCCGCAAGGCGACGCCGTTGCGCGACGTCGCGGGCATGCTGCGCTCGTTCGCCTACGGCGCCGAGACCGTAACCCGCGAGATCACCGCCCGCTTTGCCGATTCGCAGGTCCGGGCGCGGCGCGCGGCGGCGGAATGGCGCGGCATGATCGATGCAGCCTTCCTCGACGGATACCGGGAGGCGGTCGCCGACAGCAGGGCCGCCGTGACCGATCCGGAGACGGAAGCGCGGCTCCTCAAGCTCTGCTTGCTGACCAAGGCCCTCTACGAAGTCGATTACGAAGCCAATAACCGTCCGGACTGGATCGAAATCCCCGCGCGAGGGGTTCTGACCATTCTGGACGACATCAAGAGAGGCATTTGAATGACGGATATCGACGAGACGTTCGCGACGCGGACCCCCACATCTTCGGGCATCTCCGGGTCCGCGGACGTCACGCCGGTGGGCGGGACGTCGCCCCGGACCGTCTCGCAGGAGGCCATTGCCGCGATCATGTCGGCGACCCACGGCGACCCCTTCGCCGTCCTGGGCCCGCATGAGGTGTCGCCCGGTGTCTGGGAGGTGCGCGCGGTCCTTCCCGAGGCGAAATCCGCCACGCTGCTCGTGGCCGGAAACCGGGTGGCCTTCGAGCGGCGGCACCCCGAGGGGTTCTACGTCGCGCGCCTCGAGAGCCAGGGGCGTCCGCTCTACGAAATCGCGTACCAGACCTGGGACGGCGTCGAGCACAAGCGCCATGACCCGTATGGCTTCGGCTCGTCTTTGCAACAGGCCGACATCGACGCCCTGCGCGAGGTCGGCAGCGACGTCACCTATCGCGTGCTCGGCGCACAGGCCCGTACCGTCGACGGCATCGAGGGGTTCCGCTTCGCGGTCTGGGCGCCCAATGCGCGCCGGGTCAGCGTCGTCGGCGACTTCAACGATTGGGACGGCCGGCGCCACCCCCTGCGCCTCTGGCAGAACGGCGGCGTCTGGGAGCTGTTCGTTCCGGGCCTGAAGGCCGGCGCCCATTACAAATACGAAATGAGTGGCCCCGACGGCGGGTTGTTGCCGCTCAAGGCCGATCCGGTCGCCTTCGCGGCGCAGCAACCGCCCGAGACCGCCTCTGTCCTCCAGGGCACCAGCGAGCCGGCCTGGAGCGACGAGGCCTGGATGACCACCCGCGGCGCCGTCGATCCGCGCCATGCGCCGATCTCGATCTACGAGGTCCACCTGGGCTCGTGGGCGCGGGTGGCCGAGGAGGGCAACCGCTTCCTCACCTACAAGGAACTCGGCGAGCGCCTGATCCCCTACGTCAAGGAGATGGGCTTCACGCATATCGAGATGCTGCCCATCACGGAGTTCCCGTTCGACGGGTCCTGGGGCTACCAGCCGGTGTCGCTGTTCGCACCCACCAGCCGCTTCGGCAGCCCGGACGACTTCGCAGCCTTCGTCGACACCGCCCACAAGGCCGGCATCGGCGTGATGCTCGATTGGGTGCCCGGCCATTTCCCCCTGGACGCCCACGGCCTGGGCCAGTTCGACGGGACGCATCTCTACGAGCATGCCGACCCGCGCCAGGGCTTCCACCAGGACTGGGGCACCTACATCTACAATTTCGGCCGGGTCGAGGTGGCGACCTTCCTCGCCGCCAACGCCCGCTTCTGGCTCGAGCACTATCACCTCGACGGCCTGCGCGTGGATGCCGTCGCCTCGATGCTCTACCTCGACTATTCGCGCCGGCAGGGCGAGTGGATCCCCAACCAGTACGGCGGCAACGAGAACCTCGACGCGATCCATTTCCTGCGCAAGACCAACGAGGCGACCTACGCCAACGCACCGGGCACCATCACGATCGCCGAGGAATCGACCTCGTGGCCGGGCGTCTCGCACCCGACCTACACCGGTGGGCTCGGTTTCGGCTTCAAGTGGAACATGGGGTGGATGCACGACACCCTGAACTTCGTCTCGAAGGAGACCATCCACCGCCGATACCACCACCACGACCTCACCTTCGGTCTCCTCTACGCCTTCAGCGAGAACTTCATCCTGCCGCTGTCCCACGATGAGGTTGTGCACGGCAAAGGTTCGCTGCTGGGCAAGATGCCGGGTGACCGCTGGCAGAAGTTCGCGAATTTGCGCGCCTACTTCGGCTTCATGTGGGGGCATCCGGGCAAGAAGCTGCTGTTCATGGGCGGCGAATTTGGCCAGGAGCGGGAGTGGAACCACAACCAGAGCCTGGACTGGCACCTGCTCGACGATTCCCTTCACGCCGGCGTCAAGGACCTCGTTCGCGACCTCAACCAGCTCTACCTGACCACCCCGGCCCTGCACGCCAGGGACACGGAAGCCGCCGGGTTCCAATGGCTGGTGGCCGACGACCAGGACAACAGCGTCATCGCCTGGGCCCGGAAGGGCCGGGAGCCCGGTGAGGTCGCGGTGGTGGTGTCGAACTTCACGCCGATTCCGCGGGAAGGCTATCGCATCGGCGTGCCAGAAGCCGGCTTCTACCGCGAGGCGATCAACTCGGACGCGGGTCGCTACGGCGGCTCCAACATCGGCAACATGGGCGGCCTCCAGACGGAAGCCGTCGAAAGCCACGGCCAGCCGTACTCGCTCGTGCTGACGGCGCCGCCGCTGGCGACGACGATCTTCGTGCGCGAGGGGTGATGGCTAGCGACACGAGCCCGTCGTCGGATCGTCGAGGATCCGACGACGGGCTCGTGGCTGTCGCGAGGACCCAAGTGGGCCGACGCGTCACGCCATCCGTGTACGCAGGCTCGAACCGTTGCCAAGCGCGCGCGCGTACAGCGCCGAGTAGTCGACGGCGGCATGGTCCCAGCCGAAGGAACGGGACATGGCGCGCCGCCGCATGGCGTTGAGGCGCTTCTTGGCTCCGAAGGTGTCGAGGGCCCGACGTACCGCTGCGACGAAGGTCTTTGGCGAGGCGTCCCCGAAGGTGAACCCGGTCACCCCATCCTCGACCGTATCGGCGAGCCCGCCGGTGCGATGGACGATCGGCAGCGAGCCGAACCGCTGGGCGTACATCTGGGCGAGGCCGCAGGGCTCGAACCGCGACGGCATCAGAAGGAAGTCGCTGCCCGCGAACATCCTGCGCGCATCCTTCTCGTCGAACCCGACATGGACCCCGACCGCGGAGGGATGCCGCCGCGCGAGCTCGCGCAGCGCGTCCTCGAAGCGGCTCTCGCCCTGACCGATGACCACGAGTTGTCCGCCCTCGGCGACGATCGTCTCGGCCGCCGCCAGGCTGAGATCGATGCCCTTCTGGTGGACGAGCCGGGACACGATGGCGAAGAGTGGTCCGCGTGAGACGGCGAGACCGAACTGACGGCGGACCATCTCGGCGTTGGCGCGTTTGCCGCGCCAGTCGTCGGCCTCGAACCGCGTCGCGAGATGCGGATCGGTGCGCGGATCCCAGCTCTCGTCGATACCGTTCAGGATGCCGGCGAGCCTGCCTTGCGCGGCGCGGGTGCGCAGCAGCCCGTCGAGGCCGCAGCCGGCCTCCGGCGTCATGATCTCGCGGGCGTAGGTTTGGCTGACCGTGGTGACCTGCGAGGCGTAGAACAGGCCGGCCTTGAGGAAGGACAGGTGGCCGTAGAACTCGACCCCGTCCATCTGGAAGGCGGCATCGGGGACGCCGAGGCGCCCGAGGGCTTCCCTGGCAAACAAGCCCTGGTAGGCCAGGTTGTGAATGGTCAGGACGCTCGGAACCCGGCGCCCGGCCCAGGACAGGTAGGCCGGGGCGAGGGCGGTCTGCCAGTCGTTGAGGTGCAGGAGATCGGCGCTCCAGGCCGGATCGGCGCCCCCGGCGATCTCGGCGGCGGCCAGGCTGAGCCGGCCGAACCGGAGGTCGTTGTCGCGAAAGTCGCCTTGGTCGTCGCCGTAGGGCGACCCGTCGCGCTGGTAGAGATCGGCGCTCAAGAGGACATAGACCTGCAGGCCGTCGCCGGTCTCGACGAGGCCGAGGTCGCAGGGGGGAATGCCGGCCCTGCCTTGCAGCCGCGCCACCACGGGAATGTGGTCGAACCGCTCCACCACCTGCCGGTAGCCGGGAATGAGCACACGGACGTCGTAGTGTCGGCGCAACGCGCGGGGCAGGGCCCCGGCCACCTCACCGAGCCCGCCCGTCTTGACGAAATCCGCCATCTCGGGCGTTGCGTAAAGGATGCGCGGCCGTAGCGAACGCCCGGAATCCCTCGTGAAATCGGCCGCCCCGCCAGAATGGACGGCCTGCTTCAGCCCGGTCCGGTCGATGTCGTCCATCGCTGCCATCCCGCTGCTTCGAGGCTGTGCGATCGTGATGGTGCCGGAAAGAATCGGGTTCGACATCGTCTGCCTTCGCGGCTCATCCATCGTATCGCAATGCACAATCCAAGCCATCAAGGCGGTTAATGGATCATTGACGCGTTGCGCCGCAGCGACGATTGCATCGCCGCCGTCGAAGGTTGGGCGCAGCCGGGCCGCAGCGCGGCCATAGTTCCGTCTCGCTCCGAGGTCAGCGTGACGCTCGAGCGATTCGGCCGACAGTGAGGCACGGGGTTTGCGAACGGCGCCAGCGAGCGGTGTCGCACCGCGACCGACGCCGGACCGACGAGGCGCCCACGCGGACCCACCATGCCGGTGCAAGCGTCCGGAACGATGAACAGCCAGGGGAGCGGGCCGGCTTTTTGGGCTTCCTGCACAGTCCGGCAGCGAAGAGAGGGAATGATACGTGCTGAACGATGTCCTGACCGTACCGGACCGTAGCCGCACCGCGGCCGATGCCGAGCCCGTGGCCGGCATGCCCAAAGCTCCGGCCTGGGCAACGCCCGCGCGGGCCGTCTCCGGTGATCCGGTCATCGATCTGCGCGAGGCGATCCTGGCCAAGCTCGCCTACGTCGTCGGCAAGACGCCGGACATCGCCCGCGAGCGCGATTGGTTCGCCGCCACGGCCCTGGCCCTGCGCGACCGCATCGTCGACGCCTGTATGGCGTCGAACAGCGAAGCGATCCCCAACAAGCGGGTCTACTACCTCTCCCTCGAATTCCTGATCGGGCGTCTTCTCTCGGACGCCATGAACAACCTCGGCCTCGTCGAGACCACGCGGGCGGCGCTCGCCGACCTCGGCATCTCCCTCGACACCGTCGAGGGGGCCGAGCCCGACGCGGCCCTGGGCAACGGCGGCCTCGGACGCCTGGCCGCGTGCTTCATGGAGAGCATGGCGAGCCTGTCGATCCCCGCCATCGGCTACGGCATCCGCTACGACCACGGCCTGTTCCGGCAATCCCTCGAGGACGGCTGGCAGAAGGAGGCGCCGGAGACCTGGCTCGCCGAGGGCAACCCCTGGGAGTTCGCCCGGCCTGACGCCACCTACACCATCGGGTTCGGCGGCCACGTCACCATGTCGTCGATCGGCGAGGGCGTGATCCGCCGCTATTGGCAGCCGGCCGAGACCGTGCGGGCCGTGGCGCACGACGTGCCGGTGGTCGGCTGGCGTGGCTGCCACGTGAACACCCTGCGCCTGTGGAAGGCGGAGGCCGAGTCGCCGATCGACCTCGGCCGCTTCAACGGCGGCGATCACGTCGGCGCGGTGTCCGACCGGTCGCGGGTCGAGGCGATCTCGCGGGTGCTCTATCCCAGCGACTCGTCGGATTCCGGCCAGGAACTGCGGCTGCGCCAGGAATACTTCTTCACCTCCGCCTCGCTCCAGGACCTGGTGCGCCGCCATGTGGCTGAGCGTGGCGACCTGCGCTCGCTGCCCGACCACGCCGCGATCCAGCTCAACGACACCCACCCGGCGATCGCGGTGCCGGAGCTGATGCGCCTCCTCCTCGAGGACCAAGGCTTCACGTGGGAGGACGCCTGGCACGTCACCACCAACACGCTGGGCTACACCAACCACACCCTCCTGCCGGAGGCCCTCGAGACCTGGCCGGTGGGCCTGATGGAGCGGCTGCTGCCGCGCCACATGCAGATCATCTACCTCATCAACTGGATGCATCTCGAGGAGCAGGGCAAGCACGGTCATTCCGACGCCGCCCATCTCGCCTCGGTGTCCCTGATCGAGGAGACCCACGGCAAGCGCGTGCGCATGGGCCATCTCGCCTTCCTGGGCGCCCGCCGGGTCAACGGCGTCTCGGCCCTGCACACCGACCTGATGCGCTCGACGGTGTTCAAGGACCTCCACGCCCTCGACACCGACAAGATCGTCAACAAGACCAACGGCATCACCTTCCGGCGCTGGCTGCACAACGCCAATCCGGAGTTGACCAAACTCGCCGTCGAGATCGTCGGCGAGCGTGTGCTCGACGACCCGTCCGCCCTGATGGACCTCGCCGGCCATGCCGAGGATTCCACCTTCCAGTCCCGCTACGCCGCGATGCGGCTGGCCCGGAAGGAGGCACTCGCCCGCGTCGTCGCCGACCGCACCGGCATCGTGATCGACCCGACCGCACTGTTCGACGTGCAGATCAAGCGCATCCACGAGTACAAGCGCCAGCTCCTCAACGTCATCGAGACGGTGGCGCTGTATCAGGCGATCAAGGCCGAGCCGAACCGCGACTGGACGCCGAGGGTCAAGATGTTCGGCGGTAAGGCGGCGCCGAGCTACGTGCAGGCCAAGCTCATCATCAAGCTCGCCTGCGACGTCGCCAAGGTCGTCAACGACGATCCCGACGTCGCCGGCCGGCTCAAGGTGGCGTTCCTGCCGAACTATTCCGTGAGCCTCGCCGAAGCGATCATCCCCGCCGCCGACCTGTCCGAGCAGATCTCCACCGCCGGCATGGAGGCTTCGGGCACCGGCAACATGAAGCTCGCCCTCAACGGCGCTCTGACGATCGGGACCCTCGACGGCGCCAACATCGAGATTCGCGACCACGTCGGGGCGGACAACATCTTCATCTTCGGCCTCGACGCCGCCGGTGTCGCGGAGCGGATGACCGAGGTGAACTATCCGGCCAAGGCGATCGCCGCCTCGCCGCGTCTGGCCGCGGCCCTCGATCTCATCGGGTCGGGCGGCTTCTCGCCGGACGACCGCAGCCGCTTCCGGCCGCTGGTGGACGACCTGCGCCACAACGACCGCTACCTGCTCACCGTCGATTTCGACGACTATTGGCGGGTTCAACGCGAGATCGACGCCGCCTGGGGCGACCCGAAAGCGTGGTGGAAATCGGCGATCCTCAACACGTCGCGGATGGCGTGGTTCTCCTCCGACCGCTCGATGCGCGAATACGCCGAGGAGATCTGGCGCGTGAAGGTCGCCTGAAGCGAGGGATCGCGCCCTAACTAAAGAGAAGGCCCGGCGCTCGAAAAGCGCCGGGCCTTCTTCTTTCTTGGTCGGCAGGCCTCGGACTGCAGGCCTTGGACTTACGGAGCGAGCAGGACGGGATAGCAGCGGGCGCCGGCCGCCGCGGCCAGGACTTCGACCGCACCCACCGTCGAGGCATCGCCGACCACGTGGACCACGTCGGTGGTGCGCAGGGGAGGCAGGTGCGCACTCAACGGGCCCGGGCGCACGTCCGGCGGGCGCTGGCGCGAACGGTCGGCCACCAGGACGATACGGCCGATGCCGGTGGCCCTCAGCCAGTCGAGGGAAGGGCGCATGTAGAGGTCGAGGGGGTCGCGAGCGCCGGCGACCAGCACCACGTCGCGCGCCGGCTCGATGTAGCGTGCCGCCCTGGCGATGGACCAGATCGGCGCGAAGCCGGTTTCTGCGGCGACCAGGACAAGACGGCCGCCGCCGGGGCGGTAGAAGCCGCGTCCGACCGGCCCCTTGATCTTCACGTCCGTGCCCCGGGGCACCGTCTCGCCAAGGGCCGAGGCGAGGCAGGCTTCGCCCGGGTGCAGGGGCAGGTGGAAAACGAGTTCGTTGAGCTCCGCCGCGCCGTCGATCCGCAGGGTCGGACTGAGGGTCAGGGGCTCGTGGCCGTGGATCGTCACCACGACCTGATGGCCGGGCTGGATGTCGAGACGTCGCGTGACGGTCACCACCATCTCGACCACGTGCGGTCCGAGCGGACGGATGTCGGTGATCGTTCCGCTGCGCCGCACCGGCGCGCCGGCCTGCAGGGCAGGGGTGGCGCAGAGGGTCGGCGCCGTCCGCGGCAGGGAGGGGACGAGGCTCTCGGCCCGATGGCCACGGGGTTTCGCCCGGCGCGCCGCCGGCCCGCCGCCCTGGCCGAACGCCGCCGCTCCGTTTAGTCCGGAACCGATCATGCCCTCGGCCAAAGCCGCCTCCACCGGGGTCTCGCCGGTGGAGATGCGTACGGCCTTGCCGTTGACGACGAGCGAGCAGCGGGCGCTCATGGCCGTCTCCCGATGACGTGTAAGGGCGATGAAGCGTCAGCACGCACGGGAGGCCCGACCTCCTGCCGCCGCTCGCTGCGGTCGCAGGACGAGGGGCGAAGCCCGGATATCCGGGCTCGCGCTGCGTGTCCCGTCGTGGAGACGATCAACGCGGCTGGCGCAGAAGCTGATCGACCAGGACGGCCCAGCGATCGCGCACCAGGCGGACTTCCTCGCCGGTATTCCCGCGCGCGCTCATCTGCGAGCGCAGTGTCTCGTTCTCGGTGCGCTCGGCCTTGAGGACCGCCTTCATCAGCGTGACCTCCGTCTGCAGCCGCATGACGTCGGAGGCGTCGACCTCCTCCGTCTCGTCATCGTCGCGATCGACCGCCGCTACGGCCACCATCGGGATGATGGTGGCGCCGACGGAACCGCTCGGCTCACGCAAGCGAAGCTGACGCGCCACGACCCGCCGGACGATGTCGGTCTCGGTCTCCGCCTGCACCTGCCACGCCGCTTGCGCCATCGCACCCGTCCCCCGTCCGGTATCCGGCCGCTCCGTGCAGCCGATCGAACCCGGAGATGACGATGCAAGATCATGGTTAAGGGAGGTTTAAGTACGGCCGCGATCCCGACCCCGATGTCCGCGCTCAGGCGGCTTCCGGTGCCGCCCCGACCAATTGGCGCGCCTGGAGCATCGACATCGGCTCGCCGAAGGCGAAGCCCTGCGCGTAGTCGCAGCCGAGTTCGGCCAGGGCCTGGGCGTCGGCTTCGCTCTCGGCACCCTCCGCGACGATGGCGAGGCCCAGTTCCTGGGCCATCTTCACGATGGATCGCAGGATCACGGTACGGCCCGTCGCGATCTGGCGCACGAAGGACCGGTCGATCTTGATGGTGTCGAAGGGGAACCGCTGCAGGTAGGACAGGGCCGAATAGCCGGTCCCGAAATCGTCGAGGGACAGGCCCGCGCCGAGGTCGTGGATGCGGGTGAGCATCTGGGCGGCGTATTCCGGGTTCTCCATCACCAGGCCCTCGGTGAGTTCGAGCTTGAGCGAACCCGGCAGTACGCCGGACCGGGCCAGCACCGTCTTGACGTCGTGCAGGAGGTCATGGCGCAGGAGCTGGCGTGAGGAGACGTTGACCGAGGCGAAGATCGGCGGGTCGACATCGAGGGAACGCTGCCAGGCGGCGAGTTCGAGGGCGGTCCGCTCCATCACGAAGTTGCCGAGGTTGACGATGAAGCCGGTCTCTTCCGCGATGGGGAGGAAGGTGGCGGGCGACAGCCGTCCGAGCTTGGGATGGTCCCAGCGCAGCAGGGCCTCGAATCCGGCCACCGTCCGATCTTCGAGGCGCACGATCGGCTGGAACAAGACCTTCATCTCGTTGCGGTCGAGGGAGCGGCGCAGGTCGCCCTCCAGCAGCAGCCGGTCGCCGCGCTCGTTGCGCATGGTCGCGCGGAACACCTCCGACCGGTCGCCGCCCTGGCGCTTGGCCTGGATCATGGCGATCTCGGCGTTCTTGAACACCTCCTCGCGCTTCTGGTTGCCGCCCGCCTCGTGGAGGGCGATGCCGACGGAGACGGTGAGGAAGATCTCGCGCTCGGCATAGGTGATCGGTGTGGCGATCGCCTTCCGGATCATCTCGGCGAACGCCAGGATCCGGTCCGGCTCCCGCTCCGAGAGCAGGATCAGGCCGAATTCGTCGCCGGCGATGCGCGCCAGGGTGTCCTGCGGCCGCAGGCGCCGCCCGAGCCGGCGCGACAACGTCAGCAGGATGGAATCGCCGGCCGAAAGGCCGATGGCGTCGTTGATCGCCTTGAAGCCGTCGATGTCGAGCAGGATGATCGTCGGCTTCAGGCGCAGATCCTGGCTGGCGAAGGCGAGGGCCGCGTCGAGCCGGTCGTGGAACAGTTCCCGGTTGGGCAGGCCCGTCAGGCTGTCGTGCACGGCGTCGTGCAGCAGGCGTTCCTCGGCGGCCTTCAGCTCCGTGACGTCGGCGATGGTGCCGACGATTCGCACGACCTCGCCGTCGCTGCCGATCACCGGACGGGCCTTGAGTCGGTACCAGTAGTAGGGGCCGACGTGCGAACGCAGACGGAAATCGTGCAGGATGCGGCCGCGGCGTTCTTCGATCACACCGTCGAGGGCGGCCGAATAGCGGTCGACGTCGAAGGGATGCAGCAGTCCCAGCCAGTTCGAGGCGGGGCCTTCGAGGGTGCCGCGCTTGAGGCCGAGCTGCGACTCGATCTCCGGACCGGCGAAGACCCGGTCGCCCGGCACGTCCCAGTCGAACACCACGTCGCCGGCCCCGGTCAGGGCCAGCGCCCGGCGCTCGGTGTCCGAGACCAGGGCGTGGGTGAGGCCGCCGCCCGCAAAGGCGTGCTGCATCACCGTGAAGCCGATCAACATGACGATGAGGACGAGGCCGCCGATCAGGGCCGGCTGGACGAGGTCGCTGCCGATCTGCCCTGTGATGGCGAAGCCCGCCGCCACCACCCAGATCAGCAGCAGGACCCAGGTCGGCACCAGCAGGATGGCGCGGTCGTAGCCGTTGTGGGCGGCCAGGTACACGATCAGGAGGAGGCCGACGCCGGCCACCGCGGCGATGGAGATGCGGGCGACGCCCGCCGCCACCGGCGGGTCGAACACGGCGAGACCCACGAGGCCCGCCAGGAAGGCGAGCCAGAAGAAGGCGACGTGGCTGTAGCGCACGTGCCACCGGCTGAGATTGAGATAGGCGAACAGGAACACGAGGAGGGTGGCGGCCAGCACCGCCTCTGCCGAGGCCCGGTAGACCCGTTCCGCGACCTCCGTGAGGGGAAACACCCTCTGCAGGAAGCCGAAGTCGATGCAGGCATAGGCGAGCACCGACCATGCCAGCGCCGCGGCGGCGGGGAAGATGATCGCCCCCTTCACCACGAAGATGATCGTGAGGAACAGCGCCAGTAGGCCCGCGATGCCGATGATGATGCCCTTGTAGAGCGTCAGACCGGTGGATTTCTTGCGGTAGGCTTCCTGGTCCCACAGGTAGACCTGCGGGATGTTCGGCCCCCTCAGCTCGGCGACGAAGGTCACGGTGGAGCCCGGGTCGACCGTGATCATGAACTGATCGGCCTCGGGGTTGTCCTCCCGGTCGGGCCTGATGCCCTGGCTCGCCGTGATCGCGGCGATGCGCGACCCGCCCAGGTCCGGCCAGATCACGCCCGACCCCACGAGCCGGAAGTGCGGCGCGACGAGGAGGCGGTCGATCTGTTCGTCGGTGTCGTTGGTGAGCGCGAACACCATCCAGTCCGGCCGCGCGCCGGTGTCGCGTGCCTTGACGACGATGCGCCGGACGATGCCGTCCTTGCCCGGGGCCGTCGAGATCTGGATCAGGTCGCCGTCCGAACGGTAGCGCTCGATCATCGGCGTCAGGTCGATGGCCGGCGCGTCGAGGGTCAGGCGCACGGCTTCCACGGCCGCGGCCGGGCGCGGCATGGCCATGGCGGTGAGGAAAGCCGTCAGGACAGCGGCCAGGACGAGGGTGGTTATACGCAACGGGCGAGTGTTCCGGCCGGAGGGCGCATCCCGGCATCTACGGCTCAGGTTGATCCAAGTCGTACCGATGGGGCAGGGCGCGGGCAAGGTGCGCGGCGACGGTGCGGGCCGAGACCCACCGCAACGTGACAAGGCCCGGCCACACGTTCGATTGCGCCGCTTTGCGGCCAAAACAAGCCGCCGGGCGCGAAAGCCACGGCATCGGCGGTGGGCGCCTCGCTTCGGCGTAACGTTCCGCCCGTCAGGCCGCCTGCAGCACCTGTCGCACGTGATCGAGCGACGGCAACGTCTTGATCGGTCCGATCGCCGCCAGGGTGGGGGCGCCCGAAAGGAGCTTGCGGCCGGCCGCACGAACGTCGTCGACGGTGACCGCGTCGACCTTGGCGATGACGTCCGCCGCCGGGATCACCCGGCCCCAGGCGAGGAGCTGGCGGGCGTTGCGCTCGATGCGCCCGCCGGGGGTCTCCAGGGCGGAGAGCAGCGCGACCTTCAGCTGCGCCTTGGCGCGGACGATCTCGACGGTGTCGAGGTCGCGCACCGCCTTGACCGTCTCGGCCAGGGTCACGTCCACGAGTTGCGCGAGATCGGAGCCGGACGTTCCGGCGCCGATGCCGAACAGGCCGCAATCGGAGAACGGCCAGTGGAAGGACTGGATCTCGTAGGCGAGGCCGCGGGTCTCGCGGACCTCGTGCCAGAGCCGCGAGGTCAGGCCGCCGCCGAGGATCTGCGCGAACATGTGCAGGGCATAATAGCCGTCGTCCCGGAAGGAGAGGCCGGGCAGGCCGATCACCACGTTGGCCTGCTCGAGCTTCTTCTTCATGCGGCGCTCGCCGCCGCCGTAGACGCCCGGCACGGTCGGGGGCGCCTCGGTGGCCTTCAGACCTCCGAAGTGCCGCTGGGCAGCCGCGACGATGGCGTCGTGACCGACCGCACCGGCGGCCGCCAGGACGATGCGGTCGGGCGTGTACTCGCGGGCGATGTAGCCCTCGATCGCGGTGCGGTCGAAACTCTTGATGGTGCTGGGCGTGCCGATGATCGGGCGGCCGATCGGCTGGTCGGGGAAGGCGGCCTCGGTGAAGGCCTCGTAGACCACGTCGTCGGGCGTGTCCTCGATGGCGGCGTATTCCTGGAGGATCACGCCCTTCTCGCGGGCGAGTTCACCGGCGTCGAACAGCGAGTTCGTGAGGATGTCGCCGATGACGTCGAGGGCGACGCCGACATCCTCGCCCAGCACGCGGGCGCTGTAGCTCGTACCCTCGGCGCTGGTGGCCGCGTTGATGTCGCCACCGACGTCCTCGATCTCCTCGGCGATCCGCCGCGCGGTGCGGGTCGCGGTGCCCTTGAAGGCCATGTGCTCGATGAGGTGGGAGAGCCCGTGCTCGTCGGGCCGCTCGTGGCGCGAGCCAGCCCCGATCCAGACGCCCAGGGTGGCGGTCGCCACCCCCGGCATCGCCTCGGTCACCACCGTCAGCCCGTTGTCGAGCCGCGTGACCTTGAGGTCGGGAGAGGCGCCGTGCGTGGCGAAATGCTGGTTCATCGGGGTGATCTTTCCGGGCCGCGTCTCGACCCCGTTCCCGTCCAAATGAGGGGGCGCCGCCGCATGATGGGGCCGCTTCCCTTCACGCGTCAGGCGCCCCGCGTGATGCGGGCATGCTCGCGCACGAAGCGCTCGACCGCGCCCTGGTCGTTGGCGACCCGCGAGAACAGCTCCTTGCGGTCCATGAGATCGGCCAGATGCGGCGGCAGGGCCGGGCGAAGTCCGCCGGTGGCCTGCGCCACCGCATCCGGGAACTTCGCCGGGTGGGCGGTGGCCAGGGCCACCACCGGAGTGCGCGGGTCCGTCTCCAGCAGGCGGCGCCCGGCATGGACGCCGATGGCGGTGTGCGGGTCGAGGACCTGGCCGGTCTCGGCGTGGGTGCGGGCGATCTCGGCCATCACCGCGTCCTCCGGCACGCAGGTCGCGTCGAACTCGTCGCGCACGCTCGCCAGCACCGCCGGGTCGAGGCTGAACCCGCCCGATTGCTTGAGGCCTGCCATCAGGCGGCCCAGGCCGGAGGAATCGCGGCCCAGGGCCTCGAACAGCAGACGCTCGAAGTTCGACGAGATCTGGATGTCCATCGACGGCGAGGTGGTGGGCTGGACGCCGCGGACTTCGTAGGTACCGTGCTCGAGGGTGCGCGCCAGGATGTCGTTGGCGTTGGTGCCGATCATCAGGCGGCCGATGGGGAGCCCCATGCGCTTGGCGACCCAGCCGGCCAGGATGTCGCCGAAATTGCCGGTGGGCACCGCGAAGGACACCGGCCGATGGGGGGCGCCCAGGGCCACGGCGCTGGTGAAGTAATACACCGCCTGCGCCGCCACCCGCGCCCAATTGATGGAATTGACCCCCGACAGGCGGACCTTGTCGGCGAAGTCGCCGTGCTGGAACATCGCTTTGACGATGTTCTGGCAATCGTCGAAATTGCCATCGATGGCGATGGCATGGACGTTGTCGGCGCCCACCGACGTCATCTGCCGGCGCTGGACCTCCGAGACGCGGCCCTCCGGAAACAGGATGAAGACGTCGACCCGGTCGAGCCCGCGGAACGCCTCGACCGCGGCGCTGCCGGTATCGCCCGAGGTGGCGCCGACGATGGTGGCGCGCGCGCCGCGCGCGCGCAGCACATGGTCCATCAACCGCCCGAGGAGCTGCATCGCCACGTCCTTGAACGCCAGCGTCGGCCCGTGGAAGAGTTCGAGCAGGAACAGGTTGTCGTCCAGCTGCACCAGCGGGCAGACCGCCTTGTGCCGGAAGGTGGCGTAGGATTCCTCGATCATCGCATCGAGGGCCGCATCCGCGATTTCCCCATCGATCAGCGGGCGCAACACCTGCTTGGCCGCATCGGCGTAGGGCACGCCCGCCAGGGCCGCGATGGTCTCGCGCGAGAGCTGCGGCCAGGTTTGGGGCACGTAGAGGCCCCCGTCGCGGGCGAGGCCGGCGAGGAGCGCGTCGGAAAAGCTGAGGGGCGCCGCGGCGCCGCGGGTCGAAACGTGTAGCAAAGGGGCCTCCGGGAAGGCGCTCCGTCTACACGATGTGGGTGGGCGTGTCGAAAAGAGGTTTCGTGCGGCGGTCTCCGGCCGCTCGGCCGTTCCACCATGCCATCTCAGGCATTACTACCCGGCGCCTTGACCAAGCGACAGCCGTTGATCCGCCATTCCCCGTCGGACTGCTTCTCGAGGGTGTAGAGCGCCATCCAGTCGACGCCGTCCTCGTCCTGGAGCTTGACGCCCAGCGCCATCCCGCCGTCGCCGGCGTCCTCGATCCGGTCCACGCTGAAGCTGCGGGCACGGGAGACCGCCGCGTAACCCTTCCTGACCATCGCCAGGAAGGTCTCGGGGGATGGAAACATCGTCTGGATCGCAGGCGCCGCCTGGGCGTAGGCGGTGGAGGCATCACCCTTCCGGAAGGCCTCGATCTGCCGCTCCACCGTGGCGCGGGCCTGGGACCGGGCGGCCTCGTCGGCGGAAGAAGCCGGGCCGGTGAGCAGGGCGAGGGCGGAATGTCCGAGGACGAAGGCAGCAGTAACGGCGCGCATCAGGACACTCCGCAGCAAGGTCGGCCACGACCCTCATTCCAGAGTAGCGCGGCCGACGCTTGAGACAAGCGCAAGACTCTGGACAAGCGCAAGTCTCTGGACAAACCCAAGACTCTTGCCGAGCGGCCGAGAGAAGGACTTTTGCCGAGCGCCGTCCCGTTGCTCATACTGGGCGCGAAGCGCGCGCTTACGCCCCGGTCACCTCACGAAACCGCTTCCAGGCGAACACGCCGAACACGCCGATCAGGCAGCCCGCGATGCCGAACCACGTGAAGGCGTATTGGAGGTGGTTGTTCGGCAGGTCGACCCGCAACTGCCCGCCCTTGGGCCAGCCGCCCGGATTGGCGGTGGCGTCGGCCTCCACCAGGAAGGGCGGGACGTCCACCAGATCCTTGGCGGCGGCGATGCCGGCGATGTCGCGGTTGTACCACTCGCCCCGTGCCGGATCGGGCGCCGGGACGAACATCGTGCGCGGTTCCGACCCCCGCAGCATCCCCGTCACCGTCGTCTCGCCGGCGATCTGGCCCGCGGCCCGTCGTGCAGGATCCCTGAGATCGGTGGGGACGAAGCCGCGGTTGACCAGCACCGTTCCACCGTCGTTCCGCGCCAGGGGCGTCACCACATAGAAGCCCTGCAGCGCCCGGCCTGGCACCGCACCGGCTGCGAGCCCGTGGACCAGGGTCTCCTTGTCGTGGAGGAAGCGTCCGGCGACCCGCACCCGTCGGAATTCGTCTGCGGCGGGATCCCAGTCCTGAGGACGCGGCAGGCCGGCCGGCGGCTCGACCTGGGAGCGTGCGATGATCTGAGCGATCAACGCTTCCTTCTCCGCCTTGCGGCGCAGCTGCCAGACGCCGAGCCCGAGGAGGATCGCGAGAACCACGGCCGCCGAGATTCCCGGGATCAGGAGCGACCGCCACCCGCCCCGCGATGCCGCAGCCGTGGTCACCGAAAGCGCCCCTGCTCGGCCTTGTTCACGAACTGCAAGGCCGCCAGCACGCCTTTCAGCGGCCGTACCAGCAGGAGGCTGAGACCGATCGTGAGCCCGCCTCCAACGATCCCATGCACCCACATCGGTGGTTCGTAGGTCACCTCGAGCCACAGGGCGATGCCGACGACCACGAACCCGACGATCGACATGACGAAGAAGGCGGGGCCGTCACCCGCGTTGAAGGCGTCGTAGCTGAGGCCGCAGGCCTCGCAGGACGGCCGGAAGGTCAGGAAGCCGTCGAACATGTGGCCCTGTCCGCACCGCGGACAGCGGCCGCGCAGGCCGGTGGCGATCGGCTCGGGCGTCGTGCGGGGCTCGCTCAAAGCGGTAGTCTCCTCGGCCGCGGGATCGGGCCACTGGGATCCATATGGGGAGGCAAACGGGTGTCCGACGCGAAAAGGGCGGCTTTCGCCGCCCTTTTCCTGAATTCCAACCGTGGCGGCGATTGGCCGCCGGTTATCAGTGTGCCGAAGCGCCGGCACCCCAGACGTAGATCGATGCGAACAGGAACAGCCACACCACGTCGACGAAGTGCCAGTACCAGGCGGCGAACTCGAACCCGAGGTGCTGCTTGGTCGTCATCTGGCCGAGGTAGATCCGGTAGAGACAGATCGCCAGGAAGACCGTGCCGATGATGACGTGGGCGCCGTGGAAGCCCGTCGCCATGAAGAAGGTCGAGGAATAGATGCTGCCGGCGAAGCCGAAGTGGGCGTGGCTGTACTCGTAAGCCTGGCAAGCGGTGAACAGCACGCCGAGGATCACGGTCAGCCAAAGGCCGTACTTCACGCCCTTGCGGTCACCGTGCAGCAGGGCGTGGTGCGCCCAGGTGATGGTGGTGCCGGAGGTGAGAAGGATCAGCGTGTTAAGCAGCGGCAGGTGCCAGGGATCGAACGCCTCAATGCCCTTTGGCGGCCATGTGCCGCCGGTGAAGGCGAGGCGCGAGGCCTGGATCGGATCGGCGGTATAGAGAGCCGCCTCGAAATAGGCCCAGAACCAGGCGGCGAAGAACATCACCTCGGAGGCGATGAACATGATCATGCCGTAGCGGTGGTGGAGCTGCACCACGCGGGTATGGTCGCCGGTGTTCGCCTCGTGGACCACGTCGCGCCACCAGGCAAGCATCGTGTAGAGGACGCCGAGCGTACCGGCACCGAAGATGTAGGGACCGACGGCCAGGGTGCCGATGGTGAGGCTCTTCATCCAGAAGACGGCGCCGAAAGCCATCAGGAAGCCCGAGAAGGCGCCGATCAGCGGCCAAGGACTCGGGCTCAGGATATGGTAATCGTGATTCTTGGCGTGCGCCTCGGCCATCGAAACTACTCTCCTCGCCCCCGACCCTGTGCCGTCCCGGCATCGGGCTCTTGATCGTCTGAGGAACCGGACGACGCCCGGCTCCGCTGTTCGAACCCATAATGCGAGCGGCGCGACCTTGTCACGCCGAACCCGTCAGAAATTCGTCTTCGTCCCCGTCCCCGCGGGTGTCGCGAGCGCAGCCGTGGGCTGACCGTTCTTCGACGCGAAGTAGGTGTAGGACAGCGTCATCTCGGTGAGATGGTCAGTGTTCGAATCCTTGCGTACGGCGGGATCGATATAGAACACCACCGGAAAATCCATCGTCTCGCCCGGCTGCAAAGTCTGCTCGTTGAAGCAGAAGCACTGGATCTTGAAGAAATATCCCCCCATCAGCGCGGGCTGGACGTTGAATGTCGCGATCCCGGTGGAAGGGGTGGAAGCGGTGTTCTTGACGCGGAAAAACACCGTCTTGGTCTCGCCGAGTTTCACCGTGATCTCCCGGGTCTCGACTTGGAACTTCCACGGCAGCGAGGCGGCGACGTTGGTGTCGAACCGGACGAGCATGCTGTCGTCTTCGACGGCCGTCATCCCGGCGCCACGGCGGGGCGTTCCATCGAACCCGGTCGCCTTGCAGAACATGTCGTAGAGCGGCGCCGACGCGAAGGCGAGGCCGGTCATCGTCAGGACGAGGGCCAGGCAGGCGAAGGCAGTGCGTGCGGCGCCCGTGTTCCTGGCCGCACCGTGGCGGTCGTCGCGGCCTGCATCCGACATACGGTCCATTCCTCAGATCGGTCGATTGAGAATCTGCGGTCCGAGCTTGGCGATCGTCAGGACATAGAAGATCAGGACGAGGGCACCGAGAACGAAGGCGATGGCCATCGACCGCTTGCGACGACGCTCGGCCTGCACGGCGTCGAGGGATTTGGGCACGACGTCGCCGCCGTCCGTCTCGCGACTCACGCCAGGACTCCGCCGAGGGAGACACCGCGGTAGAGGCCCAGGCCCTGTTCGGCCAGCAATGCCGAGAACAGCAGGAACAGGTACAGGATCGAAAAGCCGAACATCCCGAGGGCCGCGCGCTTCTCGGCCTCACCCTCGCGGTTGCGCATCACGTGGACGCTGAAGGCGATCATGCCGAGGCCTCCGACAAGGCCGGTGATGCCATAGAGCAAGCCACCGAAGCCCAGCGCCACCGGCGCCAGCCCCACCGGGAACAGGAGCAGGGAATATCCCACGATCTGGCGACGGGTGGAGGCCGGGCCGGCCACGTTGGGCATCATCGGGATACCGGCCTTGGCGTATTCGCCAGCCTTGATCAGGGCGAGCGCCCAAAAGTGCGGTGGCGTCCAGATGAAGATGATCAGGAACAGGACGATCGACTCGATCCCGACCGTACCGGAGACCGCCGCCTGGCCGATGATCGGGGGGAGGGCGCCCGCCGCACCGCCGATCACGATGTTCTGTGGCGTCGCGCGCTTCAGCCACATCGAATAGATCACGGCATAGAACACGATGGTGAAGGCGAGCAGCGCCGCGGCCAGCCAGTTGGCCGCGAGCCCGAGGATCATCACGGACCCCGCCGACAGCACGAGACCGAAGGCCAGGGCCTCGCCCGGCTGGATGCGCCCGTCCGGGATCGGACGCTTGGCGGTACGGGACATCACCGCGTCGATGTCGGCGTCCCACCACATGTTCAGGCACCCCGAGGCACCGGCACCGACCGCGATCATCAGAAGGGAGATGGTCGCCACCACCGGCTGGACGTGGACCTGCGAGACGACCATGCCGACGAGCGCCGTGAAGATGACCAGCACCATCACCCGCGGCTTGAGCAGTGCGAAGAAGTCGGAGACCTCGCCCTGGCCGGCGACGGACGGGAAGGTCTTCGGCTCGGCGCCAGCGGGAAAGCTGTTCGACAGGCTCGTCATGGCCACCATGCTTGGATTCGACGGTCGGAAGATCGGTCGCGCCTGCTGGCGTCGCCCCTTGCCGGATCTCCCCAAGGCGACGGGGAGATCCGGGAAAGAGCGAGGACCGCCGGAGCGGTCCTCGCAACCCTTGTTCGATGTCGGAAGAGCCTCAGTGGGCCGGCTCTTCGACGATGGTGGGCAGCGTCTCGAACTGGTGGAAGGGCGGGGGGGACGAGAGCGTCCACTCCAGTGTGGTCGCACCGGGACCCCACGGATTGTCGGCAGCGCGGGTCTTCGAGCGGAAGGCGAGGACGACGCCGATGACGAACACCACCATGCCGAGGGCGAAGACGTGCCCACCCCAGGTCGAGACCTTGTGCCAGCCGGCGAAGGCTTCCGGGTAGTCGGCGTAGCGCCGCGGCATGCCGGCAAGACCCAGGAAGTGCATCGGGAAGAACAGGATGTTAGCGCCGATGAAGGCCAGCCAGAAATGCAGCTTGCCGGCCCATTCCGGGATGACGTGACCGGTCATCTTCGGGAACCAGTAGTAGACACCGGCGAAGATGATGAACACCGCGCCAAGCGACAGCACGTAGTGGAAGTGCGCCACCACGTAGTAGGTGTCATGCAGGTACTTATCGACGGCGGCATTCGCCAGGACCACGCCGGTGACCCCACCGACGGTGAACAGGAAGATGAAGCCCACGGCCCAGTGCATGGCGGCGGTGAAGCGGATCGAACCGCCCCACATGGTCGCGATCCAGGAGAAGATCTTCACGCCAGTCGGCACCGCAATGACCATGGTCGCGAAGACGAAGTACGACTGCGTCTGAAGCGACAGGCCGACGGTGTACATGTGGTGCGCCCACACGACGAACCCGACGACGCCGATGGCGACCATGGCGTAGGCCATGGCGAGGTAACCGAACACCGGCTTCTTCGAGAAGGTCGAGATGATGTGGGAGACGATGCCGAAGGCCGGCAGGATCATGATGTAGACTTCGGGGTGGCCGAAGAACCAGAACAGGTGCTGGTAGAGCACCGGATCACCACCACCGGCCGGATCGAAGAACGTCGTGCCGAAGTTGCGGTCGGTGAGCAGCATCGTGATTGCGCCGGCGAGAACCGGGAGCGACAGGAGCAGCAGGAACGCGGTCACCAGCATCGACCAGGCGAACAACGGCATCTTGTGCAGGGTCATGCCCGGCGCGCGCATGTTCAGGATGGTGGTGATGAAGTTGATGGCGCCGAGGATCGAGCCGGCACCAGAGAGATGCAGCGCGAAGATCGCAAAATCGACGGACGGACCAGGGTGCCCGCTCGTGGAGAGCGGCGGGTACACCGTCCAGCCGGTGCCGGCACCGGCGGCGCCGGGGGCGCCTTCGACGAACAGCGAGCAGACCAGGCTGAGAAAGCCGGCCACCGTCAGCCAGAACGAGATGTTGTTCATGCGCGGAAACGCCATGTCCGGCGCGCCGATCATCAGGGGCACGAACCAGTTGCCGAACCCGCCGATCAGCGCGGGCATCACCATGAAGAACACCATGATGAGGCCGTGGCCGGTGACGAAGACGTTGTAGGTCTGCGGGTTGGCGAAATACTGAAGGCCGGGCTCTTCCATCTCCATGCGGATGCCGAAGGAGAGGAACGCGCCGATCATGCCCGCGCAGAACGCGAACAGGAGGTAGAGGGAGCCGATGTCCTTGTGGTTCGTCGACAGGAACCAGCGAGAGAAGAACGACGGCGTGTGAGATGCGTGGGCGTCGTGCCCGGTGTGTGCTGCGGCGGTAGCCATGCGATGCAGACCTTGGTTCAGGTGCCTGATGATCTCGTGTGGTTCTGGCGGTCCAGGACCCGGTTCAGCGCCGGGCGTCGGCGAACTTGGCGCCGTCGTCGATGGCAGCGAACTTCGTCTTTCCTTCGACGAGCCACTGCGCATAGGCCTCGTCGCTCACCACGCGGACGGTGATCGGCATGTAGGCGTGGCGTGTGCCGCAGAGCTCGGAGCACTGCCCGTGGAAGACGCCCTCGCGGTCGGCCTTGAACCAGAACTGGTTCAGGCGGCCCGGAACGGCGTCGATCTTGAAGCCGAACGACGGCATCGCCCAGGAGTGCATGACGTCGGCAGCGGTGACCTGGATCTTCACGATCTTGTCCACCGGCACGACCATCTCGTTGTCGACGTTCAGGAGCTTGGGAGCCTTCTCCTCGTCGAGGTTGGCGTCGAACTTGAAGCCGCCGCCGTTCTCCACCGCCGGATACTCGTAGGCCCAGTACCAGGCATGGCCGGTCACCTTGACGATCACGTCGGCCTTGGGATCGGACAGCTGGGTCCGCAGCAGGCGGAACGACGGGATCGCCACCGCCACCAGGATCAGCACCGGGACGATCGTCCAGGCGACTTCGATCATGGTGTTGTGGGTGGTCTTCGACGGCGTCGGGTTGGCCTTCTCGTTGAAGCGGAAGACGCAATACAGGATCAGGCCCAGCACGAACAACGAGATGACGAAGGAGAGCCAATGAAGGCCGACCTCGAACGACAGGATCTCCCGCGCGTTCTCCGTCACGGGGATCTGCCGAGCCATCTGCCAGGGCTCGGGTTGACCGAGGCCGGCGGCGAGTCCCGACGACGACATTGCGAGGAGCGTGCCGAAGGCGCCGATCATCCCCATTGGAAGGTATTGCGTCCGCGTCCTGCGCATCTGCCTCTCGTGGCTCCGCTCGAATTTCATGGCCGGTGTCTCGGCCGGTCGCGCCCGCTTTAACGCCTGCTGCGCGATGCGCAATCCAGATGCCGCGAACGCCGCAACGGCTGCGTTGACCCGCAGCCTTGTTCTGTGTCGGCGTGTCAGACCACAATGGAGTTAACGGCGCAACCGCAACAGCGTCGCACAGGCGGGCCGAACGACCCTGTGGACAGTCCTCGGCGGTACTGGCCTCGTTCTGCGTTCGGCCTGCGAAAATCTCTCCGTTCGCACCCCACGACGTGCGAGGAACTGGCGCCACCGCCAACGCCGGCGGAGGATACGCTTGGCTAAGGTGCTGCGCATCGTGCCCGGTGCGGGCGCGGGCCAGGATGGCGTTGTCCGGGCGGGGCGGCGGAACGAGGAGCGGGTACCTGCGGTGATCGAGCGACTGGAATTCATCCTCGCGCTGGCGCGGGAGCGCCACTTCGGGCGGGCGGCCCAGTTCTGCAACGTCTCGCAGCAGACCCTCTCGGCCGGCGTCAAGCAACTGGAGGAGCGGCTCGGGGTGATGCTAGTCCAGCGCGGCTCGCGTTTCCAGGGGTTCACGCCCGAAGGCGACCGCGTGCTCGAATGGGCGCGGCGGATCGTGGCCGATGCCCGCGCCATGCGCCAGGAAGTCGCGAGCCTACGCCGCGGCCTCACCGGCATGCTGAGGCTCGCGGCGATCCCCACGGCGACGCCGGTGGTCGCCTTGTTGACCACGCCGTTCCGCGGCCGCCACCCCGACGTCTGCTTCTCGGTGCAATCGACGACCTCCACCGAGATCGGCCGCCTGATCGCCGACCGCGAGATCGATGCCGGCATCACCTACCTCGAGAACGAACCCCTGGGCCGCGTGACGACGGTCCCGCTCTACCGGGAGCGCTACAAGCTTCTCACCGCGCTCGACGGCACCCATGGCGCCCGGGACGCCGTCACCTGGGACGAAGTCGGCCGCCTGCCCTTGTGCCTGCTGACGCCGGACATGCAGAATCGCCGGATCGTCGACGCGCACCTGAACCCGGACGGGCGGCCGACGGCGCCGCTGCTCGAATCGAACTCGATGATCGTGCTCCTCAGCCATGTGCGGACGGCCAAATGGGCCAGCGTGATGCCGGCGGTGCTCGCCGACAGCTTCAGGCTGGGCGACCGGGTGCGGGCCGTGCCCATCGTCGAACCAGACGTCAGCCACGTCGTCGGTCTGGTCATGCCCGAGCAGGAGCCGATGACGCCGCTGTGCGCCTCCCTCCTGGTGGAAGCCCGTGCTGCCGCGCCGACCATCGCGGATTCCATTGCTTCGCTCTGACTTTTTGCAGCGCAACATGAAGTTTTGACAAAAATACCTTGTCGACCAACGGAACCGCGCGATTGATTCAGGAGTGGTGATATACGACTTAGAGCGAGACCAAACTGCAACGGGTTGGAACAATGGTGCCGCAAGAGCCCTGGAGCGCGACCCGCGCCGCGGGAATCATCGCCGAACACACCCACCTCGAAGGAGCGACGCTGCCGATCCTGCACGCGCTCCAGGAGACGTTCGGCTATGTCGACGAAGGCGCGGTGCCGCTGATCGCCGACGCGCTGAACCTGTCGCGGGCCGAGGTTCACGGCTGCATTACCTTCTACCACGACTTTCGCCGTCATCCCGCCGGGCGCCATCAGGTCAAGCTGTGTCGCGCCGAGGCGTGCCAGGCGATGGGGTCCGACGCCCTTCACGCCGAGATCCTCGGGCGCCTCGGCGTCGATTGGCACGGGACCACGTCCGACGGCCGCGTCACCGTCGAGCCGGTCTATTGCCTCGGCCTCTGTGCCAACGGCCCGGGCGCCCTCGTCGATGACCTGCCGGTGGCGCGCCTCACCGCCGATGGTCTCGAATCCGCCCTGACGGAGGTCGCATCGTGAGTGTTACCCTTTACGTTCCCCGCGACGCCGTCGCGCTCGGGCTCGGGGCCAACCGCGTCGCCAAGGCCATCGCCGCCGGGGCCGAGAGGCGCGGCCTCGCGGTCGAGATCGTCCGCACCGGCTCGCGCGGCATGCTCTGGTTGGAGCCGATGGTCGAAGTCGCCACCCCGGACGGGCGCATCGCCTACGGGCCGGTGACGCCCGGCGACGTCGAGGCGCTGCTCGATGCCGGCCTCGCCGAAGGCGGCGCCCATCCGCTCCGCCTCGGCAGGCCCGAGGAGATGCCCTATTTCGCCCGTCAGCACCGCCTGACCTTCCAGCGCTGCGGCGTCGTCGATCCGGTGTCCGTGCTCGATTACCGTGAGCACGGAGGCTACCGCGGCCTCGAAGCCGCGCTCAAGCTCGATGCCGAGGGTATCGTGGCCCAGGTGCGCGAGTCCGGCCTGCGCGGTCGCGGCGGCGCCGGTTTCCCGGCCGGCATCAAGTGGAACACCGTGATGCTCGCCAAGAGTGAGCAGAAATACGTCGTGTGCAATGCCGATGAGGGCGACTCCGGCACCTTCGCCGACCGGATGATGATGGAGGGTGACCCCTTCAACCTCATCGAGGGCATGACCATCGCGGCGATCGCCACTGGGGCGACGCGGGGCTACATCTACCTGCGCTCCGAATATCCGCAGGCCTTCGCGACGCTCAAGGAAGCGATCGCCAATGCCGAGAAGGCGGGCTTCCTGGGCGCCGATGTGATGGGCTCAGGTAAGGCGTTCCATCTCGAAGTCCGGCTGGGAGCGGGCGCCTACATCTGCGGCGAGGAGACTTCGCTGCTCGAGAGCCTCGAGGGCAAGCGCGGCATCGTCCGGGCCAAGCCCCCGATCCCCGCGCTAAAGGGCTTCCTCGGCCAGCCCACCCTCGTGAACAACGTGATGACGTTCACGGCCGTGCCCTACATCCTGGAGCACGGCGCCAAGTCCTATGCCGACTACGGCATGGGCCGGTCGCTGGGCACCCTGGCGATCCAGCTCGCCGGCAACATCAAGCACGGCGGCCTCATCGAATACGCCTTCGGCATCACGCTTCGCGAGATCATCGAGGATTTCGGCGGCGGTACGCAGAGCGGTCGTCCGGTTCGTGCGGTCCAGGTCGGCGGCCCGCTCGGCGCCTACTTCCCCGACCACCTCCTCGACACGCCCCTGGATTACGAGGCGATGGCCGCCAACAAGGGCCTCGTCGGCCACGGCGGCATCGTGGTGTTCGACGATACGGTCGACATGGCGAAGCAGGCCCGCTTCGCCTTCGAGTTCTGCGCCGTCGAATCCTGCGGCAAGTGCACCCCTTGCCGCATCGGCGCGACCCGCGGCGTCGAGACCATGGACAAGGTCATCGCCGGTACCGATACGAAGCGCAATCTGAGCATCATCGCCGACCTTTGCGACGTCATGACCGATGGGTCGCTCTGCGCCATGGGCGGGCTGACGCCCATGCCCGTCATGAGCGCGATCACCCATTTCCCCGAGGATTTCGAGCGTGGCGGACAGATGTCCGTCGCCGCCGAGTAAGGAGGCGCGACCCATGGCCCTCATCAAAGAGATCGACTACGGCACCCCGATCCGGGTTTCGGAGCAGACCGTCACCCTCACCATCGACGGCATGAGCGTCACCGTGCCCGCCGGCACGTCGGTGATGGCGGCATCGATGCACGCGGGAACGCAGATCCCGAAGCTCTGCGCCACCGATTCGCTGGAAGCCTTCGGCTCCTGTCGCCTGTGCATCGTGGAGATCGAGGGCCGCCGCGGCACGCCCGCCTCCTGCACCACCCCGGCCGAGAACGGCATGGTCGTCTCGACCCAGACGGACAAGCTCGCCAAGCTCCGCAAGGGCGTGATGGAGCTCTACATCTCCGATCACCCCCTCGACTGCCTGACCTGTGCGGCCAACGGCGACTGCGAGCTTCAGGACATGGCCGGCGCGGTGGGCCTGCGCGACGTGCGCTACGGCTACGACGGCGCCAACCACGTCAAGCCGACGTCGGACCAGTACCTGCCGAAGGACACGTCCAACCCGTATTTCACCTACGACCCGTCGAAGTGCATCGTCTGCAATCGTTGCGTGCGCGCGTGTGAGGAGGTGCAGGGCACCTTCGCGCTGACCATCGAGGGTCGCGGCTTCGACAGTCGCGTCGCCGCCGGTCCGACCAACTTCATGGAGTCCGAGTGCGTGTCCTGCGGCGCCTGCGTGCAGGCCTGCCCGACGGCGACGCTCCAGGAAAAGTCGATCATCGAGCACGGCCAGCCCGATCACTCCGAGATCACCACCTGTGCCTATTGCGGCGTCGGCTGCTCGTTCAAGGCCGAGATGCAGGGCACCCGCATCGTGCGCATGGTCCCCTACAAGGGCGGCAAGGCGAACGAGGGCCACAGCTGCGTCAAGGGCCGCTTCGCCTACGGCTACGCCACTCACGCGGACCGCATCACCAAGCCGATGATCCGCGACAAGATCACCGACCCCTGGCAAGAGGTGACCTGGGAGGTCGCCATCGATCGGGCGGCGTCCGAGTTCAAGCGCATCCAGGCCAAGTACGGCAAGGATTCGGTCGGCGGCATCACCTCGTCGCGCTGCACCAACGAGGAGGCCTACCTCGTCCAGAAGCTCGTGCGCGCCGCCTTCGGCAACAACAACGTCGATACCTGCGCCCGCGTCTGCCATTCGCCCACGGGCTACGGCCTGATGTCGACGCTGGGCACTTCGGCCGGCACCCAGGACTTTGCCTCGGTGGCGCATTCCGATGTGATCCTGGTCATCGGTGCCAACCCCACCGACGGCCACCCGGTCTTCGCGTCGCGCATGAAGAAGCGCCTGCGCGAGGGTGCCAAGCTCATCGTCGCCGACCCGCGCAAGATCGACCTCGTGAAGTCGCCTCACATCGAGGCCGATTTCCACCTGCCCCTGAAGCCCGGCTCCAACGTCGCCTTCATCAACGCGATGGCGCACGTCATCGTCACGGAAGGACTCGTCGACGAGGCCTACGTTCGCGAGCGCTGCGATCTCGCCGATTTCGAATCCTGGGCCCGGTTCGTCGCCGACGAGCGGCATTCGCCCGAGGCGCAGGAGCGCTTCACCGGCATCGATCCGGCCGAGCTTCGCGGTGCCGCCCGCCTCTACGCCAAGGGTGGAGCCGCCGGCATCTACTACGGTCTCGGCGTCACCGAGCACAGCCAGGGCTCGACCATGGTGATGGGCATGGCCAACCTCGCCATGGCCACCGGCAACATCGGCATGCTGGGTGCCGGCGTGAACCCGCTGCGCGGCCAGAACAACGTCCAGGGCTCGTGCGACATGGGCTCGTTCCCGCACGAGCTTCCGGGCTACCGGCACGTGTCGGACGACGCCACCCGCGAAACCTTCGAGTCGCTCTGGGGCGTGTCCCTCGACAAGGACCCGGGCCTGCGCATCACCAACATGCTCGACGAGGCCGTCGATGGTTCCTTCAAGGGCATGTACATCCAGGGCGAGGACATTGCCCAGTCCGATCCCGACACGCACCATGTCACCGCTGGCCTGATGGCGATGGAGTGCATCGTCATCCAGGACATCTTCCTGAACGAGACCGCGAAATACGCCCACGTCTTCCTACCGGGCGCCTCGTTCCTCGAGAAGGACGGCACCTTCACCAACGCCGAGCGCCGCATCTCCCGCGTCCGCAAGGTGATGCCGCCGCTGGCCGGCATCGGCGACTGGGAGGGCACGGTGCTGCTCTCCAATGCGCTGGGCTACCCGATGAACTACAGCCATCCGTCCGAGATCATGGACGAGATCGCCTCGCTGACCCCGAGCTTCTCCGGCGTCAGCTTCGACAAGCTCGACGAACTCGGCTCGATCCAGTGGCCGTGCAACGAGGCCGCCCCGCGCGGTACCCCGATGATGCACGTCGACCGCTTCGTTCGCGGCCTCGGCAAGTTCATGATCACCGAATACGTGCCGACCGAGGAGCGAACCGGGCCGCGCTTCCCGCTCATCCTCACCACCGGCCGTATCCTGTCGCAGTACAACGTCGGCGCCCAGACGCGCCGCACCGAGAACTCGCGCTGGCACGAGGAGGACGTGCTGGAGATCCATCCGTTCGACGCGGAGGTCCGCGGGATCGTCGATGGCGACCTCGTCGCCCTCGAGAGCCGGTCCGGCGACATCGCCCTCAAGGCGATCGTCTCCGAGCGGATGCAGCCGGGCGTGGTCTACACGACCTTCCACCATGCCAAGACCGGCGCCAACGTCATCACCACCGACTACTCGGACTGGGCCACCAACTGCCCCGAGTACAAGGTGACGGCGGTGCAGGTCCGGCGCACCAACCGGCCGTCGGATTGGCAGGCGAGGTTCTTCGAGGAGGACTTCTCGCTGACCCGGATCGCGACGCAGCTGAATGCCGCCGAATAGCGAGCGTTCGAGCGCGGCGGCGGAGACGGTCCGCCGCGTTCCCACCCTGGTGGTGGCCTACGACGATCCGCAGGCGCGGGTCGGCGAGCGGCCCCTCGCGGTGGAGATGCCGGTCAACCTCGTCTACGGCAGCGTTCCCTACGCGGTCATGATGACGACGCCGGCCGATCTCGAAGACTTCGCCTATGGCTTCAGCCTGACCGAGGGCATCGTCGCGTCGTCGGACGAGATCCGAGGCGTCTCGGTGGAGGATGGCGAGGGTGGCCTGCGCCTTCTCGTCGACCTGGTTCCGGGGCGGTTGCGCGAACATCTCGCCCGCAAGCGCGCCATCAGCGGCAGGACCGGCTGCGGCGTCTGCGGCATCGACGATCTCGCCGCCCTTCCCAAGGCCGAGCCCCGGACAGGACGGGAGCAGACCGTGACGGTCGGAGCGGTGCAGCGGGCGTTGACGGCACTCGGCGAGGCGCAGGTGCTCAATCACGAAACCCGTGCCGTCCACGCCGCTGCCTGGGCCAACCGCGACGGTACGCTCGTCGCCGTCCGTGAGGACGTCGGGCGCCACAACGGGCTCGACAAGCTGATCGGCGCCCTGATCCGGACGAACACCGACCCCGCCGAGGGGTTCGTCGTGATCACGAGCCGTTGTTCGTTCGAGATGGTGGAGAAGGCGGCCTCGTTCGGTGCGTCCGTGCTGGTGGCGATCTCGGCTCCGACGTCGCTGGCCATCGAGCGGGCCCGCCTTCACGATATCACCCTCTGCGCCATCGCGCGGTCGGATACCCTGACGCTGTTCACCGGCCGCGAACGGCTCGTCCTCGCGGAGCCGTCGGTGTCCGGCCAGGGTGTCGACCCCGTGTCGGCGCCTTAACCGTCCCTCGATCCAGACCCGTCTCACGTCATCGAAAGCCCGAGCCATGAGCGCCCTCACCACCGACCAGAAGCTCGTCCGCATGGCGAACCAGATCGCCGGCTTCTTTCGTTCGTATCCCGACGAGGAAGCGGTGGCGGGCATCCACAAGCACATCGTGGCGTTCTGGACGCCGAAGATGCGCCACGCGCTCCACGCCTATGGCCCGAAGCCCGAGAGTGGCCTCGATCCGTTGGCATTGCAGGCGATCACGAGCGAGCCGGAAGGCGAAAGCCCCATCCGCGCCGCCACCCACGACCCGCAGCTCCAGGGAGCCGGCGCCAGCGACGCCGGCTGACGCGACCTTCGCGCACCGTCCTCATCGCGGGGCGATCCCGTCGATCGATGACGTCGGGGCGTCAGTCCTGGGTCGCAGGAGACTTGTCCCCGGCGCCGGGAACCACCGTCGCGCCGTCGATCACGCGGACCGGCCGCTTGGCGTCGGCGGGAGGGTCCTGCCAAGACGGGGCGCCAGACTTGGTATCGCTCGTCGCGGGCGTGACACCTTGGGCCGGCGGCTGGACGGCGGCCGGCGTCGTTGGCGTAACGGCGGCAACCGGGGCCTCCGGCTTGGTGGCCGGAACCTCGCCGGGCCGTAGCGTCGGGGCCGGTGCCGCCGGCGTCGCGCGGACGGCCGGTGTCGTTCCGGCGGCATTGGGGCTGCGATCCCGCCCCCTGGCCTCGGCGGGCCGTGCCGGCGGGTTCAGGCGGCTGGTCCTGCGGGCAGGGTCACCGTTGCGCCTGGCCGCATCGGGGTTGAGACCGAGCGCATTGGGATCGCCGGGTTCCACCCGCCTCGGTACGTCCGAGCGCAAGGGGACGCCGGGCAGGGGAGGGCCGAGATCGGCCCGCCTTTGCCTATCCGGGGTCCGCCCATAGGGGATATCACTGGGGGGAATCGTCCGTTCGGCCTCGCGGCGGCGCGGCGCCACGTCCTCTTCCGTCCAACCGTAGGGACCCCGCGGCCGGTCGACGCGGAGCGGCGGCGGGACAAGCGGCTCCGACAGCCGGACGCGCCCGAGGACGGCCCCGTCGCGCGGGTCGAGGATCAGCCGTACTCGCCCGCCGTTCGGGCTTTCGGCCTCCACCACATAGGCGCGTCCGTCGAAGCGCGGCCGGGTGACGTCCGTGAAACCGCGGTCGTTGAGGCGCCAGACCACCGCGCGCGGCGGCATCACGTCGTCGAAAGGGTCGAAATACTGCGCGTGGGCCGAGCTTGCGCCGATCGTCACGGCGGCAACGAGCCCGAGCGCGAGGCAACGAAGAGGGGAAGATGAGCGCACAAGCGCCCTGCGACTCGTCGGCATGGGCTCGTTCATCCAATCGTGGAAACCGGTGATCCGGAGGCCCGCTGTTGGCTCGGGTCCTCCGGCTCGGTCGGCGCGAGGTCCCGCGCCGCATTCCCGCCGTCTGTGCTCGGCGTGTCATGGTAGAGCGTCGGATTGGGGCAGCAATGCGGGACGATCCTGGCAACATCGCGCCACCGCTCCCGGGACGAGGGAAGCAACCTCCCATATGCGCCCTTTCCCGCCTGCGGCGATGTCACGCCCATCCAGTGGAGACGTCGGGCCGGAAAAGCAGACGTCGCCCGCTTTGGAACCCTTGCTGGAATCGTGAAAATCTGTCATCCCGACGTTAGGACAGCATGGCTGTCCCATTTCGTCGTGAGCATCGTGGTCGAACCGCCCCCATCCGACGATCGTTCGGAGTCCGGGCGAGACGTGGAGCCGGGCGCGTCAGCGGGACGGGTCGCGGCTCGCAGCGATGACCGGTACGGTGTCCGTCGGTATCGGATCCCGACCGGTGCCCGTCCGCGATCACGCGAAGATCGGTGCCGGACCACCCTGCCATCCGATGGTGGCAGGGCACGAAACATGCTCGTCGAGCGGGCAGACCTTTGACAGACGGGGGATGGTGAGCGTGACCGCATCTGCTGATTTCGGAACCCGCCAGGCGTCCATTCCCGCCACCCGCGACGGCGGCAAGCCGTTGACCGTCCGCGACGGCGCGCTTCCGCTCGCTCAGGGTCTCTACGATCCCGCCCGCGAGAAGGACGCCTGCGGTGTCGGCTTCGTCGCCGACATGCACGACCGGCGCAGCCATGGCATCGTCGCGCAGGGCCTGTTGATCCTGGAAAACCTCGACCATCGCGGTGCCGTCGGCGCCGACCCGAAGATGGGCGACGGTTGCGGCATCCTCACCCAGATCCCGCACGACTTCTTCAAGGCGGAATGCGAGGCCCTCGGCTTCGCGCTGCCGGAGCCCGGCCACTACGGCGTCGGCATGTTCTTCCTGCCCAAGGACGAGGACGGCCGCCGCATCGTCGAGGACATCGTGGCGCAGGTGCTCGCCGACGAGGGTCTGCCGCTGCTCGGCTGGCGCGACGTGCCGGTGGATTCCGAGGATCTCGGCGTGCGCGTTAAGGAGACCGAGCCGCATCACCGCCAGGTCTTCATCGGCCGCCCGGCTTCGGTGACGGAGGAGGATGCCTTCGAGCGCCGCCTGTTCACCGCCCGCAAGGTCATTTCGAGCAAGGTCTACGGGCTCAACGAGCCGCGGGTGAAAGCCTATTACCCGGTGTCGCTGTCGACCCGCACCATCGTCTACAAGGGCATGGTGTTGGTGACGCAGCTCGGCCGGTACTACCGCGACCTGCAGGACGAGCGCTTCGTCTCGGGCCTCGCTCTGGTCCACCAGCGCTTCGCCACCAACACCTTCCCCACTTGGCAGCTGTCGCACCCCTACCGGATGGTCGCCCACAACGGCGAGATCAACACGCTGCGCGGCAACGTCAACTGGATGGCCGCGCGCCAGGCGAGCGTCGATTCCGAGCTGTTCGGGAACGACATCTCGAAGCTGTGGCCGATCTCCTACGAAGGCCAGTCGGATACCGCCTGCTTCGACAACGCCCTCGAGTTCCTGGTGCAGGGCGGCTACTCGCTCGCCCACGCCATGATGATGCTGATCCCGGAGGCCTGGGCCGGCAATCCGCTCATGAACGACGAGCGCAAGGCGTTCTACGAGTACCACGCCGCCCTGATGGAGCCGTGGGACGGCCCGGCGGCCGTGTGCTTCACCGATGGACGCCAGATCGGCGCGACCCTCGACCGCAACGGCCTGCGTCCCGCGCGCTACCTCGTCACCGACGACGGTCTCGTCGTGCTCGCCTCCGAGATGGGCGTGCTGCCGATCCCCGACGAGAAGATCGTCGAGTCCTGGCGCCTGCAGCCGGGCAAGATGCTGCTGATCGACCTGCAGAAGGGCCGCATCGTCTCCGACGAGGAGATCAAGAGCGAGCTCGCCGCGGCGCATCCCTATGCGCAGTGGGTCAAGAACACCCAGATCGTGCTCGAAGACCTCAAGCCGGTCATTCCGCGCGCCTCGCGCTCCGACGTCTCGCTGCTCGATCGCCAGCAGGCGTTCGGCTACAGCCAGGAAGACCTCAAGCTCCTGATGGCGCCCATGGCCGTGACCGGCCAGGAGGCGGTGGGCTCGATGGGCACCGACACGCCGCTCTCGGCGCTCTCGGACAAGCCGAAGTCGCTCTACACCTACTTCAAGCAGAACTTCGCGCAGGTGACCAACCCGCCGATCGACCCGATCCGCGAGGAGGCCGTGATGAGCCTCGTCTCGTTCATCGGGCCGCGGCCGAACCTGCTCGACATGGAGGGCGCCTCCCGCAAGAAGCGCCTCGAAGTGCGCCAGCCGATCCTCACCAACGGCGATCTCGAGAAGATCCGTTCGATCAGCCATTTCGAGGACCGCTTCGACACCAAGACCCTCGACATCACCTTCCCGGCCGAAGCCGGGGCGGCCGCCATGGAGGGCGCCCTCGATCGCCTCTGCGACCGGGCCGAGGTGGCCGTGCGCGGCGGCTACAACATCATCATCCTGTCCGATCGCGGCCTCGGGCCCGATCGGATCGCGATCCCCGCGCTGCTGGCCACCGCGGCCGTCCACAACTACTTGATCCGCAAGGGGCTTCGGACCTCGGTCGGGCTCGTGGTGGAATCGGGCGAGCCGCGCGAGGTGCACCACTTCGCGTGCCTGGCTGGGTATGGCGCGGAAGCTATCAACCCCTACCTCGCCTTCGAGACGCTGATCGCGATGAAGGACGAGTTCCCGCCGGACCTCACCGACGACGAGATCGTCTACCGCTACATCAAGTCGATCGATAAGGGCCTACTCAAGGTGATGTCCAAGATGGGCATCTCGACCTACCAGTCCTATTGCGGCGCGCAGATCTTCGATGCGATCGGCCTCAACTCGGCCTTCGTCGCCCGCGACTTCTTCGGCACCGCGACGACCATCGAGGGCATCGGCATGGCCGAGGTCGCCGAGGAAACCGCACGGCGCCACGCCGACGCCTTCGGCGATGCGCCCGTCTATCGCCACGCGCTCGATATCGGCGGCGAATACGCCTACCGCCTGCGCGGCGAGAGCCACACCTGGACGCCCGACAGCGTCGCCACGCTCCAGCACGCGGTGCGCCTCGGCCTTCCCGAGCGCTATCGCGAGTACGCCCGGCTCGTGAACGAGCAGGAGAACCACCTCAAGACGATCCGCGGCCTGTTCCGCATCCGCCAGGCGGCCGAGCTCGGCCGCGCGCCGGTCGACATCTCCGCCGTCGAGCCGGCGGCCGATATCGTCAAGCGGTTCGCCACCGGCGCCATGTCCTACGGGTCGATCTCGAAGGAGGCGCACGAGACGCTGGCGATCGCCGTCAACTCGTTCGGCGGTCGCTCGAACTCGGGCGAGGGCGGCGAGGAGGTCGAGCGCTTCAAGCCGATGGCGGACGGGCGCTCGCGCCGCTCGGCGATCAAGCAGGTGGCGTCGGGCCGCTTCGGTGTCACCACCGAGTACCTCGTCAACGCCGACATGATGCAGATCAAGGTGGCCCAGGGCGCCAAGCCCGGCGAGGGCGGCCAGCTGCCCGGCCACAAGGTCGACGCCAAGATCGCCAAGGTCCGCTACGCCACCCCCGGCGTCGGCCTGATCTCACCGCCGCCCCACCACGACATCTACTCGATCGAGGATCTCGCCCAGCTGATCTTCGATCTGAAGAACGTGAATCCGGCCGCCGACGTCTCGGTCAAGCTCGTGTCGGAGGTGGGCGTCGGCACCGTGGCGACGGGTGTCGCCAAGGCGCGCGCCGACCACATCACCATCTCGGGCTTCGACGGCGGCACCGGTGCCGCCCCGCTCACCTCGATCAAGCACGCCGGCGGGCCCTGGGAGACCGGACTCGCCGAGACGCAGCAGACGCTGGTGCTCAGCCACCTGCGCGGACGCGTCGTGCTCCAGGCGGACGGCGGCATCCGCACCGGGCGCGACGTGCTCGTGGCGGCACTGCTCGGCGCCGATCAGTTCGGCTTCTCCACCGCGCCGCTGATCGCGGCGGGCTGCATCATGATGCGCAAGTGCCACCTCAACACCTGCCCGGTGGGCGTCGCCACCCAGGACCCGGTGCTGCGCAAGCGGTTCAAGGGCACGCCCGAGCACGTGGTGAACTACTTCTTCTACGTGGCCGAGGAGTTGCGCGAGCTGATGGCCGGCATGGGCTTCACCAAGCTCGAAGACCTCATCGGCCGGGCGGACTTCCTCGATACCCTCGAGGTCATCGCGCATTGGAAGGCCAAGGGGCTCGACTTCTCGAAGCTGTTCCACCGCCCCGACGTCGGTCCCGATGTCGCGATCCGGCACATGGAGAAGCAGAAGCACCCCATCGACGAGGTGCTCGACCGACGCCTGATCGCCAAGGCCGGGCCGTCCCTCGAGTCCGGCGAGGCCGTGGTCATCGAGGACGTCATCCGGAACTCGGACCGCACGGCGGGCGCGATGCTCTCGGGTGCGGTGGCCAAGCTCTACGGCCACGAGGGCCTGCCCGACGATACCATCGTCGTGAACCTGTCCGGCACCGCCGGCCAGAGCTTCGGCGCCTGGCTCGCGGCCGGCGTCACCGTGAAGCTCACCGGGCACGCCAACGATTACGTCGGCAAGGGCCTGTCCGGCGGTAAGCTGATCATCCGGCCCTCCGACGCGTTGAAGGCGCCTGCCCATCACACCATCATGGCCGGCAACACCGTGCTGTACGGGGCGATCGCGGGCGAGTGCTACATCCGCGGCTCGGCCGGCGAGCGGTTCGCCGTGCGCAACTCGGGCGCCATCGCGGTGGTCGAGGGCATGGGCGACCATGGCTGCGAGTACATGACCGGCGGCGTCGTGGTCTCGATCGGCGAGACCGGACGCAACTTCGCGGCGGGCATGTCGGGCGGCATCGCCTATGTGCTCGATGCCGACGGCTCGTTCGCGGCCCGCTGCAACCTGTCGATGGTCGATCTCGAACCGGTGGAGGAGGAGGACGACGTGATGCGGCGCTTCCATCAGGACGGCGACCTGGAGACCAAAGGTCGTGTCGACATCCTCGCCGACATGTCGGGCCACGACGAGGAACGCCTGAGCCAGCTCATCACCAACCACCTGAAGTACACCGGCAGCCCCCGCGCCAAGGCGATCCTCGACGATTGGGCCGGTTACCGCACCAAGTTCGTCAAGGTGATGCCGGTGGAGTATCGTCGGGCGCTGCGCGAGATGGAGATGGCGCGGATGCCGGTGGCGGCGGAGTGATGTCGACCGGATCGTAGCTGGGCTCCCGGCGGGAAGGGCACCTACGATCCGGGCAGGTGCGATGGGACGGCGGTGGCATGCAGAGGCGGTCCCTCGCTTCCCACCGGGGTCCTTGCGGAAAGGGGGGGCTCCTTGTGCCACCGGTGAAAGGGCGGCGAGGTACCCTTCATCGTCGACAGCGCGTTTGTCGCGCACGACCTAGGGATGCGGACGCCGGATTCGGTCTCACTTCGCGCCCGGAGACCCGGGGTTGGCTCACCGGTTGCACCGTTGACCTCCGGGCGGGGCGGAACGGCGCTACCACTGATTTCACATCGGTGATGCGCCGATCATAGACGACACGGGCTACTTGAGCGGCGGCGGCCCTGCGCCCTGCCTCACGACGGATCAGACAGACGCGCGAAAGACGGGCACGATGGGCAAGGTCACTGGGTTTCTCGAATTCGACCGGCAGGAGCAGAAGTACCAGCTCGCCGCCGACCGCGTTCGCCACTTCCGCGAGTTCACGCTGCCGCTCGACGAGCACGACCTGAAGAAGCAGGCGGCGCGCTGCATGGATTGCGGCATCCCCTTCTGCCACGGCGACACCGGCTGCCCGGTCCACAACCAGATTCCGGACTGGAACGAGCTCGTCTTCCAGACCGATTGGGAGGAGGCGGCGCGCAACCTGCACTCCACCAACAACTTCCCCGAATTCACCGGCCGCATCTGCCCGGCGCCCTGCGAGGAGGCATGCACGCTCAACCTCGAGAACCAGCCGGTCGCCATCAAGACGATCGAGCAGGCCATCGCCGATCGCGCCTGGAACATGGGCTGGGTCAAGCCCGAGCCCGCCGAGATCCGGACCGGCAGGAAGGTTGCGGTGATCGGCTCCGGCCCCGCCGGGATGGCGGCGGCCCAGCAACTCGCCAGGGTCGGCCACGAAGTCCATGTGTTCGAGCGTGAGCCCAAGGCCGGCGGTCTGCTCCGCTACGGCATTCCCGACTTCAAGATGGAGAAGCGGCACATCGACCGGCGCGTGACGCAGATGGAAGCCGAGGGGGTCAGATTCCACTACGGCGTCAATGTCGGCGTGACCAAGCCCCTCGACGAACTCACCGCCGAGTTCGACGCGGTGCTCTTCGCCGGCGGTGCCGAGGACCCGCGCAATCCGCAGCTTCCCGGTCAGGAGCTCGCCGGGGTGCATTACGCGATGCCGTTCCTCGTCCAGTCGAACCGCCGCGTCGGTGCCGAGCCGATGCCGGGCAACGGCGAGCCGCCGATCCTGGCGGCGGGCAAGAACGTCGTCGTCATCGGCGGCGGCGACACCGCATCCGATTGCGTCGGCACCTCCTTCCGCCAGGGTGCCCTGTCGGTGACGCAGCTCGACATCCGGCCGCGTCCGCCCGAGCGCGAGGACAAGCTCAGCGTCTGGCCGTACTGGCCGACCAAGATGCGGACCTCGTCGAGTCAGGCCGAAGGCGCCGAGCGGGAGTTCCAGGCGGCGACGCTGCGGCTCGAGGGCAAGAAGGGCAGGCTCACGGGTGTCGTCTGCACCCGCGTCGACGAGAAGCGCCAGCCGGTGCCGGGCGGCGAGTTCGTGCTTCCCGCCGATCTCGTATTCCTGGCGATCGGTTTTGCCGGGTCCGTCCGCAAGGGCCTTCTGGAGGAATCCGGCGTCGTGATGGACAAGCGCGGCAACGTCACCGCCAACGAGCGCGACTATCGGACCTCGCACGAAAAGATCTACGCCGCCGGCGACATGCGGCGCGGCCAGTCCCTCGTGGTCTGGGCGATCCGCGAGGGCCGTCAGGCAGCGCGCTCGATCGACGAGGCCCTGATGGGAGCCAGCGTCCTTCCCCGCTGAGGCCGCTTCAGCTCGGCGGCCAGCGGAAGTCGTCGGCCCGGCCGGGCTGGGGCGGCGGTGCCGCCCCGCGCTGGAGGGTGCGCTCCACCGTTCCGCTGGCATCGGGTTCGCGCGGCCTGCCATTCATCAGGGCGCCGCCCGGGGAGATCTCGGCGCGGCTCAGCGGCACCACCGGCCCCGCCGCCGGCTTGACCGGCAGGGCGGGGATGCCGGGCGGTTCGGGCAGGCTCGGCAGCATCGCCGTGATCAGCTTGTCGATCGCGGCGGTGTCGTCGAGCTTGGGCGGGTCGGCGTTCAGGGCCGGGCCAGAGGGCGTCGTCGCGATCGCGGCGGCGGGCTGCTCCGACAGCGGCGTACCGGCTCCCATCATCCGCTTCAGTTCCACATCCGCGAAATGCGCCACCTTGCGGGAGCCCGCACCGGTAAAGTGGACTCCATCGGCGGTGCGCAACTTGGCCGGCTGTCCCTCGAGGTCCGGGCCGGTCGCCGCGTAGCGGTTGCGCTCGTCGACGAAGCCCGGCCAGATATCGACGTAGGTTCCGCCTGCCCTTGCCACCCGCTCGCGATAGATGTCGTTGAGAGTGGTGAGGTCCTTGGTCAGGCTGTCGCTGCGCATCGGCGGCGTGCCGACCCAGATCAAGGGGATCTTGCGATCCGCGAACACCTTCACGAGGGCGTCGACCCGGTCACGGTAGATGTCCCGCCAACGCTCGCTCAGGACCTCGACGGTCTGGTCGCCCTCGCGAATCGGCTGGCGATCATTGGCGCCCAGCATGACGAGGGCGTAGGCCGGCTTGGGCCCGGTCTTCAGATACTCCTCGGCGACCTTGGGCCAATCGACCACGTCCTTGCGCACGAGGCCGCTGTCGGCCTTCGAGCGGTCGACGACTTCGACATCGGCATTGTCCTCGAAGACGTCGTCGAGGCCGCGACCGAGGTAGCTCGCCAGGGAATCGCCGAAGACGGCGAGCCGCGTGGTGGGCTCGACCTTGGGTGCGGTCGGCTTGGGTTGCGCCGCCACCGCCGGCGCCGGTCGGGGGCGTCGGGCCGCGGGTGAGGCCGGCGCACGCCGGTCGTCGCTGTAGGTGCTCGGGGGCGGGGCGCTACGCGGCCGGGTCGGCCGTGCCGACGGGACCGGCGCCGGCTGCGCCTGCTGCGGCCTGTCCTCCCAGGGCCAGAAGAACTGCCGGGGCGCCTCCTGCGGCTGAGGGGCATAACGGCGTCCGGTCTGACGGCCACCGCCGCCATAGCCCCCGTCGTCCCGGTAGTAATCAGGGGCTCGGCGTCGCGGCACGTCGTCGTAATCGCCCCATTGCGCGAGGGCCGGCGACACGATCCCCATGAAGCCCGTGGCCACGATCGCGCACAGGACGATGCGTCCGTGCCGATGGGCCGTGGTCGCGCGAAACGTCGTGGCTGTCATCGGCACGCGGTCCCATCGTCGCGGGTCCGTGGACGCGGCCCGACTTCGTCAGGGCGGCAGTATAGGCGGCATCCGGCGGGGCGGCGAATCCCTCGTCTGTCAGCGGGCTGCCTTCAGGTGCGCCAGCAGGCTCGCGCTCGCGTAGCCGTCGGCGACGAGGCCGGCGCTGATCTGATAGCGCCGCACCGCCTCGCGCAGCTTCGGCCCGGCCCGGCCGTCGGCATTGCCATCGTAGAAACCTTTCGCGGCGAGCGCCTCCTGCAGCGCCTGAAGGCCCGTCTTGTCGAGACGGGTCGCCGCATTCGGCCAGGGCGCCGACAGGGCAGGTCCGCCAGCCAGCCGGTCGGCGAGATGACCGATGGCGAGGGCGTAGGAATCGGAGGTGTTGTAGCCGCGGATGACCTCGAAATTGCCGGTGACGAGGAAGACCGCCCCCCCCGCACCGCCGGGCAGGAACAGGCTGGCCTCGCCGCTGCGCGGCAGGTCGCGGCCGTCGACGCGCCGGACGCCGCGGGCGCCGAAATCCGCCAGGTCGCCGCGATATCGCGCGAGATCGTACCCGGGCGGCAGCGTGACGGCGTAGCCCCACGAGAGGGCGGGGTTCCAGCCGAGGCTGCGCAGGAAGGCGGCGATCGAGGCCAGCGCATCGGCGGGCGACGTCCAGATGTCGCGCCTGCCGTCGCCGTCGAAGTCGACGGCGTGCTTGAGGTAGTTCGAGGGCAGGAACTGCACCTGTCCCATGGCGCCCGCCCAGGAGCCTTTCATGGCTTGGGGGGTGATGTAGCCCTGTTCGAGGATGGCCAGCGCCGCCAGCAGTTCGTCTCGAAACAGGGTGCCACGGTGCTTCGCCTGCGCCAGGGTCGCGAGGGAGCGGACCACCGGCAGCGTCCCGCCGCTGGCGCCGAAATCCGATTCGACGCCCCAGATCGCCAGGATCACCCAGCGCGGCACGCCCGAGTCGGCTTCGATGCGCGCCAGCGCGGCGTCGAGCCGCGCCGCCTCGGCGCGCCCACGCGCGATCCGACCGGGCGAGACGGCGCCCACGAGATAGTCCCACACCGGGCGTCCGAACTCGCCCTGCGCCTTCGTCCGCGCGAGGACGGACGGGTCGGGTTCGCGCACGTCGGCGAAGGCCCTGTCGAAGGTCGCATCGGAGATGCCGCGGCTGCGGGCGTCCGGCCTCAGGGTATCGAGGAAAGCGCGGAACGCCGGGGCCCCGGCCTGCACCGACTCCGCGGGGGACGCGGGGGCCGCCTCGACGCGACCCGCCGCCATGACGGCGAGCGCGATCGCCAGGATCGGGGCGGACGGGCCGATCACGTCCGGTTACGCCTGGTCAGGGCGTCCTCCCAGGCCAGTGCCTGGGTGACGATGCCCGTGAGATCGTCGTGGCGCGGCCTCCAGCCGAGCCGGTCGCGGATCCGGTCCGCCCCGGCGACGATGCAGGCGGGATCGCCGGCCCGTCGCGGCGACAGGCGCACGGGGAAGTCGACGCCCGAGACGCGCTTGACCACGTCGATCACCTCCAGCACCGAATAGCCGCGCCCGTAGCCGCAATTGAGCGTCAGGCTCTCGCCGCCGGCCCTCAGGTGGTCGAGGGCGAGGCGATGGGCCTCCGCCAGGTCCGACACCTGGATGTAGTCGCGCAGGCACGATCCGTCCGGGGTCGGATAATCGGTGCCGAACACCTCGAGGTGCGAACGCTGCCCGAGGGCGGCCTGCGTCGCGACCTTGATGAGGTGGGTGGCGTTGGGCGTCGACTGTCCGGTGCGTCCGCGCGGGTCGGCGCCCGCGACGTTGAAGTAGCGCAGGATGACGTAGCTGAAGCCATGCGCCTTGGCCGCGTCTGCGATCATCCATTCGCTCATCAGCTTGGAGCGACCGTAGGGATTGATCGGCGAGGGACCGAGGTCTTCGGGCACCGGCACCGTCTCCGGCTCGCCGTAGACCGCGGCGGTGGAGGAGAAAATGACGTGTTTCACGCCCTGCGCGACCGCGGTCTCGATGAGGGCGCGGGTCTTGACGGTGTTGGCGAGGTAGTAGCCGAGCGGGTCGGCGACCGAATCCGGCACCACGATCCGTGCCGCGAAATGCGCCACCGCGTCGACGCCGTGGCGGCGGATCACGTCGGCGACCAGGGCCTGGTCGGCCACATCGCCCACCACCAGCCGCACTTCCGGCGGTAGCGCCCAGTCGAACCCGGTGGAAAGGTCGTCGAGGACGACGATGTCGTCATGGCCCGCGTCGATCAGCGCGAGGACCATGTGGCTGCCGATGTAGCCGGCGCCCCCCGTCACCAGAACCGCCATGTGGAACTGCCTTTCGATATCGCCGCGTGACCGCCCGGAGCGAGCCCTCCGCGACGAACCCGGGAAAGGGCAGGCGACTTATCCTGCCGGACAAGCGGACGTTATATCGAAAATGCACCACATCGTTTATGCCGCATGAGGGATCGTGATGGCAGGCAGGGCTGGTCCATCCGAGACGACACGTCCACCGTCCGCCTTTCCACCTCTCCGCACCGGGTTCCGCTCGATGAAACCGATTCGCAAGGCCGTCCTTCCTGTCGCGGGCCTCGGCACCCGCTTTCTTCCTGCGACGAAGGCCGTCCCCAAGGAGATGCTGACGGTGGTCGACCGGCCGGTCGTCCAGCACGTGGTCGACGAGGCGCGCGAAGCGGGCATCGAGCACTTCATATTCGTGACGGGCCGCAACAAGGCGGTGATCGAGGATCATTTCGACATCGCCTTCGAACTCGACCAGATGCTGCGCGAGCGCGGCAAACAGGCGGCCTACGAGGATTTGAAGCGCGACCTGCCCAAGGCCGGCCAGGTCAGCTTCACCCGCCAGCAGGCTCCGCTCGGCCTCGGCCACGCCGTCTGGTGCGCCCGCGAGATCGTCGGCGACGAGCCCTTCGCCGTTCTCCTCCCCGACATGCTCAGCCGCGGCTGCATGGGCCAGATGCTCGCCGCCTACGAGCGCCACGGCGGCAACGTGATCGCCGTCGAGGAGGTCGCCCCCGAGGAAACGCATCAATACGGCATCGTCGGCGTCGGGGAGACCTTCGGCCAGACCTTCGAGATCAACGGCATGGTCGAGAAGCCCAAGGCCGGCACCGCGCCCTCGAACTTCATCATTTCCGGCCGCTACATCCTCCAGCCCGAGATCTTCTCGATCCTGGAGCGTGGCGAGAAGGGGGCCGGTGGCGAGATCCAGCTCACCGACGCCATGATCGCCCTGTCCCAGCAGCAGAGTTTCTACGGCATGCATTACGAGGGGCGGACCTACGACACCGGCTCCAAGATCGGCTTTCTCGCCGCCAACATCGCCTACGCCCTCGAGCGACAGGATCTCGCCGGCCCGCTCAAGGCCGAGATCGCGCGGCTTCTGCGCGAAGACTGAGTGCGTCCCTGTGCGAGAGGAGTGCCGGACTCGCTGCCATGACCGGCACCCCGATGGGGGCCGGGCAGGCACGAGCCGAACGACCGACATCGTCCCGCTCGACCTCGATGGGGATCGCTGCGCTTAACGCGGCGGGGGCATGCGCACAGCGCAGCCGGAATGTGCGAAACGGCTCTTGTGTTTTGTGCGACGCAAATTAATTATTGCATTGCGAGATCGCGATGGCGTCGCGGTCTGGCAGCCCTTCTTGGGCGTTTCCTCCCTAGACTTCGGGCCGCTCTTCGGAGCGGCCTTTTTTGTTGGGCGCACGCCTTGTCGAGGCGATGTCCTGCTCCGGGCGCGCGCGAGGCGCTCGGCTCTCGTCCCGCCGGGACGCGGCCCTATTCGGCGGCGATGCGGCGAGGCGCGAGGTCCGTGATCTCGGCGGCCACCGCGACGACCATGCCCCGCAGTTGCCAGACGAGGTCGGAGAACCGGCCGGTCACCGCCAGCGACGCCTCGTTCATGTAGAGGCCCCGGTTGATCTCGATCTGGAGGGCATGACGGCCGATGCCGGGCTCGCCGTAGTGCTCGGTGATGAAACCGCCGGCATAGGGCTTGTTGCGAAGGACCTTGAAGCCGCAGGCGCGCAGGTGGTGCTCCACCAGCCCCGTGAGCAGGGGCGAGCAACTCGTGCCGAAGCGGTCGCCCAGCACGATGTCGGCCCGGCCGGCCTCCTCCCGCCCGAGGCTCGACGAGGGCATCGAGTGGCAATCGATCAGGATGGCATGGCCGAACTGCCGCGCGGTGCGCTGGATCAGGCCGCGCAGGGTGCGGTGATAGGGCTTGTAGAGGCCTTCGATGCGGGCGATCGCCTCCTCCACGGGCAGGCGCCCGCGGTAGATCTCCTGCCCGTCCGCGACGACCCGCGGCACGGTCCCGAGCCCGCCGGCTACCCGCATCGACCGGGTGTTGGCGAACGGCGGCAGCCGGCCCTCGAACATGCGCGGGTCGAGCTCGTAGGGCTCGCGGTTCACGTCGAGATAGGCCCGCGGGAAGTGCGCGCGCATCAGCGGCGCGCCGAGATCGATCACCGGTGCGAACAGGCGGTCCACATGCGCGTCCTCGGAGCGGCGAAGCGCCAGCGCGTCGAGGCGCGAGGCGGTCAGGAACGGACGGGGATAGACCGAGCCGGAGTGGGGCGTGTTGAAGACGAACGGGAGGGTATGCGTCCCCGGCTCGTCCACGACGAAGGGCGGGTCGAAGGCGATCGCGGACGGGGTCTGGTTCGAAAAGGGCTCGGTCATCGCGCTGTCGACGGGAGAACGCACGCCCTCACTTTGCTGGCTCCCACCGTCACTGTCCACTCAAGATCGTCGCGTGCGAGATGCAGGGCCCGCGCCGTCTCAGGATGTGCCCCGTCGCACCGGCCGTGGCGCGGATCTCAACACCTTGTTTACCAAGTCGACGCTTTATGGGAGGAACACACCGATTCGAAGGGTATGGGACGCCGCGCAATGAAGATTCTTCTGGCGGAAGACGACAACGACATGCGCCGCTTTCTCGCCAAGGCGTTGCAGAACGCCGGCTACGAGGTGCTGTCCTTCGACAACGGCCTGTCGGCCTACAACCGTCTGCGCGAAGAACCGTTCGAGCTGCTTCTGACCGACATCGTGATGCCGGAGATGGACGGGATCGAACTGGCGCGTCGCGCCACCGAGCTCGACCCCGACATCAAGGTGATGTTCATCACCGGTTTTGCCGCGGTGGCTCTCAATCCGGATTCGAAGGCTCCCAAGGACGCCAAAGTCCTCTCGAAGCCGTTCCACCTGCGCGACTTGGTCAACGAGGTCGAGAAGCTGCTCGCCGCCTGACGCGGCACGCCCCGTTCGCGAGAAGCGCCCGATGACGGCTTTCGCCGACATCGGGCCTGACGCGGGCGACTTCGTTCGACCCTCCGGATCATGGCCAGGCGCTCCCGTCCACGTCGCTTCCGGCTTCGCCGCCAGTACCGGCGCCGTTAGAAAGCAGTGCGGCTGCGGATGGCGGCCGAGAGCGTCCCCTCGTCGAGATAATCGAGTTCTCCCCCCACGGGGACGCCATGGGCGAGCCGCGTCGTCGTCAAGCCGAGATGGGACAGCGACTGGGTGACGTAATGAGCGGTGGTCTGGCCGTCGACGGTGGCGTTCAGGGCCAGGATGATCTCCTTCACCGCCGGATCGCTCGCCCGCTCCACCAGACTCTGAAGGTTGAGGTGCTCGGGCCGCACCCCGTCGAGCGCGGACAGCACGCCGCCGAGTACGTGGTAGCGTGCGCTCACCGCCCCCGACCGCTCCAGCGCCCATAGATCCGAGACGTCCTCCACCACCACCAGGGTCGCGGGGTCGCGGTTCGCGTCCGCGCAGACGGTGCAGGGATCGCAGGTATCGACGTTGCCGCAGTTGCCGCACACGACGATGCGCTCGACGGCCACGCGCATGGCCTCGGACAGCGGCCCGAGCAACGTGTCCCGCTTCTTGATCAACGTCAGCGCGGCGCGCCTCGCCGAACGGGGGCCGAGTCCCGGTAGCCGTGCGAGGAGTTGGATGAGGCGCTCGATCTCGGGACCGGCGACGGCTTGGCGCATGGGACTTCCGTGTTGGGATGATGAAGGGCCGCAGCCCTCGACATAGGGCATCCGGCGGCGGTCTGCCGCTTCGTTCGGCATCCCGAGGGCGATCGATCGGCGTTGAACCGGGCGGCTGACAATCCTCGGCAGACGTCTCCCGTCCTCCTCCCGGATCGGTTGACGACCCTTCTTTGCGGTTTATGCCAGACAGGACCAAGCGACGACGCGGTGAACCTGCGCGCGGCGGACCTGACCGACCGCGCGGACGCATCGTCGATACGGATCGCGGCGCCACGGCGGTGCCACGACCCTCCGGACAGCGGCGCGATCAGGGGCTCGAGGAGAGACACGTGAACGACATCGGTGACATCGACGCGGGCCCCTTCAACAGGGACCACGGGGCCGAGGCGATCGGCCTGCGCAACCTGAAGGCCGTGCACTGGAACCTGGAGGCACCGCGGCTCTACGAGGAATCCCTTGCCCGCGGCGAGTCCAAGCTCGCTCGTGGAGGCGCCCTCGTGGCCACCACCGGCAGCCATACAGGCCGCTCGCCCAAGGACAAGTTCGTGGTGCGTGACGCCGGCACCGAAAACGAGGTCTGGTGGGAGAACAACGGCGCCATCACGCCCGAGCAGTTCGACACGCTGCTGTCCGACTTCCTGGCCCACGCCGAGGGTCGCGAACTCTTCGCGCAGGATCTCTACGGCGGCGCCGACCCGGCCCACCGGGTCCAGGCCCGGGTGTTCACCGAACTCGCCTGGCACTCCCTGTTCATTCGCAACCTGCTGATCCGGCCCGAGCGGGACGCGCTGGCCTCCTTCGTGCCCGACCTCACCATCATCGACCTGCCGAGCTTCGAGGCCCAGCCGCACCGCCACGGCTGCCGGTCGAAGACGGTGATCGCCATGGATCTCACGCGCCGGATCGTCCTCATCGGCGGCAGCGCCTATGCCGGCGAGATGAAGAAATCGGTCTTCACCTACCTCAACTACGTGCTGCCCGAGGCCGGGGTGATGCCGATGCATTGCTCGGCCAACGCCGGCCTCGACGCGACCGGCGATTCAGCCCTGTTCTTCGGCCTGTCGGGCACCGGCAAGACCACCCTCTCCAACGATTCCTCGCGCCAGCTCCTGGGCGACGACGAGCACGGCTGGGCCGGGGACGGGATCTTCAATTTCGAGGGCGGCTGCTACGCCAAGACAATCCGCCTCTCGCGCAACGCCGAGCCCGAGATCTACGCCACCACCGAGCGGTTCGGGACGGTGATGGAGAACGTGGTGATCGATCCCGAGACCCGGGTACCGGACTTCGACGACGCCTCGCTCACCGAGAACACGCGCTGCGCCTACCCGCTCGACTTCATCGCCAATGCCAGCGCCACCGGGCGGGCGGGGCACCCCAAGAACATCGTCATGCTGACCTGCGACGCCTTCGGGGTGATGCCGCCCATCGCCAGGCTCACCGGGGCCGAGGCGATGTACCACTTTCTGTCTGGCTACACCGCCAAGGTAGCGGGCACCGAGCGCGGCCTGACCGCGCCGGAGGCGACCTTCTCCACCTGCTTCGGCGCACCCTTCATGCCGCGCCACCCGAGCACCTACGGCAACCTGCTGCGCGACCTCATCGCCCGGCACGAGGTCGACTGCTGGCTCGTCAACACAGGCTGGACGGGCGGCGGCGTCGGCACCGGCCGGCGCATGCCGATCCGCGTGACGCGGCGCCTGCTGAGCGCGGCCCTCGACGGGTCGTTGGCCAAGGTCCCGTTCCGCAAGGACCCCTATTTCGGGTTCGCGGTGCCGACCGCCGTGTCGGGCGTCGAGACGCATGTGCTCTCGCCTGTGGACACCTGGAACAACAAGGCCGCCTTCGCCGAGACCGCGACCCGCCTCGTCGGCATGTTCCGGGAGAACTTCAAGCGGTTCGAGGCGCATGTGGACGCCGACGTCCGCGCGGCCGAGCCGGTGCCGCGGGTGATCGCGGCCTGAACGGCCGGTGGGCGGCTGGATTTCGATCAGGCCGCCCGGTCCATGATGGCCTGCCGCACCTTGGTCGCCAGTTGCTCGAGGGTGTAGGGCTTGCCCAGCAGCCGCACGTCCGCATCGACGATGCCGTTGTGGACGATGGCGTTTCGCGAATAGCCCGACGTGTAGAGGACCCGCAGATCGGGACGCTTGCGCCGGGCCGCTTCCGCCAACCGGCGACCGTCGAGATCGGGCATGACCACGTCGGTGAACAGCAGCGACACGGTCGGATGGCTGTCGAGCAACGTCAGGGCGCCGGCCGCGCAATAGGCGTGGATCACCGTGTAGTTGAGGTCGCGCAGGGCCTCGACGGCGACGCGCCGCACATCGTCCTCGTCCTCCACCACCAGGATGATCTCCTGCGGCGAGCCCGCGGGCAGGGGCGCCGCGGCGTTGGCCATCGGATCCGGACCGTCGCGGTCGAGCCCGACGAGCCGCGGCAGATAGATCTTCACCGTCGTGCCGTAGCCGGCCTCCGAGTAGATCTTCAGGTGCCCGCCCGATTGCTTGACGAAGCCGTAGACCTGGCTGAGCCCGAGCCCGGTCCCGCGCCCCACCGCCTTGGTCGTGAAGAACGGATCGACGGCGCGGTCCGCCACCTCGGGGTCCATGCCCGAGCCGTCGTCCGTCACCGCGATGAGGACGTACTGTCCGGGCGCCACATCGGTGTGGCTTTGGGCATAGGCCTCGTCGAGGTGGGCGTTGGCGGTCTCGATGGTCAGCCGCCCGCCCTCGGGCATGGCATCGCGGGCGTTGACCGTGAGGTTGACGATCGCGCTCTCCAATTGGCTGGCATCTGCCATCGTCTGCCAGAGGCCGCCGGCGAGCACCGTCTCGATGTGGATGGTCTCGCCGAGGCTGCCCCGCACCAGTTCGGCCAGGGTCGCGATCAGGCGGTTGCAGGCTAGCGGCTCGGGTTGGAGCGGCTGGCGGCGGGCAAAGGCCAGGAGACGGCGCGTCAGGGTCGCGGCCCGTTCCGCCCCCTCCAGGGCGTGATCGATGTAGCGCTCGATCCGGATCTCACCGCCTTCGACCCGGCGCCGCATCAGGCACAGGTTGCCGATCACGATGGCGAGCATGTTGTTGAAGTCGTGGGCCATGCCACCGGTGAGCTGCCCCAGCGCCTCCATCTTCTGCGCTTGCCGCAACTGCTCTTCGAGCACGTCGCGCCTGGCGGCGGTGGAAACGAGGGCGCGGTTGGCCTGCGCGAGGGCAGCCTGAGCCTGGGCCATGCTCCGTTGCCGGCGCCGGGCCTCCGACAGGACGAAAGCGCCCAGCAGGACGACGAGGACGATGGCGGCGGCCACCGTCGCTTGTAGCCAGGCGGCGGCGGAACCCGCAGTCCTCTGCCGGTCGACGGCGATCTGGTCGTTGGCGGCATACAGGCGATCGCTCGAGGAACGGATCTCGTCCATCACCGCCTTGCCGCGGTCGGTCCGCACCAGGTCGAGGGCGTCGCCGATCCGACCGTCGGCGTACAGCCCCACCGACTCCCTCAGTTCTGCGAGCTTGGCGTCCGCCAGCGCGGAGAGGCGCGCGACGTCCGGACGCATCGGTGCATCGACGGCGCCCGAGATCGACGCGAGGCGCCGGCCGATGCCGCCGATCGCCTGCTCGTAGGGGGTCAGGTAGGCGGGGTTGCCCGTCAGGAGATACCCGCGCTGCCCGGTCTCGGCATCCTGGAGACCGGAGAACACATCGGTCAGATCACGCCTCAGATCGATGACCCGTCGCAGCTCGGCGGAGTTGCGGGCCTGCCCCGACACCAGGGCCGCGCTGGTGACGACGACGGCGACGAGCAACCCGAGGATGGCCACGACCGGAGCGACCCCACGCAGCCTCGATTCGTGGGGGACCGCCCCGATCGCTTCGACCGGGGGCAGCGTATCGTCGTGTGTCATGACAGGGGTCTGGTGGCGCTGTGGTGAGCCACCGTTTCACCCGGACGTCGCGACGGCAACATGCCGACGCCAACGGACGTCGATCTTCCGAAACTTTACAAATGATCGTGTGATCGGACCCACAGGTGCCGGCCCCGGCCTCGTCGGAGCAAGGGCCGGGGAGCCGACGCCGTTCAGAACAGCTTCATCCCCGGCGGGATCGGCAGGCCCTGGGTGAGTTCGGCCATGCGCTCCTGCATGGTCGCGTCCGCCTTGGCGCGGCCGTCGTTGAGGGCGGCCACGAGGAGGTCCTCCAGGATCTCGCGCTCGTCGGGCTTCATCAAATCCGGGTCGAGAGCCACGGCCTTGAACGCGCCCTTGGCCGTCATGGTGACACGCACCGCCCCGCCGCCGGAGGCGCCGGAGACCTCGATACGGTCGAGCTCTTCCTGCAGCGATGCCATCTTCTCCTGCATGGCCTGAGCCTGCTTCATGATCCCCATGAGGTCGCGCATGTCTTGAATCCCGGCGTTGGTAACGGTGACGGTGACGGTGGAGCGGATGTAGGTCGGGCCGATGTCGCGCGCTACGGCTCGTCGCCCTCGGTCTCGGCATCGCCGGAGGGAGCGGGCGCCACGGGCGCTTCGACGGCCTTGTCGCGGACGTCGACGATCTGGGCACCGGGAAAGCGCGACAGTACCTCGCGCACCAGCGGGTGTGCGGCGGCGTCCTGATGACGGGCTTCGAGAGCCACGCGGGTCCGGGCCTCGACCGTGGCCTCGCCCGCCTCCTTGGAAAGGGCGACGATCCAGCGCCGCCCGGTCCAGGTGTCGAGGGCGCGGGCCAGGTCGTTGGCGATGCTCTGGCGCCCGCCATCGGCGAGGCGGAATTCGATATGGCCCTCCTCGAACCGCACGAGGTGTACCGAGCGTTCGAGCGCCATCTTGAGGCCGATGTCACGCCGGGCCTCGGCCATGGCGATCACGTCCTCGAACCGGGTCAGGCGCGGCCCCTCGGGGGCGGTCGCACGCGCCACCGCCGGCATCGCAGCGGCTTCCGGTCGGGGCGTGGAGACCATGGCGACGTGGGCGGTGCGTGGTCCGCCGCCGCTCGCCAAAGCCAGCGGCGGCCTGCCGGGAGCCATTTCAGGTGCGGTCGGATGTGGTGCCGGAGCGGCGTCGAGGGCGTCGGCCTTGAGCCTGCGCAGGGCCTCGTCGGGCGTGGGAAGGTCGGCGGCGTAGGTGAGGCGCACCAGCGCCATCTCGGCGGCTGCGAGGGGGCGGACTGCGGCCTGGACCTCTGGGATCGCCTTGAGCAGGATCTGCCAGGTGCGCGACAGGACGCGGATCGAGAGGCGCCGGGCGAAATCGCCTCCGCGGACGCGTTCCGCCTCGCTCAGCGTCGGATCGGCGGCGGCGGCCTCGGGGACAAGCTTGAGGCGGGTGACCAGATGCGTGAAGCTTGCCAGGTCCGACATCACCACCGCCGGATCGGCACCGAACTCGTATTGCGAGCGCAGTTCGGAAAAACAGGCCGGGATGTCGCCGCGCATCGCCGCCTCGAACAGGTCGACGATGCGGCCGCGGTCGGCCAGCCCCAGCATGTCGCGCACGCTGGCGCTGCCCACGAGGCCGGCGCCATGGGCGATGGCCTGATCCAGCAGCGAGAGCGCATCGCGCACCGAGCCTTCCGCGGCCCTTGTGATGGCGGCGAGCGCCTCGGCCTCGGCCTCGACGCCCTCGGCGGCGCAGATCTTCGAGAGGTGGGCGGAGAGCACATCCGCCTCCACCCGGCGCAGGTCGAACCGCTGGCAGCGCGAGAGGATCGTCACCGGGACCTTCCGGATCTCGGTGGTCGCGAAGACGAACTTGGCGTGCGGCGGTGGCTCTTCCAGCGTCTTCAGGAACGCATTGAAGGCGTTCGTCGAGAGCATGTGCACTTCGTCGACGATGTAGACCTTATAGCGGGCCGACACCGGCGAATAGCGGATGCCGTCGACGATGGCGCGGATGTCGTCGACGCCGGTGTGGGAGGCGGCGTCCATCTCCAGCACGTCCATGTGCCGGGATTCCATGATCGCCTGACAATGGCGACCGAGTTCCGGCATGTGGATCGTCGGGCCGGTGTCGGGATGGCCGTCGCGGACGTAGTTGAGGCCGCGGGCCAGGATGCGGGCGGTGGTGGTCTTGCCGACCCCGCGCACGCCGGTCAGCATCCAGGCCTGCGGGATACGGTTGGCGGAGAAGGCGTTGGCCAGGGTCCGCACCATGGCGCCCTGGCCGATCAGGTCGTCGAAATCCTTGGGCCGGTACTTGCGCGCCAGCACCCTGTAGGGCGCCGCAGCGGCAGATGGCGGTTCCAGGCCCGCAAGGCCCTGCGCGTCGCTCTGAGGACCGGAAGTCGCGTCCATGCCGTCCTGATCACGCCGCCTTGATGATGGTTGCGCGTCCCCGATGGGGAGGCCCGACGCAGGACGGTGCCGAGGTGGGAGGCTGGACGAAGACCCGCTCGGTCTCGTTAGGGCTGCTTCCTTCCGGACCTGACCCGGTTGGCGAGTGAAACGTCCCTCGCCAACCTCCCGAGCGCTATATGGCGGGCGCGCTTCGCGAACGCAAGCGCGCCGTCCGGCGTGGCGCTATTCGGCCTTGCGCTTGGTGATGGCGTAGGTCTTGGGGTCGAGTTCGATGTCGAACTGCTTGCCGTTGGCGTCGATGGCGTCGTCGATCTCGATCTCGTCGTCCTCGACCTCGATCTTCTTCCACTTGGTGAAGCCTTCCTTCTTCAGGACGGCTTCGATCTTGGTCAGCTCCTCGGGGGTCGGCTCGCGGTCGGCGAAGGCGGCGCCGGTGAAGGCGAAGCCGAGGGCGGCGGCGAGAAGGCCGGTGGTCTTGATCGACATGGAAAAAAGCTCCTTGAGGTCGAAACGTCGTCTCGTGACGCCCTGCGAACGATTGCCGCCCCAACCGGGTTCCACGCCAGCTTCCGGCGCGATGCACGCCGGAGTTGTCTCCGCCGGAGCTGCGCCTTAGGCTGGAACCCGGGGCACCGGCTCGGAGGAACCATGGTCACGCGCGTCGCTACCGTCGCCTTCGAGGGAATCGAGGCGCGCGCCGTCGACGTGCAGGTCCAGATCGCCAACGGGGCCGTCGCCTTCATGGTGGTGGGTCTCGCCGACAAGGCGGTGGCGGAATCGCGCGAGCGGGTGCGCTCGGCCCTCATCGCCTCGGGCCTGGCCCTGCCGGCCAAGCGCATCACCGTCAATCTCGCGCCCGCCGACCTGCCCAAGGAGGGCTCGCACTACGACCTGCCAATCGCATTGGCGGTGATGGGTGCCATCGGCGCCCTGCCGGCCGATGCGCTCGCGGGCTATTGCGTGCTGGGCGAACTGGCCCTGGACGGCACCATCACCGCCGTCTCCGGGGTGCTGCCCGCCGCCATGGCCGCGGGCGCCCGCGGTCTCGGCCTGATCTGCCCGGCGGCGACCGGACCGGAGGCCGCCTGGGCGGGCGGGGACATCGACGTCCTGGCGCCACGCTCGCTCGTGCAGCTCGCCAACCACTTCAAGGGCAGCCAGGTGATGGCGCGGCCGGAGCCGGCCATGGCCGCGCCGCCCTCCAACCTGCCAGACCTGCGCGACATCAAGGGCCAGGAGGGCGCCAAGCGCGCCCTGGAGATCGCCGCGGCCGGCGGCCACAATTTCCTGATGAACGGCCCGCCCGGGGCCGGCAAGTCGATGCTCGCGGCCCGGCTGCCGTCGATCCTGCCGCCGCTCAGTCCCCGCGAACTCCTCGAAGTCTCGATGATCCAGTCGGTGGCGGGCGAGTTGAAGGGCGGTGCCCTCTCGAACCGGCGCCCGTTCCGGCAGCCACATCATTCGGCCTCGATGGCCGCCCTGGTCGGCGGCGGCCTCAACGCGCGCCCCGGCGAGGCCTCGCTGGCCCACGGCGGCGTGCTCTTCCTCGACGAGTTGCCGGAGTTCACGCCCCAGGTGCTCGATTCGCTGCGCCAGCCGATGGAGACCGGTGAGGTCATGATCGCGCGGGCCAACCACCGCGTGACCTATCCCGCCCGCTTCCAGCTCGTGGCCGCGATGAATCCCTGCCGTTGCGGACAGGCGCTCGAGCCCGGCTACGCCTGCCGGCGCGGGCCCAACGACCGTTGCGTCGCCCAGTACGGAGCCCGCATCTCCGGGCCGCTCCTCGACCGGATCGACCTGCGCATCGAGGTCGGCGCGGTCACCGCCGCCGACCTGATCCTGCCGCCACCGGCTGAGGGATCGGCCGAATGCGCCGCCCGTGTCGCCGCCGCCCGGCTCATCCAGACGGAGCGCTTCGCCGCCCGCGGGCTCACCGGCGTAATGACCAACGCCACCTGCCCGGCGACGGTGATCGAGGAGGTCGCCGCCCCCGATGCCGAGGGGGCGACGCTGATCCGCGACGCGGCCGAGGCCATGCGCCTGTCGGCGCGAGGCTTTCACCGGGTGTTGCGGGTGGCGCGCACCCTGGCCGACCTCGACGGCGAGGCGAGGGTGCGGCGCCTCCACCTGGCGGAGGCGTTGTCCTACCGCGGCCGGTCGGAACGGGCCGTCGCCGCCGCCTGAACGTTCCTGCGGCGGTGGCCTATTCCGCCGCCTGCCGCGAAGCGTAGCCGAGGCGTTCGTTGAGTTCGCCGAGCAGCTTGATTGCCGCATCCGCGATCACCGTTCCGGGCGGGAAGATCGCCGAGGCGCCGGCGGCATGCAGGGCCGGGTAGTCGCCGGGCGGAATGACGCCGCCGATGACGATCATCACGTCGCCGCGTCCGGCCTCGTCGAGGGCGGCCTTGAGCTCCGGCACCAGGGTGAGGTGGCCGGCGGCCAGCGACGACACGCCGACGATGTGCACGTCGTTCTCCACCGCCTGGCGCGCCGCCTCGGCCGGGGTGGCGAACAGCGGCCCGATATCGACGTCGAAGCCGAGGTCGGCGAAAGCCGAGGCGATCACCTTCTGGCCGCGGTCGTGCCCGTCCTGGCCCATCTTGGCCACGAGGATGCGGGGGCGGCGCCCATCCGATTCCTCGAAGGCTTCCACGAGCTTCCTCACCGTCTCGACCACCGGCGACATGCCACCCACCTCCCGCTTGTAGACGCCCGAGATCGAGCGGATCTCGGCCCGGTGCCGACCCCAGGCCTTTTCCAGCGCCTCGGAAATCTCGCCCACCGTCGCCTTGGCGCGGCCGGCCTGCACCGCGAGCTCCAGCAGGTTACCCTCGCCGGTGGCGGCTTTGGTGAGGGCCGCCAGTGCCGCGTCGACGTCGGCCTGGTTGCGCTCGGCGCGCAGGCGCTTGAGCTTGTCGATCTGGAGGGTGCGGACGTTGCCGTTGTCGACCCGCAGCAGGTCGATGGCACGCTCGTCGTCCGGCTTGAACTTGTTGACGCCGACGATGGTCTGGCGGCCGGAATCGATCCGCGCCTGGGCGCGGGCGGCGGCTTCCTCGATGCGCAGCTTGGGGATGCCGGCCTCGATCGCCTTGGCCATGCCGCCGAGTTCGTTGACCTCGCGGATGTGCTCCCAGGCGCGGGCCACGATGTCCTGCGTCAGCTTCTCGACGTAGTAGGAGCCGCCCCAGGGGTCGACGATGCGGGTGGTGCCGCTCTCATGCTGCAGGAAGAGCTGGGTGTTGCGCGCGATACGCGCCGAGAAGTCGGTGGGCAGCGCCAGCGCCTCGTCCAGGGCGTTGGTGTGGAGGGACTGGGTGCCGCCTTGCGTCGCCGCCATCGCCTCGATGCAGGTGCGGGTGACGTTGTTGAACACGTCCTGCGCGGTCAGGGACCAGCCCGAGGTCTGGCTGTGAGTGCGCAAGGGCAGCGACTTGTCGGATTTCGGATCGAACTCCTTGACGAGGCCGGCCCAGATCAGGCGCGCGGCCCGCATCTTGGCGATCTCCATGAAGAAGTTCATCCCGATCGCCCAGAAGAACGATAGGCGCGGCGCGAACTGGTCGATGGTCAGGCCGGCGCCCAGGCCCGCCTTGATGTATTCGACACCATCGGCGAGCGTGTAGGCGAGCTCGAGGTCCTGCGTCGCCCCGGCCTCCTGCATGTGATAGCCGGAGATGGAAATGGAATTGAACTTCGGCATGTTCTTCGACGTATAGGCGAAGATATCGCCGATGATCCGCATCGATCCCTTGGGGGGGTAGATGTAGGTGTTGCGGACCATGAACTCCTTGAGGATGTCGTTCTGGATCGTGCCGGCGAGCTTTTCGGGCGGTACGCCCTGCTCCTCGGCCGCGACGATGTAGAGGGCGAGGATCGGCAGCACCGCGCCGTTCATCGTCATCGACACGGTCATCTCGTCCAGCGGAATGCCCGAGAACAGCGTGCGCATGTCGTAGATCGAATCGATCGCCACGCCGGCCATGCCGACGTCGCCCGAGACGCGCGGATGATCGGAATCGTAGCCGCGGTGGGTGGCGAGATCGAAGGCCACCGACAGGCCCTTCTGCCCGGCCGCCAGGTTGCGGCGGTAGAAAGCGTTCGAATCCTCGGCCGTGGAAAAGCCGGCGTACTGGCGGATGGTCCAGGGCTGGGTGACGTACATCGTCGGGTAGGGCCCGCGCAGGTAGGGCGCCACGCCGGGATAGGTCTTGAGGAAGGTGACGCCCTCGCGGTCGGCCGGGCCGTAGTGGCCCTTCACGGGAATGCCCTCGGGCGTCATCCACGGCTCGCCCGTCGGCGGCGCCGGCGCCGGGATGGCGTCGGCCGCGTAGGGGACGGTCGCGAAGTCGGGGATGCGGGACGTCATGGGCGGGTGCTCGTGCGGCGACAGGTTGTGCGGCATTATAAGCAAGGCCGCCCTGCGGGCTACTCCCATCGGCGTCGGCGCGCTCGCGCCCGGTCCCGATCCGGCGCGCGGCACGGTGCCGGGCCGTCGCGGGACGCGAGCCAACTTACGCGTTCGTCGATCAGCCCCGTCAGACGCTCGCGCCGGGCATTGCGTCGGCCGCAATCGCCGGGGCAGTCGCTGCCGCTGCCGGGATCGCACTGGACGATCGCCAGCACCAGGACGGCCAGCGCCAGAACGCCGAGGACCACCATCGGCAAGGCCACCCCGAGACCGACGAGGGCCGCGACGACGAGCTTACCGCCGAGCGAACCGGCGACCTTCAGCTTCACCATGACGGCGAAGGTCCCACCGGCGCCGGCGAGCCCCCTCGCGACCCGTGCGATCCAGGTGCGCATCCTCCTGCGACGGGCCAGAGCCTCCAGGCGGGCGAGTTCGCGCCGGATGCGCCGGACGGCGGTATCGTCGTCACCCAGACTGACCTGATGCGGCAAACGGCAGCGCCCTCCACGAACCCGGAAGCGGAATCGATCATGAGGAGCTTAGGGAAGAACGGGGCCGACCTGAACCCGCGGCGCGTGACGGTCCGCCGGACGGCCGCGAGGGGGCACGGCCTCGATCCGTCGCAATTTTTCGGATCCCGTTGAGCAAACCTGAAGGGGTTGAGCCGTACCGTGGTCTCCGGAAACCGAAGGAGACCGACCCATGAGCGATTCCATTGCCGGCCTCGCCACGTCGATCATGGCCGACAAGGCCTCGGCCCTGCGCGGGTCGTTCCAGACCGCCGCCCTGCGTCAGCAGGGCGACAGCGAGAGGGCGATCGCGGGCCTGATCCAGGAGAGCGCCGAAACGCAGAGGGCCGCGCTGCCCGAAGGTCAGGGCAAGGCGGTCGACATCCTTGCCTGATGGCAGGGACGGACCCTCTCGCGCGGCGTGCCGGTCACGGGTCTGCCCCCGACCGAAGCGACGCGCCAAACCCGCAGGGGCCGGTGGCGGGGCTCGATCGAGGGAGAAGTCTGCGGTGAACGTCGTGCCGGCGCGCGGGTCGGCGCGCACCGGCCTGGCGGCGGTGGAGCCGTCGATCAGTTGAGGTAGGTGCGGATCCAGTTCGGGGAGAGGATCTCGCCCTCTTCCGTGATGATCCAGGGCTGCTTGGCCGGGTCGGTGAGGGCGCCGGCGGCGGCTTCGATGGCCTCGCGCAGGGTGTCGAAGCGGGCCGGCTGCGCGACGGGGGAGGCGGCCGGCGCGGTGCGCCAGATCGTCAGGTCCGCCGGGCGTTCGAGGGCTTCGGTTTCCATGGTCTTCAGGGTCCTTGTTGGGGGCTGGCCGTTGCGGGCCCGCCGGGTTCGTTGAAGGGTGAGCCCCGGCGTCGCGAGGCATGTATCGGGGATGATGGAAGCATCTGTGAGGCGATTTCGCGATCAATTGGGGCCGTTCGGCCACGATCGTCGCGTCATCCCCGGTTTCGTTCATCATGAATTCACCACGATGCTCGAAACCGTCGCCCCGGACCGCTCCTCTTGTTCGTCTGATCGCAGAATGATCAGAAGCCGTGTCCAATTCGTTACCGCCGATGACGCCGTGACACGGTGCGTGGACGCACAGTCGTCGATCGGCGCCACCTCACCGGGCCATGTTCCCCTGGTTGAAGGAATCGCGGTGAACGACCAGTTAACGAAGCGTGGCCGCGAAGGCACAGGGCCCCGCGGACCGAAGGAGTTGAGACGTGCCGGACCGGTTCGTGCGGGTCGCCTGGACCGCCGCCCTCTGCCTTTTGGCGCTGTACGTCCTGCAGCCCTACGTCAGCGGCTTCCTCTATTCGGCCGACCAGCCCCGGGCCGTCCTGGCACGTGGCGACCTCGCCCCGGCCGAGACCTCGACGGTCGACCTGTTCGCCCGTGCCAGCCCCTCGGTGGTGCACGTCTTCGCGCAATCGGCGGCACAGGGGCGCGCGCTGATGGAGCCCGACCCTCAGGACGGCCAGGGCAGCGGCCAGCAGACCGGAACCGGCTTCGTCTGGGACGCGGCGGGACACGTCGTCACCAACAACCACGTGGTGGCCGGGGCGACGCAGCGCGGCGGTTCAATCTCGGTGCGGCTGTCGTCCGGAGACGTCGTGTCGGCGAGCGTCGTCGGCACCGCACCGAACTACGATCTGGCCGTCCTTCGCCTGGGCCGGACCACCACCATGCCGCCGGCGCTCGCCATCGGCACCTCGGCGGACCTCAAGGTCGGCCAGTCCACTTTCGCCATCGGCAACCCCTTCGGCCTCGACAGCACGTTGACCACGGGCGTCGTCAGTGCGCTCCAACGGCGACTGCCCACCGGCGAGGGCCGCGAACTCTCGGGCGTGATCCAGACCGACGCGGCGATCAATCCCGGCAATTCGGGTGGTCCGCTGCTGGATTCCGCCGGGCGGCTCATCGGCGTCAACACCGCCATCTATTCGCCCTCCGGCGCCAGCGCCGGCATCGGTTTCGCCATTCCCGTCGACGTCGTGAACCGGGTGGTGCCCGAGCTCATCAAGAACGGGCGCACCCGCAATCCCGGCATCGGTATCATCGCCGGGCAGGAGGCCACGGCCGCCCGGCTCGGGATCGACGGCGTCGTGATCGTGCGCGTGATCCCCGGCTCCCCGGCCGCCGCCGCCGGCCTGCGCGGCGTCGACATGCAGACCGGCGACATCGGCGACGTCATCGTGGGCGCCGGCGGCAAGCCGGTGAACCGCCTCGCCGATCTCACCGCCGCCCTCGAGGCCGCTGGAATGGACGCGCCGGTGGACCTGGTGATCGAGCGCGACGGCCGCACCCGCAGGGTGCGGGTGACGACCGCCGACGTCGCCCAGGCCCGCCTGTGATGTTCGCGGGCGCTCGACGCCCGAGGCCGCGTCACCCTCCGCAGGCAGTCCGCGCCTGACCGGCATCGCGGACCGATCCCGGGTGGGGGATGCTACAACGGCCGGACCACCGCCTGGCCAAGACGACCATCAGGACGATCTCCCGCCCATGCCTCCGTTCCACAGATGACCCTGCTCTTCGGCGCCCTCGCCCTCCTCGGCCTGTGGTGGTGGGGAGGGAGCCTCCTGCGCCTCGCACCGGCGCTGCGCGCGAAGGTGATCGCGCGGATCGCGGCCTTCGGCGCCCTGGCGCTGGCCGCCCTGTTCCTCGTCAAGGGACGGTTCGACCTGGCGCTGGTGTTCGGGCTCGGCGGGGCCTGGGCGCTCGATGGCGCTCCGGCCCTGGCCCTGCGGGCCCGCAGGGTCTTGGATCGTGCCCGGCGCTGGCGCCCGACGGTCTCGGCCGGAGTGGTCCGCCCGGTGATCGGCGCCGACGGATCGATCGTCGACGGCACCGTGATGGCCGGGCCGGATGCCGGCCGCACCCTCTCGACGCTGCCGCGAGATTCCCTCGTCGCCCTGATGGCCGCCTGCCGCAGGCGCGATCCGCGCAGCGCCGGCCTGCTAGAGGCGTATCTCGACCGCCGGCACGCCGGCTGGCGTGTAGACGCTGAGCGCGATCCCGACCCGCGGCCGGGCCGTCCGCCGGACCCAGGGGCGATGACGCAGGAGGAGGCCTATCAGATCCTGGGGCTTGAGCGCGGGGCGACCCTGGACGAGGTCCGCACCGCCCACCGGACGCTGATGAAGCGGTCCCACCCCGACCAGGGCGGAACCGTCGAAGGTGCGGCGCGCATCAATGCGGCCAGGGACAGGCTGACGAACCGACATCGCTGATACTCCACGCGCGTTGCCAGGGGGACATTCGGAACGGATCGTTCGGGCAGGTCGTATCGCGCACGCACGGGCGCCTTTCGCGTCCGTGCGCCTGACGAGATCGCGCGAAGGCAGGCGCAGGGTCGCGCCTGGACTTCAGCTACGGGTGGCGAAGCAGTTGAAGCCGTTGCGCTTCAGGGTGTTGCAGGCGTCCTGCGCCGCATCCTGCTCGGAGAATCCCGAGAACCGCGCCCGGTACAGCGTGGCGCCGCCGTGCTCGACCTTCACCGTGTAGGGGGAGGCCTTGGCGAGCGCTCCGCCGCCCCGCGAGCGGGCGGCGCTGAGCATGGACTTCGCCTTGTCCTCGTCGTCCATGGCACCGAGCTGGATGACCCAGGCGGTGGGGGTGACGCGCGGCAGGGCGGCGGATTTCGTGTCGGACCGCGCCTCGGCGCGGGCCGGCGCGTCCACGGAGGCGAGGCGGGCCTCCACCTTCCCGGAATTGGGGAAGGCCGGCTGGCTCGGGATCGCGGCGTAGGCCTGGGCGCTGGCGGTGGCGCCCAGGCGCGCCTTCGGGGCGGCGCTTCCGGGGGTGGTCGTGCGGCCGGGGCTGATGTCGAGGGGCTCGTCGGCGTTGGTCGAGGCCGTGGTGTCGACATCCTCGTCGTCGGCGGCGGAGGCGAACTGGGTGCGGGTGCGGGCGGCGGCATCCGCCACCACCGCCGGGCGGGCGCGCTCGGCGACCTCGACGATGGCCGGCGCCTGGCGGCTGCCGGCGTAGGCGCGCGGCAGGCTCTGGCGCACGAGGTCGGCCATGATCCGGTCACGGCTCGCACCCGACTTGCCACCGAGGACGATCGCCACGATCTGGCGGTCGTCGAGCTTGGCCGCGGTCATCAGGTTGAAGCCGGAATCGCGGGTGTATCCGGTCTTGATGCCGTCGACCCCCTCCACCGTGCCGAGCAGCCGGTTGTGGTTGCCGATGGTGCGGCCGTGGAAGGCGAAGGAGCGGGTCTGGAAGTAGCGGTAGTAGCGGGGGAAGCGGTCCTGGATCGCGCGGGCCAGGATCGCGAGGTCGCGGGCGGTGGTGATCTGGTCGGAATCGGGCAGGCCGGAGGCGTTGACGAAGTTCGTCCGGGTCATGCCCAGCGAGCGGGCCTTGCGGGTCATCATCTCGCCGAACCGGCTCTCGGACCCGGCGATGTTCTCGCCGATGGCGCAGGCGACATCGTTGGCGGACTTGGTGACGATGGCCTTGATCGCGTCCTCGACCTCGATGGTGCCGCCGGCACGGAAGCCGAGCTTGGACGGCGCGCGCGCCGCGGCGAAGGCCGAGACGGTGAGCGGCGACTCGAGGGTATAGCGACCGCGCTCGAGCTGCTCGAACAGCATGTAGAGGGTCATCACCTTGGTGATGGACGCCGGATGCCGCAGCGCATCCTCGTTGACCGCGTGCAGGGTGCGCCCGGTCTTCACGTCGACCACGATGGCGGCGTAGGGCGGGTTGTAGCCGCCCGCGGGGCGGTGATGCCGGCTGCGGCGGGCTTCGGCCGAATCGGTGGTCACGGCGACGATGGCGGTGGCCGCCAGAAGGCCGGCAAGGGTCCGCGACGGCCGGGTTCGGTTGGGAACGCTACGCATCACGACACACTGTCCTCGGGCCCTGTCGGCACGGGGCCGACCGGCGACGCAAACCGACTGGAGCGGGACGCGGCCCTGCGGCCGTCTCCCTGCAACATCTGTCAATCAGGCTAGGAGGATGCGGTTACGGGCGGGTTAATGCAGCGCCCGCAAATTGCTCGCACATATTGCGATGCAGCATGCGTCTTGACGGGAAATGGTGCGGTGCACATAAATCGTGCGCGGGGCGACCCCTGCCGGATCGCCGGTGGCGCCTGCGCGTCTTTCTCGACTCAAGAAGGCATGCCCGCGAGGGCATGACGACCCCATGATGACCAACCCCCTCGACAAGGCCGCCTTCGACACGCTCCGTGAGACGGGCCATGGCGGCATCGGCGCGATGCTCAAGGCCGTCGGTACGTTCTCCCGGACCGCCCAGACCATGGGCATCGAATCCGTGGATTACGCCAAGCAGTCGATGATCCACGCCAATGAAACGATGAAGGCGCTGGCCAAGGTGCAGACCCCTCAGGCGGCCATGGAAATCCAGACCACATACCTGAAGGGCTCGTACGAGCGGCTGATGGCTCAGGCCAACCTGATGGCCGACCTCTACCAGGGTCTCGCCAGGGACCTGACCAAGCCCGTCGAAGGCCGAGTCCGGGGCGGGCTCCCCGCGGCGGCCTGAAGAAAGCGTCGATCCAGCCGCCACGTCAGGTCGGTTGGAGGGCGCGGCGGTGCCCTCCTCGCCGTCGTGGCGGCGAGTAGGATGGGTGGGAGGCGTAACGCCCTCGGGGCCGCCGATCCGGACAAGTGCGCGCAGCCGACTGGCGCAGGGCGCGGACGCTCTATAGATTGACGGCGAAGCGAGCGCGCCTCGCCGGCGCGACCCGCGGACCAGCAGCTTCACGAGCAGCATGCCGCACCAACGGGTCGATTCGAGTCAGATGGTTCACGTCCTGCCGCCGGGCGACGGCCCCTTGCGCCCCCACTCGGGCTCCGAGCCTCGCGCTTCGGACCCGCGCGATCCGGGCGGCAGCGACGACGGCCGCTCGGGCACCGCCATCATCACCCGAACCAAGACGCGGACCAAGCGCCCGAGCCTCTATCGGGTGCTGCTGCTCAACGACGACTACACGCCGATGGAGTTCGTGGTCCACGTCGTCGAAAAGTTCTTCAACAAGTCGCAGGAGGACGCCTACCAGATCATGATGCACGTGCATCACAATGGCGTGGGCGAGTGCGGGGTGTTCACCTACGAGGTCGCCGAGACCAAGGTGACGCAGGTCATGGACTTCGCACGCAAACATCAACATCCTCTCCAGTGCGTCATGGAAAAGAAATAGGCATCCCACTCAGAGGCCCCGCTTTGCCCAGCTTCTCTCGCAGCCTAGAACAAGCTCTCCACCGCGCCCTCGCGCTCGCCGGCGAGCGCCGGCACGAATACGCGACGCTGGAGCATCTCCTGCTCGCCCTGGTCGACGACCAGGACGCGGCGGCTGTCATGCGGGCCTGCAACGTCGAGGTCGACACCCTCAAGCGCAGCCTCGTCGAATACGTCGACACCGAGTTGTCGAACCTGATCGGCGACGGCCGCCAGGACGCCAAGCCCACCGCCGGCTTCCAGCGGGTGATCCAGCGCGCGGTGATCCACGTGCAATCCTCCGGCCGCGAGGAGGTGACCGGGGCCAACGTGCTGGTGGCGATCTTCGCCGAGCGCGAGAGCCATGCCGCCTACTTCCTGCAGGAGCAGGACATGACCCGTTACGACGCGGTCAACTACATCAGCCACGGCATCGCCAAGCGTCCGGGCGCTTCGGAGGCCAAGCCGGTGCGCGGCGCCGAGGAGGAATCCGCGGCCGAGCGGCCGAGCGGCGAGGAGGGCGAGCGCACGAAGAAGAAGGGCGACGCCCTCGACGCCTATTGCGTCAACCTCAACAAGAAGGCTCGCGACGGCAAGGTCGACCCGCTGATCGGCCGGGAGACAGAAGTTTCCCGCACGATCCAGATCCTGTGCCGGCGCCAGAAGAACAACCCGCTGCTGGTGGGCGACCCCGGCGTCGGCAAGACCGCCATCGCCGAAGGCCTGGCCCGGAAGATCATTCACGGCGAGGTGCCGGAGGTTCTGCTCGACGCGACCGTGTTCTCCCTCGACATGGGGACCCTGCTCGCCGGGACCCGCTATCGCGGCGACTTCGAGGAGCGTCTCAAGCAGGTGATGAAGGAGATCGAGGCGCACCCCAACGCGGTGCTCTTCATCGACGAGATCCACACCGTCATCGGGGCCGGAGCGACGTCGGGCGGGGCGATGGACGCCTCGAACCTCCTGAAGCCGGCACTCGCGAACGGTAGCTTACGCTGCATCGGCTCGACGACCTACAAGGAGTATCGGCAGTACTTCGAGAAGGATCGCGCCCTGGTGCGCAGGTTCCAGAAGATCGACGTCAAGGAGCCCTCGATCCCCGACGCGATCGAGATCGTGAAGGGCCTCAAGCCGTATTTCGAGGAGTTCCACAAGCTCAAGTACACCACCGAGGCGGTGAAGGCCGCGGTGGAACTGTCGGCGCGCTACATCAACGACCGCAAGCTGCCCGATAAGGCGATCGACGTGATCGACGAAACCGGCGCCTCGCAGATGCTGCTCCCGGAATCTCGCCGCAAGCGCACCATCGGCGTCAAGGAAATCGAGGCGACCATCGCCACGATGGCCCGCATCCCCCCGAAGACCGTGTCGAAGGACGATGCGGTGGTGCTCAAGAACCTCACGGAGAACCTGGGCCGCGTCGTCTACGGTCAGTCCAACGCCATCGAGGCGTTGACCTCGGCGATCAAGCTGGCGCGTGCCGGCCTGCGCGATCCCGACAAGCCGATCGGCTCCTACCTCTTCGCCGGCCCCACCGGCGTCGGCAAGACGGAGGCGGCCAAGCAACTCGCCGCCAGTCTCGGCGTCGAGATGATCCGGTTCGACATGTCGGAATACATGGAGCGTCACACGGTGAGCCGCCTCATCGGCGCACCCCCCGGCTACGTCGGCTTCGACCAGGGCGGTCTGCTCACCGACGGCATCGACCAGAACCCGCACTGCGTGCTGCTGCTGGACGAGATCGAGAAGGCTCATCCGGACCTGTTCAATATCCTGTTGCAGGTGATGGACCACGGCAAGCTCACCGATCACAACGGCAAGCAGGTCGATTTCCGCAACGTCATCATCATCATGACCTCGAACGCCGGGGCCGCCGACATGGCACGTTCGGCCTACGGGTTCACGCAGACGAAGCGGACGGGCGACGACGTCGAGGCGATCAACAAGTTGTTCGCGCCGGAATTCCGCAACCGGCTCGATGCGATCATCTCGTTCGGTCACCTCCCGAAGGAAGTCGTGGCCAAGGTGGTGGACAAGTTCGTCCTCCAGCTCGAGGCGCAACTCGCCGACCGCAACGTCACCATCGAACTCTCCGACGAGGCCCGCGACTGGTTGGTGGAGCACGGCTACGACGACGCCATGGGCGCCCGCCCGATGGCGCGTCTGATCCAGTCGACCATCAAGACGCCGCTGGCCGACGAGGTACTGTTCGGGAAGCTGAAGGACGGCGGCGCGGTGCGCGTGGTCGTCAAGCCGCCGGTCGAGGGCGAAAAGGACGGGCTCGGCTTCGACTTCCCGGCCGGCCCCGTGACCCCGAAGCCCGAGAAGGACGTGGCCAACGCCGCCAAGCGCCACAAGAGGGTCAAATCGCGCACGGTGGTCCGCAAGAAGGACGACGGCAAGGACAAGGGCGGCGGTTCCGGCAGCGTTCGCACGGTGCCCAAGGTCCCGCTGGTCAAGGCCTGAGTCGACATCTCCGCCGACGGCGATTAGCAAGCGCCGGGATGCGCCCTCGCGAGGGCGCATCCGATGGTGGCGAGGATGGTTTCGCCTCGTCGGATGGCAAACGAAAGGGATGACCGATGAGCGACTTGCATGAGGGTCCCCTCACGCCCGTCTCCGTCGCTCCCTCGCAGGCCCTCACCGCGCGGGAAAAGCGCCGCCGACGCCGCACCCAGCGTCATCGGTTCGAGGAAATCCTGGGCTGGATCGTCGTCCCCTTTATCCTCTACGGGATCTACTGGGGCGTCAGCGCCGGGTTCGACGTGCTCGGCACGACCCCGGGAACCGTCTGGGACCAGATGATGCAGGTCAAGCAGATGATGGAGAAGCGCGGCTGAGGCGGCGCTTCGAGTCCGTCGCTTTGCGCGGTCGTGGCGCGCTCAGCGCCTCCTGAGGGCGTGGACGGAAAACAACGCGTCGGCGTCGGTCCAGACGCTGACCGGCTCCCAGCCGGCCTCTGCCGCCAAATCGCGAAACGTCGCGACGGTGTACTTGTAGCTGTTCTCGGTGTGGATCGACTCGCCTTTTGCAAAGGAAAACGTCCGGCCGCCGATGGCGACGGATTGGTCGTCCAGGCTGACGAGATGCATCTCGATGCGGGAGGCCCGCGGGTTGAAGAAGGCCCGGTGCGCGAAGCGAGCGACAGCGAAGTCGGCTCCGAGTTCCCGATTGATCCGGGTCAACAGGTTGAGGTTGAACGCTGCCGTCACGCCGGCCGTGTCGTCGTAGGCCGCCTCCAGAATGTCGACGTCCTTGACCAGGTCGACGCCCACGATCAGCGTCGCACCACGCCCCAGCACGCGCCCGAAATGCGCCAGGAGGTCGCCTGCCTGGGGCGGTTCGAAGTTTCCGATCGTCGAGCCGGGGAAGAAGCCGGCGACCGACTGGCCGCACAGGCCGTCGGGCAAGGTGAAGGGCCGCGTGAAATCGGCCGCCACGGGCTCGATGCCGAGATGCGGGAAGTCGACCGCCAGGGCGTCGGCCTCGCTGCGCAGGAAGCTCTCCGAAACGTCAACCGGCACATAGGCCGCCAGGTCCGGCAGGTGCCTCAGGAGCCGGCGGACCTTGACGGTGGACCCGCTCCCGAACTCGACGAGATCGGCCCGCCGCGGCAAGGCGGAGGCGATCGCCGGCCCGTCGGCGTCGAGGATGCCGAGCTCCGTCCGGGTCGGATAGTACTCCGGCTGGCGGGTGATCGCCTCGAACAGGTCCGATCCGGCAGCATCGTAGAAGTATTTGGCCGACAGGTACTTCTGCCGCGCCGAGAGTCCCTCGACGACGTCGGCGAGGAACTGGCGTTCGGGATCGACGGACGCGAGAGGGCTCGCGTTGGTGAAGACGGGGTTGATGGTCACGGCTCGTCTCCAAGAACGCGAGGACAAAAAGAACGCGGGGCCGGAAGGAACGCGAGAATGAACGCTGGGGGCTAGATCAGGCGTTGGCGTCGGCGAGCCGAAGCCCGGTGAACTGCCAGCGCTGGTGCGGATAGAAGAAGTTGCGATACCCGGTACGCGCATGGCCCGGCGGCGTCGCCACCGAGGAGCCACGCAGCACGAACTGGTTCGACATGAACTTGCCGTTGTACTCGCCGAGCGCACCCGCGACCGGACGATATCCCGGGTAGGCCGTATAGGCGCTGCGGGTCCATTGCCAGACCGACCCGAAGGCGTCGGCGAGCAGGCCTTCGCGGGCTGCGACTTCCCATTCGAACTCGGTAGGCAGGTCGCGCCCGGCCCAGCGGGCATAGGCATCGGCCTCGTAGTAGCTGACGTGCGTGACCGGCAGGGTCGGCTCGATCGGCCGGCGGCCGGCCAGCGTCATGCTCGACCACCCCTCTTCCCCGTGCTGCCAATAGCCCGGGGCCTCCCACCCTTCCGATTGCGCCATGATCCAGCCGTCGGACAGCCAGAGTTCGGGACGGGCATAGCCGCCGTCCGCCATGAACGCCTGCCACTGAACATTGGTCACGAGGGCGCGGTCGATGGTGCAGGGCAGGATCAGGGTGTCGTGGAGCGGCGATTCGTTGTCGAAGGAGAAGCCATCGCCCTCGTGGCCGATCCGGGTGACGCCTCCCGGCAGCGCGACCGTGCCGGCGACGGCCTCCGGGGCGGGAAAGCGCCAGGTCTCGTCGTAGGCCGGGTTGAGCGGGTTCTGCCCGAAGGCGTGCAGGATATCGGTGATCAGCAGTTCCTGGTGCTGCTGCTCATGATACAGGCCGATCTCCAAGACGGGCAGCACCGACGAGAGAACCGCGTCGGTCGCCTGCGTGATCAGGTGTTCGACCGCCCGGTCGACATGGGCACGGTAGGCGCGGACCTCCTCGGCGTTAGGCCGGGTGATGAGACCCCGCATGATCCGCGGCTGGCGCGGGCCGGCGGCGACATAGTACGAATTGAAGAGGTAGTGCAGGCGCTCGTCGTAGACGGAGAAGTCCGGCAGGTTGTCCCGCAGCAGGAACTGCTCGAAGAACCAGGTCGTATGCGCCCGATGCCACTTCGTCGGGCTCGCATCCGCCATCGACTGGATCTGCTGGTCCTCTGCCGACAGAGGAGCGGCCCGACGCTCGGTCTCGTCCCGGACGTGCCGAAACGCGGCGATCCAGGCCGCTCGATCGATCGGGCGGGCGGCCGGGGAGGGCGGCGGAAACGTCGGACGCGAGAGAGGAGCGTCGCGGAATGCGGCCGTGGCTGCCATGTCGGATGTCCCTTGGTCGCGGTGGGACACCACATATGTGTCGGCCCCGTTTCGACAACCGCCACCCCGCGATCCGGTTCGTCGCGGACCGATCGGACGCCTTTTTCTCGCCGTGGTGAGATGTCCTTAACCCCAATTCGCGGACACTCCTCCGTCATCGGGTGTCGCGCGAGAGTCCCATGCCGATCGATCTCATGGCCGGAACAGCGACATCCGCCGTCGTGACCGCCTCGACGCCCGAACCGACGATCCTCGTGTTCGATTCCGGGCTCGGCGGTCTCACCGTGTTCGAGCAGGTGCGCCGGGTCCGTCCGGACGCCACCTATCTCTACGCCGCCGACGATGCCGCCTTTCCCTACGGCGGGCTGCCCGAGCCCGTCCTTGTGGCGCGGGTGCTGGCGGTGATGGACCGGCTCATCGGCCGCCATCGCCCCGACCTCGTGGTGGTGGCCTGCAACACCGCCTCGACGCTGGTGCTGCCGTCCCTGCGGGCGCGCTTCGGCACGCCCTTCGTCGGTGTGGTGCCGCCGATCAAGCCCGCCGCTGCGGCGACGCGCTCCGGCATGATCTCGTTGCTGGCGACCCCCGGCACCGTGGCACGGGCCTATACCCACGACCTCATCGCCACCTATGCCGGCGCCTGCGACGTCACCCTCGTCGGAGCTCCCAACCTCGCGAACTTCGCGGAGGCCGAACTCGCCGGCCAGCCGGTGGACGATGCGGCGCTCGCCGCCGAAATCGCCCGCTGCTTCGTGACCGCCGCGGACGGGCGACGCACCGATGTCGTGTGCCTCGCCTGCACCCACTACCCGCTGCTGCTGGCGCGGTTCGAGCGACTGGCGCCATGGCCGGTGACCTGGATCGACCCCTCGCCGGCGATCGCCCGGCGCGTCCTCCAGCTTCTAGGTCCGGCACCTCGGGACGCCGACCGGATGCGCATGCCGGTGCGGGCGATCTTCACCGGCGGCGGGAGCGTGACCACGCCCCTGCGCCATTCGCTCGCCAGCCGGGGCCTGCGGGAGGTGATGATCGACGCGATGCCGTTGTGCGTGAACGACGCGTCGGCGGATTGACCGGAGCCGGCTTCTGACCTAAGGACGCGGCTGCAGCGGGGCTCCGACGAGGGGCCCCGTCGCGTTTTCTAGCGCACCCGTGAGCGGCTCTGTCCGCTCTGTCGTCCCGCCCGCGCCCTATGGCCGCTCGGGAAGAGGAGGGCGCGTTCCTCACCTCTATCTCACCCGCTGAGAGGAACCGCGATGTCGAAACGCATTCAGGCGAAGCACAAGCTCGATCGCCGCATGGGCCAGAACATCTGGGGCCGGCCCAAGAGCCCCGTCAACCGCCGCGAGTACGGCCCCGGCCAGCACGGCCAGCGCCGCAAGGGCAAGATGTCCGACTTCGGCACGCAGCTGCGCGCCAAGCAGAAGCTGAAGGGCTACTACGCCAACATCACCGAGAAGCAGTTCCGCCGCTACTACGCCGAGGCGATCCGCCTGCGTGGCGATTCGGGCGAGAACCTGATCGGTCTGCTCGAGCGCCGCCTCGACGCCGTCGTCTACCGCGCCAAGTTCGTTCCGACCCCGTTCGCGGCCCGTCAGTTCGTCAACCACGGCCACGTCAAGGTCAACGGGCAGCGGGTCAATATCGCCAGCTACCTCGTGAAGCCGGGCGACCTGATCGAGGTCAAGGATTCCTCCAAGCAGCTCGAGATCGTGGTCGTAGCGGTGCAGCTCGCCGAGCGCGACGTGCCCGACTACATCGAGGTGGATCACTCCAAGATGACCGCCCGCGTCACCCGCGTTCCCGGTCTCGGCGAGGTTCCCTACCCCGTCCAGATGGAACCCAACCTCGTGATCGAGTTCTACTCGCGCTGATCGCCTCGCCAGCGACCTCCGGGTCGCCGGCGCACTCGAAGGAAAGGCCGCCCCTCGGGGCGGCCTTTCTCGTTTCCGCGACGGTCGCGTCCCGGCGGGGAGAGACGGCCTAACGGAGCAGGGACGGCCCAGCCTTGGGTGCCGCCTTCATCGTCCGCGCCGCGTTCGCGGCGCTGGGCGGAAGCGCCGTGGCGTTCGAAGGCGGCGCGCCGGGCGTCGCGACCGGGGCGGGGGAAGTCGCCTCCGAGGTGTCCTTCCCGAAGGCGTAGCCTGCATTCACACCGGCGTAGAAGCCCGTGAAGTCCTCGGCGCTTGCCGCCGGTTCGGCGAGGCTTGCCGCCGAGGCGACGAGGACGGCGGCGAAGGTCGAGACGCGCATGCCTTGGCTCACGGTGATCCTGAACGACGAACGGCGGCCTCGCGGCCGCCGTTCAATCCATCGTCGATCGATCCGACGGAATCGGGGCGAACCCCGACCCTAGGACAAAATCAATCGTCGACCTGGACGCTCTGGGCCTCGCGGCCCTTCTGTCCCTCGACGACACCCAGGACGACCTGCTGGCCTTCCGCGAGCGACTCGAGACCGGCCCGCGACAGGGCGGAGCGATGGACGAACACGTCCTTCCCACCGTCGTTGACGGACACGAAGCCGAAGCCCTTCGCCGGATCGTACCACTTGACCGTGCCGGTCATCTCGGTGGACGGGCCGCTGGCGAAACGTCCGCCACCGCCGCCGCCGCTGGGGCTGCCGTAGCGATCGCCGCCACCGCCGCCGTAACCGCCGCCGGCGCTGCCGTAGCGATCACCGCCGCCGAAACCGCCGGTCCGCGGCGGGCGAGCCTCGCGGGCCGGAGGGGCCGCCTCGGCCGTGGAGGTGTCGACGCTGGTCACGTCGGTGACCTGCGGGCCCTTCTGGCCCTGAGCGGTGTGAACCGTCAGGCGCGTTCCGGGGAGGAGGTCGGCATGGCCCGCGGCCTCGACGGCGCGGATGTGGAGGAAGGCGTCGCCCGAACCATCGGCGAGTTCGACGAAGCCGAAGCCCTTCTCCTTGTTGAACCACTTGACCGTCGCGTCACGCTCCGGTCCGGAGGGGGCTGCCGCCGCGCGCGACGGGCCACGGTCGAAACCGCCGCCGCCGAAGCCACCGCCGAAGCCACCGCTCGGGGGAGCCTGATCCGGCCACCGGGGCTCGGCTCCACCCTCATCGAAGCCGCGCTTCTGCGGCCCCCTGAAATCACGACCACGTCCCATCGAAAGCTCGCCAAAAACCGTCCGCCGTCCATTAGTCTCCGACACCGTGTGCGCGCCGTCCCAGACAGCCCACGCAGCACAGAATCGTCATCCCCGGCAGCGGTAACCAAGAATAACGCCCTAGTCCTGACCGAAAGCTGCCGCAATCGCAAGACGCATCTCGGCTTTCGCCATTCGGTTCCGCAACTTTCCGAGCAAGGCTCCCACTTTTTTGTCGCAGGCGACACCGGGAGGACTCGGCGGGCTCGGCTCGCTGGCTGAATGGGACGCAGGCGCGCCAGGGCGGTCCATGGCAATCGCCGCGTTGCATTAGGGAAGAAAAAAGGCCGTTCGCCGTAACGTCCTGCGCAAGCGCGCTTCGCGCCGGGATGCAAGCCGCCACGCGATGATCGCAACTCCGTCGTTTCCGGATCTCTCGGCCCTCGTCGTCGACGAGAGCCTGTACATCCGCCGAATCGTCCGGGACATGCTGATGCGGGTCGGCATCAAGCGTGTCCTGGAGGCGCCGGACGGCGCCGAGGCCCTCGGCGTCCTCGCCGAGAGCAAGCCCGACATCACCATCATCGACTGGGATCTGGCGATCCTGTCGGGCGAGGAGTTCATCCGCCTCGCCCGCACGCCGATGACGTCGCCCTCGCCGACGGTGCCGATCATCCTGATGCTGGCCCAGCCCCGCCGCAACGTCGTCGACCGGGCCATCGCCATCGGCGTCAACGAGATCATCGCCAAGCCGTTCTCGCCCAAGACGCTGTGGTCGCGCCTCGACGAGGTGATCAACCGGCCCCGCCCGTTCTCCCAGGTCAAGAGCCTGCTACGGCCGGTGCCGCGCATGACCGCCGCCGGCAAGGCCTGACCGGGCCCGCCTGCCGCTCGCCACCATCGCCCCGATGTGGTCAAAGGGCGGCGCATCCGGCGACCGTCCCACCGAACGAGCACCCATGATCCGTCGCCTGTACGAGTGGATCCTCGCCCTGGCGGGAAAACCCGCCGCTCCCTGGGCGCTGGGTGCGGTGTCGTTCGCGGAGAGCTCGTTCTTCCCGGTCCCGCCCGACGTGATGCTGGTGCCGATGGCGGTGAGCCGCCCGGACCGCATCTGGTTCTATGCCCTCGTCACCACCCTGGCCTCGGTGGCCGGCGGCCTGCTCGGCTACGCCATCGGCGCCCTGCTGTTCGATTCGATCGGACAGTGGCTGTTCAGAGTCTACGGGCTGTCGGACAAGGCGGCGACCTTCCAGGCCTCCTACGCGCATTACGGCCATTGGGTGATCCTGCTGAAGGGCCTTACCCCGATTCCGTTCAAGCTCGTGACCATCACGTCGGGCTTTGCCCATTACGATCTGTTCTGGTTCATGGTGCTGTCGCTGATCACCCGCGGCGCGCGGTTCTTCGTGCTCGCCGGCCTGCTCGGACGCTACGGCGTCCAGATCCGCGAGGTGCTCGATCGGCATCTCAACCTCGTCGCCGCCCTGGCCGTGGCGGCGATCGTCCTCGGGTTCGTCTTGTTCAAGGTTCTGCTGTGATGGATGACCGTGCTCTTCTCAGGCTGCGCCAGGCCGCCCTCGTCCTGGTGCTGGGCTCGGGTCTGACGCTCGCCGGAGCGTTCTACTTCGAGTTCGTCCTCGGCTACGCCCCGTGCAAGCTCTGCCTCACCGAGCGCCTGCCCCATTACGCGGCGATCCCCCTCGGCCTCCTCGGCCTCGCGGCACCCGAGCGCGCGACGCGCCTCCTGCTCGGCCTCGCCGCCGCCGGCCTGCTCTACGGGGCCGGTCTCAGCGTCTACCATGCCGGCGCGGAGTGGGCGTTCTGGACGGGTCCCTCCGATTGCGGCGGGGGAACGGGAGCCGCGCCCGCGGCCATCGGCGATTTCCTGAACGCCCTCGAAAAGACCCGCGTGGTGGATTGCGCCACCGCCGCCTGGCGGCTCTTCGGGATTTCGCTGGCGGGCTGGAACGGTCTCGTCTCGTTCGTCCTCGCCTCGGTCGCGGGCACGGCGGCCCTGCGGCGCTAGAGCGCCGGACCGGCCGAGATGTCCGGTCCGGCGCTCTAGCTCGTTGTCTTTGCATCGGATTTTTCCGAAAAGCGGGTCCACTTTCCGGTCCGATGCTCTCATCAGTTGCGGTCGTCGGGCGCGATCGGCAGGGGCGCCACGGCGATCCCTTCCTCGATGAGGTCGCGGGCCTGCTGCGGGCTCGCCTCGCCGTAGATCGGCCGACTGTCGACCTCGCCGTAATGGATGCGGCGGGCTTCCTCCGGAAAGCGGTCGCCGACATCGTCGGCGGTCTTCACCACGTGCTCGCGGATGGCGCGCATCATCGCGCGCAAGCGCCGGTCCGGTTCCGCGCTCAGGGCGACCGGCCCGGCCTGGGGTTGCATCGGGACCGCAGCCGCCGGAACTTCGGACGGTGGCGTCGCGCGGCCACCGCGGGCGATCGCCGGCGCCATCATGCCCTTGCCGACCTCCGCCGACCCGCACAGCGGGCAGGTCACGAGGCCGCGCGCCACCTGCTCGTCGTAGGCCTCGCTCGACGGGAACCAGCTCTCGAAGCCGTGCCCGGCCTCGCAGGCGAGGGTGTAGCGGATCATGAGCGGGGCCTGCCCTCGGGGTCAGGCAGGGCGCCCGACCCTCTCCACCGTGAAGGGCCTGGCGTGTTCGAGGGTCGGGATGCGGGCCCGCGCGTCGGTCACGCGGGAAAGGTCGATCTCCGCCAGGATGACGCCGGGGGCGTCGTTGCCGGCATCGGCCAGCACCTTGCCCCACGGGTCGACGATCAGCGAATGCCCGTAGGTCTCGCGTCCGTCCTCGTGGCGGCCGCCCTGCGCGGCCGAGATCATGAACGACCCCGTCTCGATCGCGCGGGCCCGGTGCAGCACGTGCCAATGAGCCTGCCCGGTCTGGCGGGTGAAGCAGGCGGGGGCCGTGAGGATCGTCGCACCGGCTTCCGCCAGGGCCCGATAGAGGGCGGGAAACCGCAGATCGTAACAGATGGCGAGGCCGATGGGTGCCCACGGCGTCTCGGCCACCACCGCGCAGGCGCCGCCGGTATAGATCGCCGATTCGCGCCAGCGTTCGCCGTTGGGCAGGTCGACGTCGTAGAGATGGAGCTTGTCGTAGGCGGCGGTGATGTCCCCCTGCGCGTCGATCAGGAAGGCGCGGTTGGCGACCTTGTCGCCGTTGAGGATCGCCAGCGACCCGATCTGCACCACGATGCCCAGGGTGCGGGCGGCCTCGCGGCAGGCGGCCAGGGTCTCGTCCTCGTCCTGCGGGCGCACCTTGGCGAAGAGGTTCTCGCGCCCGCGCTCCACCAGGGAGGTCATCTCCGGCGTCTGGACGAAATCGGCGCCGGCGGCCGCGGCTTCGCGCAGGCCGGCCACCACCGCGTCGCGATTGGCGGCGGGATCGCGCCCGGAGCGCATCTGGACGCAAGCGGCGGTGAAGCGGGTCTCGGACATCGGAGCGCTCATGCCGCGGACAGGAGGGGGTCGAGCTTGCCGGCCCGTTCGAGGGCGTGGAGATCGTCGCAGCCGCCGACGTGGGTGTCGCCGACGAAGATCTGTGGCACGCTGGTGCGCCCGCCGGCTCGTTGCATCATCGCCGCGCGGGCGCCCGCCGTCTTCTCCACGTCGATCTCGGTGAAGGCGACACTCTTGTCGCGCAGCAGCACCTTGGCGGCCGCGCAATAGGGACACCACGACGTCGTATAGATGGTCACCGGCTGCGACATGGGGCTGAACGATTCCGGGGCGATGCATCGGCGCGATGCGACCGTGAATTCGCCTTGTACGCGCCAATCGCCGTTGCCGAAAGCACCCGTCCGTCGGTGACCTGGCTCGCCGCCGGTGGAAGCGGAAACGAAAAAAGCCGCCCGGTCACGGGCGGCTTTGCTGCTCGGCCGGGCGGTGACGCTCGATCCGTCTACTTGATCTTGGATTCCTTGAACTCGACGTGCTTGCGCGCGACCGGGTCGTACTTCTTCATGGACAGCTTGTCGGTCTGCGTCCGCGAGTTCTTCTTGGTGACGTAGAAATAGCCCGTGTCCGCAGTGGAGACGAGGCGGATCTTGATGGTGACGGCCTTGGCCATGACGTGACGCTCCTGGAGATTGCGGCATTCCGCATGAGCGAAACGCAAAATGGCCGGGAGGGCCCGGCGGAATACGAGGCGGGAAATGCCCGATCAGGCGCCGCGCGTCAAGATGGGGCGCCGGGCCGGAGGCGCCACGTCACCAGGAGCGCATAGGCGAGAAACAGCCCGCACAGGGCATGGGCGAAGCCCTGGGGCGGCATCAGGTCCATGCCGCCGCCGATGAGCGGCGGCCCCAGCATCAGGCCGACGTTGTAGAGCACGACGAAGGCGGCGTTGGCGCCCGCCAACTCCCGTCCCCTGACGCTGGCGCCGAGGTGGGCGAGACCGACCGTGTAGAGCGTCCCGGCGAGTCCCCCCCAGACGACGAGGAGGATGGCCAGGGCCGGGAACGAGGTCGATGCCAGCGGGATCAGCGCCGCACCGACGGCGCCGCCGATCGCCGAGGCGAGGAGCACGTAGCGACGGTCGAACCGGTCGGACAGCCAGCCGAACGGGATCTGGAACATCACGTTGCCCACCGCCATGAGGCTCACGAGGCCCGCCGCCATGGCCGGCTCGTATCCGATGCGAAGGCCGTAGAGGGGAAGGATCGCGAAGCCCCCGGTCTCCACCGCGCCGTAGACCAACGCCGCGAAGGTCGCGGCCGGGGCCAACCGAAGGTACGCGAGGAACGGCAGGCCCCGGCCCCGGTCCATATGCGGTGACAGGCCACGTGCGAGCACGAGCGGCGCCATGCCGAGCACGAACAGGCCCGCACCCGCGAGGTAGGGCGCGTAGCCCTCGGTGCCGAGGAGGGCGAGCAGCGTCGGCCCGATGGCGAAGCCCAGCGCCAGCACGGTGGCGTAGATGCCCATGACGAGCCCGCGGCGGGCCGGCGGTGCCGCCTCGTTGATCCAGAATTCGGAGAGGACGAACAGCACTCCGAGGCTCATCGAGAAGACGAAACGCAGGACGAACCACCAGCCGAGTTCCGGCAGCACCTTGAACCCCACCAGGGTCACCGCGCCGAGCGCGATGGCCAGGAGGAGCAGGCGCACGACGCCGACCCGCGCGGCCAGGCCCGGCACGAACGGCACCGTCACGATGCTGGCGAGACCCGCCACGGCGGTGTTGATGCCGATCATGGTGCTCGAGGCGCCCATCCGCGACATTTCGAGCGACAGGAGCGGGATCGACAGGCTCAGGCCGATGCCCACCACCGCGACGCAGGTGATCGCTGCCGCGATGGCCGCGAAGCGGTCGCGGTCGAGGCTGGGGGTCGGCGTTGTGTCGAGCATGGCAGAGAGATGGGGTCCGACCGGCGGGGGCGCACCCTCTGGGCCGGATCGGGCCCCGCCGCAACCTCGGCCCGGGCGCCCCTACCGCGCCGACGCCTGCTTGGGCGGCGCCTGCGCCGGGGGAGGGGGCGCGGCGCGCTCCATCGTCTGGCCGTCGCGCAGGTCCACCGGCGGGCTCAGGACGATCTGCTCGGACCCGTCCAATCCCTCGCTCAGTTCGATGACGGTCCCGCGATCGCGGCCGATCCTGATGCTGCGCCATTGCACCGTGCCGTCGTCGCGGGAGATCGCGACCTGCGGCCCGCGTTGGTTGAAGACCAGGGCCTCGGCCGGGATCGTCACCGCCGGCGCGGTGCGGGGAATCTTGAGCGTCACGTAGACGTAGAGCCCGGCGCGCAGGGCGCCGTCGCGGTTGGCCACGTCGACCTGCGTCGTCAGGGTGCGCGAAGCCGTGAGCAGGGCGACCGAGCTGCGCTCCACCACCCCCGAGAAGGTCCGGTCGGGCATCTGCGGCACCTTGATGGCGGCGGCGACCCCGGGCTGGACGCCGATGGCCACGGCTTGCGGCACGTTGACCGAAATGCGCAGGATGTCGTCGCGGTCCATGGTCAGGAGGGCCGTGCCGGTGCCGTCCGCATGGACGAGGTCGCCGACGTCGACGCTGCGGGTGGTGACGACGCCGTCGAAGGGCGCGGTGACGTCCTTGAAGCCGGCGAGCGCCTTGAGCCGGTTCACGGTGGCGAGCTGCGCCTTGATGTTGGCCTCGGCCACCTTCACCCCGGCCTGGGCCGAGGCGAGGGTCGCGCCCTGGCTCAGGACCGTGGCCTGGGAGTTGTCGGCGTTCTGCTTCGAGGCCCAGCCCTGGCCTGCGAGCGTCGAGGTGCGGTCGTTGGTGGCGTTGGCGAGGTTCACGTTCGCCTTGGCCTGATCGACCAGGGCCTTGGCCTGGAGGAGTTGCGCTTCCTGCTGGCCCACCTGCGCCTCCGCCTGGGCCAGCTGCTGGTCGAGGTCGGGGGCTGCGATGCGCAGGAGGACGTCGCCCTCCTTGACGCGGGAGCCGATGTCGACCCTGCGCTCGGCGATGTAGCCGGTGGCACGGGCAAAGAGGGCCGCCCTGGCGAAGGCGTCGGTCTGCCCCGGCAGCGTCAGCTCGATCGGCTTGTCGGTCCGCTGGACGGAGGCTGTGCGCAGCTTGGGCACGAAGGAATTGATCTTGCGCTGCGTCTCGGCGGCCGCGGCGCGCTGCTGCCACTGGCCGTATCCGCCCCAGCCGAGCAGGCCGATGGCCGCCAGCGCCACGAGGACGAAGGGCGTCTTGCGCGGCGGCGGCGGGATGTCGCCGGGGTCGCGCTTGTGGCTATGCCCCGTCACGAGCGTCCCGCCCCCATCGTCCCCGGCCTCATGCGTAATCCTCCAGCGGCCGCACTTCGGCCCGACGCAGCACCGTGTAGAGGAACGGCACGAACAGCAGCGTCGCGGGCGTCCCCAGCGCGATGCCGCCCATCACGGCGCGTGCCACGGCGGCGTTCTGTTCCGCGCCCTCGCCGTGGCCGAGCGCCATCGGGATGAGCCCGAGGAACATCGCGCCGGCCGTCATCAGCACCGGCCTCAGCCGGGTCTCCCCGGCCAGGATCGCCGCCTCCAGGGCACTGCATCCGGTGGCCTCGCGGTGTTCCTTGGCGAAGGTGACGAGCAGGATCGAGTTCGCGGACGCGATGCCCACCGACATGATCGCCCCGAACAGTGACGGAATCGAGAAGGTGGTGCCTGTGATGAACAGGCTTGCGACGATACCGCAGAAGGCCAGCGGCAGGGCGGCCAGCACCACGAAGGGATCGCCCCAGCTCTGGAAGTTGACCGCCATCAGGAGATAGACCGCCACCAGCGCGATCGAGAGCCCGATTCCCATACGGAAGAAGGCCGATTGCATGTTCTCGATCTGGCCGCGCACGGTAATCTTGTCGGGCGCCGGCAGGGTCTTCTGCTCCTCCTCCACGATCTGGCGGATCTCGCGCGCCACCGAGCCGAGGTCCGAATCCTGGACGGCGGCGTAGATGTTGAAGGTCGGCTGCGTGTTGACGTGGTTGATGACCGTTTGCGAGCCCTCGCGGCGCATCGTCGAGACGCTGGACAGGAGGGTGAGCACGCCAGGCGCGTCGCCGTTGGCGGCGACCTGGAGGGGCGTGTTCTGCAGGGCGGTGAGGGAATCGTTGCGGTACTCGGGGGTCTGGACCCAGAGCTGATAGGGGATGCCGGTCTTGGGGTCGGTCCAGAAGTTCGGCGTCACCTGGAAGGAGCCCGACAGGGAGACGTTGAGGGCCTGGCCGACCTGCTGCTGGGTGAGGCCGATCTCGGCGGCGAGCTGCCGGTCGACATCCACGAAGAACTGCGGCGTGCCGACGATTTGGTGCAGGCGCACGTCCACCGCGCCGCGGGTCTCCTTGAGGCGCCGGACGATGGCCTGGGCCGCCGCGAGATCCTTCTCGGTGTTGCGGCCGGAGACCTGGATGTCGATCTGCGCGATGGTCCCGAAGTTGAGGATCTGCGTGATGATGTCGGAGGGCTGGAAGTAGGCCACCACGTCGGGGAAACGCTCCCGCAGGACCTCGCGCAGGCGCTTGGTGTACTCCGCCACCGGGCCGTGGCCCTTCTTGAGGTTGATCAGCATCTGGCCGTCGTTGTAGGCGACGAAGGAGCCGTCCGAGAAAGCGAAGTTGTAGTTGTTGGCCGGCAGGCCGAGGTTGATCAGGATCTGGTCGACCTCGCCTTCGGGGACGACCTCGCGCACCGTCGCCTCGACCGCCGCGAAGACCTGTTCGGCCGCCTCGATGCGCATGCCCGGGCGGGTGCGCAGGTGCAGCGTCATCTGGCTCGATTCGACCTGCGGGAAGTAGTCCTGGCCCACCACCGTGAAGAGGCCGGCGGTGCCGGCGAACAGGGCCGCGACCACCGCCAGCGTCGCGATCCGCCGGGCGAGCACGACGTGCAGCAGCCCGATGTAGCCGCGATGGAAGCGGGCGAACCAGGCCTCGAACCCTTGGCGGAAGCGACCGGCCAGGCGCAGGAGCGGGCCGAACACGACGCCGAGCGCCCTGGCGATTCGGCCCTGGCGCGGCAGGTCGCCCGCCTGCCCGTAGCGCTCGGCGAATTCGCGCGCCACCAGCACGTCGATGAGCACCGGCACGAGGGTCCGCGACAGCACGTAGGAGGTCAGCATCGCGAAGACGACTGCCAGCGCCTGGGGCGTGAACAGGTACTTGGGCGTATCGGCGAGCGCGAAGACCGAGACGAAGGCGACGCAGATCGACAGCGTCGAGATCAGCGCGGGCTTGGCGATGCCGGCCGCGCCCTCCACCACCGACTTGCGGAAGGGTTCGCCCTCCTCGAACATCCGGTGGGTGTTCTCGATGGCCACCGTGGCGTCGTCGACGAGGATGCCGACGGCGAGCGCGAGCCCGCCCAGGGTCATGACGTTGATGGTCTCGCCCAGCGACGCCAGGATGGCGAGGGAGGTCAGGATCGAGAGCGGGATCGAGACCAGGACGACCAGGGTCGAGCGCCAGGAGCCGAGGAACAGGAGGATCGTCAGGCCGGTGAGGCTGGCCGCGATCACCGCCTCGTGGATCACGCCCTCGATCGCCGCCGAGACGAAGACCGACTGGTCGAACAATTCGCGCAGGGACATGCCCTCGGGGGCGGCCGCGCGGATGTCGGGCAGGGCCTTCTTGACGTTGTTGACGACATCCAGCGTCGAGGCGGTGCCGTTCTTGAAGACCCGCATCAGCACCGATTGGGCGCCGTCGGCCCGCACGACGTTGACCTGCGGCGGCCCGCCGTCGCGCACGAAGGCGACATCGCGCACCAGCACCGGCTGGCCCGACACCACCTTGATCGGGATGAGGTTGAGGGCGTCGATGGTATCGGGCGAGGCGTTGAGCTGGATCGGGTACTGCTGCTCGCCGATCTTGGCGAGGCCGGAGGGAATCGTGAGGTTCTGCGCGGTGATCGCGTTGGTGACGTCGACCGCGGTGAGACCGAGCGCCTGGAGCGCCTGAAGGTCGAGGTCGACCATCACCTGGCGCGGGGCGCCGCCGAAGGGCGAGGGCAGGGTCGAGCCCGGCACCTGGGTCAGGCGCTGGCGGATGCGGAACTGCGCGTAGTCGTTGACCTTGTTCAGACTGTCCTTGTCCGAGGTCAGCGACAGCTGGATCACCGGCACGGTGGAGGCCGAGAACCGCAGGACGATGGGTGGCTGCACCCCGGGCGGCATCGTCGAGCGGATGGAGTTCATCGCCGAGACGACCTGCGCGATGGCCAGATCGATGCTCACCGCCTGATCGAAGTACACCTTCTGGATCGCCGTACCCTGAAGGGTGGTCGATTCCATCCGGGCGATGTTGTTGACGTTGTTGGAGAGCGAAAACTCGGCGTAGGTGGTGATCCGCCGTTCCATCTCCGATGTGGAGAGGCCGTTGTAGGTCCACACCACCACCACCACCGGAATGTCGACGGTGGGTAGAACGTCCTTGGGCGCGACCACGACCGCCGCGGCCCCGCCGAGCATCATCAGCACGGCCAGGACGTAGATCGTGATGCGGAACTTCAGGGCGTACTGGACGAGGCCCATGGTATCCTCAGGGATCGCACGAGGGTCGGTGTTCGCATGGGAGCCCCGCCGATACAGCCCTGACGCGAGGTCGCAGGGGATGGACTATCACGTCATGGTTGTTCTTGCGCAAGCGAAATACCTGCACGTGAATAACCTATGGATACAAAATAAAAAATGATCCGAGATCGATAATACGGCGTGGTGTGCTCTGGCTGCCGTCGTCGTTTCAACGCACTTCGGTATATCGGTGGCGCAGGCGTGAGCACGATGTGCTGTGCAGTCCGCGTTCAACCCCAGTGCCGCGATGCGATCGTATTTCTCACGTCTTGTCCTCGCGATAGGGATTGCCTTGTCGTCGCTCGACGTTTCTCTCGCCCTGGCCGGCCCGAACCGGAAGCCGGAAGCGGGACAGGGGACATCGTCGGCCCAGAAGGGTGACGACGCCGCCGGCGGTGAGAAGGACGTCGACACCGAGCACCTCTTCGGCTTCACGGAGGGTGCCGACGCGGGCGAGAAGGGCCAGCAGGAGGTCGTCGTCGACACCGTCGGCCGCATCGGCAAGCGGCGCTCCGATGCTGGCCCGTCGACGTACCGCGCCTTCAATACCCGCCTTGGATACCAGTTCGACCCCATCGATCGGCTGAGCATCGAGGTCAGCGCCTTCGGCGACGTGCGGCGGGTGCGCAATATCCTGGACCTCGACGACAAGTCCGCCGGTAGCTTCGACGGCGTCGGGATCGACGTGAAGTATCAGCTCCTCAAAGGCTCGGCCGACCAGCCCGTTGGGGTCGCCCTCGAAGTGAGGCCGCGCTTCGCCCGGGTCCTGCCGATCGAGGGCCGGGGCGCGGACATCTTCGATATCGAGACCCTGCTCGCCCTCGACGTGCAGATCGTGCCCAAGAAACTCTGGTACGGGACCAATGTCAGTTTCGAGCCGGCGGTGGGACGGGAGCGCGGCACGAAGGACGGGTACCGTTCGTCGACCTTCCTGTGGTCCAATGCCCTGGTCGGGGAGGTCGCCCCCGACACGTTCCTCGGACCGGAGGTCCGGTACCTGCGCGGCTACGAGGGTGCCTTCCTCAACCGCCTGGAGAGCGAGGCCGTCACCGTCGGCCCGGCCCTCCACCATCGCTTCACCGAGAAGGTCTGGGTGACGCTGGCCTACGCGGCGCAGGTGTGGGGCCGCGACACCGACCCCGGCCTGAAGGGACGCGCATCGGGCCTGAACCAGTTCGAACGGCACAACCTGCGCATCAAGTTCGGAATGGAGTTCTGAAGGCCGTCGCCTCGTCAGCAGCAGCGGAAGCCGTTCGTGTTGCCGACCCCGAAGCGGGCGTTCTCCCGGTTGCGGAAGAACTCCTTCTGCGTCATCGGCGCCATGTCGGGGTGGGTGCGCCTGATGTGGGCGGCATAGGATTCGTAGTCGCCCTGGCCGACCATCAGGCGGGCGCCGTCGCAGACGCATTTCGAGAACGTCTTGAGCCGCTCCCGCAATTCGGACGAGGACAGTGCCATGGCCTCACTCCGCCGCTGCCGGGGCGGGCCCGGTCTCGAGGGCGGTCCAGCGGTCGGCGCGGTAGGCCTTGACGCAGGCCATGATGCCGAAGCTCACGATGGCGATGACGAGGCCGACGAACATCACCGCCAGCACCGCGTCGATCCGGTCGTTGAAGATGATCTGGTTCATCTGGTCGACGGTCTTGGCCGGCGCCAGCAGCTTGCCCTCCTGGAGGGCGGCGCTGAAGCGGTCGGCATGGGCCAGGAAGCCGATGCGCGGATCGGCCGAGAAGATCTTCTGCCAGCCTGCGGTCAGGGTGCAGAGGCACAGCCAGGCCGTAGGCACGATGGTGATGATCGCGTAGCGGTGACGCTTCATCTTGAAGATCACCACGGTGGCGAGGGTGAGCGCCACGGCGGCCAGCATCTGGTTCGAAATGCCGAACAGCGGCCACAGGGTGTTGATGCCGCCGAGCGGATCGGTGACGCCCTGGTAGAGGAAGTAGCCCCAGGCCGCGACGCAGAGCGCGGTGGCCAGGATGCTCGGGACCCAGGCGGTGGTGTCCTTGAAGCGCGGCGAGGCGAGGCCGAGGAGATCCTGCAGCATGAAGCGCCCGGCCCGGGTGCCGGCGTCCACCGCGGTGAGGATGAACAGGGCCTCGAACAGGATCGCGAAATGGTACCAGAAGGCCATCATCGCCTTGCCGCCGATGGCCGAGGAGATGATGTGGGCCATGCCCACCGCGAGAGTCGGGGCGCCGCCGGCCCGCGAGACGATGGAGGTCTCGCCGACGTCCTTGGCGGTCTGGGTGATCGTCTCTGGCGTGATCGGGAAGCCGAGGGCGGTCACCGCGGCGGCCGCGCTCTCGGAGGTGGTGCCGACCAGGGCGGTGGGAGCGTTCATCGTGAAGTACACGCCCGGGTCGATCACCGAGGCCGAGACCAGGGCCATCACCGCGACGAAGCTCTCCATGAGCATGCCGCCGTAGCCGATGAAGCGCACGTCGCGCTCGTTCTCGATGAGCTTCGGGGTGGTGCCCGACGAGATCAGGGCGTGGAAGCCGGAGACCGCGCCGCAGGCGATGGTGATGAACAGGAACGGGAACAGCTGGCCGGACCAGACCGGGCCGGTGCCGTCCACGAACTTCGTCACCGCCGGCATCTGGAGCTGGGGCGCCACCCAGGCGATGCCGAGGGCGAGACCGACGATGGTGCCGATCTTGAGGAAGGTGGAGAGGTAGTCGCGCGGCGCCAGCAGCAGCCACACGGGGAGGATCGAGGCGAAGAAGCCGTAGCCGATCAACATCCAGCACAGCTGCGGGCCGGTGAACGTGAAGGCCGGGCCCCAGGTCGGATGCTCGGCGACGCTGCCGCCGTAGACGATGGCGAGCATGAGCAGCACGAAGCCGATGATCGAGACCTCGCCGACCTTGCCCGGCCGGATGAAGCGCGAATAGACGCCCATCAGGAGCGCGATCGGGATCGTCGCCATGACGGTGAAGGTGCCCCAGGGGCTGCCGGCCAGCGCCTTGACGACGATGAGGGCCAGCACGGCGAGCAGGATCACCATGATCAGGAAGGTGCCGAACAGGGCGATGATCCCCGGAACCAGACCGAGCTCGGCCCGGATCAACTCTCCGAGCGAGCGCCCGTCGCGGCGCATCGAGACGAACAGGATCATCGCGTCCTGCACCGCGCCGGCAAACACGACGCCGGCCAGGATCCAGAGGAGGCCGGGCAGGTAGCCCATCTGCGCGGCGAGCACCGGACCGACCAGGGGACCCGCTCCGGCAATGGCCGCGAAATGGTGACCGAACAGGACGTTGCGGTTGGTCGGGACGTAATCGAGCCCGTCGTTGAGGCGATAGGCCGGCGTCTGGCGCCGGGGGTCGAGCCGCATCACGTGCTCGGCGATGTAGAGCGAGTAGTAGCGGTAGGCGATCAGGTAGACGCAGACCGCCGCCACCACGATCCACAGGGCGTTGATCGTCTCGCCGCGGGTGGTCGCCACCACGGCCAGCGCGGCCGCGCCCAGCGCGCCGACGAGGGCCCACGGCCCGTGTTTCCCGATCGCACCCATCGACGTCCCGCTCCGGCGACCCGTCTCGCCGGCGGGCCGTGAAACGGCGTTGTCGCCCACATTCGTAGGGAAGGCCAGACGTCCCGGACACAGGTCGCGACAGCCGGTCCGCCGTTGTCAGTCCGAGACGATCACCCGGTTCGGCAGTTCGTCGACGTCGCCTAGCGCCGCCGGCAGATCGGTGGCGAGAATGACGCCGACCCGTTCCACGGCGGCCGTGAGGCCCGCTCCGAGGTCGCCGCGGCCGGCGGCCGAGGACAGCTCCGCCACCACGACGTCCCACGTTCCCGGCGGTACGGCGATGCCGGTATCGGCGACGATCTCGGCATGCCGCTCGGCCAGGGAGACGTAGAGGAGGACGCCGGTCCGGGCCCGTGTCGCAGCCAGCCCACGGGTCCGGAACTCCCGCATCGCCGCGTCGCGTACCCGTCCCCGACGGATGGCGCGCGGCATGATCCACAGGCGTACCCGTTCGTCGAGGGTGGCGAGCAGGATCGCCAGGGCGACGCCGACCTGGACCAGGGCGATCGAGGACGCACTGAGGGCGGTGAAGGCGATCAGCGGCCACGGCACGCAGAGGGCACCGAGCAGGGCGAGCGTCGGAGCCAACGAGCGATAGAGGCCGGCGCGGGTGCAGACCATCACGACGATCTCGCCGCTGGTGGCGGCCTCGGCCCGTGCGATCGCCTCGGCGATGCAACGCCGGTCGGTCTCCGAGAGGGGGGCTCGAAGGGGGGTATGCCGGCTACCAGTCACCCGAAGCCCCTCCACCGCCGGACGACCCGCCGCCGCCCGAGAATCCCCCACCCGAGAATCCGCCGCCTCCGGAGAAGCCGCCGCTCCAGCCGCCCGAGGACGGCGTCGGGAAGATCATGATCCCGCCGGGGCCGCGCCCTCGCGGTCCGCCGGGGCGGTTGTTCATGCGCCAGACCACGAAGACGATCCCGAGGATCAGAACGATCCAGAACACGACATCGCCGGCACCCACCGTGTCATCGCGGACCTGCGGAGCGCGGCGCTGCCACTGCTCGGCGTCGCCGCTCAGGATCGAGAGCATGGCGTCGACGCCCGCCTCGATGCCGCCGGCAAAATCGCCCTGCTTGAACTTGGGTGTGATCGCGGTGGCGATGATGACCTTGGAGAGCGCGTCCGTCAGCGCCCCCTCGAGGCCGTAGCCGACCTCGATGCGGACCTTGCGGTCGTTGGGCGCCACGATGAGGAGGGCGCCGTTGTCGGTCTTGGCCTGTCCGATCTTCCAGTGTCGGAACAAGCGGTTGGCGTAATCCTCCACGGTGAGCCCGTCGAGGCCGGCCACCGTGGCGACCACGACCTGATCGGAGGTCTTGTCCTCGTAGGCCTTGAGCTTGGCCTCGATGCCGGCCTTGGCCTCCGGTGCGAGGATGCCGGCGGCGTCCACGACCCGGCCGGAGAGGGCGGGGAAATTGGGCCCGGGGGCCTGCGCGGAACCGGGGGCCTGCGCGGAACCGAGGGAGCCGACGAACAGGACGCCGATCAGCGCCAGGACCGGCGCGAGCCCGACCCGGATCCCCTGCCGCGTGAAGCCGCGCATCGGCGCGCTAGAACTTCACGGACGGCGGCTTGTCGGCGTTCGGGGTCGCCGCGAAAGTCTCCATGGGCTTGGACTCCGGGTAGAACCAGGAAGCGATCCAGCGTCCGGGAATGGTGCGGATCTCGGTGTTGTAGGCCTGGACCGCGCCGATGTAGTCGCGTCGCGCGACCGCGATGCGGTTCTCGGTGCCCTCCAGCTGCGACTGCAGCGCGAGGAAGTTCTGGTTCGACTTGATGTCGGGATAGCGCTCCACGGTCACGAGCAGGCGGCCCAGGGCGCCCGAAAGCTGGTTCTGCGCATCCTGGAATTCCTTGAACTTGGCGGGGTCGCTGATCGTGGAGGCATCCACCTTGACGCTCGAGGCCTTGGCCCGCGCCTCGGTGACGCCGACGAGGACGTCCTTTTCCTGCTGCGCGTAGCCCTTCACGGTCTCGACGAGGTTCGGGATCAGGTCGGCACGGCGCTGGTACTGGTTCTGGACCTCGCTCCAGGAGGATTTCGCGCTCTCCTCCAGGGTCGGAACCCGGTTGATCGCTCCGCAGCCCGAGAGGCCCGTCGCCAGCGTGAATAGGGCCAGAGCGGCGCAGACCCGCGCCAGCGGCGAACGCCCGCTCGTCGAACGGAACGGGCGGGAAAGACCGAGCGCGCCTGGACGCATGGATGACACTCCTACGAGGCGCTGCGGCGCCGCCGTCATCACAGATGGGGCTGCGGCGGCCCGCCGCAACCGTTCGATCCCGGAAACCTCGACCGGTTGACAATCGCAGGCCGTTCGGTGCGCTGTGCCGGCCATGGATGAGACGCCTCCATCTCCGAAGGCCGAGAAGCCGCGGGTCGCCATCGTCTACTGTACGCAGTGCCAATGGCTGTTGCGGGCGGCCTGGATGGCGCAGGAACTCCTGTCGACCTTTCGCGACGAAATCGGCGAGGTCGCCCTGGTCCCGGCATCGGGCGGCGCCTTCGTCATCACCTGCGCCGGCGAGCCGATCTGGGACCGGACGACAGACGGCGGCTTTCCCGACGTCAAGACGCTCAAGCAGAGGGTGCGCGACCGCCTCGCACCGGGGCGAGACCTCGGCCATGTCGACAGGGCCGCTCGGGCTCCCGGAACTCAAGGGGAAGCGCCGGGAGACCGACCATGACCTCGGGTGCCGATCCCTCGGCCACCCCGCCCTTCGTGCCGCCCCGGCGGCGCTGGACGCGGGCGGCGTTGGGCGAAACCGCCGAGCGGGTCCGCCGGCGGGGATTCTCGACGCAGGTCTACCTCATCCTGCTGGTGATCGCCCTGATCGGGCCGGGCCTGCTGTTCACCGCGATCCTGCTGGTGCGATACGCCGCCACCGAACGGGCGCGTTTCGAGCAGGATGCTCGGGAGAACGTGCGCAGCATCGCCCTCTCGGTCGACCGCGACACCGCCGGCCTCGTCTCGGTCCTGCAGACGTTGGCGACCTCGCAGCGCCTGCGAGACGGCAACTTCGACAGCTTCGACGCGCAGGCGCGGCTCGTGCGCGACGCCGTCGGCCTCGAGATCCTACTGCGCCGGCCCGATGGGCAGCAGGTCGTCAACACCGCCGTGCGCCGCGGCGCGCCGATGCCGTCGAGCGCCCTGCCGTTCGACCGGGAGGTCGCCGCCGGCAGCCAACGCGCCGTTGTCTCGGGCGTGATCCCGGGGCCGATGCCCGGCGAGGCGACCTATGCCGTGGCGGTGCCCGTGCACAACGAGGGCGAGATCGGGTTCATTCTCAGTTTCGCCGTGCCCGCCGGGCGTCTTCAATCCATCATCGCCCGCGAAGCCGTCGAGGGCTGGATGACCGGCATCTCGGACCGCGAAGGCATCGTCCTCGCGCGCATTCCGGATCCGGAATCCATCGTCGGGCGCGCCCGCCTGTCCACGCTGCGCCAGAACCAGACCGAGACCCCCGGGGTGTGGGAGGGCAAGGATCGGCGCATGAAGCCCGTCACCGTCGTCGAGGCGCGCTCGCGCCTCACCGGCTGGAATGTCAGCACCGTGATCCCCCAGGCCCTGGTGGAGGCGCGCCTGCGCAACTGGATCTGGGCCTTCGGGGGGTTCGGCCTCCTCGTGCTGGCGACCTCCTCGATCCTGGCCGTCCACCTGTGGTCGCGGGTGGCGCGCCCGTTGAGGCGGCTCGCCGCCACCGGGCCGGCGCTGGCCCGCGGCGAGGCGATCCCGCGCATCACGTCCCCGATCCAGGAGATCCGCCGCCTCGGCGACGTGCTGGCGGATGCCTCGCTGCGCCTGCGCACCCGCGAAGACGAACGCGACCGCGCCCTCGCCGAGACCCAGCGGGGCCTCAGCGCACTGAAGGAGAGCGAAGCCCGCTTCCGTCACATGGCGGATTCGGCCCCGGCCCTGATCTGGATGACCGACGAGCGGGCCGAGATCAATTTCGCCAACATGCATTTCGACCACCTGTTCGGGCAGCCCGCCTCCGCCCTGAGCGAGGAGGGCTGGAACCGGATCGTCCATCCCGACGACCAGCCCGGCTTCGCGGCACTGTTCTCGGAGGCCTTCGCGAGCCGGCAACCGTTCCGGGCCGAAGTCCGGGTGCTCGACCGCGACGGCATCGTGCGCTGGCTGCGCTGCGAGGGCGTGCCGCGCCTCGACGATACCGGCGCCTTCCTCGGCTACACCGGCTGCAACGTCGACATCACCGACGCCAAGAGGGCCGAGGAGCACCTCCTCCTCCTGATCCACGAATTGAACCACCGGGTGAAGAACACCCTGGCGACGGTGCAGTCGATCGCCACGCAGTCCCTGCGCCGCCTCGACGGCCCGGAGGCCTCGGCCGCCCGAGAGGCTTTCGAGGCGCGCCTCTTGGCGTTGGCGCGGGTCCACGACGTCCTGACCCGCGAGAACTGGGACGGGGCCGAACTGCGCGCCGTCGTGGCGGACGCGATCGCGCCGCTGCATGCCGGCGACGGACAGAGGGCCCGCTTCGTCGTCGACGGCCCCACCCTGCGCCTGCCGCCGCGGCTGGCCCTCTCCATCGCCATGGCCCTGCACGAACTCGGGACCAACGCCGTCAAATACGGGGCGCTCTCCAACGAGCAGGGCACGGTGTCGATCACCTGGACCGTCGACCGCCATCCCGAGACCCGCCTGAACCTGCGCTGGGCGGAGAGCGGCGGTCCGCCCGTCGCGCCGCCGACCCGCACCGGCTTCGGCTCGCGCCTGATCGAACGCAGCCTCGCGCGCGAACTGGCGGGCGATGTGCAACTCACCTTCGCGCAGGGCGGGGTCGTCTGCTCGATCGTCGTGCCGATCCCGCCGCCCACCGCCATGGACCGGCGCATGCGCGGCCTGCCGCTTCCCACGGAGACGCCGCTGCCGCTCTCGGCTTGACCGACGGTCGTACCGATCGGGCAGTCCCGCCGCCTCGGGGCGCGAACGATTTCGCGCGAGACGCGCGGTTCGGCGGGAACGGAGAGAAAGCTTGACCGTTCACGGTGCGATGCCTGCCCGACGCAGGGATCGCGACGAGACCTGCGACCCACCAAACGCCGAACAGCGTGAAACGTCGGCGCGCCGACGCGAACTTGCACGGGCCGGGCTGGACCCGACCACCCGCTAGACGATCCCTTCTTCGATCCGGGCTCAAGGAATGCCGATGCCGATCAAGTTTGTTCTCGCTGCCGCCCTCGCGCTCGCCCTCACCGGGGGCGCCGAGGCGCAGGGGCTGGTTCGTGGCGCCGAACAGGGCGCTGCCGCGGGCCGGGCCACCGGCGGCCCCATCGGGGAGATCGTCGGCGGCGCCATCGGCGCCGCGGCCGGTACCGTCAACGGCATCCTCGGCATCGACGATCGGCCCCGCTTCCGCACCTATGTGCAGGGCGAGCGCCGGAGGTCGTACGTCTACGATGGCGACGTCAGGGTCGGCACCGTCCTGCCGTCCGATGGCGTGAGCTATTACGACGTCCCCGACGACTACGGTGCGCGCGGCTATCGCTACACCATCGTCAACGACCGCACCGTCCTCGTGGAGCGCGGCTCCGGCCGCATCGTCGACGTCATCGACTGACGCCGACCGGCTCCCGCGGTCTCAACCGGGGCCGCGGGCGCTCACAGGGGAGGGCGATGTGCCACCGGGCCGGAGCCTTTCCAGTCCGTCGCAGCCGGCACGATCGCGAGGCGTCCATCAGCCGCGGCGCAGCGCCTCGAGCACCTTCGCCCCGGGGCGGCCGGTGGCGGGCATGCCCAGACTGCGCTCGACCTCCTTGATGGCGTCCCGTGTCTTGGAGCCGACCTTGCCGTCCGGCTCGCCGACATCGTAACCGCGCTTGGTCAGGCGGACCTGGAGGTCGCGGCGCTCGGCGCGCGACAGCGGCGGATCGTCGGTGGGCCATTCGGCCTGGATGCCGCCGCGTCCGCGCAGGCGATCGGACAGCACCGCGATGGCGAGGCCGTAGGATTCGGCGGCGTTGTAGGAATAGAGCGCGTCGAAGTTCTTCGTCACCAGGAACGCCGGACCGTCGACGCCCGCGGGCAGCAGGATTCCGGCCGGGCCCTCGCCGGCGAGCGGCTTGCCGTCGATGCGGGTGACCCCGAGGGAGGCCCAATGGCCGATCGGCTTCTTGTTCTTGCGCCCGGCCGCCCCGGCGCTGAAGCCCCGCGGCACGCGGACCTCGTAGCCCCAGGGCTGGCCGTTGTTCCACTTGGCCACGCGCAGGAAGTTCGCCGTCGAGGCGACGGCGTCGGGCACCGAATCGACGAGGTCGCGTCGCCCGTCGCCGTCACCGTCGACGGCGAGGCGCTGGAAGGTGGTGGGCATGAACTGGGTTTGGCCGAAGGCGCCGGCCCAGGACCCGGTGAGGCGCGAGGGATCGATGTCGCCGCGCTCGATGATCTTCAAGGTGGCCATCAGCTCGCCCTTGAAGAAGTCGCGCCGGCGGTGGTTGGCGCAGATCAGGGTGGCGAAGGATTGCACCAGCGGCATCTTGCCGAGGTTCTTGCCGAAGTTGGATTCGACGCCCCACACCGCCGCGATGGTGAAGCGGTCGACGCCGTAGCGGGCCTCGGCATTGGCCAGCGCCTGGGCGTGCTGGCGCATCGCCGCTTTGCCGTCGTCGACCCGCTCCTCGTCCACCAGCGCCGCCATGTAGTCCCAGATCGGCGTCTTGAACTCCGGCTGGGCCTGGGCGAGCTCGAGGACCTTCGGATCGTGCGCGATGCCGGCGGTCGCAGCGCGAAACGTCTGGGCCGAGATGCCCTGCGCGGCGGCCTGCGATTGGAGGCCGGCGAGGCAATCCTGGAAATCGGCACGGGCCGCCGGCGCGGTGCCGGCGCCCGCGAGACAGAGGAGGGCGGTCAGTGTCGCGCGCGGCGTCATGGGGCTGTCTCCGGAGCGGATGCGGGTCTGCCCACCGTTAAGGCGTGCCCATGGTAAACGAACCGTGAGCACGACCGATCTCACGCCCAGCCGCGGGCGGCGATCGTTTCCTCGTAGGCATCGATGGCCGGGGCCCGCTTGAGCGTCAGCCCGATCTCGTCGAGGCCGTTGAGGAGGCTCTCCTTGCGGCCCGGGTCGATGTCGAAACGCAGGGTTCCGCCGTCCGGTCCCTTAATGGTCTGAGCCTCCAGATCCACAGACAGGGTGGCGTTGGCGCCGCGCTCGGCATCCTCGAACAGCTTTTCCAGGTCTTCGGGCGAGACCACGATCGCCAAGATGCCGTTCTTGGCGCAGTTGTTGAAGAAGATGTCGGCAAAGCTCGTGGAGATCACGCAGCGGATACCGAAGTCGGTCAACGCCCACGGCGCGTGCTCGCGGGACGAGCCGCAGCCGAAATTGTCGCCGACGACTAGGATCTTGGCGTTCCGGTAGGCCGGCTGGTTGAGGACGAAGTCGGGATTCTCGGAGCCGTCGTCGCGATAGCGCATCTCGGAAAACAGGCCCTTGCCGAGCCCGGTGCGCTTGATCGTCTTGAGATACTGCTTGGGGATGATCCGGTCGGTATCGACGTTGATGATCCGCATGGGTGCCGCGACACCCTCCAGCGTGGTAAACTTGTCCATCGGTCGCTCGCGCCATCGGAGGAGCCGTCCGGGCTCCCGGGTGCGGCGGGTTCTAAGCGGGTTCCGTAAAAGAGCCCAGGGGTTTTGCGATCCGACCCCGTGGCGGCGCTTTTCTCGAAGCGCGGGAGACGGAACCGGGCGGCAAGCGCAGGCCCCGTCTCGCCGTCGTCGTCGCCAAGCCCTATGGTCGGTGCCGCGCAGCCAAACGCAGGGGGATGCGATGACCGACAGCAGCAGCCAGTTCAAGAAGGCGCCCAAGCGCAAGAAGGAGAAGACGCGGGTCGTGTCCGTGTCGCCCGAGATGCGCCAGGCCTATGCCGACCTCATCAAGGAGCGGGAGGCCCGCGAGGATTACGCCAAACACCTGCCGGCCTCCGACCGCGGCCGGTGAGCCGAGGGCGTCCGAGAGCGGGCGCCACAAAAACGGCCGAATGACACCGGACTTGACGAGGGCGGCAACGACGGCGCCGCGACCATTCCGTCGTCCTTGCCGTGAGGAAGCCCCGCCCCGGTCACCCTGCCGTTCCGTCCTCGTCCGAGGATCCGAGTGGAGACCGAGAGAGGGATCGTCGCGTCCCGCGGGAGCGTCAGGAAAGCCAAGCGATGAGTCTGGACGAGGTCAAGCAGGACGAGCGGGTCCGCCAAGTCGTCGACATCGAGAGCGAGCGGAGGCCCGACCTGCAGCGTGACGCGCAGGTGGTGACCCCGATCGTCGATCGTCGGCTGCCGGCGCTGCTGCGCAGGGCACGCGACCGCCTCGACTGGTCGCGGATCCCGCGCCTGCCGGAGCCGTCGACCAAACCGGTCAACATCGGACGCTCGCTGCTCAAGCAGTTCGGGCTGTTCGTGCTCCTGCCCACCGCCATCATCGCGCTCTATCTCTTCGCGATCGCGTCCGACCAGTACGTCGCCGAGGCGCGCTTCGCCATTCGTGGCAACGTCGAGCCGATGGGTGACGTCGCGCTGGGCGAGTTCACGACCCTGATCAAGAAGCACAACAGCCAGGACAGCTTCATCGTCAAGGACTTCATCGGCAGCCAGAATTTGGTGGAACAGCTGGAGAAGTCGCTCTCTCTCTCGCAGCTGTATTCGCGGCCCGAGGCGGATTTCTGGGCCCGCTACTGGGGGTATTCGGCGATCGAGTACCTGACCCGTTACTGGAACCGGCAGGTCGCGGCGCACATCGACGTGATCTCGGGCGTCATCACCCTGACGGTGCGCGCCTTCACGCCCCAGGACGCGCTCACCATCTCGAAGGCGGTGCTCACTCGCTCCGAACAGCTGATCAACGACATCTCCCAGCGTGCCCAGGCCGACATGCTCAAGCAGGCCGAGATCGAGACCGGCAAGGTCCAGGCGCGGCTGCGCAAGGCCTACATCGGCCTCCAGGAGTTCCGGAATCGCTGGGGGATCATCGATCCGGTCAAGTCCGCCGAAGCGACGGCGACCACCCTGCTGTCCCTGCGCCGCGACAAGCTGAAGGCGGAATCTGACATTCAGGTCCTGCGCGGATCGAACCTCGACGAGAAGTCGCGGAGCATCCAGACCCTGGCCGCGACCATCACCGCCATCGACCAGCAGATCCGCCAGCTGCAGGAACAGCTCACCACCGACGGCCTCACCGCCGGCGCATCCACCAACATGACCCAGGCCCTCCTGGAATACGAAGGGCTCATGGTCGAGCGCACCATCGCGGAAAAACTCAACGAATCGGCCAACTTCATCCTCGACAAGGCGCGGGTCGAGGCGAGCAAGCAGCACGTCTTCCTGGCGACCTTCGTGGAGCCGTCGCTGCCCGACGCCTCGCTCTATCCCCGCCGGCCCTACACGGTGATCGTCGCGTTCTTCTGCTTCCTGGTGGTGTGGTCGTCGTGCGCCCTCATCATCGGCGGCCTCAAGGACCAGCGCCTCTAGGGGTTTGGTCGAAGCCGAGACTCATGTGTCACCGCGGCATCGGAGCAGCCACCGCTCCGATCGCGACGCGAGGGGAGCCCACCGCCGGCCATGTCCGATTTCGCCGATCTCGTCGCCCGTGCGGTCAACCCGTCGATGACGCGCGAGGAGCGCGACGACGTCTACCGCGTCGTCAAGCAAGCGCTCCTGCGCCTCCAGGAGCGGGAGGGGCTCGACCCGGCCGATCCGCGGACCGCGCTGCAACAGCACCTCGTCGAGGAAACCATCCGCGACGTGGAGGCCGACATCGGCAAGATTCTCTCGATGCAGAAGCTGGAGCGCGCCTTCGCGGCACAGAACGCGAGCAACGACGCGGGGCTCTGAGCCGCGACCTGCGGGTCGCCTCTTTCCCTGACGGCGTGGCGCGACCCCGGGGCGGGGTCGGCGTCGCGTTTGCCGCAGACGGTCTCCAACCCGTGGGCGGAGTACGTGCCCTCAGCCGTAGGCTGCCATGCGCACTCCGCCCGGCTCGGCGACGGGAAGGCCGGCGTCGCCGTATTCGTTGAGCTTGTTGCGCAGGGTGCGGATCGAGATCCCAAGGATCTTGGCCGCATGGGTGCGGTTGCCCAGGCAATGGTCGAGGGTATCGAGGATGAGCTCGCATTCGACCTGCGCCACCGTGCGCCCGACGAGGCCGCGGGTGGCGGCCTCCGCCACCTGGGCGGCGCGTTCCACCGGACCGATCGGGGCCGCGGCGAGGGATTCCCCCTCCGGCGTGAGAATGGCGTCGGGTCCGATCTCGGACCCGCTGGCGAGCAGGACCGCCCGGTGCAGGGTGTTCTCGAGTTCGCGCACGTTGCCCCGCCACGGGTTCTCCCGGACGAGTCCTTGCGCCTCGCGGCTCAGGGGCCGCACCGGCAGGCCGTTCACCTCCGCGTACTTGCGGGCGAAATGGCCCGCGAGTTCGAGGATGTCGGCCGGACGCTCGCGCAGCGGCGGCAGGCGCAGGTGCACGACGTTGAGCCGGTAGAACAGGTCCTCGCGAAAGGTGCCCTTCCTGACCTCGTCGAGGAGGTTGCGGTTCGAGGTGGCGAGCACCCGGATGTCGACCTTGACCGGGGCCGAGCCGCCGACGCGGTCGATCACCCGCTCCTGCAGGGCGCGCAGCAGCTTGGATTGCAGCCGCACGTCCATCTCCGAGATCTCGTCGAGGAGGAGGGTGCCGCCGTGGGCCTCCTCGAAACGGCCGATCCGGCGGGCGACGGCGCCGGTGAAGGCGCCCTTCTCGTGGCCGAACAGCTCGGATTCGAGCAGCGCCTCGGGGATCGCGGCGCAGTTGACCGACACGAAGGGGCGCGCGCGCCGGTTCGAGGTCTGGTGGACGTGGCGGGCCAGCACCTCCTTGCCGGTGCCGCTCTCGCCGGTGATGAGCACCGAGGCCTCCGAGCGGGCGACCTGCTCGGCGAGGCGCACCACCTTCTCCATCGAGGCGTCGCGCCAGACGAAGGCGCGGCCGTCCTCGGAGACGGCCTGCAGCACCGCCGCGATCAGTTCGGGGTCGGGGGGGAGGGGGATGTACTCCTTGGCGCCGGCCTGGATCGCCGCCACCGCCGCCTTGGCGTCCGTGGCGACGCCGCAGGCGACGACCGGCGTGCGGATGCGCTCGTCGGCGAGTGCCGCCACGAGGTCGCGAATGCTCAAGGAGACGTCGATCATCACGAGGTCGGCGCCCTTGGCGCGCAGCACCGCCAACCCCTGCTCGATGCCGTCGGCTTGAGTCACCGCCGCGCCCCGGTTCATGGCGATCTTGGAGGCGGTGACGAGCTCGCCGTTGAGCCGTCCGATGATCAGAAGCCGCATGGCGGTCTATCCTTGGTCGAGGGCCTGGAGCGGCCGTCTGCGCGATGGTCGGAGCGTCGAGCGGTCAGTCGTCGCTCTTGATGATCTCGGTCATGGTGACGCCCAGGCGCTCCTCGACCAGCACGACCTCGCCGCGGGCGACGAGGCGGTTGTTCACGAAGATGTCGATGGCCTCGCCGACCTTGCGGTCGAGTTCGAGCACGGCGCCGGGCTGGAGCCGCAGGAGGTCGCCGATCGGCATCCGCGAGGACCCCAGCACCGCCGAGACCACCACGGGCACGTCGAAGACCTGCTCCAGGTCCGAAGCGCTCTTGGGCGTGGTGGGCGCGTCGCGGATCGACTCGGTGCCGAGACCGTCGAAGGAGGCGTCGCCGCCATTGAGCTGGGGCAGGCTGAAATCGTCGGCGGACATGGGGGCTCGCGGGTGTGTCAGACGGGAGGGGAGGGGCTGGGCTGGCCGAGGGATTCGAGGACGGCGGCTTCGATGCGGGCGCGATCGCGCACCACGCCGCCGTCGGCCCATTCCATGCGGGCGTCGCCGGGTGCCATGTGCGGCTCGCCGAGGACGACGAGCCGGCCCTCGAAGCCGCGCTCGCGCGCGAGGCGCTTCACCAGGGCCTCGGCCTCGTCGAGCAGGCTGTCGTGGACCCGCACCACGAGGTGGGGAACGCCGCGCAGGTGCTGGAGGGCGGCGCGGGCCGCATCGGCGATCGCCTCGAGCGGCTGGGAATCGAGGGCGTCGCCGGCGATCTTGCGCGCCAGCGCCATGGCGAAGGCGATCGCCTCGACCTCGCGCTCGGCGTCGCGGGCATCGGCTTGGCCGAGCAGCCCGGCGGCGGCGAGGCCGAGGCGGGTGAGGGCGTCGGCCATCCGCGCCTGCGCCTGCAGCTCGGCCTGGGCGCGCCCCTCCTGGACGCCGCGGGCATGGGCCTGCGCCACGGCCTGCGCCAGGGCGGCGGCCTCCTTCTCGGCGGCGGCGCCGCTGTCGGGCCGGCGGAAGTCGTTGTCGAACAGGAAGCGATGGGCGTTCAATAGACCAGCTCCTCTTCGCCGCTCGACTTGGCGATCATGATCTCGCCCTTCTCGGCCAGCTCCTTGGCGAGCTCGGTCATCTTGGCCTGCGCCTCGTCGACGTCCTTGAGGCGGATCGGACCGAGGGAGCCCATCTCGTCGGTGATGTTCTTGGCCGCGCGGGTGGACATGTTGCCGAGGAAGAAGCTGCGCACGCGCTCGTCGGCGCCCTTGAGGGCGCGGCAGAGGGTGTCGTTGTCGACCTTGCGCAGCAGCGTCTGGACGCTGCCCGGATCGAGCTTGAGCAGATCCTCGAAGGTGAACATGAGCTGGCGAATCTTCTTGGCCGCCCCCCGGTTCGCCTGGTCGAGGGCCGAGAGGAACCGTCCTTCGGTCTGGCGGTCGAAGGCGTTGAAGACGTCGGCCATGAGTTCGTGGGCGTCGCGCCGGGTGGTCTGGGCGATGGTGGAGACGAACTCCACCCGCAGCGTCTCCTCGATGTGGCGCAGCGCCTCCTTCTGTACCGTCTCCATGCGCAGCATGCGGTTGAGGACGTCGATGGCGAAGTCCTCCGGCAGGATGGTGAGCACCTTGGCGGCGTATTCCGCCCGGACCTTCGAGAGCACGACGGCCACGGTCTGGGGGTATTCGTTGCGCAGGAACGAGGCCAGGATCTCGGGATCGATCTGGGTGATGCTGCCCCAGACCCGCTTGGCGCTGGCGCCCTTGATCTCCGCCATGATCGAGGAGACCTGGTCCTGCGGGAAGATCTTGAGCAGGAGCGACTCGGTCCGCTCGAAGTTCGAGGTGATGCCGCCGCCCGAGGACAGCCGCGACACGAAGTCGACGATGAGCTTCTCCACCGTCTCGGCCTCGAGGGAGCCGAGCTGGACCATGGCGTGCGAGACCTTCTTGATCTCGTCCTCCTCCAGCATCTGCCAGATCGGCGCGCCTTCGGTGTCGCCGAGCAGCAGTAGGAGTGCCGCGGCGCGCTGGGCGCCGGGCATGTTGGCAAAGCCGTCGCCGCCGAGCTGGGCGAGTTCCTTGGCGACGTTCAAACCCGAGGCCATACCATCAACTCCAGGAACTCATGACGGACATCGTCGACAGAGTGGGCACCACCGCGTTCAATTCTCCTGAATCCAGTTGCGGATGACCTCGACGGTCTCGCCGGGGCTGGCACGCACCATGTCGACCACCCGCTGGACGGTCTCGGCCTGGACCTTGCCGTTGAGCTGGGCGAAATCGACGAGCTGCGCGGTCTTGTTCTCGCGCGAGACCATCGCTTCGCCCTCGGGGCCGGGAAGGCCGCCGGCGAGCACGAGGCGGGCCGGCAGGGGTTCCGGGGTCAGAACCCGGCGCACCAGCGGCCGCACCACGGCCAGGAGAACCACCAGGGTGAGCATGGCGAGCACGGCGAGCTCGACGATGCGCAGCACGTCTTCCTTCGTGGGGGAGAGGAACGACTGCACCAGGGAGGGCTCGATGAACTCGGGCGTGGCCGGCGTCTCGGCAAAGCGCAGGTTGACCACCTCGACCTGGTCGCCGCGGCCCTTGTCGAAGCCGATCGCCGACCGCACCAGGGCGGCGATGCGGTCCATCTCGGCTGCCGGCCGCGGCTGGTAGCTCGGCCTGCCGTCGGCACCGGGCACGTAGGCGCCGTCCACCACCACGGCCACCGAGAGGCGCTTGATGCGGCCGCCTTCCAGGAGCTCGGTCTTGGTGACGCGCGAGATCTCGTAGTTGGTAGTCTCCTCGTTCTTGTTGGAGGCGTCCCTGGGCCCCGGCACCGCGCCGGGCTTCTCGGCCCCGGGCAGCTCGTTGCCCACCGTGGTGGCACCCTCGGCGGCGCTGGTCTGCGAGGTCTCGCTGCGGGTCTGGGTGGAGCGCACCACCCGGCTCTCGGGATCGAAGGTCTCCGAGCGGCTCTCGATGCGCTGGGTATCGAGCTGGGCGTTCACCTGGATGCGGGCGCGGCCCTGGCCGACGATGCCCGCCACGATCTCCTCGATCTGCGAGCGCAGGCGGCGCTCGATCCCGGTCTGCTTCTCCTCCATGCCGGCACCGGTCTCGGCCTCGGCGCCACGGGCGCCGTCGGCCAGCAGGCGTCCGCGCTCGTCGACGATGGAGATGCGCTCGGGCTTGAGCCCCTCCACGGCGGAAGCCGCCAGGTGCCGGATCGCCCGCACCTGAGAGGCGTCGAGGTCACCCATCAGCTTCAGGATGATCGACGCGCTCGGGGCTTCCCGGTCGCGCTCGAACAGGCGCCGCTCGGGCATGACGAGGTGGACGCGGGCGGCCTGGACCCGGCCGATGGCGCGGATCGAGCGCGACAGCTCCCCTTCGAGCGCGCGCAGGTGGTTCACGTTCTGGACGAAGTTGGTGGACGAGAAGGCATCGCCCTTGTCGAAGATCTCGTAGCCGACGCCGGTGGCGCTCGGCAGGCCTTTGCCGGCGAGATCCATGCGCAGGCGCGGCAGGTCGGCGCGCGGGGCCATGATCGTCTGCCCGGCATCGCCCTTGGTCTCGTAGCGGATGCCGCGCGTGTCGAGGTCGCGAATGACGGCGCTGGAATCCTGCATCGAGAGGTCGGCGAACAGGACGCCCATGTCGGGCTTGGAGACCCGCAGGATCACGAAGGCGAAGAACCCGACCAGCGTCAGGGTGACGGCCGCCATGGCGGCGAGGCGCGCCGGCCCCAGCTTGGTCACCAGTTCGAGGACCGATTTCACGACGCGACCAACCCACCCGTCCGAGCCTGGCGGCTCACCCGCCCGGCTCGGCAAAATTTGCCCAGGCCGTGGTTAGCGTGTGGTTAACGAATGGGCGGATCGCGGCCGGGCGGCCGCGAAATCGGCCGATACGGTTGCCCGGCGGTTCGGCCGAACCCGAAAAGAGCGGACCTGCCGCAGGACGGCCCCTTGGTCGCCCGCAGGTCACGCTCCCCACGAGGCCGTTAGGCGCAGGCGAGGAGCGCCGGCCCGCATCCCGGATCTCGGCTCGGCGCCACCTCCCGCCGGGTCGCAGCAAAAAGGCCTCCGACCGTGTGGTCGAAGGCCTCGGTAGGCGTGCGCCGTTCGACCCGCTCAGCGCTTGAGCGGGCCTGCCTCGATCACGTCCTCGAGGGTGCGCAGGCCCGCGCGCGGCGCGTTGACCAGGCAGGCCATGTTGCCCGGCGGGTGCAGGTTCTTCCACATCTTGGTGTGGGCGTGGGGAATCTTGTCCCACGGGAACACCTCGCTCATGCACGGGTCGATGCGCTGGTCGAGCACGAACTGGTTGGCCGCCGAGGCCTGCTTGAGGTGTGCGAAATGCGACCCCTGGATGCGCTTCTGGCGCATCCAGACGTAGCGGGCGTCGAACGTGATGTTGAAGCCGGTGGTGCCGGCGCAGAACACCACCATGCCACCGCGCTTCACCACGAGGGCCGAGACCGGGAAGGTCGCCTCGCCCGGGTGCTCGAACACGATGTCGACGTCGTTGCCCTTGCCGGTGATGTCCCAGATCGCCTTGCCGAACTTGCGCGCTTCCTTGGTCCAGGCGTGGAACTCGGGGCTGTTCACCTTGGGCAGCTGGCCCCAGCAGTCGAAGTCCTTGCGGTTGATGACGCCCTTGGCACCCAGGCTCATGACGTAGTCGCGCTTCGACTCGTCCGAGATCACCGCGATGGCGTTGGCTCCGCTGGCCGCGCAGAGCTGCACGCCGAACACGCCGAGGCCGCCGGAAGCGCCCCAGATGAGCACGTTCTGGCCGGGCCGGACGGTGTGGGGCGCGTGGCCGAACAGCATGCGGTAGGCGGTGGCGAGGGTGAGCGTGTAGCAGGCGCCTTCCTCCCAGGTCAGGTGCTGGGGCCGCTTCATGAGCTGGCGCGACTGCACCCGGCAGAACTGCGCGAAGGAGCCGTCCCCGGTCTCGTAGCCCCAGATCCGCTGCGAGGGCGAGAACATCGGGTCGCCGCCGTTGCACTCCTCGTCGTCGCCGTCGTCCTGGTTGCAGTGGATGATGACCTCGTCGCCGACCTTCCAGCGCTTGACCTTGGAGCCCACCGCCCAGACGATGCCCGAGGCGTCGGACCCCGCGATGTGGTACTCCGTCTTGTGCACGTCGAAGGGCGAGATCGGCTCGCCGAGGCCGGCCCAGACGCCGTTGTAGTTGATGCCCGCGGCCATGACGTAGACCAGCACCTCGTCGTCGCCGATGTCCCAGACCGGCAGGACCTCGACCTGGAACGACTCCTCCGGAGGCCCGTGGCGCTCGCGTCGGATCGCCCAGGCGTACATCTTGGCCGGCACGTGCCCGAGCGGCGGGATCTCGCCGAGCTCGTAGAGGTCCTTGACCTCGCCCTGTTTCACCTGCGCCCCTGCCGACATCCTGGCTCTCCCTGATTGTTCTCTGCCGCCCCTATATCGGCGAACCGTAGCCGCTCCAAGGCCCCCAAAACGCTCGGAAGCGGTCCCATCCCAGGTAAAACGCGGCCTCAGACGTCCCGAAGGGCCTGGTATGCAGTATTAAGGGCGTTCCCCGCCTTGCAACGACCCATCGGTTTCAAATCGCTTCATGGTGGCGTGAACAATTTTTCAGATGCTCGCGCCGCGTCGCCTCCCCGGTTTCACCCACCGGCAGATGACGGGCGCCCGCGGCTTGGCTAGGGTGCCGCTCAGAAAGCGGCACGGGCCGCGCCGAACGACAAGAGACGGAGCCACGTGGAATGAGCGCGAACGCGACCATCGCCGAGGTCAAGCGCGACAAACCCTGGATCATCCGGACCTATGCCGGGCACTCCAACGCCAAGGAATCGAACGCGCTCTACCGGGGCAACCTCGCCAAGGGCCAGACCGGCCTCTCGGTGGCCTTCGACCTGCCGACCCAGACCGGCTACGACCCGGACCACGAACTCGCCCGCGGCGAAGTCGGCAAGGTCGGCGTCTCGATCGCGCACCTGGGCGACATGCGGACCCTGTTCGCCGACATCCCGCTCAGCCAGATGAACACCTCGATGACGATCAACGCCACGGCGCCGTGGCTGCTGTCGCTCTACCTCGCGGTGGCCGAGGAGCAGGGCGTGCCGCTCAGCGGGCTGCAGGGGACGACGCAGAACGACATCATCAAGGAGTACCTGTCGCGCGGCACCTACGTATTCCCGCCAGCACCCTCCCTTCGGCTGACCAAGGACGTGATCCTGTTCACGACCAAGGAAGTGCCGAAGTGGAACCCGATGAACGTCTGCTCCTACCACCTGCAGGAGGCGGGGGCGACGCCGGTCCAGGAGCTGTCCTACGCGCTGGCCATCGCCATCGCGGTGCTCGACACCGTGCGCGACGACCCCGATTTCGACGAGGCGAGCTTCGCCGACGTGTTCAGCCGCATCTCGTTCTTCGTGAACGCCGGCATGCGGTTCGTCACCGAGATCTGCAAGATGCGGGCGTTCTCCGAACTCTGGGACGAGATCGCCCAGGAGCGCTACGGCATCACCGACCCGAAGAAGCGCATCTTTCGCTACGGCGTCCAGGTGAATTCGCTCGGCCTCACGGAGCAGCAGCCCGAGAACAACGTCCACCGCATCCTCATCGAGATGCTGGCCGTGACGCTCTCCAAGCGCGCCCGTGCGCGGGCCGTGCAGCTGCCGGCCTGGAACGAGGCCCTGGGCCTGCCGCGCCCGTGGGACCAGCAGTGGTCCATGCGCATGCAGCAGATCCTCGCCTTCGAGACCGACCTCCTCGAATACGACGACATCTTCGACGGCTCCAAGGTCATCGACGCCAAGGTCGAGGACCTCAAGGCGCAGACCCGCGCGGCGCTGGAGCAGATCGGCGGCATCGGCGGTGCCGTGGCGGCGGTGGAGACCGGGGCCCTCAAGCGGGCGCTGGTGGAATCCAACGCCAAGCGCATCTCGGCCATCGAGGCCGGCGAACAGATCGTGGTCGGCGTCAACAAGTTCCAGGCCGGCGAGCCCTCCCCCCTCACGGCCGGGGAGGGGGCGATCTTCACCGTCTCCGAGACCGTGGAGATGGAGGCCGAGCAGGGCATCCGCGCCTGGCGGGCCAAGCGCGACCAGAAGGCGGTGGACAAGGCCCTCGACGAGCTCGAGGCGGCGGCGCGCTCGGGTGCCAACATCATGCCGGTCTCCATCGCCGCCGCGAAGGCGGGGGTCACCACCGGCGAATGGGGCGGGCGCCTGCGCGAGGTCTTCGGCGAGTACCGCGCACCCACCGGCGTCACGCTGGAGACGGTGTCGTCGGGCGCGGCCGAGGAGGCCAAGCTCCTCATCGCCGACCTCGGCGAGCGGCTCGGCGAGCAGCCGCGGATGGTGGTGGGCAAGCCCGGGCTCGACGGCCATTCCAACGGCGCCGAGCAGATCGCGCTGCGCGCCCGCGACGTGGGCTTCGACGTGACCTACGACGGCATCCGCCAGACCCCGGCGGAGATCGTGGCCAAGGCGCGCGAGACCGGCGCCCATGTGGTCGGCCTGTCGATCCTGTCGGGCAGCCACGTGCCCCTGGTGCGCGACGTCAAGGCGAAGATGCGGGAGGCCGGCCTCGACCACGTGCCGCTGGTGGTGGGCGGCATCATCTCCCCCGACGACGAACTCGTGCTCAAGAACATGGGCGTGACCGCCGTCTACACGCCCAAGGACTACATCCTCGACACGATCATGATCGGCATCGCCAAGGTCGTCGGGCGCGCGCTGGACAAGCAGGCCGCCGAACGGGCGGACGCGGCGGCCGGCGTGGCGGGCTCCGCGCCGCGCGACGGCGCCGAGAAGGTGTTCTGAGGGCCGCCCGGCGCGACACGGCCTGCCTGTCCCGATGACCTTCGCGCCCCTCGTCGCCGTTCCCCTTGCCGCCGGGTTGAGCGTCGGGCTCGTGATCGCCCTGCGTCCCCTCCTCGTTCGCTATGCCCTGGCCCGGCCGAACGCGCGCTCGAGCCACAGTGTGCCGACGCCCCAGGGCGGCGGCATCGCGGTGGTCGTCGCGGCCATCGCGGCGACGGGTCTCCTGGTCGCCGGGCAGGCCGACGACCTGGCGGTCATCGAGGTCGTCGTCCTCGGCCTCGCCGCCACCGCCCTCGCCATCGTCGGCGCCGTGGACGACATCCGGCCGCTGCCGGCCTCTTTGCGGCTCGTCCTACAGGGCCTCGTGGTCGCCGGGCTGGTCGCCGCGGTGGGCGGACGGCTCCTGCCCGCGATCCCGCTGCCGCTCGAGCGGGGGCTCGCCATCCTCGCCGGGCTCTGGTTCGTGAACCTTACCAACTTCATGGACGGGCTCGACTGGATGACGGTGGCCGAGATGGTGCCGCTGTGCGCGGCGCTCGCCCTCCTCGGCCTGGCCGGCGGCCTCGATCCGCTTCCGGTGCTCGTGGCGGCGTCCCTACTCGGGGCGCTCCTGGGCTTCGCGCCCTTCAACCGCCCGGTGGCGCGGCTCTTCCTCGGCGATGTCGGCTCGCTGCCGATCGGACTCGCCGTCGCCTGGCTGCTCTACCGCCTCGCCCTTGATGGCGGCCTCGCCGCGGCGATCCTCCTGCCGCTCTATTATCTGGCGGATGCGACGATCACCCTGGTCCGCAGGGCGGCCCGCGGCGAACGGGTGTGGGAGGCGCACCGCAGCCACTACTACCAGCTTGCCACCGTCAACGGCCTGTCGGTGATGGGCGTGGTGACCCGGGTCTTCTTGCTGAACCTCGGGCTCGCGGCCCTGGCCGGGCTCACCTTGCTTTGGCCGTCCTGGCCCGTCACGCTCGGCGCACTGGCGCTCGGAGCGGGCGCGGTCGCCTGGGTGCTGCGCGGCTTCTCGCATCCCCGCCCGAAGATGGGATGAGGACCGAACGCGTGGGCGGACCGCTGATCGCGCTGACCGGCGCCACAGGCTTCATCGGGCGCCATCTCCTGCGCAGCCTGTCCGCCCGCGGCTTTCGCGTGCGCGTGCTGCTGCGCCGGCCGGTGTCGGTGCCGGACGGGGCGAGCGGCGCCGTCGTCGGCGACCTTACCCGGCCGATGAACATGGCCGCGGCCCTCGCCGGCGTCGATGCCGTCGTCCATTCCGCCGGGCTGGCGCATGCGATGTCGGGCGCGCCGGAAGACGACTACCGCGCCTCCAACACCGAGGCGACGCGCCGGCTCGGGGAGGCCGCGGCGCGGGCGCGGGTGCGCCGGTTCGTGTTCCTGTCCTCGATCCGGGCCCAGACCGGGTGGAGCGCGCCGGGCGTCGTGCGCGACACCGACGAACCGGCTCCCACCGACGCCTACGGCCGGTCCAAACGCGATGCCGAGGTGGCGCTGTCGCGACTCGACATCGACTGGGTCGCCCTGCGCCCGGTGCTGGTCTACGGCGCCGGCATGAAGGGCAACATCGCATCGCTCATGGCACTGGCGCGCTCGCCCTATCCGCTGCCGCTCGCCAGCCTCGGGGGACGTCGCTCCCTCGTCTCGCTGGAGAGCCTGTCCGACGCGGTGATGACGGCCCTGGACGCGCCGGCTCCCCTGCGCCGATCCCTCGTCGTGGCCGAGCCCGATCCGCTGACGCTGCCCGAGATGATCGCGGCGTTCCGTGAGGGGCTCGGCCGCCGGGCCGGCCTGCTGCCGTGCCCGCCGGCGCTGCTGGAACTCGCCTGCCGCCTCGGCGGGCGCAGCGAGGCCTTCGCCCGGGTCGCCTCCGACCTGGTGGCGGATTCGGCCGGCTTGTCGGCCCTCGGCTGGGTTCCGCGCACGACGAGTCGCGCCGGTCTCGCCGCTTTGGCGCGTTCGACCGCCGAGGCGGACGGCCCGTCCACATAATCGAGACCTCCGAGCCTCCTCGATCAGCCCTGGAGGGCGAGGCTCGCGGTCACGGACGCGGCGGCGTCATGGGAGGGAGCCGGCACGTCGACGCTCGCCGACGCTGCCACGCGGTGACGGAAATCCGGGATCGCCTCCTCGAACACCGCCTCGGCCGCCGCCCTGTCGCCCGCCGTCACCGCCGCCTGAAGACGGACGATCCAGCCGTCGAGGATCCTACGGTCGGCGAAGATCGGCTTGGCCGCCATCACGCCGTCGATCCCGTCGAGGCTGACGCGGGGTTCCTCGCGGGCGAACAGGATCTCGTTGAGGCGCTCGCCGGGCCTTGCGCCGGTGACCGCGATCTCGATGTCCTCGCCGGGCTCGAAGCCGGCGAGCCGGATCATGCGCTCGGCGAGATCGCGGATGCGCACCGGCTGGCCCATCTTGAGGACGTAGACCGCCGCGCGCTGGTCGGTGGCGGCATCGGGGGCCGCCCGTCCCTCGCGGTCGGCATGGGAGGCGGCGGTGAGGACGAGGTCTGCGGCCTCGCGCACCGTCATGAAGTAGCGCACCATGTCGGGGTGGGTCACGGTGACGGGACCGCCGCGGGCGATCTGCGCCTTGAACACCGGCACCACCGAGCCGACAGAGCCCAGTACGTTGCCGAAGCGCACCGCGATCAGCCGGGTCGGGCAGCGCGCGCCGCCGGCCGCCTGCTCGGCGTCGTGGGCCTGCGCCACCATCTCGGCGAGGCGCTTGGTGACGCCGAGCTGCGACACCGGCTCGATCGCCTTGTCGGTGGAGATCATCACCATGGCCCGGGCGCCCGTGGCCAGGGTCGCCTCGGCGACGTTGATCGAGCCGAAGACGTTGGTCTTGATGCCCTCGGTCCAGTCGCGCTCCAGATAGGGCACCTGCTTGAGCGCGGCCGCGTGGAACACGTAGTCGGGCCGGAACGCCGCGAAGACCTCGCGCAGGCGCGTGCCGTCGCGGATGTCGGCGAGCGCGCCGCTGACTTCGGCCTGCGCATCCTGGAGCGCCGGCTGGTTGAGGACGCCGTGGAGCGCGGGCTCGGAACTCTCCACCACCAGGACGGCGCTGGCTCCGAAGGCCACCGCGCGCGCGCAGATCTCGGCGCCGATCGACCCGCCGCCGCCGGTGACGATCACCCGCGACCCGTGCAGGAAGCGTTCGAGCCGCGGCCGGTCGATCGACACGGTCGGGCGCAGCAGCAGGTCCTCGATCTCGAGGGGCGCGAGTTCGGTGTCGCGCATGCCGTCGCCCAGGCTCGTCGCCCGCGACAGCGGCAGGCCGAGGCGGCGGGCGCGCGCGATGAGGTCGTCGGGCTCGGATTCCGGCGCCAGCGCGCTCGGGGTCGCCACGAGGCGTCGAACCGGCGTGCCCCGCTCGGCCAGTCCCGCGATGACCGCTTCGAGGTCGGAAAAGCCGCCGAGCACGGGCACGCCGCGCATGGTCTGGCCGGCTTCGTCGGCGCGGGGCGACAGGATGCCCTTGGGAGAGAGGCGGCGGATCGATCCCGCCTCGATCGCCCTCAGCACGATCTCGATGTCCGACCCGCGGCCGAGCAGGAGCGTCGGCGTCGAGGCGTTGCGGGCCTGGGTCTGGCGCGAGCGGGCGTATTTGACGTAGCGGAACGCCAGCCGCATGCCGCCGAGCAGGAACACCTGCAGCACCCAGTACAGCCCGATGGCGATCTTTCCGAAGAAATAGAACCCGTACATCGTCGAGGAGACGAGCACGTAGTCGAGCACCAGCAGCGTCAGGGCCAGGACGCTGGCGGCCCGCACGATGCCGGCGAGATCGGGCAGCGAGGCGAAGCGCCACTTGGTGCGGTAGAGCCTGAACCGGGCGTAGACGAAGCCGGCGAACAGCACGAACGGCGGCAGTAGGAGCGGAAGCGCGTGCAATCGCTCGGCGAGGAGGGCGCCGTCGAACCGGAATACGAAGGTGAGGATCACGGCCAGCGCGGTCGCCACGAGATCGTGGGCGACCATCACCGCCAGTTTGTATGTGCGCTGCTGCATGGGCCGCCCGGCCGGCGGTATCGGCGCGGGCCCGCGCGATGTCAACGCGGGCGCGCCGCCGCCTGCGCCTACTCGGCCTCCCGCTGCGGCTTACCGGCCAGCGCCACGTAGAAGCCGAGCCCGTCGCCCGCCGGCAGCGGGTGGAGACGGTCGACGAAGCCCTTGCGCTTGGCCTCCAGCAGCATCCGCCCGACGGGTTGGAACAGTGTCTCGCCGCCGCCCTCCGGGGGAGGCGCGAGGCGGATCGCCACGGTCTTGCCGCGCGAGAAGCGGCTGCGCTCGATCATCTCCTTGAGCGAAGCCTCGGCGGTGGGCCTGTTGGTCTCGCGCAGGTCGAGAACCGATTCGGCGTCGGTGACGCCGAGGGAACCGCGCAGCTTGTCGGCGTTGACGTCTTCGAAATGGGGCAAGGCGGGTCCTGGGTCGGGCGTTCGGGGCGGCGGGTCAGAACACGATGCCGGTGTACACGTCGCGCACCGCGACCGCACCGCCGAGTTCGGGCAGGTCGATCGCGGCGTCGAGGCCGAGCACCGTCCGGTCCCACTCCCCGGGACCGCTGCGCCGGAACACCTCGATGCGGGCCTCGTCCTGATAGACGATCAGGATGTGCCGGAGCGTCTCCACCGTCTGGTAGAAATCGACCTTGCGGCCGCGATCGGTCGACAGCGTCGAAGGCGAGAGGACTTCGGCCACGAGCAGCGGATCGGGCGCATAGCCGTCGGGGAGCAGCGGCCCGCATCGCACCACCACGTCGGGGATCGGCGCGAAATCGTCCATCGCCTCGCTGAGGATGGCGAGGCCGGGCAGGGCGCGGCAGCCCTTGTCTCGCGCCACTGGTGAGAGAGCCACGATTAGATTGGCGACGATTCCCTGATGCCGTTCGCGCGGGGGCGACATCAAGATCGGCACGCCGTCGAGCAGCTCCCAGCGCTCCCAATCGGGCTTGGCCTCGACCCAGGTGCGGAACTCGGCGACGGTCATATGGGTGTAGCGTCGCGCCGCGACGGCCATGGCACGCCCTCCCGATGGAAGCGGCGATGGTAGCACCCCGCCGGAGCGCCGCAACACCGCAGCCGCCTCGTCAGAACGTCACGCGCGCGTAGATGTCGCCGACGGCCAGCGAACCGCCGAGTTCGGGCAGCTCGATCACCCCGCCGAGACCGAGGCCGTGCATGCTCCAACCGTCGCCGCGACTCCAGAGTTCGACCCTTGGGCTGGTCCTGGTAGACGATCAGGAAGGTGCGCAGGCTCTGCACGGAGCGATGGAAACCGGTGTTGCGGCCGAGATCGTCGGTCATGGTCGACGGGGACAGCACCTCGGCCACGAGCACCGGATCATGGGTGTAACCGTCCGGCGGCAGCGGCCCGCAGATGACCACGACGTCGGGGATCGGCCCGACATCGTCCATCGCCGCGCTGAGGACGCCGAGGCCGGGCAACGCGTTGCGACCGCGCCGCTCGGCAAGGCGATCGAGATGCCGGCCCAACTTCATGACGATGCGCTGATGTCGCGCGTTCGGCGGCGACATCAGCTCGGGCTCTCCGTCCAGCAACTTCCAACGCTCGTCGTCCGGGCGGTCCGCGACCCAGGTCCGATACTCGGCGACGCTCATCCCGGTTTCACGCCGAACCGCGACTGCCATGGCTGATCCTTCGTTCGGAGGATCACCGTAGCCGCCGCCAGGCCGTCCGCCACGGTGCGAACGGCCGAGGTGCCGGTCAGCCGTGAACGAGCACGTTGCGGAACTGCCAGGGGTCGCTCTCGTCGATGTCCTCCGGGAACAGGCCGGGGCGGCCGGTAAGCGGGGTCCAGTCGGTGTACACGCCCACGACCGGGCCGAGATACGGCATCTGGACTTCGAGGCAGCGGCGGAAGTCCATCTCGTCGGCCTCGACGATGCCCGCCTCCGGGTTTTCCAGCGCCCAGACCATGCCCGCGAGCACGGCGGAGGTCACCTGAAGGCCGGTGGCGTTCTGGTAGGGCGCGATGCGGCGGGTCTCCTCGATGGAGAGCTGCGAGCCGAACCAGTAGGCGTTCTTGGCGTGGCCGTAGAGCAGCACGCCGAGCTCGTCGATGCCGTCGACGATCTCGGTCTCGTCGAGGATGTGGTGCTTCTCCTGCACGGCGGCGGCCTTGCCGAACATCTCGTGCAGCGACAGCACGGCGTCGTCGGCCGGATGATAGGCATAGTGACAGGTCGGGCGGTAGGCAGCGCGGCTCCCCTCCATCACCGTGTAGTAGTCGGAGATCGAGACCGCCTCGTTGTGGGTTACGAGGAAGCCGAACTGCGCCTGGGCGGTGGGGGTCCACGAGCGCACGCGGGTGTCGGCGCCGGGCTGCAGCAGGTAGATGGCGCAGCGCGAGCCCTTCTCCTGGTCGCGGGCGTTGTCGGGGCGCCAGGTCTCGTGGGTGCCCCAGCCGAGCTCGGCCGGCTGGTTGCCCTCGGAGACGAAGCCCTCCACCGACCAGGTGTTCACGAACACACCCCGGGGCTTGGGCGTCTTGGCGCGCTGGGTGTCGCGCTCGGCGATGTGGATGCCCTTGACGCCGACCTCGCGCATGAGCTTGCCCCATTCGGCGCGGGTCTTGGGCTCGGGAGCCGAAAGGCCGAGGTCGGCCGCCACGTTGAGGAGGCCCTGCTTGACGAACCAGGACACCATGCCGGGGTTGGCCCCGCAGCAGGAGACGGCCGTGGTGCCGCCGGGCGCGGCGGCCCGGGCGGCGAGGATGTCCTCGCGCAGGGCGTAGTTGGTGCGGTCGCCCTGGCTCTTCGACTTGTCGAAGTAGAAGCCCGGCCAGGGCTCGGCGACGGTGTCGATGTAGAGGCAGCCGAGCTCGCGGCACAGTTCCATGATGGCGCGGGACGAGGTGTCGACCGAGACGTTGACGCAGAAGCCCTGGCCACCGCCCTCGGTGAGGAGCGGGGTGAGGACGTCGCGATAGTTCTCGCGGGTCAGCGCCACCTGCTCGAAGCGCAGGCCGTGCCGGTCCGCCAGGGCCTTGTGGGCGTCGGAGGGCTCGATGACGGTGAAGCGGGCCTTGTCGTACTCGAAGTGGCGCTCGATCAGCGGGAGCGTGCCGCGGCCGATCGAACCGAAGCCGATCATCACGATGGGGCCGCTGATGCGCCCGTGCACGGGCCAGGAGGAGGGGGAGTCGGTCATGGCGCGGACGATCCTTCTGGTTCGCTCCGGAATCGGGAGTGTCCCGATCCCGGAGTTTGCCGGCTTAACCGGCGGGAATGACGAATGAGCGACGGGTTCAGTGGAGGCGCAGGCCGGAGCGGTCAACAGCGGCGGCGTCGATCGCGCCGGAATCGCGGCCGGCGCATGAGGCCCCTGCATGGCCGTCCCGGCGTAACGGCCGGTTGCGGCGACGACGGGGCAGGGCCGATATTGCACTGCAACAAAGCGGGTTCCACCACCCCCCCGCTCCAGGAGCCGACCATGCTGGTTTTCCTCGCCACCACCCTGCCGCAGCCGGCCGAGGACGTCCTCGACCGCGATCCGGGCATCCTCACCCTCGCCGCCGCCCTGGTGAACGCCTGGCAGCGCCGCCTCGGCCGCCACCGGGACAACGCGGCCTGAACCGGGTCCGCGCGTGGCCTTGGCGGTTCGCCGTTCTGGGTCTGCGACAAATCGAGATCCGCGCCGGCCGAGGCGTTGGCCAGCCCGCGCGAACCTGCTTAACCATCCCGCATGATGGATGTGTCCCGAGCCCACCGCGTGCTCCCGTCTTCGTGGCGGGCGACGATCCTCGCCGCCGTCCTGCTGCTCGCTGCGGGCCCGCCCGTGGCACGCGCGCAATGGCAGGGCCACGGCGGGCCGGTGCGGGCCCTGGCGGTGGCGCCCGACGGCGGGCTCGCCATCTCCGGCAGCTTCGACCACTCGGCGATCCTCTGGGCGATCGAGCCCGGTGCGGCCTTGCGGGTGCTGCGCGTCCACGAGGGCGCGGTCAACGCCGCGGTCGCGGCGGGCGGCGGGCGTTTCCTCACCGGCGGCGAGGACGGTCGCATCGCCCTGTGGCAAGTCGGATCGCCCGAGCCGGTCACGGTCTTCACCGACCACCAGGGTCCGGTGGCCGGCCTCGCCCTGTCGCCCGACGGGAGCCTCCTCGCCTCCGCCTCCTGGGACGGCACCGCCCGGATCCGCTCGACCGGCGGCGGCGCGGTGCGGACGCTGGCGGGCCACACCGGCCCGGTCAACGCGGTGGCCTTCCTCGGTGACGGCCGCCTGGTCTCGGCGGGCTACGACGGCACCCTGCGGATCTGGCCGGCCGAGGGCGAGGCGCCGCCCGCGGTGATCACCCTGGGCACGCCGCTCAACACCGTGGCCGTGGCCGCGGACGGTGAGATCGTGACGGCGGGTGCCGACAGCGTCGTGCGAGTCCTATCGGCCCAGGGGCAGGTCAGGGCCGACGTCGAACTGGCCCCGAACCCCGTCATCGCGCTGGCGCTCTCCCCCGACGGGACGCGGATCGCCGCCGCCACGGTGGCGGGCACCGTGGCGATGATCGCGCGGGCGGAGGCAAAGGTGCTGTTCAACCTCGTCGGACCCGGCCTGCCGGTGTGGTCGCTGGCCTTCCGGCCGGACGGGGCCGAACTGCTCACCGGCGGCGGCGACCGGCTGGTGCGGCGCTGGAACGCCGCCACGGGCGAGCCTATCGGCGCCCTCGCGATGGCCCGCCCGGCCGATGCGCTCGCGGCCTACAAGGGCGAGCGCGGCGCCGAGGTGTTTCGCGCCTGCGTCGCCTGCCACACCCTGTCGCCCGACGAGGGCCCGCGCGCCGGCCCTACCCTGAGCGGCATCTTCGGTCGCCGCATCGCCAGCGCGCCGGGCTACCGGTTCTCCGAACCGCTCCGGCACCTCGATATCGTCTGGGATGCGCGCACCATCGCCGAACTCTTCGAGGTCGGTCCCTCGCGCTACACCCCGGGCACCAAGATGCCCGAGCAGACGATCCGCGACCGGGACGACCGCGAGGCGCTGGTGCGCTTCCTCGAGAAGGCGACCCGGGCGAACTGATCGCTCCGGATCAGGCGAGGGGATCGCCGCGCTCGGCCCGCTCGCGCAGATAATCCTCGCTCGTGCGGGGCCGGGGGCGCTCGGGCGCCGCATGCGGGTCGAAGCCGGTGTTGGTGGCGACCTCGATCCGGCAGGTGTCGCACATCATCAGCGTGCGCAGGCGCTCCTCGCCCGCACTGCCGGCGAACATCCAGTGCCGATCCTTGAGTTTGGCCATGACGCGCTCGATCGTGCTGCGGGTGCCGAACGGCTTGCCGCAGGCGACGCAGTCGAACGGCTTCTCCTCCTTCACCACGCGGCGCGGCGCGGCCCAGGCCTCGAAATCGATCTGCGGCTTGAGCGTGATGACCCGCTCCGGGCAGGTCGCTGCGCACAGGCCGCATTGCACGCACAGGCTCTCGTCGAAGGCCAGCAGCGGCCGGTCCTGGCTGTCGCCCAGCGCATGGGTGGGGCACGCGCTCACACAGGACAGGCACAGCGTGCAGCCCTCGACATCGATGTCGAGGCCACCGAACGGCGCGTCCGCCGCCAGCGGCACCACCGCGACCGGAGCGGGGGCGGCGACGTGCAATTCGCGGAACGCGAACCGAAGGACGTCGCGTTTCGGGCCGACCGGCATGAAGGCGGCGGGCGAGGGTGCCGCCGTTCCCAGCGGCATCGCCGCGAGCGCCGCCGACAGGGCGTCGGGATCGTCCGTCTCTATGAGGCCGACCACGGTGCCGCCGCCCGCCGGGCCGTAGCCGAGCGCCCGGACAACGGTATCGGTGAGCGCGGCGAGGCGGTGGACCGTCTCGATATCGTGCCGGGGCTTGGCACGCACCAGCAGCCGGACGCCGACGGCGCCGTAGGCGAACAGCGCCGCCACCGCCTCGGGGCCGATCTGGGTCAGTTCGTTGACGGCGACAGGCAGCACGTTCGCCGGCAGGCCGTCGCCGTAGCGAGCCAGCGCCTGGATCAGCGGCGTACCGTGCTCGTCGTCGTGGAACAGCACCACGCCGTCGCGGCCGCCGGCCGCGTGATAGGCCCGCATCAGGGTGCGCAACCGGCGCATCAGGGCGTCGGCGGCGGGAAGGGTGTAGGCGGCGGCCCCCGTGGGGCAGACCGAGGCGCAGGAGCCGCAGCCGGCACAGACATGGGGGTCGATCGCCACGTGCTCTCCAGCCGGCGCGATGGCACCGGTCGGGCACACGTCGAGGCAGCGGGTGCAGCCGGTGATGCGCGAACGCGAATGCGCGCACAGTTCGGCGTGGAAATCGATGAACCGGCTCTTCTCGAAGGTGCCGACGAGGTGCGAGACCGAGAACAGGGCCGCCTCCACGGCGGCGGGATCGCGCGGGTCGGCGCGGACGTAGCCGCTCCTGAGGTCGTGGGCCGGGAACAGCGGCGTTCCGCCGGTGAGATCGAGGACGAGATCGCAGGTCGATGTCGCCCCGTCGCGCGCCTCGTCGAACAGCAGCGAGCCGCGCGAGGCGGGGGAGGGGACGGCGTAGTCGTCGATCCGCAGCGAGAACGCCCCGAGGTGTCCCGAGGCGCCGGCGATGGTGCCCTTCAGGACGGGAAAGTCGTTGCGCCGCGGCGGGGCGACGTCGCCGGGCCGGCTCAGCAGCACCGTGACGTCGAGGTGGTCCGCGAGCCTTCGTCCGGCCTCCACCGCGACCTCGTCGCGGCCGTAGACCAGGACGACGCCCTGGCTCTCCATGGTGAGGATCTGCGGCGCGGCGGCGACCTCGGCGGCCGAGGCCAGGAGCGCAGCGATCTTGGGGCCGGCGGCGGCCCCTTGCGAGGACCAGCCGGCGCTCTCGCGGATGTCGATGCAGGTCAGGCGATCCTCGGCCCCGATCTCGGCCGCGTGTTCGGAAAAGAGCGGCGCCTGCATGCTGCAGGAGACCGTCACCTCGGCGCCCGACTCGAGGCTGGCCACCAGCCGCTCGATCTCGCGGCCGCAGAGCTCGGTCGCCGTCTCGAGGCGCCCGCCGCAGGCCGGAGCGATGGCGGCGGCATCGAGGGGGACGGTACCCTCGCAGGAACAGGCGAACACGACGCGGTCGGACACGGGGACAGGCTTTCGGCGGCGAGGACAACGGGTCGAGGGGGATGCCGAAGGGGCGCGGGCGGCGGCCCTTCGCGTTCCCGTATCGGCGCCTTATACTCGAACCGTTCGAAAGAAGGGACCCGGCCCGTTGGCGCAGGGATATCGAGGGCGCCGGACCGATGACGGGCACGACATGACGATCCCTCCCGACACGCAGAGGGGGCGCCGGCTCGCGCTCCCGCCGGCGTTTTCGCCGGTGGTGCTGCCGTTCGATTCCGACGGCGCATTCGCCCATGCCTGCCGCATCGCCGCCGACATGCCGGACGGGGCCGCGCCGCTGGTCTGGGCCGGCCCGGCCGAGACCTTCGACATCGCCGTGGTGCTGGTGCCGGAGGAGCCCCTGCGCACGGCGCGCAGGGCGTTCCTTGCCGGCATGGTCGCCCTGGCGGCGGCGGTGGGCGCCCATGCGCCGCCCGAGATGCCCGTGGAGATCGCCTGGCCCGACACCCTGCTGTTCGACGGCGCCCGCATCGGCGGTGGCCGCCTCGCCTGGCCGCCGGGCTGCGGCGAGGACGAGGTGCCCGATTGGCTGGTGGTCTCCGGCATGCTGATCGTGTCCAAGGCCTATGCCGGCGACCCGGGCCTGACCCCGGCCTCGACCTCCCTGGACGAGCAGGGGTTCGGCCACGACGACCAGGAGAGCCTGGTGGAGGGCTTTGCGCGCAACCTCATGAAGACCTTCGAGGTCTGGGCCGAGGACGGGTTCGATGCGGTGGGGCGTCGCTACCTCGCTCATCTGCCGGCCGGAAAGGGGGACGTGCGACTCGCGCTGACCGAGACCGGCGACCTGTCGGACGGAACGATCCGGCCACTGATGCCCGCTCTGGCGGTGCCGGCCTGGCTCGATCCGGCGACGGGCCGGGTGCGCCTGTGAGCGGTCTCAAACTGCCGCGCACCCTGCGGCTCGACCCCTCCGACACCTTCGTCTTCGAGCGTCCGGCCGAACCCGGCGAATGGGCGGTCACCGGCTCGTTCCTGTTCTTCGACGTCGCCCCCGAGACGCTGGCACCGAAGGCGCGGGCGGCCTTCCGCTCCGGCTTCGTCGGCGTCGCGTCGCTGGGGTTCTCGACCCTGGTCGTGGTGTCCGAGGCCACGGAGGGCGAGCGCGACGCGGCGGTCTCGGCGCTGGCGCGGCACATCCACGACACCCTCGGTGCCCCCGACCTCGGGACCGCCGAGGCGGCGGCCCGCGAGGAGATCGAGACCGCCGCCTCCCTGTGCGCACCCGCCGTCGGTACGGTGCTCGCCCTGCATCGCACCAGCGAGGACGGCGGGATCCGCGAGCGGTTCCGCACCCTCAACGCCCGGCCGCCGGGCCTGCCCGGTGCCGACCGGATGCACGCGCACGCCCGTGCGTTCACCTTCGTCGAGACCGACGACGAGCCCGAGGAGGTCGCCGACCTGATCGGGCTGATGGAGAATCCTGCACGATGACCGAGTTCTGGGTCTCCAGCGGCCATCACCTGGCCGGACGGACGGAGGGCGGCGGGCTCGCCGTCACCGACGCACTGCTGCTCGCCTATCTCGCGCGTCCCGAACTCCTGCCCCCGGAAGAGGCCTGCGAGGCCGAGCGCGACCTTCACGCCAAGCTGATGGAAGCGCCGCGTCTCGCGGTTCCTCCCCGGGCGGTGGCCGCGATGGCCGATGCCGACGCCCGCGAGAACTGGGAGATGATGCTCGCCTTCCGCGACCGGCTCCTGGCGGCGCGCTCCGTGGAGGCCGCCTACCTCGATCTCGTGCGCAACGGCCTGCGCGGCACGCCGCCGATCTTCCTCAATCAGCTCGTCCACCTCATCCTTCGCAACGCCCTCGACGGCTGCGAGGACCCCTACGTCCTGAGGGCGGCCGAGCTGTTCTTCCGGCCGCAGAAGGTCTCGCTGCACGAGGGCCGGGTTCTCCTGGCCGATGCCGAGGTGATCGAGGCGCGCGAGAGCACCAATGCCGCCTCGCCGCTGGTGGCGATGCTCGGCAAGGAGCCGGCGAACGAGCTCGACGTCATGGTCGACGACAACGCCTGGACCTACTGGAGCCGGTCGGACGCCTTCACCATGGCGCTCGATCTCGGCACCAACCCTCGGAGCCGCGACGGCCTCGCCCGCGCCATCGAGGCCTGGATCGGCCATCTCCTCCATGCGGGCGTGACGGTATCGCCGATTCCGACGATGGAGGATGCCGACTGGCGCTGGTTCGTCGGCCTCGACGCCGAGGCCACCCGGATCGGCAACGCCCTGTGGAACGGGCAGGCCCTCGACGCCGAGACCGGCCGCCGGGTGCTCGCCCTGTTCAGCCTCGTCTTCGAGGACGCCGCCCGGGTCGACCCCCAGGTCGGCGACCGGCCGGTCTACCTGATCCTGGCGATGGGCGGCGACGGGCGGTTGACCCTCAAGCCGCAGAACCTCGTCGCCGGCCTGCCCCTCATCCAACCCGCCGAGGTCCTATGATGGAGACCGCTTCACCGGAATCCGCCGGTTCGCCCGAACACCGCTTCGCGGTCGGCATCATCGTGGTCCGGCGCAAGCTGAAGGGCATCTGGGCGAGCCATGCCTGGCTCCCCGTGGCCGCCCTGCCGGCGATCCCCGCCACCGCCCCCTGGACCCGGCTGGCGGTGAGCGAGGAGGAGGAGACCTTCTATGCCGGCGCCTACGAGGTCGCCCTGCACCCGAGCGAGACCTCGCACTACCGGGACAACCTCGTTTCCGGCCGCCCCTCGCTGTGGGTGGCGCTGCGGCAGGTGGCAGAGGATTCCTACGAGGTCGCGGCCGTCACGGCCGACCCCTACGAGGGAGAATCCATGGCCGAGGGTATCGGCGAAGTGGTCGAGGCCGTGCCGATGCCGGCCGAGATCCAGGCCAAGCTCGCACAGTTCTTCGAGGCCTTCCACGTCGAGCGGGTGTTCCACAAGCGCAAGCGCGACCGCGCCGACCCGGAGGCCCTGGCCCGCCAGGACACCGGGCGCCGTCGCAAGGGAGACACCTGATGGCCGGGGACGATTTCCTGTCGCGCTGGTCCCGCCGCAAGCGCGAGATCGTGCGCGAGGAGGCGCCGCCCGAGCTCCCGACGCCCGACTCGTCGGAGCGCGAGGCGCCGCCCGGGCCGGGAGACGAACCGCTTGCCGCGGCATCTGCCGATGACGAGGCCCATGCCGGCATTGGTGACATGGGCGACATGGCCGGCATCGACGAAGACGCCGTCGCCGCGCTGCCGTCCCTCGATTCGCTGACCGCCGACTCCGACCTCGCGCCGTTCCTCAAGGCCGGGGTGCCGCAGGTCCTGCGCAACGCGGCGATGCGCCGGATGTGGTCCCTCGATCCCGGCATCCGCGACTACCTCGGCGAGGCGCGCGAATACGCCTTCGACTGGCACATCCCCGGCGCGGTGCCGGGCACCGGGCCGATGCTGCCGACCGACGACATTGCCGGGATGGTCCGACAGATCTTCGCGGGGTCTAAGCCCCGCGTCGAGGTGGAGGTCGAGGCCGAAGCCGAGGCTCTCACGAACGACGCAGACGCAGACGCAGACGCGGTATCGCCGGTGGATACGGACGCGCCCGTGCAAACGACCCCGGCGGCGATCGCGCCTCCCGCGCCGCCGCCCGCGATGGAGCCGGAGTGTCCGGGGCCCGAGCTCGCCTCCCAGCGGGAGCCCGAGCGGGAAAAAGGCCCGTCCCAGGCCCGGCTGCGGCGCCATGGCGGCGCTTTGCCGATTTGATCCATTAAAAACTAGATTGCGGGCGTCTCAAACGGCATTAAGATGGCCTGCATACAAGGGCGGCATCGGCGGGTACGGCCGAGGCGCGGGGACGGACATGCGTTCGGGTGACACGGTGCAGGACAGGGTGGGCGACGTCGCCGGCCGTGATGCCGCGTTCGGCGTCATCGGCGACGTGAGCCCGGTGATCGACGAGATCGATCGGTCCCGCGCCGATCAGTACGACCTCCTCGCCGTGTTGCTCGGGCGCTCTCCGTCTCCCGACCTGCTCTCGGCGCTCGCCGGCCTGCGGGGCGACGCGACGCCCCTCGGGCGTGCGGTGACGGATCTCGCCAAGGCGGCGGGAGACGCCGACCTCAGGGCCGTTCAGCGCGAGTATTTCGATCTCTTCGTCGGCGTCGGGCGCGGGGAACTCGTCCCCTTCGCGTCCTACTACCTCACCGGGTTCCTGAACGAGCGGCCGCTCGCCCGCCTGCGCGAGGATCTCCGTCGCCTCGGCGTCGAGCCGACCGGGGGCATGAGCGAGCCCGAGGACCACATCGCCATCGTGATGGAGATCATGGCGGGCCTGTGCGGCGGACGGCTCGGTGACGAGGCCGGTGCGGACCGGGACTTCTTCGCCCGCCACGTCGAACCGTGGGCGGCCCGCTTCTTCCGCGACGTCGCGCAGGCGCAGGCGTCGCGTTTCTACCGCGCCGTGGGCACCCTCGGCGCCGCCTACATCGACATCGAAGCGGAGGCCTTCGGCCTCGACGGCGCGTCGTGACCCCGTCACGCGTGCCCGACCGGATGGATTTTGGAGCGACGGACATGGACGAAGACCGCAAGGGCGCGCTCGGGCGCCGCCAGTTCTTCCGGGCCCTCGGCGGTGGCTCCGTCGCGGTCGCCGCCGCGGCCGTCGGCCAGCCGATGATGGCCACGCCCGCCCAGGCCTACGACCCGGGGACGGAGGAGACCAAGGCCCGCTATCGCGAGAGCGACGAGGTCAAGGCCTTCTACCGGACCAACGGCTACGAGACATTGAAGAAGTAGAGGGCGCCATGCTGATCAAGCGCAAGACCGGCGGCCAGGGCCGCGCACGACCCGAACTCTCCGCCGCCCCCGCCGCCGTCGATCGCCGCACCTTCCTGCGCCGCTCCGGCCTCGTCGCCGGCGGCCTCGCCGCGGCCGGCTCGCTCCAGCTCGGCGCCGTGCGCAAGGCACAGGCCGCCGGCTCGTCGGTGAGCGGCCCCGAGGTGGCGATCAAGAAGAACATCTGCACCCACTGCTCGGTGGGCTGCACGGTGACGGCCGAGGTGGTCAACGGCGTCTGGGTCGGCCAGGAGCCGTCCTATGCCAGCCCGATCAACCGCGGGACCCATTGCGCCAAGGGCGCGGCCCTTCGCGAACTTGTGTCGAGCGACCGCCGACTCAAGTACCCGATGAAGATCGTCAACGGCGAGTGGACCCGCATCTCCTGGCAGCAGGCGATCGACGAGATCGGCGACAAGGTCACCGCCCTGCGCGAGACCCACGGATCGGATTCCGTCTACTGGCTCGGCTCGGCCAAGTTCACCAACGAGGCGGCCTACATCTTCCGCAAGCTCGGCGCCTTCGCCGGCACCAACTCGGTCGACCACCAGGCCCGCATCTGCCACTCGACCACGGTGGCGGGCGTCGCCAACACCTGGGGCTACGGCGCCCAGACCAATTCCTACAACGACATCCGCAACGCCAAGACCATGATCATCCTCGGCGGCAACCCGGCCGAGGCGCACCCGATCTCCATGCAGCACGTGCTGTCGGGCAAGGAGATCAACCGCGCCAACATGATCGTCATCGATCCGCGCTTCACCCGCACGGCCGCGCACGCCACCGACTACGTGCGCATCCGCTCGGGCACCGACATCCCGGTGGTCTGGGGTATCCTCTGGCACGTGTTCGAGAACGGCTGGGAGGACAAGGAATTCATCCGCCAGCGCGTCTACGCCATGGAGGACGTCCGCAAGGAGGTCGCCAAATGGACGCCCGACGAGGTCGAGCGGGTCTCCGGCGTGCCCGGCGAGCAGCTCAAGCGCGTCGCCAAGATGTTCGCCACCGAGAAGCCCTCGACGCTGATCTGGTGCATGGGCGCCACCCAGCACACGGTGGGCACCGCCAACGTGCGGGCGCTGTGCATCCTGTGCCTGGCCACCGGCAACATCGGCAAGCCGGGGACCGGCGCGAACATCTTCCGCGGCCATACCAACGTGCAGGGCGCCACCGATCTCGGCCTCGATGTCACGACGCTGCCGCTCTACTACGGCCTCGTCGAGGGCGCCTGGAAGCACTGGGCCCGCGTTTGGGACGTGGAATACGACTGGCTGCAGTCCCGTTTCGATGAAGTCCCCGCCAAGGGCGGCCGCAAGGCCAAGACCCGCAAGGACAGCATGGAAACACCGGGCATGACCTCGACCCGGTGGTTCGACGGCGTCAACCTCCCCGAAGAGCAGATCGACCAGCGCAGCACCATCAAGGCGATGATGGTGTTCGGCCACGGCGGCAACACCGTCACCCGCCTGCCCGAGGCGATCGAGGGCCTGACCAAGCTCGACCTCCTGGTCGTGGCCGATCCGCACCCCACCACCTTCGCGGCCCTGAACGCCCGCAAGGAGAACACATACCTGCTGCCGATCTGCACCTCCCTGGAGATGGACGGCAGCCGCACCGCCTCGAACCGCTCGATCCAGTGGGGCGAGCAGATCGTGAAGCCCGCCTTCGAGTCGAAGAGCGACTACGAGGTGATCTACCTCCTGTCGAAGAAGCTCGGTTTCGCCGACAAGATGTTCAAGAACATCAAGGTCGAGAACGACGCTCCGGTCGCCGAAGACATCCTGCGCGAGATCAACCGCGGCGGATGGTCGACGGGCTATTGCGGCCAGAGCCCCGAGCGGCTGAAGGCGCACATGCGCAACCAGCACAAGTTCGATCTCGTCACCCTGCGCGCGCCCAAGGACGACCCGGAGGTCGGCGGCGACTACTACGGCCTGCCCTGGCCGTGCTGGGGCAAGCCCGAGCTCAAGCACCCGGGCACGCACATCCTCTACAACACCAACCTCCACATCAAGGAAGGCGGCGGCACGTTCCGCGCACGCTTCGGCGTGGAGCGCAACGGCCAGACCCTGCTGGCCGAGGATTCGTTCGCGAAAGGCTCCGACCTGACGGACGGCTACCCCGAGTTCACGATGGCCGTGTTCAAGAAGCTCGGCTGGGACAAGGACCTGACGGCGGCGGAGATGGCGAGCATCACCAAGACGGGTGGTGCCAACATCGATGCCGTGAGCTGGGCCACCGATCTCTCGGGCGGCATCCAGCGGGTCTGCCTCGACCACGGCGTGACGCCCTACGGAAACGGCAAGGCACGGGCGAACGCCTGGAACCTGCCCGACCCGGTGCCCGTCCACCGCGAGCCGATCTACACGCCGCGTCCCGACCTGGTGGCGAAGTACCCGACCCGTCCCGACGAGCGCCAGCTGCGCATGCCCAACATAGGCTTCTCGGTGCAGAAGGCGGCGGTGGACAAGAACATCGCCAAGGACTTCCCGATCATCCTCACCTCCGGGCGCCTCGTGGAATACGAGGGCGGCGGCGAGGAAACCCGGTCGAACCCGTGGCTGGCCGAACTGCAGCAGGACATGTTCGTCGAGGTGAACACCACCGATGCCGCCGATCGCGGGATCAAGGACGGTCAGTTCGTCTGGGTCACGGGGCCCGAAAACGGTGTCAAGTCGAAGATGAAGGCCCTGGTAACCGACCGCGTCGGCAAGGGCGTGGCCTTCATGCCGTTCCACTTCTCCGGGTGGTACCAGGGCGAGGACATGCGCCGGTTCTACCCCACCGGGACCGATCCGGTCGTGCTCGGCGAGAGCTCGAACAACGGCACGACCTATGGCTACGATCCTGTGACGGGCATGCAGGAAACGAAGTGTACCCTGTGTCAGATCCGGGCCGCGTGAGGAGAGACCACTATGGCTCGCATGAAATTCCTGTGTGATGCGGACCGCTGCATCGAGTGCAACGCCTGCGTCACGGCCTGCAAGAACGAGCACGAGGTGCCCTGGGGCATCAACCGTCGCCGCGTCGTCACCCTGAACGACGGCAAGCCGGGCGAACGCTCGGTCTCCATGGCGTGCATGCATTGCACCGACGCACCCTGCGCCGCCGTCTGCCCGGTGAACTGCTTCTACACCACGGCCGATGCTGTGGTGTTGCACTCCAAGGACCTGTGCATCGGCTGCGGGTATTGCTTCTACGCCTGCCCGTTCGGCGCGCCGCAGTATCCGCGGGTCGGCAACTTCGGTTCGCGCGGCAAGATGGACAAGTGCACCTATTGCGCCGGCGGCCCGGAAGCGGATTTCTCGACGATCGAATACGAGAAGTACGGCTCCAACCGGCTTGCCGAAGGCAAGCTGCCGCTCTGCGCCGAGATGTGCTCGACCAAGGCCCTGCTTGCCGGCGATGGCGAGATGATCGCCCAGATCTACAAGGAGCGGGTGATCAAGCGCGGCTACGGCTCGGGTGCCTGGGGCTGGAAGACCGCCTACCGCGAGACCGTGGCGATCTGATCGCGAAACGAGCCCGAGCGGGCCAACAGTCGAGAGGGGAACGCCGATGCGGCGGGGATTGACGCTTTTCAGGACGATCGTCGTGGCTGCAGCCCTCGCCGCGTCCGCGCCGGCGATGGCGCAGCAGACGAAGGACGGCCTCAACCCGACCGGGCAGAACCCGACGGCGGATTCGGTCAACGAGGAGTTCCTGTTCAAGCAGGACCCCAAAATCGTCGGCCGCGTCACGATCCCCGACGGCAAGGCCGCGAGCCTGATCCAGCCCCAGGGTCGAGACTACCGTGCGTTCCGCGAGAGCTGGCTGCCCTGGATCGGCGGCCTCGCCGTGCTGGGGGCCATCGCCCTGCTCGCCGGCTTCTACCTCTGGCGAGGCCGGATCAAGCTCGAGCGGGGCCCCGATTCCGGCAAGAAGATCCTGCGCTTCGGCACCTTCGAGCGGGTGACGCACTGGATGACGTCGAGCTGCTTCATCATCCTGTCCCTGTCGGGCCTGAACTACATCTTCGGCAAGCGTTTGCTCGCCCCGGTGATCGGGCCGGACGCCTTCGCGGTGGTGTCGCAATACGCGAAATACGCGCACATCTATCTCGCCTGGCCCTTCATGCTCGGCATCGCGCTGATGTTCGTGGTCTGGCTGAAGGACAACATCCCCAACCGGATCGACTGGCACTGGATCAAAGCCGGCGGCGGCCTCATCGGTAACGGCCATCCCCACGCCGAACGGTTCAACGCCGGCCAGAAGATGGTGTTCTGGATGGTGGTGGGCTTCGGCACGGCGATGAGCGTGACCGGCCTGATGATGATCTTCCCCTTCGTGCTCACGGACATCACCGGCATGCAGGTGATGCAGGTGGTCCACTCGCTGATCGGCGTCGTCTTCATCGCCGGCATCCTGGCCCACATCTACATCGGCAGCGTCGGCATGGAGGGCGCCTACGATGCGATGGGCAGCGGCAAGGTCGATCTCGGCTGGGCCCGGTCGCACCACGACCTCTGGGTCGAGAAGGAAATTGGCAAGGTCGACCACGGTACGCGCCGGCCGGTGCGTCCGGTCCCCGCCGAATAGACGGCGTGCCGGGGCGTTCCGCCCCGGCCGCGAGCAGGCTATGCGAGCCCGGCCCCGGCCCGGTTCGGTGAGAGAGGGTGACATGAAAGCGTTTGCCGTGGCCGTGATCGCCGCGATCGGTTTGGGCCTGGCGGCCGCCTACGTCATGGATAGCAACCGGGTGCTCGCCTACCAGGCGTTCTCCACGTCCGGTGCGCGCGTCTCGCATCCCGGTACGAACCTCGTCGGTCCCCAGTGGTCCGGCGACATCCCGATGCCGTCGGGTCACAAGCCCCACGGCGCCTGATCCGAGCGGCGCCGCGCGCGTCCGTCACGATGCCGCGGCCATCGCCTCGAACACGAGGGCGTGGCGTCCGGCGAGGGCATCGATGTCGGTGGTGTAGCCGCCGCCGATGACGGCGACGAGCGGGATACGGCGCCGCCGAACCTCTCGAACGACATAACCGTCGCGGCGGGCCAGTCCCTCGTCGCTGAGCGAGAGACGACCGAGGCGGTCGTCCCGGTGCGGATCGACGCCTGCGTTGTAGAACACGAGGTCGGGGGCGAGCCGGTCGAGGAGGTCCGGCAAGCAGCCCGCCAGGACCGACAGGTAGCCGGCATCGTCGATGCCGTCCGGGAGTCCGATATCGCGGTCGCCGGCAATCTTGCGGGTCGGGTAGTTCTTCTCCCCGTGCACGGAGAGGGTGAACAGGTCCGGCGAGCGGCCGAGGCAGTCGGCCGTGCCGTCGCCCTGGTGCACGTCGAGGTCCACGACCAACGCCCGCGCGATCGATCCGTCCGCCTGGAGGGCGCGGGCCGCCACCGCCACGTCGTTGAACACGCAGAAGCCCGCCCCGCTCTCGCGGCGGGCGTGATGGCTGCCGCCGGCGGCGCTGCCGGCGAGCCCGCCCGCGAGCGCGAGCCGCGCGGCGGCGAGCGTTCCCCCCGCCGACGCGCAGGCACGGGCGACGACGCCGGCATCCACCGGCAATCCGATCTCCCGTTCGACGGCCGGAGGCAGGCGAAGGCCGAGGGCGGCCTCGACATAGGCTCGCTCGTGGGCCAGCGCGAGGAGGTCGGGGCCGGCCGGTTCCGGGCGGACGAATCCGTTCGGGACGAGGCCCTTCGCGGTCAGCACCTCGGCGAAGCGTCCGTACTTGCGCATCGGAAAACGGTGACCGGGCGGCAGGACCGCCTCGTAGGCGGGATGGAACACGATGGGAGGCGGCATCAGGCCGCCGGGTCCGTCAGGTCCGCGACGATGCGCGCGGCCAACGCCGATCCGCTGTCGAAGGCCGCCTCGATGCGCGGCCCGAGGCACCAGTCGCCGCAGGCGCCGAGGCGCAGCGTGGGGTCGTAGAGGCAGTCCTGCCCGATCGCGGTCTCCACGAGGGCGTAGCGCCAGCGATGGGCGCTCGCATGGGTGGGCGTGAGCGGCCTGCCGAGGCGCTCGGCCAGCGCGTCGAGCAGCCGCCCGGTCACGGACTCTCGGGTCTCCTCCAGGTGCCGGCGCGACCACTCGGGACCGGCATGGACCAGGAGGCGCGTACCCGCCGCCCGCCCGGGGCGCGACTCCTCGCGGACGATGGCGGCGATGGCACCCTCGGCAAAACGGCGATCGGCCTCGGGAAACGGTGCCGGGCCGTCGAGGGCGACCATCAGGGACCAGCACGGCGCGTAGGCCGCCGACTCCGGCCCGGTGAGGGTGAGACCGCTTGCGTCGATGAGGCGCGTCGTCTGGACGGATGGAAATCCGATCGCCACGGCCGAGAAGGTTTCCGCGACGGCGCCTTCGGCGACCGACACGCGCCAGCCCGCGGGTTCGCGAACCAACGACGTCACCGTGACTCCGGTGCGGACGTCGAGACCGACAAGGAGGTCGCGCACCGGCGCCGTCATGGCGGGGGTCCCGACGTAGCGGTCGTGCCCGCCCCAGGGGGCGACGACACCGCGCGCCAGCCAGTCCGCCACCTGCGCCCGGAAAGCCGGACCGCGGGCGCGCAGGAACTGGGCGCCGTGATCGAACGAGAGGTCGCTGTCAGCCACCCGCCGGGTCGCCATCCGTCCCCCGACCCCGCGGCCCTTGTCGAGGACGACGACGGTGAAGCCGGCCCGGGTCAGGGCCCGCGCCGCAGCCGCGCCGGAGATCCCGGCCCCCAGGACCGCCACGCGCATTCCCATCCCCGCCTCCGACCGCCGCCGCGGCCTTTGTCATACGGTTGAAACAGGCCGGCTGTTAGGCCCCCTCGCCAGTGGTACGGCGCCTCACCGGCGATCCCTGCCGGAGGAGGAGACGGCGATGACGGGCAGTGTCGAGGCCGGCGAGGTCGAGATCGGCATGGTCGTCGCCCTGTCGCTGTGTGCGCTGCTCACCCTCGTCAACCTCGTCAGCCTTGCGATGGCGGCCCGGCGCCTCGGCCGATCCGACGGGCGTTCGACCTTCCCGGTCGGAGCGCCGGTTTCCCTGGTGCGGCCCGTCTGCGGGATCGAGGCCTTCAGCGAGGAGATGCTGACGCGCGGGTTCAAGCTCGACTATCCCGATTACGAGCTGATCTTCTGCGTCGCCGATGCCGACGATCCGATCGTGCCGCTGCTGCATCGCCTGATGGCGGCCCATCCGCGGGTACCGTCCCGGCTCTTCGTCGGCGACGAGCGGGTGAGCGACAACCCCAAGCTCAACAACTGCGTGCGCGGCTGGGAGGCGGCCCGGCACGAGTGGGTGGTGCTGGCCGATTCCAACGTGCTGATGCCGCCGGACTACCTGCAGCGGCTCCAGGCCTCCTGGCGGGAGGACACCGGCCTCGTCTGCTCGACCCCGGTGGGGGCGCGGCCGCACGGATTCTGCGCCGAGCTCGAATGCGCCTTCCTCAACACTCTGCAGGCGCGCTGGCAATATGCCGGCGAGAGCGTCGGTCTCGGCTTCGCCCAGGGCAAGAGCATGCTGTGGAACAAGCCGTTCCTGGAGGCCCACGGCGGCATCCGGGCACTGGCGGCCGAGATCGCCGAGGACGCCGCGGCGACCAAGCTCGTGCGCGCGGCCGGAAAGCGGGTCCACCTCGTCGCCTCGCCGTTCGAGCAGCCCCTCGGGCGGCGGTCCTTCGGGGAGATCTGGTCGCGCCAGCAGCGCTGGGCGCGGCTGCGGCGTGTCACCTTCCCGCTGTTCTTCGCCCCGGAGATCGGCACCGGGCCGCTGCTGCCGTTCACCCTCGCCGTCGCCATCGTGCCGACGCCCGAGGTGGCCGGTGCGGTCCTCGGCATGGCGGCGGCCTGGTATGCCGGCGAGTACGCCCTCGCCGCCCGTGCGGGCTGGTATCGCCGGCCGCGGACGATCCTCGCCTTCCTCGTGCGCGATGCGGTATTCCCGGCGATCTGGGCCAGCGCCTGGATGCAGAGCGCCATCGTCTGGCGCGGCAACACCATGGACATCCGCGCCAAGGAGCCGGGCCGCCTGCGCGCGGGCGAGAGCGCCGCCTGACGCCCCGTTGATCCGGCAGCGATCTTGCGAGACCTTCAGGCAGACCGGATCCGGTCGATTGAGGGTGACGGAATGGCAAGCGCGGGACCCGGCCTCGACAAGAGCCTCAACGCCTTTCACCTCTGGGGCATCGCCGTCGGCCTCGTCATCTCCGGCGAGTATTTCGGCTGGAGCTACGGCTGGGCCAGTGCTGGCACCCTCGGCTTCCTCGTCACCACCACCGTCATCGCGGCGATGTACGTCGCCTTCATCTTCAGCTTCACCGAACTCACGACCGCGATCCCGCAGGCGGGCGGCCCGTTCGCCTACAGCTACCGCGCCTTCGGCCCCACCGGCGGCTGCATCGCAGGCTTTGCGACGCTGATCGAGTTCGTGTTCGCGCCGCCCGCCATCGCGCTGGCCATCGGCGCCTACCTCAACGTTCAGTTTCCCGGTCTCGACCCGAAGCACGCGGCGCTCGGCGCCTACCTCCTGTTCATGACCCTCAACATCGTCGGCGTTCAGATCGCGGCGACCTTCGAACTGTTCGTGACCATCCTGGCGGTGGGCGAACTCCTCGTGTTCATGGGCGTCGTCGCCCCCGCATTCACCTGGTCGAACTTCGCGGTGGACGGTTGGGCCGGCAGCAGCACGTTCGGATGGCCGGCCATCGGCGGCATGCTGGCGGCGATCCCCTTCGCCATCTGGTTCTTCCTCGCCATCGAAGGCGTCGCCATGGCCGCCGAGGAGGCCAAGGACCCCAAGCGCACCATCCCCATCGCCTACATCACCGGGGTGCTGACCCTGACCGTGCTGGCCTTCGGGGTGATGATCTTCGCGGGCGGGGCGGGCGACTGGAAGGCCCTGAGCAACCTCAACGACCCGCTTCCCCAGGCGATGAAGGGCGTGGTGGGCGAATCGAGCGGCTGGCTGCACATGCTGGTCTGGCTCGGCCTGTTCGGCCTCGTGGCCTCCTTCCACGGCATCATCATGGGCTACTCGCGCCAGATCTTCGCGCTCGCGCGCGCCGGGTACCTGCCGCGGGTGCTGGCCACCGTGCATCCGCGCTTCCAGACGCCCCATATCGCCACCCTGGTCGGGGGCGCCATCGGCATCGCGGCGATCTACAGCGACAACCTCGTCGTCATCGCCGGCCAGTCGCTCACCGCCAGCATCGTCACCATGGCGGTGTTCGGGGCGCTCGTGATGTACGGGATGAGCATGGCGAGCCTGTTCAAGCTGCGCCGCTCCGAGCCGACCCTCGCCCGTCCCTATCGCGCGCCGTTCTATCCGGCCGCACCCGCCTTCGCGCTCGCCATGGCGGGCGTCTGCTTCGTCGCCCTCGTCGTGTTCAATCCGGTGATCTTCGCGATCTTCGCCGCGACCATGGCGGTGGCGGTGATCGCCTCGCGCGTCCTGGGAAGGAGCACGGTGTCCGCGCCGGCATTCGACCCGGCGATCTGACCGGCCGGATGCGACATCGACGCATCCGCTAGTGGCATTCGCGGTCACGACGAAGTCGCCTACCCTGGCCATCCGCCGGCAAACCCCCTAAATGCGGGCGAACGGGCCGCGGTCCGGCAAAAGCTCGGGACCGACCTCGTCCGCCCCTCGGGGAGATGGCGTGGCGCCCCGGCGGAGGCGGACGCCGACGATATGAACTTTGCGGGACAGCAGAAAACGCTTGCCGACGCTAAGACGGTGGAAACGCCGGTCGTCGCGGACCCTGCCGCCCCGGCCAACCCGCGCAGCCGCTTCGGAGGCCGCTATGCGTGGCTCGGAACCGCCGCCAGCATAGGGATCTTCGCAGCCTCGATCTTCGTCGTCTGGAAACTCGCCCAGACCGTCACCTGGGCGGAACTCCATGCCGCCTTCACGGCCGCGACGCCGGGGCAACTCGGCCTCGCCTTCCTGTTCGTGGCGATCAGCTACCTGTTTTTGACCTGCTACGACGCGTTGGCGCTGCGCCAGCTCCAGCTGAAGGTGCCCTACCGCACCACCGCGCTCGCCTCCTTCACGAGCTACGCCGTCAGCTTCACCCTCGGTTTCCCCCTCCTGACCGCAGGGACGATCCGCTACTGGATCTACTCCGAGCGCGGTCTCAGCCCGGCCAAGATCGCGGCCCTCACGGTGATCGCCGGCTTCACCTTCTGGCTCGGGATGGGCGTGGTGCTCGGCCTCAGCCTGATCGTCGAGGCCGGGCAGCTGGCGGCCCTCACGCTGACCAGCATCCGGATCAACCAGGCGGTCGGGCTGGCCGCCCTCGTCGCCGTGGTGAGCTATCTCGCCTGGGTCTCGTTCAAGCGGCGCAGCGTCAAGGTGAAGGGCTGGCGCCTCGAGCTTCCGGGGGCGTCGGTGTCCCTCAGCCAGATGATCGTCGGCATCGGCGACGTCTGCGCGGCGGCGGCCACCCTGTACGTCCTGCTGCCGGCGGACCTGAACTTCGGCTTCACCACCTTCCTGGCAATCTACGTGCTCGCTGCGATGCTGGGCATCGCTTCCAACGCCCCCGGGGGCCTCGGCGTGTTCGAGGCGACGATTCTCATCGCCCTGTCGAGCCTGCCGCGCGACCAGGTGCTGGGCGCGCTGCTGCTGTTCCGGGTCTGCTACTACCTCGTTCCCTTCGCCATCGCCCTGGCGGCGCTCGGGGCCTACGAGTTCCTGCGCCGCGCCCGGCGCGCGCGGGCCGCCGCCTGACGGGGCCGTCGCCGCGGCCTCGCGCGGGTCCGGCGACCAGGCCCACGGATGTCTCGACGAAGGCCTGCTGAAGGAGGACCGAGCCATGGCCCGTGGCGCCCGCAGATCCGCCTGGACCGGTGCCGGTGTCGCCGTCGCGGTTCTGACCGGCGCCGGATGGACGAGGGGAAGCCTCGACGCCGGGGACGTCGCCGCTGCGGTGCTCGCCGTCGTAGTGGGCGGCCTCATCGGAGGACTGCGGCGATCCCCCGTGGTCGCGCCGCCCGAGTCCACCGCCGCCGAGCGGCATTCGATCGCAGAGGCCCTGCTCGCGAACATCCCCGATCCGGTCATCCTGGTCGATCGCCGTTCGGTGGTGATCGAGGTCAACCCCGCCGCCCGCGCCCTGCTGCCGACCCTCAAGCTGCGCCACCCGCTCTCTTTCGCCCTGCGGGCGCCCGAGATCCTCGACGGAATCGAGGAGGTGCTGCGCACCGGCCAGCCGCTCAAGACCCTCTACGCCACCCGCGTGCCGACGGAACGGGCCTTCGAAGTTCAGATCGGCGCCCTGCCGATGCCGGACGGGCCGATGGGGGGGCAGCCCAACGTGGTGCTGTTCCTGCGCGACCTCACCTCGGCGCGACGCCTGGAGGCGATGCGCGTGGATTTCGTCGCCAACGCCAGCCACGAACTGCGCACGCCGCTGGCCTCCCTGCTGGGTTTCATCGAGACCCTGCAGGGGCCGGCGCGTGCCGATGCGCCGGCTCGGGAGCGGTTTCTCGGCATCATGAAGACGCAGGCACTGCGGATGACGCGGTTGATCGACGACCTGCTCTCCCTGTCGCGGATCGAGCTGCGCGAGCACGTCGCCCCGACCCAGGACGTCGACCTCGGCCAGATCGTGCGCCAGATGGTCGACACGCAGGGGCCGCTCGCCCGCGACCGCGGCGTCGCGCTGGCCGTCTCGGCGCCCGATGCGCCCTATCCCATCCTCGGGGACCGCGACGAACTCCTGAGGGTCGTCGAGAACCTCGTGGAGAACGCCGTGAAATACGGTGGCGGCGGAACCGTCACCATCGCGCTCGGCCGCGAGACGCCGGCCAACCCGAGGAAGCCGCGGATCGTCCTGGAGGTGCGGGACGAAGGGCCGGGCATCGCGCCGGAACACATCCCGCGCCTCACCGAACGGTTCTACCGGGTCGACGTCGCCTCGAGCCGCGCCCAGGGTGGGACCGGACTGGGGCTCGCCATCGTCAAGCACATCGTCAACCGCCACCGCGGGCGGCTCGTCATCGAGAGTGCGCCGGGCAAGGGCACCAGCGTGCGCGCCCTGCTGCCCGAGCATGGCAGCGAGACCCTGCACTGACGGCATCCGCACCGGCGCGGCACCATATGAACGGCATGATCAACCCTCCCTCCGCCGACCCGTCTTCGCCCGATCGTGCCATCGTCGTGGCCGTCGAGGGCATGACCTGCGCGTCCTGCGTCGGTCGGGTCGAGCGGGCGATCGCGGCCGTTCCCGGCGTCTCGGCGGTGTCGGTCAACCTCGCCACGTCGCGTGCCAGCCTGCGCATCGCTACCGATGGTGCCGTCGCCGGGGTGATCGAGGCGATCGATCAGGCGGGCTATCGCGTCCCGCCGGGCGAGACCACGGTGGCGGTCGGGGGCATGACCTGTGCCTCCTGCGTCGGCCGCGTCGAGCGGGCGCTCGCCGCCGTCCCGGGCGTCACATCGGCCTCGGTCAATCTCGCCACGGGCCGCGCCACCGTCCACCACCCCGAAGGCGTGGTGACGCGCCGGGATCTCGAAGGCGCGATCGAGGCCGCGGGCTACGAACCCGGACCCGTCACCTCGGATGCGCGGACGCTGCGGGCGGTGCGCCAGGAAGCCGAGGCGTCGAGCCTGCGCCGCGACGTCGCCGTGGCCCTCGCCCTGTCGCTGCCGGTGGTCGCCCTCGACATGGGCGGGCACCTGGTGCCGGGGCTGGGACAAGCCCTGCATCATGGGCTAGGCCTGCGCGGGCTCGGGCTGATCGAGGGCGCCTTCGCGACCCTGGTCCTGGCCGGGCCGGGCCGGCGATTCTTCGCCCTCGGCATCCCGGCGCTCCTGCGCGGGCATCCCGACATGAACGCCCTCGTCGCCCTCGGGGCGGGGGCGGCCTACCTCTACTCGGCGGTCGCGACCCTGGCCCCTTCGATCCTGCCGCCCGGAACGGCGCACCTCTACTTCGAGGCCGCCGTTCTCATCGTCACGCTGATCCTGGTCGGGCGCAGTCTCGAGGCCCGGGCGCGCGGGCGGACGAGTTCGGCCATCGCCCGCCTCGTCGACCTTTCGCCCAAGACCGCGCGGCGCCTGGCGGGCGGGACGGAAACGGACGTCGCGGTGGCGGAGCTGCGCGTCGGCGACGTCGTGCGCATGCGCCCCGGCGAGCGTATCGCCGTCGACGGCACCGTGGTGGCCGGATCGAGCTTCGTCGACGAGAGCATGGTCACCGGCGAGCCCGCACCGCGTCTGCGCGAGGCCGGCGCGGCGGTGGTCGGCGGCACGCTCAACGGGCGCGGCAGTCTCGACGTCAGGGTCGATACCGTGGGGAGCGACACGCTGCTCGCGCGGATCGTGGCGATGGTGGAGGCGGCGCAGGGCGCCAAGCTGCCGATCCAGGCCATGGTCGACCGGGTGACGGCCCGGTTCGTGCCGGCGGTGATGCTGGCATCCGCCGCGACCTTCCTCGCCTGGCTCGCCTTCGGCCCGAGCCCCGCGCTGGGGTTCGCCCTCGTCAACGCCATCGCCGTCCTCATCATCGCCTGCCCCTGCGCCATGGGCCTGGCCACCCCGACCTCGATCATGGTCGGGACGGGACGGGCTGCCGAATCGGGCGTGCTGTTCCGGAACGGCACCGCCCTGCAGGCCCTGCGCGACGTGACGGTCGTGGCCTTCGACAAGACCGGGACGCTCACCCTCGGCCAGCCGACCCTGACCGACCTCGCGGCGGCCCCCGGCGTCTCGCCCGATGCCGTCCTGGCCCTGGCGGCAGGCCTCGAGGCCCATTCCGAGCACCCGATCGGGCGGGCGCTGGCGAAGGCCGCCGAGGCCAAGGGCCTGGCCCTCGGCGAGGTCGAGGGGTTCGAGGCGGTGCCCGGCCACGGCCTTGCCGGCCGGATCGGCGGCCGAACGGTGGCGGTGGGATCGCGTCGCTACATGGATCGGCTCGCCATCCCCATCGCGGCGATGGCGGAGGAGGCCGAGCGCCTGGAGGCCGGCGGACGTAGCCCGCTGCACGTGGCCGTGGACGGCCGCCTCGCCGCTGTGTTCGCGGTGTCCGATCCGGTCCGGCCGGAAGCGGCGGCCGCGGTGGCCGCGCTCAAGGGGCAAGGCCTCGTCGTCGCGATGATTACCGGCGACGATGGCGCCACGGCTAAGCGCATCGCCACTGCCCTCGGCATCGCGCACGTCGAGGCGCAGGTCCTGCCGGAGGGCAAGGTCGATGCGTTGCGCCGCCTGCGTGGCGCCCACGGACCCATCGCCTTCGTCGGCGACGGCATCAACGACGCCCCCGCCCTGGCCGAGGCCGATGTCGGGATCGCCATCGGCACCGGCACCGACATCGCCGTGGAGAGCGCCGACGTGGTGCTGATGTCCGGCGACGTCTCGGGCGTCGTCACCGCCCTGGCCCTGTCGCGCGCCGTCATGCGCAACATCGGCCAGAACCTGTTCTGGGCCTTCGCCTACAACGTCGCGCTGATCCCGGTGGCGGCCGGGGCGCTGTTTCCCTTCGGTGGCCCGCTCCTCTCTCCGGTCCTGGCCGCGGCCGCCATGGCCCTGTCGAGCGTCTTCGTGCTGGCCAATGCCCTGCGCCTGCGTCGCGCCGGCGTTGGAGGGGGGTGAATCACCCGGGTTGGCCCCTTGCTTGCTGCACCGGCCTGCGCCTTCATGGGTGTCCGCCTCCCCGAAAGATCAGTCCCATGCCCGTCCTCGACCGGATCGCCGCTTTCGCGGACGAGATCACCGCTTGGCGGCAGGACCTGCATGCCCACCCCGAGCTTCTCTACGAGGTCCACCGCACGGCGGGCTTCGTGGCCGACAAGCTCAGGGCCTTCGGCTGCGACGAGGTCGCCACCGGCATCGGCCGCACCGGCGTCGTCGGCGTCATCCGCGGCAGGGCGCACGGCTCGAACCGGGCGATCGGCCTGCGCGCCGACATGGACGCCCTCCCGATCCGCGAGGTCCGCGACCTGCCCTACCGCTCGACGGTGGAGGGGCGGATGCACGCTTGCGGCCACGACGGCCATACCGCGATGCTGCTCGGGGCCGCCCGTTATCTCGCCGAAACCCGCGATTTCGACGGCACCGCCGTGCTCATCTTCCAGCCGGCGGAGGAGGGCGGCGGCGGCGGCGAGGCGATGGTGCGCGACGGGCTGATGGAGCGCTTCGGCGTCGACACCGTCTACGGCATGCACAACATCCCGGGCCTGGCGCTGGGGTCCTTCGCGATCCGGCCGGGCCCGATCATGGCCTCCACCGACCGCTTCACCATCACCATCGACGGCCGCGGCGGGCATGCGGCCCTGCCTCACCTCGCCATCGATTCCGTGCTGGTGGCGAGCCACATCATCGTCGCCCTGCAATCGATCGTCTCGCGCTCGGTCGATCCGTTGGAGGGGGCTGTGGTGTCGGTCTGTGCGATGGAGGCCGGCGAGGCCTTCAACGTGTTGCCGCACCGGGTCACCATGCGCGGCACCATGCGTGCGCTGGCAAAGCCGGTGCGGGCGGTGATGCAGGAGCGGATCGGCGTCCTCGTCACCCATGTGGCCGCTGGCTTCGGCGCCACCGCCAGGGTCGACTACAGCGGCGGCTATCCGGTGACCGAGAACCACCCGGTCGAGACCGCCTTCATGGCGGACGTGGCAGCGGGCATCGTCGGCGAGGACCGGGTCGACCGCGACGTGGCGCCGATGATGGCGGCGGAGGATTTCTCCTACATGCTGGAGAATCGCCCCGGCGCCTACATCTTCCTCGGCAACGGCGATTCGGCCGGCCTGCACCACCCCGACTACGATTTCTGCGATGCAGCCGCGCCCTACGGCGCTTCGCTCTGGGCGCGGCTGGTGGAAACCGGCTTGCCGGTCCGCGGATGAGCTACTGGCCCGCGCCGCGGCGCGACAGCGAGACCGCGTAAGCCGGCGAGCGGACCGCGAACATCGGGTCGTCGGTCGGGCCGGCGATTCCGGCCGGCAGATCGACCACGGGGTCGAAGGTGCTGGCGTCACAGGTGGCGTTCGGCTCCAGAGCGGTGATCGCCAGGGTGCCGAGCTTGACGCTCTTGCGATTCTCCTCGGGCCACATCGCGGTGGGATCGCCGGTGGGGTCGCCGGCTTCGCCGAGGATGGCCACGAGGTCGAAGCTCGCCGGACCCTTGGCGAGGCGCTCCTTCAGCTCGTCGGCATAGAAGCTGTCCGGCTTCGCCTTGAGGTCCTCGTCCGAGAGGCCGAGTTGCCCGGCGGTGGCCACCGTCTTGAGCTTGACGACCGTGTTGTCGCCCTTGGCATTGGTCAGCGTGTAGGCATGGACGCCCCAGTAATCGACGCCGGCATAGCTCGCCGGGACCGGACGGGCGTTCAGCCAGGCGCTCTGCTTGGTCGTCTCGGGGTTGGCGGCGGCGAACGCCTTGATCTTGTCGGCGTCCGGCTTGCCGTCGGCCCCCGGGATGCGGACGGTGGCGAAGTCGAGCAGTTGCTTGGGCGTCTTGGCCGAGAATACCGGCGCCGAGATGATCACGAACACGAGGTCGCCGGTGGTGTCGGACAGGCGCATGGCGAAGCCCCGGGTCACGGGCTTGGCCTTGTCCGAGATCTTGGCGTTGCTGCCGCCCATCGAGAACCGGGCGGTCACCGGGACCGTCTTGGCGAAATGAGGGGCCTTTGTCAGGCTCGGCGCCTCGGTCGACGGGGTGAACGTGCCCTTGACGCAGACGCCCTTGGCGCCGCTGGCGCGCACGCCCTTCTGGTTTCCGGCCGTCGCGAATTGCGCGTCGACGATGGCCTGCGGCTCGGCGTCCTGGCCGAGCGCGGAGGTCGCCAGAAGGCAGGTGACGGCGAGCGCGCTGCCGCGTCCGATGAGTGCGAATGACATGATATGGATCTCCCGATGGATCGGCGTGCCGTGCGGGCCGCATCACCGGGCCGCATCGGCGCCGGCGACGAATCGTAATTCGCCGCCCCGCTACCGGACGTTACCTTGGCAGGAGATCGATGGCGCGCAACTCACTTGCCCGTGTTTGAACCGATTCCAAGGATGAAACCGGGTCACTGCCCGGTCACGCGGAGCGGTTCGAGGTCCCGCCGAGGTTGAACACCCGGTGCGGCACCAACTCGCCGCGCTCGACGTCGCCCACTGCGACAAGGATCCCGCCGCAGGTGGCGAAGGCTTTGCCCTCCATCGGCGCGTCTCGTCCGCGCAGGATGACGGGCTGGCCCCGCATCAGGCGCAGGGCCATGTCGCGCGAGACGGGAACCGAGGGTACCGCGTCGAGGGCCGTCTCGACACCGTGGAGATGGGCGCCGTTGCCGTCGGGTCCACCGGCCTCCAGGGTCGCGACGGCGCAGGATTCGGCTTCCGTGAAGGGACCGACGCGGGTACGGCGCAGGGCCGAGACGTGGCCACAGCAACCGAGCACGCGCCCGAGGTCGCGAGCGAGCGCCCGGACATAGGTGCCCTTGCCGCATTCGGCCTCGATGACCGTGCGATCCGGCGCGTGGTCGACGACCGCGAGGCGATCGATCTGCACGGACCGGGCGACGAGTTCCACGATCTCGCCGTCGCGGGCGAGGTCGTAGGCGCGCTCGCCCGCGATCTTGATGGCGGAATAGCGCGGCGGCACCTGCTCGATGGCGCCCGTGAAGGTCGGCAGCGCCGCCTCCACCGCCTCGCGGGTCGGCCGCGTGTCGCTGGTGGCGACGGGGCGCCCCTCCGCATCGTCGGTATCGGTCTCGATGCCCCAGGTGACGGTGAAGACGTAGGCCTTGCGCCCGTCCATCACGAAGGGAACGGTCTTGGTCGCCTCGCCGAGCGCGATCGGCAGGATGCCGGAGGCCAGCGGATCAAGGGTGCCGGCGTGGCCCGCCTTCTTGGCGTTGAACGCGCGTTTGACCACCGCCACCGCGTGGGTCGAGGTCATGCCCACGCCCTTGTCGAGGATGACCCATCCGTTGACGTCGCGCTTCTTCGGCCGGTTCGGATCGGGCGCCCCGCGACCCTGCCGCCGCCCGCCACGCTGCGGCTCGCGCATCGGCGTATCGGAGGGGAGGGCGGGCGGCTCGATCAGGGGGTCGTCGATCATGCTATCCTCGAAGCGGGGAACGGAACGCGGCCTGCGCGGCGGGCATCGATGGCCCGCGGGTGCCTGCGACCGGTCCCGGTCTGTGATTGTCGCGGTCGGGCCGGCGGTCAGGCCGGCTCCGAGTCGGGGTCCGGGCTCGCACCCGATTCGAGATCGCGCCTCACCTTCTCCGAACGCAGCAGGGCGTCGATGCGGCCGTATTCGTCGAAGGTCTCGTCGCGTAGGAAGCGCAGGTCGGGAGCGAACTTCAGGTTCACGCGCCGCGCCACTTCCTGGCGCAATACCTTCTTGTTGCGCTCGAGCGCGGCGATAACCGGCGCCTCGTCCTTGCCGCCGAGCGGCATGATGTAGGCCGTGGCGATCTTGAGGTCGGGCGACATCCGGACCTCGGGCACGGTGATGACGTGGGAACTCAGGGTCGGGTCCTGGACGTCGCCGCGCTGGAGCACCTCGGCCAGGGCGTGGCGGACCAGTTCGGCGACGCGCTGCTGGCGCTGCGAGGGGCCTGTCGGAGTGGGTTTCTGGGCCATGGTCAATCTTCAAAAGGAAACGGCGGCCGCAGCAGGGCTGCAGCCGCCGCAACGTTGATGCCCCAAGCCGTCAGAGCGTGCGGCGGACCTCTTCGACCCGGTAGCACTCGATGACGTCGCCGGCGCGCATGTCCTGGAAGTTCTCGAAGGACATACCGCACTCGTAGCCGGAGATGACCTCCTTGGCGTCGTCCTTCAGGCGCTTGAGCTGCGAGAGCTTGCCCTCGTGGATCACCACCTCGTCGCGGATCAGGCGGACATGGGCACCGCGCTGCACGACACCGTCGGTGACGCGGCAACCGGCGATCTTGCCGACCTTCGACACGTCGAAGATCTGCAGAATCTGCGCTTCGCCCAGGCGCTCCTCGCGGAGCGTCGGCGGGAGCATGCCCGACATCGTCGCTTTGATGTCGTCCACGAGGTCGTAGATGATGTTGTAGTAGCGGATCTCGACGCCGTTGCGCTCGGCCGACTCGCGGGCTTCCTTGTGGGCCCGCACGTTGAAGCCGATGACGACGGCCTTGGAGGCCTCCGCCAGCGTGATGTCCGACTCGGTGATGCCGCCGACACCCGCGAGCAGGATGCGGGCCGAGACCTCGTCGTTGCCGAGCTTCTCGAGGGCGCCGTTGATGGCCTCCACCGAGCCCTGCACGTCGCCCTTGACCACGAGCGCCAGTTCCTTGCGGCCGGCACCCTCCTTGAGGTCGCGCATCATGTCGACCAGCGAGCGATTGGCGCCGCCGGTCCGCGCGGCCAGACGCTCGCGCTTCTGGCGGGCACGGTACTCGGTGACCTCGCGGGCACGGGCCTCGCTCGGCACCACCGCGACGCGGTCTCCGGCATCGGGCGTACCGTTGAAGCCGAGCACCTCCACCGGCACCGACGGGCCGGCATAGGAAACGTTCTCACCCTTGTCGTCGATGAGGGCGCGCACGCGGCCCCATTCGGCACCGGCCACGACGATGTCGCCGGTAAACAGGGTGCCGCGCTGGACGAGAACGGTGGCCACGGGGCCGCGGCCGCGATCGAGCTTGGCCTCGATCACCGTGCCCTCGCCGTCGCGGGTCTCGTTGGCGCGCAGGTTCAGGATCTCGGCCTGGAGCTGCAGACCTTCGAGGAGGTCGGGCAGGCCGTCGCCGGTCTTGGCCGAGACCTCGAATTCGAGGGTCTCGCCGCCCATCGATTCGACCTGGATGTCGTGCTGCAACAGCTCGGTGCGGACCCGCTGCGGATTCGCCTCGGGCTTGTCGATCTTGTTGATTGCCACGATGAGCGGCACGCCGGCCGCCTTGGCGTGGCTGATCGCCTCCACGGTCTGGGGCATGACGCCGTCGTCGGCCGCCACCACCAGCACCACGACGTCGGTCACCTTGGCGCCACGGGCGCGCATCGAGGTGAAGGCGGCGTGGCCGGGGGTGTCGATGAAGGTGATCATCTCGCCCGAGGGCGAAGCGACCTGATAGGCGCCGATGTGCTGCGTGATGCCGCCGGCCTCGCCCGAGACGACGGTGGTCTTGCGGATCGCGTCGAGCAGCGAGGTCTTGCCGTGGTCGACGTGGCCCATGATCGTGACGACCGGGGGACGGGGATCGAGATCCTCCTCCAGGTCCGGCTCGTCGTTGAACAGGCCTTCCTCGACGTCGGACTCGGCAACGCGACGGACGGTGTGGCCGAGCTCTTCCGCGATGATCTGCGCCGAATCCGAATCGATCACGTCGGTGATCTTGTGGATCTGGCCCTGCTTCATGAGCAGACGGATTACGTCCACGGCTCGCTCCGACATGCGGTTGGCGAGTTCCTGGATGGTGATCGTCTCAGGAATCGTCACCTCGCGAGACAGCTTTTCCTTCTGCTCGACGTGGCGGTTTCCACTCATGCGCTGCTGGCGCCGCCGGAAGGAGGCGACGGAGCGCGTGCGCTCGTCCTCTCCCGAGGTCGCCGTCGCGATGGTGAGACGGCCGCGATTGCGGTCGCCGCCCGGCTGCTTGGGGGTCTTGGGCGGCGTGATGATCTTGAGCGGCATGCCCGGACGACGGATCACGCGCTTCTGCTCGCTCTCCTCCTCGGCGGCCTGCGGACGGCCCGGAACGCGGGCCGTGGTGGCAGCGGCGCCGGCCGGACGCGTGGCGGTGGCGGCCGTCGGGGTCGCCTCCGGCTCGGGCGCCGGGGCGGGGCGTGCCATGAAGTTCAGGTCGCGGGGCTTGCGCGTATCGGCCGTGATGGTCTTGCGCGGCTCGGCCGGGGTCGGCCTGGCGGTCAAGGGCGGCCGTGCCGCGGGTGCGGCGGGACGGGCAGGCGCCGCCGGTGCGGCGGGAGCCGGAGCCGCTGCGGCCGGGCGGGCCGGAGGTGCCGGCGCGACACGTACGCTGGTCGGCGCCTGCGGCATCGGCGTCGTCGCCTTGGTCGGCGCGGCGGCCGGCGTCGTGGCGGTCACCTCGGCACTGCGGGCGGCCTCCTCGCTGGCGAGCTTGCGCGCCTCCTCGGCGGCGCGACGCTTCTCTTCCTCTTCGAGACGGCGGCGCTCTTCCTCTTCACGCTTGCGCGCAGCGGCGGCGTCACGCTCGCGCTGTTCGGCGGCTTCCTGCTCGCGGCGCTGGGCGGCCTCCTGCTCGGCGATGCGGCGGGACTCCTGCTCGCGACGCTGGGCGTCGGCCAGGGCGGCGGCGCGGGCATCCCGCTCCTGCTCGCTCAAAGTCCGCAGCACCACGCCGGAGGCGGCACGCTGCGCCGGGCGCGTCGGCGCCGGGGCGGCCGGCGGAACCGTGCGCGAAGGGGCCGCCGGGACCGTTTCCCGCGGCGGCGTGGCGGGCGCCGGAGACGCCCCGATGACGCGGCGCTTCACCGTCTCGACCACGACCTGCTTGGTGCGGCCGTGGGAGAAGCTCTGGCGAACCGTGCCCTGCTCGATCGGACGCTTCAACGACAGCGGCTTCGCGGGAGGTCTCGTCTGCGTCTTGTCGCCCGGATTGTTCGTATCGCTCATTCAGTCCAAACCCTGAGGGTTTCCATCGTCCCGTGAACCGGCAAACTGCTGTGCGCCGGGCAAATCCGTCTGGTCGTCGTCTTGCAGATCGGAGGCGGTTCGCCCAACGCGGGTCGTACCGGCCTCGTCGGCCGTCGTGGCAACGCCCTCGAAAAAGCGAAGCCTACGCCAACGCGCAAGGCAGCCGGTACTCCCGACTCCTGCGACGAGTGCCGCATGTATCACATGATCCCGGCCCAAGGCCATGTCCAATTCTTCACTGGACAGATCATCGATCACCGGGACGCTGGATATGGCATCGCCGAAGCGCCGGTGCAATGCCGCCGCGATCTTACGGCGGCCGTCCGCACTCCCGTCGGAGGCCTGGATCACCCCGGCGATGCCGGCCTTGTCGCCGATCGCCGACTCGACCTTGGCAAAGCCCGCCACGACGCAACCCGCCTTGTTGGCAAGCGACAGCGACTGGCGCAGGTCCGCCCGCAGGCCGGCCGCGACCTGATCGGCGAGATCCGCCGCGACCGTCGCGTCCTTCGTCTTGAAGGCGCGCAGGAACAGCTTGCGCTTGACGGCGGTCTCCACCGCCTCCCGGCTCACGGTGAGCCAGGCCCCGCGCCCGGGAAGCTTCGCCCGCAGGTCGGCCACCACGGACCCGTCGGGCGCCAGGACGAACCGGACCAGCCGGCGCGGATTCTGGGCGACCCGCGTGACGATGCAGGTGCGCTCGGCGTCGGCCCGGCCGCGGCCGAGACCCGGATCGAGCAGGTCGGCCTCGGTGTCGTCGGTGGGTTCGGCCGTCATGCGGTGATGCCGCCGTTGAATGGAATGAGGATGGCGCGAGCGTGCGAAAGGAGATTTCTCCCCTGGCGGGGAGGAACCGGAGTTGGGGGTGGCCGGGCCCGCATGGCGCGGACGCAAACACCCCGGCCCCGCCTCTGGAAGGAGAGGGGAGCGGCCGCTACACCGGCTGCGCTTCGGCGTCGTCCTCCGTCGCCTCGGGCTCGGGCAGCGCCTCGATCCAGCCGGCATGGAGGCGGGCAGCCATGATCATGCCCTCGGCCTCGGCGCGGGAGACTTCGAAGCCGTCGAGGTAGCCGGCGTGCTTTACGGCCTCCGGCCCGCGGCCTTCCGTGTAGCCGACGAGATCGTCGGTGGCGCAGCCGGCGAGGTCCTCGACCGACTTCACGTCGTTCTCGCCCAGCGCCACCAGCATCGGCGTGGTGATGCCGTCGATCTCGCGAAGGTCGTCGGCGACGCCGAGCTCGAGACGCTTGGCGTCGAACTCCGATTCGACCCGGGCGAGGTGATCCTGGGCGCGAGCCTGGATCTCGGTGCCGCTCTCCTCGTCGAGCCCCTGGATGTTGCCGAGTTCGCCCGGCTCCACGTAGGCGATCTCCTCGACGGTGCGGAACCCCTCGGCGGCCAGCAGCTGGCCGACCGTCTCGTCGACGTCCAGCGCCTCCATGAACACGGCGGTCCGCTCGGCGAACTCCTTCTGCCGGCGCTCGGATTCCTCGGCTTCAGTCAGGATGTCGATGTCCCAGCCGGTGAGCTGGCTGGCCAGCCGCACGTTCTGGCCGCGACGACCGATGGCCAGCGAGAGCTGGTCGTCGGGCACCACCACCTCGATGCGGTCGGCCTCCTCGTCGAGCACCACCTTGACGACTTCCGCCGGCTGGAGGGCGTTGACGATGAAGGTCGCCTGATCCTCGGACCACGGAATGATGTCGATCTTCTCGCCCTGCAACTCACCGACCACCGCCTGGACGCGGGAACCCCGCATGCCGACGCAGGCGCCGACCGGATCGATCGACCCATCGCGAGAAATCACCGCGATCTTGGCGCGCGAGCCCGGATCGCGGGCGACCGCCTTCACCTCGACGATGCCGTCGTAGATCTCCGGCACTTCCTGGCCGAACAGCTTGGCCATGAACTGCGGGTGCGAGCGGCTGAGGAAGATCTGCGGCCCGCGCACCTCGCGGCGCACGTCGAACAGGTAGGAGCGGATGCGGTCGCCCGGCCGGAAGGTCTCGCGGGGGATCATCTCGTCGCGGCGCACGATGCCTTCGCCGCGCCCGAGGTCGACGATGACGTTGCCGTATTCGACCCGCTTGACGAGGCCGTTCACGATCTCGCCGATGCGGTCCTTGTACTCGTCGAACTGGCGGTCGCGCTCGGCGTCGCGGACCTTCTGCACGATGACCTGCTTGGCCGATTGCGCGGCGACGCGCCCGAAGTCGAACGGCGGCAGGGTATCGGAGATGACGTCGCCCACCAGCGCACCGGGGTTGAACCGCCGGGCCTGGTCGAGGGTGACCTCGCGGGCGTCGTTCTCGACCTGATCCACCACCACGAGGTGGCGCGACAGGCGCAACGCCCCGGTCTTCGGGTCGATCTCGGCGTGCACGTCGGTCTCGGCGCCGTAGCGCGAGCGGGCGGCCTTGGCGATGGCCTCCTCCATGGCGTCGATGACGATGGAACGGTCGATCACCTTCTCGCGCGCGACTGCTTCGGCGATCTGCAGGAGTTCGAGCCTGTTGGCGCTGACGACGGCCATCGGTTTTCGTCCTTCTCTTCGTCGGTGAGACGTATTCGCCGCCCCGCATTAATGCGGGGCGACGGAAAAAATCAGTGGAGCTTGCCGTCGTCCTTCACCCGCACAGCCTTGGTGCGGACGGGCTTGGCCTTGTTCCTGGCCTTGGCGGCGAGGCTCGCTTGCGTTTCGACCTTGTCCGGCTTCGGCTTGGCCGAGGCCTTGGGCTTAAGCGGGCGCGAGACCGTCTTCTTGGGGGGCGCCGGTTCGGGCGCCGCCTCGATCTCGTCGGCGTCCACGTCGTCGTCCTCGTCATCGTCGAGGACGGGCGGACCGCCGCGGCGCAGGGATTCGCGCACGAGATCGTCCGTGAGCACGAGATAGGCGTCGCCGAGGTCCCGAAGCGGCAGGTCGATCCGGCTCGGCAGCCCCTCCTTCACGTCGGGCAGATCGATCGGCACCGTCCGCCCGTCGGGGTTGGGCACGCCGATGATCCCGCGGAAACGCTTGCGGCCGTCCAGCGGCACGGCCAGTTCGACCTTGGCCTCGTAGCCCGCCCAGCGTGCGAAATCGCAGGCCCGCACCAGCGGCCGGTCGATCCCGGGAGACGAGATCTCGAGGTAGTACGGCTTGCCGATGGGGTCGTCGAGGTCGAGCAGCGGCGAGATCGCGCGACTCACGATCTCGCAATCGCCCACCGACATGGTGCCGTCCGGCCGCTCGGCCATGATCTGGACGGTGCAGCCGTTGGCGCTCGACACCCGCACCCGCACGACACGGAAGCCCAGGCCCTCGATCGAGGCCTCGATGACCTGCACCACCCGCGCGGCGACGCCCGTCTCGGTGATGAGCCGCTTCTCGGTGGGGTCCGTGTCTGGAATATCCGCCATGCTGCGCTTTGAGGTCCGGCCCTATGGGACGTTCCGGCCCGGAAGGCGTTGCGGCAATAAAAAAGAGCGGACCCGGTGGGGCCCACTCCCGAACCGCAGCCTTACGACTGCAACCAGAACTGATCCCGTTTTGTACGCGCCCCGGCGCCTGGTTTCAAGCGGTTTTCCCGCGGCCGCCGTCCGCGATCATCATCTCGCCGCGTCGGCCCCCGATGCACCGGGCCGGAGCGAGCCCGAGGAGGAAGTGGACGATGACGGCAGACCCGCGATTCGGACCTGATCCCGACTGCCTCCATCCGATCCCCGGGCACCGGCGTGTGACGTTCATCCGCAATCTCGACCTGCCGGCCAACGTCACGGTCGGGGCCTATACCTACTACGACGATCCGGCCGGGCCGCAGGCCTTCCTCGACGCGATTCTCTACCATTTCGCCTTCCTCGGCGACCGCCTCCGGATCGGCCGCTTCTGCGCCATCGCGGCAGGCACGCACTTCCTGATGAACGGCGGCAACCACCGGCTCGACGCGCCTTCGACCTATCCCTTCGTGATTTTCGGCGGCGCCTGGGCCGGACGTTTTGAGGAGGAGGCAGCCTTCCCTCATCGCGGCGACACGGTGATTGGCCACGATGTCTGGCTCGGCTTCGAGAGCACCATCCTGCCGGGCGTCATCATCGGCGACGGCGCCGTGGTGGCGGCCAAATCCGTGGTCACCCGCGACGTACCGCCCTACGCCATTGTCGCCGGCAATCCGGCGACGCTCGTCCGCATGCGCTTTCCGCCGGAGATCGCCGAGCGCCTGCAGGCGGTGGCGTGGTGGGATTGGGACGTCGCGCGGATCACGCGGTGCCTGCCAGCGATCAGCGGTGGGGAAGTGGCGGCGTTGGAGATGGAGGCGGCCAGAGATCTGAGCGTTAGGTAGGCAGCCGCGTGCGACGACAAACGCCCGATCGTCGTCTTGGGCTTCGGTAAACCCACCGCTGCAGGCCCTTGGGCACAAACCGCCGATTGTGCTCCTCGATCTAGCCAACGCCTTCGAGCGGAAACGCATTTCGCTGCCAGTGCGGCTCCAACGGGCTCCCGACGAGGTTTTCCGCCTCCCATTGCGCCAGGAGGGCACAGAGAGCAGCGCGGTCCCCGGAGCGCAGCGGCTGATCCAGGGCGCGAAGGCGGTCGTACACGCGTTGTTCCGCCGGGTTCTCCGCAGGTTGCCCCCCGACACGATGAGCTTTCAACTCAGACAGGAGTTCTCGCGCTCTTTCGATCTCACCGAGCGCGAGGCAAGCGCCCAGATGCCAGTAGTGATTCAAGTAACCGCTTCGCTGCGGGTCGTCGCGCTGGAACTCCAGACACCCGCGCGTCGTGTCCAGGGAGCGGAACAGCGGCAGAACCTCCCCTTCGATGCGATCGACAAAATCCCCGTAGATCGTTGGATCGGACCAGATCCAGCCCCATCCACCCGGGAATTGCTTGGACCGACCGACGCGATCGCCGCAACGCCCCAGACTGGACCAGGATGTCGTCTCGGGCATGAAGTACGCGACGATATGCCAGCTAATGGCACAGCTGTCGGGATCGGATGTCCGATCAATCAGGATCAACCGCCCGACGTGATCGATCGGTGTGAGCCAGAGGCTGTTCTTTCCGGCGGCCACGAGATCGGGATTGCGTGCAAGAAGCGGCGCCGAGAGCTCCTTGATCTGGCGAGCGGTCGTCATGGTTGTGGGCGGACCTGAATCATGATGATGCCTCTCGATGTCGGGAAATGCCGCTTTGCGGTTCTGGCCAGGACGAGGGCTCGATCGTAGCTGAGGCCTTCTTGGCCGGTCTTCGGGTCGTATACGCAGACCATCTGGTCCGGTGTCAGCTCGGAGATGTCGAGCCGCGTCGAGTTTCTCGCGCCGTAACGTATTTCGTTTCCGGTTGTCTTGTCCATTGAATATTCAGTCCTGATCTCGGGATAGTTTCGAGCTTTGAATGTCTTTTGAACATCTAAATGAATGAGACTTCCAAGTCTCGTCTTGTCGAGATTTCAGTTCGCTGCCGTCAGGCGTCGCGTCGCCTCGTCGGTCACGGCCTGGACCTCCTCGCTATGCGGGCAGAATTGGTGGAGGGTGGATAGATCGACCGGTCCGACCCACACCTTCGAATACTTCTTGCCCTCGTCCGGTTCGAAATCGTACCGCAGGGCAATCGAGCCCCGTTCCTTGCCGAGGCCGGCGGATCGCGCCGCGAGAACCGTCAGCAACATCGCCCCGGCTTCGAGCGTCGCGGCAAGGGTGGGCGCGACGAATGGCAGGGCCGGCAGGAAGGCCGGCCGCACCGTCGCTTCCGGCGCGGTGCCATCGGTCGCGAAGGTCGAGCGCGACAGAATTTCGCCGGTCTGCCCATCCCGAATGGTCTGGGTCTCGCCGGAGTTCTCGAAGATTCGGCTGTCTCCGTCGGGGGTGACGACCGTGTGGTGTTCGTCCCATTCGTCACGCCCGGACCGGATGCGGAGGGTGAGAACCTCGCCGCCGTCCAGCATCGTCCGGTGCTCGGTCGTCTCGCCCGAAATCGGAGCGTAAGGACCCGCCTGTCGCCCCCCTCCGGAGCCGCCGTCCGACGTCCAGCGGCCGCCGTCGCTCTGGCCCGCCGGAGCGCGGGGCTGATCGGGGCTGTACTTGCGGCTCAGGGAGCGGCGGAGGCGGATCAGCTTGGTCTCGGTCCTCAGCACCGCGAGGAGCAGGCGCAGGTCACGCGCCTCGGTAGCTGGTCCAGACAAACCCCGACGTTGGATCTCTGACACGGCGATCTCCAATGTTCATGTTTTGTTCTCACTTTGCTAGTCTATAATAGGAAATAAATCAATGGGAATGTGCCGTCCACCGACTGTCCCGCCCAACGAAAAACGCCGCCCCGCGAACGGGACGGCGTCACCGGAGACCGGATCGATCCCCGTGGCCCCAGGGGGTCACAGGGGGGGCGCCGACGTCAGGCCGCTTGCTTGGACGCGCCCAGCAACTTGCGGTTGATCAGCATCTCGGCGATCTGCACCGTATTTAGCGCCGCGCCCTTGCGCAGGTTGTCCGAGACGCACCAGAACGACAGGCCGTTGTCGACCGTCGAATCGGCACGGATGCGCGAGACGTAGGTGGCGTCTTCGCCCGCCGCCTCGTGGGGGGTCATGTAGCCGCCGGGCTCGCGCTTATCGACCACGAGGATGCCCGGCGCCGAGCGCAGGATGGCGGTGGCCTCCTCGGGCGAGATCGGGTGTTCGAACTCGACGTTCACCGCCTCCGAATGGCCGATGAACACCGGCACCCGCACGCAGGTGGCCGTGAGCTTGATCTTGGGATCGAGCATCTTCTTGGTCTCGGCGACCATCTTCCACTCTTCCTTGGTGGAACCGTCGTCGAGGAACACGTCGATCTGCGGGATGACGTTGAAGGCGATCCGCTTGGGGAACTTCTCCATGGTCATCTGGCCGGCGGTGAACACCGACCGGGTCTGCTGGAACAGCTCGTCCATGGCGTCCTTGCCGGCGCCGGAGACCGACTGATAGGTCGAGACCACCACGCGCAGGATCTTGGCGACGTCGTGCAGGGGCTTGAGGGCCACCACGAGCTGGGCCGTCGAGCAGTTCGGGTTGGCGATGATGTTCATCTTCGTGAAACCCGAGATCGCGTCCGGGTTCACCTCGGGCACGATCAGCGGCACGTCCGGGTGGTAGCGGAACGCCGAGGAGTTATCGATCACGACGCAGCCGGCCTGGCCGATGCGGGGCGACCATTCCTTCGAGATCTCGCCGCCCGCCGACATCAGGCAGATGTCGGTGTCGGAAAAATCGTAGTCGTCGAGCGCCTTCACCTTCAGGATCTTGTCGCCGAAGGAGACCTCCTGGCCCATGGAGCGGCGCGAGGCGATGGCCACGACCTCGTCCGCCGGGAAGGCGCGCTCGGCGAGGATGTCCAGCATCTCGCGTCCGACATTGCCCGTCGCACCGACGACGGCGACCTTGTAACCCATCTCGTTCACTCCGTTTCCTGAGGATGCCCGGCGACCGGACCGCGGCGATGCCGCGGCTCCCGGACGTGTCGTCGCGTCCCCGCATTCGGTCGCCCACCGCGCCACGGACCCGGCTCGCTGTCACGCGACCCGGCTCGGGTCAGCGCCGCCGGCTATCGAGACGTGCGAACGTCTCCGCACGGGACGCGGGGCGGACATCGGCCCAACCAAGACGCCGTGCTCCGGTGGCTGTCAAGGGACGTCGGGTGCCTGCGAAGGAAGCGTTCACCGCGATGCAGGAAAGATGGTGTCTCGAATGCCCGGTGAAACGCGATGGCATCCGCGGGGGCGCCATACCGCGAGGCCGAGGACGACACGCCCGTCGTCGGCGAGAGCCAGCCCGCGAGACAGATGCCCCCACGCGCCGCATCCCCGCTCGTCCCCGAACGCGGCCTTTCGGCGCCTCGCCGCGGATTGCCGTGGAGCTCCGTGAGACGGGCGGGCGTCGCCGTGGTGCTGGTCGCCGTCCTCAGTGCCTTGGCCGTCGAGCGGGAGGTATCCCGGTCGACCGATGCCCAGCCCCAGGCAGGGGTCGCGCAGGCGTACACACCCTCGGCCGCCGTCCCCGCGCGCGCCGCCATCCCAGACGCACCCTCGCGATTCAGCCTCGACGAGGCCGACCCCACGGCCCCCTCCCGGCTCGATCCGGCCCGGCGCGACCCGGCGACGGGACGGCGCGAGGACGGCCTCAGCCAGGGCTCCTTTGCAGACCACGAGACGCCGTACCTGCGCCTCGTGGTCGTGGACGGTCCTGCCGACGAGGCGCCGGCGCTGTTCGTGACGATGGTCCGGCGCGCGGCGGACGGCCCGTCGCTCTTCGTCTCCCGCACCGGCGAGCGCGGGCGCATCGACAGCCGATCCGGCCCCCTGGAGACCCTCGAGGCGAAGCTGACCGCGCTGCCTGACGGCGACGGCAGCCGGACCTGCACCGGCTTCACCACCCGGCCGCCGGCCGCGATCCGGATCGAGGGGTGGCTGTGCGCGCCCCTCGGTCAGGCACCCGAGCCGAGCGCGATCGCCTGCGCCCTCGACAAGCTGGTTAGGAACGGCCAAGCTTCGATCGCACGAGGCGACGTGGCGGGGATCGTGGCGCGGGCCACACCCCGGGAAGGGACGGATTGCGGCGCGCCGCCCGCCGCCACCGCCCACACCGGATCGATCGGCCGGCCCGCCAAGCGCAATGAGGCAAGAGTGCGGCGAAATGCGCAAGCGAGGCCTTAAGTTGCAAACCTGGGCCTTAAGCTCGGAACAACGATCGTCCTGATACGTCTTTCTCCCATGATCGGGCGGCGAGGCCCAAGGCCCCTCCGCTCACCGACTTCCAGACACGAGGTGCTTCCATGCGCGTTGCCGCTCTCGCCCTGATGGGCGCTCTCACCGTCGCCGGGTCGATCGCCGGCCTCGGTACCGTCACCCCGGCCCATGCCCAGTCGCGCGGCTACACCGTCGAGCGCGTCGGTCCGGCCCTGCCGATCCGCATCCGTCCGCGCAGCTGGCTCGATGGCAGCAACGTGGTGGAGCCCGGCAACGGCTCGGTGAGCAACCCGGCCACCAACCCGCAGTTCATCACCGCCAGCTACCTGAACACGCCGCCCTACGGCCGCAACGACCGCTTCGGCGCCGGCAACATCTCCGATCCGATCACCAACGGTCCGTTCGTGGGCGCCCGTTCCAGCGCGATCCGCGGCGTCGACTTCTCGGCTATCGACGTGATCGACCCGACCTCCTATGCGGCGCGCTACGGCAGCCCGTACTGACCCTGACGCAACGTTCCACGACGTGCCGTTAAGGCGTCGGCCCCAGCCAGCGGGCCGGCGCCTTTTCTTCGTTGCCGTCAGCGCAGGCGCGCCGCCAGCGCGTCGGCGACGGCCTTGCCCATGGCGGCCGTGCCGATAGCGGCGATCCCCTCGCCGGCGATGTCAGCCGTCCTGGCGCCCGAGGCGAGGGTGTCGGTGATGGCGCGGTCGACGAGATCGGCGGCCTCGCCGAGGCCGAACGAGTAGCGCAGCGCCATGGCCAGGGATCCGATCATGGCGATGGGGTTGGCGATGTCGCGGCCGGCGATGTCGGGGGCCGAACCATGGACCGGCTCGTAGAGCGCCTTGCGGCTGCCCTTTCCGTCGACGGCGCCCAGGGACGCCGAGGGCAGCATCCCGAGGGAGCCGGTGAGCATCGCAGCCACGTCCGAGAGCACGTCGCCGAACAGGTTGTCGGTCACCAGCACGTCGAACTGCTTGGGACGCCGCACGAGCTGCATCGCGCAATTGTCGGCCAGCACGTGCTCGAGCGTCAGGTCGGCATGGTGCTCGGCGTGGACGCGGGTGACCACCTCCTTCCACAGCACGCCCGACTTCATGACGTTGTGCTTCTCGGCCGAGGAGACCCGGCCCGATCGCTTGCGTGCGAGGTCGAAGGCCACATGCGCGATCCGCTCGATCTCGGCGGTGGTGTAGACCTGGGTATCGACGGCACGCTTGGAGCCGTCCGGCAGCGTGGTGATCTCCTTGGGCTCGCCGAAGTAGACGCCTCCGGTCAACTCGCGCACGATCATGATGTCGAGGCCCTCGACGAGGTCGCGCTTAAGCGCCGAGGCATCGGCCAGCGCCGGGTAGCAGATCGCCGGGCGCAGGTTGGCGAAGAGGCCGAGGTCCTTGCGCAGGCGCAGCAGGCCGGCCTCGGGACGGATCTCGTAGGCCACGGTCGCCCATTTCGGCCCGCCGACGGCGCCGAGCAGGATCGCGTCGGCCGCATCGGCCCTGGCCAGCGTCGCATCGGCGAGCGGGACGCCGTGGGCATCGATCGCCGACCCGCCGACGAGGTCGCGCTCGATCTCGAAGCGCGCGAGACCGGCGCCGCTCAGCACGCCGAGCACCACCTCCACCTGGGCCATCACCTCGGGGCCGATTCCGTCGCCGGGCAGGAGGAGGAGCTTGTAGCTGGTCATGGCGGGGCACTCGCTGACGGGATGATCACGGCACCGCGCGGCTGTAGCGAGACCGTCCGGCCGTTGGCAAGGGAGTGGGCGCTCCCCCGCCGCCCGTGACCCGAGGGTCCGCCGTCCCGAACGATCAATGGCCGCCGCGGGTCAGCGTCGCGCCGGGCTTGTCGTGACGGCCGACGCGGTCGACCAGACTGGCCGTCGCCTCGTTCATGCCGACGATCTCCACCGGCACGCCCTGATGACGGAACTTGAGCACGACGCGGTCGAGGGCGTCGATGCTGCTGATGTCCCAGAAGTGTGAGGCGGTCAGGTCGATCGCCACGGCGGCGAGGTCTGTTTCGCGAAAGTCGAAGGCGGCATGGAACGCCTCCGCCGTGGCGAAGAAGATCTGGCCCGTCACGACGTAGCGCCGCCGGTTCGACGCCTCGTCGCGGTGCGCGGTGACGGAGAAGAACCGCGTCACCTTGTGGGCGAAGAACAGGCCGCTCAGGACGACGCCGAACAGCACGCCCTTGGCGAGGTCGTGGGTGACCACCACCACGACGACGGTGCCGAGCATGACGAAGCTGGAGCTCTTGGGGTGGGTGAGCAGCGTGCGCACCGACTTCCATTGGAAGGTGTTGATCGACACCATGATCATCACCGCAACGAGGGCCGCCATGGGGATCCGCGCCACATAGGGTCCGAGCACCACGATGAGGAAGAGCAGGAACGCGCCCGCCCAGAGGGTGGAGAGCCGGCCCCGCCCGCCCGAGGAGACGTTGATCACCGATTGGCCGATCATGGCGCAGCCGGCCATGCCGCCGAAGAAGCCGGCGGTGACGTTGGCGAGGCCCTGGCCGGCGCACTCGCGGTTCTTGTCGGAGGTGGTGTCGGTCATCTCGTCGAGGATCGCCGCCGTCATCAGGCTCTCCAGCAGGCCGACCATGGCGAGCGTGAGGGCGTAGGGCAGGATGATCCGCAGGGTCTCCAGGGTGAGCGGCACCTGCGGCAGGGCGAACCACGGCAGCTCGTCGGGAAGCGCGCCCATGTCGCCGACGGTGCGCAGATCGAGCCCGAACCACATCGAAACCCCGGTGAGCAGGACGATGGTGACGAGGGGGGAGGGGACGGCCTTCGTCAGGTAGGGAAGGCCGTAGATGAGGCCGAGGCCGACCGCCGTCATCACGTAGACACCGGTGCCGCGCCCGATCAGCTCCGGCATCTGCGCGAGGAAGATCAGGATCGCCAGGGCGTTGACGAAGCCGGTGACCACCGAGCGCGACACGAAGCGCATGAGGTCGCCCAGGCGAAGCAGGCTCGCACCGACCTGGATGAGGCCGGTGAGGATGGTCGCGGCGAACAGGTAGCCGAGGCCGTGGTCCTTCACGAGAGTGACCATCAGGAGGGACATCGCCCCCGTGGCCGCCGAGATCATCGCCGGCCGCCCCCCGGCGAAGGCGGTGACGACGGCGATGCAGAACGAGGCATAGAGGCCGACCTTGGGGTCGACGCCGGCGATGATCGAGAAGGCGATGGCCTCCGGGATCAACGCCAGGGCGACGACGGTGCCCGCCAGGATTTCACGCGTGACGTTGGGAGCCCACTCGCTCCGGAGGTGCTGGATCGACATCGCAATAAACGGCTTTCGAAAGCCCCGCGCGCATCGCGCCGGCAGGGGCCAGGCATCACGGACCCGGCCGCCGCTGGCGGGCCGGGCGAACGACTTCGGACGACGCGGCCGCTACGGCGGCGTCAGCCCCAGGAAGTCGATGAACCGTTTGAGATGCATGGCGCTCCCATACCACGCCCTTGCCGCGACGCAACATCGCCGGGCGTGGCGGGAGTCCGCGTCAGACCGTCCGCATCACCGTGAAGCGCGCTGCCTGACGCAGGGTCTCGGCCTTCTCGCCCCAGGAGACGACGGCCGCGTCGCAGACATCCACCAGCCGGTCGCATTCGGCCCGTGCGCCGTCCAGGCCGAGCCGGTCCACCAGCGTCGCCTTGCCGGCGTCCTTGTCCTTGCCGGTGGCCTTGCCCATCGCCTCGGGCGAGGCCTCGCGGTCGAGGATGTCGTCGGCGATCTGGAAGGCCTGGCCCAGGGCCAGGCCGTAGCGCAGCAGCGCCGCGCGCTGGTCCGAGGTCGCGCCGCCCACCAGGGCGCCGGCGTCCACCGAAAACGCCAGGATCGCGCCGGTCTTCATGGCCTGGAGCTGGAGCGTGTCCTCGACGGTGAGCGACACCGGCCCGAACCGGCCCTCGGCGCCGAGGTCGAGGATCTGGCCTCCGACCATCCCGCCGAGGCCCGAAGCCCTGGCCAGACCGAGCACGAGGTCGGCCCGGATGGCCGCCTGGGGCTGCCACGTCGGGTCGGCCAGGATCTCGAAGGCGAGGGTCTGGAGCGCATCGCCGACGAGGATCGCGGTGGCGTCGTCGTAGGCCTTGTGGACGGTGGGCTTGCCGCGGCGCAGGTCGTCGTCGTCCATGGCCGGCATGTCGTCGTGGACCAGGGAATAGCAGTGGACGAGCTCGATCGCCGATCCGGCGGCCAGGGCGCCGGCCTCGTCGCCGCCGAGCATGCGCGCGGTCTCCACCGCCAGGAACGGGCGCAGGCGCTTGCCGCCGCCCAGTACAGCATGGCGCATCGCCTCCATCAGCCGCGCCGGACGGACGATCTCGCCGGTCTGGGTCGCGTCGCCGAGGCGTTCGGCGAGGAAGGCCTCGACGGCGTCGGCCGTCGCGCCGAGCTTGTGGGTAAAGGCCTGCGTCGCGGCATCCACCTTGACCGAAGCGTGCGATGGTTGCGTTGAACTCATGGTCGGTCTTTCGACGGTGGCGGCGAGGCGAGCGGGTGTTGCGTGTGGTGAGACGCGATCAGGACGACGAGGAGGACATGGGGCGCCCCCTCGAGCGGGCCGGGCGCCGGAGCGGGGGATTGCGGCGCATGGTCGGCGTGGTCATGCTGCTCCCTCTCCTCCTGCTGGTGTCCGTCGTCGGCCTCGCGCTCGTCTATAGCGCGGTGACGCCGCCCTCAACCCTGATGCTGGGGCGATGGTTGACGCTCCAGCCCGTGGCGCGCGACGCCGTGGGCCTCGACGCGATCTCGCCCCTGCTCGTCCAGGCGGTGATCGCATCGGAGGACCAGCGTTTCTGCCAGCACGGCGGCGTCGACTGGGGCGCCCTGCGCGACGTGGTCGACGACGAGGAAGGCCCGAGCCGGGGCGCCTCCACGATTTCGATGCAGACGGTCAAGAACGTCTTCCTCTGGCCGGGCCGCTCTGTCGTCCGCAAGGCCCTGGAAATTCCCCTGGCCATGGTTGTCGACACGCTTTGGGGCAAGGTCCGCGTCCTGGAAGTCTATCTCAACGTCGCCGAGTGGGGGGAGGGGGTGTTCGGGGCGGAGGCCGCCGCCCAGCGTTGGTTCGGCAAGCCCGCCCGCGCGCTCACCCGCGGCGAGGCCGCGCTGCTGGCCGCCGTTCTGCCCAACCCGATCCTGCGCAATCCGGCCCTGCCGTCGCGGGGCGTGCGAGCGCAGGCCGCGCGCATCCAGGCGCGAATGAATGCAGTCTCCGGCCTGATGGGCTGCTTGAAACGCTGACGGTTTTGACGGGACGGGCACTGGTGCACCGCTCGGCGATCGGCGATACGGCCAACCTGCCTGTTCCGGATCGCGTCTCCCCATGCTCTGTCGCCCCCGCGTCGCCCTCGCGCTCGCCTTGTGTGCCGCCCTGAACGCCCCGCAGGCGCTCGCCAACGACAGTGCCGCCGAACTGGATGCCGGTGGCCTCGTCCTGGTGAAAGACCCCGAGGTCGCCCTCGTTCGCGAGGATCTCACCATCGGCCTCGACCGGATCACCGTGCGCTACGTCTTCCGCAATCGCTCGGCGGCCGCGCGCACCCTCAAGGTGGCGTTCCCGCTTCCGCCCATCGATGGCGCGGAACTGACCAGTTCCGCGCAGAGCCTGCCGGACGAATCGAGCCCCAACTTCGTCGGGTTCACGGTGACGGTGGACGGTCAGGCGCTGACGCCGCAACTCGAGGAACGCGCCTTCCTGGGAGCCCGCGAGGTCAGCGATCTCCTGCGCAAGCACGCCGTTCCCCTCAATCCCATGCGCCGGGACGCCTACGGAGCGGCGGTGGCCAAGCTCACGCCGACGGCGAAGGCCGAACTCGCCGCCGCGGGGCTGATCCCAGAGGACGAGGGCCCCGATGGCGGGCAATGGCGCAGCGAGGCCAAGTTTTATTGGGATCAGACCTTTCCGGCCGGGCGCGATCTCGTCATCGAGCATGCCTACCGGCCGGTGAAGGGCAGCATCCTCATCGGACGCAGCGACCTCGACGACCGCGCCTTCCGCCAGCGTTACTGCCTCGATGATGCCGGCGTCGCGGGCGTGCGTCGGTTTCTCGCCGGAAAGGGCAAGGACGATGCGGTGCGGGGCGTCGTGGTCCCCTACATCGTCACCACGGCGCGCAACTGGGCCGGGACCATCGGTACCTTCGCGCTGACCATCGACAAAGGGCATCCGAAGACCCTCGTGAGCCTGTGCCGGAACGGTCTCGTCAAGACCGGGCCCAGTACTTTCTCCTTCACCGCCACGAACTTCGTGCCCGATGCCGACCTGCGGGTCCTCTACGTCTCCCAGGATGCGGAGGCTCTCGGTATCCGATAGAGCCAAGCTGGAATGCTTCTCGAAAGACCTCCGATGCCCGAACCGACACCGACCGTTGATCTCACCTTAGAGCGCATCGCGCTGATCCGCCGGATGGTGGTGGCATGGAACCCCGAGGGCGTGGGTGCCCCGATCGTCCATCCCGACGCGCCCTACGGCAGCGCCGACCGTGACGGCGACATCGCCAACGTCACCGGTGACGACGACGGCGCCGACGAGGAACACCGAGCGCTCGGCGACGCCCTCGCGGTGTTCGTCACCCACGCCGTCCTCAAGCCCGGCCGCTACGCCTATCACAACACCCTGGCCAAGCTCGCCTCGGACGACGTCGGCGACGTGTTCCGCGACGAGGACACCGGGGAAACGCCCGAGCACATCACCTTCGACGTGACGGCCGAGCACCTGGCGCTGATCCCGGCCCTGGCAATCGTCTGGGACGAAGGCCGCGACATCCCGGCGGTCGACTCGGAGGCGCCCTACGGCGCCGCGCGAGACGTTGCCGGCCTCGGTCCGCTCCATCACGAGATGCAGCCGGCCCTGCAGATCTTCCTGCGGTACGCCGACCTCGGCCCCGGGTTGTTTCCGGCCAGACCGCTCGCGTGATGTGAAAGCCGGCGTCGGCCTCCAGCTTTCGCCCCGGGGGCGTCAGGGACCGACCGGGCACCGGCCTCTTCGACCCGGCGCGTTTATGCCCCCAGCACCTTCTTGCGCTGCGCCAGGGTCCGCAGCCGCAGCGCGTTTAGCTTGATGAACCCGGCCGCGTCGCGGTGATCGTAGGCGACCGCGCCCTCCTCGAAGGTGACGAGGTCCTGGTCGTAGAGCGAGTTCGGGCTCGACCGGCCGATGACGTGGATGCCGCCCTTGTAGAGCTTCAGCCGGACCTCGCCGGTGACCATTTCCTGGCTCTTGTCGATGAGGGCCTGGAGCATCTCGCGCTCCGGCGAGAACCAGAAGCCGTTGTAGATCAGCTCCGCGTATTGCGGCATGATCTGGTCCTTGAGGTGCGCGGCACCCCGGTCCAGCGTGATCGACTCGATGGCGCGGTGGGCCGGCAGCAGGATGGTGCCGCCCGGCGTCTCGTACATGCCGCGGCTCTTCATCCCGACGAAGCGGTTCTCCACGAGATCGAGGCGGCCGATGCCGTTGTCGTGGCCGAGCTGGTTGAGCTTGGCCAGCAGGGTGGCCGGGGACATCGCCACCCCGTCGATGGAGACCGCGTCGCCCTTCTCGAAGCCGATGGTGACCACGGTGGGGGTATCGGGCGCGTCCTCCGGCGAGAGGGTGCGCGAGTACACGTAGTCCGGAACCTCGTCGGCGGGATCTTCCAGCACCTTGCCCTCGGAGGAGGCGTGCAGGAGGTTGGCATCCACCGAGAATGGGCTCTCGCCGCGCTTGTCCTTCGAGATCGGGATCTGGTGCGCCTCCGCGAAGGCGATCAGGGCTTCGCGCGAGCGCATGTCCCACTCGCGCCAGGGGGCGATGACGGTGACGTCGGGCTTGAGGGCGTAGTAGCCGAGTTCGAACCGGACCTGGTCGTTGCCCTTGCCGGTGGCGCCGTGACAGACCGCATCGGCCCCGACCCTCTCGGCGATCTCGATCTGCTTCTTGGCGATGAGCGGCCGGGCGATCGAGGTGCCCAGCAGGTAGACGCCCTCGTAGACCGCATTGGCGCGGAACATCGGAAACACGTAGTCGCGCACGAACTCTTCGCGCAGGTCCTCGATGAAGATGTTCTCGGGCTTGATCCCGAGGAGTTCGGCCTTGCGGCGAGCCGGCTCCAACTCCTCGCCCTGGCCGAGGTCGGCGGTGAACGTCACCACCTCGCAGCCGTATGTGGTCTGCAGCCACTTGAGGATGATCGAGGTGTCGAGACCGCCGGAATAGGCGAGGACGACCTTCTTGACGGTCTTGGGAAGCTCGGCCTGGGGAGTCTCGGACGTCATGGGTCTCGCTTCGCTCGACGGGTCGTGATCGGGGTCTCTTGGGCTTACCAGCCGGGCGATACGCCGTGCAACCGCCATGCCGCCCGTGCGTTCGCCCCCCCGAGACCGGTGACGCGCCGCCGCCTTGCGGCATAGGGTGCGTCACGCCACGGTACTTCCCGACCAACCACCCTGGAGAGGCGACGAATGGCGCGGCGGCCGACCCTGGAATTCTGGTACGAATTCGCGTCCACCTACTCATATCTGGCGGCGATGCGCGTGGAGGCGGCGGCGGCGGCGGCCGGCGTCGAGATCCGCTGGCGACCCTTCCTGCTCGGTCCGATCTTCGCGGCCCAGGGCTGGAATTCCTCCCCCTTCAACCTCTTCCCGGCCAAGGGCAAGGCGATGTGGCGCGACGTCGAGCGCGAGGCTGCCCGGCTGGCGCTGCCGCCGCTGACGCGGCCCAACCCCTTCCCCCAAAACAGCCTGAGCGCCACCCGAGCGGCCACCTACGGCATGGACCACGACTGGCTGGTGCCGTTCTCCAAGGCGGTGTTCGAGAGCGTGTTCGCGAAGGGCCAATCCATCGCGGAGCCTTCGGCGGTGGTGGCGCTCCTCGACGGCCTCGGCCTCGACGGCACGGTGATCCTCAAGGCCGCCGCCCTGGAGGCCAACAAGGGCCGCCTGCGGGTGAACGGCGAGGAAGCCCGCTCGCGCGGCATCTTCGGCGCCCCCACCTTCCTCACCGAGGACGGCGAATTGTTCTGGGGCAACGACCGCCTCGATCAGGCGCTGGCCTGGTCGGTGGGAGACCGCCCCGGCACGCTGCGCTGAGACGCTACCGACGGATCGAGCGGGTGGCGCCTGCGCGGACCATGCAGGCGACCGCCCCGGCCAAATGCTTGTCCGGGGCGTCGTGGTTCGAGGGATCGCACGGGTCGTTCGGCATCTGCCGCGAGGTCGCATCGGCCCAAGGCGGGGCCGGCGGCCACGACCGCGGCGGTCACGGGACCCGTGCCGTCTCGGCAGTCGGCGTCGACGCCGAGCAGCGGAGAAACGCGGGGCCGAGTCCGGTCGGCACGATCCGGCCATGGCGTCACGGCGCACAACTCTCCGACAAGGACAATTTTTACTTCTGATATCACTTATTTTTTAAACCATCGCCAGACCGACAACGCTTGGCAATATGAATACCTCTTGAAAAACAGATTTTTTACATGCGCGACATTTCCGAAAAACTACCGTATGGTTCAGCTCCCGACATTTGAATGCCATGCCGTTCTTGCGTCACGATGCCCTGTGGATGTCGATGAGACGTCGCGCGGTCCGGTCGATCGACCGCCCCTCGGCGGCGCCGGATCCGCCAATGCGCATCTCGCGGCTGGCATGAGGAGACGATCGACATGAGAGCCAGTCCACCGACGTGCACCACATGGACCCCTCGGCATCTGCGGCTGGCCATCGACGCCGCCGGTGTCGCCCTGTGGTCCTGGAACGTCGACGACGACACGTTCACAATGGACGAGTACGGACACACGCTCTGGGACCTCCCGATGAGCGAGCGCGTCAGCTTCGAGGATCTCTCCTCGCGCATCCATCCCGCCGACAAGGACCGGGTGAGGGCGGCGTTCTCCGCGACCCGGGCCATCCTCGGTCCCTACGAGACCGACTTCCGCGTCCTCCATGGCACCGACGTCCGCTGGATCTCCGCCCGCGGCCAGGGCGACGACCACGGCATCGTCGGGGCGATCATGTTCGGCATCTTCCTCGACGCCACCGGACGCAAGCAGGCCGAGGAAGGCCAGGAGCTGCTGGCGGGCGAGATGAGCCATCGCGTCAAGAACCTGCTGGCGATCGCGGCTTCGCTGACAGCGATCACCTCGCGTTCCACCTCCACCACCACCGACATGGCGCGCGAGCTCACCCAGCGCCTCACCGCCCTCGGGCGGGCGCACGACCTCGTCCGTCCGCTGCCCGGCGGCCAGGGAAAGGCCGCCCTTCTCGGCGACCTGCTGTCGATCCTGCTGGCGCCCTACGACGACATGGGCGCCTTCAGCGGACGTATCCGCGTCTCGGTGCCCAGGATGGGAGTGGGGGAGGCGGCGGCGACGACGCTGGCGCTCGTCATCCACGAGCTGGCGACCAACTCGCTCAAGTACGGCGCCCTCTCGGTCGCCACGGGCACCCTCGACATCTCCTGCCCCGTGCAAGAGGACACCGTGGTGATCACCTGGACGGAAAGAGGCGGCCCGCGGGTATCGGCTCCCACGGGGCCCGGCGGCTACGGCAGCAAGCTCCTGAACCGGGCCATGACCCAACAGCTCGATGGCGCGGTGGAACGGACCTGGGACGAGGCCGGCGTGGTGGTCACCTTGCAGATGAACAAGGCCTACCTGGTGGCGTGAGGTCCGGCCTCGGCCGACGCGAGACGTCGAGAGCCGTGGCGGCGGCCGTGAGCGACAGGGATGCGAACGATCCGTGTCCCAACGCGCCGGCGGGCCCGGGCCCCGCCAACGCCCGGCTGTCGGTCCTATGAACGGGGGCGACGCACCGTCGAAGCGTCATGGGTCTTCGGGACGGTCGGACATCGAGCACCGCCGTTCTGCACGGCGGCATCGGTCGTCTGGCCGGTCCGGCGGGGGCGCGGTGACGGCGTTGCCGCCGCTTGAAGGATGATGCGATGACCGCTGACCGGGTCCAATATGACCATGGGAAGGCTCCTTGCCACAGACAATCGGAGCGCGACCGCATGGCTAAGGTAAAGTGACGACACAATTTTTTGTTACGAATATCTTATGACGAATCCTTATTCCATTTTCTTTTCGTCTTGATTTCGAACTGACCCCGCTCGGTCATTTGTGTTTTTCCGCTGTCAATCTATTTCGTTGCTATCGCTGGTCGCAAATCGAGGGCGTCGGCGCCTGTGAGTAGGATGTGCTCCCGCCTGATCGTCGCGGAGAGACACTTGGCACCCACTGACATGGGCTGTCGCATGCCGTATCCGAACGGGATGATCGCAGCCGCGATAGCCTGCGGGTGGCCCGCGCCGGAGCCCTGCGGCCTCACGTCTCGGCGCCCCCAAGTCGTCGTGAGTTAGGTATCTTCCTGATTGAAGGCAGATATCGGCAAAAGCCGTCGCGTGAATCCGAACAATATTTTGATCTTCGCTCCGCACCGCCAAGGCCAAGCGAAACTTTTCCCGTTCGAAAGGGTTTCCGATTGTCGACAGTCGGGGTCGGCGTGCGCGTCGCACCCGAGTAAAAGCGCCTCGTCGCAGGAACGACATCCGCGAATCGCCCGGACGTCGTGGCCACCCTCGGCTCACCAAGGCAATACATGAAACTCCGTCACGGCCTGCCGGCCGCCCTCCGCGGCGGCGCGTTCCCAACTACTCGCGCCCTGGCAGAATGCCGGATCGCCGGTGCCACGTCGGAACAGGCGATCCTTCATACGTCGGTGTCGGCGCGCTCTCCTCGGGCCTGCGGGCGGACCGGATCATCGGAGCCGAGGCTTGCGGTTCGGCCGACAGGATCGCCGGCATGGTCAGGAACGCCGTCTTCGCGCCGACGGACCGGCGCATCGACGCGGTCATGGACTCGGGCGGCTTCTTCAGCCCGGGCGAGGACGGCATCGTCGTGCCGATACGGGCGATGAAGGTGTCGCATGAGCGCGACAGTGTCATCCCGCCGTTCTTCCGCGCCGAGGTGAGGGGGATCCCCCCTATGCCGGACCGGGACTACAAGTGGCCCTCGAACGACGCCTGGCGCGCCCGCAAGGACGCCTTGTTCGGCCGGCCCTGCGGAGCGAGCACCGAGAGATTGTGAGGAAACCGATTTGAGCGACCGCGACGCGTCCATGCCTCCGCACGAGGTCCCGCGGGAGGACCAGCCGATGCACCGGGAAGCCGCGCTCGAAGCCGAGATCGCGCGTCTGAGGCGGGCCCTCGACGAGGCGGTGCAGCGCCTGGCCGAGGAGAGCCCCTCGGCGCGGGCCCAGGACGAGCGCGAGATCGCCGAGGGCCGAGCCGCCCTCGCGCTCGAACGGGAGCGTGCGGCCGAACTCGAACGGGCCCTGGCGGACCTGAAGGCGCGCTCGATGGTGCTCGCGGCCAGCGAGGCCCGGTATCGCCTCGCCGTCGAGAGCGCGAAGGATTACGCGATCTTCACCATCGACCTCACCGGCCGCATCACCGGCTGGAACACGGGGGCGGAAAACCTGCTCGGGTGGGCGGAGGACGAGGCGGTCGGCCGCCCCGTGAACGTCATCTTCACACCCGACGACAACCGGGAAGCCATTGCCGAGGAGGAGATGCGGCTCGCGGTCACCGACGGCCGGGCCGACGACAACCGCTGGCACCTGCGCAAGGACGGCGTGCAGTTCTGGGCCAACGGCCTGATGATGCCGATGCGCGACGACGCGGGCGGCCTGACCGGCTTCTTGAAGATCCTGAGGGATCTCACCGAGGCGCAGCTCGCCAGCGAGCATCAGCAGCTCCTCATCCACGAGCTCAACCACCGGGTGAAGAACACCCTCTCCACGGTCCAGGCCTTCACGACCCAGTCGCTGCGCACGGCCGCCTCGCTGCACGACGCCCGGGAGGCGATCACGGCACGGCTCATCGCCCTGGCCAAGGCCCACGACGTCCTCACCGCCGAGAAATGGGAGAGCGCCGAGCTCACCCGGCTCGTCGACGACGCGCTCAACCTCCACAACGCCGACCGGCAACGCTGTCGCTGGCAGGGCGACGCCGTCCGGGTGGTGCCCCGCACCGCGCTCGCCCTGTCGATGATGATGCACGAACTGGCGACGAACGCGACCAAGTACGGGGCCCTGTCGAACGACGTCGGCACCGTGACGGTATCGTGGGCCATCCTCGACCGGGAGAACGGCTCGGAGGAGGCGAGGCCGCGTCTCACTCTGCGATGGCAGGAACGGAAGGGCCCGAGCGTGACGACGCCGACCCGGCGGGGGTTCGGCACGCGGATGATCGAGCGGGGCCTTGCCAGCGAACTCGGAGGCAAGGTGCAGATTGACTACGAGCCGGCAGGGGTCGTGTGCACCATCGACATCCCCCTCGAAGCGGTGTGAGCCGCGAGGTTGGATCGATCGTGTAGACGGCGGCTGAGGAAAGTCCCGACGATGAGTGTTCGCGTTTCCATGATCGACCTCGGGTTCCGCCTCGTTCGCGATCGGGCGATCGCCGCGTGGCCGTGCCGGGCGCCGCTGCGCAGCCCGCCAGCCCGGGCCGTCCCGTGAGCGTCATCGTGATCGATTCTCCCGTCCTGGCCGGAAAGGGCGCCGAGCCATGGGCGTCCACCTTTCCGGGGGGCGGGGAGGCGGGCGCACTGATGCGGGCCCACGACTGGAGCGCGTCGGAACTCGGCGAACCGGCGACGTGGCCCCCGCCGCTGATGACCCTGGTCACGGTGCTCCTGGGCTCGCGCCAGCCGATGTTCGTGGCCTGGGGCGAGCACCGCATCCTCCTCTACAACGACGCCTACGCCCCCATGCTGGCGGCGCGCCACCCCACCGCCATGGGACGCCGGTTCTTCGCGGTCTGGCCCGAGGTCAGCGAGTCGGTCGGTGCCCTGATGGACCGGGTCTTCGCGGGCGAACCCGTCCATATGGACGACCTCGAACTCACGCTGCATCGCAACGGCTACCCCGAAGAGACGCATTTCGCCTTCTCATACACGCCGGTGCCGGGCGAGGGCGGTGTCATCGCGGGTCTGTTCTGCGCCTGCACCGAAACGACGTTCCAGGTCCAGGCCGAGCGGCATGCGGCGGGCGAGCGCAGGCGCCAGCGCCAGCTCCTGCAGCAGATGCCGGGCTTCGTCGCCGTCCTCGCCGGTCCGGACCACGTCTTCGAACACGTCAACGACGCCTATATCGCCCTTTCGGGTCCGCGCACCTTCGTGGGGCGGAAGGTGCGCGACGTCTTCCCCGAGATCGAGGTACAGGGATTCCTCGTCCTGCTCGACGAGGTCTATCGCACCGGGCTGCCCTTCTCGGCGCAGGCGATGCCGATCCAGCTCGCGGGCGACCCCCACACGCGCTTCATCGACTTCCTCTACCAGCCGATCCGGGACGACCAAGGAACGGTCACCGGCATCTTCGCCGGCGGCTACGACGTCACCGAGCGGGTCAGAGCCGAGGAGGCGCTACGGACCACCGAGCGCCGGCAAGCGTTCATGCTCGCCCTCGGGGACGGCCTGCGCGGGCAGGCGGACCCGCGCGCGGCCATGCAGGCGGCGGTCGACGCCCTCGGTCGCCACATCGGCGCGGATCGGGTCGGCTACGGCCTGATCGAGCCCGACGGCGACACCGTCACCCTCGAAACCGAATATCTCGACGGGGTGGAGCCTCTGGTGGGCACCTATCCCCTGGACGCATTCGGTCCGGGCAACATCGCCAACCTCCGGGCGGGGCGGACGTCGGTGTATACGGACGTCGAGGCCGATCCGGGCACGGCCGGTCTGGGGCTTGGCGACTACGGCATCGCCGCCCTGATCGCGGTGCCCCTGGTGCGGTCGGGCGAGCTGCGCTCGGCGCTCTACGTCAACCAGCGGGTGCGCAGGGCCTGGACGCAGGACGAGGTCGAGCTCGTCGAGGAGGTGGCGGCGCGGGTCTGGGACGCGGTCGAACGGGCCAGGGCCGATGCGGCCAGGCGCGAGAGCGAAGAGCAGTTCCGCGTCTTCGCCCAGGTGATGCCCAACCAGGTCTGGGCCGCGTCCGCGGACGGGCTCCTGTATTGGTTCAACGACCAGGTCTACGCCTATTGCGCGGCCGAGCCGGGCGAACTCGACGGCACGACCTGGACGAACATCGTCCACCCCGACGACATCGAGGCGGCGGGGGTGACCTGGGCCGCCTCCGTCGCCACCGGGGACGTCTACGAGGCCGAGTTCCGCATCCGCCGGTTCGACGACGCCTATCGCTGGTTCCTCGTGCGCGCCGAGCCGATCCTCGGCGCGTCCGGCGAGGTGCTGCGGTGGGTCGGCACCAATACGGACATCGAGGACCAGAAGCGCATCTCGGCCGAGCTGCGCCATCTCAACGAGACGCTGGAGCAGCGAGTCGAGGAGCGCACGCGCGAACTCGGTCTGGCGGAGGATGCCCTGCGCCAGGCCCAGAAGATGGAGGCGGTCGGGCAGCTGACCGGGGGTGTCGCGCACGACTTCAACAATCTCCTGACGGTCATCAAGTCGTCCACCGACCTCCTGAAACGTCCCGACCTGCCCGAGGAACGGCGGCAGCGCTACGTCGGCGCGATCTCCGACACGGTGGCCCGGGCGGCCAAGCTCACCGGGCAGCTCCTCGCGTTCGCCCGGCGCCAAGCCCTCAAGCCGGAGGTGTTCGATGTCGGGCGCAGCGTCACGGGGGTCGCCGACATGGTCGGCACGCTCACCGGTGCGCGTATCCGCATCGTCACCCGGCTGGCCGAGACGGCCTGCTACATCGACGCCGATCCGAGCCAGTTCGATACGGCCATCGTGAACATGGCGGTCAACGCCCGCGACGCCATGGAAGGCGAGGGCGTCCTCACGATCGCGGTGGCGGCGACGTCGCAGGTGCCGGCCATGCGCTCCCACCCGGCGCGGTCCGGGAACTTCGTCGCGGTCTCGATCGCGGACACCGGCGCCGGCATCGCCCCCGAGGACATCGAGCGCATCTTCGAGCCGTTCTTCACCACCAAGGGCGTCGGCCAGGGGACCGGCCTCGGCCTGTCGCAGGTGTTCGGCTTCGCCAAGCAGTCGGGCGGCGAGATCGAGGTTCGGAGCACCCCCGGCCTCGGTACGACCTTCACGCTCTATCTCCCGCAGGTCCCTCCTGGCGGGATCGCCCAGACGACAGCGCCCGACGACCAACCGTCGAGCGACGGCCACGGCATGCGGATCCTCGTGGTCGAGGACAACATGGACGTCGGCACCTTCGCCACCCAGACCCTCGCCGAACTCGGCTATGCCACGGTCTGGGCGACCAACGCCGACGAGGCCCTCGCGGAGCTCTCCGGAAACGCGACGCGCTTCGATGTCGTCTTCACCGACGTCGTGATGCCGGGCATGAACGGCATCGAGCTCGCCCACGAGATCCGCCGCCTCCACGGGGACCTGCCGATCCTGCTCGCGAGCGGCTACAGCCACGTGCTCGCCCGCAACGGGACCGACGGCTTCGAGCTCCTCCACAAGCCCTATTCGGTCGAGCAGCTCTCGCGGACCCTGCGCAAGGTCGCCGCGCGACGCAGGCGCGGCGGCGGGTCGGCCGCCTCGTGAACACATGCGCCGACGGACCGTCGTCTCCCGCACACCGTCGCGGATCGCGATCGCCGCGCTTTGCACGCTCTGGCGCACGATGCTTGGATGGTGGCCTGCCGCCGCGTCCCTGAGGATCGCGGGCGATGCCCTGTCGCCGGCAGCGCGAGGAGGGAAGCCAAGATGATCGCCAAGAACACGATCTGCCTCTGTTACGACAAGGACGCCGAGACCGCGGCCCGCTTCTACGTCGAGACATTCCCGCAGAGCACCATGGGCGCCGTCCACCGGGCGCCGGCCGACTACCCGTCGGGACAGGCCGGCGACGTGCTGACCGTCGCGTTCACGGTGGCGGGGATCCCCTGCATCGGCCTCAACGGCGGGCCGGCTTTCCGGCACAGCGAGGCCTTCTCCTTCCAGATCGCCACCGACGATCAGGCCGAGACGGATCGCCTGTGGAACGCCATCGTGGACAACGGGGGCCAGGAAAGCGCCTGCGGCTGGTGCAGGGATCGCTGGGGCATCTCGTGGCAGATCACGCCGCGCGTCCTCACCTCCGCGCTGGCGGCCGGCGGCGTGGCGGCGCAACGGGCGTTCTCGGCCATGATGGCCATGCGCAGGATCGACGTCGCGGCGATCGAGGCGGCCATGGACACCTGACGGCACCTCGGCTGCGCCGCCCGCCCGGGCGCGAAGGATCCCTTCGCGACCCGAGACGGCCGGGCGGCACGGGTCGGGCCGAGATCTGGGACGCTCAGACACGTCGCGCGACGGACGGCCGGTGTCCCCCATGGTAGTCCTGCGCAACCAGACGCGGTGGGGCAGCGTGGCGGACAGTCGAGGCCATCGTCGTGACGAATCGGCGTTCGAAACGCTTGTGGCCTCCGGGCAAAGCCCCCGGCCGGGCAGCCTCGAACGGGAGGGCGCCCGGGTGCATCCCGGGTCGGCGCTCCTGGAGGCCCTCGGCCGGCTGGGGTGCGGCACCGTGATCCTGAATCACCTCGGCGCGGTCCAGGCCATGAATGCGCAGGGCCGGGCCGTGCTGGGGCAGGAAACCGCCCTCGTCGGCGAGGCAGCTGCCGACGATGGCGCGATCGCCGGCGCGGTCAGCGCCCTCCTGGCGCGCGGGGCGCGGCGATTGGGCCTCGGGGTCGACGACTGGACGGTCGTCGCACGCGAAGGCCGCCGGCCGCTCCTTCTGCATGCGGTGCCGATCGCACAGGCGGGGGGCGAGCGCAGCGATACCGCCCTGCTCCTGATCGATCTCGACCGGCCGGTGGCGCCCGACCGTTTCGCGATGGAGCAGGTCTTCGACCTCACTCCCGCCGAAGCGCGTCTCACCATCCTCCTCACGGGCGGCGCGAGCCCGTCCGAGGCTGCCGCGGCGCAGGGCGTGAGCCTTGCCACGGTCCGCAAACAACTTGTGTCGATCTTCGGCAAGACCAGGACGCGCGGTCAGGTCGAGCTCGTTGCATTGGCATCGCGCCTGGCGGGCCTGCCTTGACGATCGTGCAAGCCGCCCCGGATCGAGCGATCGCTGCCTACCTTATAACATGTGTTGGTATTCGACTGAACGTCGACCGCCTCGACTATCGAGATACTGCCGCAGATTGGCCACAGTTAATCAAAGCCGGTGAATGCTCGCTAACGTTTAAGGCGCATCATCCATATGGATGATGCGCCGGCCGCGCCGGCCCACTATGCCACTGTGCGAGAAGGCGCCCGTGCGACCGCGAGACGGACAGTCTCTCGCGGTCGTGGTGAGGCGTGCAGATCACCGCGAACAAGAAGGACCGACGACGCCTCCCGATCGGAGGGGGATCGCCGGGGCCGGGGGCCATGTCATGTCGCAGTCCGTCAGCAACACCCAGCCGTCGCTCGTGGTGAAGTCCTACATCACGACCCAGGGGCTCTATCCCACGGCCGGCAGCGGCGGCCCCGGCACGGCCCCACAGAACGACGACGAATACATGGGCGTCATCCGGCTGACCGCCGCGTCCTACGCGCCGGGCGTGGACGTCAGCGGCCAGACCTTGAACATCAGGGGTAACGAGGCGCTCTACTCGATACTCGGAACGCGTTACGGCGGCGATGGCCGGACGACCTTCAAGCTGCCCGACTTCATGGGCGACGTGTCGGTCGGTGTCGGCGGCGGCTTCCTGACCGGCCTCGGACAGCACGGCGGGACCACCGCGACGGCCCTGACCACCGCCAACCTGCCGGCCAACCTCGGCGGACAGGGCCAGGCCTTCGACAACCACCAGTCCTCGGAGGCCGCCAACTACTTGATCTCGGTCAATGGATTCTTCGGCACTTATCGGGCCGGGACTCTGATGCAGACGGCGTTCGACATCGTACCGGAGGGCTTCCTCCCGGCCGACGGACGCCTGCTGAACAGCGCGGATTATCCACTTCTCTACGCCGCGCTCGGCACGGCCTACGGCGGCGACGGGACCACGTTCCGTCTGCCCGACCTCACGGGACGGGCGGTCATGGGCGACGACGCATCGACGGTGATCGGCCAGCAGGTCGGCTCCGCCACCGTCTCGCTGACGAACGCCAACGCCCCGGCGTCGGCTGGCGGATCCGGCCAGGCCTTCGCCAATGGCCAGCCGGCCCTCGTCATGACCTACCTGATCGCGGTCCAGGGGCTCTACCCGGACCGTGACGGAGGGCGCGGCGCGTACTCGGAGCCTTACATCGGCGAGCTGTTCGCCTATGCGGGCACCGACGTCAGCGACGCGAACCTGCCGGAAGGCTACCTGCGCGCCGAAGGCCAGCTGCTACCGATCAATCAGTATCAGGCGCTGTATACACTGATCGGAGCAACCTACGGTGGCGACGGAATCAGTGTCTTTCGATTGCCGGACCTGCGCGGCCGGGTCGCCGTGGACGACGGGACTGACCGCCCCCTCGGTCAGACCTTCGGCCAGGCGGGCGAGACCCTCGACGTCAACGAGATCCCGGCGCCGGCCGCTCCGGTGATCACCGGCCCGGCCAACGGCGCGACGACCACCGACGACACGCCCGACATCAGCGGCACGGCGAGTCCCAACAGCATCGTCACCGTCGTCATCGACGGCGCGACCGTGGGCACGACCAGGGCCAACGCCTCGGGCGCGTGGACCTTCACGCCGACCGTCAAGCTCTCGGACGCCGCCCATAGCGTCACGGCGGCGGCCAGCTATGGCGGCGATCAGAGCTCGGCCTCGACCGCCCGGACCTTCGCGGTGGACGTCAACGACGCGCCGGCCCTGACCGGCCCGCAGACGGCGCTCGCCGCCGGCAGCGAGGACATCGCCTACACCGTGACGGCGGCCCAGCTCCTCCAGGGCTGGACCGATGCGGACTTCACCACCCTTGCGGTGACGGGGCTGATCACCTCCAGCGGCTCGGTCACATCCGACGGCAACGGCACCTACACCGTCACGCCGGCGGCGAACGCCAACGGCCCGGTGACGCTGAGCTACCAGGTGAGCGACGGCGTCAACGCGGTCAGCGCCACCCGCACCTTCACGCTGGCCGCCATCAACGACGCCCCTCAGCTCACCGGCCCGCAGGCGACACTGCCGGCCGGTACGGAGGACACCGCCTCCACCGTGACGAGCGCTCAGTTGCTCCAGGGTTTCTCCGATCCCGAGGGCACGACGCTCGTGGTCTCGAGCCTCAGCGTCGACCACGGCACGGTCGTCAGCGACGGCGCGGGCGGCTACACGATCATGCCCGAGGCGAACTACAACGGGCCGCTCACGATCAGCTATTCGGTCGGCGACGGCACCGCCTCGCTCCCCGCGACCCTGAGCACGACGCTCGCGGCGGTGAACGACGCGCCGCGCCTCACCGGCGCGCAGGCGACGCTGGCGGACGGCACGGAAGACACTGCCTTCACGGTGACGAGCGCACAGCTGCTCCAGGGCTTTTCGGACCCCGACGGCACGACGCCCGTGGTCTCGAGCCTCAGCGTCGACCACGGCACGGTCGTCAGCGACGGCGCGGGCGACTACACGATCACGCCCGAGGCGAACTACAACGGGCCGCTCACGATCAGCTACAGCGTGGGCGACGGCACCGCGTCGATCCCCGCGACCCTGAGCACGACGCTCGCGGCGGTGAACGACGCGCCGCGCCTCACCGGCGCGCAGGCGACGCTGGCGGACGGCACGGAAGACACCGCCTTCACGGTGACGAGCGCMCAGCTGCTCCAGGGCTTTTCGGACCCCGAGGGCACGACGGTCGTGGCMTCGAGCCTCAGCGTCGACCACGGCACGGTCGTCAGCGACGGCGCGGGCGGCTACACGATCACTCCGACCGCGAACTACAACGGGCCGCTCACGATCAGCTACAACGTGGGCGACGGCACCGCGTCGATCCCCRCGACCCTGAGCACCGCGATCACGGCGGTGAACGACGCCCCGCGCCTCACCGGCACCCAGGCGACGCTGGCGGACGGCACGGAAGACACCGCCTTCACGGTGACGAGCGCCCAGCTGCTSCAGGGCTTCACCGACCCCGACGGCACGACGCCCGTGCTCTCGAACCTCAGCGTCGACCACGGCACGTTCGTCAGCGACGGCGCGGGCGGCTACACGATCACCCCGACCGCGAACTACAACGGGCCGATTACGATCAGCTACGACGTCGGCGACGGCGTCTCCTCGGTCGCCGCGACGCGCGATGTGACCATCGACGCCGTCGACGACGCGCCTGTGCTGGCTGAGCCCGGCACCGTCACGCTGTCGGAGAGCGCCGCCCCCGGGACGACGGTCGCGACGCTGTCGGCGACCGACCCGGACGGCGCCGGCGTGCTGACCTATGCGATCCAGGGCGGGAACCAGGCCGGCCTGTTCACCATCGATGCCACCACCGGCGTGGTCGCGCTGGCCGCCGGCAGGAGCGTCGACGCGCAGACCGCGGCCCGGCACGTGCTCGGCGTGCGGGCCACCGACGGCAGCGGCCTCGTCRACGACCGGAGCCTCACCATCGACGTGCTCGACGTCGACCGGGCGGGGGTCCTGACCTTGACGGGCTTGACCGACGGCAATGCCCGCGAGGGCACGCCGNACGACCGGAGCCTCACCATCGACGTGCTCGACGTCGACCGGGCGGGGGTCCTGACCTTGACGGGCTTGACCGACGGCAATGCCCGCGAGGGCACGCCGATCGTCGCGCTGCTGGCGGATGCCGACGGGGCGACGGGGGCGATCACCTACACCTTCACCGACGTGAGCGATCCTCAGGCCCCGAGGGTGCTGTTGACCGGATCGTCGGCGAGCTACACGCCCGACTACACCGCGGCGGGGCAGGCGATTGCGGTGACCGTCTCCTACACCGACGACCAGGGCCACACCGGCCTGGCCTCGGCCTCGGCCGGCGTGGTCGGGAACGTCGACGTCGCGCCGCCGCAGACGCAGCTCGTCTCGGGGCCGGCCGCCGTCACCCGCGCGACGAGTGCCACCTTCACCTTCTCGGGCAGCGACGATATCGCCGTCGATCACTACGAGGTCAGCCTCGACGGCGGCGGCTACGTCAGGACGACGAGCCCCTACACGGTGACCGGGCTGGCCGACGGCGTGCACAGCTTCGCCGTGCGGGCGGTGGATGCGGCCGGCAATGCCGACCTCACGCCCGAGTCCACCCTCTGGACGGTGGATACCCAGGCGCCCACGGTCTCCGGCGTT
>NZ_LMND01000031.1 GCF_001423265.1 Methylobacterium sp. Leaf108
CCGGTCCAGGCCCCGCCGCCGGCCCCCGCACCGCCCGCCGTCCCTCCCCTGTTTTCACGGTTCTCCCGCAGTTTGCGTGGAAGGGTCGCGGCGACGCAGCGTCGATGGACTGATTCACACCGGGGATGATCCTATCGTCATCCCTGCCGGGCTGCGTCGTCGACCAAGTCATCCGCCGCTCCGGTCATCTCATTATCGTCGCCCACGTTCGTCGGGAGCGTGGGCGCTGTCCTGACTGCAGCGCGCCAAGCTCTGCCGTTCATAGCCGATACGTCCGGCATCCTGCCGATCTTCCAAGTTTCGGCGAGGCCGTGAGGCTGCGGCTCATGGTGCGCCGCTTCTACTGCCACCATCCGTCCTGCCGACGGCGCACCTTCGTCGAATCGCTGCCGCGGCTTCTGCCGCCACGCGCACGACGCACCGGTCGGCTCGCTCGAGCTCAGGCCCATGTCGGCCTTTCATTGGGTGGTGAGGCCGGCGCTCGCCTCTCCGGACATCTGGCCATGGCCACGAGTCCCGATACGGTGCTGCGTCTCGTCCACGGTATGACGCTCCCGCCGATCGGTCCGCTGCGGGCGGTGGGAATCGACGACTGGGCGATCCGCAAGGGACAGACCTACGGCACGCTCCTTGTCGATCTCGACCGGCGACGTCCCATCGACCTGCTGCCGGATCGCTCCAGCACGACCGTCGCCGCGTGGCTCCGTCGCCATCCTGGTATCGCGATCATCACGCGCGACCGCTCGTCCGAATACGCGCGCGCAGCCACCATGGGCGCTCCCGCTGCTCTCCAAGTCGCCGACCGCTGGCATTTGCTCCTCAACCTGCGCCAGGCCGTGGAGCGCTGGCTCGGCCGCGTCCATGGACGCTTACGACGTCTGCCGAGCCTTGCCGCCGGAGAGGCACGACGGCCCGGACAGCGTCTGCGCGCCTACCGCCGGAGTGAGGCCGAGATCGCCGTGGGCCTCGACAGCCGTACCCGTCGTCTGGCCGCCTACGAGGACGTGCGTCGGCGCTTTCAGGGCGGTGAGACCCTGCTGGCGATCGCTCGGCATACGGGCCTCGCTCGCGGGACGGTGCGCAAGTATGCCCAGGCCGAGAGCTTCCCGGAACGCGCAGCACGTCGCCCCGGCCCCAGCCGCCTCGATCCCTACCTTGCGCATCTGGAGCAGCGGATGACCGAGGGGTGCGAGAACGCGATGGAGCTCTGGCGCGAGCTGCGCGAGCGTGGCTTTGCCGGGACGCACCGGCAGGTTCACCGCTTCGTTGCCGAGCGTCGCACGAGGCCGGCGCGGCGCACCGCCCGCAAATGGTTGGTCCGGACGTCCCCACCGATCACCGATGCGATCCCTCTTCCGTCTCCCAAGCAACTGGCTTGGTTCCTGACCCAGCCCGTCGAGGGTCGACTGCCCCATGCGACCGCCGCTATTGGCCGGATCAAGCAGGATCCGGAGGCGGCCCGGTTTGGTGAATTGGTGCAGCGGTTCGCAGCTCTGGTGCGGATTTGCTGTGATGATGACAGCCGGCCCTCGGATCCTGCCGGCGAACTCGACCTCTGGCTCGACGCGGCGCGCCTCAGTGGCATACCGGCCCTCGAGACGTTCGCTGCTGGTCTGGAGCGGGACGGAGCGGCGGTGCGTGCCGCGTTGACGACGTCATGGAGCAACGGTCAGGCGGAGGGTCAGATTAGCCGCCTGAAAATGCTCAAGCGGACGATGTACGGACGCGCAGGCTTCCCCCTGCTCCGACGACGTGTCCTCCTCACTGCGTAATCCACGCAAACTGCGGGAGAACCNGAAAATGCTCAAGCGGACGATGTACGGACGCGCAGGCTTCCCCCTGCTCCGACGACGTGTCCTCCTCACTGCGTAATCCACGCAAACTGCGGGAGAACCGTTTTCACGGACACATCGAAATTGAACCGCCCGTGCCGACCTCTCCGACACTCGACCCGCTTCGACCCGATCGCAGACAGGCCCCGCGGGCGACCCTCAAGTCCATAGAGGACGCGCCGTTCAGCGCCGAACCTTGTCGACCATGGCTTCGACGATGTTGCTGAAATCGTCACTCCAGGGCGTGCGTCGGTTGTCGGGGATGACCTTCGTCCAGTCGCCGCGCCGATGGAGAGCCTCCAGGTCACCGTCCGTGCGAGCCATCGCGACGACGACGCTCGGAGCGATGAAGGTGCTTTGGGAAAACGTCCTGCGCGAGTCGTCCCGGACATAGGTCACCAATCCGCTGTCGGCAGCTGCGCGAGCGAGGATGTGACGCAACTCGAGATGGTGGTTGGAGATATGGATGACGATCACCCCATCCCGTTCGAGTTTCGAGACATAGAGGCCGAGCGCTTCGCGGGTCAGCAGGTGGCTCGGGATCGCGTCCGACGAGAACGCATCGACCACGATCAGGGCGTTGGCCCCCGTCTGTTCCGCGAGGGTCAGCCGGGCATCGCCGACGACGATCCGGGCTTGCGGGGCACAGGAGCCGAGGAAGCGGAACAGGGTCGGGTCACTCGCGATGCGGACGACCTCGGGATCGATCTCCAGGAAAGTCCACGCCTCGCCGGGGACCGCGTGGCAGGCGAGGCTGCCTGCCCCCAGCCCCACCACCGTGACCGCTCCCAACGTGCCCCCGTGGCTGGCTCGCGATGCCGCGATGGCCGTGCCCATCGCGCCGTCCATTCCGTAGTAGGTCACCGGCTCCGGTCGGCCCAGAAACGGGGTTCCATCGTCGGAGGTCACCCGCATGGCGCCGTGCAGGGTCGTGCCATGGTTGAGCATCCGGAAGCGGCCGTCGCTCGACATGGACAGTTTGTGGATGCCGAAGAACGACCGGAACGCCGTGGTCTCGGACGCCGACCTCTGGAGATGGGCGGTGCTCACGGCGAGGGTCAGACCGGCAAGAGCGACCACGAGCGGCTTGCGCCACTGGGCGATCATCAGAGCGATCAACGCCAGCAGGCCGAAGACGAGCGCCGAGGCTGGCAGCATCGAGACGGTGACGGCAGACCCGGCCGCCAGGAGCGTGGCCGCCAGCACGATACGCCGCCAGCCGTCCCGCAGCGACGTCCGCGACAGTGCCGCCAGATCCGGCCTGCAGGCGAGCGCCACCACGAGGAGGATGGGATATTCCAGCACCGTGGAGAAGAGGCGCGGTGCGACGAGGGCGCAGAAGATGCCGCCCAGCATGCCGCCGAACGACAGGCAGAGGTAGAACTCCGTCAGCCGCCCGGCCGCAGGCCGGCCTTGGTAGAGCGCCCCGTGACAGATCATGGCGTTGACGAAGAACAGGCCGAGATGGAGTGCCAGCCCGACGAACAGGGACGTCGCGGAGATCATCGGAAACAGCGCCAACGCGGTCCCGATCACCTGCAGGCCGGACAGCACGAGTTGGGACGGAGCCATCCGGTCGCGGAACGCCAGGACGAAGGTCAGCAGGAACAAGGCGAGCGGCACCACCCATAGGAGGGGCGCCGCCGCGACGTCGGTGGAGATATGCGCCGTCACCGCCACCAGAAGCCCGGAGGGCACGAAGGCGAGGGCCACCCAGGCGAGGCGCTCGCGCCACAAAGCTCCTGCGTTCGCCGGCGTGGTCGCGAGCAAAGGTATCCGCGCGCTCCGGTCCGTGCCTGCGGCCATGCGCGTTGCCGTCGTGGCGCAGAGAGCGATGACGGCCGCCAGGCCCGCGAAGCCGAAGGTCCAGGCTCGGCTCTGATCCTGCAGGGAAACGAACGGTTCGACCGCAAGCGGATATGCGATCAGGGCCAGGAACGAGCCGATGTTCGACGCGCCATACAGGAAGTAGGGGTCTTCGGCCTGCGGATGGCCCGACCGGGCGAACCAGGCCTGCAGGAGTGGTCCGTTGGCCGAAAGCGCGAAGAACGGCAGTCCCACGGAGGCCAGGAACAGGCCCAGGAGCCAAACGGCCTCTCCGTCTGCCGGCGGCTTTCCCCATCCGGCAGCCAATTGAATGGGCAGTGCCGCAAACGCGCCGACCATCACGAGGACATGGACCGCGGCGGCGATCCGTAGGGGACAGTACCGGACGAGGGCGTGCGCATAGGCGTACCCGAGGAGCAGCAGCGCCTGGAACACCACCATCGCGACGGACCACACCGACGGCGAGCCACCGAGGACGGGCAGCACCATCTTCGTGAACATCGGCTGGATGCCGAACAGCAGCAAGGCCGAGAGAAAGATCGTCGCTGTGTAGAGGCCGAGGAACGCGGCGAGGCGGGCCGAGGGGCCGGATCGGACGGGCCCAGCCTTAACCGTCAGCGTCGTCATCGGCCAAATTCGCTCCGTCCTCCCGCCCTCGATTACCGAGCCGCCGTTAAATCTTGGTGTCGCGCTCGCGACGCGAGCGGAAGTCGGGAGACACGCATCCCGAGAACCGCTCCGGTCCGCATCGGGTCGGGGGTCGCGGTCAGGGGCGCGTTCCTTCGCACGTCGTCGCGCCGGACGGCGTTGACACCCCTGGGAGGGCCATCCACCCTCGGCCGTGTCCGGACCGCCTCGCAGGTGACGATCGACGATGACCGCATATGACTTCGATGGTCTCAGGACGATCCACAACCACGAATTCCTGGACGATGCGGACTTCAAGGGCGCTTACGCCCGCGGGGTCCAGGCGGCGGGACAGGACTACAAGTGGTACTGGCGGGTCCACATCGGCCTGTGGGCCGCGCGCCACGCGTCGAACCTCCAGGGTGATTTCGTCGAATGCGGCGTGAACCGCGGGTTCCTCAGCTCCGCCATCATGCAGATGCTGGATTGGGACACGACCGGCCGCACGTTCTACCTGATGGACACGTTCACCGGCGTCGATCCGCGCTATGTCTCCGACGAAGAACGGAGGAGCGGCGTCCTGGAGCGCACCCAGCGCGAGCGCGACGCGGGATTTCTCGTCACCGGATCGCAACTCGCGCATGCGAATTTCGCAGATTGGCGAAACGTCAGGATCATCGAGGGCGCCATACCCGAAACGCTGCCCCAGGCGACGCCGGAGACGATCGCCTTCATCCACATCGACATGAATTGCTCGCCTCCCGAAGTCGCCGCCCTCGAATACTTCTGGGACAGGATCGTACCCGGAGCGCCGATCCTCCTCGATGATTACGCGTACTACGGCTATCGCACCCAGAAGATCGCGATGGATGCCTTCGCGGCCGCCAAGAACATCACCATCGCATCGCTGCCCACCGGTCAGGGCCTGATGATCAAGCCGGAGTCGGCCTCGCAGGTTGCGCCGCCGAGACGCCTGGAACGACCGTCGTCCAAGACAGACGCGCCCTGGTGCTTCGCCTGCGGCAGCGATCGCTTCCGGCCTGTCCGGCCCGTCCTGTGGGACGCGCTGATCGACGAGTGGCAGCTGTCGGAACACGAGACGCATTACGTCAATCGGCAGCAGGGCGAATGCTGCGCCGACTGCGGCGCGAACCTTCGGTCGATCGCGCTGGCCAAGGCGATCGTGGCGACCCTCGGCACGCAGGAGACATTGAGGGAGTTCGTCGCCTCCAGGGCCGCCTCGCGCATCCGGATCCTGGAGCTCAACGAAGCGGGAGGATTGAGCCAATACCTTCGCAAGATGCCGGGCTACACCTTCGGCGCCTATCCCGAGGTCGACATGCACGCCCTCCCTTACCCCGACGAAAGCTTCGATCTCGTCGTCCACTCGGACACGCTCGAGCACATCGAGAACCCGGCGCATGCGCTGCGGGAATGTGCCCGGGTCCTGAAGCCGGGCGGCGCGATCTGCTACACCGTGCCGGTCATCGTAGGCCGGCTGTCGCGGGGTCGAGCCGGTCTGCCCAAGAGCTATCACGGCAATCCGGCGGAGACGGGCGACGATTTCGTCGTCCACACCGAGTTCGGCGCCGATTTCTGGACCTTGCCGGTGGAAGCCGGCCTGTCGCGCGTGACCATCCACACCATCGGCTTCCCGGCGGCCACGGCGATCAGCGCGGCCCGCTAGCGAGCCGCTCGCGGAGCACCGCCGCCGCCGACCCACCCCTGCGGGCATAACGAAGCGGCCGAAGCTCCGGCATCGGCGGGCGATCCACGCGCGGATGGAATGCGACGCGGATGTCCCGCAGCGGTCCACCGACGCCTGCGAAGCGACCGCGACCCGCCAGGTCGCGCGACGGCGACCCTTGCCGATAGCGCGCAGCGACCCTTGCCGATAACGCGCGGCGTGCTCCCGTAGAGCAACGAGTCCCAAAAGGAGATCTCTTAACTGACAATCCCATGATTTACGTAGTCTGCATCGATGGTTAATTTTACCTTCGTTTTCAATAGAGCTTGCGTCGGAGGCAACTTGATTGCTTCTGGTTCGTCAAGAGATGCGCCGATCAGCGCCGCAGTCTTGTCGTTATCGCGTTTCAGCTCGGGGATTCCATCATGGCCGCGCCGGTCACTTCCATGTCGTCAGCCCTCGCCGCCCTGGTGGGCGCCGCCCTCGTCACGTCGGCGGCCCAGGCCGGATGCGCCGGCGCCGAATGCTACCGGCACGTCTCGACCCCGCCGGTCTACGGCGCGGTCTCCGAACGGGTGCTCGTACGCCCGGCCGAGACCGTCTACCGCACCACCCCGCCGATCTACGAGACGGTGTCCGAGCAGGTGCTGGTGTCCGCTGGCGGGCGCGTCTGGCAGACCAGCCGCGACGCCTACGGCAGCCTCGTCGGTTGCTGGGTCGACGTGCCGCCGCAGTACACCACCCGCCACCGCCGGGTGCTGGTGCAACCGGCCCAATCTATCCCCGAGACCATCCCCGCCGAATACGCCAGCGTCCAGCGCCGCGTCCTCGTCGAGCCGGCGCGGGCCGGATGGGTGCCGGCCCCCGATGCCGGCGGCTTCGGTGCTCCGGCCTATGCGGGCATCGGCCCGGGCTACGGCGCGGGCTACGGCGGCCATCGCGCCGTCGGCTACCGCGGCGCGGAGTACGGACGCCCGCGCCACCGCGGCTACGGCCACCGGGGGGCCGGCTACGGCGCCTACGGTCCGCGGGCCGACCTCGGCGTCGGCTCCATTCCGGACGCGGTCGGCATGACCGGGGCGAGCTCGGCCGACGTCGGCGTCGCCCTCGGATTCTCCACCGGCAGCATCTACGACGGTTACTGAGCGTCCGTCCCGGCGCCTTCCTGCGCGGCCCCCGTCCGGGGGCCGCCTTGATTCAGCGGCGGTGCGCCACACCTCCCCGGGTGACAGGGAGGGACTTCGCATGGGTCAGTTCAAGGCGTGGATCGTCGAGAAGGGCGAGGGCGGCCAGTCCCTGCGCTACGGCGACTTCCTCGATTCCGACCTGATGGAAGGCGACGTCACCGTCCGCGTCACCCATTCGACCCTGAACTACAAGGACGGTCTGGCGATGACCGGCCGCTCCCCGGTGGTGCGGCGCTTTCCCATGATCCCGGGCATCGATTTCTCCGGCATCGTCGAGACCTCGGAGCATCCCGAATACCGCCCCGGCGATGCGGTGGTGCTCACGGGCTGGGGGGTCGGCGAGACGCATCTGGGCGCCTATGCCGAGAAGGCGCGCGTCAAGGGCGACTGGCTGGTGCCGCTGCCCGAGGGCCTCACCCCCGCCCAGGCCATGGCGATCGGTACGGCCGGCTACACCGCGATGCTGTGCCTGATGGCGATCGAGCGCCACGGGCTGACCCCCGCCGACGGTCCGGCGGTGGTGACCGGCGCCTCGGGCGGCGTCGGGTCGGTGGCGGTGGCGCTCCTCGCCCGCGCCGGTTGGCACGTGATCGCCTCGACCGGGCGGGTCGAAGCGGAATCGGCCTATCTCACCGGCCTCGGGGCGGCGCAGGTGATCGACCGCGCCGAACTCGCCGCGCCCGGCAAGCCGCTCGCCAAGGAGCGCTGGGCGGCGGCCGTCGATGCGGTCGGCTCGACGACCCTGGCCAACGTCCTCGCGGCCACCAAGGCGGACGGGGCGGTGGCCGCCTGCGGGTTGGCGCAGGGGATGGACCTGCCGACTTCGGTAGCGCCGTTCATCCTGCGCGGGGTCTCGCTGCTGGGCATCAACAGCGTGACCACTCCCCAGCCCAAGCGCCGCGAGGCCTGGGCCCGCCTCGCCCGCGACCTCGACCTCGATACGCTCGCCAGCATGACGACGCAGGTGGCGCTGGCCGATGTCGGCGGCCTCGCCGAGGACATCCTGGCCGGACGCACCCGGGGGCGCACTCTCGTGACCGTCGGCTAAAGGGAAAAAGCGGGCGTTGCCGGGAACCGATCGTCGCGAGGGCGCATTGCTGGCCTCATGAGCCAAGCATTCGTTCGAGAGCCGGAGGGCGGGGAAGCCTTCGAGGATCTCCCCGACCGCCCCATCTCCCCCCACACCAACTTCGTCACGCCCGAAGGCCTCGCGCAGATCGAGGCGGAGGTGGCCCGTCACCAAGCCGATTTCGCGGCGCTGGGTCCCGACGATAAGGCCGACACCGCCCGCATCACCCGCGACCTCCACTATTGGACGGCGCGGCTCGGCACCGCTGAACTCGTCGCGCCGACGCCGAGCGACGAGGTCCGCTTCGGTTCGCGCGTCGAGATCGAACGCGAGGACGGCACCAAGCAGAGCTACCGCATCGTCGGAGAGGACGAGGCCGACCCGGCGCAGGGCTCGATCGCCTACGTCTCGCCCATGGCCAAGGCGCTCACCGGCAAGACGGTGGGCGACACGGTCGAGGTCAACGGCCACGAGGTCGAGATCACCGCGGTCGGCTGAGGCCCTCGATGGCGAGCCTGAGGCCGACGAAGGCCTCGGCCATGAAGTCCATGAAGGCGCGCACCCTCCCGGCGTGCCTCAGGTCGGGGTGGGTGAGGAGCCAGAGACCGGCGGTCAGTTCCGGCACCGTCTCCGACAGGCGAATGAGCGTCGGGCTGGCATCCGCATCCCAACAGGGTAGGGGTCCGACGCCGATGCCGGCCTCGATCGCCTCGCGCAGGCCGAGCACCGTATTGATGCGCATGCCCAAGCGCCCGGACGTCGCCCGTCCGGCCAGGAACCGGGTGAACCGGCCGCCGGCCACCGCTTCGCTCGGACAGACCCACACGCATTCCGACAGCGGCGGCCAGATGCGGTCGGAGCGCCCGTAGACCGCCCATTGGATGGTGGCGAGGCGGCGTCCGACCAGGGTCGCCGGCGGCTCGTCGCTGGCGCGGATCGCCACGTCGGCGTCGCGTCGGGACAGGTTCAACGCCTCCTCCGACACGACGAGGTCGAGGCAGATCAGCGGATACCGTTCGGCGAAGCGACCGAGGAGCGGCATCAGGGTGTTGGCGACGAGACCCGCCGGGGCGGTGATCCGCAGTTCGCCCGCCGGCTCCAGGGAGCGTCCCGCAGATTCGCGCTGGAATCGTGCGACCTGCGCCTCCATCCGACCGGCCGCCTCGATCATCGCGATGCCGGCCGGGGTCGCCACGTAGCCGCCCCGGTGGCGCTCGAACAGGCGGGTCCCGGTCTGCGCCTCGATGGCGGCGAGGCGGCGGAACGCGGTGGAATGGTTGATGCCCAGATCCTCGGCCGCCCGCGTCAGCCCGCCGCGATCGGCCACCGCCTTCACCAGGCGAAAATCGTCCCACGCCATTCCCGTGATCGCCAACCCCATGAGCCGTCATCCCCGTCAGCGGCGGCCGGTCTTGCACGCACGCAAACGAACCTTTGCAGGAGAGGGTATTTTCGCAAGGCCCGCAGCGGGCGATATCGGACCGTGGAAGAGGCCCGCGTCGTCGCGCGGCCTCGACGAGACGATGGACGGAGAGCGTGATGGCGAAGGTTCTGGTGCTGTATTATTCGTCCTGGGGCCATGTCGAGCAGATGGCGCAGGCCGTGGCCGAGGGCGCACGCGAGGCGGGCGCCGAGGTCTCGGTGAAGCGCGTGCCCGAGTTGGTGCCCGAGGAGGTCGCCAAGCAGTTCCACTACAAGCTCGACCAGGCCGCGCCCATCGCCACCGTGGACGAACTGGCCGATTACGACGCGATCGTCTTCGGCACGCCGACCCGGTTCGGCAACATGGCCGCGCAGATGAAGCAGTTCCTCGACCAGACCGGCGGCCTCTGGGCCCAGGGCAAGCTCGTGGGCAAGGTCGGCTCGGTGTTCACCTCCACGGCGTCGCAGCACGGCGGCCAGGAGACGACGCTGACGAGCTTCCACACGGTGCTCCTGCACCACGGCATGGTCGTCGTCGGGCTGCCCTATGCGTTCCAGGGTCAGAACGGCGTCGAAGCCGTCAAGGGCGGTTCGCCCTACGGCGCCACCACGATCGCCGACGGCGACGGCTCGCGCCAGCCCAGCCCGGTCGAACTCGACGGCGCCCGCTTCCAGGGTCGCCACGTGGCCGGCATCGCGGCCAAGCTCGCGGGCTGACGGTCGAGGCGCCCGGCTTCGTTGGAAGCCGGGCAACAAAAAAGGCTCGGATTGCTCCGAGCCTGGAAGGAAGAAAGGCCATTGGGGGCTGAACTGGCCTTCGTGCAGGGATAACGGGCGAAGCCCGGAAGGGTTGCAACGCTCGCGGCAAAAATTTCAGCGGGGGGCGGCGGCCCGTGCGAGGCGGTCGTTGATGGCTTCGCCCAGGCCCGCGTGCGGGATCGGCGCCACCGCGATGACGGCGGCATGCGAGGCGTCGAGCCGGCGCAGGGCCGCGAACAATCCGGCGGCCGCTTCGGCGAGGTCGCCCGACGGACTGAGGTTCACCGAGGCCACGGCCGCGGACAGGCCGGCGGGACGGTTCGGGCCGAACAGCAGCACGGCCTCGCCCGGCTGCAGCGATCGCGCTTCCAGCCGAACCTGCGCGCGGGGCGCGTAGTGCGAGGCCAGCAGCCCCGGCGACAGCGGTGCGTCAGGATCGTCCTCGCGCCCCTCGAGGGCGAGGCCGAGCACCCGCGCGACGTCCTCGCGGGTGACGCCGCCCGGCCGCAACAGGCGGGGCGGCCCGCCGAGGCAGGCCACCACCGTCGATTCGACCCCCACCGCCGCCGCGCCGCCGTCGATCACCGCCGCGATACGCCCGTCGAGGTCGGCCAGGACGTCGGCGGCGCTGGTCGGGCTGACCCGGCCCGAGCGGTTGGCGGAGGGGGCGGCGACCGGACGGCCGACCGCGGCGAGGAGATCGCGCGCGATCCCCGAGCCGGGTACGCGCAACGCGACGCTGGGCAGGCCGGCGCGGGCGAGATCGCAGACCGTCGCCCCGGCCGCGGCCGGCACCACCAGGGTCAGCGGGCCGGGCCAGAACGCCCGCGCCAGGGCCAGGGCCGTCTCGTCGAACCGGCCTTCGCGCAGGGCGGCTTCGAGGCCCGCCACATGCGCGATGAGCGGGTTGAAGCGCGGCCGCGCCTTGGCGGCATAGATCGCGGCCACCGCGCGCGGATCGGTGGCGTCGGCCCCGAGGCCGTAGACCGTCTCGGTGGGGAAGGCGACGAGGCGCCCCGCCGCCAGCAGCCGCGCCCCCCGCGCCAGCCCGTCCCGGTCGGCGGCGAGCCGAAGGGTCGGCCCGTGGTCCGCCGGATCGGGGATTGACCCGAGATCGTTCATATATAAACTATCTCTCGTCGTGACGACCGGAGGCGGCGGACGTATGGATGTGCGTCGCGCCGATCCGCGCGTCAAACGGTCCCCGGCTCGCCGGGACGTAAGCACCGCCATAAGACGGTGCCGGAGGAGTGTCGGGATGTCCTATCGCACGCCGGTGGCCGAGATGGCCTTCACCCTGCGCCATGTGGCGGGGCTCGACGAGGGCATCGCGTCGGGGCTCTACGGGGAGCTGACGGCGGAGGACGCCGAGGCGATCCTGCAGGAGGCGGCCCGCGTCGCCGATGCGGTGATCGCACCGCTCAACACGGTGGGCGACCGCCACGGCACCCCGCTGGCGGAGGGGTCGATCACGACGCCGCCGGGCTGGCGCGAGGCCTACCGGACCTGGACGGAGGGCGGCTGGAACGGCCTCTCGGCGGAGGCCGATCACGGCGGACAGGGCCTGCCGCTCCTCCTCAACGCCGCCTGCACTGAGATGTGGAACGCGGCCAGCATCGCGTTCGGCCTGTGCCCCCTCTTGACCGCCGGCGGCATCGAGGCCCTGGCCCGGCACGGCTCGGACGCGCTCAAGGAGCGCTACCTCGGCAGGCTCGTCTCGGGCGAATGGACCGCCACCATGAACCTGACCGAGCCGCAGGCGGGCTCGGACCTGTCCCTCCTGCGCGCCAGGGCCGAGGCGGCGGGCGACGGCAGCTACCGGATCACCGGCTCCAAGATCTACATCACCTACGGCGAGCACGACCTCACCGACAACATCGTCCACCTGGTGCTCGCCCGCCTCAGGGACGCGCCGGCCGGCACCCGCGGCATCTCGCTGTTCCTGGTCCCCAAGGTGCTGCCGGACGGGAGCCACAACGACCTGCGCTGCTCGGGCATCGAGCACAAGCTCGGCATCCACGGTTCGCCGACCTGCTCCATGGCCTTCGGCGACCACGGCGGCGCCACCGGCTGGCTGATCGGCGAGGAGAACCGGGGGCTCGCCTGCATGTTCACGATGATGAACTCGGCCCGCCTCAACGTCGGGCTGCAGGGGGTCGGCGTCGCGGAGCGGTCCTACCGGCAGGCGCTGGCCTATGCCCGCGACCGGCGCCAGGGCCGCGCCCCCGGTGCGACGCAGGCGAGCCCGATCGTCGAACACGCCGACGTGCAACGCATGCTGCTCACCATGAAGGCCTCTACGGCGGCCGCGCGCGGCATCTGCTACCTCACCGCGCAGGCGCTCGACGCGGCCAGGGGGGCGGAGGGCCAGGCGGCGGCCGACAGGGCCTCGCTGCTGACGCCGGTGGCCAAGGCCTTCTCCACCGACATCGCCAACGAGGTGACCTCGCTCGGCGTCCAGGTCCACGGCGGCATGGGCTTCGTGGAGGAGACCGGGGCCGCCCAGCACATGCGCGACGCGCGCATCCTGGCCATCTACGAGGGCACCAACGGCATCCAGGCGATCGACCTCGTGGCCCGCAAGCTGCCGCTGGCCGGCGGCGCCACGGTGCGGGCGCAGATCGCCGGAATGCGCCGGATCGCCGAGGGCGTGCAGAAGGACGCCTCGCCGGCCTTCGGCCACACCGCCGCGCGCCTGCGGGCCGGCATCGAGAGCCTCGACCGGGCGACGAGCTTCCAGGCCAAGGCGCTCGGCTCGAACCGTCCCGACGACGCGCTCGCCGGAGCGACGCCCTACCTGCGCCTGTTCGGGCTGGCCCAGGGCGGCGCCTGCCTCGCCAAGGCGGCGCTGGCGTCGAGCGCCGCCCTGCGCGCGGGCGAGACCGACCCGGCCCATGCCGCCCGCGTCAGTCTGGCGCGGTTCTTCTGCGAGAACCTGCTGACCGCGGCCGGCGGGCTGGAGGAGAGCGTCATCGACGGGGGCGGCTTCACGCAGGATGCAGAGCTGGCGCTGGCGGGTTGAACCGCACGAACTCCCCCCGGGGGAGGGGATGCACGCGAGGACAAACGACCGGGACCCGACCATGAGCGACCACGTCATCATCGACGACATGGCCACGGGCGTGCGCCTGATCCGCCTCGCCCGGCCTGAGAAGAAGAACGCGCTCACCGGCGCGATGTACGACGCCATGCGCGACGCCCTCGAACGGGCGGAAGCGTCGGACGACGTCGGCGCGATCGTCTTCGCCGGCGAGCCCGGGATGTTCACCGCCGGCAACGACATCGCCGACTTCGTGGCGGGCGCGGCCAAACCCTTCACCGAGGCGCCGGCGCTCCGGTTCATCCGGCAGCTGGCCCGCACCACGACCCCGATGGTGGCGGCGGTGGACGGGATCGCGGTGGGGATCGGCACGACCCTGACCCTGCATTGCGACCTCGTCTACGCGAGCCCGGCCGCCCGCTTCCGGATGCCGTTCGTGGAACTCGGGCTGGTGCCGGAGGCGGCCTCCTCCTACCTGCTGCCGCGCCGGATCGGCCTCCTCAAGGCGACCGAACTGCTGCTGCTGTCGGAGCCCTTCGACGCCGACGAGGCCCTGCGCCTCGGCCTCCTCAACGCGATCGTCCCGAGCGCGATGCTGCTCGACCATGCGCTCGCCAAGGCCGCCGCCCTCGCCGCGCTGCCACGCGGAGCGGTGCGGGCCTCGCGGCACCTGATCCGCGGCGACCAGGCGGCCGTCGAGGCGGCCCTGGAGGCGGAGGCGGTCGCCTTCGAGGCGCGACTGCGGACGCCCGAGGCGCAGGCGGCGTTCATGAGCTTCCTCACCAAATCCAAGCCGGCCCGGTCGTGACCGCGCCGCCCGATCTGTCACGAAAAATCTGCCTCGTCGCGGGCGCCTCGCGCGGGGTCGGGCGCGGCATCGCGCGGGCGCTGGGCGAGGCCGGCGCCACGGTGGTCGTCACCGCCCGCTCCAGCGAGACCGGGCAGCGCACCGAGGGTCGCGGCGAGTTCGTCGAGGACACCGCTCGCGAGGTCGACGCCGCCGGGGGCCACGGCCACCACTACCTGTGCGACCATACCAGCGAGCGCGCCGTCGACACCCTGGTGCATTGGACCCTGCGCCGGTTCGGACGCATCGACGTCGCCGTCTCCAGCGTCTGGGGCGGCAACGAGGGCTACGACGGCGAGCGCTACGCCGACGGCGCCGAATGGGGCACCCCGTTCTGGCGCCGCTCGGCCGAGCCGTTCTCGCAAGGTTTCGGCAGCGGCCCCTATCCGGCCCTGCTGCTCGCCCGGGCGGTGGCGCCGGCCATGGTCTCGGCGAGGCAGGGCCTGATCGCCTTCGTGTCGTTCGACACCGCGCCCGGCTACCTCGGGGACATCCACTACGACCTGGCCAAGGCCGCCACCAACCGGCTGGCCTTCGCCTGCGCCCAGGAACTCAACCCCTACGGCGTCACCGCGCTCGGCCTGTCGCCGGGCTTCGTGCGCACCGAGCGCGCCATCGACATCGGCCATGCCGACCGCGCCACCGAAAGCCCGCTCTACGCCGGCCGCGCCCTGGCGGCCCTGGCCGCCGACCCGGCCGTGGCGGCGCAGGCCGGACGCATCCTCCACGCCGGGGACCTCGCCGCCACCTACGGATTCACCGACGCCGACGGCACCCGGCCGGGGCGGTTCCGGGTGGGATCTAGCGAGTAGCGAGTAGCGAGTAGCGAGTAGCGAGTAGCGAGTAGCGAGTAGCGAGTAGCGAGTAGCGAGTAGCGAGTAGCGAGTAGCGAGTAGCGCGAGTAGCGAGTTTATGTAAAACGATATCGAACACAACCAACACCCACTATTCGCTACTCACTATTCGCCATTCGCCATTCGCCATTCGCCATTCGCCCCACCAAGAAAGGCCCCACGATGTCCCTCCACGGCAAGACCCTGTTCATCACCGGTGCCTCGCGGGGCATCGGGCTCGCCATCGCGCTGCGGGCGGCCCGCGACGGGGCCAACGTCGCGGTGGCCGCCAAGACCGACACGCCGCACCCGAAGCTCGAGGGCACCATCCATACGGCGGCGGCCGAGATCGAGGCGGCGGGGGGCCGGGCGCTGCCGCTCCTGGTGGACGTGCGCGACGAGGGCAGCGTCGCGACGGCCATCGCCCGGACGGCGGAAACCTTCGGCGGCATCGACATCGTGGTGAACAACGCCAGCGCGATCTCGCTGACGCGCACGCCGCAGACCGAGATGAAGCGCTTCGACCTGATGCATCAGATCAACACGCGCGGCACCTACATGGTCTCGAAATACGCGATCCCGCATCTCGAGAAGGCCGCCAACCCGCACATCCTGATGCTGTCGCCGCCCCTCGACATGGCCGAGAAATGGTTCGCGCCGCATCTCGCCTACACCATGGCGAAGTTCGGGATGTCCCTGTGCGTGCTCGGGCTCGCCGGCGAGTTGCGCAAGCCGGGCATCGCCGTGAACGCCCTGTGGCCGCGCACCACCATCGCCACGGCCGCCGTGAAGAACCTGCTCGGCGGCGACGCCCTGATGCAGGCGAGCCGCACGCCGCAGATCGTCGCGGACGCCGCCCACGCCCTGTTCCTCAAGCCGTCGCGGGAGGTGACCGGCCGCTTCCTCATCGACGACAGCTTCCTGGCGGAGCAGGGTGTCACGGACTTCACACAATACCGGGTCACACCCGGCATCCCTCTTGCGCCGGACTTCTTCGTGCCGGATGCGAGCGTACCGCCCGAAGGGGCCTTCGCCTGAGATCTAGAGCGCCGTGATCTTCATCCACCAGCCCATCGCCGGCGCCGGGCACATGCTGCTCGAGCGCCGCGCCCTCGACCTTCAGGACCCGATCCCCGACGACACCGTCTGGCTCGACATGGTCCGCCCGACCCGGGAGGAAGACCTCAAGGTCGAGGCCTTCGTCGGGATCTCGGTGCCGACGCGCGAGGAGATGAAGGACATCGAGCCCTCGGAACTCCTCTACGTCGAGGACGGCGCCCGCTACATGACCGGACGGGTGCTGAGCAAGGTCGACAGTTCGGAGGAGCCGGGACTGGCCGGCATCACCTTCATCCTCAAGGGCGCGCGCCTCGTCACCGTGCGCTACGAGGAGCCGCAGGCGTTCCGGATGTACACCCAGCGGGCGGGACGGGCGACGGGCAACGGCCCCTCCACCGCCACCTCCGGCGAGACCATCCTCGCCGGGCTGATCGAGACCGTGATCGACCGGGCGGCGGACGTGCTCCAGCTCCAGGGCGAGCGCATCGACCGGCTCTCGGGCAAGATCTTCGAGGAGAAGGCCGACCCGTCCGCGCGCAACACCGCGCTGCAGGACACCCTGCGGGCGCTGGGGCGCCACGGCGACCTCATCTCGAAGCAGCGCGAGAGCCTCGTCTCGATGGAGCGCATCCTGCTCGCCCTCTCGGCGACCTACCGCACCGCCAAGGCCCCGCGCGAACTGCGCGAGGACGTGCGCTCGACCCTGCGCGACCTGCAGTCGCTGGAGGAGCACGCCACCTTCCTGTCCTCGAAGATCCAGTTCCTCCTCGACGCGACCTTGGGCCTCGTGAACCTGGAACAGAACAACATCATCAAGCTGTTCTCGGTCATGGCGGTGGTGTTCATGCCGCCGACCCTGATCGCCTCGGTCTACGGCATGAACTTCAAGGCGATGCCGGAGCTCGAATGGGGCTTCGGCTATCCGATGGCGGTGGCGATGATGGTGGTGGCCGCGGTGCTGCCCTACGTGCTGTTCCGCTGGAAGAAGTGGTTGTGAGCGGACGGAACGGCTCGGGTCCGTTCGCCCGCGACTGATCGGAGGGACGCCTCGTCGTGTGCGGCCGCTTCTTCATCGCCCAGGCGCCGGAGGTGTTCCGGGCCTACCTCGGCTACCCCGAGCAGCCGAACTTTCCGCCGCGCTACAACGTGGCGCCGACCCAGCCGGTGCCGGTGGTGGTGTGCGAGGGCGCGGAGCGGCGCTTCCGGCTGATGCGCTGGGGATTCTGGCCGGGCTGGCTGAAGGACCCGCGCGACTTTCCCCTCCTCATCAACGCCCGCAGCGAGACCATGGCCGAGAAGGCCTCGTTCCGCGGCGCCCTGCGCCATCGCCGCTGCGTGTTCCTGGCCGACGGGTTCTTCGAATGGCGCCGCGAGGGCGCGGGCCGGACGGCCACGCGCACGCCCTTCAAGATCACCAGGGTCGACGGGGCGCCGATGGCGCTGGCCGGCCTGTGGGAGACCTGGGCAGGGGCCGACGGTTCCGAGGTCGATACCGCGGCGATCGTCACCACGGTGGCCAACGGCGTGCTGGCGGCGATCCACGAGCGCATGCCAGCGATCCTGGGCGAGGCGGCGATCGCGCCCTGGCTCGACGTCCGGGGCGTCGATTCGGGGCCGGCCGCCGCCCTGTGCCGCCCCTGCCCGGAGGCGTGGCTGCGGATGGAGCCGGTGGGGCCTCGGGTCAACGACGCGCGCAACGACGACGCGGACCTGATCGCGCCGACCGGCGCAACGCCGGCCTTCGTCGCGACCCCGACGGCCCCGCGCTCCGGCGACGCCGGCCAGGGCAGCCTGTTCTGAGGTCCACGCGCGAGGGAGCGGCGACCCGGCCCGTCGCCAGGGCGGCCGGGATCGCCTAGGCTCCACGCCGATGACAAACCCCGCACCGCCGTCGATCGACCCGCGTCCCACTCGCCAGGACCCCGACGACGATCCCCATCTCTGGCTCGAGGCGATCGAGGGCCCGGAGGCGATCGCCTGGGTCGAGGCCCGCAACGCCGAGACCCTGGCGCGGGTCTCCGATGCGACCATGGCCGCCGACGCCCGAGCCGCCCTGGCGATCCTCGACCGACCCGACAGGATTCCCCTCGTCGCTCGCCGCGGCGGCCTCCTCTACAACCTCTGGCGCGACGCCGAACACCCGCTCGGCCTGTGGCGGCGCACCGACGAGGCCGGCTACCGGGCCGGAACGCCGGCCTGGGAGGTCTTGATCGACCTCGACGCCCTGGCCGCGGCGGAGGGCATCGACTGGGTCTGGGCGGGCGCCACCGTCGTCACCGGCAGCCACGACCGCGCCCTGGTGAAGCTCAGCCGTGGCGGCGGCGACGCCGTCGTCATCCGCGAGTTCGACCTGGAGAGCCGCAGCTTCGTGGTAGACGGCTTCGTCCTGCCCGAGGCCAAGGGCTCGTGCGACTGGCTCGACCGCGACACCCTGATCCTGTCGAGCGCGCTGGGCGAGGGCATGGCCACGCGCGCAGGGTATGCCCGCACGGTGCGCCTGTGGGCGCGGGGCACCGACCCCCTCGCCGCGCCGATCCTGTTCGAGACCGCACAGGAGAACATGGGCCTGTGGGGCGGCGTCGAGCACGGAGGGTCGGCCGAGCGCGTGGTCTTCGCCGAGCGCACCGGCTTCTTCGACGGCTACGTCCATCTCGGCGACCGCACCGGGCCGACGGTTCGGCTGGACCTGCCCACCGATGCGGAGGTGGCGCTGCAGGGCGATCGTCTGGCCGTGCGCACCCGCACGGAGTGGACGCCCGGCGACCGCACCTTCGCGCCCGACACCGTGCTGGCCATCGGGCTCTCCGACTTTCTCGACGGCGACCGGGGTTTCACCGTGCTCTGGCAGCCCTCCGAGCGGCGGGCGCTGCAGGGCATGTCCTGGGCGGGAGAGCGCCTGATCGTCGACGCCCTCGACGACCTGCGCCCCGGCTACACCGTCCACGAATGGGTCGGGGGCGCCTGGACCTGCCGTCACCTGCCCGGCCTGCCCTCGATCGGCAGCGTCTCGGTCTGGCCCCTCGACGCGGAGCCGAGCGAGTCGGACGGGTCACTGCTGGCGATGGCGCAGGACCCGCTGACCCCGCCGACCCTGCTGTCGATCGCCCCGGACCTGTCGGCGCCCACGGTCCTGCGCACCACGCCGGCCGCCTTCGACACCTCCGGCCTGCGCGTCACCCGCCACGAGGCCGTCTCGGTGGACGGAACCCGCATCCCCTACGTCCAGGTCGGGCCCGAGGAACGGACCGGGCAGGCGCCGGTGCATCTCTCCGCCTACGGCGGATTCCAGGTCTCGCTGCTGCCGACCTACCAGGCGGTGCTGGGCAAGCTCTGGCTGGAGAAGGGCGGCACCGGGGTGGTGGCCAACATCCGCGGCGGCGGCGAGTTCGGCACCCGCTGGCACCAGGCCGGGCGGCGCGAGGGCAAGGCCCTGGCGCACGAGGATTTCGCGGCGGTCGCCGCCGACCTCGTCGCCCGCGGCGTCACGCGGCCGGGGCGGATCGCGGCGCAGGGCGGCTCCAACGGCGGCCTGCTCATCGCCAACATGCTCACCCGCCACCCCGAACGGTTCGGGGCCCTGTTCTGCACCATCCCGCTCATCGACATGCGCCGCTACGCCAAGCTCCTGGCCGGCGCCAGCTGGATCGCCGAATACGGCGATCCCGACGATCCGGACGACTGGAGCTTCCTCGGCGCGATCTCGGCCTACCACACGGCCGAGCCCGGCCGGCCCTACCCGCCGATCCTCATTGCCACCACCCGTCGCGACGACCGGGTCCATCCCGGCCACGCCCGCAAGATGGCCCAGAAGCTGCGGGCGATGGGCTACGATCCGGCCTTCTACGAGCCCGCCGCCGGCGGCCACGGCTACGGCAAGGACAACGCCGAGACGGCGAGCTTCCTCGCCCTCGGCATGGCGTTCCTGCGCCGCTCGATCGGCTGGGAGCCGGGGGCCGCCTGAGGGAGACCCGGCCGGCCGTCTCGGGTCAGGGGATGAGCCTGTCCGCGCGCAGCCGTGCGAAGAGCGCGAAGAACGCCTCGTCGGTGGCCTCGTAGGCGCTAAAGCCGAGGCGCCGGCTCTTGCTCATGTCGGTGACCACCTCGACCGGGCGGCCGAGGTCGCCATCGGTGTGCCATGGCGAGGCGAGGCGGCTCAGGTCCGCCTCCGCCAGCCCATGGCGGCGGGCGACCTCGGCCCAGATCGGAGCGTCCTGCGCCATCTGCTCGGTCAGCGGTCGCACCGTCCCGTCGAAGGGTGCCGGCGTCAGCCCGAACCACTCGGCGATGCGCCCCCACATCCAGCTCCAGCGGAAGACGTCGCCGTTGACGACGTTGAAGGCCTCGTCGGCGGCGGCCGGCGTGGTCGCGGCCCACAGGATCTGGCGCGCCAGGACCGAGGCGTCGGTCATGTCGGTGAGCCCGTTCCATTGCACGGCCGAACCCGGAAACACGAACGGCCGACCGGTCTCCCGGCACAGGCTGGCGTAGACGGCCAGCGTCGTGCCCATGTTCATGGCGTTGCCCACCGCCTTGCCGATGATCGTGTGCGGGCGGTGGACGCTCCAGGCAAAGCCGTCGCGCGCTGCGGCCTCGAACAGCGCATCCTCCTGCGCGTAGTAGAAGTTCGCCAGGTCGAGGCGGTCCTGGTCTTCCCGGAACGGCGTCGGCGGCAGGGTGCCGCTGCCGTAGGCCTCGAACGGACCGAGATAGTGCTTGAGCCCCGTCACCAGGGCGACGTGGCGGACGCTGCCGGCGGGCGCCAAGGCCGCGAGAAGGTCGCGCACGGCATCGCCGTTGACGCGGACCATCTCGGCCTCGGTCGGGCGGCGCATCCAGGTGGAGAGGACGACGAGGTCGGGCGAAAGCCCGGCCAATGCCCTGTCGAGGGAGGCCCGATCCTCGAGATCGGCGGTGACGGCGGCGACGCCGTCCTGCGCGACCGCTCGCCGGGCCAGGCCCGCCACCTCCCAACCCTCCGAGGCCAACAGGGCCGCGGCGGCCGAGCCGACGATGCCGCTCACGCCGACGATCAATGCCGATTTCGTCATGGGATCTTGCGACTTTCCCGGCCGCTCGGGCCGACACTTTTGGGGGAAGGGCCGGCGGCTCGGTGTCTCTCACGAAACTCCCGCCTCGCCGTCGCGAGCCGGAGGCGAACTCCCGGCGATGGGGAGTTGCGTGAGATGCACTCAGGCGTCCGCCAGGGCGTTGGCCAGCTGGTCCTTCGACATCGTCGAGCGACCGGGGATGTTCTTGGCCCGGGCCGTCTTCAGAAGCTCGGCCTTCGTCGCTTCGCCTTTCCGCGCCGCGGCGGCGGTCTTGGCGACATCGTCCGGCTGCTTGGAGAACTGCTTGCCCTTGGCCGTATCGGCGCGCTTCTTGGCGGTGGAGCGGGCGTAGTCCTTGTCGGAGACCGCCTCGCGGGCGGCCTTGGGCAGGTAGCGCTCGCCGGTCTCGCCGCTCTTCTCGCCCGACTTGGTGTCCCACTCCTCGTCGGACCATTGCTTGAGGCTGTTGTCCTTCGTCTTCGCGCCCTCGTAGCCGCCGCCGGCCTCCTTGTAGGCCTTGGTCGCGGCCTGGGCCTTGCGTGCAGACCATTGCCCGGGCTTGCCGCCCTTGGACGAGGCGGTCACCTCGTCCTTGACCTTCTCCCAGAGCTTAGGGTCCGACTTCTCAGCTGTCGTCGACATGTCGCGCCTCGTCTCACCCGCTGACAACCGCCGACCGCGACGCGCCGTTCCGCCGGGCCCTGTGGACACGGCACCGTCATCAGGATGTCGAAGAGTTGTCCCAAGGCGGCATGTTGACAGGGAAGCTGGCCGCCATCACGTGGCGCCTCACGCCCGGCGTCGGCGCTTTCCTTCGCCAAACCCAGGACGTTTCCTCATGAGCGCGACCCGCAGCGGCACACCCACGGTCTTCATCGACGGCGAGGCGGGCACCACCGGCCTCGGCATCCGCGAGCGGCTGGAGCGGGACGGGCGCGTCGCCCTCAAAAGCATCCCGCACGAGAGCCGCAAGGACGTCGCCGTCAAGCGCGCCCTGATGGAGGCGGTCGACCTCGTCGTCCTGTGCCTGCCCGACGAGGCCGCCCGCGAGACGGTGGCGCTCGCCGACACCATGCCCGGCGGCGGCCCCCGCCTCCTCGATGCGAGCACCGCGCACCGGGTCGACCCCGATTGGGCCTATGGGTTCGCCGAACTCCACAAGGCCCAAGCCGACGTCATCCGCGCCGCGCGCCGCGTGGCCAATCCCGGTTGCTATCCCACCGGCGCCATCGGGCTGATCCGGCCGCTGGTGGAGGCGGGGCTGATCCCGTCCGACCACGCGCTCAGCATCAACGCGGTCAGCGGCTACAGCGGCGGCGGCAAATCGATGATCGAGAACTACGAGGCGGGCAAGGGTGCGCCGTTCCTGCTCTACGGGCTCGGCCTCGACCACAAGCACCTGCCCGAGACCCAGGCCTACAGCCTGCTGACCCGCCGCCCGATCTTCATCCCCTCGGTGGGCGACTTCCGCCAGGGCATGCTGGTGAGCGTGCCCCTCCACCTCGACACCCTGCCCGGGCACCCGAGCGTGGCCGCGATCGAGGCCGCGCTCGCCGCGTATTACGACGGCTGCGACCTCGTGAGCGTGATCCCGACCGCGGGCACCGACCGCATCGAGCCGGAAGCCCTCAACGACACCGACCGGCTGGAGCTGCGGGTGTTCGGCTCCGAGGGCGCCCGCCAGGCCCTCCTCGTCGCCCGCCTCGACAATCTCGGGAAGGGCGCCTCGGGCGCGGCCGTGCAGAACCTCGGATTGATGCTCGGCCTCGACTGACCGATCCGCTTCGTCTCGGATGCCGCTTCGCCGTCACGGGATCGCGGATTGACGCCGCACCCGTCGAAGGGTCACGCTCGACCACCGTATCCGGGGAGACGACGCCAACGATGTCCGAGACACGCCCGCCGCTGCCGCCCTTCACCGCCGAGACCGCCGCCAAGAAGGCACGCGGCGCCGAGGACGCCTGGAACACCCGCGACCCCGAGCGGGTGTCCCTCGCCTATACGACCGACTCCTGGTGGCGGAACCGCTCGGAGTTCCTGAGCGGGCGCGAGGCCATCGTCGCGTTCCTCACGGCCAAATGGCGGCGGGAACACGCGTACCGCCTGATCAAGGAGGTCTGGGCCTTCCACGAGAACCGAATCGCGGCGCGCTTCGCCTACGAGTGGCACGACGAGGCCGGGCAATGGTTCCGCTCGCACGGCAACGAGCAGTGGGAGTTCACCGAGGCCGGACTGATGCGCCGCCGCGAGGCCAGCATCAACGACGTCGCCATCCGCGACGCTGAGCGCAAGTTCCATTGGGAGCACGGTCCTCGCCCGAGCGATCACCCCGGTTTGTCCGACCTCGGGCTGTAGGGCGGCCCCGCCGGCGCGGGCGGCGCCCGGAGCCGGGTTCGATAAAGCCGCGGCCGGACCCTGACTAGAACCTGCTCTCTGTGAGTAACGCCGGGCGAGATGCTTGGGCTCTGCCACGCATCTCGCCCGAGGATATCGTGCGCGGCCGGCGTGCCCGGGCAGGCTGCCGGAGCCTCGGACGACCGGGCCGCCCCCTTTGTGTCCGGTCGTCGGACACGCGCGCCAAAGTCCTCCTATGTGATTGCCGGCCCGGTCGAATCACCCGAACGTGATGGATCTCCCGAGGGGTCAGCATCGCACGGCACGCGGCTGGAACGCCGTCCGCGACGGCCGCACGACATCCGCTCGCGGCGGGCGCGGCGCGCGTGGCGGCGAGCCGCGACACGCGGCCCGACCTGCGGGGACGATGGCCGTTTTCCGTCCCCGCACCGGACCGGATCTGCTTGTGCACAACCATTCCGAATCGGTCTTACGTCGATTTCGCTCGCTTCGAACCTCCGGGACGACCGCTTACGACCAGATGCACTCGGACCATCACGGCAACCACTGCGTGATCGACCGAACTGCCGCAGGCTCGATCGCCAAAATCCTGCTCTCAAACCCAAGCAACCACGGAAAACTTCTGTCCGATGGTCATTACAACTTGCTAACATCTCGAACTGAGCTTACGGTGCGAGATATCGTAGATCCGACACGTTAATGGTACCATCATCATGATCAGCATCGACAGCGACGGCAGCCGCCTCATCACTCTGACGGCCGACATCGTCTCCGCGTATGTCAGCAACAACCACGTCCAGAGCGCGGAGCTGCCGAAGCTCCTCAGCGATGTTCATGACGCCATCCGCAGCGTCAGCGGCATCGGCGCCCCGGCCGTCGAGGCCGGCCCGCCCAAGGCGACGCCCCCGGAAATTCGCCGGTCCGTCTCGAACGAATATCTGATCAGTTTCGAGGACGGAAAACAGTACAAGACCCTGCGTCGCCACCTGACCCTGCGCGGCCTCACGCCCGAGCAGTACCGCGTGAAGTGGGGCCTGCCGCCCGACTACCCGATGACGTCGGCGGCCTATTCCGAGCAGCGGTCGGAACTCGCCCGCGCCCTCGGCCTCGGCCAGCAGCGTCGCAAGAGCCTGCCCAAGGCGATCCTGGTCGAGCCCGCTGCGTCCGAGGCCGCGCCGGCCATGGACATCGTCCCCGAGAAGAAGCGCCGCGTATCGCGTAAAGCCCAGGCCGCCGCCTGATCCGTACCGCCCGACCCGACAGGGCGGCCACCGTCGATGCCCGCCCGACAGCCGTCGGGCGGGCATCGACGTGTCTTGCGGCTCCGGCTCGCACCGAGGCGGTGCGGGGCGCCGCCATCACGAAAGGGTTACGGCAGGGAGCCTCGCCATTCATGCTGCGTTGCAACATGAATGTCCGGCGTCGCTGAAGCGCGGCGCCACCGGCTGAGGCGTCCATGCTGTCCCGTCCGCTCCTCGCCCTCTCGGGGGCCTCCTTCGCCATCGGCACCACCGAATTCGTCATCATGGGCCTGCTGCCCGAGGTGGCGGAGAGCTTCGCGGTGAGCGTTCCCCAGGCGGGCCTCCTGGTCTCCGGCTATGCGCTCGGCGTGGCGGTGGGCGCACCGATCGTGGCGATCGCCACGGCACGCCTGCCGCGCAAGACCGCGCTCCTCGCCCTGATGGCGATCTTCCTCGTGGGCAACCTCGGCTGCGCCGTGGCTCCGACCTACGGGCTGCTGATGCTGGCGCGGGTCGTCACGGCCTTCGCGCACGGCGCCTTCTTCGGCATCGGCGCGGTGGTGGCCTCCAACCTGGTGCCGCGCCACCAGCGCACCCAGGCCGTGGCGCTGATGTTCACCGGCCTCACCCTCGCCAACGTGCTCGGCGTTCCCTTCGGCACCGCGCTCGGACAGGCGATGGGCTGGCGCTCGACCTTCTGGGCGGTCTTCGGCATCGGCCTCGCCGCGGCCGCCGCCATTGCGGCATCGGTACCCTCCGGCCTTCCGGGGTCCTTCGGCGGCCTCGCCGGGGAGTTCCGCTCCCTGCGGCGCTGGGAGGTGCTGCGGCCGATGCTGGTGAGCGTGCTGGCCTCGGTCAGCCTGTTTTGCGTCTTCACCTACATCACACCGCTGCTGCGCAGCCGGAGCGGCCTGACGCCGGGGGAGGTGACCGGGGCCCTGTTGATCTTCGGGATCGGACTGACGCTGGGCAACCTCGCCGGCGGGCGCCTGGCCGACAGGCGGATGTCGGCCACCATCGTGGGCGGCTTTGCCGGGCTGGTGGCGGTGCTGGTGCTGTTCGCCTTCACCAGCCGGGCGGCATGGCCGGCGGTGATGACCCTGCCGCTCTGGGGCGCGCTGGTGTTCGCCCTGGTCTCGCCGCTGCAGATCTGGGTGGTGGAGGCGGCCAGCGACGCCCCCAACCTCGCCTCCACCCTCAACCAGGGGGCGTTCAACCTCGGCAACGCCGCCGGGGCGGCCCTGGGCGGAGCCGCGCTGAGCCTGGGATTCGGCTACGGGACGCTGCCGTGGATCGGCGCCGCGGTCGCCGCGGCGGCCCTCGCCCTCACCCTCTCGGGTCGCGTCGGCGTCGCGTCACCGGACGGCGAGGGCGCCTTCGACGCCGCGCCGGCGGCGCGGGGATGATCCCCCGCCGATCCGACAGGCCCGGATCGTGCAAGCGACGGGGGCAAGGCGGCGCGGGATCGCCCGGCCGGAACGCATCCTCCCGGCCCGGCGTCTCCTGAACGACGCGCGACGCCGGTCAACTCCCTCGTCCCTAGACCCTCACGTCCCCTTGTCCCTATTGCCTCGAAGACCCCATCGTCCCGCCGCACCCTCATCGAGATCGAGTCCGACACCATGAAAATCCGCACCGGCTACGCCATCACCTACGACACGGCACAGCCGACGCCGATGACGCTGATGCTCGACGTGCATCCCTCCCGGGTCCACGACCTGCTGTCGCCGCAGACGATGACCATCGATCCGCCGGTGCCGGCGCACAAATACCTCGATCCCTTCGGCAACACCTGCACCCGCATCCTGGCCCCGGGCGGGCGCATCACGGTCTCGGCGGATTTCACGGTCCGGGATTCGGGCGAGCTCGACCCGTACGTGCCCGACGCCCGCCAGCACCCGGTGCAGGATCTGCCCGACGAGGTGATGCAGTTCCTCCTCGGCAGCCGCTACTGCGACACCGATCGGCTCTCCAACGTCGCCTGGTCGCTGTTCGGCGGCACGCCCGAGGGCTGGGCGCGGGTGCAGGCGATCTGCGACCACGTCCACGACCACATCAAGTTCGACTACCAGCAGGCCGACGCCACCCGCAGCGCCTCGCAGGGCTACGAGCAGCGGCTCGGCGTCTGCCGCGACTATGCCCATCTCGCCGTCACGTTCTGCCGCTGCATGAACATCCCGGCCCGCTACTGCACCGGCTACCTCGGCGACTTCGGCGTGCCCCTGACGCCGCCGATGGATTTCTCGGCCTGGTTCGAGGTCTACCTCGGCGGGCAGTGGCACACCTTCGATGCGCGCAACAACATCCGCCGCATCGGCCGCATCGTCATCGCCCGCGGGCGCGACGCCACCGACGTCGCCATCTCCACGAGCTTCAACACCGCGCTCCTCGTGAGCTTCGACGTCCATACCGACGATGTGACCGACGAGGCTTGAGAAAAGAACGGCCTTGCTCCACCGTCATCGCGGTGGGGAATATTCTCGTCGAAAGCCGGACAACAAAAGTAACCGGTTCCTTTGACGAGGACACGACCCTGCGGGATCATGCGGCAGTCGATCGAATGACTGTCCATCTCAACCCCGCGACCGGTGCTCGTCTGCCGATATCGCTCGTCCGGACGCTCCTTCACGGTGCGGACGGGCAGGCGCGGACGAGACCCCGGCGGCGGCGCGAGCCGCAGGAGCCTCCGCCATGTCCCATCACGCCGCCACGTCCGAGCCGATCCGCTTCGCCTATTGGGTACCCAACGTCTCCGGCGGGCTAGTCATCAGCAAGATCCCCCAGCGCACGAGCTGGGACGCCGACTACAACAGGCGGCTCGCGCAGATCGCGGAAGAGGCCGGCTTCGACTACGCCCTGACGCAGATCCGCTTCACCGCCGGCTACGGCGCCGAATACCAGCACGAATCGGTGGCCTTCAGCCACGCGCTGCTGGCGGCGACGACCCGGCTCAAGGTCATCGCCGCCCTGCTGCCCGGCCCGTGGAACCCCACCCTCGCCGGCAAACAGATCGCGACGATCAGCCAGCTCACCGGCGGGCGCATCGCCATCAACGTGGTCTCGGGCTGGTTCTCGGGCGAGTTCCGGGCCATCGGCGAACCCTGGCTCGATCACGACGAACGCTATCGCCGCTCGGAGGAGTTCATCCGGTCGCTGCGCGGAATCTGGACGCAGGACGACTTCACCTTCCGCGGCGATTTCTACCGCTACACGAACTACACCCTGAAGCCGAAGCCCGCCGATCCGCTGCCGGAGATCTTCCAGGGCGGTTCCTCGCGGGCGGCGCGCGACATGGCGGCCCGTGTCTCCGATTGGTACTTCACCAACGGCAACACGCCGGAGGGCGTCAAAGCCCAGGTCGAGGACATCCAGGCCAAGGCGCGGGCCAACGGCCATTCGGTCAAGGTCGGCGTCAACGCCTTCGTCATCGCCCGCGAGACGGAGGAGGAAGCCCGTGCCGTCCTCCAGGAGATCATCGACCACGCCGACCCCGAGGCGGTGAAGGCCTTCGGCCACGAGGCCAAGAACGCCGGCAAGGCCTCGCCGGAAGGGGAGGGCAACTGGGCGAAGTCCAGCCTCACCGACCTCGTCCAGTACAACGACGGCTTCAAGACCAACCTCATCGGCACCCCCGACCAGATCGCCGAGCGCATCCTGGCGCTCAAGGACGCCGGGGTGGACCTGGCGCTCCTGGCCTTCCTGCACTTCCAGGAAGAAGTCGCCCATTTCGGCGCCCACGTCATCCCGCGGGTGCGGGCGCTGGAGGCCGCGCGCGAGCGCCGGGCCGTGGCGGCTTAAGGGTCGTCCAGATCCTCGCGACGCGCGTCCCACTCCGGTGTGGGAGGCATCCGAGGGTGGGGGTGGTCCGGTCGGCCTCGCTTGGGGTCGAGGTCCATCCCGCCGCCGCCCGAATCCAATCGTCTCCCCTCAATCGCACGTCGGATCGCCCACGCGGGTGAGCGAGGCGCCGGGGAGCGTCGCCGTCGCACACCACCGACTATCCAACCCCGGAGATCGTCATGACCATCGCCGTGAACGCCAAGGCGCTCCAGACCGGCCAGGACAGTCCCGCCGTCCCGCGCCCCGATGGCCCCGCCCACGTCATCCGTGACGACGCCGAGGCGATCCGCGTCGCAGAGGCCCTGGCGGTGGCGTTCCGCGAGGGCGCCTCGGAGCGCGATCGCGACAACCGCCGCCCGGTGGCCGAGCTCGACGCGTTCTCGCAGAGCGGGTTGTGGTCGATCAACGTGCCCCGGGCCTTCGGCGGCCCGGAGGTGTCCTACCGGACCCTGGCGCGGGTGATCGCCATCGTCTCGGCGGCCGATCCCTCGATCGGCCAGATCGCGCAGAACCACCTCGGCATCGTCGCCGCGATCCAGACCGTCTCCGACCCGGAGCAAAGGGCGCTGCTGTTCGGCGAGGTCCTGGCCGGCACCCGCTTCGGCAACGCCTTCTCCGAAATCGGCACTCCGCGCGCCGCCGACTTCCAGACCCGGTTCGTCGAGGACGGCGACCACGTCGTTGTCACGGGGCGGAAGTTCTATTCCACCGGGGCGCTGCTCGCCCATCTCGTGCCGATCGTCGCCCTCGATGGCGAGGGCCGCCCCTGGTACGCCATCGCCGAGCGCGACGCCCCGGGGCTGACCGTGATCGACGACTGGTCGGCCTTCGGCCAGCGCACCACGGCGAGCGGCACCGTGGTCATCGACGCGGTGCGGGTGCCCAGGACCCATCTCGTGCCGGCCTGGAAGGGCTACGCCGCGCCCAGCGCCAACGGCGCGATCTTCCAGGTGATCCAGGCGGCGGTGGATGCCGGCATCGCCCGCGAGGCCCTCGCCGACACCATCGCCTTCGTGCGCACCAAATCCCGTCCCTGGATCGACAGCGGCCAGGACAGGGCCTCGGACGATCCCCACACGATCCGGGCGGTGGGCGACCTGACGATCCGCCTGCATGCGGCCGAGGCCCTCCTCGACCGGGCGGGTCTGGCCCTCGACGAGGCCGTGGCGGACCCGACGGCGGACAGCGTGGCCGCCGCCCAGCTCGCGGTGGCGGAGGCCAAGGTGCTGACCACCGAGATCGCGCTCCTGGCCAGCAACACCCTGTTCGAGCTCGCCGGTACCCGCTCGACCCTGGCGGAGGCCAACCTCGACCGCCACTGGCGCAACGCCCGCACCCATACGCTGCACGATCCCGTGCGCTGGAAATACGCCATCGTCGGCAACCACGCCCTCAACGGCGTGAACCCGCCCTTCCACGCCTGGAGCTGAGGGGGCTCACCCGCCCGGAAAGGCACGGCCGGACCCGCGTGCGGGTCCGGACCGAAAACCCGTGCCTCCTACTGCTGCAGCTGCTTTTGCATCGCCTTGTCCTCGGCGCGGCCGTAGTTGATGAAGAACTGGCTCGCCTCGACGGTGCGGCCCTTCTGCAGGTTCGAGAGCTGGACCGTGGTCTGGTAGCCCTGCGGATCGGTGATCCGCCACTGGTTGAGGGTCTTCATCTCGGAATCGAAGAACAGCTGGATCTTCGAGGTTCCGCCCAGCGTCGAGCGGTCCTCGGTCACGATGCGCACGCCGCCCGGATCGTTGCCGACATCGGTGACCGTGAGGTCGCGGGCGAGGTCGATCTTTTCGCGCAGCAGGAATTTCAGGGGCGTCTGCGAGATGAAGTAGAGGTCCTGCGTGCCGAGCTTGCGGTCGCGCACCGCCACCGAGGTCCCGTCCGCCACCACCTCGAGGGGCGAGGGCTGATCGTAGTCGAACCGCAGCCGGCCGGGCTTCGACAGGGTGAGCTTGCCGCCGATGCGGCGGCCGTCCGCCCCGATCTGGATGAAGGTGCCCGTCAGCGTGGTGATGCCGTTGAAATAGGCGTTGGCCTGCGCGACCAGGGTCGCGGCGTCCGCCTCGATCGCGGGAGCGGCCTTGCCGGCGGCCTCGGCGGGCCTGGCGGCCGCCTTGGCGGTGGCGGTCCTGTCCTGTCCGGCCCTGTCCTGCCCGGCCTTGTCCTGTGACCCGGCGGGCTTGCCCTCCTTGGCCGGCCGTGCGGCCTGGGCGGGGGGCTTCTTCGGCGTCGGCGCGGGGGGAGGGGGGGCGGCCTCCGGCTCGGGGGCCGGCGCCTCCTTGCGGCCGAGGATGCCGTCGATGAAGGCCCCGAGCTGGGCCTGGGCGGGCACCGGCTGAACGAGGGCGGCTAGCACGAGGAGCGAGCCGGCGGCGAGGTGGGGACGTCGGCCGGTCATGGTGCGGCGTTCTCCGGGTGGGGTGGCGAGGCTCGCCTTAGAGCCTCGCGCTGTGGCGATTATGGGACGCCGGGGACGTCGTCTCGGCGACGGCCGGGATCAGTCGTCGTCGTCCATCATGTGGCCGTGCATCATGCCGGGCGGGGCGCCCTCCATCAGGATCTCGCGCTTGCCGGCGTGGTTGGCCGGCCCGACGATGCCCTCGACCTCCATGCGCTCCATCAGCGAGGCGGCCCGGTTGTAGCCGATCTGCAGGCGGCGCTGGATGTAGCTCGTCGAGGCCTTGCGGTCGCGCATCACCACCTGCACCGCCTGGTCGTAGAGGTCGGCGCCCGCATCGATGCCGCCGCCCGCATAGGCGCCCGCGTCGAAGATCGGCGCATCCGCCTCCTCGGTCTCGGCCGCCGCGGCCTTGTCGGCCTTGGACCCCTTGGCCGGCTTCTCGTCGCCCGATCCGTCATCGGCGGTGACGGCGTCGAGGTAGGACGGCCGGCCTTGGCGCTTGAGGTGGGCGACCACGCTCTCGACTTCCGAATCCGAGCAGAACGGCCCGTGCACGCGAGTGGTGCGCCCGCCGCCGGCCATGAACAGCATCGCCCATCTCGCCCAGGATCGTGCGCGAGTCGATCTTCGAGGTGACCTGGAAGCTGATCCGGGTCGGGAAGTTCGCCTTGATGGTGCCGGTGATGACGTCGACGGACGGGCGCTGCGTCGCCATGATCAGGTGGATGCCGGCGGCGCGGGCCATCTGGGCGAGACGCTGGATCGCGCCCTCGATGTCCTTGCCCGCCACCATCATCAGGTCGGCCATCTCGTCGACCACGATGACGATGTAGGGCAGGGCCGAGAGGTCCATCTCCTCGGTCTCGAACACCGGTTGGCCGGTCTCGCGGTTGAAGCCGGTGTGGATCTCGCGGGTGATGACCTCGCCCCTCGCACGGGCCTCGGCCATGCGGGCGTTGTAGCCGTCGATGTTGCGCACCGCGATCTTGGACATCTTCTTGTAGCGCTCCTCCATCTCGCGCACCGCCCATTTCAAGGCGATGACCGCCTTCTTGGGATCGATGACCACGGGCGAGAGCAGGTGCGGGATACCGTCGTAGACCGAGAGTTCGAGCATCTTGGGGTCGACCATGATCAGGCGGCACTCCTCCGGCTTCATCCGGTAGAGGAGGCTGAGGATCATGGTGTTGATCGCCACCGACTTGCCCGAGCCGGTGGTGCCGGCCACCAGCAGGTGAGGCATCTTGGCGAGATCGGCGATGATCGGCTCGCCGCCGATGTTTTTCCCTAAGCACAGGGCGAGCTTGTGCTTGCTCATCCCGAAGTCGGCCGAGGCCAGGAGTTCGCGCAGGTACACGGTCTCGCGCTTGTCGTTGGGCAGCTCGATGCCGATGACGTTGCGGCCGGGCACCACGGCGACGCGGGCCGAGACCGCCGACATCGAACGGGCGATGTCGTCCGACAGGCCGATGACGCGGCTGGACTTGGTGCCCGGCGCCGGCTCCAGCTCGTAGAGGGTCACCACCGGGCCGGGGCGCACGGCGAGGATGTCGCCGCGCACGCCGAAGTCCTGGACCGTCTGCTGCAGGTTGAGGGCGTTCTGCTCGAGCACGTCGGCATCGACCTCCTCGGTCCCGGTGGGGTCGGGCTCGGCCAGGAGTTCGAGGGAGGGCAGTTCGTAGTCGGCGTTCTCGACCACCGACATCGGCACGTGCCGGCCGGCGGGAATGAGGGTGGCGCGGTGATCGGGCAGGATCGCACGCGGGGCGTGGACGGCGGGCACCGGCTCCGGCGGAGCGGCGGCGGCAGGCACAGGCACCTCGGATGCCGGCCCTTCGGACGCCGGCACTTCGGACGCCGGCACTTCGGACGCCGGCACCTGGACCGCCGGCAGCTGGACCGCCGGTCCGGCGGCGACGGCGGGTGTCTCCTCGACGACCTCGACCGCGGCGGCCTTCGGGTTGCGCAGGAGGACGGGGCGCGGCGCCATCGCCACCGGCACGAAGGCCGGCGCTTCGGCGAGGGTTGCCGGGGCAAGCGCCGGGATCAGGAACGGGATCACCGCGGCGATCGGCTCGGCCGAACGCAGGAGAGGCTCGGCGACGTGGCCCGGAACGGACGATGCGGCAGGGGAGGGGGCTTCGGGGACCCGGTCCACGGTGGGTGCATCGGCCTGGGGCTTCGCTGCTGCCGGACGGATGGCGGCTCGCGCGGCCATCGCCGAGAGCGCAGCCGGCCGCTGCCGGGCACCGGCGGCGTTGTCCTGGCCGTCCGCCGGGCTCGGCACCGCCGAGGGCGCGAACCGCACGAGGCGGTCGATGCCGTAGGCGGGCGCGGCGGGCTCGACCGACGACGGCAGCGCGACATCCGGAGCGGACGGTTCGGGCACGACGACCTCGGGGATGATCACGACCTCGGGGAGAAACACGACCTCGGGGAGGATCACGACCTGCGCCGACGGGTCCTGGATGTCCGACCAGGCCTCGATGGCGGCGCCGTCCTGGCCGTCGAACCAGGTGCCCATGTCCGACCAGTCGGGCACGTCGGACCAGTCGGCGGCGATCGCCTCGGCCGGCTCGGGGGCCGGCGGGGCGACCACGGCCACCACGGCGGCCGGCTTGCGGTCGGGACTGCGGAAGAAGCGCACGCCGGGGGGCACGACGAAGGGCTGGCGCCACAGCGGCAGCGGCGCGGCGGGCGGCAGGGCCGCGGCATGGGCCGCCTGAGCCTGCTCCAGAGCCAGCGCCTCGGCGGCCTCGGCCTCCCTGCGGGCGGCGGCCAGGGCGTCGGCCTGCTCCTGGGCGGCCCGTTCGGCGTCGCGCACCCGCTGGCGGCGCTCCTGCAGCACGGGATCGGGGGTGCGGGTGTAGCGCACGACCTCTTCGGCCTCGGCGCCGAACGGCTGCGGGGCCGCCGCCGCGGTCCCGGCCTCGGGCATGATGGCGGCGGGCCGCCGCGGCGTGCGGATGAGGACGCGCGGACCCGAGGCGTCCTCGTCGATCCGGCTCTCGCCGCTGCGGGTCGCAGTGCGCAGCATGTCGGGCGTGGCGCGATCGTCGAAGACGTGGTCCGGCCAGGTCTGGGCCGTCGGGCCGTCGGCGACGCTGTCGCGCCCCAGGAGCGAGGCGGGCGAGGCGAGCCAGGTCTGGGCCGGCCGCGTGGCGGCCACCGAGAAGCCGGGGCGCTGGGCCGGGCCGGTGAGGCGCCGCGCGAGGCTCGCCCTCAGGCTGAGGAGCCGGTGCGCCAGGGCGCCCAGCGACAGGCCGGGGCGGTCGCCGCCGCGGCCGGGCCGGGAAGGATCACGATGGGAATAGGGAGGCCGTCCCGATGCGCGCATGATGTGCCGGATGAACTCGAACGGAGGCCCGCTTGCCCGATGAAGCGGTTCACGGTCAGTTAGGCGCAACGTCGTTAACAGACGCTTGAATAGCGCGGCCCGGCTCCGGTGGGTTCTCGAGGGAGGCCCCGCGTGCCGGCGGCGCTCTGGAGCGGGGACGCCGGAGCGCGTAGGGTCGCGCCACCCGCAACGACGAGGCCCCTGCCCCTTGGTCCAGCCCGTATCCGCCCAGACCTTCCGGTCGCTCTACGGCCAGGGTTTCGCCCGGATCGCCGCCTGCACCGGACACAGCGAGCCGGCCGATCCCGACCGCAACGCCGGGGCGATCCTGGCCCTGGCCCAGCGCTGCCACGAGGCGGGAGCCGCGGTGGCGGTGTTTCCCGAGCTCTGCGTCTCGGCCTACGCGATCGAGGACCTGCTGCTGCAGCAGACCCTCCTCGACGCCGTCGAGGCCGCCGTGGCGCGGATCGTGGCCGCCTCGGCCGACCTGATGCCGGTGCTGGTGGTGGGTGCGCCGCTGCGGTGGAAGCACCGGCTCTACAATTGCGCCCTGGCGATCCACCGGGGCACCCTCCTCGGGGTGGTGCCCAAGAGCTACCTGCCGAACTATCGGGAGTTCTACGAGAAACGCCATTTCGCCCCCGGCATCGGGGTGACCGGCCAGACCATCGCGGTGGCCGGGACCACGGCGCCGTTCGGCACCGACCTGCTGTTTGCGGCCGCAGACCTGCCCGGCCTCGTCCTGGCGATCGAGATCTGCGAGGACCTGTGGGTGCCGGCGAGCCCCGGCACCGCGGCGGCGCTGGCGGGCGCGACCGTGCTGGCCAACCCGTCGGGCAGTCCGATCACCGTGGGGCGGGCCGAATCCCGCGCCCTGCTCTCGCGGGCGGCCTCGGCGCGCTGCGTGTGCGCCTATGCCTATGCCGCGGCGGGCCTGGGCGAATCCACCACCGACCTGTCCTGGGACGGGCAGACCAGCATCGACGAGGTCGGCGTGCGTCTCGCCGAGGGCGAGCGCTTCTCGGGCGATCCGGTGGTGACGCTGGCCGACGTCGACCTCGACCTCATCGCGCAGGAGCGGCTCCAGGCCGGCAGCTTCGACGACAACGCCCGCGCCGAGGCGCGGCCCTACCGGCGCATCGGCTTCCGGCTCGACCCGCCGGCGGACGACCTCGGCCTGATGCGGCGGGTCGAGCGGTTCCCGTTCGTGCCTGCCGACCGCGGCCGCCTCGCCCAGGATTGCTACGAGGCCTACAGCATCCAGGTGGCCGGGCTCGTGCGCCGCCTCCAGGGAATCGGCGTGCGCAAGGTGGTGATCGGCGTCTCGGGCGGCCTCGATTCCACCCATGCGCTGATCGTGGCCGCCCGCGCCTTCGACCGGCTCGGGCTCCCGCGCGACCACATCCTCGCCTACACCCTGCCGGGCTTCGCCACCTCGGACGCCACCAAGGCCAACGCCCATGCGCTGATGGCCGCCCTCGGCGTGCGCGCGGCCGAGATCGACATCCGTCCCGCCGCCCGGCAGATGCTGGCCGACATGGACCACCCGTTCGGCCGCGGCGAGGCCGTCTACGACGTCACCTTCGAGAACGTGCAGGCGGGCCTGCGCACCGACTACCTGTTCCGGCTCGCCAACCACAACCACGCCATCGTGATCGGCACCGGCGACCTGTCGGAACTGGCGCTCGGCTGGTGCACCTACGGCGTCGGCGACCAGATGAGCCACTACGCCGTCAACGCCGGCGTGCCCAAGACCCTGATCCAGCACCTCATCCGCTGGGTCATCGGCGAGGGGCTGTTCTCGGCCGAGGCCGGCGCCATCCTGCGGGCGATCCTCGACACCGAGATCTCGCCCGAGCTCGTCCCGGTGGCGGAGGGCGAGACGCCACAGAGCACGCAGGCCACCATCGGCCCCTACGCGCTCCAGGACTTCTCGCTCTACTACACCCTGCGCCACGGCTTCCGCCCGTCGCGGATCGCGTTCCTGGCGCTCCATGCCTGGGGCGACCCCGCCGCCGGCGACTGGCCGCCGGACCTGCGCGCGGACGAGCGCCGGGCCTACGCCCTGCCCGAGATCCGGGCCTGGCTCGGGGTCTTCCTGAAGCGCTTCTTCGGCTTCAGCCAGTTCAAGCGGTCCGCCCTGCCCAACGGGCCGAAGGTCTCGGCCGGCGGCGCGCTCTCGCCGCGGGGCGACTGGCGCGCGCCCTCCGACGGAAACGCCAACGCCTGGATCGCCGAGCTCGAGCGCAACGTGCCCGAAACCTGAGGACCATGCTAAGGTCCCATTGTCGGGCGACAACCGCGACTCGAGGGTGGCCGAGCGGAAGGTGGTGCGATGCAGAGCTACAACGTGTTCTGCCTGAAGAGCGTGCGCGGCCTGTGCTGCGCGGTGCCCGAGACGTCCGCCGTGCCGCGCTTCCTCAAGGCGGACCGCTGGACCTTCGACGGCAAGCTCGACCAGGCCGGGCGGGTGCCGAGCGGCTTCGACGGCCAGGCGGCGCAGACGGGCGTGCGCTTCAACGGGTTCTACCTGTTCCAGACCACCGACATCCGTTTCTCGTGACGCGTCGACGGTTGCGACGAAACATTCTTAACGCGCGTCGTGCCAGGGTGCGCCATCGCGAAGTCGGAGACCGACGCCATGTCGGAGCATCGTAGGGAATTGCGCCAGAGGACCTTCCTCAAGGGGCGCATCATCTTCAACAACGGTTCGTCGAGCATGGACTGTCTCGTGCGGGACCTGTCGGCCTCCGGCGCGCGCCTGGCCATCAGCCAGACCGCCATCCTGCCCGAGTCGTTCGACCTCTACATCCCGGTCAAGGAGAAGACCTACCGCTCCAGCCTGCGCTGGCGGCGCAGCGACGGCATCGGCATCACCTTCATGGACGAGGGCGCGGCCAAGAGCGCCGAAGCCAGGAGCGTCGAGGCCAGGAGCGCCGAAGCCAAGGCTGCCGAGGCCAAGGCTGCCGAGGCCAAGGCTGGCGCCGAGGCGACATCGACGGCGGGCGAGGCCCACGCTCGGGAGCCGTCCGCCCCCGCCGCACCGGAACCCGCGGCGTCCGCGCAGGACGCCGCCGCGATGTTCGCCCTCGGGCGCCGGGTGAAGGAACTCGAGGCCGAGAACGCCGCCCTGCGCCAGACCCTCTCGAGCCTGCTCAAGTCCACCGCCGCCTGATCCGCGCGACCGGCGCCGTCATCCGAACTTCGCCTGAGCGCTTCCCAAAGCGGATCTCGGTCATCCTCAGGCGCCGCGGGCTCGGTGATACGGCTCCAACTTTATCGAACCGGAGCCCGTATCACGCCGCGAGCGCTGCCCGGATGCGCGCGGCATGCTCGGCCAGCCGCTCGGGATCGGCCATCCGCCCGGTGTGGCCGGTCAGCGCCACGCCCTCGTGGCGCGGCAGGATGTGGAAATGCAGGTGGAACACCGTCTGCCCGCCGGCCGGCTCGTTGTACTGGAAGATCGTCAAGCCATCGGCCGTGAAGGCCGCCTTGACCGCACGGGCGACGCGCTGGACCGTGGCCGCGACGGCGGCCAGCGAGGCCGGCTCCGCATCGAGCAGACCGCGCGCGGGGGCCTTGGGGATCACCAGGGTATGGCCCTCGGCCTGGGGCATCACGTCCATGAAGGCGAGGGTGTCGGCGTCCTCGTAGACCCGATGGGCGGGAATCTCGCCGCGCAGGATCCGGGCGAAGATGTTGGTGGGATCGTACGGGGTCGTCATGGCGTCCGGCTCCGGCTGATGGCGGCGGCACGATGCACAGGCGGGCCGCCGCCGTCCACTCCGCCGCGAACCGCGCGCGCCCTCGCGCGTTCGTCTGCGCAACGCGGCGACAAGGACATAGGATTTCATGGCTCACGAGAGCAACGGGGCCATCTACACCGCCGCGGGCGCCAATCTCGCCATCGCCGCGGCGAAGTTCGTGGGCGCCTTCTTCACGGGAAGCTCGGCGATGCTGGCCGAGGGCGTCCACTCCCTCGTCGATACCGCCAACCAGATCCTGCTGCTGATCGGCCTGAAGCGCGCCAAGCGTCCGGCCAACGCGCGCCACCCGTTCGGCTACGGCCGCGAGATCTATTTCTACGCCTTCATCGTGGCGCTGTTCATCTTCCTCGGTGGCGGCGCCTTCGCCATCTACGAGGGCATCCACAAGATCCAGCACCCGGAAGCGCCCGCCGATGCGGTGATCTGGGGCCGGACCGTTCCGGGCCTGTGGGTCAACCTCGCCATCCTCGGGTTCGCGGTGGTGGCCGAGGGCTACTCCTGCCTCGTGGCGATCAGGGCCTTCTGGAGCGAGAAGGGCAGCCGTCCGCCGATCACCGCGATCCGACGCAGCAAGGACCCGGCCCTGTTCACGGTGCTGGTGGAGGACGTCGCGGCCCTGCTCGGACTGCTGGTGGCCCTGGCCGGCGTCGTCCTCGCCCACGTCCTCGATTGGCCGGCCCTCGACGGCTGGTCCTCGGTGGGCATCGGCCTGATCCTGATCGGGATGGCGATCTTCCTGATGATCGAGACGCACGGCCTTCTCATCGGCGAGGCCGCCGACCCCGAACTCGTGACCGCCATCACGGCGGCCATGCGCGAGGAACCGGGCGTCCACCACGTCAACGCGGTGCTGACCCAGCACCTGGGCCCCCAGGACATCCTCGTGAACGTCAGCCTCGACATGGACGACGCCATGCGCGCGGGCGAGATCGAGGCCCTGGTCTCGCGCCTGGAGGCGACGCTCAAGCGCGAGCATCCCACCGTCACGCGGGTGTTCATCGAGGTCCAGTCGCGCCGCGACGCGGCGGCGACGCCGGTTCCCGCGTGAGGGCGGTCGTCAGGGTGCCGGTTCGGCCAGCGCCCGGGCCACATCCGCTTCGAAGTCGGCGGGCTTGGTCTGGGGCGGGTAGCGTCCGATCACGCGGCCGTCGCGGCCGACGAGAAACTTGGTGAAGTTCCACTTGATGCCGGTGGTGCCGAGCAGTCCGGGCTTCTCCGACTTCAGATGGGAAAAGACCGGGTCCGCCTCGGGGCCGTTCACGGCGACCTTGGCCATCACCGGGAAGCTGACCTCGTAGGTCAGGCTGCAGAACCGGGCGATCTCGTCGGCGTCGCCGGGCTCCTGCCCCCCGAACTGGTTGCAGGGAAACCCGAGCACCACGAGCCCTTCGGAGCGATGGCGCCGCCACAGTGCCTCCAGCCCCTCGTATTGCGGGGTGAAGCCGCATTTCGAGGCGGTGTTGACCACGAGCAGCACCTGGCCGCGGTGCCGGGACAGGGGATAGGGCGTGCCGTCGGCGCTCTTGGGCGCGAGGTCGTAGAGGGTGGTCACGGGGTGGCTGCTCCGGTGCGCCGCTCGACGAGGCTGGCGAGATAGGCGGCGCCGAGCGGAATGATGCCGTCGTCGAAGTCGTAGGCCGCGTTGTGGAGGTTGGCGCGCCCCTCCATGCCGATCCAGGCATAGCTGCCGGGCACCGCCGCCGCCATATCTGCGAAATCCTCGCTGCCCATGTGGGCGCGGGCGCGCCCGTTCACCGCCTCCGCCCCGAACAGGTCGCGGGCGATCTGTGTCGCCGCCTCGGTCTCGGCCGGGGCGTTGACGAGCACCGAGAACACGTCCCGGAGCTCCACTTCGATCCGGGCGCCGTAGGCTGTCGCCAACCCCGCAGCGAGGTCGCGGATGCGGGTGGCGATCAGGCTGCGCAGGGCCGGATCGAAGCTGCGCACGGTCCCGGCCAGATGCGCCTCCTCGGGGATGACGTTGTAGGCGGCGCCCGCATGGATCCGGGTGATCGACACGACCGCGCTCGCCAGCGGATCGGCGTTGCGCGCGACGATGGACTGCATCGCCTGGGCCAGGGCGGTGGCCACCAGGATCGGGTCGACGGCGCGGTTGGGCTGGGCCGCGTGGGCGCCGCGCCCGACGACGCGGATGTCGAAGAAATCCGCCGCCGCCATCGCCGGCCCTGGGCAGAACTCGATGCGCCCGCGGGCGAGGTTGGGGGCGTTGTGGAGCCCGTGGACCTCGTCGCAGGGGAAGCGCGCGAACAGGTGATCGGCGATCATGGCCCGCGCGCCCCCGAGCCCCTCTTCCGCAGGCTGGAAGATGAAGAGGGCGGTGCCGGAAAAATCGCGGGTCTCGGCGAGGTAGCGGGCGGCGCCGAGCAGCATGGTGGTGTGGCCGTCGTGGCCGCAGGCGTGCATCTTGCCGGGGATCGTCGAGCGATAGGGCAGGTTCGTCGCCTCCTCGATCGGCAGGGCGTCCATGTCGGCCCGCAGGCCGATGCGGCGCCCGGCGGGCGAGCGCCCCTCCAGCACCCCGACGACCCCGGTCCCGCCGATGCCGCGATGGACCGCGATGCCGTAGGCTTTGAGATGCGCGGCGACGATGCCGGCCGTGCGCACCTCCTCGAAGCCGAGTTCGGGATGGGCGTGGAGGTCGCGGCGCAGGGCCGTCAATTCGTCGGCGAAGGCGGCGATGCGGTCGATCGGGCTCATGCGTCGTCCTCCTTGTCCGAGCCCGCGGCGCGCCGGAACGGCGTCATGGTCCCGAGGACGTCGGCGGCCTCGGCGACGTGGTCGCGCTCGCGCACCAGATAGTCCGCCACCGCCCGGCGCAGGGCGGGATCGGCGATGTCGTGGGCCGAATGCATCAGCACCGGCCGGTAGCCCCGGGCGAGCTTGTGCTCGCCCTGCGCCCCCGCCTCCACCCGCTTCAGGCCGCGGGCCAGGGCGAAATCGATGGCCTGGTAGTAGCAGACCTCGAAATGCAGGAAGGGATGGTCCTCCGCGCAGCCCCAGTTGCGGCCGTAGAGGGCGACGTCGCCGATGAGGTTGATGGCCCCGGCGATGTAACGCCCCTCGCGTTTGGCCATCACCAGCAGGATGCGCTCGGGCATGCGCTCGCCGATGAGCGCGAAGAAGCGCCGGTTGAGGTAGGGCCGCCCCCATTTGCGCGCGCCGGTGTCGACGTAGAAGTCGTAGAACGCGTCCCAGACCGCCTCGGTGAGAGCGGCGCCGGTGAGGTGCTCGATGGTGATGCCGTTGGCCAGGGCGTCGCGGCGCTCGCGCCGGATCGCCTTGCGCTTGCGCGAGGCCAGCGCCCCGAGGAAATCCTCGAAGTCGGCGTAGCCGGCGTTGTCCCAGTGGAACTGCTGGTCGACCCGCTGCAGGAAGCCCAGGGCCCCGGCCGCCTCCCACTCGCCCTCCTGCATGAAGGTGACGTGGATCGAGGAGGCCTCGGTCTCCTGGCGCAGGGCGCGCAGGCCCGCGACGAGGGCGGCGCGCGCGAGGTCCGGATCCTGCCCCGGCGCTATCAGGAAGCGCGGCCCGGTGACGGGGGTGAAGGGCACGCTGACCTGGAGCTTCGGATAATAGCTGCCGCCGGCCCGCTCGTAGGCATCGGCCCAGCCGTGGTCGAACACGTATTCGCCCTGGCTGTGCGATTTCAGGTAGCAGGGGACCACGCCCAGGAGGGTGCCCTCCTGCTCCACCGAGACGTGCAGCGGCAGCCAGCCGGTCCGGCGGGAGACGCAGCCGGAATCCTCCAGCGCGGAGAGAAAGGCGTGGCTGACGAACGGGTTGTGGGTCTCGTCGCCACCCGCGAGCGTCTCGGCGGAAGTGGCACAGGCGTCCCATCGCGCGGCCGGGATCTGGGCGAGACCCGTGAGCGGGCGCACCTGCAGTTCCGCCGGTGACGTGGGCGCCTCGTCCGGAGTTTTCATCCTGTCCAATCTAGCCCCATCCCGTCCAATCTAGCCCGATGACGGGGGCGAGCAAGCGGACGCCGGCATCCCCGCCGTCGCAGGGCCCGGCGATGCCGGCGGCGCGGAGTGCGCCGAGCGCCCTTGCCACGTCGGTGGCCGGCGAACGCGGGGAGCGGCTAGGGACGAAACCCCTCGAACACCATCTGATCGGCGTGGGCCGACGCCAGCGCGCGCTGGTCCGGGGTGCGCACCGTCCAGGTCATCACCGGCATCCCGCCGAGACGGCGGCAGAGGTGGGTGGCCGCGCAGGGGAGATCGTCGACCCGCCAGGACAGGAAGTCCGGCCGACTCTCGGAGAAATGCAGCAGGTCGGACAGCGACCGGCGCAGGCTCGGCGCCAGGGCGGCATAGGAGGGGTCGTCCTGGTTGGTCTCGCCCACGATCCCGCGGGGGATCGCCGGGGCGAGGTCGGCGAGCGCCGCGACGAGGGTCGGATCGAACGACTTGACCGCCACCGGCCCGTCCTGGCCGGACACCACCTCGGCCACGCGCCGCACCAGCCGCAGGTCGCCCATGAACCGCGACTTCACCTCGACGACGAGGGGCACCCGACCGCCGATGGCCCAGAGGAACGCGGACAGGGTGGGAATGCGCTCCCCGGTGCCGGCCACGCCGAGCCGGCCGAGCGCCGCCGCGTCGAGGGCCGCGACGGGGTCGCCGACATCGGTGAGCCGGCCGAGCGCCACGTCGTGGAACACCATCGCCTCGCCGTCGGCGCTGAGCTGGACGTCGCATTCGATGGCGTAGCCGCCGGCGACCGCGGCCTGCGCCGCGGCGAGGGTGTTCTCTGGGATGCCGGCGGCGCGGTCGTGCAGGCCGCGATGGGCGATCGGCCGGGCGGTGAGCCAGGCCGGGGCGTTGGCTGCCATCACTTCACCTCGAACATCGCCTCGACCTCGACGGCGGCGTCCAGCGGCAGCCCGGCCACGCCGACGGTGGATCGGGCGTGGCGGCCGCGGTCCCCCAGCACGGCGACCATCAGGTCGGATGCGCCGTTCATGATCGGCGCGAGCGCATGGAAGCCGGCGGCGGCGTTGATGAAGCCGCCCAGGCGCAGGCACTGGACGACGCCGCGGTCGAGGTCGCCCACCGCCGCCTCCACCTGTGCCAGGACGTTGAGGGCGCAGAGCTTGGCCGCCTCGAACCCGGCCTCGGTGGAGACGCCCTCGCCGAGCTTGCCCTTGTGCGCCGGGGCGATGGTGCCGTCGGGCCCGAAACAGATCTGGCCCGAGACGATGACGAGATTGCCGCTGCGGATGAAGGGAACGTAGTTGGCCACGGGGGCTGCGGCCTTGGGCAGGGTGAGGCCGAGATCGGCCAGGCGTTGCGTGACGGTGCTCATCGGGGCTGGGATCTCCTGGGGCACGAAGCGCGGAAGGCGCGCCGCTGCGCGGCTCTGAACACGGCCGGTGGGACGGATGCAACCCGGAACCGGCCGCGCCTGGCGTCCCTCACCCGGCGTACCTCACCCCGGCCCTCGATGACCGGGAGCCCTTCCTGCTCGCGATGGCGCAGCGGCGGCCGGATGACGAGGCGTCGGCGGCTCTGGATTCCGGGTTCTCCTGCGGCGCCCCGGAACGACCGGGCACGAGGATTTCCCGGTTCGGGTCACATTTCGGGCGTCGGTCGTCGACCTCGGTTCGGAGCCTGCCGGCGAGGCACGCGATTGACAGAACCAGCCATGTCTCTAGTAATCGCGCGCGTGCCGCCCCGTTTCGAGGCGGCATTGTCATTTCCGGCGGCCGCTGTCCCCGATCGCGCATTCACGGAGACGAACACGTGACATCCGCCCTTCTGCCGACCTATGCCCGGGCTCCCATCGCCTTCGAGCGGGGAGAGGGCGCCTGGCTCGTGACGGAGGGCGGCGAGCGCTACCTCGACTTCGGCGCGGGCATCGCGGTCAACGCGCTGGGCCACGCCCACCCCCACCTCGTCGAGGCCCTGACCGCGCAGGCGGCCAAGCTGTGGCACACCTCCAACCTGTTCCAGATCCCGCAGGGCGAGCGCCTCGGGCGGCGCCTCGTGGACGCGACCTTCGCGGACACGGCCTTCTTCTGCAATTCCGGGGCGGAGGCCAACGAGGCCGCCATCAAGATGGCGCGCAAGTACCATGCGGCCGGCGGCGCGCCGGAGCGGTGGCGCATCGTCACCTTCGAGGGCGCCTTCCACGGTCGCACCCTGGCGACGCTGGCCGCCGGCGGGCAGCAGAAGTACATCGAGGGCTTCGGGCCCAAGGCCGACGGCTTCGACCAGGTGCCGTTCGGCGACCACGAGGCGCTGCTCGCGGCCATCGGCCCGGAGACGGCGGCCCTGATGATCGAGCCGATCCAGGGGGAGGGCGGCATCCGCTCGGTGCCGCCGCAGTGCCTGCGCGGCCTACGCGAGTTGTGCGACGCGCGCGGCCTGCTGCTCATCATGGACGAGGTCCAGACCGGGGTCGGGCGCACGGGCAGGCTGTTCGCGCACGAATGGGCCGGCATGGCCCCCGACATCATGAGCGCGGCCAAGGGCATCGGCGGCGGCTTCCCCCTCGGGGTCTGCCTCGCCACCGCCGAGGCCGCCCGCGGCATGACGGCCGGCAGCCACGGCACCACCTTCGGCGGCAACCCCCTCGCCATGGCGGTGGGCAACGCCGTCCTCGACGTGGTGCTGGCCGACGGCTTCCTCGACCACGTCCAGCGCATGGGGCTCCTGCTCAAGCAGCGCCTCGCCGCGCTCAAGGACCGCCACCCCCATATCGTCGCCGAGATCCGCGGCAGCGGCCTGCTGCTGGGGCTCAAGCTCAACGTGCCCAACACCGATTTCGCCGCCGCGGCCCGCGACCACCACCTGCTGGTGATCCCCGCCGGCGACAACGTGGTCCGGCTGTTGCCTCCGCTGATCGTCACGGATGCCGACGTCGAGGCGGCCGTGGAGCGTCTCGAGGCGACCGCGGCCGGCCTCGAGCGCGACATCCGCGGCGCCGCCGCGTGAGCCTCCCGACGCAGACGTGATCCCGTCGTGAGCGACGGGCCTCATTTTCCAACCGGACGACCGGAACCCGGACGCATCGAACGGGGTCCTCATCGGGGCCGGACAAGTTGAAGAACGGACAGATGACGACGACGACCTCCGGGACCGCCACAGCCGCCAGCCAAGCGGGTCCCCGCCACTTCCTCGACCTCAAGGATTTCTCCGGGGAGGACCTGCGCGCGATCCTCGACTCCAGCGCCGCCATGAAGGGCCGCCGCCGCAAGGGCGAGGTCGCGGCCGAACGGCCCCTCACCGGTCGGATGCTGGCGATGGTGTTCGACCGCCCCTCCACCCGCACCCGGGTCTCCTTCGACGTGGCGATGCGCGAGCTCGGCGGCGAGACGCTGATGCTCACCGGCAAGGAGATGCAGCTCGGGCGCGGCGAGACCGTGGGCGACACCGCCCGCGTGCTGTCGCGCTACATCGATGCGATCATGATCCGCATCCTCGACCACGACCTGATGCTCGAACTCGCCGAGCATGCCGAGGTGCCGGTGATCAACGCGCTCACCAAGGTCTCGCACCCCTGCCAGATCATGGCGGACGTCATGACCTTCGAGGAGCACCGCGGGCCGATCCGGGGCCGCACCATCGCCTGGTCGGGGGACGCCAACAACGTGCTCGCCTCCTGGGCGCATGCGGCCGCGCGCTTCGACTTCACCCTCAACGTCGCCGCCCCGCCCGACCTGTCGGTTCCCCCCGACCTGATCGCCTGGGCGAAGGCCGAGGGCGCGCGCCTCAACCTCACCACCGATCCCTACGAGGCGGTGGCGGGTGCGGACGCGGTGGTGACCGACTGCTGGGTCTCCATGGGCGACGAGGACGAGCATTCCCGCCACGCCCTGCTCATGCCCTACCAGGTCGATGCCCGCCTGATGAAGGCGGCGGCCAAGGACGCGCTGTTCCTCCATTGCCTGCCGGCCCACCGCGGCGAGGAGGTCACCGCCGAGGTGATCGACGGGCCGCAGTCGGTGGTGTTCGACGAGGCCGAGAACCGGCTGCACGCGCAGAAGGGGATCCTGGCCTGGTGCCTGGGGGCGGGCGGGGCCTGAACCCAGGGTTGGGGATGGTCTTGCAGCGGCGGCGGCGAAGGACCGATACGTCGGAACACCGACGGGAGTGGCCTTGACTGTGTTGACATCGTGTATACGATTTGTCGATGGAAGCGCGGTCTTCGGACCTTCCAGACGACGGAGGCGTCCATGAGTGTCGATGGCCTTCCGCCGCGACGCGGCTCCACGATCAACCTGCGCATCGAGGGCGAGACGCGCGATCTGATCGATAGCGCAGCCTCGGTCCTCGGCAAGACGCGGACCGAGTTCATGATCGATACCGCACGCCGCCATGCCGTCGACGTTCTGCTGGACCAGCGCCTGTTCGTGCTGGACGACGCACGGCACGCCGCCTTCGTATCGGCCCTCGACGCACCGCCGTCGCCTGGCCCCCGGCTGACCGCGCTGATGCGCAAGACACCGCTTTGGGACAGGTGAGCGATGCTCGGGCGCCCAGTGCCGCTCGGAGCGCATCACATCCTGGACCGCTTCGCATGCGGGCGGCCCGTGCTCGACGATTGGCTGAAGAACCAAGCCCGTCGCAGCGAAGGGAAGTTCGCCCGTACCTACGTCGTGTGCGAAGACGATGTCGTGGTAGGCTACTACTGCGTCTCGGCTGGAACGGTGGAGCGCGCAGGCGCCCCGGGGCGGCTGCGGCGCAATGCTCCCGAGCCGATCCCGGTCTCGATCCTCGGTCGCCTGGCGGTCGACCTTACCCATGCCGGTCGCGGGCTCGGCGCGGACCTACTCGCGGATGCTTTCCGGAGGATCGCGCAGGCCGCCGAGATCATCGGGATCGGCGCCGTCATGGTCCATGCCCTCGATGAGGCCGCGCTGGCGTTCTATCGACGGCAGGCGGAGTTTCTGGCCTTTCCGGACGGGTCACGCACCCTGTTCCTTCCCATCGGGACGATCTCGGGCAGCCTGTGACGCGGGCCGGCAGGCTTGTGTGTGATACCAAGGCGCGACACGTCATCCACGGTCAGTCACGGGCGGGCGGCAGCCTTCGAAGGGTCGATTGCGTTCCTTCGGCATCGGGTTCCCGCATGACCCTGCAGCACCGTTCCACGAGCCGAAGGGAGGGGCCATGGCCTCCGGACACGAGACATCCGCCGTCATCGAGGGCGAGGACGACGTCGCCCTGCCGTTTTCGGTGGAGGCGCTGGACGTGCGCGGCCGCGTCGTGCGCCTAGGCGCGTCCGTCGACACCATCCTGCGCCGGCACGGCTATCCCGATCCGGTGGCGCGGCTGCTGGGCGAGGCGGCGGCACTGACGGTGCTGCTCGGCTCGTCGCTGAAGTTCGAGGGCCGTTTCCAGCTCCAGACCCGCACCGACGGCCCGGTGGAGATGATCGTCGTCGATTTCGAGGCGCCCGATTCCTTGCGCGCCACCGCCCGCTTCGACGCGGCGCGGATCTCGGCCCTGGGCGTGCCGCCGCTCAAGAGCGAGGACCTGATCGGGCAGGGGCATCTGGCCATGACCATCGACCAGGGCTCCGAGCGCAGCCGCTACCAGGGCGTGGTGGCGCTGGAAGGCCAGAGCCTGGAGGAGGCGGCCCACCAGTACTTCCGCCAGTCCGAGCAGATCCCGACGCAGGTGCGCCTGGCCGTGGCCGAACGGTTCGAGGACGGCGTCACCAGCTACCGGGCCGGCGGCCTGCTCGTGCAGTTCCTGCCCCAATCCATCGACCGCGCGCGGTTGGCCGACCTGCCGCCGGGCGACATCCCCGAGGGCCACCTCCATGTCGGCGGCGGGACGGCGCCCGAGGACGACGCCTGGGTCGAGGCGCGCTCGCTGGTCGCCACCGTGGAGGACCACGAACTCGTCGATCCCACCGTGTCGTCGCAGCGGCTGCTCTACCGCCTGTTCCACGAGCGCGGCGTCCGGGTGTTCGAGGCGCAGGGCGTGCGCGAGCGATGCCGCTGTTCGTCCGAGCGGGTCCTCGGGATGATCCGCTCGTTCTCGGTGCAGGAACGCCGCGACATGGTCGCCGACGACGGCCGCATCGGCATCACCTGCGAGTTCTGCTCGCGCCGCTACGATCTCGATCCGGCGGAGGTCGAGGCGGACGGCGGCGCGCACTGACGTCGACCGGACGGCCCGAGACTCGACCGAGACCCGGGCTCTCGCCGTCACGCGCGAGGTCTGTCGTCACGCATGCCGTCATCTTGCGATGCGAGATGACAGGACGTCGTTTTTCTTGCCGGCGGAAACGAACGGTTTTGCCCCGTTCGACGTTTCGGATCCCTGAAGATCTGGGAGGAACGTCGATGAAGAAGATCGGATTGGGTCTCGCCGCATTACTGATGTCGACATCGGTCTATGCACAAGGTGCCGGCACGGCGGCCGGCGGCAGCGCCGCGCGCGAGGGTGCGGGCGCCAGTGGGCAAGTCAGCGGCGGTGGGCAGGGCAACGCCGGGCAGGGCAACGCCTCGCAGGGAATGGGCCAGAAGGCGTCCGAGGGACGCGCGGGCGCATCGGCCAAGCAGGACAATGCCCAGCCGGGTCCGGCGGGGCGTGACGCCGCGGGCGCGGATTCCGGCAAGCGCGATGCGTCCAGGCAGGATTCCGGCAAGACGGAGGGCAGATCCGGCGGTGAGGCCTCCGACCGTCGCGACACCGCGGGCCGCGACGGCGGACGCGACGAGAGGGCCGAGCGGCGCGGTGGACGCGACGGCATGCGCGGCGACCGTGACGACCGGTCGGTGAGCCGCCGTAGCGAGCGCCGGATCGACACCCGGGTGGAGGGACGCACCCGCACCAGCCAGCGCACCGTGCTGCTGGGCGGCCGGCGCGTCGTCTATGGCTCGCCCGAGTATCGGCGCCTCGTGGTGATCGAGCGTCGCCGCGGCGGCAATCGCTACGTCGAGGGCGGCCGCCGCCGCTACGTCACCATCCGCGGCCAGCGCGTCGTCTACGGCTCGCCGCAGTACCGGCGCCTCGTCACCGTCAGCGAGACCACCAAGCGCCGTCCCGGCTCGCGCTACGTGGTGGTTCGCGGCCAGCGCGTCGTCTACGGCTCGCCGCAGTATCGACGCCTGACCGTGACCACCCGCGAGCGTGGCGGCGTGTCCGTGGGCGCGCGTTTCAGCGAGCGCGCGCGCGGTGGCGTGGAGGTGCGCAACAGCGTCTCGACGCGCAGCGAGTCCCGCGAGGAGCGCCGCACCGGGGGTGGCATGCGCAACGAGGGCGGGCGTAACGAGGCCGGCCGCGGCGACATGAACCGCCGCGACGAGAACCGCAACGGGCAGGGCCGGGCCGAGCGGTCCGGCAATGCCGGCCGCGAGGGCGGTTCCGAGCAGCAGGGCATCCGCAACGCCGCCGATCGCGGCGGGGCCGACGCCGACAAGGGCACCACGAACGCCGGCGGCCGCTCCATGGGCGGGAATTCCGAGGGCGGTCGCGGCTCCGAGGGCGGTCGCGGCGGTGCTGCCGGTCAGTCCGCGCCGGGTGGCGCACCGCGCAACTGATCGCTCGCGACAGGTCCGACTCCCCGAAGAGCCGGAGCGGCAGCCAGCCGCTCCGGCTCTTCCACGTCGTCTCCGCGGGGCCCCGGAAGAACCGTCAGCTCTTGAGCACCGGCTCGGCGATCTCGCCGCCGCCCCGGCGCGCCAGGTAAGCCGGCTGGAACAGGCACATCCGCACCGCGTCGCGGTACTTGCCGTTCACGAAGAACTCGTCCTTGAGGATGCCCTCGGGTTCGAAGCCGCAGCGTTCGTAGATGCGCACCGCGCGGGCATTGTCGCGATCCACATGCAGGTAGAGCTTGTGGATGTTGAGGACGCTGAAGGCGTAGTCCATGGCGATCCGGGTGGCGCGGGGCGCATAGCCCTGCCCCTGGAAGGCGGGGTGGATCGCGATCTGGAATTCGCAGCGCCGGTGGAGGTGGTTGATCTCCACGAGCTCGACGAGGCCGGCGGGCGCGCCGTCGGAATTGGCGATGATGAAGCGCCGCTCGGTCTGGTTGTGGATGTTGCGCTCGTAGAGCTGCGCCAGTTCGGCGAAGGACTCGTAGGCCTCCTCGAACCAGTAGCGCATGATGCTGTCGTTGTTGTTGAGCTGATGCACGAACATCAGGTCCTCGCGCTCCAGCGGCCGGAGCTTGACCGGGCCGTCGGCGGCGATGGTGCGGGGGGTGACGGTTCTCATGACGGGACGGCCCTCACGAACCCGCGCAGTCGGCGGCGAGGCGGCGCATGAAGGCGGCGCCCGCCTCCAGGGCCGCGAGGGTGATGAATTCGTCGGGTTGGTGGGCCTGGTCGATGGAGCCGGGCCCGCACACCACGGTGGGGATGCCCGCCGCCTGGAAGCGGCCGGCCTCGGTGGCATAGGGCACCGAGATCGTGTGGTTGCGCCCCGCCAGCCGCAGCGCCAGCCGCTCGGCGTCGGAACCGGGCTCGGGCGCCAGCCCCGGCACCGCCACCTCCTCCAGGGTCTCGATGCGCCCGAACGGGCCGTAGCGGTTGAGCCGGTCGCGGGTGACGGCGGCGACCCTCGCCTCGAACAGGGCCGGGATCTCGGCCATGTCGAGGTCGGGCAGGCCGCGGAACTCCCAGTGGAAGGTGCAGACCTTGGGCAGGATGTTGCGGGCCGTGCCGCCGTGGATCGTACCCACGTGGACCGTGGTGGCCGGCGGGTCGAACCGGCCCGAGGCGTCGCCCCGCGCGATCATCGCGTCGGCGATGCGGTTGAGCTCAGACACGAGGTCGGCCGCCGCCATCACGGCGTTGGCCCCGAGCATGGGCTTGGCGGAATGGGCCTCGTGCCCGTGGACGGTGGTGAGATAGGTGACGATGCTCTTGTGGGCGTCGGCCACCTCCATGTCGGTGGGCTCGCCGACGACGACCGCGCCGGGCCGGGGCAGATCGGCGCCGAACCGGGCGATGGTGTCGGCCACCCCGAGGCAGGTGGTCTCCTCGTCGTAGGACAGGAGGATGTGGATCGGCCGCTTGAGGCCTGCGGCGAGGAAGTCCGGCACGGCGGCGAGCGCCAGGGCGCAGAAGCCCTTCATGTCGACGGCCCCGCGGCCGATGGCCCGCCCGTCCTCCACCCGCAGGGCGAAGGGGTCGCCGGTCCAGGCCTGGCCCGTGACGGGGACGACGTCGGTATGGCCCGAGAGCACGACGCCGCCGTCGACCCTGGGGCCGAGGGTGGCGAAGATCGCGGCCTTGTCGCCGGCCGCGTTGGGCACGCGCACCGTGGGCACGCCCCAGCCCGCGAGGTAGTCGCAGACCATGTCGACGAGGGGCAGGTTGGTCTTCGAACTCTCGGTGTCGAACGCGACGAGGCGTTCGAGCAGCTCGAGGTGCGTCAGCCGCCGTCCGTGCGCGGACATGACGGTCAGTGGACGCTGCGACGGACGTGCGGCGAATCGAGGGAGAAGGCCGGGATCTCGGCCTCGAAGCTTTCGCCGGCGTGTGTCGCCATGGTGTAGCTGCCGGCCATGAGCCCGTCCGGCGTCGTGAGCGGGCAGCCGCTGGTGTAGCTGAACGATTCGCCCGGATCGAGCACCGGCTGCTTGCCGACGACCCCGGCGCCGCGCACCTCCTGGCAGGCGCCGCGCCCGTCGATGATGCGCCAGTGGCGCGAGCGCAGCTGCACCGGCTCGGAGCCGTTGTTCACGATCTCGACGGTGTAGGCGAAGAAGTAGCGGCTCTCGCTCGGGGAGGATTCCTCCTCCACGAAGCGGGGCTCGACGGTCACGCTGATGCCGCGCGTCTGGGCCTTGTACATGGCTGAAAGAAGCTCCTGACCCGCATCGTCCGGGCTCGCGCCGCCAACGCGACAGGGATGTGATGCCGTGGTACGTCCGCCCGAAAACCGCGTCAATCGGTACGGCGACCGATCCCCGCCGAGGACCCAATCCGTGCGTCAGGAGACCCGGCCCATCGCGCCGACCGACATGGCCCCGGTGCGGCTCGTCCCCTTCGACGCGCTCCTCGGGGCGCTCGGCCTCGGCGGTCTCGCCCTCGGGTTCGCCTGGGTCGATCCCGAGGGCAACCGCTGGCCCGCCGGCGCCCTGATCGGGGCGCTTCTGGTCGACGGGCTCGGTCGCCTGGCCGGGCGCATCGCGGCCCGCCGCAGCCCCGGCCACGGGGCGATGGCGATGGCCTCGCTCATCCTGCTGCCCGATCGCGCCGTGCCGGCGGTGGCCGTCGCGCTGGCCGCCGCCGCGATCGCCTGGGGGGAGGGATTTCCGGTGATGGCGAGCCTCGTGGCCGGCCTCCTGGCGATGGGCGGCATCGCGCGCCTGGCCATCGTGCGCCGGATTCTCGCCGGGGAGACCGCCGACGATCCCGAACCCTGACCGGACGCCCGCGGGTAAACGCGGTTTACGGGGATTTAAGCGTTCTGCCGCCTAGGTGGGGAAGGGCTCGGGTGGGGAAAGGCTTGCCGGCCCACCGACCGGGCCGGACGGGAACGCGGGCTGAACGGCATGAGCACACGGCGCGAGTCCCAGGCCCCGACCGTCCCCGGCATCCTGTCGGCGCAGGGCATCGCCGCCTTGACCGAGGCCGGCGGCATCCTCCCCGCCACGCCCTTCGCCCACGACCAAATCCAGCCGGCCAGCCTCGACCTGCGGCTCGGGAGCCGGGTCTACCGGGTCCGCACCAGCTTCCTGCCGGGCAACCGCGCGGTGGCCTCCTGCATCGAGGCCTTCGCCCTGCACGAGATGGACCTGACCGGCGGCGCCGTCCTGGAGACCGGCTGCGTCTTCATCGCCGAGTTGCAGGAGGGCCTCGCCCTGCCCCCCGACATCTCGGCCGGCGCCAACCCCAAGAGCTCCACCGGGCGCATCGACGTCTTCACCCGGGTCATCACCGACGGGGGGGCCGCCTTCGACCAGGTCGAGGCCGGCTACCACGGCCCGCTCTATGCCGAGATCTCGCCGCGCACCTTCCCGGTGAAGGTGCGCACCGGCTCGCGCCTGTCGCAGATCCGCTTCCGGCGCGGCGAGGTCCGGCTCACCGACACCGAACTCGCCGCCCTCCATGCCCGCTCGCCGGTGGTGAACAGCGCCGCGCCTTCGTTCCAGGGGGGTGTCGCCGTCTCGGTGGACCTCTCCGGCTTCGACGGGCTGATCGGCTACCGGGCGCGGCGCCATACCGGCCTCGTCGACGTCGATGCGCCGGGCCGCCACAGGGTGGCCGATTTCTGGGAGCCGATCCCGGCGGACGCGTCGCGCGCGCTCATCCTCGATCCGGGCCAGTTCTACATCCTGGCCTCGAAGGAGGCGGTGCAGGTGCCGCCCGACCACGCCGCCGAGATGGTGCCGTTCGATCCGCTGGTGGGCGAATTCCGGGTGCATTACGCCGGCTTCTTCGATCCCGGCTTCGGCCATGCCAGCGCCGGCGGCGCCGGCGCGCGGGCGGTGCTCGAGGTGCGCTCGCGCGACGTGCCGTTCCTGCTCGAGGACGGACAGGTGGTGGGCCGCCTCGTCTACGAGCGCATGGCGCAGGTTCCGACCACCCTCTACGGCTCCGGGGCCGGCTCGAACTACCAGGCCCAGGGCCTCAAGCTGTCGAAGCACTTCGTCTGAGGACGACCGCCCTCAGGGAACCGCCGGGCGCTGGACCGGCCCCTTGCGGGCGGGCGGCTTCGCGGCCTCGACCTCCGACACGGCCGGATCGCCGGCCAGGACCGGCAGCATGTCGAGGCTGAGGGGCGGGGGCGCCGGCCGCGCGGCCGTTCTGGCGGGCGGCGGCACCGCGAGCGGAGTTGCCGGAGGCGAGACGACGGAGGGAGTCGGCGCCGGGGCAGCGGGTTTGGATGGATCGACGGCCACCGCCGTCCGAACCGGCGGCATCGCAGCCGGGGGCTGACCCGGCGCCGGCCTGGCGATGGGGACGACGGCCACGGGGCGCGGCTCGATCCGCTTCACCTCGGGTTGGGCGGCGGCGGTGAGGACCGGCTTTCGCCCGACGAAGGACGGGATCGCCAGGGCCGACACCACCGCGACCGCGACGAGCGCCGGAACGATCAGACGCTCCAACGGCCGGCGCCGCGACACCGAACGCAGCGGACCGGCGGCGAGCCGTCGCCCGAACGGAAGGCGCCAGCGCCGCGAGATGTCGAGGTCCGCCTCGTCCTGACTGTGTCCCGCCATGCCGAGCCCCCGCCCGCATTGTCATCGCTATGACTGACGGAACTATAGAGCCGCCGGAGACGAGTCAATTTCTGGACGGTAAACCGACATGGACAAGCCGTCGACTGACGAAACTTCCGCCGGACTTGGAGCGCACCGCCCTCACCGGTCGCCGACGCAGCCGGAGACTCTAGACGTCGGCCGCGGCACGGTCGACGAACCATCGCACCGGCCCGCGGACACGGGCGGCCGGCAGGTCCTCGCCCGCCGCCAGCCGCGCGAGCGGGTCGCGTTTTCCCGGCCCGCTGACGAGGAGCAGCACCGAACGGGCGGAAGCCAGGGCGGGAAAGGTCAGGCTGACGCGGGGCACGAACGGGGTCATCCCGGCCTCGGGCACCGCCACCACCCAGGCCGTGGTCTCCTCCAGGGCGGGCTGGCCGGGAAACAGCGAGGCGACGTGGCCGTCCTCGCCGAGACCGAGCAGGACGAGGTCGAACAGGGGGCGAGCCGGATCGAGGGTCTCGGCACCGTAGAACGCCTTGAGCGCCGCCTCGTAGCGGCCGGCGGCGGCCTGCGGGCCGTCCGCCATCGGGATCGGATGGAACTGGCCGGCGGGGATGGCGCTCGCCGGCCCGAAGGCCTCGCGCGCCATGCGGACGTTGCTCAGGTCATCCTCGGCAGCCACGGCGCGGTCGTCGCCGAAGAACCAGTGCAGGCGCGACCAGGGGAGGTCGGCATACTCCGCCCCGGCGAGCGCCGTGTAGAGACGCCGGGGCGTCGAGCCGCCCGACAGGCACACGGCGATGCGCCCGTGCGGCGCCGAGGCGCACAGGGCCCGCAGGTGGTCGGCGGCGGCCCTGGCCACCGCGTCGGCGTCGTCGAACAGGACCGTGCCCTGGGGGAGGGGGATCATCGCGAAGCACCTCGCTGAGGCCGAGTGAGGCTGGATTGCCGATGCCCCGGGATCGCCGGCATGGGCAATTGGAGTGATCTTCGGCGGGACGACGCTCAGGTCGGCTCCCGGTGCCCGCCGAAGCCCTTCCGCATCGCCGAGAGCAGCTTGTCGGCGTAGGAGGCGTCCTCGCGGGAGCGGAAGCGGGCGTAGAGGGCCGCCGAGAGCACGTTGGCGGGCACCGATTCCTCGATGGCCGCATTGAGCGTCCAGCGCCCTTCCCCGGAATCGGCGACGAAGCCGGAGAACCCGGCCAGGGTCTCGTCGGCCGCCAGCGCCCCGGCGGTGAGGTCGAGGAGCCAGGACGAGACCACGCTGCCCCGGCGCCAGACCTCGGCGATGTCGCCCAGATCGAGGTCGAACCGGTGCGCCTCGGCCAGGTCCGGGGAGTCGGCATGCCGGAGGATGTCGAACCCCTCGGCGTAGGCCTGCATCAGCCCGTACTCGATGCCGTTGTGGACCATCTTGACGAAATGGCCGGCCCCGCTCCGGCCGGCATGGATGTAGCCTTGCTCGGCGCGCGGGTCGCGGCCCTCGCGGCCCGGCGTCTTGGGGATGGCGCCGGCGCCGGGAGCGAGAGTGCGGAAGATCGGGTCGAGGCGCTCGACGGCGGCGGTCTCGCCGCCGATCATCATGCAATAGCCGCGCTCCAGCCCCCAGACCCCGCCCGAGGTGCCGACGTCGACGTAGGAAATGCCCTTCGGCTTCAGGTCGGCGGCGCGGCGCACATCGTCCTTGTAGAAGGAGTTGCCGCCGTCGATGACGATGTCGTCGGCCGCCATCAGGGCGCCGAGCCGGGTCACCGTGCCGTCCGTGATCTCGCCGGCCGGCAGCATCACCCAGGCGGCACGGGGGGCGTCGAGCTTGGCGACGAGGTCGTCCAGGCTGTCGGCGCCGGTCGCCCCCTCGGCCACCAGGGCCGCGACCGCATCGGGGTCCCGGTCGAACACCACCGCCGTGTGCCCGTCGCGCATGAGCCGCCGGACGATATTGCCGCCCATCCGGCCGAGACCGATCATACCGAGTTGCATGGGTGATCTCCCTCTGAGGAAGCATCATGGACCCTGCGGCCCACGATGCGTGCCAACCCTTGTCCTACCGATCCGCCCGTCCCCGAGGCGCCGCAGCGAAGCGAAGGCCTCGAAGGAGCCCTCCCGTTCGCGCCGTCGTCCCTGGAGCCCTCCTTCGAGGCCCGCCGAGGCGGGCACCTCGGGACGAGGTGGTGGAGGGGAACGACCGGACCGCGGTGGATAGCCCCGGCCTGGTCAGACCAGAGCCGCCTTGATCGCCGCCGCGATGCGCTTCAATCCCGCCTCGACGTCGCCGCCCTTGATGTGGACCCGCAGGGCCCGGCGCCCGCGCTCGGCCAGCACCGAGAAGTCGCCCCGCGCCTGGGCCGCCACCACCGTCCCGAACCCGAGGGTGCGGCCGGGAATGGGGAGGTCCTGCGCCGGGTCGGCGGTGATCTGGAGGAACACGCCGGTGTCGGGCCCGCCCTTGTAGGCCTGGCCGGTGGAGTGGAGGAAGCGCGGCCCGAACTCGAGGCAGGTGGCGACCTTGCGAGTGTCGCGCAGCCGCACCCTGGCGTCCTGCAGGATGGCCCGATGCCCTTCGGTGCGCGCGACATAGGCCAGAAGCGCCACGTAGTCGCCGTCCTTCACCCGGGCGAGATGGGTGGCGATGGCCGCCTCCAGCCCCTCGGCCGCCGCGGGCAGCGCCCCGGCGTTGGCGGGGTCGGCGTAGAGGGCGATGGTGTCGTCGGCAAACAGCGGCGTCTCGGCGGGCAGGGCGCCGTCGCGCTCGGCCGCGTCGAACAGCTTCTTCGTCTCGATCTTGCTCGCCTCGACGTCGGGCTGGTCGAACGGGTTGATGCCCATCATCGCGCCGACCACGGCGGTGGCCATCTCGAAGCGGAAGAACTCCTGCGGCAGCTGCTCCTCGTTGGCCATCGTGATGTGGACGACCGGATGCCCCTCGCGCTCGAGGTTGCGCACCGCCTCGTCCTGGTAGGGGTCGGCGCGATTGTCGAGGCGCAGGTACACGAAGATGCGGTCGCGGCCGTAGACCGCCGGCACGTCCACCGGCTCGCCGTCGATGGGGATCAGGCCCTTGCCCTCCTTGCCGGTGGATTCGGCGATGAGCTGCTCGGCCCAGGCCCCGAAGGTGTCGATGCCCGGCGAGGCGATGAAGGTGACCTTGTCGCGCCCCGCCTGCAGGGCGGCCGCGCCCAGCGCCGTCCCCAGCAGCACGCCGGGGTTCTGGGCCGGCGGCACGGCCGGGCCGCAGGAGCGCACCATCGTCCGGGCGGTGTTCAGGAAGGCCTCGACGTCGATGCCCGAGGCGGCGGCCGGCACCAGCCCGAAGGCCGAGAGCACCGAATAGCGCCCGCCGATCTGCTTGACGCCGTAGAACACCTTGCGGAAGCCGTCGGCCTTGGCCGCCGCCTCCATGGCCGAGCCGGGATCGGTCACGGCCACGAAATGCGCGCCCGCCCGCGCCCCCACCAGCGCCTTCATCCGGCCGAGGAAATAGTCGCGGAACACGTTGGGCTCGAGGGTCGAGCCGGACTTGCTCGCCACGACGAACAGCGTCGTCTCCAGGGTGACGGCCGCCTCGACCTGCCGGACCTGGTCGGGATCGGTGGAATCGAGGATGCGCAAGCTCGGGTAGCCCTCGCGCGCGCCGTAGGTCTCGGCCAGCACCTCGGGCCCGAGGCTCGACCCGCCCATGCCGAGCACCACCACGTCGGTGAACCCGGTCTGGCGCACGTCCTCGGCGAAGGCGGCGTAGTCGGACACATGGGCGAGCTCGTCCTCGACGATGCGCAGCCAGGACAGCCATTTGTCCTCGTCGGTGTCGCTCCAGAGGGTCTTGTCGCGGGCCCAGAGCCGGCGGATCGCGCCGGACGCGCGCCAGGCCTCCACCGCCTTGCGGGCGTGGCCGCCGATGGCGTCGTCGAGGACCAGGGTCTGGCCGTCGAGCTTGGGCCCGAGCAGGTCGGCGCGCTTGGCCGCCACCGCGCCCAGGAGCTTGTCGGCGGCGTCGATGAAGAGCTGCACGCCCTCCTCGACGAGCCTTGTCGTGATCGCGTCGATGTCGATCCCGGCGGCGGCGAGGCTCGCCATCACGGCTCTTGCGCCCGCGACGTCCTCCTCGATGGCGGCGCGCACGGTGCCGTGGTCGCGAAACGCGTCCATGGTGGCCGGCGGCATGGTGTTGACGGTGTCGGGGCCGATCAGCTCCTCGACGTAGAGCACGTCGGAATAGGCCTTGTTCTTGGTGCCGGTGGAGGCCCAGAGCAGGCGCTGCGGCTTGGCGCCCCTGGCCGCCAGGGCCTGCCAGGCCGGCTCGGCGACGATGCGCTTGTAGCGCTGGTAGGCGAGCTTGGCGTTGGCGATCGCGACCTTGCCCTTCAGGGCCTCCAGCGCCGCCTTCTCGTCGGCGCCCTCGGTCCGGGCGATCGCCTCGTCCAGCGCCTTGTCGACCGCCACGTCGATGCGGCTGATGAAGAAGCTGGCGACGCTCGCCACCCGGGAGACGTCGCCGCCCTTGTCGGCGAAGGCCCGGAGGCCGGCGACGAAGGCGCGCGCCACCTGCTCGTAGGCGTCCTGCCCGAACAGCAGGGTGACGTTGACGCTGATGCCCTCGGCGGTGAGCGCCTGGATCGCCGGGATGCCGGCGGGGGTGGCCGGCACCTTCACCATCAGGTTGTCGCGGGCGACCGTGGCGTGCAGGCGCCGGGCTTCCTCGAGGGTGTCCTCGGTGCTCAGGGCGAGGTAGGGCGAGACCTCGAGGCTGACGTAGCCGTCGGCCCCGTCGCTCGCCTCGTAGACCGGGCGCAGCACGTCGGCGGCCGCCTGGATGTCGGCGATGGCGCAGCCCTCGTAGAGGTCGACGACGCGGCTGTCGCCCCCGTCCATCACCGCCTTCAGGGCCCCGTCGTATTCGGTGGAATCGCCGATCGCCTTCTCGAAGATCGACGGGTTGGAGGTGACGCCGCGCAGGCCGTCGCCGTCCACCAGGGCCTTGAGGCGGCCGTCGGCGATGAAGCCGCGCGCGACGAAGTCGAGCCACACGGCCTGGCCCTGTTCGGGGAAGAGTGCCTTGAGCGGGTTCATGCCGGTCTCCTGTTTCTTCGTGACCAGGCCGAACGGGGGCCTGGCGCCTCTCCTCCCCCTGGTGGGGAGGAGGAGGGAGGTGGGGGTGGCCGGGTGCCCCCGACATCCGGGACGGCGGAACCACCCTCACCCCCGGCCCCTCCCCACAGGGGGGAGGGACGTCTCGCTACGTCCTGTGCTTGGCGATCTGGTGCTTGGCGATCTGGTCCCGCGCGGCCTGCAGCACCTTGTCCGGCGTGAAGCCGAACTTGGTCTGGAGGTCCTTGATCGGCGCGGACGAGCCGAAGGTGTGCATGCCGATGATCGTGCCGGCCGAGCCGGCGTAGCGGTCCCAGCCGATCGCGGAGCCCTGTTCCACCGCGACGCGGGCGAGAACCCGCGACGGCAGCACCGCGTCGCGGTAGGCCTGCGTCTGGCGCTCGAACAGGTCCCAGGACGGCATCGAGACGACGCGGGCCTTCACCCCGTCCGCCGTCAGCGCCTCGTAGGCGCCGATGCAGAGCTGCACCTCGCTGCCCGTCCCGATCAGGATGACGTCGGGCGTGTCGTCGCCGCCCGCCAGCACGTAGGCGCCCCGGGCGACGCCGGCGGCACTCGCGAAGCGGGTCCGGTCCAGGGTCGGCAGCGGCTGGCGCGAGAGGGCCAGGACCGCCGGCTGGTTCTTCAGGCCCATGATCACCCGATAGGCCTCCGACACCTCGTTGGCGTCGGCCGGGCGCAGGGTGACGAGGCCGGGGATGCAGCGCAGGCTCAGGAGCTGCTCCACCGGCTGGTGGGTCGGCCCGTCCTCGCCGACGCCGATGGAATCGTGCGTGAACACGTGGAAGACCGGCAGCTCCATCAGGGCCGCGAGGCGGATCGGCGGGCGCATGTAGTCGGCGAACACCAGGAAGGTGGCGCCGTAGGCCCGGAGGCCGACGAGGCCGAGGCCGTTCACGATCGAGCCCATCGCATGCTCGCGCACGCCGAAGTGGATGTTGCGGCCGCCCGGATCGAACGGCGACAGGGTGCCGGCGCCTTCGAACTCGAGCTTGGTCTTGTTGGAGGGGGCCAGATCGGCAGACCCGCCAAGGAGATGGGGCAGGTTCTTGGCAATCGCGTTGAGGACCTTGCCCGAGGATTCGCGGGTGGCCATGCCCTTGGCGTCGGCCGGGAAGACCGGGATGTCGCTGTCCCAGCCCTCGGGCAGACGGCCCTCGTGGATGGCGGCGATCTCCTCGGCCAGCGCCGGATCGGAGGCCTTGGCCTCGGCGAGGAAGCCCTCCCAATCGGCATAGAGCGCCGCCCCCCGCTCGCCGATTCCGGCCCGGAAGTTCTCGACGACCCCGTCGGGCACGAGGAACTGCGCGTCCTCGGGCCAGCCGTAGGCGCGCTTGGCGCCCCGGGCCTCCTCCTCGCCGAGAGCGTCGGAATGGGCCTTGGAGGTGTTCTGCTTGCTTGGTGCGCCGAACCCGATCACCGAGTTGACCACGATGAGGGTCGGCCGGTCGCCGGACTGCAGGAAGGTCTCCAGGGCGCCGGCGATGGCGTGCACGTCGTTGGCGTCCGCCACCCGCAGCACCTGCCAGCCGTAGGCGAGGAAGCGCGTCGCCACCTCCTCGGAGAAGGCGAGCTCGGTATGGCCCTCGATGGTGATGGTGTTGTTGTCGTAGATCCAGCACAGGTTCGACAGGCGCAGATGCCCGGCGATGGAGGCGGCCTCGGCGGCCACGCCCTCCATCAGGTCCCCGTCCGAGCAGATGGCGTAGACGTTGTAGTCGATTAGCGGCAGGTCGGGCCGGTTCAGGGTCTCGCCGAGGAAGCGCCCGCCGATGGCCATGCCCACCGAGTTGGCGACCCCCTGGCCGAGCGGCCCGGTGGTGGTCTCGACGCCGGTGGTGAAGTGGTACTCCGGGTGGCCCGGCGTCTTCGAGTCGAGCTGGCGGAAGTTCTTGATGTCCTCGAGGCTCACAGCCGGCGCGTTGCCGCCGTCCGTCTCCGCCACGCCGGCCAGATGCAGCAGCGCGTAGAGCAGCATGGAGGCGTGGCCGGCCGACAGCACGAAGCGGTCGCGGTTGGGCCAGTGCGGATGCGCCGGATCGTAGCGCAGGTAGCGGTTCCACAGGGTGTAGGCGACGGGGGCGAGCGCCATCGGGGCGCCCGGGTGCCCGGAATTGGCCTTCTGCACCGCGTCGATCGCCAGCGTCCGGATCGTATCGATCGAGAGCTTGTCGATCTCGCTCAAGGCGCCCGTGGGCTTGGTGTCGGCTCCGCTCATGTCTCAGTCTTTCCGTTCTTCTGCACGCGGCGGCGCCGGGCGGCTCGCCCGGATCCCCGTGCATCAGGTCCCCATGCATGCGGCACCCGCGCCGCGATGTCCTTCACCCCGGGACGCGTCCATCCATGAGACGCGTCCGTCAAAGAGACGCCTCGGCCGATCGGGCCGGCCGCGGGCGTGGTCTCACCCCTCGCACCGCTCCTTGGCAGGTCCGGCGGCACGCGCATAGTTCAGGATCGTGTTCACGAGGGTGACGTGGCTGAAAGCCTGAGGGAAATTGCCCACGAGCCGCTTGGCCTCCACGTCGTATTCCTCGGACAGCAGCCCGAGATCGGTGCTGAGACCGATGAGCCGCTCGATCATGGCGCGCGCCTCCTCCCGGCGGCCGAGGCCGATGAGATTGTCGGCATACCAGAAACTGCAGGGCAGGAACGCCCCCTCGCCGCCGGGCAGGCCGTCGGTGGCCTGATCCTCGGTGTCATAGCGCAGGACGAGGCCGTCGCGCATCAGGGTCCGGCCGATCGCCGCCACCGTGCCGACCACACGCGGGTCGTCCTGGGGCAGGAACCCCACGAGGGCGATGAGCAGCAGGCTCGCATCGAGGCTCTTGCCGCCGTAGAACTGTACGAAGCTGCCGAGCTCGGGATCGAAGCCCTTCTGGCAGACCTCCGCATGGATGCGGTCGCGGGTGGCGCGCCAGCGGTCCACCGGGGCGTCGGGGGCGTCACCGTCCTCGTAGGCCCGGATCGCCCGGTCGAAGGCGACCCAGGCCATGACCTTGGAATGGACGAAGTGCCGGCGCCCGCCGCGCACCTCCCAGATGCCCTCGTCGGGCTCGGTCCAGACCGTCTCGAGATGGCGCAGGAGGGCGAGGCCGACCCGCCAGCCGTCGCGGTCGCCCAGGAGCCCGCGCTGGCGCGCCTGGAACAGCGCATCGAAGATCTCGCCGTAGACGTCGAGCTGGAACTGGTCGACCGCGGCGTTGCCGATCCGCACGGGCTTGGCGCCCTCGTAGCCGGGCAGCCAGTCGAGCTCGATCTCGGGCAGCATGCGCTCGCCGGCGATGCCGTAGAGGATGTGGGCCTGCTCCGGGTTGCCGGCCACCGCCCGCACCAGCCAGTCGCGCCAGGCGCGGGCCTCGTCGATGTAGCCGCCGTCCATCAGCGCGATCAGGGTGAAGGTGGAATCGCGCAGCCAGCAGTAGCGGTAGTCCCAGTTGCGCACGCCGCCGAGCTCCTCCGGCAGGGAAGTGGTGGGCGCCGCCACGATCCCGCCGGTGGGCTGGTAGATCAGCGCCTTGAGGGTCAGGAGCGACCGTTGCAGGACCTCGTCCCAGGGGGTGCCGCGGGCGCAGCGGATCGACCAGTCGCGCCAGTAGCGGTCGGTCTCGAACAGCACCTTGCGCGGCTCGATGGGGGGCGGATCGTCCTCGTGCGAGAGGCCGTAGCTGAGGGTGAAGGCGACGCTCTCCCCCGCCGCGACAGCGAAGTCCGCGACCGTGGTCTGGTCCTCGCCGCGCAGCGGCACGGGGGTGCGCAGCACCACCTTGTGCGGTCCCGAGATGGCCCTCAGGTCACCGAGCTCGTTGTGGGAGACCCACGGGACGGCGAGCCCGTAGTCGAACCGCACCGAGAGCCGCATCCGCATCGCCACGGAGCCGGTGAGACCCTCGACGATGCGCACGAGGTGGGAGCCGTCGTTGGCCGGCATGTAGTCGGTGACCCGGACCTCGCCGGTGGGGGTCGCGTAGCAGGTCTCCAGGACGAGGCTGCCGCTGCGGTAGGCCCGCGACTCCACCGCGTCGGCCTCGACGGGGAAAAGCGACCAGAAGCCGTGATCCTCGGTGCCGAGGAGCGCGGCAAAGCAGGCGGACGAATCGAACCGCGGCCAGCACAGCCAGTCGACGCTGCCCCTGCGCCCGATCAGAGCCGCCGTGCGGCCGTCGCCGACGAGCGCGTAATCCTCGATCCGTCCTGCCATCCATGCCCTCGGCGTCGCTCACGGGGCCAGCCCGTCCGCGAGCGCCGTCGTCCCGCGTCCAGGTAGGTCTCGGGGGCGAGCGGGTCCAGACCGCAGGGGGAATGGCAGGGATGATGTCGCGCGAAGGGCGGCGCCGGAGCGCCGGCCGCTCAGCGCAGGTCGCCCACGAGATCGCCGACCGCACCGCCGATGGCGACGGCCTCGGTCCGGAGGGCGGCGGCCTGGGCCCCGACGAAGCCAACGGTGCGCCGGACGGCGCGGATCGTGGGCGCCAGCGTCGGGGCGAAGGGCAGCAGGCGCTCCGGCAGCGCCTCGTCGGCGGCCTCGGCCTCGACCACGGCGGCCGCGAACGGCTGCGCCTCGGCCGGAACGACGGGGGCGGCCGGGTGCCGGCGCGGCGACGTCGCCGCTGTCTGCGCCGGCGCCTCGCGGCAGCGGTCCCCGCCGCAGCGGCCGAGGGATGCGGGGATTTGGGGGACGGCGATATGTGGGGCGGCGATCCTGACCGGTCGCGCGGCGACGCGGGCGACCGTCACGGACGGCACCAGGGGCGTGAACGCGGCGAAGGTGGCGACGGCCCCGGTCCGGTCCTGGTCGAGAACGGCCACCGAAGGCTCGGCCGCGCCGAGGGGCAGGCGGGCCATGCGCGGCAGCGCCGGGGCATCGGACGAGACCGATGTGGAGACTGTGGCGGCCGGCTCGGAGGGGCCGGTCGCGGGCATCGACTCCCAGCACACCGCGGTCAGTCCGATCACGGCGGCGACGACGAGGGTGGGCAGGAACGGCAGGGTCGCGCCGGCCGACGGCGCTCCGGCGAACGCGTCCGGCCCGGTGCATGGCCCGATGCTTGGCCCGTTCCGCCTCGCCATCTCGTCCGACCCTCCGGTGCTTGCGCCTGCGGCGATAGAGCCCGCGGTTTGCGGCGGAAGCGGGGCCGTTTGCTTGCCCGACCGTAACTTGCGGAACCGCCGAGCCGTCGCCTATGGATGCCGCGCAGCGAGGGGCGGGCGTCCCCTCTTGCCCCCTGGCTTCGATGACCGAGACCACCCTCACCGTCGCCGTGATCGACCCGAGCCACGCCCGCGCCGCGATCCTCGAGGAGGGGCTGCGGGCGGCGGGGGTGGAGCGCGTCGTCATCCTGTCCGACAGTGCCGACCTGCCCGCGCAGGTGGCGGCCCTGCGGCCGGACGTGGTGGTCATCCACCTGGAGAGTCCGAGCCGGGACATCCTCGAACAGATGTCGGGCCTGTCGCGCCACGTCGAACGGCCGGTGGCGATGTTCGTCGACCGCTCCGACGTGCCGATGATGCAGGCGGCGGTGGATGCCGGCATCTCGGCCTACGTGGTCGACGGGCTGCAGCCCCAGCGCATCCGCTCGATCCTCGACATCGCGATCCTGCGCTTCAACGCCTTCGCCCGGCTGCAGCGCGAATTGTCCGAGGCCCGCGAGGAACTGGCCGACCGCAAGGTCATCGAACGCGCCAAGGGCATCCTCATGGCCGCCCGCGGCCTCGGCGAGGAGGAGGCCTACAAGATGATGCGGCGCAAGGCCATGAACGAGAAGCGGCGGATGGCGGACATCGCCCGGGCCATCGTCACCGCCGCGGACATGCTCGGATGAGGCTCCAGATCGGCTACGTCCCGCTCCTCGATGCGGCCGCGCTGATCGCGGCGGTGAAGCTCGGCTTCACGGCCCAGGAGGGGCTCGCCGTGGACCTCGTGCCGGTGCCGTCCTGGGCGACCCTGCGCGACAGGCTGGCGCTCGGCCACCTCGACGGGGCGCACATGCTGGCGCCGCTGGCGGTGGCGAGCGCGCTCGGCCTCAGCGGCCTGGAGACGCCGCTGATCGTGCCGATCGCGCTCAACCTCAACGGCAACGCCATCACCGTGTCGATGCCGGTCTGGGAGGCGATGGCCGTCACCGACGGCAGCGACGCGGGCACCGTGGCCCGGGCCTTCGCCGGCGTCGCCCGGCGCCGGTCGGGGGAGGGCAGGCCGCTCGTCATCGGCACCGTGCACCCGTTCTCCAGCCACACCTACCAGCTCCGGCGCTTCGCCGAACTCGGCGGCCTCGACCTGGACGAGGGCGTCCACCTCGTGGTGATCCCGCCGCCGCAGATCGCCGAGGCGCTGCAGCGCCGGCTCATCGACGGGTTCTGCGTCGGCAGCCCCTGGAACAGCGTCGCGGCCGCCGCCGGCTACGGGCGGGTCGCGGTCCTGGGCAGCGAACTCATCGCCGATTGCCCGGAAAAGGTGCTGGCCCTGCCCGCCAGCGAGACCGAGATCAGCCTGCCGCTGGTGCGGGCCCTGCGCCGGGCCGGGCTCTGGTGCCAGGAGCCGGGCAACCGCGCGCAGCTGGCCGCGCTGCTGTCCGCGCGCGACGTCCTCGGCGTCGATCCCACCGTACTGGGGCATGCCCTGGCGGGAACCCCGATCTCGGGCGCCGACGGTGCCGTCAGGGTCGATCCGCGTTTCATCGTGTTCGGGGAGGGCGCGCAAAGGCCCGATCCCGCCCACGCGCTCTGGTGCCTCGATGCGATGCGGCGGGCCGGCCAGGTCGTCCCGACCGCAGGCGCGGCCGAGGTCGCCGCCGCGATCTACCGGCCCGACCTCTACGACGACGCCCTCGCGACCGGGATCGCCTGAGTCCGTCACGCAACGCCGGATGCCTTTCTGCACGGCACACCGGCAGCCTGCCCGGCTTTTGTGCAGCGCACTCAAGACGCCGAGACCGGGCGAGGCGGCGCCCGCCGTCGCCGTGCCCCCCTTGCGCTGCCGTCCGCGACTGGAATCGGCCGCTCACGGCGGTTGGCACGCGATCTGCAAGCCTCCCCCCGGTCCGTCAAAGGCGATGGGCGTATCCGTCGGCAAAGCCGCTGACCCAAGTCTTCCGTTGGCGCGCATCCGCTGCTGCCGACGATCGGCGCTGGGCGGCGGTTTTTTGTTTGGCGATCTTCACGAGGGAGTCTGCGGTTCGATGGGTGACAGTTTTCAACATGACCGCCCCACAAGCCGGCGCAGCCTCCTGAAGGGGGCGGCCGCCGCCCTCTCGGTGGCCGCCGCCGCCCGGGCCGCCCTTCCCGGCGGCGCCTTCGCGCAAGGCGCGGGGCCGGAGGTCAAGGGCGCCAAGCTCGGCTTCATCGCGCTCACCGATGCCGGCCCGCTGTTCGTCGCCAAGGAGAAGGGCTTCTTCGCCAAGCACGGCATGCCCGACGTCGAGGTGCTCAAGCAGGCCTCCTGGGGCACCACCCGCGACAACCTCGTGCTGGGCTCGGAGGGCAACGGCATCGACGGCGCCCACATCCTGACGCCGATGCCCTACCTCATCACCGCCGGCCGCGTGACGCAGAACAACGTCCCCGTGCCGATGCAGATCCTGGCGCGGCTCAACACCAACGGCCAGTGCATCTCGGTGGCCAAGGAATACCTCGAGCAGAAGGTCGGGCTCGATTCCAAGGTGTTCAAGGCGGCCGTCGAGAAGAAGCGCGCCGCCGGCAAGTCGGCCAAGGCGGCCATGACCTTCCCCGGCGGCACCCACGATCTCTGGATCCGCTACTGGATGGCGGCCGGCGGCATCGACCCGGACAAGGACATCGAGACCATCGTCGTGCCCCCGCCCCAGATGGTGGCGAACATGAAGGTCGGCACGATGGACTGCTTCTGCGTCGGCGAGCCGTGGAACGCCCAGCTCGTGCAGCAGGGGCTCGGCTACACCGCGCTCACCACCGGCGAACTCTGGAAGGACCACCCCGAGAAGGCCTTCGCCATGCGCACCTCCTGGGTGGAGAAGAACCCGATCGCGACCAGGGCGCTGCTGATGGCGGTGCTCGAGGCGCAGATGTGGTGCGACAAGCCCGAGAACCGCGACGAGTTCGCCGCCATCGTCGCCAAGCGCCAGTGGATCAACATCCCCGTCGGCGACGTGGCCGGCCGCATGAAGGGCACCATCGACTACGGCGACGGCCGCGTGGTCGAGAACAGCCCGCACATCATGAAGTTCTTCGCCGACAATTCCTCCTACCCCTACCAGTCCCACGACCTCTGGTTCCTCACCGAGGACATCCGCTGGGGCAAGTTCGACGCGCAGACCGACACCAAGGCGCTCATCGCCAAGGTCAACCGCGAGGACCTCTGGCGCGAGGCCGCCAAGGCGCTCGGCGTCACCGCGATCCCGGCCTCGACCTCGCGCGGCAAGGAGACCTTCTTCGACGGCAAGGTGTTCGATCCGGCCGATCCCGCCGCCTACCTCGCCAGCCTCGGCATCAAGAGGACCGCTTAAATGGCCACCACCTCCACCATCGGCGTCACCGCGCCGGGCATCGCCGCCAAGGCCGCGGAGAAGGCACCGCGGGCGCCGTTCATCACCGCGGCGTCCCTGCGGGGGATGGCCGCCAACCTGATCCCGCCCGTGGTGGTGATGATCGCCTTCCTGGTGATCTGGGAGCTCTTGTGCTCGCGCCCCGGCGCCGGCCTGCCGCCGCCCTCGCGCGTGGTCACCGAGGCCTGGGACATCATCGTCAACCCGTTCTACGACAACGGCGGCACCGACAAGGGCCTGTTCTGGCACATCTCCGCCAGCATCCAGCGCGTCGCCCTGGGCTTCGCCCTCGCCACCGTCGTCGGCATCCTGGTCGGCACCCTGATCGGGCAGTCGGACTGGGCCATGCGCGGGCTGGACCCGATCTTCCAGGTGCTGCGCACGATCCCGCCGCTGGCCTGGCTGCCGCTCTCGCTCGCCGCCTTTCGCGACGGGCAGCCCTCGGCGATCTTCGTGATCTTCATCACCTCGATCTGGCCGATCATCATCAACACGGCCGTGGGCATCCGCAACATCCCGCAGGACTACCGCAACGTCTCGGCGGTGCTGCAGCTCAACCCGATCGAGTTCTTCTCCAAGATCATGCTCCCCTCGGCCGCTCCCTACATCTTCACCGGCCTGCGCATCGGCGTCGGCCTGTCCTGGCTCGCCATCGTGGCCGCCGAGATGCTGATCGGCGGCGTCGGGATCGGGTTCTTCATCTGGGACGCGTGGAATTCCTCGCACATCAGCGAGATCATCGTCGCCCTCGTCTACGTCGGGGTGATCGGGTTCATCCTCGACCGCTTCGTGGCCTTCATCGGCAACCTCGTCACCCGCGGCGCCGCCGCCTGACCCCCGTGCCCGCGGCCCGGCGGGCCGCGGGCACGCCCCCGACGACGCCCGCTTCCTCCGACATCGAAGAGCCCACGATGACCTACCTCAGCATCGAGAACGTCGGCATCAGCTTCACGCGCAACGGCCGCACCAACGAGGTGCTGCGCGACGTGAGCGTGAAGATCGCCAGGGGCGAGTTCGTCTCGCTGATCGGGCACTCGGGCTGCGGCAAGTCGACGGTGCTCAACATCGTCGCCGGCCTGCTCAAGGCCTCCACCGGCGTGGTTCTCCTGGAGGACAAGGAGGTGAACAGCCCCGGCCCCGACCGGGCCGTGGTGTTCCAGAACCATTCCCTCCTGCCCTGGCTCACGGTGCGCGAGAACGTGTCGCTGGCCGTGGACAAGGTGATGAAGGGCCGCAAGACCAAGGCCGAGCGCAACGAGTGGATCGACCACAACCTGGCGCTCGTGAACATGACCCATGCGGCCGAGCGGCGGCCCAACGAGATCTCGGGCGGCATGAAGCAGCGCGTGGGCATCGCCCGGGCGCTCGCGATGGAGCCCAAGGTGCTGCTGCTCGACGAGCCCTTCGGGGCGCTCGACGCGCTCACCCGCGCCCACCTTCAGGATTCGCTGATGGAGATCCACGGGCGGCTCGGCAACGCCGTCATCATGATCACCCACGACGTCGACGAGGCGGTGCTGCTGTCCGACCGCATCGTGATGATGACCAACGGCCCCTCGGCCACGGTCGGCGAGATCCTCAAGGTCGACCTCGAGCGCCCGCGCCGCCGCCTCGAACTCGTCGAGGACCCGACCTACACCCACGCCCGCGCCGAGGTGCTGGAGTTCCTCTACGCCCGCCACGCCAAGCCGGCGGTGGCGGCCTGACGCGGACCGTGCGGGAGCCCGTCATGCGTGAGCGTCTCGTCGTCATCGGCAACGGCATGGCCTCGTTGCGCTTCCTCGAACGCCTGACCGAGGCGGCGCCGGGCCTCTACGACGTCACGGTGGTCGGCGCCGAGCCGGTGGCCGCCTACAACCGGGTGCTGCTGTCCTCGCTGCTCGGCGGCGAGGTCGACGAGGGCGCCTGCGCCTTCCGGGGCCTCGACTGGTACGAGAGCCACGGCATCCGCCTCATCACCGGCGCTCCGGTCACGCAGATCGACCGCGAGAACGCGATGGTCATCGTCGGCGAGGCGCACGTCCTGCCCTTCGACAAGCTCGTGCTGGCCGTCGGCTCCCTGCCGATCCGGCTGCCGAAGCCCGGCATGGACCTGCCCGGCGTCCTCACCTTCCGCGACCTCGCCGACGTCGCCGCGATCCGCCGGGCGGCGGTGGCCGGGGCGAAGGCCATCGTCATCGGCGGCGGCCTGCTCGGGCTGGAGGCGGCCGTCGGCCTCGCCCGCCTCGGGGTCGACACCACCCTGCTCCACGTCATGGACCGGCTGATGGAGCGCCAGCTCGACCACGCGGCCGCCGACCTCGTCAAACGCGCCATGGAATCGCGCGGCATCCGGGTGCTGCTCGAGGCCGACACCGCCACGATCGAGGGCGAGGGCCGGGTCGAGCGCCTCGTCCTCTCGGACGGCACGGTGCTGCCGGCCGACCTCGTGGTGATGTCGGTGGGGGTGCGCCCCAACGCGGGCCTGGCCCGGGACGCCGGGATCGAGGTCGGTCGCGGCATCAAGGTCGACGACCGCATGACGAGTTCGGACCCGCGCATCTTCGCGCTCGGCGAATGTGCCGAGCATCGCGGGCTCGTCTACGGCCTCGTGGAGCCGGCCTACGAGCAGGCCGAGGCCCTGAGCCGCCACCTCATCGGCGAGGAGGCGGCCTATGCCGGCACCGCCCTGTCGACGAGCCTCAAGGTCTCGGGCCTGCCGGTGTTCTCCGCCGGGCAGATCGAGGCGCCCGATGGCGCCGAGACGGTGGTGATGTCCGATCCCGGCCTCGGCCTCTACCGCAAGCTCGTCATCGCCGACGACCGGCTCATCGGCGCGGTCTTCGTCGGCGACATCTCCGAACAGGGCTGGTGCAAGTCCCTGATCCGCTCGGGCGAACGCATCGCGGACCGCCGCGACGACCTGATGTTCGGGCGCGCGGCGCCCCAAGCTCAATCCCTGGCAGCATGATGGAGGCTACCATGGCCGACGACTTCAACGCCGAGCAGAAGCGCTACCTCGAAGGCTTCGCCTCGGGCATCGCCGCCGCGCGCCTCACCGGCGGCCTCGCCCTCGGGCAAGGTGCCGCCGCGCCCTCCGAACCCACCGGGCCGGACGCAATCCACATCAAGGCGCAGGACGCCGCCGTGAAGGCCGGCGGCAAGCTCGTCGACCAGGAGAAGTGGAAGCGCGCCGAGAACCCGTTCGAGGGCCACAACCGCCTCATCGCGGAAGCCGCCGCCGGCAAGACCCCGAAGCCCGAGGACAACTTCCGCTGGCGCTACCACGGCCTGTTCTGGCTCTCGCCGGCCAGCAGCGATTTCATGTGCCGCCTGCGCATCCCCAACGGCATCCTGCAGCACTGGCAGTTTGCCGGCATCGCCGACCTCGCCGACGCCCACGGCGGCGGCTACAGCCACGTCACCACCCGCGCCAACCTCCAGGTCCGCGAGATCAAGGTCGAGCACGGCCAGCCCTTCCTCGACGGGCTGATCGACCTCGGGCTCACCGCCCGCGGCTCGGGGGCGGACAACATCCGCAACGTCACCGGCTCGCCGGTGGCCGGCATCGACGCGCAGGAACTGCTCGACACCCGGCCGCTGGCGAAATCCTGGCACAACTGGATCGTCAACGACCGCTCGCTCTACGGCCTGCCGCGCAAGTTCAACGTCGCCTTCGACGGCGGCGGCGTCATGCCGGTGCTGGAGGAGACCAACGACATCGGCTTCCAGGCGGTCGAGGTCCTGGAGGGTGCCGCGGTCGCTCCGGGCGTGTGGATGCGCCTCGTGCTCGGCGGCATTTCCGGCCACCGCGACCTCGCCCGCGACACCGGCGTCGTCCTGAAGCCCGGGGACTGCAACCGGGTCGCCGACGCGATCCTGCGGGTGTTCATCAAGAACGGCGACCGCACCAACCGCAACAAGAGCCGCATGAAGTACGTCCTCGACGCCTGGGGCTTCGACAAGTACCTCGCCGCCGTCGAAGAGGAGCTGGGCTACACGCTCGCTCGTGTCGATCCCGCCCATGTCGCCCCGCGCGGGCCCATGGACCGCTTCGCCCATGTCGGCGTCCACGAACAGGTGCAGCCCGGCCTCAACTGGATCGGCGTGATCCTGCCGGTGGGCAAGATGACCACCGACCAGATGCGGGCCCTGGCCGCCATCGCCGCCGACTGCGGCGACGGCGCCATCCGCCTCACCGTCTGGCAGAACTTCCTGTTCTCGGGCGTGCCTGACGCGAAGGTCGCCGAGGTCGAGGCGCGGGTCGCCGCGCTGGGGCTCACCACCTCGGCCTCCAGCATCCGCGCCGGCCTCGTGGCCTGCACCGGCATCAAGGGCTGCAAGTTCGCCGCCTCCGACACCAAGGGCCACGCCCTGATGATCGCCGACTACATCGAGGCGAACGTCCTCGAGCTCGACGTGCCGGTGAACGTCCACGTCACCGGCTGCCACCATTCCTGCGCCCAGCACTACATCGGCGACATCGGCCTCATCGGCGCCAAGGTCCCGGTGGGCGAGGAGGGCGACACCGTCGAGGGCTACGACATCGTCGTCGGCGGCGGCTTCGGCGACGCCCCCAAGATCGGCACCGAGATCTGGAAGGCGGTCAAGGCCGAGGATTGCCCCGGCCGGGTCGAGGCGCTGCTGCGCAGCTACCTCGCCCGGCGCACGAGCCCCGCCGAGAGCTTCCAGGCCTTCACCGCCCGCACCGGGCCCGAGACCCTGCGCAACCTCGCCGAAGACCAACCCGTGTTGAGAGCCGCCGCATGAGCGAGCACGTCGCCCCCCCGCTGGTCCTCATCCCCGAGACCGCCCCCTTCTCCGACGACCAGCGCTCCTGGCTGTCGGGCTATTTCGCGGCGCTGCTCGGCCCGGCCGTCGAGGGTGCCACCGCGCTGGCACCCGGCGCCCTGCCGGGCGGGCCAAAGCTCGCCGACAACGACGACGCGCCCTGGCACGACCCGGCCATGCCCCTGCCCGAGCGCATGGACATGGCGCGTGAGCGGCCCGAGCCCCAGAAGCTGATGGCGGCCATGGCCCAGCAGGACTGCGGCCAGTGCGGCTACAACTGCGCCGATTACGCCAATGCGATCTTCCTCAAGAAGGAGGAGCGGCTGAACCTGTGCCAGCCCGGGGGCAAGGACACCCTCCGGATGCTCAAGAAGCTGGAGGAGGAGTTCGGCGCTGCCGGAGGCGTCACCGCCAAGACCGTCGATGCCGATGCGCCCAAGGCGGAGGCCCCGCTCGGCCCGCTCGGCTACTGCCGCGAAAACCCGGTGGAGGCGACCTTCCTGTTCCGCAGGCGCCTCAACGCGCCGGGCGGCGAGAAGGAGACCTGGCACATCGAGTTCGACCTGACGGATACGCCGATCGAATACGTCGTCGGCGATTCGCTGGGCCTGTTCCCGACCAACGCCCCGGCGTTGGTCGATGCGGTGATCGCCGAACTCGGCAGCCGGCCCGAGCGGATGATCGGGGGCAAGACCCTGCGTCAGCGCCTCATCGCCGACTACGCGCTCGGCGGCGCGCCGGACGCGCTCTACCAGCTCCTCTCGCTTCTCACCGCGGGGGAGGCCCGCAGGAAGGCGCAGGCGCTCGCCGCCGGCGAGGACCCGGACGGGGACGCCGCCCATCTCGACGTGCTCGGCGCGCTCCACAAGTTCCCCGGTGCCCGGCCCGATGCGGAGGTGTTCCTGGAAGCCTTGGACGCGTTGCAGCCGCGGCTGTACTCGATCTCGTCGAGCCCCAAGGCCGATCCGGGCCGGGTCTCGCTGACGGTGGACGCGGTGCGCTACACCCACCGCTCGCGCCTGCGGCTCGGCGTCGCCTCGACGCACCTGGGCGAGCGCATGCCCGAGAGCACCAAGGTCAAGGTCTACCTGCAGAAGGCGCACGCCTTCGCGCTGCCCGAGGATCTCTCGAAGGACGTGATCATGTGCGGCCCCGGCACCGGCATCGCGCCGTTCCGGGCCTTCCTGCGCGAGCGGGCCGCGACCAAGGCGCCGGGGCGCAACTGGCTGTTCTACGGCCACCAGCGCCAGGCCTCCGACTTCTTCTACAGGGACGAGCTGAACGGCCTGAAGGACGCGCGTGTTCTGACCCGCCTGTCGCTGGCCTGGTCGCGCGACGGTACCGAGAAGACCTACGTCCAGGACCGCATGCGCGAGAACGGCGCCGAACTCTGGAAGTGGCTGGAGGACGGCGCGCATTTCTACGTCTGCGGCGATGCCAAGCGCATGGCCAAGGACGTCGAGCGCGCGATCATCGACGTCGCCGGCGCCCACGGCGGCAAGAACCCCGACGAGGCCGTGGCCTATCTCGCGCACCTGAAGAAGAGCGGGCGCTACCAGGCCGACGTTTACTGAGGTGGCATTCCCCCTCCCCGCAAGGGGGGAGGACACGTCGCCATCCCCGAGGATCACGCCATGAATGCGCACGTCCCGGACCCGGTGCCGGTCACCGTCAAGACCACCTGCCCCTATTGCGGCGTCGGCTGCGGCGTGCTCGCGACCCCGGACGGGCAGGGCGGGGCGGCGATCGCGGGCGACCCGTCGCATCCGGCCAACTTCGGCCGCCTGTGCTCGAAGGGCTCGGCGCTGGGCGAGACCCTGTCCCTCGACGGCCGGCTGCTGCACCCCTCCGTCGACGGCGCCCGGGCGAGCTGGGACGCCGCCCTGTCGACGGTGGCCGACGGCTTTGCCCGCATCGCCGCAAAGCACGGGCCGGAGGCGATCGCGTTCTACCTGTCGGGCCAGTTGCTCACGGAGGATTATTACGTCGCCAACAAGCTCGCCAAGGGCTTCATCGGCACGCCCAACGTCGACACCAACTCGCGCCTGTGCATGTCGAGCGCGGTGGCCGCGCACAAGCGCGCCTTCGGCTCGGACACGGTGCCCGGCTGCTACGAGGACCTCGACGAGGCCGACGTGATCGTGCTGGTGGGCTCCAACACCGCCTGGTGCCACCCGATCCTGTTCCGCCGCATGGTCGACGCGCGCACCCGGCGCGGGACGAAGCTCGTCGTCGTCGATCCCCGGCGCACCCAGACCGGGGAGGAGGCCGACCTCTTCCTCGGGCTCGAGCCCGGCACCGACACGGCCCTGTTCTCCGGCCTCTTCGTCCATCTGGCCGAGACCGGGGCGATCGACCGCCGCTTCGTCACCGAGCACACCGCGGATTTCGAGGCCGCCCTGGAGCGCGCCCGCACCATCGCCCCCGACGTACCCGCAACCGCTCGGGCGACCGGCCTCGCGATCGCGGACGTGGCCGCCTTCTTCGCGCTGTTCGCCGCGACCCCGCGCGTGGTCACCGCCTTCTCGCAGGGCGTGAACCAGTCGGCGCAGGGGACCGACAAGGGCAACGCGATCATCAACTGCCACCTGGCCACCGGGCGCATCGGCAAGCCCGGGTGCGGGCCGTTCTCGCTCACCGGCCAGCCCAACGCCATGGGCGGGCGCGAGGTCGGGGGGCTGGCCAACATGCTGGCCGCCCACATGGGCTTTTCCGCCCCCGACGTCGACCGGGTCCGCCGGTTCTGGGACGCGCCGGCCATCGTCACCGGCGAGGGCAGGAAGGCCGTGGCCCTGTTCGAGGGGATCCGCGCCGGCACCGTCAAGGCGCTGTGGGTGATAGGCACCAACCCCCTCGTCTCGATGCCGCAGGCGGACACGATCCGCGAGAGCATGGGACAACTCGACCTCTACGTGGTCTCCGAGGCGGTGGACGACAGCGACACGGTACGCGCACGCGGGCGGACCACGGTGCTGTTGCCGGCGCTGGCCTGGGGCGAGAAGGACGGCACCGTCACCAACTCCGAGCGCCGCATCTCGCGCCAGCGCGGGTTCCTGCCCGCGCCGGGCGAGGCCCGCGCCGATTGGGCGGTGATGGCAGACGTCGGCCGGCGCCTGGGCTTCGGGGCCGCCTTCCGGTTCGACGGGCCGGCGGCGGTGTTCCGCGAGCATGCCGCCCTCTCCGGCTTCGAGAACGCGGGCAGCCGCGACTTCGACCTCACCGGCGTCGGCGCCATCACCGACGCCGCCTACGCCGACGCCGCGCCGCTGCAATGGCCGCTGCGCGACTCAGGGGATGGACAGGCCCGGCTGTTCGCGGACGGCCGCTTCTTCACGCCCGACCGGCGCGCCCGCTTCGTGGCGGTGGAAGCGCCGGCACTGGCCTCGGCGCCGAGCCCGGACTTCCCCTTCGTCCTCAACACCGGCCGGGTCCGCGACCACTGGCACACGATGACGCGCACCGGCAAAAGCCAGCGCCTCTCGGCGCACCGGGCCGTGCCCTTCGTCGAGATCCACCCCGACGACGCGGCCGCGGCGGGCCTCGCCAACGGGGACCTCGCGCGGGTCGCCACGTTCCACGGCAGCGCCGTCCTCGAGGTGATGGTCACCGCAGGCGTCCGTCCGGGCAGCCTGTTCGCCCCCTTCCACTGGAGCGACGCCACGGCGTCGGACGCCCGCGTCGGCGCCCTGGTGCGTGGCGTGCCCGACCCGGTCTCGGGCCAGCCCGAGCTCAAGGCGACCCCGGCCGCGGTCGCGCCGGTCGCCTACCGCCACCGCGGCTTCCTCCTCGCCCGCGCGCCGATCCGTCCGCCGGCGGGCTGGTGGTGGGCGCGGGCCACGGTCCAGGGCGGCTCGGGGCTGCAGTTCGCCACGCAGGATTCCTCCCGCGAGGTGGCCCTGGCGATGCGCGGCCTGTTCCAGGGCCTCGACGTCGCCGACTACGCCGACCACGGTCGCGGCCGCTATCGCTGTGCCGTGTACGACGAGGGCCGCCTCGTCGCCTGCCTCGCCCTGGCACCGAGCGCGGAGCGCCCGGACTGGGAGGCGGAAAAGGCCTATTTCGCGGCTCCGGCCCTCGAGCCGAGCGCGCGGCGCGCGCTGCTCTCGGGCCGGGCCGAGACCGCATCGGCCGGGCCCACGGTCTGTGCCTGCCATGGGGTCGGCCTCGACGTGATCGCGGCCGCCATCGCGGCGGGTGCCGGCAGCGTGGAGGCGGTGGGCGCCGCCTGCAGGGCGGGCACGAATTGCGGCTCGTGCATCCCTGAGATCCGCAAGATGCTGCCTCCCGCGCTTGCGCGCGACGCCGCGTAGTCGCACTTTCGGGTCGCGGGCCGTCCCAGGCCCGATCCGCTGTCGAGAACCATGAGTACACCGAGAACTCCCCGCGAAACCCGGGCCGCCGGAAGCACCACCCGCGAGGGCGCAGGTCCGGCCGGCCTCGAACCGCTCGCCGTCCTGCCGGTCTTCGTGCCGCTCGTCGGAAAGCGCGCGGTGCTCGCCGGGTCCAACGGCGGGGCGCCTTGGAAGGTGAAGCTGCTGGCCGCGGCCGGCGCCCACGTCGATGTCTACGCGCCCGAGCCGAGCGAGGAACTGCGCGCGGTGCCGGGGGAGATCGTCGCGGGCTCGGTCACGCTGCACGAGCGCCAGTGGCACCCGGCCGACCTCGACGGCGCCGCCTTCGTCATCGGCGCCATGGAGGACGAGACCGACTGCATCGAATTCGTCGCCGCCGGGCGCCGGGCCGGCGCCATCGTCAACGCCGTCGACCGGCCGCACCTGTGCGACGTGAAGTTCGGCGCCATCGTCAACCGCTCGCCGATGGTGGTCGGCATCTCCACCGAGGGCGCCGCCCCGGTCTTCGGGCAGACGGTGCGGGCCCGCATCGAGGGCATGCTGCCGCGCGGGTTCAAGGCCTGGATCGGCGCGGCGCGGGATTGGCGCGAGGAGGTGACGAGCCGCTTCCACGCCTTTTCCGACCGCCGCGCCTTCTGGGAGCGGTTCACGGATCGCGCCTTCGCCGAACCCGACCGGACGCCCACGAGCCAGGACCTCGCCGAACTCCTCGGCCAGACCGAGGCCGCGCCCAAGGGCGGGGCGGTGACGCTGGTCGGCGCCGGGCCCGGCGACGCCGAACTCCTCACCCTCAAGGCCCTGCGCGCCCTGCGCAACGCCGACGTGATCCTCTACGACGACCTCGTCGCGCCCGAGATCCTCGACTACGCCCGCCGCGAGGCCCGCACCATGCTGGTGGGCAAGACCGGGCACGGCCCGTCCTGTCGCCAGGACGACATCAACGCGCTGATGGTCTCGCTGGCCAAGTCCGGCAAGCAGGTGGTGCGGCTCAAGTCCGGCGATCCGCTGGTGTTCGGCCGGGCCGGGGAGGAGATCGACGCCTGCCGTCTGGCCGGCGTGCCGGTGAGCGTGGTGCCCGGCATCTCGGCGGCGCAGGGCGCGGCGGCCTCGCTCACCGTCTCGCTCACCAACCGCGACGCGGCCCGGCGCCTGCAGTTCGTCACCGGCCACGACCGGCGCGGGGCGCTGCCCGAAGACCTCAACTGGGGGGCGCTGGCCGATCCGAGCGTCACCACCGTGGTCTACATGCCCAAGAAGACGCTGCGGGTGCTGCTGGAACGCGCGGTCGCCGAAGGGCTGGCGCCGACGACCACCGCGCTCCTCGTCTTCAACGCCACCCGGCCCAACCAGGCGGTGGTCGCGGGCACGGCCGCCGACCTCGCCGACCGGGTCGAGGCCTCGGGCCTGGAGGGACCCGCGCTGCTGATGGTGGGCGAGGCGTTGCACCACCACGGCGCCCAGGCGACGGCGGAGGCGGGCGAACGCGGGCAGGTGGCGGTGTGAAGGATCAGGCCCGCAGCCACCGTCCGCCGCCCGCGACGCCGACGAGAAGGACCGCCACCAGGAGGAAGGCCGCCGCCAGGCTGGTGGCATGGGCGAGGACTCCGATCAGCGCCGGCCCGGCCAGCACGCCGGCATAGCCCAGCGTGGTCACCGCCGGGATCGCCAGGCGCTCGGGCATCGCCCGCTGGCGCGCGGCCGCGGTGAACAGCACCGGCACGATGTTGGCGCAGCCGGCCCCGACCAGGGCGTAGCCGGCGAGCGCCGCCGGCCAGCCGGGCACCATCGTGACGACCGCGAGGCCCAGCGCGGCGAGCGCACCGCCGCCGGCGACCACGCGGGCCGGGCCCAGCCGCGCCACGATCGCATCGCCGGTGAGCCGCCCCACCGTCATCGTCGCCGAAAAGGCGGCATAGCCGAGGCCGGCCTGCGCCGCCGGGAGCCCGCGCTCCTGCACCAGGAACACCGCGCTCCAATCCAGCGCCGACCCTTCGGTGAGGAACACGACGAAGCAGAGGACGCCGAGGAACAGCACCCGGCCGCGGGGCATCGCGAAGGCGGGCCCGCCGCCGCCGCCGCTCGGCAGGATGCCGGGCAGCGCCGCCACGAAGGCCGCGACGATGCAGGCGACGCCGACGAGGGTGGCGCTCCACGGCGTCAGGCCGAGGCTCAGCATGGCGCTGACCCCGGCGGCCCCGACGATGCAGCCCAGGCTGTAGAGCCCGTGGAAGCCCGACATCATCGGGCGTCCGGCCCGCCGCTCCACCGCCACGGCCTGGAGGTTCATGAGGCAGTCGAGGCAGCCCATCCCGGCCCCGAACAGCACGAGGGCCGCGGTGAGCAGGGCGACGTCGGCCACCGCCGCCAGGACCGGCAGGGTGGCGCAGATGACCGCCACGGCCACGGCGAGAACCGTGCGCGACCCGAACCGGGCCGCCATGGCGCCGGCCGTCGGCATCGCCACGAGGGAGCCGATCCCGAGGGCGAGGAGCAGCAGGCCGAGGGCGCCGTCGTCGAGCCCGGTCCGCGCCTTGACGAAGGGCACCAGCGGCGCCCAGGCGGCGACGCCGAACCCGACGATCAGGAACAGGAGGCGGGTGGCCAGGATCTCTGTGGCCGGGATCTTGATGGCCATGATCTCGGTGGGCCGGCCGGTGGCGGACGTCTCGGTCGCGGGGGTCGAGGGCATTCTGGCTTTCGGGGGCTGAGGCGGTGCGACCGCGGGTGTGATGGATCGAGGCGGCGAGCGTGTGACCCTCGCGCATCCCCTCGGAGCGGCACGGGCGACCCTTTGCGGGGTTGCCCGTGCCGCCGCCCTATGGTCTTGGCCCCGGGACCGGTCGGGCGGCGACGGCGCGCCGCGATCGGGAGCGAGGGGTTTTCGACATGCGGCGTGCGCTTCCCATCATCGCTTTCGCCCTGGGTGTCGTGGCGCTGGGCATCGCCAGCGTGTTCGCGTTCCTGCCCGGCGCGCGCGAGGTGTCCACCAGCAGCGTGGGCGGGCCGTTCACGCTGACGACGCAGGACGGGCGACGGGTCACCGAGCGCGATTTCACCGGCGCCACCCACCTCGTGTTCTTCGGCTTCACCCATTGTCCCGACATCTGCCCGACGACCCTGCAGCAGATCGGCGACGTGCTGAAGGCGCTGGGGCCCAAGGGCCGGGACACCAAGGCCCTGTTCATCGCGGTCGACCCCGAGCGCGACACGCCGGCCGCCCTCAAGGCCTATCTCGCCAGCTTCGACCCGCGTATCGTCGGCCTCACCGGCTCGCCCGAGGAGGTCGCCGCGGCGGTGAAGGCCTATCGCGCCTACGTCCGCAAGGTACCGACCAAGGGCGACGACTACACCATGGACCACACCGCGCTGGTCTACATCATGGACGCCAGGAACCGCTTCGCGACCGCCCTCAACCTCGCCCGCCCCCCCGAGCAGAGCGCGGCCGAACTCGGCAAGCTGTTGTGATGCGGTTCCCGCTTGAATCAAGCGGGAACCGCATCACCGAGCCCGCGCGGCACCTGAGCGAAGCCCATTTCCGCATCACGAAGTGATCAACCGGAAATGATATGACGCGAAATCCGTTCGATTGCTTTGCAATACGGATCTCGGCTTCGCTCGAGCGCCGCGCGGGCTGAATCACAAGGCGTCCGCCTGGATCAAGCGGACGCCTTAGGATCACTGCGACCGGGCGACAGGGCGCCGCTGCGGGAGGTGCGCGAGAGGCCGTGCTCGGTCTTGTTCCAGCGGTCGGGCGCGGTGACGAGTTCGATCAGCCCGAGCCAGGCCGCCGCGCTCATGAGCAGGAAGTAGGCCGGCAGCAGCGGCACGAACGGCAGCAGGTCCCACCATCCCCGCCGCACCGCGCCGAGTGCCGCCGGTGCCAGCATCGCGGCAAATCCGGTGAGGAGGATGACGATCGCCGTGCCCGTGGGCAGGTTTGACCAGAAATCCGGCGCCGATTCGATCCGGCCCGGCCAGAGCCCGATCACCGCCGGCAGCATCAGAAACGGGTAGGCGAGGGCGGAGAGCACGGTGCCCGGCACCATGGCCAGCGCACACAGGGTGCCCGGCAGGCCCAGCTCGCGAAAGGTCCGCAGCGGGTGACGGCCATGGGTCAGGCTCGTCTGCAGGAAGCCCTTCATCCAGCGGGTGCGCTGGGCCAGCCAGGCGCCGATCCGCGCGGGTGCCTCCTCGATGGTGTCGCTGGGTAGGTCGCCGACGTGATAGCCCGCCCGCGCCAGCCGGATGCCGAGGTCGCAATCCTCGGTCACGTTCCAGGCGTCCCAGCCATGGACCGCGCGCAGCACGTCGGTGCGGAAATGGGTCGAGGTGCCGCCCAGCGGCGTCGGCATCTTCCACGCGGCCAGGGCCGGGCCGAGGACGTCGAACAGCGCCCCGTACTCGAGGGCGAACAGGCGGGTGAGCCAGGCGTCGCGGACGTTGTCGATGACGAGGCGGCCCTGGAGGCAGGCGGTCTGGCGCGGGGCGCGGGCGAACCGCGAGGCGGCGGCGCGCAGTTGGCCGGGGTCGGGCACGTCCTCGGCGTCGTAGACCACGAGATGCTCGCCGCGGGCGAGCGGCAGGGCGGCGTTGAGGGCGCGCGGCTTGGTGCGCGGCAGGCCCGGCGGCACCACGATCACCTCGAACCGGCCCGGCAGCGGCGCGGCGGCCAGGGCGGCGGCGGTCTCGCCGTCGTGCGCCTCGATCAAGAGCTTGATGTCGAGCTTGGCCGCGGGATAGTCGAGCCGGCCGAGCGCCAGGATCAGGCGCGGCACCACGGCGGTCTCGCGGTGGAGGGCGACGAGGACGGTGTAGATCGGCAGGTCGATGTCGGCCAGCGGCGGGGCGGTGGCCTCCGGGTCCGGGTCGACCGAGACGGCGGCCACGCGAAAGGTGACGAGGACGAGAAAGCCGATCTGCAGCAGCGTCCAGGCGCCCATGAGCACCGGGGACGGCAGGGCAAGGCAGGCGACCGCGACAGCCCAGAGCCCGAGGCCGGCGGCGGCGAGGGTCGGCGGCGGCGCCCGCGTCTTGAGGGCCCAGTCCGGCCGCCGGACCTGGAGGTCGTCCGCCGCGTGGGCGGCGATGCCGGCGGGATTCTGGGCGAACACGGCCCGGCGCAGGCCGGTCGGCGTCGCGATCGCCGGCATCCGCCCGACCGGGCCACGGCCCTCCAGCAGTTCGCGGATGGCCCGGCCGCGCGGAGCGTAGACGAAGGCGGCACCCGTCCCGGGCAGCAGGGGAGCGAGCCCTGCCACCAGGCTCTCGGGGTAGCGGGTGCCCGGTCCGAGGGGCAGGGGCTCGCTGAGGAAGGGCGCCCCGAGGGCGCTGGCCAGGGCCCGGTAATAGGCGTCCTCGCTCACCGTCCCGGTGGCCACCAGCACCGTGGCGGCGTCGCTGCCGCAGGCCTCGGCCCGGGCGGCGGCCTCGACGAGCCCGGCCGGCGCGACGCCTTCGGCGAGGAGGAAGCCGATCTCCACCGGGAGCCGGGTGCCGCCGGCCCGCGTTTCCCCGCGAACCGGTCGTCCGGCGTCCCGTCGCGGCCACCTGAAACCCGGGATCGACACCAGAACCGGCTCCCGACGGTTGCGGATCGTGCTAAGCGGGTGCGCGTCGGCTGGCCGACGTTTCGCCCGCCGCGATCCTCGGAGTGCCGCAAGGTCCGGTCGAACAAACCGCACGGCACGTTTGCGGACCCTGCTGAGAGGACCTCGGTGAGCCACAGCCCGTCCGCGCATCGCCAGCGCACCACGCCTGCAACCCTTGCGTCAAGATGCCCGCAGGGATTGCGAACCGCAATCGTCCTGGCCGTTCTGACGCTCGCGGGCGGGGACGGGGCCCTGGCCCAGGGCGCCGAGACTCCCAGAGCCGAGACTCCCACAGCCGAGATCCCGAAGACCGAGGCTTCGAAGACCGACGCTTCGAAATCCGCCGCCCCCGGGGTGATGGTGCCCAACCTGTGGAATCCGCGCAGCCGCCAGGAGCGCCTCGAGGCGCCACAGACCGGCCGCCCGGTCCGCTTCCTCACCGACGACGAGTTTCCGCCGCTGCATTTCTCGGGGCCCGACGGCACGCCCACGGGCTTCGTGGTCGAGCTCGCCCGCGCGGTCTGCGAGCGCCTGTCGATCACCTGCACCGTCCAGGCCCGCCGGTTCGATACCCTCCTCGACGCCCTGGCCGAGCGCCAGGGCGACGTGGTCGCCGCGGCGATCCCGCTGACGCCGGCCCTGCGCGCCCGCTTCCTGGCGACGCGGCCGTACTTCCGGTGGCCCGCGCGCTTCGCCGCCCGCAGCGACCGGGGACTGCCGGCGCCCTCGGCCGAGGCCCTGGCCGGCAGGACCGTGGCGGTGTTGGGCGGCAGCGCGCATGCGGCCTACCTCAAGGCGTTCTTTCCCAAGTCCTTGGCCAAGGACTTCACCGATCTCAGCGCGGCGCAGGGCGCGCTCAAGCGCGGCGAGACCGACTATTTGTTCTCCGACGGCCTCACCCTCGCCCTCTGGATCGGCGGCACCGAGGCCGAGGGCTGCTGCGGCTTCCTCGGCGGCGACTACCTGGAGAACCGCTACTTCGGCGAGGGCATCGGCTTCGTCGCCCGCCGCGAGGACGTTGCCCTGTCCCGCGCCCTGGACGACGCCCTGCAGCGGCTGTGGGACGAGGGCAAGTACACCGAGATCTACCTGCGCTTCTTCCCGGTGAGCCCGTTCTGACCGCCGGGCTCGCCGGTCAGACCACCCGGCGCGACACCAGCCCCACCGCCGTCACCAGCGAGAGCGCCGCGACGGTGATCATCACGCCCCAGGCCGGCAGCGCCGCGGCCCAGCCTTCGCCCAGCGCCATCTGGTAGGCCTCGATCGCCCAGGCGTTGGGCGTGAACCAGCCCGCCTCCTGCAGCCAGGGCGGCATCAGGAAGCGCGGCACCATGCTGCCGCCCACCGCCGAGAGCAGGAGCACGCCGAAGGTCGAGGCCAGATGCGCCTGCTGGCGGGTGGAGGCCGCGGCACAGGCCGCCAGCGCCAAACCGGCCGCCATCGCCGACACGAGGAGCGAGGTCGCGAGCCAGGACGCCAGATGCGGGCCGACGTCGACCCCGTAGAACAGGGTGGCGGCGGTGAAGATGAGCCCGGCCTGGAGCACGCCCTGCACCACCAGGAAGCCGAACTTGCCGACCACGATCACCGCTAGGCCGCCGGGGCCGGCCATCAGGCGGTCGGCGAGGCCCGACTGGCGCTCCTCCACCAGGGACATCGCCCCCTGCATGGCGGCAAACAGCAGGAACACCGCGGTGATGGCGCCGGCATAATAGCCGACCCGCTCGTTGGCCTGGCCCGAGGACGTCGAGCGGCGCTCCACCAGGGAGGCGAAGGAGAACGGCTCCTTGCGCGCCCGCTGCTCGGCGAAGGCGGAGGTAAGGAAGGCGCGCTCGTCCGGCCCGATCTTGCCCGAGCGTTCGACGTCGGCGACGATCCGCGCCAGCACCACGTCGGGCAGCGATTCGTTGAGGACCCGCTGCAGCTGGCCCAGGGCGATCGGCGTCGCCAGGGCGCGGGCCGGGTTCTCGACGAGGACGACGGGCTGGGCGGCCTCGTCCTTGCCGGCGCCGGCGTCGAGGTCGCCGCGCAGGACGAGGGCGGCATCGACCTCGCCGCGGCGGACGGACGCCGTGGCCTGCGCGATGGAGGTGGCGCGCAGCATCTCGATGCGCAGCGAGGGATCCTCGGAGAGGGCGGCGACCAGGCGCTGGGTGGTGGCGCTGCCGACGAGGTCGACGAGGCCGAGGTGGATGCGAATGCGGTCGCCGATGGCGCCCGAGAAGATCGCCGCGAAGATCACGAAGATCACGGTCGGCAGCACGAACGCCATCGCCAGGGCGGCGCGGTCGCGCAGCAGGCTCAGGAGCATGACCCGGAAGGCGGCACCGATCACGACGGGCTCCTTGCCACGATGCGCGGATGGCCCCGGTCGACCGGGGCGGGGTCGAGGGCGGCACGGTAGAGGGTCTCGACGCCCGGCGCGCGGATGCGGATTTCGCCCACCGGCACGCCGTGGCCGCGCAGGGCGGACAGGAGGGCGGCGCCCTCCGGCCCGCCGCGATGGGTCGCCCGCCAGGTCAGGCCGGTATCGACGGGGGTGAAGCCCGCGCCGCGCAGGGCGGCGGTGGCCGCCGCGTCGGGCAGGTCGACGAGGGCGACCTCGTGCTCGGGCGCGCCCTGGTGCAGGCGAGCGAGGAGGTCGGACAGGCGACCCTCCTGGACGATCCTGCCGCCGGCCATGACCGCGATGCGGTCGGCGAGGCGCTCGACCTCGGCGAAATCGTGGCTGGCGATGAGGATCGCCGCACCCTCCGCCCTCAGGCGCGCGAGCACCGCGTGGATCGCGGCCCTGGCGGCGAGGTCGACGCCCTGCGTCGGCTCGTCGAGGAGGACGAGCCGCGGCCGCGCCATCAGGCTCGCGGCGATGTTGACCCGGCGCTGGTAGCCGCCCGAGAGCAGCCCGACCGGCCGGCGGGCGACGTCGGCGATGTCGGCCAGGTCGAGGGCGGCCCGCACCAGGGCGGGGCGCTCGCGCCGCGTGAGGCCGGAGAGCTGGGCGAACACGTCGAGGTTCTCGGCGACGCTCAGGCGCGGGTAGAGGGCGATGTCCTGGGGCACCCAGCCGATGCCGCCACGGATGGCGCGCTCGCGGTAGGGGTCGGCCCCGGCGATCCGCACGGTCCCCGATTCCGGCGGCAGCCGGCCGGCGACGAGGCGCATCAGCGAGCTCTTGCCCGCACCGTTGGGGCCGAGCAGCGCCAGGGTCTCGCCCGCGTCGAGGACGCAGTCGACCCCCTCCACCACCCGGCGCCCGCGATAGGAGAGCGAGGCCCCCCTGACCCGGACCAGGGGCACGTCCGGCTGGCTCATCGCGCGCAGATGGGTCAGCGCGGCGGCAGGGCGCGCGAGAGACGGACCCGCACCGACAGGCCGGGTTCGCGCACGGCGATGTGGGCGCGCTCGAAATCGGGCCGGGCGCCGCGCACGGCCTCGCCGGAAAAGCCGTAGGGCTCCATCGGCAGGCCGAGGCCGGTCCGGTCGAGCCGGCCGTTGCCGTTGACGTCCTGGAAGACGGCGACCGCATAGGTCCCCGGCGCGACGTCCTGGAGGACGACCCGCTGGAGCGTGCCCCGAACCGGGGCGTCCTGCCCGGTCCGGCAGTTCGCCTCGGAGAGGCCGCCCTGGCAGAGCGCGACGTACAGGTTGCTCTGCACCGGCTCGATCCCGTCGACGGTGACCTCGACGGTGGCGGCGGCGGCGATCCCCGTCAACGACAGGCCCAGGACGGCGGGAGCGGCCCAGCGCAGCACGCTCACGTGGCCTCGCCCGAGGTCGCGAGCGGGGGCGTGGTGGGCAGCCCGGAGGTCTCGACGGGCACGCGGCCGGCCGCAAGCTCCTCCATGAGCAGCCGGGCGGTGATGCGCGCGCCCTCGTAGATCACCGGCAGGCCCGAACCCGGATGGGTGCCGCCGCCGACGAGGTAGAGCCCCGGCCCGAAGCGGTTGTGGGGCCGGAAGTACAGCATCTGCATCAGGTCGTGGGCGAGATTGAAGGTGGCGCCCTCGTGGACGAAGAAATCGTCGCGCCACTGGGTCGGGTCGACGATGCGCTCGTAGCGGATGCGGCACTCGATGTCGCCGAGGCCCAGGAGCTTGAGGCGGTCGAGGACGAGGCGGCGGTAGTCCGCCCGCACGCCCGGCCAGTCGATGCCAGCCTTGAGGTTGGGCACCGGCACAAGCACGTAGAGGCTGGTGTGGCCGGGGGGCGCCATGCCGCCGTCGGTGAAGCCCGCGTGCTGGACGTAGAGCGAGGGCTGCTGCGACAGCGTGCCGTCGGTGATCTCGCGGATGTTGCGGGCGTAATCGTCGGCGAGCAGGATGGTGTGGTGGCCCAGCGCGTCCGGCACGCTCCCCTCGATGCCGAGGTAGAGCATGAAGGTGGAGCACGAGAGGCGCGCCTTGGCGACCTTGGCGTCGCGCCAGCGTGGCCGATGAGTCTCGGGCACCAGGTCCGGTACGACACGGGCGAAGTCGCCGTTGATCACCACCGCGTCGGCGCCGATGCGCTCGCCGCCGACGATGACGCCGTCGGCCTTCTTTCCGGTGAAGGTGACGCGCTCGACCGCGGCGTTGAGACGGACGTCGACGCCCATGCGCCGGGCGAGGTTGGCCATCGCCTCCGAGACCGCGCCGCAGCCCCCGACCGGGTGATAGACGCCGTGCTCGTATTCGAGGAACGAGAGGATTGTGAACAGGCTCGGGCACCGGAACGGCGACATCCCGAGGTATTTGGTCTGGAACGCGAAGGCCAGGCGGATGCGCGGGTCCTTGAAGTAGCGCTTCAGGTCCTGGTCGACGCTGCGGCCCGGGTGGAGGTGGGGCAGGGCCGTGAGCATCGCCGGCGAGGCCATCGAGCGCAGGGTGTGAAAGGCCTGCTGCAGGATCGGCTTGAAGAACTTCAGCTTGACGCGGTTGTCCGCGAAGAACTTGCGCACGTTCGGGGCGTCGCCGGGGGCGATGCGGGCGACCTCGGCCTCGAGCCGGTCCATGTCATTGGTGGCGCGGATCTCGCCGCCCGACTCGAACACGAGGTGATACTGCGGATCGAGCCGCTCGAGCTTGATGTGGTCCTCGAGCCGCTCACCGCAGGATTCGAAGATGTCGGCGAGGATCTGCGGGTAAAGGAAGAAGGTCGGTCCGATGTCGAACCGGAAACCGCCCGGCGCCTCGACCGTCTTGGTGCGCCCGCCGACCGCCTCGTCCTTCTCCAGGACGGTGACGTGGACCCCCGCCTTGGCGAGGAGCAGGGCCGTCGCCAGGCCACCGGGACCGGCACCGACGATGATGACTCGGCGTCCGGACAAGGTCCGCAAGCCGTCCCGTGACTGAAGCAACGCTCACAACTCCCGATGCCTGGGGGCCTACGCGGCGATCATAGCGCACTCGCCCGCGCAGCCGAAACGAGGCGGGGCCGGCCGGTTGGAACCCCGGGGCCGCCGCGTACCGACTGGGGGCAACATCGGCTACGCTTGGGTATGCGACAATTGCCACCGATTGTCGCGCATCGCACGCGACCGGCCCGCCAGATGGTGCAACGCGATGGCGCCGGCGGTGGCGACGTTGAGGGAATCGAAGCCCGGCGCCATCGCGATCCGCAGGGTCCGCGCCCTGGCCATGACCTCGGGCGCCAGGCCCGGCCCCTCCGTGCCGAGCAGGAGCAGGGCGCGCGGAACGTGGTCGAGGCGGTCGAGGTCGGTGCGTCCCCGCGGCGTCATGGCCAGCGGTACGAGGTGGTGCCGCTCGGCGAGGTCGAGGAGGGCATGTCCATCGGCCACGCGCGCCGAGGGCACGATCAGGGCGGCGCCCGCCGAGACCCGGATCGCCTTGCGGTAGAGCGGATCGCAGGTGGCGGCGTCGCGCAGGACCGCGTCGACGCCGAAGGCGGCGGCGTTGCGGAAGATCGCGCCGACGTTGTCGTGGTTGGTGAGCCCGAGGAGGCCGACGACGAGGGCCCCGGCCGGGGCAGGGGGGATCGATGCCTCGGGGTCGGGCGCGGGGCCAGCCACCCCCACCGCGAGCACGCCGCGGTGGATCGGAAAGCCGGCGATGGCGCTCATGACCGCGCGCGAAGCGACGTAGACCGGCGGAGGGGCGGGCAGGGCCGCGATCGCCCCCGTCAGGCCCTCGACCCGCTCGGGCAGCAGCAGGATCGAGTCGAGGGAAAAGCGCGACCGCGCCGACAGGGCGATGCGCAGGGTGACCTCGCCCTCGACGACGAAGCGCCCGGCCCGTCCGATCAAGTCGCGCTCGCGCATCGCGCCGTAGGCGGCGATGCGCGGATCGGCGGGGTCGTCGATGGCAAAGACGTCGGGCACGCCCGCGTCACGCCTCCGGGGCGCGCCCCCCCATCCGGATCGCCAGCGGGTCGGCCTCCGCCTTGGTCGGCACCTTCACCAGGGCCTCGCCGTCGAGGACGACCTCGCCGGCGACGGAACAGGTGCACTTGAGGCGGGCGCGGCGGCGCTCGGGCACCAACTCGGCCACCTCGACCTTTACCTCGACGGTGTCGCCGATGCGCACCGGCGCGCGAAAGTTCAGGGTCTGGGAAATGTAGATGGCCCCCGGACCGGGCAAGCGGGTGCCGAGCACTGCCGAGATCAGCCCGGCGGTGTAGAGGCCGTGGGCGATGCGGGTGCCGAAGGGGGTGCGCGCCGCGAAATGCTCGGAGAGGTGGATGGGGTTGCGGTCGCCGGTGATCTCGGCGAAGCCCACCACGTCGGACGAGGCGATGACCTTGAGCAGCGTCTCGGACATGCCGAGTTCGAGATCCTCGAAATAGAGGACGCGCAGTTCGGGCATCATCGTCGGGGTCTCCGTGTCGCGGTCGCCCGATACGGGCAGGGGCTCGTTGCAGGCGAGGGCTTGGTGCCGCAGGGGCCGTCCATCGCCCTTCACACAGGCGAACACTCAAATCCAGCCCGCCGCCACCTGAAAATGCGCCCTCGACACGCGCGTGGCGGATGCGCCATGAGGCCGGGCCTTCGGAGTATCGGCCAACCCCATGCCTCGCCAGACTACCCCCGACCCGGCCCTGCGCCCGGTGGTCGCCCGCGTCGCCGGGCTCAACCTCGCCTATTTCGGCATCGAGATCGTCGTCGCCCTCGCGATCGGCTCGGTGGCCCTCATCGCCGACAGCCTCGACTTCCTGGAGGACGCGGCGATCAACCTGCTGATCTTCGCCGGCATCGGCTGGAGCCTGCGCAACCGGGCCCGCCTTGGGATGGCGCTGGCCGCCATCCTGATGCTACCGGCGATCGCCACCGCCTACGCCGCCTGGCAGAAGTTCGCGACGATGGCGCCCCCCGACCCGATCCCGCTGACGCTCACCGGACTCGGGGCGCTCGCCGTGAACCTCACCTGTGCCGCCATGCTCAGCGCCCACCGCGACGGCGGCGGCAGCCTGACGCGGGCCGCCTTCCTCTCGGCCCGCAACGACGCCTTCGCCAACCTCGCCATCATCGCGGCGGGGCTTGCCACGGCGATGACGCTCTCGCCCTGGCCCGACCTCGTGGCGGCGGCGGGCATCGCCGTCCTCAACGCCGATTCGGCCGGCGACATCGTCCGTGCCGCCCGCGCCGAATGGCGGGCCGCGCGGGCGGGCGAGGAGACGACCCGATGAGCCTGCGCCTGTTCCCGATCTCGGACCTCCACCTCGAACGGCGGCGGCCGGACCTGATTCCGCCGCCGAGCCGGCCGTTCGACGTCCTCGTCTGTGCCGGGGACATGCACGAGGGCCGGCCCGAGCGGGGGCTGGCCGCCCTGCTGGCTCTGGCCGGCGAGCGCCCGATCGTGCTGGTACCGGGCAACCACGAGCGTTACGCCCCCACCGGCGACGGCCGCACCGCCCCCGAACTCATGGCGGCGCTGGGCGCGGAGGTCGCCCGAATCAACGGGGGCGGAGGAATGCCCCGCATCCACCTCCTCCAGGACGCCGAGGCGGTCGTGATCGCGGGCGTGCGCTTCGTGGGCACTACCCTGTGGAGCGACTGGTCGCTCGCCGGCCGCTGGCTCGACCCGGCCGATCCCGAGCACCCCGGCGACCCCGTCGCCTACGCGGCCGCACGGATGACCGACCCGGTCACCGGCTCGCGCGAGTTCCGCGGCGCGATCCGCAACGGCGACGGCTCGGTGTGGTCGCCGGGCGACGCGATGGCGGCCCATGCCCGCGAGCGCGCGACCCTCATGGCCGCCCTGGCCGTGCGTCACGCCGGCCCGACCGTGGTCGTCACCCACCACCCCGCCGGCACCATGGCGGCCGACGCGTTCCGCGACGCGCCGGGCGTGCCCTGGTGGCTGCCGGCCTTCTACGCCAGCCGCGTCCTCGACGACCTCCCCGATTCCGACCGGCCGGACCTGTGGATCTCGGGTCATTTCCACGCGGGCCACGACATCCGGGTCGGGCGGACCAGGTGGGTGGCGAATCCGGTGGAGGGGGGAAGCTTCAAGTCCGACAGGATCATCGAGGTGGGGTGACCCGTCATCGACGCAGGAAGCCGGTTCCCACCTCCGTCTTCGATGCTCTAGGATCGGCTCATGAGGCGCCAGGACGCAGTGACCATCTTGAAGGCGATCGAGCCGGACATCCGGGCATTCGGGGTCGAAAGCCTGTCGATCTTCGGTTCCGTCGCCCGCGACGAGGCAGAGGCCCGATCGGACCTCGACGTCTTCGTGGATCCTGGAACGGACGCCTTCTACGGCTTGCGAAACTACGTCGGTGCCTACAGGCGTCTGGTGGAGGCCTTTCCCGGCGTCACGATCGGTTACTCCACTCGCCAGGGGCTCGCATCGGCCGTCCGACCGACGGTGGAACGTGAGGCCGTCCGCGTCTTCTGATGGCAGCAAGCCGAAACCCAAGGATACGTCTCGAACACATTCGAGCCGAGATCCGGGATCTCTCCGAAGCCACCCGCGGGCTGACACCGGAGGCCTTTGCGGCCTCCTACGTCCTGCGACGCACCACGGAACACGCGATCCTCATCATTTCGGAAGCGGTGAGGGCGCTTCCTCTCGAGCTGACGGACCGTCATCCCGGTCCGGCCTGGGCCGACATCAAAGGCATCGGGAATATCCTGCGCCACGATTACTTCGCGGTCGAGGCGCCGGTACTATGGAACATCCTGTCCGAACATCTCCCCATTCTGGCGCCGGTCGTCGACGCGATGCTGCGGGAACTCGACGAGGACTGACGATTGCGCGGGGCCTCGTGAAACCGGCCCGCCGTCCCGAGCGTAAGGTCATGGAAGGTGCACCGTCGCAAATCGCACCCTCGCGCGCCCAGGACAATTCCCATGAACAGCTTCATCGCCGTCGTCCTCGTCTGCGCCAACGGCATCCCGCAGCAGGCCTGCACCGACGACAAGGCGAGCGAGGTGCGCAAGGTGCGCGTGGCCAACGAGCTCGGCTGCACCAACGGCTGGCAGGAGATCATCGCCCGCACCGACCTCAGCGCCGAGATCGGCAAGACCGCCTACCTCAAGACCGAATGCCGGCGGGTGAAGCAGGCGGACTGATCTTCGCGACGACTCCGGCGTGGAGCTATCGGTCGTACTTCACGTAGGCGAAGCGCGGATCGGTGGGCGTGCCTTCGAGGGCGCCGCCCTCGGTGCCGGGCTGCCAGCTCACCACCTCCTCGATCTTCCTGGCCAGGGCGAAGTCCTTCTCGGTGACGCCCTTGGCGGCATGGTTGGTGAGGCGCACCTCGACCCAGGCGTAGGAGGCGGTGAGATCCGGGTGGTGCCAGGCGGCCTCGGCCAGGTGCCCGACCGTGTTGATGACCATGAGCGTGCCCTTCCAGCTCGCGGTCTTGTAGGTGCGCTTGATCCAGCCGCCCTCGTAGGTCCACTGCGGCAGCTCGGCACCGAGGCGCTGGGTGATGGTGGCGTCGTCGAGGACGTCGTCGCGGGTTCCGGCCATGATCGGGTCGCTCCTGTCGAGAGAGGGGGTGGCACGACCCTGCGCCGGGGGGCGGCCTCGGGGCAAGATCGAACGGCGACGTGAGGCTTTCGATCGCGGCACCTGCGCGCCGACGTCGCGCTCGGGCCGGGCCGCCAGGGCGACCGGGACACCCGGGCCGTGTGGACGCGGTGGCGGGGCCACTCTATCTAGACCGGCAATAAGCTGCATGACGGCGCGACCGGTCCAGCCGCGTCGGGCGATCGTGCGGCCCTGAGCGAAGAATCACCGGGGAAGGATGCGGTCATGCTGTCACGGCGCGAGTTGCTGGCGACGGCGTCGCTGTGGTCCCTCGCCGGATCCCTGGCCGGGTCGCTCGCCGTCGCGCGGCCGGCCGTGGCCGCGCCCCGGTCGGTCAGCGTCGGCAGCCTTCCGTTCGGCACCGTCTCCTGGGAGGCCGCCGTCATCAAGGCGCGCGGCCTCGACGCGGCCAACGGCTTTTCCCTCGACGTCGTCAAGCTCGCCGGCAACGACGCGGCGCGCATCGCCTTCATGGGCGGCCAGGTCGACACCATCGTCGGCGACCTCCTGTGGGCGGCGCGGCTCGGCAACGACGGCCGTCCGGTGCGGTTCATGCCCTATTCCACCACGGAGGGCTCACTGATGGTGGCGGCCGGGAGCGGGATCGCCTCGCTCAAGGATCTCGCCGGCAAGCGCCTCGGCGTCGCCGGCGGCCCCCTCGACAAGAACTGGCTGCTCCTCAAGGCGCAGGCCCGCGACGTGGCCGGCATCGACCTCGAGTCGGTGGCCAACGTCGCCTTCGGCGCGCCGCCGCTGCTGGCACTGAAGCTGGAACAGGGCGAACTCGACGCGGGCCTGCTCTACTGGACCTATTGCGCCCGCCTCGAGCCCAAGGGCTTTCGCCGGCTGATCGGAGCCGACGAGATCATGCGCGGTTTCGGCGCCACCGGGTCGATCGCCCTGATCGGCTACCTGTTCGACGCGGGCACCGTGAAGGCCAAGCCCGAGGCGATCGCCGGGTTCGCCCGGGCCTCGAAGGCCGCAAAGGCGCTGCTGGCCACCGACCCCTCCGCCTGGGAGATCGTGAGGCCGTTGATGTCGGCCGAGGACGCGCCGACCTTCGAGGCGCTCAAGCGCGACTTCCTCGCCGGCATCCCGCAGCGTGCCCTCGACACCGAGCGCTCGGACGGCGAACGCCTCTACGGCGTGCTGGCCAGGCTCGGGGGCGAGCGCCTCGTCGGAGCGGGCAAGACCCTGCCGGCCGGGCTCTATTTCGACGGCACCGCCTGAGTTGGCCGCCCCGACATGCCCGACATGACCCTCCGGCGGACCGCGGCCCAGCCGCCATCACGGACCCGGCGGTAAGCTCATGGGCTTTGCCACCCGCCTCGTCTCGGTGCTCGTGCTGCTGGCCGGCTGGCAGGTCGCGGCCATGCTCGCGGACTCACGCCTGCTGCCCGCCCCCCTGACCATCCTGGCGTTCATCGTATCCGAATCGGCCACCGGCGACCTCTGGCGCAACGTCGGCCTGACCCTGGCGCGGGTGGGCGTATCCTTCCTCATCGCCATGGTGCTGGGGGTGATCCTCGGCATCGCGCTGGGGCGATTCAGGCGGCTCAACCTCGTCCTCGACACCCCCCTCCTGATCCTGCTCAACACCCCCGCCCTGGTGATCACGGTGCTGGCCTACATCTGGGTCGGGCTCAACGAGGGGGCGGCGGTGCTGGCCGTCGTCCTCAACAAGCTGCCCAACGTGGCGGTGATCCTGCGCGAGGGTGCCCGCGGCCTCGATCCGCAGCTGGAGGAGATGGCCCGGACCTACCGCTTCGACCGGCGCACCTGGATCGCGCACGTCTTGGTGCCGCAACTCCAGCCGTTCGTGGTGGCCGCGGCACGCTCGGGGCTGTCGCTGTCCTGGAAGATCGTCCTGGTGATCGAGCTGCTGGGCCGGCCCAACGGGGTCGGCTTCGCCATCAACTTCTACTTCGTGCAGAGCCTGAACGTCGCGGCGATCGTCGGCTACAGCATCGTCTTCATGAGCGTGATGATCGCCATCGACATCCTGATCCTGCAGAGGCTCGAGGCCCATGTCCGACGCTGGCGCTGACGTGCGTGCGGACTCTCGGGCGGCGGGCGAGGTCGTCCTGTCGGTCGCCATCCGCCGCAAGGTCTACGGCGGCACCGGCCCGGAGCCGGTGGAGGCGGTGCGCGACCTCGCCTTCTCGGTCGTCGCCGGCGAGATCGCCTGCCTGATCGGACCGTCGGGGGCGGGCAAGACCACGACCCTGCGCATCCTGCTCGGCCTCGACCCCGATTACGAGGGCAGCGTCGTGCCCGATCCGGCCGGGGCCGGCATCGGCATGGTGTTCCAGGAGCCGCGCCTGATGCCGTGGCGCACGGTGGAGCAGAACGTGCGGCTCGCGTTGCCGCGCCCGCAGCGTGGCCGCGACCTCGACGCCCTGTTCGACTCCCTCGGCCTCTCTCCCTGGCGCGGCCGCTACCCGCGCGCCCTCTCGCTGGGCATGGCGCGCCGGGTGGCCCTGGCACGGGCGCTGGCGCTGGCGCCGCGGATCCTGATCCTCGACGAACCCTTCGTCTCCCTCGACGACGCCTCGGCCGCGGCGCTGCGGGCGATCGTGGTGGAGAGCGTGACCCGCGCAGGCGTGAGCGTGCTGATGGTGACCCACAACGTCGCCGAGGCAATCGAGATGGCCGACCGCCTCCTGCTGCTCTCGGGCCGGCCGGCGAGCCTGATGGCGACGATTCCCCTCGATCGCCCGCGCTCCGACCGACCGCGCAGCTGGACCGAGGAAACCCGCCGGGGCCTCGCGACTCGCTTTCCCGGCATCATCGCGGCCTGAGATCGCGCACGGGAGGCGAAAAAGTACCGCCTCAAGGCCTTCCGGCGAGGCAGGGGGCGATCACGGTTTCGTCGGCGGGTTCTGCGGCGAGAAGGCGCACACACGATCAGATCGTGCGAAATCGAGACCGCGGACGCGATCGCGCGCCCTGAATCGCGTCACCCATTGACTGCCGCCATCATGCAACATGTTGCATCCAACTGCCGTCCACGGCCGTGCGGGTATCGAAACGATTGTCGAGACGCACCGCGACGGGCCCTTCGGCCCCTCGAACGGCATGGAGAGCAAAGGGAGACCGGCGAGACATGCAAGGAGCGCATGAACAAAGGGGTCGTTGCTATAAATCGCTTTATCGACCCTCGTCTTCTTTTTGCGCTGCACCATTCGATTTTGCGGGGCGAAGACCGGGCCCGCCGAGACAAACCGTCAACCATCACTGTCCCGGCCGCACCGCTGAGCTTTGGCGAAGCGTGTTGACGCCGCCCGTTTTTTTCTTAGAGTTCATTCAAGCTTTGGTTTTGAGGGGCGCCGCAAAGGGATAGCGGGGTCCGGCCGGCAAAGACGGAAGGCAGCGAAAAGGTTCGTTGCCGGAAGGGTTTGGCGAAGCCACCGAGGCGATCGAGTCCCAGTCGCAAACAGCAGGTCGCACCGGACATGCCGCTCATGCGAGCGGATGACGGCTGTAAAGACTTGTCGGAGGAATGCATGAGAGCGGTCCATCTTCTCGCACTCGGCGCCGGCCTGATGGCTTCGGCCCCGGCTTTCGCCAACGAAGACGTCCTGAAGCGCACGGCCAACCCGGCCGAGCAGGTCCTTCAGACCGTCGACTACGCCAACACCCGCTATTCGAAGCTCGACCAGATCAACGCCGGCAACGTCAAGAACCTGCAGGTGGCCTGGACGTTCTCGACCGGCGTGCTGCGCGGCCACGAGGGCTCGCCCCTCGTCGTGGGCAACGTGATGTACGTCCACACCCCCTTCCCGAACATCGTGTACGCCCTCGATCTCGATCAGGACGGCAAGATCCTCTGGAAGTACGAGCCCAAGCAGGACCCGAGCGTCATCCCGGTGATGTGCTGTGACACGGTCAACCGTGGCCTGGCCTACGCCGACGGCGCCATCATCCTGCACCAGGCCGACACCACCGTCGTCTCGCTCGACGCCAAGTCCGGCAAGGTGAACTGGTCCGTCGTCAACGGCGACCCCAAGAAGGGCGAGACCAACACCGCCACCGTCCTGCCCGTCAAGGACAAGATCATCGTCGGCATCTCCGGCGGCGAGTTCGGCGTGCAGTGCCACGTCACCGCCTACGACGCCAAGAGCGGCAAGAAGGTGTGGCGCGGTTACTCGGTCGGCACCGACGAGCAGCTGATCATCGACCCCACCAAGACCACCCACCTCGGCAAGCCGGTCGGCAAGGACTCCTCCATCACCACCTGGGAAGGTGACCAGTGGAAGACCGGCGGCGGCTGCACCTGGGGCTGGTTCTCCTACGACCCCAAGCTGAACGCCATGTACTACGGCTCGGGCAACCCCTCGACCTGGAACCCCAAGCAGCGTCCCGGCGACAACAAGTGGTCGATGACCGTTTTCGCCCGTGACGTCGACACCGGTATGACCAAGTGGGTCTACCAGATGACCCCTCACGACGAGTGGGACTACGACGGCATCAACGAGATGATCCTCACCGACCAGAAGGTCGATGGTAAGGACCGTCCGCTGCTGACGCACTTCGACCGTAACGGCTTCGGCTACACCCTCGATCGCGCCACCGGCGAGCTCCTCGTCGCCGAGAAGTTCGATCCGGTCGTGAACTGGGCCTCCAAGGTCGACATGGACAAGAGCTCGAAGACCTACGGTCGTCCGCTCGTCCAGGCCAAGTACTCCACCGAGCAGAACGGTGAAGATACCAACTCCAAGGGTATCTGCCCCGCCGCTCTCGGCACCAAGGACCAGCAGCCTGCTGCGTTCTCGCCCAAGACCAACCTGTTCTACGTCCCCACCAACCACGTCTGCATGGACTACGAGCCGTTCCGGGTGACCTACACCCCGGGCCAGCCCTACGTCGGTGCCACGCTCGCCATGTACCCGGCTCCGGGCAGCCATGGCGGCATGGGCAACTTCATCGCCTGGGACGGCGTGAAGGGCAAGATCGCCTGGTCCAACGCCGAGCAGTTCTCGGTCTGGTCCGGTGCTCTCGCCACCGCCGGTGACGTGGTGTTCTACGGTACCCTCGAGGGCTACCTGAAGGCCGTCGACGCCAAGTCGGGCAAGGAACTCTACAAGTTCAAGACCCCGTCGGGCATCATCGGCAACGTGATGACCTACCAGCACAAGGGCAAGCAGTTCGTCGGCATCCTGTCGGGTGTCGGTGGATGGGCCGGCATCGGCCTCGCCGCCGGTCTGACCGATCCGAACGCCGGCCTCGGTGCGGTGGGTGGCTACGCCGCTCTGTCGAACTACACCAACCTCGGTGGTCAGCTCACCGTGTTCGCCCTGCCGAACTAATCGGTCGCACGACACGTTGAACCTCAGGGTGCCGGCGCGGGTTTCCGCGCCGGCACCTTTATGATTAGATCACCTCAAGAATGGTCGTGACATCCGGCATGTTGGCCGATGTGATATACAAGATGGGAGAAACGTCGTTGCACTACCTGAGCAAAGCAGCAATCCGTCCGGTCCTGGCCTTTGTCGCCCTCGCGTCCGTCGCGACACTGTCGGTCCACGCTCAAGATGCGAAGCCCGCCGATGCGGCTCTGGCGAACCAGCTCGACCCGAACGACAAATCCGGTGAGCAGGACCCGAAGCTTCTCGACAAGTATCAGGCGGTCAAGGTCGAAGACGGTAAGTACATCGACAAGGACGGCGCCCCGACCTACCACATCTCCAACGACGGCAAGAAGTTCGACTGGTACGCCTACTCGGGCTACCGCCGCTACCATGCCGAATGCCACGTCTGCCACGGCCCCGATGCCATGGGCTCGACCTATGCGCCGGCCCTGAAGGACTCGCTCAAGCGCCTGTCCTACGAGGAGTTCGTCGGTATCATCGCGGGCGGCAAGAAGAACGAGAGCGCGGGCGGCCAGAGCGTGATGCCGGCTTTCGGCGACAACAAGAACGTCATGTGCTACGCCGACGACCTCTATGTGTACCTGAAGGCCCGTGCATCCGGCGCGATGCCGCGCATCCGTCCGGGCGACAAGGAAGAGAAGCCCGAGGCTGCCCGTGCGGCCGAAAAGGAATGCCTGGGCGGCTGATGATGCGCCCGGCACTCCGGAACGCCATCGCGCTCCTGCTGGTGACGGCAGGGGCGCTTCCGGCCCGTTCACAGACTCTCCCCGACCTCGTGACGCCGGACGTGCTGCGCGTCTGCGGGGATCCGGGCAACATGCCGTTCTCGGACCGGCGCGAGAACGGTTTCGAGAACAGGATCGCCGCCATCATCGGCGACGAGCTCAAGGTCAAGGTCCGGTACTACTGGCTGACGCAGGGACCGGGGTTCGTTCGCAACACCCTCGGCACCGGTCTGTGCGACCTCATCATCGGGTCGACCTCCGGCGCCGATGGCGTGCAGAACACCAACCCCTATTACCGTTCGGCCTATGCGCTGATCACCCGCCGGGGGGAGTACGACGGCGTCACGCGCCTCGACGACCCCAAGCTCAAGGACAAGAGCATCGGCGTGATCGCCGGAACGCCGCCGGTCTCGCGGATGGGCGAGATCGGGCTGATCGGGAAGATGCGGACCTACGCGCCCTACCAGCTCGATCCCGGCCGCAAGCACCAGACGGTGTCCGCCGAGATCGTGGCCGACCTCGCGGAGAAGAAGCTCGATGCCGCCGTCCTGTGGGGGCCTGCCGCCGGCTGGCTCGCCAAGCAGAGCGGCGTCGGGATGGACGTGGTCCCGCTCCTCAACGAGCCGGACCGCCCGCCCCTGAGCTTCCGGATCGCCATGGGCGTCCGCCTCGAGGAGAACGACTGGAAGCGCAGCCTCAACGCGGTCCTGCGCAAGCGCCGGGCCGATATCGAAGCGGTGCTGCGGGAGTTCGAGGTTCCGCTCCTGGCGGAAGAAGGCAACACCCTTCTCGAACCCTCGAAATAATCCCGGTCCGGCCGGCGACGACGAAAGGCCGGTTCCGCGAACCGGCCTTTTTTCTGTCACGCCATTTCCGGTTGATCACTTTGTGGTGCGGACATGGGCTTCGCTCAGGCGCCGCGCGGGCTCGGTGATACGGTTCCCGCTTGATCCAAGCGGAAACCGTATCACGCCATCCGTTCGATCCCGGTGGCGTCGAGCGCCGACAGGGCCTGCGTCACGGTCACCGGGCCGATCATGAGGTCGGGCGCGATCTCGGCCAGGGGGACGAGGACGAAGGCGCGTTCGCGCACGAACCGGTGCGGCAGCACCAGCCGCTCGTCGGCGATGTCGGCGCCGTCGTAGAAGAGGACGTCGATGTCGATGACCCGTGGCCCCCATCGGCGTTCGCGAACCCGGCCGAGGGCGGTCTCGATGGCCAGCCCCGCTTCGAGCAGGGCATGCGGGCTCAGGGTCGTGTCGACGGCCACGGCGGCATTCAGGAACCAGTCCTGCTCGGTGTCGCCCCAGGGCGGCGTGCGATAGTCGCTCGACCGCGCCGTGATGCGGATGCCGGGCGTCACCGCCAGTCGCGCCACCGCTTCGGCCAGGATCGCCGCCTTGTCGCCGATGTTGCTGCCGAGGCCAAGATAGGCGGCCGTCATGCCGACACCGCGGAGCGCCGCTGCCGCGCGATCACGACCGAGACCCCGTCGATCACCGCCGGCACCGGCGCGCTCGGCTTGTCCACCCGCACCGTCACGCCGTCGAGGAGGGGGAACCCGTCGAGGAGGGCGGTGGCGATGGCCTCGGCCAGGGCCTCGATCAGGTCGAAGCGCCGCTCCGTGGCGATCCGGACGACGACGGCGGTGAGATCGGCGTAGCTGACCGTGGCGGCGACCGCGTCGGAGCGTCCGGCCGGGCCGAGATCGAGGGTGCAATCGAGGGAGATGTAGAAGCGCTGCCCGATGCGCGCCTCCTCGGCCAGCAGGCCGTGATAGGCGAAGACGGCGATGCGCTCGACGAGGATGTGGTCGGTCATGCCGATGCCGCCTCAAGCGGAGGACGCATCACCGCATCGACGACGCGCAGGGCATCGACATGGGCGCGCACGTCGTGGACGCGCACGATGTCGGCGCCGAGGGTGGCCGAGAGGACATGCGCGGCGATGGATCCCGACAGCCGGTCGGCCGGCCGGGTCTCGCCCTCCTGCAGCCGCCCGAGCAGCGACTTTCGCGAGACGCCCACGAGCACGGGAAAGCCGAGAGCCCGGATCTCGGGGAGGCGCCGCAGGGCCTCGAGATGCTGTGCCCAGCTCTTGCCGAAGCCGATGCCCGGATCGAGGACGATGTCGCGGTCATGGATGCCGGCACGCCGGGCGATCGCCAGGGAGCGTTCGAAAAAGGCCAGCATGTCGGCGACGATGTCGATCCCCGGATCGATGGCCTCGCGGTTGTGCATCACCATCACCGGCGCCCCGTGGGCGGCGGCCACGGTGGCGATGTCGGGCTCGCGTTGCAGGCCCCAGACGTCGTTGACGATGGTGGCTCCCGCCTCCAGGGCGAGGCGGGCGGTGGAGGCCTTGTAGGTATCGATGGAGATCGGCACGCCGAGATGCGGGGCGAGGGCGCGGATCACCGGCAGGACGCGCGCCTGCTCCTCCTCCGCGGTCACCGGGACATGTCCGGGGCGGGTCGACTCGCCGCCGATGTCGACGAGGGCGGCGCCCTCGGTCACCAGGGTCCCGGCCTGGTCCCGGGCCGCGTCGAGGGCCTGGAAGCGACCGCCGTCGGAGAAGGAATCGGGCGTGACGTTGAGGATGCCCATGACCAGGGTGCGGCGCCCGAGGTCCGGAAGCAGCGCGGCGAGGGGCGTTGGAGCTGTCGGCACGGCGTCTCGTCACTCGGGAAGGGGGCATGCCCGGCAGACCCGGACCGCCCCCGTGTCATCCCCGCGAAACGGCGCTCATGCAAGGCGAAAACGCGAGGGCGCTGGGCCCGGTCCGCGCTCGCGGACGGACCGACGCCCGGCCCTCAGGTGCTGCCGCGATAGCAGCGGATCTCGGCCTCGGCCTGGGCACGCCGAAGGTCGGCGACCTGGTCGTCGAACACCTTGGTGGTCTTGAACTGGGCCGTGCGCGCGCCGATACCCTGGCGCATCGAGAGCACGGTGCTCGCCTGCACGTATTTGTCGTACGGCAGGATCGAGGCGAGGGCGTCCAGCGAGCACGAGCAGCGCGACAGCGCCTCGCGCGACTGGCCGTTGGCCGCCATGCAGCCGAAGATGTAATCGGCCCGCGCCTCGGTGGGGTAGTCGTTCTCGCCGTCCACGGCCAGCGCCGGTCCGGCGAGCATGGCGAAACCGACGAGGGCGCCCGCGGCGCGTTCAACCAGCGTTCTGATCATAGCTCAGCTTCTCCTCGAGGAGTTCTCCGCCCTCCGGGTTCTTGGACTGCGCCTCGATGGAGAGCAGCTCGCCGGGAACGGCCTCGGATGTGACGAAGACGTAGGTCAGGTTGTCGAATCCGCGCATGCGATCCTTCATCCTGTCCTCGACGAAGGGCCGGGTCTCGATGCGCCAGGCATCCACCGTCCGACCCTTGAAGGTCGCCTTGACCGGCGTCACCGTGGCGTTCTCGCGCAGGGACTTGCGGATGGCGTTCTTGATGTAGCGCGGGTTGGCCATCAGGACGCGGGCGAGATCCTTGAGGTGATGCTCCAGGAACAGCGTCATCACCGGATTGCCGGGCATGTCGGTGAAAGGGCCGGCAGGGAAGCGGTTGGCGCCCGAGAACATCTCGACCCGGATGGTGCGGGTGTCGGGGTTGGCGCCCGGGTCGACCATCAGCTTGATGCGATCGTCGAGGGGAGGGCCGAACGGGGCCTTCTCGATGCCGCTGCGGCGCAGGTAGCCGTAGGTGAGCGTGGTGCCGGGGGCGACGTTCTTCATCTGCGGCTGTTCGAACAGCACGTCGGAGGCGTTGGGCACATCCGCTTTGGCGGCGTCCGGCTTGGCCGCCTCCACGGGCGGGGCCTCGGTGGGCGGGGCGGTCTGCGCCAGAGCGGACGATGTCAGGACCGCGATCAGCGCGGCCAGTCCGAAAATCTTCACTGGGGGGCTTCCTCCGTCAGCGGCGAACGGACCGCGCGGTCCGCGTTACTGCCGATGGTGCGATACACGTAGTCGGGCGGGGTCTCGGCCGCTTCCTCGGTGGCGAGTTCGCGGACCTTGGCGTGGAGGGGCGAGAGCGAGCAGGCCGGGTCGGTGGCGGCGGCGTCGCCGGCCAGCGCCAGGGCCTGGCAGCGGCAACCGCCCCAGTCCTTCTCGCGCCGGTCGCAGGAGCGGCAGGGCTCCTGCATCCAGTCGGTGCCGCGGTAGGCGGTGAAGGCCGGGGAGTTCGCCCAGATGTCGCCGAGCGAATGATCGGTGACGTACCAGAACTCCAGTTGCTTGATGGTCTCGGCGGCGTGGCAGGGCAGCACCTTGCCGGCCGGGGTGACGTTCATCAGCTTGCGGCCCCAGCCGCCGGCGCAGGCCTTGGGGTATTTCGCATAATAGTCCGGCACCACGAGGTCGATGACGAGCTGGCCCTTGAGCCGCTCACGCGCCGCCTCGACGATCCGGATCGACCGGTCGACCTGGGCCTTGTCCGGCATCAGAGCGGGCCGGTTGACGTAGGCCCAGCCGTAATACTGGGTGTGGGCCACCTCCAGGCGCTTGGCGCCGAGCTTCACCGCGAGGTCGATGAAGCCCTCGACCTCGTGGATATTGCCGCGGTGAATCACGCTGTTGAGCGTCAGCGGCAGGCCGAGCTGCGTCACCCGCTCGGCGAAGGCGAGTTTCTGGGGCTGCGCGTTCTTGAGGCCGCCGATCTTCTCGGCATTGGCGGCATCGACGCCCTGCACCGACAGCTGAACGTGGTCGAGGCCGACGTCGTAGAGCGCGTCGAGCTTGGCGAGCGCGCCGCCGACGCCCGAGGTGATCAGGTTGGAGTAGAGGCCGAGCTTGGCGCAGGTCTCGGTGATCTCGACGATGTCGTTGCGCGCGGTGGGTTCGCCGCCCGAGAGGTGGACGTGCAGCACGCCGAGCCCCGCCGCCTCGGTGAGCACCCGCTGCCAGGTGGCCGTGTCGAGCTCGCCCGAGCGCCGGTCGAGTTCGAGTGGGTTCGAGCAATACGGACAGCGCAGGGGGCAGCGATGCGTCAGCTCCGCCAGCAGCCCGACCGGGGCCGGCAACACGGGACCGGTCGGCGTGACGGCGTTCATCGCTCGAGCACCCGTTTCGTGGCCAGGTCGTTGAGCATCGCCAGGACGTCGACCTCGATCACCGCGCGATCGGCCGCGTATGTCTCGGCGAGCACGCCCGCGATGTCGCGCACCGTGCGCCTGCCGTCCACGAGGGAGAGCACGGCGACGGCGTTGCCGTCGAGGTCGAAGGTGCGCTCGGGCGCCAGCAGCACGTGCTGGCCGCGAACCTCGTCGTGGCGCAGGCGCACGCCGCGGGGCAGGCGCGGCACGTCGGTGGCGCCGATCGTCCCGGTGCCGGCGGCCTGCGTCACCTCGGGCACGAGCCCGGTGCCGGGGGTCCAGGCGTCGGGCGGGATCATGCCCGGCGCGACATAGGCGAAATACAGGGCGTCGAGCTGCGTCCACAGCACGTTGCACTTGAAGGTGAGTGCCGCCATGGCCTTGCGCTGCAGCTCCGGCGTGGTGGCGTGCTGCTTGACGTAGTCGATGGCGAATTCCGCATCGCGCGGCGCCTGGGTGAGGCGCTTGTCGAAATAGGCCAGGGTGTCCTTGGTGATGAAGTCGTAGTTCTTGAGCATCCCCGCGACGCGCTCGGAGATGATGGTCGGCGAGAACATCTCGGTGAGCGACGAGGCGATGGCCTCGAGGAGCGAACGCTCCTTCACGAAGTGGACGTAGGCGTCCACCGAGAAGCGGGTCGCCGACAGGATGCCCTGCGTCGACTCAACGTAGGCGCGTTCGAAGCCCACCCCTTCCGCCAGCTTGAGCCAGCGCTCGATGCCGCCGTCGCCGGGCGCGTCGCCGTCGTGGTCGACGATGCGCTGGCGCCAGACCCGGCGCAGGGAGGCATCCTCCATGCGGGCGAGAACGGCGGCGTCCTTCACCGGGATCATCGCCTGGTAGTAGTAGCGGTTGAGCGCCCAGGCCCGGACCTGATCCTTGTTCAGCTTGCCGTCGTGCAGCAGGCGGTGGAACGGATGCAGGTTGTGGTAGCGGCGGGCGCCGATGTCGCGCAGGGCCGCCTCGATCTCGTCGGGGCCGAGCAGGCGCTGGGCATCTTCGGTCTTGGGAGTCGGGAAGGGCGCGGTCATGGCGTTCGTCCGTTCGAGGCGTTTCCGAATGGTTCGTGGGCGACACCGTCGAGGGTGCCGATCGCGCTATTATATTGCGCATCCTATAAGAACCGGAGAACTAAATTTCCAGGTCCGTCACCGGGCACGCGTCACTCCGCCCTTGGGCGGAAGGAACGCGGGCACCTCGCACATGACCTAGAGCGTCAGGCTCAATCCGTCATGGGCCACGGTCCAATTCCGGCTCTCGACGCGGTCGCGCTCGACCGAATCCTCGACCAGCACCGGGTTGGTGTTGTTGATATGGACGAAGATGCGCCGGCCGATGTCCGTGTCGGCCAGGGCCTCGATCGAGCCGCCCGGACCGGTCATCGGCACATGGCCCATGCGCCAGCCGGTCTTGGTGCCGACCCCGGCCCGGATCATGTCGTCGTCGTGGAGGACGGTGCCGTCGAAGAGGAGCGCGTCGACCCCCGCGATCCGCGCCTTGAGGTCGTCGGTGACGCGAGCGCAGCCCGGGATGTAGGCGAGGCGCTTGGGGCCGGACTCGATCATCGCGCCCACCGTGGTCTCTGTCTCGGCGCCGATCTCCATGCTCTCGTCCTCGAGCCACAGGGGCACCTTGCCGGGCACCGCGAAGAGGGTGACGGTGAGGCCGGGGACCGGCTCGAAGGCGTAGTCGAGACGGATCGGCTCGCGGCGCACCACGTCCGCCGCCATCACGTCGAAGACCCGGTTGCCGTTCACCGAATCGAGGATGCCGGCGGTGCCGTAGAGGGTGAAGGGCTGGCCCTCGCGCAGGGTGAGAAGGCCGGCGACATGGTCGACGTCGCCGTTGGTCAGGAGCACGGCATGGATCGGCGAGTGGCGCAGGCCCTCACGCGGATGCAGCACGGAGGTATCGGAGATCTGTTGCCGGATGTCCGGCGAAGCGTTCACCAGGAGCCAGCGTTCTCCATCGGGAGAGACGGCGATGCTCGACTGGGTGCGGGGCTTGACCCGCCCCGACTCCGTGCGGGCGAGGGAACAGATGGGGCAGCGGCAGTTCCACTGGGGAAGGCCGCCGCCCGCGGCGGAACCGAGGATCACGACATGCATGGCGAACCGATGCTATCCTTCAATCCTCTGGTTCCACACGACCTTGGTTACAAGGTCTCAGTTGAAGGTGTCGATCTCGGCCGACTCGTAGCTCGTGACTTCCATGCCGACGCAGATCTCGGAAACGATGGGGGCAGCCCAGGTCATGGTGTTTCTCCAATACAGTTTCTTAAGGGTCGCCAGTGTCCGGATCGACGACTAAGAAGATCGTAAGATACTGACGGCGCAGTCATTTCTGTCGCGGGAGCTGTATCGTCGTTTTACGCCGAATCTTCAAGCGCAAAATTGCCGAATCGTCCCGCTGCGCCATTAGAAAGTTCTCATATCCTGCAGCCTCGCGACAGGGCGGCGCGACGCCGCGCCCCCGGCGATGGTCAGGCGGCGGGATCGCCGTGCGCCCGCGGCAGCCGCGGTCGCGGATACCACCGTCGCCCGATCGCGGCGGGCCTAATGGCGAAAATCCTGCCCCTTCAGGTCGAGCATGAACCCGCGTCCGCGCACCGTGACGATCACCGGGCCGCCGAGCCGCACGAAGTCCGAGAGCTTGGTGCGCAGGTAGCCGACGTAGACGTCGACCACGTTGAGCGAGAGCCCGCCCTGGCCGGCCCAGAGCTTGTCGAAGATGTCGCCGCGCGAGACCGGCTGGTTGGCGCTGTCCATCAGGAGGGCCAGCACCTCGGCCTCGCGGGGTGTGAGCCGGGCGGTGGCGTCGGAGAAGGCGACCTGGCGGATGGTCAGGTCGAGGATCAGCCGGCCGGCGGTGATGACGGTGCGCGGCTGCTCCGACGCCTTGCGCCGTAGCAAGTGGGTCTGCAGGCGGGCCAGGAGCTCGTCGAACACGAACGGCTTGACGATGTAGTCGTCGGCGCCGAGCGCCAAGCCCTCGGCGCGGTCGCGGACCTCGTCGCGGGCCGACAGGAACAGGATCGGGCCGGGATAGCCGCCCTCGCGCAGGGAGCGGCAGACGTCGTGGCCCGAGCCGTCCGGCAGGTTGATATCGAGGACGATGGCCTCCGGGGCGTCGTCGCGGGCGGCGGCCAGGGCGTCGTCGACCCGGCCGGCGACGCCCACCGAGAACCCCTCCGCCTCCAGGCCGCGGGCGAGCATGCCGCGGATGTCGCCGTCATCCTCCACGATGAGTATGCGCGTCATGCCACGCCCTCCTTCTGCGTCAGCTCGATCGGGTGGCCCGGATCGGCGTCCAGGAGGGGGATGTCGAGCGCCACGCGGGCGCCGCCCCCCTCGGCCGTCCCGATGCGGATCGCGCCATCATGGCGTTCGATCACCCAGCGCGCCAGGGCCAAACCGATCCCGAAGCCGCTTTCCACCGAGCGCGGGCCGCGCTGGAACCGCTCGAACAGCCCCTCGGCCGCCTCGGGGAAGCCGGGGCCGTCGTCGCTCACCGTGAGGGTGGCCACGGCCTCGCCGACCTCCAGGGCGACCACGACCCGGGTCAGGCCGAGGGCGTGGCGCATGGCGTTGTCCACCAGGCTCTCGACGACCTGGCGCAGCCACTCGCGGTCGGCCAGCACCCGGGCCTCGTGCCCGTGCGTCTCGAGGCGCAGCGCCACGCGCCGGCGGACCGCCTCAGAGGCCATGCTGTCGACGGCATCGGTGAGGATGGCGGCCGCGTCCGTGGGCCGGCGGTCGAGTTCGATCTGGCCGGATTCCGAGCGGGCGACCCGCAGCAGGTCCTCCACCCGCCGCTGCAGGCGCAACGCCCGCTTGCGGATGGTGGAGAAGACCGGGGTGGGGTCGAGGTTGCGCCCGGACGAACGGGCGGCGATGTCGCATTCGCCGAGGATGACCGTGAGCGGCGTGCGCAACTCGTGGCTGACGTCGGCGAAGAACCGGCGCCGCGAGCGGTCCACCGCCTCCAGGCGCTCGTTGGCCGCGCGCAGGTCCAGGGTGCGGGCGGCCACCGTATCCTCAAGGGCGGCCCTGTCCGCCGCCAGCCGGCCCTCGCGCCGGGCGAGGCGCGCGGCCATGCGGTTGAAGTTGGCGACGAGCAACCCGAGTTCGTCGCGGGTGGCCACCGAAAGACGGGTGTCGAGTTCGCCGCGGCCGACGGCACCGGCGGCCCGGCGGATCGCCTCGATCCGCGCCAGGGTCGGGCGGGTGACGCCGCGGTAGAGCACCAGCACCACCGCGAGGGCGAAGACGGCCGCCGCGAAGGCGGCGATCCGCAGCCGGCCCGACAGGTCGCGGGCCTCGTCCGATCCGGCGATCATCGAGCGGCGCTCGACCTCGATCAGGAACGACAGCGGCTGGCCTGTCATGGCGCCGAACCCGTTGAGGGCGCCGCGGATCGCCGCCTTGCGCTGTTCGTCCTCGGACTTGCGCAGCACCTGGGTGACCTGCCGGTCGAGCACCACCCGCGCCGAGCGCAGTTGCGCCATCGGGCGGGTGCGGGCGGCGTAGAGGGTGCGGTCGAGGGGATCGTTGCTGGCCACGATGGTGCGCCCGAGGGAATCGTCCACCGCGGTCAGGGCCTTGTCGACGGCGGTGCGGGCCAGGGCCAGCCCCTCAGGCTGGGCGTCGGGGTTGCTCACGGCCTCGAGGGCGGCCAGCCCGTACTGCGTCATCCGTCCGGAGAGTTCGACCAGCAGTTCGAGGCGCCCCTGCGCGGCCAGGGTCCGGTCGATGGCGCGCTCGGCGGCGCCGATGGCGGCGAGGACCCCGAGGGCGGCGAGGACGACGAGGACCGCCGTCGCGCCGAGGAGAAGCGCGAACCGGACTTTCAGGGACCGCATCGTCTCACACCGTCCATACCCGCCCGCGACGCCCGACCGGACCGCCGCTCGAGGGGCAGATGAACCGCCTAGAGGTCCTTGGGCAAGCTCCCGCGCACGGCACAGCGCCAGCGGGCCACATGCCATTCGGGATGCTCGGCCTGCCAGGTGGCCAGCGTGCTCTGGGCGTGGCGCAGGCAGACGAAGGGGCTGCGCGCCTCGAACGACATGCTGATGCGATCTTCGCGGCATTGATCGGGCTGCGCGATGAGGCAGACGGAGAGAAGGAGGAGCATCGGTCCGGGCTCGCCTGACGGTGAAACGGCACCGGATGCAGTCGCTGGTCCGGTTCATCAAACGTCACGGAACCAGATCGCCAAGGCAAGACCCGTCGTCGGCAAAGTCTGCGCCACGTCGCCTCAGGATCGACGATGCGATAGGTGCTCCGGATATTGCAGGCTTCGCGCTCCCGATGACAGCCGAGACGAAAACCGGGAATAGAGCAGCGCGTTTACGGGCGGAGCCGGCGTGGGCGGAATCCAAGCTCTGGCAGGCTCTCCGAGGCCGTCGGTTGAACGGCTGGAAATTCCGCCGCCAATCTCCGATCGACCGGTTCATCGTCGATTTCGTCTGCCACGACGCCAAACTCGTCATCGAAGTGGACGGGGCAACACATGGAACGGCCGACGAACGAGAGAGGGATAGACTGCGGACGCTGGTGCTCGAAACCTGCGGGTTTCATGTGCTGCGCGTGACCAACGCAGATGTCTACGACAACCTCGACGGCGTGCGAGAAACGATCCTCATGGCCATCGCGCAGCCTGGAGCGGTTTGATCGATCGCGGGCGGCACGCCGGTGCTCCCTCTCCTGGAAGGAGAGGGTTGGGGTGAGGTGTGCGACCTCTCCGGACAAACCTCTCACCTCACCCTGACCCTCTCCTTCCAGGAGAGGGAACCCGCGCCTCGACGAGGACCGTCAGGATGATGTCATAGAGGCCCCTCAGCCCGCCGCCACCCACAATTCCCCCTTGCCCAGGGTCGCGAGGTCGCCCGAGTAGCGCGTGAGCGCCCCGGCGGCGAGGTCGGCATGGGTGGCGCTGATCGTGCGCAGGGAGCGGGCCAGGAGGCGCAGGAACACCAGGTCGTGGGTGCCGGTGGCGACGAAGCTCGGGGACAGGGCGCCGTGGCCGCCGGTGAGGATCGTGCCCCGGCGCATGCCGTAGCCGGGATGGTCGCCGACGCTCTGCGCGGCGATGGTACCGGCGATCATGCGGGCGCCGGCATAGGCGCCGGCCTGGCCCACGAGGAGCAGGCCGCGGCGCATGCGGTCGCCGAGGTGGTCGCCGGCCCGGCCCCGGATCACCAGGGTGGCGCCGTCGAGGCCGGCCTTGGCGGCATAGACCGCCCCGCCGGCATGGTCGCCGGCATCCCCCTCGATCGTGATGGTGCCGCCGGTGGCGCCCGCTCCGGCGAAGGGTCCGGCCGAGCCGGTGACGGTGAGCGTCCCCCCGCTCATGCCGGCACCCAGCCGCTGGCCGACGTCGCCGACGACCCGGATGACGCCGCCGCTCAGGGAGCCGCCGACGCCGTCGAGGCGCGCGGATCCGCCCTCGATGGTGAGCGTGTCGGAGCCGTCGAGCGACAGGGAGAAGCAATCGCCCAGCGTCAGCCCGCGCCGGCTGGTGCCGACGGGCAGGCGCGCCGCCTCGGCCTCGGACAGGCCGGACAGCGAGAGCGGGGTGACGGGGAGGAGGTCGAGCCGCTCGGGCGGCTCCTGGCGCAGGGTGAGGGTGCTCATGACGCTGTCGCCTCGGCCGCCGGCTCCTTCGAGAGGAGATCCTTGAGGTGGTAATGGTGGCGGCCGAGATTGCCGCCGTAGTTGCCCGCCGTCACCGCCACGAGGCCGTGGGCAGCCCCGGCCTCGGTGGAGGCATGCAGGGCCGCGCGCATGGATTCGGCCACCGAACGCGAGGTCAGGCCGTCGATGACGATCTCCAGCACCACGCCGACCTCGGCCGCCAGCTCAGAGCCGGCCCTGCCCTTGAGCGTCGGGCAATAGGCGTCGTTGGTGGAGGCCATCATGCCCTTGGTGCGCGCCCCCACCTTCGAGCCCGAGCGGACGATACCGCCGGGGAAGGGCAGGATGACGTCGGACACCGCGCGGGCGGCGTCCACGGCGATCTCGGCCACCTTCAGCGTCCCGGCGTGGGTGCGCCCGAGGAACAGCAGGTTGCCGCCGCCCACGGCACCGTCCACCGCGCGCACGAAGTCCTCGCACAGGAACTCGCCGTCCATCACCGGGATGCGCCAGTAGCGCCGGGCCTTGCCCGTGGCGGGGTCGGGCAGGCGCTTGGCCACGGCGAAGCCGTCGCCGAAGTAGCGGATGGCGCCCCCGAGCTTGATCTTGTGGGGGCCCTCGACGCCGGCATAGCAGGCGGTGCCGGGGCAGGTGAGGATGCACTGGCCGACGCGCTTGAGGAGCTGGTCCTTGAGGCCGTTGGGCTCGAAGCCGAACAGCAGCACGCGCACGCCGGGGCGCCCGTCCGGCGTCTCGTCCGGCGACAGTTCGCAATCGATCCCGGCCTCGGCGCCGCAGCCGATGACGGAGGTGGCGAACCCGGTCATCGTGACGGCCGCGATCATCGCCCATTTGGCGGTGTCGTTGGTGATGATCAGCGCCGTCCCGGCGACGTCGAACGCCTCGGCAAAGGTGTCGACGACGGTGATGCCGTTGAGGGTGAAGTCAGACATCTCGGTCACCGGTTCTTGACGCCACGTGTCGTCCCACTGGCCCGGACGGTCCCGTGCGGGACGCAACGAACCCTCGCGATCACGCCAGGCATGCCACGTCCTCGAAGGCGTCGGGCGTGGAGAACGCCTCGTCGGGCACGGCGAAACTGTCGAGGCCGGCGCCGAAGCGGTCGACCAGGTAGGCGTCGGTGCGCTTCTCCATCGCACGATCGGATTCCACCGACAGTGCGAGGGTGTGGCCCGAGCGCCAGGACACCACCTCGCCGTCCTCGACGACGACCTGGCCGTCCTTGAACACCAGTTTCGCCCGGGCGAACATGGCGGTGCGGTCGCGGTCGTCGCGGTAGACCGCGACATCGGCGCGGGCGCCCTCGCGCAGGTGGCCGCGGTCGGTGAGGCCCAGCAGCTTGGCCGGCCCGGAGCGGGTGAGCTGCGCGATCTCGGACAGGGTATATTCGCGCTCGATGGCGCCGAGGCCGGAGCGCTCGCCGATCACCGCATGCAGGCTCGCGATCTCGCGGTCGCGGGCCTCCTTGTCCATCAGCCAGTGGATGATGCGCGGGTATTCGGTGAAGGGGCCGCCGTTGGGGTGGTCGGTGGTGAGGATGGTGCGCTCGGGGTCGCCCGAGAGCAGCATCAGCTCGAGGCCGATCGCCCATTGCAGGGAGCTGACCGCGCCGCGCGGCTTGTAGAGGAACGGCACCACGCCGCCGCCCTCGGCATCGCCCGCGGTGAGGATCCACTTCTTCGGGTTGGCGCCCTTGCGCCCGGCGAACTGGCGCAGGATGTCCAGCGAGATCGTCACGGTCTGGCCGAAGGCGACCTGGCCGACGTCGTAGGTGGCGTTGGGATGCTTCTCCATCGCCTCCGCGATCCGGGCCGCCGCCGAACGGAACCCGCCCACGGAGGGGTCGGACGGGTCGGAGACGGCATAGGCGTAGAACTGGGCATGGGCGAAGTGGATGCGCCGGCCTTCCGCCGCCTCCATCGTCGCGACGAACGAATCGTCGGCGCCGGGGATGCCGAGGTTGTTGCAATGGACGTGGAGGGGGTGGGGCACCCCGATCTCCTCGACGGCGTCGAGGAGCGCCGTCATGATCTTGCGCGTCGAGAGGCCGTAGACCGGGATCTCGTCGTCGAGGCTGAGCTTGAGCACGCCGTCCTTGAAGGCCGAGGCGCCGCCGGCATTGATGCACTTGACGCCCAGCGCCCGCGAGGTGGCGACGTTGAGGGCCACGAGGTCGCGCACCGCGTTGGCGCCCTCGCGCTGGCGCAGGAGCTCGAGGAGCTGGTCGTCGTTCCCCAACACGGCGAGCGCGCCGCGGTCGAGGAGCGGGATGTCGGCGAGTTCGAGCTGGGTCGAGAGCGCGTTGGCGGGCGGCATCGCCGGCTCCACCGCCGTGGTGTAGCCCATCCGGGCGTAGTTGGCGCCGATCCAGGCGGCGGAGCCGCCGGCATGGGCGAAGGGATGGCCCTCGGGCGCCGCCTCGCTGGCATAGAGGTCGGGCAGGAGCAGGCGCGACATGTTCACGTTGCCGCCGGCGATGTGCGAATGCACCTCGACGCCGCCGGCCATCACGACGCAGCCGGTGGCGTCGACGGTGCTGTCGGGGGCGCGCTGCGAGGGCGCCACGATGCGGCCGTCCTCGATCCAGACGTCGCCGACGGCGTCGCGGCCGGCGGTGGGATCGACGACCCGTCCACCCCTGATCAGCGTCAGCATGCGGCAAGGTCCTTCACAGTGAGGTGCGCGCGGATCGCGTCGAGGACCGCTGCGGCGGTCAGCGCGGCGGGCTGCCCGGCGGCGGCGCGATAGCCCAGCGTGCCCCGGCGCTCGTCCCAGAGCGTGCCGCCCGCGCTCTCGCCCGGGACGCCCACGGCGATCACGACCTCGGCGGCGTCGCCGGTGGCGTCGGTGCCGCCCTCGCCGACGATGGCGACCGAGGGCACCGAGCCGAGCCAATCCGGCCGCGGGGCGGGCAGGGTGGCGAGCCACACGACGGCATCGGCCTCGCCCGCGCGGACCTGGCGCTCGCTGTCGAAGCGCCAGGGGTCGTGCTCGGGCAGGGATCGGCCGAAGCCGGTGCGCGGGGCCTGTCCGGTGGTCCAGGCCGAAAGCTGCACCAGGGCGCGACCCTGGAAGGGGTCGGCGATGGGCAGGGCGAAGAAGCGCGTGGTCTCGTTGAGGTCCTTGACGAGGCCCTGCAGCATCTCGACGCCGAGTTCGCCCACCTCTGCGGGCTCGTAGAGCACCACCCCGAACCGGGCGGCGGCGAGGCGACGGGCGAGGTCGGCATAGGCGGCCTCGCCGGACAGGTTGCCCTTGGCGAAGGCCCGCAGGTGCGCGATCGAGACCGCGAGGCCGCCGTCCTCGACGGGGTAGGAGACGTGGCGGGTGGCGCCGTTGCTCGGGCTCCCGAGCGAAAGAAGGGTGCGTTCGGAGCCGGCGGCGCGGCCGCGCCGGGGTGCGGCCGCGGCGATCTCGGCGACGATGGGACGGTCCCACGGCGCGCTGCCGATCACCAGCACGACATCGGCGCGCCCGACCGCCTCGGCGGCGGTGGTGAGCATGGCGCCGGCCCGGCTGAGGACGCCGAGTTCGGCGTAGAGGGCGGGGGCGGCGACGGAATCGAGGGAGGCGCCGATGACCCCGGCCAGGCCGTAGGCCGCGCGGAGGGCCGCGACGTCGGCGTTGAGGCCGGCGAAGACGGGTGTCCGGGCGCCGGCCAGCAGATCGGCGGCGGCCTTGATCGCCGCGTCGGCGTCGGTCGCGCCACCCTTAACCCAGGCTGCCATGGTCCTCACCTTCGGGAAACGCGCGCCGCTGTCGCGCTGCCGGCCGTTGTGCCCGGCTTCGATCGGACGCCGTCTCCGTCGATCGGATGCCGTCTACTCGGGTCCGGCCGGTCACGTCGTGCGGGCTCCCGAGGGGGCCCGGCGGGGACGTTTGCATTCGCGCAACGCCGCAAGCAAGTCCCGGGGCGCGATTTCTCCGGCACCGTCCGTGGTCGACCAGGTTTCGTGCGACGCGGCTTGCGAGGCCTCCCGCCGCCGTGGGAGAAGCCCGCGCGGCGTCGTCGGCCGCGCCGTCGAAGAGGATCGAGGGGATCGTCGTGGTGGAGACCCCCGAAGTGATGGAGACCCCCGAAGCGTTGCCGGCCCGCGTCGCGGTCCGCGCCCCGGCCCGCCTGCATTTCGGGTTCCTCGACCTGCACGGCGGCCTCGGCCGGCGTTTCGGCAGCATCGGGCTCGCCCTCGACACGCCGGCGGTCGCCCTCACCGCCGAACGCGCCCCCGGCACGATCGTCACCGGACCGGAGGTCGAGCGGGTCCGCGGCTACGTCCTGGCGGCGGCCAAGCACCTCGACCTGCCCCCCGACGTGGCGATCCGGATCGAGTCGGCGATTCCGGCGCATGCCGGGTTCGGCTCGGGCACGCAGCTCGCGCTCGCCGTGGCGGCGGCCCTGGCCGCCCTGCACGGACGGCCCTTCGCACCCGCCGACTTCGCCGACGTCCTCGATCGGGGCAACCGCTCCGGGGTCGGGCTCGCCGCCTTCACGCAAGGGGGGCTCATCGTCGACGGCGGCCGCGATGCCGGCGGCGCCCCACCCCCCGTGATCGCGCGGCTGCCCTATCCGGACGCCTGGCGGGTGGTCCTCATCCTCGACGAGGCGATGACCGGCGTCCACGGCAGCCGCGAGGTCGAGGCTTTCCGCGACCTGCCGCGGTTCCCCGAAGGCGAGGCCGCCGAGATCTGCCGCATCGTGCTGATGCAGATCCTGCCCGCGCTCGCCACCGCGGAGCCGCAGGGCTTCGGGGCCGGCATCAGCACCATCCAGCGCCTCGTCGGCGACCACTTCGCACCCCACCAGGGCGGGCGGTTCGCCAGCCCCCGCGTCGCCGAGGTGCTCGCCGCCATCGCGGCGCAGGGGGTGGCCGGTTACGGCCAGAGCTCGTGGGGGCCCACCGGCTTCGCGCTCGTGGCCTCCGAAGCCGAGGCGCGGGCCCTGGTGGCGAGCCTGCAGCGGCCCGGACCTTTGCGCTTCCTCGTCGCGCGGGGCCGCAACACCGGTGCCGACGTCTCCTCGGCCTGACGTCTCCTCGGCCTGAAATCCCCTCGGCCTGACGTCTGCGCGGTCACGTGACGGTCACGGCACCTTAAGAGAGGGCGTGGCAGGGTCGCCGCCCCGGCCGCGCTTGACCTCGTCGGCCCGCCGTCCTTCAACGCACCGAACGTACGCCGGCGCCGATACGCCTGATCCGACACGCCAGATCCGAGGAAACCGACGATGGCCCGCTCGATCCTGCACATGCTGACCCCGCTCAAGCACATGAGCCCGTTCGACGTGAACATGGCCATCGATGCCGGCTTCGAGACCATCGCCACCTACACCGACGTGACGCTGCCCGACGTGACCTCCCTGGTGCAGGATTCGATCTTTTCGCGCTCCCCCCAGGACGGGATCCGCACCGGCATCTTCATCGGCGGCAAGAACGCCGAGGACGCCCTCGACATGGTGGACCGGGCCAGGAAGGCCCTGGTGCCGCCCTTCGCCAACCACATCATCGCCGATCCCGCCGGCTCCTTCACCACGGGTGCGGCCATGGTCGCCGAGGTGACCCGCGCGCTGAAGGCGAAGTTCGACACCGACCTCAAGGACAAGCGCATCGTGATCTTCGGGGGCGCCGGCGTCGTCGCCTACGTGGCGGCGGTGATCGGCGCGCTCGAAGGCGCCAAGACCGTCATCGTCGGCCACGACGGCGAGGAGCGGGTGAGCAAGATCGCCTTCACCATGAAGTGGCGCTTCGGCATCGACGTCGGCGCCGTCGACGGTTCGAACGCGGAGGCGCGCCGCGCCGCCATCCGGGACGCCGACGTCATCCTCTCGGCCGGCCCGGCCGGCGTCTCGATCCTTTCGGCCGAGGACCTCGAATCGGCGCCTCGCCTCCTGGTGGCCTCGGACGTCAACGCCGTGCCCCCCGCCGGCATCGCGGGCATCGACGTCAACGCCGTCGACGTGGCCCTGCCCACCGGCAAGGGCATCGGCATCGGCGCGCTGGCGGTGGGCAACGTCAAGTACCAGACCCAGTCGCGCCTGCTCCGGCGGATGCTCGAGGCGCCCGAGCCGCTGATCCTCGATTTCCGCGATGCCTACACGGTGGCCGTCGAGGTCGCCGGCTGAACCGGTCCGCGGACACGATCCTCGTCGCGGCGCAATCGGGCCGCGCCCTGGCGCAGGCGGCGCGCCGGGCCGGGCTCGTCCCCCTGGTGGTCGACCTGTTCGGCGATGCCGACACCCTGGCGCTGGCGGGACGCCACCGGCTGGCGGCGGGGCGGTTCGGCGCCGGCCGCCTCGACGGCGACGCCCTGCTGGCGCACCTCGACGACCTCGCGGCCACCGGCCCGACGCCGCTGGGCATCGTGCTCGGCTCAGGCTTCGAGGATGCCCCCGACCTCATCGCGAGAATCGCGACGCGCCATCGCCTGCTCGGCGCCTCGGCCGATGCGGTGGCGGCGCTGAAGGACCCGATCCGCTTCGCGTCCCTGTGCGAGCGCCTCGCCATCCCGCATCCGGCGGTCACCCGCGGGGCGGTCGCCGACCCGAAGGCCTGGCTCCTGAAGCGGGACGGCGGCTCGGGCGGCAGCCACATCCGCGCGGCGACCGCCGCCGCGCCGCCGCCGGGCGCCTATCTCCAGGCGCGGGTAAGAGGAAATGCCCACGCCCTCGCCTTCCTCGCCGACGGCCGCGACATCGCCGCGGTCGGGGTCACGGCGCAATGGAGCGACCCTTCGCGGATCCGGCCCTTCCGCTACGGCGGCGCCGTCGAGCAGGCGCGGGACGCCACGCCCCTGCTGCCTCCCGCCCTCGTCGCCGCGGTGACGCGGGCGGCGGCGGCGCTCGTCTCCGCCACCGGCCTCACGGGGCTCGCCAGCGCCGACATCCTGGTCGACGGCGGGGCCTGGTGGCTCATGGAGATCAACCCGCGCCCCGGTGCCACCCTCGACGTCCTCGACCGGCGCCCAGAACCGCTGCTGTCGGCGCATGTGGCGGCCCATCTCGGCCGTCTCCTGTCCGTCGGCGACGTTCCGGTGGATGCGGCGGCCGCGCGGATCTGTTACGCGACCACCGACTACGCCCCGGTGCCCCCCCTCGACTGGCCCGACCACGTGCGTGACCGCCCCCGCGCCGGCTCCCCGGTCGCACGGGGGGCGCCGCTCTGCACGGTGGTCGCCACGGGACGGGACGCATCGGACGCGCGCGCGATCTCGCAGGCGAGGGCCGACAGGCTCCGCGCCCGCCTCGGTTCTCAAGGAGTCCATCGATGAGCACGACCCACACCGGCCCCGTCCGCACCAGCCCGAGCCTCAACGGCCTCACCGCCCCCCTGGTGGAGCGGCTGGTGGCCGAGGCCGAGAGCCTGCGCCTGTCGGTGACCACACAGCACGGCGCGCGCATGGTCGATGCCGGCGCTCGCGCGCGCGGATCGATCGAGGCCGGCCGGCGCATCGCCGAGATCTGCCTCGGGGGGCTGGGCACCGTCACGATCTCCCCCACCGGGCCGATCGCGGCCTGGCCGTATTCGGTGGTGGTCCATGCCGCCGATCCGGTGCTCGCCTGCCTCGGCAGCCAGTACGCCGGCTGGAGTCTCGCCGACGAGACCGGCGATTCCGGCTTCTTCGCCCTGGGGTCGGGCCCCGGCCGGGCGCTGGCGGTGGTCGAGGACCTCTACAAGGAACTCGGGTATCGCGATGCCGCCGGCGCCACCGCCCTGGTGCTGGAGAGCGCCAGCGCGCCCCCGGCCTCCGTCGTCGCCAAGGTCGCCGAGGCGGCAGGCCTGTCGCCCGAGGCCGTGACCTTCATCTACGCGCCGACCCAGAGCCTCGCCGGTTCCACCCAGGTGGTGGCCCGCGTCCTCGAGGTCGCCCTGCACAAGGCCCACACGGTCGGCTTCGACCTCCACAAGATCGTGGACGGCATCGGCTCGGCGCCGCTCTCGCCCCAGCATCCCGACTTCGTCAAGGCGATGGGCCGCACCAACGACGCCATCATCTACGGCGGCCGGGTGCAGCTGTTCGTGGAGGCCGATTCGGCCGACGCCCGCCAGCTCGCCGAGCAGCTGCCCTCGACGACCTCCGCCGACCACGGCGCGCCCTTCGCCGACATCTTCTCGCGGGTGAACGGCGACTTCTACAAGATCGACGGCGCCCTGTTCAGCCCGGCCGAGGTCATCGTGACCTCGCTCACCACCGGCGAGAGCTTTCGCGGGGGCAAGCTGATGCCCGAGCTGGTGGAAGCCTCGTTCAGCTGAGCACTTCCACAGGGTAGACGGGGGATCGCGACCGCTTCGGATATGGCGGCGATCCCCTCTCCCGACCCCCTTCGTGGGCCACCCTCCCCACGAAGGGGGCGGGTGACGTCAGAGAAAACCTCCATGCGCATCGGGCTCGCCGCCGACAACGGCAATTGGCACAAGGGGCGCCTCCTGGCGGCCCTGCGGACGCTCGGGGCCGAGCCGGTGTTGTTCTCGCTGGCCGACGTCGCCATCGTCACCGACGGGGGCGAGCCGCTGCGGGTGCCGGGCTTCCCCGACGGCCTGCCGGACGGCGTCCTCCTGCGCACCGTCGCCGGAGGGACCTTCGAGGCGACCACCATGCGGCTCGGCGTGCTGCACGCCCTGGTGGCGGCGGGCACCACCGTCTGGAACGCGCCCGTGGCCATCGAGCGCTCCGTGGACAAGGCGATGACGAGCCTGCTCATCGCCCGCGCCGGCCTGCCGACGCCCGACACCTTCGTGGTCTCGAGGCGCGAGGCCGCCGCCGCCATCGTCGCCCGCGAGGCGGCCCCGGGCCGTCCGCTGGTCCTGAAACCCCTGTTCGGGTCGCAGGGAGAGGGGCTCCAGCTCGTCGAACGACCGGAGGACCTGCCCGACGAGGCGGCCGTGTCGCGGGTCTACTACCTGCAGCGCTACGTGCCGCGCAGCGACGGGCTGTGGCGCGACTTCCGCGTCTTCGTCTGCGAGGGCCGCGCCATCGCCGGCATGATCCGCGAGGGCGACGGCTGGATCACCAACGTCCATCGCGGCGGCCGGCCGCTGCCCTGGGCGATGCCGCGCCAGGCCGCCGACCTCGCCGAGCGCACCGCGCAGGCGGTGGGCGTCGACTACACCGGCGTCGACCTCGTCGAGGACGGGGAGGGCGGCTACCAGGTGCTCGAGGTGAACTCGATGCCGGCCTGGTCGGGCCTGCAGAAGGTCACCGAGGTCGACATCGCGCTCAGCGTGGCGCGCGGCTTCCTCGCGGCGGTGCGCGCCGGCCACGCCCCGCGGCTGGTGGTGATGTGACGCTGCTCCCGCCCGCCGCCGTCGCGGCGGCCTACGAGGCCTGCTGCCTGGCCGAACTCGACGCGCTGAAGCCCGGCAACGTCCACGTCTTCTCGGCCGGCCACCGCATGGACGCGGCCGATTTCGTCACCAGCGCCGCCGTCTCGGCGCCCCACCTCGCCAAGGCCGGGGCCGGCCTCGGGCAACGGGTGCTGGGCGGGGTCGAGGCCACGATGGCGGCCGTGGGCCAGAACACCAACCTCGGCATCCTGCTCCTGTGCGCCCCGCTGGCCATGGCCGCCGAACGCGGCATCCCGCTCGGCGACGTGCTGGACGGGCTGGAGGCGCAGGACGCCGCCGACGTCTTCGCCGCGATCCGGATCGCCAATCCGGGCGGGCTCGGCGCCGCGGCGCGCCACGACGTCCACGAGGCCGCCCCCGCCTCGCTGCTGGCGGCGATGGCCGAGGCCGCCCCGCGCGACCGCATCGCCGGGGCCTACGTCACCGGGTTCTCGGATCTTGCCGCCATCGGCCTGCCGGCCCTGGCCGCCGCCCGTGGCCGCGGGCTGGCGCCGCCCTGGACGACCACAGCCGTGTTCCTCGCCTATCTCGCGGCCGTGCCCGACAGCCATGTGGCCCGCAAGCACGGGGCGGCCCGGGCCGAGGCGGTGCGGAGCGAAGCCCGGGCCCTGCTGTCCCTCGACCTGGCGACGGGCCCCGTTTCCGCCCTGCTCGCCCACGACGCGCGGCTGAAGGCCGAGGCGATCAACCCGGGCACCAGCGCCGATTTCACCGTGGCGACCCTGTTCTGCGACGCCCTCGCCCTGCCCGTGGCGTGAGCCCGACGGCCGGCGAGCCCTCCTCGCCCCCGGATGGCGGCCGCTCGATAATTCCGCACCCTCCCGGCCGCAGGCGGGTTGTTCCGGGCAGGAGCCCAGAGTAGGGTCCGCGCCGCGATCCGGGCAAACCGGTCCGGCCCGAACGGGGCTGGACGCCGTGAACAAGGATGGCTTTGGGCCGCGTCCGACTCCGGATGCGGCCGCGTCTTTCAAGACTACCGGGAGAAACCCCACATGGCGAAAATCACCAAGGTTATGGTCGGCGAGGCTCTCGTCGGCGACGGCAACGAGGTCGCCCACATCGATCTCATCATCGGACCGCGCGGTTCGCCTGCCGAGACCGCCTTCTGCAACGGCCTCGTGAACAACAAGCACGGCTTCACCAGCCTGCTCGCGGTCATCGCGCCGAACCTACCCTGCAAGCCCAACACCCTGATGTTCAACAAGGTCACCATCAACGACGCCCGTCAGGCCGTCCAGATGTTCGGCCCTGCTCAGCACGGCGTCGCCAAGGCCGTCCAGGACGCGGTTGCCGAAGGCACCATCCCGGCCGACGAAGCCGACGACCTGTTCATCCTGGTCGGCGTGTTCATCCACTGGGAAGCGGCCGACGACGCCAAGATCCAGAAGTACAACTACGACGCCGTCAAGCTCTCGATCGAGCGCGCCGTGAAGGGCGAGCCCACCGCGGCCGTCGTCACCGAGCAGCGCAACTCGGCCTCGCACCCCTTCGCCGCGAACGCTTAGATTGGGGGCAGTCCTGGGCAGAGCGAGCCTCCGCCCGTACCGCGGGGCCTGCTCCAGCGACTGGCTTCCATCTTCCTCGGACGATGAACTTCTTTGCGTGGGGCGGCTTCGGCCGCCCCATTCTTTTTGGCGGCCCCGTCACCCCGTGACCGCACCGCGGCCGAGGCGTCCGTCGTGGATCGCCGAGGCGACCAGGGCCCCGGCGACCCCGATCGCCGCCAGCGCCGCGAGGTCCTCCGGCCCGCGCACGCCGCCCGCCGCGTAGAAGCGCCGGCCGGGATGGGCCGCCGCGAGGCCCGCGAGCCGCGCCATGTCCGGCCCCGCCCCGGTGCCGATGCTGGCCAGGGTCATCACGATCACCTCGCCCGGCCAGGCCTGTGCATCGGCGTGGAGGCACGCCGGCCCCAGGGCCTGCCCGCCGCGGGTATCGAGGGAGAACACCGCCCGGTCGCCGAGCGCCCGTACCAGGGCCGCATCCGTCTGGCTCTCGCTGCCGATCACCGGCCGGCCGAGCTCTTCACTCAGGAATGCATCGGCGGAATCACGATCGCGAAATCCCGCATCGACCCACAGCGTCACCCCCGGGCAGGCCGCCGCGATCCGGCGCAGGCTCGCCAGATCCGGGCTTGCGCCCTCCACGATCGCATCGAGGTCGGCGACGTAGAGGGTCGCGGCACCGGTCGCCCCGATCAGCCCGCGAGCGACGTCGGCGGGGGCGGACCCCTTTGCCAAGGGCGTCACGATCGGGGCATAGGAGTCGCGCATCCCGGCCCGCGCCCGCACCACCAGCCCGTGGCGCAGGTCGATCACCGGGATCACCTCGAACGCGTCGCCCATCCGTTTCCTCCGTCGAGCCACCGCCGTGACAGATCCAGCCCTGCCCTCGACGTCGCCGGTGATCGGCTGGGATCTCGGGGGGGTCCATGTCAAGGCGGCCCTGGTGCGGGACGGCCGGGTGGTGGAGGTGGTCCAGGCGCCGTGCCGGCTGTGGGAGGGGGTCGGCGCCATCGACGACGCCCTCGGCCTGCTGCCGGAGGTCTTTCGCGGACAGGCCCGCCACGCCGTCACCATGACCGGCGAACTCACCGACTGCTTTTCGGACCGGACCGACGGCGTCGGGCAGATCGCGGAGTGGGCCGCGCGGACCCTGCGCGGATCGGTGGCGATCTACGGCGGACGCGCCGGCCTCGTCGCGCCCGAAGCCGCGCGCCGAGCGGCCGCCGACATCGCCTCGGCCAATTGGCACGCCACCGCGGCCCTGGCCGGGCAGGGCGTTCGCGCGGGCCTCCTCGTCGACATCGGCTCGACCACCGCCGACCTGATCCCGATCCGCGACGGGCTGCCGGCGGCCACCGGCTACAGCGACGCCGAGCGGCTGGAGACGGGCGAACTCGTCTACACCGGGGTGGTGCGCACGCCGGTGCTGGCCCTGTGCCGCCACGTTCCGTTCCGGGGCCGGCGCACGGCGCTGATGGCGGAAGTCTTCGCCACCACGGCGGACGTCTACCGGATCACCGGCGACCTCCCCGCCGGGGCCGACCAGCAGGACAGCGCCGACCTCAAGGGCAAGTCCGTCCCCGAGAGCGAGACCCGGCTCGCCCGGATGATCGGACGCGACCACGGCGAGGGCGGCACGGCGGACTGGCGCGCGCTCGCCGACCATGTGGCGGAGGCGCAGCTGCGCCTCGTCCACGACGCGGCCGCCCGGCTGCTGTCGCACCCCGACATGCCCGGCGACGCGCCCTTCGTGGTCTGCGGCGCCGGCCGCTTCCTGGCCGAGCGCCTGGCCCGGCGCCTCGGCCGCGCCGGCATCGCCTTCACCGACCTGATCGCCCCTCGGCTTCCCAGCGGGGAGGGGGCGGAATGGGCCTCCACCTGCGGCCCGGCCGTGGCGGTGGCCCTGCTCGCCGAGGTAGCGCCGGGCCCGACCTCGCCCCCATCCGACCGGAGCCCCTCATGAGCCACGCCCAGAAACTCGCCCGCATCCTCGCCGCGCGCTCGGGCGCCGACATCGAGCTCGCCATCGCAACCCAGGGTGGCCAGACCCTCAAGCTGCTGGCGACGCCCGATCAGGTCGACCGGCTGATCGACGAATTGGAGGATATCCTCAACTCGCCGGCCGACGAGGGGACCGGCGAGCCGCCGGAGGCGGCGTGAGGCCAGGGGCTAGCGCAAGAAATCCCCGAACGCCCTCGGCCCGTCCGACATCTTGATCTCCCCGGTCACGGCGAGCGTGCCGGCGTCGATCACGCTCAGCGTGTTGTCGCCCCAATTGGCGACATAGAGCCGGCGCCCGTCCCTGGTGGCGGCGATGCCTTCGGGATGGTCGCCGACGTCGATGGTCTTGAGGGTCTTCAGGGTGGCGAGGTCGAACACCGTCACGGTGTTCCCGTACTGGTCGGTGACGAAGCCGCGCCCCCCGGCCAGCGCCACCACGTAGGGCCGCTCGCCCGTGGCGGCACGGCCGACCTCGCGGGCGGCGGCGACGTCGATCACCGACACGTCGTTGCCGGTGACGTTGGCGGTGTAGGCGCGCGCGCCGGTCGCATCGAGGGTGAGGCCGAAGGGGTGGTGGCCGACCTTGACGCGTGCCGTCTCGCGCCGGGTGGCGAGGGCGACGATGGAGACGGAATCGTCCTCGCGGTTGGCAACGAGCAGCGTGGCACCGTCCGGCGTCACGGCGAGGCCCGAGGGCGAGGCGCCCACCGCGATCTCGCCGTCGGGGGCGAGGGTGCCGTCCCTCGGCACCAGGACGAAGACGCGAGCGGCGTACCAATCGGCCACGTAGACCGCTCCGGAGACCGGGTCGACGGCGATGCCCAGCGGCCCGCCGGGGAGGGGGACGAGGCCGATGACCCGGCGGGTGGCGAGGTCGATCACCGCCAGCCCCGGCCCGTCGGGCCGGGTGACGTAGGCGGTGGCCCTGTCGGGGGACAGGGCGACCCCGGCGGGCGAGCCCGCCACCGGGATCGTGGCGACGACGGCGCCGCCGTCGAGATCGACGATCTCGACGGCATTGGCGCCCTGCACCGTCACCACGGCCTGCGCCGCCAACGCGGCGGGAGCCGTCGCGATCAACGCGACGAGGCAGGCCGCGACGAGGCGCGGACGGCTCACGAGCCCTTCTCGACCTTCGTCTTCAGGTTCTCGAGGCCGGCCTTGTAGAGGCCGAGGACCGCCTTCTTTGAGGCCTCGTCGTTGAGGTCGGCCGGGGGATCGTTGTTCATGTAGCCCCGGTAGAACGCCCCCTTCCAGGTGACCTTGGTCTTGGCGCCGTCGCCCTCGACCTCGATCGTGGAGGAATAGTCGTTCACCGGCAGGGTCTTCACGTCGACCTTGGTGATCCGGTAGGAGAGGGTCTTCTTGTCGGCGTCGCGCTTGTTGAGCTCCTCCTCGACGGTGGCGCCGCCCTTGAGCGTCAGCACGCGGGTGGCCTTGGCGTCGTTGCCGCCCTTGCCCTCGGTCTTCTCGACCACCGGGATCCAGCTCGCGTCCTGGAACTCGCCGACGACGGCCCAGACCTTGTCGGCGGGGGCGGCGATCTCGATCGAGTCCGAAACCTTCTGGCGGGTCGGGCCGTGGGCCTGCGCCGCGAAGGACACCGTGGCGAGCGCCGCCACGGCGGCCAGCGTCATGACTTTCATGTGTTCGTTCTCCTTGGACGAGCCGCGGTTCAGCCGGCGGCGTCGGGTTGTGCGAGGACGGGACCGTCGCGCCCGAGGGCGGCGGCGACCTTGTCCTCGATCCAGCTCCAGGCCTCGCGCTCGGCAGGCCCGGCGGTCTTGGATATCGCGATGGCGTGGTAGGCCATCTCCGTCAGGATCTTCTCGGGCTCCAGCATGGTCAGGCGCGTCGAGAGGATCGCCGCCTCCAGCACCGCGCCCTGTGCCCGGTTGTAGCCGATGAACGGGGTGTGGCTCTCCCGATGGACCATGCGGCCGCGGTAGCGCGGGCGGGTCTCGTTCTCCTCCACCGCCACCACCTCGAACTCGGCATGGCCGAAGCTCTCGGCCAGGCGCACGCCGGGAATGACCGCGCAGGGCAGGGTGGCCCACTCGCGCCGGCCGGTGACGGCGCCGGCGATCACCCGGATGTCGCGCGGGCTCGAGGCGGCGAACACCGGGTTGGCCTCGAGGTTGAGGATGGTGGGCGAGGGCCGGAACGGGGCGAGGATCCACTCCCCGCCGTCCTCGATCAGGCCGAACGGCACGAGATGGACGTCGCCCTCGGCCGAGCGCGTCGTCACCACGGTTTCCAGGATCAAGGGCACCGACTCAACGCTCCCCGGCCGGCACGAGCTTGCCGCAGACGATACGCCCGGCCTCGGCGGCGGGTTCCGCCGCGGAGGGAGAGCCGGTGCCCCGCGTCGGCCCGGCGGCCTTGAACGCGGTGGTGTCCTCGGCGACCGGATCGGCGGCGGCCCCCCAGCGCAGGGGCTCGTCCTGCACGTAGCGCTTGCCGAGCCGCCAGGCGGTCTCGGCCTTGGTCAGTTCGCCGCCGAGATAGAAGGCGTGGCCTCCGTCGGTGGCGACGTCGAGATGAGGGAAGAACGCCATCGCGTCGGTGCCGACCTCGTGAACGGAGCGGTTGTAGACGTGGACGCCGTCCTCGGCCACCGCGATGCGGTAGTTGGGGTCGCGCACCTCGGCCGCCTGCGCCGCGATCTCGTCCGAGGTCTGCACGAAGGGGCGCTTGTCGTGAAGTGCCAGAAGCTCCCGGCCGTAGCCCTTGGGCAGGGCCGCGTCGCCCTTGGCGGCGAACATCACCCGTCGGGCGGCGTCGTGCTCCTCCACCGTGCGCCGGGTGTGGTTGGAAACCTGCACGATGAGCACGTTGCGCACGGTCAGCTCCGAGCACATCCCCACCAGCAGCGCGGTGACGCCGAGGCTGTCGGCCTCGGTGAGCTCGGTGAGGTTGCCGGTGCCCATCATCATCTCGATGCCCGGCCAGCGCCTGCGGATCTCGTGGTAGCGGGTGATCGATTCGACGAAACCGAAGTGGATCGGCTCCAGGATCGGGTCGGCCATGTAGGGGCGCCCGGCCTTCTCCATCCGCTCGATCGCCCGGTCGAGGGAGGGCAGGTCGTCGGGCCGCATCGGCACCAGCACCGGCACCGCGTCGGTCTCGAAGGCGAGATCGAGCGTCTCCTCGTTGAGGCTGAGGAGGAAGTCGGCCCCGGCCCTGGCGCCGCGGGTCAGTTCGTCGAGGGAGAACGAATCGACGCTGACCTTGAGCCCGGCGCCCTTGAGCAGGCGCACGCTCTCCTCGAGATGGGGGAAGTCGGTGTCGGGCAGGCCGCCGAGGTCGATCACGTCGGCCCCGCGCCGGGCGAGGTCGAGGCCCTTGGCCAGGATCTGCTCGGGCGTCATCTTCGAGGAATCGACGATCTCGGAGAAGATGCGCAGGTCGTGTTTCGAGAGGTCGATGGTGCGGCCGGCGAGCCCGAGGTGGGCGGGCAGGTCCACCACCTCGTCGGGGCCGCGTTCCACCGGCAGGCCGAAATGCCGGCTCAGGGCCTCGGGGTCGGCACGGCAGCGGCCGGGCAGGACGATGCGGGTGGCGCCCTCGGGCATCGTCACCCGGCGGCGGATGATCTCCTCGGTCATCAGCGCGGCGACCTTCACCCCGGCATCGGCGATGCTCCAGGCGAACCGGTCGGCCGGCAGGGTGGCGGCGACCTTCTCCAGCCGGGCCCGCGCCATCTTGCCGGTGATGAAGACGAGGTGTTCGGGGGCGCTCATGCTCTTGCCTGCGGCGCTCATGCGGCGGCCCGGTCCGGCGCGGCGCAGCCCGGGCCGCGGACCACGATGCGGCCGGCAAAGCGCCGGGCGAAGTCGGGGAAGGCGGCGTCGACGAGACCGGTCGCGGCGAGTTCGGCCGGACCGGCGCCGGCCGGCACGGCGGCGGACTTCTCGAGGATGCAGGCCCGCGCCCCGATCTCGCCCGCCAGCCACAGGGCGAGGCTGTCGGACGTGACGGCCCAGGATTCGGCGATGTCGGGGTGCCCGGCCCGCAGCATCACCGGGTCCCATACCGGGGTGGCGCCGGCCTCGGACAGGCTCCGGCACGCGGCGAGGGTTTTCGCGATCCTCAGCCTCGGCTCGATCCCGATGAAACACGCCGCCATGCGGCCCATGGCGTCGAGGGCGCGGCGGTGGGCCTCGCCGTCGTCGAAGCGCGCGATGGCCTGCGCCGCGCGCACGGCATCCGCGAAGCCGCCGCCGCCGGGCACGACGACGACGGCTCCCTCGCGCCCTTCGGCGAGGTCCGACAGCAGGCGGGCGAGGCGGGCAGGATCGGCGAGCAGGCTGCCGCCGACCTTCACCACGCTCAAAGGCGTCGCCTCAGGCGGCATCGCGGCGGCCTCCGGCGCGCAGGAGCCGGGCGGCCTCGGCGATGCGAGCCGGATCGAGGTCGCCCCGGCGGTCGCCGCCCCGGCAGAGGCCGCCGCGAAAGCCGAGGTAACCGGCGCCGAGGTCCGACAGGGCCGGGATGTCGGCGAGCGCCAGGGAGCCCGCCAGCCCCGAGACCAGCCCCTCCGCCCGGCAGGCGGCGGTGAAGGCGGATAGAGCCGGCACGGCGATGCGGTCGGTGAGGCGGCGCCCGTCCTTGGTGTTCGTATCGATCATCGCGCCGACGAACCCGGCGTCGGCCAGGGTCGGCAAAACGGCGAGGTCGAGCCCGTCCTCGGCGAACAGCACGGCGATGAGGCGGCCGCGCGCCGCATCCGCCGCATCGCGAAGCGCGTCGCGGCCGGAGCGCAGGCCGGGAGGAAGCGCGACCTTGACGTAGTCGACCCCCGTCGCGGCCATGGCGGCGACCTTGGCGACGAGGTCGCCCGCCTCCCGCGGCTCGCCGGCCACGGCGCTGGTGGTCGCGCGGTCCCCGATGCGGGCCACCATGGCACGGACCAGGGCCGGGTCGAGGGCGCCCAGCGCCCCGCGGGCGGGATCCTTGGCGTCGACGAGGTCGGCTCCCGCCGCACGGGCGACCTCCGCCTCGGCGGCGTCGCGCACGCTCACGAGGAGGCGCGGGGCCGCTCGGACGGACAGATGGGGCTCGGGCCGGGTCATGGGGCCGTGGGGTGTCATACGCGCGCCGAATGATCAATGCGGTCGGTTCGGGGCGACCGGCGACGAGCGAGCGCGGGCCGGGACGACGCCGTTCACGAGCGGTTCGGCAACGGCTCGGCCAGGAGGCGGTTCTTGACGATCCAGCGCATGGCGTGGGCCCAGGTGTCGTCGGTGTCGGCGCGGATCACCGCCTGGCCGGCGCGCAGCACCTTGCCGGTGGCGGCGTCCGAGATGGCGACGTTGAGGTTGAAGATCTGGTTGGAGCCCTTGTCGACGTAGCCGGTGACGGCGAGATCGGCGCCCAGGGCCTTGGCGATCGTCGCGGCGCAGCCCTCGCACTTGAACAGCGGCGCCTGCTTCGTGATCTCGGTCGCCTGCGGCGCCACGTCCACCGGCTCCAGGGTGGCGGTGAGCGCCTTGCGCAGTTCCTCGGTGACGAGCCCGAGGCGGCGGACCTCGTCGGGCCGGGCCTTGCGGCCGCCGACCACGGCCGGATCGTTGAGCTCGATCCCGAAGATCGCGACCTTGTCGGGGGCGGCCGAGGCGACGCCCGGCAGCATCAGGCCGAGGGCGAGGGCGAGGGCGCCCGCGAGGGACTTAAAGACGACGGTCATGCGATCTCTAGCCTCTCATCGGTGCCGGCCGTTTCTCAGATAGCACCCGGCGGGCGCCGGGCAACGGCGACGGCGGCTCCTTAGCGTTTCCTTATGCATCCGGCGTTGAGCGCGAACCCGCAATGTTGTTAGCGTGCCGGCCGCATGCACGCTTCATCCCGGTCCCTCCTCGCCCTCGCCATCGCCGCAGCCTCGGCGGGGCTCGTCCCCATGCCGGTGGCAGCCCAGGAGACGTCGGCTCAGGAGAGCAAGGGGCAGGGCGCCGCGTCGCCCGCGGCGGCGCCCGGCGATACCCACATCGGCCTGATCTACCGGCCGCAGCCGGCGCCGTCCTCCTACGACGCCGAGGCCGTGCCCGACGACGAGGGGGTCGCCGGCGCCCGCATGGCGGTGCGCGACAACAACACCACCGGCCGCTTCACCAAGCAGACCTACGCCCTCGACGAGGTCGCCCTGACGCCCGAGCAGGGGCGGGACGCGGCCGTGGCGGCGGCCAGGGACCTGGCCTCGCGCGGCATCCGCTATCTCGTCCTCGCCCTGCCGGCGGCGGAGGTGCTGGCGGTCGCCGACGCGGTGAAGGGCGAGGGCGTCACGGTCTTCAACACCGCCGCCCCCGACGACGCCCTGCGGGGGGCCGAGTGCCGCGCCAACGTCTTCCACGTGGTGCCGAGCCGGGCGATGCAGACCGACGCCCTGGCGCAGTTCTTCACGCTGATGCGCTGGCGCAAGATGTTCCTCATCGTCGGCCCCAACGAGGCCGACGGGCTCTATGCCGACGCGTTCCGGAAATCGGCGAAAAAGTTCTCGCTCAAGATCAACTCCGAGAAACCCTGGACCTTCGGCCCACTGGCGCGGGCGCGCGGCGACACGCCGACCCGCGCCGAGGCGATGGTGTTCACCCGCGGCCTCGACTACGACCTCGCGGTGGTCGCCGACGAGGCGAACGACTGGGGCGACTACGTCCCGTTCCGCACGGTGGACCCGCGCCCCGTGGCGGGCACGCAGGGGCTGATCGCCACCACTTGGCACCCGACGCTGGAGACCTGGGGGGCGGCCCAGGCGCAGAACCGGTTCCGGCGTCAGGCCGGCCGGCTGATGCGCCCCCTCGACTACCAGGCCTGGGCGGCGGTCCGCACGGTCGGCGAGGCGGCGACCCAGAAGAAGACCGCCGATCCGGCGGTGCTGGTGCCGTATTTCGCCGACCCCGCCTTCGGCCTGCCGGCCTACAAGGGTGTGTCGTTGAGCTACCGCCCGTGGGACCACCAGCTGCGCCAACCGATCGTGGTGGCGCAGGCCAAGGCGATGGTGACGGTGGCGCCCGAGCAGGGCTTCATCCACCAGCGCACGCCGCTGGACACGCTGGGCGTCGACCAGCCGGAGACGACCTGCAAGCTGCGCTGACGGGCGGCAGGCTCCGCCGACCGGCCCGGCTGCGGCGATGCGGATGCGGTCCGGGCCTGTCTCGGAGGCCGAACTGCCCTACAACCAGCACCGGGAACCTCAAACGACGGACGCGACACGAGCGCGCCGCGCGCAGGGACAGGGAGACACGGATGAGCCGTAAGAAGGCCCGCATGGACGTGAAGGCCGGGTTCGGGCTCGCCGCCCTCGCCGGGGCGCTGCTGGGCACGGCTGCCCCAGCCGCGGCCTACACCGTCTACGTCACCAACGAGAAGGGCAACTCGGTCAGCGTCATCGACACGACGACTCTGACCGTCACCGGGACCTGGAAGACGGGTCGCCGCCCGCGCGGCGTCACCGTGAGCAAGGACGGCAAGGAATTGTTCGTCTGCGCCTCGGACGACGACCGCGTCGACGTGCTCGACACCGCCACCGGCAAGACCCTGCGCTCCTTGCGCTCGGGGCCCGACCCGGAGCAGTTCATCCTCGGTCCCGACGGCAACCCGCTCTACGTCGCCAACGAGGACGACAGCCAGGTCACGGTGATCGACATCGAGAAGAACAAGGTGCTGGCGGAGATCCCCGTCGGCGTCGAGCCGGAGGGCATGGGCCTCTCGCCGGACGGCAAGATTCTCGTGAACACCTCCGAGACCACCAACATGGCCCACTTCATCGACACCACGACGCACCAGATCGTCGACAACGTGCTGGTGGACGCCCGGCCCCGGTTCGCCGAGTTCACGTCGGACGGCAAGACGCTCTGGGTCTCGGCCGAGGTCGGCGGCACGATCAGCATCATCGACGTGGAGACGCGCAAGGTGACCCGCAAGATCACCTTCAAGATCCCCGGCGTGACGGACGAGGCGATCCAGCCGGTGGGCGTACGCATCACGAAGGACGGCACCAAGGCCTTCGTGGCGCTGGGGCCGGCCAACCGGGTGGCGGTGGTCAACGCCAAGACCTTCGAGGTCGAGAAGTACCTGCCGGTGGGCCAGCGCGTCTGGCAGCTCGCCTTCACGCCGGACCAGAAGCTCCTGTTCTCCACCAACGGCTCGTCCAACGACGTCTCGGTGATCGACGTGGAGGCCGGCAAGGTCGTGAAGAGCATCGCGGTGGGGCTGCTGCCCTGGGGCGTCGCGAGTTCTCCGAACTAGCCGAGGCGCTTCTCCTCTCCACAGGGGAGGGGAGCGGGTCGCGAAGACGATGACCGAACGCGACCGCCACAAGGCGGCGCTCAGGGAGGGACAAGACGGATGACAGCGACGTTTCGGCTCGCCGGCCTATGGCTGGCGGCCCTTTTGGCGGCCCCCTTGGCGGCCCTCCTGGCAGCGGGCCCGGCCACCGCCCTCGACCTCACGAAGAAGCGCCAGACCCTGCCCGACCTCGTCCTCGGCAACGAGGAGGGCAACGACTTCGTCGTCGAGAACAAGGAGATCGAACTCGAATCCGGCAAGGCCTACCGGCTGCGCATCGTCGCCAAGGGCCGGCAGGAGTACAAGTTCTACGCGCCCGAGTTCTTCCGCCACATCTGGCTCAACCAGATCGTGATCCAGCACCTGGAGATCCACGGCGGCGGCCCGCCCGACCATTTCGAGTTCGACGAGCCGGGCGAGATCGCGGTCGAGTTCGTGACGATCAAGCCGGGCGAGTACCCCTGGACGATCCGCGGCCTGGAGGCCAAGGGCATGACCGGCAAGTTCATCGTCAAGTAGACCGGAGTTCCTCCATGCGTTCCCTCCGTCACGGCCTGGCCGTCCTGGCCCTCATCACCGCGCCCGCCCTCGCCGACGACAAGGCCGAGTGCTCGGAGGGCATCGCCATGATCGAGGCGGCCCTGGCCGCGTCCCCCTCGGAAGCCGCGCGGCCCAAGCTGGCGACCGCCCTGCGCGTGGCCAAGCGCGAGCGCGACGAGGGCGAGTTCGACGAGTGCCTCGACGCGGTGGGCGACGCCAAGCGGGCTTTGGCGCGATGAGCGACGCTCCGGCCCTCGCGGTCGCCGGCGTCACGCATCGCTTCGGCAGCCGGGCGGCGCTCTCCGACGTCTCCCTGGAGGTCGGGCGCGGCCGGTTCGTGGCGCTGCTCGGCCCCAACGGCGCCGGCAAGACCACCCTGTTCTCGGTGATCACCCGGCTCTACACCCACCAGGACGGCCGGGTCGCGATCTTCGGGCACGGCCTCGACCGGGAGCCGTCCCGGGCGCTGGCCCGGATGGGCGTGGTGTTCCAGGCCCGGACCCTCGACACCGATCTCACCGTCGAGCAGAACCTGTTCTACCACGCCAGCCTGCACGGCATCGCCCGCCGGGTGGCCGGGGCGCGGATCGCGGTGCTGCTCGACCGGGTCGGGCTCGCCGACCGGCGGGCCGACAAGATCCGCACGCTCTCGGGCGGCCAGTCCCGCCGCATCGAGATCGCGCGGTCGCTGATCCACGAGCCGCGGCTCCTGCTCCTCGACGAGCCCACCGTCGGCCTCGACCTCGAATCGCGGGCCGACATCGTCGCGATCGTGCGCGCCCTCGTGCGGGAGGAGGGGCTGTCGGTGCTGTGGGCCACCCACATCTTCGAGGAGATCGAGGGGGACGACGACGCGGTGGTGCTGCACAAGGGCCGCATCGTGGCGCGCGGCACCGCCGGCAGCATCGCCCGTCCGGGCGAGACCCTGGAGGCGGCGTTCCGGCGCCTGGTGGCGGACCCGGCGAGGCAGGCGGCATGACGACACCACCCGGCCCCCAGGCCTCGGCCACCCCCCTCGAGAAGCCGGTCCCCCACCTCGGGCGGCTCGATGCGGTCGGATACCTCATCTGCCTGTCCGGCATCGTGCGCCGGGAGCTGCTGCGCTTCTTCAACCAGAAGGAGCGGTTCTTCTCCGCCCTGGTGCGGCCGCTGGTGTGGCTGTTCATCTTCGCGGCGGGCTTCCGCAACACGCTCGGCGTCTCCATCGAGCCGCCCTACCAGACCTACGTGCTCTACGAGGTCTACGTGGTGCCCGGGCTCGCGGTGATGATCCAGCTCTTCAACGGCATGCAGTCGTCGCTCTCGATGGTCTACGACCGCGAGGTCGGCTCGATGAAGGTGCTGCTCACCAGCCCCTATCCGCGCTGGCTGCTGCTGCTGGCCAAGCTCGTGGCCGGCGTCACGGTGTCGGTGGTGCAGGCCTACGCCTTCCTCGCCATCGCGTATTTCTGGGAGCTCGACATCCCCGCGATCGGCTACCTCGCCGCCCTGCCCGCCTTCGTCGCCGCCGGGCTGATGCTCGGCGCCATCGGCCTGTTGCTGTCCTCGATGGTCAAGCAGCTGGAGAACTTCGCGAGCGTCATGAACTTCGTGATCTTCCCGATGTTCTTCGCCTCCTCGGCGCTCTACCCGCTCTGGCGCATCCGGGAATCCTCCGAGACCCTCTACGCCATCTGCATGGCCAACCCCTTCACCCACGCCGTCCAGCTCGTGCGGTTCGCCCTCTACGGCCAGTTCGATCCGCTGGCCTGCGCCGTGGTGGTCGGCACCACCCTCGTCGTCTTCACCCTCGCCGTCATCGCCTACGATCCCGGCCGCGGCATCATGGCCCGGCGCGGCGGTCCCGCCGGAGAAGCCCCATGATCCGTTTCGTTCCCGTTCGTTCCGCCCTGGTCCTCGCCTCCCTCGCCCTCCTGGCCGCCCCGGCCGGCGCCCAGCCCAAGAGCGATCCCGACTGGCCCTGCGTGCAGCGCAAGGTCACGACGCTCAGCCCCGGCACGGTCTGGACCGGGCCCGACATCGCCGAGGCCGGCCCGTGGGGCGACGACTTCGAGGCGGCCGCCCTCGCCCAGAAGATCGCCTCGCGCCGCACCGAGCTGTCCCAGGTCGATCCGCTCCTCGACGACTTCGCGGCCAAGGCCGGCGACGAGAAGGCCAAGCGCCTGACCCGGGTGTTCGCGGGCGTGTTCGAGGTGGTCAACGGCGAGCGCGCCCGCGTCATGGGCGGCATCACCCGCTACGCCCAGGGCCAGCGCCGCATGGCCGAGCGCATCCGCGACGAGGCCGACAAGATCAGCGCCACCAAGGACGGCCCGAGCGCCTCCGACGCCCGCGAGATCCCCAAGGAAGCCTCCGAGCTCGAGAACCAGTTCGCCTGGGACCGGCGCATCTTCACCGAGCGCAGCCAGTCGCTGGCCTACGTCTGCGAGGTGCCGACCCTGCTCGAACAGCGCCTGGGCGAAATCGCCCGCAAGATCCAGGCGCGGCTCTGAATCGCAAGACCCCGCTCCCTCTCACCGAAAGGCTCGCCGGACCCCTCCCGGCGGGCCTTTTTTCGTCGCCGCGGCGAGCTGCCGCTTGGGCCCGACCGCCGACCCGATTCGACCGCCGCACCGCCCGTAGCGACACGGTCGGAGCCCCTGGGCCAATCCGCAACACCGGGCCAAAATCGTGTCGCCGCGCATTGCCGAATCCTCCCGGATTTGATGCCGAATTGGCATGAACCCGTTGTGGCCATTGAGATTTCTGTTGCCGTTTGGACACCCTTGATCGCGATCCGGACCGAACCTCCGGTGAGATGGGGAAATTCGCGGCTCACCCGATTGTGTTGAAGCGCACTCCTCTCGAAACATACCCGAACACGCCGGGGAACAACCGGCGGACCAAACCGGGGACAGGGGTCGAGAGAATGAACAAGCGGACGCTGCGCAGCAGCCTCCTCGTATCGGCGGCGATGCTGCCGAGCGTGGTCTACGCTCAGGGCGCCCAGCAGGCGGTCACCCTGGGCGAGCTCGACGTCGTCGCCTCGGCCCCCTCGGCGAGCGTGCGCAGCGCCAGCGGCGCGCTCCTCGGCATCGACCGCGACAAGCTGCCCCAGAATTCCAGCGTGCTGACCTCGGCCGACGTGAACCGCGTCGGCGCACCGAGCGTGCTGCGGGCACTGGACGAGCGCGTCGGCTCGATCAGCATCAACAACGCCCAGGGCAACCCCTTCCAGCCGACGATCACCTATCGCGGCTTCGAGGCCTCGCCGCTGGGCGGCAGCCCGCAGGGGGTCGCCGTCTACGTCAACGGCCAGCGCTTCAACACCTCGTTCGGCGACACGGTGCAGTGGGACCTGATCCCCGACATCGCGGTGGACCGCATCGAACTCGAGGGCTCGAACCCGGCCTTCGGCCTCAACGCGCTCGGCGGCTCGCTGCAGGTGCTGCTCAAGAACGGCTTCACCTACCAGGGCACCGAGCTCAACGTGCTCGGCGGCTCGTTCGGCCGCGGCTCGGTCTCGTTCCAGCACGGCCAGCGCTCGGACAACGTCGGCCTCTACATCGCCGGCACTTCGCTGTCCGAGAACGGCTGGCGCAAGCGCTCGCCCTCGCGGCTGCGCCAGTTCTACGCCGACCTCGGCGTGCAGGCGGAGAAGGGCGAGTTCCACCTCAACTTCTCGGGCGCCATCAACAGCCTGACCGGCAACGGCACCCTGCCGGTGGACCTGCTCGCCTTCCAGCGCAACGAGGTCTTCACCTACCCCGACAAGACCCTCAACGAGTACGGCCGCATCGGCATCTCGGGCATTTACGACATCGCGCCCACCGTCACCCTGCAGGGCAACGCCTACATCGGCCGGTTCTCGCAGCAGACCGCCAACGGCGACGCCGCCGAGCTCGAGAACTGCGAAGCCAACCCGGACTTCATCTGTTCGGAAGGCGCCAACGAGCAGCAGTTCTTCCTGCGCGACCGCATGAACGCCCCGGTGCGGGCCAGCAGCGTGCGCACGGCCGACTTCGCCTCGCTGCCGCTCTTCGCCGACCGCTTCGACGAGGGCGGGCCCTACGCCTTCCTCAACCAGACCCGCACCCAGACCGACAACTTCGGCGCCACCATCCAGACCACGGTGCGCGAGCGGCTGTTCGACATGCCCAACCGCTTCGTGCTCGGCGGCTCCTACGACGGCGGTCGCACCCGCTTTTCCGCCGACAACTCGGTGGGCGGCCTGACCTTCGACCGCGGTTTCGCCGGCCCTGGCATCGTGGTGCGCTCCGACGACAACGCCATCACCCCGGTGAGCGTGCACTCCAGCAACGACTACGGCGGCATCTACATCCAGAACAACACCGACATCACCGACCGGCTGACCCTGACCCTGCAGGGCCGCTACAACATGGCCAAGATCGTCCTGCGCGACCAGATCGGCACGGCGCTCAACGGCGACCATTACTTCGAGCGTTTCAACCCCGGCATCGGCGCCACCTACAAGATCATCCCCGACCTGCTCACCGCCTACGGCGGCTACGTCGAGGCCAACCGCGCGCCGACCCCGGCCGAGCTCTCCTGCGCCGACCCGCTGGCGCCGTGCTCGCTCACCAACTTCTTCGTCGGCGACCCGCCGCTCAAGCAGGTGGTGTCGCGCACCGTGGAAGCCGGCTTTCGCGGCCGCATCCCGGTGTCGGCGGAATTCGGCGGCATCGTGAGCTGGAAGGCCGGCGTGTTCCGGGCCCGCAACGAGGACGACATCACCTTCGTCCCCTCCGACATCACCATCGGCCGGGCCTTCTTCCAGAACGTCGGCTCGACCCGCCGCCAGGGCGTCGAGGCGGGCATCGCCTACACCACCCCGGTCTGGAACGCCTTCCTCGACTACGCCTTCGTCGACGCCACCTTCCAGACGCCCCTGACCCTGAACTCCGGCGGCAACCCCTTCGCCACCCCCAACCCGGCCCAGCCGGACAACGACGAGGCCCGCCAGGTGTTCGTGCGGCCCGGCGACAGGCTGCCCGGCGTCGCCCCCCACCAGATCAAGGTCGGCGTGCAGTACCTCGTCACGCCCGAGTGGAAGGTCGGCATGCTCGCCCGCTACGCCACCGGCAAGTTCCTGGTGGGCGACGATTCGAACCTCAACAAGACCACCGGCGACTACGCGGTGATCGGCTTCAACACCAGCTACCGGATCGCCCAGAACATCGAGGTCTACGGCTACGTCGAGAACGCCCTCAACGCGAAATACGCCACCTTCGGCACCTTCTCGCCGGTGGGCGAGGTGCCGATCCTGGCCCTGCCCAACGCCAGCTCCAACCGCAGCCTCGCGCCCGGAGCGCCCATCGCCGCCTACGGTGGCCTGCGCATCTTCTGGTAGCACCGCCCGATGCGATCGCGGGGCCGCGCCGAGCGGCCCCGCATCATCCCGATACAAGCCCCCGCGGGTCGCCCCCGCGGGGGCTTTGTCATGAGGGCACGCCGAAAACGACGGCGGACAGGACTCGCAGGCGTGAGACACCGCCTCGGGGACCGGGAAAAACACGCACATCGGCGGGTATTGTCACCCGGATGGGTTGCGCATCGTTCCCTTGGCCGCCGACTTGCACTATGTCGCCTCAGCCGTCCCGAAAACCGTCGCCACGGGATGCGCCGCGGTCCCGGCGGGCGAAGCACCCGCCGACCGGCCCTTGCGACGGACGAGAACCGGGGACCGACCGTTCCCTGGTCCATGACCTTGGAGACCCGATCGATGTCCTCCCACCTTCGTCACGCCCTGCTGTTCTCCGCGATCCTCGTCGCCCTGCCGATGGGGCAGGCCGTCGCCGCCCCCGCCGGCAAGATGGCCGTCGAGATGTTCGATCCCGACAAGGACGGCACGGTCGATCTCAAGGAGGCGCAGGCCGCCGCCGCCGCCCTGTTCGATTCCCTCGACCCCGACAAGGACGGCACCCTCGACAAGAAGGAGCTGAAGGGCCGCCTGACGGCCAAGGAGCTCAAGGCCGCCGATCCGGACATGGACGGCACCCTCGACAAGAACGAGTACCTGGCCATCGTCGCCAAGCGCTTCTCGAAGGCCGATCCGGACGGCGACGGCACCCTCGACGCCAAGGAATTCGGCAAGCCGGCCGGTAAGGCCGTCCTCAAGCTGATGAAGTAACCGCCGCCCCCCAGGGCCCGATCTGTCGCAGCAACGCCGGAGTCGCCTCCGGCGTTGTCTGTTTTTCAACGATCGGGAATGTGTTCATGCGGTTCACCCTTGGCTTCGCGGCCGGTCTTCTCGCCCTGTCCGGTACGGCGCCGGCCTTCGCCTCGTCCTGCACCGACCAGATCGCGACCATCGAGAAGCGTCTCGACAGCGCCGGGGCGGCCACCGTCACCGGCACGGTCCCGCCCGGCGGGCCGACCCCGCCGGCATCCGGCAAGGCGCTGGACGCTCCCCCGGCCGGCAAGCCGACCGATCCGGCGGCCCGCCCCACCGCCTCGGGTGTCGAGGCGGCGCGCGACCTCATCCGGCAGGCCAAGGCCCAGGACAAGGCCGGCGACGTCAAGGGCTGCGAGGCGACCATGACCCAGGCCAAGGAGAAGGCCGGCGCCCTGCCGTAGCGTACGCCGCCCAGGACCTCAGTAGGCGTTGCGCGTCGTGAACAGCGAGATCGGCGTCTCGAGCATGATCCGGATGTCGAACAGGACCGACCAGTTCTCGATGTAGTACAGGTCGTGCTCGACCCGGCGCTGGATCTTGTCGTCGGTATCGGTCTCGCCGCGCCAGCCCTTGACCTGGGCCCAGCCGGTGATGCCCGGCTTGACCTTGTGGCGGGCGAAGTAGCCGTCCACCACCTGGTCGTAGAGGGTGTTGGCGGTCCGCGCGTTGATCGCGTGCGGGCGCGGCCCGACGAGGGAGAGCTCGCCCTTGAGCACGTTGAAGAGCTGGGGCAACTCGTCGAGGGACGTGCGGCGGATGAAGCGCCCGACGGGCGTGACGCGCGGGTCGCCGCGCGTCACCTGCTTGGCGGCGGCGTAGTCGCACTGGTCGACGTACATCGAGCGGAACTTCAGGACCTCGATGATCTCGTTGTTGAAGCCGTGCCGCTTCTGCCGGAACAGGATCGGGCCGGGCGAGGTGAAACGCACCGCCAGGGCGACGCCGATCATCACGGGAGCGAGGGCGAGGAGCATCGCCACGCCCACGACCCGGTCGAAGATGCCCTTCACCACGATGTCCCAATCGGCGATCGGCTTGTCGAACACGTCGAGGACGGCGACGTCGCCGAGGTAGGAATAGGCGCGCGGGCGCAGCTTCAGCCGCGTCGCCTGGGCCGAGAGCCGGATGTCGATGGGCAGGACCCACAACTTGGTCAGCATCTGCATCAGCCGCTCCTCGGCGGCGATGGGCAGGGTAAAGACCACGAGGTCGAGGCGGGTGGAGCGGGCATAGGCGACGAGATCGCTGACCGTGCCGAGCTTCGGATAGCCGGCGATCACCGTGGCGGCGCGGTCGTCGGCGCGATCGTCGAAGAACCCGACGACGCGGATGCCGGCATCGGCCTGCGCCTCGAGGGCGCGGATCAGGTTCTCGGCCAGCGGCCCGCCGCCGACGATGGCGGTGCGGCGGTCGAAGCGCCCCTGGCGCATCTGCGTGGCGACGATGCGCGCCAGCACCATGCGGCCGGCCATCACGCCGACGAGGCCTGCCCCGTAGAAGGTGGCGAGCCAGATCCGCGAGTACTGGTCGGCGACCTTGGCGAAGACCAGGGCCGCGGCCACCACGAGAAACGCGAGCGACCAGGCCGCGAACAGCCGGGGAGCGGCCTTGAGGACGCTGCGGAAGGCCGCGATGCGATAGCCGCCGCTCACCTGGATCATCGCCACGGCCAGGACCGCGCTGCCGAGGATGGCGGCGAGGTAGCGCAGGCCCAGCGGCCCGATCCGGTCGGGCTGCACGAGGTGGACCGCCACCCCGAAGCCGACGATCGCCGCGAATTCGAGAACGCGGACCGTCCCCGTCAGGACGACGGGGGAGAGCGGCGCGGCGGGCATCGGCCGCGTGGTCTCGGCCGGTGGCGCGGCGGCGGGGACGTCGAACCCGGCGACCCGGGCTCCGGGCGCGCCGGCCACCTTGAGGAGGTCGCGGACGTCGAAGGCACTCATCGGATGGCCACCTTGCACATCGGACCGGGGAGGGGGAGCCGGGCGTCGACCGCCCCCGTTCGCGGGTCGGGACCCGTCGTCCGGTCCGGATCGCGCGTCGGTCGAGCGTAGCGGGCCGACCTCACGGAAGGCTTAACGGTGCCGCCCCCGACCCGAGCGGGTCGTCGGCGAAGATCGCCGCCGAGCGGGCCGGGTCGCCCCTGGCCGCCACGGCGGCGGCGTAGCCGGCGAGCACGCCCGCTCCCATCCGCCGCATCGAGAACCGGGCCTCCACCGATGTCGCCAGCCGGCCGACCCGCTCGGCGAGGGCCTCGGGGGCCTCGTCGAGGACACGGGCGAGGGCCGCGGCGAGGGCCTTGGCGTCGCGGGGCGGCACCAGGTCCCGGGCCGCGGCGCCGAAGATCTCGGGAATGCCGCCGACATCGGTGGCGACCAGGGGTTGGCGCGCGGCCGCCGCCTCCAGCACCACGTAGGGCAGGGATTCCGCGAACGAGGGCACCACCATCACCCGGCCCCGGGCCAGGGCGTCCCGGATCGGCTGGGGCGGCTCGTAGACCACGGCGTCGGCGAGGCCCAGCCGCGCCACGGCCGCGGCGATCGCATCGGCGTCGGGGCCCGATCCGACCATGAGCAGGCGCACCGGGCGCCCCGCCGCGCGCAAGGCCGCCAGGGCGTCGATGAGGACCGGGATGCCCTTGGCCTCGCGCAACTCGCCGACATAGACGAGGTCGAACGGGTCGTGCGCCCTCGCGATGGGGGCGAATTCGGCGGCGTCGATGCCGTTGTAGACGATCCGGGCGCGGCGGGTCTCGCCCACGTAGGCCCGGTGCCGGCCGGCGACGAAGGCGCTCTCGAACAGGAACACGTCGGTGCGCCCCGCGAGCGCACGCTCGACGCCCATGTAGAGGCGGTGGAGGCGGCTGCCCGGACGGTAGTTGTAGCTGCCGCCGTGGGGCGTGTAGGCGCGGATGGCGCCCCGCACGACGGCGAGCCGGGCATAGGCGCCGCCCTTGGCGCCGTGCCCGTGCAGCACGCCCACCCCGAGGGCGGCGGCATGGCGCGACAGCCGCCACAGGGCCGCGAGGTCGGCGGCGTGCGGATTGCGGCTCATCGGGATGCGCACGACGCCGAGGCGGAGAACCGGGCGCAGGTCGGCCAGCGCGCGTTCGGCCCGGTCGCCGCCGGTGCCGGCATCGCAGACGATCCCGACGTCGTGCCCGGCCGCGGCCTGGAGACGGACGAGGTCGGAGACGTGGCGGAACAGGCCGCCGACGGGGGCACGGAACACATGCAGGATGCGCCGGCGCGGCTCCTGGCCGGCGGGCGACGCGGACGGGGTGTCGAGGGAGGGGACGGCCACGGGCAGGCTCCTGCGCGCCGAACCGTGACGAGGTCGCGCCGCGTCGAGCGTTAGCCGGAAAGTGTGGGGGGCCGGTTAAGGGAACCGCGGGCATCGGCCGTGATCGTTCCGCCGTGCGGGCGGACGCTCAGATGTTGGGCGCCGCCACCCGCTGGCGCAGCCCGGTGATCACCGCCTTGAGGATGTCGGTGCCCGCGTCGCCCTGGACCTGCCGGTAGCCCTGCGCCGCGTAGATCCGGTCGTGGACGAAGGAGAGCTTGGCGATCACGGCCGGCGTCAGCTTGAAGGGGTAGAGGGCCGGCTGGCCCATGCTGCGGCTGAGCGAATTGATGGCGTAGGTCAACGGCAGCCAGGCCTCGATCATCCGGTCGAGGTCGGGGCTGCGGTGCGGGTCGAACTCGATCCGCACGGTCTGGGGCGCCTGGTTGCGCAGGTGCGGGTTCAGGCTCAGGCCGAACACGCCGGCGGTCTCCAGGGTGTCGACGATGTGGAGGTAATGCGCGAAGGTCTCGGCGAAATCCTCCCACGGGTGGCAGGTGGCATAGGCGCTGACGTAGCCCTCGGCCCAGTCGTCGGGCGGCCCGTAGGCGTGGTGGCGTTGGAGGGCGGCGGCGTAGTTCCGGGTCTCGTCGCCGAACAGGTCGCGAAAATCCCACAGGCTCGGGTCCTGGCGCACGAGCATCGTCCAGAAGTAATGGCCGATCTCGTGCCGGAAATGGCCGAGCAGGGTCCGGTAGTATTCGCCGAACAGCATCCGCCGGCGCTCGCGCTCGACGTCGTCGGCCTCGGCGATGTTCATGGTGATGAGGCCGTTGAGATGGCCCGTCATCACCGGCGGCCCGAGGCGGTAGCTCTCGGTGGGGTCCACCAGGAAGTCGAAGGCGAGCCCGGAGGCCGGGTTCTCGGCACGGGTCATCAGCGGCAGCCGCAGGCGCATCAGCGAGTAGAACAGGCGGTGCTTGGCCGCCTCGATCTGGCGCCAGCGGGTCAGGTTCCAGGCGATGCGCAGGTCCGGCACCAGCCGGTTGTGGCGGCAGGCGGCGCAGAACGCCCCCGGCTCGTCGTCGGGCACCAGCCAGTTGCAGGCGCCGTGCTCGGCGTTGGCGCAGAAGCGATACTTGCGGCCCGGGTCGGCATAGGCGTGCCAGAGGTCTCCCGACGGTTCGAGCGCCGAGACGCTGTGCCCTTCGCAGACGTAGCCGAGGCGCCGTTGGCAACTGTCGCAGGCGGTGCTCTCGAAGCTCACCGGCTGGTCGCAGGCCTGGCACTGGAAGATCTTCATGACGGGGTCTCGATGGCGGAACTCCAGGTGAGGGCGGCGGGCGCACGCCGCGGGCTCGCACCGGGCGTCACCGGCGGGAACCAAGAGGATTGCCGGCCCCCCGGTTCCCGCCACGGCATGATGCACGGGATTTGCTTGCCACCAAGCCTCGCCGCCGGCTCACGAAGCGGGCGCGCGCACCCCGGGCCCTGCGGGATTCGCATCGGCCCGGTTACAGGCCTACCATCGCCGGCCTATAGAGGGCCGGCATCGTGACGGGCGGCCGACGGGCCGTCCCTCGATCATCGCCGTGTCGATCCCGAGCGCGGGACGGGCACGGCCTCCTCGACTGAACTTGCGGGAGCCTCCGTGTCGATCAAAGCCGCCCTGCACCACGTCACCCACTACACCTACGACCGGCCGATCGCGCTGGGGCCACAGGTGGTGCGGCTGCGTCCGGCGCCGCACACCCGCACCAAGGTGCCGGCCTATTCGCTCACGGTGACGCCCGAGAACCACTTCATCAACTGGCAGCAGGACCCCAACGGCAACTGGCTCGCCCGGCTGGTGTTTCCCGAGAAGACCACCGAACTGAAGATCCAGGTCGACCTCACCGCCGACATGGCGGTGATCAACCCGTTCGACTTCTTCGTGGAGGAGTACGCCCAGACCCGGCCGTTCGCCTACGAGGCCGACCTCACCGCCGAGCTGAAGCCCTACCTCGTCACCGACGACGCCACCGGCCCCGAGATCGACGCCTTCCTGACCCGGCTGCCGACGGAGACCAACACCGTCCTGTTCCTGGTGGCGCTCAACGCGCAGATCGCCGCCGAGGTCGCCTACGGCGTGCGGATGGAGCCGGGCGTCCAGACGCCGGCCGAGACCCTGACCCTCAAGAGCGGCTCGTGCCGCGACTCCGCCTGGCTGCTGGTGCAGGTGCTGCGCCGCCTCGGCATGGCGGCCCGCTTCGTCTCCGGCTACCTGATCCAGCTCATTCCCGACACCACCGCCGTCGACGGGCCGGTCGGCACCTCCACCGATTTCACCGACCTCCACGCCTGGGCCGAGGTCTACCTGCCGGGTGCCGGCTGGATCGGGCTCGACGCCACCTCCGGCCTCCTGTGCGGCGAGGGCCACATCCCCCTGGCGGCGACCCCGCACTACCAGTCGGCGGCCCCGATCTCGGGCCTGGCCGAGCCGGCCGGGGTGACCTTCGGCTTCGAGATGAACGTGACCCGCGTGGCGGAGGCGCCGCGCATCACCAAGCCGTTCTCGGACGCGGTCTGGACCGCGATGGATGCGCTGGGCGAGCGCATCGACGCCGACCTCCTGGCCCAGGACGTACGCCTGACCATGGGCGGCGAGCCGACCTTCGTCTCCATCGACGACTTCGAATCCGCCGAATGGAACGCCTCCGCCGTGGGGCCGACCAAGCGGGGCCTCGCCGACAAGCTGATCCGGCGCCTGCGCACCCGGTTCGCGCCCGGCGGCATGCTGCACTACGGCCAGGGCAAGTGGTATCCCGGCGAGAGCCTGCCGCGCTGGGCCTTCGCCCTGTTCTGGCGCAAGGACGGGCAGCCGATCTGGCGCGACGCCGACCTGATCGCCTCCGAGACCGGCCCGCGCGACGCCGACATCCAAAAGGCCAAGGCCCTCATCGACGGGCTCGCGGGCAAGCTCGGCCTGTCGGCCTACGTGCTCCCGGCCTACGAGGACCCGGTCTACTGGCAGGAGAAGAAGGACGAACTGCCGGTCAACGTCACCACCTCGGACCCGAAGTTCCCCAACCCCGAGACCAACGCCCGCATGAAGCGGGTGTTCGAGCGGGGCCTGGGCGAGCCCACCGGGTTCGCCCTTCCGCTGGCGAGCCTCGCCCTGGGGGAGGACGACGCCCGGCGCTGGATCTCGGAGGCCTGGGAGTTCCGGCGCGGCCACGCCTTCCTCACGCCGGGCGATTCCCCGGCGGGCTACCGCCTGCCGCTGTCCTCGCTCCCCTACGTGCCGCCCGAGCACTATCCCTACTACCAGCCGCAGGACCCGCTCGAAGAGCGTGGGGCGCTGCCCGGGGCGGCGCCGGCCACGACGACGGCCAACGGCTCGGGCGTCACCGGGGTGGCGGTGCGTACCGCCCTGGCCATCGAGCCGCGCGAGGGCGTGCTGCACGTCTTCATGCCGCCCCTCGAACGGGTGGACGAGTACCTGGAACTGCTCGGCCACCTCGAGGCCGTGGCCACCGACCTCGGCCAGCCCCTGCACATCGAGGGCTACGAGCCGCCGTTCGATCCGCGCATCGGGGTCATCAAGGTCACGCCCGATCCCGGCGTGATCGAGGTCAACGTGCACCCCGCCGCCAGCTGGCGCGAGGCCGTCGCCATCACCACCGACCTCTACGAGGAGGCCCGCCAGATCCGGCTCGGCGCCCAGAAGTTCATGATCGACGGGCGCCACACCGGCACCGGCGGCGGCAACCACGTGGTGCTCGGCGGCGCCACGCCGGCGGATTCGCCGTTCCTGCGCCGGCCCGACCTCCTCAAGAGCCTGGTGCTGTACTGGCAGCGCCACCCCTCGCTCTCGTACCTGTTCGCCGGCCTCTACATCGGTCCCACCAGCCAGGCCCCGCGCATGGACGAGGCCCGCCACGACGGGCTCTACGAACTCGAGATCGCGCTGGCCCAGGTGCCCAAGCCCGACGAGCCCAACATCCCGCGCTGGCTCGTGGACCGCATCTTCCGCAACATCCTGGTGGACGTCACCGGCAACACCCACCGCTCCGAGATCTGCATCGACAAGCTGTACTCGCCGGACGGGCCGACGGGGCGCCTCGGGCTGCTCGAGTTCCGCTCCTTCGAGATGCCGCCGGACCCGCGCATGAGCCTGGCGCAGCAGCTCCTCCTGCGCGCCATCGTGGCCTGGGCCTGGCGCGAGCCGCAAGGTGGCGGCTGCGTCCGCTGGGGCACTGGGCTGCACGACCGCTTCATGCTGCCCCACTTCCTCTGGAGCGACTTCCTCGGCGTCCTCGCGGACCTGCGCGAGGCCGGCTACGACTTCGACCCGGCCGCCTTCCAGGCGCAGTTCGAGTTCCGCTTCCCCGTGTTCGGCAGCATCGAGCAGGGCGGCGTGAGCCTCGAACTGCGCCAGGCCCTGGAGCCCTGGCACGTGCTCGGCGAAGAGGGCGCCATCGGCGGCACCGTGCGCTACGTCGATTCCTCGGTGGAGCGCCTGCAGGTGAAGGCCACCGGCTTCGTGCCCGGCCGCCACGTCATCGCCTGCAACGGCCGGCGCCTGCCGATGACCTCCACCGGGGTCTCCGGCGAGGCCGTGGCGGGCCTGCGCTTCAAGGCCTGGCAACCGGCCTCGTCGATGCACCCGACGATTCCGGCCCATTCGCCCCTCACCATCGACATCCTCGATGCGTGGAGCGGGCGTTCGCTCGGCGGCTGCCGCTACCACGTCAGCCATCCGGGCGGGCGCAACTACGAGACCTTCCCGGTCAACACCTACGAGGCCGAGGGGCGGCGCCTCGCACGGTTCCAGGCGCACGGCCACACCCCCGGCAAGGTCGCGATGCCGCCCGAGGAGGGCAGCCGCGAGTTCCCCATGACCCTCGACATGCGGGTTCCGGCCCCGACATGACACCGCCCTCGGGATCGGCGCACGAGACACCGAGCCAGCGCATCGCCCGCTGGACGGCCGGCTACCGGCCGCACGCGGGCGTGCCGGACGAGTTCATGGACGACCAGGGCCGGGTGAAGGGGGCCTGGCCGCGGGTGCTCGACCGCCTCGGCGCCATGGACGAATCCGAGATCGGCGCCCGCTTCGCCTCCGCCGAGCGCCACATCCGCGATGCCGGGGTCTCCTACCGGATCTACGGCGACCAGCGCGACCACGCCTGGCCGCTGGGCTCGATGCCGCTGGTGATCGAGGAGGACGAGTGGCGCTCCTTGAGCGAGGGCATCGTCGAGCGCGCCGGCCTGATGGAATGGGTGCTCTCCGACATCTACGGCGCCGGCAGCCTGGTGGCGCAGGGCCTGCTCCCCGCCGCCGCGGTGGCCGGCAGCCCCGAGTTCCTGCGGCCGCTCCACGGCGTCGCGCCGCCGGGCGGGCGCTGGCTCAAGCTCTACGCCGCCGACATCGGCCGCGGCCCCGACGGGCGCTGGCGGGTGCTCGCCGACCGGACGCAGTCTCCCTCCGGCCCGGGCTACGCCCTGGAGAACCGGCTTGTGCTCACCCGCGCCTTCCCCGACCTCTACACCGACCTCCACGTCGAGCGGCTGGCGAGCTTCTTCCAGGCGTTTCGCGAGGGCCTGGCGGTGGGGGCCCAGCGCAGCGATCCGCGCATCTGCCTGCTGACCTCCGGGCCGATGAGCTCGACCTACGTCGAGCAGGCGGCGCTGGCGCGCTACCTCGGGCTGCTGCTGGTGGAGGGCGACGACCTCGTCACCCAGGACGGGGTGCTGCACGTGCGCACCGTCTCGGGCCTCAAGCGAGCCGACGTCCTGTGGCGGCGGATCGATTCCGACTACATGGACCCCCTCGAACTCAACCCGGCCTCGCGGCTGGGGGTGCCCGGGCTGGTCGAAGCCCTGCGCGGGGGCCACCTGGTCGTGGGCAACATGCCGGGCTCGGGCATCCTCGAGTCGGGCGCGCTCTCGCCCTACCTCGGCGGCATCGCCCGGCACGTGCTCGGGCACGGCCTGTCGCTGCCGGGGCCGCGCTCGTGGTGGTGCGGCGATCCCGACGCCCTCGCCCATGTCCGCGACCACCTCGATGGCCTCACCCTCCGCCCGGTGGCGACCCCCGGCAAGGGCATGGCCCGCGACGCCATCCTCGGCCCCCACGCGCTGGAGGCCGAGCGCGAGCGCCTGGTCTCGGCCCTGCGCGACCGGCCGTTCGACTTCATCGCAGAGGAAGCGGCGCCCCTCTCCACCACCCCCGGCTGGGAGCGGGGCCCGGGCGGGCTGCGCCTGGTGCCGCGCCCGTTCGTGATGCGGGTGTTCGCGGCCGCCACCCCCGAGGGCTGGCGCGTCATGCCCGGCGGGTTCTGCCGCATCTCCGAACGGCCGGACGTCGCCCCCATCGAGATGCGGGCGGGCATCAAGTCGGCGGACGTGTGGGTCCTGTCGAACCGGCCGGTGGAATCGGTCTCGCTGATCCAGCAGGGCGCGCCCCGTGTGCGGCGCATCGCCGGGCACCTGCCGTCGCGGGCGGCCGACAACCTGTTCTGGTTCGGTCGCTACGTCGAGCGCGCCGAGATCGTGATCCGCCTCGTCATCGCGCATCTGGGCAGCGTCGGCGACGCGGTGGTGGCGGATCTGGCCGGCGACGCCAAGGCGCCCACCGCCCTGCGCATCCGGGCGCTCCTCGACGAATGGGGCGCCATCAGCGCGCCCGACCTGCCCACCGTCGCCATCGCCCGCGAGGCCCTGTGCGGTCGCAAGACCCACGGCTCGGCCCTGGCGCACGGGCTGTCGGCGCGGGACAACGCCGCCTCCCTGCGCGAGCGCCTCTCCAGCGAGGCCTGGCGGGTGCTCACGGACCTGCGCGACGCCCTCGACCACGACGACGGCGAGGCGCGCTCGGAGGCGGAGCTGCTCGGCCTCGCCGAGCGGGCGCTCAGCCACATCGCCGCCCTCTCGGGGCTGGCCGGCGAGAACATGAACCGCACCGCCGGCTGGCACTTCGTCGACCTCGGCCGGCGCATCGAGCGGGCGATCAACACCAGCGCCCTGGCGGTGCGGTTCGCCGGCGACGAGGCGGGGGCCGAGGACCTGGCGGTGATGCTGTCGCTGTGCGACTCGCATATCACCTACGGCGCGCGCTACATGCACGGCGTCGCCCTCGATCCGGTGCGGGACATGGTGCTGCTCGACGCCTTCAACCCCCGCTCGGTGGCCTTCCAGATCGAGGCGATCGTGCGCCACCTCGACGAGTTGCCGGCCCTGCGCGCCGACGGCCTGCCCGAGCCGCACCGGCGCCTCGCCCTGCAGCTGCGGGCCGAGTTCTCCACCGGCGAGGCGGTGGACTTCGAGAGCGCGACGCTGGCCCGCCTGGAGGCCTCGTTCGAGAGCCTGGCCGACGCCATCGCCGGGCGCTACTTCCCCAACGGCCCGCATGCCCTGCGGCCCGAGAAGCTGATGGGGCTCGCGTGATCTACACGCTGCGCCACCTCACCCGCTATCGCTACGGCAAGCCGGTCCGCTTCGCCCGCTGCGCCCTGCGCCTGCGGCCCCAGGACGGCGACGGCCAGCGGGTGCTGGAGAGCACCCTCACGATCTCACCGACCCCGCGCACCCGCATCGTGCGGCGCGACTACTTCGGCCTGGAGACCGAGGCGGTGACCATCGACGCGGTCCACAGCGAACTGCGGGTCGAGGCCCTGTCGCGGGTGCTGGTGGAGCGACCGGCCCTGCCCGAGCCCGAATCCGGCCCGAGCTGGGAGGAGGTCCGCCTGTCCGCCCTGGCGTCGCGGTCGCTGGCGCCCGAGGCGCCGATACACTTCCTGTTCCCGAGCGTGCGGGTGCCCCTGGTGGCGGAGGTGACCGACTACGCCCGCGCCAGCTTCCCGCCCGGCCGCAGCGCCTACGGCGGCGCCTTCGACCTGATGATGCGCATCCGGGCCGATTTCCGGTTCGATTCCAAGGCCACCACCGTGCAGACCCCCCTGGCGGAATCCTTCGCCCTGCGCGCCGGCGTCTGCCAGGACTTCGCCCACATCATGATCGCGGCCCTGCGCGGCCTCGGCCTGCCGGCGGCCTACGTCAGCGGCTACCTGCGCACCATCCCGCCGCCGGGCCGGCCGCGCCTGCGCGGGGCGGACGCCAGCCACGCCTGGGTCGCGGTCTGGTGCGGGCAGGGCTGGATCGGCCTCGACCCCACCAACGGCATCGGCGTGCGCGACGACCACATCCTGGTGGCGCGCGGCCGCGACTACACCGACGTCTCCCCCATCGACGGCATCGTCTCCTCCTCCGGCTCGCAGAAGCTGCGGGTGGAGGTGGACGTGATCCCCGAGGGCGAGGCGATGCCGCCCGAGGTCGCGGAGTTCGAACGGGCCGAGCCCGAGGCCGCCACGGCCTGACCCGGGCGAGTCCACCTCCGCTTCGCAGGATCGCCGGCCGACGGCGGTCGCCCCGCCCGGGAAACCGGAGTGTCCGGGCTCATCCTCATAAGCTTCGACGACGGCACCTGGTCGGACCGTGGACCGACCTGGAATTGGAATTCCTATACCTTTCGTGCATGCTCCGGCGCATCGGGCCGGCCCGCCAGGAACAATAAGGCGGGACGCTCGGCCGTGGAGGAAACATGAACGAGATCGTCAAGCCCGACTCGCTGCTCGTCGCCCAGGCCGAGAGCCTGACCGAGACCTTCTTCGGCGGCTGCCCGCACGACTGTCCCGACACCTGCTCGATGCTGTTCGAGGTGAAGGATGGCGAGCTCCTGAGCGTACGCGGCAACCCGGACCATCCGATGACCCGCGGCGGCCTGTGCGTGAAGCTCAAGGACTACGAGAAGCGCCACTACCATCCCGATCGTCTGCTCTACCCGATGAAGCGGGTCGGCCCGAAGGGCTCGAAGCAGTTCGAGCGCATCACCTGGGACGAGGCCCTCGACACGATCGTCACGCGCTGGAAGGGCATCGTCGACCAGTACGGCCCCGAGGCCATCGCCCCCTACAGCTACCTCGGCAACCAGGGCCTCGTGCACGGGCTGAACGGCGGCGACGCCTTCTTCAACCGCCTGGGCGCCACGGTGACCGAGCGCACCTTCTGCGGCGAGGGCTCGTGCACGGCCTGGCTGCTCACGGTCGGCCCCACCGCGGGCCTCGACCCGGACAGCTACATCCACTCCAAATACATCGTGATCTGGGCCTGCAACTCGGTCAGCACCAACCTGCACCATTGGGCCATCGTCAAGGACGCCCAGAAAAAGGGCGCCAAGGTCGTCGTGATCGATGCCTACGCCTCGCGCACCGCCAAGGCCGCCGACTGGCACATCGCGCCCAAGCCCGGCACCGACGGCGCGCTCGCCATGGCGCTGATCAACTCCATCATCGAACAGGGCCTCGTCGACCAGGACTACGTCGACAACTACACGGTCGGTTTCGAGGACCTGAAGGAGCGTGCCGCTCCGCGTACGCCGGAATGGGCCGCCGAGATCACCGGCATCCCGGCCGAGGACATCCGCACGCTCGCCCGCGAGATGGCCACTGAGCAGCCCGTGGGCATCCGCATGGGCGTGGCGCTGGAGCGGCACTACGGCGGCGGCCAGACCATCCGGGCGGTGTCCTCGATCCCGGCGCTGACCGGCGCCTGGCGCCACGTCGGCGGCGGCGTCACGCAGTTCGGCGTCTGGGAGCACCCCTACAAGTTCGACGTGATGTGCCGGCCCGACCTGATCCCGGAAGGCACCCGGGTCGTCTCGAACCTGCAGATCGGACGCGCGCTCACCGGCGAATTGCAGCTCGACCCGCCGATCATGTCGATGATGTGCTGGAACTCGAACCCGGTCACGCAGGCGCCCGAGACCGACAAGATCGTCGCCGGGCTGATGCGCGAGGACCTGTTCATGGTCTCGGCCGAGCACTTCGTCTCGGACACCGCAGCCTACGCCGACATCCTGCTCCCCGCCACGATGGGCGCGGAGATGGAGGACATGATCCTGTCCTGGGGCCACCTCTACCTGACCTACAACACCAAGTGCGCCGAGGCGCCGGGGGAGGCCATCCCCAACAACGAGATCTTCCGGCGGCTGGCCGCCCGGCTCGGCTTCGAGGAGGAGAACTTCAAGTGGACCGACACGGAGTGCCTGGAGCACTACGTGGACTGGAACGCGCCGGCCTGCGAGGGCATCGATCTCCAGTACATGCGCGAGAACGGCTTCGCCCGACTCAAGGTCGGCACGCCGGACGACCGGGCGCCGCACCGGGAAGGCAACTTCCCGACGCCCACCGGCAAGTGCATGCTCAAGGTCGAGGGCGCCACGAACTTCGTCGCCCCGCCGTTCCGGCAGATGTACGAGGGCTTCCAGCCCGGCGAGGCGCTCGACCCGCTGCCCGACTACCTCGGCCCCCGCGAGTCCCACGCGAACGATCCGGAGCTCGCCAGGCGCTTCCCGCTCAACATCGTCTCGCCGAAAAGCCACTACTTCCTGAACTCCTGCTACGCCAACATGGAGGACAAGCAGAAGGGCCAGGGCGAGCAGTTCGTGATGATCAGTCAAGCCGACGCCGACGCGCGCGGGATCAGGGACGGCGACCGCGTCCAGGTCGCCAACGACCGCGGCGCCTTCAAGGGCGTGGCGCGCATCACCGAGGACGTCAGGGCCGGCATCGTCGTGGCAACGCTGGGCTACTGGCGCCAGCTCAACGACGGCACGGTCAACAGCATCAGCTCGTCGGCCTTCACCGACATGGGCCACGCCCCGTCCTTCTCCGACAACCTCGTCGAGGTGTCGCGCGCCAACTGAGCCCCCGCGGGTCGTCACGACGAGCACAGGCGCCCGAAAGGGCGCCTGCTGTCGCGCATGTCATGGCGCGACGGCCCTGTGGACTTGTCCCGCAGCCCTCGCTAAGGGCGCGAACGGCGCAGGTCGGCGCCGAGCCGGGAGCATGGCCGTGTTGAGTCCGAGCGAAGCCGCCGTGCGCGAGGCCATCCTCGCCTTCGTCGCCAGCCGCAATCCCGGCATCGCGCCCGGCGCGGTGACCGGGGCGACCTCCCTCGTCACCAGCGACGTCCTCGATTCGATCGGGGTGCTCGACCTCCTGATGGAGCTGGGCGAGCGCTTCGACGTGCCCGTGGACGAGGAGAGCTTCGCGCTTCCCAACTTCGAGAGCGTCGACGCCCTAGCCCGGTCCATCGACGGCAGGCGGGTGCGGGCCTGACCACCGGCATGGCCGTCCCACGCCTGCTGCACCACCTCCTCGACGGTCCGCCCTGCGCGGGCGGGCGCGAGGCCATCGTCGATGGCGCCGACCGCGTGAGCTACGACGCCCTGCGCGGCCGGGTGACGGTTCTGGCCGACCGCCTGAGGACGGCGGGGGTGGGGGCGGGTGACCGGGTCGGGATCCTCCTGCCGAAATCGGCGGCGGAATGTGCCGCGATCTTCGCCGTGAGCCTCGCGGGCGGGGTCGTTGTGCCGATCCATCCGAGCCTGAAGCCGCCCCAGGTCCGGCACATCCTGGACGATTGCGGGGCCGGCGCGCTGGTGAGCGACGCGACCTCCGATCCGCTGTCCCTCGGGGGCGGCGACCGCCCGGACGACACCGTCCGCGTCTTCGCGCTGGCACCGCGGGACGGCCCGCCTCCTCCGGAAGACCTCGCGGCGATCCTCTACACCTCCGGCTCCACCGGGTTGCCCAAGGGGGTGATGCTCAGCCACGCCAACCTCCTGGCCGGCACCCGGATCGTGCGGGGCTACCTCGGGATCGGGCCCGACGACCGCCTGCTCTCGGTGCTGCCGCTGTCGTTCGACTACGGCCTAAACCAGCTGCTGACGAGCGTGGAGCAGGGGGCCTGCCTCGTGCTGCACCGGGTTCGGTTCGGGGATGCGCTGGTGGCGGCGCTGGCCGAACACCGCATCACCGGGCTCGCGGGGGTGCCGACCCTGTGGACGCTCCTGACCCGGGCCGCCCCCAGCCTCGCCGCCACGGCGCTGCCGCACCTGCGCTACCTCACCAATTCGGGCGGCGCGGTGCCGCCCGAGACCGTGGCCCGCCTGGCCCGGGCCCTGCCGGACACCGACATCGTCCTGATGTACGGGCTGACGGAAGCCTTCCGCTCGACCTGGCTGCCGCCGGGCGAGGTCGCCCGGCGCCCCGGCTCCATCGGCCGGGCCATCCCCGAGACGGAGGTCTTCTGCGTCGATGCCCGGGGGCGCCGCACCGGGCCGGGCGAGCCGGGCATCCTGATGCACCGCGGCCCCACCGTGTCGCTCGGCTACTGGAACCGGCCCGAGGACACCGCGCGGGTGATCGTGCCCGATCCGGACGATCCCGCCGCGCCTCCGGTGTGCCGCTCGGACGACCTCGCGGTGGTGGACGCCGACGGTTACTTCACCTTCCTCGGCCGGGCCGACGCCCTCATCAAGAGTGCGGGGTTCCGCATCAGCCCCAACGAGGTCGAGGCGGCCCTGATGGAGACGGGCGCCTTCCGCTCCGTGGCGGTGATCGGCCTGCCCGATCCCGACCTCGGCCAGCGCGTGCATGCGGTGGCGGTGGCGGCGCAGGATGGGCCCTCGACGCAGGCCGCGATGACGCGGGTGCGGACGCGTCTGGCCCCCCACATGGTGCCCCGCGCCGTCGAGGCGGTGGAGGCGCTGCCCGTCACCCCCAACGGCAAGGTCGACTACACCCGCCTCGTCGCGGAACGGACCGATCATGCCCCAAGCGACCATGCCTGAGCCGGCCGACCTCGCCGACCGCCTGATCGCGCGCCACTTTCCCCGGGACGGGGAGGGCGGCCTCACGATCGGCGGCCTGTCCGTCGCAGCCCTCGCCGACACCTACGGCACGCCGCTGTTCCTCTACGACGCGGCGGTGATGCGCTCCGCCTATCGCGCCCTGGCAGGGGCGGTGGCCGGGTTCGCGCAGGTGGACTACTCGGTCAAGGCCAACCCCGCCCCGGCGGTGATCCGGGTGTTCGCGCAGGAGGGGGCGGGCGCCGAGATTGCCTCGGGCGCCGAGTTCGAGGCGGCCCTGGGGGCAGGGCTGGCGGCGGACCGCATCCTGTTCGCCGGGCCGGGCAAGGGCGAGACGGAGATCGACCGGGTGGTGGCCGCCGGCATCGGCGAGATCCATCTCGAGAACGCCGAGGAGATGGCCCGCGTCGCCGCGGCCGCCAGACGCCACGGACGCATCGCGCGGGTGGCGATCCGGATCAACCCCGGCCCCGAGGCGCAGGGCGGGGCCATGCGCATGGGCGGAAAACCCTCGCCGTTCGGCTTCGACGAGGAGGACCTCGACGCGGTGGTCGATGCCGTCGAGGCCGAGCCCGGCCTGGCGCTCTCCGGCATCCACCTGTTCGCCGGGACGCAGGGGCTCATGGCCGCGACGCTGCTGGCGCAATGGGGCCATGGGCTCGCCCTGGCCGCGCGGGTGGCCGACCGGATCGGCCGGCCACTGGCCACGATCGACCTCGGCGGCGGCCTCGGCATCCCGTATTTCGCCTCCGATTCCGACCTCGACCTCGACGCGATCCGCGCGGGCGTGCCGGCCCTCGCACGGAGCCTCGCCGCGCATCCGGGGCTGGCGGGCGCCCGCGTCGTCCTGGAACCCGGCCGCTACCTCGCCGGTCCGGCCGGGATCTACGTCGCACGGGTGCGGGCGGTGAAGGTCTCGCGCGGCACCCGCTTCCTCATCACCGACGGCGGCCTCCATCACCACCTGGCGGCCTCGGGCAACCTCGGCCAGGTGATCAAGCGCGACTATCCGGTGAGCGCGGTGCGCGAGGCCCCCGACAGCCCGCGCAGCCCCTGCGCCGTGGTCGGCCCCCTGTGCACGCCCCTCGACATGCTGGCGCGGGCGACGGCGCTGCCGGATCTCGCCGAGGGCGACCTCGTCGCGGTGCTGCAGTCGGGCGCCTACGGCCTCACCGCCAGCCCCACCGGTTTCCTGAGCCACCCGCTCCCGGCGGAAGTGCTGGTGGACGCAGGCCGCGCGGCGCGGATCGGCTCGCCATGAACCGGTCGCTCAGGCGCCCCGCTCGGAATAGCGCCGGAAGGCTTCCAGCGTCTCGGCGCTGACGTGGTGCTCGATGCCTTCCGCGTCGCGACGCGCCGTCTCCGGGCTGACGCCGAGCGCACACAGGAACAGTTCGACGATGCGGTGGCGCTCCCGGCTCTGGGCGGCCAGGGCCTGGCCGGCGGCGGTGAGGAAGACGCCGCGGTAGGGCCGCTGCTGCACGAAGCCGTCCTCGGCCAGGCGCTTGAGCATCTTGGCGACGGTGGGCTGGGCGACGCCCAGGCGCGCGGCGATGTCGACCTGCCGCGCCTCGCCGCCGTCGCCGATCAGGTCGGAGATGAGCTCGACGTAATCCTCGACCAGTTCCAGGCGCCGGGCCTCGCGCGCCTGGCGGAAGCTCTCCACATGCACGTCCGGATCGATGAGAGGCACCTCGGCCTCGGATCGGGAGGGTTCGCGCATGATGCCGGCTGACTCTCGCGGTCGCTGCGGCGCCGCGTCGCGCGGTGCCGTCCGGCTCCTGTTTAGCCAAGCCCGGCCCCGGATGGGAGCCCCCCGGACGGGTTCGCACGGGATTCGAGGGGTGGTGCGCTGCGCAGGTGCGCCACGAAATCCCGCGCGAAGGCGGGCAGGGCGTCGAGCGCGCGCAGGCACAGGGTGAGGTCGCGCAGGGCCCATGGGTCGGTGAGCGGCACGATGCCGATGGCCATGCCGCGCATGGCACGCCGGGCCGTGGTCTCCGGCACGATGCCGACCCCGACCCCGCATTCGACGAGGCGGCAGACCGCATCGAAGCTGCGCAGCTGCACCCGCAGCCGCAGGGAGCGGCCATCGATGCGCCCGGCCTTGTCGGCCAGGAACCGGGTGAGGGCGCTCGCCCGGTCGAGCCCGACGAGGTCGTGGGCGAGCACGTCGGCGAAGCTCGCCGCCTCGGCGGCGGCCAGGGCGTGGCCGGGCGCCACCACCACCACGAAGCGGTCCTGCCGGAACGGATAGGTCTGGAGGGTGCCGGTATCGACGGTGCCGGCCACGATGCCGAGATCGGCCGCGCCCTCGGCCACGAGGCCGACGATCTCGTCCGAGGTCCGCTCCTCGATGTCGACGCTGACGCCGGGGTGGCGGCCGAGGTAGGCGCTGAGCACTTCGGGCAGGAATTCGGTGAGCGCGTTGGTGTTCGACAGGAGCCTGATCTGCCCCACCGTGCCGCCGGCGTAGGCGGCCAGCTCCCCCTGCATCCGCTCGACACGGTCGAGCAGGACGCGGGCGTGGGCGAGCAGGGTCCGGCCCGCCGGGGTGAGGGCGACGCCCTGGCGGCTGCGGATGAGGAGGGCGGCCCCCAGGGTCTCCTCCATCCCCCGCACCCGGGCGGAGGCCGCCGCCAGCGCCAGGTTGGCCCGCGCCGCGCCGTGGGTGATCGAGCCGGCCTCGACCACGTGGCGGAACAGGCTGAGATCGACGAGGTCGAAACGCATCATCGGGCCGGTTTCCTAATCGCCGCGCGTCCTGCCGGATCCGCGTGAAACGAACCGGGTGCGATCAGCACTTCCTTAACCTTGTCGCCCGATGCTGCGCACCATGGTTGTCCGTCGCCGCGTCCGTTCCGTCCTGATGCCCCTCGGCCTCTTCGCCGTGTCGGCGCTCGTCGTGACCTATTTCGTGCAGCAGGCCGAGAGCGGCAACCGCGGCCTCGTCGCCAAGCGCGCCCTCAAGATCCAGGCCTACGGCCTCAACCAGGAACTCGCGGCCGCACGGGCCGACCGGGCGATCTGGGAGCACCGGGTCGCGCTGCTGCGGTCGGACCAGATCGACCGCGACCTCCTGGAGGAGCGCGCCCGGGTGATGCTCGGCCGCGTCCACGCCAACGACGTGGTGATCATCGATCCCTGAAAACGGGGCGCGCCGGCGCACCGCGGTTGCCGCGATCCGTTCCGGCGGCGCGACGGGCCGAGCACGCGCCCGCCGCGAAACCCGGCATGAAACTTGGACGAGTGACAGAACCGGCGGTTGCTTCACTCCGCGCCGTGCCGGCCCTCGCTTTCCCCCGGACCCTGCCCTAAGACTCCTCGCCACGAGAGCAGTTCACGGGAGGTCGCCGATGGATGCCGCGAACGAAGCGGGTCACGCCACAGCCGAAGCCGCCAAGGCGATGCGCGAGAGCGACCCCGGCCACGCCCCGGCCCCGAACACGCCGCAGTTCACCAAGGACGAAGACCTCCACGCCTATCACGAGATGCTGCTGATCCGCCGCTTCGAGGAGAAGGCGGGCCAGCTCTACGGGATGGGGCTGATCGGCGGGTTCTGCCACCTCTACATCGGCCAGGAAGCGGTCGTCATCGGCATGCAGATGGCCTCGGTCGAGGGCGACCAGGTCATCACCGGCTACCGCGACCACGGCCACATGCTGGCCTGCGGCATGGACCCCAAGGGCGTCATGGCCGAACTGACCGGACGCCGCGGCGGCTACAGCCGCGGCAAGGGCGGCTCGATGCACATGTTCTCCCGTGAGAAGCAATTCTTCGGCGGCCACGGCATCGTCGGCGCCCAGGTCTCCCTCGGGACCGGGCTGGGCTTCGCCGACGCCTACCGCAAGAACGGCCAGGTCAGCATGACCTACATGGGCGACGGCGCCGCCAACCAGGGCCAGGTCTACGAGAGCTTCAACATGGCCCAGCTCTGGAAGCTGCCGGTCGTCTACGTGATCGAGAACAACCGCTACGCCATGGGCACCTCGGTGGCCCGCGCCTCGGCCCAGACCGATTTTTCCAAGCGCGGCATCTCCTTCGGCATCCCCGGCGAGCAGGTCGACGGGATGGACGTGCGCACGGTCCGCGAGGCGGCGGCCCGCGCCATCGCCCACGCCCGCTCGGGCGAAGGCCCCTACATCCTGGAGATGCAGACCTACCGCTATCGCGGCCACTCGATGTCCGACCCGGCCAAGTACCGGTCGAAGGACGAGGTCTCGAAGATGCGCGACGAGCACGACCCCATCGAGATGGTGCGCAAGCGCCTGATCGAGGCGCACGGCGTGCCGGAGGCCGAGCTCAAGGCCACCGACGCCAAGGTGCGCGAGGTCGTCAACGAATCGGCCGAGTTCGCGACCCACGACCCCGAGCCGGACCCCTCGGAACTCTGGACGGACATCCTGCTCGAGGCGCGCGCCTGACGCACCCACGAGACGACGGGGCCGCCCGCTTCATCCTCGATCGACAGAGTACCCTATGGCGACCGACATCCTGATGCCCGCCCTCTCGCCCACCATGGAGGAGGGCAAGCTCGCCAAATGGCTCAAGAAGGAGGGCGACGCGGTCAAGTCCGGCGACGTCCTCGCCGAGATCGAGACCGACAAGGCGACGATGGAGGTCGAGGCCATCGACGAGGGCATCCTCGCCAAGATCCTCGTGGAGGAGGGCGCCGAGGGCGTGAAGGTCAACACGCCGATCGCCATCATCGCCGCCGAGGGCGAGGACGTGGCGGCGGCGGCCAGCGGCGGCGGCAAGCCGAAGGCGAACGGCGCCGCGGCCGAGCCGCCCGCGCCGACCCCCGACATGCAGGCGGAGGGGCAGGCCGCGCAGAGCGCCCCCACCGCCAAGACCGCCGACGACACGCCCAACGCCCCCGCCGCCCCGGCCGTGATCACCACCAAGGCCCGGGCCGAGGTGATGGAGGATTATCCCGCCGGCACCGAGATGGTGACGACGAGCGTGCGCGAGGCCCTGCGCGACGCCATGGCCGAGGAGATGCGCAAGGACGACGACGTCTTCGTGATCGGCGAGGAGGTCGCCGAGTACCAGGGCGCCTACAAGATCACGCAGGGGCTGCTGCAGGAGTTCGGCGCGCGCCGGGTGGTCGACACACCGATCACCGAGCACGGCTTCGCCGGCATCGCGGTGGGCGCAGCCTATACCGGCCTCAAGCCCATCGTCGAGTTCATGACCTTCAACTTCGCCATGCAGGCGATCGACCACATCATCAACTCGGCGGCCAAGACACTCTACATGTCCGGCGGCCAGCTCGGCTGCCCGATCGTGTTCCGTGGCCCCAACGGTGCGGCCGCCCGCGTCGGCGCTCAGCACAGCCACGACTACTCGGCCTGGTACTCCAACGTGCCCGGCCTGAAGGTGGTGGCCCCCTACACCGCCGCCGACGCCAAGGGCCTGCTCAAGGCCGCCATCCGCGATCCCAACCCGGTGATCTTCCTCGAGAACGAGATCCTCTACGGCCAGACCTTCCCCGTGCCGAAGCTCGACGACTTCGTGGTGCCGATCGGCAAGGCCAAGGTCCACCGCACCGGCAAGGACGTGACCATCGTCTCCTTCTCCATCGGCATGACCTATGCCCTCAAGGCCGCCCAGGCGCTGGCCGAACAGGGCATCGAGGCGGAGGTGATCGACCTGCGCACCCTGCGCCCGATGGACACCGCCACGGTGGTGGAATCGGTGAAGAAGACCGGCCGCTGCGTCACCGTGGAGGAGGGATTCCCGCAGTCGGGCATCGGCGCCGAGATCGTCGCCCGCCTGATGGTGGACGCCTTCGACTACCTCGACGCGCCTGTCCTGCGCGTGACCGGCAAGGACGTGCCGATGCCGTATGCGGCCAACCTCGAGAAGCTGGCGCTCCCCAACGTCGCCGAGGTGGTCGAGGCGGCCAAGGCGGTCTGCTATCGCTGAGGCGCAGACCGTGAGCGAGTCCTTCGTCGAACTGGCCGTGCCGCCGGACGCCCTCGAACAGGGCGGAATCGAGGTCCTGCGCGCCGCCGTCGTGGACGGCGCGATCAGCGTGGCCCTGCGCCGCTCCTTCGACGACCCCGCGACCTGGGGGCGGCTTCTCAGCGACCTCGCCCGTCAGGCCGCGCGCGCCTACGGCCTCGAGACCGGGATGTCGGAGGACGAAGCGTTCGAACGCATCCGCGCCGGGTGGGAGGCCGAGAGCCTCGACCCCGGCGGCTTCAACTAGCGGCGCATGCCCATGGCCGATGCCGCGACCCGCCTCGCCACCTACGCCGATCTCGAGGCCGTGCCGGACCATCTCGTGGCCGAGATCGTCTTTGGGGTGCTGGAGACGCATCCGCGCCCGAGGCCTCGGCACGCCATGGCAGCATCCGACCTTGGGTCCGTCTTGGGCCCCCCCTACCGGCACGGTCGCGGCGGCCCCGGCGGCTGGATCTTCATGATCGAGCCCGAGCTCCACCTCGGTTCGCATGTGGTGGTGCCCGATCTCGCGGGCTGGCGCCGCGAACGCATGATAGCCGAGCCGGCCACCGCCTTCGTCGAGACTCCGCCCGACTGGGTCTGCGAAATCCTGTCGCCGTCCACGGCGCGCCTCGACCGCGGTCCCAAGCGCCGCATCTACGCCGAGGCGGGAGTGAGCCATCTCTGGCTGCTCGATCCGGGCGAGGGCGTGCTCGAAGGCTTCGCGCTCACCGGCCGCCAGTGGCTGCTGCTCGGTACCGTCGCACGCGGCGACGTGGTGGCCCTGTCCCCCTTCGACGCCGCACCGTTCCCACTCGACGACCTGTTCCCCTTCGACGATCCGGCCGCCCCGCCTGCGGCGCCTCTCCCGCCCGAGGTCTGACGCCATGCCCATCAACGTCCTGATGCCCGCCCTGTCGCCGACGATGGAGAAGGGCAATCTCGCCAAGTGGCTGAAGAAGGAGGGCGACGCCGTGAAATCCGGCGACGTGCTGGCCGAGATCGAGACCGACAAGGCGACGATGGAGGTGGAGGCCATCGACGAGGGCATCCTGGCGAGGATCCTGGTGCCGGAGGGCACCGCCGACGTGCCGGTGAACGACCTCATCGCCATCATCGCCGGGGAGGGCGAGGACCCGGCCGGCATCCAGGCGCCGGGCAGCGGCGCGGCCAAGGCCGAGGCGGCTCCGCCCAGCGAGAACACGATGCCCGGCGGCGGCCAGATGGCCTATGCCCGGGTCGATGCGGCACCGGAGGGCGCCGAGCCGACCCATCCGCCCGAGGCCAAGTCCCCCGAGGGTGCGGCACAGGGCGGCCGCGTCGTCGCCTCGCCGCTGGCCCGCCGCATCGCCAAGATCGAGGGGATCGACCTTTCCGCCGTGTCCGGCTCCGGCCCGCGCGGACGGGTGATCGAGCGCGACGTGCGGGCGGCGGCGGCTGACGGTTCGGCCAAGGCCGGCGCTCCGAAGGCGGACGCACCCAAGTCGGCTCCGACCGCGCCCGCGCCGGCGGCCGCCCCTGCGCCGTCCCCGAAGGCCGCCACCGGGGCACCGGCGGGGCTCAGCCTCGATCAGGTCCGCGGCTTCTACCAGAAGGGCGCCTACGAGGAGGTGCCGCTGGACGGCATGCGCAAGACCATCGCCAAGCGCCTCACCGAGGCGATGCAGGTGGCGCCGCACTTCTACCTGACGGTGGATTGCGAGATCGACGCGCTGATGTCCCTGCGCGAGCAGCTCAACAAGAGCGCCGCCGTCGCCAAGGACGGCAAGCCGGCCTTCAAGCTCTCGGTGAACGACTTCGTCATCAAGGCGATGGGCCTCGCGCTGATGCGGGTGCCCACCGCCAACGCGGTCTGGGCCGAGGACCGCATCCTGCGCTTCAACAACGCCGAGGTCGGCGTGGCGGTGGCCATCGACGGCGGGCTGTTCACGCCGGTGATCCGCAGGGCCGACCAGAAGACGCTCTCCACCATCTCCAACGAGATGAAGGATTTCGCCGCCCGTGCACGGGCCAAGAAGCTCAAGCCCGAGGAGTACCAGGGCGGCGTCACCTCGGTCTCGAACCTCGGCATGTTCGGGATCAAGCACTTCACCGCGGTGATCAACCCGCCGCAATCCTCGATCCTGGCCGTGGGCGCCGGCGAGAAGCGCGTCGTCGTCAAGGACGGCGCCCCGGCGGTGGTCCAGGCGATGACCGCCACCCTTTCCTGCGACCACCGGGTGCTCGACGGGGCGCTCGGCGCCGAGCTGATCTCGGCGTTCAAGAGCCTGATCGAGAACCCGATGGGGATGCTGGTGTAAGCCGGAACCACAACGCGCTTCCCTCCTCCCTCGTGGGGAGGGATCGAGGGTGGGGGAGGTTCCACCACTCCGCAGCGGGTCACCCAGCCGCCCCCACCTCCACGTCCTCTCCGCAAGGGGGAGGAGAGCCGACGGAGCCCCGACATGCCCGACACCTACGACATCCTCGTCATCGGCGCCGGCCCCGGCGGTTATGTGGCGGCCATCCGGGCGGCGCAGCTCGGGTTCAAGACCGCCGTGATCGACCGCGAGCACTTAGGCGGCATCTGCCTCAACTGGGGCTGCATCCCCACGAAGGCTCTGCTGCGCACGGCCGAGATCTACCACTACATGCAGCACGCCGGAGACTACGGGCTGTCGGCCGAGAAGGTCGGCTACGACACCGCCGCGATCGTCAAGCGCTCTCGCGGGGTCTCGGCCCGGCTCAACGGCGGCGTCGGCATGCTGCTCAAGAAGAACAAGGTCGACGTGATCTGGGGCGAAGGCACGATCGAGGCCGCCCCCAAGGGCGACCAGCCCGGCACCGTCACCGTGAAGGAGACCACCCGGGCGCCCGCCCCCAAGGGCGCGCTCGCGGCGGGCTCGTATGCGGCCAGGCACATCATCGTGGCCACGGGTGCGCGCCCGCGCGCGATCCCCGGCATCGAGCCCGACAAAAAGCAGATCTGGACCTACTACGAGGCGATGGTGCCCGAGACGATGCCCAAGAGCCTGCTGGTGATGGGCTCGGGCGCCATCGGCATCGAGTTCGCCTCGTTCTACCGCACCATGGGCGCCGAGGTGACGGTGATCGAACTGCTGCCGCAGATCCTGCCGGTGGAGGACGCCGAGATCGCCGGCCTCGCACGCAAGCGCTTCGAGAAGCAGGGCATCAAGATCCTCACCGGCGCCAAGGTGACGAAGGTGCAGAAGGCGGAGGGTTCCGTCACGGCGACCATCGAGACCGGAGACGGCAAGACCCAGGAGCTGTCGGCCGAGAAGCTGATCTCGGCGGTGGGCGTGGTCGGCAACATCGAGGGAATCGGCCTCGACAGGCTCGGGGTGACGATCGAGCGCGGCATCGTCGTCACCGACGGGCTGGGGCGCACCAACGTGCCCGGCGTCTACGCCATCGGCGATGTCGCCGGCCCGCCGATGCTGGCCCACAAGGCCGAGCACGAGGGCGTGCTCTGCGTCGAGACCATCAAGGGCCTTCACACCCACGCCATGGACAAGGCGAAAATCCCCGGCTGCACCTATTGCCAGCCGCAGATCGCCTCGGTGGGCCTCACCGAGGCCAAGGCCAAGGAGCTGGGGTTCTCCGTCAAGGTCGGCCGCTTCCCCTTCGCGGGCAACGGCAAGGCCATCGCGCTGGGCGAGCCGGACGGCCTCGTGAAGACGATCTTCGACGCCAACACCGGCCAGTTGCTCGGCGCCCACATGGTGGGAGCCGAGGTCACCGAGCTGATCCAGGGCTACGTGGTGGCCATGAACCTGGAGACCACCGAGGAAGACCTGATGCACACGGTCTTCCCGCACCCGACGCTCTCGGAGATGATGCACGAGAGCGTGCTGGATGCGTACGGGCGGGTGATCCACTCGTAGCGCCCGTCACGTCAGGCGCGTCCCCTCCCCGCCAGGGGGAGGGGACGCGCCAAAGTTCAGCGGGTCGGGGCCGGCGCGCCCTTGCCCGCGGCGCCCGGCGAGGAACCCGAGCCGGCGTCGTTGGCGCCGGTGCTGTTGGTGGTGCCCGACCGGCTCTTGTCGCCCGTGAACGGGCCGCTGCCCGCCGCCCCCGGCGACGACCCCGAGCCGGCATCGCTGGCACCCGTCTTGTCGGCCGTACCCGACTTGCTGGTCCCCGAACCGCCGGCGGTGGCGAGGGCGACGGAACCCAGCAGGACGGTGCCGGCGACGAGAAGCGTCTTGATCGACATGGTGTTTCTCCCTGATCGTTGGCGTTCGCACGCCGACGTCAACATCAGGTCGAGAGGCGACGTTCCTGTGGGACGAGAGACGGACCAACGGACGTTCGCGCCTCTCCTCCTATCAATCTCGGGGATGCCCAGGATCTGCCCCCCCTTGAGTGCTCGAATCAGGTCAATCCGATTGAGTGCGGGAGATGTGGGGTGGGGGTGGCTGGATGATCCTGGGCTTTCAGTGGCTTGCGAACCACACTAATCCGGATACCCCCTCAGGAGGGAGGGACACGCCAGACCTCACTGGATCGGAGCCGACGCGCAGCTACCCATGGCATGTGGTAAGGAGCGCCAGCCGAAATCGTCGGCGCTCGTGCCGTCAACCATGCTCAGCTTAGCTCATAATTTTTTACGAACCCATTTTTACAGTTGATGCAAATTTTTCGAACGTATCCTTTTGTAAATGACTAATCGACGCAACGACTCCTACGAAATTCGGGACAGCTTTTGAAACCGTGTCGTTTGATATTCGATTACGAGAAAAAGCCGGATCGAGCTGATTTGAAAGTGGCAACATCATATCTAATATAGGCGACCATAATTTTTCCGCCTTATTAGGACCTATGTTTTGCGAAAATTGCAAATCGAACCTATTCGGCACCGATTTTGAAAGTATTGTCTCCATGCATCTTGAGATTACATGCACCAGCAAATAACTGGAGCCCTTTTTGTTAAGAAATGCAAGAATAACATTTTCCATAGAGGTGAGAGTAGTGGGATCACTTCGATGCTTCTGAGACAATTGTATTTTTCTCTCATTTATTGAACTAAGCAATGAATAACAAAATACGATGTGCCGCGCCGTGGTACGGTCAGTAAAAGTTGCTCGGTAATTTTTTTCATTTGTCCATATTTCTGATTTTTTATCATATGCTGTGACTGGATCACCATGAAAAGCGGCTAAAGACTGACCAACAGTATAAGAAGGAAGCGTAAATTTGCTGCGCTTAATCGCATCACTCGCACCACCTCGACGTCCACCTTCGTACTCAGCATCTGGAACAGATTCAAATTCCAGACGAAGCCGCTCTTAAATTTGATCAGTACTCCTGAAATCAGCAGCCTGAAGCTTATTTTGAGAATTGTTAAAACGCACTATATTTGCGACTAAGGAATCTTTGCGCGCCTTGACAAATCGTATTGGAACCCGAAGCGTATCTGAAGGCTTAGAGTTTAAACTCGCAATCGAGCCGGTTGTTTGTGCACCGTTCACAATAGAAAGCCCCTTTAGTTTGAGGCGCCTTCCTGTTCTTGAACGCTTTCCAAGCTCATAATCTAAAACTAGAGCAGTAACACCATTATTGTAAACAAAGAAATTATCTGGGTCTTCTTGTGCAGATACCTTGATATTGTTATTTATATTTGAGTCGCTTTCTCGCGACCCTAGATATCCGCGCAAGTTTGCCGAAAATAAATCTGTTCTATATTTATTATATAGATCACGCAACCAAGACCCTCTAACTGTCGTAATGACTGACTTCCAGTCGGTCTCAGAAATCTCTACAGCATCGGGGATCACAGTCTCCAAGTCGTCTGTCACAATAATAGTTCGCTCTGCCTGCAGGTATAGTCGGCTCAATGTATCAGTGCATACTTCCTGCGAAAATATATTGATGTCATTCCCGCCAGAAAATGAACTCAAAGCGGCACGTGCAGTTCTTTCCACTGCTCGAAGTTCATTACTCACATTATCTGAACTAGGAAGATTATGAACGTACCAGACATAAAACTGTTTAATTTCACCCGCTGCAATTGCAGATCGCAACTCATCCGCGCGGCCTTTGAGGCCGTCGGGCAAATCGTCCAAGTTAGCGGATATCAGCCAGGTCAGCGCAGTATTTAAATCAGAGGCTTTATTAGCAGGTGCGGCCTCTCGCTCTCTGCGAGACATATAACATTGCGCTACTACAGCAATTTGCCGCTCTTTATCAACGTAAACTACATCGCATTTTTTATCATCGCCACCACCAGTTATAGCTTCGCTGATGATCGTCTGAATATCATCTAATTCAAACTTCAAATTAATTGCAAAAACACCTATTGCATCATCAGTTAAATTAAAATTTTGCTGCATTACCTGGAAGGCTTTTAACCATTCTGGATCGGCGGTTTTTGCCACGGATTGCCTCATAACATAAATTGACCTGAGTATTAGAAAGACGCTTGCCCGTTTGGCGTAAGGTGCTCATACAATGCGAATCGCATCAATCAACCGTAAATTCCGTGTTTTTCATTCTCGAATAAAAATTAAATTTTACTCCAACCACTGTATCCCTATCCCTTTTCCCACATCATCACTCACCAGCAACGCGTCCATCTTATCCCCCCTCAACAAGGCGTACTTGTGCCTTTTCATTCGTCTTTAAGAAGTCATTAAGTATTACTACGGAGCCGACGAGCGTGTCGCCGCTCATTGGACGGTGATTCCGAGAGTGTACTGCGCCACAAACAAGCCGTTGCGCCAAATCTCGGGCAGGACCTTAGCGTCCGTGCCCAGGCAGATGCCCACTGCCGCAACGCGGTCGGGACGGCTGCCCCCCACCGCGCGTCGGTGTTTTGGCTCCAGGCGCGCTATGCCGACCGTAGACGCGCTCCTGTATGGGAATGACGTGTTCGGTCAGGAGTGTGCTGCCGATCCTGCCAGCACGTTCACCGTCGTCCAGAGGGCGCTAGTAATGGGCTCTACAAAAGCTAGCTAGTTGGGATTGCCGTCCTGCCAGCGCGGCGCGACCAGCGGTCAGCCGGCGCGGCGGGCCGGTCTGGCTTCGGTGCCGGTGCAGGCGGCAGCCGCCGCCACGCGCCGGCTCGGGGCGCGCTGCGGGGCCTGGCCGGGGGCGTAGTTGCCGAAGTCCTCGTGGAACTGGTCGACGATCTCGCCGGAGGTCTCAAGGCAGCGGGCGAGGTACCGCGGCAGGGACGGGGGCGGGGCGAAGCCCTCGGCGAGCAGGCGGTCGTTGGAGAAGGTCACGTTGAGGGCGCAGAACCGGTAGTAGGCCTGGAGCGCGCGCATCATCGCCACCTTGATCGCCTCGTCGAGGCCGAAGGTCTCGGCGAACCGTTCCTGCAGCGTCGCGCGGTCGGTCGCCTCGAAACGCTCGTAGTTACGCGTCCCCCCCTCGGGGTCGGCCGCCTCGAAGGCGCGAGCCAGCGCGTCCCAGCGAGTGCAATGGTCGCGGCCGCCCGAGAGGTGGTAGACCGTGTGGGCGAGTTCCGGCCGGTCGAGCATGGCGATGAGCGTGTCGGCCACCCAGTCGGCCGGCACGATGTCGATGGCGCCCTCCGGGTCGCAGGAGAGCAGGCGCAGCCTGTCGCAGGCGCGCACCACCCAGAGGATGCTCGAGCCCGGCCGGGCGCCGAGCGCGGCATGGCCGACCACGATCGAGGGCCGCGCCACCACCAGCGGCAGGTCGGGGAACTGCGCGGCCAGGGACATCTCGGCGGCCGATTTCGACGCGCTGTAATGCACGAGGTGGTGGGTGTCGGGCCGGGGATAGAGCGTCTCGTCGACGAGGTGGGGCGGCTCGCCGCCGCAGATCATCGCGGTGCTGACATGGAGGAAGCGGGTCAGCCCGGCCATGTGCGAGGCGCGCCGCGCCAACGCCAGGGTGCCGTCGTGGTTGGTCTTGTGGACCTTCCCTTCCGCCCACCACGAGGTGTCGGCGGCCAGGTGCAGCACCTGCGTCACCGAATCGAGCCGCGGATCGGCGATGCGGTCGGCCTGCGTGAAGTCGCCGGTCACGACCTCCACCTTCTGGGCGAGGCGCTGGGCGGTGAGCGGGTTGGTGAAGCGCCCGAGCCGGGCGGCGATGCGCTGGCGCCCGGCCTCGGCATCGGGTGCCCGCACCAGGCAGACCCATTCGGCGGGGTGCCCGCTCGATAGCGCCCGGTGAAGCACGGCGCCGCCGATCAGTCCGGTTGCACCCGTCAATAGAACTCGGTTCACCGTCGACACTCCCGCTCGCCAGAAAAACGATGCCATCAGCCCGGCACCCACGAATAGCGTAAACAAATCGCCATCAACATCCGCGCAATTGTTATGCCCGTAAAAAACAGGCCGCGTCGCGCGCAGGGCACACAGGGTGGATCTTGGGTTATCGTTAACGTGAGGTCTGCGCGTCGAAAGGCTCTCGTCCTGCGCTTTGCCTTGCCGGCGGGCCAAGGACACCGGCGATTACGCTGGCCGACCCAGGCCGGGTGCAAAGCCGGCTATCGGACGCTGCAATCTCAGGGTGAATTCCGCCAGGGCCGGCCGCATGAGCGAGCGCGATCCGGGGCTGGGCGGCTCGCGGCGACGGCGCTCGCGCCTGACAGATCGGCGCGTTCGACGCGGCGCCGGGTCGCGTCGGGTTTGCGGCCGCGCGCCCGAACGCTTAGGTCAGGACCATGGGCGCCGGTTCCTGGCGCCCGCAGCGGTGCGGCATGGCCCTCGTCCTCGACACCTTGAGCAACGACCGGCGCCCGCGCCACCCCGAGAAGGCGCGCCGGCCCGACACCCCGGTGCAGCGCAAGCCCGACTGGATCCGCGTGAAGGCCCCCGGCTCGGCCGCCTGGGCCGAGACCGCCAGGATCGTGCGCGAGAACGGCCTCGTGACCGTCTGCGAGGAGGCCGGCTGCCCCAACATCGGCGAGTGCTGGGAGAAGCGGCACGCCACCTTCATGATCATGGGCGACACCTGCACGCGGGCCTGCGCCTTCTGCAACGTCCGCACGGGCCTGCCCGAGGCCCTCGACGGGGACGAGCCGGAAAAGGTGGCGAAGGCCGTGGCCAAGCTCGGCCTCGCCCATGTCGTGATCACGTCGGTGGACCGGGACGATCTGGCCGACGGCGGCGCCGCGCATTTCGCCCGCACGATCCGGGCGATCCGGGCGCACAGCCCCGCCACCACCATCGAGATCCTGACGCCGGACTTCCTGCGCAAGGACGGCGCGCTGGAGACGGTGGTGGCCGCCCGGCCGGACGTGTTCAACCACAACCTCGAGACGGTACCGGGCAACTACCTCACCGTGCGCCCCGGGGCGCGCTACTTCCACTCGGTGCGGCTGCTGCAGCGGGTGAAGGAGCTCGACCCGACCGTCTTCACCAAGTCCGGCATCATGGTGGGGCTGGGCGAGGAGCGCCACGAGGTGGTGCAGCTGATGGACGACCTGCGCTCGGCCGACGTCGACTTCCTCACCATCGGCCAGTACCTGCAGCCGACCAAGAAGCACCATGAGGTCGTCCGCTTCGTCCCCCCCGACGAGTTCAAGGGCTACGAGACCACGGCCTATGCCAAGGGCTTCCTCCTGGTCTCGGCGACCCCGCTCACCCGCTCCTCGCACCATGCCGGCGAGGATTTTTCCCGATTGAAAGCGGCCAGGCTCGCTCGTCTCGCCACCGCCAGCACCTGAGTCTCGATGCCATCCTTCCGGATCACCCGCACGGTGCGTCACTCGCGCCAACAGATGTACGATCTCGTCGCCGACATCGAACGCTATCCGGAGTTCCTGCCGCTGTGCGAATCCCTGCGCGTCCTGCGCCGGCAGCCGGGGCCGGACGGGACCGAGGTCTGCGTCGCGGAGATGGCGGTGGGCTACAAGGCGATCCGGGAACGCTTCACCACCCGCGTCACCCTCGATCCGGTCGACCACAGGATCGTCGCCGAATACATCGACGGGCCGTTCCGGCATCTGGAGAACCGCTGGGGCTTCACCGAGGCGGCGAGCGGCGGCTGCGATGTGAACTTCTTCATCACCTACGAATTCAAGAGCCGGACGCTCGGCCTCCTGATGGGCTCGATGTTCGACCGGGCCTTCCGCAAGTTCACCGACGCCTTCGAGAGCCGGGCCGACCGGGTCTACGGCCTGCCGCGCCCGTGAGGGCGGCCCGTCGGCTCAGGTCTTGAGCTGGGTCACGGTGTAGGACGGGGCCAGGGCCGCCGCGTCGAGGAAGGGCGCCGCCAGCGCCGAGAAGAACATCAGCGAATGCCGGTAGGTGGCGGTGACGATGACGCCGGTCTGCCTGTCGGGCACCGTCTTCTGCACCGCGTCGATCTGGGCCGCGGTGGGGGTCGCACCGGCGGGATAGGCGTAGACCACCTGCGGCGTCGTTCCCGACATCCTCACCTGGAACATCTGCAGGGTGATCCTGCTCGGGCTGAGCTGGGGCGCGACGTTCCCCTTGGCGGCGTCCGGCGTGTAGGTGTTCAGCTCGGTCTGGCAGGACGTCGTGTCGTCCCGGCAGTCGGACCAGACGATGGCATATTGCGTCGCCAGGCGGTTGGTCTGGTTATAGACCTGGAAGACCGCCCCGCATTCCACGATCCCCGCCGCGAGCAGGATCATGATCGGCACGACCGCCGCGAATTCGATCGCGGCGCTGCCCCGGCGCGAGGCGCGAAAACGGGTCGCCGGGCCCGGGTCGGATCGATCGCGCATCGCCTATCGTGCCTGACGTCGCAGGAGGGAGGTCGAGGTGACCTTGTTCAGGCTGGAGAAGCCCGGCGCGAACACCACGACGGACGTCTGCGCCCGCAGGGCGAGCACGCTGGTGGCGGTGCCGTAGTCGGCGACGCCGCCGGATATCGGAACGGCGGCCGCCGACAGGCTGGTCATGGGACGCATCTCCACGGCCAGGACGTTGGCGCCGGCCGCGGAGACGAGCCCGCCTGCGTTGGCCTCGACCTTGGTCTTGAGGGCGGCGGCATCGGGCATCAGCGGCACGGCGGTGTTGAAGCTGCTGCGAAGCTCGTCGGCGGTGCGGATCACCCCGGCGTCGAGGGCGGTCTGGGTCATGTAGTAGATCCCGACCTGCAGGATGTAGAGAAGCAGGACGAAGAACGGGGCGCACACGAGGGCGAACTCCACCGCCGACGCGCCGCCGTCATCGATGGTGAAGCGCCGCGCCGCGGTGCGGCGGGGCGCCGGAAGACCCCGGCCGCCGGCCGGCGGGGGAAGGGCGGGGGGGCTCGTCACTGCAGCGGCGCCGTCGGTGCGAAGGGATCGGCGACGATGGAGAAGCCGGTGAAATAGATCCGCGTGCCGGGCTGCGGATCGGGGACCGGGATCGTCGTCGTGTTGCCGGGCGGGTTCGCCAGGTAGGGGCCGCCCAGCGCGGTGACCTTCACGTCGTCGATGCCCCCGCCGTTGCCGTCGGCGGTGCCGCCGTTGGCCGAGAAGGTCAGCCAGTAGATCCCGGGCTTGGTGATCTTCACGCTCGCCGTGCGCGGCACCCAGCGGAAGCTGTCGGCATAGCCGCAGGTGTCGATCACCGGATTGACGGCGCCCGCGTCGTACCTCTGCCAGTCGACCCTGTCGGGCGGGACCGCCGGCGTGGCGCTCAAGCTGCCGTCGGGGTTCCGGAAGCTCGTGGCCGCGCCCTGCGACGCACCGGGAACCGGCGTGCTGATCAGCTGGCCGTTGGACATGAACACCCCGACGAGGTTGGTCCAGCGCCCGGTGGCGAGGGTGGTGTGGTGGCGGATCGTGCCGGTGAGGCCGGCGCCGTCGGCGGGATAGACCGCGCCGGACGCAGGGTTGGCCTGGCAGCTCGTGCCGGTGACGCCCGCACCGCTCAGGTCGACGATGGAGATGTAGCCGTAGCTGACCCGGTAATAGCCCGGATCGAGCAGGAAGGGCCGCATCACCTTGCGGTTCTTGTCGGCCGAGCCGGATGCGCTCCAGCCGTCGAGGAGGACGTATTGCGACCCCTGCGATGCGCCCGACTGGCCGTTGTGGAGGGTGCCGTAGTTGACCTGGTTGACCGGCGCGGTGGTCCAGCCGGACGGGTCCTGGGCGGGCCAGCCGAGGGGGGAGCCGCCGGTGCTGCCGCGACTGAGGGCGAGGTTGCCGCCCTTGGCGATGCCGTGGCGCGGCACGTCCTCGGCATAGGTCGGCGACTCGAACGAATCCGCGAACAGCACCTTGCCGCCCCCTGCCCAGGCGGCGGGGAAGTTGTCCTGCAGCGCATCCGGGCAGGTGCCGTTGCACAGGCGGATGCTGTCGATCTGGCCGCCGTAGCTGTCGTCCTGCCCATCGGCGGCGAAGGTCAGCCAGTACGACCCGGGGGTCGACACGAAGATGCGCACGCTGCGCTCGATCCAGGCCGGCGCGTAGACGCAGCTGTCGATCAGGTTGGCGCCGGCCAGTTCCTGGCGTCCGTCGAGGGTGCGATGCAGGGGGGCGTTCGCGCCCGCCGTGGCGGCATCGAGGTAGACGTTGATCTGGTTGGTGCGCGACACGTTCGGCACCGGCCCGCCCGACGAGGCGGTGTCGTTGGCCCAGGACAGGTCGCCCGCCGTCGAGCCGCACAGGTAGGCCGGGTCGTAGTTACGGTAGGTCACGCGGCTGCGGTAGAAGTAGCGCAGCTCCTGGTTTCCCGCCCTCAGGTCGACCTTGGTGGAAATGGCCGAGTTGCCCGCCCGGCCCGAGCCGTTCTCGCAATCGAGTTCGGCCGACTGGCGTCCCTCCGGGACCGTGCTGCTGATGGTCCCGACCTCGTCGGTCTCCAGGCAATAGCCGGTGCCGTACCAGACCGCGCTGCCGGTGCCGGTGTACACCGGGGTCGAGCCCGGGTTCGCGGACGGCCTGGCGATGGAGCGGCCGTCGATGGTGTAATAAGCCCAGCCGCCCTTCTGGACGGCGTTGGCGCCGCCGGTGGCCTCGAAGCCCTCCTTGACCACGAAGCCGCTGGGATCGGGGGCGTTCGGGCCGTCGTAGCAATGGGCCGCGGCCGTCACCGGCAGTTGCGTGATCCCGATGATCCTGGCGAAGGCGGTGGGCACCGCCACCGCGAGCTTCACGTCGGCCGGGCCGGTTCCGGACTGGACGAAGCGGTCGGTGTTGGTGAGCGTCCAGCCCATCTTCTGCGTGGTCACGGCCCGGTCGATGTAGCCGTCCACCGTCGCCTGGTAGGAGGTGGCGCCCGGACCGCCGGTGCCGTTGAGGAGTTGGAGCACGCTCGGGCGGCTCGCGTACTGGCAGGTCAGGGTGGCGATCTCGGACAGCTTCTGCTTGGCCTGGTAGGAGCGCATCAGGTCGATGCCGCCGCCGGAGGCCACGATCAGGACGACGGCGCCCAGCGCGAAGATGATCGCGATGCCGCCACCCGTATCGGAGCCGAAACGCCGGGCGAAACCGAGAACCCGTGCGGGTACGATCGTCATCACCGTGGTCGCCCCCGACATCTGATCATGTCGAGCGTAGCCGTAAGCATTGCCTGCGAAAGGATCGTTAAGCCGATACCTGACTCACGGGAATTTCATCTCGGGCCGGACCGGTCACGCCTGGCCGACCGCAATGTTCGACTCGAGGAGCGCCAAGGCATCCTCCACCGCCCGTCGCCGGACCGCGTCGCGGCCGAGGTCGCCGTAACGCCGCTCGAGACGGCGCGGCGGCGCCCCCGCGGCGGCGAGCCCGAAGTGCACGAGCCCCACGGGCTTGTGCGCACTGCCCCCGCCCGGCCCGGCGATGCCGGTGATCGCCACGGCGACGTCGGCCTCGGACCGGTCGAGGGCGCCCTGCGCCATCGCTCCGGCCACCGCCTCGCTCACCGCGCCCTCGGCCGCGATCAGGTCGGCGGGCACCCCGAGCATCTGCGTCTTGGCGGCATTGGAATAGGTGACGAAGCCGCGCTCCACCACGGCGGAGGAGCCCGCGATCGCCGTCAGCAGGCCGGCGACGAGGCCGCCGGTGCAGGATTCGGCACAGGCGATGCGCCGGCCCGCCGCGGCATAGGCCACCACCAGCGCCCCGGCCCGGGCCCGCAGGACGGGATCGTCGATCACGCGCCGAACCCGGCGGGGTCGATTTCGGGCAGCCGGATCGTGGCGGCGGCCTGGGCGGCCAGTCCCTCGGCGCGGCCCACGAAGCCGAGCTTCTCGGTGGTGGTGGCCTTGATCGAGACCGCGCTCAAGGGGACGTCGCAGATCTCGGCGATGCGCGCCCGGATCGCCTCGCGATGGGCGCCGATGCGCGGGGCCTCGGCCAGCACCGTGATGTCGAGGTGGTCGATCCGGCCGCCGCGCGCGCGCACCAGGGCGCAGGCATGGGCGAGGAAGCGGTCGGAGGAGGCGCCGCGCCATTGCTCGTCGCTGGGCGGGAAATGCGTGCCGATGTCGCCGTCGGCGATGGCTCCGAGCAGGGCGTCGGTGAGGGCGTGCAGGGCGACGTCGCCGTCGGAATGGGCGAGCACACCGCGGTCGGCCGGGATCCTGATGCCGCCGAGCCAGACGTGGTCGCCCTCGGTGAAGGCGTGGACGTCGAAGCCGGTGCCCAGGCGCGTGACGGTGGCGGTCATGGTCGAACCCTCTGACTCGGAGAAGCGGCGGTCGGCCTCGATCAGGTCGGCGGCCTGGGTGATCTTGCGGTTGGCCGTGTCGCCCTCGAACACCACGACCGGTAGCCCGGCCCATTCGGCGAGCGCCCCGTCGTCGGTGAAGCCGTCGAGGCCGGCGGCGGCGGCGCGGGCGTGGGCGTCGGCCAGGAGGCGGAAGGCGAAGGCCTGGGGCGTCTGGACGGCGCGCAGGGCCTCGCGTGCCGGGGTCTCGGCGACGCGGGCGATCCCGCCTTCGGCCGCCTCGACCCGCTTGACGGTGTCGGTGACGGGGATGCCGGGGACCGCGGCGCCGTGGTCGCGGCCGGCCGCGAGCGCCCGGTCGAGGAGGGCGGTGTCGACGAAGGGCCGGGCGGCGTCGTGGACCAGCACCAGGTCGGGGGCGCCGGCCCGCTCCAGGGCGTCGAGCCCGGCCCGCACCGAGAGCTGGCGCGTGGCGCCCCCCGCCACCGGCGCCGCGAGTTTGTCACGGACTTCGGCGGGTAGGTCCGCCAGGCAGTCCTCGTAGAAGGCCGCGGCGTCGGGGGAGATCACCGGCTGGATGCGCGCGATGCCGTCGTGGGCCGCCAAGGCCGCCAGGGTACGGGTGAGGACGGCGCGCCCTCCCACCCGACGGTACTGCTTGGGAGTGTCGCCGCCGATGCGGATGCCGCGCCCGGCCGCGACCACCACGGCCGCCGCCTGAAATGCCGAGCCCGCCATCTCGAAGTTCCCTCTCGAAGTCCCCTCGCCGATTCTCGCTGCGTCGGAATCGCGCATGACGTCATGCGGCCCGCGCACAACGCCCCACGGATGAGGACCGCGTCACCGAAGGGCCTGTCGTGTAAGCGGGGGAAGGTGTGAAATCAAATCTGCGTCAGTCCTTGCGTCCGGCTCCGATATGGCTATTTGTTGTGCAGAATGAGAGCTGATGATTATTTGAGCGTTCTGCGCTCGGGCGGAAGCTCCGGAACGGCGGATGCCACGGCATCCGCGCCGCCCGTCCTGCTGGCTCCCCTCTCGGGCGTCACGGACCTGCACTTCCGCCGGGCCGTGCGCCGCCTCGGGGCGAGCGCGGTCGTGTCGGAGATGGTGGCGGCGGCCGAGTTCGCGAAGGGCAGCGAGGAAGCGCGCCTGCGCGCCGAGGGCGGCGGCATCGACCCGCACGTGGTCCAGCTCGCCGGCTGCGCGCCCGGTCCGATGGCCGAGGCGGCGCGGTTGGCGGAAGCGGCCGGCGCCCACGTCATCGACATCAACATGGGCTGCCCCGCCAAGACCGTGACCGGGGGCGAGGCGGGCTCGGCGCTGATGCGCGACCTCGACGGGGCCGCGCGCATCCTCGCCGCCGTGCGCGGTGCCGTTGCGATCCCCGTCACCGTCAAGATGCGGCTGGGCTGGGACCATGCCAGCCTCAACGCCCCCGAATTGGCGCGGCGGGCGGAGGATATCGGCCTCGACGCCGTCACGGTGCACGGCCGCACCCGCCAGCAGTTCTACAAGGGCCGGGCCGACTGGCGCGCCATCCGGGCGGTGGTGGAGGCGGTGCGCATCCCCGTCGTCGCCAACGGCGACGTCACCGATGCGGGGACCGCGCGGACCTGCCTGGCGGAATCGGGAGCGGCCGGGGTGATGATCGGGCGGGCGGCGCTGGGCCGGCCCTGGCTCGTCGGTGCCGTCGCAGCCGAACTCGCCGGGCGGCCCGCCCCGGTGCTCGACGCCGCGGCGCGGGCGCAGGTCGCCCTCGATCATTACGACGGGCTGCTGGCGCTCTACGGCCTGCGGATGGGGGTGCGCCATGCCCGCAAGCACCTGGCCGCCTACGCCGAGGCGGCCGGCGGCCTCGACGGGCCGGAGCGCATCGCGCTCCTCACCGGCACCGATCCGGCGCGGGTCCGCGACCTGCTCCTGGCCGCCTTCGGAATCGGCCCGGCCCGGGAGGGACGCGGCTCCGGCGATCGTCCCGCGATCGGGAAGGCGGCGTGACGACCATGGCCACAACGAAGGGTCCGGGACAGCCCGGCGACGAAGCCGGGGCGACGGCCAAGGCAGAGGGCGCGGCAAGGCCGCCGCGCAAGGGCGGCTACGCGCTGCCCGCCGGCCTGCCCGCCGCGGTGATCCCCACCAGCGAGGCGGTGATCAACGCCCTGCCGCTGCCGGTGATCACCATCGGCGCCGAAGACCGCATCCTCCACGTCAACCACGCCGCCGAATCGTTCTTCGACCATTCCGCCCGGCTGATGCAGCGCCAGCGCCTGGCCGACATCATCCCCTTCGCCTCGCCGATCATCGCCCTGGTCACCGACGTGCGCCGGCGGCGGGCCAGCGTGAGCGAGTACGGCGTCGAGCTGGTGCAGCCGCGCTCGGGGCAGGAGCGCAGCGTCGACGTGTTCGCGACGCCGCTCGGCGACGACGGCGAGGCGGTGGTGCTGATGCTCCAGGAGCGCACCATCGCCGACAAGATGAACCGCCAGCTCACCCATCGCGGGGCCGCCCGCTCGATGATCGCGCTGGGCGCCATGCTGGCCCACGAGATCAAGAACCCGCTCGCCGGCATCCGCGGCGCCGCCCAGCTCCTCGAGCAGTCGGGCAGCGAGGACGACCGGCTGCTGACCCGCCTGATCTGCGACGAATCCGACCGGATCGTGCGCATCGTCGAGCGCATGGAGCTGTTCGGCGACGAGCGCCCGGTGGAGCGCGGCCCGGTCAACGTCCACGGTGTCCTCGACCAGGTGAAGCGCTCGGCGCAGAGCGGGTTCGCCCGCCACATCCGCTTCGTGGAGACCTACGACCCCTCGCTGCCGCCGGTGCTCGGCAACCGCGACCAGCTGATCCAGATCATCCTCAACCTCGTGAAGAACGCCGCCGAGGCGATCGGGGCCGATACGGTGGACGGCGAGATCACCCTCTCCACCGCCTTCCGCACCGGCCTGCGCCTGCAGGTGCCGGGCTCGCGCGAGCGCGTCAGCCTGCCCATCGAGGTCGCGGTGCGCGACAACGGGCCGGGGGTCAGCCCCGACCTCCTGTCCGACATGTTCGATCCCTTCGTCACCACGAAGGCGCAGGGGAACGGCCTCGGACTTGCACTGGTCGCCAAGATCGTCGGCGACCACGGCGGCATCGTCGAGTGCGATCCCGTGCCCCGTCGGACCACCTTTCGCCTTCTCCTGCCCATGTCGAGCGCCCGGGACGGGCGTGAATCGAGCGTGGAATCCTGGAACCCGTAGAGTCGCGTCATGCAGAACCGCCACATCATCGTCGCGGACGATGACGCCGCCATCCGCACGGTGCTCAACCAGGCCCTGTCGCGGGCCGGGTACGAGGTGCGCTCCACCGGCAATTGCGCCACCCTCTGGCGCTGGGTGGCGCAAGGGGAGGGCGACCTCGTCATCACCGACGTGATGATGCCCGACGAGAACGTGTTCGACCTCCTGCCGCGCATCAAGCGGGTGCGGCCCGAGCTGCCGATCATCGTCATGAGCGCGCAGAACACCTTCATGACCGCGATCCGGGCCTCGGAGCGCGGCGCCTACGAGTACCTGCCCAAGCCCTTCGACCTGAAGGAGCTGATCGCCATCGTCGGGCGCGCGCTCTCGCGGCCGCGCGGGACGCCCGCGCCCGGCGCCGACCCGGCCCACGAGGACATCCCCCTGGTGGGGCGCTCGCCGGCGATGCAGGAGATCTACCGGGCCCTGGCCCGGCTGATGCCCACCGACCTCACCGTGATGATCACCGGCGAATCCGGCACCGGCAAGGAACTGGTCGCGCGCGCCCTGCACGACTACGGCCGCCGCCGCACCGGCCCGTTCGTGCCCGTCAACATGGCGGCGATCCCGCGCGACCTGATCGAATCCGAGCTGTTCGGCCACGAGAAGGGCTCGTTCACCGGGGCGCTCGCCCGCTCGGCCGGCCGCTTCGAGCAGGCGGAGGGCGGCACGCTGTTCCTCGACGAGATCGGCGACATGCCGATGGAGGCCCAGACCCGGCTGCTGCGCGTGCTGCAGCAGGGCGAATACACCACGGTGGGCGGCCGGGTGCCGATCAAGACCAACGTGCGCATCATCGCGGCCACCAACAAGGACCTGCGCATCTCGATCCAGCAGGGGATCTTTCGCGAGGACCTGTTCTTCCGCCTCAACGTGGTGCCGCTGCGCCTGCCGGCCCTGCGCGAGCGCTCGGAGGACGTGCCCGACCTCATCCGCCACTTCTTCGTCCTCGTCGAGAAGGAGGGCCTCAGCCGCAAGCAGCTCGACGGCGAGGCGATGGAGAAGCTCAAGCGCTACCGCTGGCCCGGCAACGTGCGCGAGCTCGAGAACCTCGTCCGGCGCCTGGCCGCCCTCTACCCGCAGGAGACCATCACCGGCCCGGTGATCGAGGCCGAGCTCGACACCCTGCCGCTGGCCCAGAGCGCGCCCCAGGGCGGCAACGGCCGCCGCCAGGCGTCGGGCGAGAGCGAGACCCTGTCGGGGGCGGTGGAGCGGCATCTCGCCGACTACTTCAGCGGCTACCGCGACACGCTGCCCCCGCCCGGCCTCTACCACCGGATCCTGCGCGAGATCGAAGGCCCGCTGATCGGCGCGGCCCTGGCCGCCACCCGCGGCAACCAGATCCGCGCGGCCGAACTGCTGGGAGTGAACCGCAACACGTTGCGCAAGAAGGTCCGGGATCTGGACCTGCAGGTGTTCCGCACGGCGCGGTGACGTCCCGACGGTCCCCTGCGCGGTACCCTCTCTCATCGACCCAGGGTTCGTTCAACGGGATGACGGTGGACGCTCGTCTTGACTCGCGATTTTACGCTGTAGCATAAAATGCGGATCACGTTCGATCCCGCAAAGGACGCGCGGAACGTTGCCGAGCGCGGCCTGTCTTTCGAGCGGGTCGCGGACATCGAGTGGGACACGGCCCTGTCGCAGGAGGACACGCGCCGGGACTACGGCGAAAAACGTGTGCGGGTCTTGGGCTTCATCGATCGCCGATTGTACGCCGTCGTGATCACCATGCGTGGTGACGCCCTCCATGTGATCAGCTTTCGCAAGGCCAATGCGCGGGAGGTCAGGCGCTATGAGCACGATAGGCGATGATGCCGTCTCGCGGCCGGACGACGAGAACCCGGAATGGACGCGGCACGACGTGAGCACGGCTCGTCCGGCGCTCACCGTCATCGAAGGCGTCTTCGGTGCAGAGGCGGCGGAAGCGTTGCGCCGGGGACCCGGCCGCCCTCGCAAACCGGATCGCAAGGTCAACCAGACCCTTCGCCTCGATGCCGAGGTGCTGGAAGCCTATCGTCGCGAAGGCGACGGCTGGCAGACGCGGATGAACGCGGTTCTGCGCGAGCACATGCCGAGGGGCGGGAAGTAGGCCGCGGCTCCCAAAGCACTGTCACGGCAAGCACTGTCACGGCAAGCACTGCCACGGACTGGCTCACCGCCTCCCCGACACCAGCCAGCACGCGGCCCCGAGGGTCACGGCCCCCGCTTCGGCGCGGGCGGAAAAGTCGGCCGCCACCGCCGCATGGGCGCGGGCACGCAGATCGTCGTCGCGGTCGCGCAGCAGGCGCGAGACCGGCCCGAGTTCGAGCACGAAGCGCGCCGCGGCCTCGGCGGCGGCACCCGCGGCGGCCTCTCCCGACAGGCCGAGGACGAGGGGCCGGTCGATCGCCTCGATCCCGATGTCGAGGAAGCCCGCCGCGGCGAGGATGTCGCCGATGACGTCCGGGTCGGCGAAGCGGAACGGCCCCGGTCCGCCGGGCGGCGAGGGTTCTTGCTCCGGCACCAGGGGCTGGACGACGGCCAGCGGCACCGCGATCCAGGCGTTCTGCGCGAGCGGGCGCCAGCACAGGAACGTCAGGCGCCCGCCCGGCACCAGGGACCGGCGCAGGTTGGCGAAGGCCGCCACGGAATCCTCGAAGAACATCACCCCGAACCGCGAGATCACCCGCTCGAACACCGCGCCGCCGAAATCGTGGCGCTGGGCGTCGGCCTCGACGAAGGCGATCGGCGCGCCGCCCGGCGCGTCCAGGGCGGCGCGCTCGCGCGCCACGGCGAGGAGCGGCGCCGAGACGTCGGCGGCCACGACCCGGCCGCGGGCGCCGAGGTCGCGCGCGGCACGGATGGCGCAATCGCCCGCCCCGCAGCCGACGTCGAGGACGGCAGAGTCCGGCCGCAGGACCGCACCCGCGAACAGGGCCTGCGTCAGGGGGGCGAACACCGTGTCGATGGCGCGCTGGTTGCGGGCCCAGCGCCGGCCGGCGTCGCCGTTCCAGTATTCGGCCTGGGTGATGGTCTCGGCCATGGTCGCTCTCCTCAGAGCCGAATCTCATAAACCTTCGGCGCCGCCGTCGGAGCGCGGATCGTGGGTGGCCTCGATGCGGCCGTTGCCGGGGTGGCGCACCAGCATGCCGGCGTGGCCCAGCGAATCGATGTAGGCGCCGCCGAGTTCCTCGATCTCGTGGCCCATGGCGCGCAGTGCCGCGATGCAGGCCGGGTCGAACCGGTCCTCGACCTTCACGCTGAGCGATTCCGCGCCCCAGGTCCGGCCGTAGAGCAGGCGGGGCGCATCGACCGCATCGGCGACGCCCATCCGATAATCGGCGTAGCGGGAGAAGATCTGGGCCTGGAACTGCGGCTGGCCGTCCCCGCCCATGCTGCCGTAGGACATCACCCGGCCGTCGTCGAAGGCGGCCAGTGCCGGGATCAGGGTGTGGAACGGGCGCCGGCCCGGCTCCAGCGGGTTCACGGCCTTGGGGTCGAGGGAGAACGAGGTGCCGCGGTTCTGCCAGTGGATGCCGGTCTTCGGCAGCACCACTCCCGAGCCGTACTCCCAATAGATCGACTGGATGTAGGAGACGGCCAGGCCGCTGCCGTCGATGGCGCCCATCCAGACGGTGTCGCCCTCGCCGGGGTTGCGCAGGGGCAGGCTCGCGGCCCGGCGCATGTCGATCTGCGCCGCTTGCGCGTCGAGGAAGCCGGGCTCGAGGAAGCGGGACGGATCGCCATCGAGGCGGTCGTAATCGGTGACGAAGCGGTCGCGCACGGCAAAGGCTCGCTTCGTGGCCTCGATCAGCCCGTGGTAATGCGCCGTGGTCTCGGGCCGGGCGATCTTGAGCCGGTCGAACAGGCCGAGGATGATGAGCGCCGCCAGCCCCTGGGTCGGGGGCGGGAAGTTGTAGAGCACCGCGTCGCGGCGCCTGAGCGACAGCGGCGCCCGCTCGCGCGCGGCATAGGCCTTGAGGTCGGCCCGGGTCACCGGGGCGTCGAGGCGTTCGAGGTCGGCGGCGATCTCGCGGGCGATGTCGCCCCGGTAGAAGTCGTCGAGGCCGGCATGGGCGAGCTGGTCGAGGGTGGCGGCGAGTGCGGGCAGGCGCCGGACCGCGCCGGCGGCGTAGGGCTTGCCGGCATCGAGGAAGGCGTCGGCGAACCCCGGCTGGTCGTGGAGGGCGTCGAGTTCCTTGGGCACGTAGCGCGCCTCCGACGGCGACACCGGAACACCGTCGCGGGCATGGCGGATCGCGTCGGCGAGCAGGGTTGGCAGCGGCATCCGCCCGCCCAATGCCCGGGCGAGATCGAGGGCGAGGCACCAGCCGCCGACGGCACCGGCGACCGTGACCGCGGCGTCGGGGCCCCGGGCGGGAATCGCCTCGTATTCTTTCTCGCGGTAGCGGGCGATGGTGGCCAGACTCCCGGCGGGACCGCAGGCCTCGATCCCGCGCACGCGGCCGCCGGGCTCGCGCACCAGCCAGAACCCGTCGCCGCCGATGCCGTTCATGTGCGGATAGACCACCGCGATGGTCGCCGCCATCGCCGCCATCGCCTCGATGGCGTTGCCGCCCTGCGCCAGCACGCTCTGGCCCGCCTTGGCGGCCAGGTGATGGGGTGCGGCCACGGCGGCCGAGGCGAAGACGGGCGTTTCTGGCATGGGGGAGCTCGTGGTGTGAACGACGACGCGATCATAGTGCGTTTCAAAGCGTGGTCGAACATCGCAGGCGATGTCAGTTGCCGTGAAAGCCGCCCTGGTCTGAAAGGGCAACGGCATCGCGGGCGCCATGCAGAACGCGGATCACAGTGACCGCCTGGTCGTCGTGTCGATAGTAAATCACGTAGTCTCTCGCGAACCCCGCGCGCAGGCCCGGCGCCAAGGCATCTCGCGATGCTCCGGAAAGCGGAAAAAGGCAGAATGGCTCGCAGGCGCCTTTGATCCGCTCGATGAACGACGTCGCCCGTCCTTCGGACGCTTCGGTCGCGATATGCCACCAGATCCTGGCCAGATCGGCCTCGGCGGCACGGGTCAGACGGAGGACGAGCGGTCGCGTAATAACGTCCTCCCCCGTTCGACGATGTCGCCGATGTCGAAACTCCCGGTCCGGCCTGCCGCGACATCGGCCAAGCCTGCTTCGATGTCGGCCTTCAGCGCGTCCAGCTCCGCGATCTGCAGGGATCGCTTCATCTTCCAATCGCGCAACGCCGTCCTGACCACTTCGCTGGTGGAAGCATAATCTCCCGAGGCTACGGCGCCTCGGACGACGGATGCCATCTCTGGCGGCAAGGTGATGGTCAAGCGTTCGAGGTCGGCCATGGCGCTCGGCTTTCTATTGAGCAAATCATACTTTGTCATACTTTTACGGCTTTCGCGAGCTGGGTCACAACCGTGTCGGACACCCGATTCGTATTAATTTCGCCACACTGTTGTGGCGATGCATCAGCCCATGGCGTGGCTTCGACGGTTCAGCAAAAAGCGGCCTCCCGAGGCGGTCTCGGAGGCCTCCGAGACCGGCGCCTCGACGGACGGAGCCGCCCCTGACGTGGTCGTCAGGCCGCCGCCGCGGGGTCCGGGCTGGATCGGCGCCCTGGTGGTCGCCACCGCGCTCGTCTCGGCCATCGCGACCTTCCTGATCCTGGCGGGCGTCATCCGGGTGACGCCGACGCCCACCGTGGGCGTCACCCTGCTCGGCATCAATGTCGCGCTGGTGCTCGGGCTCGTGGTGATCATCGCCTGGGAGGCGCGGGTCTTCCTGCACGCCCGCAAGGCCAATGCGGCGGTGGCGCGGCTGCACACCCGCATCGTCGGCCTGTTCAGCCTCATCGCGATCCTGCCCACCGTGCTGCTGGCGGTGGTGGCGGCGGTGACCATCGACCGCGGCCTGTCGCTCGGCTTCACCGACCGCGTCCGCGACGTGGTGCTGAAGTCCGTGGAGGTGGCCGACGCCTACCAGGAGAACCAGTGCCAGTCGCTGGCCCGCGAGATCCGCATCCTGGCCGACGACCTCACCCGGGCCCGGCCGAACTTCGACGTGAACCGCGACTGGTTCCAGACCTTCCTGACCACGCGGGCGACCGCCCTCGGCCTGCCGGTGGCCGAGATCATGCGCGGCCCCACCGAGGTGGTGGCCCGCGCCAAGATCGACATCATCAAGGAGCGCCGCCTGCCCTCGGCCGCCGCCTTCGAGGAGGCGGCCAAATCGAGCGATCCGATCTGCCTCGTGCCCTCCGAGGGCCGGGTCTTCGCCGCCCTCCTGCGCATGACCGCCTACGACGGGGCGGTGCTGCTGGTCCAGCGCGAGGTCAGCCAGCTCGCGGTGGAATTCCCCGGCGTGTCGCGGGCGGCGGCGGCGGAATATCTCACCTACGATTCGCTCAAGCGCTCGATCCAGATCACCTTCGCCTCGGTGTTCGTGCTGATCGCGCTGATCGCGCTGCTCTCGGCGGTGTGGTTCGGGCTCAACTTCGCCAACCGCTTCGTCGCGCCGATCCGGCGCCTCATCAACGCCGCCGACCAGGTCGCGTCGGGCAATTTCTACGCGCAGGTGCCGGCCCGCAAGACCGACGGCGACCTCGCGCATCTCGGCGAGAGCTTCAACAAGATGACGCAGGAGCTGCGCCGCCAGCACGACGGGCTGACGGCGGCCAGCGACCTCATCGACCGCCGGCGCCGCTTCACGGAGGCCGTGCTCTCGGGCGTCTCGCCGGGCGTCATCGGCGTCGACGCCGCCGGCCTCGTCACCATCGCCAACCCGGCGGTGGAGCGCACGCTGGGGATCGGCGCCGAGGAGATCGTCGGGCGGCCCCTGACCCAGGTGGTGCCCGAGTTGCAAGCCCTCTTCCCCGAGGGCAGCGAAGGCCGCCAGCGCGCGCTGCAGCAGCAGATCCAGCTCGTGCGGGACGGCCGCGAGCGCACGGTGACGGTGCGCGTCACCAGCGAGCAGGCGCAAGGGGGCCAGCGCGGCTTCGTGGTGACGCTCGACGACATCACGGACCTGGTGGCGGCCCAGCGCACCTCCGCCTGGGCCGACGTGGCGCGGCGCATCGCCCACGAGATCAAGAACCCGCTCACCCCGATCCAGCTCTCGGCCGAGCGCATCCGGCGCAAGTACGGCAAGGTTATCGTCGAGGACCGCGATGTGTTCGACCAGTGCACGGCGACGATCGTGCGCCAGGTCGACGAGATCAAGCGCATGGTCGACGAGTTCTCGTCCTTCGCGCGGATGCCCAAGCCCGCCATCGGCCGCAACGACCTCGGCGAGATCGCCCGCCAGAACCTCTTCATGATGCGGGTGGCCCACCCCGACCTGGAGTTCGGCTTCTCGGGCGAGGGCGACGGCGGCGAGCCGCTCACCGCCGCCTTCGACATCCGCCTCCTGTCGCAGGCCATCACCAACATCCTCAAGAACGCCGTCGAGGCGGTGATGGCGGTGCCGGAGGCCGAGCGCGGCCAGGGCCGGGTCGACGTGAGGCTTCTCGTGGAGGACGCCTTCGCGGTGATCGAGGTCACCGACACCGGCAAGGGTTTTCCGGTGGAGGGGCGCCAGCGCCTGCTCGAGCCCTATATGACGACCCGCGAGGGCGGCACCGGGCTCGGCCTCGCCATCGTCAGCAAGGTTCTGGAAGACCATGGCGGCGGCATCGAACTGAACGACAACCCGGCCGGACGGGGCGGGCAGGTGCGCATGCGCATCCCCCGCGACGTCGAGGCCGCCGGCGGGCGGACCCCGGCCGGAACCGGTGACGACATGCGGGGGCCCCGTGCCGCCGCGCCAGACGAGAAGGGCGCCGCACGGACGGGCCCCGAGATCGCGGAGATCCTATCATGAGCGCCGATATCCTGATCGTCGACGACGAGGCCGACATCCGCGACCTCGTGGCCGGCATCCTCGACGACGAGGGCCACCGCACCCGCACCGCCGGAGGTTCCGACGAGGCCCTGGCCGCCATCGAGTCGCGCCGGCCCCACCTCGTCTTCCTCGACATCTGGCTGCAGGGCTCGCGCCTCGACGGGCTGCAGGTGCTCGACCAGATCAAGGCCGGCCACCCCGACCTGCCGGTGGTGATGATCTCGGGCCACGGCAACATCGAGACCGCGGTGGCGGCGATCAAGGCGGGCGCCTACGACTTCATCGAGAAGCCGTTTAAGGCCGACCGCCTGATCCTGGTGGCCGAGCGGGCCCTCGAGACCTCGCGCCTGCGCCGGGAGGTCCGCGACCTCAAGACCCGCTCGGGCCAGGCGAGCAAGCTCGTGGGCGGCTCGGTGGCCGTCAACCAGCTGCGCCAGACGGTGGAGCGGGTCGCCCCCACCAATGCGCGGGTCATGATCCTGGGCGCGCCCGGCTCGGGCAAGGAGCTGTCCGCGCGGACCCTGCACGCCTCCTCGACCCGCGCCAACGGCCCGTTCGTGGTCATCAACGCGGCCACCATCACGCCCGAGACCATGGAGGCCGAGCTGTTCGGCGTCGAGGCGGGGGAGGGCCGGGTCCGGCGCGTCGGTGCCCTGGAGGAGGCCCACGGCGGCTCCCTCTACATCGACGAGGTCGCGGACATGCCGCGCGAGACCCAGAACCGCATCCTGCGGGTCCTGGTGGACCAGAACTTCCAGCGGGTCGGCGGCACCACGCGGGTGCATGTGGACGTGCGCATCATCTCCTCCTCCTCGCGGGACCTCGCGGAGGAGATCGCGGGGGGCCGTTTTCGCGAGGACCTGTTCCACCGGCTCTCGGTGGTGCCGATCCGGGTGCCGTCGCTCTCCGAGCGGCGCGAGGACGTGCCCGAGCTGATCGGGTTCTTCATGGAGCAGATCTCGGGCGCCACCGGCCTGCCGCGCCGGCGCATCGCCGAGGACGCCATGGCGGTGCTGCAGTCGCACGACTGGCCCGGCAACATCCGCCAGCTGCGCAACAACGTCGAACGCCTGATGATCCTCACCCACACCGATCCGGAGCAGGAGGTGACCTCCGAGATGCTGCCCACCGAGATCGGTGCCCTGGTGCCCACCACCCCCAACGGGTCAGGCGGCGAGAAGCTGATGAGCCTGGCCCTGCGCGAGGCGCGCGAGATCTTCGAGCGGGAGTACCTCATCGCCCAGATCGCCCGGTTCTCCGGCAACATTTCCCGTACCGCCGAGTTCATCGGCATGGAGCGCTCGGCCCTGCACCGGAAACTGAAGTCGCTCGGCATCGGCTCCTGAAGAATGGCGCGGTCGCGAGCGGTCGCGCACTTGCATCGGGCCGGCAATCTACGTGTAATGGCGAGGTTGACTCGCCCGGTCACGAAGTCGTGGCGGCGACCCCGACTGAAGAGAACCCGCCCGGTGAGGCGGGCGGCATGATTAAACAAGGACAAGAAAAAAATGGCGGCCGAACGCTCTCAGAACCTCCAGGACACGTTCCTCAATCACGTTCGCAAGAACAAGATCCCGCTCACCATCTTCCTCGTGAACGGCGTCAAGCTCCAGGGCGTGGTGACGTGGTTCGACAACTTTTGCGTGCTTCTGCGCCGCGACGGCCATTCGCAACTCGTCTACAAGCACGCGATCTCGACGATCATGCCGGGCCACCCGGTGCAGCTGTTCGAACCCGACGAGGCCGCGCCCGAGAAGGCGTGAGGTCGAACGCCGATCGATCCCCGCGGGGCCCTTCCCCGGGCGGGTGACGCGAAACGGAACCCGACCCGGGGTCCGGCACGACGAGCCGCGCGGCGTCGATACCATCTGCGCCGCTCGCATCGAGCCGCCGAGATCGAGCCGCCGAGATCGAGCCGCCGAGGCGGCCCTTCACGACACCGGTTCCCGGGTCGTCGCCCGCTGACGCTCCGGGCGTCCGGGACATGACGTCCGACCGGTTCGATCCTCCGCAAAAGCTCATCGGCCTCCATCGTTCGATGGGAGCACGCCCTTGTCTGCAGCCGGCAAAGGCCCATTGTCCTGGAACGCATCAGGACGAGGCCGGACAGCAGTTGACGAACCACACGATCACCCCCGGCGAAGCCCGGCTTCAGGCGATGGCGGCTCCCGAGGGTGAGATCGCGGCCGCGACCCATACCCTGGTCATCGGTCCCTATCTCGCGCGGACCGCCTCCGGCGGCAGCCGCAGCGAGGCCTCGCGGGCCACAGATGCCCGCCTCGACGAGGCCGTGGGGCTGGCGGCCGCCATCGAGCTCGACGTGGTCGAGGCGATCTGCCTGTCGCTGCCGCGCATCCGGCCCTCGACCTACCTCGGCAAGGGCCGGGTCGAGGAACTGGCCGGCGTCATCAAGGCGCGCGAGATCGGCCTCGTGGTGATGGATTGCGCCCTCTCGCCGGTGCAGCAGCGCAACCTCGAGAAGGAACTCGGCGCCAAGGTCATCGACCGCACCGGCCTCATCCTCGAGATCTTCGGGCGCCGCGCCTCGACGCGCGAAGGGCGGCTGCAGGTGGAGCACGCCCACCTCGCCTACCAGAAGAGCCGGCTCGTGCGGTCCTGGACCCACCTGGAGCGCCAGCGCGGCGGCTTTGGCTTCCTCGGCGGCCCCGGCGAGACCCAGATCGAGGCCGACCGGCGGATGATCCAGGAGCGCATGACCCGGATCGAGCGCGACCTCGACGGCGTCACCCGCACCCGCGGCCTGCACCGGCAGGGCCGCGCGAGGGTGCCGTACCCGATCGTGGCCCTCGTCGGCTACACGAACGCGGGCAAGTCGACCCTGTTCAACACCCTGACCAAGGCCGAGGTGATGGCGCAGGACATGCTGTTCGCCACCCTCGACCCGACGGCGCGCGCCACCAGGCTGCCGCACGGCGAGACCGTGATCCTGTCCGACACCGTGGGCTTCATCTCGGACCTGCCGACCTCCCTCATCGCGGCCTTCCGCGCGACGCTGGAGGACGTGATCGAGGCCGACATCCTGCTGCACGTGCGCGACATCTCGCACGGCGACAGCGAGGCCCAGGCCGAGGACGTCGGCGGGGTCCTGCGCGAACTCGGCATCGAGACCTCGGCCGACCGGATCATCGAGGTCTGGAACAAGGCCGACCTGCTGGACGAGGACGAGCGCAACCGCCTCCTCAACCTCACGGGGACCGGGCGGAGCGACCGCGACAGCGGCGCCCCCGTCCTCGTCTCCGCGGTGACCGGCGAGGGAATGGCGGCGCTCACGAGCCGGATCGAGGCGCGGATCGCCAAGTCGCGCTCGACCTTCGCGGTGGTCCTCTCACCCGAGGACGGCGGCGCCCTGCATTGGCTCTACGAGAACGCGGAAGTGCTCGACCGGCGCGAGGAGGAGGGCGGCACGATCCACCTCGCCATCCGTATCGCCCCCGAGAAGGAGCCGCGTTTCCTCAACCGGTTCGACGGGGCGCGGCGCCTGAGCCGGGCGGGGTGAGGGCGCTCCGACCCTCCGTGCGGGGAGACGAATCGGAGGCGAGGGTGGCGAAGACGGCACCGCGACGCTCGAACCCCGCACCCTTCCCCCTCCCCGTTAAAGGGGGAGGGGGAAGGGCGGAGCGCAAGGCCTTACGGCTGCAGGACGCCGTTCACGACGTGGATGACGCCGTTGGACTGCATCACGTTGGCCACCGTGACCTTGGCGGTGCTGCCCTTGGTGTCGGTGACGAACACCGACTTGCCCTTGGCCTGGATCACGAGGGGGGTGCCCTCGACGGTCTTGAGCTGGGCCTCGCCGCCGCCGTCCTTGACGAGCTTCATCAGGTCCTTGGCGGTGTAGATGCCCGAGACCACGTGATAGGTCAGGATCTTGGTGAGGGTGCCCTTGTTCTCGGGCTTCACCAGGGTCTCGACGGTGCCGGCCGGCAGCTTGGCGAAGGCGGCGTTGGTGGGCGCGAACACCGTGAACGGACCCGGGCCCGACAGGGTGTCGACGAGGCCGGCGGCCTTGACGGCGGCCACCAGGGTCGTGTGGTCCTTGGAGTTGACGGCGTTCTCGACGATGGTCTTGGATGCGAACATCGGTGCGCCGCCGACCATCGGGTTCTTGGCGAAGGCCACGGCCGGCAGGGCCGCGCCGACCGAGACGGCCAGGGCCACGGCGGCGGCGGTGGAGGCGAACGAGCGGCGGGCGTTGGACATCATCATGGAGCGTTTTCCTCGGTACGAGCCCCTGCGATCGGGGCGGTGATCGGTCTTACGGGGCTCTCCGGGGAAAAGTTTCAGGCCTTTCGTCCGAGGGCGATCGTAGCCGCACCGGGAGCCGGGGTTTTCGGGCGCCGAGGTCCGTATCGGGATGCGAGTCCGCATGAGGATGATTGCGGCGCTCCGATCTCGCGCCTATAAGCGAGGCATCCCCTTTTTGATGGCGTGAGACGGGACGCTTCGGATCAATGGATCCGGACCCCCGCGGACCGATTCCCGGACCGGCTCGTCCTCGCCCGCCGTGTTTGGAGTTGCCCGATGTCCCAGGGTCCGCTGATGCCCAAGGCGACCGCCGTCTGGCTGGTCGAGAACACGTCGCTCGCCTTCGAGCAGATCGCCGACTTCTGCAAGCTGCACCCGCTGGAGGTGAAGGGCATCGCCGACGGCGAGGTCGCGGCCGGCATCAAGGGGCTCGACCCGATCACCACCGGCCAGCTCACCCGCGACGAGATCGAGAGGGCGCAGCGGGTGCCCGACTACAAGCTCAAGGTCGCGGTCTCGAAGGTGAAGCTGCCCGAGGTCAAGCGCACCACCAAGGGCCCGCGCTACACGCCGCTGTCGCGTCGGCAGGACCGGCCCAACGCCATCCTCTGGCTGCTGCGCAGCCACCCCGAGCTCAAGGACGCGCAGATCATCCGGCTGGTGGGCACCACCAAGTCGACGATCCAGCAGATCCGCGAGCGCACCCACTGGAACTCGAGCGCCCTGCAGCCGATGGACCCGGTGACGCTGGGCCTCTGCACGCAGATCGACCTCGATTTCGAGGTGCAGCGTGCCGCCAAGGACCGGCCCGCCACCGTGCCGGCCGACGTCGGAGCGAGCCTCCTGCCCACCGAGCTCTCGACGGCGCAAGAGACCGACGAGCACGCCGAGCACCACCGCAACGCCCGCGACGAAAAACTCAACGTCGATTCGGTCTTCGCCAAGCTCAAGGGCATGCGCCAGACCGACGAGGACGACGAGGACTGATCACCGCCTGCGGGCCTGGCGCCGAAGACCTCTTGAGACCTCTTGGCCGCGGGCGGGATATCGCGACGTCGGCCAGGAGCACGAACGAGGACTGCCTCGGCCGGGTCCGGCCCGGCCGGGGCAGCCGAAACGGCTCGCCAAGCGCGATAAAATGCCGGATAGTGTCCCGCCGCGATGGGCGAGGGCATCGCATCTGGAGCGTCCCATGGCCTCCCTGGGAACCGACACCGACGCCGGCCCGGTCTACGACCGGGCATCGCGGAGCGAGCGATCCGCAGTCGGGCCGGGCGGCCTGCGCCCTTGCAATATCGTTCAGGGTGCTGTGCAGGAGCCTGTGACGCTCGCCGAATCGCTCATGGCGGACGCCGGCTGGAGCGCGTCGAACTTCAGCGAGGCCGGCCCCAACCCGCCGTATCTGCGCATCGGCGGCAAGCTGTGGGTGACGCTGACCGAATACGAGCCCTGCTTCTCCTCCTACCACCGCGATCGGATGCTGTTCCGCTCCAAGGTCTCGATGACCGAACATCTCGGCCGATACCGCGAGATCATGGTCGACCCGATCGCCTTCGAGGAATGCTACGGGCCGGGGGAGGGGACAGACGCCACCTTCCCGTTCGGGGCCTGGCTGGAGATCCGCGAAGTCGGCTTCAAGGGTCTGACCCTGTGGGGCCGGCGCCACGGCACGGTGACGCTGCCCCTGGAACCCCTCGCGGTGGCCTCGGCGGTGTGGCTGCGCGGCGGTGGGCCGCCCAAGGCTTCCCTAACCTGACCAAGGCTTCCCTGACCTGACCGAGGCTTCCCTGACCTGACCAAGGCTTCCTTGACCTGAGACCGGCGCCCCTGACCTGAGACCGGCGCCCAAACGGCGCGGCGCGGTTGCCCCTGAGCGCGCGATCGCGTATGTCGTCGCCGTTCCTCACGATGGATGCGACGTCTCCTGGGCAGTTCCTGCCCGCCGCCGCGCCATTGCGGGGATGGCCCTCGACCAGCGTTGAGACTGCGTCGGCCCTCCCTCGGGGAGGTGAGCCCGTCGATCCCGAACGGATCCCGGGCGGCGTCGGAGGGGGTCTCCCGTCACACGAGCCGCCGATGCCGGCCTCTTCAGGAGGCCTGTCAGGAGACAGAATGACCGCTGGTAACGCCCTGCAGCGTAGCCCGAGCCGCGACGACTTCGCGGCTCTCCTCGAGGAAAGCTTCCTCGAGCACGAGATCACCGAAGGTTCCGTCGTCAAGGGTCGCGTCGTCGCGATCGAGAAGGACGTCGCCGTCATCGACATCGGCGCCAAGACGGAAGGCCGTGTCGCCCTCAAGGAATTCAACGGCCCCGGCCGCGACGACCTCGCGGTCGGCGACGAGGTCGAGGTCTATGTCGACCGCATCGAGAACGCGCTCGGCGAGGCCGTCATCTCGCGCGACAAGGCGCGCCGCGAGGAGAGCTGGGTCAAGCTCGAGAAGGCCTTCGAGGCCAACGAGCGCGTCACCGGCGCGATCTTCAACCAGGTCAAGGGCGGCTACACCGTCGACCTCGACGGCGCCGTGGCGTTCCTGCCGCGCTCCCAGGTCGACATCCGCCCCGTGCGCGACGTCACGCCCCTGCTCGGCACGCCCCAGCCGTTCCAGATCCTCAAGATGGATCGCCGCCGCGGCAACATCGTGGTGTCGCGCCGCACCGTCCTCGAGGAGAGCCGCGCCGAGCAGCGCTCCGAGCTCGTGGCCAACCTCGAAGAGGGCCAGGTCATCGACGGCGTCGTCAAGAACATCACCGAATACGGCGCCTTCGTGGATCTGGGCGGCATCGACGGCCTGCTCCACGTCACCGACATGGCCTGGCGCCGCGTCAACCACCCGTCCGAGGTCGTGACCATCGGCCAGACGGTCAAGGTCAAGATCATCAAGATCAACCACGAGACCCACCGCATCTCGCTCGGCATCAAGCAGCTGCTCGCCGATCCGTGGGAGGGCATCGCCCAGCGCTACCCGGTCGAGGCCAAGATCAAGGGCCGCGTCACCAACATCACCGACTACGGCGCCTTCGTGGAGCTGGAGCCGGGGATCGAGGGCCTGATCCACGTCTCCGAGATGAGCTGGACCAAGAAGAACGTCCACCCCGGCAAGATCGTCTCCACCTCCCAGGAAGTGGAAGTGCAGATCCTCGAGGTCGATCCGGTCAAGCGCCGCATCTCGCTCGGCCTCAAGCAGACCCTGCAGAACCCGTGGGAGGCCTTCTCCGAGAAGCATCCCGTCGGCTCCGAGGTCGAGGGCGAGGTCAAGAACAAGACCGAGTTCGGCCTGTTCATCGGCCTCGAAGGCGATGTCGACGGCATGGTCCACCTGTCGGATCTCGACTGGAACCGTCCCGGCGAGCAGGTCATCGAGGAGTTCAAGAAGGGCGACATGCTGCGCGCCCAGGTCCTCGACGTCGACGTCGAGAAGGAGCGCATCTCGCTGGGCGTCAAGCAGCTCGGCGGCGACCCCTTCGCCGAGGCCGGCGAGCTCAAGAAGGGTCAGGTCGTGACCTGCGAGGTGGTCGAGGTGAAGGATTCGGGCGTCGAGGTGAAGATCATCGACACCGACCTCTCGACCTTCATCCGCCGTGCCGAACTCGCCCGCGACCGCGGCGACCAGCGTCCCGAGCGTTTCGCCGCCGGCGAGAAGTTCGATGCCCGCGTGATCCAGTTCGACCGCAAGGTCCGCCGGGTCCAGCTCTCCATCAAGGCCCTCGAAATGGCCGAGGAGAAGGAGGCGATGGCCCAGTTCGGCTCCGCCGATTCGGGTGCCTCGCTCGGCGAGATCCTGGGCGCGGCCTTCAAGAAGGCCCGCACCAGCGACGACAAGGACGAGGAATAGTCTCATCCCCCGCCGCCCTTCGGGGCGGTGGGCCGGACGACCACGCAACCCGCGCGGGATCGCCTCCCGCGCGGGTTTTTCCATGCCATGCGCGCAGCCTCTTCGATGCGCGCACGTACAGCCTCTTGCCGCTCCGGCGCGGGCGGGGCTAGAACACCGCCCCCGAGTCGACCTCCCGGGCGTCAAGCCCATGCCCGCCAGGTCCATGCCCGCCAAGTCCATCCCCGCCAACGACTTGGCGACCGTCACGGACCCGAACGCGACGCCGAAGGATGGTGCAAACGGTCCGGGGTTGTGGGAGAAGGGGGCAAGAACAGGCTCGCCCCAATCCGAGCCGGACCCGCGGGAGTGACCGAACGCATGGCAGCCGACGCCGAACTTCTGATCGATCGCCGCCGCCTGCGCCGAAAGCTGTCGGTGTGGCGCGTGGTCGGCATCGGCTCCCTCGTGGTGGCGGTGGGCGCCGTGGGCCTTCGCCTGCGCGGCGGCGAGGTCGCGGGCTTCGGTGCCATCAAGCCGCAGATCGCCCGCATCAGCGTGGGCGGCTTCATCGCCGGGAGCGAGGAGACCACCAAGCTGATCGCGCGGGTGCGCGAGTCGAGCGCCGTCCAGGGCGTGGTGGTCTCGATCTCCTCGCCCGGCGGCACCACGACCGGGTCGGAGGAACTCCACCGCAACCTGCGTGCGCTCGCCGAGAAGAAGCCGATGGTGGCCTTCGTCGACGGCACCGCCGCCTCGGGCGCCTATATCGCCGCGATCGCCGCCGACCACATCGTGGCGCGCGAGACCGCGCTGGTCGGCTCGATCGGCGTCCTGTTCCAGTACCCGGACCTGTCCGGGCTTCTCGACAAGGTCGGCGTCAAGGTCGAATCCATCAAGTCGGCCCCGCTCAAGGCCGAGCCGTCGGGCTTCACCCCGACCTCGCCCGAGGCGCGCGCGGCCCTGGCCGCGGTGGTCGGCGATACCTACGGCTGGTTCAAGGGCCTCGTCTCCGACCGTCGCAAGATGAGCGACAAGGAACTAGCCGTGGTCGCCGACGGTCGCGTCTTCAGTGGGCGCCAGAGCGTGCCCCTCAAGCTCGTGGACGCGCTGGGCGGCGAGCGCGATGCCGTGGCCTGGCTCGAGAACAGCCGCGGCGTCGCCAAGGGACTGCCGGTGACCGATTGGAAGCCCAAGGGCAAGAGCGACTTCCAGCTCTGGTCGGCGCTGGGCACCGGCGCCGAACTCCTCGGCCTCCCGGGAGCCGCGATGCAACTGCGCGCCGTCGGCACCGAGACCACCGACCTCGCCCAGGGCGGCCTGCTGGCCCTGTGGCGGCCCTGATCGACCTACGGTTCTCCACCCTCCACCGCCGGCCTCGCCGGCGACAGACCTGCGAGAAGACGGCCGCATGATCAAGTCGGAGCTCGTGCTCAGGATCGCCGAGCAGAACCCGCATCTCTACCAGCGCGACGTCGAGACCCTGGTCAACGCCATCCTCGACACGATCGCCGACGCCCTGGCGCGGGGCGACCGGGTCGAGCTGCGGGGCTTCGGCGCCTTCTCGGTGAAACGCCGCGATGCGAGGCGGGGACGCAACCCGCGCACGGGAGCGGCCGTTGCCGTTTCCGAGAAGGCCATCCCCGTCTTCAAGACCGGCAAGGAAATGCGCCAGCGCTTGAACGACGCGGGGATCGGCGACGATCGGGCCGAGGCGGCCCCGTGACGAGATTCACGACAACCGGAGGACTTCGATGATCCGCTTCCTCAAGGGACTTGTGCTGCTGCCGGTGGCGATCGTCGTCGTCGCGCTGGCGGTGGCCAATCGCGAGGCGGTGCGCCTGTCCTTCGATCCGTTCTCGCCCGACATGCCCGTCTTCAGCGTGACGCTGCCGTTCTACCTGATCCTGTTCGGGGCGGTGGCGCTGGGCGTGGTGCTCGGCGGGATCGGCACCTGGCTCGGCCAGTCCAGCGTCCGCCGCCGCAGCCGCGATCGCCGCCGCGAGATCCACCGCCTCGAGACCGAGACCGCCCGGCTCAAGACGCAGGTGCCGAGCGGCGACGACCTCTATTCGCGCGGCGGCACGAACCAGGTCGCCCTGCCGGCGCCGCGCTGACACCACGATGCCCGCGACGCGCGTCAAGATCTGCGGGCTGAGCACGGCCGACACCCTGGAGGCCGCCCTCGATGCCGGGGCCGACCTCGTCGGCTTCGTGCATTTCCCAAAGAGCCCGCGCCACGTCGACTGGGAGACCGGAGCCCGCCTGTCGGCGCAAGCGAGGGGCCGTGCCGGGCGCGTCCTCCTCCTGGTCGATCCCGACGATGCGCTGCTGGCGCAAGGCATCGCCGCGGTCGAGCCGGACCTCGTGCAGCTCCACGGCAGCGAGTCCCCCGAACGCGTCGCCGCCATCCGCAAGGCGATCGGGCGGCCGGTGATCAAGGCGATCGGCATCGCCAGGCGTGACGACCTGGCGGCACTGGCGCCGTATGCGGGCGTGGCCGACATCCTCCTCCTCGATGCCAAGCCGCCGACGGACGCCGACCTACCGGGCGGCAACGGCCATGCCTTCGACTGGGATGTCCTTGCGGGCGCCGAATTGCCCGCCGGAACGATGCTGTCGGGTGGGCTGACGCCGCAGACCGTGGCGCAAGCCCTGCGCCGGACCGGCCTCGGCACTCTCGACGTCTCCTCGGGCGTGGAGCGCGCGCCGGGGGTCAAGGATCCGGACCGGATCCGGGCCTTCATGGCCGCGGCGCGCGCCGGCGGCGGGTGAAACCCGAAGCCTCGCGTTTTCCGCCCGGATGGCGCTCGCGCCGCATTGTCGGCAAACCGTGCTAGACTCATGTGAGAGCCCGGAACCGCATCGTTTCGTTCACGAACCGCGATCCCCGTCGCCGGCCGGAGGCACGACCTCACGCTGCCCGCCGACACGGAGGACGCCCGCTTGCAAGGAACCGCCACCGTGACCATCGCCCCGACCCCGAACTCGTTCCGCACCGGCCCCGACGAGCGCGGCCGCTTCGGCATCTTCGGCGGACGTTTCGTGGCCGAGACGCTGATGCCGCTGATCCTCGACCTCGAGGCCGCCTATACGAAGGCCAAGGCCGACCCGGCGTTCCAGGAGGAGATGGACGGCTACCTGACCCACTACGTCGGCCGGCCGAGTCCGCTCTACTACGCCGAGCGCTTCACCGAGCACCTGCGCGCGCAGTCGGAGCCGGGCCACGGCGCCAAGATCTACTTCAAGCGCGACGAGCTCAACCACACCGGCTCGCACAAGGTGAACAACGTGCTCGGGCAGATCCTGCTCGCCCGCCGCATGGGCAAGCCGCGGATCATCGCCGAGACCGGGGCCGGCCAACACGGGGTCGCCACCGCCACGCTGTGCGCCCGCTTCGGCCTAAAGTGCGTGATCTACATGGGCGCCGTCGACGTGGCGCGCCAGGCGCCCAACGTGTTCCGCATGAAGATGCTGGGCGCCGAGGTGGTGCCGGTGCAATCGGGCACCCGCACCCTGAAGGACGCCATGAACGAGGCCCTGCGCGACTGGGTCACCAACGTCGCCGACACGTTCTATTGCATCGGTACCGTGGCCGGGCCGCACCCGTATCCGGCGATGGTGCGCGACTTCCAGTCGATCATCGGCAAGGAGACGAAGGAGCAGATGCTGGCGCGGGAAGGGCGGCTGCCCGACTCGCTGGTCGCCTGCATCGGCGGCGGCTCCAACGCCATGGGCCTGTTCCATCCCTTCCTCGACGACCGCGACGTCGAGATCTTCGGCGTCGAGGCCGCCGGCCACGGCGTCTCCTCGGGCCTGCACGCCGCCTCGCTCACCGGAGGCCGGCCCGGCGTGCTCCACGGCAACCGCACCTACCTGCTGCAGGACGCCGACGGCCAGATCTCGGACGCCCATTCGATCTCGGCGGGCCTCGATTATCCCGGCATCGGGCCCGAGCATTCCTGGCTGCACGAGACCGGCCGCGTCACCTACATCTCGGCCACCGACCAGGAGGCGCTGGAGGCGTTCAAGCTGTGCTCGCTCCTGGAAGGCATCATCCCGGCGCTCGAACCGGCCCATGCCCTGGCCAAGGTGATGCAGCTCGCCCCCACGAAGCCGGTCGACCACCTCATGGTGGTCAACCTCTGCGGCCGCGGCGACAAGGACGTGCCGCAGGTGGCCGAGATCATGGGCACCACCCTCTAGGGCGTCGGACCGGGAGGTGGCCGCCGACTTTGGGAGAAAGCCGGCGGCCACGATGCGCAAAGCCGACGCCAAACGCACCCCAAACGCACCGTTGACACCACGCGGCGGTTTTCCCTATACCGCCGGCTCCGGTCGGGACCGTCGCTCACGCGAAGGCCCCGGACGTTGGGGCGGGGTAGCTCAGCTGGTTAGAGCAGAGGAATCATAATCCTTGTGTCGGGGGTTCGAGTCCCTCTCTCGCTACCAAATTTGTCGATGATCGCGCTTTCAAACCCTGGCCCCGCAGCCGGGGTTTTTTGTTGTCGCGGCCGGAGGACGTCGTCCCGCCGGATGGCGTCGGCGTCGCGGCCCTGCGTTTTCGGCGATCCGCATCGGCCACCGCGTCCCCGATCGCATCTTCGTCGGCCTGGCCGACGTGCCGGTCTCGGCGTGATGACCGGTCCCCGACGACCCGTTCGCGCAGGAAGACCGACGTTTCGCGCATCGGGCGTTTCGCGCGTCGAACCGACTGCACGACGGCCCATCTTTGGAAGCACATCCCCGGTCCGAGCGGCTAGAATCACCCCATCGAAAGCATAGGCTTGCGACGGGAGAGCCTGCATTGCCGATGATCGCCCGGATGTACTTTCTGGAACAGACGACGTTGCCGTCCCGTGCGTCCTGTCGAGGCGGAGCCGGTGAGAACCTCTGTGGACGGCATGCGGTCGGTCATCGCCGACGTGCGATCGCTCCCCCGTCGATGACGGCCTGAGATCCGGTAGCGCCCTCCGGCCGATGCCGGGCGCGCCGTCTCGAGGCTGACGCCGTCGCGGTCCCGCTCGGCGGCCCGGATCGGCCGGCCGACGGTTCCATGCTTCTCGCATCCCCGCGGACGGGAGGACTTTTCATGCCCATCACCCTGTCCCGACCTCCTCGCAGGCCCTGGGCGATCCTGTGCGGCGCGACCCTGCTCGGCGCCGCCTGCCTTGCCGCGGTCGCGTCCGATGGATCGGGCGGCGGTTCGACGCCGCGCCCCATCCCGGCCTCGGTCGCAACCGACCTTCCGGACGAGGTCGAGACCGACGACGCGGAACCGGCGGCGCGGGTGACCCTCGGCCCGGGCGGCCGCGACCTGCGTCTGGCCGGCGATCTCATGGAGGGGGTGTCGGCGCGGGTCGCCGCCCTGCTCGCGGAAAACCCGGGCGTGCGGCGCATCCACCTCACCAGCGGCGGCGGCCTCGTCTCGGAGGGCATGAGCCTCGGGAGCCTCGTCGCGGCGCACGGCCTGGCCACCTACGTCCCGGACGATTGCGCCTCGGCCTGCACCCTCGTCTTCGTCCGCGGCACTCGGCGCTACCTCGGGACGGGTGGACGGCTCGGATTCCACGCCCCCTACGAGACCGGGCCGTCCGGGCGGAGCCCGGTGCTGGACCCCGCGCCCGAGCGCGCCGCCTACCGCGACGCCGGCATCGCGGCGGACTTCGTCGCCGAGGCGCTGGCGGTGGCCTCCGACGACATGTGGACGCCCGAGCCGGAGCGGCTCGTCCGGGCCGGCGTGGTCACCGACGTGGTCGGGACCGACCGCTTCCCCGATTCGACCCTCGACGACGACGACAGCCCGCAGGCGGCCCGCACCCAGGTCCTGCGCAACCTGCCGATCCTCGCCGGGGCCGACCCCGCCGCCGTCGACCGGATCGCCGCCTGGTACCGCGACGGCTACGCCACGGGGCGCACCGAGGCGGACGCCCTCGACGGGCTGCACCGGCAGGCGGCCGCCCATCTGCGCGCGGTGCTGCGCGGGGCCGACGAGGCGACGGTGCTGGCGTTCGGGCAGGCCGCCCTCGCCGCCATGCGGCAGGCCACGGACGGGAGCGCGTGCGAGGCGATCGCGGGCGGCGACGCCGTCGTGATCGCGGACACGCTCGGCACCCTCCGGCCATCGGGAGCGGGCGTGGCCGCCCTGATCGCGCGGGCGCGCGGGCAGGGCGGGGGCCGGACCGCGGTCGCCGCGTCCGAAGACGGAATGCGGCCTCCCGCCCGGCCCTCGACCGGGGCTTGCCGGGCCGGGACCCAGGCCCTGCGCCGAGCCCTGGCCCGGCCCCTCCATCAGGCGGCCTCGGCCCTGCGCGCCCTGCTTCTCGCCGAGCCGGCGACCCTGGTCGCCGCGAAATGATCCCCACCCGTCTCCCGCACACCGAAGGAACACCCGTCCCGATGTCCCGATCCGCCCTGCCTCTCGCCACCCTCCGCCCGGACATCGCCCGACGGCTGTGGACCGCCCTCCTGGTGCTGGCCATCGTCGTGTCCGGCACGCTGATCGCGCGTGCCGACGAGCGGGTGATCCGCGTCGGCTACCAGAAGTACGGCACCCTGGTCCTGCTCAAGGGCAAGGGCCTCCTCGAACAGAAGCTGAAGCCGCTCGGCTACAGGGTCGTCTGGGCCGAGTTCCCGTCCGGGCCGCCGCTGCTGGAGGCGCTCAACGCTGCCGCGGTCGACGTCGGGTCGGCCGGCGAGGCCCCGCCGGTCTTCGCGCAGGCCGCCAACCCGGGCGAGTTCCTCTACGTCGCCCACGAGCCGCCGGCCCCCTCGGGCGAGGCGATCCTGGTGGCCAAGGACAGCCCGATCCGCTCCGTGGCGGACCTGCGCGGCAAGAAGGTCGCGTTCAACAAGGGCTCGAACGTCCAGTACCTGCTGGTACGGGCCCTGGAGCGGGCCGGCGTCCCCTACGAGGCGATCACCCCGGTCCACCTCTCGCCCGCGGACGCGGCGGCCGCCTTCGCGCGCGGGGCGGTGGATGCCTGGGCGATCTGGGACCCCTTCCTCGCCTCCGGCGAACGCTCCACCGGCGCGCGCACCCTCGTGAACGGCAGCGATCTCGTGCCCAACCGCCAGTTCTACCTGTCGCGGCGCAGCTTCGCCGAGGCGAACGGAGCCGCCATCGACGCGGTGGTGGCGGCGATCGGCGAGATCGACGCCTGGGCCAAGGACAACACCGATGCGGTCGCGGCCGAACTCGCGCCCTCCATCGGCATCCCGGCCGCGGTCCTCTCGGTCGCGCTCAAGCGCCAGACCTACGGCGTGACGCCCCTCGATGCGGCGACCGTCGCCGACCAGCAGCGGGTCGCGGACGCCTTCCACGCGCTCGGCCTTCTGCCCAAGCCCGTCACGATCGCGGATGCGGTGCGCAAGCCGGGACGCTGACCCCTCTCGACCCGTCGTCCCCGCATCTTCGCCGAGAGACCCGTCATGAGCGAGGGACCTGTCATGAGCGAGGGACCTGTCATGAGCGAGGGACCTGTCATGAGCGAGGGACCTGTCATGAGACTGCGAACCTGCCGGCCGGACGTTGCGATCGCCTTCACCGGAGCCGCGTCCCCCGCCGCGCCGACCGCGGCCGACGATCCCCTCGTCACCACCGAGTGGCCGGAAAAGAACCTCGACGACCCAAAGCCGCGCATCGTCGAGGTCTCGGTGGACCCCGGCCTCCTCGCCGGGCGGGCCGGGACGGTTTCAAGGACAGTTTCATAGGGCGGCGGGCGGTGGTACCCCGCCGGCACGGGCGCAGCATGGCCTGCCGGGAGAATCAGGATGCGCGATCGCACGGCCCATCGCCGGTCCCCGATCCCGCGCGGTATGGCGGCGGCCTCGGTCGTGCTCGGCCTCCAGGCAGGAGCGGCGGCGGGCCAGGAGGCGGCGCCCGCGCCCCCGTTCGCGGAATGCATCGCCGGGATCGGCGCCGAGGCGGCGGCCCGCGAGGTGCCGCAGGCGGTGATCGCCGAGCGCCTGCTGGCCCTGACGCCGGACCCGGAGGTGCTGGCCGCCACCCGCAACCAGTCGGAGTTCGTCACCCCGATCTGGACCTATCTCGACGGCGGCGCTTCGCCGTCGCGCATCGACGAGGGGAAGCGCAAGCTTCAGGAGTGGGCGACCGTCTTCGAGGAGATCGAACGGCGGTTCGGGGTCGACCGCTTCACCCTGGCGGCGTTCTGGGGGGTCGAATCGAGCTATGGCGCCGTCCTCGACAACGCGGCCGTGGTGCGGCCGGTGGTCCGCTCCCTGGCGACATTGGCCTGTGGGGACACCGGCCGGGCCGGCTACTGGCGCGGCGAAACGATCGCGGCCTTGCAGCTCCTGGCCCGCGGCGAGGTGGCGCCGGAGCGGTTCACCGGCTCCTGGGCCGGCGCCATGGGCCACACCCAGTTCATGCCGACGGTCTACCAGGCCCATGCGGTGGACGGCGACGGCGACGGCCGGCGCGACCTCTGGAACGTGCCCGACGCGCTCGCCTCCACCGCCGCCTATCTCTCGGCGATGGGATGGCGGCCGGGCGAGGGCTGGGGCACCGAGGCCACCCTGCCGGAGGGCTTCGACTACGCCCTGGCCGACGAGACCACGCCACGCAGCCTCGCCGAATGGGCAGCCTTGAGCGTGCGCCCCGTGCCGGGCTTCGTGCCACCCGACGCGACGACGCGGGCGACGCTGATCCTGCCCGCGGGCGCCCGCGGGCCCGCTTTCCTGCTGCTGCCGAACTTTTCCGTGATCCTGCGCTACAACACCGCGCTCGCCTACGCCCTCACAGTCGGCCACCTGTCCGACCGCCTGCGGGGAGGACCGGCCTTCGCCCGGGACTGGCCGCGGGGCGACCGCATCCCGACGCCCGAGGAGATCCGGACGCTGCAGACCCGGCTGACGGAACGCGGCCATGCGGCCGGCGGCATCGACGGTAAGATCGGCCCCCGGACCCGGGCCGCCATCCGCGCCTACCAGGCCTCGGTCGGGCTCACGCCGGACGGCTATGCCGACGGCGTCCTCCTCGACCGGCTCGGACCGGAGCGTTAGCCGAACCGGCCTCGAACGGCCACCCTCCCGGCCCGGCGATCCGGCGGGCGTCCCGCGCCTCTCGGTTGTAAACCATCCCCCGCCAATCGACTTGTCGCGACGCGCATTCTATCTATGAGTGGCCCGAGCAACGCCCCTGACGGAACGGCGGTCGCCACAATGAATCGGGAACTTGTGTCTCGTTATTCAATATCGAAGCTTGCGCCAGAAATTAAAACCTGATTTTTCATTGTCGATATGCCGTTCGGCAGATTTTATACAGAATAAATCCTGCGACTTCCGCATCGAAGCCGATGACAGACGTCGGATATGTCGGTGCCGTTCGCGCTCCTGGATCGAGGGCCGTCCCGACACACCACGACGTCCTCCTCGTGCGGCGGGGCCGCCGGACGTGGAGGATACGACGTTCGGCCTCCATTTACGCCACGGGCTCCATCGACCAGACTAGGCGGATCGTCCGATTGTCCGATCCTCGGTGTCATCACCCGTGACGGTCTTGGATGTCAGCGTGGCGGCGCTCCTCATAAATTAGGCGGACGGGTACGGAATGGCGGATCTGAGACCAGCGGTGGCCGCCGTCGACGGGCCCGCCGTTCGACCGCCGGCCGGGCGCGAGGGTAGGCCGGCGGCATGAGACCTGACACCGAGGCGGGAGCCCGGCTACCGGAGGGGGAGGCCCGCTCGATCGTCAAGCTCCGGCAGACGATCGGCATGCTCTCGCGCAGGCTGGCCCTGGTCGGGCTGGTCCTGAGCGTCGGCCTCGTGGCCATGCCGGCCTTCGTCATCCTGGAATTGCGCACCAAGCAGCTGCTCGACGCCAAGCGCGAGTTGATGACCCTCAACACGGTGCTCGCGGAGGAGACCGCACGGGCGATGCAGAGCGTCGACCTCGTCGTCGACACCATCGTCGCCTCCCTCTCGAAGGACGGCCCGCCCACGGGGGAGGGGCTCGCCAGCCTCGCGGGCGACCGCGGCTTCCACGAGGGCTTGAAGGCGAAGATCGCCGGCATCCCGCAGCTCGATGCCGTGTCGGTGGTGGGAGCCGACGGCCGGCTCGTCACCTTCTCCCGCTTCCTTCCGATTCCGGCCATCGACCTGTCGGACCGGGACTACTTCGCGCACCTGCGCGATACCGAGGTGACCGGTGCCTACGTCACCGAGCCGGTGCAGAACAGGGGCACCGGCACCTGGACGATCTATCTGGCGCGCCGGCTCGTGGGGCCGGACGGACGGTTCGTCGGCCTGGTGCTCGGGGCGATCGACCTCCGGTACTTCGACAGCTTCTACCGCTCGCTCAAGCTCGGCGGCCGGTCGGCGATCAGCCTGTGGCGCCAGGACGGCACCCTGCTGACCCGCGAGCCGGCCATCGCCGGGGTCGGGCGGCAGTTCAGGATCAAGGCGTTCACCCCGGACCTCGTGGCCAGCCAGGGCGGCTACTACGAGGTCTCGGATGCGATGGACGGCGTCCATCGGTTCGTCGCCACCCGCGCCGTCACCGGCTACCCGATGGTGGTGAACGTCAGCCGTGCCCGCGACGACATCCTGCACGACTGGCGCAACCAGGCGATCCTGGGCGCCGGCGCCACCGTCCTGTGCATCGCCGCCATCCTAGGCATCCTCTGGACCCTGGCGCGCCAGGCGCGCGCCAACATCGCGCGGGCACAGGCGGTGCTGGCGCGCGAAGACGCGGTGCGCGCACGCGAGGCGGCGGAAGCGCAGCTGCGCCAATCCCAGAAGATGGAGGCGGTGGGCCAGCTCGCGGGCGGCATCGCCCACGACTTCAACAACCTCCTGAACGTGGTGATCGCCAACCTCGACTGGCTCGAACGTCATCTCGCACACGAGCCGGCCCTGCTCGCACGGGTGAAGGACGCCCTCGGGGGCGCCGAACGGGCGGCCGAGACCACGCACCTGCTGCTGTCCTTCGCCCGCAACGAACCGCTGTCGGTCGCGCCGACCGACGTCAACGACCTGATCCTGCGCTTCGCCAAGCTCTTGCGCAGCACGCTGGGCGGACAGATCAGGATGGAGCTGGAGCTGTCGCCGGACGTTCCGAACCTGACCCTCGACGCCAACCAGCTCGAGAACGCGCTCCTCAACCTCGCCGTCAACGCCCGCGACGCGATGCCCGCGGGGGGCTCGCTCACCATCGCCACACGCGCCGTCGCCACGGCCACGCGGACGGTCCAGGTCAGCATCGCGGTGAGCGACACGGGGCCCGGCATGAGCGCGGAGGTGATCGCCCGCGCCTTCGACCCGTTCTTCACGACCAAGCCCGTGGGCAAGGGCACCGGGCTCGGTCTCAACCAGGTCCTGCGGTTCGCCCAGCAGGCCGGCGGGAGCGCGTCGATCGAGAGCCGCCCGGGCGAGGGCACGACCGTCCAGCTCGTCTTTCCGGTGTCCGCGCCGGAATCCAGCCGGATGGCCGCCTGACCGATCCGCGGCACGCGGATGCCGACGGCATGGAACGCATCGCGGCATCGCGCCTTTACGTCTCCATACCGGCAGTCACGCCGCCTTTCTCGGAGACCTTCGATGATCCGTAAGCTTCTCGTCGCCTTCCTCCTGCCCCGGCTGATCCAGTTCGTCAGCCGTCGCTTCGGCGGCCGCGGGCAGCGCCGGACCTATTGATCCCGCGACCGACCCGGAGGGAATCGCCCCGGCGTTGACGGGGCGTTAACCATCTCGGGTCATCGTCGACCCATGCCGATCGCGACCCAGTCGCACCGTCGGACACGGCCACGGAGCCGGTGACCTGTGACGCCGGATGTACGCGCACAGGGCACCGCCACCCGTGGCCGTCATCGTTTCGGGCCTCGGATTTCCGCGACCGATCGCCCGCACGGGTCGGGGGCGGGTTCGGTCCGGGGCGGGTTCGGTCCGGGGCGGGTTCGGTCCGGGGCGGGTTCGGTCCGGGGCGGGTTCGGTCCGGGGATTGACTTCGCAAGTGCGAAGGCGCAAATGTCGCCCTGCAGCGTCAGCGGCCGTCATGGTTCCGCTTGAGAGGGCTGCGTGACGGATCGCCGATTGCGCATCAGCGCGGCCCCAGCGACCTGAGCCCCTCTCTTCAACGTGCATGCACCCGGACTGCCCCATCACGCGGGCAGCCTCCAGCCCAACGGACCAGCCTGCGTACGACGACCATCGCGATCGATGGCGTGCGGCCGGTCCCGCTGCTTTGAAAGACCACCCTTGACCCAATTCACTGATTTCGGCCTCGCCCAGCCCGTGCTGCGTGCGCTGGAGGAAGCCGGCTACACCACGCCGACACCGATCCAGGCCCAGGCCATCGCGCCCGCCATGCAGGGCCGCGACCTCTGCGGCATCGCCCAGACCGGCACCGGCAAGACCGCGGCCTTCGCGCTGCCGATCCTGCATCGCCTCGCCCTGACGCCGCGCCGGCCGATCCGCCGCGGCTGCCGCGTCCTGGTGCTCTCGCCCACCCGCGAGCTCGCCAACCAGATCGCCGAGAGCTTCTCGGACTACGGCCGGCACCTGTCGTTCACCAACACCGTGGTGTTCGGCGGCGTCACCATCTCCCGCCAGGAGAAGGCGCTCGCCAACGGCGTCGACATCCTGGTCGCCACCCCCGGCCGCCTGATGGACCTGATCGAGCGCCGCTCGCTCACCCTCGAGGCCGTCGAGATCCTCGTCCTCGACGAGGCCGACCAGATGCTCGACCTCGGCTTCATCCACGCCCTCAAGCGCATCGTGAAGATGCTGCCGCGTGAGCGCCAGAGCCTGTTCTTCTCGGCCACCATGCCCAAGAACATCGCCGGGCTCGCCGACCAGTATCTTCGTGACCCCGTCCAGGTCGCCGTCACGCCCGTGGCGACCACCGCCGAGCGGGTGACCCAGGAGGTCATCTTCGCCCACACCGGTGCCAAGCAGGCGCTGCTCAACCACATCCTGCGCGATCCCAAGATCGAGCGGGTGCTCGTCTTCACGCGGACCAAGCACGGCGCCGACCGCGTCGTGCGCGGCCTCGAGAAGGTGAGCATCGCGGCGTCCGCCATCCACGGCAACAAGTCGCAGCCCCAGCGCGAGCGGGCGCTCGCCGCCTTCAAGGACGGCTCCTGCCGGGTCTTGGTGGCCACCGACATCGCGGCCCGCGGCATCGACGTCGACGCGGTCAGCCACGTCATCAACTACGACCTGCCCAACGTGCCGGAGAGCTACGTCCACCGCATCGGCCGCACGGCGCGGGCCGGGGCCGACGGCCTCGCGATCTCGTTCTGCAACGACGAGGAAAAGGCGTACCTGCGCGACATCGAGCGCACCACCCGCCAGAAGATCCCCGTCGCCGGCTTCCCCGAGGGCTTCGCGCCCCCGAGCCGCCAGGAGGCGATGGACGCGGCCCAGGCCGAGGAGCGTCGCCCGCTGCCGCAGGGCCAGCGTCCCGGCCAGCGCCAGGGCCAGCGCCCCGGCGGCGGCCGTCCGGGCAACGGCCGGTCCGGCAACGGCGGCCGTCCCGAAGCGCGTGGAACCGAGAACCGCGGCGCCCCGGCCCGGTCCGGTCGCCCCGACGGCAATCGCGGCCCGGACAACCGCGGCGGCGAGCGCCAGGCCGAGGCCCGCACCCAGGCTCCCCGCGGCGAGCCGCGCGGCGACGGTCGCCCCCAGGGTGCCGGCCGCCCGCAGCGGACCACGAGCGGCGAAGGCGGCCGCGCGATCGGCTGGCTCGACCGCGCCCCGCGTTCCTGATCCGACACCGCGGACCGCACCGCCATCGCGTGTCGCGTCGACCTCCCGACGCGACACGCCAGGAACGAAAAAGCCGCTTCGGTTCGTCCGAGGCGGTTTTTTCGTGGGCCATCGGTGCCACCGGCATTGCCGCCGCCGCGCGATACCCCATCTCATGTCCGGTCGGTTTGTCGCAGGCGAGGCATCGGGATGCGGTTCGAACTCTATCGGGATGCCGGCGGCGAATGGCGCTGGCGGCTCCGGGCGCAGAACGGAAACGTGATCGCCGATTGCGCCGAGGGCTACGTCCGCCGCGAGGACTGCGAGCACGGCATCGGCTTGGTTCGCCGTGTCGGAGACGCACCGGTCGTCGACATGACGCTCAAGATCGCCTGAGGTCTTTGACAGGCCGGGGCCTCCCGAACCGAAGGGGCGGTCGAGCCTGAAACGCTTTGGGCGCATCGTGCGTTTGAAGACTTCGAGCGGGCGGCAAGGCCAGGGTGACGGCCGGCCGCCCGATCGTTCACCGGGCCGGTGGCCCTTATCCGAGGAGTTCTGAACGTGCTGAGGAAGATGCTGCTGGCAGCCCTGCTGGCTCTTGGATTCGCTGCGACGGCGCCCCAGGGCGCCTCGGCGGCCCCGATCGGTCCCGCGCTCGCCCTTCAGGCGCAGGCCGCTCCGGCCGTCGTCGAGCAGGCGCAGTACTACGGCTATCGCCGCCGGTTCTACGGGCCGCGCCGCTTCTACGGTGGCCCCCGCTTCTACGGCCCGCGCCGGTTCTACGGTCCGCGTCGCTTCTATGGCCCGCGTCGCTTCTACGGCGGCCCGCGCTTCTACGGCCCGCGCCGCTTCTACTGACGCTCCCGTCATCGGGCGGGGACCTTCCTTCGGGGGAGGGACCCCGCCGGCGACACGCCCGGACGAGGCCCGGCAGCGACATCCGCTGCCGGGCCTTCGTCGTTCTGCGCGCTCGCGCGAGCCGTCGCCCCGAGCCGTCGCCGCACTGGCCTTCCCGCCGGTTGCGGCCCATGATCCCGGCCACGGCGGCCGGGGCGGCCCGGTACGGTCGGCACCCCATCGCCGAACGGGACAAGCCGGGCTCGCCGGCGGGCACGGGAGGGATCGATGGAGCGCGACAAGGGCTCGTCCACGGATCAGGCGGTCGAGCCGCGCGGCGACCTCACGGTCCGCACCAGCGCCATGCCGGCCGACACCAACGCCAACGGCGACATCTTCGGCGGGTGGGTGATGTCGCAGATGGACCAGGCCGGCGGCATCGCCGGGGTCGACCGCGCCCAGGGCCGGGTGGTGACCGTGGCGGTGGACGCCATGACCTTCATCCGTCCGGTGAGGGTCGGCGACGTCCTGTGTGTCTACACACGCATTCCGACCGTGGGCCGCACCTCCATGAAGATCGAGGTCGAGGCCTGGGCTCGCCGCTTCCGCACACAGACCCGCGAGAAGGTGACGGAGGCGACCTTCACCTTCGTGGCCGTGGACGACGAGGGCCGGCCCCGCCCGCTCCCGCCCGCAGGACCGGCGGGCTGAAGCGGCCCTTGCGCGGCATCGCAAGCGTCGGCCCGAGGCCATCGGGCCGGTGCCGCGTCGGCGGCGCGCGAGGGCCAGGCCACCAAGGCAAAGCCCTGGCGCAGGACTTTCTCGCAAGCCCTTGCTCGTAAGCCCTTGACGAAGCAATCGATGCATCGATTGCGACGGACCGGCTTCAAGGTCCGGCAAGGGTTGGCGACGATCCTGCCGCCATGCCTTACGACCCCTTCGCGGCCCACAACCTCGTTCGCATCCTCTCCCTCGCGGGCCTCGTCGTCATGATGACGGACGCCGTGCCGGGGCCGAGCGGCCTGGCGATCGGCCTCGGCTGCCTGGTGCTGGCCGGCATCGCCGCTCTGTTCCCGGCCCCGCGCCGGGCCGTCCCGCGCAAGGCCCGCGCGGCGACGGTCTCGACACCGGCCGCCGACGCGTCCCGGCGGCCGCCGACGGTCTGGCGTCCGCCCGGAAAGTTTCCCGCAAAGCCGGGGATCGAGCCGCATCCAGCCCTGTTCGCCACCGTGGCCGGCCGGACGCCCAACCGGACCACCGCCTCGCGCCGCCGTCGGGATTAGAGCATCGGACCGAAAGCTGGTCGCCGGCTTTGGGAGCCCGCAGGAGGCGCGGAGCCATCGCGGTCGCGTGCGGCACCGCACGACGAGGCGGCGTTGCCCGTCCCATATCCGGATCACACAAGATCACGCGGCCGACCGGGAACGGCAACGACCGCCTAGAACGGAATGGATATCGTCATGACCAAGCGCCTTACTTCCCTCGCCGCCGCCCTGCTCGTCGCCGCCGGCACCGTTGCTTCGCCTGTTCTTGCGCAGAGCTACAACGCACCGGCCGGCATCGCCGCCGCGACCGCTCCGGCCGGGCTCGAGGGCCGGACGGCCCGCCGCAATGCCGAGGCCGCGCGCCGGGGCGCGTTCGACGACGACCTGACCACCGGGTCGGTCGGCCGTCGCGGCTTCGACAGTTCCGCCAAGGCCGGCAACGCCGAGGGCAACAACCGCGTCGTGCCCAACTACGGCACCACCTCGGGCGGCCCGGCCTACTGACCGGCACACCACGGTTCGAAGAGCGGACGGCGGGGCGAAAGCGCCGCCGTTTTCGCATGGGCCGGGGACCGGCGGCTCTTCAGCTCTGCCAGACGCGGGGCATCGGCACTCCGCGATAGGCCACCAGCACCCGGATCGCCACGGCCTTGAGGGCATCGGCGTCGCGGCCGAGGAAGCGGGCGACGAGGTGGCCGTTCCAGGCGCTGGCCCCGGCCTCCACCCCCGCCACGACATTGGCCCCCGCGGCGTCGAGATGGGCCCGCATCTCGTCGAGGCGGCCTTCGGCTTGCGGGGAGACGTCGATCAGGGTCGCCATCGCCCGGGCGCCGGCGCCGATGGCGGTGCGGTCGAGCAGGTCGCCCAGCGCGCCCTCGAGCCGGAGCGTGTCGGCGACCACGAGGCGGCCGGCGCGGCGGATGCGCCAGGCATCGACGAGGCGCCCCTGCGTCATCGCCTCGTGGCGGGCGGCGCGCCCGAACACCACCGCCTCGAAGGCCAGCAGCCGGGCATCGGCCGCCAGATCCGCCTCGAAACGCCGGTCGAGGGCACTGCGGTCGAACAGGATGGTTTCCTGCGGCAGGAAGGCGAGGCGGGCGCCGGCGGCGAGACGGGCGCGGGTCGCCACCGTGCTCACCGGCCCGTCGGAGCGATAGACCTTCTCGGCGGCGATGGTCGTCAGCACGAGGTCGGCGCCCGGGTCGAGGGTCGCCTCGACGGCGAAGGCATCGCCGCAGGCGATGCCGCCGGCGGTGTTGAGGAGGACGGCCTCCAGCGCGCCCTCCGGCCGGCGCGGCAGCCGCAGCCGCAGCGGGCCGGATTCGCGCATGTCGAGGACGCGGGTGCCGCCACCGCCGGGGCAGCCGAGCCGGAGGCCGGCGAACCCCTGCGAGCGCTGCCGGGCCGGCGCGGCAGGCCTTTCCTCGTCGAGGCGCGAGGGGTCTTCGATCCGGTTCACGCCCCGCCCACGTCCGGCAGGACCGGCGCCCGCTCCAGGATCGCGCGGCCGAACAGGCTGGCGACGAGTTCCACCAAGAGCCGCGCACTGCGGCCGCGCTCGTCGAGGAACGGGTTCAGCTCGACCACGTCGAGGGCCGCCACGAGGCCGGAATCGTGCAGCATCTCCATGATGAGATGCGCCTCGCGAAACGTGGCGCCCCCCGGCACCGTGGTGCCGACGCCCGGCGCCAGGGAGGGATCGAGGAAGTCGACGTCGAGGCTGACATGCAGCACCCCGTCGGCGGCCTTGACCCGCTCCAGGATGCGCCGCAGGGGCGCGACCACGCCGAACTCGTCGATGGTGCGCATGTCGACGACGTCGATGCGGCGGGCGGCCACCAGGGCGCGCTCGCCCGCATCGATCGAGCGCAGGCCGAACAGGTGGACGTTGCCCGGCGCCAGAGTCGGGCGGTCGTCGTCCGCGAACAGGTCCGAGAACCCCGGCTCGCCGCAGAGCGCCGCCAGCGGCATGCCGTGCATGTTGCCGGACGGCGAGGTCTCGGGCGTGTTGAAATCCGCATGCGCGTCGAGCCACAGCACGAAGAGCGCGCGGTTGCCCGCCGCGCAATGGCGCAGGACCGCATCGACGGTGCCCAGCGACAGGCTGTGGTCGCCGCCGATCACCACGGGCAGGGCGCCCCGGCCGAGGGCGGCGCCGACAGCCTCGCGCAGGGCGAGCGCCCAGGCCGCCACCGCGCCGGCGCCGCGCGCGGGCGCAGCCGGATCGGGCGAGACGTCGCCGCGGTCGGTCACCGGCCAGCCGAGGTCGGCGAGCGCCCGCACCAGCCCCGCCGTGCGCAGGGCGGCCGGGCCCATGATGGCGCCGGCCTCGTGGGTGCCGACCTCGATCGGGGCGCCGATGACCTCGACGGCCCGACGGCCGCTGCCGCTCACGCCGGGCCTGTGGCGACGGGGCGGGCGGGGTCGGCGCCCCACTCCGACCAGGACCCGTCGTAGAGGGCGCGGGAGGGGCGCCCCAGGGTCTCCAGCGCCAGCGAGACGATGGCGGCGGTGACGCCGGAGCCGCAGGTGGTGACCACCGGGCGGTCGAGGTCGACCCCGGCGGCCTCGAAGGCGGCGCGCAGGGACGCCTCGTCCTTGAGGCGGCCGTCGCCCTGAAGGGCGGCGTAATGGAGGTTGCGGGCGCCGGGCATGTGGCCGGGGCGCACGCCGGGGCGGGGCTCCTGCTCCTCGCCGCGGAAGCGCGGGCCGGAGCGGGCGTCCACCACCTGCGCCGCGCCGGTCTCCAGGGCGCGGGCGATGTCGCCCGCATCGGCCACGGCGCCATGGTCGAGGCGGGCGGTGAAGTGGCGCCGCTCGCGCGGTCGGGGGTCGCCGTCCTCCACCGGATGGCCGCCGGCGACCCAGGCCGGGAACCCGCCCTCGAGAATCACCACGTCGCGCATGCCGAAGGTGCGCAGCATCCACCGCACCCGCGGCGCGGAGAACAGGCCGAGGCCGTCGTAGACGACGACCTGCGCGCCGTCGCCGATGCCGAGGCCGCGCATGCGCGAGGCGAAGACCTCCGGGCGCGGCAGCATGTGGGGCAGCGGCGAGGTCTCGTCGCTCATGGCGTCGAGGTCGAAGCGGATCGCGCCGGGGATGTGGCCGGCACGGTATTCGGCCGCCGCGTCGCGGCCTTGCGCGGGCAGATACCAGGAGGCGTCGAGCACCACGATGTCGGGGGCATCGCGGCGGGCCGAGAGCCAGTCGGCGGTGACGAAGGGGGAGGGCGCCATGGAACGATCCGGTGCGGGCGAGGGTCTGGACGGAGGCGCCACTCAATCACATCGCGGCTGGCCTTGCACGGCCCCGGACGATCGCGCCGCGCGGGTCGGACCCACCCGCGGCAGACGGGCGGGCCGCGATGCCCTACGATGATGCACCACCCGGACGACAGGACCAGCCCCGCCCGTGAGCCTTCGCGAGACCTACCACATCGAAGTCCTCGGCCCGGAGACGGACGCGCCGCACGAGGATGTCGTGCGCCAGCGCATCTCGGTGCGCACGGCCGGCGTCGAGGGCGCCAAGGAACGGGCGCTCGGCCTGTTCGCCAGGGCGCGGGTGCCCCAGCGCACGGGGACCCCGGCGGAAGCCGTGCGGGTCATCGACGGGGCCGGCACCGAGGTGTTCCGCTGGAGCCGGTACGACGAGCCGGGCTAGCGTCTTCTGTTGCGGCTGAGCGATGGCACGACAAGCTACGACCTCACGACAAAGTATCGGTTACTGCGCCTTCCTTTCCCACCGGCAAGCGAACCTCACTGTAGCGCATATTCGATAGGGAACCCTGCAACTCGAGCAAGCCACTACTGACGAGGACCTTCACTCGCTCAGCGATATTCGTGTCGACGAGTCCCGAGCGCAGTGCCATGACGGTTCCCGCAATCATAGCAACCTTCTGCCAATGGCAGCCAACTAGTTGCATAATGATTTCGTCGATACCCATATCGTCCTTGATGTCGTGTTTTTGACGAACTTTTTGCGTCGATTCAATATAAATATTCACTATCATCCGTTCAAATTTGTTCGAACTCCAATTTATGGCTTCTTCGAAAAAATTCTGCTTGATTACGGCTTCCAGCCTCAAAACGGCGTCGAAAATCAGGAAGAAACGCGCGTAATCGCCGATTCGATTTATCAATAGTTTCTTGCAAAAATTGAGTCTTACAATACGGCTCAATCTGCGAACGGTCGGTCAAATAACAAAATAATTCATCAATGACACAGCTGAAATCTTCATCGGATAGGGCGGGCGGTTTTTCCCATCCCCACGTCTGAAGATTGTCGATCGCGTCGAGGGCCTCGTCGTTCGTCATGCCTGCCCTTTTCAAGCTCCGCCAACCAGCGGATATCATTCGCGACTCGAAACAACCCTGTCCATGCCCAGCACCCCACAGGCTTCCGACAACCGATTGGTTCCATGCGCCTCCTCCTCGCCCTCGCCGCCGTCCTCGCCGTCTGCGCCCTGTTCGTGCGCAGCTACACCGTGCCGCCGGCCCCCGACCGCCAGGGCGGCACCGTGGTGTCGCTGACCTGGCCGAACCGCTCGCCCTTCGGCAGCCCGCGCGGGGATTGCCTCGCCACGCCGGCGGCCGAACTGCCGATCGCCTGCCTGATCGCTTCGGTGGCGCGCTCGCGCGCCGAGGGCATCCCGCTCATGAGCTTCGGCTTCTGCCCGACCTGCTACGACCTGTCGGTGCGCATCGCCCGCCTGGGCCGCGATCCGGCGGCGATCGAGGCCAAGTCGGCGCAGATCTCGCGCTTCGGCTGGTAGGCCTCACTCCGCCTCGGCCGCCGGCTTGTCGCGGCCGCGCCAGCGCTTGACCGCGCGCACGGCGGCGGCACGCAGGGATTCCAGGCGAACGCCGAGGCCGTAGAACCGATCCCCCGCTCGCGTTTCCACGAGGACGTGCGCCAGCGGCAGGCGCTCGGCCCAGAACGTCTCGGCGAGGAAGAAGTCCGGCGGCGCGCAGGAATCGGCCACCGTCACGGCGGGATCGTCGATCAGGCTCCGGGTCAGGTGGTGCAGGTGCTGGGCGCCGGGGGAATCGCGGGCGGCGGCCTCGTCGAAGGCGATCTTCAGGCACCAGACCCGGCCGCGGGTGGCGAAGGTGAGGGCCGAGGCGAGGCTGCGCCCGTCCCGGTGCAGGCGGTCGATCCGCATGGCGCCCCGCGCCGCGAAGGCCGCCACCGCGGCCGCGACGAAGGCCGCCTCGTCCGGGCGGCAGGCCAGCGCGGTGGCCGCCCCGGTGCGCCCCTTCCAGCCCGCGCCTTCCAGAGCGATGAAATCGTCGAGGGCGGCAGCGACCGCACCCGGCGTCCGCGCGGTGTCGAAGGCGAGGGGGGTGTCGGCCTCCAGGCGCTCGCGCGACTGGCGCAGGCGCCGGCGCCGGCGGGCGGAGAGATGGCCGAGGTAGGCCGCCCGCTCGGCCTCGCTGCGGCCGGTCAGGTCGAGGAGGGCACGGGCATGGGCCCAGAACGGCGTCCGGCGCGTGCCCGCCGCCGCCGCCCAGCCCGCCAGCAGGTCGGCGAAGGCTCCTCGCGTCGGCACATGGGTGAGCATCGCCCGGCGCTGGCCGACCGCATCCAGGCCCGAAAACAGGGCGGCCAGCGCCGTCGCGGGGTCGTCGCCGTCGAGGAGCGGCACGCCGAAGACGCCGAACGGATGCATCCAGCCGATGGCCAGGGGCAGGCCCCAGCGGCGGCGGGTGACCCGGATCGGCCAGAGGGCGAGGAGGCGCAGGCCCGGCTCCTCGGGGGCTCGGTCGCCCACCAGCATCACCCGCACGCCGGAGCCGAACGGACCGGCGGCGGGAATCGCGAAGTCGGGATGGTAGAACAAGTTGTCGAAGGCGGGCGCGGCGGCCAGCGTCCGCCAGGCCCCGAGCCAGGGCGCGGCCGGCGAGAGGGGGCGGAGCGCCACCACGAGGTCGCCGATGCGGCGCGTCGGGCCGAAACGCTGATCGGGCTTTGCCATCACGAGACCCGGCCGATCCGGCGCCGCACCAGGTCGGCGAGGCCGATCGGGTTGAGGTGCCAGGCGGTGGCGGCCGCCGCGAGGCCGATCAGCGCCAGTTGCAGGAGGGCGCCGACGGGCCCGAGGGCGAGCGCGTCGACACCGACCACCGCCAGCCGGCAGGCCAAGGCGCCGAGCGCGATGAGCATCAGATCGGTCCAGGGGATCGGCAGGCGCACGGCCTCGCGGGCACCCAGCACCAGGACGAGGCAGGCCACCGCCTGGCCGGCGAGGTTGGCCACGGCCGCCCCGGCGACGCCGTAGCGGGGGATGAGGACCGCCGAGAGGCCGGCGACGGTGGCCAGGAGGACCATCGAGGCCACCGCTTCGAGGCGGCTGGTGGGCGAGAAGTAGATGACCTGGCCGAAGTAGTAGGCCCGGAACATCACGAGGATGCTGGCGGCCAGCAGCAGCGGCGCCACCGACAGGGCCGTCGCGCGGTAGTCCGGCCCGAGCAGCACCGACACGATCGGCCCGTCGAAGGTGAGCACGAACACCGCCCCGAAGGCCGCCACCAGCGCCATCAGCCGCATCGCATCGGCCAGGGCGGGTCGCGCCGCCGCCATGCCGCCGGCCCTGGCGTCGCGCTTGGCGATGGAGACCAGGGACAGGGCGATGGCCTCGCCGAACACGACGAAGCTCTGGCGCAGGAAATCGGACACCGCGCCGTAGGCGCCGAGCGCGCCCGTGCCGAGCACGCCGCCGACGATGAGCCGGTCGACGGTCTGGGCGAGGGCGGCGGCGGTGAAGGACACGATCAGGGGCCAGCCGTAGGCCAGGATCGCGCGGGCCTCGGCGAGGCTGCCGCGCCCGCGCAGGAGCGGCGCGATGGCCGCGAGGGCGGGCAGGGCGGCCAGGGCGTTGGCGAGCGCGATAGCGAGGAGGAGGTGGCGCGCATCGCCCGAGACCAGGAGCGAGAGGCTGCCGAGGCCGAGCACCAGCACGGCACGCAGGACCACCGCGGCCGCCACGGCGGTGGCGGCCAGCCGCGTGCGGGCGATCTCGGCGGCGGCCTCGAACAGGGTCATGCCCGCCCCCGAAGCCAGCACCGCGACGGCGACAGGGCCGGAGACGAGGCCGAGGGCGCAGGCGATCGCGCAGACGACCCCGCTGAGGAGCACCATGCCACCCAGCAGCCGCAGCACGGTGCCGACCTGCACCGCCGCCCGGGTCTCGTCGTAGAGGGCGAAGAACGCGTATTTCGGCCACTGGCTGGTGGCGCTGTAGAGGAGGAGCGACCAGGACAGGATGAGCAGATACGTCCCGAAGGCCTCCGGGGGCGCCAGCCGGGTGAACACGGCCACGGCGGCCATGTTGAGGGCGGCGGCGAGGCCGCGCGAGCCGACATAGGTGAAGGTGTGGCGCGCGATCATCCCGGACCCCGGCCCGATCCGGGCAAGGACGAAGCCTTATCACGGCGCCCTTGGAAAAGACCTTAACGGTCCAGCCAGTCGCAGACCGCACGCATCGCGCATCGGATGCTTCGGCTGACCTGAGGCATGATCGCAATCGAAAGGATTGGCTCCCCGAGTAGGACTCGAACCTACGACAAAGCGATTAACAGTCGCTTGCTCTACCAACTGAGCTATCGGGGACCACGGCGGGGTCTCTACACACGGGAACGGCGGGGCGCAAGGGCCGGGGGGCGAGGTTTCACGAATCCGTCACGCAGCGTCGGTCCCGACGTGATGCCGTTCCTTGCCTGCCTCGCGGGATGCCTTGCCTCACGTGACGGATGCGTGACGCCGATGTCGGGTTGGCCGTTGCTCAAGGGGGCCCGCCTCTGCTAGAGAGCCGCTCGCCCCCGATCGGCCGCCCGATCCGGACCAGCGCGGCACGGCCCCAGGATGGGGTACGGCCAGACGAGGCCTCGTGGCGGAGTGGTTACGCAGAGGACTGCAAATCCTTGTACGGGGGTTCGATTCCCTCCGAGGCCTCCAATTTCCTTCTTCCCTTCGAACGCTTTCGGTTTCCGACCGGGAACCTTGCGTTTCTCGAGCCGATCCCCGACAAACCGCGGGCTTCGGCCGCCGAGCTCGGACCGTCCTGTCGGATGCGTCCTGCGAGAGTTTCGGCACGCCCCGGCGGCCATGGGAGAAAGGGCACCGATGCTCGATGATGCGCAGGCGCGACGCCTCATGGTCGATTGCCAGTTGCGGACCTTCGACGTGACCAATGTCGCGGTCCTCGACGCCTTCGGCGCGGTCCCGCGCGAGCGGTTCGTACCGGCGGACCGGGCGGCCTTCGCCTACAGCGACCAGACCCTGCGGCTGGGACCGGACCGGGCGATGCCCGCGCCGATGCTGCTCGCACGCATGATCCAGGCCCTGGCGGTGGAGCCCGGCGCCCGCTTCCTCGACGTCGCCGCCGGCTACGGCTACGGGGCGGCGATCCTCTCCGGTCTGGGCGCCGAGGGCGTCGCCCTCGAACCCGACGCCGCCCTGGCGGCGGGCGCCCGGGAGCGACTGGCCGGCCGGCCCGGCGTGAGCGTGGTCGAGGCCGCCCTCGACGGGGGCCCGACCGAGGGTGGCCCGTTCGACGTGATCCTCGTGGAGGGCCGCGTCGAGGTACGGCCGCAGGGCCTCCTCGACCAGCTCGCCGACGGCGGCCGCCTCGTCTGCGTGATGGGGCGCGACCGTGCCGCCAAGGCGACCCTGTTCGTGCGTGCCGGCTCCGCTTTCGGCTCGCGCCCGCTGTTCGACGCGGCCTTGCCGGCCCTGCCGGGCTTCGCGGCCGACGCCGGCTTCGTCTTCTGAGACGGTTTCCGCTCGAATCCAGTGTGAACCGTCTCACGAAGCCCGCGCGGCGCCCGAGCGAAGCCCATTTCCCGCATCACGACGCGATCAACCGGAGATGGCATGAGACGCCCTCCGCGCCCCCCGATCGGGTGTCGCTTTTATGCGGCACCCGATCACCTTTCTTTACCCACCGGCCGACGGGGCCTGTGCCGATGGTGCCAAGCTCGTCTAGACAGAGCACCGGGGCGGGCAACCCGGACTGCGCTTTCTGGATCCCCACGGACGTCAAGTGGGAACCCTCGGGCGCCGCGACCGTCGCTGGACGGTCGGCCGGTTCATCGAGAAACCGCAAGGGCTGATGGACGTGAGAGAACGGAACTCCGCGACGCGGGCTGAGCTTGCGCTCGCCGGCTTCGCCGCACCTGGGCTGGGTCGTCTGGCGCTGGCCGGATTGTCCCTGGCCGGCCTCGCCGTCGCTTCGGCGGCCCCCGCGAGCGCCGAGACGCTCGAGAGCGCCCTGGCGCGGGCCTACCGCGCCAATCCCGTGCTCAACGCCGGCCGCGCCGGCCTGCGCGCCACCGACGAGAACGTGGCCCAGGCCCAGGCCGGGTATCGGCCGACCGTCAACCTCAGCGCCGACATCGGCATCCAGCAGTTCCAGGGCCGCATCTCGGGCCAGCAGCTGAACAACACCACCCGGCCGGGCGGGGCGGGCCTGACGATCAACCAGAACCTGTTCGACGGGTTCCAGACCAACAACCAGACCCGACGCGCCGAATCGAACGTGCTGAGCACGCGCGAGTCCCTGCGCGCCACCGAGATGAATACCCTGTTCAGCGCGGCGCAGGCCTACATGAACGTCCTGCGCGACACGGCCAACCTGGAGCTGCAGCGCAACAACGTCGAGGTGCTCGAGGAGCAGCTTCGCCAGACCCGCGACCGCTTCAACGTCGGCGAGGTCACCCGCACCGACGTCGCCCAGGCCGAGGCGCGCCTGGCCGGTGCCCGCTCCAGCGTGAGCACCGCCGAATCCAACCTGCGGTCCTCCATCGGCGATTACCGCCGCCGCATCGGCGTCGAGCCGCGCCAGCTCGCCCCGGGCCGCCCCCTCGACCGGTTCGTGCCCCCCGGCCTCGATGCCGCGGTAGGGATCGGCCTCAAGGAGCATCCCCAGATCCTGGCCTCGCTCCATGCGGTGGACGTAGCCGAGGCGCAGGTGAAGATCTTCGAGGGCCAGCTCTATCCCCGCGTCGGCCTGCAGGGCGCGGTGCAGCAGCGCTACGACACCCAGTTCCCCGGCGACAACGGCGTCACCGCCTCCATCGTCGGCTCGATCTCGATCCCGCTCTACGAGGGCGGCCAGACCTATTCGCAGATCCGCCAGGCCAAGGAGCAGGTCGGCCAGGCCCGCATCAACGTCGAGGACGTGCGCGACCAGGTCCGCTCGGCGATCGTCACCGCCTGGGGCCAGCTCGAGGCCTCCAAGGCCCAGGTGATCGCCTCCCAGGCCCAGGTCCAGGCCAACGAGGTCGCCCTCAACGGCGTGCGCGAGGAGGCCCGCGTCGGCCAGCGCACCACCCTCGACGTGCTGAACGCGCAACAGGAACTGCTCAACTCGCGCGTCAACCTCATCATCGCCCAGCGCGACCGGGTGGTGAACTCCTACGGCGTCGTCCAGGCGGTGGGCCGGCTGACGGTGCGCTTCACCGCGATCCCGACCGCGATCTACTCCCCCAAGGAGCATTTCGACCAGGTCAAGGACCTCTGGTACGGCGTGCGGACCCCCGACGGGCGCTGACCCCGGCCGACGGTTTCCTGTGGCCCGCGGTGTTGCGGAAGAGTCCCGCGGCTTGTGCTCCGCCACGGGCGTGAGCATCGTGATCCACCGGATCAACCGTTCCTTAACCTTATGCTCCGAGCATCGTCCTTATGAGTGCAGCGAGCCCCAAGGCGCAGGACAAGGCCCAGGAGCTGGGCCAGGAACCCTCCATGGAGGAGATCCTGGCCTCGATCCGCCGCATCATCGCCGACGACCAGGTCGCCAAGACCGAGGACGCGGAGCCCGTGCGCTCCCCCCAGCCCAGGCGCCAGGACGACGACATCCTCGATCTCGCCGAGGTCGCCCGGCCGATCCGCAAGCCGGCCCCGATCGAGGAGGAGCCGATCGGCTTTCGCGAGGCGACGGCCGACGACGTCATCGACTTCGACTCGATCTCCTTCGACGACGCGCCGGAGCCCGAGCCGGAACTCAGCTGGGACGAACCGGCTCCCGCGCCCCGGCAAGAGATCCGCGAACAGATCCGCGAGGAGGTTCGCCAGGACGCTCGCCAGGAAGTTCGGCACGAGCCCTACCGGGACATCCGGCCCGAGCCGGCGAGCGCGCACGACCGCCTCACCTCGGCGGTGACCGATGCCAGCGTCCACCAGGCCTTCGGCATGCTGGCGAGCACGGTGCTCAGCCACAACGCCCGCACGCTGGAGGACCTCGTGCAGGACATGCTGCGCCCGATGCTCAAATCCTGGCTCGACGACAACCTGCCGGTGATGGTCGAGCGCCTGGTGCGGGCCGAGATCGAGCGCGTGGCCCGCGGCCGCTGAAGCGCCGATCCGCCGAGCGTCGGTTGACGCGGGCCCCGTGACGGGTTGAAAGCGGCCGGACGCGACGTTCCGCGTGAAGTGGCCCCGACTCCGTCATGATGGACAAGACCTTCGACCCCGCCGCCGTGGAGGCGCGCGTCTCGGCCGCCTGGGAGGCCGGCGAAGCCTTCAAGGCGGGCCGGCCCGACCGCGCCGGCGCCAAGCCCTTCACCATGATGATCCCGCCGCCGAACGTCACCGGCAGCCTCCACATGGGCCACGCCCTCAACAACACGCTCCAGGACATCCTGTGCCGGTTCGAGCGCATGCGCGGGCGCGACGTGCTGTGGCAGCCGGGCACCGACCACGCCGGCATCGCGACGCAGATGGTGGTGGAGCGCCAGCTCGCGGAGGCCGGCAAGCCCGGCCGGCGCGAGATGACCCGCGAGGCCTTCGTCGAGACGGTGTGGGCCTGGAAGGCGCAATCGGGCGGCGCCATCGTCAACCAGTTGAAGCGCCTGGGCGCCTCCTGCGACTGGTCGCGCGAGCGCTTCACCATGGGCGTCTCGGGCGCGCCCGACGACCAGATGGTCCGGGCCGTGACCAAGGTCTTCGTCGATCTCCACGCGCAGGGGCTGATCTACCGCGACAAGCGCCTCGTGAACTGGGACCCGAAGTTCCAGACCGCGATCTCCGACCTCGAAGTGCTGCAGGTCGAGGTGAAGGGCCACCTCTGGCACTTCGACTACCCGATCGTGGACGAGGCCGGCGCCGAGACCGGCGAGGTCATCACGGTGGCCACCACCCGCCCCGAGACCATGCTCGGCGACACCGCCGTGGCGGTCCACCCGGACGACGCGCGCTACACGTCCCTCGTGGGTCGGCGGGTCCGCGTTCCGTTGGTCGGCCGGCTGATCCCCATCGTCGCCGACACCTATTCCGACCCCGAAAAGGGCACCGGCGCGGTCAAGATCACCCCGGCCCACGACTTCAACGACTTCGAGGTCGGCCGGCGCGCCGGTTGCACCGCCATTAACGTCCTGGATGCACAAGCGCGCATAACCCTCGATGGAAACGAGGCTTTCCTGGCCGGTGCATCGCCGGAGCCGGAGACCCTCGCCCTGCACGGCCTCGACCGCGAGGCGGCGCGCGCCCGCGTCGTCGCCTTGATGGAGGAGCGCGGACGGCTGCGCCTGACCGAGCCCAACACCCATGCCGTCCCGCACGGCGACCGCTCGGGCGTGGTCATCGAGCCCTACCTCACCGACCAGTGGTACGTGAACGTCAAACCCCTGGCCGAGCGGGCGCTCCAGGCGGTGCGAGACGGAGAAACCCGTTTTGTTCCAGATACCTACCAGAAGACGTTCTTCCAATGGTTGGAGAACATCGAACCCTGGTGCATCTCGCGCCAGCTGTGGTGGGGGCACCGCATCCCGGTCTGGTACGACGAGGACGGCGGCATCTTCGTCGCGACGAGCGAGGCGGAGGCACGCGAACAGGCCGAGGCCCGGCAAGGTCGCCCGACCGCCCTCACCCGTGACGAGGACGTCCTCGACACCTGGTTCTCCTCCGGCCTGTGGCCGTTCTCGACGCTGGGCTGGCCCGACGCGACGCCCGAGCTCGACCGGTTCTACCCCACCGACGCCCTGGTGACGGGCAAGGACATCATCTTCTTCTGGGTCGCCCGGATGATGATGCTCGGCCTCCACGTCACCGGCCGGGTGCCGTTCGCGACGGTCTACCTGCACACCCTGGTGCGGGACGCCGCCGGCGCCAAGATGTCGAAATCGAAGGGCAACGTCGTCGACCCCCTCGGGCTCATCGACCAATACGGCGCCGACGCCCTGCGCTTCACCCTCGCCGCCATGAACGCGCCCGGGCGCGACATCAAGCTCGGCGTCAACCGGGTCGAGGGCTACCGCAACTTCGCGACCAAGCTCTGGAACGCCTCGCGCTTCGCCGAGATGAACGGCTGCGTCCTGCGGGCCGACTACCGGCCCGGGGACGCCGCCGAGACCCTGAACCGCTGGGCGCTGGGCGAGGCCGCCCGCGCGGTGGCCGAGGTGACGGCGGCGCTGGAGGCCTACCGCTTCAACGACGCGGCGGCCGCCGCCTACCGCTTCGTCTGGAACATCTTCTGCGACTGGTACGTCGAGCTGGCCAAGCCCGTCCTCCAGGGCGAGGGCGACGCCGCCTCCAAGGCGGAGACGCAAGCAACCGTCGCCTTCCTGATCGACCAGATCGCCAAGCTGCTGCACCCGTTCATGCCCTTCCTCACCGAGGAACTGTGGGCGATCAAGGGCGAGGGCATCGCCGGGCGCGGGCTCCTGGCGCTGGCACCCTGGCCCGACCTGTCGACCCTGGCCGACCCGGAGGCCGAGGCCGAGATCGGCTGGGTGGTGGACCTCGTCTCCGAGATCCGCTCGGCCCGCTCCGAGACGAACGTGCCGGCCGGCGCGCAGATTCCCCTCGTGATTGTCGGCGCCGGCGAGGCCCTGCGGGCGCGGGCTCGCCAGTGGCAGGACACGCTCCTGCGCCTCGCCCGCCTCTCGCAGATCACCTTCGCGCAGACCGCGCCGAGGAACGCGGTGCAGCTCCTGGTGCGCGGCTCGGTGGCCGCCCTGCCGCTGGAGGGCATCGTCGATCTGGCCGCCGAAGTGGTGCGCCTGAACAAGGAGGCGGCCAAGGCGGCCTCGGAGATCGCCAAGATCGAGGCCAAGCTCGGCAACGCCGATTTCCTCGCCCGCGCCCCCGACGAGGTGGTGGACGAGCAGCGCGAGCGCCGCGACGCCGAGGCCGCCCGGCTGGAGAAGATCCGCGAGGCGCTGGCGCGACTGGCGGAGGCGTGAGGCCGACGCCTGCGATCGCGACGACGATCCATCCCGCTGACGGGGAAGGATAGGGTGGGGAGGGTTCCGCCGGACGCGCAGAGCGACCGGACAGCCGTCGCCGCCGGCTCACCGCGAGGCGCGGACCACGGGCATCCTCCGCCGAGCCGGCGCTTCGGGAAGGTGCTGCCGCGCCTCGGACGTGCCCTCGCGGGCCTCGTCACCCTGCTGATCCTCGCCGCCGTCCTCACCGCGCGCCCCGGCGACCCGGCGCTCTATCCGCCGGCCGAGGGGGCGGACGCCGAGACGATCCACCTCGTCAGCCACGGCTGGCACTCGGGCCTGGTCCTTCCCCGCGACGCCCTCACCGGGGAGGGGACGGGCAGCGCCCTGCGCGCCATCGCCACCCGCTTTCGCGACTATCCGCGCCTCGAGTTCGGCTGGGGCGAGGCCCGCTTCTACCGGGCGACCCCGACCCTGGCAGAGGTCGACGTCGGCCTCGCCCTGGCGGCCCTGTTCACGCCGGGCGGCCGCACCGGCGTCGTGCAGGTGGTGGGACTGGAGCGCGGCGTGCGGGAGAGCTTCCCGCATTCCGACATCGTGCCGATCCGGCTGTCGCAGGCTGGCCTCGCCCGGCTGCTGGCCCGCCTCGACGCGAGCTTCCGCCTGGAGGCCGGCCAGCCGGTGGCGGGCGGGCCGGGGCTCTACGGGCCGAGCCTGTTCTACGAGGGCGAGGGCCGGTTCTCGGCGCTCAACCTGTGCAACCACTGGACCGCCCGGCTGCTCGACGCGGCGGGCCTGCCGATCACACCGGTTGTGGACACCCATCCGGCGGGGTTGCTGCTGGACCTGCGGTGGCGGGCGGGGGTTGGCGCCCTGCCGGCGTCCACCGCCGCGACGACGGGCCGGTGAACCGCGAGGCGCGCTGGGCCGAGATCGAGGCCTGCCGCTCGGACCGCGCCACAGACCCGATCCTCGACCGCTCGGGTCCGGTCTGGTGGCACAGCGACCGTCTGCACGAAGAAGGCATGACGAGGACGGGCGTACCCCGGCCTTCTACGGGTCCGCGGTCGGGCGGGGCCAGGCACGTCCGGTTCCCTGCGTGATCGATGAGGAGGCCATGGCGGAGGCGGCACGGTGAACCTTCCACGGCTTCGCCGCGGCGCCCCTCCCCAACCTGTCCAAACGGTAACCTTAGCGCCACGATCAGGTCAGGCGCCGGGGGCTATGCACCGGACCACGGCCCGCTTCGCGGTGCCCCGACAATCCGGAGTGATCCATGCCCGTCCAGTCCGACCGCCTGCGCCGCACTGCGCTCGCCTCCGTCGCCGCGGCCGCCCTGATGGCGACCGGCGCCGTCGGCGTCAGCGTCGTCCAGCCCGTGACCCCCGCCCTGGCCCAGGCCCTCTCCAAGCCCTCGGCCACCATCCCCGACCAGCCGCCCGGCTCCTTCGCCAGCATCGTCGATCGGGTGAAGCCCGGCGTCGTGGCCGTGAAGGTGAAGCTCGAGGACGGCGCCGGCGACGACGACGAGGACGGGTCCGGCGGGCGCGGCATGCAGAACGCGCCGCCGCAGCTGCGCGAGTTCCTCAAGCGCTTCGGCCAGAACGGCCAGGGCAACGGCCAGGGCGGTCCCGGCGGCCAGATGCCCCAGCGCAAGAACCAGCGCGGCGGCATGGGCTCGGGCTTCATCATCTCGGCCGACGGCTACGTCGTCACCAACAACCACGTGGTCGACAAGGCCAAGACCGTGCAGGTGACCCTCGACGACAACCGCACCCTCGACGCCAAGGTCATCGGCAAGGACCCCAAGACCGATCTCGCCCTCCTCAAGATCACCGAGGGCGGTACCTACCCCTACGTCTCCCTCGGCAAGACCGCGCCGCGGGTGGGTGACTGGGTGGTGGCCATCGGCAACCCGTTCGGCTTGGGCGGCACCGTCACCGCCGGCATCGTCTCGGCGCGCGGCCGCGATATCGGCGCGGGCCCCTACGACGACTTCCTGCAGATCGACGCGCCCATCAACAAGGGCAACTCGGGCGGCCCGACCTTCAACGTGGTCGGCGAGGTCGTGGGCGTGAACACCGCCATCGCTTCGCCCTCGGGCGGCAGCGTCGGCCTCGCCTTCGCCATCCCGGCAGAGACCGTGCAGGCGGTGGTCGACCAGCTGCGCGCCGACGGCAAGGTCGCCCGCGGCTACCTCGGCGTCCAGGTCCAGCCGGTGACCAAGGACATCGCCGACGGCCTGGGCCTCGACAAGGCCAAGGGCGCCCTCGTCGACCATGCCGAGCCCGGCACCCCGGCGGCCAAGGCCGGCCTCAAGTCCGGCGACGTCATCGAGTCGGTCAACGGCAACCCGGTCAACGACGCCAAGGAGCTCTCGCGCAAGATCGCCGGCCTCAAGCCCGGCGCCAAGGTCGAGCTCTCCTACCTGCGCTCGGGCAAGTCCGACACGGCGACCGTGGAACTCGGCGCCCTGCCGAGCGATCCCAAGGCCGCCAACGACGACCGCCGCGGCGGCCAGCGCGACGGCCAGCCTCGCCTGGGGCTGAGCCTCGCGCCGGCCTCCGAGGTCGGCGGCGAAGAGGGCGTGGCGGTGATGGAGGTCGATCCCGACGGGCCGGCCGCGGCCAAGGGCATCGAACAGGGCGACATCATCCTCGATGTCGGCGGTTCCAGCGTCTCGAAGCCGTCCGAGGTCGCCGAGCGCATCCGCGCCGCCGAGGCGAGCGGGCGCAAGGCCGTGCTGATGCGCGTGAAGAGCACCAAGGGCGTCACCCGCTTCGTGGCGGTGGCACTGTCCAAGGCCGGCTGAGCGACCGCGGTCGGGTTTCATCGAACCGAGCGCCGGTCCGCCCCATGGGGCGGGCCGGCGTTCGCCGTCGCGACCCCCGATCGATGCACCGTCTCGTTGCACGAAAACCACAATGGCGGTCACAGAGCGCCATCCCCCACGCTTATCGCCGGGCGTCTGTTGACGATCAATAAACCTCAGATTTAGCGTCACACCTGTAGTTGTTTCAGGACAGGGTGGCGGGGGCAGGGGTGGAGCGGGCCGTCGAGTCGATCTGCAGCGGAGCGTCGCGGGCGGCCGTCCTGGCGGCACTGCTGCTGGTGCCCGCCTCGGGAGCGGCCCGGGACGTGATCCTGTCGTGGCAGGACACGGTCCTGCTCGAGCACCAGGACCGCACGGCCCGGTTGCGGCGCCTCTCGGACGCGACCCTGAACGCCAGCCCGCGCTTCTTCGAATCCCGGGTGCCGCGGCGTGAGCTGCCCGCGAGCTTCAACACCGACATCCCGGTCCTGCGGGTGGTGTTCGGGCAGCAGGTGTTCTTCGATACCGCCCGGGCGGAGCTGCGCCCGGAGGCCGAGGCGGTGATCGACGTGGTCGCCGAGGCGCTGCGGCGCGAGGCCTCGGACACGGCGGTGTTCATCTCCGGCCATACCGACAGCCGTGGCGGCGACGCCTACAATTTCGACCTGTCGGTGCGCCGGGCCGAGACCGTGGCCCAGGCGCTCAAGCGCCGCGGCGTGCGCCAGGCCACCATCTGGCGCATCGGCTTCGGCGAGGCGGTGCCCCTCGTCCCCAACACCTCCGACGAGGCCATGACCCGCAACCGGCGGGTGGAGTTCCTGTTCGGCCGCAAGCCCGAGGCGGTGGGGGCCTGGCTCGCCAAGCAGGAGGCCCTGGTCTGCGCCGGGGCCGAGCCGCGCCAGCGCGCCGCCTGCCTGCGCTCCTTCGCGCTGCTGCCGCGGGTCGAGGCCGCGCCGGTGACCTCGTCCCTGCCGGAGCGGCGCACCGTGGCGATCGCGCCCGCCGACGTCGCCGTCGCGCTCCCGACCATCCAGGACTCCGACCTCGTGTCGATCGTCCCGCCCGCCCGGGTCGCGGTGACGCCGGAAGGCGCGACGCCCGCGGTCGTCGCGCGCCCCCCGCCCCCGGAAAGGACCGTGGTGACCATCACCCGCGACGACCCCATCGTGATCGACCTGCGCGAGCAGCGCGTCCTCGTGCCGAGGCCGGACCGATGAGCCTGTCCGAGTACCAGGCCCTCGACCTGTCGGCGGACGGCCCCGTCGCCGCCGACCTGTCGGCCCGGATCGCCGAGGAGGCGGCCTGCCCGACGGTGCCGCTCTCGTCCTCGCACGGGGCCGCGGCCGACAGCCCGGCCCTGCTGACCCCGGCCATGGAGATCTGGTACCGCACCCGCGTCGCCTCCGCCCGGGTCTCGGCCATCGCCGAGATCCGCCGCGGCTTCGAACAGGAGACGCTGGGCGGCAACCCCGGCTTCCTCTACGAGGCCGAGCGCGACCGGATCGAGCAGGTCAAGCAGGGCCACCTGCGCGCCGAGCGCGACGGCTTCTTCCAGAGCAAGAGGATCCGCGACCGCGAGGCCGAGATCGACCGGCTGCGCTCCGAATACGCGTACAAGAGGTCCCAGCACGGGCGCGATGCCGGCGCCTGGAACCCGGTGTTCAAGCACGGCGGCGTGGCGGCGATCATGCTGCTCGAGTTTCCGCTCAACCTGTCGTCCTTCCTCAGGATCGACTTCCTGACGCCGGCGCTCGCCACCGCCTCGGTCCTGCTCATCGCCATCCTGTTCGCCTTCTCCAGCCACCTCCTGGGGCGCATCCTGCGGCAATGGGGCGAGCGCTTCGGCGACAACGTCACCCGGCGCCTGCGGGCCGACAGCTACCGGCACCTGGCCGTGGCCGCCGTCCTGTTCCTCATCGGCGCGGCCGCCATCGTCTTCAGCCGCTCCTACCTCGTGGCCGAGGCCCTGAACCGGCAGGCGGCGCTGGGGGAGGAGGGTGGCAGTACCGTGGCGATCTACGGGATCGCCTTCATCGGCAACCTCGCCGTCTACGCCGTGGCCGTGGCCTGGGTGCTGTTCACCGAGGACCCGGTGCCCGACTTCGCCGAGGAACGCGCCCGCCTCGACCTTCTCAAGGCGCAGTCCCAGGCCGCCTACCGCAAGGGCCTCGAGCGCCAGCAGCAGCAGCGCATCGAGCAGGCGCGGCGCGACCGCGAGCAGCTCGACCGGCGCGAGGCCGACCAGGCCAAGGGCCTGCGCAACTACGCCGCCTGCCGCGCCCGCTTCGATGTCGTGGCGCGCCAGGACGCGCGGGTGCTCGGGCTCCTGGAGAGCTACCGCAACCGCCTCGTCGCCGAGGCGCGCAAACGCGGGGTGCAGACCCGCTTCACCCACGACGACCTCGCCTCCGGGGACATCGGGACCCGGCGCGACCTCGAGGCCGACGATTACCTCGGCCGTCGCCTCGGCCTCGGCCACGCCTGAGCGGGACATCGGACATGACCCTCGTCCCGCACATCCTTCCTTCGTGCCTCCTCGTGGCCGGGCTGCTCATGCCGGTCTCCGGCCATGCGGCGACCGCCTACGAGGTGGTGCGCCAGGAGCAGACCTGCCCCAGGGCCGGAGAGCCGCGCTCCCTGCGCCAGACCGTCGTCGTCCTCGACGAGGCCATCGTCTCCGGCGAGGCGCAGGCCAACCAGCGCTGGACGCGCATGGTGGTGGAGGCCGCCGACGCCAGGGAGGCGAGCCTCGGCACGCTCGGCGCCCGCGAGCGGTTCACCGTGATGGTGGCGCGCCGCGACGGCAGCGAGCTGGTGCCGCTGTTCGTGGGCTGCTCGCCCAACCTCTCGCACGAGGAGGCACAGGCCGCCGGCAAGGCCGATTCCCTGTTCGACACCTTCATCGGCACCGGGCAGGCGGCCAAGGGCAAGGCGGCCCGCGAGGGCTTCGCCTCCGGCATCGCCAGGGCGGTGGCGCAGGTGCAGAAGCGGGCCGCCGAGATCGCCGCCGTTCCGGTTCCGACGGGAGGGCTGCTCGGAGCGCTCCAGACCGCGGGCCGGCTCGCCGACCTCAACCACGGCCTGCCGCGCTTCCTCCTCGTCACGCCCTTCCAGGTGACGGACCGCTCAAGCTTCAAGGACGTGGGAAGCGCCCGCGAGCGCGGCTTCCAGCTCGCGGAGAAGACCGGCATCGATTTCGGGCGGGCCGAGGTCTACCTCGCGGGTGCCACCCTCGGCGATGCGCCGAGCCTCGAGTTCGCCCGCGCCCTGGTGCTCGGCGCCAAGGGCAGCCTCGCGGGGGTGCGCTCGGACGGCCTGCCGCGCCTGCTCGCCGAGCCGGTGAGCAGCCGCGTCTACGCCGGCTTCATCGACTACGTCGGCCAGCGCACGCCGCTCCAGGTCCGGCTCGCGGCCACCGCCCAGGGCGACCTCGTCAACGCCTGGGTCGAGACCACCCTGTCGCGCACCACCGCGACGCCCCTCGACGGCAAGATGCTGTGCAAGGGCGAGACCTGCGAGCTGCGCGGCGACGGCCGCTTCGCGCTGGCCTGGTTTCCCGACCCCCAGGCGGAGCCCGCCGAGCGGGGCAAGCTGCCCTTCGGCGGCGCCCGCAACGTCGAGATGACCCTCAAGGCGGGTGCCGCCTCGGGCCGCATCTTCGACCCCAAGGTGATCTTCAGCGGCGAGAACGGCCTGCGCCGCGAAGACCTGCGCTTCGACATCCAGCGCGTCGAGGACCGGCCGTTCTGACGGACGGCACGGACACGAGATCGCGGGGCGCGCCGGGGGCCGGGCCGCCCCGTCGGCCGCATCCCGCGACGGACGGGGCGGTTCACGGACGGGCCGGGGGTGACGGGACGATGACCAATCGGGGCTTCAGGGCGATGGGCGTGGCCCTTTGCGTCGTCGGCTTGCTCGGGGGCTGCACGAGTACGCGCGGTGGCGGAGGAGGAGGGAGCAGTGCCGCTGCCTCGCGGCCGCTCCTCGACGACGCGATCGGGCGCTGCGTCGCCTCGACCCTGATCGGGGCCGGCATCGGCGCGCTGGTGGGCGCCGCCACCGGCGGGGGCCGGCGCGCGGGCGTCGGCGCGGCGGTGGGAGCGGGGGTCGGCGGCCTCGCCTGCGCCGTCCTCACCGCCCTCGACGCCCAGGACAAGGAGCGCATCCGCAACGCTCAGATCGCGGCCGCGGCGACCAACACGCCGCAGTACCTCGCCTACCAGGGCGCGGACGGGCGCCAGCGCCAGATCACGGTGAGGCCCCAGGCCGCCCCCGCGGTCGCCGCCGAGGCGGCGGGCAACCGCATCTGCCGGGCCGCCGACACCTCCGCCTCCATCGACGGGACAGGGACCACCGCACTGCCCCAGCAGCTCGTCTGCCGCACCGCGTCGGGAGACTGGCTGCCGGCGTGAGTCGGAGGGAGGCGCGCGTCGCCAGCGAACCCATGGCCGTCCCCCGGCGGCTGGGGTAGACGTGTCGGCCATGATCCAGCGCATCCCGCTCCTGCCCGCCGTCATGGCGGCCGTCGTCGTCCTGGCCTGCGTGACCGCGCCGGCCATGGCGCGGGCGGGCGATGCCTGCGACGCGCTCACGGCGCGGATGATCCGGGCCACCGGGGCCTCGCTGGCCGGGCGGGCGGGCGACGGGGCGGTGTTCCGCGCCGCCGACGCCGACCGCATGAGTCTGGCCTGCGGCAAGCCGCAACGGATGGTGTTCGGCGCGGTCGCGCGCGAGCCGCTCCGGCCTTACTTCGTGCTGATCGGCCTGGCCGGCCAGGGTCTCACCGGCGCGCGGGCGCGGGACGTCGAAGTCCTGGCGCTGACCCTGCACCGGCGCTCCCTCCTCACCGGCGCCCCGGCCGAGGGCCGCACCGGCGCCGCCCTGCTCCGCTGCGAGACCGGGCCGCGCGAGGACATGCTGGCGGACAACCTCACCGTCTGCGTGCTGCAGCCGGGCCGGACTATCGTCCTGCGTCGGCGCGCCGGCCTGAACCAAGGCCAGCGTGCAGGCTAAGCAGGTTTTCGACGCAAAACCGGTGACCGCTTCTGCCAACCCTGCTTAGCCGGCATCCCTGAAACGATCCGGGCGCGACTGGCTGCCTGTCTGACGGTCGCAGCCAGCCCCACGAACTCGGCGTGCGGATCGCCGAGCCTACGATGCCACCGCCATGAAACGCACGTCCGGCGCCCTGGGGGAGGCGATCCATGCGCAATCCCGCCAGGTCTATGCCCGGCCGAGCTATGGTGAGGAGCGGCGCTTTTTCCCGAAGCGAGTCAGCCTTGCCGGCTCGGCACGGGCGATCGCCTGTCAGGCTGGCAGCATCTGTTGTCGGCAGCATCTGTTGTCGATTGAGCCGGCAGGCTCGGAAAAGCAGTTTGCACACTGTGCGAACCTGCACGCTCGTTGGCACGGCACAAGGGCACAATCCGACCACGATCTGAAGCGGTGGAGGGGCGGAAATGGTACGTGGGGAAGCACCAGAGGAGGGCGGCCTGCATCCTCCCACAACGGTCACACCAAAGCGCGTGCAGGCGCTGCCGATAGAGCTGAAGCTGGCCTACACGGGCTTCATGGCCGTCCTGCTGCCGACGTACTGGACGTTCTACGGTCCGACCAACTTCCTATACTTTTGTGACTTGGCGCTGATCCTCACGCTAATAGGCATTTGGACAGAGAGCGCGCTTCTCGTGTCGATGTGCGCAGTCGGCATCCTGCTTCCGCAGACCTTGTGGGTGGCAGACTTCATTGCGAGCGCCGTTGGCGCGCCCATCGTTGGAATGACCGCCTACATGTTCAAGGCAGACGCGTCGCTGTTCCTGCGCGGCCTGTCCCTGTTCCATGGGTGGTTGCCTTTCCTCCTCGTCTTCCTCGTGTGGCGTCTTGGGTATGACCAGAGGGCCTGGGGCGCTTGGTCGCTGCTGGCCATCGTGGTGCTCGTCGTCTGCTTCACACTGATGCCCGAACCCCGGCCCGATCCCGGCTTCCAGCCTGTGAACATCAACTACGTCTGGGGAATGAACGACAACGTCGCCCAGACACTCATGCACCCTTACCTCTGGTTTGCGGCCCTCGTCGTCGGCATTCCGCTCCTCCTGTGTGCGCCCACCCACGTCGTGCTCAAGCGCCTGATGCCGTCCACCCTTGGCCGGTCCAGTTATCGGATCACCTCAGCAGGTTTCGCAAAGGGGGTCACCGGTTTCGCGTCGAAAACCTGCGACGCCCGAGACCCTGAGCAGGATGAAGCGTCGGCCTGCCGACGCGAACCTGCTTAGGGCGGCGCCGATGATCTCGGGACCGCGTTCGGGAACACATCGGGCTCCCGCCCGTTGCCCAAACTAAGCGTTTCCCGAAACAACGATAAGGACGACCATGCGCAAGCTCGCATTGATTTCCGCGGTGACCCTGTCGATCGGCGCCATGATGGCGACCTCCGCGGATGCCCGTCCCCGGGGCCACGGCTACGGTCACGGTCACCACGGCGGCTACGGCCATCACGGCGGGCGCGGCGCCTATGGCTACGGCCGTGGCGGTGGACGTCGTGGCATCGGGACCGGCGCCGCCGTCGGCCTCGGCATCGCCGGCCTGGCCGCCGGAGCCATCGCCGCCGGAGCGGCGCGCGATTCCTACAATCGCGGCGGTTATGGCCGTCCCGCCTACGGATACCGGCAGCCGGCCTACGGTTACGGCTACTGAGATTCGGCCATCGGTCGAGGATGAGACGGGCGCCCGGTCGGACCGGGCGCCCGTCTTCGTTTGCGGTCGGACCCTGGAGCGCTCCTACCGGGCCCGGTAGGGGGGGACGCCCTGGTCGGGCAGCCACACCGACGGCAGCGGCGCCCCGGTCTGCCAGAACACGTCGATGGGGATGCCGCCGCGCGGATACCAATAGCCGCCGATGCGCAGCCAGCGCGGCGCCAGCAGATCGACGAGGCGCCGGCCGACGCCCACCGTGCAATCCTCGTGGAAGGCACCGTGGTTGCGGAAGGCGCCGAGGTAGAGCTTGAGCGACTTGGATTCCACGAGCCAGCGGTCGGGCACGTAGTCGATCACCAGGATCGCGAAATCCGGTTGCCCGGTCACCGGGCACAGCGAGGTGAACTCCGGCACCGTGAACCGGGCGAGGTAGTCCTGGTCGGGGTGCGGGTTGGGCACCCTGTCGAGCCGGGCGGTCTCGGGGGATTCCGGCGCCTGGGTCTGTTGGCCGAGTTGCAGCGTGTCGTTCGTCATGGACGGCTTATAGCGCAAGCTGCGGCGGGTGCATCACCCGGAAGCGGCGCGTCAGTTTTTCTGATCGGACCGTCAAACGTTTCCTCACGGCCTCGGGCCTCCAGGCCGGGCCCGGGCGCTTGCCCGAAGCGGGACGTTGGCGGATAAGCCTCGTCGCTCGCGTGCGACATGCCGCACCGTCGATCGTTCGACGTTCCTGCCAGACGTTTTCGGAGAGGTCGCCATGACCGCCATCACCAACATCGCCGCCCGCGAGATCCTCGACAGCCGCGGCAACCCGACGATCGAGGTGGACGTCCTCCTCGAGGACGGCTGTTTCGGCCGCGCCGCGGTGCCCTCGGGCGCCTCCACCGGCGCGCACGAGGCGATGGAACTGCGCGACGGCGACAAGGCCCGCTTCGGCGGCAAGGGCGTGCGCAAGGCGGTGGAGGCCGTGCGCTCCGAGATCCTCGACACCATCGGCGGCTTGGACGCCGAGGACCAGATCGCCGTCGACGAGGCGATGATCGCCCTCGACGGCACCCCCAACAAGGCGCGGCTCGGCGCCAACGCGATCCTGGGCGTCTCGCTGGCCGTCGCCAAGGCCGCGGCCGAGACCGCCGGCCTGCCGCTGTACCGCTACGTCGGCGGCACGCAGGGCCGGGTGCTGCCGGTGCCGATGATGAACATCATCAACGGCGGCGCGCATGCCGACAACCCGATCGACTTCCAGGAATTCATGATCATGCCGGTGGGGGCGAGCTCCATCGCCGAGGCCGTGCGGATGGGCTCGGAGGTGTTCCACACCCTCAAGAGCGCCCTGAAGCAGGCCGGCCACAACACCAACGTCGGCGACGAGGGCGGCTTCGCCCCCAACCTGCCCTCGGCCGAGGCCGCTCTCGACTTCGTCATGGAGTCGATCGCCAAGGCCGGCTTCAAGCCGGGCATCGACATGGTGCTGGCCCTCGATTGCGCCGCCACCGAGTTCTTCAAGGACGGCGCCTACCGTTACGAGGGCGAGGGCAAGACCCGGGACATCGAGGCCCAGGTCGCCTACCTCGCCGGCCTCGTCGACGCCTACCCGATCTGGTCGATCGAGGACGGCATGTCGGAGGACGACTGGGCCGGCTGGAAGCTCCTCACCGAGCGGGTGGGCGACCGCTGCCAGCTCGTGGGCGACGACCTGTTCGTCACCAACGTCACCCGCCTGTCGCGGGGCATCGCCGAGAACACCGCCAACTCGATCCTGATCAAGGTCAACCAGATCGGCACCCTCACCGAGACGCTGGCGGCCGTCGATATGGCCCAGCGCGCCGGCTACACGGCGGTGATGTCCCACCGCTCGGGCGAGACCGAGGATTCCACCATCGCGGACCTCGCCGTCGCCACCAACTGCGGGCAGATCAAGACCGGTTCGCTGGCCCGCTCCGACCGGTTGGCCAAGTACAACCAGCTCATCCGCATCGAGGAGGGCCTCGACACCCAGGGGCGTTACGCCGGGCGCGGGGCCATCAAGGCCGTGGCGCGCTAGGCAGGGTCCACAAAGGTCGCCACCGGTTCTGCGTCGAAAACCTGCGACACGCCAAAGACCTAGGCAGGGTGAAGCGTTGGCTCGCCAACGCGAACCCGCTTAGGCGGCTCCGGGTCACCCCGCCCGCTCCAGCCGCAGCTCGATCTCCCTGTCGACGTAGGACCATTCCGGGGTCGCCCTGAGCGCGGCGAGCAGGGCGTCGAAGGTCGCCTCGTGCGCGGGCGCGTACTCGAACCAGGTCAGGAAATCGAACGGCTCGCCGAGGTCGCGGGCGTGGTGGAGGCGGCGGGCCACCGCCGGAAGCGCGGCCATGCCGATGCGGGTATGGCCCGAGACCTCCTCGAACAGGGCCCTGCGCTCGTCCTGGGCCATCTCCCACCACGCCGCCGTCTTGGCGATCGGGATGAGGGTGGCACGGCTGGCCTCGCCCCGGGCGAGGGGGGCCTGCGAGGCGCGCAGGGCGTCCCGCTCGGGCCGCGTCGTATAGCGCAGGTTGCTCACGGTCCCGCGCAGGGTCCAGGCCGCCCCCTCGACGACCGAGAATCCGACCGAGAGATGCGTCGCCGCCGGCAACTCCGGGCCGCACAGGGTGCGGACCGCGCGGATGCGCCACTCTCCCGTGGCGCCGCCGGAGAAGACGTGGGGCTGCATCGGCATGGTGGGCTCCTTGTTCGAGCGTCATGGGCCCCAGGCGACGGGACGCCACGGCGCCGCAAGGGGCGGGCCGCCCTATCTTGCGCATGGACACTTCGTGGACGACGCACCGATGTTACCGACCCGAGACCCCGCCCTGACCGTCTATTTCGACGGCGCCTGTCCGCTCTGCGCCCGCGAGATCGCGTTCTACCGGCGCAGCCGAGGCGCGGAGCGGGTGGCCTTCGTCGACGTCGCACAGGGCGAGGCGCTCGGCCCGGGTCTCGACCGGGCGACGGCGCTGGCGCGGTTCCACGTCCGGGACGCCGAGGGCCGGCTCGCTTCTGGCGCGGCCGGCTTCGCCCGGCTCTGGGCGCAGTTGCCGGCCTGGCGGCTGCTTGCGCTCGTCCTGCGCCTGCCCGGCGCCCTGTGGCTGGCCGAGCGCGCCTACCGCGCCTTCCTTCCCCTGCGCCCCTTCATCGCCAAGGTTCTGCCGTCGGACGGCCCGGCCTGCCGCGACGGCGCCTGTACGCGGCCGCCCTCGCAGCCGTGACCCCTCGGGCGCGGTCACCGCACCCTTCGCGCGGACACGCACCGGTGGAGACCCAGCGATGACCAATCCGTTCGAGGCCTTTCGACTGCGGCCGCGGCTTCTCCTCGCCATGGGGCTGACGATCGGGCTCACGGTCCTGTTGCCGATCGCGTCGGTCCCGGTCCGGCTCCTCGTCGGCTGGTGTCTCGGCGTCGGCGTCTACACCGGCCTCGTCGTCTGGAACGCGGCCCGGCAACCCCGCGACGCCCTGCGGCAGGAGGCCTCCCGCCTCGACGACAGCGCCACGGTGATCTCGCTCTTCGCCATCCTCGCGGCGGCGGCGAGTTGCGGCGCGGTGGCCATGCTCGTGCTCGGCGAGCAGGAGCCGGGGGCGATGAAGGGGGCCCGCCTCGCCCTCGCGGCGCTGACCATGCTGTGCACCTGGGTGTTCGTGCAGGTGGTCTTCACCGTCCACTACGCGCATCTGTACTACGGCGAGGGCGAAACCGGGGAGAGCCGCGGCGGCCTCGACTTCAACGGCGATCCCGACCCGGATTTCTGGGACTTCCTCTACTTCTCGGTCACCATCGGGGCGACCTCGCAGACCTCGGACACCGACATCACCGCCAAGAACATGCGCCGCCTCGTCACCGTGCAGACGGTCTACGCCTACCTGTTCAACACCAGCGTCCTGGCGCTGGCGATCAACATGGCTGCGGGCTTCGCGCAGGCGCACTGAGACGGTTTCCGCTTGGATCAAGCGGGACCCGTATCACCGAGCCCGCGCGGCGCCTGAGCGAAGCCCATGTCCGCATCACGAAGTGATCAACCGGAAAGGGGATGAGACGTCGGGCGGGACTGCCCGGTTGACCGCGTTTGCCAAGGCTCCGATGGAGGGCGCGCCGGACGCGCCGCGTCGGGCGTTGGTCCAGCCGTCGAGGCAGCATGGTCGTCCGGTCCCGCCCGAACCTGTTCGTGGTGCTGTTCGCGCTCCAGGGCTCGATCCTGCCGCGCGTGGCGCCCAAGATCCTCGGCATCTCGGCGACCGCGCTGGCGGTGGTGGCGATCGAACGGGCCTTTCCGGAACTGTTTCCCGTCGGGCCGGGAATCGCGCCCTTCACCCTGATCGGGCTCGCCCTGTCGATCTTCCTGAGCTTTCGCAACGGCGCCTGCTACGACCGCTGGTGGGAGGGGCGACGCGCCTGGGGTAGCCTGATCCTCGAGGTGCGCGGCCTCGCGCGCCTCCTGCCCGCCGTGCTCGGTCCCGAGCAGGAAGCGCTGTCGCAGCGCAGCCTGCGGCGGGCCTGCGGTTTCGCCCATGCCCTCCACGCCAGCCTGCGCGGCACCGGCGACGAGGCCGAGGTGGCGCGTGCCTGGCTGCCCGCGGCGGAGGCGGAGGCGCTCGCGCACAGCCCCAACCCGGCCAACGCGATCCTGGCCGGCCTCGGGGGGGATTTCGGCCGGGCGTTCCGGGCGGGCAACCTCAGCGACATCGTGCTCGGGATGCTGGAACAGAAGGTCGCCGCCCTGGCCCAGGTGCAGGTGGTCTGCGAGCGCATCCAGGGCACGCCGCTGCCCTTCGCCTACACGCTGCTGCTGTACCGCACCGCCTGGCTCTACTGCCTGCTGCTGCCGTTCGGGCTGGCCGGCACCCTGGGCTGGGCGACGCCGGTGGCAACGGCGCTCGTCGCCTACACCTTCTTCGGCCTCGACGCCCTGGGCGACGAACTCGAGGAGCCCTTCGGCACCGAGCCCAACGACCTGCCCCTCGACGCGATGCTGCGGCAGGTGGAATCGATCGTGCGCGATGCCCTGGGCGAGGCGCTGCCGCCGCCCGTCCGGCCCGAGAAATCGGTACTGCGGTAGGGGCGGCACCTCAGCGGCGGCGATCCTCGCCGGCGTCCGGGACGATATCGAGCTCGGCGCCGATGCCGCGAAGGCAGCGAACGATCCGCTCCGAGATCTCGGGCGTGAGGTCGCGCACCGTCAGGTGCAGCGTCGTGGCGGTGCCGCCGGAGGCGGTGATGCGATAGTCCATCCCCTCGCTCGCCAGCTGCCGCAGCAGGTTGTCGGCGGCCAGGCACATCGCCGCCATGTGCCGTCCGGATAGTTCCTGGTCCAAGGCGATCCCTCCTGCGCCCGCGGGCGGGCTCCTATGGAAGTGAACGCAAGGGCGGTGCAATTCGTCCATCCCCGCCGCGATCATCCCGTGGCAGGGTGAATCGGGCCTCGCCGCCGCACCCGTTCGGCCGGCGGCGGATCAATCGATCTGGGTCAGCACCGTGATCGCGCCGAACAGCAGCACGGACGTGACGCAGAGGGCGAGGAGGATGAGCGCGGCGCGCGATTCGCGGATGGGATCGTCGGTCATGCCAGCAAGCTAAGCAGGTTGTGCGAGGGTGCCCAGCGGTTTTGCGGCCGGGCCCTGCGACACGTGCGAACGCGGCGCGCCTGCGTCCCGCATCGCTCGCGCATCCCTGAGCCACGAAGGTCCGAATTCGGACCCTCGCCGGCAAGGCCGACCAAGACATGCCATCGCGCGAGGCAGCACAACGCGGCGAACGGCAAATGGTTCCGAGGTTTTTTGCAAAAGATTCTTCCCCGGCGGGGGCGGCCTGTGTTCGGGCGTGGTGACGAGGCGGCCGAAGGCACGGGGAGCGGTACGCGACGGCCCTTGCCTCTGGTCTTTGCCGGAGGAAAGCCGACGATGACGGCACCATAGTGCCGCTTTCGACGCCAGATCTCCCCGGCCCGAGATCGCGTCCGCACCAGGACGGTACGGGACCGTTACTTGGTATGGTCACGCTTATAGCAAGCAATCGGCTGCGTTAACGCCTCGTTAACCGCGTTCGACGTAAGGTTACCGGCGTCAGATCGGGGATCGTTCAGCCCTCAAGCCGGTTCGCGCAGGATCCATCGCATGTCCGCACCGTCCCGCCGCCCCCTCGTGCTCCTGCTCGCCGGCGACGAGCTGACCCGCCGCATCAGCACCAGCTGCCTCGAAGCGTTCGACTACGAAGTGGTCAGCGCCCGCACCGCCGAGGAGGCCGAGCGCCTGCTGCTGTCGCTGCACGCCACCCGCCGCGTCGACGTGGTGATCACCGACGCCGACGTGCGCGACGCCGTCGACGGCCTGTCCCTGGCCAGCGTCGCCCGCTGCCTCGACCCCACGGTGAGCGTCATCTACACGGCCCGGCTGCCCTACCGCATCCCCGAGAACAAGAAGGTCTCCGGCGCACCCTGCCTGCGCACCCCCTACCACGGCCACCAGCTCGTCGGCCTGATCGGCGGCCTGCGCCTGCCCGCCGCCGGCAACCGCGCCGCCTGACGGGGTTCACGCCGGAAACCGGACCTCGCGGCCGATCGCGGCCTCGCACCAGCGCCCGACCCGCAGCAGCCGCAGGTCCTGGCGATAATCTGCGCAGAGCTGGATCCCGAGCGGCAGGCCGCTGTCGGCGAACCCGACCGGCAGCGTCAGGGCCGGGGCGCCCAGGCACGTCCAGGGCACGTTGAAGCCCGGATCGCCGGTGCTGGCGAGCCCCTCCGGCGCCGCGCCGGGGGCGGGCACGGTGAGGACCGCATCGAACCCATCGAGAACCCGGCCGAGCCCGGCCCGCAGGTCCCGCTGCCGGCGCAGGGCCGCCACGTAGTCGGGAGCGGGCACGGCGCGGCCCTCGGCGATCAGGCCGGCCAGGGGCTCGCTCACGAGGGTGGGCCAGCGGTCGCGCAAGGGGCCGAAGGTGGCGCTCGCCTCCGCCGCCAGGATCACGGCGGCGATGGTCCAGAGCGCGTCGAAGGCCTGGGGCCACTCCGTCTCCACCACCACGGCCCCGGCCATGCGCAGGCGCTCGGCGGTGGCCAGCAGCAGGTCCTGCTGCGCGCCCTCGACCTCGCTCCAGCGCGAGGTGCGCATGAGGGCGAGGCGGGGCGGGCGCCCGAGGTCGAGGTCGAGGTCGATGTCGAGGTCGGCTTCGGTCCCGACCCGGAACGGCGGCAGCGGCAGCCCGTGCGGGTCGGCGTCGCTGGCCGCCGCGAGCAGGCTCAGGGCGTAGGCGGCGTCCGCCACGGCGCGGGTGAAGAACCCGACGTGGTCGAGGGAACCGGCGAGGGGATGCACCCCGGTGCGGGGAATCGCGCCGTAGCTCGGCTTGAAGCCGACCACGCCGCAGAACGCCGCCGGCCGGATCACCGAGCCCATGGTCTGGGTGCCCAGCGCCAGCGGCACGATGCCGGCGGCCACGGCCGCCGCCGAACCGCTCGACGAGCCGCCCGGCGTATGGCCGGGGTTCCACGGGTTGCGGGTCGGGCCGGGATGGCGGAACGCGAACTCGGTGCTCACGGTCTTGCCGAAGATGGTGGCCCCGAGCGCGCGCAGGCGCGCCACCACCTCGGCATCGGCCCGGGGCACATCACCGGCATGGATCGGCGAGCCGTTGGTGGTGGGCATGTCGCGCGTGGCGACGATGTCCTTGATCGCCACCGGGATGCCGGCGAGCGGCGCCCCGGGGGCGTCGACCGCCGCCGCCGCGTCGAGGTGGGCGAAGGCGTGGAGGCGGGGCTCCCACGACCGCGCCCGGTCGAGGCAGGCCTCGCGGTAGGCGGCGGGGTCGAGGGTGCCCGCGCGCAGGGCGCGCAGGGCGTCGAGGAGGCCGAGGCGGTGCATGGCCATGCCGTCAGTTGGCCGCCAGGGCCTTGGCGATGAAGTCCTTGCGCACGAAGGTGTCGTAGTCGGGCTGGGCGGCGAGGTTGCCCAGGGCGATCTGCGTGTCGAGGCCGAGCGCCAGCGCCGCCTTGGTGATGTCGACGCTCACCGGATAGACCTTCTCGTCCATCATGCGCTTGACGGCGGCCTCGACCACGGCCGGATCGAGGTTCGGGAACTGGCGCTTGGCCACCGCCACGGCCTTGGCCGGCTCGGCCTGCATCAGGGTGACCGCCGCCTGCATGCCGTTGACGAAGGCCTGGGCCGCGGCCGGGTCGACGTCCTTGCGCGCGCTCACCGCCGAGAAGGCGTAGGGGCCGTAGAGCTTGGGGAACCCGAGCACCACCTTCATGCCCTTGGCCACGACCTGGTCGAGGCCGGGTTCGTAGAGCACCGCGACCTTGGCCTGGCCGGCCAGGAAGGGGCCGGGCTCGGTGCCGAGCTGGACCTGGGTGAGGGTCACGTCGTCCTTCGAGAGGCCGTTCTCCTTGAGGAGCTTGAGGAACAGCGACGTGCTCGTGGTCGGCATCAGGCCGGTGACGATGGTCTGGCCCTTGAGGTCCTGGACGCCGGTGAAGTTGAAGTCGGGCGTCGTGGCGATCCACACGGCCGCCCCGTTGACGACGTTGGCGATGACGTTGACGGGAGCGCCCTTCGAGGCGGCCACCGCCGTCCATTCCGGCCCGTGGATCGAGAACTCGGCGCTCTTCGAGATGACGGCCGAGAGGGCGACGCTCGGGGCGCCGGCCGTCTCCTTGGTCACCGCGATCCCGGCCTTGGCGAACAGGCCCTCGTCCATGGCCACGTAGAGCGGCAGGTAGAGCATCGACTGGAAGGCCTGCGAGACCGTGGCCTTCAGGGCCTGCGCGCAGGCCGGGCCGGCCGAGAGGAGGGAGCCCAGGAGGGCGAGGGCGGGGAGGGTCTTGCTCAGTGCCGTCACGGGGGAACCTCGGCGTTTCGGTGGTGGGAGGGACGTGCGGGTGGGGAAGGGAGGTGTTCGGAGAGGCCCGCGCGGGGTGCGGGTCAGCTCGGCCGATCCGAAAAGATCGCCTTCTTGACGATGGCGTGGACGCCCCAGTTGCCGTCGACGACCTGGGTGATGCCGAAGTCGACGGCGATCGACATCAGCGAGATCGCCTCGTCCTCGGTGAGCCGGTGGGCGTGCATCAGGAACTGGCGCATCTTGCGGAAGGCATCGCGCATGGCGAGGTCGATGGAGGACTTGCCGAAGATCGCGGCCTGCGCGTCGGGCCCGAGGTCGACGAGGTAGTTCGGGTAGCTGAACCCTGAGAGCACCCACTCCTCGGCCGTCTCGATCATCGGGAAATCGAGGGCCTCGAGGGAGGTGCCGGCCAGATCCGCCTTCTTGTGCAGCACGAACTGGAAGGTGCCGGTGAGCGAGCACTCGATGGCGGTGCCGCACAGCTCCGAATCGCCCTGGCTGGCGTGGGGGTCGCCCACCGAGAACAGGGCACCGGGCACGGCCACCGGGTAGTACATCGTGGCGCCCTTGCCGATGCGCCAGTTGTCGATGTTGCCGCCGGTGTAGCTCGGGGGAATCGAGTTCACCATGTCGGCCTCCCTGGGCGCGAGCCCCATGGTGCCGAAATGCGGGCGGATCGGGATGCGCACGCCCTTGAGGACGTCGAAGTTGCGCTTGGTCTTCGTGTGGTCGACCGGCAGGCCGGGATAGTCGATGGTCGGATGGACGACCCCGTCGGGGTCGGTGACGCCGGGCCAGGGGAAGTTGTAGACGGCCTTGGCCCAGTCCCTCGCGCCGCTGGCGTCGACCTCGTAGATGGTCACGACCTCGCGGGTGCGGTCGCCGGTGATCATGTCCTTGTGGTGGTAGCCCCACCAGGCGGCGGCGTTGCTGCCGAAGCTGCGGCCCTCGAATGTCGGGTTGGCGCAGGGGCGCGGCGCCACGTCGAGGATGCGGACCTCGAGGACGTCGCCGGCCTCCGCCCCGCGGATCGCCACCGGACCGGTGCAGATGTGGACGCCCAGCCCCCCGCCCGGGCCGAGGGGCGAAGTCTCGGGGCCGGCACCGCGGCGGGCGACGCCCTTGGCCTCCTTCGTCCAGAGGAAGACGCTCTCGGCGCCGGGGTCGCCCGTCACCATGCGCTCGGCATCGTCGTTGGCGTGGTGGGTCAGGGTCTCGATGGTGACGTAGTCACCGGACGCGATCTCGACCTGGGGCTTGAGGAGCTTCGAGAAGTAGCCCCAATGCACCGTCTCGGCGGTGGCCGGCAGATGGTAGTGCGCGGTCCGTCTGATCCCCTTGGCGCTCGCCTGCGCCAGGGCAGGGCCGACCAGCGAGATGCCGCCCGCGGCGAGGGCGGCCGCCCCACCGGTGGCGAGAAAGCCGCTCTTGATGAAGGCGCGCCGCTCCGGCGCGAGCTCGCCGAGGAAGCGCCGGCGATGCTCTTCGAAGCCGGCGCAGTTCGGATCGTCACCACGGCACATCGCGTCGCTCCCGCCACCCGTCGCGGAAAACATGTATGCAAGCCAGCGGCCAAAGTCCGTGCAGGCCGGGCTTCGTCGGGACCGGGTCTCCGGCACGGCGGCGACGTCGCCTGAGACATATCTGCCACGCGCATTTCGTTTTTCGGAAAAACGATCGAACCCGATGGGTCTCTACACGTTGGCGGTCGGTGAAACGCAGGTTCGACCCGGCACAACGGGTTCCTCACGCTCACTCCACCATTGGGTCGTCTTCGCTCCCCGTCGGATCCGGCGGAGAATGAATACGATTATTTGGTATACCACCAGCTTTCGTCTTTCTCGCGTACGACCATCAGGAGTCCCACCTTGGCCCTTTCTACGACCCTCCACCCATCCGCATCGACGACCGCCGAGGTTCGGGACGCGGGTACCACCGTCGCCCTCAACCAGGTCTCCTGGGGCGCCGTCTTCGCCGGAGCCGTCGCGGCGCTGGTCGCGCAGATGATCCTCAACATGGTCGGCCTCGGCATCGGCCTCTCCGTCCTCAACCCGACCGGCACCGACACCCCGACCGCCGGTTCGCTGTCGACGGGCGCCGGCCTGTGGTGGGTGATCTCGGGCATCGTCGCCTCGGCCATCGGCGGCTTCCTCGCCGGGCGCCTGTCGGGCCGGCCGGCCGGCACCTCCGCCTACCACGGCCTGGTGTCCTGGGCGGTGACGACCCTCGTCATCGTCTACCTCCTGACCTCGGCGGTGGGCGGCCTCATCGGCGGTGCCTTCGGCGGCATCACCAGCGTGATCGGCGGGGCCGGTTCGGCCGTCGGCGGCGCGGCCCAGACGGCGGCCCAGGCCGCGGCCCCCTCGCTGACCAAGATCTCCAACCCGCTCGACGGCATCGAGAACCAGGTCCGCCAGTCCACCGGCAACCAGGACCCGCAGGCCCTGCGTGACGCCGCCGCCGCCGCCGTGCGCGCCTATCTCTCGGGCGACGCCTCGCAGAAGGCCCAGGCCGAGACCAAGGCCGCCGACGCCCTCGCCAAGGCGCAGGGCATCCCGGCGGACCAGGCCAAGGCCCAGATCCAGGACTACCAGCGCCAGTACGAGGCCACCGTGGCCGACGCCAAGCAGAAGGCCACGGCTGCCGCCGAGGCGACCCGCAGCGCCGCCGCGCAGGGTGCCCTCTACGCCGCCCTCGCCCTGGTGCTCGGTGCCCTCGCGGCCTTCTTCGCCGGCCGCATGGGTTCGGTGTCGCCGGTCGTGCGTCGTCACTGACGCCGGCTGACGGCCAGACCTGACAAGAGAACGGCCCCCGGATCGCTCCGGGGGCCGTTTTCGTTCGCCGGTTCGCAGCACAAGGTGATCGACCGGAAATGCATCAGCCCGCGACGGGCAGCGCCCCCGGCTCGGCGGCATCCGGCTTCGGGCGCACGGCGCTGGCCTGCGCCTCGACCACGGCGGCCGCGGTGACGTTGACGATGCCGCGCGCCGTCACCGAGGGCGACAGGATGTGGGCGGGCTGGGCCGGGCCGATCAGGAGCGGCCCCACCGGCAGGGCGTCGGCCAGCACCTTGGCGAACTGGAAGGCGATGTTGGCGGCGTCCAGGTTGGGGAAGACCAGCACGTTGGCGGCCCCCTTGAGGTGCGAGACCGGCATCACCCGGTCGCGGATCAGTTCGGACAGGGCGGTGTCGGCCTGCATCTCGCCGTCGACCTGGAGGGAGGGAGCCCGCGCCCGGATCAGCCCCAGCGCGCTACGCATCTTCATGGCCGAGCGGGAATCGGACTGGCCGAAGTCGGAATGGCTGAGGAGCGCGATCTTCGGGGTCAGCCCGAAGCGCGAGACGTGGCCGGCGCAGGCCACCGCCACGTCGGCGATCTCCTCGGCGCTCGGGTCGGGACGGACGTGGGTGTCGGCGAGGAAGAACGCGCCCTTCTTGGTGACGATGAGGCTCATCGCCGCGAAGTCGAGGACGCCGGGGGCGAGCCCGATCACGTCGCGGATGGCGCGCAGGCGCGTTTCGAACCGGCCCTCCAGGCCGCAGATCAGCGCGTCCGCCTCGCCCCGGCGCACCGCGATCGCGCCGATCACCGTGGCGTTGGTGCGCACGATGGTGCGGGCGGCGTCCGGCGTGATGCCGCGCCGGCCGGCGACCTCGAGATAGGTGGCGACGTAGTCGCGGTAGCGCGGATCGTCCTCGGGATCGATCAGGTCGAAATGCTCGCCCTGGCGCAGGGACAGGCCGAACCGCTTGATGCGGGTCTCGATCACCCGCGGGCGTCCCACCAGGATCGGCCGGGCCACCTTGTCCTCGACGAGGACCTGGGCGGCGCGCAGCACCCGCTCGTCCTCGCCCTCGGAATAGATGACGCGCTTGGGGTTCTCCTTCGCCTTGGAGAAGATCGGCTTCATGATGAAGCCGGAGCGGTGGACGAAGCGGTCGAGGCTGTCGGTATAGGCCTGGACGTTCTCCAGCGGCCGCCCGGCCACGCCCGAGTCCATCGCCGCCTTGGCGACGGCGGGCGCGATGCGCAGGATCAGGCGCGGGTCGAACGGGCTCGGGATCAGCGAGCGCGGGCCGAACGGCCGGGCCTCGCCGCCGTAGGCGCGGGCGACCACGTCGGAGGGCGTCTCGCGGGCGAGCGCCGCGATCGCCTTGACGGCCGCCTTCTTCATCTCCTCGTTGATCGAGGTGGCGCCGACGTCGAGCGCCCCCCGGAAGATGTAGGGGAAGCACAGGACGTTGTTGACCTGGTTGGGGAAATCCGAGCGCCCGGTGCAGATCATCGCGTCGGGGCGCATCTCCTGCGCCAGATCCGGCATGATCTCGGGGTAGGGGTTGGCCAGCGCCATGATCAGCGGCTTCTCGGCCATCTTTTCGAGATACTCGGGCTTGAGCACGCCGCCGGCCGAGAGGCCGATGAACACGTCCGCCCCCGGGATGACCTCGGCCAGGGTCCGCGCCTCGGTCTCCTGGGCGTAGATGTCCTTCCAGCGGTCCATCAGCTCGGGGCGGCCCTTGTAGACCACGCCCTTGATGTCGGTGACGGTGATGTTCTCGATGCGGGCGCCCAGCGAGACCAGGAGGTTGAGGCAGGCCAGCGCCGCGGCACCGGCCCCCGAGGTGACGATGCGGACGTCGGACAGCTGCTTGCCGGCGAGTTCCAGCGCGTTGAGGACGGCGGCGGCCACGATGATGGCGGTGCCGTGCTGGTCGTCGTGGAACACCGGGATGTTCATGCGCGCCCGGCACTGCTCCTCGACCTCGAAGCACTCGGGCGCCTTGATGTCCTCGAGGTTGATGCCGCCGAAGGTCGGCTCCAGGGCGCAGACCACGTCCACGAGCTTGGAGACGTCGTTCTGGTCGACCTCGATGTCGAACACGTCGATGCCGGCGAACTTCTTGAAGAGCACCGCCTTGCCCTCCATCACGGGCTTGGAGGCCAGCGGGCCGATGTTGCCGAGGCCCAGCACCGCGGTGCCGTTGGTCAGCACGGCGACGAGGTTCTGGCGGATGGTGAGGGTGGCGGCCTCGCGCGGATCGGCGGCGATGGCATCGCAGGCCGCGGCGACCCCGGGGGAATAGGCCAGCGCCAGGTCGCGCTGGTTGCCCAAGGGCTTCGTCGCCTGGATCTCCAGCTTTCCGGGGCGCGGCAGGCGGTGGTAGACGAGCGCCCCGGACCTGAGATCGTCGGACATGTTGTCGCCCATGGGCCTCCCTCCCTGGATCGCGCGCCGTTGTCGCGCCCTCGTGCCGTCCCGATCCGGATGGCTCCGTTGAGGACTCTGTTGCACCGCCTGCGGACCCTGCGCAACCCGCACAACGAGACCCGCCTGCACCTGGCGCGGCTCGCGCGCCGGCACGGTTTCAGCATCGGCGCCTACTCCTACGGGTGCCCGAAGGTGCGCTTCGCCGGGTCGGGAAAATCCCTGACGATCGGCCGGTATTGTTCCATCGCCGACCATGTCGAGATCATGCTCGGGGGCGACCACCGCCTCGACTGGGTGACGACCTACCCCTTCGCGGCCATGGACGGCCTGTGGCCGGGCGTGGAGGCGCCGCCGGACTACCAGGTCTCGCGCGGCGACGTGACCATCGGCAGCGACGTCTGGCTCGGCACGGGCTGCCTGGTCCTGTCGGGCGTCACCATCGGCCACGGGGCGGTGGTGGCCGCCCGCGCGGTGGTGAGCCGCGACGTGCCGCCCTACGCGGTGGTGGCCGGCAACCCCGCCCGGGTGGTCCGCCACCGGTTCGAGGCCACCGCCATCGCCGACCTCCTCGAGACCGCCTGGTGGGACCGCGACCCGGCCACCATCGCGAGCCTGGTGCCGCTCCTGCAGAGCGGGCGGGTGGCGGAGGTGGCGGCGGCGCTGCGAGCGGATCGCGAGAGAAGCCAAAGGCCGCCCGCCGTTGCGGCGGCGGCGCGAATTTCCTAAACCCGCCGCCTGCCGACCTGCTGTTCAAGGCCCCGACGATGTCCGATACGCCCCCCGACCGCCTCGCGGTGAACCCCAACAGCCCGTTCTACAACGAGGCGATCCTGGAGCGCGGCATCGGCATCCGCTTCAAGGGCGTCGAGAAGACCAACGTCGAGGAGTATTGCGTCAGCGAGGGCTGGGTCCGCCTGTCGGCCGGCAAGACCCTCGATCGCGCCGGCAACCCGATGACGGTCAAGCTCAAGGGCCCGGTCGAGCCCTACTTCCGGCAGGCGCCCGAAGAGGCGTGAGGTCGGGCTGAGGCGAGCGGGAGGCCCGGATGGGCCGCCCGCCCGGTCGTCCTGCGGCTCAGAACGTGCGCTTCTCGCGCACCTGCCCGTCGAAGCCGACGTGGAGTTCGCGCTCGCGCCCGTCGGCGCCACGGGCGGCCACATCGAGGTGGCGCGGTCCGCGCTTGATCACCCGGACGTCGGAATAGCCCGCCGCCTCGACCCTGGCGGTCAGGGCCGGCACGTCGATGGTGGGGCCGAGGCCGACCTTGTCCTTGGCCCAGTCGAGGCCGCCGGGACGCGGACCGCCCGCCGGCCCGAGGACCACGACACGCCCGTCCGCACAGGTGATGGTCGCCGCGCGCAAAAAACCCTTCTCGAAGCGGCCCTGGACGGTGACGGCCTCGCCCTTGGTCACCAGGGTGGCCCCCTCGCCCTCGCGGCCGGTCTCTACCAGCGCCCGGCCGGTGGCGTCCTGCAGGACGAACTTATTGCCGTAGATCTCGGCGACCTCGCCCTTGACGGCGGTGGCGGCCGAGGAGGCCAGCGCCGAGACGGCGACGGGGGCCACCGGCGTCGGCGCCACCGCGGCGGGCTGGGCCAGGGACAGTCCGGCCGCACCCAGCGCCAGCGGGGCGGCGATGGCGCCGACCACGAGCGCCCGGCGGCGGGGGCGCTTGGCGGCGGGAACGGCGGTAGGGGTCTGGGTGGTCTCGGTCTCGGTGGTCATGATGGCGATGTCCTGTCGGTGCGAAGTCCCCTCTCGGGTCGACGCCGGTCTAGGACACGGCCTCCAACCCGGACTGAACCGGCCGGTTAAGCCCCGGTTCAACGAGCCGGGTTAAGCCGCCCGATCGCAAGGACCACGAGCCGCCATGAAAATCCTGCTGGTGGAGGACGATGCGCCCCTGGCCGCCGAGATCGAAAAGGCCCTGCGCGCCGAGAACTTCGCCCTCGACCGGGCGGGCAACGGCGAGGACGCCCAGCATCTGGGCGAGACCGAGCGCTACGACGCGGTGGTGCTCGACGTCGGCCTCCCGAAGCGCGACGGCATCGCGGTGCTCGGGGCCTGGCGCGCGGCCGGGCTGACGCTGCCCGTGCTGATCCTCACCGCCCGCGACGGCTGGAGCGACAAGGTCGCGGGCTTCAAGGCGGGCGCCGACGACTACCTCGTCAAGCCCTTCCGCATCGAGGAACTGGTGATCCGCCTGCGCGCCCTGGTGCGGCGGGCGAGCGCGGGGGGTGCGGCCCGGATCGCCTGCGGTCCCTTAAGCTTCGACGCCGGGCTCGGCACCTTCGAGCGCGACGGGCTGCCCCTGAAGCTCACCGGCCTCGAATGGCGGGTGCTGTCCTGCCTCATCCTGCGCAAGGACGGCGTGGTGCCCCGCGACCACCTCATCGAGAGCGTCTACGACGGCGATGCCGAGGTCGATTCGAACTCCGTCGAGGTCATCATCACCCGCCTGCGCCGCAAGATCGCCCCGGCCCGGATCGAAGGCGTGCGCGGCCACGGCTACCGCCTCCTCGACGGGGAGGGGGCGTGAGGTCGCCGGGCGCGACGCCGTCCTCTGGCAGGAAGGGGCCGCCCCACGTCCGTCTCGGCTCCCTGCGCCGGCGCCTGCTCACGGCCGCCCTCGTCCTCGTGGTGGCGGCCCTAGTGGTGGCAGGCATCGCCATCGGGCTGATCCTGCACCGGTTCGTGCGCGGCCAGCTCGACAGCCGCCTCGACAGCCAGATCGTCGCCATCGCGACGGGCCTCGAGGCCGGTCCGAACGGCCTCGCCACCGCCCCCGGCCTCGACGGGCCGCCCTTTGACCGGCGGCGGTCCGGCTGGTACTGGCAGGTCCGCCGGGACGGGACGGTGCTGCGCTCGGGCACCCTCGAGGGGCGGGACCTCGACGTCCCCGCCGGGCCGCGGCGTCCGCGCGACCACGACGGGCCGCATCCGGCCGACGGCGTCGATCCCTGGGGCCGCCCGGTGATCCTGCGCGTGCTGACCCTGCCGCCCGGGGCCGGGGCGGGGCCGACGGTGATCGCGGCCGCCGCGCCGGCCGCCGCCCTCAACGGCCCCTTGCGCGAGGCGCTGGGCGCGCTGGCCCTGACGCTCGGCGTCCTCGGCCTGTGCCTGATGGCCGGGGTGGTGGCGCAGGTGCACCTGGGGCTGCGCCCCCTGGAGCGCCTGCGCCGCGATCTCGCGCAGGTCCGGGAGGGGCGCCGCGCCCGCATCCCCGCGGCGCAGCCGGCCGAGATCAAGCCCCTGGTCGCCGAGGTCAACGCCCTCCTCGACCAGGGCGAGGCCAACCTGGAGCGCGCCCGCACCCATGTCGCCAACCTCGCCCACGGCCTCAAGACACCCCTGGCGACCCTGTCGATGGCCCTGGCGAGCGAGGGCCGCGACACCGACGGCCGCCTGTCGGCCCTCGTCTCGGCCATGGACGGGCAGATCCGCCATCACCTGCGCCGTGCCCGCGCCGCGGCCCTGGGCGAGGCCGCCCGCACCCGCCTCGAGCTGGCCGGCCCCGTCGCCGACCTGCGCACCACCTTCGTGCGGCTCTACGCCGAGAAGGGCGTCGCCATCGCCCTCGACCTGCCGGCCGGGCTGGGGGTCGCCTGCGACGGCCAGGACCTCGACGAGATGCTCGGCAACCTCGTCGACAACGCCTGCCGCTGGTGCCGGACGCGCGTGCGCATCGCGGCCGCGGCCCGCGGGGCCGGCATCGTCATCGCGGTGGAGGACGACGGCCCGGGCCTCGACGCGCAGGCCGCGGCCGAGGCGCTGCGACGTGGCCGGCGCCTCGACGAAAGCCTGCCCGGCCACGGCTTCGGCCTGTCGATCACCACCGAACTCGCCGACCTCTACGGCGGCGGCCTCGCCCTCGGCCGCGCCGGCCTCGGAGGCCTGCGCGCGGAGCTGACCCTGCCGGCGTGAGGGCAGGGGTGCAGCCCATCGGCCACGGACACCCCGCGCCACCCTCGTGTAGAGGGTGGCGGGTGATGCACCTGCGACCCTACCAGCGCGCCAGCCTCGATGCCCTCCACGCCTCCTGGGCAGCGGGCGAACGGGCCGGCCTCGTCGTCCTGCCCACGGGGGCGGGCAAAGCGCTCGTCATCGCCGCCCTGGTGCGCGAGGTCCTGGCCGCCGCGCCGGACCGGCGCATCGCCGTGGTCACCCACACCCGGGAACTGATCGCCCAGAACCATCGCGAACTCCTCGGCTACTGGCCGCAGGCGCCCGCCGGGATCTATTCGGCGGGCCTCGGCCGGCGCGAGGCCGGGGCGCAGGTGCTGTTCTGCGGCATCCAGTCGGTGGCCGGACGCACGGCCGAGATCGGCCCCGTGGACCTCGTGATCGTCGACGAGGCGCACCTGATCCCGCGCACCGCCGAGACCCGCTACGGGCGTTTCCTGGCCGACCTGCGCGAGGCCCGGCCCGACCTCAGGGTGGTGGGCCTCACCGCCACCCCCTACCGCCTCGACAGCGGCCGCCTCGACGAGGGCGAGGGCCGCCTGTTTTCGCGCATCGTCTTCGAGGCCAACGTCGGCGACCTGATCCACCAGGGCTACCTCGCGCCGCTGGTGTGCAAGGCCACCGCCACCACCCTCGACGTGGCGCATGTGCCCAAGCGCGGCGGCGACTACATCCCGAGCGCCCTGGAGGCGGCGGTCAACCAGGACTGGATCACCCGCGCGGCGGTGGAGGAGATGGTGACCCTGGGCCACGGCCGCCGCGCCTGGCTCGCCTTCTGCGCCGGGGTCGACCACGCCCGGGCGGTGCGCGACGCGATCCGGGCCGAGGGCGTCTCCTGCGAGACGATCTGCGGCGAGACCGGCAAACGCGAGCGCGACCGCATCGTCGCCGCCTTTCGGGATGGGCGGCTGCGCTGCCTCACCTCGGTCGGCGTGCTCTCGACCGGGTTCAACGTGCCCCGCGTCGACCTCGTCGCGCTGCTGCGCCCGACCCAGAGCACCGGCCTCTACGTGCAGCAGGTCGGGCGCGCCCTGCGCCTGGCGCCGGGCAAGGAGAACGGCCTCGTCCTCGACTATGCCGGCCTGGTGCGGATGCACGGCCCGGTCGACATCGTCACCGCCCGCACCGCCGCCGCGATCAAGGGCCGCGAGACCGAGATCCGGGCCAAGGCCTGCCCGGGCTGCGGCGCGCTGATCGCGCTGAACGCCAGCACCTGCGAGGCCTGCTGGGTCGAGCCCGACGGCGAGGCCGGCGAGCCCTCGCACGGGGCCAGCGCCGAGGACGAGACCCCGATCCTCTCGATCGCCGCCGCCGACTGGCTGCGCGTCGAGGGCTGGAGCCTCGCCAGCCGGGCCGACCGGGACGGGAGCGACAGCCTCGCGGTGACCCTGCACCTCGCCGGCGGCGATCGCACGGTGCTGCGCGTGCGCCTCGAACACCGCGGCCACCCCCGCGAGAAGGCGGTGGCGTGGTGGCGCGGGTTCGGCGGCGGCGCCGCGCCGATGACGGTGGCCGAGGCCCTCGACCGGCAGGGCGACCTCGTGCGCCCCCTGGCGATCCGGGTGGTGGCCAACGGCCGCCTGTCCCAGAGCGTCCACTATCGCATGCCGGGCGGGCGGGTGTACGCCGAGACCGGCCGGCTGGCGGACGCGATGGCCTGAACGGTGCGCGCGCTGGGGCGTTGCCGACCGGTTGCAGGCGTTCGGGAGACGATCAGGTGACGCGATCGAGGTCGGCGAAATGGCGGCGGGCGGCAGGCCGGCTGCTCGCCCTGGCGGCACGCCCGGTGCGATCGGCCCAAGGCCGCCACGGCACGGTGCTCGAAGCCTATCGCGGCTACGGCTCGCGCGACGAGATCTTCCTGATCGGCCGGGTGTTCCGCCAGTCGCGGCCGGAGGACGACCGGGACGACGGCGAGATCCGGCGGGCCCTGCGCGACATCGGCCGGCGCATCCGGCGGCGCAAGGTCGTGGGCGCCCCCGTGGTCGCCCGGTTCGCGGGCGCCGAGCAGCGCGTCGTCACGGACCGCGACGGCTACTTCCGCATCGCCCTGCGCCCCCTCGCGCCGCCCCCGCAGGACGCCTCCTGGCACCCGGTCGCCCTGCACGTCGACATGGAGCCGCCGGTGCGCGGGGAGGGGCAGGTGTTCATCCCCACCGAGCGCTGCCGGTTCCTGCTCATCAGCGATGTCGACGACACGGTGATGTACACGGGCGTCGCCAACAAGCTCACCATGCTCTGGCGCCTGTTCGTGGCGGATGCGCAGAGCCGGGTCGCGTTTCCCGGCGTCGCGGCGTTCTACCGGGCGCTGCACGTCGGCGACACCGGCGACCAGGGCAACCCGATGCTCTACGTCTCGCGGGCGCCCTGGGGCATCTACGACATGCTGAGCACCTTCTTCGAGATGCACCGCATCCCGGCCGGGCCGGTGCTGTTCCTGCGCGAATGGGGCCTGTCGTGGACGCGGCCGCTGCCGCGCAAGGCCGAGGACCACAAGCGGGCGCTCATCACCCGCATGCTCGCCCTCTACGAGGACCTGCCGGTGGTGCTCATCGGCGACAGCGGCCAGCACGACCCGGAGGTCTACGCGGGCATCGTCGAGGCGCATCCCGGACGGGTGAAGGCGGTCTACATCCGCAGCGTCTCGCGCAGCAGCGGCCGGATCGAGGACATCGAGCGCCTGGCGGCGGCGGTGACGGCGGCCGGCAGCAGCCTGGTGCTGGCCGCCGACAGCATCGCCATGGCCGAGCACGCCGCCGGCCTCGGCCTGATCCACCCCGACGCCGTGGCGACGATCGCCACCGAGCACGGCATCGAACCGGCCGGGACCACACGGGTGGTGGCCTCCGAGGAGGTCCGCGCCGCGCTGGCCGACGATCCCGCCACCCCGCCGCGCATCATCGTCGAATAGGCCCGATCGACGCCTCTCAAGCGCTCCGCGGTATCCTGCGGACGGCCAGGGCGAGCAGGGCCGCCAGGACGAGGCCCTGGACCCGCCGCGGGATCCGGCGCGATCCCCGGCCGCCCTCGCTCGCGGCCGGCCTGGCGCGCACCTCGCCGAGGCGCGCCCGGGCGGAGGCGGCGATGGCGGCGAGGTCGGGTTCGGGCCGGCGCTCGAAGAGGTCGACGATGGCCGAGAGACCGCCGGGCGTCGCCGTCGCGACGGCCTGCGCGAGATGCGGGATCGCCTCGGCCCGGGCGCCGTCCTCCACCAGCATCAGGCCGAGGTTGAGCGCGCCCCAGCCGTCCCCGCCTTCGGCGGCACGGCGGTAGAGGGCGCGGGCCGCCATCCGGTCACGGTCCGTGCCCCAGCCCTCCTCGTGGCAGCGCCCGAGCATCCCCATGGCCTTGGCGTGGCCGAGATCGGCGGCGGCCGTGAAACTGGCGACGGCCTCGCCGTGGTTCCGGCCGACGCCGGTTCCATAGAGCAGCAGGCAGCCGACGTTGTAATGCGCCCAGTCGAGCCCGGCCGCGGCCGCCTTGCGGTAATGCAGCAGGGCGATCGCCTGATCGACCGGCACGCCCCAGCCGAGTTCGTGGCAGCGCCCGACCATGTTGCGGGCCTCGACGCTGCCGATCGCGGCCGCCTTCACGAACCAGGCGTGGGCCGCGGCCGGGTCGCGCGCCACCAGCGTCCCGTCGAGGTGCATCTGGCCGAACACCAGCTGCGCCGCCTTGAAGCCGTTGGCGGCGGCCAGGGCGATCCACGCCACCGCCTCGTCGGGGCGGGCGGCGAGGATGCGGCGCCACTCGGCCTCGGTCTTTTGATGCAGGTCCCACAGGCCGACCACCGGCCCGGCCCGGTCACGACCCCGGGAAAGACGTATCATAATGCCTGTCTCGGCTCCCACGAGCCAGCAATCTGGAACGCTTCCAGAGTAAAACTCGTCATCGTCGATGAATAGTTTCGCGCCCGCGGCGAAGCAAGATCAGTTTTTTCCAGTTTGTATCGGTTCAAAAGTAATTTATAACGATTTTAGTCTGTTGTGGTTCTGCAACTCGTCGGGAACGATTGTGTTTCTGTCTTGAAAGACAGCATCACAAATGCTTCAAGCGCCCTGGCGAGTACGTCAGGAGTTCGATCGATGAGCGAGTCGTTGTCAGTGCGGGACTGGACCGGGGCAGGTTCCCTCGGCATCGGCCTGGCGGCGACGCTGGGCGCCTTCCTGCCGTTCGAGGCCGAGGCCCAGGAGGGTGCCGCCGAACTGCCGCAGCTCAGCGTCGAGGGCTGGGGCGGGGGGCAGCCCAACACCCTCAACGAGGGCACCGGCCTGTCGCGCCTGCCCGGCCGCATCCAGGACACGCCCCAGGCGATCAGCGTCGTGCCCGGCGAGGTCATCCGCCAGCAGAACGCCACCACCCTGGAGCAGGCCCTGCGCAACGTGCCGGGCATCACGGTCTCGGCCGGCGAGGGCAACGGCGGCCTGAACGGCGATCAGTTCCGCATCCGCGGCTTCCAGGCCAAGAACGACATCTATCTCGACGGCCTGCGCGACTTCGGCGTCTACGCCCGCGACAGCTTCAACATCGGCGACGTCCAGGTCATCAAGGGGCCGTCATCCGAGACCTTCGGCCTCGGCACCGCGGGCGGGGCGATCAACACGATCTCGAAGCGCGCGCTGCTCACCGACTTCACGGCGATCGACGGCACCGGCGGCAGCGGCCCGACCGGGCGGGGCACCTTCGACGTCAACCGCCAGATCGACGCGACCACGGCGATCCGCCTCAACGGCATGATCCACCGCCAGGACATCCAGGACCGCAACAACGTCTCGTCCGACCGGGCGGGGCTCGCCGCCTCGCTCGGCATCGGCATCGGCACCGACACCACCTGGTACCTGAACTACCTCTACCAGCACTCCGAGCGCACGCCCGACTACGGCGTGCCCACCGCGCGCCGGCCCGGCGACCGCTTCGCCCGGCCGCTCACGGAATACGGCCTGCCGCGCGCCACCTCCTACGTGCGCGCCACCGACCGCGACGACGCCAACGTCCACCTCGCCACCTCGCTGATGAAATGGCAGGTGGCGCCCTGGCTGACCGTGACCAACGACTCGCGGCTGTCGTTCTACGACCGCAACTTCTCGACCACGGCGGCGACCTGCACGCTCGGCTGCATCACCGGGTTCTTTTCGGGCGGCAACCCCTTCGTCACCTACAGCGCCGGCGGCGGCCAGACCTTCGAGCAATCGGCCTGGGGCGCCCAGAACGTCACCACCGCGATCATGAAGTTCCACACCGGCTTCCTGCGCCACGAGGTCGTGGCCGGCCTCGATTTCTTCTACCAGAACGACGACCGGGTGAACTTCGCCGTCAGCGGCGCGCGCCGGGACCAGAGGGTCCGCACCCCCTCCTTCGCCCAGGAGGGCTACGCGCTCACCCGCAACTACGGCAACCGCCGCCTCGGCGACGGCGCCAACGCCGCCTTCTTCGTCAGCGACCGGGTCTGGCTCAACGAGCAGTTCTCGATCCTGGCGGGCGTGCGCCTCGACCGGTTCCTCAGCCGCTACGACGCCACCGCCACGACCGGCCCGCAGATCGGCCAGTTCCTGCCGCGACAGACCTCGGACACCAACGCCGCCAGCCCCAAGGTCAGCGGCATCTGGCAGCCGACGCCCAACCAGACCTACTACGTCTCCTACGCCAAGGGCTTCTCGCCCCAGGGCCAGTTCGTGGCCAATTCCACCGGCATCGAGGTGCCGACCGCCAACCAGCTCTCGCCCGAGGAGAGCGACCTCTACGAGATCGGCGCCAAGGTCGGCCTGTTCGACGGGCGCCTGGGCGTCGCCGGCGCCCTGTTCCGGGTCGACAAGAGCAACAGCTTCGACGTCGACCCCGTCACCGGCGGCCTCATCCTCGGGCCGCTGGATGCCGGCGAGCGCCGCCGCGTCCAGGGCTTCGAGGCCTCGATCACCGGCCGCCTCACCGACGAATGGAACATCCTGGCCGGCTACACCTACCTCGACGGCAAGGTGCAGTCGGGCGTCAGCATCGGCAACAAGGCCCCCTTCGTGCCCGAGAACTCGGCCTCGCTGTGGACCACCTACGACCTCACCACCCCCATGCACACCCTGTGGGACCTGCCCGGCAAGGTCACGATCGGCGGCGGCATCACGGTGGACGACGGCTACTTCCCGGCCAGCGACAACATCACCCGCATCCCCGGCAGCTTCTCCCTGGACGCGCTCCTCTCCTACGAGACGCCCACCTACCGGCTGGCGGTCAACGCCTACAACCTCACCGACGAACTCAACTACGGCTCGGCCTTCTCCACCCGCGCCGTGCCGCTGTCGGGCCGCACCGTGCTGGTGAGCCTCGGCACCCGCTTCTGAAACCGCGATCGCCTTCCCTCCCCGCGCGGACTTCTCACCCCGCGGGAAGAGAAGGCGTTCCATCGCCAGCCCGCCACGGGATCCCGAACCCTTGCTCGTCCACGTCACATCCGTCCTCACCCCCGACGAAGTCGCCCATTGCCGGGCACGCCTCGACGCCAGCGACTGGGTCGACGGGCGCGTCACCGCGGGCGCCCAGGCCGCGCGCGCCAAGCACAACCTGCAGATCCCCGAGGATGCGCCGGTGGCGCGCGAACTCGGGGACCTGATCCTGCGCGCCCTCGGGCGCAGCCCCCTGTTCAACGCCGCCGCCCTGCCGCTGCGGGTGCTGCCGCCCCTGTTCAACCGCTACGACACCGGCATGGGCTTTCGCGCCCATGTGGACGGGGCGATCCGGGCGGTGCCCGGCGCGGGCATCCGGATGCGGGCGGACATCTCGACGACGCTGTTCCTCACCGACCCGGGCGACTACGACGGCGGCGAACTCGTGATCGAGGACACCTTCGGCTCGCACGCGGTCAAGCTGCCGGCGGGCGACATGATCGTCTATCCCGCCACCTCCCTGCACCGGGTCGAGCCGATCACCCGCGGCGCGCGCTGGTCGTCGTTCTTCTGGTCGCAGTCGATGGTCAAGGACGACGGCGCCCGCGCCCTGCTCTACGACCTCGACCGCGGCATCACCGGCGTGCGCGCCGCCCTCACCGACGACGACCCGTCGGTGATCGCGCTCACGGGCAGCTACCACAACCTCCTGCGGCGCTGGGCCGAGCTGTGAGCGACAGCCTCGCCCTGCGGGAGGCCGCCGCGGCGCCGCGGCGCGCCAAGGCGCGCCGGGCGTTCTGGCTGAAGCAGCTCTACGCCTGGCACTGGATCAGCTCGGCCCTCTGCCTCGTGGGCATGCTGCTGTTCGCGCTCACCGGCATCACCCTCAACCATGCCGGGCGGTTCGAATCGAAGCCCGTGGTGGACGCGCGCGAGGCGAGCCTGCCGCCGGACCTGCGGGCCCTGCTGGCGACGCTGCCGGCCACCGGCCGGGCGGCCCTGCCGGGCGCGGTGAGCGACTGGCTCGCGGCGAGCCTCGGCGTCGCGGCCGGCGCCCGCGAGGCCGAGCTGACCCGCGACGAGGTGCTCCTGTCGCTGCCGCGCCCGGGTGGCGACGCCTTCGTCAGCCTCGGGCGGCGCGACGGCGCGGTGCTGCACGAGCGCACGAGCCGGGGCTGGGTCTCCTACCTCAACGACCTCCACAAGGGCCGCAACGCCGGCCTCGCCTGGAGCCTGTTCCTCGACGTGTTCTCCGGGGCCTGCCTCGTGTTCTGCCTGACCGGGCTGGTGCTGCTGCAGTTCCATTCCGCCCGCCGCCCGGCCACCTGGCCGGTGGTGGGCCTGGGCCTGCTCGCCCCCGTGCTCCTCGCCCTCCTGTTCATCCACGCCTGAAAGGCGCGCCCCATGCGCACGGCCGTCACCGCCGCGTTCTCGACCCTCATCGCCGCGCCGGCCCTCGCCGGAGAGGTGGTCCTGAGCGTGCAGATCCCCCGCCTCGACGTCTCGGAATACCACCGGCCGTACCTCGCCGCCTGGATCGAGGGCGCCGACGGCCGGGCGCTGGCCAACCTCGCGGTCTGGTACGACGTGCGCAAGCGCGAGGGGGAGGGCGGCGCCAAGTGGCTCAAGGACATGCGGCAATGGTGGCGCCGCATCGGCCGCGAGACCGAGATGCCGCTGGACGGGGTCAGCGGCGCCACCCGCCCGGCCGGCACCCACGCCCTGCGCTTCGACGCCGCCGCCGCCCCCTTCGCCGCCCTGACGCCGGGGACCTACGAGATCGTGGTCGAGGCCGCCCGCGAGGTCGGCGGCCGCGAGGTGGTGCGCCTGCCCCTCGCATGGCCGCCGGCCGCGGCCGAAGCGTCCGTTCGCGGCAAGGACGAGCTCGGCGCCGTCTCCCTCACCGTCACACCGTAAGGACCGATCCCATGCGCGCCCTGTCCCTCGCCGCCGTCCTGAGCCTCGCCCTCGTCCTCCCGGCCTCAGCCCACCGGGTCTGGATGCTGCCCTCCTCGACGGTGCTCTCGGGGGGCGACGCCTGGGTCACCTTCGACGCCGCGGTGTCCAACGACCTGTTCGTGTTCGAGCACGTGCCGATGCGCCTCGAGGGCCTTGCCGTCACCGGCCCCGAGGGCACCGCGCTCGCCCACGAGAACGCCGCCACGGGCAAGTTCCGCAGCACCTTCGACATCCACCTGACGAAACCCGGCAGCTACCGGGCGGCCATCGTCAACGACGGCGTCACCGCGAGCTATAAGCTGGACGGCGCCCAGAAGCGCTGGCGCGGCAAGGCCGAGGCCCTGAAGCAGGCCCTTCCCGCCGGGGCGCAGGACGTGAAGGTGACGCGGGTGGTGCAGCGCACCGAGACCTTCGTGACGCTGGGCAAGCCCGACGCCACCGCCTTCGCCCCGGCCGGTAAGGGCCTGGAATTGCGCTTCGACACCCATCCCAACAACCTCACCGCCGGCGAGACCGCCCGCTTCACGGTGCTCCTCGACGGGGCGCCGGCCCCGGGGATCGCCGTGGAGGTGGTGCGCGGCGGCAGCCGCTACCGCGACAAGTCGGAGGAACAGAAACTCACCTCCGGCCCTGACGGCGTCGTCTCCGTCACCTGGGCGCAGGCCGGCCAGTACTGGTTCGGCGCCGAGGCGCAGGACGACAAGTCCGGCATCGAAGGCGCCCGGCGGCGGTCCGTCTACGCCGCGACCTTCGAGGTGCTGCCGCAATAGGAACCTGGGAATCGCCGCCCGTGACGCGGACGCCCTCGCCCCGTCACGGTCGAAGGCCACCGACATACCAAAGCGACCGATGCGCCGCCTGCTGATCCCCGAAATCCTCGCGCCGATCGGCCCGGATGCGTTCCCCGCAGGGCCGGTGGAGCGGGTCGGCGGCCGCATCATGGGCACGACCTGGTCGGTGAGCGTGGTGACGCGCCGCCCCGGCGAGGGCGCGGCGGTGAGGGACGCGGTCGTGGTCGAACTCGCCCGGCTCGTGGCGCAGCTGAGCCATTGGGAGCCGGAATCCGCCCTCTGCAAATTCAACCGGGCGCCCGCCGGCAGCCGGCACGTGCTGCCCGACGACCTGTTCCGGGTGCTGGAGGCCGCCTGCGCCGTGGCACGGGCGAGCCGGGGCGCCCACGACCCGACCCTGGGCGCCCTCGTCGACCTCTGGGGTTTTGGGCCGCCGGGTCCCGTCGCGCAGCCGCCGGACGAGGCCGTCATCGCGGCCGCGCGCGCCCGCTGCGGCTGGCGCCGTCTCGCCCTGGATGGGGAGAACCGCAGCGCGCTTCAGCCCGGCGGACTCCGGCTCGACCTCTCCGGCAGCGCCAAGGGCCACGCCGTCGACGCGATCTCGGACCTGCTCGCGGCCCGGGGCTTCGCCCACCACCTCGTGGAGATCGGCGGCGAGTTGCGCGGGCGCGGGCTCAAGCCCGACCGGCAACCCTGGTGGGTGGCCCTGGAAGCGCCGGCCGGCACGACCGAGACCGTCGCCGCCCTGCACGACCTCGCCATCGCCACCTCGGGCGACCACCGGCGCGCCCGCGACCTCGGCGGGCGCCGGATCGGCCATACCCTCGACGGGCGCACCGGCCGGCCCCTCGAGACGGGCCTGACGGCCGCCACGGTGCTGCATGCCTCCTGCCTCATGGCCGACGCCTGGGCGACCGCCGTGATGGTGCTGGGCCCCGAACACGGCAGGGCCCTGGCCGAGGCGCAGGGCCTCGCCTGCCTCACCGCGAGCGGCGCCGGCTGGGACTGGATCAGCCCCGCCGCCCGCCGCATGCTGGCCTGAACCGCCGGCTCAGGTCGCCGCGAGCCGGCCGGTGGCTGCAAACACCCCCAGGCGGGCGGCCCGGTCGTTCGCCGGGACGGGGATGGCCGTGGGGATCGTGCGGCGGCCGATCAGGACTCGGAGTCCGGCCGGCGCAGCAGGTAGGTGTCCATGATCCAGCCGTGGCGGGCCCGCGCCTCGGCGCGCACCCGTGCGATGGTGTCGGCGACCTCGCCCAGGCGCCCCGAGACCAGGATCTCGTCCGGCGAGCCGAGGTAGGCGCCCCAGTGGATCTCGAGGTCGGGATCGAGGGCGGAGAGCGCCGGATTGCCGTCGAGCATCACCGCCACCGATTCGTCATCCCGAGGCAGCCCCCGGCTCAGCCGCCGCCCCGTCGTGATCCGCACCGGCGCGCCGATGCGGTTGAGCGGGATGCGGTGCCCGGCGCAGAGCGCCTGTACGCTGGTGATGCCGGGGATCACCCGGAACCCGAAGGCGATGCGCCCGCGCGCCACGATCCGGTCGATGATCCGGATCGTGCTGTCGTAGAGCGAGGGATCACCCCAGACGAGGATGGCGCCGCACTGGTCCTCCCCGAGTTCGCGGGCGAACATCGTCTCATAGAGCGCGGCGCGGGCGGCATGCCAGGCCTCGACGGTGGCGCCGTAGTCGGCCGGGTTGCGGTCGCGCTCGGGGTCAGACGCCTCGACGATGCGGTAGGGCCGCCCGGTGATGTAGCGCGCGCAGATCTCCCGGCGCAGGCGCACGAGGGCGTCCTTGTCGCCGCCCTTGTCGAGGACGAACACCACGTCGACGGTGTTGAGCGCCCGCACCGCCTCGACCGTGAGGTGCTCCGGGTTGCCGGTGCCGATGCCGATGACGAGGATCCGTCTCATGCGCAGGTCCCATTCGACTGCAAAGGTCGCGACTGCAAAGGTCGCGACGGCAACGGTCGCCGCCCCTGGTCGGCCGGCGCGGCAAGGCTATCTGGAGCGGTTCCAGACATCCGCTGTGGAAGCCGGCCCGGTCGTGGCCGGTCCTCTGCACGCCCATCATGGGTCTGTCCATCATGAGCATACCGATCACGCTGACCGTGAACGGCGTCCGCCGCGAGATCGTCCTCGAGGACGCGCGGGTGACGCTGCTCGACCTGTTGCGCGAGCGCCTCGACCTCACCGGCGCCAAGAAGGGCTGCGACCGCGGCCAGTGCGGCGCCTGCACCATCCTGGTGGACGGGACGCGCATCAACGCCTGCCTGGCGCTGGCCGTGAGCCACGACGGCGCCAGCCTTCTCACCATCGAGGGGTTGGCCGATGGCGACGTGCTGCACCCGGTCCAGGCCGCCTTCCTCGACAACGACGGCTTCCAGTGCGGCTTCTGCACCCCGGGCCAGATCCTGAGCGCGGTGGCGCTGATCGGCGAGGGCGGGCTCGCGGAGGAGGGCGGGCCGGCGGACCCCGAGCGGGTGCGCGAGGGCATGAGCGGCAACCTCTGCCGCTGCGGCGCCTACGCCGGCATCACCCAGGCGGTGCTGCAGGCCCACGCGGCCATGACCCATGCAGCGATGCACGCACCGGACGTGCTGCCCGGCGGCAACCTGACGGAGGACGCGGCGTGAAGAGCTTCGATTACGTCCGCGCGGGCTCCCTCGCCGAGGCGGTGGCGGCCGCCTCCGCCCCGGGCGCCGCCTATCTCGCCGGCGGCACCAACCTCGTCGACCTGATGAAGGGCGGGCTGACGCGGCCTGACCGCCTCGTCGACCTCACCCGCCTGCCCGGCCTCGACCGGATCGAGACCCTGCCGGACGGGGCCACCCGCATCGGGGCCCTGGTCCGCAACGGCGCGCTCACCCGCGACGCCGGCTTTGCCGGGCGCTATCCGGCGGTGGTCGAGGCCCTGCTGTCGGGGGCCTCGGCGCAGCTGCGCAACGCGGCCACCACGGCCGGCAACGTCCTGCAGCGCACCCGCTGCGGCTATTTCTACGACCCCGCCAGCGCCTGCAACAAGCGTTCGCCGGGGGCGGGCTGCGAGGCGCGGGGCGGCATCACCCGCACCCATGCGGTGCTGGGCTGGAGCGAGCACTGCATCGCCACCCACCCCTCCGACTTCTGCGTTCCGCTGGCCGCCCTCGACGCGGTGGTGGAGATCGAGGGGCCGACAGGCCGCCGCGAGGTGCCCTTCGACGTCTTCCACCTCCTGCCCGGCGACACGCCCGAGCGCGAGACCGCGCTTCGCGCGGGCGAGGTGGTCACCGCGATCCGGCTGCCGCCCGAGGCCGCCGGCTTCGCAGGCCATTCGCGCTACCTCAAGGTCCGCGAGCGCACCTCCTACGCCTTCGCCGTGGTCTCGGCGGCGGTGGGCCTGCGCCTGGAGGGCGGCACGATCGCGGACGGCCGCATCGCCCTGGGCAGCGTCGCCCTCAGGCCCTGGCGCGCCCGGGAGGCCGAGGCCCTGCTGGCCGGCCGCGCACCGAGCCCCGAGGTGTTCGCCGAGGCGGCGCGGGCGGCGCTGGCCGGGGCCACGCCCTCGGGCGACAACGCCTTCAAGATCGAACTGGCCCGGCGCATCGTCGTGCGCGCGCTCACCCTCGCGGCGGCCGGAACGCCGGGGCGCATGCCCGCGCTTCCTGCCAGCCCCTTCGCCACCAGCCCCACCGCCGGAGCGTCCCACCATGCCTGAGCGCCAACGCCACGGTTCCTCCATCGGCCTGCCGCTCACCCGGCGCGACGGCCCCGACAAGGTGACGGGGGCGGCCCGCTACAGCGCCGACATCCGGCCCGACGGGCTCGTCCATGCGGTGATGGCCACGAGCACCATCGCCAAGGGCCGCGTCACCCACCTCGACCTGGCGGCGGCCGAGGCCCACCCCGGCGTGATCGCGGTGATGACGCCCGACAACGCGCCGCCGCTGGCCAAGTCGCCGGACGAGAAGGACAATCCCTTCGCCTTCCGCCTCAACCTGCTGCAGGACCACACGGTCCGCTACGCCGGCCAGCCGATCGCGGTGGTGGTCGCCACGACCCTGGAGGCGGCCACCGAAGGTGCCGCCCTGCTCAGCCCCGGCTACGAGAGCGAGGCCCCGACGATCGGGCTGGGGGAGGGCGGAATCTTCACCCCCGACAGCGTCGGGGCCGGCTCGCCGACCTCGGACGGGACGGGCGACATGGAGGCCGGTCTGGCCGCGGCGGACGCCCGCGTCACCGCCACCTACGAGACGGCCGGGCAGTACCACAATCCCCTCGAGCCCCATTGCAGCGTGGCCGAGTGGGACGGCGATCGGCTCACCCTCCACACCCCGAGCCAGGCGCTCTGGATCGCCAAGGCCCGGCTCGCCGGCTTCTTCGGCATCCCGCCGGAGAACATCCGCGTCGTCTGCCATTATCTCGGCGGCGGCTTCGGCTCGAAGGGCTTTCTCAGCCCGCCGCAGATCCTCGGGATCATGGCGGCGAAGCTGACGGGCAGGCCGGTCAAGCTCGTGACCCGGCGCGAGCAGATGTTCGGCCCGGTCGGCCACCGCTCGCCGACCCGGCAGACGCTCACCCTGGGGGCCACCCGCGACGGCGCCCTGACGGCGCTGGGCCACCACACCCTGAGCCAGACCAGCGCCTACGACGACTTCTTCGAGGCCTCGGGGCTCGTGGCGCGCCATCTCTACGCCTCGCCGGCGATCTCGACGACGCACGAGGGCTCGCGCGCCGACATCGGCACCCCGATCTTCATGCGCGCGCCCGGCGAGGCCTCGGGCAGCGTCGCGGTGGAGAGCGCGCTGGACGAACTAGCGCTGGCCCTCGACATCGACCCCCTCGATTTGCGCCTGAAGAACTACGCCGAGGTCGAGCCCATTACCGGGCGCCCGTTCTCCTCGAAGGCCCTGCGCGCGTGCTACGCGCAAGGGGCCGAGCGCTTCGGCTGGGACCGCCGCCCGCGGGCGCCGCGGGCGATGCGCGACACCGACGGGCTCCTGGTCGGCTGGGGCATGGGCACCGCGACCTATCCCGCCGGCATGATGCAGGGAGAGGCCCGCGCCACGATCCGGGCCGACGGCACCGCGCTGATCGAGACCGCGGCCCAGGACATGGGGCAGGGGGCCTGGACGGTGCTCGCCCAGATCGCCGCCGACGGCCTCGGCCTGTCCCTCGACCGGGTCACCCTGCGCATCGGCGATTCGGACCTACCCAACGGCGGCCTGGCCGGCGGCTCCACCGGCACCGCCACCTCGGGCACCGCGGTCCACGCCGCGGCGCAGGCCGTGATCGCGCAACTCGCCGATCTCGCCACCACGGACCCGGCCTCGCCGCTCTACGGGGCCGGCAATGCCGGCGTGACCGCGAGCGAGGGCCGCCTCGCCCGCCGCGACGACCCGGCCCGCTCCGAGCGTTTCGGCGACATCCTGGCGCGCGCCGGAAAACCGTCCGTGGCGGCCAAGGGCCAGGGTGCGGGCGAGCCCGCCTCGCGAAAGACCTATGCGATGCATGCGCATGGGGCGGTCTATGCCGAGGTGAAGGTCGACCCCGACCTCGGGCAGGTGCGGGTGACGCGGCTGGTGGGGGCCTTCGCGGCCGGCCGCATCGTCAACCCGCGCCTCGTGCGCAGCCAGTACGAGGGCGGCATGATCTGGGGCCTCTCCCTGGCGCTGCACGAGCACGCCGCCCACGACCGGCGCTCGGGCCGGATCGTGAACGCCAACCTCGCCGACTACCACGTGCCGGTGAGCGCCGACCTGCCGTCGATCGAGACGATCCTGGTGGAGGAGCACGATCCGCACGTGAACCCGCTCGGCATCAAGGGCGTGGGCGAGCTCGGCATCACCGGCACAGCCGGCGCCATCGCCAACGCGGTCTGGCACGCCACCGGGGTGCGGGTGCGCGAGATCCCGATCACGCTGGACAAGCTGCTGACCTGACCCGTAACCTTGCGGTTGACCCTGCGCGAAAGGTGCCCTAATGGGGCGTCTCTCGCGGCTCGGCCGGGAGAACGTCAGGCCACGGTGCGTTTCCAAGGGTGTCCACATCCAGGATCGCCGGGCGTGATGGGGGATAGTTTAACGGTAGAACAGTGGACTCTGACTCCTCTAGTCGAGGTTCGAATCCTCGTCCCCCAGCCACTGATTTAACTACGCTTTTTCCACTTCGGTCCAAGAACAGCTAGGCCCGGTCGGGCACCTGGTCGGGAAAAGCTGTTCTCGTTTCGAGCTTTCTGATGGCCGCGATGGCGAGTGCCGGATCGCGGTTCAGGTAGTGAGCATCCAGGATCGACCGCACGTCGTTCAGCGAGTGTCCGGTCAGCGTCGCGATCTCAGCCTCAGAACATCCAGCGAGCGCCAAGCGGCTCACCGCCGTTCCGCGCAGATCGTGGAAGGTCAGGCCGGAGATGCCACACGCCTTGCAGGCCTTCCCCCACGAAGAACGGAAACCGTCGCTGGTCCACGGCCGATGCTCCGAGTTGAGCAGGATCACCGGGCTGCGGCGTGGGACGGCATCCAGGGCCAGCTTGAGCAAGCTGCTGACCGGGATCACGACACGGGCACCGGTCTTTCCCTGCTTCAGACGGATCGTCTTCCCGTCATAGGCACTCCAGGAAAGCCTCAGGAGGTCGCCTTGGCGCTGACCGGTCCATAGGGCCAGGACCAGTGGCAGATGCAGGTGAGGGGGCGCTGAGGCGAGGAACGCCGCCTCGTCGGCATCGGTCCAGACCTTGTCCGTCCGCGTCGCGCGATAGAGCCGGCCGCCCTTCTCGCAGGGATTCACCAGGATCAGCCCGCGGTCGAGCGCCCAGGACAGGATCCGCGCAAGAACGCTCCAGGCGTAGTCCGCTTGCCGGCGCGAGCGGAGGGCGAGACGATCGCGCCAGGCCATGAACTCGCCACGCGTCCGCCGATCGGTGAGGGCGCCCAGGGGGAAGTCCCCAAACTCGGCCTCGATCGCCTTGATGTGCCGGATGTAGTCCTTGCGGGTGATATCGCTCCGAGACCGGAAGGCGTCGCTCGCCTGATAGCCCTGGGTGATCGAGAGGATCACGCCCCGCGCCGGCTGGGCTTTCGCACTCACGGCGGCATTGTAGCTCGCCATGAACTCCGGGGTCCCCGGCAAGCCCTCGATGCGTGGCCCGCCTTTCCAGGCGTACCAGTAGGTCCGCTTGGTGCCGTCAGCGAGCGCCTTCGTCTTGGAGTTGAGCCCTTTCAGCCTAACGCGCATCACGCTTCGCCTTCCATCCATCGAGCAGGGTCGCGGGCTCGGAACGGGCCTCCTCGCCGGAGTAGAGCACAATCTTTCCGCCCTCGATCTCGACGCGGCCGACTTTGAAGCCGGCAGCCTGGGCACCCTTCACGGCCCGAGAGATCTTGGCTTGGGTGATGACCTGGCTACGACCCACGGTTCAGGCCTCCTCGTTCCAGCGCAGAGCGCGAAGGTCGGCGATGTGCTTCTCGAAGGCGGCGATGCCCTCGGTGACGTTGCCGGGGTAAGGCGGGCGATCCGAGGCGCCCTCTTGCTCGATCTGCTCGCGCATCCGGGGCCAGAGCTCATCGAAGAGGGGCCAGCAGCGAATCTGAATGCTCACCGTGGTGTCGGCGCTGTCGACCTCGACGAACCCTCCATCCCGATTGCGGGAGAAGAAGAGGGTGCCTGGGTAGGTGAACAGGGGCTCCTGCCTGTCGCCGAAACCGTCGTTGATCATGGCGCTGTACGGCCCGCGGCTTCCCCGCAGGACCTCGGCAGCCAATTCCGTGGTGAAGCCCATCTCAATGAGCGCCTTGACCGCGCAGAGCTTCAGCAGGTCGGCGAGCTTGAAACTGACGTGGTAGCCCTTGCCCTTCGGGCGAGCCGGGAAGAGGTCGTACCGCGTGAGGTAGTTGCCGATCTGACCGCTCGTCATGCCGACCAGAGTCGCCGCATCACTGCGGGCAAAAGCCCAGTTCTCAATCTGCAATGCTTTCACGACCCATCTCCAAAACGTCACAACGATGCTATGATGTTCTACGATCCTTGTAAAGCATCAATTTGATTTTCTGAGTGGCTGGCACTGAAACCGTAGGCTTGAAAGTGCCCGTGCATGACACGAGATCGGTATGAGGCGGGGTGACCCGATGACGCCACGGACGGCCGCGACCATCGCCGGAGCTGGGTGCGCCCTGATTGGGCCAGCGGTGGCCCATGCCTTTTCAGACGACCCGACCGATCAGATCGTACTGTCCCTGATCATCGCCGGGTCGGTGGTGCTGACGACGCTTATCCTCAGCTTGCGAGAATGAGGCCCGGCCAAGCTCGGCTGATTGTCCAAAGGCTGGACCCATTCAACCGCGCGAGCAGCCGGGCCCAGATCGCTAGCGCTGGCCCCTGGCGAGTCCCATGGCATGATCCCACCGCGCCTGGAGCCTCTCGGCTAGAGCGTCCACGGCGCCGGCAATCACTGACAGCGCTTCGGGGTCGTAGGACGAACTGCTGGCCCCCATCGCGTAGAGGACTTGAGACCACCGCTTCACGTTCGCGACGTCGTCCTCTATGTCACTGAGGGCAGACCAGACGGTTTCGGTCGTGGGTTGCTGCGCCATCACCGCACCCTCCAATAGCACCCGACCGTGCTGAGCACGAGCGCGGCACGAGTCGAGGCGGGCGGCTCCGTCCGTCCGTGAAAGCGAACGCCGCCGTTGGCCATCGGGATCATGTCGAACTGGTCGAAGCCGGCGATCTCGCTGGCGAAGGGCTTCGACAATCGATAGCCGAGGTCGGAGTTGCCGTGACGCTCCCATTGGAGCCACCGGCGCTCGTACTCCAGCCACGCATCGTAGCTGTCGAGGAGATCGTCGGTGACAGGCGCAGCAACGGCACTCGGCGCACCGATGAGAGCCACGCTGCCGCCGATCAGCGGGAGGGTGGCGAGACCGGAGAGGAAGCCCCGGCGGGATGCGGGGCGGCTCATCGGGCACTCACGGGGCAATAGTTGTAGCCGCTGAACTGAGCGGGATAGGAAACGGCGCCGGCATCATCCGCCCCGCTGTCCTCCTCCGGGTCGTGCGGCTCGTCGTTGATGTCGCAGCCGTGCTCGTTCTCATCCTCGCAGTCTGCGTCCCCATCTAGAGCGTCAAGGATCGCAAGGTCATGCTCGACCCGATCTGCAATCCTTTTGCGGAGGTTCTGGAGTGCCGCTCGGCCGGCGGCCAAGTCGGCCAGCCATTCCAGTGGTAAGGGCGGTTCCTCGCGACGCATGGCGCGGATTGCGTCGGTGACAGGGCCAGGCTGCCGGCCGGACCCGGTGGGTAATAAGGGCGGCAGAGCGCCGGCGAGGGGTAATAAGGAATTCAGAGCGAGCGAGGGCGATGCCATAACCGGTGGTCTCCGGGGCTGAAGGTGATCGGGATGTGCGTAGTGCTGCGCTTTCGCGCAGGAGTCAGGCCTCGGCCGCGTTGCTCTTCAGCGCCGAACCTGATAACTTCTATATCAGGTTATAGCGATCCAAAGTCAATATCAAAAATATCAGGTTGGCATGGCATCGATTAGACAGGTCAAGGCAGCCCGCGCACTCCTGGGCTGGTCACAAGGTGATCTGGCTGAGCGGTCTGCTGTCTCAAAGCCGACCATCGCCCGGCTGGAAACCGGCGAGGGCGACCTTGGTGGCTACTCCGACACGCGAGACAAAATCCTCTCAGCCCTTGAAGCGGCCGGCGTGGAGTTCATCCCCCCGAACGGCGGCGGCGCTGGCGTGCGCCTGAGGAAGCAGCAAGATGCAGGCGGTGAGATTTAAGGAGCACTCCCATGGCCATTCCGGATCCGAAGATCGAGCATTCGCCCCTTGGCGGCGCGATCACCCGCGACGGCCAAACGGTGACTGTTCACATCTACCGGTTCGCCGGGACCAAGGATGAATGGACGCTGGAGGTCGTGGGCATCGATCGCAGCCACATCGTCTGGGATGAGACGTTCGAGAGCGATTTGGACGCCTATGAGGCTTTCGAGCGTGCCGTCGCCCAGGACGGCATCGGATCACTCACCGAGGATGCGCCAGCAGGTCACTGATCGCTCTTGAAGCCGCTCTGGCGTCATCTTAATCGAGCAGAACGCCGGGGAACGACGCATCAGCGGGGATGCCAGGCGCAATTAGTTTCCCTTAAAAATGCCCCTTGGCGACATGTTTCCTTACCAACGCGCGCTTTTTTGATCCGTGGGGCTGTGTTACGAAAAAAGTCGACACGCTGCCTGATGTGACGAAAATCCACGCGATGTGAAGGTTTTTGACGCCCATGTCCGACGCTCCCTCCCCGGCTCGCGCCGTAGCAGTGGCTTCAGTGACGGAATTTCGAGGACGCTACTTGCCGATAGCTGCAAGGCTGGCTGGCTATGCCGCCCTCATAGATAAATATGACCTAAAAGTCCCTTTACACCATGAAATGTCAGCCATTTCTACAAAGAACACGCGGCGGAAAGAGGATGGGTGGTTTATATATCCAAATTCAATGTATCCAGGGCCGGATACAATAGACAATTTAATATTTGCGCTTAAATACGAAGGCATTCAACTCTTAACGCTTAAGCACATTTTTTCCAGATTTGACAAAACAGAACTAGAGAAGGCTGCATTAGCGAAAAGAACAAGCTCATATTTACGGAGACTTTGCTTTTTCTACGAGTTTCTAATGGACGACAGGCTGCAAGTACCGGACGTAACCGCAGGTGGCTATGTAGACGCAGTTGATACGACTCAACAATATGCAGCTACAATTCCTATGTCTATTAAAAGGTTTAGAGTTAAAGATAATCTTCCTGGAGGGCCAAGTTTTTGCCCCATGGTCTTTAAAACGAAGCGGATCGAGAAATTCATATCACTCGGGCTATCTACCAAAGCAAAAAAAATTGTCGAAAATGCACCAAAGGATTTGATAGCACGAGCGGCAGCGTTTTTGCTCCTAGCAGACTCAAAGGCTTCATTTGCGATTGAAGGAGAAAACCCACCAAATGATAGGGTTGCTAGGTGGGGAGCGGTTATAAGCAAAGCGGGTCAAATAGAGCTAGACAAGAAGAGGCTCGTCAACCTTCAGAGGGAGCTTATAGGTGACGACAGGTTTGTACACATAGGATTGCGGGAGGAAGGAGGCTTCATCGGCAGGCATGATACATTTAGTCAGCCAGAGCCAGAGCACCTGAGCGCCAAAGCAGAAGATTTGGAAGATCTGCTTGAAGGGTTAGAAATATTTGATATATATGCAAGGAGAATGCATTTCCATCCTGTGCTTGCAGCCGCATGTATTGCTTTTGGATTTGTATTTATTCACCCCTTCGAAGATGGAAATGGCAGAATTCACAGGTTTTTGATGCACCATGTCTTGGCTCAATTCAATTACACTCCCCGTGAAATCGTTTTTCCTATATCAAGTGTAATCTACGACGACATCGCTCGCTATAAGGATGTTCTCGAAAGCACAACTAGGCCATTGCTCGAATGTATTGAATGGAGGCCAACAGAAAGCGGAAACGTAGATGTAATATCGGATAGCGTTGACTACTATAGATATTTCGACGCGACCTTATGTTCAGAGTACTTATTTGGATGTGTTCAAAAATCGGTCGAAAAAAATCTTCCCGAAGAGCTTATGTTTTTGGAAAACAGGGATGCATTCCACCGGGATGTAACCGATATCGTGGATATGGGAGAGCGGACTATTGATCTGCTTCTACGATTCCTTCGACAAAATCATGGAAAGCTTAGCAGGAGAGCGCGGGAAAACGAATTTCGAAAACTTAATGAAAATGAAGTCCTTGACATAGAAGACTTGTATAAGGAGCTTTTTGCTGGACACTACGTTGAGCAAAACGGTACTTAACTTTGGAAGTTTGCGCTAGTCGCGATCCTTCACGCTGGCGTAGGCTCTGCGCCTAGCAGGAGGCTTGCATGGCTGAGGAAGAGCGCGCTCTCATTGATACACACGGCGAACAGGACAATGTGGCTTTGGCTCAGCTAGGCGCGGCCGTAATCTTAGCGTGGCCGCTCCTGGAAGCCGACATGCAGCGCGATTTGATCGCGACAGCAGTCGTACTCGATGGCGTCGAAAAAGATCCGAGGTTCGAAGCTGTCCTGATGCGCCTCGTTCAGATGAACGACCGGATCGGAAGCTGAGCATTCCGACCGGACCTGAGGTCCAGAAGCATACCGTTCACGCTATCAGCAGCGCTGTAAGAGGCCGGTGCCTTCATGTCGCCGCTTCCGGCTGCGCAGGCGCATTGCCGAGATCATAGAACCCATCGTTTTTCGTCGCGTCGCCTTTGCGCTGCTGCGAAGCCAGTGCGCTGATCAGATGCTCGTTGTCTCCACCTGACGGCTTTTCGAGACGGTCACTTTCTAAACAGGGCGTCCGCGGAAGCGCGGGGCCTCAATCCTTCGCCCAGCGCGCCCTGAGCGTCTCGTCCTTTTTCACGTCGTCGTAGAGCGCCTGGACCTCGCGAATGGCGAGATGATCATGGCTCCAATTAGTCTCCAGCGTGTTGGTTGGCGTGAAGGCGCTGTGCGAGGTGCCGCCGAAGCCGTTGAACGCCACAAGGCTACCGTCCGCAGCCGGGTAGTCCACGCGATATGAGGGGGCGAACCCCTTCGTTCCCTTGCCGCTGACGCCGATCCGCACGAAGGCGGCGCCGTGATGCTTTTGGCAGAAACGCATGTTGCCGAGGAGGCGGCGTAGATACTCCTCTGGTTCGGCCAGATCCCTAAAGACGTCGGCGAGGGTCGCGTTGGAAGGAAGATGCTTTTGGATCATGATGCCTCGGACGGGAACGACGGGTGCTCGCTTCGACGCCAGCTTCGCCTCAGGGTTCGAGATGATGCCCAGACCGAAGCGACATGCGGGCGCTGCATCATGCAGAGTAGGCCTTCGCCGCCTCTTCATCCGCCACGGCCTCGACGGCAGCGATCGCGTTCTCAAGTTCCGAGATCCGTCGAAGGGTGCTGTCGGCAGGAAGGCTATCAGATAGCGCCGCTTCCATGATGAGGTCGCGTTGGCGCGCCTTGAGGCGTTCGAGCAGGCTGTCGAGGTTAGGCATGGAGGCGCTGTAACGAACGGAGCTGATCTCGACAACCGAACCCCCAGTGTCGACGAAATTCGAGATGCGCAGCCCACGTTACACGACGCACGTGGCCGAAATGCCGACGGCACGGGCTTAGCCGTCGGATCTCATCGCAACATCCTGACGACCCTGGCCTACGTCACACCACGAGGAAATCGAGGTGAGTAAGCGCGGCCTTGGTGTCGATGATCGCGAATTGGAGGGCGGCGGAGGCCGTGCCGCTGCCGTCGGCATCGTAGGACAACCCACCAGTTGCCTTATTGTAGAGGATACGATCGCTCGCATCTGCCGCGCCGGTGGAGAGATCCTTGAAGGCGGTCTCTGCCAGGGCTCCGGCGCCGAGCGTCGTGAAGACGCTTCTGGCTAATTGGATCGCGTCGTCTGGCACCGAATAATCAGTAATCCGATCGATGTTGCCGCCGCCCAACGCCGTGTTGAACACGAAGGTGTCGGCTCCACCGCGGCCGTAGAGCAGGTCAGCGCCGCCCCCGCCATTGAGAACGTTGGAGCCGGCATTGCCCACGACCGTGTTGGCAAAGACGTTGCCGGTGAGATTGATTGCGCCTGTTCCAACCTGGCTCGTCGTGTCGATTCGTTCGATCTCCTGGCCCGCGGCCAGGGTGTAACTGACATTCGTTAGAACCCAGTCGCTACCTCCGCCGGCCGTCTCAAACACCTGATCGCCCGCGTTGTCTACGTAGTACACGTCTGCGCCTGACCGACCATAAAGCAGATCGGCGCCGGCTCCGCCGTTAAGGACATTCGCCCCCGCGTTGCCGATCAGTGTGTTGGCGAACTCGTTGCCGGAAAGGTTGATCGCCCCCGTGCCGGTTTCACTCGTTGTTTCAAGCCGTTCGATTTCTTGGCCTGCTGCGAGTGTATAATTGATGCTGGTCAGGACTCGATCACTACCACCTCCGACCGCCTCCGACACTCGGTCGCCGGCATTGTCGATGTAATAGGTATCCGCACCGCCCCGGCCGACGAGAAAGTCGGCACCTGCCCCGCCATTGAGGACATTGCTTCCAGCATTGCCGACCAAGGTGTTGGCAAAGTCATTGCCGGTAAGATTGAGGGCGCTCGTACCCGCTTCACTCGTGGTCTCGAGTCTCTCGATTTCCTGGCCCATTGCGAGCGTGTAGCTGATGTTGATCACGACGCGATCAGTGCCGCCACCCGCCGTTTCAAACACCTGATCACCGACGTCATTGACATAGTAGGTGTCAGCGCCTCCGCCACCCTTCAGGGTGTCCGCGCCAGCCGCGCCATCGAGCGTGTTGGCGCCGGCGTCACCGGTGATGAGATCGGCGAAAGCGGAACCTTTCACCGATTCGACGCCGAGGATGACGTCCGGCAATTGATAGGTATAGGCTGACGTCGTCGCGTTGTCGGTGCCGAGGCTCCCGATCAGGCTCAGGAAGGCTGCGCTGGCGACGGCTTCAACCGAACATCCTTCCGCCGGCGTCATCAGTTCGAGAAACGACTGGATATAGTCTGACGATGCGTCGCCGCCGCGGTTTTCCCACCAGCGTTCGAGGGAAATCGTGACGCCGGTTCCAGATGCACTGTAGTCCGCCGTATCAGTTCCTGCGCCCCCGAGGATCAGATCGAACCCGGCGCCACCGTCGAGTTTGTCATTGCCATCACCGCCTTCGAGGACATCGGTGTCACGGCCGCCAGCGAGGGTATCATTGCCGAGGCCCCCCACCAGACAGTCCTGCCCATCGCCGCCATCGAGGCGGTCATCATCCTCGTTGCCGAAAAGGTCGTCGTGGCCAGCTTGGCCGTAGAGGGTGTCGTTGCCGCAGCCGCCTTCCAGACGGTCGTCGTAGGTCGCCCCCGCGTTCTGAGGTTGGACGGGCTTGCTCGGATCGCAGCAAACGTCGGGGTTGGTGTCGGCGGTCGGCTTCAGATCGCCCGTTCCCAAGCGGACCGTCGAATTCGGGTCCGCCTCGCCCCAGATCACATCGGCACCGTCGCAACCGATCAACCGGTCGCTGCCGTCGCGACCCTCAATGACGTTGGCTCCCTCGCCGCCGCGGATGACGTCGTCGAAAGCCGAACCCACCACGCCTTCGATATCGATGAGGACATCGCCGATCGACTCGGCTGTGGTGATGATTACGCCGTCGATGACCGGCGCATTGCCCTCGCCGCGTAGAAGGTCGGCAGAGATCGAGGTTTTGGCATCCCGGTAGGAGGCGATGTCGAAACCTACGTTGCCGTCCAGGACATCCCTGCCCTCGCCGCCGACGAGGATGTCGCGGGCCACTGTCCGATAGTAGACATCGCCTAGGACATCATCCGGCGAATAGGTGTCGCCCACGAGGATGTCGTCTCCCGCACCCCCATCGAGAACGTCATTGCCAAGGCTTCCTTGAACGACGTCGTTGCCGCCATTGGCGAAAACAGTGTAGTTGTATGTGTTAGCTCCTGGAGTAGGGGAATTGCCATAACTCGACGAAAACACCGTGATCTCGTCGGCGAACTCCGAGCCAATCACCCCTTCGATCGTGAATCCAGCGTAAGTATCCTGGAATAAGGGCGCCACAACAGCCGTACCATCCGCTTTCAACATGCGTGCGCCGGATTGCATGCCGTCAAAGGTCGCTAGTCCAATAGAAAGATATTGCCCATTTTGGAACAGTGCTGCTCCAAGCCCGCTGTAATCAACGAAATCACGCCCGGCGCCGCCATCGATACTATTCTTACCGAGGCTGCTGACGAAAACCTCGTCTCTGCCCGACCCCGCGATCTTGTCGTCGAGGGTTGTGCCTTGATACTCCTCGATGCCGGTAAGGATGTTAAGTTCCTCGCGCAGCTCGCCCGAGTCGAAGGTGCCGTTCTGGTTCGCATCGTTCCAGACCATATACAGTGCGACGCCGTCGTCGGGCTTTAACTGCCCAGCCGGCAAATTGAAGATGGCGGCGAGTTGCGTAGCGCGGGCTCCGTACCCGATCTCGAAAGAGGCCTGGACACCGGCAGGTGCAGTTCCGGTGGGAAGCGGGGCATAACCCGAAGGCAGGAACGTCGCCGCGATGTAGCGGTCCGCCCCACCACGGCCATCGTAGACATCGACGATTTCCGAACCTGTGGAGCCGACGAACGCTCCATGTGAGAAAACATTACGGTGCGAATCGCCCTTGATTATGTCCGAGTAAGCAGTACCAACAACGCCTTCCACATTGTATATAGCTGACCGATTTAACGTTGTCTCAAGAGTTTGTTTGTTTACATATGTAATATTGAAAATATGCAATTCAAAATCTACTAGGGAGCTATAAGAATAATTGGATAAATTGCTATATGACTCAAAACTGTTGACTGTATCAAAGCCATATCCACCATCTACATAATTTGACTCAGGCTTGGGGATTGATCCTGCTACAGCACGAAACGATTCAAACGGACTCAAATTGTCGTCCCCATCGCCCGCATATAAAGAATCATTCCCACCTTCGCCCAACAGTAAGTCGTTGCCAGAGCCGCCATAGATGCGGTCGGTACCAATGTTTCCAATTACTGTATCATTACCCTCCAGACCTGATACATAGTTGCTGTTTAAGTCGTTCAAGATGTAGTAATTGATGCCCGATGTATCGACATAAGTTGCCATCTTCCGCCCCCATTCTTCCCATTTGGCTAATGGGAGGTTATTTTGTTTTTTGTGGGATCGCGGTGATTTCCCGACGAAAAAATTATAAAGTTAGCTCTTTAATTGTTGCTCAAAATGAATGTTTATTTCAGAATTAAGTTTTGGATGACTAATACTTATCGTTTTGGATCATAACGAGAAAACCCAACAATCTAATAGCTACAAAAATTGGATGGTGGTGATTATATATTCGGTCGCGTTGGTCGGCAACGCAGCGGAGTTCAACTCTTGATCGGCCAAACCGCTTTGGCTCCATCCGGCCAAACTAAATTGCTGCAAAGGTATGTTGCTTTCTCAAAGGCGATTGCGTTGATCTTGAAAGTCGTGACCAACTCGCCGCTGAGCACCATGGCACCACAAAAGTCGACCCGGATCATGCCGTGAGAGGGGGGAGCCTCGAAAAATTGTTCCGTCGTCTAATTGAGTCCGCCGCATCATCGGCGTGCTTGGCGAGGAAACCCAGTGCCGGGGGATGTATCGCTTGCCACATCGCGAACGTCATACCGGGGTAAGGAACCACACCCGGTTTCATCCCGATGAAGACACTTCTCTATGCCTGCGGGGTGTCAGGTTCGATCTTGAGGGCTGGGGATGCTGACATGAGGCCCAGCGGCTGTGAGGGGCTGCTCGGGATAGTATGCGGTTCACGCCCTCGCCGTGGCTAGCCGGTTACCATGGCATTGAGGCAGGGGACGAGAGACTGCCCCGCCGCCTGGTCTAATCACAGGCCGGCGGGGTTAATCGTCCATATTCGCCAGATGCAAGGTGCCGGACACTTCTGCCCAGGCGCCTTCCAAATGAAGCCATAGCGCCTACAACACGAGGAAATCGAGGTGAGTAAGCGCGGCCTTGGTGTCGATGGTAGCGAATTGCATCGCGACCAAGGCCGATCCGCTGCCGTCAGCGTCGTAGGACAGGGCCCCCGTCGCCTTGTCGTAAAGGATGCGGTCGCTAGTATCGACAGCAGCGGTTGAGAGGTCCTTGAACGCCGCCTCGGCCAGGGCACCGGCTCCCAGCGCCGTGAAGACGCTGCGCGCGAGTTGCACCGTGTCGTCGATGACCGAGAAGTCCGTGATCCGGTCGAGGTTGGTCGGGCCCAGCGCCGTCCTGAACACGAAGGTGTCCGCCCCGGCACCGCCGGTCAGGAGGTCGTTGCCGCCCTGGCCGTCGAGGACGTTGGCGCCGCCGTTGCCGGTNCCCAGCGCCGTCCTGAACACGAAGGTGTCCGCCCCGGCACCGCCGGTCAGGAGGTCGTTGCCGCCCTGGCCGTCGAGGACGTTGGCGCCGCCGTTGCCGGTCAGCGTGTTGGTGATGGAATTGCCGGTCCCGTTCAGGTTGCCGGCGCCGGTGAGGACCAGGGCCTCCAGTTCCGCTCCGGCCAGGGAGTACGACACCGAGGCGTAGACGAGATCGGTGCCCGGGGCCCCGTTGGCCTCCAGGGCGCGGTCGCCGACGTTGTCGACGTAGTAGGTGTCGGACCCCGCCCCACCGGACATGGTGTCGGCGCCAAGGCTACCGTTCAGGACGTTGGCCCCACCATTGCCAGTAAGAATGTTGGCGATTGAGTTGCCGGTTGCGTTGACGTTTGCAGTTCCAGTGAGCTGCAGATTCTCTAGCTCTGAGCCAGCTAGAGAGTATGACACGGATGAATTGACGAGATCAGTGCCAATTGCTCCATTGACCTCGACGGCGCGGTCACCGACGTTGTCGACGAAGTAGGTATCGGAACCTGATCCACCGATCATTGTGTCGGCGCCACCATATCCGTTTAGGAGATTGGCACCGCTATTGCCCGTGACGATGTTGGCAAGACTATTGCCGAATCCATTCAGATCCGCGGTTCCAGTGAGAATGAGGTTTTCTAGCTCCGAAGCCGCGAGTGAATAAGAAATTGAAGTATAAACGAGATCAATACCGGTGGCTCCATTGGCTTCGATAGCGATATCACCTGCATTGTCCACGTAATAGGTGTCGGACCCTGTACCCCCGGCCATCGTATCAGCACCGCCCAAACCATTGAGGACATTAGCCCCTGCGTTACCGACGAGCATGTTGGCAAAATCGTTACCTGTTAAATTGATTGCCCCAAGGCCCGCCGCGTTTGTAGTATCGATTCGCTCAATTTCTTGGCCAGCTGTAAGAATATAGTTGACACTGGTGAGAACTCGATCTGTACCATCTCCGCCGGCTTCCAATACTTGATCTTTAACGTTGTCTACATAGTAAAGATCGCTACCAGACTGACCGCTCAAAAGGTCGGCGCCAGATCCGCCGTTTAGGATATTCGCGCTAGCATTTCCAGTTATGGTGTTATCTAAAGCGTTGCCGGTGCCGTTGATGGAGGAATTGCCGGTTAGAACGAGATTTTCAATGTTGGCATTTAGTATAGTTGTGCTTGAACTTTGCACCGTATCCGTGCCACCGTTTGCTGATTCGGCGATCGTGTCGCCGCCATCAATAATGTAAGTGTCGTCTCCGATGCCCCCGACCAAAGTGTCGGACCCTCCGCCACCATTTAATGTATCGTTTCCATCAAGGCCGCTCAAAATATTCGCTGTTACATTTCCAATCAGTCGATTATCGAGACTGTTGCCGGTGCCATTAATAATGATCGCCCCGGTCAATGTAAGATTCTCAATATATTGAATTCCTAGATCGAATGAGACCGATGACATGACCAGATCGGTACCCATGTTGATGTCTTCATAAACGCGGTCTCCTGCGTTGTCGATCAAGTAAGTATCGTCGCCGTCACCTCCCACGAGAAGATCAGCGCCGGCGCCACCATCCAGGGTATCCGCACCTAGCCCCGTACTTACGACGTCTTTGCCATCCCCTGCGTCGATCCAGTCGTCACCATCTGATGTACCAATGACGTCATCCCCAAAACCGCCGAAAGCAATATCAGCTGTCATCGTTCCTACGATAGCTTGCGCAGTCGTTTCTAATCCGCCATCAAAAATATTCCATTGCAGTGTAAATCCTTCGGAACTAAAACTATTAAAGGCCGTAAAAGTAAGTTGGTTCTTAGCGACGCCAACGTTTGTATCAAAATCAAAAATCTCATTTGTCGTAACATTTTCATAATCAAAACTCATAGCAGACTTAATTATAGCTCCAAACTCATCTATGTATAGATATTTCCATTCAGTTTCACTGTAAAAATCGCCAGTTTCAGGGTCGGTGTAAGCTTCAATAAAATAGCTTACCCCGACGCGAAGATAACTGTTGACTCTGTCTGTAAGAATATTTGAATTATAAGTTGTAACCATTTGCGAATCCCCCTCGTGTGGATTTCCCGGTCCACATATAGCGAAACTGAATAAAATGTCATAATCTAAATTGATTGCGTATGATACATTTGATTGTTTGTAAATAATAATAACAAATTAGGCTTATAAGATTGCATTCCGAGAGCCATTACCAAAATTGTGGTAGTTTAGATCTTTCTGAATCGGCTATATGATCGGCTATATATAGGAGCGCTTAATGCTTTTCGAAGCCGCGCTTGCGTAAGGACGTAGGGCGTGATCACGCCGACTTGCCGACGGTCCCGAGGGCTATGCCATCTCCGTAATCGACGGCACCACCGTCTTTTGCTCGCAGTAAGCGCATCTGCCCCATAGGCCGCATGGCAACCTTCTTCACGGCCGACACGCACTTTGGCGATGCGCCTCTCGTGCACCGGCGCCGGAATGCTTTCGGCTCCGTCGAGGGGCATGACGAGGCGCTGATCGATCGCTGGAACGCGGTCATTGGAGCATCTGACGAGTTCTGGCACCTCGGTGACTTCGCAGTCGGCGCCAGCCGTGAGCATTGTGCCGCCGTGTTCGCCCGCCTAAACGGCATCAAGCGCCTCATGCGTGGCAACCGCGTGCTCGACCTTCCGTGGGCCGATCCGCCCGTGGAGAGCGCTCGCATCACTGTCCGGGATGCCGAGGGCCGGCCATGGCGGTTCTTCCTCTCACGCTATCCGCACCGGTCCTGGCCGGGGTTCTGGCGAGAAACCCGCCACCTCTATGGCCACGCGCATGCTTGCCTGCCGGACACCAGCCGGTCGTGTAATGTCGGCGCTGACGCCTGCGACTATCCACCCGTCGGTTTCAGGCGCCTTCTCGCACGCCAGGAGGCGGCCGAGAATGTACCGGAGGAAATGGCGGTACATGGCCTGCGCTTAAAATGACCGCGAGTCCTTAATGCAACTCTCAGTGAGCCGCGATCGCGTCGTCATCGTGCGGCAGGATCTCCTGTCAAAGATGCGGTAGCCCTGCCAGAGACGGTGCCGCCTCCACGGCAGGAGCCACTGGCTCCGCGACCTCGATATCTTGCAGCCCTGCCCAGAGCTTCCAATCGCTCCAGGCGATCGCCAGAGCGGCCGATGCCTCATTGCGGGATCCGACAGTCGCGCCTCGGCGGAAAGGCGTTGCGCCGATGTTGAGTTGCATGCCCCACATCCACTGTTCGTCAGCAGCAGGGCCAGCCGAGATGCAATCGATCCGGCCAACGATCAGCAATCCACTCGTCGCGAAGTAGGTCTCGCGCGGGTGGTCCTGCAGGCGAGTGAAGACAAGTTTGGCCATGGCGATCCCGACAGGTGCGGAGCTATACGCCGCGCTGAATCAGCCGATTTGCAATCCAAATCTGGAATGGTCGGGGGCCATATGGCAGATCCGGGCCAGATTTCAGCATCCTTCGGGAGGCACTGCAACCACGGCCACCCACCCTCGCCCCTCGCCCCTGATCGGCCAAGCTCTGAGACGGGTTCGCGCGTCTCTACCTTCATTTTCACCGACAGCGTGTCGGTGAATAGGCCCATTCGTCCAACTACTGTCGAAGGGGTCCCGCCTCGGGCTCACCCATCTCGACGAGGTGCTGACGAACGTAGGTGGTGAGGATGGTGGTGAGGGCTCGGGCGTCCACGTTGAGCTCGTCGGCCATCGTGATGGCGATCCGGCCCGGCCAGGATTGCCAAGCGTCGCGGTTCTCGCGGGCGGTGTCGAAGAAAAGTTTCTCGGCCAGGGCGCGGTCGACGAGCTTGCCGGCCTGTTCAGCCTGATCGAGTTCGCGCTGACGCGCCTTCAGAATCAACTCGGCGGTGCGGACCTTGCCGAAGTCGACGCCCTTGCCGTCGTCCTGCATGCCCTCCTCGGACAGGATGCGGGCAATCAGAGTGATGGCTTCGCGGGCATCCTTCTCGGTCTTCACCTGCGCACTGGAGTGCGCACCCTCCTGCGCACCCTGAGTGCGCACTTTGCCTGTAGTTCGCACCCTGCTGCGGGACGGGTCTGTCTTGCCTGCCCAGGACGCCCGCGCCGCAACCGGATCGATCTGGCCGTCCGGCAAAACATTAATACGGTTGTCTTTTATGGCGCTGCGGACGGCGCTCTCCGTCACGCCAAGCATCTTGGCGAACTGCCGACGGGATACCGGGCCGGGGCTGGACGTGCGCACCTAGAATTCAGCCTCTCGCGCTAGAAACACTGGGGGCCCCGACCACCCGTATACAATCCAGGGCCGTAGGGTCCCTGACGGTCTGAATGGGGGTGGCGCCCGCGGCCATGGCCTGAGCCACGCGCCTGCCGCGGGTGCCTACGCCGGGCGAAGGAGAAGAACTCCCGGCGATCTCGGATCAGGCGACTTGACGCTGGTCGGTGAGCCAGGCGCTACGCTGGCGTTCGGTCTCGGCTCGCCGCCAGGCCGCTAGATCGAACTCGATGTCGACGCAGTCCTCCCAGCCGAAACGCCCGCGGACGGCATCGTGGGAGCCTGCATCCTGGTGAGCGGCCTGCCACTCACGGGACTGATGGTCCGAAGCGACGCTTAACTCGATCGCACGCTCGGCAACCGGGCGCGGGAGGTTCGTGCTCGGCGAGGTGACCATCGTTGGAACGCGGTCGGCGCCGATGTACTGGAAGGGGGAGATCACGAAGACCTGCACCTCGTCGCCGGCCGGGGTGAAGTCGGGCAGAGCGTCGTAGTGGACCGGAAGCTCCTGGCCGATCTCCTGCTTGCGGATCTGATCGGCGACCTCGCGGAGGCGCTGGCCGAAGGCGCTGGCCGTCGCAGCCGGGTCCGTCCCCTCGACCGGCTGGCGCATGCCGTACATCGACCAGGGATTCACCTCGGCGTGGACCTCCAGCCCGGGCATGGCATGGATGAGGCCCTGCAGGACGAGGGCGTTGGCGACGTTGACCGGGCTCGCTGTGCCACATGCGGGGTCGAACTGGCCGGCCGCCGCACCGCTGATGGTGATGACGAGCATGCTGCGCGCCTTGGCGACGGCGGCGAGGGATTTGGCTAGGTTGGCGGCCGCGGCCTCGATCTCGCTGGCGTTCTGCTCCAGGCCACCGGCGACATGCTCGCGCTCGGCATCGACCCGCGCCACCTCGATCCGGGCTTCCGTCTCGGCAATGCGGCGCTCGATCTCCGTGAGAGCATCGGTGACGCCGTAGGCCGTGCCCTCGATCTCGCGGCAGGCGCGCTCGGCCTCGGCGATGGCGGCGGTGTCACCGTCTTCGATCAGCAGCCGGCGGCGGGTGGCGACAGCCTGCTCGACCTCGGTGGCCAGGGCGGACTGACGTGCCTGCAGGTTGGTGCGGGTGGTGATGAGGCCGGTGAGTTCGGTCTCCGGAGTAGTGCTCGTCGGGATGGACTTGGCTTTGGCCATGGTGGAGCTCTCCTTCGATGCGGATCAGGCGACGTTGCGGTTGGCTGCAAGCTCCAGCGGTGGGAGATCGACGCCATCGCTCACGAGCTGAGTACGGAGGGCATGGCGCAGGTACTCGGAGGCCGACGTGCGACGCTTGCGAGCCGCTTCCAGAACGGCATCGGCGACACCGCGCTCGGCCCGGAACCGCAGGAACTCGGGGAATGTCATGGAACGGGCGGCGGTCTGCACGACTGGCTCCTCGGGTGGGGGCTTTAAGGTGTGCAGAGGATGCCCGATCAGAGCCGTCCGGGACCACCGACGGCTTCGGGATCTTCGGAGGTTTCAGGCTGATCTCGCCCAGTCCCTCAGCAGGCCATCGAGGCCGAGACGGTGGAAGTACGGGGCTACGTTTTGCTCCGTCCGGCTACCGGCGAGATAGGCCTTCAGCGCGCGCCGGTCGTCATCGAGGAACATCGTCAGGGCGACGCGGCTCACGACCCACGAGCCACCACCGACGCGGCGCCCGATGTCGTGGTTCAGGCACCAGAGGCGGACGGTGTCGACCGACTTGCCGGCAATCTTGGCGGCCTGGGCCAGGGACAGTCCCTCGCGGCGGTCGAAGGGGATCAGGCAGCAGGGAGTGCTGTGCATAACCCTCGGTGTTGGAAGGTGCCGTTGCTGCACCGCCTGTCGCTCAACCTCAGTCATGGCTTGGCCTCGCGGGCTTTCCAAAACCTGATGCAGCTCGACGCGATGGAAAAGGAGCGTATCATCTTGCTTGCTCCTCTGGGGCAAGGGAGGGAAAAATGTCCGCAAACTGGAAATCAGTTAAAGAGGACTTGAATTGGAGCCTGAACCAAGGCGAAGCCGTGAAAGGCCGCACCGAACTGAAGGAAGCCTTGAGTAAAGGCGACCATAAGGAAATGGGACACGTCATCGAGGCGTTTAATTTAGGCCAGCGAGACAGCCATAAGCAGGCCAACTTAGCGAGGTGCGCGCATGAAGATGACAAGCGCTTGTACAACATCGGCCGAAAGCTGATTGAGCTCAAAGCATCATAGTATCCAGTGAGGCGGGTTGAGGCGCCCCTTCCGGTTACCTCACTATTCGCGCCCGTGCGCGTGTGCGTGCAGTACGGCGAACCCGCCTCAACCCGCCTCATCTCACTCAGCCTCATGTGATGGGCGTGGCCGGACCTCGACGCCCTCGAAGCCACGAGCGCGGCCCCCGACACCGGTTGGCACGTTCTTGTTCTTCTTGAACCCGAGCTTATCCATCCGGTCGCCGAAGCTGGTCTGAGTGCCCGGCATCTCGTTGTTGGATCGCGCGTAATCGGTCCACGAAGCGAACAGCTCGGAGGTCGTGGCCTTCCGATAGGGGTTCGCCTTGTCCACGATGCACCGATCATCCAGCCACTGGCTGAAGGTATCCTGCGCCGTGAAGTACTCGTCGGTGGCGTCCTTCACGACGTCGGGCCGCACGAGGCGGTTGGCCTGCCAGTCGAGGCACCCGTCGATCATCCAGCGCAGGATCGCCGGCCATTCGGCCTGCAGCTTCTCCTCCAGCCTCGGATCGGGCACCGCCGGCTTGAACAGGAAGGGCAGCAGGTTGAACCGGCGCTTGGCGGCGTCGTCGACGCTGGAGAGCCCGGGCTTGTTGTTGCCGATGATGAGGAGCTTGAGCACCGGCATGAACTCGAACTCGTCCTGGCGCATGTAGCGCGCCCGCATGACGTCACCGCCGGTGAGCTGCTTGATCCGGCTCTCGGCCCATTGGCGGCCCTGCTCAGTCTCCGAGGCCGTGACCAGGCGGGCCCCGCGAAGGGCAGCGATCTCGGTGGGATGGCGGTCGTGCTTGGCCGCCGTGAAGGTCTCCATGGCGGCGTTGAGGGCGTAGTCCTTCAGGATCCCGGCCAGGACGTGGATCAGCACGCCCTTGCCGTTACCGCCGCCACCGAAGGCGAAGCACAAGGCCTGCTCGCTGGTGTCGCCGGTCAGGCAGTACCCGGCCCATTGCTGGATGAACCGGATGTAGCCGGCATCGCCCTGGGTCACGTCCTGCAGGAACTGGAGCCAGGTCGGGCAATCCGGCGTCTCGGCCGGCGTCACCGCCGTCAGCTTCGTAATGCGGTCCTCGCGCCGGGCCTCGCGCAACTGGCCGGTGCGCAGGTCCACCGTCCCGCCGGGCGTGCCCAGCACCCACGGATCGCGGTCCCAGCCGTCGATCGTCGTCGCGAAGACCGGATCGGATCGGCAGAACTTCTCGACGCCACCGGCGAAACTGACCTTTGAGGCGATGTACCGGGTCTTCGGGTCTTCGTCGGCGCACAACTCGCGGGCAAGCTCGCGAGCCCACTGGAAGGCCTTCCCCTGGCGGTTTGGCACCCAGGCCGCGCCGGTCCACTCGTGCCATTTGCCGGTGTCGTGGCAGAACAGCAGCTCGCCGGCATAGCGCTCGGCGAAGGTCCGCGCCGCGTGGTCCTCGGTGAGGAGGTCGCCGTTGCCGCCGCGGGCGCCACGGTGCTGGCTGAACTCCGCCAGACTCAGGATGTCCTCAAGCCCGGCTGCCATGCTGAGCCTCCCTGCGCCGGAGTTCCTTCCGGGCGATGGAGCCGACCGCCTTCGTCACCTGCGCGGGGTTCAGCGGCGGCTGGCAGCGCGCCTCATTCCAGGCCTGCAGGAGCTCGTGCACCACGCCCGGGTCGACGTACCGGCGCATCAGGTGGCCGGCGAGGCGGGTCACGGCGACGTCACGCCCGCCTTCGGCAACACCGTCGGCGACGAGCCGGCGCCATTCGGCCGGATTCCGCGACGTGCCGGCTCCGGGCTGCCCAAGCGCCCGCACCATCCAGTCCGGCATCGGTGCCGGCGGGACGTCGTCAGGGTGATGGTCCACCGACCAGGCGTAGGACCGTCCGGAGACGTGCAGGCTCGGCGGGGCGACGATGTAGCCGCCCGCACTCCGAATATCGAGGCCGGGAGCGAGGCCGCCCTTGTCCCCGACGCTGTTGCCGATCTTCACCCCAGCCGGGGGCCGGAAGAAGATGTGCTCGCCACCGCCGCCCGTGATCGAGCGGCACGTCTCGGGCAACGCCCCGTGCTCGGCCTCCAGGGCCCGCAGGCTCTCGTCGCCACCGTGGCGCGGATCCACGTCGAGAACGATGGTCGGCCCCGTCACCAAGCCGATGTTGGCGAGCGGCTCGCAGGTGAACCAGCGCCGGACGATCTTTTCCTCGTTCGTCGCGTTCGTCAGCCCCCGCGGGGCCAACTTCGCCATGGGGTGCTTGCCGGCGTCCGTGCAATCGGCCTTGCCGCAGGTGCAGACGAGGCGGCCATCGGGCGCCGAGCGGATGCCATGAAGGGGGAACACCCGCCCACCGCGGCTAACGAGGTAGAGGGCGGCTTCGAGGCGCTCGGTCATGACCGCGCCTCCATCGCCAGGCGCAGGGACTGCTCGATCTCCACCTCGCGGGTGCTGCGGCCACGCTCGTAGACCGACCGGCAAACCTCCTCGGTCTCGTCGCAGTCGAGGTCTGCGAGACCGATCGTGAAGACCCTGACGCGCACCCCTGTCCGGATCTGCCGAACGGACGTGTACCAGCGCATTCCCGGCGTGATGACGTTGTCGGGATGCAGGAGCCTGATCATCTCGACCTCGGCGCGCGATGCGAGCCGGATGCGGTGGTTCCGATCTGGCCGGCGCTCGAAGAAGCGCGCGTCGGCGAGGATGCTCGTCTCGTTCTCGGCCGTCAGCCGCTTGAGACGGCGCTGAGCAGCGCGGGTTAAGGCTGCCATCATGCATAGCCTCCCTGAAGGAAAGCACGCACCTCGTCGGGTCGGCGGAAGAGGCCGGTCACCGTGCCGTCGCGGTCGATCAGCGCGACGAGGCGCCTTGCCAGTGCGGGCCGCTGAGCGGTATAATTCGCCTCGGTTCTTTTGCCAGAGCCTTTCCGATCAGCGCCGTTGCGGGCCTTCACCCCCGCGACGGCGTTCTTCGTTTTAGAGACCTTTGCCGACCCAAAATCGGTCGGGTTTCCCGTTCTAACCCTTTGATATTGCATGGTCACTTTTCCCCATGTTCGGAGAAAAAGTGTAGTTATTTCAATAGGGCAGGGGGGACTCTGACTCCTCTAGTCGAGGTTCGAATCCTCGTCCCCCAGCCACTGTCAGAACTCAGCCTTTCAGATCATTCAGCGTCTCGCGCCGTCGCCCTGCGGCGTGACCCTGTTGCTTCACACCGCTGCTACACAGGTCGCCCACCCGGGCACCGAAGGAGCGGAGTGGGCACGATCCGGAATGTCGTCCCTGCGTGGGCGAATCCTCCATTTCCTGCGACGTGTGCCGACCGTCCTGCAACCGTATCTGCGACTCAGCGAACTGCTTCGTAGCCTCGCGATCTGCGACCCACGCACTGCCAAGCTCCGCGCATATCGGCTGTACTTGGCCTCGGAAAGCCTGCCTTGGCCTCGGAAAGCCTGTTCTCGGCTCCGAGACCCCGTTTCACGACTCGCCGTCTTGCGGCGTGAAGGTCCAAAAGGGCGGTGGTTCGGGCACGATCCTCACGGCTGCTAAGAGGGCGACCCATGGCCCGGAGCCGCGCTACGCGGGTCATGAAACGGAGTCTCGGACGAAAGAAATCGTTCTGCGTCTCAGATCCGAGTTTGCGATATGCCCGTGTCGGTTCCGGTCTGCTCGCGGTCAAGCGCCGTACGACCGCGTCGCGCGCCAGCCCGAGATGTCAAGGCCGGAGAGCTTCGCGAAACGGGCGAGATCCGCAGCATAGAGCCCACGCAGATGGTCGTGGTCGTCGCTCGTCACAGGCGCGAGGGGCGGCGCGGGTGGCGTCAGATGCTCAACGACGGGATCGAGCATCGGAAATGGAGCGATCCCCATGAATGCGGCGATCCGGTCCAGGACGGCTCGATGGCGGTGCAGAAGATCCTCGGAGGCCAGTGCCAAGACTTGTTGCGCTGGAAAATGCGACAGGACGCGGGCGAGTTGCCTTCCATAGAACCCCCGTTCGACGAAGCTTTTGTCACGCCAGGAACCGTGGCACGGATCGTCGGCGGGCAGGCGAGCCCGACCCTCCCGGATGCTGGCCGAAAACGACAGGTCCTCGGTCCCGCGGCGTACCTCCATACTCCAGTGGGAATAGGCTCGCTCGATCGGGTCTCGAAAGATGAGGATCAGCCGCGCTTCCGAATTGTAGGCCCTGATGCGATCGAGGGCGGGAGGCCAAAACACGTAGATCGGTGTCGCATCGAAGCGGATGCGACCCAGAGCCTCGCCCTCGAAAGCCTCGTCGTGAAGGCGGTGGTGGCGAAGGCTCCAGTCGCGCGTCTCGTCGTCGAAGAGGTGGAGCTCCTTGCGGCGCGGAGCTTGCAGGTCGCGATGGGCGGCGAGGTAGCGGAACAAGCTGGTCGTTCCACATTTCTGCACCCCAGCGACGAACATCCCGATCGTCATCGGGGCGCCGGCTCCGCGTGGTGGCGCGGCTCGGCCCGGTGCAGGCGTTCGAGTGCCGCCGCCAAGAGCCGACGCTCGCGCAGGGGATCGGGTGCTTTGACCGCGTCGTAGGGCGACGTCAGCCGCTGGAAGCAGAACTCGACGCTGAAAAGATCGGCCTGCCGCTCCGAGATGACGGCCAGTCGCTCGGCCAACGCATCGAGACGGGCCCCATCGATGCGGTCCTCGCACGACCTGCTCAGGACCGCGTGGATCTCCAGAAGCAGCGCGCCGAGCGGCGGGCTGAAGACGTCGTAGGCAGCCGTTCGGTGATGATGCAGCGCGGCCTCGAAGGGGGATTCGACCCACGCGAGATCGACGGCCCGCGTCCCGGCCGCCATGAACTCGGCGAGGCGTCGCGCGGTCGGCCGCCAATCCGAAACCAGGGTCTCGTAGGAGACGACGATCCGCGGCAGATCCCGCGTGTGCCGCTCGACGTCGAGCAGGTGGTGGGCCCAGAGCACGCCGGCGTAATCGGCCGAAATCTGGTTGCGCGTGAACAGCGACGCCGCCACGTCGGCCGGAGCGCGCAACGACAGCACGACCTTCGGGTCGATTCCCATGACCTCGAACAGGGCGCGGTAGAAGGGCACGAACCGACAGATGCGCGGATCCTTGAGGACGAACAGCCCGGCCGTCCCGAAGCTCCTGTCCAGCGCGGCCAGAAGGTGGCCGGTGAAGGTTCGAACTCGTTCGGCCCCCATCGCGGAGAGATCGAGCGGACGGGTATCGAGCCAGGCGCTGTCGGCCGCCGACAGCATCTGGTCGTGGAGACGCACGAGACCTGCCGGCTCCCAATACCCCCTCGGATTGTCGGGTGCGGGCGGGTTCGGATCCGTGGGCGGCACCGCACCGAGCCGCGCGAGCAGGTCTGTCAGGACGGAGGTGCCGCTACGGTGCATACCGAGCACCAGCACGGCCGTACGCCGCCCGGCGGCGTCTCGGTCCTCGACGGCAGACGGGATGGCGGATGCCGGCATGACGGTCGCCAAGTGCTTCTCCGGTGTCGTTCGCCTCCCGTCCGCGGCGTTCCCACACCGAGACAGGCCACGACCGGCTACCGCAATGGGCGGCTTTGCGCTACCAGCACCGACGATCACCAGCCGCGAGCCGAGCGCGAGAGGGGGGGTTCCGCCTCCCTGCGAGCTGTCTCTGCGCCGCCGTATCTTGGTCCAGCAAAGCAAAAACACCACCCGGCATGAGCATCTCGGTCACTGATGGCCCCCGGCGCCGCGACGATTACGATCTGATCGTGCCGCATTTCGATGCAGGTCATTATCGAACCTACCAGACCGATTTGAGCGCATCCGGCGGCGACCCGGTTTTGCACTTCCTCATGCATGGCTGGCGTCAAGGTCTCAGCCCGAGCGCTGCCTTCGACACCAAATTTTATTTGGATCTGTATCCCAACCTTTTGGCCGAGAACGTCAATCCGCTCGTGCACTATCTTCGTCACGGCGCCTGGGCCGGATATCTTCCGCGCTCCAACCGGCTCGAGCAACGGTTCTACGAGCCCGGAGCCGTCATCCCGTCCTGGGCGTTCCTACTCCCGACGGACTCGACGATGAGCGAGGTGCGCAGGCTGGTGGCCGGCCACTTCGACGAAACCGCCTATCGGGCTTTGTGTCCCGATCTCGATCCGACGGGGGGCGATGCCCTGTTGCATTACCTCCTGTGGGGTTGGCGGCAGGGCCTACGTCCCCAGGCGACCGACGGCTTCGACGATGCGTTCTACTGCGAGACCTATCCGGATGTCGCGGGCACCGACATCAGCCCGCTGCTGCACTATCTGCGCTGGGGCGCTTGGGCCGGTCGCTTGGCACGCCGACGCCCGAAGGGGCGGGAGTTCCGTCCGGCAACTCCGGACACGCCCGGCTGGCTGCCCGTTCGTCCCAGCGACGAGCAGATAGGCGAAGCGCGGGTGCTGACCGAAGGGCATTTCGACGAAGCGCACTACCTGTCGCAGGCGCCGGATCTGTCGCCCGCTGGCGGCGATGCCTTCCTGCACTTTCTGGTCTGGGGATGGCGCGAGGGCTTGAATCCCGGGCCGGGCTTCGACGTCGGGTTTTACCTGACCTCCTATCCGGAGGTGGCGGCGACGGACGTGAACCCGCTCCTGCATTACCTCCGCGACGGCGTTCACAGGGACATGCTGCCGCGCAAGTCGCTTATCCCGTGGCGCACGCAGCTCGATCAGGCGCGCTCCGGCCGGGAGCGTGCCGCCCGGATCGGACCGGTGCAGAATCCGACATCGATCAATGCCCGGGATCTCGCCCGGGCCTTGGTCGGCGCCGACGAGCCGGCCGGAGTGGCCGTGGTGCTCAGCCACGACGACTTCACACGCTCGCTCGGCGGCGTGAAGAACGTCATCGAGGACGAGTTCGCCGGCTTCCGCGCGGCGGGCTGGCGCCACCTGCACGTCTGGCCACTCCGGATCATTCCGATCCTGGCGGATCCGGCAGCGTCGGACGAAGCGATCGTGCAGCTCTTCATCGATGGCGAGCCGGCCGGAACGGCGTCCGTCGCGGATCTGCTGCAGGCCATCGCCGATTGCCGGACGGGCGGCCGGGTCGTGCAGGTGATCGTTCACCACCTTGCCGGCCACGCACCGGAGCATGTCCAGGCCCTCGTCGCGGCCGCCGGATCGGCACCGCCATTGGTCTGGCTGCACGATTACTTCACGCTCTGTACCAACTACGCCCTGATGAGGAACGACATCGCGTTCTGCCGGGCGCCGCCCGTCGATTCTCCCGCCTGCGCGATCTGCTGCTACGGCGAGGAGCGAGCCGATCACCTCAGGCGGATGCGGACCTTCTTCAGGGAAACCCTGCCGGTGGTGCTCGCCCCCTCGGAGACGGCGTTGGAGCTCTGGCGAGGTCAGGGGTTCGACCATGCCCGCGCCGTGGTGACGCCCCTGGCCCGGCTGGACCTGGACGCGCCCGTTCACGTCTTGCGCAACGCCCCGGGACCGGTGCCACGGCCGATCCGGGTCGCCTTTCTCGGGACCCGCATCTTCCTGAAGGGATGGGCGACCTTCCAAGCGCTTGTCGAGCGTCACGCCGCCGATGGGCGTTACGCGTTCTTCCAATTCGGCATGCCCGACGGACTTCCGTCGCCGGCCAATCTCCACGCCATCCCTGTCGCGGTGAAGGCCGAGGATCGTGACGCCATGGCCCGTGCGATCGAGGAGCACGAGATCGACGTCGTCGTCGTCTGGTCCCTGTGCCGGGAGACGTTCTCCTTCACGCTTCACGAGGCGCTGGCCGGCGGCGCCTTCGTGGTGGCCAGGAAGGCGGCGGGCAACGTCTGGCCGGCGCTCGCTGCCCACGCGCCCGAACAGGGCTGCGCGCTCGCGGACGAGGACGACCTGAAGGCGCTGTTCGCAGGCGACCGGATCGGCGAGTTGGTGGCGCGTCCGCGGGCGAAGGGCAGGTTGAAGCCGGGGCGAGGGGCGCTGGACTGGTTGGCGGCCAACGGGACGGTCCATGGCTGAGGTGCATTGCTTCACCAGCGCGACCTTCGCCTACCTCGATCGAGCGAGGGTCCTGGCCGAGACCCTGCGGCGCCATCATCCGGATTGGCACGTCACCCTCTGCCTGCCGGACGAGGAGCCCCCGGGCTTCGCCTTCGATCCGGCGAACGAGCCGTTCGACCGCATCGTGCGCCTGCCCGAGTTGGGCATTCCCGATCTCGCCGCCTGGCGCTTCGGCCACGACGTGGTGGAACTATGCACCGCGGTGAAGGGCGCGATGCTCGCGCTCCTTCTGGAGGAAGGAGCAAGGAAGGTCGTCTACCTCGATCCCGACATCGCCCTGTTTTCCAGCCTGCGCCCGGTCGAGGCGCTGCTCGAGCGCCACAGCGTCGTCCTGACGCCGCACCTGCTACGGCCGGAGGAGACGGAGCAAGGGGTGCTCGATAACGAGATCGGTGCCCTGAAGCACGGCATCTACAACCTGGGTTTCATCGCCGTCGCCGGCACCGGGGAGGGCCGCCGCTTCGCACGGTGGTGGCGCGCCCGGCTCCTCGCCTTCTGCCGCGACGACATCCCCGCCGGGCTGTTCACCGATCAGCGTTGGTGCGACCACGTTCCGGCCCTGTTCGACGGCGTCCACATCCTGCGCGACGAAGGCTTCAACGTCGCCTCCTGGAACGTCGCGCATCGGCGGATCGAGGTCGATCCCGACGGGACGATCCGCGCTGCCGGCCGGCCGCTGCGCTTCTTCCACTTCACGAAGCTCGGAACCGCCGGCCGGCTCATGCTGGAACGCAACGGACGCGACCAGCCCGCCCTGTTCGAGTTGACGAAGTGGTACGAACGGCGACTCACCTGCAACGCGGTCGCGATGCTTCCCGAGGGTTGGTGGGCCTACGGCTCCTATGCAGACGGGACGCCGATCCCGATCACGCACCGGCGGCTCTACCGCGAGCGGCCCGACCTGAGGGCGCGCTTTCGCGACCCCTACGCGGCCGGGCCGCACGCGTTGGCGCAGTGGATGGGCGAGGCGTCCGGGACGTGAGCGCACCTCCCGCCCGGATCGCCATGCTCGCAAGCTGCGTCACGCGGGAGGCCTTGCTGACGGGAGGCCGTCCGCTCCGATCCTTGGCGGCGAACTACGCGCGCATCTCGCTGGCAAGCCTGACCGCCCCCTTCCCCGGCTGCCCCGGGATCGATCCCGGAATCGTCGAGCGGCTCGATCGGCCAGCGGCCGTGCGGCACTGGCTGAGGGCGGAACTCTGCAAGACGGTGCCGCACGCGCTCGCCGAGGCGCGGCCGGACGTGCTCCTGCTCGATCTCGCCGAAGAGCGCTTCGATCTCCTCGTGCTCCCGAGCGGCCTCATCCTCAACGCGAGTCTCGATCTCGTGGAAAGCGGGCTCCTGGAGACCCCGGCGCTGGCCGGTGCGCGCCGGGTCCCGCGCCTGTCGGCGGAAGCCTGGGACCTCTGGGAGGCGGGCCTGGCCCGCTTCGCGGCGCTCGCCACGTCGCTGCCCGCCTGCCGCATCGTGCTGCACCGCTTTCGCTGGGCGAGACGGGCGCAGGGCACGGCGGTCCTGCCGGCCGCGCTCGCGATCCTGCCCGGGCAGCCGATCGTCCGGGCTGCCGACCATGATGCCCTGCTCGGGCGGCTTCAGGACCGGTTCCTGGCGGTCTTTCCCGGGACCCAGGTGCTCGAGGCGCCGCCGGAGCTGTGCCTCGCGGACCCGGAGCACCGCTGGGGACTGAGCCCGCTCCACTTCGTTCCCGCCTATCATAGGGCCATCGCCGAAACCTGGCACAGCCTGGAAGGGGCGCTGCCGTGACGATGGCTTCCACGACGGCCGAGGAAGGCCGGGCCGCGCTGATGCAGGCCGCCCGTGCGGTCATCGACGGAGCGATCGAACCAGCCGAGTCGGCGGCCACCCATCCAGTCTGGGGCCGTCGGGCCCGTGAAGTCGCGCGCTGCATCCTGGAGGAGGATCTCGACGGCTTCACCCGCTGGCCCGTCGTCATGCAGACGATGTTCGTGGGCGAGCAACCCGACACGCGGCGACAGCTCGACGCCCTCAAGAGCCTCCCCGACTGGCGTTTGCGATGGCGGCCGGCCCTGAAGGAGAGTGCGCTCGGGCGCCCGGCGGCCTCGAGCCTGCACCCGGCATCGAGCGCCAACCAGATCCGGCAGGCCTATCTGCTGGCCCGCTTCGAGGCCGCGATGGAGACCCGGATCGACGCCTTCGACCAGATCGTCGAATTCGGCGCCGGGTTCGGCGCCCTGTGCCTGCTCGCCCGCCGATTGGGGTTCGGCGGGCGCTACGTCCTTCTCGACATCGAGCCGATGCGTAGCCTGCAGCGCTGGTACCTGCGCAGCAACGGCATCGCGGTGACGGGGGACGGAACGCTGCCGGAGGCGGGCGCGGTGACGCTGCCGGTCTCGGAATTGCCCAAGCTGTTCCCGGAGACGGCCCCGCGCACGGCCTTCCTCGCCCATTGCTCCCTCGGCGAGACGCCGATCCCGCTGCGGGACGAGATGCTCCACACGCTCAAGCGCGTCCAGACCGAGGCGATCTGGCTCGTCTACCAGCAGAATTTCGGAGTTCACAACAGCCATTACTTCGCTGGCGCGGCCAGAGATTTTCTGAATGTCTACGAGGTCGGAATCCGGCCGCTCGAGCCCGGTGCCGCCCCGGATTCCGCCACATACGGTCACGCCTGCCTCGCCCTGAAGCGCGTCCCCGGCCGCGCCTTCCGTCCCGGCATCAAAAACCTGCGCAGGCCTCCATTCGAGACGCGCGATATGCGCCGCCTCGCGGTGGAGGAGGTGAGTGCCGTCGTGCGGCGAGCGGTCGACGCACGGACGCCGCTGTCGCTCCTGCGCCTCGGCGACGGCGAGGGACGCGTGATCGGCTATCCGGACCACGTCCCGCCGCGGCTGCTCGCCGATATCTGGCGGGTCTGGTTCGGTCACGCCGGGTTTACGGACGAGGCGGTGGCACGGCTTCGCCGCGACCTGAAGATCGCCTGCCGGGAGGCGGACGTCGTGGGCATCCCCAAAGCGGAGCCGGACGTCGACTGCGAGTTCGGTCGCGTGGCCGCCCTGTTGCCGCGCGAGGATTTCGTCACGCCCTCCACGCTGCTCTGCCACGCCGGGGTCCATTTCGGGCTCCGGCGGGCAAGCCTCTATCCCGCGCTGCTGGCGGGCCTGCCGTACGTCGGCGTCATCGGGCCGCGCGACCTCGGGCAGGTCCTGCCCGCCCTCTACGGCGTGCGCGGCGTCGCATGGCTGCCCGTGCCCCCGGAGATGGCCTATTCGGACCTGCCCGAGGCCGAGAAGGCCGCATTGGTCAGCGCCGACGCGCATCTCAACGAACGCTACCCGGAACTGATGGAACGCGAGATCCCCGACCTGCTGGCACGGGCGCCCGGCCTTTTGGTGCTCGTCGGCGCCGGCATCCTGGGCAAGATCTATTGCGGGCGCGTCAGGCAGCTCGGCGGCATCGCCATCGACGTCGGCAGCATGATGGATGTCTGGGCCGGCTTGAAGACCCGCGACAACCAGGATTTCGCCAATCTTCGCCCGGTCTTCGGGTGACATGCGGTCGGCTCGATCGACACGGCATCCGGTCGCCACGACCGAAGGCCACGGGTCAACGACCGTCCGGACCGTATCAGGTGAGGAACTGCCCCGAGGCTGTCGCGTAGCAATATCCGGCAAGGCCCGAACCGCCTTCGATACGAAGCCGGACGATCGCATTCGGAGGCGTCGTCGTGGGCAGGCTGAAGCGCCAGCCGACCGGCGCGCCCGGTCCGGAGCCGAGGGCCGGCGGCGCCATCGCCGGGCGCAGCCCAGGGACGGGGCGAGCGTCGACAGCGACCGTGAGCCGCGCGATTCGATCGCCGGGCGCGGCCGCCCATCCCGCGAAGGCCGTGTCCCCGTTCGCAAGGATCGTCGCGCTCTCGAAGCCGCCCATCGGCGGTAACCCGACCCGCAACGCCGTCACGTCCCGGTCCGGTCCGCCGACGAGGTAGAGATCGTCGCTTCCCCGAGGCGCGCTGGAGAGGCGCGCCCAAGTCGGCGGCGCCTCCGGACGCAGCCGACGCAGGGCCGCCTCCACCAGCATCGCGTTCTCCCGGCCGGAGGGAAGGCCGAAGGTCAGGATCCCACGCGGCGTGAGAAGCCCGTGCAGCGTCGCCAGCCGGGTGTCGAGCCACGCCTCAGCCGTCCAGGTGCCCGGAACGATCGGTCCGGCAACGATCAGATCGTGCTTTTGCCCCTCCGCAGGCGGCGGCCAGGGCACGTCGGTCGTCCCGAACAGGCGCGCCTGCCACGCGCGTGCGTCCGCCCGTTCGTCCGATACCGACAGCCGACCCTGCGGCAGCCATTGCGCCAGCGCCCGCGTCAGGCGCCCCCAGCCCGAGGCGACGTGCAGGACGGAGCCGACGGCCGCCATCCCGTCGAAGGCACTGTCGGCGACCTGCCGGCAGATCTCGGCCTCGCGGACCGCCGCCTCGGTGAACCGGACGAGGGCGAGGGAGCGGTCGTCGCCACAGGCCGGCAGCAGCGCCTTGAAGAAGGTCGCATCCTCCCGTGGGAGCGGCTTGCAGAACCGGGCTTCGTCGAGGTGGTGCAGGTGCAGCACATCCTCGATGAAGCCGCGGTGAGCCGGTCCCGCCATGTCGAAGCTCAAGGGCTGCGTCTGCACGGGCTGGCTGCCCAGCGGCGTGCGCAGGTCGACGAAGACGGGGTTCTCGCGCGTCTTGAGGCCGGCCCACAGGTCCATCATGCTGCCGAGGTCGATCGCGACGCCGCCCAATACCTTGACGCGGGCACAATAGAGCTTGCCCGGCAGGCCGGCCCCGACCAATACGACGAGGCCGGGGTATCGCCGCATCAGGCGGGGAATGCCGTCGTCGAGAAGTTCGGGCAGGCGGGTCGTCAGATGCGCGTCGCGGCGCGCAAGTGTTGCGGCCTCGGCGTCCGGCAGATCGGCAAAGCGCATCTCCGGGGGCGTGGGAAGCCAATGGACCCGGCCGATGCCGAAGCGGTCGGGCAGAACGCGCGTCAGGTCGCGCGGCCCGATCACGCCGACCTCGGGCAGACCGGCGAGCAGGCCGGCATACCATCCGTGCCGTTCGAACCACAGGTGAAAGCCCGCATGGCACAATGCCGTGCCTGGCCTGATCGAGCCCTCCCGCGCCAGAAGCGCCGCGACGCGCCCGAACTCGGATCCGAGATACGGTTCCGCCTGCGGGACGCCGATCACGTCGGCCGCACGGCACGCCTCGCGCAGGGCCTCCCTCAGGGCAGCGACCTGTGCCTCCCTGTAGGCGGTGTGGCCGAACCAGGTGCGCCAGATATCGGCGAGCAAGGGCGACGGCACATGCTCCGGATAGCCCATGACCCGGCCCTCCCCGTCACCGAGCCGGATGATCGAGAAAGGCACTCCGGCCGAGACCGCCGCGGACAACCGTGTGCGCAGGGCGTCGAGGGAGAGACGATCGTCCATGCCGAACCACCGCGATCGTCGCGCCGTGCCCCGATCGGCAGCCCGGCTCCAGCGCGATCCTTAGCGGCGACACCGCGTCCATCCAAGGCCAGCGGTCGTCGACGTCGACGCTCTTGCCGTTCGATCGCGGGCTCGCCTCGCGCGGAATGTGGGCTTCGTCCCGGGCCCCCCGGAGCCGGGCGCGGACTTCGTCGCCGTCGATTTCCCGCAAGCCAACCGGCTGACCGTGCCCATCCCGGCGGCGGTGGCAGGGCACGAGGCGACGATGATCTCCGGCCGAACTCGCGCGGCGGTGAGGCAAGCAACCGATTGAGCTTAGCGGACTTGCGAGAAGTCTCGATGATATCGTTAGAGAATATCAACAATACGCCAGCACTGCCGGATAGACCGTCCTTCCGTCTTCGTCGGCCGCGACCTCCGGCAGGCGCTTCTTGGCTTCGAGCCCTACGGCCTGGTCCTGCGGCTCACACCACGAAGAGGTCGAGGTGCGTGAGGGGAACCGCACCGCGGCCGAGGCCAGGCCGCTGCCGTCGGCGTCGTAGGACAGGGCCCCCGTCGCCTTGTCGTAGAGGATGCGGTCGCCGGCATCGGCCGATCCGGTGGAGAGGTCCTTGAAGGCCGCCTCGGCCAGGGCACCGGCTCCCAGCACAGTGAACACGCTGCGCGCGAGGTGCACCGTGTCGTCGATGACCGAGAAGTCCGTGATCCGGTCGAGGTTGCTCGGGCCCAGCGCCGTCCTGAACACGAAGCTGTCCGCCCCGGCACCGCCGGTCAGGAGGTTGGAACCGCCGTTGCCGGTGATCACGTTGGCGAGGGCGTTGCCGGTCCCAGTGAGGTCGCCGGTCCCGGTCAGGGTGAGGTTTTCCAGGTCCGCGCCGCCGAGCCCGTACGACACCGAGGCGGAGACGAGGTCGGTGCCGACGGCGCCGCCGACCTCCACGACTTTGTCGCCGATATCGTCGACGTAATAGGTGTCCGAGCCTGCCCCGCCGATCATGGTGTCGGCCCCGCCGAGCCCGTTGAGGACGTTGGCGCCGCCGTTGCCGGTGATCACGTTGGCGAGCGAGTTGCCGGTGCCGGCGAGGTTGCCCCCGCCGGTCAGGATCAGGTTCTCCAGGTCCGCGCCGCCGAGCCCGTACGACACCGAGGCGGAGACGAGGTCGGTGCCGATGGTGCCGCCGACCTCCACGACTTTGTCGCCGATATTGTCGACGTAATAAGTGTCGGACCCGGCCCCGCCGATCATGGTGTCGGCCCCGCCGAGCCCGTTGAGGACGTTGGCGCCGCCGTTGCCGGTGATCGCGTTGGCCAGCGAGTTGCCGGTCCCATCGAGGTTGCCGGTGCCGGTGAGAATCAGGGCCTCCAGATCCGCGCCGCCGAGCCCGTACGACACCGAGGCGTAGACGAGGTCGGTGCCGATGGCGCCACCGATCTCCACGACTTTGTCGCCGGCGTTGTCGACGTAGTAGGTGTCGGACCCCACCCCGCCGGACATCGTGTCGGCCCCGCCGAGCCCGTTGAGGACGTTGGCGCCGCCGTTGCCGGTGATCGCGTTGGCGAGCGAGTTGCCGGTCCCGGTGAGGTTGCCGGTGCCGGTGAGGATCAGGGTCTCCAGCTCGGAGCCGGACAGGGAGTAGGACACCGAAGCGTAGACGCGGTCGACGCCGGCGGCGGCGTTGGCCTCGATCGCACGGTCGCCGGTGTCGTCGACGTAGTAGGTGTCCGAGCCCGCCCCGCCGATCATCGTATCGGCCCCGCCGAGCCCGTTGAGGACGTTGGCGCCGGCATTGCCCTGGACGGTCTGGGCCAGTTCGTTGCCGGTGAGGTTGATCGCCGTCGTGGCGGTCGCGTCGATCGTGGCGAGGATCTCGATCGATTGTGCGATGGCCAGGGCGTAGCTGGCGGTGGCCAGGACCCGGTCGTTGCCGGCGTTGGCCGCCTCGACGACCCGGTCGCCGGCGGCATCGACGACGTAGGTGTCGTTGCCGCCGAGCCCCGTGAGCGTGTCGTTGCCGGCGCCGCCGTCGAGGACGTTGGCGCCGGCATTGCCGCGCAACGCATTCGCCGCGGCGTTGCCGGTCAGGGCGATGGCGCCTGTGCCGAGGTCGTTCGTGGTCGCCAGGGTTTCGATGGCCTGCCCGGCGCCGAGCGCGTAGCTGACGCCGGCGCGCACGGTGTCGCTACCGCCGTCCGCCGCCTCGACGACCTGATCGGCGGCATTGTCGACGAGGTAGAGGTCGTCGCCGCCCTTGCCCGTCATGACGTCGGCGCCGGCACGGCCGTCGATGACGTCGTTGCCGTCTCCGGTGACGACGGAGTCGCCATGTGCGGTGAGGGTGAGGTTAAAGTGCTCGACGCCCGCGAAGGCGGCGCCGTAGTTGGAGTTGTAGATGTTGAAAGCCCCGCCGTAGCCCGCCGCGAGCGAACCGGGTGAGGGTGAGGTTAAAGTGCTCGACGCCCGCGAAGGCGGCGCCGTAGTTGGAGTTGTAGATGTTGAAAGCCCCGCCGTAGCCCGCCGCGAGCGAACCGCCGCTCGCCACGCCGCCGCCGACGCCGTAGCCGTTGTCGAAGGCCGACCAGTCCACGACCAGGGTGTCGACGCCCGCCCCCATCCCGATGGTGTCGTTGCCGCCCGCGACCGTCACCCAATCGCTGCCGTCGCCGGTGGCGAGCGTGTCGTTGAGATCGAAGGCCAGCGTCGTGATCCGGTCCGCCCCCGCCCCGGTGGTCAGGTCGAGGGCCTCGATGCCCGCCACCGTGCCCGTGCCCAGGTAGCTCGCCTGCGTGCCCGCCCGGGTCAGGTCCAGCACCATCGCCTGTGCCGCCGTCATCGCCGACTTGTCGGACCGCCACCGGTCGGACGTCCCGGCACCGCCGTCGACGACGTCGATGCCCTTGCCGGTGTCGAGGATGTCGTTGCCCGCGTTGCCCCGGGCGGTGTCGTTGCCGTCGCCCGTGACGATGGCGTCGCCCCGCGCCGTCAGCGTCAGGTCGAAGCGCTCGACGCCCGCGAAGGTGGCGCCGTAGTTCGAGTTGTAGACGCTGAAAGCGCCGCCGTAGCCGGCCACCAGCGAGCCGCCGACGGCCACGCCGCCGCCGACGCCGTAGCCGTTGTCGAAGGCCGACCAGTCCAGGATCAGCGTGTCGACCGTGCCCGCCGCGTTGCCGCCCAGGTCGATCCAGTCGTTGCCGCCCGCGATCCTGACGGTGTCGGCGCCGCCGTTGGTGGCGATCTGGTCGTTGTCGTCGCTGGCACGGGTGGTGATCACGTCGTTGCCGGCMCCCGACCTGAAGGGRTCGGCGCTGCCGTTGCCGAGGGTCTCGATGTCGCGCACCGTGGCCGTCTTGCCGTCGACGACGTAGGTGCCCTGCAGGCCGACGAGCCTCAGGTCGAGGACGAGGGCCGCGGTCATGCCSGACTTGTCGGCCGACCAGGTATCGATCCCGGCCCCGCCGTCGACGGTGTCGGCGCCCTTGCCGGTGAACAGGTCGTCGGCGCCGCCGTTGCCGCGCACGATGTCGTCGCCGTCCCCGGTGGTGACCGCGTCCGCCACCGTCGTCAGCGCCAGGTCGAACCGCTCCACGCCGGTGAAGGTGGCGGCGTAGTTCGAGTTGTAGACGCTGAAAGCCCCGCCGTAGCCCGCC
>NZ_LMND01000032.1 GCF_001423265.1 Methylobacterium sp. Leaf108
GAGACGTAGATGAGGTCGCGGTTTCTCATGCGGAAGGCCTGGGTGAGGAACAGGCTGTTGGGGTCGCGCATGTTGATGCGGTAGACGACGGGCACGAGGTTGGTGGCGAGCAGCGGGCTGTCGGGCTTGAGGCGGCGCACGGCGCTGGCGGGCTCGAAGCGGAAGATGAAGGCGCCGGCGGGGTCGGCGAGGTTGTCGGACAGGCCGCGCGACTTGGCGAGCGCCTGGGCCAGCGTGATGCCCTCGGCCGAGAACGGGATCTCGGTGGCGTTRCCGAGCGCGCCGACGGCGAGGAAGGTCTGGGGGTCGCGCACCAGGGTGAGGACGTCGTTGGGGCGCAGGAAGATGTTCTCGCGCGGGTTCGAGACGATGGTGGTCATCGGCACGGTGGCGGTGAGGTTGCCGCGCGAGAGGCGCACGAAGGTCTCGTTGACCGGCGCCTTGACGCCGCCGGCGCCGGCGACGACGTCGAGGATGCGGTCGCCCTTGCCCGAGAGCGGCACGCGGGCGCCGGCGGCGACCTCGCCGGTGACGGTGACCGACTGCGAGATCGGCCGGGTGACCGAGACGAGCACCTGGGGCTGGATGGCCTTGCCGGCGAGTTCGCTCTCGATGAGGGACTGGACGTCCTGGGTGCGGCGGCCGGCGACCTGGATGCGCCCGGCGTAGGGCACCGAGATGGCGCCGTCGCGCGAGACCACCTGCTCGGGGATCATCGCCGACTTGGAGCCGGCCGAGAAGCGGTCGGCCACCAGCGGCCCCGAGAACAGGCCGCCCGAGCCCGCCTCCCACACCGAGACCGCGACGTAGTCGCCGACCCCGATCACCGGTTCGAGCGCGGGCCGCCGGTCCCCGAACGAGGCCAGCAGGCTGTCGAGCGCCCGGCCCCGCATCGCCTCGATCACGGCYGCGTCGAGGTCGACGATCTCGTAGCGCGCGAACGTCCCCTGCGCCGTCGTCACGTCCGCCCCCTCCAGAACGGCGCTCGTCGTCGGACCCGCCGCAGGCAGGATCGACGAGCAGCCCGAGAGCAGGATCGTCGCCAGGGTCGCCTCGGGCTTTGGCTTTTCCCATCGCCTCTGCCACAGACGAAGCGAGGCCGAGGTGGCCCAGGCCGACCTGAAGCTGTCCTCGGCCGTCGTCCTCTNCCGACCCCGATCACCGGTTCGAGCGCGGGCCGCCGGTCCCCGAACGAGGCCAGCAGGCTGTCGAGCGCCCGGCCCCGCATCGCCTCGATCACGGCCGCGTCGAGGTCGACGATCTCGTAGCGCGCGAACGTCCCCTGCGCCGTCGTCACGTCCGCCCCCTCCAGAACGGCGCTCGTCGTCGGACCCGCCGCAGGCAGGATCGACGAGCAGCCCGACACCGCCAGCGCGGTGAAGAGAAGGTAGGGAAGGGTACGCATCCAGGGCAGCCTGTCGGTTTCGCCAGCCTGCTGCCTAGACCATCGGCACCGCGAAGTCCGTGGCGGGTGGGTCACAGTCACACCGCGAGCGGCGCCCGCCCCCGCCATCCCCGTTGCCCACACGCCCCGCACCGTGTCCCACCATCAGCGCGCGAATCGTTCACCCCCCTTTAACCGATCCCCCGGTCCGTTGGACCGCAGTCGTCCACGACGGAAGCACGGATGCCATCGACGCTGCCGCCCGCCGCACCCGCCCGCGTCCTCGTCGTGATGGGGGTGTCGGGCTGTGGAAAGAGCACGATCGCGGCCCTGCTGGCCCAGACGCTCGGCTGGCGCTTCGCGGACGGCGATGCGTTCCACAGCGATGGGAACATCGCCAGGATGCGGTCAGGCCTGGGTTTGGGCGACGCCGAGCGGGCGCCCTGGCTGGCGGCCATCGCAGCCTGGATCGACAGGTGCCTGGCGGAGGGTCGCTCGGGCGTGATCGCCTGCTCGGCCCTGCGGCGCGCCTATCGCGACGCCCTCGTGCGCGGGCGCGACTCCGTCCTGATCGTCCATCTCTCCGGCGACCGCGCGCTGATCGCCGCCCGGCTCGGCGCGCGGCGCGGCCACTTCATGCCGCCCGCCCTCCTCGAGAGCCAGTTCGCCGACTTCGAGCCGCCGGGCCCGGACGAGAACCCGATCGTGGCGGCCGTCACCGAATCACCCGACGCCATGGTGGAGGCCATCCTGCGCGAGCTCGCGTCCCGCGCCTGAGCCCCCGGCACCGTCCCGGCCGCCGCAGCCGGCATCGGCCGGCTCCAACCTCCTGACACCATGTGCGGATCTCCGGAGTGCGGGTCGGTCGGAGCCGCCGAGCGGCTGTGTCATGTGCGCCACAACACACAGGCAAACGGCCGTGCTTGCACCCCGCAACGGCGCCCGAGCCGCTTTCCGGCCGCATTTGGGCTCGACCGATGACCGGACGGCTCAACGCCACACCGGGTCCCGACCAGCATGAACCAGCGCCTCCTGCTCCTCGCCGCCGCCACGTTGTGGTCCGCGCCGGCCCTCGCGCAGCAGGCAGCGGTCCCCCGCGACAACATCAACGCGTTGATCGAGGCCCAGGCGAAGGCGGCCGGCGTGCCGTCGAGCTTCGTCCACCAGGTGGTCAAGCGCGAAAGCAACTACAATCCCAAGGCCAAGGGCGGATCGGCCCTGGGCCTGATGCAGATCAAGCACGCCACCGCCCGGGGCATGGGCTACGGCGGCGATGCCGCCGGCCTCTACGATCCCGAGACCAACCTGCGCTATGGCATCGCCTATCTCGCCGGAGCCTATCGCGCCGCCAAGGGCGACATCATCCAGGCCTACAGCTACTACAGCCGCGGCTACTACTACGCCGCCAAGCGCCTGGGCATCAGCACCAGCGTTGCCGCGCTCGATCCGGCTCCGGCCGCGAAATCGGGTGCCGCCTTCGGCAGCCTGTTCGGCCTGCGTCCGGCCACGGACCCCAACCTGACCGCCGCCAGCACGGCACTCGCCTACGCGCCGTCCGCCGCCACCGATCCGGCCCCGACGGAGGTCGTGGAGGTTCCGCTGCCGCCGCGCCGGCCGGCCGCCTTCCTCGTCGACGTCGCGACCGCGTCCGTCGCGTCCGTCCCGGCAACGGCAGCCGCCGTGTCCCCGGAGGCCGCCGTGGTTGCGGGCCCGGCGACGACGGCCGATGCCACGATCGTCGAGACCGTGGCGGTTCCGCTGCCGCCCCGGCGTCCCTCCCTCGTGCAATTGGCCTCGGTCGGGCGACCGATCGTCGCGAAGAAGCCCGCCGCCGCCGCTCCGGTGCTGGAGGCCTCGGCGCTCCCGTCGGTGCAATAGACCCGCGCCGAGGCCGGGGATCACGCGGAATCGTCGGGCCGGATCGCCATATCGGCCGTCTGCGGCGGGCGCGGCGGCACGGAACGCCGGTCGGGTGGCCGATCACCGGCCAAGAGCGCGAAACACGGATGACCCCGGCGGACCACCGAGCGGCGGTCGTGTCATCACGGCATGCACAAACCATATGTTGCGATGCGAAGTGGAACATAGCATGCAGGCGGGATGCAGGCGCTCCGGCCACCGGTGACGCTCCAACCTGTCGACTCGGAACGATGTTTTACGGCAACGCCTTATCCACAGGTCCTCGAACCGTCCCGCGCCTCGCCGCCGGGCCGGGGCAGGGCGCACCCGACGCCCCTGCGGTCCGACCGCCACGCGGCCGGTGCATCGTGACGTCGGTTCAGGGACGCGCGACCTCATGACCGAGGCGGTGGAACAGGAATCGCTCTTCCTGGCCGAGCTCGGCCGCCGGGTCCGGCATGCCAGGACCGTCCGTGGCCTGTCGCGCAAGCTGCTGTCGCAGACCTCGGGCCTGTCCGAGCGCTACATCGCCCAGCTGGAGGGCGGGCAGGGCAACGTCTCGATCATCCTGCTGCGGCGGGTCGCCAACGCCATGGGCGTGCGGCTCGACGACCTCATCGCCGGCCAGGACATCGCGTCGGAGTGGCAGGTGGTGCGCGATCTTCTCGCCACCGCGTCGGGGGAGCAGATCGCCCTGGCCAAGGGCATCCTCTCGGGCAAGGCGGGGGCGGCCGGCGAGGTCCTGCAGCCGCGGGTCGCCGTCGTGGGGCTGCGCGGGGCCGGCAAGTCCACCCTCGGACGCATGGTGGCCGAGCGCCTCGGCTGGACCTTCGTCGAACTCAACGCCGAGATCGAGCGCGAGAACGCCCTGTCCGTGAAGGAGATCTTCGCGATCTACGGACAGGAGGGCTATCGCCGCCTCGAGCAGGGGGCCCTGCGCCGCCTCACCGAGCGTCCCGGACCGTTCGTGCTGGCCACCAGCGGCGGCATCGTCGCCGAGCCGCTGACCTACGACCTCCTGTTGCAGGCCTTCTTCACGATCTGGCTGCGGGCCAAGCCGGAGGAGCACATGCAGCGGGTGCGCGAACAGGGCGAGTTGCCGACCACCGGCGACCACGCCTCGGCGATGCAGGAGCTGCGGGCGGTGCTGCTGAGCCGCGAACCCCTCTATGCGCGCGCCTCGGCGGTGGTCGACACCTCCGACGTCGGCATCGACGTGATGGTCGACCGCCTCGCCGGTGCGATCGAGGCCCGGTTCGGGCAGGTCGGCACGACGGGCTGAGCACGACGGGCCGAGGGAGGGCGCTCGTCGCTCACTCGCGCATCGTCGGAGCATCGGATGTCTCCGAAGGCCGGCAGCGACCGTCCGGTCCGATGCGATAGAAGTGCGGCGACCTTGATCGCAGGGGTGCCGCGCACCACGCTATGGCTCGACCGGCGGCGTCGATGCGCGATCGCATCGGGGCGAGGCCCGGCCGAGCGTCACCCGCGTCCTCCTCGAGGAGCCCACCGATGTCCGCCAGCCCGTCCATCAGCCCCAGCGAGCCGGCGATCCTCGATCCGGTCTGGAGCCGCCTGCGCGCCGAGGCCGAGACGGTGGTGCGCGAAGAGCCCCAGCTCGCCTCCTTCATCGTCGCCACTGTCCTCAACCACGCCAGCCTCGAATCGGCCGTCTCGCATCGTGTGGCGGCGCGGCTCGGGCACGCCTCCCTGTCGAGCGAGCTCGTCGCCCACGGCTTCCACGAGGCCATCGCCGACGATCCCCGCATCGGCCAGAGCTTTCGCGCCGACATCGTCGCGGTGCTCGACCGCGATCCGGCGGCGAGCCGGGCGCTCGAGCCGGTCCTGTACTTCAAGGGCTTCCACGCGATCCAGGCCCATCGCCTGGCGCATTGGTACTGGACGCACGGCCGGCGCGATCTCGCCCTCTACCTCCAGAGCCGATCCTCGGAGGTGTTCCAGACCGACATCCATCCCGCCGCCCGGGTGGGGCGCGGCATCTTCCTCGACCACGCCACCGGCCTCGTGGTCGGCTCCACCGCGGTGATCGAGGACGACGTCTCGATGCTGCACGCGGTGACGCTCGGCGGCACCGGCAAGCAGGGCAGCGACCGCCATCCCAAGATCCGGCGCGGCGTCATGATCGGGGCGGGCGCCAAGATTCTCGGCAACATCGAGGTCGGGGCCTGCGCCCGGGTGGCGGCGGGCTCGGTGGTGCTGCGGCCGGTGCCGCCCAACACCACCGTGGTCGGGGTGCCCGCCCGCGTGGTCGGCACCGCCGGATGCGCCGAGCCCTCGCGCGCGATGGACCAGTTCGTGAGCCTCGATCAATTCATCCACATGGCCGACGGCATCTGACCGGCCTCGGCAGGCAGTCGCGGGTTGCCCTGCGAAGGCCAGCCGAGGTCTCTTCGATGGCGCATCATGGTCTCCCGCGAACCGCGGACCACGTCGCGGAATGATGCTTGGGATGCAGCCGCTGCGGGTTGCCCCCTCACGGCGGCCATGGCAAGCGAAGCCCCGAACCCATCCCATCGCGATGGCGGGCGCTCCCCGACCGGGGACGCGGACACCCGCCATCGGCCACCGCCCAGAGGTCGCCGCGTGAACAAGACAGACATCGTGAAGGTCCAGGATTACCTGCGCCGCACCTTCTCCAACACCAACATCCGCCTCGTTCCCCGTCCCAAGAAGGACGATTCGGCCGAGGTCTACATCGGCGAGGAATTCCTCGGCGTGGTCTCGGTGGACGACGAGGACGGCGACCGCTCGTTCAATTTCGCCATGGCGATCCTCGACATCGACCTCGAGGATTGAGCGCGGGCCGACCAATCGCCTGTGGTCGGCGTTTACCCTAACGCGAGGTGATCCTTAACACTTCGTAAACGCTCGGGCAGAGTGCGCTCCATCGTCCCTCTAGGGTGGAGCCCGCCTCAGCCATGGATATCAGCCCGTCGGCCGTCGAATCGATCCAGACGCTCTGCCTCGGCCTCGCCCTGTCCGGCCTCCTCGCCACGGCGTTCGAACTGTTCACCGAGCGGCGGGCGAGCTTCAGCCTGCTCGATCGCGGCGGCGTCGCCGCCGCGGCCGTCCTGCCGGTGCTGGTCTTCGGCGCCCCCTTCATCATCCTGCGCAACACGGTGCGCGGCCGCCGGATCGAGGGACGGCCGATCCCCTTCGTGATGATCGCCACGATGATCGCCTGCGGCTGGAGCCTGCTGTCGGGACGGCTGGTCCTCGATGCGGCCCACTTCATCGCGGGCATCTGAAAGCGGGGCTCGACAGCCTCAGCGATTCGCGGTGGTGACCGGTGAGGCGACGCCGTTGAGCGCCACCCACGCCATCCCGTCCTGCCCCTCGCGCTTCACGAAGGTGTAGCCGGTCCGCAGTCCCGGCAGGATCGCGTTGGTCTTGTTGTCGAGGATGAGGTCGCCGCGATCGGTGCGGACCATCAGGACCGCATGCCCCTCACCGATGTCGTCGATCACCACCGTCATGCGCAGGGCCCGGCGCGGCAGGCCGCGCTCGATCAGCATCTTGCGCTTGAGCAGCTGGAAATCCTCGCAATCGCCGAAGCCGTCGTCGGGATAGTCCCAGCGGTCGACGACCCCCCAATGGGCGATGTCGGTGATCGGCCTGATCCGGGCGTTGACGCGCCGGTTGACGCTGGAGAGCGTGCGCCAGATCGCCGGGTTGAGGGCGATGTTGGCCGGCTGGGAGGTGTCGACGGCGCATTCCGCCGGAAGCCTGGCGCAGAGCGCGGTCCAGGCCGCCACCGGCTTGGCGCCGCCGCCCTCTTCGATGACCGGCACGTCGGGCAGGGAGGCCACGGCGTCGGGCTCCGCGCTGGCCCCTCCCAGCATCAGGATCGACCCGGCCAGGGCGAGCTGGACAGCCTTGGCGAGGCGACCGGCCAGAGGGACGGCGAGGGGGATTGTCCGTATGGATCCCGTCCCGATATCGTGCAGACCGGTATGCCGCATCACGATCGCCTCGCCATCCTGGGGCTGAGGCACGAGGTTTGCACGGTCCAGGCCGTCACTCAATCGGAAAAATGAAGGCCTTGTTAACTTCTCAAACCGGCATCGGTTCCGAAAAAATACGGCTTTCGGTCACGGGGGCGGGAGAACCATCCTCTCGTCCTCGACCCCTCGCCGATCGGATCTTTCAGCGGTTGGCGGTGGTGGCCGGCGAGGTGACGCCGCCCAGGGACACCCAGGCGACGGCGGCCTGGCTCTCCCGCTTGATGAAGACGTAGCCGGTCCGATACCAGGGCAGGATCTCGCTGGTCTTGTTGTCGAGGACGTAGTCGCCCCGGTCGGTGATCAGGGTGAGGACGGCATGGCCCTCGCCTTTTTCGTCGATGACCACGGTCATCCGCATGGCGCGGCGCGGCAGGCCGGCGGCGGCCAGCATCCTGCGCTTGCGCAGCTGGAAGTCTTCGCAATCGCCGGCGCCGTCCTCGGCGAGGTCCCAGCGGTCGGGCACGCCCCAATGGTCCTGGTCGGTGACGGCGCGGAGCGACGTGTTCACCCGCCGGTTGACCGACACGACGGTGCTCCAGACCGCGGGCGAGAGCGGCACGGCGGCCGGCTCGGCGGGGTCGAGCGCGCATTCGGCCGGATAGGCCTGGCAGAAGGTGACCCAGGCGGCGATCGGCCGGGCGTCGCCCACGGCCATCGCCGCCACCGACACCGGCGGGAGCGGCGCGGACGGCTGAGCGAGAACGGCCGCCGGCCAGAAAGCCAGGGCGGTCACCACCGCCAACACCGCCAGTCTCGTCACGTTTGCGCCGCGCATCGCCATCACCTCGTCTTCGAGGTGAGGATGGGGCGACGGCCCCTCCGCGGCGCTGAAGCCGATCCGCGCAATTTTACGCAATCACGCCGCCGGCCGGTCCGCCTGCGGACAGCCCGAATTCCGGGCTGCCAGGGTCACGACAATGATCGGGATCGGATTAGCGGATGGGCAACCTTGACGGGGCTAGCACGCAGGCTGCGCCCCGGCGTCGCGGACGCGCGGCGGCCACGGGCCCGGTCCGCGAATGCCGCATCGGCTAGAGCGTCAGGCCTTCGTGGAAGCGGTCGGGCGAGATCGGCAGCATGAACTGGACGCCGATGCCGCCCTCGAAATAGCGCACCACCCGTGCCGGCGTGCGTCCCAGGGTGACGCTCGCGCCGAGCTGGGGGACCGTCACGGTGGAGAGCGCGGCGCCGGACATCGACAGATCGATGATGCGCGCGGCGATCTCGCGTCCGCTTTCCAGGCGCATCACGATGCCGGGCTGGATCGGCACCAGCCGCTCGTGGGTCCGGCCCTCGGGCAGGCCGAGGGTCTCGCGGTTGGCGAGCCAGGTGAGCTGCGAGGCGATCTTGTCGCGCTTGCGCAGGGTGGCCGACAGCTTCACCGCGATGCCGCCGGCCGTCATCCGGGCGATGGTGCCCTCGATGCGGCCGATCTGTTCGAGATAGAGCACGATCCGCTCACCGACCTGTCCGAGCACGGCACAGGTCAGGCGAACGCCGCCGGGGGACATGTCGACGGTCTGGCAGGGGTATTCCTGGCGGTCGGAAAGCATGTAGCGCCCGAGCAGCGCCACTTTCACGCGCTGGTGGCGGCGCATGTCGGCGTGGCGCACGACGTGCGGCCGCGGCGTGTCCGATGAGATGGCGGTCTCGATCATGGCAATCGCGCGACGGCTCCAGCCCTGCCTGCCGTCGCGGCGGGACCCGCGGCGGGCAGACGGGAACGACGGGGTCCGCCCGGCGGTGGACAGCGACGGGTCACCCCCGCGCCATGCCGGACATGCCGGGACCATCGCCGGATTTGGTTACGAAAGACTTTTTCCCCGGCCGATCGCGTGCTCTCGCCACCGATTCTACAACCTGCCCGACAGCCGATGATCGGTCGGTCGCGTCCGGGTGCGGATGTCACCGCGGCGCCGGCTCGCCGGCCCCGTGCCCGCGCGAATCGGGCGACGGTGCGGTCAGGCCCGCCCGCCCGGATGGACGAAAAGATGGCCGCGGCGGCGCGGCATCCGGTCGTTGGCGGGTTGGGGCACGGCATCGAGGACGTCGTCGGCGGGTGCGGCGGGGAGGGCATCCGGGCCGAGCACCCGCAGGGAGGTGGTGCTGAGGTGGACGAGGGGACGCAGGCCGAGCCAATGCGGGATCACCTGAGGGCTCAGCGCGCCGAGGATGCGCGACTGGGTCTGCCCGCGGTGGCGCAGGGGCAACAGCAGGAGTTCGAGGTCGACCGCCTCGCCCTCGGAGGTCTCGCCGCGCAGGCCCGCCACCATCCCGACCGTATCGACGGCCACGGCCTCGACGAGGCGCCAGGGATCGGCGGTGGGTTCGCCCCAGAGGCGGGCGAAGTCGGCGCCCCGCAGTTCGCGGCGGAACAGCGCGCAGACGCGGGTGCCGGCGAGGCGGAAGGCGGCGTTGCCCGCCGGCACGTCGACGGAGAGGATGAGCGCATCGGAGAGGAGGTTGCGGATCGCTCCGGGCTCGATCTCCCGACGTTCGGGCGCGGCACGATCGCGCCGAACCCGGTCCCAATAGGCATGGAGGAGGCGGCTGGTCGGATGCTTCATGGTGTCCCGCGCTGGCAAGCCCGTCGCCGGGCCTGTATGATTCTGGATCAGGTGATCCGGTCCGGCACCGGCGCACCGGGCCTTTAGCCTCCATTGCGCACAGCCTATGCCCGCTCGAATCGGCGCGCCGCATTAAGCTTTCATCAGGGTTAACGCCGGCGGGGCGGGGCGAATGCCTTTTTGCCTCCGCGAGGGGTTGCCGCTCGGCGGCGAGCGGACGACATGGTGAGACCATGGATGCCAGCCCCGATCTGCCGCGACAGAGCCGCGTTCCCGTCTTCAACATGCCGGGCGTCGTCTCCGCCGCCATCGGCATCCTGGTGGCGATCCACGCCCTGCGCGAGTTCGTGCTGCCCGATACCTGGGACCTCGCCGTCCTCCTCGACCTCGCCCTGATCCCCGGCCGCTGGACGGTGGCGATGGATCCCTCGCAGGCGGAGGCCCTCGTGGCGGCGGCCTCGGCCAGGGTCTCGGACGCGAGCACCCTCGACGCCTACGTGTCCTTCGCGCGCTACATCGCGGCCGATCCCGCGGCGATGCCGTGGACCTTCGCCACCTATGCGCTCCTGCACGGGTCGTGGATGCATCTCGTCTTCAACAGCGTATGGCTGGCCGCCTTCGGCTCGCCGGTGGCGCGGCGCTGCGGCACCCTGCGCTTCTGCCTGCTGGCGCTGGCCGGGGCGGTGGCGGGCGCCGTGCTGCATCTCCTCCTCGATCCCATGAGCCTGGCGCCGCTGATCGGAGCCTCGGCCTCGGTCTCGGCCCTGATGGCGGCGGCGGCCCGCTTCGTGTTCCAGCCGCCGCCGTTGATCAGCCCCGCAGCCCCGCCCTGGCAGATCCCGGTGCCGCCGCCGTTGCAGACGATCCCCGAACTGCTGCGCAACCGCACCGCCGTGGTGTTCCTCGTCATCTGGCTGGCCACGAACCTCCTGTTCGGCGTCATCGCGCTGCCGCTGGGAGCCGACGGCTCGTCGATCGCCTGGGACGCGCATCTGGGCGGCTTCGTGATCGGGTTCTTCCTGCTGCCGCTGATCGACCGGCGCCGACGCCCGATCCGTTGACCGATCTCGCGCTCGACGAGAAATAGCCCCGCATCTCACGACACTTGGCCGGCGCCCACGCTTGCCAGATCGCCGCAGCGGCGACACACTCGTCCCCTGCCGAGCGCGGGAGCCAACCCGCGCCGCACGTCTTCGTGCCCCATCCTCGGGTGCACGCCACCGTTCATCCCGCAGGGAGGGAGACCCTATGACCGTCGCGCGCATCCTGGCCGATAAGGGCCGCACCGTCGTCACCATCCAGCCGAACCGCAATCTCGACGACGCCATCCACCTGCTGGCCGAGAAGCGCATCGGCGCCCTGGTGGTCGCGGAGGACGACGGCGTGGTGTTGGGTATCCTGTCGGAGCGCGACATCCTGCGTGCCCTGGCCGACCGCGGCGCCACCGCCTTCGACGCGCGGGTGGCCGACCACATGACCGCCGAGGTGGTGACCTGCGCACGCAGCGCCAGCGTCGAGGACCTGATGCAGATCATGACCAACGGCCGTTTCCGGCACGTTCCCGTGGTCGAGGACGGCCAGCTCGCCGGGCTCGTCTCCATCGGCGACGTGGTCAAGCTGCGGATCGCCTCCGTGGAGGCCGAGCATCAGGCGATGCGCGACTACATCACCATGGCCTGACGCCACCGCGGTAGCGCGTCCGACCTTACCCCCGACGCCCTTGCGGGGCGCCGGCCGCGCGCGCACGTCCCAGAGGGCCGCGAGCGCGGACCGTGCCGGCCCATGGCCGCCTCGCGAAAAACACCGCTTGCGTCAGAGAATTTGACACTGCTAGTGTCACTCTATGTTGACACTCGCCGACATCCCCAGCGCCGAGACCGCCCCGCTCCAGCCGCCTCACGCCGTGGTGATCGGCAGCGGATTCGGCGGCCTCGCCGCCGCGATCCGCCTCGGGGCGCGGGGCTACCGCGTCACCGTGCTGGAGCGGCTGGAACAGCCCGGCGGCCGGGCCCGGGTCCATCGGGAGGACGGGTTCACCTTCGACGCCGGCCCCACCATCGTCACCGCGCCGTTCCTGTTCGAGGAACTCTGGACGCTGTGCGGACGGCGGATGGAGGACGACGTCACCCTGGCGCCGATGCTGCCGTTCTACCGCATCCGCTTCGAGGACGGCGCCACCTTCGACTACAGCGGCGACGCGCAAGCCATGCGCGCCGAGGTGGCGCGGTTCTCCGCCAGCGACGTGCCCGGCTACGAACGCTTCATGGAACGCTCGCGCGAGATCTGCGAACTCGGCTTCGAGCAGCTCGGCCACGTCCCGTTCGGCTCGGTCACCGACATGCTGCGCATCGCCCCGGCGCTCCTGCGCCTGAGCGGCCATCGCAGCGTCTACGACGTGGTGGCCGGCTACATCCGCGACGAGCGCCTGCGCACCATCTTCAGCTTCCATCCGCTCCTCATCGGCGGCAGCCCGTTCCGGGCGAGCGCGATCTACTGCCTCATCGCCCATCTCGAACGGCGCTGGGGCGTCCACTTCGCCATGGGCGGCACCGGGCGCCTCGTCGACGGCCTGGCGAGCCTGATCCGGGGGCAGGGCGGGACCCTGCGCTGCGGCGCCGACGTGGCGCAGATCCGGGTGGAGACGCACGACGGCAAGGACGCCGCCCGCGGCGTGATCCTCCAGGGCGGCGAGCGGATCGATGCCGACATCGTCGTCTCCAACGCCGATTCCGCCTTCACCTACGGCCGGCTGCTGCCGCAGAAGCGCCGGCGCTGGAGCGCGGCCAAGCTGAAGCGGGCGTCCTCCTCCATGGGCCTGTTCGTCTGGTACTTCGGCACGAACAGGAAGTTTCCGCAGGTCGCCCACCACACCATCCTGATGGGGCCGCGCTACCGCGGACTGATCGACGACATCTTTTCCAAGAAGCACCTGTCGAAGGACTTCAGCCTCTACCTGCACCGGCCCACCGCCACCGACCCGCTGCTGGCGCCCGCCGGCTGCGACGCCTTCTACGTGCTCTCGCCGGTGCCCAACCTCGACGGCGGCCAGGACTGGCGGGTCGAGGCCGAGCCGTATCGCCAGGCGATCGAACGCCACCTCGACGCCACCGTGATGCCGGGCCTGTCCGAATCCATCGTCACCTCGAAGGTGACGACGCCGCAGGACTTCGCCACGGATTTCCTCAGCGTCCGCGGCTCCGGCTTCGGCCTCGAACCCGTGTTGACGCAATCGGCCTGGTTCCGGCCGCACAACGCGTCCGAAGACGTAGCCAATCTCTACCTCGTCGGCGCCGGCACCCATCCCGGTGCCGGGCTTCCCGGGGTCCTTTCCTCCGCCAGGGTTCTCGATCGCGTGGTGCCGGATGCTCGTGTCTTTGCGTGATCAAGCCGACTGGCGCGACCAAGCCGATTGGCGCGACCAAACCGAATGGCGCGAGGACGTTCTGGTCGCGCCGGCGGGCCATGCCGATGCGGCAGGTCATGCCGATGCGGCGGATCACGCCGCCTGCCGGGCGGCGATCAGGACGGGATCGCGCAGCTTCTTTGCCGCCTCCGCGCTGCTGCCGGCCTCGGTGCGGCGGCCCGCCTACGGCCTTTATGCCTTCTGCCGCCTCTCCGACGACGCCGTCGACGACGTGGCGCAGGCCGGCAAGGCGGCGGCGGTGGCGCGGCTCTCGAACCGGCTCGTCCGGGTCTACGCCGGCCAGCCGATGGACGGCCCGGCCGACCGCGCGCTCGCCGACATCGTCGCCGACTACGCCATTCCCCACGCGCTGCCCGCCGCCCTGATCGAGGGGCTGGCCTGGGACGCTCAGGGCCGGCGCTACGAGACGCTTTCGGATCTCACCGCCTATGCCGCCAGGGTGGCGGCGAGCGTGGGCGCCATGATGACGCTGATCATGGGCCGACGCGACCCGGACGTGCTGGCCCGCGCCTGCGACCTCGGGCTCGCCATGCAGTTCACCAACATCGCCCGCGACGTCGGCGAGGATGCCCGCGCCGGGCGCCTCTACCTGCCGCTGGCCTGGCTGCGCGAGGCCGGGATCGATCCGGAGGCGTTCCTCGCCCATCCCGTGGCGACGCCCGAACTCCGGGGCGTGATCGCGCGGCTGCTGGCCGTGGCCGACGGGCTCTACGAGCGTTCCGAGGCGGGGATCGGCGGCCTGCCGCCCGGCTGCCGTCCGGCGATCCGGGCGGCGCGGCTGATCTATGCCGAGATCGGACGCGACCTCGAACGGGAGGGCCATGATTCGGTGGGTCGCCGCGCCCGCGTGCCGGGCCGGCGCAAGGCGGTGCTGATGGCGCGCGCCCTGCTGCCGCTGGGCGGCACGACCCTCCTGCGGGAGCCGCCCGTGCCGGAGATCGCCGGCATCATCGAGGCGGTCGTCCAGCGCCCGTCCGAGGCGGTGCGCAGCCCAGCCTGGTGGAACCTGCCGGGCCAATTCGTGCGCGTTCTAGACCTCATCGAGGTCCTGCGCGAGCGCGAGGCCTTCCGCGAGGGGGCCGCGCCCGTCTCGCCGTGACCCACCCGATCGCCGCGGTCCTCGATATCGGCCTCGTCTTTTCGATCCCGCTCGGGCTGGCGATCTGGCAGCTCGTGGTGCTCAAGCGCAGCATCCGGCGCGACCGGGAGGCGGCGGAGCGACGAACGGACGACGCGGTTTCCCCGCCCCCTCGTGGGGTGGGGCCGGGGGTGGGGGTGGCGCCGCATGGTCAGCGGCAGGGCCACCCAGCCGCCCCCACTTCCCCCCACAAGGGGGAGGAGAGCGCGGGCGGTCATGCCGGATCGCAGGGTCCCTGACGCCCCTTACGCCATCGCGGCTTTCAGGTGCTCGTCGACCTTGTCGAGGAAGCCCGTGGTCGAGAGCCACTTCTGGTCGGGGCCGACGAGGAGGGCGAGATCCTTCGTCATGAAGCCCTTCTCCACCGTGTCGACGCAGACCGTCTCCAGGGTGGTGGCGAACTTGGCCAGTTCCGCGTTGTCGTCGAGCTTGGCCCGGTGCGCCAATCCACGGCTCCACGCGAAGATCGAGGCGATGGAGTTGGTCGAGGTCTCCTTACCCTTCTGGTGCTCGCGGAAGTGGCGCGTCACGGTGCCGTGGGCGGCTTCCGCCTCCACGGTCCGGCCGTCCGGGGTGAGCAGCACCGAGGTCATCAGGCCGAGCGATCCGAACCCCTGTGCCACGGTGTCCGACTGGACGTCGCCGTCGTAGTTCTTGCAGGCCCAGACGTAGCCGCCCGACCACTTGAGCGCCGAGGCGACCATGTCGTCGATGAGGCGGTGCTCGTAGGTGATGCCGAGCGCCGTGAAGCGCGACTTGAACTCGGCCTCGTAGACCTCCTCGAACAGGTCCTTGAAGCGCCCGTCGTAGGCCTTGAGGATGGTGTTCTTGGTGGACAGATAGACCGGGTACTTGCGGTTGAGGCCATAGTTGAGCGAGGCGCGGGCGAAGTCGCGGATCGAATCGTCGAGGTTGTACATCGCCTGGGCGATGCCGGGGGAGGGAAACCTGAACACCTCCTTCTCGATCACCGTGCCGTCGTCGCCCTCGAACTTGATGGTGAGCCGGCCCTTGCCGGGCACCTTGAAGTCGGTGGCCTTGTACTGGTCGCCGTAGGCGTGGCGCCCGACCACGATCGGCTGGGTCCAGCCCGGCACGAGACGGGGCACGTTCCTGCAGATGATCGGCTCGCGGAAGATGACGCCGCCGAGGATGTTGCGGATGGTGCCGTTGGGCGACTTCCACATCTCCTTGAGCTTGAACTCCTTCACCCGGGCCTCGTCGGGGGTGATGGTGGCGCATTTGACGCCCACGCCATGGCGCTTGATCGCCTCGGCGGCATCCACCGTGACCTTGTCGGAGGTGGCGTCGCGATGCTCGACGCCCAGGTCGTAATAATCGAGGTCGAGGTCGAGATAAGGGTGGATCAGCTTGGTCTTGATCTCGCTCCAGATGATGCGGGTCATCTCGTCGCCGTCGAGTTCGACGACCGGGTTCGCGACCTTGATCTTCGACATGATCCTCAGTGCCTTTCTCTTCACGCGGCCGGGTGGGCCGCGCTCCCGCGTGGCGCGGTCATAGCGTGCGCCACGGGTACGCGAAACCCGTGCCCGTGACAGATGCGCCGCGCCGTACGGAGCGAGAAATTCCGGGCCGCCCCCTGGACATCGGCCGCCCCGCCGGGAATGTGCGATCCCATCGAAGACCGTCGAGAGGACGACATCATGAGCGAGCGCATCATCCTGCGCGCCGGCGAGGCCCTGGTGGCCGGCGGCCCGCCCAACACCGCGGCCGAGCCCGAGGTGATCATCGGCGAGCTCGACGGGCCGGTGGGCACGGCGCTGGCCACGCTCACGGGCGACCAGGTGGTGGGCCACAGCCGCGTCTTCGCGCTCCTCAACACCGACATCATGGTGCGGCCGGTGACGCTGTGCGTCTCCAAGGTCAGCGTCGAGACCTCGAAGTACACCTCGATCCTGATGGGCACCGTGCAGTTCGCCATCGCCAACGGCGTCCTCGACGCGGTGCGGGCCGGCTACATCCCGAAGGAGAAGGCCAACGATCTCGGCATCATCTGCTCGGTCTGGCTGAGCCCCGGCGTGATCGAGGCCGAGACCGTCGATCACAAGGCGCTGTTCGAGATCCAGCGCAAGGGCATGACCGAGGCGATCCGCAAGGCGATGGCCAACGAGCCGTCCATCGACTGGCTCCTCGAGAACCAAGACAAGATCGTCCACAAGTATTACCAGATGGGGCTGGACGGGAAGATCTGAGGCCGGACCCGCACCGGGGATGTCGGACACGGCAGAGGAGGGCGGGGCGTCGCCGCGTCCCCCCGCGATCGTCCTCGTCGCCCCCCAGCTCGCCGAGAACGTCGGCATGGTCGCCCGGGCCATGGCCAATTTCGGCCTGACCGAGCTGCGCCTGGTGGCCCCCAAGAACGGCTGGCCGATGAAGGGCGTGCGCGAGGCCGCCTCCGGGGCCACCGCCGCCCTCGACGGGGCGAGGGTCTACGCGACGCTGCCCGAGGCCATCGCCGATCTCCATTGCGTGCTCGCCACCACCGCGCGCGAGCGCGGCCAGATGAAGCGGGTGCTCGGCCCCGATGCGGCGATGGCCGAGGTCGCGGCGAGAGCCGGGCAGCGGGTCGGCATCCTGTTCGGCCGCGAGCGGGTCGGGCTCCTCAACGAGGAGGTGTCCCTGGCCGATGCCATCGTCACCTTCCCGGTGGCCCCCGATTTCTCCTCCCTCAACCTCGCCCAGGCCGTGCTGCTCGTCGGCTACGAATGGCGCCGCGCCGCGGGCCTGGCGCGGCTTCCGTTCGCGGGCGAGATGCTGTCGCCTCCCGCGACCAGGGAGGCGCTGCTGTCGCTGTTCGCGAGCCTGGAGGGCGCGCTGGACGGGGCCGGATTCTATCCGCCCGAGAAGCGCGAGATCGTGGTGCGCAACATGCGCGACATGCTCCACCGCATGGCGATGACCGAGCAGGACGTGCGCACCGTCCGCGGTGCCCTGCGCGCGCTCCTGCGGAAGGGCGCCGGGGGCTGAGATCGCCGGCGACGCGCGCGCGGCCTTAACCTCGTCTGCAGGGTTGGCGTGCGACCCTGCTGCGCATGGCGACGACTCACTTCAGCGCGATCGGCGGCGAGTTCGCATCCGCTTCCAGGGAAGCGGCCTTCCGGGCCGACCGGCTCCCTGAGACCCTGCGGACCGCCCGCCTCATCCTCGGCATCTCGGCCGCGATCAACGCGCTCGCCCTGATCATCGATTGGCGCTTCCTCGGCCACCCCCACTTCTGGATCGCGGTACCGGCGCGCCTGGCCATCGTCGCGATCTCGGTCCTGTGCCTCGTCGCCATCTGGCAGGCGACGCGGTTCTCCGTCGTCCAGCGCGGCCTCGTCGTCTGGGAGATCGTCACCGCCGTCTGCCTCGGCGTGCTGTGCTCCCTGCGGTCCGAGATCGCGCCGCTGGTCCTCATCGTCCTGCCGGCGATCTACTTCCTCGTCGTGCCCACGAGTTTCCGCTGGACGCTGGCCTGCGGCAGCGTCGCCATGGCGGCACTGGCGACCGGCTACCTCTGGCACGAGCCGGAGGCGACGGCGGCGACGGGTTTCCTCGTCACGACGGTGATGGGCGAGGTCGTCCTCGTGCTGTTCGTCATCCGCTGGAACCGGCTGCGCCGCCTCGAATGGGCGGCGACCCAGGCCGAACGCCACGCGAATTCCGAACTGGCCGAGAGCCGCCACCTGTTCGAGGCGCTGTTTCGCGCCGTCCCAATCCCGATCGTGGTCTCGCTGGCCGACGGCGGCCGGATCGTCAGCGCCAACGACGCCGCCCTGGCCTTCTTCGACGTGCCCGACACCCGCGCCTTCGGCGACTACACGATCCGCCGTCACCTCAGCGGCGACGACCGCCGCCGCATCGCCTCCGGCATCAGCCGCAGCGCCGGACAGCAGGGGTTCGAAGTCGGCCTCACCGGACGCGACGGGCGGCGCCACGACATCCTCCTCTCGGTGGCGGCCGTGAACATCGACGGGCAGGCCTGCACCATCTCGAGCCTCGTGGACATCACCAGCCGCAAGGCGGCCGAGGAACGTATCCGGATCGCCGCCCACCACGACGCCCTCACCGGTCTACCGAACCGGGCGCTGTTCCAGACCAGCCTGGAGGCGGCGATCGCGGGCGGACATGCGACGGGAGCCGAGGTCGGCCTGATCCTGCTCGACCTCGACGGTTTCAAGGAGGTCAACGACACCCTGGGCCACGAGGCGGGCGATGCGCTGCTCAAGGAAGTCGCGGGGCGGCTCGGCCGGGTCGCCGGACCCGGCGACCTCGTCGCTCGGCTCGGCGGCGACGAGTTCGTCGTGCTGGCAGCCATCCCCGGCGACGGGCAGGCCACGGTGCACCTGCACCGGCTCGCCGAGGACATCCTCGACGTCCTCAACCCGGCCATGCCGATCGGCGGGCGGATCGTAGCGCCCAGGGCCAGCCTCGGCCTGGCGGTGTTTCCCGCCCATGCCGGCGGCGGCGGCGACCTCTTCACCAACGCCGACCTCGCGCTCTACGCCGCCAAGGCGGCCGGGCGGAACCAGGCCGTCCTGTTCACGCCCTCGCTGCGGGTGCAGATCGAGACGCGGGTCAGGATCGCGGGCGAGATGCGCACCGCCCTGGACGAAGGGCAGCTCGTCCCGTTCTATCAACCCAAGGTCGGACTGCAGGGCCGGGGGATCGTCGGGTTCGAGGCCCTGGCCCGCTGGCAGCATCCCAGCCGCGGCCTTCTCGCTCCGGCCGACTTCTCCACCGTGTTCGACGATCCCGACATCGGCAACGCGGTCGGCCTGTGCCTCATGCGGCGGATCTGCGCGGACGTGGCAGGATGGGTGGCGCTGGGCCTCGACCCAGGCCGCGTCTTCCTGAACCTCTCGGCGACACAGTTCGCGCAGGACAACCTCGCCAGGACCCTGCTCGGCGAGATCGACCGCGCCGGGCTGGCCCGGGATCGCATCGGCATCGAGGTCACGGAGACGGTGCTCCTGGGCGGCCACGGCGACCGCGTCGCCAGCGTCCTCGACGCGCTGCATTCGGCCGGCATCGGCGTCGCGCTGGACGACTTCGGGACCGGCTACGCCTCGCTGACGCACCTCAAGCAATACCCCGTCGACGAGATCAAGATCGACCGCAGCTTCGTGCGCGACCTCGAACGGGACGCCAACGACGCGGCCATCGTGGTGGCCGTCCTGCATCTCGGCCGCAGCCTCGGCCTGCGCGTCACAGCCGAAGGGGTCGAGACCGAGGCCCAGGCCGCGTTCCTCGACGCCAACGGGTGCGACACGGCGCAGGGCTACCTCTACGCCAAGCCGATGTCGGCGAGCCGGGTGCCGTGGTTCCTCAGGAACCGCCCCGACATCCTCGGCGACGACGACGGGTCGCGCCCGCGCCTGGCGGGATGACCCCCTTCGGACCGGAGTCGTTCAGGACAGCTTGGCGAGCGCCTGGTCGATGTCGGCGATGAGGTCCTCGACGTTCTCCAGACCGATCGAGAGGCGCACCGTCTCCGGCCCGACCATGGCCGCCGCCTTGTCGGCATCGCCGAGCTGGCGGTGCGTGGTAGTGGCCGGATGGATCGCCAGGGACTTGATCTCGCCGATGTTCACGAGGTGCGAGATCAGCTCGAGGGACGTGATGAAGGTCTTGGCCGCCGCCTCTCCGCCCTTGAGGGCGAAGGTGAAGATCGATCCGGGGCCCTGCGGCACGTAGCAGGCGGCCATGGACTCGCCCGGCTGGCCGGGGAGGGCGGGATAGCTCACCCATTCCACCGCCGGATGGTCCTTGAGGTGGGCGGCGACGGTGCGGGCGTTCGAACAATGCCGTGCCATGCGCAACGGTAGGGTCTCGATGCCGGTGAGCGTCAGGAACGCGTTCATCGGCGACAGGCCGGGGCCGAGGTCGCGCAGGCCGAACAGGCGGCAGGCCACCGCGAAGCTGATCTCGGGAAACCGCTCGGTGATGACGAGGCCGTCGTAGTCAGACCAGGGTTCGGTGATGAGGTTGTAGCGCCCGCCCGTCGCCGTCCAGTCGAACCGGCCGGCGTCGCAGATGATGCCGCCGATGGTCTGGCCGGAGCCGCCGAGGAACTTCGAGGTCGAATGGACCACGATGTCGGCGCCGTATTCTATGGGGCGGATCAGCGCCGGCGAGGCCAGGGTGTTGTCGACCACCAGCGGCAGGTTGTGGCGCCGGGCGACCTCACTGATGCCGACGAGGTCCATCACCGTGGCGCAGGGGTTGACGATCGACTCGCAGACGATGGCCTTCGTCTGCGGCGTGATCTGCGCCTCGAAATCGGCCGGGGTCAGCCCCTTGGCGAACTGCGGCTTCAGGTCGTAGCGCCCGTCGAGGCGGCGCATCAGGCCGAGGGAACCGCCGAAGAGGCGCGGGGAGGCGACGTAGGCGTCGCCGCTCTGCATCAGCGTCATCAGCACGAGCAGCACGGCCGACTGGCCGGAGGAGACCGCCACGGCGGCCTTGGCGCCCTCCAAAGCCGCCACCCGACGCTCGAGGGCGGCCACGGTGGGGTTCGAACCGCGCGAATAGGAGAAGCCGGTCTTGCGCATCGCGAAGATGTCGGCCGCCTGCTCCGTGGAATCGAACACGAAGCCGTTCGTGAAGTAGATCGGCTGCACCCGCGCGCCGGTGGACGGATCGGGGGAGGCCCCGGCGTGGACCGACTGCGTGGCGAAGCGATGGGTACGGGTCTCGGTGGCCATGGGGCCTCCGTTTCGAGGATCGGGTCAGGCGGCGCGCTGCACGAAGGCCCGCAGGGTCCGCACCAGGGTGGCGGGCTCGTAGGGCTTCGGGATGAAGCGGGCGCCATCGGGCAGGTCGTGAGGGCCGGGCGTCCCCATGCCCGACACGACCAGGACGGGGATCGACGGCCAGCGCCGCGCGACCAAGCGGGCGAGCGCGAACCCGTCCATCGAGCCCTGGGGCATGTCGACGTCGGTCATCAGGACGCCGACGTCGTCGTGGTCCTGCAGCAGCTTCAGGGCCTTGTCCGCATGCGACGCTTCGAGCACCCGGAATCCCGCATCCGACAGGGTGTCGGCGGCCTCCATCAGGAGGAGGCCGTCGTCTTCCACCAGGAGCACGACGGGAAGGTCGGAGGAATCGTCTGTCATCAGGTCTCGGCTGGTCCCGCTGTGACCGTTGGCCGGGGCCTAGTCCCCGCGCCCACGCCCGTCAAGAACGCGGCGAGCCGCCGGTTCCGTTCCGCCGGACCGCCCGAACGGGCACCGGCTCGGCCTCCGGCGCATGGCAGCGGCGCCAGAAAAAGGCGGCGAGACCCGCCAGACCGAGGAGGACGGCACTCGAGGCGACGCCGCCGTGAAACCCGCCCGCGATCGTCGTGACCGTCATGCCCGCCTCCCCGTGACGACCGCGATCGTGCCGGGGACAGGGTTAACCGAACCTTAAGCCGACAGGGCGGCATCGAGATCCTCGATCAGGTCGGCGGGGTCCTCGATACCCACCGACAGGCGCACCACCTCCGGCCCGGCGCCGGCGGCGGTCTTCTGCGCATCGCTGAGCTGGCGGTGGGTGGTGGAAGCCGGATGGATCACGAGCGAGCGGGTGTCGCCGATGTTGGCCACATGCGAGAACAGCTGCAGGTTGGCCACGAGCTTGACGCCGGCGTCGTAGCCGCCCTTGAGCCCGATGGTGAACACCGCGCCGGACCCCAGCGGCGTGTAGCGCCGGGCGAGCTGGTGGTACTTGTCGGTCTCGAGGCCCGGATAGCTGACCCAGGCGACGGCCGGATGGCCGTGGAGGTGGGTCGCCACCTCCAGCGCGTTGTCGCAATGGCGCTGCATGCGCAGGGGCAGGGTCTCGATGCCGTTCAGGATGAGGAAGGCGTTGAACGGCGACAGCGCCGGCCCGAGGTCGCGCAGGCCCAGCACCCGGATCGCGATGGCGAAGCCGAAGTTGCCGAAGGTCTCGGCCAGCACCATCCCCGAGTATTCGGGCCGCGGCTGGGAGAGCATCGGATAGCGGTCGTCGCCGGCCCAGGGGAAGGTGCCGCCGTCGACGACGAGGCCGCCGATGGAATTGCCGTGCCCCCCCAGGAACTTGGTGGCCGAATGCACCACGATGTCGGCCCCGTGTTCGAACGGCCGGATCAGGTACGGCGTCGCCATGGTGTTGTCGACGATGAGCGGGATGTTGTGCCGCCGGGCGATCGCCGACAACGCGGCGATGTCCGTGATCACCCCGCCGGGGTTGGCGATCGATTCGCAGAAGATCGCCTTGGTGCGCGGCGTGATGGCGCGCTCGAACGAGGACGGGTCGTCGGTGTCGGCCCAGACCACGGTCCAGCCGAAGTTCTTGTAGGAATGGTTGAACTGGTTGATCGAGCCGCCGTAGAGCTTGTTGGCGGCGATGAACTCGTCGCCCGGCTGCATCAGCGCGTGCATCACCAGGAACTCGGCGGCATGGCCCGAGGCCACCGCCACGGCGGCGGTGCCGCCCTCCAGAGCCGCGATGCGCTCTTCCAGCACCGCGTTGGTCGGGTTGGTGATGCGCGAATAGATGTTGCCGAAGGCCTGCAGCCCGAACAGCGAGGCGGCGTGGTCGACGTCGTCGAACACGAACGAGGTGGTCTGGTAGATCGGCGTCGCCCGCGCGCCCGTGGTCGCGTCGGGGGCGGCACCGGCATGGATCGCCAGGGTGTTGAAGCCGGGCAGGCGGTCGGTCATGCAATCCTCCTCGCGCGTTCGCGTTAACGAACGCTAGTTCTTTATGCCGGACGCGCCGACCCGGTCAAGGCGGCCGGAACCGCGGCCGACCTCTCCGATTGACCGGCATGGGCAAGGGAGACCCCGCATGGCCGACGATCACGAGACGACGTGGACCGAGTTCGGGCAGGCCGTCAACATGACCGCCTCGGCGCTGGAAACGTTCCTGGAGACGGATGAAAGCCGCTCCGTCGGCCAGAAGGCGTCGCAAGGCGCCGAATCGAAGGGGCATGCGGAAGGCCGGCGCATCGTCGCCATCCTTCGCAAGAAGAAGGGCGACCTCGACGACGAGGATTACGCGCACATGCGCAAGGTCGTCGGCTACGTGAACCGTCACCTCGAGCAGGGCGGCCCCGAGGACGAGGCCAAGGTGAAGGACTCGCCCTGGCGGATGTCCCTGATGAACTGGGGACACGACCCGTTGAAGGGATAGCGTCGTCCCGTTCCGTTGCGGGGCGGGATCGTGGGTGGGGTCGGGCTCCGCAGCCTGGCGCCCGGGCGCCGACTATGCCGATGGGCGTCGCTCGGCTATGGCCGCCGCCATGACCGCGCCCGTGCCCACCTCCCGCATCCTCGTCGCCAGCTTCGTCGGCACCGCGATCGAGTTCTACGACTTCTACATCTACGCCACCGCGGTGGCGCTGGTGATCGGCCCGATCTTCTTTCCCTCCGGCGATCCGGCGGTGCAGACGCTCTCGGCCTTCGCCACCTTCGCCATCGCCTTCGTCGCGCGGCCCTTGGGCGCGGCCTTCTTCGGGCATTTCGGCGACAGGGTCGGGCGCAAGGCGACGCTGGTGGCCTCGCTGATGATCATGGGCGTGTCCACCGTGCTGATCGGCTGCCTGCCTTCCTACGAGGCGATCGGCTGGTGGGCGCCGGCCCTCCTGTGCGTCCTGCGGTTCGGGCAGGGGCTGGGGTTCGGCGGCGAATGGGGCGGCGCGGCCCTGCTGGCGGTCGAGAACGCCCCGCCGGGCAAGCGGGCGCTCTACGGCATCTTCCCGCAGCTCGGCGCGCCGATCGGCTTCATCGCGGCCAACCTTAGTTTCCTCGCGCTGGCGCTGACGCTGAGCCCGGAGGCGTTCCAGTCGTGGGGCTGGCGGGTGCCGTTCCTGGCCTCGGCCCTGCTGGTCAGCGTCGGGCTCTACGTCCGGCTCAAGCTCACCGAGACGCCGGTGTTCCAGGCGGCCCTCGCCAGGGCCGCACCCGAGCGGGTGCCGTTGGCGCTGATCTTCACCCGCCACCTACGCGCCACGGTGCTGGGCACCCTGGCGATGGTGTCGTGCTACGCGGTGTTCTACCTCTCGACGGTGTTCGCGCTCAGCTACGGCACCACGACGCTGGGCTTCACCCGGCCGACCTTCCTCCTGTTCGAATGCATCGCCGTGGTCTTCATGGCGCTGGCGATCCCGGTTTCGGGTTGGGCGGCCGACGCCTACGGCCGCCGCCCGGTCCTGCTCACGGGCCTGGCCTTCACCGCCGGCCTCGGCGTGCTGCTCGGCCCGATGCTCGGCAGCGGCGAGGGCCCCCTGGTGCTGGGCTTCCTCTGCCTGGGGCTGCTCGCCATGGGCTGGCTGTTCGGCCCGATGGGCGCGCTGCTGCCCGAGCTGTTTCCGACGCGGGTGCGCTACACCGGCGCCTCGGTAAGCTACAACCTCGCGGGTATCCTCGGGGCCTCGGCCGCCCCCTACCTCGCCCAGCAGCTCGTCGCCCGGGGCGGAATCGGCTGGGTGGGGCTGTATCTCGCCATCGCCGCAGCGATCAGCTTTGTGGCGGTGTGGATGATGCAGGAGACAGGGCGCGGCGAGATCGACGCGGATCTCACGCCGCCCAGGGCTTGAGGAGGGCCGGGGTCAGCATGCCCTCGCTGCCCTCGACGTCGGTGGCCGCACCGCGCGATTCCCGGATGCCGCGCGGATAGCCGGTGCGTGTCCGGTAGTTACCAATGTGGGGCATCGGCACGGCCGTCGAGCGGGTCAGGCGGTCGGCGCAGATCGCGTCCAGCGCCGTGACGCCGGCCACCGCCGCGGCGGCGATCAGGAGGTTGTCCTTCCGGCTGTTGCCCTCGTAGGCGGCGGCCAGGGTGACGAGGTCGAGGGCGTCCCCGGCGATGCGGCCCCAGATCCACGGGGTCGGGTCCTCGGCGGTGACGATGCCGACGCCGGTGGCGACCTCGCGCACCCCGTAAGCGCGCACCAGCCCCTCCTGGCCGCGCATCCCCAGCGCCCGGGCGATGGCGCCGCCGGCCAGGATCTCGGCGAGCCCGAGGCCGATGGAGAACCAGCCGAGCCCACGCGCGAGGGCGTCGGTGGCGGTGTCGGGATGCCCGCGGCGGGGGGAACGGGGACCTTCGTAGCGCATGGGGTTTCTCCTCCGGGAGGGGATATCTCCCCTCTCCCCGCCCACGGGGAGAGGGGTCGGGCGAGGCGCCCCTACGGCTTGATCACCACCTTGATGCAGCCGTCCTTCTTGTCGCGGAACGTCTTGTACATCTCCGGCCCGTCCTCGAGCCCGACCCGGTGAGTGATGACGAAGGAGGGGTCGATCTCACCGGCCTCGATCCGGCGCACGAGGTCGTCGGTCCAGCGGTTCACGTGGGTCTGGCCGGTGCGGATGGTCAGGCCCTTGTTCATGATCATGCCCATCGGAAACTTGTCGACGAGGCCGCCGTAGACGCCGGGGATCGAGAGGACGCCGGCCCCGCGGCAGACGTAGGCCATCTCGCGCAGGACGTGGGGGCGGTCGCTCTCCAGCATCACCGCCTGCTTGGCGCGGTCCACCATGGAGTCGATGGTGGCGGTGGCGTGCGCCTCCATTCCCACCGAATCGATGCACTTCTCCGGCCCCTTGCCGGCGGTCATCTGGTTGAGGCGCTCGATCACGCTCTCGTCGGAGAAGTTGATGGTGGAGGCGCCGCCCGCCCGCGCCATCTCGAGGCGCTCGGGCACGTTGTCGATGCAGACGACGTGCTTGGCGCCGAGCAGGATCGCCGAGCGGATCGCCATCTGGCCGACCGGGCCCGCCCCCCAGATCGCCACCGTATCGGTGGGCTGGATGTCGCATTGCACCGCCGCCTGCCAGCCGGTGGGGAAGATGTCGGACAGGAACAGCACCTGCTCGTCGGTGAGGCTGTCGGGCACCTTGATGTGGGTGGCGTCGGCATAGGGCACCCGCAGGTACTCGGCCTGGCCGCCGGCGTAGCCGCCGGTGAGATGCGTGTACCCGAACAGCCCCGCCGTGGTGTGGCCGAACGCCTTGGCGGCGACCTGCTTGTTGCGGTTCGAGCGCTCGCAGACCGAGAAGAAGCCGCGCCTGCACTGGTCGCACTCGCCGCAGATGATCGTGAACGGCACCACGATGCGGTCGCCCTTCTTGAGGGCCCCGTTGATGCCCTTGCCGACCTCCACGACCTCGCCCATGGACTCGTGGCCCATGATGTCGCCCTTCTCCATGCCGGGCATGACATGGTCGTAGAGGTGCAGGTCCGAGCCGCAGATGGCGCAGGCGGAGACCTTGATGATGACGTCGCGGTCCTGCTCGATCTCGGGATCGGGGACCGTATCGCAGCGGATGTCCTGCGCGCCGTGCCAGACGAGGGCTCTCATGGTGGTTCTCTCCCCGGTGCGCCGCGATTGGGCGTGTGAGGAGAAAACCTCGCGAGGAGGCAACAAGTTTCGAGATCGTTCTTCGATTTACTTAAGTTAATACTCGCGCAAGCGCTGCGTGTAATGACTTGCCAAGAACGGACGTCCTAAGAGCGGACTTTCCAAGAACGACCGGCCGCCTATGTGCTGGCGACGATCCTGTCACCTCCGCTCGATCGTCAGCCGCTGCACCCCCTTGCCCCCTAGCACCGGCTTCTTCGCGCTGATGATCCGCGAGTTCACGCCCGACCATCCGATCTCGCCCGACAGGCGGCCGTACTCGATCTTGGGGCAGCGGTTCATCACCACGGTGACGCCCTTCGCCTCGGCGCGGGCGGCGGCCGCGTCGTCGCGCACGCCGAGCTGCATCCAGATCACCTTCGGCAGGACCGGCAGCGCCAGGGCCTCGTCGACGAGGCCGCCGGCGGCGTCGGAGCTGCGGAAGATCTCCACCATGTCGACCGGGTGCGGCAGGTCGGCCAGGCGCGCCACCACCGGCTTGCCGAGCAGCATCTGGCCGCTGAGGCCGGGGTTGACCGGGGTGACGTCGTAGCCGCGGCTGAGGAGGTACTTCAGCACGATCCAGCTCGGCCGGGCGGGGTTGGCCGAGGCACCCACCAGCGCGATGGTGCGCGTGCCCGTGAGCAGGGCGCGGATCTGCGCGTCGGGGTAGGCGATATGGAGGTGGGGACGGGGGGTGTCGGTCATGATGCATCGACTTGTCGGGCATCGCGGCCTGTGCTGCAAGACGAGGATGTCGAGCACGCCCCTCATGAGCCTTGCCGAGACGGTCGCCTTCCTGGAGCGGGAATTCCCGCAGATGCACCACGGCGGGCGCTCCTACCACCTCGAGGCGGTGGGCCTCTTGAGCGCCACCATGCGGATGGACCACCACGACCGCTTCCTGCGCCCGGGCGGCACCGTCTCCGGCCCGGCAATGATGACGCTGGCCGATCTGGCGCTCTATGCCGCCATCCTCGCCAACATCGGCCCGATCGGTCTGGCCGTGACGACCAACCTCAGCTTCAACTTCCTGCGCAAGCCCGGCACCAAGGGACTGGTGGCGGATGCGCGCCTGTTCAAGCTCGGGCGCCGGCTGGCGGTGGGGGAGGTACTGATCACCGAGGCGTCGTCCGAAGACCTCGTCTGCCACGCCACCGGCACCTATTCGATCCCGCCGGACAAGGCCGGCAGCGTGACGCCGATCCGCTAAGCAGGTTCGCGTTGGCAGGCCAACGCTTCACCATGCTTAGGTCCTTGGTATGTCGCAGGTTTTCGACGCAAAACCGGTGACCACTTTTGCGAAACCTGCTTAGGCTCGGCTGCTCTCGCGCCTCGCGTGGAGCGCCGCCCCTGTCCCTCCCGGGCCCGGCGTGCGATGGGGCATCCACCGTGACAGATCATCCCGACGCCCCCTCCCTGTTCGACCTCGGCTGGTCCGCCTTCTTCGCAGACCAGGTCCTGCCGGAGGAAGCCGGCCTCGTGCCGGCGCGGATCGCCAGCGTCCACCGCGCGCGCCTCACCGCGCTGGGCGAGGCCGGCCCGGTCGCGCCGGTCCTGGCGGTGCATGCGACCACCGGCGACTTCGCCGTGGGGGATTTCGTGCTCGTCGATCCCGCGACCACAACCCTGCGCCGGCGCCTCGATCGCAAGTCCGTGCTGGAGCGGCGCACCGAGGGCAGCCGGGTGGCGCAACTCGCCGCCGCCAACGTCGACACGCTGTTCGTCGTCACCTCCTGCAACGCCGACTTCAACCCGGCCCGCCTCGAACGCTACCTCGCCATGGCCAACGAGGGCGACATCGACCCGGTGATCGTCCTGACCAAGGCCGACACCACCGACGCGGTCGCGCGCTACCAAACCGAGGCCGCGGCCCTGCAGAGCGGGCTCGCGGTGGTGGTCCTCAACCCGCGCGAGCCGGCGGCGGCCGGGGCGCTGGCGCCCTGGTGCGGCCCCGGCCGCACCGTGGCGGTGGTCGGCTCCTCCGGGGTCGGCAAGTCGACCCTGGTCAACACCCTGGCCGGGCCGGGCCAGGCCCTGCCGCAGCTGACCGGCGGCATCCGCGAGCACGACGCCAAGGGCCGCCACACCACCACGGCGCGCTCGCTGCACGCCATGGCCGGGGGCGGCTTCGTCATCGACACGCCGGGCATGCGCACCCTCCACGTCGGCGACGCGGCCGGCGGGATCGGGACCCTGTTCTCCGAGATCACCGAGCTCGCGCCCGCCTGCCGGTTCCGCGACTGCACCCATGCCCACGAACCGGGCTGCGCCGTGCAGGCCGCGGTAGCCGCGGGCACCCTCGATCCGGAACGGCTGAACCGGTGGCGCAAGCTCCTGACCGAGAACCGCCACAACACGCCGGTGGTGACCGGCCCGCGCGGCAACAAGCGGCGCTGAGCGCAAGGCTCACGCGGTATCATGATACCGCAAGGCGGAAGCCTCTCTATCGCTTGCGGTTTTCGCCTGTTACGTGCGCCGGAAAGGCTTGACGCGGCCGGTAAACCTGCCTAAAGGACGCTCCAACGCCGCCGCGTCTCGCACGCGGCGGCGCATCGTTTTCTAACGGATCACACGGAACGCCACGGGATGAGCAGCGCGATGAAGACCACTTCGCTGAAACCCGCCGACGTCGACAAGAAGTGGATCATCGTCGATGCGGAGGGCCTGGTCGTCGGCCGGCTCGCCACCATCGTCGCGATGCGCCTGCGCGGGAAGCACAAGCCCGCCTACACTCCTCACGTCGACTGCGGCGACAACGTCATCGTCATCAACGCCGAGAAGGTGCAGTTCACCGGCCGCAAGCGCGAGCAGAAGGTGTACTACCACCACACCGGTTACCCGGGCGGCATCAAGGAGCGCACGGCCAAGTACATCCTGGACGGCCGCTTCCCCGAGCGGGTGGTCGAGAAGGCCGTCGAGCGCATGCTGCCGCGCGGCCCGCTGTTCCGCCAGATCATGGGCAACCTGCGTGTCTACAAGGGCACCGAGCATCCCCATACCGCCCAGCAGCCGCAGGCGCTCGACGTCGGCGCCCTCAACCGCAAGAACGTGAGCGCTTGATCATGGCGACCCTCCAGTCCCTCGCCGACCTCAACCGGTCGAACGTCGAGTCGCCCGAGAACGCGGCGCCCGTCCACGTCCAGAAGCTCGATGCCCAGGGCCGCGCCTATGCCACCGGCAAGCGCAAGGACGCGGTCGCCCGCGTCTGGATCAAGCCCGGCACCGGCCAGGTCGTGGTCAACGGCCGCACCATCGAGGTCTATTTCGCCCGGCCCGTGCTGCGCATGATCCTGCGCCAGCCGCTCCAGATCGCCAACCGCGTCGACCAGTACGACATCATGGTCAGCGTCCATGGCGGCGGCCTCTCCGGCCAGGCCGGCGCCGTGCGCCACGGCCTCTCCAAGGCCCTGACCTACTTCGAGCCCGAACTGCGCGGCCCGCTCAAGCGCGAGGGCTTCCTTACCCGCGACAGCCGCGTGGTCGAGCGCAAGAAGTACGGCCGCAAGAAGGCCCGCCGCAGCTTCCAGTTCTCGAAGCGCTGAGCGACCACCTTACATCGAATCGGGAAAGGGCGGCCCTCAGGCCGCCCTTTTCGTTTGTGGCGAGGGCCGAGGACTCATCCGACATGGCGAACACCTTCCGGCGCGTTCACGCCCCCGCGGCTGCGGCCGTCACGCTCTGCCTCGCGAGGAAGGACGGTGCCGTCGCCGCCGAGGTGAAGCTCGCCAACGGCCGCCAGTTCAGCACCACCGGCCTCCTGCCCATCGCCGAGGCCTTCGGGATCGCGGTGCACATCGCCAACGAGGGGGCGATGGAGATGGTGGTGATCGACCCCCAGGGGCTGTGGAAGCCGTCCTGGGGAGACCTTCAGGGGTAGGCCGCCTCACGGGCGATCGCACCGACCCCGTCGGCCAAGCCGCGCAAAGCCTCGGTCCCGCCCCCTAACGGGGAGGCGGGATCTCGAGCATGGGCAAAATCGGGGTCGTGGCGGCGCCGTCCCACAGGACGATCAGCGAGAGAACCAGCCCCAGGGCCGCGGTGTAGGCCACCACGAAGACGTCGCGGTTGCCCGGGTCGGAGGCCAGGACGAGGGCGGCGAAGGGAAGGCTCTGCAACGCAAGGGCGGCGGCGATCATCATCGGGGTGGTGGCATCCGGCGAAGGGTGTGCGTCCTGCCGGGTCTGCCAGCCGGTGACAATCGGCGGCCGTACCGGAGGTTCCGGCACACGGTGCAGGAGTCGCGCCACGGGCGAAGGACCGTCCAGCGCCCCGCCCATCGCGAGCGGGCCCATCCGACAGCGCCACGATCGAGCCGGCGGACGACGCAGCGTCAGGCACATCGGGAAGCAGAAAACGGATCGGCCCGCCTCCCGCGCGAGGCGGGGGCGGGCCGGGTGTTCGGCGTGAGACGGTCTTCAGGCGTGGGCGAGGTTCGCGGCGGGCATCACGGAGCCGTTGGCGGCGTGATGGCGCTTGAGCATCGGCCTCAGGACCGCGATGGCCAGGAAGGCGGCCAGGAGATCCATCGCGGCGACGGTGTAGAGCACCGTGGCCCAGGTACCGGTGGCCTGCATCAGGATGTTGCCCAGCGGCACGAACAGGGCGGCGACACCCTTGGCGCAGTAGAGGACGCCGTAGATCTTGCCGATGTGGGCCGAACCGAACGTGTCGGCCGCCGTCGCGCTGAACAGGGAGTACACTTCACCCCAGGCCAGGAACACGATGCCCGAGAGGATGATGAACGCCCACGGGTTGCTGCCGAAGTAGCCCAGGGCGACGATGCCGATGCCTTCCATCGTGAAGGCGATGAACATCGTCTTCTCGCGGCCGATCCGGTCGGAGATGAAGCCGAACAGGGGGCGGGAGATGCCGTTCAGGATACGGTCGAGCATCAGCGCGAAGGGCAGGGCGGCCATGGCGAAGAAGTACAGGTCGACCTTGAACTCCTTCACGCCGAGGTCCTGCGCGATGACGCCGAGCTGGGCCACGGCCATCAGGCCGCCGGTGACGGTGCAGGTGAACATCAGGAGCATGACGTAGAACACCGGCGTGCGCAGGGCCTCGCCGAGGGTGTAGTCGCGACGGGACTGGAGCACCTTGCTCGAGTAGACGACCTCGCCCTTGCCCGGGCCGCGAAGGCCGATGGAGGCCAGGATGATGATCGCGCCCTGGATCAGGCCGAAGACGAAGAACGCCTGGGCGTAGCTGCCCTGCGAGATCATGTTGGCGATCGGGATGATGGTGAGGGCCGAACCGGCGCCGTAGCCGCCCGCGGTGAGGCCGACGGCCAGACCGCGCTTGTCCGGGAACCACTTCAGGGCGTTGTTGATGCAGGTGGCGTAGACGCAGCCGACGCCGATGCCGCCGACCACCGAGCCGAAATAGAAGCCCGAAAGCGTGGTGGCGTAGGAGTTGATGACCCAGGCGAGGCCCGTCATGAGGCCGCCGAACATCACGACCCGGCTCGGGCCGTACTTGTCGATGAAGTAGCCCTCGATCGGCGTCAGCCAGGTCTGCACGATGACGAAGATCGTGAACGCGACCTGGATCGCGGCGCGATCCCAGCCGAAGGTCTTCTGGATCTCGGGTACGAACAGCGTCCAGGCGTACTGGATGTTGGCCGCGGCCACCATGCAGGCGACGCCGAGAATGAGCTGTAGCCATCGATTGCTCGACGTTTTTGCCGCGACGGGCGCAGCGCTAGACAAGGCCATGGCATTTCCCCCTGTGGTTCATGCACCGACGCCCGGATGAGGCGTGGAGCGTGGCATAAGCGCCGATGCGATGCGTTCCTCCGCCGCCGAGGACCTCGGACCGGGATCCTTCGACGAACTGGTATGTAGTATTTGGTATATCAGATGGCGGAGCAAGCAAAATAATTCTGCGGTTTTTCGAAAAATGGCCGGATTATTGCATTCCCGCCATTCGTATCGAGCCGCATTCGCATCCCCGCCATCCCACCGATCTCCCACCGGAAAGCGGCGAAGGCATCTCCCTCGCCGCCGTCCCGACCGGGACGAACCCGCCATCGGACCCGATCCTCAGGATCGTCTTAAACGGTTCATTACGCTTGCATATCGAATGTTTCGGCGCTGTCGAGACGAGATGGGCTGCATGCACAGCCGACAGGCGCGGGATTCCCGTGAATCGACGGTCAGACCCATGATGCGGCGCACTCGGATCGACACGGGGCGGCCTCTCACGCCTCGGCCAGGGCATTGGCCGGCCAGCAACAAAACTGGCACTATAAATCAGTAATTCGGGCCAAAGCCGGAACGTCGCCCGCGGTAGAACCCTGCCGACAGGCCTCGACAGGCTCATCCATGCATGAATTGCATGCCAGCATTCTGGGATGTGGCATACCAAATGCCGTGGTGCGGTGCGATATGACGGTCATCGACGTTCTTCAGGAGCCACCCCAATGATCGCTCTCTTCATCCTCGGCCTCGCCGCCGCCGCCATCGGTCCCGCCATGACGATCCTCCTGGATCGCGACGACGCGGTCGCCTCCACCACCGACACCGCCTCGGCCGGCATGTTCGTCGCCCTCAACGACAACGCCACCGTCAAGGCCCGCGTCGCCGCCTGATCTCGCGGTACCGGAACGATTGAGCCCGCCCCGGCCCAGGCCGCGGCGGGCTTTCTTCATGGCGAATCGCCGTTCCTGACCGAGGGTCGGGATCAACCGCGCAGGCTGCGCAGGGGAGATCCGCGCCGCTTGGGCGCCCGCCGGAACACGCCGAGGAGCTCGACGTGAGCGGAGGACGCGAACTGGTCCACGGGCGTGACCCGCTCCAGCCGGTAGCCGCCCGCGACCAGGGTGGCGGCGTCCCGCGCGAAGGTACCGGCATCGCAGGCGACGCCGATCACCAGGGGGACGGCCGATTCGGCCAGCCGGGCGGCCTGCGCCTGCGCCCCGGCCCTGGGCGGATCGAACACCACGGCGTCGTAGGCGTCGAGCTCGATCGGCAGCAGCGGCCGGCGGAACAGATCGCGCCGCTCGGTGGTGATTCGGCGTAGGCCCGGCGTGGCCCGATAGGCCCGCTCGAGGCTCGCGAGGGCCGCGGCCTCCCCCTCCACCGCATGGACCTCGCAGCGCCGCGCCAGGACGAGGCTGAAGGGCCCGGAGCCGGAGAACAGGTCGGCCACCCGTTTGGTCTTCTTGTCGAGGGCGGCGAGGACGAGTTCGCCGAGCAGGGTCTCGCCGGCCTCGGTCGCCTGCAGGAAGCCGCCGGGCGGCGGCACCCAGGCGTCTGCCTCCCCGTGCAGGAACGGCGCCCGGCGCTCCACCACCACCTCGCCGTGCAGCGACAGGCGCGCGAGGTCGAGGTCGGCGGCCAGACGCACCAGGGCGGCGCGCACGCCCTCGCTCACCGGCCCATGCCCGCGCAGGTCGACGTCGAGCCCGCCGCCGGTGGCCGTCACCGCGACGTCGAGGGGCTTGCGGCCGTGGCCGAGGGGAGCGCTGAGCGCCAGGGCCACGGCGGGTGCCCGGTGCAGGGCCGGGACGGTGATCGGGCAATGGTCGATGGATACGAGGTCGTGGCTGCGCGCCGCCATCAGGCCAGCCCGGGCGGCGCCGTCGATCGCCCGAACGTGGAGGGTAAGGCGGCGCCGGCCTTCTCCGTGGGCGATGCGGACCGGCTCGGCCGCGACCGCGAGCCCGGCCTGATCCAGGGCCCTGTCGACGAGACCGCGCTTCCAGGCGGCGGCGGGCTCGGTCGCCAGGTGCTGCACGACGCAGCCGCCGCAGGTGCCGTAATAAGGGCAGAAGGGTGCGACCCGGTCGGGGGAGGGGGTCTCCACCGAGACGAGATGGCCGCGTCCGCCCGCGCGGGTGACGGTGACCCGCTCGCCGGGAAGGGCATAGGCGACTGGGAGCCCGTCGGCGGCGATCCCGTCGCCGCGGGCCCCGAGCCGGTCGATGGTCACGATGTCGGTCACGCCGGTTTCCGGCAGCGGGTTCTCGCCTGAAACAGGCGGAGTCGACACAGGGTGTCTCATGCCGGACGCCCCGCTCGAGGGGCGAGGCGGGCGCCCACCAGAAATTCGCGGTTGCCGTCTCCCCCCGTCACCGGCGAGGGCACGCGGCCCAGGACGTCGAAGCCGAGCTCGACCAGCAGAGCCTCGATCCCGGCGCAGACCTCGTCGTGGACGGCTCCGTCGCGCACGATGCCGCCGCGCCCGACCCGATCGCGACCGGCCTCGAACTGCGGCTTGATCAGCGCGGCCAGGACCGCGCGCGGCGCCAGCAGGGGCACCAGGGCCGGCAGGACGAGGCGCAGGGAGATGAAGCTCACGTCGACGGCCACCAAATCCGGCGCCCGCGCGAACGACGCGGCGTCGAGGGTGCGGGCGTCGGTACCCTCCAGGCTGGTCACCCGCGAATCGGCGCGCAGGGAAGCGTGGAGCTGGTCGCGCCCGACGTCGACCGCATGAACGTGCGCCGCTCCCCTGGCGAGCAGGGCGTCCGTGAAACCGCCGGTGGAGGCGCCGACGTCGAGGCAGTGGCGACCGGCGGGGTCGATCCCGAAGGCATCGAGGGCCGCTGTCAGCTTGAGCCCCCCGCGCGAGACGAAGGGGTGGGGCTGCTCCGCCTCGATCCTGGCGTGCGGGTCGAGACGGTCGGCGGCGCGCAGCACCGGGCGGTCGTCGGCCCGCACGAGGCCGGCGGCGATGGCGGCCTGCGCCCGCGCTCGGCTCTCGAAATGCCCCCGCTCCACCAGAAGGCGATCGGCCCTCGGCCGGTCCTGCGTCATCACGATGTCCCAACGACCTCCGCCCGGCCTCGTCCCGGCGGGGTCCGCGAGGAGCTACGGCATTCGGCCGGCTTGTCAAAGGCCGCGGAGACGGGGGGAGCGTCCCACCGCAGGCGTCTCACATGCGGTGGCAAGCCATGGTAGGCTGCCCGCGACAAATCCGACCGGGCGACGGCGGAGCGCCGCAGCCCCGGCGGACACCGCCGGAGACGCGGCATCAAGGAGCGAATCGACGCCATGAGTGGCCCACGCGAGATCGAGCTGAAGCTGGAAGCCGGCCTGCACGACATGGCCGCCCTGGCCGAACACCCACTGCTGCGGACCGGCGAGGCGCAGGACACGGCGGTCCTGAGCGCGACGTATTTCGACACGGCCGACCGGGACCTCGCCGCCGCCGGCCTCACTCTGCGCGTGCGCAGGACGCCGACCGGACACGTCCAGACCGTGAAGGCCGCCGCCGCCGGCGCCGGCCTGTTCGATAGGCCCGAGTGGGAATGTCCCGTCGAGGGTCCCGAGCCCGACCTCGCCGCCCTCGCGGCGACGCCCGCGGCCGCGATCCTGGCGGATGCGAAAGGCGCAGGTCTCCACGCGGTGTTCGCCACGGTGGTGGAGCGCACGACCCGTCCCGTCCGCTACGGCGAGTCGCGGATCTCGGTGACCCTGGACCAGGGCCGGGTCGAGACGCCGGACGGCGACGTGCCGCTGTGCGAGGTCGAGCTCGAACTCGTGGAGGGCCGGGCCGCCGACCTGTTCGGCCTCGCCCAGGCGCTCGCCGAGACGGTACCGCTGCGGCTCGGCGCCCTGAGCAAGAGCGAACGGGCCTTCGCTCTCCTCGACGGGACGCTGCGCCGGCCGAGCAAGGCCAGGGCGGTCCGCCTGGAGGAGACGGCCACGGCCGGCGACGCCTTCCTGGCGATCGCCCAGGCGTGCCTGCGCCACCTGCGCCGCAACGAAGACGTCTTCCTGCACGGCCGCGATCCGGAGGCCCTGCACCAGATGCGGGTCGCCCTGCGCCGCCTGCGCTCGGCCTTCACCCTGTTCAAGGCGATGCTGGCCGGCGACGCCACGGCGCAGCACCTGCGCGCCGAGATCAAGCGGGTCTCCGAGCCGTTCGGCCAGGCGCGCAACATCGACGTCTTCCTGAACGAGACGCTGCCCGCCGAGATCGCCCGCAGGCCGGACGAGGCGAGCCTGACCGCCCTGCGCGAGACCCTGGAGGGCGAGAGGCTGCGCGCCTACGACGTGGTGCTCTCCATCCTCGAGGCGGCCGAGTGGCGCGGCCTCGTCCTCGATCTGGCTGCCTGGATCGAAACCGGCCCGTGGCGGGCACAGGGGGCCAGCGCCGCGCCGGCGCGCGACGTCGCGGCCGCGATCCTGGAGCGGGCGCGCCGCCGGATCAAGAAAGGCGGGCGCCACCTCGACAGGCTCGACGCCGACGCGCGCCACCGGGTGCGGATCGAGGCGAAGAAGCTGCGCTACGGCGCCGAGTTCTTCGGGTCGCTCTACGCGGGCAAGAAGACGGCCAAGCGCCACAAGGCCTTCGTCGCCGCGCTCTCGGACCTGCAGGACCACCTCGGCGCCCTCAACGACCTCGCCACCGCCCACGGCATCGTCTCGGGCCTCCTCGTGACGCAGGCGGACGGCGAGGCCCTGTTCGCGGCCGGGCTGACCGCCGCCGACGGGGACGCCGGCGCCGGCGCCCTGCTCGAGGCGGCCGCCGAGGCGCACGAGGCGCTCATCGACGTGACGCCGTTCTGGCGCTGACGAGCCCGCTCGGGACCAGGCAGGAACCGGATCGTACCATTTCCGGGTGATCACTTCGTGATGCGGAAATGGGCTTCGCTCAGGCGCCGCGCCGGCTCGGTGATACCGTTTCCGCTTGAATCAAGCGGAAACGGTATCACTCCGCGGGGCGGACGCTCAGGGCATAGAGGGTGATCGCCGCGGCGTTGGAGACGTTCAGGCTGCGGATCTCCCCCGAGAAGGGAATGCGGGCGAGCACGTCGCAGCAATCCCGGGTGCGCTGGCGCAGGCCCTTGCCCTCGGCTCCGAGCACGATCACCGCAGGCCGGCGCGGGCCGACGGCGTCGAGCGTCGTCTGCGCATCGGAATCGAGGCCGATGCGGGTGAACCCGCGCTTCCCCAGGTCGATCAGCGCCTCGGCGAGGTTGCGCACCACCACCAGCGGCACGTGCTCGAGGCCGCCAGAGGCCGATTTGGCCAGTACGCCGGTGGCGTTGGGCGAATGCCGGGCGGTGGTGACGATGGCGGCGACGCCGAAGGCGGCGGCGGTGCGGACGATGGCGCCGACGTTGTGGGGATCGGTGATCTGGTCGAGGGCGAGCAGGAGGGCATCGTCGGGTAGGTCGTCGAGGTCCGGCCCGGGTAGCGGATCGGCTTCGAGGTAGAGCCCCTGGTGCACGGCATCGGGCCCGAGCAGGGCGTTGATGGCGCTGGGCCGGACGAGTTCCGGCTCGATCCGCAGGGTCCCGAGTTCGGCCGTCAGGCGGGCCGCCCCGTTCTCGGTGGCGAGCAGCCGATGCAGCCGCCGCCCGTCGTTGGCGAGCGCCTGGAACACCGGGTGCCAGCCGTAGAGGACGACCCGGTCGCCGCTCGGCCCGGTCGGTCGGAAGCGATCCCGCACCGCGCCGGAGCCGAACCGGCGGCCGCGCTCCTTGCGATCCCCGCCGGTCGGCCGGGGCTTGTGTGTCGGCGGGTCGTCGCTGTGGCTGGTCATGAGGGCGGTCCGATCCAAACCCGCGACAAACCGGCCCGCACCTCGTTCGTCAAGCCACCCCGGCCCGCGAGCGGCGCCAATGCGCCTCATCGTCCGGCAACGTCCCGGTCCGCGACCCCGTCGCCGCACGACAACCGACGAGGAGCGTTGCACAGCGCGACGAACCCCCCTATAGAACCCTCGCCCGACCAAAGCGCCCTTCGTCTAGCGGTCCAGGACGTCGCCCTTTCACGGCGAAAACACGGGTTCGATTCCCGTAGGGCGCGCCAACCAAATCAACGCCTTGGGTCGTGGTTTGGGCGTGGTCTCATAAGAGACGTCTCACTTAGCACTGTGTGCCAAACGGTGGGCCGGAGGATTTCCCGCAGCCCACGATCGCAGACGTTCGTCAGGAACAGACTGCGATTCCCGTTTTGGTGCGACGCCTCCGCGACGTGCTTGATGCTCGGCTAATTGTCGTCCGACATCACAGTCACGAGCCAAGTTGCGTACCGGCTCACCTGTGAGATGGACGACCCACCCCGCCGGCCCGTGATCAGATCGGGCGGCGGGGAGGCCTTGTTCGTCAGCTTTCGCGGTCTCTGTCGGAGCCCGTGAGCAGGCTCAGAAGAGGGTGGCTTCGCCAGCTAAGGTGAAACCGTCACGACCGGGTCAGTCGACAACCTTGCCGTCCGCGCCAACCTTGACGGTCTGCTCGTTGTCGGCGCCCGCCACCTTGATCTCGTACTGTACCGCAGAACCGTCCTTGGACACGTCAGCCTCGAAGGCCTTGCCGCCAGGCACCTTCTGCTCGGCGATCGCCAGCGCGTCCTTGAGCGTGGTTTTGGCATTCTGGAAATCGGCAGGCTTTAAACGGGTGAAGTACCGCTCGATCGGCTGGTTCTCGGTCTTGTAAACCTCGCCCGTGTCGGCGTTGATGTAGTGCTCGACGAGCTTGCCGCTCGGGTAGACCACTTTGATCTCGTAATGCGCCGGGTCCTTGCCCTCGACGTTCTCGAAGTCGGCGTCGATGGCACGGCCGCCTTTCTCCTCGCCCTTGCCCTCGGCAGCCATCAGCGCCTTCGTCAGGCTGACCTTAGCCACCTTCGCAGCCTGCCATTCCTTCATGTCACCATTGGTCCGCATGGCAGGTGCGTTGGTGGCTCCTCCGGCAGTCGATGGCGTACCCGGCGTGGGCGCGGGAGCCGGGGCGGTGGTCTGAGCCAGGGCAAGACCGGTGCCGAGTGCGAGTAGACCGGCGGTAGCGGCAAAACGCTTCAACATGCTGGTATCCATCTTCCATGTGATAGTGAGCCGAAGCCCGGGCAAAGAACGCGGTTCTGCGGATTGCGTTCACTGCAAGTGGCGGGGCTTGTCGGAAACGCGAACGTGCCTTCGTTCGCAGATCGCCAGCCATCCCTGATCCAAAAGGCCCTTCGCCGCGCGCTTCCCATGGGGAGGCGGGGGCGATAGCACTCGGAGCGCCGGACAGAATGGCACCGAGCGGAGTTTTGAGTTTTCGTTTGGCATGGCCGGACCGCGTCTTCCCGATGATCTCGGGGATGAGATCGCTCCGCTCCTTCCACCGCCTCGGTCCCATCCGAAGGGTGGGCGTCGTCCGATCGAGAACCGGGCCGCACTTGCGCTGGCCTGACGTCGCAGGTCCTGCGCGATCCGGCTTGGCACGGACCGATTCCGCCGGGTGATCCCGAAGGACCTCAGGCCATTCCCGCCGCCCCCGTGGGCAGACAGGGTAAGAGCGGCCGACGAACTTGCGCGATCGCTCGCGGAGGATGAGGTGGAACGGTCTGCCGGCGAGGGGCGACGTCAGCCCGGTGAGCGTGCCGACGGCAACGGTCGAGAGCCACCCGTCGGCACGATGCGCCACGGCTCGTCCGAGGCCGACGGGATCGCGATTTTCTCAGCGGACAGCCACTGCGCTTCGGCAAGGCAACCGCCTCGGGTTTGAACGCAGGTGCGAGCGCGCTCATAACCATGTCCAGCCGATCACGTCGCGATGCCGACATGGGCTTCGCTCAGGCGCCGTGCGGGCCCGGTGATACGGCTCCCGCTTGATTCAAGCGGACACCGTCTCACTTGTTCGTGCAGAGGCCCTGCGGCGAGAGGCGGTGATGATCGCGCGGATCGCAGTCGGTGGAGAGAAACGACGCCCATTCGGCCGTGGTCCCGTAGAAGGCGTTCCGGTCGACGTCGCCGCGCACGCCCGGCACCCGGCCCGTCGACGTGAACTGCCACAGCATCCACTTGCGCCGGGCATAGCGCTGCTCGGGCTCGGCCGCGGTGGAGCGGACCCAATGGGGATAGTCCGGCAGCTCGTTCTCGAGCACGTCCTTGTGGAAGGTGATGTCGGTGTAGATGATCGGGCGCTTGCCGGTGTACCGCTCCATCTCGTCGAGCATGTACTGCACCATCGCGAGCGCCTGGGCCTTGGGCAGCTTCTTTGGGCAGAGCTGGGAATGGCCGTTCCACTCCACGTCGAGGACGGGGGGGAGGGCGGTGGGGTCGTTGGGCACGTTCTTCTTGAACCACGCCATCTGGTCCTGCGCCGAGCGGCACCAGAACACGAAGTGGTAGGCCCCGCGCGGCACGCCGGCCTGCGCCGCGCCGTCCCAGTTCTCGCGGAACCGCTCGTCGACGTGGTCGCCGCCCTCGGTGGCCTTGATGAAGGCGAACTGGGTGCCGGCCTTGCGCACCGAGGCCCAATCGACCCGGCCCTGCCACTTCGAGATGTCGATGCCCTGGATCGGGTGGCTCTTGGCGCGGGCGACGCCGGGGTGGGGCTTCACGTCGCCCTTGTCGGGATAGAAGTCCGTGGTGCCGCCCGCGCAGGCCGCCAGCCCCGCCATCAGCGCGATGGCAGCGGTCCGGCGCATCCAGGCGCCGGGGTCGCGACCCGTCGTCGGGGGGCGCTCGTTCGTCAGAGACATCGAACCCACGTCCATCACCCTACGCGCCACGCACTTCGATCATGCAAACACCTGGATCATGGATGCCCGAGCGCAGTTAACAGACGTTTGCCGAGATTGAGGCAGATTTCCGGAAGCCGTTGCCTGTGAGCAACGTGTGGACACCGCCCCCCGCATGGATCGCACGATGACGCGGACCCTCTTCACGATCGGCTACGAAGGGCTCGACCCCGAGCGCCTGCGCGCCGCCCTCACAGGGGCCGGCGTCACCCGCCTCGCCGACGTCCGGGCGGTGGCCAATTCGCGCAAGCGCGGCTTCTCGAAGACGGCGCTCGCCGCCTTCCTCGAGGACGGCGGCGTCTCCTACGATCACCTCCGGGCACTGGGCACGCCCAAGGCCGGCCGGCAGGCCGCCCGGGCCCACGATGCCGGCCTCATGCGCAGGATCTATTGCGAGGCGGTGCTCGACACCGGCGACGGCGGCCTCGCCCTCGACGCCCTGGCTGACCTGGCGGCACGGGGACCGACCTGCCTCCTGTGCTTCGAGCGCGAGCCGGAGCGCTGCCATCGTCGCATCCTGGCCGAGCGCCTCGCCGAACGGGGCTTCGCGGTGGTCGACCTGTTCGGTTGAAGGACCGGCGACGACCACTTGTATGGCGCTTGCGCAGGCAGGATCGCAGCGGGCGATACCGGTCCGTTTTATCGACCTGAGATCATTGACAATGACTCTACGTCATACCTCTCTGTGACGATTGCGGACGGCGGGCGGAGTGACGGGGATGACGCGCAAATCCCTGGATCACACCCTCAGTTTCCTGCGCTCCCTGGACCGCACGGCCAGCAGCGGCGACGTGGCGGATCTTCTCCTGGCGGAACTGTCCGACCTCGGCGTCACCCACGTGATGGCCGCGACGGTGCCGACACCGGGCACGCCGGCCCGGCAACACCAGAACCACGTCCTGCTCAACACCTTCCCCAGCGAATGGGGCCGGCGTTATCTCTCGCGGGGCTATGCCTTCCACGATCCCACCGTCCGGCGCCTGGGGACGAGCGCGATCCCCTTCGCCTGGGGCGACGTGCGCGCGGCCACCGATGACGCGACCGCCTGCCGCGTGATGGACGAAGCCGCCGAGTTCGACCTTCGCGAAGGCCTGACGATCCCGCTCCAGACCCTGGACGGGGAGATCGCAGGCTTCAGCGTCTCGGGCGAGCGGCTCGGGATCGACCCCATCGACCGGGGCATGCTCCAGCTCGTGGCCACCTATGCCTTCGGGCACCTGCTGCTGCTCAACGGGCAGGGGCTCGCCGCGCCGGTGCGGCTGGCCCCGCGCGAGCGCGAGGCCCTGCAGTGGGCCGCGGAGGGCAAGACGGATTGGGAGATCGGCGAGGTCATGGGCATCTCGACCCACGGCGTCGATTTCCACCTGCGCTCGGCCCGCAGCAAGCTCGGGACCACCAACCGCACCCAGGCCGTCGCCATGGCCCTGCGCCGCGGCCTCATCATCTGACGGCCGGCGGGACAGCGCGCGACGAGGGCGGCCGCCCCGCCGTCGCCATCATCTCGTGGGAGCGGCGGGCCCGATGAGGCTCGATCACGACCCGACGGCGCGGGACAGCGCCTGGCGCCGCTTCGCCGTCGCCTTCGCGCTCGGCAGCCTCGTGCTCGGCGCCGGCGCCATCGGCTTCGTCGCGGCGACCGATCCCTACGGCCTGCGCGCCGCACCCGGGCGGGCGCCCGGCCCGCTCATGGATTCCAACCAGCGCTTCCTCTATCCGCAGATCGTGCGCGGAGGGGCCTACGACTCGGCCGTCATCGGCACCTCCACCGCCCGCCTCCTCGATCCGCGCGACCTCGACCGGGCGCTCGGCGGACGCTTCGCGAACCTCGCGATGAATGCCGCGACGCCCTTCGAGCAGCGCGCGATGGCCCGCCTCGTCCTGGCGCAGGGGGCGCCGAGGACGATGCTGCTCGCCCTCGATTCGACCTGGTGCGAGGCCGATGCCGACACCCGCCTCGTGACGCCGCGCCCGTTTCCGAACTGGCTCTACGAGCCCGATCCGTCCCCCATGATGCGGCACCTCTCCGTTCTGCGGCAGGTGAACTGGCAGAGCCTCGTCACCGGGGCGGACGTGGTGCTGCACCGCATCGGCCAACGGCCCGCGCGCATCCGCAGGGACGGCTACGCCGTCTTCACCCCACCGGACGAGCACTACGACGCCGCCCGCGCCGCCCGGCACATCCACGGCGGCACCACGGCGGTGGAGGGAGCAGAGGGGGCAGAGGAACCCGGCCGGGCGCCCGAGGTCTCGCAGGCGATGCCCGCCCTCGACTGGCTCGATGCCCTACTCGCCGCGATGCCGGCCGCGACCACCAAGCTCCTGGCCTTCATGCCCGTCCATGTGGCGGTCCAGGGCCGCCCCGGCACGGCCAGGGGCTCCCGGGAGGCGGCCTGCAAGGCGCATGTGGCCGCCATCGGCCGGCGCCGCGGCGCCACGGTGGTGGATTTCCGGATGCCGTCCCCCGTCACCACGCAGGACCGCAACTATTGGGACCCGCTGCACTACCGGCTGCCGGTGGCGGCCCGGATCGTCGAGGCCCTGGCCCGGGCCCGCACCACGGGCGCGGACGATGAGGCGGGATTCTTCCGGGTGCTCGCCCATGCTCCGGCCGAGGCGGCACCGGCCGAGCCTGCCCCAGACGGAGCCGAGTGAGGGTCGTCTCGGTTCAGGCCGCGGCCCGCTCGGCCTCGGCCTTGGCCCAGCCCTCGCGGGTCTCGGCGGCGAAATCCTGGAACCGGCCCGCGGCGACGGCGGCGCGGATGCCCGCCATCAGCTCCTGGTAGTAGGCGAGGTTGTTCCAGGTCAGCAGCATCATGCCCAGGATCTCCTCGGTGCGCACGAGGTGGTGGAGATAGGCGCGGCCGTAGTCCCGCGCCGCCGGGCAGGCGGAGGCCTCGTCCAGCGGCCGGGTGTCCTCGCCATGGCGGGCGTTGCGCAGGTTGATGCGGCCGTGGCGGGTGTAGGCGAGGCCGTGGCGCCCGGCCCGGGTCGGCATCACGCAGTCGAACATGTCGATGCCCCGCTCCACCGAGCGCAGGATGTCGTCGGGGGTGCCGACCCCCATGAGGTAGCGCGGCTTGTCCCGCGGCAAGTGCGGCTCCACCGTCTCGATCATCGCCAGCATCACGGCCTGGGGCTCGCCCACCGCCAGCCCGCCCACCGCGTAGCCCTTGAGGTCGAGGTCGACCAGCGCCCGCGCGCTCTCGACGCGCAGGGCCGGCACGTCGCCGCCCTGCACGATGCCGAACATCGCCTTGCCCGGCTGCTCGCCGAAGGCCACCCGGCAACGCTCGGCCCAGCGCAGGGACAGGTGCATGGCCTTGGCGATGGTGGCCTCGTCGGCGGGCAGGCGCACGCATTCGTCGAGCTGCATCTGGATGTCGGAGCCGAGCAGCCCCTGGATCTCGATGGAGCGTTCCGGGCTCATGTGGTGGGAGGAGCCGTCCACATGCGAGCGGAAGGTGACGCCGTGCTCGTCGAGCTTCCTGAGCGCCGACAGCGACATCACCTGGAAGCCGCCGGAATCGGTGAGGATCGGGTGCGGCCAGTTCATGAACCGGTGCAGCCCGCCCAGCCGCGCCATGCGCTCGGGGCCCGGCCGCAGCATCAGGTGGTAGGTGTTGCCGAGCACCACGTCGGCCCCGAGGTCGCGGACCTGACCCGGGTACATCGCCTTGACGGTGGCCGCCGTGCCCACCGGCATGAAGGCCGGCGTGCGGATGGTGCCGCGCGGCATGGCGATGGCACCGGTGCGGGCGGCACCGTCGGTGGCGTCGACGCGGAAGGTGAAATGTTGCGACATCGGCGGTGTCATACGGGCAACGCGCCGACACGGGCAACGTCGGCGAGCGCAATGCCGCCCGCTATCGGGGCGCGGCGGGAAACAGCAGGCTCGAATCCCCATACGAGTAGAAGCGGTACCCGCCCGCGATGGCATGGGCGTAGGCCGCGCGCATGGTCTCCAGGCCAGAGAAGGCGCTGACCAGCATGAACAGGGTCGAGCGCGGCAGGTGGAAGTTGGTCATCAGGGCGTCCACCGCCCGGATCGGCGTGCCCGGCGTGATGAAGATGTCGGTGGGCCCCGAAAAGGCGTGGAGCACGCCCTCGGCATCGGCGGCGCTTTCCAGGAGGCGCAGGGCGGTGGTGCCCACCGCGACGACGCGGCCGCCGCCCGCGCGCACGGCGTTCAGGGCCTCCGCCGTGGCCGCGTCGAGCACGCCGATCTCGGCATGCATCCGGTGGTCGGCGGTATCCTCCGCCTTCACGGGCAGGAAGGTGCCGGCCCCGACGTGGAGCGTCACGCTATGGCGGGCGATGCCGGCGGCATCGATCGCGGCCAGGAGCGACTGCGAGAAATGCAGGCCGGCGGTGGGTGCGGCCACCGCGCCGGGCTCGCGGGCGTAGACCGTCTGGTAGTCCACGGCGTCGCGCGCGTCGGCCGGGCGCTTGCCCGCGATGTAGGGGGGCAGCGGCAGGGTGCCGGCCAGGGCGATGGCCGCGTCGAGGTCCGGGCCGGAGGCCTCGAAGCGCAGCACCACCTCGCCCCCCTCGCCCTTCTCGACGATGCGCGCGGTCAGCGGCTCGGACGCATCGGCCCCCAAGACGAGGCGGTCGCCCACCGCCAGTCGCTTGCCCGGCCGCGCGAAGGCGCGCCAGCGGTCGGGCGCCTCACGCAGGTGGAGCATCGCCTCCATGCGCAATCCGGCCGCGTTCTCGCGGTGGCGGATGCCGTGGAGCCGGGCGGGAATCACCCGGGTGTCGTTGAAGACGAGGGCGTCGCGGGGGCTGAGCAGGCTCGCCAGGTCGCGCACGACCCGGTCCTCCGGCGGTGCCCCGGGACGCACCACGAGGAGCCGCCCCGCATCGCGTGGCTCGGGTGGCCGCAGGGCGATGCTCGCCTCCGGCAGGTCGAAATCGAACAGGTCGACGCGCATGGCGCGCCAACAGCATGGTTTGCGTGCCGGGATCAATGGCGCCCGGTTGTCGGGCGAGGCCCGACGGGGCGGTCCGCCCGTTCGGGCGGCGATCGAACAATCGGTGCCGTCCGGGAGGCATCGGGCGGGTTCGAAACCTGCGTCCAACCTTGACGTGTGGGTATTCCCATGGAACCACCGGCCCGGCCTCCTGTTCTTGCCGAGGCGTTCCGGTGCCGAATTCTTCGCCCGGCGCACGCGAGAGGACCTTCATGCCCTGGTACGCGATCCGCCCGCGCGATGCCGCCGACCCGCGCTGGCCGCTGCCGCAGAGCCCGGTGATCACGCTGAAGGCGGCCGACCCCGACGAGGCCAGGGCCCGGTTCCTCGAAGCCTATCCGAGCCGGCCGTTCGGAACGCCGGGATCACCCGTGGCCGATGCGGGAGAGGCCGGGCTCCACGAGGACGATTCCCTCGTCATCGACCCCTGTGACGCACCCGCCGCCCCGGATCAGCCATGACGGACGCTACCATGACGGACGATCCGGCGGGGCGCGAGAGGACGGCGCCCGCGCGACGGCCCAGGCCCGTCGTCAAGCGCGTGACCCTGGACGGGCAGCTCCTGTCCTATTGGGAACGCGAGGCCTTGCGCCTCGACCAGCTCGCCGCAAAGGCGAGCTGGGGCTGGATCGCGCGCGGCTACGCCCGAAAGGCGGCCCGGGCTCGGGCACAGGCCGAACGCAGCCGCGCGCGCGAGGCCGAGCGCGCGCCGCGCGTGCCCGACGACGCGCCGTCCTGACCCACCCCATCGGATCGGGCCCTCGATAGCCCGGGCTAAACCCTGTGGGCGGCGGTTCAACCTGTGCCGTGGCCTTGGCGCGCCGGCCTGCCGTATGACGCCCCTCGTCGGCGGTTCGCCGCCCCGGAGGTTTCGTTGGACCGCACCCAAAAGGCCGCCCTGGCCAGCGCCGGCATCGGCGCGGTGGTCACGGCCCTCAAGTTCGGCGCCTTCTGGCTCACCGGCAGCCTCGCGCTCTATTCCGACGCGCTCGAGAGCATCATCAACGTGGTCGCGGCGGCGTTCGCCTTCGTCGCCCTGCGCGTGGCGGCCAGGCCGGCGGACGAGGAGCATCCGTTCGGTCACCACAAGGCCGAGTTCTTCTCGGCGGTGGTCGAAGGCGCCCTGATCATCGTCGCCGCGCTCCTGATCTTTCGCGAGGCGGTCCATGGCATCCTGGCCCCGACGCCCCTCGACGCTCCGCTCGCGGGCCTGGCGATCAATGCGCTCGCCACCGCCGTCAACCTCGTCTGGGCGACAATCCTGCTCGGCCGCGGCCGGGCCTGGCGTTCGCCCGCCCTGGTGGCCGATGCCCGCCACGTGATGGCCGACGTCGTCACCTCCGGCGGCGTGCTCCTGGGGGTCGCCCTCGTGACGGTGACGGGGGTGTTCGTCCTCGACCCGATCATCGCCGGCCTCGTCGCCCTCAACATCCTGTGGTCGGGCTGGGGCATGGTGCGCGAGTCGGTGAGCGGGCTGATGGACAAGGCGGCCCCCCCCGAGATGGTGGGCGAGATCCGCCGCCTCATCTCCGACCACGGCGCGGGCGCCCTGGAGGCGCACGACGTACGCACCCGGCACGCGGGCCAGGCCACCTTCATCGACTTCCACCTCGTGGTACCCGGCGAGATGACGGTGCAGGAGAGCCACGAGATCTGCGACCGGCTCGAGACGGTCATCGAAGGGGCGGTGCCCGGCGCGGTGGTGGTGATCCACGTCGAACCCGGCGAGCACGCCAAGGCGCGCGGGCTGCCGGTGATCTGAGCCCGAGATCCGAACCGGCCGGCGGCCGTCCTCGATCCGTCGCGGTCGAGGACGGCCGCCGGCCGGAGGATCGTCTCAGGCGAGCAGGTCGACGGCGGAAAATCCCGTGAGGAGGTTGAGGCCGTCGAGGCGCAGGACGCCGGTGGCGCCGTCCGTGGCGATGCCGTTGGCATCGAGGATGAGGTAGCCGTCGCTGGCCCCGGCGACGAAGGTGTAGGACGCGCCGCCGGCGGCCGGGTTGTCGTGCGTCGTGTTGGCGTAGACCAGCAGCGCCATCTCGGCGCTGGTGACGCGGACGTCGGCGAACTCGCGGTAGTTCGCATCGTTGCCGGCGCCGTTGCCGGTCAGGATGAAGTCGAACCCGGTCTGGAAATCGGTGATCGCGTCGGCGGTGGCCGTGGTCTTGCCGGTGACGAAGGTGCCCGACAGGTCGCTGCCGAACTTGAAGCCGTCGGCCCCGGCGCCGCCGCTCAGCCGGTCGATGCCCTGGCCGGCCGTGATGTAGTCGACGCCGCTGCCGCCGCGGACGATGTCGTTGCCGGTGCCGCCGTTCAGGTCGTTGAGGCTGGCGCTGGCGCGGTAGTCGATGGTGTCGTCGCCGTCGCCGCCCTTGACGATGTCCGAGCCGGCGCTGCCGGTGATGGTGTCGTTGCCCTCGTCCCCGAAGATCCGGTCGTTGCCGGCGCCACCCTCGATGATGTCGGCGCCGTCGGGGAGAAGCGGGCCGAATGCGGGGGTGGGGGAGGTCGTCCCGACATCGATCTGGGTGGCGCCATAGAGCATCGTCGACCCTCCGTAGATCGTGTCGTTGCCCGCCCCGCCCAGGATCGCGTCCATGCCCGACCCGCCCACCAGGACCTGGGAGAGGGTGGCTTGGTGGTAGTCGAGGCTGTCGCGGCCCTGACCGCCCAGAACCGTATCGCTGCCGGCGCTGCCGGTGATGGTGTCGTCGCCCCAGTTCCCGTAGATGCGGTCGCTGCCGCCACCGCCGTCGATGACGTCGGCCCCGTCGCCGTCGTCGACGTCCTCGACGATGATGTAGCCCTGCGGCGTCGTGTGGATCGACCCGCCGAAGATGAGGTTGGACCCCGCCCCGCCCAGGATGGAGTCCGCTCCCTGGTCGCCGCTGATGCGGGTTGTTCCCGACGAAGCCGCATAGTCGATCGTGTCGTCCCCGGAACGACCGTAGACCGACCCGCCGTAGGCGACCGTGCTGCCCGACTTCGCATTGCCGGTGATGGCGTCGTTGCCGTCGCCGCCGTCGACGAGGCTGGCCGAGCCGCTCAGGATGACGTCGTCGCCGGCGTCTCCGTAGAGGTCGGCCCGCACCGTCGTGCTGCCGGTGTAGTCGATCCGGTCGTTGCCGTCGCCGCCATGGACGGTGTCGAGGCCGTTGGCGCCGAGGATGGTGTCGGCGCCCTGGTCGCCGTCGACGGTGTTGTTTCCGGTGCCGCCGGTGACGACGTCGCCCTCGTTGCCGCCCTTCAGCACGTCGTTGCCGGCGCCGCCGTCGAGGCGGTCCGCCCCGGCGCCGCCCTCCAGGGTGTCGTTGCCGTCTCGGCCTTCGAGGATGTCGTTGCCGGCCATGCCGTAGAAGGTGTTGGCGGTGGCGTCGCCCTTGATCGTGTCGCCGCCGAGGCTGCCGACGATCCGCTCGATCCCGACGAAGCGGTCGCCCGCCGCGAGGCCGGCGTTCTGCTCCTGGCGGACGAGGTCGATGACGGCGCCGGTCTTCACGGCGGCATTGGCGAAGCTGACGGTGTCGACCTCGGGCGCCGGGAACGGGAAGACCGGCGTCCCGCCGGATTTGGGCAGCTGGCCGCCGACGTAGACGTCGGCGCCGTCGGAATGGAGGAAGAGATCGTTGCCGGTGCCGCCCACGAGGCTGTCGTCGCCGGAGCCGCCCTGGAGCGTGTCGTTGCCCGCGCCCCCATCGATGCTCACCGGGCGCGTGCCGGTGTAGCGAAGGTCGTCGTTGCGGGCGGTGCCCTGGACGACGAGCGGCGCCTTGCCCGTGAGGACGGGAGTCTTGATCGGCGTGATGGCGACTGTGGTCTTCATCGACCCCTCCTGAAGAATAGCACGCGTCGAAGACCCATTCCCACACTTGCGGGGTCGTCTTTTTTCGTGACGACAGGTCTTGATCGAATGTCTTCAGCAGTGATGTCGTCTCGGAATCGGCAAAGATGTGTCTCGACGCACGCGAACCGAGCGTCTGCCATCGAGGGTCAGGTCTGGACGGCGGCGGGATCGATCGAGACCACTGCGGGCGGTGTGGGTGAGCACATCGGTTCGAGATCGTGGGCGGCCGAACCGGCCCTCGTCGGGCACGATCGATGATTCGGGGCTCGACGGGTGGGTGGGCGGGAGGGTGCTGCGATCCCCGCCTCCGGTCACCCGTCGTCGACCGTCGGCCCGAACACCGTCTCGAAGGCGGCGCGCAGGGCCATGTCGACCTCCTCCATGCTGACGAGGTGGCCGAGGTCGACGAGGCTGGTGACGCCGTGCCCGGTGATGCCGCAGGGGACGATGCCGGAGAAATGCGAGAGGTCGGGCTCCACGTTGAGGCTGATGCCGTGAAAGCTCACCCAGCGCCGGACCCGGATGCCGATGGCCGCGATCTTGTCCTCGACGCCCGCGCCCTTCTCGGGCCGCCGCACCCAGACGCCGACGCGGTCCTCGCGGACCTCGCCGCGGATGGCGAAGGCGTCGAGGGTGGCGACGATCCAGGCCTCCAGCGCCGCCACATAGGCCCTCAGGTCGGGTCGTCGCCGGTTGAGGTCGAGCATCACGTAGGCCACCCGCTGGCCAGGCCCGTGGTAGGTGTATTGCCCACCCCGCCCGGTCGTGTGGACGGGAAAGCGGCCAGGCGTGACGAGGTCGGCCTCGCGGGCCGAGGTCCCCGCCGTGTAGAGCGGCGGATGCTCGAGAAGCCACACCAGTTCCGGAGCCTCGCCCGCCGCGATGGCCGCGGCCCGGGCTTCCATGCCCGCCACGGCCTCCTCGTAGGGCACCGGCGCGTCGCCGATCCGCCACGCCACCGGGCTACCCGGGCGGGTCGGGGTGAAATCGCCGGCGCGGCGGGCCGATCGCAAGGTTTCGTTTACCAAGGCTTCACCATCGGGCGTGGACAGTCGGCGCGAAGAGCCCGCCGTTGTCCGGCCGCTCGGGCGACGGGAGACGGGCGCGTGTCGGTTCTGGAAGACCTCAAGGTCGATCTGACGGTGGTGCTCGGGCGCAGCCACATGCCGCTGCACATGCTGCTGCGCATGGGCCGGGGCGCGGTGATCGAACTCGAATCCACCGAGAGCGATATGGTCGAGATCCTGGCCAACGACCACCCGATCGCGCGAGGTCAGATCGTGGTGACCGGCAACCGCATCTCCGTCGAGATCACGCAGCTCATCCGCAAGGCCGAAGTGGTGCGGCTGCCCGGCGTCACCATCGGCGAGGGCGCCGTGCCGATCCTGGAGAGCGGCGTCGACTTTCTCTGAGGCCCGTCGCATCGTGCGCGCAGCTATTCTTCGCCGTTCGTCGGTCGGGGAGCAAACGTCTGCGCCGCCAAAGGCTTGAGACCGGGCACCGCCCGATCCGGGCGTCGTTTCCGGGCCGGTCGCGAAACGGAGTGCTTGTCGGGGCGAAATCGATCTGTTATCCGCTGCGCCGCTCCACACGGAACCGCCGACGTCCTCCGGGACACAGGGACGGACCTTCGTGGCGACGATGCGGCCATGGCGGAATTGGTAGACGCGCTAGCTTGAGGTGCTAGTCCTGCAAGGGGTGGAGGTTCGAGTCCTCTTGGCCGCACCAACTTGTTTTTGTTGGTGTTTTCCCTTCGATGATCTGAAGTCGGCATGCGTGCCGACCTATGTTTTGCAAAACTTTTTGCGGACGATGTTCACTTAGCGTTTCGCCGGTGGGCATCCAGCTTGATGATGGCGCTCTGCGCCAGGGCCCGTGTTCGGGCGAGGTACACCTCCAGGATCTTATTCACGGACGCGAGGGTGTGACCCGTGATGGTCGCAATTTCCTGCGGCGTGCACCCTGCCTCTGACAGCATCGTGACCGCTGTTCCGCGCAGGTCGTGGAAGTGGAGATCCTCGGCGATCTTGGCCTTCTCGTAGGCGGACTTCCACGCGTTGTGGAAGGCGTTCTTCGTCCAGGTCTTCCCGTCCGCCTTCGTCAGTACCGTCACGGCCCGCCTGGGCGCCGCCTCGAGCGCCGTGCGCAGCGCCACCGTGCACGGGATCCACACCTTGCGCCCCGACTTGCCCTGCCGAAGCGCGATGGCCTCGCCATCGAACGCCGACCACGGCAATCTTAGAAGATCGCCCTGGCGCTGGCCGGTGTGGAGCGCCAGGAGCAGCGACAGCCTGAGCTCCGGCGTCGCTACTCCATCGAAGGCTGCGACGTGTTCGGGGAGCCAGATCAGCTCGGCCCGGTTGCTGCCGTAGGCGCGCTCGAACGTCGCAATCGGGTTATGGGTGAGGTGGCCGCGGTTGTAGCCCCACGAGAAGACCCGGGCGAGCGCGGCGAGCTTATTGTCGGCCGCACGCGGCTGCGTGCGGGCGAGCTCGTCGTGCCAGCGCAGGAAGATCGCTCGGCTCTTTGGGTTCTCGACGTGCTTGAGCGGGGTCGCCCCCCATTTTGCCTCGACGGCGTTGAGGTTGAGGCGCCCGATCGCGCGCGTGGAATCGGCGAGCTTCTCCCACTGCCGGGAGCCGCAGTACTGGCGGATCAACCACATCACCGTGCCGGTGCCACGCGCCTGGGCGACGGACCGGCCGGCCTCCTCGAACGAGGCAATGAACTCGGCGGTCCCCGGCACGCCGGTGAGGCGCTTGCCGCTGGCGCGGTGGTAGAAGTACTTCGTCGTCGAGCCATCGGCGGCTGTATGGCTCACGGTGTTGATGCCCTTGAGCTTAACCCGCATGGCCCGCCGCCCACTCCTCGAAGGATGCATCGGCACTCTCGAGAAGGCCCGAGCGGCGATCAAGGGCCCTATCGATCGCCTTGCGATCCCACCTGGTCGTCCCGGCCATGGCTCTGGGCACGATGCCTCGGCGGACCCAATCGTCGAAGGCCGCGAGGGATTCGCAGCCGCAATACTCCGCAGCCTGGTCGCGGGCGAGCCCGCGCGGAACGAGGCCGATCGGCAACGTGGTCACCCGTGCCTCCCGTTGGCCAACATCACCCGCACCCCGTCGTGGATCCGCAGGCCTGGCAGGTTAGACAGGTGCCGGCCCTGCGCATCGCGAAGCTGCCGCATGTCCCGCACGCGTCACCGGTAAAGCCGCGTGATCGTGCGATCTCGTGGGCCGGAGGCGTGCCCGCAGCCGGTGCTTGCACCGCGGGAACCGGATCTGCCTGCGCGCTCTCGAACAGGTGGGTGCGCAGGATGCGCTCGATCTCCGCAGCGGCCGACCCGAGCGCGGCCGGGTGGATGGTGCGCAGGACGGCGCCGTCGGTCACGACGATGGTCCAGGCGATGGGGGTGTCCGTAGTCATGCACGCACCTTGGGCATGCTGTTGAAGGGTCGATTGAAACCGACCGATTTCCGATACTTCCCGGTCATGGTTCTCGTGCTCCTCTCATCGGAGAGGAGATCCGAGCCATGTCGATCACGACCTCGATTACATCCGTGGGGCTGCTGAAAGCGACGGAACTGATCCAAGCGGCACGCACCGATGCGGCAATTGACCGTGAGGCTGGCCCGCGGCTCGTCTCGGTCGATATCGGGCGATCGGTGGATGCCGAGGCGCGCGAGCAAGACTCCCCTCGGCCTCTTCCAGCATCGCAGAGCCGGGTGGTCGACATTTTGGTTTGAGACGGCGCCGGTCGCGCGAACAGACCTTTCCGTCAAAGCGTTTCCTGCAAAACAGGAGCGCAGCGCATGTCGAACGAACGGAAGACTGATCCCGGATCCTTGGCGGAATCGAGCTACGATCAGAGCAAGGGTCGGCTGTCCCGTCGCCCAGAGGAAGGCCTCGCTTCCGGTCCGCAGGATTCGGTCAGCGGCGAGGTGCAAGAGACACCGGCCGAGCCGAGCGAGCGAGCCACCGAGGCTGTCGAACGAGCCCAGAAAGGGGAGGGATAGCGGGAGCGTCCCTTTCATCATGCGCTGATCGCTTTAGGTCCGTGCCCGAGGTGCACGGCGGTGCGGACGATGGCGAGCACGTTCCGGCGCAGGTCCACATCCTCGATCGCGGCGTAGGCCTTGAGTAGTTCGATGGCGCCTGCTTCGACCTTAAGGTCGAACATCTCGGACGTACCTTCCTCGCCGCCCTCGTCGAACAGGGCCGACACCGGCACTTCAAGGTGCTTGGCGATCTCGTGTAGGCGGCCGGCACCGACGCGGTTCAGGCCCTTCTCGTATTTCAGGACCTGCTGGAACGTCACGCTGATGGCGGCGCCCAAGGCCGATCGGCTGATGCCCTTGGCCTTGCGCAGTTTCATGATGCGCGTGCCGACGGTGCGATCGTCGTCAGTGGTGGCTCTCGCGGTCATGGGGTCGCTCCTCGTGGGGTGAGAATGGCGGCGGTGCACTGTGTCAGGCGGCCTCGCTGCGATCGCCGGGGAAGCTGTCGTTGGCGGCGTCGAAGTCGGATGCCCGACGCGTCAACTCGTCCAGGATCGGGAACAGTGCCGTATCGGCTCGGTCATCGAGGCCGCGGCGGAAGTCGGCGAGGGCCACGGCTCCTTGGTCTGCCGCCTCACGCGCGGCCACGTAGAGGCGTTCGCGGGCGGTCATCGGCGCTGCGCCGCCCTTCGCCCACGTTGCCAGGGCTCGGCCGACGCCCTCATCGATCCGCCTGTCCAAAGGCACGGCCGACCGATGCTGGTCTTGCAACTTGATCGGGATCGGCACGCCAGGGTTAGTCGGCGCCAGGACGAACGACGTCGTCAGCTCGTAGGGGAACCGCTTCTCGACGATGGGCACCCACCGCTCAGCGAGCGGCAGATCCTTGGCGGCGGTGATGACGGTCTTCTTGAAGGTCTTGCCGTTCCGGCCTTCCTCCCCGACCGTCTCCATGCGCATTTTCTCGTCGGCGCGCATGCAGATCACGAGATGCGCCCGGCATTGGATCAGGCGGGACACCAGGCGCTTGTGCCGAGTCTTGGGCTCCTTCCACGCGCCGATCGACGCCTTGTCGCGCGTCACGGCCTCGTCGAACCGCCATCCCTTCTCCTCGGCGGCCGCGCGGGACTTCACCACCGACTCGTCGACGATGACGTCGTGCATCTCCTGCAGGCCGCCGTCGCCGTCCCAGACGTGGGAGAAGCTGTCGACCAGGATCACCTCGAAGCCGGCGGCATCCGCGGCCGCGATCGCGTCGCGGTAGGCCTCGGGCGTGAACGGCGGGCGCAGGTCGCAGTGCTGAAAGCCGAAGACGGTCTCGGAAGGCTTCTCGCTCGGTGCCGGCGCGTAGTGCTTGCCGCGACCGCCCTCGGTGTCGACGAAGGCAATCTTGCTGTCGTCGCCGCCAGCGAGCCCGCGCGCGATCTTGAGGGCAGACAAGGTCTTGCCGCTGCCGGTCGGGCCAGCGAGACCGATGAGGAGGCCGACGCGATCGCGGACGGCCGGTGCAAAGGCGAAGGTCACGCCGCATCTCCATAGCCATAGGGACGGTGGGGGCTGGTGGCGGGGTCGTAATTCATGCTGGCGAGCTGCGGGTCGGAGACCTCGCGTTCGGTCCAGCGGTTGGCCGCCCACTCCGGGTATTCGACGCGGATGATCTCGGCCGGGTAGCCGGGCCAGACCTTCGTCTCGAGGCAGCCGTTCCAGGTCTGGATCGCGACGTCGACCTTGCGGGCGCCGATACCCATGCCGACCGCGTCGGCCTCGGCCACCGACAGGCCGTGCGGAACGTCGTTTTCGATGAAGGCCCACCGGAACCGCACGCGGCCGGCCAGGCGCGGGAGCAGCGTCTCCAAGGCCCGCACGTAGAAGGCGGCTTGTACCTCCATGCCCATCTGCTCGACGCGCCGGCCAAGGCCCTGCGGGGCGGCCGAGACGTTGCCGCTCTTCACGTCCCAGATCACCGCACCGTGGTCGTCGATCTCGACCTTGTCCATCATGATCCGAAGCCACGCGCCGGACCGGTCCCGCACCACCGCGACGACCTCGGCCTGCGCCTGGGCGAAGCCCTCGCAGCCGGGGATGAGCGCCATGCGGGTCTCGAAGCGGCCGGCCATGGCCTCGGCCTTGTCGATGTCCGGCTTCAGGATCGGCGCGTTGCCCGCGGCGTAGGCGGCGGCCCGGGCGGCCTTGGCGTCCTTCGTCCGGTAATCGTCGGCGTCGATGATGACGAGGTCCGCCCCCTGGCCGAGGATCAGCTTGTGGACCGCCGAACCGACCTCCATGACCCGGCTCGGGTCGACCTCGTCGTCGGGGGCCTTGCCCAGACGCGGGTGCTCGGCCCAAGCGTGCTCTGGACTGTGCGTCAGGAACAGCTTGGCGATCGACGACGACAGGCTCGGCTCGGGCGCCGGATCGGCGTGATAGACCTTGGCCGGCATCCGGTAGAGGCCCGGGCCGGGCACGCGGCCCTCGGTGTGCTCGATGATGTCCATGGTGTTCACTCCGCGGCGTCGGAGAGGGGGCCGGGCGAGGCCCGGCGGACGAAGGCGCGTGTCGTCCCGTGGACGGCGGCGAGATGGCGAGGATCGAGCGGTGCCTCGATGGGCGGCGCGGGGAAGCCGGCGGCGGCGTTGACGGCGGCGGCCATGAACTCGGCGAGCCACATGCGCACGGCCGGGTCGGCGAAGACGGGAAGCACTATGGCGACCGGGCGGCCCTGCGCGTCGACGATGACGGCCTCGGACGAGGACCGCACCACGTAGGGGCCGGGGAAGCCGGTGGCGGCGAGGAGGACGCTCACGGCCTAACCCTCCAGCCAAAGAGCATGGTAGCCGCCGCTAGCACCATGGCGGGGACGAGGGCGACGAGGCGGGCCACGTACCCGGCGATGGTGTGGAACGTCTCAACGGGGTCGGCCGGCGTGTCGGCACTGCCGACCATGCGGCTCGCGACGTCGACGAGGGCCCAGAGTGCGCCGAAGGTGAGTGGCGCGACTGAGAGAGCGAGGCAGGCGAGCTGGAGGTCAGTCATCACCGGCTGGCCTCCGCCTGGGCGAGCTTGGCGCGGCCGGTGTCGGTCAGGACGGGCTTGGATCGGGATCCATGGCCGATGACCCGGATCAGGGCGGATCGCTGGAACGCGGCATACTTCCTGGCAGGGGCTCGGCGTCCCTCCGCAATGGCGCGCAACGACGTGATCGTGTCGACATGGCCGATCATCACGCGGCCCTCGACAGTCCGATTTCGAACGCGTCAAGCCCGTGCTCGGCGTTGGAGTCGGCGACCGGCGCGTCCTTGGGGTCATACCGCTCCACGCCGTAGGCCTCACAAGCGGCCCAGAGGCAGCCGGGAAGGTCGGCGTTGTAGGCGTCGCGCCACCAATCGACGGCAGCATGAAGCGCGGCGCAGGTGACGTCGGCGATGGTGCCGGACACGAAGTCGACGCGATGGACTGATGCCAGCGGGAAGGGTGTTCCGTCGGCGACGCTGCGGACCGCCTGCGCGAAGCTCAGGCCGGCGCGGTCCTCCTGGTGGTACAGGCCGTCCGCCGCTTGGCAGGTGATGAGGTGAGAGACGAGAGGCACTGGCGGGACTCCATCACGAGCTGCGACGGAAATAAGCAAGCACAACTTAATTTTTCGAGCAAGCGCTTTCCATAAGTTTTGCTTACGTCAGTGGCCAAAAGAGAGAAAAAGGTCGCTGTTGATAACCTCGCCAGGGCTGGACTCGCGTTGGGATTGCCGCGATCAGAGGCATATTGAGAACAAAGAGTGAACATGAATGACTGGCGCGCGGCTCGACGGTATGGACGACCTCGTGGCTCTAGGCGTCGCCTGCGAGAATTGCGGCCGGAAGCGGAGGCTGGCCAAGTCGCACATCGTGCAGATGATCGGCACCGGCATTAACACCGTGGAGCAGCTTGGGCAGAAGCTTAAATGCCGGTCTTGCGCTGAGCGCGGCGTTATGAGCAAGAATATCACGATCACACCTTACTATCGGTGCGACATCGCCGCGAATGTAAAGGCTCTATGAAATTCCCAGCGCTTCTTCCCAAGGCACAACACGATGGAGTCGCACGGCCGCACGCTCGAACTCTATGTCCATCGGCGGGTTAAACTGTTCGACAATGACTTTTGTCGGGGTGCGTGACTTAAGGCGCTTCAGAAATGCCTTGCCAGGCTCGCCGCTGTCGTCAGGCAGCATCTCAACGACAACATCGTCGCCGATCTGCGGCGCTCGGTTTGGATTGATGTAGAAGGTAGCGTTGGGGCGCCAAGCCGGATACATGCTGTCGTTGCTTACCACGAGAGCGAAAAGCCCCTTGACGTTGGCGAGGCCCGGCGGGCGGATCGCGTAGTCGTTTTCCTGACCGTTCATCTGGAAATCGGCATCGTCTCCTCCGACCGCGATTCCGCGTACAGGCACGTCCCTGGCTAGACCTTGAAGGCTCGATATGGGCGGGGCCGACACGGCCTGCCGGACATTCTGCTCAGAAACGTCAAGGCCGTAAGCGTAGCGGTTCCGAAGCGTCTGTCCAGCTGCTGCGGCAACCTTCGGACCAGCAGCGCCGGACCTCTCTATCGCTTCCTTAAACGGCGGTTCGTTGAGGACGATGTCAAATACGTGAGCTACTCGAAGGAGATTTTCGGGCGACGGCGTAGTTGTTCCCGATTCCCACTGCGAGATCGCCGAGGGGCTGATGTCCAGCATCCGAGCCACACCGACCTTCTTCAGGCCTTTGGCCTCTCGCGCCTTGCGGAGTGCATCGCCTAGCTCGTTCGCCATGTGAAACTGAATAAGCGTCACTTACCAACTTTCAAGTTAATTCTCGCTTGTGCGCTATCGTAAGCCATGCTTATGATGAGAACATGAGTGAAGCAGCCCTTAAAAAAGCTATCGAGTTGGCGGGTGGCCATGCTGCTCTTGCCCGGTCGTTGGGCATCAGCTCCGCGGCAATCAGCCAGTGGCAATCGTGCCCACCTTTAAGGGTGCTGAAGGTCGAAGCTGCGTCTGGCGTTCCCCGCCACGAGCTTCGCCCCGATCTCTACCAGTCGCCCGCGTCAGGAATGGTCGGGCCCTCCGAAGTGAGCGTCGCGTAATGGCTGCTATTGCTGCCGTCACCGGCCTGCTCGCCATTGTCCTCCTCGACGGCATGCATCACGGGCTGAGTATCCGCGCTGCTGGTTGGCCTCGTCGTCATGCTCATCGGCCTCGTTGCGTTCTGCCGCTGGGCGTGGACGCTATGAGCGCCGGGCTCAGCCGGCCGATCGCCGCGACCGTACAACGACCCCTCGTTTCGACAGGCGGTTGCGGCGTCAAATCCCGAGATCACGCTCGTGGAAGGCGTCAGCCTCCGGTGCGTGAGCAAGCCGGCCGGACCCATCGCAATCTGACCCCGGCCGGCTCGTCCCTTTCCATGCGCCATCGGCTGATGCTCCCCAGCCCGCCCGATCGCGCCCTGTACCTGCGTTCCCTGCTGAACCTCCTGCATCTCCCTGCCCCCGCTGCCGTGCTCACCGTCGGGAACACCACGCGGGTTACCGAGCACGGCGTTGGCTCCGCGATCCTGGTCTTGGCCGAAGCGGGCGAGTTCTTTGGCGAGCGGTGGATCGCACGGCCGCAGCCGGACCAGACCAGCATGCTCGACAAGCAGAACGACGAAGATGGCGAGGAAGCAGGGTCCGGCGACGGTACACCCGCGCCGGTGGCGGAGGTTGATCGCGAGTTCGGCGGGGAGGGGCCGGCAGATGAGCCAGCCCCTAAGCGGCAGCGTCGCACTGCCCGCAAAACCGTAGCGGCTTGAACGGTCATGGCCTCGCCCATCATCATCCGCCTTTCGGGCCTCCCGGTCGGGAAGGGCCGACCTCGCTTCGCCAAGGCGACCGGTCACGCCTTTACCCCCGGCCGGACGCGCTCCTACGAGAGTGCGCTTCGGCTCGCAGGGCAGGATGTGATGGGCGAGGCCGCCCCGATCGACGGGCCTCTTGCCGTGTCCGTGGTCGCTGTCTTTCCCGTGCCGGTGAGCTGGCCGAAGAAGCGGCGTGCCGCAGCCCTCTCGGGTGATCTGTGGCCGACGATCATGCCGGACGCCGACAATCTGCTGAAGGTGCTCGACGCCCTGAACGAGGTCGTCTGGCGGGACGACAAGCAGATTGCCAAGGCGGCGATCGAGAAGCGGTACGGCGCCAAGCCCGAGCTGGTGATCCAGATCGAGGAGCTGGCGCCCGTCGCATCGTCGACCGTCCACTTCCCTGGCCTTGCCGCGCCTGGGATCGCAGTATGATCAGCTACACCCGCCCCTCCGACCTCCCCGAGCCTGCGCAGCGCGTGGTGGCCTGGTGCCTCGCCGGCTGGATGCTGGTGGCCGAGCCGGGCCCGCGCGGGCGCCGGTACCGCCTCGATCCGCCGCCGGCCCGCCGACCAGGCCAGGGGCCGGCGCCGCACAAGACGATCACGCCGAGCGCGGCCGAGACCGCGATTGCAAGCCGGTTCCTGGTCGGTCGCGGCGATGGGCTGTTCGGGGACGCGCAATCGTGGACCGCCGCATGAAGTCCGGCCCCGTCTTCCGACCCAGCCAGATTCACGCCATGGGCCTCGCCCTCCTCGAGAGCGAGCGCGCCGAGGCGCTGAAGCGTATGTCCGCCGGCGGCAAGGGCCGGAAAGTTTCCGGGCCTTCGGACGCCCGCGACCGCATCGCCCGGCACTTCGGGATCTCCGGACGCCAGCTCGAGAAGATCGGGGACATCTGCCGCGCCGCCACGGCCGAGCCCGAACTATTCGGACCGCTGCTCGCCGAGATGGACCGCACCGGCAAGGTTAACGGCCCGCATACCAAGCTCCTGCGTGCCAGGGACGAGGAGCGCATCCTCGGACTGCAGCCGGTCGCCGGCCGTTTCCGCACCCTCGTCGTCGACCCACCATGGGGCGAGGACAACATCTCGGACGCGGCCGGGCACGACTATGCCCTGATGCCGCTCGACGAGATCCGGGACATGCCCGTCGGCGAGTGGGCCGAGGACGACTGTCACCTGTACCTCTGGGCGACGAACAACACGCTCCAGGTCGCCTTCGGCCTCCTCGAGCCGTGGGGCTTCGCCCACAAGACGGTGCTGACCTGGACAAAGCCCGACATCGGCTTCGGCCGCTACTTTAGGAACCGGACAGAGCACGTCATCTTCGCCGTGCGCGGCACGCTGCGCACCCGGGCGCCGGCGCGCGCCACGCCTACCGATCACGATTGGCCCGTCGGCGAGAACAGCGAGAAGCCCGAAGGCTTCTACGACCTGGTTCGCGCCTGCAGCTTCCCTCCCTACGGCGAGGCCTTCCAGCGGTTCGCCCGGCCCGACTTCGTGAACCTCTACCAGCCGGCGCCCGCGCCGCTGCTCGTGGCGGCGGAGTAGCGCCATGGGCCAAGCCTCCCCCGACTGGATCGCAGACCGGCGCGCGGCCGAGCACGAGTTCCTGGAGCGGTTCGCCGACCTGGAGGCCGTGCTCCTCCGGGTCGACGGCTACATCCGCCGCGCCGACGAGGCCGCGGCCGCGCTGGCGAAACTGCCGAACGCCAACCCGGCCGACCGTCAGCGCGAGGCGGCAGACCTCCGGCAGATCGCGTCGATCACCGCCCATCATCTCGCCAATCTCGATCGCGTGCATCTCATCGAGGAGCCGTCGCGGATCGTGCGCTCGAACGGGCGGACTATGGGGGCCCGCCGATGACGTGGAGTCCGCAGCAGGACCAGGCGCTGAAGGCCGTCGAGGCCTGGCGCACGTCGGACGAGACGACGCCCTTCTACCTCGGGGGCTACGCCGGATCGGGCAAGACGACGCTCGCCAAGCACCTGGCCGCCGGCGTCGACGGCGACGTGCTGTTCGCCGCCTTCACCGGCAAGGCGGCCCTCGTCCTGCAGTCGAAGGGCTGCGCGGACGCCTCGACGATCCACAGCCTGATCTACCGCGTCCGGAGCGGCCGGCGCGGCGGCCCGCCGACGTTCGAGCTAAACCACGACAGCCCGGTGGCGGAAGCCGACCTCGTGGTGATCGACGAGGTGTCGATGGTGGGCCCGGAGCTCGGGGCCGACCTGATGTCGTTCGGCGCCAAGGTGCTGGTGCTTGGCGATCCCGCACAGCTCCCGCCGGTCAATGGCGCCGGGTACTTCACCGGCCGCCACCCAAACTTCATGCTGACCGAGGTGCATCGGCAGGCCGCGGACAACCCGATCATCCGCATGTCGATGACGGTGCGCGAGGGCGGCCGGCTGTCGTGCGGAGCCTACGGCGAGAGCCGCGTAATCCGACGCGACGCGCTCGGCCAGTCGGCGGTGATCAAGGCCGACCAGGTCCTCGTCGGGCGCAACGCGACGCGCCAGTCCGTCAACGAGAAGGTCCGGGCGATCCAGGGGCGTGATCCGGGCGGGCCGGAGAAGGGCGACCGACTCGTCTGCCTCAAGAACAACCGGCAGCTCGGTCTCCTCAACGGCGGCCTCTGGACCGTCCGCGACGTCGTCGACCACGACCGGGACGCGATCCGGCTTACGGTGAAGCCGCAAGATGAGGCCGATGCCGAACCGCTCGGAGTCGCGGTGCGACCGGAGTTCTTCGCCGGCACTGAAGCGAGCCTCGAGGCCGACGATCGCCGCGGCTTCGACGAGTTCACTTATGGCTACGTCCTGACCGTCCACAAGGCGCAGGGATCGCAGTGGGACGACGTCGTGCTGTTCGACGAGGCCGGCGCCTTCCGCGAGCACTCCCGCCGCTGGCTCTACACCGGCCTGACCCGGGCGGCGACGCGCGTCACGGTGGTCCAGTCATGAGCCACCTGCGTCAGGTCGACCTCGACTGGTTCGTCGCGGGTGATGTCTCACCCTTCGCGCTGGCCGGCTATCTCGCCGATCCGCGCGAGACCCGGATCCCGTTCTCCGTGCCGTTCGATGCCCGCTTCACGGTCACCCGCGAGGCCGTGCGGTTCCTGCGCGGCCGGCGCTTTGTCAGGGCCGTGGACTGCCAGGGCGAGCCCGACGACCTCGTTGCCGCCTATCTGATCCCCGCCATCGAGGGCGGATGGCTCATCGACTGGATCGCTTGGCACCCGCGATCGGGCCGCCTCGCCACGCTCGAGGGGTGCGTCGGGTTGCTCGGCGGCGATGCGATCTGGCGCGCCAGCCGCGACGAGCCGCTGGTGCTCGCGGCCGACCCGCGCGCCTGGCTGGCAGGATGGCGGACCGGCGCCTGCATCGTCGACGAGACGATCGCGCGGCAGCAGCTGCTCGAAGTGCCGGCGATCCAGGCGCCGGATGTGGAGGTGGGCCAGAAGCTCAAGGCGATGCTCGAGGAGGTCCGTCTGCCCCGCATCGTGGTTCCCGTCTCGGCGATCGGCACGGTGGCGGCATGACGGACGTCATCCGGTTAGACGACGCCGAACGACAGCAGCGGCAACAGCGGCGCAGGAGCCGGCAGGAGATCGACCGCGCCTCGGACTCGAGCGAGGATCACGGCCTGCCCATCATTAAGGTGGTGGCGAGCGAGCTGCCACGCGTCGTCGACGAGGCGGAGCAGGTGCTCATCAACGCGGCCGAGCCGATCTTCTCGCGGGCGGGCAACCTCGTGCGCCCGATCACCGACGTGGTACCGACCGGCGGCGGCCGCCTGGTTCGCATCGCCCGGCTGCGGCCGCTCGGGGCCGATGCCCTCACCGACGTCCTGGCGCAGACCGCGAAGTTCCAACGGTACGACGAGCGCCGGCGCGCCTGGGGCAACATCGACCCGCCGGCGAAGGTCGCCGCGACGCTCCTGTCCCGCGAAGGCAAGTGGCGCGTGCCGCCGGTGGCCGGCATTATCACCACGCCGACGCTGCGGCCCGACGGCACCCTGCTCGACAAAGCCGGCTACGATCCGGCGACGCGTCTCTACCTGATGCTCGACGAGACGCTCGAGATGCCCGAGATCCTGGAGGCGCCGAGCCGCGAGGACGCCGTCGACGCGCTGACGCTGCTCAAGGAGCCCCTGGCGGGCTTCCCCTTCGTGAAGGCGGTCGATCAGGCCGTGGCGCTGTCGGGCATCCTCACCGCGGTGATCCGGCCCGCTCTGCCCGTAGCACCGCTGCACGGCATCCGGGCGAGCACGGCCGGGACGGGCAAGAGCTTCCTCGTCGACGTCCTGTCGACGATCGCGACCGGCCGGCCCTGCTCGGTCATGGCGGTGGGCAAAACCGAGGAGGAAACCGAGAAGCGCCTCGGGGCCCTGCTCCTCGACGGCGCGCCGGTCATCTCGATCGACAACGTCAACGGCGAGCTCGGCGGCGACATGCTCTGCCAGATGACCGAACGGCCGCTGGTGCGCGTGCGCATCCTTGGCAAAAGCGAGGTGCCGGAGATCGAGTGCCGGGCGACGGTTTTCGCCACCGGCAACAACCTCACCATGGTCGGCGACATGACGCGCCGCGCGGTGATGTGCACCCTCGACCCGCGCGTCGAGCGTCCCGAGCTGCGCCAGTTCGACTTCGATCCCATCGCCAGGATCCTCGACGACCGGGGCGCCTACATCGCGGCGGCGATCACCATCGTGCGCGCCTACCGCGCCGCCGGCTCGCCGCCGATGTGCGGGCCGATCGGCAGCTATAGGGCCTGGTCGGATTCGGTGCGGTCCGCGCTGATCTGGCTCGGCGAGGCCGACCCCGTCGCGAGCATGGACATCATGCGCGACGAGGACCCCGAGCTCGTCGTGATCAGCGAGCTGTTCGAAGCCTGGCGCGCGGCCCTCGTCGTCGGTGCGTCCTACACCTCGATCCAGATCGAGGAGGTGGCGTCCGAGCGCTTCATCGAGGGCGCGTACATGCACCCCGATTTCCGGGACATCCTCATGCGGCAGGCCAACGCCGGCCCCGTGATCTCCACCAAGCGCCTCGGCCGATGGCTCACGCGGATCAAGGGGCGCGTCGTCAACGGCTGGCGCCTGGAGATGCTTGCCGATGCCAAGCGCGGCAATCGCTACGTCCTGGTCCAGGTCGATCGCGACGTCCAGGAGACGATGCTGTGACCCCCAATCGCAGCCGCCTGACCTGGGGTTTGGGGTGTTTCAGGGGTCGTTTCCACGCGCACGCGCGAAACTCGCAACTGCATCTTTTTCCATTCCTACTGAGAACCACCCCAAAAACCATACAAACCCTCACACTAAGAGAGAGAAGGAGAGGTTTAGCCGGATGAGCACACGACAGGGTGGCGCCGATCCTCCCTTGTCTTCTCGGCGATGGACCTGCGCGGATGTCGAGCTGTGGCTGCTGGCGGCCTTCCGGGCCATGCCGACGACGGCGATCTACGCGCCGCGCGGCAACACCCTGATGGCGATCGGTCCCGACGTGCCGAGCGCCACCTTCGACATCGTCTCGTTCTCAGGCACCGTGCTCGGCGACAGATCCAACGAACGCCGGGCACTGCTGATCTGGGCGCGGTGCAAGGCGACGAAGGGCTTGGTCGGCGGATCGATCGCGCAGTTCTGCATCGAGACGGGATGGCGCCGGTCGACCTTCGAGGACCGCCGCCGCCGCGCCTGCCAGCGGATCGCCGACGCCAAGAACAGCGCGGATGCCGCAATCTCAGCCCGCGACAGCGACTTGACACCCGTAAAGTCGGCATCGGACGCCATGCTGACAGTTTGAGCACAGGGGCACCACCGTGACCGCGTCGGCCAATCCGTCGTCCAGCACCACCCGCACCGCCAAGAAGCGCATCGCCTCGGCCGCACGCCGGCAGGCACGCCTCGTCCTGCCGTTGCTGGCGCGGGACGTCGAGGTCGAGATGGGCGAAGGCCTGTTCCCGGATGCGGAACGGCCCGGCTGCTACCACTCAGCGCCGATCAACCGCCGCACCGACGTCCTGGCGGCCGAGCGCGCCTCGGGCCGCATCACGCAAGCCCAGCTCCTCGTGGGCCGGATGATCCAGGTCGTCTACGAGCGCGGCTCTGGCGCCCGCCTCGGATCGGCCGGCTGGGGGGAGGGCGGTTCGCGGGACCAGACCGTCGCGCACGAGCTGGCGATCATCCTGTCGATCGAGGACGCCCAGAAGGTCCGGAAGTTCACGGCCCGCATCGAACTTGCGATCGGCACGGTGGGGGCCCAGTTCCTGCGCCAGATCCTGGCCGAGCGCGTCACTTTCGCGGCCTACGCGGCCCAGCGCGGCAAGTCGGGCGACAAGGCCGTGGCCCAGGTCGCGGCGCACTTCCGGTTCCTGCTCGAAGGCCTGACCGAAGCCCAGCACACGGCGACAGCGCCGGCGGCGACGCTGATCCGGGACGAGTACGCGACCCAGGCTGCCGATGTCGGTGATCGCCTGAAAAGGTCGGCAGCAATGGCAGCGGCGTAGGAGGCGGAAGCCATCTAATGGTCGAAATCTGACCCTTGGTACCCACCGCCTAAGGCCCGCTTCCGACCTTTTGCGGACCCTCGGCAGGTCCGATTCGCATCAGCTTGATGGAGGATGACCTACGTCCGGGTATTTGGGAAGCGGACGTTCGGCATTGCGCCTAGACCCACAACCAGAAGCACTCAGAGCTGCGCCTGTGTATCCGTGACGTGCTTGTAAGAACAAACCTCATCAGGCATGGCTCGCCTATGTCCGTGCGCCGCACCGTTACCGTCTCGATCACTCCGGAACAGGACGCGCTCCTTCGCGCCTTCCTCGCCTCGGGCCGCTACCGCAGCATCAGCGAGGTTCTGCGCTCCGCGCTTCGCCTGCTGGAGCGGGACGAAGCGTCAACCCTCGCGGCGATTAGGAGCCCGGCTGCGCATGGCTAGGCGAACCGTGGCTAATTCGGTGGGCTGGGAGGCTGCGTTCCTAAATGGCGGTGAGATGGGCGCGCGGATGCGGGCTCATGATTGGTCCCGTTCCCCGTTAGGTCCTCTCGACGCCTGGCCTGCACCATTGCGTATGACGGCGAGCCTCATGCTGAACTCTGCATTCCCGATGTTTATCGCTTGGGGCCAGGAGCTCGGATTTATATATAATGATGCCTACGCAGAAATCCTTGGCAATAAACACCCGGCAGCGCTTGGCTGTCCATTTGAGGTAATTTGGTCTGAGATCTGGCCTGACATCAATCCGCTAATTCAGCGTGCCATGGCCGGTGAGGCCACGTTCTCAGCAGATCTACCTTTGCACATGATGCGTCGAGGGCAATATGAAGACACATGGTTCACGTTCTCCTACTCACCAATCCGCGACGAAGATGGCCGCGTAGCAGGAATGTTCTGCTGCTGCATGGAAACGACAGCAGGCGTTCAGTCACAAGCTGATCTCGCGGATCTGAATCTTGACCTCGAAAGGCAGGTGGCTGAACGATCTCGCGAACGGGATCGACTCTGGCGTAACACACAAGACATTCAGGTCATCATCAACGGTGCGGGCGTGTTTCAAGCCGTCAACCCTGCCTTTACCGCGATCCTCGGCTGGACACTTGAAGATGTGAACGGCAGGTCGGTGTTCGACTTTGTGCTTCCGGAAGATGAGGCGTTGACCAACCGTGCGCTAGAGCTTGCGCGTGTCGAGAACCTGCCGGTCGTTGAGAATCGCTACCGCCACAAAGACGGAGGCTTCCGTTGGATCTCGTGGGTTGCTGCCCCCGAGGCTGAACTGATCTACGCCAGCGGACGGCACATCACGGCGGAGAAGGAGCAGGCTGAGACCTTGAGCAGGACCGAGGAGGCCCTTCGTCAAGCGCAGAAGATGGAAGCCGTTGGGCAACTTACCGGTGGGCTGGCCCACGACTTCAACAACTTGCTCGCAGGCATCTCCGGCTCCCTGGAGCTGATGCAGACCCGGATACAGCAGGGCCGCCTTACCGATGTGGACCGCTACATGACGGCGGCTCAGGGGGCGGCGAAGCGCGCGGCTGCCCTGACGCATCGGCTGCTCGCGTTCTCGCGCCGCCAGACGCTCGATCCAAAACCGACAAATGTGAACCGGCTCGCGGCCGGCATGCAGGAGTTGATCCAGCGTACAGTTGGCCCGAACATACAGGTCGAGGTCGTTGGCGCGTCCGGGCTCTGGCCGGCTCTGGTCGATCCCTCGCAACTTGAGAACGCACTGTTGAACCTGTGCATCAATGCTCGTGACGCGTTGCCGGACGGCGGGCGCATCACCATTGAGACCGCCAACAAGTGGCTCGATGAGCAAGCGGCCATCAAGCAGGCCATTCCCGAGGGGCAGTACCTCTCGCTGTGTGTCACCGATACAGGCGTTGGGATGTCGCCCGAGGTGATCGCGCGAGCCTTCGAGCCGTTCTTCACCACCAAGCCGATCGGCGAGGGGACCGGCCTTGGGCTTTCGATGATCTACGGCTTTGCCCAGCAGTCGGGTGGGCAGGTCCGCATCTACTCGGAGGTTGGACAAGGCACCACGGTGTGCATCTACCTGCCTCGCCATTACGGAGAGGTCGCGGACGATGACGTCTCCATGAGAGCCTCCGACCTTCCGCGTTCCGAGCAGGGCGAGACGGTGCTGGTCGTGGACGATGAGCCAACTGTCCGCATGTTAGTGACCGACATCCTTGAAGACCTTGGCTACGCGGCAATCGAGGCGGGCGACAGTGCGACAGGCCTGAAGGTGCTGCAATCGGACGTGCGCATAGACCTCCTCGTGACTGATGTCGGGCTCCCCGGCGGTATGAACGGGCGGCAGATGACTGACGCCGCGCGGGTCCATCGACCCGACCTCAAGGTGCTGTTCATCACCGGCTACGCGGAGAACGCCATTCTCGGTAATGGGCAACTCGCGCCTGGCATGGCGGTGCTGACCAAGCCATTCGCCATCGACACGATGGCAGCGCGTATCCGCTCGATGATTGAGGCAGCGCGGGAGGCAGGGCTGCAACGTCGAGGCTGATGGTCCGCTATGGCTCCTAGGCGGAACGTCCGCTTCAGGCCGAAGGGTCAGGGTCCGCTTCCACCCTTAGCGAACTTCCGCTAGTCCTGGCGCACCGGCTTATGCGAACAAGTTGCAGCCTGCACTGCTTACAGCGAGGCTAACATCGTCAAACTCGCGCGAAAGGTGCCCCATGTTGACTGAGCCCACTAAGGGACCAACGTCGTACTTTCCTTCGATCGAGAAGAAGTACGGACGCCCAATTAGCGAATGGCAGCAGCTTGTCCGGGACCGACTACCCGCAAAGCACATGGATCTGGTGTCGATGCTGAAAAGTGAGCATGGGATGGGCCACGGTCATGCCAACGCCGTCGTCGCCTATGTGCTGTCTACGGGGAAGGGTTAGCTGCTTTTCTGCCGCAAAGGTGGCGCGGTCGCTTTCCACCCATCGCGAACGAGAGCCCTTCCTTGACCCGACGGGCGAACCATTGCAGAAAGACAGCGTCGCGAGACGTGGGGCCGCAGCCGAAGGGTTGACGGCCCTTCGCATGTCCGGACCTGGGGACGTAGCTCAGCTGGATAGAGTGTCTGGCTTCGAACCAGAAGGTCGCAGGTTCGACCCCTGCCGTCCCCGCCAGCTTTCAGCCAACTGCGAAACTGCTCAATCGCCAAGGCGTTGCGGCGGCTGACGCGCGCGGGCTTTTCTGCCAAGATCGGACCACGATGACGGATCGCGAGCGAGCCGAACAGGTCCACGACCTGCTCCGCCAGGCCGACCGGCTCCGGGTTCCGGGCCATCGGCATACCGTCGAGACGTTTCTCGGCGAGATCGGCGACCTGCGTCTTGGGTTGCGCCGCCTCTACCGCGATCTGACCGGCGCCGACCTTCCCCGCGAGGCGGTTCCGCGCCGTTCGGTCGCCGCATCCTTCCAGCCCGGCTCGATCCCCGGCACCCGCGCGACCGTCGCGTTCCGAGCCCGGCCGAAGGCGCTCGCCGCGCGGGCCTGATCCTCGCTCGAAACCACTCTCAACGCGGCTTTCGAGTGAGCTTCGTCGTTCGGCCCCGATCGGTCTCCGCCTACGATGAGCCTGGGCGCACGATAATCGCCCTTCTCGGGCCTCCAAACCGGGGTTTTCGGCATGTTGGAGGGCGCCCTTATCGTGCGTCCGACGACGGACGTCTCGACCTCGGCCGACGCCCTCGATGCCGCCGCCGCCGGATTTGCCGCGGCCTCGAAATCCGACGCTACCCGCCGGGCCTACGCCGCGGACTGGCGCGACTTCACCGGCTGGTGCGCCGACCAGGGCGCCGACACGCTCCCGGCTTCGGGCCGTACGGTCGGCCGCTACCTGACCCACCTCGCCGGGCTCGGCCGGTCCGTCTCGACGATCGACCGCCGGGCCGCCGCCATCGCTGCGGTCCACCGCGCCGCCGGCCACACCGCCCCGACGGCGCTCGAGGAGGTCCGGTCGATCCTGGCCGGCATCCGCAACACGCTCGGCCGCCGCCCTGTCAAGAAACAGGCGCTGACCGCCGATCTCGTCGCCAAGGTGGTGCGAAAGATCAGGCCAGACCTGGCCGGGCATCGCGACCGCGCGCTGATCCTGCTGTGCTTCGGCGCCGCGCTGCGCCGCTCCGAGCTCGTCGCGCTCGACGTCGTCGACGTGGAGACGCATCGCAAGGGGCTGCTCGTCCGTATCGGACGGTCCAAGACCGACCAGCAGGGCAGGGGCCGCACGGTCGCTGTGCCCGACGGCAAGCTCAAGGTCCCGGCGGCGTTGGCCACGTGGCTCGCCGCCTCGGGCATCGCCGACGGCCCGATCTTCCGCGGCGCCGACCGCGGCCGCCTCTCGCACGACCGTCTTACGGCCGGCCAGTTCGCCCGCATCGTCAAGGCACGGTGCGCCGCCGTCGGCCTCGATCCGGAGGGCTTCAGCGGACACTCGGCCCGGCGCGGATTCGCGACGACGGCCGGGGATGTCGGCGCCGACCTCCGGCACATCGCCGGCCACATGCGGCACGCCAAGCTCGAGACCACCCTCGGCTACATCGAGGACGGCGAGCTGTTCCGCGACAACGCCGGCAAGGGGTTCCTGTGATGTCGCCCCCCGCCTTCATGCGCTGGCTCCGCGAGTTCGCGGTCCATGTCGCTGATGGTCGCCCCACCGCGGTGCAGTGGGTCCAGGTCCTGGCGACGCTGGCTAGCGTCCGCCGAAACATCGCCGACCCGCGCGACCTGCAGATCACCTTCCTTCGCGGCGGTGCGGTGCGCACCGACGAGTTCCGCCTCAGACCCCGTTTCATAACCCGCGTAGCGAGGCTTTGGGCCATGCGTCGCCCTCTTCGCAGCTCCGACGAATGTGCCCGAGCCGCCGCCCTTCTTGGCCCGGTCTCACAGGATGCGCGCTTTGACCGATCACGATGACGAAGCGGTCTACCGCTGCCCGGAGAGCGTTCTGCGGCCGGTCCCGGGCTCGGCGATCGTCGCCAGTCCAACGGCCAGGCGACGGATGCGCGTCAACGTCTTGGGCGGCGAGATCAGCGCCGGCGAGGACTCGCTCGGTGTCACGGGACCGGACCCCGCGAAGCTCTCGGCCGACGAGGCCCGCCGGTGCTTCGGCGTCGAACAGGGAGCTACGTGATGCAGCTCCTCGCCGTAATCCTGGTCTGTGCGTCAACGATCAGCCCGGCCGACTGCACGCGCGACACGGCGCTCGACGTCGTCATGCAGCCCGCCGCCCTGCCGATGGAATGCATCAAGGCGGGTGAGCTCGTCGGCGCCTCTGCCCTCGACGTGCGCCGCGAGGATCGCCGCTACGTCATGGTCCGCTGCGAGCGGCGCAAGCCCAGCTGAGATCAGGACCCCAAGCAATGCCTTTCCAGCCCGGCCAGAGCGGCAACCCCGGCGGCCGCCCGAAGGCCTCCGCACGCGTCCGTGACGCCGCGCGGGAGCACACCGAAGCCGCCTTGCAGGTCCTGATCGACATCGCGGTCGGCGGTACGAGCGAGGCCGCCAGGGTCTCGGCCGCCTCGGCGATCCTCGATCGTGGCTACGGCAAGCCCAGCCAGCCGGTCGACGGCGACGGCGAGGGCGGCGAGATCCCGGTCGGTCTGACCGTGAAGTTCATCCGGCCGCCCGCCATCCCCTGATGACGATCGAGTTCCCCGAGAAGCTCGCGTTCCTGTTCGAGCCGGCTCGGTACAAGATTGCCTACGGCGGCCGCGGCGGCGCCAAGTCCTGGGGCTTCGGGCGAGCCCTCCTGATCCTCGGGGCACAGCGTCCACTCCGCGTGCTGTGCGCCCGCGAGTTCCAGAACTCGATCGCGGAATCGGCTCACGCCCTCCTGGCGCAGCAGATCGACCTCCTCGGGCTCTCGCGCTTCTACGAGATCCAGGAAAAGCGCATCTACGGGACCACGGGGACCGAGTTCATCTTCAAGGGGCTCCGGCACAACGTGGCGTCGGTGAAGTCGACCGAAGGCGTCGACGTATGCTGGGTCGAGGAGGCCCGTACCGTCTCGAAATCGTCCTGGGACGTGCTGATCCCGACGATCCGCAAGCCCGGCTCGGAGATCTGGGTCAGCTTCAACACCGAGCTCGAGGGCGACGAGACCTATCAGCGGTTCGTGAAGCGCCCGCCGACTGGCGCGCAGGTCGTCAAGATCGGATGGGAGGACAATCCGTGGTTCCCGGAGGTCCTGCGTCAGGAAGCACTCGACCTGAAGGAACGCGACCCGATCGCCTACGAGACGGTCTGGGGTGGCAACTGCAAGCAGGTCCTCGACGGCGCGATCTACGCCAACGAGATCCTGGCGGCAACGCGGGTCGGGCGCTTCACGAAGGTCCATTACGACCCGTCGAAGCCCGTGCACACGTTCTGGGATCTGGGCCGGGCGGACAAGACCTCGATCTGGTTCGCCCAGATCGTCGGCTTCGAGTTCCGGCTGATCGATTACTACGAGAACCGCGGCCACGCGCTGACGCACTATCTCGACGTCCTGAAGGCTCGCTCCGAGCCGGAGGGTGAGGCTCCGGGCTACGTCTACGGGGAGCACTGGCTCCCGCACGACGCCCGGAACGAGTTGCTCGCCTCCGAGCGGACCATCGAGCAACAGATGTGGGCCGCCGGGCACAACGTCCGGATCACACCGAAGCTGCCGGTCGCCGCCGGCATCGATGCGGCGCGCCAGATCTTCGACCGCTGCTGGTTCGACGAGGACCGCTGTGCCGACGGCCTGCAGGCGCTGCGGAACTATCGCTACGAGGTTGACCCCGACACGCAGCGGTTCTCGAAGACCCCGCTCCACGATTGGGCCAGCCACGGCGCCGACGCCTTCCGCTACTTCGCGGTCGGGATCGCCGAGCCGCGCGAGGACGCCCCGCCGCCGTCCGGCCCCAACGACGTCTACGCCCGCCGCCGCCGCGAGCGCCACGAGCCGTCCGGGTCGGGATGGTCGACCTGACCCGTCTGACGGCACCCATGCACATCTCGGCCCGACCCCGTTCGGCTTTACCCCTCGCACATCACGGAACCGGCATGAACGACATCGACGACGATGCCGGCGCGCCCGGCGCCGACAAGCGCGAGGCCATGGACCGCGATGCCTTGGTCCGCAGGCTGAAGGCCTGGTACCGCATCGACCGGGACGCATCGGCGATCTGGCGCAAGGAGGCGCGCGAGGACTACGACATGGTCGCCGGTCGGCAGTGGTCGACCGAGGACGAGGCCGTGCTCAAGGAGCAGGGCCGGCCGCCGATCACGTTCAATCGCATGCTGCCGGTGATCAAGGCCGTGGCCGGCTCGGAGGTCAACAGCCGCCAGGACATCCAGTATCTGCCCCGCGAGATCGGCGACGCAGCCAAGAACGAGCTGCTGACCGAGGCCGGCCGCTACCTCGCCGACGAGGCGCAGGCCGAGGACGAGGAGAGCGACGCCTTCGTCGACTGCGCGATCACCGGGATGGGCTGGGTCGAGATGCGTCTCGACTACGAGACCAACCCGGACGGCGCCTACGTCGAGGACCGGGTCGACCCCCTCGAGATGATCTGGGACTCGAGCGCCCGCAAGCGCAACCTCGCCGACGGCCGCCGCCTGTTCCGGGCCAAGACGATGGACCGGGTCGAGGCCGAGGGGCTGTTCCCCGACGCAGAACCGACCGAGCTCGACGCGGCCTGGGCCGAGAACCGCGACGACGACGCCCACGACAAGATCGCACCGGGCGAGTCCCGCGCCGATCGCGGTCTCGATCGCGATGCCGGCTCGGGCAAGGTCACGATCGTCGAATGCCAGTGGTGGGAGCGCAAGCGCGTCGTGATGGTCATCGACCCGACGACGCGCGAGCCGACGGAGATGGACGAGGCCAAGGCCGCGACCCTGCTCTCCCGCGCCGCGACGGTCGGCATCACGATGCAGACGTACCGGGTGACCAAGCGCGTCTATCGCCGGGCCTTCATCGGCGCCACCGTCCTCGAAGTCGGGCCGGCCCCGGCCGGCGACCAGTTCTCCTACGCCTGCCTGACTGGCGACCGCGACCACAACAAGGGCACCTGGTTCGGCATCATCCGGGCCATGAAGGACCCGCAGCGGTACGCCAACAAATGGCTGTCGCAGACCCTCGACATGCTCAACCGCCAGGCCAAGGGCGGCATGATGATGGAGAAGGGTGCCGTTCCGGACCAAGCCGCGTTCGAGCGCAGCTACGCCAAGCCCGGCGGCATTTCCTGGGTCAACGACGGCGCCCTGATGGGCGGGCGCATGAAGGAAAAGCCCCTGCCGCAGCTCCCGGCCGGGCACTACCAGCTCATGGAGTTCGCGATCATGTCGATCCGCGATTCCTCGGGCGTGAACCTCGAGCTGCTCGGCCAGAAGCAGCAGGAGCAGGCCGGCGTGCTGGAGTACCAGCGCAAGCAGGCCGCGATGACGATCCTCGCCACCCTGTTCGATGCGCTCCGCCGCGCGCGCAAGCACATCGGCCGGGTCCGGCTCTACTTCATCCAGACCTACCTCTCGGACGGCCGCCTGGTGCGCATCGCCGGCGATGGCGCCAAGCGGGTTGTGCCGCTGCTGCGCGACAGCACCATGGGCGAGTACGACGTCATCATCGACGACGCGCCGGCGAGCCCGAACCAGAAGGAAGTGATCTGGTCGACGTTCACCAGCGTCTTCCCGGTCATCAAGGACATGATTACCCCGCAGGTCCTCTTCGAGATCCTGCCCTACTCGCCGTTCCCCGACAGCTTCGTCGCCAAGATGCGCGACCTGCTCTCCCAGGCCGGCGGGTCAAGCCCGGAGGCGCAGGCACAGGCCGGCGTCGCGATGCAGACCGCGATGGCCAAGATCCAGGACCTGACCGCCGGCGCCAACCTGAAGAACGCCAAGGCCGCCCGTGAAGGCGCCGGGGCCGAGCGCGACGGCGTCGAGGCGGCGATCGCGCAGCTGACGATGCAGGCCGGCCCGCCGATGAGCGCGGCCGCCTGAACCCCTTCCGCCCGCCGGCGGCGCACGCCGGCATCCGTATCCTTCACGTCACGAGGACAGCATGGACGACCACGATCTCTCGTCGGGCGGCGACGCCTTCACGGCCGAAGAGCAGGCCGCCTTCGACGCCTATGCCGCCGACGATGGCGTTGACGCGGGCACAGGCGGCGTCGAGCCCCCCGCGGGCGAGGCGAGCACCGTTTCCGCCGCCCCGGCCGCTGCTGCGCCTGCTGGCGAACCTGCCGCACCGGGCGAGGTGGTAGATCCCGATGCTGCCGACGTCGACGATGCGGAGGCGAACAAGGGCCGGTTCGTACGCCATGGCGCGTTCCACCAGGAGCGCGAGCGCCGCAAGGCCGAGGCCGCCCGCGCCACCGCTGCGGAGGCCGCGCTCACCGAACTGCGCGAGAAGTTCGCGCGCGGTGACGAGCGCCTGAAGCTCCTGAGCGAGGCGATGCAGCGCCCAGCCGCGACGCCGGCCGCCGCCGAGCCGCCCAAGGTGATCGACCCGAACGAGGACATCTTCGGCGCCTACGAGCAGCTGAAGTCCGAGGTCGAGGCGCTGCGCACCAGCCAGACCCAGCTCACCGAGGCGCAGAAGGCCGAACGGGCGCAGGCGCAGGAGCGTGAAGAGCACGCCTCGGCGATGACGAGCTACGCCAGCGATGCGCAGCGCTACATGGCGACCGAGCCGGCCTTCGCGGACGCCTACAACCACCTGATCGGCTCGCGCGTCGCCGAGCTCAAGCTCTACGGCGTCGACGAAGCGACCGCGATGCGCGAGGTCGCGGCCGAGGAGGCCGGGCTGGTGAAGGCGGCGATCAAGGCGGGCAAGTCGCCGGCCGAGCACATCTACAAGATCGCCCAGGCGCGCGGCTTCATGCCGAAGGCGGCGGAACCGGCCAAGCCCGCCGCGCCCGCCGAGACCCAGGCCGAGAGGATGGCGCGCATCTCGGCCGGCCAGACCGCGGCGAAGTCGCTCTCGGCCGCCGGTGGCGCCCCGGCTAGCGAGGTCACCATGGATATGCTGGCCAGCATGAGCGAGGCCGAATTCGAGAAGTACGCGACCGCCAACCCGGCGCGGGTGCGCGCGCTGATGGGAGGCTAAACCAAGCCGCGCCAAATCCTAGGTTAAAGGCTTTGAAGCATATCTGAGGCGCGCGGAAGGGCGTCATTCGGAGCTGTGAGTGTCGGGATTTACCAGCCCAGTCGTGCTGTCGATGGCTACCTTCATGAGCAGTGAGACAACCAACGGCGGCGATACGGTTTTCCTTCGGTTGAACGCAGTCGACGGCAAAAAAGTTGTTCTGCTAATGCTTTAACACGCCAGCGTAGAATTTGCATCCTGTGCTTACAGGTTTGTTTCTGAGAACGTCGCAAACGTTTGTTAGCTCGCGTTCAGCATCTGTCCGTTTTAGGATCCCGCGCTGTTCTCCAGGCCGCTCTTAACTCAGCGGACGCGGGAGGAAGCAGGACAGGCACATGATTGAAGACAGCAGCTCCACTATGCCAGCACCTCTGCAGGCAGTAGTTCTAGCATCACTTCGCGCATTAAACTCCCAGGTTGAGCTGCCTTCAAATATCCGTGAACATCTCGGTTCTGAGATGCGAACATTTTACAACTATGTCTTGGCAGAGCGACCACCAACTCAACTGCTTGATCTCATAGCGCAGCTCGAATCCGTGTTGAGTTCGCGGGATAACTTTAGTGCTGAAACATTTCGAAATGATTTGCTGGCCGAGATTTCCGGATTACGAGCCTTTGCGATGTCGCTAGCCAACAGTTCGGCATTAGCTGACGATCTTGTACAGGAGACAATGGTTAAAGCCTGGGCGAACCAACATCGCTTTCAAGTTGGCACCAACTTTAAAGCCTGGCTTTACACGATCCTACGCAACCATTTTTATACCGAATGCCGGAAGCGCAGGCGTGAATTCGAGGACGTAGAGGGAGAGAAAGCAAACCAGATGACTGCGCTGGCAGACCAAGAGTACTGTGTCGATTTGCAGATAGTATGGAATTATATAGATAAGCTACCACCTCGTCAGCGTGAGGCCCTTGTTCTCGTGGCAGCTCAAGGCATGACTTACGAAGATGCAGCCAACCTTGTAGGCTGTCAGGTTGGTACAATGAAAAGCCGGGTCAGCCGGGCAAGAGATCTCTTGGCTCGGTCCTTAGGAATGGATGAGGAACGGCGCTCAGTATGAGCCAGCGCCTCTCGTTAAAAATACTGCCAACAGTCGACTGTATTTTGGCGAAATGGTATCGTTGGCGTGGCGGCTAAATAAGTCGCTGTTCCATTTCGCCAGGAATCATTACATAGGCAGTTCACTGGAGAGCCTAAGCTGCGGCGCACTCGGGCGAACTATGCTTCGGTAATAGAAGTGAAGCCTGCACTTGAGACCAGCGGCTCAGGAAAGCATTTACAACCGTCGGATCAAAATGTGTCCCTGCGTTAGCCACTAAATGTGCGTGAGCTCTTTCAGGCAACCAAGCCTGCTTATAGGGTCGCTCGGTCGTAAGTGCATCGAAAACGTCTGCTACAGCTACTATCCGCCCGGACAATGGTATAGCAATACCTTTTAAACCGTACGGGTATCCGTTGCCGTCCCACCGTTCGTGGTGGCTTGCAGCAATTTCGGCCGCGAGCTGCATAACAGGTGATGCACTCCCACCCAGAATGCGCTTACCTCTTTCAGCATGTTGTTCCATAAGCAGGCGCTCCTCAGGCGTAAGGGGCCCCGGTTTAAGTAGTATGGCATCTGGAAGAGCGATTTTACCAACATCATGCATAGCGGCAGACAGACTCAACAGCCGGCATTCATCAGAGGTAAAGCCTAGCGCCTGGGCAATCATCCCGGTGTACGCTGAGACCCTGGCGATATGATCGCCAGTCTCTGTATCCCGATTCTCCGCTGCACGCATCAGCGTTGAGATAATCTCACGCTCTCGCTCCTCAACCAAGGCTACAGCAGCGGCGACATCGCGAACGAGTTGAACGGCATGTTCTTGCTGAACCCTAAGCGCGTTGGAAAGAGCAAGTAAATTCGTAACCCGAGCACGAATTTCGAACGGGTCCACAGGCTTGCCCAGGAAATCCGTCGCGCCTGCCTCCAGTGCTTCACGGCGTAGTCCGCGTTGATCAAATGCAGTAACCATGACAGCAGGAACGTTCGCAAGGCTGGGAATGCACCGAACCGCCTGGATGAACTCGATGCCATTCATGCCCGGCATCTCATAGTCGGTTATCACGATCCCAATATCGGCTGCATTCTCTTTTGCGAACGCGAGCGCTTCCATTGGTAAGGTAAAATCACGAGGCCAGCATTCCGCAAGTGGCTGCAAGGCCGCAACCATTAGGAGGTTATTCATTTCAGAATCGTCGAGTACCAGCGCCAACATTAGGATCTAGTTCCCGGCCTGTTCGGCCCTCATATGTGATCGGCCTCTTTAAAGGAGCCGCTCTACGTGGTCTAAAGTTATACGAGCCCTCGCTTTCTAAGCGCTGAATCTCAAATTTCTCTGAATGAATTGTAGCGATACCGCAAAATATGCCTACTGGAACTTTTGTTTAAATTTAGAGACACTTAATAATTCTTTTTTGCCGTATCCAGGCGGGAACTGTATAAGACCCCGTTTCATAACTCGCTGCCTCCCGGCGTGAGGGCCAAGAAGGGCGGCGGCTCGGGCACATTCGTCGGAGCTGCGAAGAGGGCGACGCATGTGGCCCAAAGCCTCGCTACGCGGGTTATGAAACGGGGTCTAACCAAGCCCGGGTGGCGCTTGAGCGACGTCCAAATCCTCCTAGCAAAGCAATCAAGATCGGCGACAGAATGTGCAGGCTCACAACGCAATTCGCTTTCGCAGGTGCAGATAAGAAGCATCGAACTCTGCAGCCTGAAGAAGCTCGTCCCAGGCCTCGATGACCAGGGTGTTTTTGCGCAGGGTAATCATGCCTTTAGCGCGCATCTCCTGAATGACGCGGTTGACGTGCACATTTGACAGGCCGGTCGCATCGCCAAGGTCGAGCTGCGTGACCGGCAAGGGACAGCGATAGCTATCAGCAAGACCAACGGCTTCTTGCTTGAAGTACAGCTCGCAAAATAGGTGCGCCAAGTGATCGAAGGCCGAGCGACGGCCCATGCAGAGTATCCACTCGCGAAAGATGCCCGCCTCCACGAGGGTGTCCCGCCAGAACTTCGCTGCGATGTTGGGAAAGCGGGTCGTGAGATCGTGCATGGCCGCATGCGGGATGAAAGCGACGGTGGCGGCCGTGAGCGTGGCGAGGCTGTGATCCATGACCGGGATGTGCAAGCTCTGCAGGTCGGGGATATCGCCGGCAATGTGGAACGAAAAAATCTGGCGCTTGCCTGCGCTGATGATTTTGTATCTGCAGAGCCAGCCTTCGAGGACGAGGCAGCAGTGTGAGGGCTTGTCGCCTTCGCTTACGACGTCCTGGCGTGGCTGAAACGCCTGCATTCTAACAGGCAGGCTCTCGATGGCTGCCCGCTCCTCGTCCGAGATGGTGGTGATGCTCTCCAACTTGCGGATGAGCGGCAACAGGGGATGAGTGATGTTCGACGCCATGATGGCTTCGCCTTGTGTTGCAGGCGGAAGCGCGCGGCTCTCCCAGGCATCAGCACCTGTGACGGGACCGCTGACGATAAAAGCCGTCATAAAGCAGCTTTATGAAATATTCCTAATTTAAAATGCGATCGACCGAATATCTTTTTATATATAGCAATTATAGATTGCATCCAGCTTTTGAGTTAAGTCATTGCCGCCGCGCCTGACTCCCTTGACCCGACGGGCGAACCTCCTGCATTGACTACGCGTCGCGAGACGTGCGGGCCGGTCGGCCCCGTCCCCGCCCATCCGAGTTTTCCAGTTAGGCCGCCGGCGGTACCCCGGCTAGCGAGGTTACCCTCGATATGCTGGCCAGCATGAGCGAGGCCGAGTTCGAGCGGTACGCGACCGCCAACTCGGCGTGCGTGCTCTCATGGGAGGCTAAGACCGTGTTGGGGCCGATGATCACGGCCTAGATCGTCCACGACGCCAACGCGCCGCCAGCGCTATCCAATCTGTCCTTTGATCCAAGCCTGTGCTTCGTCAAGACTTTCGAACGTCGGTGGGTTGGGGTCGCCGACACGGCCGAAGCCCGCTTCCAGAGACCACCTTCCGGCCTCGTCTCCATGCGCGTCCGACAGGCGGACCAATACCGCAACGACACCGCCGTCGACGAACAGGATCTGGCGCTCCGTGTCGGAGAGGTGGATCGGCTGGAAATGCAGGCTCATTTCGCAATGCGCTTTCGCAGGTGTAGATAAGAAGCGTCGAATTCTGCAGCCTGGAGAAGCTCATCCCAGGCCTTGATGATCAGTGTGTTGCTTCGTAAGGTGATCATACCCATGCCGCGCATTGTCATCAGTACGCGATTGACATGTACGTTAGACAGGCCGGTTGCATCGGCGAGATCGACTTGCGTAATCGGTAAGGGGCAGCAATAGTCATCGGCAAGACCAATGGCTTCCTGCTTGAAGTACAGTTCACAGAATAGGTGCGCCAAGTGATCGAAGGCCGAGCGCCGGCCCATGCATACCAGCCACTCGCGGAAGATGGCCGCGTCCACGAGGGTGTCACGCCAGAACTTCGCAGCGATGCTTGGAAAGCGGGTCGTGAGGTCGTGCATGGCCGCGTGCGGGATGAAGGCGACGGTGGCGGCCGTCAGCGTGGCGAGGTTGTGGTCCATGACCGGGATGTGCAGGCTCTGCAGGTCAGGAATATCGCCGGCGATGTGGAACGAGAAGATCTGCCGTTTGCCTTCGCTGATGATCTTGTAGCGACAGAGCCACCCTTCGAGGATGAGGCAGCAATGAGAAGAAGCGTCGCCATCGCGCACGATGTCCCATTGTGCCCGCAGCGCTTGCACCTTGACGGGTAGACTTTCGATGGCAGCCCGCTCCTCGTCCGAGAGGGTGGTAAGGCTCTCCAACTTGCGGATGAGTGGCAGCAGGGGGTGCTCGACGTCTGATGCCATGATGGCTCCGCCTTGGATTACATGCCGAAGCGCGAGGCTCTCCCGGCAATCCGCACCTGTAACCGGAGCACTGCCGATATAATTATCGCAGATTAATTCGGCTCAGAGATCCTGCCGAAGAGAGTCTGAAGACGGGCCATTTTCCCCAGGTCATCCGAGCGGCACATTTCAAGCTTTATGCAGCTTGCGGTTCGCTTCCGAATTAAATCACTACTAGCTCGCGCTCCCCCTTGACCCGACGGGCCAACCTCCTGCATTGACTACGCGTCGCGAGACGTGCGGGCCGATCGGCCCCGTCCGCGCCCATCCCAGTCTTCCGGACCTGCTCGACACGCCATCCGCCTCCCGCGGTCCATGGCGCACCCGCGCATGTCCGTCCGCCTGATCGCCCGTCACGCGATCCGCGCAGCCGCGTCAGAGCCCTCGCCCGATCCCCGTCACGGATCCCGTCCGACCACCGTCCCCAACGGCACATGGGGCCCGGCTTCCGTCCGCCCGCGACGCACGCGGCACGAACCCTCCCCACGGAATCCCAAGCCCCAGAGGCACCCCATGTCCTACACCGCATATGGCGCCAACGATGCCATGGCCATCAAGCTGTGGTCGAAGAAGCTCGCGGTCGAAGCCAACAAATCCATCGATATCGATCCCCTGATCGGCGAGGGCGACGGCGCGATCATCCAGGAGAAGACCGAGACCAAGAAGGGCAACGGCGACCAGGTCACCTTCGGCCTGCGCATGCAGCTCGTCGGCGACGGCTTCAGCTCCTCGGATGTCGCCGAGGGCAACGGCGAGCAGCTCGGCACCAACTCCGACAAGGTCACCATCGACGAGCTCGGGCACGTCGTCGGCGTCAAGTCCGAGAACACGATCGACCAGCAGCGGGTGCCGTTCAACCTGCGCGAACAGGCCCGCGGCGGCCTCGCCGACTGGTTCCAGACCCGCAAGACGAAATCCTTCTTCGCCCACGTGTGCGGCTTCACCCCCGTGAACGCGCTCGGGACCAACGCGAAGAAGTACAGCGCCAACAACGCCGTCACCGCGCCCTCGGCCGGCCGCATCTTCCGCCCCAACGCCCGCGCCAACGACACGGCGCTGGTCACGGGCGACTTCATGACCCTGGACCTGATCGACAAGGCCGTCGAGCTGGCCAAGACCGGCGGCTCCACCGGCAAGATCATGATCCGCCCCATCGTGGTCGGCGGCCGCAAGGTCTACGTGATGTACCTGCATTCGACGCAGGTCACCTCGCTGCGCACCAACACCGCGTCCGGCCAGTGGCTCGACATCCAGAAGGCCGCCATGGCCGGCATGGAATCGAGCAAGTCCCCGATCTTCTCGGGCGCGCTCGGCGAGTACAACGGCGTCGTGCTCCGCGAGGCGCAGGACGTGACCCAGGGCGTGTCCGCCGACGGCAAGACCGCGGTGCCCAACACCCGCCGCGCCGTGCTGCTCGGTGCCCAGGCCGCGACCATCGCCTACGGCAAGGCCGGCGGCGAGACCCGCTACCGCTGGAACGAGGAGCTCCTCGACCACAAGCGCAACCTCGAGGTCTCGGCCTGGGCAATCTGGGGCCTGAAGAAGACGACCTTCAACGGCGACGACTTCGGCACGATCGTGGTGCCGACCTACGCCGCCCCGGTCGCCTGACGCGATCTGACCTGAACCTCCGCGCGGGGCCGAGCCGGTCCCGCGCTTCGTCCGTTCCTCATCCTGATCCTGAAAGGGCCCGACATGGCCACCAACGTCGCCCCCGTGCGGCCGTCGACTCGCGAAGTCCGTGAGCAGATGGCGCACACCGTCCGCCGGACCGTCACCTTCGCCGAGGGCGCCTTCGCCTTCACGGCCTCGCTCCCCGAGGGCAGTCTCATCGTCAGCACCCTGGTGCTGATCGAGACCGCCTTCTCGGCCGGCGCCACCCTGACCGTCGGCACCACGCCGGCCGGTACCGACCTCGTCGCCGCCGCGGATTCGGCTGCCACCGCCGCCGGCGCCAAGCGTCCGGATACCGCGACCCTCAAGGGCCGCCTCGCCGGCGACACCGTGCTCTACGGTAACATCACCGGCGGCCCGGTCGCCGGCGTCGCCACGATCGTCTTCCTCTACGTGCCCAATAACGACGGCTGATCCGTCGCACGACAGCGAGGGTCCGGAAACTTTCCGGGCCTTCGTCCCTGCCGATACGACGAGCCGAGGGCCCCGATCCATGCCGAACGCCCAAGGCGCGCCGACGCTCGGCGACCTCCTCGACGAGATCGAGGACGATATCGCGCGCGCCGACCTCTCGGCGCAGGTCGCGACGGCGGTCCAGCGCGCGATCCGCCATTTCGAGACCGAGCGGTTCTTCTTCAACGAGCGGATCCTGACGTTCCAGACCCTGCCGGGCGTCGACGTCTACGGGGCCGGCGACACGGCCGAGATCCCCGAGCTCATGGCGATCGACAGTGCCGTGCTCCTCGAGGGCGACCAGGTCACCACCCTCCAGCGCATCGCCGAGGCGCAGGTCGAAGCCTGGGACGATCCGGCCTCGGGCTCGCGCCCCTGCGCGTACTCCTACTTCGACCGCTCGCTGCGGCTGTGGCCGATCCCGTCCGGAGAATGGACGGTCCGCCTTTCCGCGCACATCCGCCTTCCGCCGCTGCAGGACCGCGACGCCACCAACGCCTGGGTCGACGAGGCCTCCGGGCTGATCGCGGCGCGCGCCAAGTGGCATCTCGCCCTCAACGCCCTGCGCGACCCGGCCTTCGCCACGATGCAGGCGAGCATCGTGACCGACGAGCGCAACGCGCTGCGCGGCCGGTCCAACGTCATCGCTTCCTCTGGCCAGGTCATGGCCTACACCGTCTGACCCGGAGCCCACCCCGATGGCCGACCTCGCCCCGATCACCGACTATCCCAGCCTGCTCGCCGCGCTCGAGGCCTATCTCGCCCGCGACGATCTTCAGGCTTTCGCGCCGCTGTTCGTTCAGCAGGCGGAGGGGCGGTTCAACACCGACCTCAAGGTCGTGGACATGCACGCCTCGGTCGGCCCGACCGTCCTGGACGCGAGCGGCGGCGTCGCCCTGCCGGCCGATTTCATCGACTGGATCTCGGTGCGCTGGTACCCGGTCGCTCCGTCGACCCAGCGACCGCTCTTCCTGAACTATCGCGAGCCCGATAGCCCCGAGTTCCGCCACCGCCACCGGCCGAACGGCGTCCCGTCCTTCTACACCCTGCTCGGGGGCAAGGTGCGGATCGCCGCGGCCGTGCCCGGGTCGCTCGAGGTGTTCTATTACGAGCGCATCCCGCCGCTGACGGTGGCCTCCCCGGTCAACTGGCTCATCACCAAGGCGCCGGAGGTCTACCTCTACGCCGCGCTCTGGGAGGCGATGCTCTTCCAGAAGGACGAGGTTCGGTCGGCGCAGTGGTCGGTCCTGCTGAACTCGCGTCTGGCCGCGATCTTCGGGCAGACCGATTCTCAGAAGGTCGGGACGCGCCAGGCCCGCGCGGCCAACGATGCCGCCGACATGGCCGCCGCCAAGAACATGACCTGATCCGATGGCGGCGCTGGTCAAGCTCGCTCCCTTCGCGCCCGACGTCGCGTCGGTGGACGCCTCGGTCTCGAGCGTCGCCACGAACGTGACGCCGCGCGCCGACGGCTATGGCCCGGTGCTCTCGCCTCTGCCGATCTCGCTGCCGCTCCCGGCCGACTGCCGGGGCGGCGTCCAGGTCAACAGCCCGGCGTTCGGGTTCCCGATCTACTTCGCCGCGACGCAGACCAAGCTCTACAAGTTCAACGGCGGCACCTCGGGCTGGGACGACGTGTCCAAGCCCGGCACGGTCTACTCCGTGCCGCCGGGCGACTATTGGTCGTTCGCGCTCTACGGCTCGCGCCTCGTCGCGGTCTGCCTCGGCACGCGGGCGCAGGCGATCGACGTCGATTCCGGGCGGGTATTCGCGGATCTCGGCGGCATGCCGCCCCGCGCCCGCCATTGCGGCGTGGTCGGCGAGTTCCTGGTGCTGGCCGGTCTCGCCTCCGACCCGAACGCCGTGCAGTGGTCGGACCTCGGCAACATCGATTCATGGCCGCTCGGCCTGAGCAACGGCCGCGAGGGCGACATACAGCCCTTCCCCGACGGCGGAGCGGTCACGGGCTTTGCCGGCGGCGAGTTCGGGATCGTGTTCCAGGAACGCACCATCCGGCGCATGGTCTTCGTGCCGGGTTCGGCCGAGGTCTTCGATTTCGACGTCTACGAGGAGAACCGCGGCGCGGTGGCGCCCTGGTCGCTGGCCAAGGTCGGCGCCAAGGTGTTCTTCCTCGACCGCGATGGCTTCTACGTCTTCGCCGGTGGCGGCTCGACGGCGATCGGCGCCGAGCGAGTCAACCGGTTCTTCGCCGAACGGGTCGACCCGAACGCGGTGGCCTCCGTCGTCGCGATCCGGGACGTGACCGGCCCACGGGTGATGTTCGCCTATCGCAGCAGGTCGGCTCCGACCACGGACCGAACCCTGCTCGACGAGGTCCTGCTCTACGACTGGCTCCTCGACCGGTGGTCGTTCCTGAAGCTGCCGATCCGCTTCGGTCTCGTGGCGGCGACGCCGGCGACGTCGATCGACAGCATCCCGGGCTCGCTCGACGATCCGGGCCAGATCTCGCTCGACGATCCCTCCTATGCCGGCGGCGCGCCCGCGTTCGGCCTCGTCACCGCCGACAACCGGCTGGCGCTGCTGAAGGGCCCGGCGCTCGAGGCGATCCTCGAAACGCCCGACGCCATGATCGCGCGGCCGGACAGGGCCTTCGTGCGCGGATTGCGGCTCGATACCGACGCCGACGACTGGCGCGTCGCGATCGGCGTGCGCGAGACGCTGCGCGCCGCCGACCCGGTCCGGTTCAAGCCCGAGACCGCGCCCACCGTCGAACGGTTCGCGCCCTGCCGCGCCTCGGCCCGGTATCACCGCGTCCGGGCCCGCATCCCGGCCGGTACCGCGTGGAGCTACGTGACCGGCGTCGAGCCGGATGCGACGCCGGAGGGCAGGCGATGATCGTCCCCGGCAAGAACGAGAGCAACCCGGAGAAGGTCGTCCAGGCCCTCTCCGACCTCGCCCGCGGCGGCACCAACGCACTCGGCGCCTCCCTCGTCGCCCTGGCTTCCGACGTGACCGAGACGACCGTCGCCGACTCGCTGTGCACCGAAGGCGCCCTCGTCGCGCCGATCCCGACGACCCAGAGCGCGGCCGACGCCCGCGTCTGGCTGAAGTCCACCGCGCGCGGGTCGTTCACCTGGGGGCACGACGCTTCGCCGGCGACCGACCGCCTGTTCCGCTACGAGATCCGGCGACCCTGATGCAGCTGCGCTCGATCGATCACGTCGACCTGGCTCCGGCCTGGGCGATCGCGGCCCCATGGCTCGCCCGCGCCTGCGCCCGGCCGGGCTGCGACCTCTCCCTGGCCGACCTGCGCGGCCTGGTCGACCGGGAGGAAGCCCTCCTGGTGCTGATCCTCGACGCCACCGGCGCGCCGATCGGCGCCGGCGTAACGCAGGTGCGCGAGCGCGCCGACGGCGGCCGATCCTGTTGCGTCCTGGCGGCCGGAGGGACGGGCGTTCGTCGCTGGCGAGAGATCATGCGGGAGATCGAGGCCGGCGCCGTGCGCGCAGGCTGCAGCCGCGTCGAGTTCGTCGGTCGTGTCGGCTGGGCGGCTCTGCTCCCCGACTACCGGGTCGACGCCTACTACGTGAAGCATCTTGAGGTGGCGGCATGAGCGGCGGCGGATCGAAGACGCAGACCACCACCTCGAACACCAAGACCGACCCCTACGCGCCGGCGGTTCCGGCGCTGCAGAAGATCGTTGACCGTGGAACCGCGGCCTTCGACTCCGGGGTGGGCTCGCAGGTCTACGGCGGCGATCGCGTCGCCGGGCTCGGCGACACGACGAAGGCCGGCCTCGATGCGATGAAGGCCACCGCAGGCGCCACCGCCGGCACGGCACAGGCAGGCGCGGGCTTCCTGTCGAACCTCCTCTCGAACGGTGGCTCCACCGTCGCGACGCAGGGCGCCCTCACAGGTCTCATGAAGGTCCCGGGCGTCGATACGTCCGGCGTGGCCTCGGCCGCGGCCCGTATGGGCGACCCCAACGGCGCGGCCGCCACGGTCGGCAAGGCGCTGACGGGCGGCGACTATGCCCTCGACGAGACCGGGTACCAGGGGCTGCTAGGCGACGTCGGCAGGACCACGCAGACCGAACGCTCGCTGCAGGACACCGCCGACGGCAAGTTCCTCGGCGGTTCGAATCCCTACCTCCAGGACATGATCGACCTGGCTACGGCCAAGGCGACCTCTTCGGTGGGCCAGAAGTTCGCGGCCTCGGGGCGGTACGGCTCGGGCCGGTTCGCAGGCGCGACGGCGGAGGCGGCCTCGAACGCCGAGCTCGACCTGCGCTACTCCGACTATGACGCCGAGCGCGCGCGCATCGCCAACGCGGCCACCTCCATCGATGCGGCGGGCAATGCGCTGACCGGCATCCGCTCCGGTCTCCTGGGCGAGATCAACGGCGTGCGCACCGGCAACGCGAACCAGGCCGTCACCGGCGCCGGGCTGGCCTCGGGCGCGGCTGCGGCGGCTCTCACCGGCGCGACGACGCTGGCGGGGCTCGAGGGCGACAACAACCGACAGATCCTTTCGCAGTTCGGCACCGCGCTCTCGACGGCGCAGGGCGACCGCGCCGCGGCGCAGACCGGCCTCGGCCAGATCGCCGGCGTCCAGGCCGACATCATGGCTCCGGGCCAGACCCTCGCCGGCATCGGCGCCGTCGAGGACGAGGAGCGGCAGAAAGAGATCGCGGCGGACCAGGACGTGTTCAACGAACAGCAGGCGGAGCCCTGGAACCAGGCCGGCCTCCTGGCGCAGCTCGCGCTCCCGGTCGCCGGCGCCGGCAGCACATCGACCGGCACGTCGCAGACGAAGATCCCGCAGCCCTCGCTCCTGCAGCAGCTGCTCGGCGGCGGCCTCGCCATCGCGGGGACCGCGTCGAAGTTCATGAAGTAGGCCTGAGGATCACCCGATGAGCGCAGGAATCCTGAACCGCTCCGGCGCGGTGCCGCAGGTCGACCCCAACGACCTGATGCGCCTGTTCGGCCGGATGCCCATGGGCGCGCCGCAAGGGTTCGCGGGCACGTCCGGCGCCGTCGTGGAAGCGCCGGTGGCGAGCGCCGAGCCCGTGCCGGACCCGGTCGCGCCTGCCGCGACGGCGCCGCCGGCGCCGATGAGCGTGCCGATGCCGCCGCGCCGCCCGCTCGGTCTCGGCTTGGGCGCGCCGGCCGCCGGCGCGATGCCAGCCCCGGCCATGACTCCGACACCCTCCACCGCACCGGGGGGAGGGGGCGGCGATCCGGCCGACAGCGGGTTCAACTTCGGGGATGCGTTTCAGCGCTTCACCGATCGCGGCGGCGGCGACCTCCTCGTCGGGATCGGGACCGGCCTGATGTCGACGCCGGGGTTCGGCGCCGGCCTCTCCGCCGGGCTGAAGAACGCGCAGGTCGCGGACGCCACGCGGGCGACCACGGATCTCGCCAAGACGAAGCTTGGGCTCGAGCGGGCGAAGCTCGCGAAGGAAGCGCAGGGCCAGAACGCGACGAAGGCCTGGCTCACCGGCAGGGGGCTCGACGAGAACCTGGCCACCGCTGCCATGTCGAGCCCGGCGGTCCTGCAGAGCGTCCTGAACCAGATGAAACAGGATGCGAGCCGGGTCACGATCGGCGGCAACATCTACGAGCTCAAGCCCGGAGAGAAGCCTGGGGCCGGCAACCTGCTGGGGCCGGCGAAGGACCCCAGCGAGGCGGAGCGGTACACCCTCACCGACCTGCCCGACGGCTCGAAGGCGGCGGTCAGCCGGACCGACCCGACCGACGTCAAGATCGTCGCGGCTGGTGTGCCCGTTCGTCCGGTCACTGCGCCGGAGCGGCTCGAATACGGCCTCGCCCCCAACGCGCCGGCAAAGATGACGGCCAAGGGCCCCGAGGCGATCGGCGGCGGCAACACGCAGGTCAACGTCGGCGCCCCCGAAAAGGCTCAGGACGTCGAAATTGGAAAAGCCTACGGAAAGCAATTTGTCGACTATCAGAGCGGCGGAAGAAGTGCGGGAGCGAGGCTTAATTCGCTTGCTCTGATGGAACAGGCAATGTCAGCGCCCGATTTTTACTCCGGCATTGGAGCGGAAAGCGTAAAACGCGCCAATCAATTCCTTGGTGCTCTAGGCGTCAAGGATGCAAAAGCGGCATCTGGTGCTGAAGTATTCTCGTCTCTCGGAAACCAAAATCTGCTCGATCAGCTCGGTGGATCGTTGGGTGCCGGTGTCTCGAATGCCGACTTGAGCTTCATCACCACCGTAGGTCCCGGCCTAGCGAAAAGCCCTGAGGGTAATAGGCAGCTCATCGGCATCTTTCGCTCGGCCGCCCAGCGGCAGCAGCAGATCGCGAAGATGTCTCGCGACTATGCCGCACGAAATGGCGGGCGGCTCGACGCTGGCTTTGACGATGAACTGGCGCAGTTTGCAGAGTCCAACCCATTGTTCCCTGCGGCACAGTCTGCTGCCTCGGCCTCTCCCCCGAAAGAGCCGCCGCAGGGCGCTCGGCAGGCTCCGGACGGCAACTGGTACTCGCCCGACCCCGCCCGGCCGGGCAAGTTCCTCATGGTGCGCTGATGAAGCTCGTCCCGGTCGATCACGACCCGTTCGCGGATGCTGCACCGGCCTCGGCTGGCCCGCGCCTGGTGCCCGTGGATCACGACCCGTTCGCCGATCCCGCGACGGTGAGCGATCTGCCGACGGCAGGGTTGCCCGGCGACGGCACGGCCGCGATCGGCCGCGGCATCATCAACGGCGTACCCGTCGCCGGGCCGTACCTGCTCGCCGGCGTGAACCGTGCGGCCGCCGCCGTGCGCGCGCTCAAGAACGACACGACGTTCTCGGATGAGCTGGGCAAGGTGGAGCGGTTCGGCGAGGCCACGGCCAAGGCCAACCCTTGGGCGACGACGGGCGGCGAGATCGCCGGCGGCGTGGCCGGGACGATCCCGCTCGTCATGGCCGCGCCAGCCGCGTTCGGGGCGGGCGCTGGCTCGTTGCTCGCCCGCACCGCAGCGTCGACGGCAAGCGGAGCTGTCCTCGGCGGTGCCGACGCGGCGGTGCGCAGCGATGCCGATGCCAATGCGACAGGGTGGGGGGCTGGTATGGGCGCCGGCCTGGGCGCGGCCGGCCCAGTCGCCGGTCGCCTAATCGGCAAGGCGATCACCGCGGTGCGCGGCGAGGCCCCCGGCATGGGGCTAGTGCGCGAGATGGCGCACGGCATGTCCGAGCAGGACCTCGTCTCGGCGCAGTTCCTGCGCGAGCAGGGCAGGGCGCTACCGGGCGGCGGGGCGGAGCTGTCCGTGGGCGAGGCCCTGAACGCCGCGACTGGCGGCAGGGCCACTCGCGCCTTGCAGCTCGAGCGCGTGGCCGCCAACTCGGGCGGGGAGGGCGGTCGCATCGCGGCCGAGTTCTATGCGGCGCGGCCGGCGGCGGTGGACAACGTCGCCCGCTCGGCATTCGACAGCATCGGACCGCAGAACCAGGCGCCCTCCGGCGTCGGCATTGACCTGCAGTCCGCGGCGCGCGCTGGCGTGAGGCAGACGCCCGAGGGCATCGCGCTGGCGCAGGCACGTGAGGCGGTCGGCCCGCGTCTCACGGCGGACCAGGCCGGCCGCGTGATCCAGCCCGAGATGCGCGGCGTCGCAGATGCACGCGAGGCCGCCCGCAAGGCGCAGGCCGATCCGGATTATGCGGCGGCGCGCGCGGCCCCGGAGAACATCGGGATCGAGCGCACCATCGCCGTCGAGCGCCCCGGCGAGCCGATCGTGACCCCGACGGCCTGGGAGCGTCCGCAGTTCACCCCCGACGCGCCTCGCCCCCTCGGCGGCATGAACGCGTCGGCCCCGTCCGCGGACGGTCCGGTCGAAAGCCTCGCCCGGTACATCGCGCGCAAGGGCGGTATCAACTTCGACGGCGGCGAGGCACGCGCCAACGACTTCCAGCGCTGGAACATCCCCGGCGTCGGCAATGTCGCCCGCGCGGACGGCAGGAGCATCGACAATTTCTGGCGCGAGGAGCTGATCGGCGCCGGCTACCTGAAGCCGGACATCGATGGCGGCGCGGCCCGGGACATCCGCGACGAGCTGTTGCGCAAGCTGACAAACGAACAGCGGGGCGTGCCGTCGTACCAGATCGGCAAGGAGCCCTCGGCCGCGCGGGTCCGGGCAACGCGCCAGGCCGACGAGTACCGCGGCAGCACGGAGGCGGCGGAAGGCTTCCTCGACCGCGACCTGATCAATGCCGGCATCCGGCCGGAGACCGTCCACCCCGACATTCGCTCGCGCGTCCTCGGCGAGATGATGCGCGACCCCCGCGCCGACTCGCTCGACGTCTACGAGAAGGTCGTGATGGCGATGCGCGATGCGCCGCCGCCCACGGTGAAGGGCACGACGATCCGCGAGGAGATCCCGGACGTCCGGTTCGGCCAGGTGAACCCGCAGGCGGCGCTCGACGCCATCGGCGCCCAGATGCGCACCGCCAAGGGCGACGTGAGGAATGCCCTCGCCCGGGCGCGCCGCGACCTTTACGGGCCGGACGGGCAGACCGACCTCTCCGTCGAAGGGCTGCTGCACGCCCGCGAGCGCCTGGACACCGGCATCAAGCTCGCGCTGCGGGATGGTGACGGCACCAAGGTCCGCGATCTCCAGACGGCGCGCTCGGCCCTCGATGGGCAGCTCAAGACGGTGCCGGAGGTGGCCACCGCCGACGCGAACTTCGCGGCGAACTCGCGCTCGCTGGAACCGTTCGAGGGCAACTCTCCGCTCGCCCGCGTCGTCCAGCAAGATCCGGCCACCGGCCGCATGGCCACCCCGACCGAGCAGGTTCCGAGCCACCTGCAGGGCGCCAGCGCCGCGCGCGAGTTCCTGGCCAACGCCACCCCGGCCGCGCGGCAGGCCTACGAGGCCAACGTCGCCACCCGCATCCTCGACGCCGCCACCGACCGGCGCGGGAACGTGGATGCCGACAAGCTCAGTGCTCTCTTGCGCGAGAGCACCGACGTCCTGGAGAACATGCCGGACGTCTATCACCGGCTCGACGGCGTGGTCCGGACGCGCGACGCCCTCGCCAAGGTGGAGGCCTCCCCGCTCGGGCGAATCGCCGCCCGGCCCGACGTCGACGCCGCGATACAGGCCGTCTTCACGCCCAACCCGAAGCCCGGGAGCCACGCCGAGGTCTCGGCGGCGATGACGGCCCTGGCCCGCAACCGACCGGCGGCCGCACGTGATCTCGCCCGCATCCACCTCGAATCCGTCTTCAACGAAGCGACGCAGCAGTCGAAGGGCGTGGCGGCGCAGTACGGTGGTGCGGGGTTCGCGTCGGCGGTGCGGGGCAACAGCCAGCAGCGCCATAACCTCGAAGCCGCGATCCGGGCCCTACCGGAGGGCGACACCCTCTGGGGCGGGCTCGACCGTCTGATGACCACCCTCGAGGCGACCGGCTATCGCCCGCAGAAGGGGTCGGACACCGCCTTCAACGAGGCGATCAAAAAGCAGTTCGCGAGTGGCAGCACCCCGATCGGTCAGGCCGTCTCGGACGTCGCGACGGGCGCGGCGGCTGGGGCCACGGTCGGCGGGTTCGGCGGAGCGGCCGGCGGCGCCATCGTCGGCCTGAAGCGTGGGGCCGGGGACGCTGCGCTGCGCGTCCGCATGTTGGGCAACGGCGAGGCGATCGCGCGGTTGATGTTCGACCCGCGCGCCCTTCCGGACCTGCGAGCGCTTTCGCGCTCCCCTGCCGGGAGCAAGAACGCCGAGCTGTTCACCCGGCGCCTGCTCGCCCTGGCGAACGGTGGCGGTGGACCGGTCCGCGAGCCGTCAACGGAGCGTAGGTAGGCGCCGCATGCGGCCGGCGGCGTCGCGTGGCCAGTAGCCGAACACGGCGCAGGCCAGGATGACGGCCAGGAAGACCGCCCACGCACCGGTGCGGCCGATGCTGGCCACAGCCCAATCATGGGCGGGCGGCACGACGAGCTTCAGCACCCATCCGATCACCAGCATGACGACGGTGAAGGCGAGCCAAGCGAGGATGACGGTGGAGCGGTCGTGCATATGCGGAAGCTACATGGCGATCTGCCCCAGCGAAAGATGCGGTCGAGACACCTCCCGCAGTGGTCGTGTCTCAGTTTGAGATTTGCCGGCGGTCTGCTTCAGAAGCAGCAGTCCTTCCCGTAATCTCGCCTGCAACTTCGCGTTAATCCCGAACCTCCGAGGTCGCGGCACAACCTACCCGAAGTTGCCTTGGTCTAGGCGGCTTTCACGCCCTCCAGGAAGCGCGACACCTCCTGGGTCAGGTTCTCAGCATGGTGGGCAAGCTCCCTGGCCGCGCCAAGCACCTGTGTCGCCGCCGCGCTCGTCTGACCTGCCCCTTTACGCACATTGCTGATCGCGGACGTGACCGCGCCTGTCCCTTGCGCGGCGTGGGCCACGTTCCGCGCGATCTCCTGTGTCGTGGCGCCCTGCTCCTCCATCGCGGCTGCAATCCCGACGGACGTATTCGAGATCTCACCGATTACGCGTTCCATTTCTCGGATGTCCGAGACTGCCTGCAGCGTCGCAGCTTGGATCTCGGCGATCTGCTCACCGATCTCGCCCGTAGCCTTCGTGGTTTGACCAGCCAAGTTCTTTACCTCCGCGGCTACGATGGCAAAGCCCCGTCCAGCCTCTCCGGCCCGCGCCGCCTCGATTGTCGCGTTGAGCGCCAACAGATTGGTCTGCGACGCGATATCGGAGATCACTGATACGACTGAGCTTATGCGCTCGGCGCTGATTGCTAATTTCTGGACTGTGAGGTCCGTTTGCTTCGCCTTATCGGCGCCCTGCTGGGCGACCGCGGCTGACCGGCCGACCTGCTGGACAATCTCCTGCACGGATGCGGACATTTCCTCGCTGGCAGCGGCAACCGTTTGCACGTTGGCGGAGGTCTGGAGTGCCGAGTCCGCGGCGGTGACCGTTTGCTGTGTGGTCTCGGTAGCCGTAGCCGCCATGGTGTTCGCAGTGGCCTCCATCTTGGTGGCCGCGCCTGCGAGCCCTTGGACAAGTGCGGAGACGTTGAGCTCGAACTCCGACATCAATCCTGCCAGCGCGCCTGCCCTGTGCAATTTGAAATCGCTCTCAGCCGTCTGTTCGGCAGCAAGCTTCCGGGCGAGGTTGGCGCTACGAATGGCTTCCGCCGTCGCATCCTCGGAGGCGTTCATCGCCTTAACCAGTTGATGGGCCGCCAGCATAAGCGCACCAGCCTCGACGAGGAGGATCACGGCGTGGATCAGGACGCGGGTGTAGTCGGCACCGCCTGGGAACACAGCCGCCGGGTAGAGGACGTTCAGCGCGAGGTGGTGGACTGCGACGACGCCCGTCGCCACCAGGATCGAGGACCAGCAGCCCCAGCCCGCCACCAATGCGAGAGCGGCGAAGAAAAGCATGTGCATGTCGATCTGCAGGTCCGTGCCCGCGGCACTGAACACCACTAGGGCGACGAGGGACATGGCTGCTGCCGACGACATTTGACGCGTGATGGCAGCCGGCCCATTCACACGTGCAACCACTCCAATAATGATGATCAGAGCGCCTCCGAAAACGGCCACGCCTACAAGGTTGGCGCCTGCAGCCCACGCGGTAAGAACGGCAACAGCATACAGTAGACACAGGCTGCCGAGCAGTACGGGCATGAACGCGCGGCGCAGGTCCGAGAGGTTGCTGAGCGGTGTCATAGTTGGAGGGTCCCGGTTATGGACGGTTTGGCGGAAGCGCGGGGCAAGCAGCTACTCACTGCGTTGGCTGCAACAACCAGGGTTGCGCCCTCTTGGTAGAGCGCACGCACGAGGCCCGGCGGGGCGGAGTCGAGAATTAGGAGATGTCCCCGGGCCGACATCCACACGATCCGAGCATCGGCGTTCGCGACCGCTGTGGGCAGCAGTTCGATCGGTCTCAGTCGCAGGATCGCGACGGGCTCATCTTGCCGCGGGCTGAGCGACAGACCGACAGGGCCAAGCCCACACAAAACGATGAAGCAGAGGGCGAGGATGCGGTTCGTCGCCCGCGTCCTGAACCTTACCCCAAACAGATCAGAAATTGTAGAAGCTTCGGTCATTTCGCTCAATGAACCACCACTACAACCAAAACTTGTTTTTCTTTTATTACTGCTCTGTCATGTATCGCCACTCAGTCATGAAGGAATTCTTATGTTCTCCGGTTACGCGCATCGCAAATGAAGGAATACCACTCCCTTGGCTCGCATGCGGTATGGTGCGAGCGGCTGTGACGAAGCTGTATCGAAAGGGGGGCGTGACGGCGGTATCCGCTTTAATCGGGCGGCCATTCAGATGCAGTCCGTCACCAGTCCACCCGACGGTGCCATTCGTCTCGGCCATCCTGGCAGTCCGAAGCTGACGTTCTGAGCTTCCGCAAAGTGTCGATAACCGCCGCTTAAGCGGGGGCAGACTACAAACTGAAACACGCCTATGCCGTCTGCCGCTTGACCCGACGGGCGAACCGCCGCACAAGACCAACGTCCCGCGACGTGCGCCGGGACCTTCAGGGCCGCTCCGCAAGGGCGGCCTTTTGCATGTCCGGAGCACGCGATGACCGACGAGATGCGCGCGGCCATCCTCGCGACGGCCGGCCGGATCGGCGCCAGTCCGCTCGATCTCGGCACGACGATCTCCTACGAGACCGGCGGCACGTTCGATCCCTGGAAAAAGGGGCCGACGACGCAGTGGGGCGAGCACCGCGGCCTCATCCAATGGGGCGAGCCGCAGCGCCAGAAATACGGCGTGACCCAGGACATGCCGGTCGCGGCGCAGGTCGAGGCGGCCGGCAATTATCTCGTCGACGCCGGCTTCAAGCCCGGCATGGGGTTGATCGACCTCTACTCGGCCGTGAACGCCGGTCGGGTGGGGCGCTACAACGCCAGCGACGCGAACAACGGTGGCGCGCCCGGCACCGTGGCCGACAAGGTCAACAACCAGATGTCCGGCCATCGAGCGAAGGCCGCGGCCTTCCTCGGCGGCGAGTTCGTCGCCGCGATGCCCGACGCAGCCAAGGGCGGGATCGGGCGGGCGGGCTTCGGCCTTTCGGGGCCGGTGGCGTCCGACACGGCCATCGAGCCCTCGATGCCCGCGCTCGAGGCGGCCGCGCCGGCGCCGGAACGCCCCGATGACACGGACTATGCTGGCATCCTGAAGGGGCTGCTGGCGACGCAGGTCGGTGCCCCGGCGGCGCCGGCACAGGCCGCACCAGCACCCATCACCGCATCACCGCCGCGCCGCACCGCCTTCGACGCCTCGAAGTTCTTCGGCCTGCTGCCGACCGCCCGGCGCTGACGCCTTAACCGCACCACCATCGCCGTCGGCACGACCCGATCCGGACGCCCTGGCGTCATCGGAGCCGGAGGCCTGCGCGCTTCCGGAGCTCGCCCATGACCGGCCTGTGGGACTTCTCGATCGACGCAACCTCGAACGACCTGGCCGCGCCACCGATCAATTGGCAGGAAGGCCAGGCGGCCGGGTCCGTCAACGCCTCCGCGCGCGAGATGATGGGAGCTCTGGCGCGCTGGCATCTTGATACGGTCGGCGTCTCCGTCGCATTTCGTGGAGCGAACAACGCCTACGCGATGTCCACGTTTCAGGGCGCGACGGCCGCTTCCCTGCTCCGAGGCTTCACCCTCGCGTTCAGCGTCGACGTGCCCAACGACGGGCCCGCCACGCTCTCGATCGACGGCGTGGCCAAGCCCCTCAGGCGCCAGGGCGGCGTCGAGCTCGCGCCGGGCGATCTCGCTCCGAACATCATGTATCGGATCGCGCGCTCTCCGTACTCGGAGGCCTACTTCGTTCTCACGCCCGGTTTTGAGCCGTCGGGGCGCATCTCGCCCTTCGGGGCTTATGCCGCGATCCCGCTCGGGTGGATCATCTGCGACGGCGCGGCCCTGTCTCGCACCGCGTATGCGTCCCTGTTCGCCGTCATCGGCACGACCTACGGCGCCGGCGACGGTACGACGACGTTCAACGTCCCGAACCTCAACGGCCGGGCGATGTTCGGCCCCGGCCTTAGTGGGGCAGGCGGCCTCGGCGGCGCGGTCGGCAGCGCCGGCGGGTCGGAGACGGTCGCTCTGAGCGTGGCCCAACTGCCGAGCCATAATCACAACGGCTCCTCTACCACCGGAGCCGGCGGGCACGACCACGGCGGCGCAACACAAAGCGGCGGCGAGCACAATCACGGCGGGGCAACCCAAAACGCCGGAACGCACGACCATACCGCTTCGACGACCACCGATGGCGCGCATCCTCACACTGGAACGACCGGAGCGCCTGGGACTAGTCACGCCCACTCCGTCCCGGTTGAGGGCGTGAACTTCGCCCTTGGCAACGGGACCAATCTCACCTTCGGCGTCAGGGCCGGGGCTGGCTCCCAGTTTATCCCGACGAGCACCGACTCCCCCGCCCATGGGCATGACGTCACGATCGGAGCCTCGGGCGGACACGGTCACGGCGTACAGGTCAACAACGGCGGCGATCACGCCCACGGGATCCCCGGATCGGGCACGCATGCCCATGTAATCACGGCGGTCGGCGACCACGCGCACGGCGTGAACGTCGCCGCGGCTGGCGAGAACGCCGCCCACCCGAACATGCCCCCCGGCCTCGTCGTCGTCTTCGCGATCAAGGCCTGAGCGGCCCCGACCCCCCTTCGACAATCGAACTCTGGAGTACTGCCGATGGGTGTCCCCGGCTGGTCGCGCACGCCTGCGCAGAACGGTGCGATCGCGACCGCCATCGCGGCGTTGGACGGCGCATCCGCGCGCTCATTCCCGGGCACGACGCGCGAGGTCATGGCGGCCGTGCGCCGCCTGGCCGACGACCTGAGTGGTGTGCTCGTCACGTCGGGCACCCTTAACGCCTACGTGGTCCAGACGGGGAGCGGCCTGACGGAACTGCGCCGTGGCCTCCGCCTCATGATCCAGGTCGACCGCGACAACACCGCTGTCGCGACGCTCAACGTCGACGGGCTCGGACCGCTGCCGTGGGTCGATGCCGGCGGCGTGCCGCTCCAGCCCGGTCGGCTGATCAAGGGGCGGTACTACGACACCATCCTCGATACGCTCGCCGATGGGTCGACCGTCGCCTGGCGCGTCCAGGCCGGCGCATCGACCCTGGACGAGATCCCCGGGCTGATCGATCTGCGCCAGGATGTCGTCGAGGCCGCCGAGGTCACCCTCGACAAGACGGCCGCCGCGATCGCCGCTGCGACCTCGGCGCAGGCGCGGTCCGACGAAGCGACACTCGCCGCCGCCACGGCGACGACGAAGGCCGCGGATGCAGCCGCGCAAGCCGCCACTTCGGTGGCGCAGGCCGGGACCGCGGTTGCCGCCGCCGCCATCGCCACGACGAAAGCCGGCGATGCGACCGCGCGGGCCAACAGCGCCGCCGCGTCCGCCACGCAGGCCCAGAACGCCGTCGCGATCGGCCGAGTGACACGAGACACGCTCGTCGACGTTGACGGCGTCGTTGGCAGCGGGCTCGGCTCGTCGCTCAACTTCCCCGATGGCGCCGTCGGCGAAGTGATGTTCGGTCCGGACGCCGGATACTACGCGAAGACCGGAGCCTCGGGCGCCGGCGCGTGGGTCCTGAAGACGAAGGCGACGGTGCCGGGGCTCGACGAGCGGACAAAGGACGTCCTCCTCACCAAGTCGATCACCGACGACATCACTCGCTACATGCAGGGGATCCTCGGGCGCTTCAACGGCCTGCAGGGGTTTGTGTGGGCAGCGGCTCGGGACTCGCTCGGGCGCGTGCCGCTCGGCGTCACCAAGACCGGCGCCGTCGCGATCCGCCGCAACCTGGTCCGGGGCCTGGCCCTGTCGGATTACGTCGAGGTCTGGGGCGACCGCGCCGGCCGCATCGCACTCGGTATCAGCAAGCGGGGCGCCGTCACGATCCGCCGGAATTTCGTCCGCGGCCTCTCGATGACGAACTACATCGAGGTCTGGGGCGACCGCGCCGGCCGCGTCGCCCTCGGCATCACCAAACGCGGCGCCATCGCCTTCTCGCGCACCAACCTCCTGGTCTCGTCCCTGCTCTGGGAGCGGTACGGACTGCGCCATCTCTGGACGGTTGTCGACAAGAACGGCCGGGTCGGTCTCGCGATCAACTATCGCGGGCGCCTGCAGGCCCGCATCGACCCCCCGAGCTGGGTCGCGTCGCAGCGCGAGGCCACCCTCCCGGAGACCACCGTCATTGCCCTGGGTGCCGCCGGCACCGTTCAGGACGTGGTCAAGGACAAGGAGTTCTACCGCTACAAGTCCACGCCCGATGGCGTCACGATGCCCTACGTGATGCGGCCGGCGTACGCGGGTTCGCCGAGCCTGCTCGACACGACCTCGCGGCTGGCGATCCACATCAGCTACGGGCAGTCCTGGCGCACCGAGACCCTCACCGATGACATCCCGGCGGCCGTCGCCGATATCGGCGAGCCCCGCATGGCCATGTCGCTCGGTCGGATGGGCGGGTCGTCTCAGAAGATCGAGCCGATTCAGACCATCGGCACGGCGTTCCAGACCTCGGCAATCATCGACCTCGCTGGCCTAAGCATGTCGCGAGGGGCGAACATCGGCTATGCGGCGGCGCAGGCGCTCGCCCGGTTCCGCCGGCGCGACAACGCCCGGCAGATGCCGGTGCTGGAATACTGCCACGGCTATCCCGGCTACACCTGGGAGCAGCTCAAGCCCGGCACCGACCCCTGGGCCCAGGGCATCCTCATGCACGCGGCGGCCCGCATCCAGGCGGCCCGCTACGGCAAGACGCCGTTCTTCGAGGCTACGAGCTTCACCCACGGCGGCGCGGTCGATGGCGGCGGCGAGGACTATTTCCAGAGCCTGACCGAGATGGTCGCCGGCTACGACGCGCTCGCGCTCAACGGCGCCGGCGGCACGCCGCTGCACTTCTTCACCGATCAGACGGCGGCCAGCATCGGGCAGGGGCAGGCGCAGCTCTCCTACCTCGACCAGGTCCGGTTCGCCGTCACCAACGCGGCGCGCGTCCACCTGATCGGGCCGCGTTACCCGTACCCGTTCCGCGACAACATCCATCACACCGGGCTCGGCTACACGCGGATCGGCGAGCTCGAGGGGCTGGTCAAGCGCAAGGTGTTGGACCTCGGCGAAGCCTGGGACTGCGCCCGCATCAGCGCCATCGCGGTCGAGAACGGTGGCTTCACGCTGGCCGTGACCCGGCCGCCGGGCTTCGGTGATCTGGCCGTCGACACCGCCATGATCGAAGCCGCGCCCGACAAGGGCTTCGTGCTCAAGGTCAACGGCGTGATCGTGCCGATCGCCAGCGTCACCGTCAGCGCGAACCTCGTGCGGATCATCCCCGTCGCGATGCCGGCCTCCGGTGCGACGGTCGAGGTCTCCTACGCCTTCTACGGCCGCCTCGACATCCCGCCCGGCACCCATGCCGGCGCCTGGGGCAACATCAAGCGCGTCGGCCCGCCTTCCAGCTACTTCGCCGGCGAGACGGTCGATACTTGGCTGTGCGCTTACAAATCCACACTCGTCGTTTGAGGGTCGTCAGATGAACTACAATGAGATCGCCTTTGCTTTCGAGGACGCCGATGGCCTCGATCAGATCAAGGACTTCCAGTCCCTTCTCACGGGCCCCGAATGCGTGGGCTTCTGGCGCTTCGACAACCCGGCGGCGCTCAAGCTGACCGACGGCCGCGTCGAGGAGATCGCCAACTGGAAGGTCGGTGGCGTGCCGATGGTCCAGGCGGCGGCGGCGCGGCGCGCACCGGTCGTCTACGACGACGTGCTCAAGCGCAACGTCGGGCGCTTCGTCCGCGCCGACACGTCGTTCTACACGGCGTCGGGCTACGTCTTCAATCCGGCCGCGGTCTACTCCTGGGTGGCGGTCGTCTGGATCGACGACTTCGCCGCGTTCAACCAGGTCTGCGGTCAGTACATCAGCACGCCCAACCGCGTGCAGATGCAGACCGGCACCAACACGATGCGTCACCTCTACGGCGACGCCGCCGTCCAGGGACCGATCACCGCCGGCGCCTGGGTTCGCGTCATCGTCTCGCTGGGCGTCGACCTCAAGCCCAAGATCAGGATCGGCAACGCGGCACCCATCATCGGCGTCGCGCCGGCCAACGCGCCGGCTCCGGCGTCGATCAACCTGTTCCAGATGGGCGGCTCCGTCATCACGCTCGGGGGCAAGCTCGATCTTCTGGGCAAGTACAACATCGACCTTCTCGCAACCGGTAACGCGCCGATGCTCGCCAACCTCGACGAATATCTGACCCTGCGCAGCGTGTGATCGGATCGACCTGACGCCCGACCCGTTCGCCATCCGCGCCGCCTCCGGGCGGTTTTTTCATGCCCGCAAGGATCTCCGCCATGACCCCGTTGGACCCGGGCGCGTTCGCACGTCTCGACCGCGCCAAGTTCTTCGCCGCGATCCGCCCCCTGTTCGGCTCGCTCTCGGTGGCGCAGGTCGTCGGCATCGAGCGGCTGCTCGACGCCTTCCTCGCCTACGCCCTGCTCTTGGATCGTCGGCATCTCGCCTACATCCTGGCGACCTCGTTCCATGAGACCGGGAAGCGGATGCAGCCGGTCCGCGAAGGCTTCGCGCTCTCAGATGCCGCGGCCCGCCGCGCCGTGGCCTCGCTCTACGCCAAGGGCAGGATCAGTCGGAACTACGCGCTCCCGAACGCCCGCGGCCTGTCGTTCTACGGCCGCGGCGACGTCCAGCTCACGCACGAGGACAACTATCTGCGGATGGGCCGAATCCTCGGCATCGACCTGGCCGGCAACCCCGACCTCGCCCTCGACCCGGCGGTCTCGGGCCGCATACTCGTCGAGGGCGTGACGCGCGGCGTCTCGATCAAGGGCGACTTCACCGGCAAGGCGCTCGAGGACTATATCGCCGGAGACCGCTGCGATTACGTAGGGGCCCGCCGCACGGTGAACGGCACCGACAAGGCCGCGACCATCGCCGGCTATGCCGGGCGGTTCGAGGCCGCGCTCGTCGCCGGCGGCATGCCGCTACTCGGTGCGCGGATGCCCGGGGCGCTGGGCATGACTGCACCCGCTGATGCCCCCGTGTCAGCGGGTGATACCAAACCGCCGGTTCGTGACAATCCGCCGGCCACCAAGCCCGCCCCCACCGGCGGGCTTTCTTCTGCGCCCACGCCGGCGGCCGCGCCCGGTTTCTGGTCGCGCTTCCTCTCCACCATCCGCACCAACATGACGAAGGGAGCCTGAGCCATGGGCGCGCTGATCCCCCTCATTCCGATGCTCATGCAGTTCCTCGGCCCCGCCCTGGAGAGGGTCATTCCCGACGCCGGCCAGCGTGCGCAGGTCCAGGCCGACTTCCAGAAGGCGGTGCTCGAGAACCAGTCGGCCCTGAACCAGGCGATGGCCGAGGTCATGAAGGGCGACGCGGCCTCCGAGGGCTGGCTCACCCGCAACGCCCGGCCGATGGTCGTCGTGTGGGGCCTGTTCATGGTGACCTACGTCGGCGTGATCGCTCCGATGATCGGGCTGCAGAAAGAGGTGGTCGCCGCCCTGGCCGCGACTCCGGACAACCTCTGGAACCTGATCTCGATCGGGATCGGCGGCTTCATCCTCGCCCGCACCGTCGAGAAGGGCATCTCCGCGATTGCCCCCAAGGCCGGCCGGTAACGCTCCCCGCGCGTCTGGCCCCGCCGGCGCGCCACCATGCCCATGGGGGCTCGGATCATGGACACATCGTTTCTCGCACCTGGTCCGATCACCTGGGCAAGCCTCATCGGCTGCATGCTGGCCGTCGTGGCGATCGTGAAGGGGATCGACTGGCTCCAGGCCCGATCGAAGGCCGGCACCACGGCGGCCGTCTCGCCGCTCACCATCGACATGGCGGCGGTCAAGATCGAGGTCTCCAGCGTGAAGGACCAGCTCAACGCCTTCAAGATCGAGGTCGCGCGGACCTACGTTACCGGCGACGTGATCACGCGGCTGGAACGCCGGATCGACGAGATGATGCTGTCGGTGCGCGACGAGATGCGCGAGACCAGGGAGCAGATGCTCAAGGCGCTGATGAACCGACGGCTGGGCGACTGATCTCCGCAATCCACAGCGCACGTTGATCGCCCGGGGCTTCGGCCTCGGGCGCTTTTTTCGTTCGAGCCAGGCTCGTCAGCCACCCTGCAGACTTTCGGCACAGTCTTCCGGGATTTCGTTGAATTGGCCAAGGATCGTGACCGAACCGCTGATCAATGACCCGGATTTCTGGACACATCTTTCAAGCGTGTTCGATCTCTACTGCGTCGACCTGAAAGATCCTACTGACGGCACTTATCTTAAGCATGTGCCGGGCGGCTTCCTGCGGCCTGCTCAGGATGAGACGTAGTGTCTTGGTCGGAGCAGGGGCCTGTTAGGGATTGTCGTGGCAGTTGAAGCAAGAACAAAAGGCGCCTGTGGATAAATTCCGTGAACCTAGTAAGACGGTTTCCGCCTGTATTTCGGTCCGGCCGTACGTGGATTGGCCTAAGCATTATTGCGCCGATCGGGATGCTACTTGTCTCGACTTTCATGCTGCTAGACATGCGTCGCGATGCCTGGAATAAAGCCGAGATAACATCGCGCAACCTTTTGCAAGTAATCGAACGCGATATTGCTCGAAATGTTGAGATAATCGATCTTACACTTCAGTCTGTACAAGAGAATTTGAATGCTCCGGGGCTCGCACAGCTTGAGCCGGACATGCGCCGACTCGTCTTATTCGACCGCGTAGCTACTGCTCGCGATCTCGGTGTCATGTTCGTCCTCAATGAGAACGGTGATATTGCCGAGGATGCGGCCTCCTCCGTGCCACGCAAGGGCAATTACGTCGACCGTGACTACTATCAGGCACATAAGGCCAATCCTTACCTTGGATTGTACATCGGAAAGCCCATTATTTCGCGCCTCACCGGCGAGCGTATGGTCAACTTTAGCCGTAGGATTAACAAAGCCGACGGCTCCTTTGCTGGGTTGGTCCTGGGAAGCCTGAAGTTCTCCTACTTTGCACGCCTCTTCGACCAGATCGGGCTCGGGAGCGAGGGCGCGATAAATCTGTACCTGCGCGATGGCACGCGCATCACCCGGCATCCGTACCTGGAAGCGGACGTCGGAGTGAATATCGCTGGCTCGAAGACCTTCGAGGGCTTTGCGCGCGTAGGCACAGGCGCCTTCGTCGAGACCTCAGTCCGTGACGGAGTTAGACGACTCTACACATTTACTCGTGTCGGCGAGCTTCCATTAATAATAAATGTGGCACTTGCGGTTGATGAAATCGAGGCCGAGTGGCGTGGTAAGGCTATCGTGATCGGCACTATTGTGCTTATACTATCGGGACTGACTATCTTGTTGTTGCTCCTGTTTGGTCATGAGTTGCGTAAGCGTACTCGAATCCAGCTTGAGTTAGCCCGTCTTTCGCAAACGGACGCATTGACCGAGTTAGCGAACCGACGACAGTTCGAGGATGTTTACAAACGGACCTCCTTGGAGGCTGGCCGTTCTGGCAAGCCGCTTTCTCTTCTCGTGGTCGATGCCGATCACTTCAAGCGCTTCAACGACCGCTACGGCCACGCGGTCGGAGACGAAGTGCTGAAGGGTTTGGCGCGTTGCCTCCTGGCAAGCGTGCACCGACCATCAGACCTCGTATGCCGGGTAGGCGGCGAAGAGTTTGTTCTCCTGCTACCCGACACCGACGCGGCTGGAGCGGTCAAGGTTGCCGAGGAGGTGCATGCTCAAGTTGCGGCGTTGACGGTCGGATCGTCCGGGATCGGTGCGGGCAAGGTCACGGTGAGCATCGGGTCAGCCACAGGTATCACAGATGCCGGGGACCTCTACCAACGCGCTGATAGGGCGCTGTACGAGGCCAAGGCAGGTGGGCGGAACCAAACTCGCATCGCTTCCTCGCAGCGCGCTAATTACGTTGATAAACCTACCTTTCGAATCGTCGGTTCCTGAGCAGGAATCCCTGGAGGACTGCTCAATCCGACGCATCACCGGGCGCTCGGTGCTGGACCCGACGATGATGGCGCACGCGAGCTGCGTGGGTGAAAGGCTACGACGCGGCGGTTTTGATCAGCGCCGAGTTCTGATTTGCCTTACCCGCCCTGCAAGCTCTCGGCGAAATCCTCCGGGATCTCGCCGAAGCGGCCCAGGATCGTGACGCCTTCGAGTTCGCCGGTCTCGTCGTCGGCCATGACCTTGAGCGCTGCCGTGCCCGGCATCCGGCCCGCCATCGCCTCCGCCTTCTTCAGCGCGCCGCTCTCGGTCGGCGAGATCTCGCGGTCGCCCGGGACCAGGCGCTTGCGCTTGATTGTGAACGTCTGGACGAGGAAAGTGGTCTTGATCGTCATGGCCGGTCTCCGCTCCTGACAGCCCCGCGCTGTCCCCGTTATCCACAGGCGAGCGGGCCGCTTGACCCGGCTGGCCCCGCCTGTTTGTTCTCTTTCCGTTCTACCACGGATCGGAGCGCGATGTGGGCCTATATCGGATCGCGGACCTCGACCCGGCCGGGCTTATCCCCATCCCGATCATGGGACCTGCGCTATGCGCCGGCTTCCCTTCGCCGGCCGACGACTTCCTAGAAGGGGCATTGGAGCTGCCACGCTGGCTCGCCCCCAACCCGCCGGCCACCTTCGCCTGGAACATCTCGGGCGATTCGATGCGGGCTGCCGGCATCTTCGACCGGGACCTCGCGGTGGTGGACCGCAGCCTGAAGGCCGGCAACGGCAGCGTGGTCGTGGCGGCGATCGACGGTGAGATGTCGATCAAGCGTCTGCGCATCGAGGGGAACGTCGCGCGGCTGGCTTTCGACAACCCGGATCTCCCGGCTTTTGCGGTCCAAGAGGCGGCCGAGGGCGAAATCTGGGGGGTGGTCCGCTTCACCATCCGCTGGCACGTCGCGCGCGCTGGGCTGGTGCGATGAGCCGCGCCATCGCGCTGATCGACGGCAACAGCTTCTACTGCTCCTGCGAACGCGTATTCGACCCCAAGCTCGCCCGAGTGCCGGTGATCGTGCTGTCCAACAACGATGGCTGCGCCATCGCCCGGACGGCCGAGGCCAAGGCGCTCGGGATCAAGATGGGCGATCCGTTCTTCAAGATCCGCGAGCAGTGCCGGCGCGACGGGGTGCGCGTGTTCTCCTCGAACTACACCCTCTACGGCGACATGAGCGCCCGGACGAACGCGGTGTACCGCGACTTCGCGCCGGCGGTGGAGATCTACTCCATCGACGAGAGCTTCCTCGAGCTGTCCGACGTGCATCCCGACCGGCGCGTCGAGTTCGCCCGCGATCTGCGCGCGACCGTCCGGGCTTGGACCGGCATTCCGACGTGCGTCGGGATCGGACCGACGAAGACCCTGGCCAAGCTGGCCAACCACATCGCCAAGTCCATTCCCGACCTCGACGGCGTCTGCGACCTGTCCGACGAGGAAGAGCGCGCGGCCTGGCTCTGCCGCATCCACGTCGGCGAGGTCTGGGGCATCGGCCGGGCGTCGCTCGCCAAGCTCGAGGCCATGGGCGTCGACTCGGTGGCCGACCTACGCGACCTCGACCCCCGGCCGGTGCGCAAGGCGATGACGGTGGTGGGCGAGCGCATCATCCACGAGCTGCGCGGGCTGTCCTGCCTGCCGCTCGAACTGATGCCGGCCCAGCGAAAGGGCTGCGCGGTGACCCGCTCGTTCTCCCGCCGCGTCACCGAGCGCGCCGTGCTGGAGCAGGCGGTGGCGGCGCACGCGACCCGCCTCGGCGAGAAGCTCCGGCGCGGCGGCCTCGGCACGTCCCACGTCACCGTCTTCTACCACACCAGCACCCACGACCGCGGCGACCCGATGCGTTCCGTCTCCACCACCGTGACGCTGCCGGAGGCGACCAACGACACGCTCGCGCTGATCGCCGCGGCCCGGCACGGCGTCGATCGCACCTGGCGCGAGGCGCCGGAGGGCCGCCCCTGGCGCTACTCCAAGGCCGGCGTCGTCACCACCGACCTGATGCTACTCGACGCCAGCCCGCGGGCGCTGATCGGCCAGCTCGACCGCGAGCGCAGTGGTCCGCTGATGGCGGCCATGGACGCCTGCAATGCCCGCTTCGGCCGCGGGAGCGTCGTGCCGGCGCGGGCCGGGCTGGTGGAGAAGCGAAAGTGGTCGACGAAGTTCGAGATGCGGAGCCCGCGTTACACGACACAGGTGGCCGAATTGCCGACGGCGCATGCTTAGATCCTGTCTATAAGGCTTGGGCGATCCGTCCGTGGGTCCGGGGTGAGCGTCAGGCACCCTCCCAACACCCACGATTCTCACCGCTCACCCAATAGCTAAGCTGTTCCACCCGTTATGAAACGACGCCTCTGGGCGAGGAAAGATTTCCTGGGAAGATCACCTTAGTGATCGTCATCTTTCTTATTCATAAGTTGCATAAACACAACACTATTGGAAAAAGGCGCGGCTTGCCCCGTCCATCTGACCAAAACGCAAAGAAACGCATTTATGCTGGCCGCCACTGATTCGCGGCAATTACAGTGCTGCACCTTTAACTAATCAGAGAGGTTGAGGCGCATATGGCATATTTTACTCGCACATATTCTCTAAGCTTCGCATCGGGTCGCCCAGGCGGAACGGGAACGGCCGATTTTACTGTTACAAGCGATGGGGACGGAGGCTCGACTGGAACCCCGGTGCTCTCGATCTCTGGCACGTATGACGGCTTGACAATCAAAAGCCTCAACCCAGACATACCAAGCACGGTTGGCTCTGGGCCCGGATTCAATAACGGTCTAGATACAAACGGCCTTTATATTATTTTATCAAACGACGAATACGTAGAAATCTATAATCGCGGTCAACCCGACGAATTTAACGTTGGCGACTCATTTACTAATACAGAAGCATCGGTGACGGATTACAGTGTTTGCTTTGTATCTGGAACGCTGATCAAAACCTCCCGCGGAAACATTTCAGTCGAGAATTTGGCAATCGCAGACCTCATCGTAACATCCTCTGGTGATCTGCGCCCCATCTGCTGGATTGGTCACCGGAAGGTGACCTGCCAGGGCCGCTCGGACCTCCTCCCAGTGCGCATCGCCGCGCATGCCTTCGGCGAGGGGCGCCCCGCCCGCGACCTCTACGTCTCGCCCGCCCATGCCATCGCCGTTGACGTGCTTGGCGAGGTACTGATCCCGGCTTGCAGGCTCATCAACGGCACTACGGTCACGCAGGTGGATCGGGAAGAGGTCACCTACTGGCATGTCGAACTCGACAGTCACGACATCCTCTTGGCCGAAGGCCTGCCGGCCGAGACCTACCTCGATTGTGGCAACCGCCGCTTCTTCGCCAACGCGGACGCCACCGACCTTGCGGCCGCGCCCGATACCCGGCCGGAAGGACCGCTACCGTTCTGCCGACCGTTCCACGAAGCCGGGCCTCTAGTCGATCTGGTGCGTGCCCGTCTGCAGGATAGGGCTGTAACGCTCGGCTGGCGCACGGTCGAGGAGACTTTCGCGGGAATGCACCTCGTCGCCGACGGAAAGATCTTCCGCCCAGACGTGGAGGGTCTCACCGCCCGCTTCGTCCTGCCGGCGGACGCCCGCGACTTGCACCTCGTGTCCGAGACGAGCGTGCCGGCCCATGTTGTGCCGGGTTCGACCGACAACCGACGGCTCGGGCTGCCTCTGGCCTCGCTGACAATCGACGACGGCCTCACTGGCGCCCGCACGGTCGCCCTGGACGATCCCCGCCTCGGCGAGGGTTTCCACGTCGTCAATCACGGCGCGCGTTGGACGGACGGCTCGGCGGTACTCCCAGCTGATTTGTGGGCAGGCTGCAAGAGTTTCTTCTTCCTGCGAGTGACGCTTGCCGGCCCGGCGCTGGCCCGGTGGATCGCACCGGGGGAGACGGCCGGCGTGGTCGATCTGGTTGAGGTCCGGCATCAGGCCTGAGCCCCCGTTTCATGACGGGTAAAACAGCTTAGCCATTGGATGAGCAGCAAGCATCGTGGGTGCTGGGAGGGTGTTTGACGCTCACCCCGCCCCCCCGATGTGAATGCCCGCCGCCCGCGCCGAACGTGGCGAGAGCCTACTTGACGCGACCAGCCTCAGCGATGCCGAGTGGAGAGTGCTCGCGCCGCTGCTGCATGAACCGGAGTCCAGCCCCAAAATGACGAAAAGCCCTTTGCAAACTCGCTCTAAGCCATTGATTTATAATGGTCTCAAAACTTTACATTTTGCAGAATTATGCAGCAAATTCAACGAATTAGACTAGCTTGAGGTGCTAGTCCTGCAAGGGGTGGAGGTTCGAGTCCTCTTGGCCGCACCAACTCTTCTGTCCTCGACGACAGGGAGTTGGTGCAAGACGATCCGGTTGCCGGCGACCGTGGTTCGACGCCGCTCCGAACCGAGGAGCGGTCCGGTGTCCGAAGCCCGCGCCATCATCACGAGCAACCCGACGAGACGGTCCGTCGCCTGGATGGTGTACCTGGGTGCGAACCGGGCGGCGACGGGTCGGTTGTCTTTTTGCACCCACAGCGAGGACGACCGATGATCCGCCTGTCCCATGCGGCCCTTCTGCTGATCGCGGTCGCGCTGCCGGCGAGCCTGCCGGTTCCGGCGATGGCCCAGAGTCCGGCCAAGGACTACCTGTTCCAGGAACAGCGCTTCAGCCGGGCCTGCCGGCCGCCGCTCAAATACGCGGCCGGGGCGTGCGTGCGCCGTTGTCCCGCAGGTTACGAGGACATGGGCCGCACCTGCCGGCAGCGCAGCATGAGAGGCGGCGGCTGGTAGCCGCGGCGCCCGCACCGGCCTCCGACAACGCCCGCGGAACGAGAGCCCCCGTCTCCCGGCGCAGCGTCCAGGCCGCTCGACCCTAGCCATCCCTCGTCGGCGATCCTGCTCGATCCGCTCTCGACGAACGACAGAACGGCGCCCCCTGCGGCGCCGTTCTGTCGTTCGCACGCCTGCGCGTCACACAGGGAACGGAAAACCTTCCCGCACGATGCCGATGCTATCCTTAATCCACCCAACAACTGCGGCAAGATGCCCCATCTGGTACCGGAGGCCTGGGCGGCGACGGGGAGAACCACAGGTAGAGCCGGGCCAACACGAAAAGAGGAAACCCATGCGCCACCTGCTCCTCAACCTCGCCGTCCTGCTCGCGCTTCCCGTCGCCGCCCAGGCCCAGGATGCCGGAGACCCTGCCGCCGGCGAGAAGGCGTTCACCGCCTGCAAGGCCTGCCATCAGGTCGGCAAAAACGGCGTCGGTCCCAATCTCGTCGGCGTCGTCGGCCGCAAGGCCGCGAGCTACGACGGCTACACCTATTCGGCGGCGCTCAAGGCGGCCGACATCACCTGGGACGACGCCAACCTGCACGCATGGCTGAAGAACCCGAAGGCCAAGGTTCCCGGGACCAAGATGATCTTCGCGGGCTATCCCGACGACAAGAAGATCGACGACGTCATCGCCTACCTGAAGACGCTGAAGTGAGCGGCGGCCCGGACCGGGACCAGGCCGGCTCCCGGCCATAGCGACGGGAGGGGCGGGACGGATCGGCCGTCCCGCCGAGGCGCGACACGGGCCGGGCCCCGTCCGGTCACTCGCGGAGCTCGTTCACCAGCTCGAGACGGGTGCCTTTCGCCAGGGCCAGGCCGACCTCGTAGAGGAGGAGGTCGATGAGTTCGCGCATCGAGGCCGTCCCGGCCTCCTCGATCACCGCACGGGCGGCCATGCAGTGATCCGCGAGGATCTCGAGGGCGTCGTCGGACTGGATCATCTGGGTTGCGGCCATGGTGTGGAATTCCTCATCAGGGGCGGCGATCACGCCGCGAGATACTGGACGACGGGGGCGAGGACGGAGCCGGTGTCGCCGCGGACGCCGCGAAGGCGGGCCAGGGTGCGGGCGTCGAATTCGGCGGTGGCGGCCAGGATGTCCTCACCGCTGATCCGTTGCGGCAAGCCCAGCGGACGTGCCCGGAAATGCAGCTGCACCACGTGCAGCAGGTAGAGGGTCGGCATCTGCAGCACGAGCTGGCGCACGCCGCTGGCCAGGCCCCATTCGACGATTCCCGTCAGGAGCGCGATGGAGACCGGGTTGACGGCCTTGCCCCGCGCCCGGTGCGAACGGGCGACCGCCTGCCGGGTCCACTCCCAGGTGTCGGTGCCGCAGGGGCGCTCACCCTCACAGAGTTGCGGCATCACGTCCGACAGGAGATGCGGCCGCGTCGTCGGCAAGAGCCGGCTATAGCCGATGACCCGTTCGTCCTCCATGGCCAGAAAATGCACGGCCTGCGGCGTATCGAACTGATCGATCTCGCGACAATCCGGCTTGGCAAGATCGGTCCACTTCTTTTCGACGACGAAGACCTCATGACGTAGACGCCATACCTGCTCCATCGCATCGGAATACTGATGTGCATTACCGGGCGTAACGATATGGATCATGTTCGAGCCTCCGCGTTCGAGGCTTGTCTCGCATGTTGCTTCAGCGGCGCGTACTACGGGAATCCGTAGGGCGGGGCCGACGCGTGGCGGCGCGCCCCGCCCGGCTGTGCTATCCCTCGCGGCACGTTCGACTGCGCGCGTCCATACGGCTTCGAGCCCGGGCACGGGCGCGCCCCACCCCAGGTGACGCCGCCCCGCTGCGAGGCGGCACCGGAAGGCACCATGACCCAGACGAAAACCGTGATGGTCGGCGATGTCGCGATCGGGGGGCAGAGGCCCTTCGTCTTGATCAGCGGCCCCTGCCAGCTGGAGAGCCTCGAGCATGCCCGCATGATGGCCGAGGGGATCGCCGCGGCCTGCGCCCCGACGGGGACGCCCTTCATCTTCAAGGCGAGCTACGACAAGGCCAACCGGTCGTCGATCTCCACCGAGCGTGGCCTCGGCCTGGACGAGGGGCTGCGCATCCTCGACCGGATCGGCCGGGAATTCGGCTGCCCGGTCCTCACCGACGTGCACGACGCGGGACAATGCTCTGCCGCGGCCGAAGTCTGCCACGTGTTGCAGATCCCCGCCTTCCTGTGCCGGCAGACCGACCTTTTGCTCGCCGCGGGCCGGACCGGGCGCGCGGTCAACGTCAAGAAGGGGCAGTTCCTCGCGCCCTGGGACATGGGGAACGTGGCCGCCAAGATCGCCTCGACCGGCAACGAGAACATCCTCCTGTGCGAGCGGGGCACGTCGTTCGGCTACAACACCCTGGTCACCGATTTCCGGGGACTGCCGACCATGGAGCGCACCGGCTACCCGGTGGTGTTCGACGCCACCCATTCGGTGCAGCAGCCCGGCGGCCAGGGCACCACCTCCGGCGGACAGCGCGAGTTCGCTCCGGTCCTCGCCCGCGCCGCCGTGGCGGTCGGCGTCTCGGCCCTGTTCATCGAGACCCACCAGGACCCCGACAACGCCCCCAGCGATGGGCCCAACATGATTCCCCTCGACGAGATGCGAGGGTTGATCGGCAGGCTGGCCGCTTACGACCGGCTGACGAAGGCCGCCTGACCGGTGGCGCCGACGGGGACGAACGGCCAAGGCCTCATGGTTTCGCCGTCTTGCAGGGGGAAGGGGAGGGGCGGCTCAGGGTCCGGGTGCCCGTCCGACACGAGGATTGCCAAGAAGGCCAGGCTTTCGGCCCGCATGACCTTCGAGCCTGGCTGAAGGAGCGCTGAATCGGCGATGCCCTCGAACAGACGCCACTTATCGATCGGACCCTGCATCATCCCGCTTGAAATACGCCGCCCGAACGGCTTTTTGGGGCTGGCGGAACCTCGCGATCTCCTGCGAGGGACCCCGACCACCCACGACGACGGGCATGTCCTCGCCGACGGCGGCATCCGCAATCCTCGCGGCCGGCTTGCGCGACATTGCGTCGAGTCGCATCCGCCCTGCCGAACCTGAAGCTTTGTCGGTCCTGAAGAAGAGATTGTGCCCGCGATGGATTTCAGCAGCCCCACCTTCTACCTGTCGGTCCTCCAGATCATCTGGATCGACCTCCTGCTCTCAGGCGACAACGCGGTGGTGATCGCCCTCGCCGTGCGGGGTCTTCCGGCACACCAGCGCAAGGTCGGCATCTGGCTCGGCGCCGGGGCCGCCGTGCTTCTGCGCATGATCTTCGCCGGCCTGATCTCCTACCTGCTCAACGTCCCCTTCCTGAAGGTGGTCGGCGCCCTGCTGCTTCTCTGGATCGCGATCAAGCTGGTGGTCGGCGAGGAGGAGGAGGAGACCGACATCGCGACGTCGGGCACGATGTGGAAGGCCGTCTGGACGATCGTCGTCGCCGACGCCGTCATGAGCCTCGACAACGTCATCGCCATCGCCGCCGCCGCCAAGGGGCACTACGAGCTCTTCATCTTCGGCCTGCTGCTGTCGGTTCCCCTGGTGGTGTTCGGAGCGACCCTGGTCTCGAACATCCTCAAGCGCTACCCGGCCATCGTCTGGGCCGGCGGCGCACTCCTCGGCTGGGTCGCCGGCGAGATGTTCATCGGCGACAACTTCCTGCTCACCTACCTGCAGCCGCACCTGCCGGCCTACATCGTGGCCAACCCCCATTCGGAGGGCTACCTCATGAGCATCGGCCTGCTGCACTACGGCGTCGCGGCCCTGGGCGTGCTGATCGTCCTCGCGGTCGGCCTCATCATCGTGAAGCGCAAGGGCGGGCACCATGGGTCGTCGGCCCTGTCGGAGACCGTCCGCTAAGCGGGTTCAAGGAATGTGGTGACGGGGGTTCCCGAAGGAGACCCGCGTCCGATCGTGAACCCGGGCGGACGACGTGTCGGCCTGCCAACGCGTGTCTGCCGAGGGTCCCTGGTCCGGGACTGCCGTGCGCCCGGGCCTTCTCGGCGACGGGGGTACGGTTTCTCAACCTCTTGCGGCCAGGATTCCAGCCGCGGAGGAGCCAGCCATGACCGAGACCTCGACCAACGATCGACCGGCACGGTCGGGCACCGGCCCGTCCCTGTCCCTGGTGGAGCCGGCCACCGTGCCGTCGGACCGCCGCGGCGCGGTGCGCCGCAAGCTCGTCATCGAGGTCTCGTCCGATCTTCACCAGCGCATCCTGTCGATCTGCGCCACGCGCCGCATCCCGGTGAACCAGGCGGTTCGCGAGGTGCTGGAGCGGTCCTTTCCCGGCAAGTGACGGCCGGGCAAGTGACGGCTAGGCAAGTGACGGTGACGGCCGGGCAAGTGACGGCCAGCGACGTGCCTGCGTCACATCCCCGTCCCCGGGAACGACGCGGATGACGGTCCGTTGACGGTCATTCTCGAGCCATGACCGGAACCGACGCATGTCCACCAAGACCTTCCTCGCCGCCGCTGCCGCCTGCGTTCTCCTCGCGGGACCCGCCCTCGCTCAGGACGTGCGGGACCGCATGCCGAACCAGACCGGGACGGTGGTGCAGCCGCTGCAGAACTCCACCGGAAACGACGGCGGCGTCGTGATCTCGCGCGGTGCGACCGGGGCCGATACGATCACCACTGATTCGGCCGCGGGCGGCAATGCCAGCCGGCCGGAGCAGGCCATCCCGAACGGCAGCGCCAACGGCGGCGGCGGCGGACGCTGACGGCTGCGAACGGACCGGAGGGCGGGAGGCAATCGACCGCGTTGCGGGAAGGCGCGCAGGCGCGCTTCTCTCTGTGCTTCCGACCGACATCGACGTCGGTCGTTTGTCATGAGCCCAGGTCGGGCCTCACCGCAGACGGGGCAGCATGGCCAATATCGCGATCATGATCGGCACGCCCGGCGGCACCCGCCTCATGGCGGCGTCCTCGGAACGCAGCGCCGCCCTGATGGCCGAGGCGCTGCTCGTCACCCTCGGGCGCGACGCGCTTCCCGCGCCGCTCTGGGTGCAATGTGCCGACACCGGAATTGTCTCGCGGCTGACCGCTTATCTCGGCGATCTCCAGTCCGACATCCTCGGCGTCGAGGCGGAGTGACGGATGCGGCGGCCCGGTGCCGCCGCGTCCGTTGTTTCGATCCCGGGGCTCGCGATCCCGGGGCGCGACGGCCTACTGACCGCTGGCGTCAACGGCGGCGCGCAGGACGGGGGTCCAGCGGGCAACTTCGCTCTCCACAAGCGCCTGGAGGGCCTTGGGTCCCTGCTCGGCCGTCGACGGCACGGTGCCGCCCAGATCGAGGATGCGCTTCTTGGTGCCGGCGTCGGCCAACGCGCTGGCCAGTGCGTCCTGCAGCTTCTTGGCGACATCCTGCGGCAGGCCCTTGGGCGCGAAGACCGCGTTCCAGGCGCTGACCTCGTAGCCGGGAAGACCCGCTTCCTTGGTGGTCGGAACGTCCGGCAGCGCTGGGGACCGCTCGGCGGTGGCGATGGCGTAGGCCTTGATCGTGCCGCCGGTAATCTGCGTGGCGACGTTGACGATCTGGTCGGTCATGAAGTCGACCTGGTTGGCCATCAGGTCGTTCAGGGCCGGGCCGGTGCCGCGATAGACGACCAGGGTCGGCTTGGCGCCGATGATCGAATCGAACAGCACGCCGGTCGAGTGCGAGACCGAGCCGACGCCGGCATGGGCCTGGTTGACCTTGGGGCCGCCCGCCTTGACCGCCTCGACGAAGGCCTTGAGGTCGGCCGCCGGGAAGTCCTTCTTGGCGACGATGACGATCGGCGTACCGGCCGCCATCCCGATCGGGTCGAAGCTCTTGGCGGGGTCGTACTTGAGGCCCTTGAACAGGGCCGGCGCGGCGCCGTGGGTGCCCATGTGGCCCATCATGATGGTGTAGCCGTCGGGACTGGCCTGCGCGGCGCGGGTGATGCCGGTGGTGCCGCCGGCGCCCGACACGTTCTCGATCACCACCTGCTGGCCGAGGGAGCGCGACATCTGCTCGGCCACCAGGCGGGCGACGATGTCGGTGGGGCCGCCGGCGGCGAAGGGCACCACCATGGTGATCGGGCGCTGCGGAAAGGTCTCGGCGGCGGCCTGGCCGGCGAGGCCGACCGTGGCGGCGAGGCCGAGGGCGCCGAGCGCGCGGCGGGTGAACGTTGTCGTCATGGCGTCATCATCCCTTCGAGGTCGTGGATCCCATCCGACATCCGTCCGCTTGGCTTCGCCCTGCGGATGCCGGCTTCGCTCAGGCGCCGCGCGGGCTCGGTGATACGGTTTCCGCTCGAATCGAGCGAGAGGCGCATCCGTCGCGGTCAGGCTTCGGTGAAGACCTCGTCCCGGCTCTTTCGCAAGGCGGGCGTGAGGGCCGCCACGAGCATCACCACCGAAATCACGAGCAGCACGGCGGTGACCGGGCGCTCGAAGAACACCATCGGATCGCCCCGCGACAGGGTGAGCGACCGGCGCAGGTATTCCTCCATCAGGCGTCCGAGGACGAAGCCGAGCAGCATCGGCGCCGGCTCGAAACCGAGCTTGATCAGGCCGTAGCCGAGGAGGCCGAAGAAGGCGATCAGCATCACGTCGGTGGGCAGGGAATTGATGGAGTAGATGCCGATCGAGCAGAACATCAGGATCGCCGGGAACATCAGCCGGTAGGGGACCTTGAGCAGGCGCACCCAGAGGCCGACCAGCGGCAGGTTGATGATCAGCAGCATCAGGTTGCCGATCCACATCGAGGCGATCATGCCCCAGAACAGGTTCGGGTTCTTGGTCATTACGCCGGGGCCGGGGATGATGCCGTGGATGGTCATGGCGCCCACCATCAGCGCCATCACCGCGTTGGGCGGGATGCCCAGGGTCAGGAGCGGGATGAAGGAGGTCTGCGAGCCGGCGTTGTTGGCGCTCTCCGGCCCCGCGACACCCTCGATGGCGCCGCGGCCGAACCGGCTCGGGTCGCGGGCGATGCGCTTCTCGATGGCGTAGGAGGCGAAGGGGCCGAGCACGGCGCCGTTGCCCGGCAGGATGCCGAGGATCGAGCCGATGGCGGTCCCGCGCAGCACCGAGGGCGCGGCCTGCTTCAGGTCGGCCCGGCTGGGCAGCAGGCGGCCGATCTGCTGGCGCACCACGTCGCGGGTTTCGGTCTGGTCGAGGTTGCGCAGGATCTCGGCCACGCCGAACAGCCCCATGGCCAGCACCGAGAAGTCGACGCCGTCCGACAGGAAGGAGAGGCCGAAGGTCATCCGCTCCTGGCCGGTCTCGAGGTCGGTCCCCACCGACGCCAGCAGCACGCCCACCAGGATCATCGCCACCGCCTTGAGGACGGAGCCGCGCGCCAGCACCACGGCGAAGACGAGCCCCATCACCATCAGCGCGAAATACTCGGCCGGGCCGAACACCATGGCGAGACCCGTGAGCGGCGCGCCCAGGGCCGCGATCAGCAGCGTCGCCACCGTGCCGGCGAAGAACGAGCCCATCGCCGCGATGCCCAGCGCGATGCCGGCCCGGCCCTGGCGCGCCATCTGGTGACCGTCGAGGGTGGTCACCACCGAGGTCGCCTCGCCGGGAATGTTGACGAGGATCGCGGTGGTCGAGCCGCCGTACTGCGCCCCGTAGTAGATGCCCGCCAGCATGATGAGCGCACCCACCGGGTCGAGCCCGAAGGTGATCGGCAGCAGCATCGCGATGGTGGCGATCGGGCCGACGCCGGGCAGGACGCCGATCAGGGTGCCGACGAGGCAGCCCAGGAAGCACAGGCCGAGGTTCTGCAGGCTCAGCGCGACGCTGAAACCGAGCCCGAGATTGGCGAGGAGGTCGGTCATGATCGGGCTCAGGTCGTCAGGGAGTGGGTGGCGACGTCGACCGGCCGGCGCCGGGCGCCGCTGCGAAGCAACGCCACCATCCCGATACCGAGGAGGATCAGGACCCCGGCCGACAACCGCAGCAGGAGCCGCATGGAAATCGAGCCGGACAGGGCCTCGATGACGACGGTGGGAAACATCGGGATCGGCAGGTTCAGGAGATCGCCGAACAGCAGCATGCAACCCGCGGTGAGGAGGAGCGCCAGGCAGACGAGTTCGCCAAAGCGCGCCTCGGGGCTGGCGTAGCCGCCCACGATGATCGCGAGGGGACCGGCGACGATGAGGCCGAGGCCGGGCGTGGTGAAGGGCCCGACCGGGACCGGCCGGATCGTCACCGCGAAGGCGACGATGGCGAGCATGACGACGACGACGCCGCGCCAGGCCACGGGCGGCAGCGGCTCGCCGGTCTTCAGGAAGCCCGCCAGGACGAGGGCGACGCCGCAAGCGGCGACGCCGATGCCGAGCCAGCGCGGCATCAGGCCGGGCCCCATGGCGCCAAGCGTGCCCTGCGGCAGGTCGCTGCCCGCCCAGACCGCGAAGACGCCGAGCGCGATCAATCCGAGGCCGGCGGCGAGGCTCTGCGGCCCACGGATCGGGCCACCCGCGCGGGCGGAGCCGTCATCGGGCACGCTCATGGTCGATCCTCCGCTGTTGTCGTCGTCCGGCCTGTCCGCCTCTGCGGGCGGATCGAAATGGAGCGGCCGGAGCCTATCCATTCCGAGCGTCTACAAGGGCCATTCGGCGGTGCCAAGCCTTGCCGGCACTGCATTTTCGATAAGACGTTCAGGATTACCAACACTAGGGCGCGCAATGACGCCGGCCGTCATTCGATCTGGACGCCGGCTTCCTTCACGACCGGGGTCCATTTGACGATCTCGGCCTTGACGTGGTCGGCCAGCTGCTCGGGCGTCGAGCTGACGACGGTGGCGCTGAAGGCCTTCATCCGCTCGATCACGGTGGGGTCGGCCAGGGCCTTGATCGCGGCGGCGTTAAGGGCGTCGATGATCGGGCGCGGGGTCCTGGGCGGGGCGAACAGGGCGTTCCAGGTGTAGGTCTCGTAGCCCGGCAGGCCGGCCTCGGCGACGGTGGGGATGTCCGGGAAGGACGGCGCGCGCTCCTTCGTGGTCACCGCCAGCCCGCGCAGGGAGCCCGCCTTGATGAACTCGGAGGCCGAGGGCAGGTTGTCGAACTGGATCGGCACCTGGCCCGCGACCACGTCGTTGAGGGCCGGACCCGAGCCGCGATAGGGGATGTGCTGCATGCTCACCCCCGCCATGCTCTTGAACAGCTCGCCCGAGAGGTGCAGCGGCGTGCCGAGGCCCGACGAGGCGTAATTGTACTTCTCCGGCGAGGCCTTGAGCAGGGCGATCAGCTCCTTCACCGAATTGGCCGGCAGCTTGGGGTTCACCACGAGGACGTTGGGGATGACCGCCAGGAGCGAGATCGGCGCGAAGTCGGTCACCGGGTCGTAGGGCTTGCGCTTGAGCATCAGCGGGTTGAGCGCATGGGTCGCCACCGTCCCCATGAGGATCGAGTAGCCGTCCGGCTCCGCCTTGGCGACGCGCGCCGCCCCGACGTTGCCGCCGGCCCCGACCACGTTCTCCACCACCACCTGCTGGCCGAGCACGTCCGACATCTTCTGGGCCACGAGGCGTCCGACCACGTCGGTGGACCCGCCCGCCGCGAAGGGCACGACGAGGGTGATCGGCCGGATCGGGTAGGGGGCCTGCGCCGAAGCGGGCAGGGACGCGGCGAGCGTGGCGGCGGCCAGGCCGAGCAGGAGCGATCGACGCGCCGGTGTCGGGAGGGTCATCGTGGCGTTTCCCTTCGTGATTGTTGGCGCCACCTTACACGGCACCGGGCACGAGGAAACGTGGTTGGAGGGTCTTGCACAGGATCGGATGGCGCAACGTCGGACGATCGCGCGAAGCGACCCTTATTCCGCCGGCGTGTGCCGACCGGGACGCGTGAACCGTTCGGCGACGAGGTCGACCGCCCCCCGAGCCCCATCACGAACGGCGCGACGAAAAAGAGATCCGCATCGACGGAGGCCGTCGCGCACGTCTTCAGGGCCGCGGCGCCCGGCTCGACGCGTTCGACGAGAACGGGATCGGTCACGCGGAACCTCGTCCGTGAGGCTCGCGGGCGAGCGTCGGCGCGATCCTCATCGCGTCACGCCCATTCATTCAACACGCCGCGACGTTCACCGCCAATCCACCCAGCGAGGTCTCCTTGTACTTCGTCTGCATGTCGGCGCCGGTCTGGCGCATGGTCTCGATCACGGCGTCGAGGCTGACGTGGTGGATGCCGTCGCCGCGCAGCGCCAGGGAGGCGGCGACGATGGCCTTGTTGGCGCCGAAGGCGTTGCGCTCGATGCAGGGGATCTGGACGAGGCCGCCGATGGGGTCGCAGGTCATGCCGAGGTGGTGCTCCATCGCGATCTCGGCGGCGTTCTCGATCTGGAGGGTGTTGGCGCCGAGCAGCGCGGCCAGGCCCGCCGCGGCCATGGAGGCGGCCGAGCCGACCTCCCCCTGGCAGCCGACCTCCGCCCCCGAGATCGAGGCCCGGCGCTTGATCAGGCCGCCGACGGCGGCGGCGGTGAGCAGGAAGTCGCGTCCGCGCTCGGGCGACCAGTCCGGGCAGAAGTCGCGGGCATAGCGCAGCACCGCGGGCACGATGCCGGCCGCGCCGTTGGTGGGCGCGGTGACGACCCGCCCGCCGGCGGCGTTCTCCTCGTTGACGGCGATGGCGAACAGGCTGACCCAGTCGAGGACCTCGTGGGCGGCGCGGCTGTTGGAATGGCGGCCGGCCTCCAACTGGTCGTGGATCGCCTTGGCGCGGCGGCGCACCCGCATGCCGCCGGGCAGCAGCCCGTCCATGCGCAGGCCGCGGTCGATGCAGGCGAACATCGCCTGCGCGATCCCGTCGAGGCGCGCCTCGATCTCGTGGAGCGGGCGCAGGCCGCATTCGTTGGCGAGCTGGACCTGGGCGACGGAGAGGCCCGTGCGCGCGCAGACCTCCAGGAGTTCGGCGCCGCTGAGGAAGGGATGGGTCGCGGTGGAGACCGGCAGGCTCGCCTCCGCCCCGGCGCCGACGACGAAGCCGCCCCCGATGGAATAGGAGACCTCCTCGGCCACGCACGTCCCCTGCGCGTCGAAGGCGCGAAAGCACATGCCGTTGGTGTGCACCGGCAGGAGCTCGGTGAGGTTGAGGATGAGGTCGGCGTCCGGGTCGAAGGCGATCCCGCGCCCGATCGACCGTTGGGCGCGCAAGACGGCCATCAGGCCTGGGATCGCATCCGGATCGATCGTCTCGGGCGAGTGCCCGAGCAGCCCGAGGCAGATCGCCGTGTCGGTGGCGTGCCCACGCCCGGTCCAGGCCAGGGAGCCGTAGATCTCCACCTCCACCCGCGCCGTCTGGGGCCCGAGCCGGGCGCGGAACCCATCGGCCGCGATCATCGGGCCGACGGTGTGCGAACTCGACGGGCCGATGCCGATCTTGAACAGGTCGAAGACGCTGATCATGCCCGGCGCGATCGCCCGCGGCGTCTGGCCCGCGAGGGCCGTTTCAAGTGGCATGCATCGGCTCCCGGCCCGCTCGGGCGGCAGCATGTCCCGTACCAATGCTCCACGCCCGATCCGCCCGATGTAGGAATCGATCGTGACGCATACGTGGCATGCATCGCACGAATGAATATCTTTTGCCGGTGAAGATGTCGGACGCCCGGAGAGTGTCCGGCCACCGGCGGAGGTTAATCACGCTTCATCATTGTGGCGACGATGCGCAAGCGATTGCCTAAAAAAACGGACGCCTGATCTCTTCGCCTTCCATTTGAGCTTAAAAAAGCGCGTGAAGGTGCTCAAACGCACGTCCATTCGTCCGATTCATCGCCATATCGGGCTCACACCATAAGACGCGCCCCACCCCACCCTTCAGCGGGACGCGCCGGTATGAACGGACAGATGATGACCTCCCGAGTAGTTTCCGCCGCCTTCGCCTTCGTCCTGGCTTCGGCCGGTGCCACGGCGCTGGCCCAGAACTCCAGCGCGCCGAACCTGCGCCCGGTCGCCGAGAGCGGCAGCGGCCGCCTCGCACCCCGCTACCCGGCGCCGCCGTCCTATGGCACCGACGCGGTCGCCAGCCTGCGCGGCGACACCCTGACCACCGGCTCGATCGCCCAGCGTCAGCGCGAGACCCGCACGCACTGAGCGCACGGCGGTTCGACGCGATCGTGAGCCGGTCCCGAAGGGGGCCGGCTTTTTTCGTGTCTCGCGTCAGCCCAGCAGCGCGCGGCGCGCCTTGCGCTTCTGCAGCCACAGGCCGGTGCCCAGCGCCAGGCCGATCACCAGCAGGGACATCGCCGTGGTGAGGGTGCCGAGCGCGTAGATCTCCGGGGTGGTCACGGTCGTCGTCAGCCCCTGCAGTTCGAGGGGCAGCGTGTTGCGGCCGCCGATCGCCTGGCTGGTGCGGGCGAGTTCGTCGAACGAGAGGGTGAAGCCGAACAGGGCGACGCCCACCAGCGAGGGCCCGAGGATAGGCACCACCACGTGGCGCAAAGTCTGGGCGCCGGTGGCGCCCAGATCGCGCGCCGCCTCCTCGTAGGCCGGGTCGAACCGGTTGAAGACCGCGAACATGATCAGCAGGCCGAAGGGGAGCGTCCAGGTGAGATGGGCGCCGAGCGCGGAGGTGTAGAGCCCCATCAGCGTGCCGTGCTCCTGCAGCCAGCCCCAGCCGGTGGCGGCGGCGGCCGCATTGACGAGGTCGTCGAGGAGCCGGAACTCGAGGCCGATGCCCAGCGACACCACGATGGAGGGTACGATCAGGCTCGCCACCGCGATGGTGAACAGCGCGCCCTCGCCGCGAAAGTGCTTGCGGAAGGCGAGGCCCGCGAAGAACGACAGCACGACGGTGAGCGCCATCACGACGAATCCCAGGCGCAGCGAGCGCCACAGCGCCGCCCAGATGTCGACGACGCCCATCCCGGACCAGAGCCGCGAAAACCAGTGCGTCGAGACGCCATTCAGCGGGAAGGTCAGCCCGCCCTGCGGCCCCTGGAAGCTCAGGACCAGGATCGTCAGGGTCGGCCCGTAGAGAAAGGCGACGAAAGCGGCAAAGAACAGCGCCAGCAGATAGAAGGCGGGACCGCGCGGCCTGTCGCTCATCGGCGATCCTCGGACGGTCGCACGACGATCCCGGAAGACCAATACTCGCTGTTCCGCCTCATGCTCAGAGCTCCCTGCGCAGGTCGATGAGCCGGGTCATGGCCAGGATCATCACCATCACCGCGCCGAGCAGCACCACCGCGTTGGCGGCCGCCGCCGGGAACTGCAGCGAGGACATCTGCACCTGGATGACCTTGCCCACCGAGGCGATCTGCTGGCCGCCCATGATGCCCACCGTGACGAAGTCGCCCATCACCAGGGTGATCACGAAGATCGAGCCGATGGCGATGCCGGGCTTGGTGAGCGGCACCACCACGTTCCACAGGGTCTGCCAGCCGGTGGCGCCGGCGTCGTAGGCCGCCTCCAGCAGCGAACGGTCGATGCGGGCCATGGAGTTGAAGATCGGCACGATCATGAAGACCGTGTTGAGGTGGACGAAGGCCAGCACCACCGAGAAGTCGGAATAGAGCAGCCCCTCGATCGGCGCATCGATGATCCCGACGCTGCGCAGGGTGTCGTTGACGAGGCCGTTGCGGCCGAGCAGCGGGATCCACGAGATCATGCGGATCACGTTCGAGGTCCAGAACGGGATCGTGCAGATCAGGAACAGCGCCATCTGGGTGCGGGCTGAGCGGACGTGAAAGGCCAGGAAGTAGGCCACCGTGAAGCCGATCAGGAGCGTGAAGGCCCAGGTGAGAAAGCAGAACTTCAGGGTCGAAAGGTAGGTGCGCAGGGTGGTGCAGGGGTCGGACGTCGAGAGGCAGCCCTCGAACACGTCGACGTAGTTCTGCACCGTGAAGGCGGGGATGATCTCGTACTCGTTGTATTCCCAGAAGCTGACCATCACGGTCAGGGCGAGCGGCACCAGGAAGAACACCAGGAAGACCAGCGCCAGGGGCGCGGCCTGGAGATAGGCGAGCCGCCGCGTCCGGCGGGCGGTCCTGGTCAGGCTCTGCGCCGTGGCGGCGGGCGCCTCGGCGGGGGCGGGCAGGGCGATGTCGGTCATGGCGATTCCCCTCCCCACGGGGGGGAGGGGAGCGCGTTCGGGATGCGAACGACGGTGCCCATCACGCCGCGATGAACTCGTTCCACTTGCGGACCATGTAGGTGTTCTCGTCCATCACCGCGTTCCAGCAGGCGACGCCGCCCATGCGCTGCTCGAAGGAGCCGCCGTCGCGCACCGCGCCGGCCTTTTCCAGCACCGAGCCGTCGGGGCCCTTGATGTCCTTCTCGGCGGGCTTGCCCTCCATCCAGAACGCCCATTCGTAGGGCTCCATCTGGGTCTTGGCCGTCTCCAGCACCGCGGAATAATAGCCCTGGCGGTTGAGGTAGGCCCCGGCCCAGCCCGACAGGAACCAGTTGACGAAGTCGTAGGCGGCATCGAGCTTCCTGCCCAACAGGGTCTTGGGTAGGCCGAACCCCGTCGCCCAGGCGCGGTAGCCTTCCTTGAGCGGCTGGTAGGTGCAGGCGACGCCCTGGCTGCGCACCTTGGTGACGGCGGGCGACCACATCGACTGGATCACCGTCTCGCCCGAGGCCATCAGGTTCACGGATTCGTTGAAGTCCTGCCACAGGGCGCGGAACTGGCCGGCGCGCTTGGCCTCGATCAGCACCTTGATGGTGCGATCGATCTCGGCCTTCGTCATGTTGCCCTTGTCGGGATAGGTGTATTCGCCCGAGGCCTCGATCACCATCGCCGCGTCCATGATGCCGATGGAGGGGATGTTGAGGATCGAGGCGCGGCCCTTGAACTCGGGGTTGAGCAGTTCCTTCCAGCTGGTGATCGGGCGCTTGATCAGGTCCGGCCGGATGCCGAGCGTATCGGCGTTGTAGGTGGTCGGGATCAGGGTGATCCACTCGGTGGGCGAGGTGGCGAAGGTCTTGGCGCTCTGGCCTTCCAGGTAGAAGACCTTCTTGGGCGCGGTGCCCTGGTCGCCGATTTTCTTGCCGTTCAGTTCGCCCTTCGTGAACACGCTGGTGATGTTGTCGGCCTGTTTGATGCGCCGGGCGTCCATGCCCATCATGTTGCCCGAGGGGATCAGCTTCTTGAGGCTGAAGTATTCGGAATCGACGATGTCGAACGAGTTCGGCTGCGTCACGACGCGCTTGGAGACCTCGTCGGTGACCACCGGGATGTACTCGATGACGATACCGAGATCCTCCTTCACCTTGCGGGCGATGTCGGCGGACTGGTTCACGGCGGTGCCGAGGTAGCGCAGGGTCACCGGCTCGGCGGCGATGACGTTGGGAAAGCCGGTGATCGGCCCGGCCCCGAGGGTCAGCCCGGTGGCGCCGGCGCCCTGGAGCAGCGTGCGCCGGCTCAGCTTGATCGTGGTCATGGGTCGGTCCTCTGGTCGCGTCGAAGGGCAGGGGGGCTCAGGCCGTGAGGCGGTGGGCGGCCTCGGCGTCCCAGCCCACGGGGACGGTCTGGCCGAGGGCGAAGGGGCGGGCGGCGAATGTGTCGTCGGGCAGGATCGCGGTGAGCGCGGTGCCGTCCTCGGCCAGCCCCTTCGCCTCGAGGCCGACGTGGACGCTGCTGCCCTGGTACTCCACCGAGACGATGCGGGCGGGCACGGCCTCGGCACCGGCCCGGTCGCCCAGCCGCATGCGGTCGGCGCGCACCGCCACCCGGCGGTTGCCGGGCAGGACGATGACGTTGTGGCCGCCGATGAAGCGGGCGACGAAGGCGCTGGCCGGACGCTCGAACACCGTGCGCGGGTCGCCGGCCTGCTCGATGCGCCCGCCGTTCATCACCACCACGAGGTCGGACAGCGCCATGGCCTCCTCCTGGCTGTGGGTGACGTGGATGAAGGTGAGGCCGAGATCCTTCTGCAGCCGCTTCAGCTCGGTCCGCATCCGCACCCGCAGGAACGGGTCCAGCGCCGAGAGCGGCTCGTCGAGGAGCAGGACCTTGGGTCCGGTGACCAGCGCGCGGGCGAGCGCCACGCGCTGCTGCTGGCCACCGGAGAGCTGGGCCGGCAGGCGCTCGGACAGATGCGTCATCTGGACGAGGTCGAGCATGGCCATGGCCTTGGCCCGGCGCTCGGTCTTGCCGACCCCCCGCATCTTGAGGCTGAAGGCGACGTTGTCGCGACAGTTCAGGTGCGGGAACAGGGCGTAGCTCTGGAACATCATGGCGGTGCCGCGCTCGGACGGGGCGGCGTCGCCGACCGCGCGCGGACCGATCACCACGTCGCCGCTCGACACGGTCTCGTGGCCGCCGATCATGCGCAGGGTCGTGGTCTTGCCGCAGCCCGAGGGGCCGAGCAGGCAGCAATAGTCCCCCGACCGGATCCTGAGGTCGATGCCGTCCACGGCGGTGGTGGAGCCGTAGCGCTTGGTCAGGCGGATGAGCTCGACGTCCATGCGGTGCTCCCTCGCAAGGCGATCAGCAAAGGTCGGGCCAGAGCGCCATCGGCATTCCCTCCCCGCGAGGGGAAGGGAGGCCGCCTCACCGTCGCCGCGCCGCCGGCTCGACGGTCCGGTCGAGCACCCGCCCATGACCGACCGCCCCGGTGACCCGCCCGTCCTGCGCGATCACCTCGCCGCGCGCGATCGTCATCACCGGCCAGCCCGTCACCGCGAACCCCTCCCAGGGCGTGTAGTCGGCGCCGTGGTGGAGGTGCTCCTGGCGGATGGTCTCGCGGCGGTTCGGGTCCCACAGGGTGAGGTCGGCGTCGAAGCCGGGGCCGATCGAGCCCTTTCGCGGGTAGAGCCCGTAGAGCTTGGCGTGGTTGGTGGACGTGAGTTCCACGAAGCGGTTGAGCGAGATGCGGCCGGCCGAGACCCCCTCCGAGAACAGCACCGGAAGCCGGGTCTCGATGCCGGGGATGCCGTTGGGCACCCAGCGGAACGAGGTCTTTCCCTTCGGGTTCAGCTTGCCGGCGGGGTCGTCGTAGCGGAACGGACAGTGGTCGGAGGAGACCACGTCGAACAGCCCGGTCTGGAGCCCGCGCCAGATCGCGGCCTGGTTGGCGACGTCGCGCGGGGGCGGCGAGCACACGTATTTCGCCCCCGCCATCGGGTCGTCGGACCCCAGCCCCTTCATGTGGTCGGCGGTGAGCGTCAGGTATTGCGGGCAGGTCTCGGCGCGGATGTCGAGGCCGCGCGAGCGGGCCCAGGCGATCTGCTCCATCGCCTCCGCGCCAGAGACGTGGACGATGACGATGGGCAGGTCGACGAGTTCGGCGTGACTGATCGCGCGATGCGCCGCCTCGCGCTCCACGAGCTGGGGCCGGGACAGGGCGTGGCCGTAGGGGCCGGTCTGCCCCGCCCGTTCGAGCTTGTCGGTCATGTAGCGGATGGCGTCGTAGCCCTCGGCATGGACCATGACGCGCGCGCCCTCGCGCCGCGCCAGGTCGAACACGTCGAGGATCTGGCGGTCGTTCAGCACGAGGTCGTCGTAGGTCATGAAGACCTTGAACGAGGTGTAGCCCTCGGCGATCAGGCCGGGCAGCTCCTGGCCGAGCACCGCCGGCGTCGGGTCCGAGACGATGAGGTGGATGGCCACATCGATGTGGCACTGCCCTTCCGCCAGCGCCCGGTAGGCATGGGTCGCCTCGCGCAGGGAGGCGCCCCGCGGCTGCAGGGCGAAGGGCATGACGCAGGTGTTGCCGCCGGCCGCCGCGGCGCGGGTGGCGGAGGCGAAATCGTCGGCCATGACGATGCCCGGGCCGGAGGCCTGCGCGATGTGGACGTGGCTGTCGATGCCGCCGGGCAGGACGAGGAGCCCGCCGGAGTCGATGGTGCGGGCGGCATCGGTGATCGCCTCCGCCACGGCGACGATGCGGCCGGCGCGGATGCCGATGTCGGCGCGCAGGGTGTCGGTGGCGGTCACCACCGTGCCGCCGCGCACGGCGAGGTCGAACTCGGGCATGGCGGTCAGCCCTCCCTGCGGGCGATGATGGCCACCGGGCCGCCGCCGTCCGGCCCCTGGTGCTCGGCGCCGCCCGACACGAACAGGTCGGTGCGCCCGATGGCGGCGGCCGCGACCCCGCCCACCAGCGCGCGGGCGTGGCGGGTGGCGTTGATGTCGCTGTCGTCGTTCATGATGTGGCGGCGCCCGCGGATCAGCCCGTCGTGCGAAGGCTCGGCCTTGGCCAGGAGCGCGACGACCCGCTCGGACTCCTCCGGCGAGAGCTGGCCTCCGGTCGCAAAGCCGAGGTCCGACAGAACCTCCTGAATCGCGAAAAGATCGATGGCGTCGCGCATCACCCGGTGGGCGATCCGGCAGGGGCCGCTCCAGCCTTTCGCTTGCCCGAGTACGATGACCTCGTTGCGCATCAGCTCGATGCCCGCCGAGGCGCTGGCCCGGCCCGACCACAGGTCGCGGGACGAGCAGATCGCCGCGTCGCTCAAGGCCTCCCGCACGATCTCGCCCAGCGCCACGCCGATGCCCAGCGCCGAGGCACCGCGCGACAACCCCATGGAGGCGTAGGTGTCGTGGCTGACGACGCTCTGCCCGCGCGAGGCCGCCTCGAGGATGCGGGCGCTGGTGAGCAGCGGGCACTTCACCTGGACGAAGTGCACGTCCTCGGGGTCCTCGATCCCGGCCTGCGCCATGGCGGCCGCCACCGCCGTCGCGGTGGCCTCCACCTGCGCCATCCGGCCGATCTCCTCGGGCGCGAAGTCGGGGGTGAAGGCGGTGCCCACCGCCAGGGCCGGGCCGTCGGGGCCGGCCGCGGCCTCGCGCCGGCCTAAGACGAGGAGATGGGGCGAGAGCCCGCCCTCGGTGCCGCCCGACATGACGAGCGCGACGCGGGCCGCGACCTGCGCCCGCGTGCAGCCCAGCGCCTCGGCCAGGGCCCCCTCCAGCGCCATCACCGCGAGTTGCCGGGTGAAATCGTTGACGCAGCCGTTGCCCTCGGTCTTGCCGAAGATCGCCACGACCTCGTCGGGCCGGACCTGGCCGCTCTCGAACAGGGCGGTGAGCCCCGCGACGTCGGCCGGGTTTCGGGTGGGAACGCGCAGGACGAGGCATTCGGGCATCGGCGGGTCCGTGTCGGGGGCGGCGACGGGCGGTCGGCCGGGTCCGGTCTACCGCATGCACGGTGCGCCGGGCGAGTGCCGGTTGGTGTGCAGTGTGATGCCGAAAACAGCACGCTCGCGCGCGAGTTTGAGCAGCGCCCGAGGATGAAACCTCGCCGCCGGGCGTGGCCGCCGGCAGCCGGCCTGCCGAACTTGCCTGCGGCGCCCGGGAACGGCACGAGTCCCGCGTCCGCAGGGGCGGCCGACATCCGGTGACGAGGGCAAAGGCGCATGCACGACGCACGACATAACCTGAAGGTCGACGGCTCGCGCCTATGGGCGACGATCCAGGAGACGGCGCGGTTCGGCGGCACTCCGGAGGGCGGCGTCGACCGGCTTACCCTGTCGGCCACGGACGGTCGGGTTCGCGACTGGTTCCGGGATGCCTGCGAGGCGGCCGGGCTCGAGGTGGCGGTCGACGAACTCGGCACCCAGTTCGCCCTGCGGCGCGGGCGCGACATGAGCTTGCCCCCGGTCGCCTGCGGCTCGCACCTCGACACCCAGCCCACCGGCGGGCGCTTCGACGGCATCCTCGGCGTGCTGGCGGGCCTCGAGGTGATGCGCACCCTCGACGACGCCGGCATCGAGACGCAGGCGCCGCTCATGGTGGTCAACTGGACCAACGAGGAGGGCTCGCGCTTCGCCCCCGCCACCATGGCCTCGGCCGCCTATGCGGGGCTGTTCACGGTGGCGGACATCCAGTCCCGGCGCGACGCCGCCGGGATCAGCGTCGGCGAAGCCCTGGACGCCATCGGCTACCGCGGGCCCGAGCCCACCGGCGCCAGGGCGATCGGCGCCTTCGTCGAGCTGCACATCGAGCAGGGGCCGATCCTCGACGCGGAGGGCGAGAGCATCGGCGTGGTCGACCGCTGCCAGGGGGTGGCCTGGTACGACGGCACCGTCACCGGTTTCGAGAGCCATGCCGGCACGACGCCGATGCCGCGCCGGCGCGACGCCATGGCGGGGCTGGCCGAGATCGCACTGGCGGCGGAGGCCGTCGCCATCGCGCACGGCCCCGCCGCGGTGGCGACGATGGGCGAGGCGACGATCGCCGCGCCGTCCCGCAACGTGGTGCCGGGGCGGATCGCCTTCACCCTCGACGTGCGCGACCCCGGACAGGCCACCCTCGACGCGATGGAGGCCGCCCTGCGTGAACGGATCGCCGAGATCGGCGCCCGCCGCACCCTCGCGATCACCCTCGACAAGATCTGGTCGCGGGCCCCGGTGGTCTTCCACCCGGAGGTGGTCGCGGCGGTGGAAGCCGCGACCCGCGGCCTCGGGCTGGCGCACCGGCGGATGGTCTCGGGCGCCCAGCACGACGCCTGCAACATCGCCGACACGGTCCCCACGGCGATGATCTTCGTGCCCTGCAAGGACGGCATCAGCCACAACCCGGCCGAATCGGCGACGCAGGAGGATTGCACCGCCGGGGCCGACGTTCTCCTACGGACCCTGGTGGCGCTGGCCGATGCGCCGCGATCTCAGAGCGCCAGCACCGTGTCGGGGATCGGCGCGAACACGCAATCGTCGGCCGAGCCGTCCTCGTAGACCAGCATCGCGAAGGTGCCCGGCGTCTCGCGGGTCATCATGTGGGCGTGCCAGGCGCCGGCCCGGTAGGTGATGCCGGTCTCGCCGGGAACCGAGAACGCCCGCAGGGTGGCAGGGTCGGGGGCGCCGTCCCGGTCCTCGGCCACCACCACGAGGTAGCCGGAGACGGCGAGCGGCAGGAAGGTCTGGCTGGAGAACGGGTGCATCTCCAGCCGCTTGAGCGGCATCAGCCCGGCGGCGGGATCGCTGCGGATCAGGGCGAGGTTGGGCGGGACGCCGGGCCTCGCGTTCTCGATGGGGCTCGCCCGGTCCTGTCGCGGCGCCGGCTCGGGCCGTTCGAGGAGGCTGCCGAACGGCGCGAAGGCCTCGGCGGTGATCGGCCGGACGACGAGGCGGACGACGGGCGATGCGGTCACGGGACAGGCCGGGGCTGGGTCGAACCAAGGGGTATCGGCACAGGCAGGTTCCGCGCCGCGGACCAAGTGGCCGACCACTTGCATACACCCTGGCGTCACAGCGTACAGGAGGGTGTCATCAGCAGCTCGGCTCAGTTCACGAAGGCGAAGGCTCCTCTCACGGCCACGAAGGCCCTCGCCGCCGCCCTGCTCCTGTCGAGCCTCGCCCCCGCGGGTGCTCTGGCCCAGGGCACCCTTCGGATCGGCATGACCGCCTCCGACATCCCGCTGACCACCGGCCAGGCCGACAACGGCGGCGAGGGCATGCGGTTCACCGGCTACACGGTCTACGACGGGCTCATCAACTGGGACCTGTCGAGCGCGACGAAGCCCTCGGTGCTGGCCCCGGGCCTCGCCACCAGCTGGGAGGCGGACGCAACCGACAAGACCAAGTGGACCTTCAAGCTGCGCGAGGGCGTGACCTTCCACGACGGCTCGCCCTTCACCGCCGAGTCGGTGGTGTGGAACCTCGACAAGCTCCTCAAGACCGATTCCCCGCAGTTCGACCCGCGCCAGTCGGCGCAGGGGCGCTCGCGCATCCCGGCGGTGGCCAGCTACCGGGCGGTCGACCCGACCACGCTCGAGGTGATCACCAAGACCCCCGACGCGACGCTACCCTACCAGATCGCCTGGATCATGATCTCCTCGCCGACGCAGTGGGAGAAGGTCGGCAAGAGCTGGGACGCCTTCGCCAAGACGCCGGCCGGGACCGGCCCGTGGAAGCTGACCCTGTTCGCCCCCCGCGAGCGCGCCGAGATGGCGCCCAACAAGGAGTATTGGGACAAGGCCCGGATCCCTAAGCTCGACAAGCTCGTGCTGGTGCCGCTGCCCGAGGCAAACGCCCGCGTCGCCGCCCTGCGCTCGGGCCAGGTCGACTGGATCGAGGCGCCGCCGCCGGACGCCGTCGCCTCGCTCAAGGGCGCCAAGTTCACCATCGTCACCAACGCCTATCCGCACAACTGGACCTGGCACCTGTCGCGGGCCGAGGGCTCGCCCTGGAACGACATCCGCATCCGCAAGGCCGCCAACCTCGCCGTCGACCGCGAGGGCATGAAGGAGCTCCTCGGCGGCCTGATGATCGCGGCCGAGGGCTTCATGCCGCCGGGCCACCAGTGGTTCGGCAAGCCGACCTTCAAGCCGACCTACGATCCGGAGGCCGCCAAGAAGCTCCTGGCGGAGGCCGGCTACAGCCCGGCCAAGCCCGTGACCACCAAGGTGCTGATCGCGCCCTCGGGCTCCGGGCAGATGCAGCCGCTGCCGATGAACGAGGTCATCCAGCAGAACCTCGCCGAGGTCGGGATCAAGATCGATTTCGAGGTGGTGGAGTGGAACACCCTCATCAACCTCTGGCGCGGCGGCTCCAAGGCCGAGATGTCGCGCAAGGCCACGGGGATGAACTTCTCCTACTTCATCCAGGACCCCTTCACCGGCTTCATCCGGCACCTGCAGTGCAACCTCGCCGCCCCCAACGGCACCAACTGGGGTCACTACTGCGACCCCGAGATGGACAAGCTGTTCGACCAGGTCCGCAACACCTTCGACACGGCCGAACAGGCCAAGGTGCTGGAGAAGGTCCACGAGAAATACGTGAACGACGCCCTGTTCCTGATGGTGGCCCACGACGTGAACCCGCGGGCGATGAGCCCCAAGGTGAAGGGCTTCGTCCAGGCGCAGAACTGGTTCCAGGACTTTTCGCCGATCACCGTGGAGAAGTGATCCTGGCCGGTCGGTCTTCGCTGGCGGGGCTCCCTCTCCCATGGGGAGAGGGCAGGGGTGAGGGGAGTGCCTTCTGCGAAGAGGTCACACACCTCACCCTATCCCTCTCCTTCCAGGAGAGGGGACCCGAGCCCGGCAGACCGGCGTCGTGGACGATGGCAGCACACCTGAACGGACGGACCTGAGCGGAATGCCACCATGCTGAGCTTCATTCTCCGGCGCCTCGTCGCCGTGACCCCGGTGGCGCTCGGCGTCAGCGTCGTGTGCTTCCTGCTGGTGCACCTGGCGCCGGGCGATCCCTTGAGCGCGGTGCTGCCGGTGGACGCCACCCAGGAGACCATCGACGCGATGCGCTCGGCCTACGGCTACGACAAGCCGCTGCCGGTGCAGTACTTCATCTGGCTCTGGCACGTGCTCCAGGGCGACCTCGGCACCTCGATCTCGAGCGGCCGGCTGGTGGTGTCGGAAGTGGGCCGCGCCGTGGTCAACAGCCTGATCCTGGCCTCGGTGGCCACGCTGATCGGCTTCACCTTCGGCACCTTCTTCGGTTTCGTGGCCGGCTACTTTCGCGATTCCGCCCTCGACAAGGTGGCGTCCGCCATCTCGGTCTTCGGCGTGTCGGTGCCGCACTACTGGCTCGGCATGGTGATGGTGATCATCTTCTCGGCCACCCTGGGCTGGCTGCCGCCCACCGGCGCGGGGCCGGACGGGTCGGGCAACTGGAAGCCCGACCTCGAACACCTGCGCTACATGATCCTGCCGGCGATCACGATGTCGGTGATCCCCATGGGCGTCATCGCCCGCACCATCCGGGCGCTGGTCGGCGACATCCTCTCGCAGGACTTCGTCGGCGCCCTGCGGGCCAAGGGCCTCTCCGAGTTCGGCGTGTTCAAGCACGTCGTCAAGAACGCCGCCCCGACGGCGCTGGCCATCATGGGCCTGCAGCTCGGCTACCTGCTCGGGGGCTCGATCCTGATCGAGACGGTGTTCGCCTGGCCCGGCACCGGCTTCCTGCTCAACTCCGCGATCTTCCAACGCGACCTGCCGCTGCTGCAGGGCGCCATCCTGGTGCTGGCGATGTTCTTCGTCGCCCTCAACCTCATCGTCGACGTCGTGCAGACGGCGCTCGACCCACGCATCGAGAGGGGCTGATGGCCGGAACGACCACTCCCGCCACGGCCGGTATCGACCCGGCCATGGGAACGACCCAGCCCGCACCCGAGGCCTTCGTCGCCTCGGTGGGCTTCTGGGGCAGCGTCGGGCGCAAGCTCGTGCGCGACCCCGTGGCGATGACGGCCGCGGCCATCATCCTCGTCATCGTCGTGGTGGCGATCCTGGCCCCCTGGATCACGCCGATGGACCCCTATCGCGGCTCGATGCTCCGGCGCCTCAAGCCGATCGGCGACGCCACCTACATCCTCGGCTCCGACGAACTCGGGCGCGACATGCTCAGCCGCCTGATGATGGGCGGGCGCCTGTCGCTGTTCATCGGCGTCACCCCGGTGATCCTCGCCTTCATCATCGGCTCGGGCATCGGCATCCTGGCCGGCTACGTCGGCGGCTGGCTCAACGTGGTGCTGATGCGCACCATCGACGTGTTCTTCGCCTTCCCCTCGGTGCTGCTGGCCATCGCCCTGTCCGGCGCACTGGGCGCGGGCGTTCTCAACTCCATCGTCTCGCTGACCTGCGTGTTCGTGCCCCAGATCGCCCGCGTCGCCGAGAGCGTGACGACCCAGATCCGCTCGCGCGACTACGTCGACGCCGCCAAGCTCTCGGGCGCCTCCACCTTCACCATCCTGCGGGTGCAGGTGCTCGGCAACGTGCTCGGGCCGATCTTCGTCTATTCGACGAGCCTCATCAGCGTCTCGATGATCCTGGCCTCGGGCCTGTCCTTCCTCGGCCTCGGCGTGAAGCCGCCGGAGCCCGAATGGGGCCTGATGCTCAACACCCTGCGCACCGCGATCTACGTCAACCCGATGGTCGCGGCGCTGCCGGGCCTGGCCATCTTCATCGTCTCGATCTCGTTCAACCTGTTCTCGGACGGACTTCGCTCCGCCATGGAGGTCAAATCGTGACTACCGTCGCCGACATCCGCGATCGCGGCGGGCCGGCCCAGCCGCTGCTCACCGTCGACGGGCTCATCAAGCACTTCCCGATCAAGAAGGGCCTAGGGGGCAAGAAGGCGGTGGTGCGCGCCGTCGACGGGGTCGATTTCGAGATCCTGAAGGGCGAGACGCTGGGCATCGTCGGCGAATCCGGCTGCGGCAAGTCCACCACCGCCAAGCTGATCATGGGGCTGATCGCGCACGATTCCGGCAACCTGCTGTTCGACGGCGAGACCATCGGCAGCCGCGCCCTGCCGATGCGCCAGTTCCGCGCCCAGACCCAGATGGTGTTCCAGGACAGCTACTCCTCCCTCAACCCGCGCATGACCGTGGAGGCCTCGATCGCCTTCGGGCCGCAGGTCCACGGCATCCCGACCCGGCAGGCGATCGAGCGGGCGCGCTCGCTGCTCGCCCGCGTCGGGCTCGAACCGACCCGGTTCGCCGCGCGCTATCCGCACGAACTCTCCGGCGGTCAGCGCCAGCGCGTCAACATCGCCCGGGCGCTCGCCCTGGAGCCGCGCCTCGTGGTCCTCGACGAGGCGGTCTCCGCGCTCGACAAGTCGGTGGAGGCGCAGGTGCTCAACCTGCTCCTCGACCTCAAGCAGGACTTCAACCTCACATACCTGTTCATCAGCCACGACCTCAACGTGGTGCGCTTCATCTGCGACCGGGTCGCGGTGATGTACCTCGGCCAGGTCGTCGAGATCGGCCCGGCCGACACGGTGCTGGCCTCGCCCTCGCACCCCTATACCGCCGCCCTCCTGTCCTCGATGCCGTCGCTGGACCCGGACAACCGCACGCAGGTGGCGCCGTTGGCCGGCGATCCGCCCAACCCCATCGACCCGCCCTCGGGCTGCCGCTTCCATCCGCGCTGCACCCTGGCCGAACCGGTCTGCTCCGCGAAGGTGCCGCCCCTCGACACCGTGGTCGACCTCCACCGGGTCGCCTGCCTCGCGCGCCAGCCGGGCTCCGGCCATTCGGCGGCCAACGCCCTGGTGGCGGCATGACCGTGCCGGTCCCTTCCGCGCCGCTCTCGCCCGCGAGCCCCACCGGCCCGGCGGTGGCGATCCGCAATCTCAGCGTCACCTTCGGCGGCCGGGTCAGGGCTGTCGACGGGGTCGACCTCGTGCTCGAGCGCGGCCAGGCGGTGGCCCTGATCGGTGAATCGGGCTCGGGCAAGAGCGTGACCCTGCGCGCGATCATGCGCCTCAACCCGGAGAACAAGACCAAGATCGAGGGCACCATCACGGTGGCCGGGCAGGACGTGATGTCCATGTCCAAGAAGGAACTGACCCGCCTGCGCGGGCGCGCGGTGGCGATGATCTTCCAGGAGCCGCTGCTGGCGCTGGACCCGGTCTACACGGTGGGACGCCAGATCACCGAGGCGATCCGCCGCCACGAGGGCCTGGGCGAGGGGGAGGCACGGGCCCGCGCCCTCGAACTGTTCGAACGCGTGCGCATCCCGAGCCCGCAGCGGCGCCTCGACGCCTATCCGCACGAGATGTCGGGCGGCATGCGCCAGCGCGCGATGATCGCCCTGGCGCTGGCCTGCCGGCCCAAGGTGCTGCTGGCCGACGAGCCGACCACGGCGCTCGACGCCACCGTGCAGATCCAGATCCTGCTGCTGCTGCGCGAACTGCAGGCGGAGCTCGGCCTCTCCACCATCTTCGTCACCCACGACCTCGGGGCCGCGGTGGAGGTCGCCGACCGCATCGCGGTGATGTACGCCGGGCGCATCGTCGAGGCGGGCACCGCGCGCCAGGTGGTGCTCAGCCCCAACCACCCCTACACCATCGGCCTGTTGAGCAGCCGGGCCGACGGCGCCCTGGTCAAGGGCTCGCGCCTCGAGACCATCCCCGGCAGCCCGCCCGATCTCGCCAACCGCAAGCCCGGCTGCCCGTTCGCGCCGCGCTGCTTCCTGGCGGTGGACAAGTGCCACAGGGAGGTGCCGCCCGCCCTCGAGGTGGCGCCGGGCCACGCGGTGGCCTGCTGGCGCTCGGACGACGCGGCGGCGGCGTTCCGCGAAAGGCTGGCCGCACCGGCGGCGGCCTGACAAAGAAGGACACCGGCTTTTCGTGAAAGCCCGTGTCCTTTTCACCAGGACATAGCCTTGACGGTGATTCCAGGGCTCTGCCTTGGACCCGCGAAAGGTCTCGACCTTTTGAAACCGAGATGACGTGGGTGTCCGGCTTTAGAAGAACCGTTCTTTCACGACGATGGTGTCGCCCGGGCGGACCGGATAGGTCATCGGCACGATCCCCGAGACCAGGCCCTTGGGGCCTTCGCGGGTGAGGACGGCGTAGTCGCGGGCCGCACGGGGGCCGAAGCCCTGCGCGATCGCCACCGCCGTCTCGACGGCCATGCCGTTGACGTAAGGGTACTGGCCAGAGGTGGTGACCTCGCCCAGGATGTAGAACGGCCGGTAGGAATCGACCTCCACCGTGACGTGCGGCTCGCGCACGAAGCCGGAGGAGAGCTTGGCCTCGATGGTCTTGGCCGCCTGGACCGTCGACTGGCCGCCCACCTTCACCGTCCCGATCAGCGGCATCGCGATCTGCCCGGCCCCGTCGACCGCGTAGATGTTCGAGAGGTTGTCCTGCCCGAACACGATCACGCGCAGGCGGTCGCCCGCAGAGAGCGTGTAGCGGGCTCCGATCGACCCCGTGCCGGTGGCGTCGAGGAGCTCGGTCCGGAAATCCGGACGCAGGCATCCGCCGAGCGCGAGGCTGGAGGAGAGAGCGAGAAGTAATGCGCGCCGGTTCATCAGCACTGCCGCCGTTGGGACTCGATACGATGAACGAGGCCTAACCGGGCATGGTTAAGGAACGATAAAGTCTCGTTTTCCCGCTCCACGACTTCGCGGCTCTTAACCTCCGGTCAACCCTAACGATGTCTGATGAGATCAAGGCCGATCGATCGGGTTCTCGCTCGCGATGGGTCATTTTTACCTTGCGTAAAGATCTCCCATGCCTCGCACCCGCCTGCATCCCGCCCCGTTACACGCCGCCCAGGGGCACGGCGACGGCCTCGGCCTGACGCAGGTGGGGGGCCTCCTGCGCCGATCCTGGGCCTGGATCGCCCTGCCGACCCTGGCGGCGGCGGCCGGCGCGATCGTGTTCGTGCAGGTGGTCCCGCCACGCTACACCGGCGAGGCCAAGATCCTCCTCGAGAACCGCGAGGCCGCCTTCAGCCGCTCGGGCACCGAGCGGGCCGAGGCGAGCCTGCCCATCGACGAGCAGGCGGTGGCGAGCCAGGTCCAGGTGGTGATGTCGCGCGACCTCGCCCGCGAGGCGGTCCGCCGCCTCAAGCTCGCCGGCAACGCCGAGTTCGATCCGAGCGTCGACGGGGTCGGCGTGCTCCAGAGCATGCTGATCATGACCGGGCTCGCCAAGAACCCGCTCGATCGCACGCCCGAGGACCGGGTGCTGGAGACCTACTTCGAGCGGCTCTTGGTCTATTCCGCCGGCAAGTCGCGCATCCTCACCATCGAGTTCCGCTCGCGCGACGCCGAGCTCGCGGCCCGCGCCGCCAACACGGTGGCCGAACTCTACATCGCCTCGCTGGAGGCGGCCAAGGTCGACACCGCGCGCTACGCCTCGACCTGGCTCGGCGGCAACATCGAGTCCCTGCGCAAGCGCGTCGCCGAGGCCGAGGCCAAGGTCGAGACCTACCGCAGCCGCAACGGGCTGATCGCCACCGGCGGCACCTCGAACCAGCCGCTGGGCGCCCAGCAGCTCGGCGAGATCTCGACGCAGCTCTCCCAGGCCCGCACCGTCAAGGCGGATCTCGCCGGGCGCGCCAAGCTGATCAAGGAGATGATCAAGGACGGGCGCGTCTTCGAGATCCCGGATGTGGCCAACAACGAGGTCATCCGCCGGGCGGTCGAGCAGCGCATCACCCTCAAGGCGCAGCTCGCGCTCGAATCGCGCACCCTGCTGCCGGCCCATCCGCGCATCAAGGAACTGGTGGCGCAGGTCAACGACCTCGACGCCCAGATCAAGGCCACCGCCGACCGCGTCGTGCGCACCCTTGAGAACGACGCCCGCATCGCCGAGGCCCGGGTCGAGAGCCTCACGGCAGCGGTGGAGGCCCAGCGCGACGTCGTCGCCCAGGGCAACTCCAGCGAGGTCCAGCTGCGGGCCCTGGAGCGCGAGGCCAAGGCCGAGCGCGAACAGCTCGAATCCTACCTCTCGCGCTACCGCGAGGCGAGCGCCCGGGATGCCGAGAGCGCCACCCCGGCCGATGCCCGCGTGGTCTCCCGCGCGGTGGTGCCCGAGCTGCCGTCCTTCCCCAAGAAACTGCCGATCATCGCGCTGGCGACGCTGCTCGCCCTCATGTTCTCCATCGGTGCCATCCTCGCCCGCCACCTCCTGGCCAACCCGGAGGGCGTCGATGGCGGGCGCCGCCGCGACGAGGACGAGGATGCGGCCGAAAGGCAGCGCCCGTTCTCCCGCGAGCCCGGCCCGTTCGACTTCCCCGAGGCCTCCGCCGCCCTGTCCCGCTCGGGCGCCACCTACGCCGGCACGGCCTATGCCGCGCAGCCCCCCGCCTGGGCCGCCTCCGTGGCGCGGGTCGAGGACGAGGACCGCCGGGAGGCCCCGGCCGCCGAACCGGACGGGCTCCATCGCGAAGAGCCGTCGATCGCGATCCCGGCGCAGGTCGAGGACGTCCGCGAGGCCGCCCGGGTCCGGGCGCCGGTGGTGCCGGCTGAGGCCGAAGAGCTCCCGGTGATCCTGGCCGGTCCTCCGCTGGCCGGTCCTCCGTCCGACCTCGCCCAGATCCCCGCCCAGATCACCGCCACGACCCCCGCCATGGTCCCCGCCATGGTCCCGGCGACGATCCCCCTGCCGCCGCCCGCTGCCGCACCGGAGGAGGCCCCCGCCGCGGCCGTGGACGAGCCCGCCGCCCCGCAGGCCGCCCCGGCCCGGTCCGACGCCGCCTTCCAGCTCGACCTGCTCGTCGCCCGCCTGCGGGAGGGCGGCGAGGGCCACACCGGTCCGCGCGTCGTCGTGGTCGAGACGGGGGAGGGCGGCGAGGAGAGCCTCGCCCAGACCCTGGCCGCGACCCTCTCGGCCTCCGGCAGCCGCACCCTGGTGGTCGATCTCAACGGGCCCGGCGACGACCTCGACGAGCCCGGCGTCACCGACCTCGTGGCCGGCGAGGTCGCCTTCCACGATGCGATCCAGCCGATTCCCGGCTCGCGCCTCCACGTCATCGCCCGCGGCTCGATCCCGGCGGAGATCCTGATCGAGGAGCCCCTGGCCCTCACCATCACCCTCGACGCCCTGGACGAGGCCTATGCCTGGGTGGTCTGCCGGATCGACGCCGCCCGCGGCTGGCCCGCCCGCGAGATCATGGCCGCCTGCATCGGGTCGACGACGGCGGTGGTGATCGCCTCGAATGCCGAGGCGCACGATCCCGCCCTCGTCGATCTCTACGCCCGGGCCGAGGATGCCGGCGCCGCCCTCGTCGTGGTGGCGCAGGACCGCCCGGCGGTCCCCGCCGAGACCGACTCCGCCGAGAAGACGGACCTGGGCCTGCGCCTCTCGGCCGCCTGATCCGCCCGGCCGTCAGGCGGCGCGGTCGGTCGGCCGCCGCACCAGGCGGCCGAGGCGGCGGAAGATCCGAAAAAGGCGCGGGCTCGCCTTGATGCGCCGCTTGAGGCGGTTGCGCCCGACCGCCTGGGCGGTGACGAGCCGGCCGAGCAGGGTGATAGGGATCGCCACCTCGCGCAGTTCGATGGTCTCGTCGCAGATGCTGGCCTTGTAGCGCGCCTCTCCGACCCCGAGGTCGAAGGCCCGCCGTCCCCTCTCCGCCTGATACCGCACCAGGTGCTGGAGCAGGATGTCCCCGGGGCTGAAGCGGGCCAGGGCCGGGTCCTGGTCGAACGAGGTCATCATCCCGCTGTAGCGCCGGCCGTCCACGGCGCCCGCGAAGGTCGCCAGGATCCGGCCGTCGCCCCGTGCCACCAGGGCGCAGACCTCGATGGCCGTCCGGTCCTCCAGGCCCGGCACCGCCCCCACCGCCCGGGCGAGGAAGTGCCGGATGCCGGGAACCACGTAGGGATCGCAGACGCCGATGGTGGCGAGGCGGGCGGCCTTCTGCGCGTAGAACGCATCGAGGATGGCGCGGGCCTCGTCCGCCGTCGCGGCGACGCTGAAGCCGATCGGGCCGACCGCGTCCACGAGCTTCTTCTCCTTGCCGCGCAGCTTCTTGCGGGCGTCGGCACTGAAGACCCGCCGCACGGTGGCCTCGGCATCTGCGTCGGTCCCCAGACTCAGGCCGTAGGCGTTGCTGGGAGCCGGCTCGCTGCACTGGGCGAGGGGGTTGGCCACCCCGTCCCAGTGCCGGGGCTGATAGCCGAGCAGGTAGGCGTCGATGCCGGCCTGCGCCCCGGCCGCCCGCAGGGCCTCGACGACCTCGGGCCCGGCCAGGGCCGCCGCCTCGGGCGAGGCGAACAGCGGCATGTGGAAATTGGCATGGGCGGCGCCGACCACGCGGGCGATCACGGCGCCGTGCTCGCGCCGGCACCATAACGGCAGGATCATCCGCACGCGCCCGGCGCGGTCGCGCAGCACGACGATCCGCACGGCCCCGGCCCGATGCTCGGCATCCGCCGCCGAGGCGCCCGCACAGAAGGCCGCGACCCAGTCGAACCGCTGGTAGGGCGTCGCCAGGACCGCCGGGTCGCTTTCGACCCCGCGCCACAGGGCCTCGACCGCCGACAGGTCGCGATGGACCTCGAACCGCAGGGCCGACCGGATCGACGCGTGGATCATGTCTGCCTGGGCCAGATCATCGACAAGAGCCGCCATGACAACCACTCCCCCCCGATCATCCGGCACGATATCGCCGGATCGGGTCGTTCAGTCTCTAGGATGCCGAGCGTAAACCACGGTTGAAGGCGGCCGGAAGGCAATCCCCGATCGGCGCGCGTGGGTAACGAAACCTTGCCGCTTTTCCCGGCACTCTCGGGATCCACGCCGTCCCGGCCGAATGGGACGAGCCGAGCGCCGGTCCGCCGAGGGGACCGCGGCCGGCGGCATCGCCACGAACGCCGGCAGGGGGAGGATCACCGATGACCGCATCCCGCCACCGCCTGCTGGCGGCCGGCTTTCGCGCCATCGCCGCGACGGGCGCCGACCGCTGGCTGCGCCCGCTCGCCCGCGGCGCCGGCGTGATCCTGACCTTCCACCACGTCCGCCCCGAGCCGCCGGGGGCCTATGCGCCCAACCGCCTCCTGACGATCACGCCGGACTTCCTCGACAGGGTGCTGGTGCGGCTGGAGGCGGAGGGGTTCGCCATCGTCGGCCTCGACGCGGTGCCGGAACGGCTCGCCGCCGGTGGCGGCCCCTTCGCGGTCCTGACCTTCGACGACGGTTATCGCGACACGCGCGATCACGCCGCCCCGGTGCTGGCACGCCACGGGGCGCCCTGGACCCTGTTCGTCACCAGCGACTTCGCGGACGGGCGGGGACGGCTGTGGTGGATCGAGCTCGAACGCGCCATCGCGCGCCTCGACCGGGTCCGGCTGGCCGGCGACGACCGGGACGCGACAGGCCTCGACCTGCCGGCACGGAACGCCGACGAGAAGACGGCCGCCTTCGAGGCGGTCTATCGCCGCCTGCGCGCGGGCCCCGAGGACAGGCTGCTCGACCGGATCGCGGCGCTCTGCGCCGAGGCGGGAATCGCGGCCGGTTCCGCGGCCGGCGACCTCTGCCTGTCCTGGCCCGAGCTGTCACGCCTGTCCGAGGACCCGGCGGTGACCGTCGGCGCGCATACGGTGAGCCACCCGATGCTGGCCAAGCACCCGGAGCGGCGCGCGGCCTTCGAGATCGGGGAGGGGCGCGACCGCATCGCGGCGCGGCTGGGAAGGCCGGTGCGACACCTCTCCTACCCGGTCGGCGACAGGACCTCGGCGGGAGGACGCGAGTTCGCCATCGCCCGCGACCTCGGCTTCGCCACCGCGGTGACGACCCGGCCGGGCCATCTGTTCGCGGGCCACGCCCGGCACCTGCACGCGCTGCCGCGGGTCTCGGTCAACGGCTGGCACCAGAACGAGGCGGCGTTGCAGGCCCTGCTCTCGGGCGTGCCTTTCCTGGCCTGGAACCGCGGCCGGCGCCTCGACGTGACGTGACGTGAGGGTTTCAGCGTCGGCGACGAAAGCGGCGATACGACCGGTTCTCGCCGCCGCCCACCGAGAAGGTCGCGCTCTGGCGTCCGCCCCGCGCATACGACCCGCGCCGGTGGCGCCGGCCACGCCGGGCCTCGGGCGCGGCCTCGTCGGCAGACGACCCCGCCGTGGCCACGGCGGGCGGCATCGCCGGCGGCATGGCGGTGATGGCCGTTCCGGTGGAGGCCGCCCCTTCGCTCGGCGCGGCGGCGCCTCCGGCCACGTTCCGGGCGGCCGGCCCGAACATCGACAGGCACTGGTTGTAGGCGAGGTCGTTCTTGAGCCGCTCGCAGTCGGAGGCCGAGCGCGGGCCGGCCTGCGCCGCGACTGGGTGATGGAGCACCGGCACGAGGACGAGGGCGAGGACGACGGGAAACGGGCTGAGACGAGGCATGAAGCGGTGGAGCGACCTTCGGGAACGACCCGGCGCGAGGGGATCGCGTCGCCACCGCGACGTCCCCGGCCGTGCGAGGTCCTGTTGCGAGACCGTCGGGCGCCCCCTCTGCCGGGGGAGTAAGGCGAAATCCCGGCGCGGCCCCGAGCCGGACCGTCGGCGTCCTACGGGCTCGGATCGGCGTCCGGGCGCTCCATCCAGCGGATCACCGGCATCAGCGGGAAGATCCAGGCGATGCCGAGGATGCAATAGAGCACCGTCTGCACCGGGGCCGGGGTCTGCGAGATGCGGCTGTCGGCCAGCGCCATGGCCAAAGGCGCATAGACGATCACGAACCCGAGGATCGCGACCGTGCCGATCAGGGTGCGGGTGCGGCGGCGCATCGGGCTGTTCCTACCGTCGGAATCGAGGACGGCTCCTGCCTAGAACCCGACGCGGGCAGTGGCAACGTCGCCCGCCGCCGCATCCCGGGTGCGGCACCGCCGGACGTTGCCGGCCGGACGCGGGCTCCTTAACTGGCGACCCATAGGCTCGGCCCCCCTGTCAGACGAGATCCCGCGCGATGATCCTGAGCGAGGCGTCCACCGCACACACGCCCGGCCGGTACCGGGGCGTGCGCGCCTGGCTCATCCTGCTGGCCGCCCTCGTGGTCTGCATGGTGGCCGTGGGCGGCGCCACGCGGATGACCGGATCGGGCCTCTCGATCACCGAGTGGCGGCCGGTGACCGGCGCGGTGCCCCCGCTCTCGGCGGAGGCCTGGGCGGCGGAATTCGACAAGTACAAGGGCACCCCCCAGTACCAGATCCTCAACCAGGGCATGGGCATCGCCGACTTCAAGGTGATCTATGCCTGGGAGTGGGGCCACCGCATGCTCGGCCGCGTCCTCGGCCTGGTCTTCTTCCTGCCGCTGGCCTGGTTCTGGTGGCGCGGCGCCCTCGACCGCCGCCTCGGCCTCGGCCTCCTCGCCCTGGGCGCGCTCGGCGGGCTGCAGGGTGCGATCGGCTGGATCATGGTCGCCTCCGGCCTCCAGCCCGGCATGACGGCGGTGGCGCCCCTGAAGCTCACCTTGCACCTGACCACGGCCAGCCTGATCCTGGGGGTGCTGGTCTGGCTCGCCACCGGCCTGCGGCAGCGGGCGCCGGAGCCGGCACCGGCGGGCCTGCGCAACGGCGCCTATGCGGTGGCCGCCCTGGTCCTGGTCCAGATCGCGCTCGGCGGCCTCGTGGCGGGCTCGCGCGCCGGCCTTGTCCACAACACCTGGCCGACCATGGACGGCCTGTTCGTTCCGCCGCTGTCCATGCTGTTCGCGGTGACGCCCTGGTTCGAGAACTTCGTCGACAACGTCACCCTCGTGCAGTTCGACCACCGCATCGCGGCCTATCTCCTCCTCGCCCTCGCCTTCGTCCATGCCATCGACGCGACGTGGCGCAGGCCCGGCACCGGCATCGCCCGCCGGGCCTGGGCCGTGGCCGGCCTCGTCCTCGCGCAGGCCGTCCTCGGCGTGACGACGCTGCTGTTGGCGGTGCCCCTCTGGGCGGGCCTGTCCCACCAGGTCTTTGCGATGGTGGTGCTGATCATGGCCGTCGTCCATGCCCGGCTCACCGTGGCCCAGGCGGCGAGGCCGGTCCCGACCGGTGCGGCGAGCCCCGCCTTCGGGTTCGAGTATCTCGGCGCCGCACGATAATGCAGATGATGAAGATCGCCGCCTAATCCTGCAGGATACCGCGGCTTTTCGGATCTTTCGGCGTCTCGACGAATCGTGAGTGCCGCAGCGCACACGCTTATCGCAACGCGGCGAACCGACCGGACACGACGGCGTTCCTCCCCCACTCGGCCACAACCGGACCGGATGGAGAACAGCCTTTGAAGACCGTCGAACCGAACCGGGATACCGCCGCCGAGGGTCGCCACGTCCGCCCGACGAAGTCGCGCGAGCGGCTGTCGCGCCGCGCCGCGATCGCCCTGACGGGCATGCTCGGGGTCGCCTGGGCGGCCGTCATCCTCAGCCGCTATCCCACGCTCATCGCGGGCTAGACTCGGCGCCGCCAGGCGGCGACATCCGCGCTCCGTAGGGCGCGCTTCACCATGACGCGGGTTTATCCGCCGGCTGTCCCATCCCGCGTAGTCCGACGCCGGAACGGGGTCGCGCCCTCCACGGTTAAGCTCCTACCACGCGACGGCCGGGGGTTAAGCCTCGCCGTCGCGGATCGCGGTGGCGACAGGGAAGGCTCCACGATGTTCCTGGCGGAAGACGGTCGTCCCGCGGACCTGAAATGGAATTACACCCGCGGGGAGACCCTTGCGGACGGGGCGATCCACGTCATCGGCGTGACCCTGGGTCTGGCCGGAGCCATCGCCGTCGTGATGCTGGCGGCCATGGAGCCGCTGGGCTGGGCCGGGTGGGCCGCCGTGGTGGTCTATGCCGCCGCGCTGGTGTCGATGCTGGGGGTCTCGGCCACCTACAACATGTGGCCGGTGGGCCGGCGCAAGTGGATGCTACGCCGGGCCGACCATGCCCTGATCTACCTGATGATCGCGGGCACCTACACGCCCCTCGTCACCCTCGTGGGCACCGGCTCCTCGGCATGGGCGCTGCTCGCCGCGATCTGGCTGGTGGCGGGCGTCGGCATCGCCCTCAAGCTCCTGATGCCGGGGCGCTTCGACCGGGTCGCCATCGGCCTCTACCTGATGCTCGGCTGGAGCGGCGTGCTCGCCTACGACTCGATCATCGCGGTGCTCACCCCGGACGCCCTCCGGCTGCTCGCCGCCGGCGGACTGCTCTACTCCTTCGGGGTGGTGTTCCACGTCTGGCGCAGCCTGCCCTACCAGAACGCGATCTGGCACGCCTTCGTCCTGGCCGCCACCGCCTGCCACTACGGTACGGTGCTGCTCACCGTGGTCGACACGCGGGTCTGAAGCCCAAGTCACACGGCGCTCACACCTCGGTCGACCGCCCCACCGTCGCCTCGATCTGCCCGTGCGGCTCGTCGGTGGGCAGGAACACCCGCCCGTCGCCGGCGAGGCCGAAGGGCGAGAGGTCGATCGGGATGTAGTGCTTGTTGGGCATCGCGAACCGGATCTCGGCGATCTCGGGGATCGCCGCCAGCACCGCCTCGCCCATCCGGTACATGCTGTCCTGCACGCTCGGGCTGTAGGTGGTGCCGAACACCGCGACGAGGATCGCGAGTACCCGCGCGTTGGTGGCGACGGTGTCGGCGGGGACGTCGGACCATGTCCAGGTCGCGTCCATGCTGGTGGCGGCGATGCGATCGCTCGTATCGGCCAACGTCCGGTAGCCGTCGTCGACGAAGTCCGCCCAACCCGACTGCGTGGTCTTCATGAAGGTGTAGCCGCGCAGGCCCGATTGCAGCACCGAGCCGGAGCGGTCGGCCACCAGCTTGACGTAGCCGACGCCGTTCCCGTCGAGGGTGAAGGTGTGGCCGTGCGGCGTGCCGGAAACGGCATGGCGCAGCCAGCGGGTCTCGCGCACCTCCACCGAGATCTCGGAGACCTGCGGGTAGGTGTCCAGGAACACCTGCGCCACATGGCCGCCGAAGGCTTCCGCCTCGGCCTCCACGTGCTTGGCCGCCGTCACGTTGACGATGTTCTTGACGCTGTCGGTGGCGACGCAGGTGCGGTTGTCGCCGTCCGTCCAGGCGCGGTCGAAGGCGCCGGTCATGAGGACCTCGAGGGTGAGCTCGCGCGGGGTGTGGTGGTCGCCGTCGCGGGCGAGCCGCATCACCCGCACCCGTCCCTTGCCGTATCGCGACGCCGTCAGTGCCATCGTCGGTTCCTCGTTCGATCGGTCGGTCGCCCTCGGGCCTACGCGGCATGGACGACGCGGCATGGGCGACGCGGCATGGGCGACGCGGCATGGGCGACGTGGATCGGCTCCGCCCGGGCCGAGGCGGTGTCGCCCAGCCCGTCGAAGAACAGGGTGAGGACGTCGACGCAGATCGCGGCGAGCAGGATGCCGGATTCGAGCAGCGGATGCAGCATCCGCTTGAACAAGTTCGGCGCCACCAGCGGGATCGGGCCGAAGCCCACCGAAACCGCAACGATGAAGAGGTTGTTGCGGTTGGCCGCGATAATCCACCGCGCCGAGGATGCGCGCACGCCGGTGACCCCGACGAGGCCGATGTTCGGCGAGCCTGCTCGGGGGCGCCAGCCCCAACGCCCGCCCGACGATGAGCGGCTCCGCCACCGCGCCGGCATCCATCGCCAGCCCATGCTGCAGACCGAGGAGCCCGAGGGTGGCGGGGGGCACCTTCGTGATGGTGCCGGCGCCGGCGTCGGAGGGGTGAGCGCTCACGTGTCGGACCCTCCCGGCGACCCGGCCCTCCTCGCGGCGGTCGAGCAATCCCTATGCCAGGGATTCACATAACAAGCCTGGCCGCGGCGGAGCGATCCGCCGCGGCCAGGCCCTCACGCTGGCTTCCTCATCCCATTTCCGGTTGATCACTTCGTGATGCGGACATGGGCTTCGCTCAGGCGCCGCGCGGGCTCGGTGAGACGGGTCCCGCTTGATTCGAGCGGAAACCGTCTCACAGGATGAAGTCGCCCCGCGCGAGGTCGGTGGTGCCGCCCGCCAGGGTCACGTCGATCGCCATGTCGGCGGCGCCGCCGTCGACGTTGACGAAGACGGTCCAGTCGGTGCCCGAGCCGGTGGCCCAGACCGAGCCGGCGGCCGTGCTGGGACCGGTGGTCGAGAAGGTGAAGTCCTGGTTGTTGGCCCGGGTCAGGTCGGCATCCATGGCGTGGAGGTCGATCTTGTCGCCCTCGGTCCGGTTGAAGTCGAAGATCTCGTCGCGGGCGCCCGAGGCCGATTCGAGGTGGTTGAAGTAGATGAAGGTGTCCGCGCCCGAGCCACCGGTCATGTCGTCGGCGCCGCGCAGGCCGATGATGCGGTCGTTGCCGCTCCCGCCGGAGATGGTGTCGTTGCCGCCGGCCACGAAGACGAGCGAGTCGCCCACGAGGTAGTCGTTGCCCTGGCCGCCGTAGATCAGGTCGTTGCCGAGCCCGGCCTCGACGCTGTCGTCGTCGAAGCCGGCGTAGACGGTGTCGTTGCCCGAGCCCAGCTGGATGGTGTCGTTGCCGGTGCCGCCGTAGACGGTGTGGCCGGCTTGGGCCGCGCTCGAGGTGGAGCCGATGTCGATGATGTCGTTGCCCCCTTGCGCGTTGATGAAGAGCGAGCGGGTGGACGGCGCCAGGAACAGCACGTCGCGGTCGTCGTCGAGGTTCTGGAAGCCGGTCCGGTCCTGGTCGTCGAAGAAGCGCTGGATCAGGTTGAGCTGCGCGCCGGTGAGCTGGGTGGTGTAATCGCGGTTGAAGTCGAACATCGCGCTCTCCTCGTGTCGGCCGGTCGGTCGACCGGCATGAGGGGACCATGCCCGGCGATCGGCGCCCCTTCCGTGATCCGGATCACACAAGCCCGAACAGGCGCCCCGTGGCGCGGAGCCTGCTAAGGGCTGGCGTCGGCGGGCGCGGCCCGGCCGTCCTCGTCATGGCGGAGCCTCATGACCCTCTCGCTCGATGCCCTGAACCGGGCCAGCCTGCCCGATTTCGTGACCGCCCTCGGGGCGGTGTTCGAGCACGCCCCCTGGGTGGCCGAGGCCGCCGCCGCCGGCCGGCCCTACGCCACGGTGGAGGCGTTGTATTCCGGCATGCGCGGGGCGGTGGAGGCGGCGCCCGAGTCCTCGCGGCTGGCGCTCCTCAGCGGCCATCCCGAACTCGCCGGCCGGGCCGCGCGGGAGGGCGCCATCGCCACGGATTCCATCGCCGAACAGGCCGCCGCCGGGCTCGACCGGCTCTCGCCGACAGAATACGCCCGCTTCGAGGCCCTGAACGCCGCCTACCGCGAAACATTCGGGTTTCCGTTCATCCTCTGCGTCAGGCGCCACGGCCGCGCCTCGCTGCTGCGGTCGTTCGCGGCCCGGGTCGCCTCGGACGCGGCCACCGAACGCGCCACCGCGCTCACGGAGGTGTTGCGCATCGCCGCGATCCGGCTCGACGCGCTGGTGACGGGCGAGGGCCCCTTGCGGACCACCGGCCGGATCTCGACCCACGTCCTCGACACGGTGCGGGGCAGGCCCGCCGCCGGTGTCGCCGTCGACCTCCTCGAATGGGTCTCGGCCGAGGAGACGGTGCTGGTGGCGCGTGCGGTCACGAACGCGGACGGGCGCACCGACGCGCCCCTGATCGGCGGCCGGCCGGTGCCGATCGGCACCTACGAGCTGCGCTTCCACATCGGCGACCATTTTCGCAGGCTCGGCCTCGACACGGCCGAGCCGCCGTTCCTCGACGTCGTGCCCCTGCGCTTCGGGGTCGCCGAGCCGGAGGGGCATTACCACGTGCCCCTGGTGGCGACGCCCTGGAGCTACCAGACCTATCGCGGGAGCTGACACCGGTGGATTTCGCTCCCCGCATCCAGGCGCGCCTCGACGCGCTGGCCGCCATCAGCGCCGAGCCCGGCGCCATCACCCGCCTCTACCTCACCCCCGAACAGGCCCGCGCCAGCGCCCTCGTCATGGGCTGGATGCGCGAGGCCGGAATGAGCGCGCGCGTCGACGCCGCCGGCAACGTGATCGGCCGCCTGGAGGGCCCGGTGCCGGGGAGCCCCGCCGTGGTGATCGGCTCGCATCTCGACACGGTGCGCGACGCCGGACGCTACGACGGCCCCCTCGGCGTCGTCACCGGCATCGCCTGCGTCGAGGCCCTGGCGGCTTCCGGCGCGCGCCTGCCCTTCGCGGTGGAGGTGGTGGGCTTCGCCGATGAGGAGGGCACCCGCTTCGACGCGACCCTGATCGGCAGCCGGGCCTTCGCCGGCACCTTCGACCCGGACAAGCTGGCCTGCCCGGACGGGCAGGGGATCACCATCGCGCAGGCGCTGCGGGCGGCCGGGTTCGACCCGGAACGGTTCCACGAGGCCGCCCGCCGCCGATCCGAGATCCTCGCCTATCTCGAACTCCACATCGAGCAGGGTCCGGCCCTGGAACGGGCGGGCCTCGCCGTCGGGCTCGTCACCGCCATCAGCGGCGCCACCCGTCTGGCCGCGACCCTGGAGGGTGAGGCGGGGCACGCCGGCACCGTGGCGATGGACGGGCGGCGCGACGCGCTCGCTGGGGCCGCCGCCTGTATCCTGGCCGTCGAGGCGCGCTGCCGCGGCGAGGCCGGGCTGGTCGGCACGGTGGGGAGCCTCACCGCCAGCCCCGGCGCGGTCAACGTCATCCCCGGCCGGGTCGCCTTCAGCCTCGACCTGCGCGCGCCCGACGACGGCCAGCGTGCGGCCGCGCTCGCCGACATCGCGGCGGCCTGGCGGTCCATCGCGGCCGAGCGTGGCCTGGCCCTCGCCTGGCGCACGACCCATGACGCTCCGAGCGTGCCCTGCGACCCGGCCCTCGCCGAGCGGATCGCCGCGGCGATGGCGGCGGAGGGCCATCCGGTGTTCCGCCTGCCGAGCGGGGCGGGGCACGACGGCATGGCGGTGGGGGCGCTGGCGCCGGTGGCGATGGTCTTCGTGCGCTGCCGCGGCGGCATCAGCCACAACCCGGCCGAGTTCGCGAGCCTGCCCGACATCGAGGCGGGCGCCCGCGTCCTGCTGGCGACCCTGCGCGGGCTCGGCGCGGATGGGTGACGCCCCCCTTCCGTAGGTTCGAGGAGCCCATGGAGGACCTTCGTCGGCGTGGACTTGCCGGCCCCGATGGACTTGCCGGCCAGATGGACTTACCGGCCCCGTTCTCGTGGTCGACGGGTCGTTGGCGGCCAACAGCTGCACCGGTCCGTCGCGACCGGGCACCGGTGCCGCGGCCTCCACCCTCAGGCCGTGCCGAACAGGCTATGGGCGAGGCGGGTGTGGGCCTCGCGCAGCCGGCCCGTCTCGATGCCGAGCGGCTGGCCGTCGATCACCCGCCAGCGGCCGGCGACCATGACCCGGTCGGCCTTGTGGGCGCCGCACAGGACCAGCGCCGCCAGGGGATCGTGCGCGCCCGAGAACCGCAGTTCGTCGAGGGTGAAGAAGGCGAGATCCGCCTCGCGGCCCTCCTCGATCCGGCCGATGTCGGCGCGCCCGAGGCAGGCCGCCGACCCTTCCGTCGCCCAGCGCAGGGCGTCGAGATGGGTGACGCGTTCGGCCCCGTAGGTGAGGCGGTTGATCATCAGGGCGTGGCGCACGCCCTCCATCAGGTTGGAATTGTCGTTGGAGGCCGAGCCGTCGACGCCGAGCCCCACCGGGCTGCCGGCGGCCTCGAGCTCGCAGGTGCGGCACTGGCCCGACGCCAGCGTCATGTTCGAGGTCGGGCAGTGGCAGACCCCGACCCCGGCGCGCCCGAGGCGGGCGACCTCGGCGTCGTTGAAATGGATGCCGTGGGCGAGCCAGACGCGGTTCGTCATCCAGCCGACCTCCTCGAGATAGTCGACCGGGCGCTGGCCGAACGCCTCGAGGCAGTAGCGGTCCTCGTCGAGGGTCTCGCCAAGGTGGGTGTGCAGGCGGCAGTCGTGGCGCTCGGCGAGCGCCGCGCTCTCGCGCATCAGACGCTTGGTGACGTTGAAGGGCGAACACGGGGCGAGCCCGATCTGCACCATCGCGCCGGGCCTCGTGTCGTGGAACAGACGCAGCACGCGCTCGCTGTCCTCGAGAATGGTGTCGTCGCTTTGCGTCAGGCATTCGGGCGGCAGGCCGCCGTCCTTCACCGACAGGCTCATGGAGCCGCGGGTGACGACGGCGCGGATGCCCAGGCCGCGCGCCTCCTCGACCTGGATGTCGACGGAACTCTCCAGGCCCTTGGGGAACAGGTAGTGGTGGTCCCCGGCCGTGGTGCAGCCGGACATGAGCAGTTCGGTGTAGGCGAGCCGCGTCGCGAGGCGGAACGCCTCCGGGTCCATCTTGTCCCAGACCGTGTAGAGGGCCTGCAGCCAGGGAAACAGCGGCTTGTTGATCGCCACCGGATGGGCGCGGGTGAGCGTCTGGAAGAAGTGGTGGTGGGTGTTGACGAGGCCCGGGATCACCACGTGGCGGCCGGCCTCGACGGTCTCGTCCACCGGCGCGGCGGGGCTCGCGCCCGCGGCCACCCGCTCGACGATGCGGGTGCCCTCGACGACGATGCCGCCGCCGGCGTCCTCGGCGAGGATGGCGAGGGGGTTCCTGATCCAGGTGCGGCCCGACTTCATGCCGACGTCGTCCATCCCATCCCCCTCATGCCATCCGCGCGATGCCATCCGCGCGATGCCCTGCCGGCCCCTCAGAAGACGTGGAAGGACACGCCCGCCGGGGCGGTCGTCTCCTCGGAGCCGGGCAGCCGCGCGGCGTCGTTGCCGAACTTGTTGCGCCAATACTGGAAGCCCACGAACACGTCGACCTTGTCGGGCTGGCCGTAGACGATTCCGAGCTCGGGCATGGCGTCGAACTTGGTATCGCGGGCCGGCAGGGGCACGGTGCCGTTGCGGTTGAACTCCCTGGAGGCGTGGACCGCGAGGTCGCGGAGGCCCGCCGGCACGTCGAAGGCGACGTTCAGCCCGGCGACGACGAGGTGCTTCTCGGAACCGAAGCTGGTGTTCTTCGAGTTGAGATCGGTGCCGTAGGAGAGCGAGACGTCCTCGACGAAGCCGGGGAGGGCGAAGGCCTCGGGGCCGGTGAGCGCGTTGCCGCTCAGGGTGGCGCGGTGGAGACCGCAGGCTTCCGTCGCGCCGATGCCGGTCTGGATGTCGAGGTTCGGGAACGCGTAGCCGCTCGGTTCCTGCGAGCCGGACCGGGGGATGTCGAGGGAGACGACGTCGGTGCCGTAGGCCCCGGCGTTGGCATGGCCGATGGTGAGGACGGTCTTGAGAATGCTGCGCCCGTTCAGCGAGTTGCCCCTGGTCGCCGGGACCCCGGGCTCGCGGGAATCCATCACCCGGCGGTCGCCGACCTGGGTGTCCGAGAACAGGAAGAACGAGGACGGGACCGACGGCGGCGCGAGATCGGACGCCAGGGCCGGAACCGTGAACGGCGCCATCGCGGTGGCCATCGGAAAGCGGGAAAATCGATGGGTCATCGGCCGTCCCCCGGGGGCTTGGTGGGGCCCTTGTGCCGGCACAGCAGCAACCGATATGCCAGCGGACGCGCCCGGCTCGCGGCCGGACCTCGCGCGGAACGCGCGATGCAAATCGGCGACAAGACCCCGATCCCGCCCGCGACCCTCACCGAGCCGAGCCCGGACGGCAGGACCCGGCCGTCCGCTCGCCACGGGCCGACGAGCGTCTCGGAGACCGGTTCGCGCCATGCCTGAGCGTCGTCTGCCCAGGAAAGCGGATGTCTGCCCCCCGATGCGCGCCGACGCCGGATAGGCTCCGGCGCGGTGCCCGAACGCGGGACGGCGCGGCCGGAACACCCGCCCACGTTGCGGCGGTGGCCGAAACACGGTCTAAGGGCCCCCGCGACACGCCCGCTTCCGGGCAACCGGCGCAGCGCTCCGAGAGCGGGTCGCGGCCGGATCGCATTCCCGTCCTCCAGCCCGAGATCCCGGTGCCCGCGCCCCAGACCCGCGCCGAACGCCTGGCGGACGAGATCGCCGCCGCCATCCTCTCGGGCGACCTGCCCCCGGGGCTGCACCTCGACGAGCAGGTGCTGGCCAAGCGGTTCGGGGTGTCGCGGACCCCGGTGCGGGACGCCCTGCGCCTCCTCAGCGGCAGCGGCCTGATCGACCTGCGCCCGCGCACGGGCGCCACGGTCCGCACGATCACGGCGGAGGGGCTCGACATGCTGTTCGTCGCCACCGCCGAGATCGAGGCGACCTGCGCGCGCCTGGCCGCCCTCGGCATGACGGCCGCCGAGCGCAGCCGCCTGCGCGACCTCCACGAGGGCATGGCGCCCCTGGCCGCGGCCGGCGACCGCGACGGCTACATCACCGCCAACCGGGATTTCCACGCGCTCCTCTCCATGGGCACCCACAACAGCGTGGTGGAAGAGATCGCCCGGTCGCTGCAGCGGCGCCTGACACCGTTCCGCCGGGCGCAGTTCCAGGCCGAGGGCCGCCTCGCGCGGTCGCACAGCGAACACGGCGCCGTGGTGCGGGCGGTGCTGGCCCGGGATGCCGCCGCCGCCAACGCCGCCATGCTGGTCCACATGAGCATCGTCGAGGATGCGTTCGAGACCGTGGACGCAGCCCCCGCCGCGATCCGCGCCGTGGCCCGGGACCGCATCGTCCGTCCTCGCCGCGCGGAAGCGGTCGAGCGGGCGCGTCGCTGAACAGCCACCGGCGCCGACGCGATCTGCCACCGATCGATACTGGGCGGAATACGATGTGGGCGCCGCAATCGGGGCCCCTGCGGACATGATCGCGCACGGCCTGGCGATTCGCCCGGCGTCAGCCCCCGATGTGAAGGGCCCGCCAAGACCGTTACGCTCGCCGCGCAGCCCGCGCCTTTGGCCATCGATCCGGCCACCACGGCGCTGGTCGTCATCGACATGCGGCGCGACGTCATCGAGCCCGGCGGCTTCGGCGAGACGCCGGTCAACGAGGTCTCGCTTCTCGAGGCGGCCATCGCGCCGCGCCGTGCTCGCGGCCGCGCGCGCCGCCGGGATGCTGGTGGCGCACACGCGGCAGGGCCATGCCCCCGACCTCTCCGATGCGCTCCCGGCCAAGCTCGAACGCGGTGAGCGGGCATCGCCGTTCGGCTGCTGTCCTCACGCAACGGGGGTCGCTCGGCATCGATTTCGCTTGGGGCCGCTCCTGCGACGACAGCCGCCACAGCCGCCCCGGGACCCCGATGCCACCGACACCCTTCGAGACGCGCGCCGCCTATGTCGAGGCCGCCGCCGGCCTGCTCGGGCTCCCCCTCGACCCGGCCTGGGCGGCGGGCGTCGCCGACAACCTCGCGGTGCTGAGCGCGGCGGCCGAGCGGGTGGCGGCGTTCCCGCTGCCCGACGAGGCCGAGGTGGCGCCGGTGTTCGAGGCCTGACGGGATGAGCGACGATCCGGCCCTGATGCACGGCCACGCCATCGCGGCGGCCGTGCGCGACCGGCGCACGAGCGCCACGGCGGCGGTCACCGCGGCCCTGGCCCGCATCGCGCGGGTGGACGGCACCGTCAACGCCTTCACCGACGTCGTGGCCGAGCGCGCCCTGGCCCGGGCCGGATCGATCGACGCGGCCATCGCTCGCGGCGAGGTTCCGGGGGCCCTCGCCGGCGTGCCCTTCGCGGTCAAGAACCTCATCGACGTCGCCGGCCTGCCGACGCGGGCGGGCTCGAAGATCAACCGCGCCCGCCCCCCGGCCGCCCGCGACGGCGCGACCCTGCGCCGGATGGAGGCGGCGGGCGCCATCCTGGTCGGCGCCCTCAACATGGGCGAATACGCCTACGACTTCACCGGCGAGAACGTCCACGACGGCGCCACGCGCAACCCGCACGACCTCGGCCACATGTCGGGGGGCTCGTCCGGCGGCTCGGGCGGGGCGGTGGGAGCCGGTCTCGTGCCGATCGCGCTCGGCTCGGACACCAACGGCTCGATCCGGGTGCCCTCGGCCTTCTGCGGCTGCTTCGGGTTGAAGCCCACCTATGGCCGGCTGACGCGGGCCGGCAGCTTCCCCTTCGTCGGCAGCCTCGACCATCTCGGGCCGATGGCCCGCAGCGTCACCGATCTGGCGCTCGCCTACGACGCGATGCAGGGCCCCGACCCCGAGGACGCTGCCACCACCGCCCGCGCGCCGGAGCCCGCGACGCCGGGGCTCGACGACGGGATCGCCGATCTGCGCATCGCCGTGGCGGGGGGCTATTTCGCCACCGGCGGCGACCCGGAGGCCTTCGCGGCGGTGGCGGCGATCGCGGGCGCGCTCAAGGTCACGCGCCGGGTCGAGATCCCGGAGGCCGCCCGCGCCAGGGCGGCGGCCTATCTCATCACCGCCGCCGAGGGCGCCGCCCTCCACCTCGACCGGCTGCGGACCCGGGCGGACGACTTCGACCCGGCGGTGCGCGACCGGCTCATCGCGGGCGCGATGATCCCCGCCCCCTGGGTCGAGGGCGCCCAGCGCTTCCGGCGCTGGTACCGCGCGGCGGTGGCCGAACTCTTCGCCGACGTCGACGTGATCCTGGCGCCGTCGACGCCGTGCCGGGCGCCGACATCGGGCCAGACCCATTTCGTCCTCGACGGCGTGACCCTGCCGGTGCGGGCCAACATCGGCGTGTTCACCCAGCCGATCTCCTTCATCGGCCTGCCGGTGGTGGCGGTGCCGGTGCGGGTGGACGACGGCCTGCCGCTCGGCGTCCAGGTCATCGCCGCCCCCTGGAGGGAAGGATCGGCGCTGCGGGTGGCACGCCACCTCGAACGCGAGGGAATCGTGAGCGCCCCCGCGGCGGACCTTTGACAACCGTCGTGATCCTCCCCTCCTGGACGCGAACGACGGCGTGACCGGCGAAACCACGAGACAGCCATGACGATCGACGACCCCGCCGTGAAGGCCGAAGTCGAGGCGGCGTTCGCGGCCTACGAGGCCGCGCTCGACGCGAACGACGTGGCGACCCTCGAGGACCTGTTTCGCGACGATCCGCGCACCATCCGCTACGGGATCGGGGAAAACCTCTACGGCATGGACGCGATCCGCGCCTTCCGCCGGGCCCGCTCGCCGCAGGGGCTGGCGCGCACGATCCACGACACCGTCATCACCACCTACGGGCGCGACACCGCCACCGCCATGACCCTGTTCCGGCGCGAGGGCGCCCCGGGCAAACTCGGCCGCCAGAGCCAGACGTGGGTGCGTTTCGAGGAGGGTTGGAAGGTGGTCGCCGCCCACGTCAGCCTGATCGAGGACGCCTGATCAGGTCTCGGCCGGGTCCTTGCGCGCCACGCGGCGCAGGCGCCCGTTGCGCTTCTCGTATTCGAACATCGCCGTCGTCGCCCGGTCGGCATCGGCGTCCACCGCCGCGGCCGGCACAGCGGGGGCAGGGGGCGTCCGCCGTTCCAGGGCGGCGCGGACCAGGGCGACGTCGCGGGCGATCAGGGCGGCGAGATCGGCCCGCACCGCGAGTTCGGCATCGGCACCGTCTTCGAAGGCGAGGCGCAGGAGCGTGGTGGGCGGCGTCGCCTCGAAGGCGCCGAGCCCGAACCCGACGGCGGAAGCGGCCACGCTCACGGGCTTGGGCAGGGCCTGCGCGCTGGCCAGCGCCCCCTGAAGGCCGCGCAGGAGATCGCCGCTCCAATGGGCGGGCGGTGCCGCGGGCTCCGGCAGGTCGAGGCTCGCCACGGTCTCAATGCCGCGCGAGGTCCCGTCGGGCATCGTGAAGAGCCCGTCCTCGTAGGCGCCCGCCCCGCTGCCGCAGGCGCCCCCTGCGATCCGGATGGCCGTCATCGTCTGTCGTCCTCGCATGACGCGCCCACGGTGACGCGCCGATGTGTCCGAAACGCGGCGCGGCTCACGACGCGCGTCGGGCACGCTCGGCGAAGAAGTTGCGCAGGGTCGCCGCCACGAGGTCGTCCACCTGCGCGGCGCTCTTGGGTTCGCGCAGGACGAGGCTCGTCACCGCGTCGGGGTGGTTGCGGCGTTGCTTCGGGGTCCGGGCGTGGTTGGAGACCCGCAGGGCGAGGTCGCAGCCGGCGGTCTTGAGATAGACGGAATCGCCGCGGGTGTTGCGGGCCGCCTCGGCGAAGCCCTGTTCGGACAGGCGTGCGAGCGCCCGCGCCATCGCGGCGGCCGGGTCGAGCGGGGGCGAGCCCCGCCGGTCCCCACCGGTCACGCGGCGATCGACGGCGCCCGCCCGAGGGCGCGCAGGGCCGCCTCCGGCTCGCGGTCGAGGATGTTGAGGAGCACCCGCACGTAGGGCGGCACCGAGGTGCGGCCCTGTTCCCAGTTCTTCAGGGTCGCGAGCGGCGCATCGATCAGCCGGGCGAATTCGACCTGCGTCAGCCCCAGGCGTTCGCGCACCCTATGCGGCGGCCGGACGACGACGGCCCCCTCCAGGTAGGAGGGGTCGTCGGGGTCGTAGCCGTCCTCGATCATGTGGCGCCGGATATCCTCCTCGGTGGTGGCATCGAGCTTGGCCTGGTCCACGTCGGCCGGCCGGGCGGCCAGTTCCGCCAATGTCACCCTCACCATTTCACGCGCTCCTTACGGTTCGAGAGCCAGGCCGTGATGATCCAGCGGACATCGCCGCGGTCCGTATAGACGACGGTGTAGAACCGGCCGTCATACTGGCCCACGGCCGTCATGCGGACCTCGCCGTAATCCCAACGCGTATCCTGCCAGGTCACCACTCGCCCAAGAAAGATCCTGGCCGCAGTCCCGAGCCCGAAGCCGCGAGCGGATTTCACGAGGTCGGATTTTGCCGGGTCCCAGTCGAATTCCATCATCCACTCATACGCTCACAGCGTCCTTCGCACCAGCGGCGTGTTGCAACGAAGCGGTGGTGAGCGTGGGGCGGCGACCGGCAAGGCGCGTGCCGTGACACCCCCGCCTACCCTTGCTATGCCGCGCCTGACACGATGACGGCGCGTCCGTCGCAACCGCATGCCCCGGCTCCATCCGATGAACATCTTCGCCACTTTCGAGGCGCGCGTCCGCGAGGCGTTGCAGGCGCTCACCCGCTCCGGCCACCTGCCCGAGGGGCTCGACCTGTCCCGCGTGGTGGTCGAGCCGCCGCGCGATCCCGCACACGGCGATCTCGCAACCAACGCCGCCCTGGTGCTGGCCAAGGAGGCCAGGGCCAACCCGAAGGCGCTCGGCGAGGCTCTGGCGGCGGAACTCCGCACCGACCCGCGGGTGGTCGAGGCGAGCGTGGCGGGGCCGGGCTTCATCAACCTGCGGCTGGTGCCGGAGGTGTTCCACGAGGTGGCGCGCGCCGCCCTGACGGAGGGCGCCGGCTACGGCCGCGCCGCGATGGCCGGCGGCCCGGTCAACATCGAATACGTGTCGGCCAACCCCACCGGGCCGATGCACGTCGGCCACGGCCGCGGCGCGGTGTTCGGCGATGCGCTGGCCAACCTCCTCGCCTTCGCCGGCCGGGACGTGACGCGCGAGTACTACATCAACGACGCCGGCGCGCAGGTCGACGTCCTCGCCCGCTCCGCCCACCGGCGCTACCGCGAGGCGCTCGGACAGGACGTCGGCCCGGTGCCCGAGGGGCTCTATCCCGGCGACTACCTGGTTCCGGTGGGGCGGATGCTGGCCGACACCCATGGCCGCGCTCTCCTGGAGCAGTCCGAGGCCGAATGGCTGCCCGTGGTGCGGGCCTCGGCCATCGATGCGATGATGGCGCTGATCCGCGGGGACCTCGCGCGCCTCGGGATCCACCACGACGTGTTCTTCTCCGAGGCGACGCTGAAGGAGGCCGTCCCCGTCCTCCTGGCGGAGCTGCGCGACAAGGGCCTCGTCTACGAGGGCCGGCTGCCGCCGCCCAAGGGCCAGCCGCCGGAGGATTGGGAGGACCGCGAGCAGACCCTGTTCCGCACCCGAGAGTTCGGCGACGACGTCGACCGGCCGCTCCTGAAGTCCGACGGCTCCTTCACCTATTTCGCCTCCGACATCGCCTACCACCGCGACAAGTGGCGGCGCGGCGCCACCGACCTCATCGACGTGCTCGGCGCCGACCACGGCGGCTACGTCAAGCGGATGCAGGCGGCGGTGAAGGCGGTGAGCGGGGGCGAGGCCACCCTCGACGTCAAGCTCTGCCAGCTCGTGCGGCTGCTGCGGGCGGGCGAGCCCGTGAAGATGTCCAAGCGCGCGGGCGAGTTCATCACCCTGGCCGAGGTCGTGGACGAGGTCGGGCGCGACGCCATCCGCTTCATGATGCTCTACCGCAAGAACGACGCGACCCTGGATTTCGACCTCGCCAAGGTGGTCGAGCAGTCCAAGGACAACCCGGTCTTCTACGTGCAATACGCCCACGCCCGCTGCGCCTCGGTGTTCCGGCAGGCGCGCGAGGCGATGCCCGGCGAGGATTTTTCGCGCGCCGCCCTGCTGGCGCAGGCCGACCTGTCCCTCCTCGCCGACCCCGGCGAGGCCGAGATCCTGCGTCTCGTCGCCCAGTATCCGCGGGTGATCGAAGCGGCGGCGGCGGCGCACGAGCCGCACCGTGTGGCATTCTACCTCTACGAACTGGCCAGTTCCCTGCATGGTTTCTGGAACAAGGGCAAAGACTTGCCGCAATTACGGTTTGTTAATCCAACCGACAGAAACTCGACCCGGGCGAGATTGGCCCTCGTCGAGGCTTTGCGGGGCGTTCTCGCTTCGGGTCTCGGCGTCTTGGGCGTCACCGCGCCGGACGAGATGCGGTGAGGACACGCCGCGTGTAGAGGGATGCAGCCATGACGCCGAACGCCTCGCGAGCGCCTGTCGACTTCGATGCGTTCGAGCGCGAGCTGCAGCAGCCGGCGCCGCAATCGGCACAGGCTGCGGCCAAGGGCGATCCGTTGGCCGAGCTCGCCCGCATCGTCGGCCAGGACGATCCGTTCCGGGCGCTGCTGCAGGTCCGTGACGCCCGCGCCGCCAGCCACCAGCAGGCCCAGGGCGGCCGCATCGAGCCGACGTTCTACGAAGACGCTCGCTACGAAGACGCGCGCTACGACGACCGCCGGGCGGAAGGCTCCGGGGGCCATCCGCACCAGCCCCCGGCACACGCCCTGCAGGCGCAGGCCCCCGAGGGTCACGCCCCGCAGGACCCTGCGGCCGGCTACGGCCATGGCCAGCCCTACGACCCGACCTACGGCCACCCGCCGGATCTGTCGCCGGCGGACGCCTTCAACCAGTACCTCGCCTCGGTCGAGCAGGGCGGCTACGACGCGCAGGGCAACCCGCGTAGCCATGGCGCAGACGACGCAGGCCACGCATTCGCCGACGACGGCGCCGCCCCGCGCAACGCCGCGGCCGAGAAGCCGCGCCAGCGCAGCCGCCTCGTCTCGGTGGGTGCCGGGCTCGCGGTCCTCGTCGTCTCCGTCACCGGGGCGCTGACCTGGCGCAGCCTGCACACGAGCGGCAACGGCGGCAGCGAAGGCGTGCCCACCATCATGGCCGACAAGGCCCCCCTCAAGATCGCGCCCAAGACCGCCGACGGCGTCGAGATCCCCGACCAGAACAAGCAGATCTACGACCGGACCGCCAAGGACGGCCAGATCCGCATCGTCAACCGCGAGGAGCAGCCGGTGGACGTGGCCCAGGCGGCCCGCGCCGCGCCGCGGCCGGCGGAATCCGCCGCCACGCCCGCCACCGCCACGCCGGGCACCCTCAACGAGTCGCTCGGCGAGCCGCGCCGGGTGCGCACGGTGTCGGTCAAGCCCGACACCCCGCCGCCGGCCCAGCAGCGCGACGTCCCCGCCCAGGCCGCCGATACCACCCCGGGGGCGGCGTCGACCTCGGTCATCCCGAGCATGGTGATGCCCGGCGCGGGCAACGACGGCACCGCGACCACCGCCTCCCTGCGCCCGCGCAGCCCTAAAATCCCGCCCGCGGTCCCGGCCCCCGAGGCCGGCACCACGACGACCGCCGAGGCCCAGCCGGCCCCGGCCCAGAAGCCGAAGCCGGCCCAGAAGGTCGCGGCCCTGCCGGCCGAGACCGCCCCGGCGGCCGCGGTCCCGGTCACCTCCGGTCCGGTCGGCGGCTTCTCCGTCCAGCTCGGCGTGCGCACGAGCCAGGCCGAGGCCCAGGCCGCCTTCCGGCAGATGCAGACCAAGTACAGCCAGCTCAACGGCCAGCCGCCCCTGATCCGGCAGGCCGAGGTCAACGGCAAGTCGATCTTCCGCGTCCGCGTCGGCCCCCTGGGCAAGGACGAGGCGAACAGCCTGTGCAGCCAGATCCAGGGCGCGGGCGGCCAGTGCTTCGTGGCCAAGAACTAAGTTCGAACGAGCCGACGAGCGAGCGCACCTGCGCGGCGGCGCGTTCCCGCCGCGCTGGTGTTCTTTCGTGACAGTCCCCGACGCGAGCCCCAGTCCATGACCACCCGCGCCCTGATCCTCGGCTGTGCCGGCCGGACCCTCTCGGCGGAGGAGACCGCCTTCTTCCGCGCGGTCCAGCCGTGGGGCTTCATCCTGTTCAAGCGCAACATCGGCACGCCGGACGAGGTCCGCGCCCTGACCGCGTCCCTGCGCGACATCGTCGGGCGTGCCGACGCGCCGATCCTCATCGACCAGGAGGGCGGCCGCGTGCAGCGCATGGGACCGCCGCACTGGCCGTCCTACCCGCCGGGCCGGATCTTCGGGCGGCTCGACGCCGCGGCCGCCACGGTGGCGCGCCTGGGTGCGCGCCTGATGGCCCACGACCTCGCCGACGTCGGCATCAACGTCGATTGCGCGCCCGTGCTCGACGTCCCGGTGGCCGGCGCCCACGACGTGATCGGCGACCGGGCCTACGGCGAGACCGTGGCGTCCGTCGTCGCCATCGGCCGCGCGGTGGCCGAGGGCCTGATGGCCGGCGGCGTCCTGCCGGTAATGAAGCACATCCCCGGGCACGGCCGCGCGGCCTGCGACAGCCACAAGGGCCTGCCGGTGGTGGAGGCCGACCGCGACAGCCTCGAGCCCCACGACTTCGCGCCCTTCCGGGCGCTGGCCGACCTGCCCATGGCGATGAGCGCCCACGTCGTCTACGCCGCGATCGACCCCGCACGGCCCGCCACCCAATCGCCCCGCATGATCGCTGAAATCATCCGCGGCGCGATCGGCTTCCAGGGCCTCCTGATGACCGACGACCTCTCGATGCACGCGCTCAGCGGCACCTTCGCCGAGCGGACGCAGGCCGCCTTCGCGGCCGGGATCGACGTCGCCCTGCATTGCAACGGCGATCTGGCGGAGATGGCCGGCGTGGCCGAGGCGACGCCGGGGCTCGCCGGGCAGGCCCGCGTGCGTGCCGATGCGGCCCTGGCGCGCCTGCGCCCGGCCGCCGACCTCGACGTGGCGCAGGCCCGCGCCGCCTTCGCCGCCGCGCTGACCCGGGCCGCCTGAGGGAAGCACGGTCGTACCGCCATCCCGCGTCGATCGCTCCTGCGGCCTTTGCCGCTTCTTGTGTTCGTGGCGTCCGATCCTTAGGTTCGCCCCAATCCGATCGCACGAGACGCCGCCGCGCGGGTTCCGCCCGCGGCGCAGGAGGTTGCCATGGGCAGCATGAGTATCTGGCACTGGATCATCGTCGCCGGCATCGTGATGCTGCTGTTCGGCCGCGGCAAGATCTCGGACCTGATGGGCGACGTCGCCAAGGGCATCAAGGCCTTCAAGAAGGGCATGGCCGAGGACGAGACGCCCGCCGCCGTTTCCCCAGCCCAGCCGGTCACGCCCGTCAGCGCCACCGACCCGGTGCGCACGCTCCCGCACCAGGGCGAGCCGGCCCCGGCCAACACCGTCGCCGCCGACCGCAAGGTCGGCTGACACTCGGGTTCGCACGCCCCACGATGGACGGAGTCGAGCGGTCGGTCGGGAGTCGCCGCCGGATCGTGAGGCGGGCCATGCCGAAGAGCCCACGGGACGATCGACGCCATGTTTGACATGAGTTGGGGCGAGGTGATGCTGATCGGCGGCATCGCCCTGATCGTCATCGGCCCGAAGGATCTGCCCAAGGCGCTGCGGACGGTGGGTCAGGTCACCGGCAAGATGCGGCGCATGGCCGGCGAGTTCCAGTACCAGTTCAAGGAAGCGGTGCGCGAGGCCGAGCTCGACGAGGTCCGCCGCGAGGTCGACGGCATAAAGCGGTCCGCCGGCACGATGGGGCCGGTGTTCGACCCGGTCCAGACCATCCGCAACGAGATCAAGGGCGCGGTCGAGGGCGGCCACGCCCAGTCGAGCACGCAGCCGCTCGCCAATGTCGCGGCCCAGTTGGCGGCGGCCGAGAGCGAGACCCTCAGGGCCGGCCCCGAGGCCGCGCAGGCCCCGACGACGGCCTCCGAGGAATCCGACGCCCCGGCTCCGGCCTCCACCGACCCGGTCGCGCCGCGGCCGACGTCTCCGACCCCGGGCGCGTGACGATGAGCACCACCACCGACGAAGCCGACATCGAGGCTTCGCGCGCGCCCCTCATCGAGCATCTGATCGAGCTGCGTTCGCGGCTGATCAAGTCGCTGGCCGCCTTCATCGTGATGTTCTTCGTGTGCTTCTTCTTCTCGAAGCACATCTACAACATCCTGGTCTATCCCTACGTCAGCATCGTGGGTGCGGCCAACGCCAAGCTGATCGCGACGCACTTCCTCGAGCAGGTCTTCACCAACATCAAGCTCAGCGTCTTCGGCGCGGGTTTCCTCGCTTTCCCGGTGATCGCGACGCAGATCTACGCCTTCGTGGCGCCGGGCCTCTACAAGAATGAGCGCAAGGCGTTCCTGCCCTATCTCGTGGCCACCCCGATCTTCTTCTTCCTCGGCGCGCTGGTGGTGTTCTTCCTTGCCATGCCGCTGCTCATCCAGTTCTCGGTGAGCCTGCAGCAGATCGGCGAGCCGGGCGAGGCGACGATCTCGCTCCTGCCCAAGGTCGACGAGTACCTCTCGCTGATCATGACGCTGATCTTCGCGTTCGGGCTGGCCTTCCAGTTGCCGGTGATCCTGACCCTGCTCGGCCAGATCGGCGTCATCGACACCGCCTTTCTGCGCGAGAAGCGCCGCTATGCCATCGTGCTGGTCTTCGTCGCCGCCGCGATCCTGACCCCTCCGGACGTGATCTCGCAGCTCTCGCTGGCCCTGCCGATGCTGCTCCTCTACGAGGCCTCGATCTTCTCGGTGGCCCACGTGGAGCGGCGCCGTGCGGCCCAGCGCAAGGCCGAGGGGCTGGATCCGTAAGGGGGTCCGGCGGCGCCTCCCGATTGATCGGGCGGCGCCATGCGATAGTGTCGCGGCCAAAGACCGCCCGGGAGGGGTCCATGCGCCGCGAGACGATCTACGACCGGGACCTCGACAAGGTCCCGGCGAACTACCAGCCGTTGACGCCTCTGACCTACCTCGAACGGGCGGCGCGGGTGTTTCCCGACCGGATCGCCGTGATCCACGGCCCCCTGCGGCGGACCTATGCCGACCTCTACGCCCGCTCGCGCCGGCTCGCCTCGGCCCTGGAGCGGCGCGGCATCGGCCGGGGGGACACGGTGGCGGTGCTGCTCGCCAACACGCCGGCCATGATCGAGGCGCACTACGGGGTGCCGATGACCGGCGCGGTGCTCAACACCCTCAACACCCGCCTCGACGCCGCCGCTTTGGCATTCTGCCTCGACCACGCCGAGGCCAGGGTCCTGGTCACCGACCGCGAGTTCGCCCACGTGGCCGGGCCGGCCCTGGAAAAGGCCGGCGTCACCCCTCTGGTGATCGACTACGACGATCCCGAATACGACGGCCCCGGGGACCGCCTCGGCACCCTCGACTACGAGGCTCTGCTGGCGGAGGGCGACCCCGACCACGCGTGGGCGATGCCCGCCGACGAGTGGGACGCGATCTCGCTCAACTACACCTCCGGCACCACCGGCGACCCCAAGGGCGTGGTCTACCACCACCGCGGCGCGGCCCTGCTGTCGCTCGGCAACGTCGTCACGGGGGACCTCGGGCAGCACCCGGTCTATCTCTGGACCCTGCCGATGTTCCACTGCAACGGCTGGTGCTTCACCTGGACCCTCTCCATCGTGGCCGGCACCCATGTCTGCCTGCGCCAGGTCAGGGCGGGGGCGATGTACCGGCTGATGGCCGAGCACGGGGTCACACACCTGTGCGGCGCGCCCATCGTGATGTCGCTCCTCGTCAACGCCCCGGCAGAGGAGCGCCGGCCGCTGCCGCACCGGGTGGCCTTCTTCACGGCCGCCGCCCCGCCGCCGGAGGCGGTGCTGGCCGGGATGCGGGAGGCCGGCTTTGCCGTCACCCATCTCTATGGCCTCACCGAGAGCTACGGCCCGGCGGTGGTCAACGCCTGGCACGCCGAATGGGACGACCTGCCCCCCGACGAGCAGGCCGCCAAGAAGGCGCGCCAGGGGGTGCGCTACCCGGTGCTCGAAGGCCTCGACGTGCGCGACCCCGACACCCTCGAACCGGTGCCCGCCGACGGCACGACCCTGGGCGAGGTCATGATGCGCGGCAACGTGGTGATGCGCGGCTACCTCAAGAACCCGGCCTCGACGCGGGCGGCCTTCGCCGGCGGCTGGTTCCACACCGGCGACCTCGGCGTGAAGCACGCCGACGGTTACATCCAGCTCAAGGACCGTTCCAAGGACATCATCATCTCGGGCGGCGAGAACATCTCCTCCATCGAGGTGGAGGATGTCCTGTTCAAGCATCCGGCCATCGCCGCGGCCGCGGTGGTGGCGCGGCCCGACGAGAAATGGGGTGAGACGCCCTGCGCCTTCGTCGAACTCAAGGCCGGGGGCGAAGCCGGCGCCGACGAGATCATCGCCTGGTGCCGCGAGCGGCTCGCCCCCTACAAGCTGCCCCGCCACATCGTCTTCGGCGAATTGCCCAAGACCTCCACTGGCAAGGTGCAGAAATATCTGCTGCGCGAACGGGCGCAGGAGGGTTAGGCGCGGCGTCGTCACGGCCTCGGGACATCGAGAGGCTGGCGATGGTTGACGCCGCGATAGGCGCGCCAGGCCTCCACCGCTGCGATCCGGAGGGCCCGGCCAGGGCCGCCGCCAGCGCCATCGGGGGGATCGCCGCGCCGGCTGGTGCACCGGACAGGGGCTGGGCCGCCGCCACGGCGAGACCGCCCAGGACGATGGCACCCTCGCCGCCGATGATCACGCGCCCGAGCCGGGCGGGCAGGGCCACGCACAGGGCCGCGAACAGGATCGAGGCCGCCCGCTGCAGGCTGTTCTGGAGGGCGAAGGGCGAGCCGAAGCCGGCGGTAGACGAGGTCGAGGCAGGTGGCCGGCGAGTGCCCGAGGCCCGGCACGAACAGGCTGAACAGGGCGAGACCGGCGGCGGCCGCTCCGATCGGGATCGCGAAGGCCTCGGCGCGGCAGGCGAGCCAGGCCCTGGCCTCGCGGGCCGGCGACAGGCGCGCCTCGGCAACGATCCCGTGGCAAGGGGCGGCGTCGGCAGCCACGTGATCCTCTCTCCTCGCGATGGCGGCGGGAGAGGCGTGAATTCCGTGCCAAGCCGGGGCGCAGGGCGCCCCGGGATCGGCTCGTTACGGCGTGGGCGGTTACGGCGTGGGCTTGGCGACGGCCGCCTGCTGGTTCACGTCCGGCACGCGGGTCCAGGTCTGCGAGCCGCACAGCACCTTGAGGAGGCAGCCGGAGACGCTGAGTTCGCTGCCGCTCTCGCGCTCGAGGCTGACCTGATAGGTCTTGCCTTCCTCGATGTTGTAGATGTCGCCCGAGAACTTGGCGTCGTCGGGCTTCAGGCCCTCCAGGAGCGGCAGGCCGAGCACCGGCCGGTTGCGCTTCTTGGGATCGGGATTCTTGAGATCGGTGCGCGGGCTGCCCGTCTCGGTGGTCGGCACCTTGAGCCAGACGACCTTGCCGCAGACCTGGGCGGCGCCGGGGCCGCAGCGGTCGATCCGGATCTTGGCGCGGCCGTCGCCGGTGAGCCAGGTGCCCGACGGGTCCTGGGCGGGTGCCGCGGCGGCGGCACCGAGGCCGGAGAGGAGGAGGGCGGCTGTCACGGCGACACGCATGGCTCGGATCTCCTTTGGATGAGGGGCTAGCGCCGGACCACGGGAGGGGCCGGCGCCGTCATCCGCCAGGAAGCCATCGCTTTCGGGCGATTTTCCGGCGGTGTTGCGTTCCTGCCATGATGAGCGCGATTCGGGCCTCGGCGCGATTCGGGCCTTGGGTTGAGGCACCGGGGCGTGCCGGCTATAAGCCCGGCGCCGAAGCCGTTTTCGGCTCACCGACCAGAACCGGACCGACCATGGCCACCGAGCGCACCTTCTCCATCCTCAAGCCCGACGCGACCAAGCGGAACCTCACCGGCGCCGTCAACGCGCTGATCGAGAAGGCGGGCCTGCGCATCGTCGGCCAGCGCCGCATCCAGATGACCAAGGCCCAGGCCGAAACGTTCTACGAGATCCACAAGGAGCGCCCGTTCTTCGGCGAACTCGTGGACTTCATGACCTCCGGCCCCGTGGTGGTTCAGGTGCTCGAAGGCGACAACGCGGTCGCCAAGTACCGCGAGATCATGGGCGCCACCAACCCGGCCCAGGCCGCCGAGGGCACCATCCGCAAGACCTTCTCCGAGTCGGTGGGCGAGAACACCGTCCACGGCTCCGACAGCGCCGAGAACGCGGCCATGGAGATCGCGCAGTTCTTCAAGGACGGCGACATCGTCGGCTGATCGCGCCCCACGGAGCGATTGCCCGGGAGGTGTGGCGGCGTCGCCCTTGCGCCGCCACGGCTCTGCGCGTGAAAGCGGAATCGTTCGACGATCCCGCTCCACCGACCCGGATATCCTCCATGCGCTACGCCCATCCGCGCACCGGCCGCCTTCTCCTGGCGGCCGGCCTGCTCTCCCTCGTCGCCGCCTGCAACTCCGCCAAGCCCGGCCCCACGGCGAGCCTCGAAGGCTTCACGCCCGACCCGGCGCTCAAGACCGCCTCGACGCGCAACCTCACCGGCCGCGTCAGCCGCGCCTGCGTCGTGACGCAGGGCCGCCTCCAGAGCGTGCCCGAGACCGCGCTCGCCCGCCCGTGCGGCTGCTACGCGCAGAAGACCCTGGCCTCCCTCGACCGGGGCGAGCTCGAATCCTACCGCACCTCCGGCTACTTCAACGATTCCGCCAAGGCCAAGGCGCTCGCGGCCCTCGACGCCTGCCAGCTGCCGCGTCCGGTCTGAGGGCGCTTCGTTACGCGCGTCGATGACGGTTTCGTCCGGCTGTCGACGCGCGGTCTCCCTTTCCTGAACGGACAGGGCGCGCAGGCACGCCTCCCGCGATCGTTCGATCGACGGGATCGGAGCGATCGTGTCCTGTCCGGCCGGGTCCGGACAGGCAAAGCTCCCCGTTCGGGCGCGAGCCGGGGAAGACCGTCACCGCACGGTCACGGGGATGACGTACCGGCGCTCGGATCAGGCAGTCGCCTCACCCCGTGACCGAAGACCGCTCCATGACGCGTGCAGCACGTGCCATCCGCCGCGAGACCAGCCTGGGGCTGACGAGCGCGGTGCATCGCAACGCCGCCCTGTCGCGCGCCGGGCTCTCGGAACGGCTGTTCACCCTGGCCTTCAGCGGACTGGTCTACCCGCAGATCTGGGAGGACCCGGTGGTGGACATGGAGGCCCTGGCCCTCGGGCCTCGGGACCATGTGGTCGCCATCGCATCGGGCGGCTGCAACGTCCTGTCCTACCTCACCGCCGATCCGGCCCGGGTCAGCGCGGTGGACCTCAACGGTGCCCATGTGGCGCTCGGGCGCCTCAAGCTCGCCGGCCTGCAGGCGCTGCCGGACCACGGGGCGTTCTTCCGGTTCTTCGGCCGGGCCGACGCCGCCGAGAACGTCGCCGCCTACGACGCCCTGATCCGGCCCCGGCTCGATCCGGTCTCGCGGGCCTATTGGGAGGCGAGGGGCCTCGACGGGCGCCGCCGCATCTCGGCCTTCGCCACCAACGTCTACCGCACCGGCCTGCTCGGGCGGTTCATCGGCGCGGGCCATCGCCTCGCCCGGCTCTACGGCCACGACCTCTCCGCGGTCCTGCGGGCCCGCACGCTTGCCGAGCAGCGCGCCGCCTTCGAGGCAGAGATCGCGCCGCTGTTCGAGAAGGCGTTCGTGCGCTGGCTGATCGGCAAGCCGGCCTCGCTCTACGGCCTCGGCATCCCGCCGGCGCAATACGGGGCGCTGGCGAACGACATGCCCGGCGGCATGGTGGCGGTGCTGCGCCACCGGCTGGAACGGCTGGCCTGCGATGTCGCGGTCAAGGACAACTACTTCGCCTGGCAGGCCTTCGGGCGCGGCTACGACCCGGCCCCCGACGCCGCGCTGCCGCCCTACCTGCAGCCGGCCCGTTTCGCGGCGGTGCGCGCCCGCGCATCCCGGGTGCGCTACGAGCAGCAGTCGATGACCGCCTTCCTCGCCGCCAGCCCCGAAGGCAGCGCCGACGCCTACGTGCTGCTCGACGCCCAGGACTGGATGACCGACGCCGACCTCACCGCCCTGTGGACGCAGATCACCCGCACCGCGCGCGCCGGCGCCCGGGTGATCTTCCGCACGGCGGCCGACGAGCGCTGCCTGCCCGGCCGGGTGCCGGACGCGATCCTGAACGCCTGGACCTACGAGGAGGCGACGAGCCGGGCGCTCTGCGCCCGCGACCGCTCCTCGATCTACGGCGGCTTCCACCTGTATCGGCTTCGCCCATGACGGCGGCCGCGGCGGCGATGGACCGGATGTACCGGCGCCAGCGCCACATCTACGACGCCAGCCGCAAGTTCTACCTCCTCGGCCGGGACGCCGCCATCGACGCCCTGAAGCCGCCGGCGGGGGGCAGCGTGCTGGAGATCGGCTGCGGCACCGGGCGCAACCTCGTGCGCATCGCATCCACCTACCCGCAGGCCCGATGCTTCGGCCTCGACGTCTCGGCGGCGATGCTCGACACCGCCGCCCGGTCGGTGTCGCGGGCGGGATCCTCCGCGCGCATCCGGCTCGCCTGCGCCGACGCCACCGATTTCGATCCCCTGGCGCTGTTCGGCCGCCCCGCCTTCGACCGGATCGTCATCTCCTACGCCCTCTCGATGATCCCGCCCTGGGAGGCGGTGCTCGCCGAGAGCGCCGGATACCTCGCGCCGGGCGGCGAGCTCCACGTGGTCGACTTCGGCGGCCAGGAGGGTCTGCCGGGGCCGTTCCGGGCGGTGCTCAACCGCTGGCTGACGGCTTTTTCGGTGACGCCGCGCATGACATTGGCCGACGCGATGGCCGGGATCGCAGCGAGCCAGGGGTTCGTCTGCACGGTGCGCCAACGCTACCGCGGCTACTCGGTCCACGGGGTGCTGTCGCGGCGAGCCGGCCTCGACTGAACGCCTCGGTTCACCCCTCCTCGGCCCAGGGCGCCAGGGTGCCCGCCGCGATCTGATCGACCGCGTGGCGGTGGCCGATGGCGGCGGTGGTCGCGTGCGAGGACCACGCCCTGAGGTCGATGCCGGCGAGCGGCGGCCGCAGCACGGCGGCGGCGTGACGGGAGGTCAGCGCCGTCTGCGCGTCCGAGGAGACGGTGGCGGCCCGCAGCAGCAGTTGCGCGATGCCCGGCGTCTCCTGGGGCGCACGGAGCCATTGGCGCAGCATGCGTCCGCGCCAGGACCGCGCCGGGACGCTCTGGAAGGCGAGGTCGCTGGCGACGTCGACGCCGAGGACGGGGCCGCGCTGGCGGCTCGCCATCACGTCCACCGGCAGGTTGTTCATCATGCCCCCGTCCACCAGGATGCCCTCGGGCGTGCACACCGGCGGCAACAGGCCGGGGATGGCGATGCTGGCGCGCAGCGCCGTGACGAGGTCGCCCGCCTCGTGCACCATGGCGGTGCCGGTGGTGAGGTTGGAGGACAGGCAGAAGAACGGCAGCCACAGATCCTCGATCCGGGTGTCGGCGAAGGTGCGGGCGAGGCCCTCGTCGACCTTGGCGCCGCGGGTGAGGGCGAGGATCGGCAGGGTGTAGTCGTTCAGCGGGTTGCGCGACACGAAGGCGGCCACGGTCTGGTCGAGGATGCGCGCGCCGCTCCAGCCCATGGCGAGGCTCGCCGCCACGATGGCGCCCATGCTGGTGCCCCCCACCGCATCGATCGGCAGGCCCGCCTCCTCAAGGGCCCGGATGACGCCCAGATGCGCGAACCCACGCGCACCGCCGCCACCGAACACCACCGCCCTGGCACAGCCGCTGGCGAGCCGCGCGAGGCGGCCGAGATCGTCGGCCCGGCCCGGCCTGACGTGGATGCGCAGGGAGACCGGCACGCCCGAGAACACCCGGTGGGCCGGGCGCGGCAGCACCGCGTCCGGGGCCTGGACCACGACGAGGTCGTGGCGGACCCAGTCCGAGGGCGTGCGGGCGGCGAAATCGGCGCAGGCGGGCTTGGGCGGCTGCCCGGCCGCGGCCAGGAGCAGGACGTGGTCGGACCGGCGCAGGCACAGGCGGGTCCAGGCGCTGCCGGGCTCGTCGGCGCGGTAGACGACGCGGTCGTGCCCGCTCTCGAAGCGGTGGAACCAGGTCTCGTCCGCCTCCTCCGGCCAGGCGTCGAGATAGCCGACCTGGCCCGGCAGCGCCCCGGCGAAGCCGTGGGCGAGGGCGCCCGCGTCGATGCCGGCGGTCACCGGCAGCACCGTGAAGGTGCGGGGCGCATTGTCCAGGGCCGGGGCCTCGTCGGCCCGGCGCAGGCGGTCGGCGAGGAGGCGCGTGAAGTAGAGCATCGTCGAGGGATGGCGCTCGACCAGATCCTCGAACGCCCGGCGGCTGAGGCGGTAGAGGTGCGAATCGCGCAGCGCCGTGGCGGTGGCCGAGCGCGGCCCCTCCGAGAGCAGGGCCATCTCGCCGACGGTGATCGGCGGGCGCAGGCGCGCGACCCGGCGGATGGCGCCGGTCCGGGGATCGCGCCGCGAGATGCCGATGGCGCCCGAGGCCAGGGTGTAGAGGGCGTCGGCCTCGTCGCCCTCGTGGAACAGCACCTGCCCGCCGGCCACCGCCACGGAGGCGAGCCGGTCGCGGATCGCCTGGGCGGCGTCCTCGTCGAGGTACCTCAGGAACGGGATATCCGGTTCGTCCACCCGCGCGCCCTCCGTCCGCCGGGCGCTACTCGGGCCGAGGCCACGGCGCGCCCTTGCGAGCCAGGATGCGCCGCGAAGGTTGCGCGGGGATAGGGTGGAGTGAGGACATCCGCCTCAGACGAGGCCGTCGATCGCCACCCGCAGGGTCTTGGGGCCGCGTAGGGACGCGCCGTCCCGGTAGGGCGGCGGATCGTCCAGGAGGCGAGGCGCTTTCAGGCGGCGGGCCAGGGTGACGAGGGCGATCTCGGCCTCGATCCGGGCGAGCGGCGCCCCGAGGCAGTAGTGCAGGCTGCCGCCGAAGCCGAAGTGCTGGTTGTCCGCGCGGTCGGGATCGAACCGGTCCGGATCGGTGAACCGGTCGGGATCGCGGTTGGCGGCGGCGAACAGCAGCGCCACCGCGGCGCCCTCGGGGATGACCGTGCCGGCCACCGGGATGTCGCAGAGCGCCTTGCGGGTCCGGAAATGCACCGGCGGCTCGTAGCGCAGGCATTCCTCGATCAGCCGCGGCGCCCGCTCGGGGTCGCGGCGCAGGCGCTCCAACTCGTCGGGGTGGCGCAGCAGGGTGAGCATGCCGTTGGCGATCAGGTTCACGGTGGTCTCGTGCCCGGCCACCAGGAGCAGGATCGCCGTGGCGATGAGGTCGAAGTCGCCCATCCGGCCGGCGGGGGTCTCGGCGGCCAGCCCGCTGAGCATGTCGTCCACGGGCCTGGCGCGCTTCTCCTTGATCAGGTCCTTCATGTAGGCCGAGATGGCGTCGAAGGTCGTGCGCGTCTGCTTCTGCGTCTCCTCGTCGTGGCGGGCATCGGGTTCGAGCGCCGTGGCGAGCTGCGTCGCCCAGCCCTGGAAGGTCGGCTCGTCCTCGGGCGGCACGCCCAGCATCTCGCAGATGACGGTGACGGGAAGGGGATAGGCGAGGTCCTCGACCACGCAGATCGCGTCGCCGCCGCGGCGGCGGTCGAGGAGTTCGTCCACCAGGCTCTGCGTGCGCGCCTTCATCCCGTGGACGCGCTCGGGCGTGAACTGGGTCATCACGATCCGCCGCAGGGCGTCGTGGTCGGGGGGATCGCGAAAAATCAGCGGCCGGTGGCGGGTGACGATCTCGTCCTTGATCGGCCGCAGGATCCAGTCCTTGAACGGGTTGCCGGTGGCCGGGCTGTGGGCCGGCGGCAGGTCGGCCGAACTGATGCGCGGGTCGAACAGCAGCGCCCGGATCGCCGCATGCGAACTCACGAGGTAGCTGTCGTCGTCCTGGCGCAGCACGGGGTGGCCGCGCAGGCGGGCGTAGAGCGGATAGGGGTCGGCCCGGTTGGCCGGGTCCTTGATCTGGGCGAACAGGGTCGGGTCAGCCACGGGCGGAAACCTCGGGAGGAGGGGTGGGCCAGGACGGGTCGAGCGTCCCGAGGCGCGAGGGCTGGTCGAGGGCGTTCGCGATCGGCGGGAACGGCGCTTTGGCGGCGATCGCCTCGGCATAGGCCGGCAGCCAGCGGGCGCAATCCACCGACAGGGCGGCGACGGTGCGCCCGGCCCGGCCGTAGACCGCCAGGAACCGCTTGTCCTTCAGCGAACCCTGCACGACGGCGAGGCTGTCGGCGCCCTCGGTCAGCCCGGCGAGCTTGATGGTGACCCCGAACTGGTTGGACCAGAACTCGGGCATCCCGGCGAAGGCCGGCCGGTCGCCGTCGCCGAGTGCCAGGGCCCGGCCGGCGTATTCGCCCTGCGCAACCGCGTTGCCCCAGTGTTCGAGGCGCACCATGCGGCCGTCGTAGAGGGGGTGCGGCCACAGGGCGACGTCGCCGGCCGCACGGATCTCGGGGTGGAGGCCGTCGTCCTGCGCCCGCACCCGGGCGTGCCCGTCGCAGACGAGGGCGCCGGATTCGAGCGCCAGGCCGGAGCCCTCGAGCCACCCGGTGTTGGGAACGGCCCCCAGCGCCACGACCACCACGTCGGCGGCGATGGTGCTGCCGTCGTCGAGGGTGGCGCCCACGACCCGGCCGTCGCGGCCGTCGAGGGAGCGCAGCCCCGTGTTCGACCTGACCTCGACGCCCGCCGCAGCGATCCAGTCGCGCAGGAAGCCGGACACGGCCAGACCCAGCACCTTGGCCAGGGGCGCGGGCAGCGGATCGACCAGGGTCACGGGCAGTCCGAGGTCGCGGCAGACCGAGGCGACCTCGCAACCGATGAAGCCGCCGCCGACGATCAGCACGCGCTTGGGCGCAGCGGCCAGGGCGGCACGCAGGGCCGCCGCGTCGTCGCGCCCGCGCAGGGTGAACACCCCTTCGAGGGTGCCCTCTGCCTCATCGTGCCAGGGCCGAGCCCGGGCACCGGTGGCGATCAGGAGGCGGTCGTAGGGCAGGCGCTCGCCGTCCAAGAGCACGATCGTGCGGGCCTGGCGGTCGAGGCCGGCGGCACCGGCTCCGAGCCGCCAGGCGGCGTCGAGATCGAGGCGATGGGGCAGGGTGGTGGCATCGGGCGCCATCTCGCCGGCGATGACGTGCTTCGACAGGGGCGGCCGGTCGTAGGGGAGATGCGGCTCGTCGCCGACGATGGTCAGCGGGCCGCGATGGCCGGCGAGCCGCAGGCTCTCCGCCCCGCGCAGTCCCGCCAGCGAGGCGCCGACCACGACGACGCGGGCGTCCTCATCGGCACGGGGGATCCGGGCGGAGGTCATCGGCCGGCGCCGGCGGCGGGCTCGTCGGCCTGAACGGTGATGGCGCGCACCGGGCAGGACTGGGCCGCACGCTCGATCCGGCCGCGGTGTTCGGCGCTCGGGGCGGGATCGTAGACCAGGATCTCGGCGCCGCGCAGTTCGAAGCTCTCGGGGGCGGCATAGCAGCATTGGGCATAGCCCTGGCAGCGGTTCAGATCGACGACGACGCGCATCTCACTCGTTTTCCGGCTTGGGAACATCGGGCCGTCCGCGCATCCTCGCGAAACGAGGACCGGCGCCGGAGGTGGCCCGCGACCACGAGATGGGGCGGGGACGCCGGCGATCCAACCGCCTGTGCAATCATGCCGCCGCGAGATAGGCCCGCCACCCGCCGAACCGCGTGATCTCTTCCGCCCCCTCGACGGCATGGGCCTCGCACAGGAACCCGGACACGATGCGGCCGTCCGCCAGGACGACCTTGCCGATCCCGAGGGGGGCGGAGATCGCCGCCGCGAAGCGGCCGAAGGCGTCCGGCGACAGCCCCCAGACCTCGACCGCCAGCCCCGGCCCGGCAAAGCCGGGATCGCGCAGGAGCCCGGGCTTGGCGGGCCGGGTGCCGGGCAGGGCGTAGAGGCGGTAGTCGGGCGCGGTGCGTGCTTCGCCCATCAGCGTCGCCCCGAGGTCGACGAGCTGGTGGTTGAGGGCGAGCCCCGAGAGATGGGCGCCCACCACCACCAGAGGGATGGTGCCGGGCACGGGCGGAGCCACGCGGCTCGCCTCGGGCAGCGCCGCCGCGCGGTCGACGCCCATGCCAGGGGCGAGCGCCCGGTGCAGGGTGTCGGCGAGGTGCCCCAGGGCGTCGTCGCTGAAGCCCGGCCCCACCATGGTGACGCCGCCGGGGATGCCGTCGGGCCGGAAGCCGGCGGGGATCGCGATGGCGGCGTAGCCCAGTAGGTTGGCGAAGTTGGTGTAATGCCCGAAGCGGCCGTTGAGGCGGAGCGGGTCGGCCAGCATCGCCTCCACCGTGTAGGTGGTGGGCGCGGTGGGCAGGAGCAGGATGTCGACCTGCGCGAAGGCCGCCTCGGCGCGGCGGCGCAGGGCCTGCAGGGCATAGAGGCCCTCGAAGGCGTCGACGGCGCTGTAGGCCCGCGCCGATTCGACGATGGCCCGCACGCTCGGATCGAAGGCGTCGGGGTGATCGGCGTGGAAGGCGGCCACCGCCGCCATCCGCTCGGCGACCCAAGGGCCCTGGTAGAGCAGTTCGGCGGTCTCGCGGAAGGGGGCGTAATCGAACGGCACCGCCACGGCGCCGGCCGCCTCCAGCCGGGCGACCGTGCCGTCGTAGAGCGCCTCGGTGCCGCGATCGCCGTGGAACTCGCGCTCGGCCGGCGTCAGCACGCCGACGCGCAGGCCGGCGGCGGGGAGGGCATGGGGCGCGGCGGGCCGCGAATAGGCGTCGGCCGGGTCGAACCCTTCCGCGATCCGGCGCACGGCCAGGCCGTCGCCGACGGTGGCGGCGAAAAGACTGATGCAATCGAGGCTGCGGCAGGCGGGCACGAGGCCGGTGGTGCTGAGGAGGCCCGGCGTCGGCTTGATGCCAACGAGGTTGTTGAAGGCCGCCGGCACCCGGCCGGAGCCGGCGGTGTCGGTGCCGAGGGAGAAGCTCGCCAGCCCGGCGGCGACCGCCACCGCCGAGCCGGAGCTCGATCCCCCCGAGACGTAGGCCGCGTCGAACACGCTGCGCGGGGCACCGTAGGGGGAGCGGGTACCGTTCAGCCCGGTGGCGAACTGGTCGAGGTTGGTCTTGCCCGTCACGAGCGCGCCGGCCGCCTTGAGCCGGGCCACCACCGTCGCGTCGGTCGTCGGCCTGTAGGCGAAGGCCGGGCAGGCGGCGGTGGTGGGCAGGCCGCCGACGTCGATGTTGTCCTTGACCGCGAAGGGCACGCCCCACAGCGGCAGGGAGTTCGGCTCGGGGTGGCGTGCGACGAGGTCGCCCGCGGCGGCCACGAGGTCGGCCCGGCTCACGGGCGTGATGAACACCGCCGGGTCGGCGAAGGCCTCCATGCGGTCGGCGACCGCCTTTGCGAGATCCACCGGCGTGAGCCGGCCCGAGGCGTAGAGGTCGCGCAGGGTCGAGAGGTCGAGGATGGTCGGCAGCATGGGGGTCACACCTCTTCGATCACCGCCACGAGGTCGCCGCCCCGCAGCGTCTGTCCCGGGCGCACCCGGATCTCACGCACGATCCCTGCCGCGGGGGCCGCCACGGGCACTTCCATCTTCATCGATTCGAGGATCGCCACCGTCTCGCCGGCCGCGATCGTGTCGCCCACCGCCTTTTCCACCCGCCAGACGTTGCCCGGCACGGTGGTCGCCACCCCGAGGCAGCCGGTGGGGACGGCGTCGGCCCCGGCTTCCGGCGCCGCCTCGTCGGGCACGAAGCTGTCGAGCCCCTGCTCCTTCCAGCGCCGGCGCTCGGCCTCGAAGGCGGTCTGCTGGCGCAGCTTGGCCGCGGCGATCTCGCCCGCGTTGGCGGCGAGTCCGGCCCGGTGGGCGGCATGGGAGAAGCTCCCGTCCTCGATCCGGATCGGGTAGGCGCCGTGCGGGAAGGCGGCGCGGGCCTCGGTGAGCTCGGCGTGGTCGACGGGGAAGAAGCGGATGCGGTCGAACGGCCGCAGCAGCCAGGGGTGGCCCGGCACGAAGTCGCGGGTCGTCCGCCAGGTGTTCCAGATCTGGATGGTGCGGCCGACGAGCTGGTACCCGCCCGGCCCCTCCATGCCGTAGATGCACATGTAGGCGCCGCCGATGCCGACTGCGTTCTCGGGCGTCCAGGTCCGGGCCGGGTTGTACTTGGTGGTGACGAGGCGGTGGCGCGGATCGACCGGCGTCGCCACCGGGGCGCCGAGGTAGACGTCGCCGAGCCCCATGACGAGGTAGCTCGCCTCGAAGACGATGCGCTTCACCTCCGCCTCCGAGTCGAGACCGTTGATGCGGCGGATGAAGTCGATGTTGGAGGGGCACCAAGGGGCGTTGGGGCGCACCAGGTCCTGGTACTGGCGCATGGCGCGCTCGGCTTGCGGGTCGTTCCAGGACAGCGGCAGGTGGACGATGCGGCTGGGCACCGTGACGTCGTCGACGCAGCCCAGCCCGGCCTCGATCTCGCGTAGCAGGCCGAGGAGGCGGGCGCGCGCCAGGACCGTGCCGTCGTAGTGGATCTGGAGCGAGCGGATGCCCGGCGTCAGGTCGAGGAGGCCGGGAAGCTTCGCCTCCGCCACCGCCTGCGCCAGGAGGTGGACGCGCAGGCGGATGCCGATGTCCAGCGCCATCGGTCCGTATTCGACGAGGAGGTTGTCGTCGCCCTGGCGGCGGTAGACCACCTCGACCGGGCCTGAGACGTCGCGGGCGAGGATGGGGGAGCCTCGGACGGCAACCCCTGCCCCCAGCAGATCTCGGGCCTGCCCGAGATCTGCACTCCCCTGCGGAGGGGGGAGGAAACCCGCGCTCTCGCCGTCGACGTCACCGGGCCGCTCCACCGCCACGAACCGCACCCGGTCCCCCGGCCGCAGCTGACCCATCTTCCACAATTCGTCGCGGGCGATGACGCCGGGGCAGACGAAGCCGCCGAGACTCGGCCCGTCCGGCCCGAGCAGGATCGGCATGTCGCCGGTGAAGTCGAGGGCGCCGACCGCGTAGGCGTTGTCGTGGAGGTTCGAGGGGTGCAGCCCGGCCTCGCCGCCGTCCTCCCGCGCCCAGCGCGGGGTCGGGCCGATCAGGCGCACGCCGGTGCGGGCGGAGTTGAAATGCACCTCGTAAGCTGCCGAGAACAGGTCGGCGATGTCGGCGTCCCGGAAGAAGTCCGGCGCCCCGTGCGGGCCGTAGACGAGGCCGATCTCCCAGTCCGCGGTGAGCGGCACCGGCTCGGGCGAGGCCGGTTCCACCGCGGCGACGGCGCCGAGATGGAGGGTGTCGCCGGCCTTGAGCACGCCGGTGGCGTGCCCGCCGAAGGCCCCGAGCGCGAAGGTCGCCCGCGAGCCGAGCACCACCGGCGCATCGAAGCCGCCGCGCACGCCGAGGTAGCTGCGCATCCCCGGCCCCGCGATGGCACCGATGGCGAGCGTGCCGCCCGCCGGCACCGCGAAGGCCTGCCCGTGGGGCTGCACGACGCCGTCGAGCCGGGCGGTCATGGCCGCCCCCGACAGCGCCACCACGGTTTCGGCATGGAAGCGCAGGGTCGGGCCGGACACGGTGAGTTCGAGGGCGCAGGTGTCGGGCGGGTTTCCCACCAGCGCATTGGCCACCGCGAAGGAGCGCGCATCCATCGGCCCGCTCGGGGGCACGCCGACATGCCAGAGCCCGAGGCGGCCGGGCAGTTCCTGCAGGCTCGACTGGGGGCCGGGCGCCAGCACCGCGACGCTGCGCGGCGTATATGCGACGTCGCGCAGGGCCGTGGTGGCGACACGCCCGCTCGCGAAGAGCTCCGAGGCCGCGATGGCGCGCAGGTAGCCGAGATTGGTCTCGATGCCGGCGACCACCGTCTCGTCGAGCGCCGCGCGCAGGGCGGCGATGGCCGCCGGCCGGTCCGCTCCGGTGACGATGATCTTGGCGAGCATCGGATCGTAGAACGGGGTCACCTCGGTGCCGGTGACGATCCAGCCGTCGACGCGGACGCCGTCCGGAAAGCGCACCTGCGTCAGCAGGCCGGCGCTGGGCGCGAAATCCGCATGCGGGATCTCGGCGTAGAGCCGCGCCTCGATGGCCGCTCCCTTCGGCACCAGCGGTCCGGCGGTGCCGATGGGGTCTTCGCCGGCGGCCTGGCGGATCATCCACTCCACGAGGTCGATGCCGAACACCGCCTCCGTCACCGGATGCTCGACCTGGAGCCGGGTGTTGACCTCGAGGAACGAGATATCCTGGCGGTCGGGATCGTAGATGAACTCGACCGTTCCGGCCGAGGCGTAGGACACGCTCGTCCCCAGGGCGACGGCCGCCGCGTGCAGCCGGGCGCGCACCGCGTCCGACAGGCCCGGCGCCGGCGTCTCCTCGACGACCTTCTGGTTGCGGCGCTGGAGCGAGCAGTCGCGCTCGCCGAGCGCCACGACGCGCCCCTGCCCGTCGCCGAAGATCTGCACCTCGACGTGGCGCGCGCGCGCCACGAAGCGTTCGAGGTAGACCCGCGCGTCGCCGAAGCTCGCCCGCGCGGTGCGCTCGACGCTGGCGTAATGCTCGGCGAGCTCGGCCGGCGAAGTGCACAGCCTCATGCCGATGCCGCCGCCGCCGGCGGTGCTCTTGAGCATCACCGGATAGCCGATCGCCTCGGCCGCACCGAGCGCCGTCGCGAGGTCGGGGAGGAGGTCGGTGCCCGGCAGGAGCGGCACGCCGCTGGCCTTCGCCAGTTCGCGCGCCGTGTGCTTGAGGCCGAAGGCGCGCAGGTGCTCGGGCCGCGGCCCGATGAAGACGATGCCCTCCGCCGCCAGGCGTTCGGCGAAGGCCACGTTCTCGGACAGGAAGCCGTAGCCGGGATGGACGGCCTGCGCCCCCGTCGCCCTGCAGGCGGCGATGACGGCGTCCACGTTCAGGTAGCTCTCGGAGGCGGGCGCCGGGCCGAGGCGAAAAACCTCGTCCGCCTCCAGCACGGCGGGGGTGAAGCGGTCGGCGTCGGAATGCACCGCCACCGAGGCGATCCCCATGCGCCTGCAGGTGCGCAGGATGCGCCGGGCGATCTCGCCGCGATTGGCGATCAGGATCTTTTGGAACATCACAGTCCGTCCCGGATCGTCGCTCGGTCCCGGATGGTCGCTCGGTCCCGGATGGTCACCTGGATCGGCGTCGGGTTGAAGCCGTTGCAGGGGTTGTTGATCTGCGGGCAGTTGGAGATCACGCAGATCACGTCCATCTCGGCGGTGACCTCGACGTAGTCGCCGGGCGAGGAGACGCCGTCGACGATGGCGAGCTGCCCGTCCTGTTCGATCGGCACGTTCATGAAGAAGTTGACGTTGGGCGGGATGTCGCGCTTGGACAGCCCGTATTTGGCGACCTCCAGGGCGAAGTTCTCGCGGCAGGCGTGGAGGTACTTGGTGGCGTGGCCGAAGCGGACGGTGTTGGCCTCGCAGGAGCAGGCGCCCGCCGAGGTGTCGTGCCGCCCGCAGGAATCGGCCGTGACGACGGCCATCACCCGCCCCTCGTTGGAGACGAGCCGGGTGCCGGTGGTGACGTAGGCCGCCCCCTGCACCCGCAGGGTGTCCTGCGAGGAGTAGCGCTCGCCCATGTCGTCGGCGCGGTAGAACAGGGTGTCGACCGCCTGGCAGCCGTCGAGGTCGGTGATGCGCAGAATCTGGCCCTTTCGGACGAGGCCGGACCATGGCGCCTGCGCGGGCACGGTCGTGTCGAGGAGAGGGGGCTCTTCGGTCATGACGTATCCTCCCCTTAAAAGCCGATGGCGGCGTTGTTGGAAAAGCCGCGCACGGCCTCGATGGTGGCGGTGCGGCAGAGGTCGTCCGGGCCTGGATGCGGTGCCCGGAAGCGCGTCGCCGTCACGGGGTTGGGGGCGTAGTCGGGGGCCGGATCGAGGGGGTGGGGGCAGTTGGAGAGGGTGACGACCAGGTCCATCTCGGCGCGCAGGTCGACGAAGTCGCCCGCCCGGCGCCCGGCCTCGTTCCAGGTGAAGCGCCCTTCGGCGCCGACGCTCACGGGGGCGAAGAAGGTGATCAGCGCGGGGATGTCGCGCCGGTCGAGCCCGGCCTTGAGGGCGGCGAGCACGAGGTTGTCGCGGGTGTTGCGGTGGGGGCCTTTCGCGTAGCGCGCGGCGTTGGAGGCGGCGTTGGAGCCGCCCGTCAGCGCGTCGTGGGCGCAGCAGGAATCCTCGATCAGCGAGAGCATCACCCGGCCCATGTCGGAGAACAGCACCCGGCCCTTTCGAAGGGCGGCGCTCCATTGCACCTTGACGGTGTCGGCGTAGTTCAGGCGCTCGGAGGTGTCGGCGGCGTTCCAGGCCACCAGGGCGACGCTCGACGGGCCGTGGTCGAGGGCGAGCCGCAGCGCGTCGCCGGCATGGAGTTCCGTGGTCCAGTACCAGCCGCCGGGGATGGTCTCGGCGTGCAGGATCTCCGCCTCGTCCAGCGGCAGGCCGCGCACCGAGGGCGGCGGCAGGGCGCGCGGCGCGTGCTCCTGCCCTTGCGCCTTCAGCGCCTCGTAACGGCGCCGGTTCTCGGCGATGGTCTGTTGGATGGTGGTCGTCTCAGGTGTGGTCATGCCCGTTCCTCACGTTCTCCGACGGGTCGTCCCGGCCGATGTCGCGCCCTGATCGCGAGGCCGGGTCGTCCCGGCCTTTTTCCTCCCCCGCTCAAGGGGGAGGGTTGGGGCGTCGCGCTAGAACATGTGGCTGTAGCGCTCGGTCTCCCAGGCGCTCACGGTGAGGTGGTACTCCTGCCATTCGGCGCGCTTGTAGCGGACGAACTCGTCGCGCAGCGCCGTGCCGAGGGTCCGCTCCACCAGCGGGTCGGCCGCGAAGGCGTCCACCGCCTCGGCCAGCGTCTGGGGCAGGAAGTCGATGCCGCGCTCGGCCCGCGCGGCGTCGGTGAGGTCGTAGAGGTTGTCCTCGTTGGGCGCGCCGGGATCGATCCGCTCGCGGACGCCTTCGAGGCCCGCCGCCAGCACCAGGGCGGCGGCGAGGTAGGGGTTGACGGCGCCGTCCGCGTTGCGGCTCTCGCAGCGACCGCCCCCGGCCGGCACGCGCACCGAATTGGTGCGGTTGTTCGAGCCGTAGGAGTTGAACACCGGCGCCCAGGAGAAGCCCGCCATGGCGCCCTGGCGCACCAGGCGCTTGTAGCTGTTGACCGTGGGGGCGAAGGCCGCGCACAGCGCCCGCCCGTGGCGCAGGACGCCGCCGATGAAATGGTAGCCGGTCTCGGTGAGCCCGAGGCCGCGCGGATCGGCCGACGGATCGCAGGCGAAGACGTTCCTGCCGGTCTCCTTGTCGGAGAGCGACATGTTGAAATGCGCGCCGTTGCCGGTGCGGTCGGCGAAGGGCTTGGGCATCATCGTGGCGAGGAGGCCTTCCTCCTTGGCGTAGTGCTTGGCCATCATCCGGAAGAAGGTCAGCCGGTCGCACATGGTCAGCGCGTCGGCGTAGTTGAAATCGAACTCGAACTGGCCGCAGGCGTCCTCGTGGTCGAAGGAATAGAGGTCCCAGCCGAGGGCGTCGATCGTGGTGGCGACCTTGTCGAGCCAGGAGAAGTTGTCGACGAACCCGCGCACGTCGTAGCAGGGTTTTTGCAATTTATCGTCGGCGACCGGCGTGTGCAGGGACCCATCGGCGGCCTGTCTCAGGAGAAAAATCTCACACTCGATGCCGAGGTTGAAGCCGAAGCCCATGTCCTCCGCCTCGCCGATGACGGTCTTCAGGGCGACCCGGGTGGAGAGCGGATAGGGCTGGCCCTGGAAGGTGAGGTCGGCCGGGCACCAGGCGAGTTTGGGCTCCCACGGCAGCTGGACGACCCGGGAGAGGTCGGGGACCGAGGCGAGTTCGTCCTCGTTGGGGGCCTGGCCGAGGCCGTCGAGCGCGTAGCCGGTATAGCGTTCGGAGCCGGCCGCCATCTGCGGCAGGTGGCCGATGGGCACCACCTTGGCCTTCTGGACGCCGTGGATGTCGACATAGGCGCCGATGACGTATTTCACGCCCTTGGCGCGCAGGTCGTCCTGCACGGCCTTGACGACGGGGTCGATCTCGCTCGCATGAGCCATCGGCTCGCTCCTTTTCGTTACACGGACACGTCGTAGGGGTGGGGGAGGGGCGGGGTCTCGGTCAGCCCCCGCATCACGAGGGCGGTGAGGTCCTCGACCATCCAGGCGAACAGGCGCCCGCCCTCGGTCGCGGTCGCCTGCGAAGGGCGTCCGGTGACGCCGTTGCGGCTGGTGCGGTTGACCGGGTGGGCGAAGACGAGACCCTGCGTGCGATCGGGATCGTCGGCCTCGGCGACCCGGTCGGGCCGCACCAAGCGCGGGGCCAGCGCCATCATCAGGGCGGTCTCGGCGGCGTTGGCGTGCCAATCGTCGGCATCGGCGACATGGGCGGCGCGGACCCGCTCGCTCACCGTGGCCGAATTGACCAGCGCCACCATGAGGTCGTCGTGGGCGGCGCGCAGCATCTCCAGCGCGCAGCGCAGGGGCGCGGCGTTGGTGACGTGGGCGTTGACGAGGAACAGCCGGCGCACGCCGGACCGGTGGGCGCCGGTCCCCACCTGCACGACGAGCTGCGTCATCACGAGCGGATCGAGGGTGATCGTGCCCGGCCAGCGCCGGCTGTGGCCGAGCGAGCAGCTGTAGGGAAGGGTCGGCAGCACCGGCACGCGGGTGGCCGCCGAGACCGCATGCGCCAGCATCTCGGCCAGCACGAAATCCATGCCGGTGCCCAGATGCGGCCCGTGCTGCTCGGTGGCGCCGACGGGCAGGATCGCGGCCCCGCCCACCGCGGCGAGGTCGCCGGGGAGCTCGTCCCAGGTGCGCTCGGCCCAGAGGAGGGGGGCGGTCATGCGGGTTCGCTCCGCTTGGGGAGACGGGCGCCATCCCCTCTCCCCGCAAGCTGGGAAAGGCGAGGGCGCGCGGGCGCGATAGGTGCTGGACGCGCCATCATTCCACCTCGTCCCCGGCGGACGTCATCCGCGTCACCACGTCGGGGGCCACCGCCTCCTCGGCCTCGTCCTTGGGCGGGTGGATCAGCGCGTCGAGGCGCGCGCGGGTGGCACGGAACTCGGGCCCGAGGGCCTGGTCGTGGCTGCGGGGGCGGGGCACCGGCACCTCGATGAGTTCGGCGACCTCGCCCGGATGGGCGCTGAGCACCAGGATGCGGTCGGCCAGATGCACGGCCTCGTCGAGATCGTGGGTGATGAAGACGATGGTGATGTCGATCTTCTTCCAGATCTCGATGAGGTAGGCCTGCATCCGGGCGCGCGACTGGGTGTCGAGGGCCGAGAACGGCTCGTCCATGAGCAGGATGCGCGGCCGGGTGGCGAGCGCCCGTGCGATCGCGACCCGTTGCTTCATGCCGCCCGAGAGCTGGTGCGGGTAGGAGGCCGCGAAGGCCTCGAGCCCGATCAGCGCCAGCCATTGCCGCGCCTCGCGCTCGGCCTCGCGCCGGGGCGTGCCGTTCTCCTCGAGCCCGAAGGCGACGTTGCGCAGCACGCTGAGCCAGGGAAACAGGGTGTAGCCCTGGAACACCATGCCCCGGTCGGCGCCGGGCCCAGAGACCGGCACGCCCTCGACGCTGACCACGCCGGAAGTCGCGGTCTCGAGGCCGGCGAGGATGCGCACGAAGGTGGACTTGCCGCAGCCCGACGGGCCGACGACGCACAGGAACTCGCGCCGGTGGGTGACGAGGTCGATGTCCTTGAGGGCCACCGTCACGCCGCCGTCGGCGGTGCGGAAGGTCTTCGTTAGCTTCTCGACCCTGAGCGCGACCTCGCGGCCCTTGAGCTTGGAAAAGCGCGCGCGGACCGGCTCGCCTTGCGTGCGGTAGTCGCAGGCGCCGGTCGGCGGGACGACGGGCCCGGCGCTCACGCTTCGCTCCGATCGTAGGGAAAGAGCCGGCGGCCGATCAGGGCGAGCACGATGTCGGTGATCGAGCCGACGAGGCCGATGATCAGGATCGCGGCGTAGACGTTCTCGAAGTGCTGGTAGCGGGCCTGCTGGGTGATGAAGAAGGTGATGCCCGAGGAGGTGCCGATGAGCTCGGCCACGATCAGGTAGGTCCAGGCCCAGCCGAGGAGGATGCGCTGGTCGCGGTAGAGCTGCGGCAGCATCGCCGGCACGATCACCCGGCGGATCAGGCGCAGGTTGCGTGCGCCCAGCGTCAGGGCCGCCTCGATCAGCAGCGGGTCGATGCGCCGCGTGGTGTTGGCGATCACCAGCACCTGCTGGAAGAAGGTGCCGATGACGATGATCGCGATCTTCGGGCCATCGTAGATGCCGAGGATCGCCACCATCAGCGCCCCGAAGGCGGGGGCGGGCATGTAGCGCACGAACTCGATGACCGGCTCGGTGATGCGCGCCAGCGTCGCTTGCGCCCCGCACAGGATGCCGAGCGGCACGCCGACGATCGACGACAGCAGGAACCCCCAAAAGATGATCTGGATCGAATGCCACAGGCTCCAGGGCAGCCGGATCGCGTCGCGCTGGGTCGGCGCCGCGGTGAGCGAGGTCCAGAGCGCGATGGCGACCTCGTGCGGGGCCGGCAGGTAGACCGGGTTGGCGGGCGTGCCCACCGGGGGCGCGGTGTTGGCGGCGCGGGCCGATTCCACCTCCTCGGCGAAGGCCGCCGCGGGCAGGCGCATGCCGGGCTGGATCCAGGCGACGTCGCCCGGATCGGAGACCTCCACCAGGGGATGCCACAGGAACGGCAGGTAGGAGACCGCCGACCAGGCGAGGATCGGCAGCAGGAACGACAGGATCGTCAGGACGATGCGCCGGCGCGGCGCCAGGGGGCGGACGACGCCGACCCAGGAGCGGCGGCGGGGCGGCGGCGGACCTTTCCCTTCCCCCTCGACGGGGGAGGGTAGCCCACCCGCCAGGCCCTGGCGCATCTCCGCGCTCATTTGCCGTCGGTGAGCGCGGGGTCGATGGCGGCCTTCACGTCCTGGGCGGTCTTGTAGACATCGACCTTCACGTTGAAGGCGTCGGCGAAGCGGGTCGAGCCGTAGAGGGAGCCGAAGCCGTCGGCGTCCTTCATGACCTTGCGGCCCTCGGCCAGGGTCATGAGCTTGGTGCCCTTGAGGAAGCGGGTGAAGGTGGGCACGTCGATGCCGACCTTGGCCGCCATGATCGCCACCGCGTCGGGTTGGGTCTTGGGGTCCTCGATGTAGGCGACGACCTTGTCCCAGACGCCGACGAACTTGATCCACTCGGCTCGGCGCGAGGCGAGGCTGGCGGGCGAGACCGTGACCACGTCGTAGATCAGCCCTGGCACGTCGGCGGAGGTGTAGAGGGGCTTGGCGCCGGCCGCCGCCTTCATCGCCTGGCCGGCGATGGGCTGCCAGGCGCCGACGGCCGCCACGTCGCCGGAGGCCAGCACCTGCGGCGTCTCGTTGGTCTTGGCGTTGACCAGCGTCACGTCGGTCTCCTTGAGGCCGATCTTGGTGAGGCCGTGGATGAGCAGAAGGTGCTCCACGAGGCCGACCTCGAGGCCGACCTTCTTGCCCTTGAGGTCGGCCAGCGTCTTCACGCCCGGCTTGCCGACGATCATGTCGTTGCCGTTCGAATAGTCGGTGAGCATGATCATGACGTTCTTGGCGCCGTTGCCGGCCATGACCAGGGCGTCGCCGTTGGTGCAGGTGACGGCGTCGAGCTTGCCCGCCGAGAACGCGTCCATCGAGGCCGAGTAGTCGAACCACTCGAACTTGGCGTCGACGCCGGCCTCCTTCAGCCAGCCCTTCTCGATGGCGACCTGCCAGGCGACCCAGCCCGGCCAGTCGCTGTAGCCGATGCGCAGGGGCTCGGCCGCGTGAGCGACCGGGGCGGCGACGAGGCCCAGGGCCAACAGGCCGGCGGCGACCCGCTTGCGGGCGGCGGAAGCGATCGTGGACAGGCGCATCTGATATCTCCGAGGCGCGTAGTACGATTCGATGAAATCGTAATACCGACGGCTTTTCAGGCATACAAGAGGCGTGCCAGATTCACATCGCAGCGAGGGAGCGGACGACCATGGCGGATGCGAACACGGACGAGGGCGGCGCGGGGCGGCGCCGGCCGGTGAGCCGGATCAGCCTGTCCTTGTCCGAGGACCTGCTCGGCGAGCTCGACGCCATGGTGAGCGAGCGCGGGTTCGCCAGCCGCTCGCAGGCGGTGGCCACCGTCCTGCACCGGTCGCTGGTGGAGCACCGCCACGAGGTCGGCGACCGGGTGATGGTGGGCACGATCACCCTGTTTTACGACCACCTCGCCCACGGCCTGCAGCAGCGGCTGGCGGACCTGCAGCGGCGTCACATCGCCGAGGTGATCGCGTCGCTCCACGTCCACCTGATGCACAACCAGACGCTGGAGGTGGTGCTGGTGCAGGGCCCGGCCACCACCTTGCAGACCATCGCCGACGCGATGATCACCGAGCGCGGCGTGATCTCGGGGCGCCTCGAGCTGGTGGCGGCGCTGATCCCGCAGCTGCACCCGTTCCAGGGGGAGGGGTGATACGGGGTTCGCTCGGATCAAGCGGGACCCGTATCACGAAGCCCGTGCGGCGCCTGAGCGACGCCGACATCCGCATGACGAAGCCATCGAACGGATGTCGTATGATCACCCCAATCCCCCAGCCCGCTCCACGAAACGGGCGACCGCGTCGGCCCCGTCACCCTTGCGCAGCGAGGTGAAGACGTAGGGACGGGTGCCGCGCATCCGCCTCGTGTCGGCCTCCATCACGGCGAGGTCCGCGCCGACGAAGGGCGCCAGATCGGTCTTGTTGACGATGAGCAGGTCCGAGCGGGTGATGCCCGGCCCCCCTTTGCGCGGGATCTTCTCGCCGCCGGCGACGTCGATCACGTAGAGGGTGATGTCGGCCAGTTCCGGCGAGAAGGTCGCGGCGAGGTTGTCGCCGCCCGATTCGATCAGGATTAGGTCGAGCCTGGGGAAGCGCCGGCGCATCTCGGCCACCGCCGCGAGGTTGATCGAAGCGTCCTCGCGGATGGCGGTGTGCGGGCAGCCGCCTGTCTCGACGCCCATGATCCGCTCCTCGGGCAGGGCGCCGGCCACGGTGAGGATGCGCGCATCCTCCTTGGTGTAGATGTCGTTGGTGATCGCGCAGATCTCGAAGCGATCGCGGAACCGCTTGCAGAGCTGTTCCATCAGCGCGGTCTTGCCAGAGCCGACCGGGCCGCCGATGCCGACGCGCAGGGGGCCATTGAGGGATGTCATCGCAAAGGTCCTCACGAGCGGAAGATGCGGGAATACTGGGTCTCGTGCCGGAGGGACCCCAGATCGAGCCGAAGGGTGGCGCCCCCGACGTCGTCGAGGGTGAGCCCGGGGATCGTCTCCGCCAGCGCCGCCACGCAGGGCGCCAGACCGGCGATCACCCGCGTGCCGGCGGTCTGGCCGACCGGGGCGAGGCGCAGGGCCGCCGAGACGAGGTTCTGCACGAAGGCGAGGCCGAAGGCGGCGAGCGTGGGCACCGGCGCGAGGCCATGCGCCCCCGCCGCCAGGCCCACCGCCACGGGGTAGGCCACGGGGCCGGGCAGGGTTTCGGCGAGGCGCACGAGGGCTGGCGTGGCCCAGGCCGCCAGGGTCGCGTCGAGGAAGCTGCGGCCCTGCTGGGCGGTCTCCAGGTGGAGTTCGCGGGACGGGGCCAGGGCGAGGGCGAGGGCGTTGACGGTCTCCAGGGCGGCGGCGTCGCTCCCCGAGGCGGCGCGGTGGGCGTGGGCGGCCAGGATCATGTCGCTGCGCCCGGCGCCGCGCGCCACGACGTCGTGGAGCCATGCCGCGAGGGAGGCCTCGTCGGACACGTCGCCGGCCTCCACCGCCCATTCGAGCCCGTGCGAATAGGCATAGCCCCCCACCGGATAAGTCGGCGACAGCCACGCCATCAGCCGCAGGGCGTCGGTCATCGGGGGGCGATTCCGCTTCGCCGCCCCCCTCCGGGGAGAGGCGCGGGCACGAGGACCACAGCGGTCACCGGGACGCCGCCCGATGCGGGTGCGGGTGGTCGTGATCGTGATCGTGGGGCCCGTGATCGTGCCCGTGGTGATGATGCCCGGCGGACTCGCCGGCATAGGCGCCGCCCTCCGGCCGGAACGGGCGATCCACCGGCTCGGCCGAGCCGCCCAGCCCCCGCACCATCTCGGCGAGCACGTGGTCGAACCCGATGTAGACGGCGTCCTCGGCGATCTCGGCCGGGATGTGGCGGTTGCCGATGTGCCAGATCAGGCGCTTGAGGGCGTGGTCGTCGGGCGCGCGGATCGCGAGCAGGCGCTCGGGCGCCGCCTCGACCCAGACGAGGCGGCCGTCCTGCAGCACCAGGGCATCGCCGTCGTCGAGCACCGTCGGCTCGGGCAGGTCGAGCAGGAAGTCGAGCCCGCCGATTCCGCGCATCGCCATGCGCCGACGATGCCGGTCGCCGTGGTCGAGCACGACGCGGTCGACGATCTCGCCGGCCCGGAGCGCATCGCGGCGGATGAGGCGTGTGGCGCGGATCATGACCATGCCACCCGGACCCGACCCGACGACACGCGAGGGAACGCCCTCATCAGGCGACGTCCGGTTCGGCGGGACCGGGATAGAAGTCTTCGTCGAGAACCTGTGCCAGCGTGTACGGGCAGGTAGCCGGAAACAGGCGTTCCGCCATTCCGGTCTCGCCCGCCGCGCGGACACGACCCAGTCGATAGGCTTTGTCCAGGACGGCTTCGGGCCACGATCCCAGGCTCGGACTGACGTCGATCAGTCCTTCGATCTGAAGGCGCTGTTCGACGATCGAGACGCGCCAGCCGTACTTCCGCTTCTGCGGCTGGAACTCCCATTTCAACAGGTGCTGCAACAATACGGCGAGACGGTTCCGAATCTCGGATTTCTGCGATCCGCCCAAGCTCTCGATTTCCTCGGCCAGATGATGCCAGTCGATGGCCTGCCGCTGTCCCGCGCGCAGCAAGGCGGCCTGCGCTTGCGTCCACAGGTACAGGTCGGCCTCGTAGAGGGCTTGCTCAGGAGGAGTCCGGCCCGGAGGCGGACTCAAGGCGGCCTTGGACATGGGAAGCTCCACGCGCGACGCTCCCATCCTACCTCAGAACAGAAAATACCGCTGCGCCATCGGCAGCACCTCGGCGGGCTCGCAGACCAGCAGTTCGCCGTCGGCGCGGACGTCGTAGGTCTCCGCGTCGATCTCGATGGTCGGGGTGGCGTCGTTGAGGATCATGCTCTTCTTCGAGATGCCGCCGCGCACGTTCTCCACGGCGACGAACTGCTTCTGGCATCCGAGCCGTTCGCGCAGCCCGTCGTCCATCGCCGCCTTCGAGACGAAGGTGAGGGCGGTGGACCACGGCGAGCGGCCGATGGCCCCGAACATCGGGCGGTAGTGCACGGGCTGGGGCGTGGGGATCGAGGCGTTGGGGTCGCCCATCGGCGCGGTGGCGATCATGCCGCCCTTGATCACGAGGTCGGGCTTCACGCCGAAGAAGGCGGGCGTCCACAGCACGAGGTCGGCGAGCTTGCCCGCCTCCACCGAGCCGACATGGGCCGAGACGCCGTGCGCGATGGCCGGGTTGATCGTGTATTTGGCGATGTAGCGGCGTGCCCGCAGGTTGTCGTTGCCGCTCGTGTCGCCGGGCAGGGCGCCGCGCTGGCGCTTCATCTTGTCGGCCGTCTGCCAGGTGCGGATGACCACCTCGCCGACCCGGCCCATGGCCTGGCTGTCCGACGACATCATCGAGAGCGCGCCGATGTCGTGCAGGATGTCCTCGGCCGCGATGGTCTCCTTGCGGATGCGGCTCTCGGCGAAGGCGAGATCCTCGGGGATCGACGGGTCGAGGTGGTGGCAGACCATGAGCATGTCGAGATGCTCGTCGATGGTGTTCTTCGTATAGGGCCGCGTCGGATTGGTGGACGAGGGCAGCACGTTGGCGAGCCCGGCCACCTTCATGATGTCGGGGGCATGCCCGCCGCCCGCACCCTCGGTGTGGAAGGCGTGGATGGTGCGCCCGGCGAACGCCCGGATCGTATCCTCGACGAACCCCGATTCGTTGAGCGTGTCGGAGTGGATCATCACCTGCACGTCGTGCAGGTCGGCCACCGTGAGGCAGGTGTCGATCGCCTGGGGCGTGGTGCCCCAATCCTCGTGGAGCTTGAGGGCGCAGGCGCCCGCGCTCACCATCTCGACGAGGCTCTCCGGGCGCGAGGCGTTGCCCTTGCCGGCGAACGCCAGGTTCATCGGAAACGAATCCGCCGCCTCGATCATCCGGGCGAGGTGCCACGGGCCCGGCGTGCAGGTGGTGGCGAAGGTGCCGTGCGCCGGGCCGGTGCCGCCGCCGAGCATCGTGGTGACGCCCGAGCACAACGCCTCCTCGATCTGCTGCGGGCAGATGTAGTGGATGTGGCTGTCGAACCCGCCCGCCGTGAGGATCTTTCCTTCCCCCGCGATGACTTCCGTCCCCGGTCCGACGACGATGTCGACGCCGGGCTGGATGTCCGGGTTGCCGGCCTTGCCGAGCCTGAAGATGCGGCCCTTCACGATGCCGACGTCGCATTTCACCACGCCCCAATGGTCCAGCACCACCGCGTTGGTGATGACGGTGTCGACAGCCCCGTCGGCGTTCGTCACCTGGGACTGCCCCATGCCATCGCGAATGACCTTGCCGCCGCCGAACTTCACCTCCTCGCCGTAGGTGGTGTGGTCGCGCTCCACCTCGATGACGAGGCAGGTGTCGGCGAGCCGGATGCGGTCGCCGGTGGTGGGCCCGAACATGTCGGCATAGGCGGCGCGGGGGAGGGAGGCGGGGCGGGGGGTGTTCGACATAGGGGCTTCCAGCGGATCAGGATGTCGGACCGAGCCGCGTGAAATCCGCGGCCTGGACGGCTTTCCGGTCGAACGTCAGCGTCGTGTCGCATCCTCCGTGCCGGTTGATCGCACCGATCAGGTGATCGCTGAAGCCACCACCGCCCGCCGCGAAGCGCGCGATGGCGTCGGCAGCCGCGTCGCGCCGTTCGATCTCGACATTCGAAGCCTCGATCAACCGCCGCAACAGATCGACGAGCACGGATTTGCGCTGCTGCAACGGCTTGTTCAGGACCCAGACCACCTCGGCCAGTACCACCGTGTTGACGAAGAAGCGCTCATTCGGATCCGACAGGATGCGCGTGGCGTCGGCGACCTGCTCGGGATTGTCCACGGGCCAGACGGTCTCATCGACCAGCCAGCGCAGCAGCACGTTGGTATCGAGGCCGATCATCGGTCCTTGGCGCTTTCGTCCTCGCCGGAGGAATCGCCGCCACCCCAACGGGCTGCACGGCTCTCCTCGATCCAACGCGTGATCTGGTCGGTCGTAACCGCCCCGGAGCCGCCGCGGACGATGCCACGCAGGTCCGCGAACGTGGCGACCTGGGCTTCGAGCCGATACCCGCCGGCATCCTCCACGAAGACGAGCGTATCGCCCGGCTTGAGATGCATGGCGGTGCGCAGGCGTGCAGGAACGGTAATCTGCCCCTTCGACGTCACCTTGGCCTCGAACCGTCCCATCGCAGCGACTCCTTACCGTTGCAGCAAAATGTAAGGACCACCGCCCGGAGTCAAAGCTTCCCCATCACATCCCCCCGGAACCCGTACACCTCCCGCGCGCCGAGCAGCGGCACCAGCGACACCTCCCGCGTGGCGCCGGGCTCGAACCGCACGGCGGTGCCCGGCGCGATGTCGAGGCGCTGGCCACGGGCCTTGTCGCGGTCGAAGGTCAGGCCGGCGTTGACCTCGTAGAAATGGTAGTGCGAGCCGACCTGGATCGGCCGGTCGCCGACGTTGGCCACCGCGATCACGGTGCGCGGAGCGCCGTCGTTGAAGACGATGTCGCCCGGCTGCGTCGTCACCGTGCCCGGCACGTCGGCCGAGGCCGCCCCGCGGATCGGGTGGTGGACGGTCACGAGCTTGGTACCGTCGGGGAACGTCGCCTCCACCTGGATGTCGTGGATCATCTCGGCGATCCCCTCCATCACCTGGTCGGCGGTGAGCACATGGGCGCCGGCCTGCATCAGGTCGGCGACCGAGCGGCCGTCGCGGGCGCCCTCGACCACGGCGTCGGTGATGAGCGCGATCGCCTCCGGGTAGTTGAGCTTGACGCCGCGGGCGAGCCGGTTGCGGGCGACCTGGGCGGCCATGGCGACGAGGAGCTTGTCTTTTTCACGCGGGGTCAGGAGCACGGAGCGAACCTCGGGTGCTGGGCACGATGGGCGGGCGATGCAGGCAAGGACCGTGCACGGGTCCGTTCACTTCATGGAACCAGTCGCGCGGCCGCTGCGCAAGGCCGGTCCGGACCTTGCGCAGCCCGGCCGCGATTTGCCAGAAGTCCGACGGATCGGGCATGGCACTGACGGCGCTCGCCCATTCCCCACACCCCCTACGGCAGGCCCCGTGACCTATCCCCGCGACCTCGTCGGCTACGGCCGCAATCCGCCCCATCCGCGCTGGCCGAACGGGGCGCGGATCGCGGTGCAGTTTGTCCTCAACTACGAGGAGGGGGCTGAGAACTGCATCCTGCACGGGGACCCGGCCTCGGAGGCGTTCCTGTCCGAGCTGGTCGGCGCGCAGCCCTGGCCGGGCCAGCGCCACATGAGCATGGAATCGCTGTTCGAATACGGTTCGCGCGCCGGGTTCTGGCGGCTGTGGCGGCTGTTCCAATCGCGAAAAATCCCCGTCACCGTGTTCGCGGTCGCCACGGCGCTCGCCCGCCATCCCGACGTCGCCGCGGCGATGCGGGAGGCGGAGTGGGAGATCGCCTGCCACGGCCTCAAGTGGATCGATTATCGCGATTTCACCCGCGCGCAGGAGAAGGCGCACATGGAGGAGGCGATCCGCATCCACACCGCACTCACGGGGGAGCGCCCGCGCGGCTGGTACACCGGGCGCTCCTCGCCCCACACCCTCGACCTCGGGATCGAGGCCGGGATGACGTATCTGGCCGATTCCTACGCCGACGACCTGCCGTACTGGATCGAGGAGCCGAGCGGGCGCGGCCTCGTGGTGCCCTACACGCTGGACGCCAACGACATGAAATGCGCGGCGATCCAGGGCTTCAACACCGGCGAGCACGTCTTCACCTACCTGCGCGACACCTTCGACGTGCTCTACGCCGAGGGCGAGACCGCCCCGAAGATGATGTCGGTGGGCCTGCATTGCCGCCTGATCGGCCGTCCGGGCCGGATCGGCGCGCTCATCCGCTTCCTCGACCACGTCGCCGCCCACCGGGACGTGTGGGTCGCCCGGCGCATCGACATCGCCGAGCATTGGATCGCGCATCATCCGCCGGGCGGATAGACGCCGGCCTCCGGCCCGATTCCTGCTCGCCCACGGCACGCTTCCCCTCGGAGAGACACGATGACGACACTCACCATCGACGGCCGCACGGTCCAGCCCGCGGACGTCCTGGCCGTGGTGCGTCCCGATGCGAACGGCACCCGCGCCGAGGTCGCGCTCGAGGCCGGCGCCCGCGAGCGGCTGACCGCCGCGCGGGACTACATCGACGCGAACTTCATGACCGACGATGCGCCGCTGATGTATTCGTTCAACACCGGCGTGGGCCTGTTCAAGGACCAGCGGGTGCGCATGGCCGACATGCAGGAGTACCAGCGCCGCACGGTCTATGCGCATGCCACCGGGGTCGGCGAGCCGTTCGACCCGGAGGTGGTGCGCGCCACCATGCTGTTGCGCGCCAACGCGTTCGCCTCGAACTATTCGGGGCCCCGCGTGGCCGTGGTCGAGCGCCTGCTCGCCTGCCTCAATGCCGGCCTCGTGCCGGTGATCCCGCAGAAGGGGTCGGTGGGCGCCTCGGGCGACCTCGCCCCGCTCGCCCATCTGGCGGGCGCGATCTGCGGTTTTTCCGAAGCCGAGATGATGGTCGACGGGCGCCGGATGCCGGCGCGGGAGGCGCTGGCGCAGGCCGGGCTCGCACCGGAGTTTCCCCTGGAGGCCAAGGACGCCTCGGCGCTCATCAACGGCTCCACCGTTTCCCTGGCGCTCGGCGTGCTGGCGCTGGAAGACGCCAAGGCGCTCCTCAAGCACGCCGACATCGCCCTGTCCCTGAGTCTCGAATGCATGCGCTGCGAGACCAAGGCGTTCGATCCGCGCCTGCACGCCGCCCGCCCGCACCAGGGCCAGGCCGCCACCGCCCGCAACGTGCTCCGCCTGCTGGAGGGTTCGCTGCGCTGCACGGAATCGGCCCGGCACACGATCTTCCCCGACGAGGCGCGCGCCCCCGGCACCGCCCCGGCCCCGCGGGTGCAGGACGTCTATTCCCTGCGCTGCGCCCCCCAGGTCCACGGCCCAGTGCGCGAGGCCCTGGCCTACATCGGCGGCATCATCGGCACCGAGATCAACTCGGCCACCGACAACCCGCTGATCTTCGACGACGAACAGGGCGGCTACGCCTGCATCTCGGGCGGGCACTTCCACGGGCAGTACGTCGCCCAGGCGATGGACCTCCTGTCCATCGCGGTCACCGACCTCGGCTCGATCTCCGAGCGGCGCCTGTTCCGGCTCATCGACCCGACGCTGAGCTACGGTCTGCCGCGCAACCTGCTCGCCGGCAAGAAGGGGCTCAACACCGGGTTCGCCACCGTGCAATGCACGCTCTCGGCGCTCGTGATGGAGAACCGCAGCCTGTCGAGCCCCGGCTCGGTGGATTCGATCCCCGGCAAGTCCAACGCCGAGGACCACGTCTCGAACTCGACCTGGTGCGGGCGCAAGGCGCGCACCATCGTCGAGAACGCCGAGCAGATCGTGGCCGGCGAGCTGCTGATGGCCGCCCAGGCCCTGTCGCTGGTGGCCGACGTCGCCAGGGACCACCCCATCGGCAAGGGCACGCAGGCGGCGCTGGCCGCGATCCGCGAGGTCGTCCCGCCGGCCCTCGACGGCGACCGCTGGTACCACACCGAGATGGTGGATGCCCTGGCGCTGCTGCGCTCGGGCGCGGTGGTGAAGGCGGTGGAGGCAGCCATCGGCGACCTCGAATAGGGCGCTTGGCTGGGGTGCTTGGCTGGGGTGCTTGGCGCACCCGACTCTTCCGTCGCGGCAACGGTTACGCTAGGAAGCGAATCGACGACTGTCTCCCGATTTCATCCGCCCCCTCACACCGCGGCGCAAGGCCGGAGGAGGACGCCGGTCATGCGTCTCGAACGCCGCCCGATCGGCCCCGGCGACGGCTCTGCCGCCATCGCGGGGTTTCGGGGGACCGCAACGGGCGCCCGGGCGCGCCTTCCCACCCCGTCGCTGCGCCTCGTCCTCGCCCTCGTTCTCGGCGTGCTCGGCCTCGCCTCGACCCTCGTGCTGACGGCGCTGGTCACCCGCGAGGCGAGCGCGCGGTTGCAGGTGGAGATCGCCGCCCAGCTCAAGGAACTGGCCGGGCACATGGCCCGGACCCTCGACGAGGGCATGTTCGAGCGCCAGCGCGACATCGAGGTGGTGGCCGCCAACGGCTCCCTGCGCGATCCCGAGGCGCCCCTCGCCGCCCGGCGGACGATGCTGCAGGTGCTCCAGCGGACCTATCCGCTCTATTCGATCGTGGGCCTGATCGACCCCGAGGGGCGCGTGCTGGCCACGAGCCGCGGCATCCTCGAAGGCGCCGACGTGTCCCGGCGCGACTATTTCCTGCGCGGGCGCGAGGGCGTGTTCATCGGCGACGTCCACGATGCGGCCCTGCTCCGGAAGGCCCTGTCGCGCCCCGCCGACGAGCCGCTGCGCCTCGTGGACATCGCCGCCCCGGTCCACGGCCCCGACGGCGGCCTCGTCGGCGTGGTCGCCGCCCACCTCGACTGGACCTGGGCGCGGGAGGTGGCGGCCTCGTTCACGCGCTCGCTCACCGGCCGGCGCGCAGGGGCGCAGATCCTGGTGGTGTCGCGCGACGGCACCGTCCTGATCGGACCGCCCTCGCTGGAGGGCAAGGCGCCGGGCCCGGCCATGGCCGCCCTCCTGGCCTCGGCGAAGGAGCATGACGGCAGCGTCGTGACCGACTGGCAGGACGGGGGCACCTACGTCACCGCCGTGGTCGAGACGAAGGGATTTCGCGGCTACCGCGGCCTCGGCTGGAGCGTGGTGGCCCGCCACGAGGTCGACCGGGCGCTCGCCTCCGTCACCGACCTCGAGCGGATGCTCCTGATCTTCGGCAGCCTCGTCGCCCTGGCGGGCGCGGGGCTGGCCTGGCTCCTGGCGGGACGCATCGCCAGGCCCCTGTCGGACCTCGCCGGCGCGGCGGCGGCACTCGGCCGGGACGAGCCGCTGCCGGCCCTCTCGCCGCCGCTGGTGCGGGAGGGCCGCGCGGTGGCCGACGCCCTGGTGCGCGCCTCGGCCGAGCTGCGCCGGCGGGAGGTGGCGCGCCGGCTCCTGGTCGACGAGCTCAACCACCGGGTCAAGAACACCCTGGCCACCGTCCAATCCCTGGCCCGCCAGAGCCTGAGGGCGGCGACCGGGGAGGCCGCGGAGGAGGGGAGGGCGACCTTCGAGGCGAGGCTGTTCGCCCTCGCCAGCGCCCACGACGTCCTCACCCGCGAGAGCTGGGCCAGCGTCGACCTCGCCGACGTGGTGGCCGCGGTGATCCGGCCCTATCGCGGCGGCCCGGCACCGCGGTTCGCCCTGACCGGCCCGGAGGTGCGCCTGTCGCCGCGCACCGCCCTGGCGCTGAGCATGGCGATCCACGAGCTGTGCACCAACGCCGCGAAATACGGCGCCCTCTCCACCGAGACCGGGACCGTGGGCATCGCCTGGCGGGTGGAGCCGGGCGGCGAGGGGCAGGAGCTGCACCTGACCTGGCGGGAGGAGGGCGGCCCGCCGGTGAGCCTGCCCGACCGGCGCGGCTTCGGCTCGCGCCTCATCGAGCGCGGGCTCGCCGCGGAGCTGCGCGGGGCCACCGAGATCCGCTTCGAACCCACCGGCGTCGTCTGCGCCTTGAGCGCCACCCTCACCCCGGCCTGACCGATGGAGCGGCAGGGCGAGCGGGCAGCGCCCGATGGCCGGTAGTTTGGACAGGGCGCTGCTGCGATAGAGGCCACGCGAGAACGACGACGCGCGAGAATGGGGGCCGCCAGCCGTGCCGACAGGGACTTCCGGATCGACAGGACCTTTCGGGCCACCGATCTCCGGGCCACCTCTGCGCCGCCGCCGCAGGGACGGCGCGGCGAGGCGCGAGGCGATCCTCGACGCGGGGCTCGCGGTGTTCTCCGGCGTCGGCCTGCACGGGGCGAGCGTCGAACAGCTCGCCGAGCGGGCCGGGCTCTCGAAGACCAACCTGCTGTATTACTTCCCCTCCAAGGAGGACCTCTACCTGGCGGTGCTGCGCCGGGTCCTCGAGGTCTGGCTCGATCCGCTCCAGGCCCTCGACGCGGACGGCGAGCCGGCCGACGCCCTGCGCGCCTACATCCGCGCCAAGCTCACGCTCTCGCGCGACGCGCCGCAGGCCTCGCGTCTGTTCTGCCTGGAGATCGTCCAGGGCGCGCCGCTGCTGCGGGCCGAACTCGAAGGCCCCCTGCGCGCCCTCGTCGACGCCAAGGCCGCCGTGCTCTCGGGCTGGATCGCGCAAGGACGCATCGGCGCCCACGACCCCCGCCACCTCATCGTCTCGATCTGGGCGATCACGCAGCACTACGCCGACTTCGCCGTGCAGGTGGACGCCATCACCGGCCGCGGCCTCGACGACCCGGCGTTCTTCGAGGGGGTCGTCGCCAGCACGCAGGCCCTGATCCTTGGCGGCCTCGGCCTGCGGTAGGGCAGACGTCGACCGGGCGGGCCGCTGAGCTCACACGATGTCTGGGTCTGGCGCAGGTTCCCTCTCCTTGAAGGAGAGGGACAGGGTGAGGTGCGTGACTTCTTCGGAGAAGGCATTCCCCTCACCCCTTCCCTCTCCCAATGGGAGAGGGGGCACCGACGCGACCGTGCCGACCGAGGCGATCCATCCGGCAGCATTGTCCCGTGACGGTGCACACCATCGGCCCGGAAACATCTCTTCGCTTCAGGATTGAAAAACGTTTCACAGTGCACGTTTTACCGTGACTAACGCCCTCGAAGGTGCCCGGAGACGATGCGTTCCAGATCGTACGTTCTCATGGCGGGGCTCGCGTCGCTCGTCGCCCTTGCGGGCATCGCTTTCCGTGGTGGAGCCGGCGGGGAGACCCTGAACCCCTTCACTCAGGTCGGACGGTTCAAAACCGAGACGGTCTATTTCCGCCTCGTGGTGGACCTGACCTTCGACAAGGCCCCCGTCACGGTCGATGTCGTGGTGGCCTGCGGCCAGCACAGGACGCAATCGCGGGCCCATGGCGGCACGAACGAGACGCTGGGGATGTCCGCCTACGTCTACGCGGTCCGGCTGCCGGGCGACCATGCCGTCAAGGTGCGTACGGTCGGCGTGCCCGGCGCTCCCAACCCCTGCTCCGGCGACACCACTGCCAACGGCCGCGTCCCGAAGAACTGGCTCCCGCTGGTCGTCTGGTACGAGCGGGCCGACGAACTGGCCCATGGTCTCGGCTACGCCGACCAAGACGCCTACGCCAGCCCGATCGCACGGCTCGGCTTTCGCGGCGCCAGGGTGGAGACGGCGAATGCGGAGGACTTCGAGCGGTTCCTGCAGACCGGGCCGAAGAACCTCGTGCCGCCGTACCTGTCGCAGGGGATGTGCTGCCAGGGCATTCCTTTCCTGAGTCAGGGCGAGCCGGTGCCGCCCGAATATCTCGCGCGTCCAGAGAAGGCGTGGAGGTTTGCGGGGACTGCCAGATGCCGCGGCGTCCGTCGCGTCAGGTTGTCGGAAAGCCAGCGCGAGACGATACGGGCCCTGTGGCCGAAGGAACGGCCGGACCGCTGGCAGCCGCCCGCCGAGGGCGAGTACGACCTCATGTTGTCGATTTCTCAGAATACGCCTCGGGGGGGGGCGGCCGGAGACCTACGATCCCGAGCGTGGATCGTCCGGCCCCTCTTCCGACGACACCGTATTCCCGGTCCTGTCGAACGAAGCCCTGCAGGGCCTGGAACGCGACCCGGGCCGCGCCGAAGCCTATGCCCACCATGCGCTCGTCGACGAAACGCCCTCGCTGCGCGGCTTCGTCTTCTGCGACAGCGAAGCGCCGCCCGCCCTCGTCGAGGCCTTCCTGAAGCGCCCTCCCGATAGCTACGGCAGAGAAGGCCGGCGGACATGCCGCCTCGGTGGCATGGATGTACGTGTCAGGAGCGGAGGATGCACTGAGTCCTGGATCGTCTTCGAGCGCGACGAGTACGCTTTCTTTCATTATTATTCATCCGGAGCTTGAGATCGGACGCCCGCCGGCACCCGAGAGACCCGCCGGCGGCGGTCGGGTCGGCCACCGATCGACCGAACGGACCGGCGCCCGCTCACCCAGCGGGCAGGGACGGTCCAGCCGGGAGGCAGACCGACCGGAGTTTATGCAAACCTCGAAAAACCCCGCCTCGGAGTTTGACCGTTTGGTCCGAATGATCTTGGATCGTCCCATCTGCGGGTGAGGAACGGCCTTGGTGCCGGTCCGATCGGGCCCCGGGCTTGCGTCCGGTCGTGCCGAAAAAGTCGTCCTGTCAGCGAGGTTGCCATGAACGTCGGCGTCTTCATTCCGATCGGAAACAACGGCTGGCTCCTGTCGGAGAACGCGCCGCAGTACAAACCGAGCTTCGAGTTGAACAAGCAGGTGGTGCTCAGGGCCGAGCACTACGGGTTCGACTTCGCCCTCTCGATGATCAAGCTGCGGGGCTTCGGCGGCAAGACCGAGTTCTGGGACCACAACCTCGAATCCTTCACGCTGATGGCGGGGCTGGCCGCCGTCACCAGCCGGATCAAGCTGTTCGCCACCGCCGCGACCCTGTGCATGCCCCCCGCCATCACCGCGCGGATGGCCTCGACCATCGATTCGATCTCGAACGGGCGTTTCGGCCTCAACCTCGTCACCGGCTGGCAGCGGCCGGAATATTCGCAGATGGGCCTGTGGCCCGGGGACGAGTACTTTTCGCGCCGCTACGAGTACCTCTCCGAATACGCCCAGGTGCTGCGCGACCTGTGGGAGACGGGGACTTGCGACCGCAAGGGCGAATTCTTCCAGATGGACGATTGCCGCCTCTCGCCCCGGCCGCAGGCCGACATGAAGATCATCTGCGCCGGGCAATCCTCGGCCGGGATGGCGTTCACGGCCAAGTACGCCGACTACAACTTCTGCTTCGGCAAGGGCGTGAACACCCCCACCGCCTTCGCCCCCACGGTGGAGCGGCTGGAGGCCGCCAAGGCCGAGACCGGCCGCGACGTCTCCTCCTACGTCCTGTTCATGATCATCGGTGACGAGACCGCGGAAGCCGCCCGCGCCACCTGGGAGCACTACAAGGCCGGCGCCGACGAGGAGGCGATCGCCTGGTTGGGGGTGCAGGGGGCGGCCGACACCAAGTCGGGGGCCGACACCAACGTGCGCCAGATGGTCGATCCGACCTCGGCCGTGAACATCAACATGGGCACCCTGGTGGGCTCCTACGCCGAGGTCGCCGCCATGCTCGACGAGATCGCCACCGTGCCCGGCACCGAGGGGGTGCTCCTGGTGTTCGACGACTTCCTCAAAGGCATCGAGGATTTCGGCACCCGCATCCAGCCCCTGATGCAGTCGCGCCGGCACGTCTCCGCCGAGGGTGCCGCCATGGCGAAGGTGGCGTGATGGTCGCCGGCTACCACGACCCGCACGGCCGCCACGGGGCGATCACGCTGCCCGCCCGGCCCGAGCCGATCGCCTTCGACGCCGCCGCCACCGCCCTCGTCGTGGTCGACATGCAGAACGCCTATGCCACGAAGGGCGGCTATCTCGATCTCGCCGGCTTCGACGTCTCGGCCACCGGGCCGGTGATCGCCGCCGTCGCGCGGGCCGTGGCGGCGGCCAGCGCCGCCGGCATCCGGGTGGTCTGGTTCCAGAACGGCTGGGACCCGGACTACGTCGAGGCCGGCGGGCCGGGCTCGCCGAACTGGCACAAGTCGAACGCCCTCAAGACCATGCGCGCGCGCCCCGAGATGACGGAGCGGCTGCTCGCCAGGGGCACCTGGGACTACGCGCTGGTCGATGCGCTCCGACCGGAGCCCGGCGACATCGTGCTGCCCAAACCCCGCTACAGCGGGTTCTACCACACGGCCCTCGACAGCCTGCTGCGGGCGCGTGGCATCCGCACCCTGGTGTTCACCGGCATCGCCACCAACGTCTGCGTGGAATCGACCCTGCGCGACGGCTTCTTCCTCGAATACTTCGGCATCGTCCTGGCGGATGCGACCCACCAAGCCGGGCCCGAGAGCCTGCAGGCGGGGGCGCTTTCCAACATCGAGACCTTCTTCGGCTGGGTCTCTGACGTCGCGGCCTTCGAAGCGGCGGTGGGCGCGCCGAGGCCGGAGTAAGGCGCACCCCTTCCTTCCATGCAGACCTCACGGGAGCACCCCAGATCCATGCCCAAGACCGTGATCGTCCCCCCCGGCACCGGCAAGCCGCTGGCGCCCTACGTCCCCGGCACGCTGGCCGACGGCGTGCTCTACGTCTCGGGCACGCTGCCGCTCGACGCGCACGCCGACGTCGTCCACGTCGGCGACGCCACGGCTCAGACCCGGCACGTCCTCGAGACCATCAAGGGCGTGGTCGAGGCCGCCGGCGGCACCATGGAGGACGTGACCTTCAACCACGTCTTCCTGAAGGACTGGGCCGATTACGCCGCCATCAACGCGGTCTACGCCAGCTACTTCCCCGGCGAGAAGCCGGCGCGCTACTGCATCCAATGCGGCCTCGTGAAGCCCGACGCCCTCGTCGAGATCGCGTCCGTCGCCCATGTCGGCAAATCCTGAGGAAGGGCCCGAGGCATGGCGGCGCCGATCCATCACGAAGTCCACGGGTCCGGCGAGCGCGTGGTGCTGCTGTCGCCGGGGCTCGGCGGCGCGGCGGGCTATTTCGCGCCCCAGATCCCGGCGCTGGCCGAACACGCCCGGGTGGTGGCCTACGACCACCGCGGCACCGGCCGCTCCCCGGACGTGCTGGAGCCCGGCCACGACATCGCCGCCATGGCCGGCGACGCGTTTCGCGTCCTCGACGCCTGCGGTGTCGCCGCCTGCGACGTGGTCGGCCATGCGCTGGGCGGCCTGATCGGCCTGCAGATGGCGCTCCTCGCGCCCGAGCGGGTCGGGCGCCTCGTCGTCGTCAACGGCTGGGCCAGGACCGACACGGCGACCAAACGCTGCTTTGCCGCGCGCAAGGCGCTGCTCACCCATGTGGGCGTCGAGGCCTACGTGCGGGCGCAAGCGATCTTCCTCTATCCCGCCCCCTGGCTGTCGCAGAACGCCGAGCGGGTGGCGGCCGACGAGGCTCATGCCCTGGCGCATTTCCCCGGGGCCGCCAACACCCTGGCGCGGATCGCCGCGATCGAGGGGTTCGACCTCTCCGGCCGTCTCGCCGAGATCGCGGCGCCGACCCTCGTGATGGCGGCGCAGGACGACGTTCTGGTGCCCTGGACCTGCTCGCGCGATCTCGCCGCGGGGCTGCCCGAGGCCCGGCTCGAGCTTGCGCCATCGGGCGGCCACGCCCACAGCGTCACGCAGAGCGAGGCCTTCAACGCCGGCCTGCTCGCCTTCCTGGCCCTGCGCCGCTGACCTCCGAGGCCGCGATGACATCGAATTCCAGTGCCGCATCGGTCGAGGCCGCGCCCTATCGCGAGGCGATGGCGCTCCTCGCCAGTGCCGTCCACCTCGTGACGACGGACGGGCCCGGCGGGCGGGCCGGCTTCACCGCCACCGCCGTGTGCAGCGTCAGCGACGCGCCCCCGACCCTGCTGGTCTGCCTCAACCGCGCTTCCTCGGCCTACGCGGCCTTCAGCGGCAACGACGTGCTGTGCGTCAACACGCTGAGCGCCGAACAGGCGGCGGTGTCGGGCGCCTTCGGCGGCAGGACGCCCATGGACGACCGCTTCGCCGCCGCCGCCTGGGGCCGCCTCGCCACCGGCGCCCCGGTGCTGGCGGGCGCGCTCACCGCCTTCGACTGCCGCATCGTCGGCCGCACCCGCGTCGCCAGCCACGACGTGCTGATCTGCGCCGTCGTCGCCCTGGCCGCCCCCGGCGGCGGGGAGGGGCTGGTCTATGCCGGCCGCGGCTACCATGCGGTGCCGCGGCTCCCGGAGCCGTCCGAGACGCCGGCGCCGCTGCGGCGACTGGGATGAAGCGCGGGGATCCCCTCGCCCTTGTCGCGCCTGGGCCGATGCTGCAAAGCGTCCTGGCCTCACGCGAACCGAGCCGCCCATGCACGACATCCGCGCCATCCGCGAGAACCCGGACGCCTTCGACGGCGCGCTCAGGCGGCGCGGTCTCGCGCCCCTCGCGGCCGAACTGATCGCGCTCGACGACGCGCGCAAGGGCGCGGTCTCGGCGGCGCAGGCCAATCAGGAGCGGCGCAACGCGCTCTCCAAGGAGGTCGGCGCGGCCAAGAAGGCCAAGGACGAGGCGCGGGCGGCCGAACTGATGGCCGAGGTGGCCCGCTTGAAGGACGAGGCGCCCAGCCTGGAGACCGCGCAGGCCGAGGCGGGCCGGGTGCTCGACGACAAACTCGCCGCGATCCCCAACAGCCCCAAGCCCGAGGTGCCCGAGGGCGCCGACGAGCACGGCAACGTCGCATACCGGACCTTCGAGGCCAACCGCCCGCATCTGGCCACCGGCCAACAGCACTTCGAGCTCGGCGAAGCCTCGGGCCTGATGGACTTCGAGGCGGCCTCGCGGATGTCGGGGGCGCGCTTCGTGGTGCTGAAAGGCCAGCTCGCCCGGCTGGAGCGGGCGCTCGGCCAGTTCATGCTCGACCTGCACACGGGCGAGCACGGCTACACCGAGGTGGCGCCGCCGATCCTGGTGCGCGACGAGGCGATGTTCGGCACGGCGCAGCTGCCGAAGTTTCGGGACGATCAGTTTCGAGCGGGCGACGCGTTTTGGCTCATCCCCACCGCCGAAGTCCCCCTCACCAACCTCGTGCGCGAATCCATCCTGACGGAAGACGAGCTCCCGCTCCGCTTCACCGCGCTCACCCCGTGCTTTCGCGCCGAGGCCGGCTCGGCGGGGCGCGACACCCGCGGCATGCTGCGCCAGCACCAGTTCAACAAGGTCGAGCTCGTCTCGATCACCACGCCCGACCAGTCGGCCCAGGAACACGAGCGCATGCTCGGCTCGGCCGAAGCCGTGCTGAAGAAGCTCGACCTGCCGTTCCGGGTGATGACGCTGTGCACCGGCGACATGGGCTTCGCATCCCAGAAAACCTACGACATCGAGGTCTGGATGCCGGGGCAGGGGACCTTTCGCGAGATCTCGTCCTGCTCGGTCTGCGGCGAATTCCAGGCGCGACGGATGAACGCGCGCTACCGCCCCAAGGAGGGCAAGGGCGCCGCCTTCGTCCATACCCTCAACGGGTCGGGCGTGGCGGTGGGCCGTGCCCTCATCGCGGTGATGGAGAACTACCAGAACCCGGACGGCAGCGTCACGGTGCCGTCGGTGCTCAAACCCTATATGGGCGGCATCGAGCGAATCGCAGGATCCGAGCGAACCGAAGGACACAAGGCCTGATGCGAATCCTGGTCACCAACGACGACGGCATCCACGCCCCCGGGCTCGCCACCCTGGAGGGCATCGCCAAGTCGCTGTCCGACGACGTCTGGGTGGTGGCACCCGAGAGCGACCAGTCGGGCGTGTCGCACTCGCTGTCGCTCAACGATCCCCTGCGACTGCGCGAGGTCTCCGAGAAGCGCTTCGCCGTGAAGGGCACGCCCTCCGATTGCGTGATCATGGGCGTGCGCCACATCCTGAAGGACCACGGGCCGGACCTGGTGCTGTCGGGCGTCAACCGTGGCCAGAACGTCGCCGAGGACGTGACCTATTCGGGCACCATCGCGGCGGCGATGGAGGGCACCATCCTCAACGTGCGGTCGATCGCGCTGAGCCAGGCCTATGGCGCGGGCGGGCGCGGGGCGATCAAGTGGGGGTGTGCGGCCGCCCACGGCCCGGCCGTGGTCAGGAAGATCCTGGAGACGGGGATCGAGCCCGGCATCATCGTCAACGTCAACTTCCCCGATTGCGAGCCCGAGGAGGTCCAGGGCGTCGCGGTGGCCGCGCAGGGCTTTCGCAACCAGGCGCTGCTCGCCATCGACGCCCGGCAGGACGGGCGCGGCAACCCGTATTTCTGGCTGGCCTTCAACAAGGCGCGGTTCGAGCCGGGCCACGGCACCGACCTCAAGGCCATCGCCGAGAACCGCATCTCGGTGACGCCGCTGCGCCTCGACCTCACCGACGAGCCGACGCTGACCCGCTTCGCCCTCGCCTTCGAGGACTGACCTGAGCGGCGGCGCGGCCATGGACCACGAGGCCGGCGCCATCGAGGACGCCGCCTTCGTGCTCGCCATGCGCGGGCACGGGGTGCGCGACACCGCCGTGCTGCGGGCGATGGAGCGGGTCCCGCGCGAGCGGTTCGCGCCCGAGCGTCACCGCCACCTCGCCCGCCGCGACATCGCCCTGCCGCTGGCCTGCGGCCAGACCATGACCGCCCCCACGGCGATCGCCGCCATGCTGACGGCCCTGTCGGTGCAGCCCGGGGCGCGGGTGCTGGAGATCGGCACCGGCTCGGGCTACGTCACCGCGCTACTGGTCAACCTCGGCGCCGCCCATGTCCGCAGCATCGAGCGCTATGCCGGCCTCGGCCGGGATGCGCGCGAGCGCCTCGAGGCGGACGGCCTCGACGAGGCGGTGGTGGAGATCGGCGACGGGCTGGCACACCGCCCCGGCGACGGCCCGTTCGACCGCATCCTCGTCAGCGGCACCTGTCCGGCGCTGCCGGCGCATCTGGCCGAATCCCTCGCCCCCGGCGGCCGCCTGGTGACCGCGGTCGGGCGCCCGGAGGCGGGGCGCCTGCTGCGCGTCGAGCGCGGCCCCGACGGCGCCCTCGTCCACCGCGTCGGCACCGGCCTCAGGATCGCCCCGCTCACGCCGGGCCGGGCGGCGATGGTCTAGCCGATCGGTCCGGCAGCCGAGGGCCTCAACCGTGAGGTGCCGGACCGATGCGGGGAGGCCGCGGACAGCGCGCAGGGTTCCGGACGCCTCCGTCAAGGCCGTGGACGGGAGACCGGAGGCGTTCTCGAGGATCGCGGCCGGGTCAAGGCGACACCTCGAAGTGCTCCGAAGGATACCCGCGAAAACTACGTAGTCCGCCGATGAAGCTTGGCCAAGGGAGCCGCGCTTGGTTAAGTCATGCGCGAACGGTTTTTAAGATAAGGAATCAATGATCATGAAATCCATCACTGCCGTCTCTGCCGCGCTGATCGCAGCGGTGTCTTTCATGGGGACGTCGGATGCGGCGAATGCCGGCTGTCGCTCGTGCGGTCCTGTCTCCCCCGTCTACAAGTACAGGACCGTCAACAAGGTCTCGCACATGACGCAGTATCGTGACGTCCGGCGCACGAACTACGTCCACAAGACCCGCCACATCTACAACGTCACCCGCGTCCGCCCGATCGTGCAGGTCCATACGGTGACCCGCGTCCACCACCATTCCGTCCCGGTGATCCACAACGTGAGCGTGTCCAGCGTGCAGCGCCTGCCGACGCAATACGTCCACAGCAACAGCGTCCGGAACGTCTATCACGGCTGCGGCTGCTAGTAGGCGAAACGGCCGGATGCGGCCGCGCACCGCCGCATCCAGCCGGTGACGGGCTCGGTCAATCGCGACTGGCCGTCTTCGGCACGGCCAGGCACGCCTTCGGGCAGACGGGCGCCCGCCCCAGGAGCCGTTCGAGGGCGGCCTGCGGACCCCGCCCGCACAGCTTGGCGAGGAACATCCGGTCCTCGGTGCCAAGATCGGGAATCCGGCAGGAGGCCACCATCGTGCGCTCCGCCTGCCCCCAAAGCGCCGAGATGGCGGCCTTGGTGTCCGGACGCTTCAACGCGGCCCAGGCGACCGGGTCGGCCTCGGCCGCTTCGACGTAGAGCGCGACGAAGCTCATCAGCGCGGACAGACCGTCGCGGTGGGACGGCCGGCGGTCGGGCGTGCGCAGGTCGTCGAGGGCCAGCGCCGTGTCGAGGTCGTGGGTGTAGGCGTTCAGTTCGTCGAGCAGGTACCGGAAATCGGTCGCCGAGGTCGCGCCGCTTGCACGCAGGTAGGTGGTCACGAACAGGCCCGGCCGGAATTGCCGCGCGATCCTGGCAGGCGCGAACAGGGCGGTACCTTCGGGCGGGCGCCCGACCGCGCCGCCCCCCACCAGCGGATAGGCGTCGCCATCGGCGGTCAGCATGTGCACCGACTCGTGCACCGCCGTCGGCAAGGCGTATTGGGCGTCCTCGCAATCGATCCAGGTGCGGAAGAAGGCCTTGTCCGCGATCGCCCGGAAGACCGAATACCCGTTCGGCGATGCCGCCTTCAGGACGTCGACGGCTTTGGCGCTGCAATCGCCGGCGACGGCCGGCCCGGCGCCCACCACCGCAGCGACCTGGAGCACGAGCCCGAAGAGGGCTGTTCGCACGGTCTTACGCATGGGCCCGCATCCTCGCGAAAAGCGGATGCTGGCGCCGATAGGGTTAAGGAATGGCTTCGGACCCCGCAGGCCCCTGCGGGGAAAGCCCATCCGCCGAGAAATCCACACTCTCGGGTGCGGTCGCCAGCGTCTCCTCGAACACCACCGCCTCGCCCCGGCCCGGCGTCAGCAGCTCGCCCTGCCACATCACGCAGGCGCCGCGCACCAATGTCCCCACCGGCCAGCCGGTGACGGTGACGCCGTCGTAGGGCGTCCAGCCGCATGTGGAGGCGATCCAGCCGTTGCGGATGGTCTCGCGGCGCTTGAGGTCGACCACCGTCACGTCGCCGTCGTAGCCCACCGCGAGGCGTCCCTTGCGGGCGATGCCGAACAGGCGCTTGGGGCCCGCACTCGTCATGTCGACGAAGCGGGCGAGGGACAGTCGGCCGGCGGCGACGTGGTCGAGCATGACCGGCACCAGGGTCTGCACGCCGGTCATGCCCGAGGGCGACTCGGGGTAGGGCCTGGCCTTTTCCTCCAGGAGATGCGGGGCGTGGTCGGAGCCGAGGATGTCGGCGACCCCTTGCGAGAGCCCGTGCCAGATCCCGTCACGATGGGACGCATCGCGCACGGGCGGGTTCATCTGCACCAGCGTGCCGAGCCGCGCGTAGGCTTCCGTGCCGTCGAGGGTGAGGTGGTGCGGCGTCACCTCGCAGCTCGCCACGTCCTTGTGGTCGGCGAGATAGGCCATCTCCTCCTTGGTGGAGATGTGGAGGATGTGGATGCGCGCCCCCGTCCGCCGCGCGATGCGTACGAGGCGCTGCGTCGCCTTCAGGGCGGCCTCGGGCGAACGCCAGACCGGATGCGAGGACGGATCGCCCGGAACCCGCAGCCCCTTGCGCGCGCGCAACATCGGCTCGTCCTCGGCGTGGAAGGCGGCGCGGCGGCGGGTGCGCCGGAGGATCTCGGTGACGCCGGCATCGTCCTCCACCAGCAGCGCCCCGGTGGAGGAACCCACGAACACCTTGATCCCGGCCGCCCCCGGCAGGCGTTCGAGCGCGGCGACCTCATGCGCGTTCTCGTGGGTGCCGCCGACCCAGAACGCGAAGTCGCAATGCATGAGGTGATGGGCGCGGGCGACCTTGTCGGCGAGCGTGCCGGCGCTGGTGGTGAGCGGGTTGGTGTTGGGCATCTCGAATACCGCCGTCACCCCGCCCATGACGGCGGCGCGCGAGCCCGATTCGAGGTCCTCCTTGTGGTCGAGCCCCGGCTCGCGGAAATGCACCTGGGTGTCGATGACGCCCGGCAGCAGGTGCAGGCCGGTGCAGTCGCGCCGCTCGGCGGTCGACGCCGCGGAGAGGTCGCCGATGGCCGCGATGCGCCCGGCCCTCAGGCCGAGATCGGCCCGGTGCTCGCCGTCCTGGTTCACGATGGTGCCGCCGGCCAGGACGAGATCGAAGGGCTGGTCCATCGGTGTCGCTCCGGGTCGGCGTTGAGACGGGGATGGCGGCGGCTTATGTCAGCGATGCGCGGCGCGCAACGCCGCTTCAGGAACCGCCATGCCGATCGCCCTGCTGCCGGACCGTGCCGTCGTCACCCTCACCGGCGAGGATGCGCAGAGCTTCCTCCAAGGCGTGGTCACCTGCAACGTCGAGACCCTCCAACCGGGCGAGGCACGGCTCGGGGCGCTCCTGAGCCCGCAGGGCAAGATCCTGTTCGACTTCCTGGTCTCGCGCCGGGGCGACGGCTTTGCCCTCGACGCGCCGGCCGAGCGGGCCGGCGACCTCGTCAAGCGCCTCGGCCTCTACAAACTGCGCGCCAAGGTCGCCGTCGCCCTCGACCCGACGCTGGGCGTCGCGGCCGCCTGGGACGGGGCGACGACCGCGGCAGAAGTCACCCGGGCTGGGGTCACCCGGGCTGAGGACGCGCGCCTGCCGGCGCTGGGGGCGCGGCTGTACTTCTCGCAAGGCGCCTTCTCGGCCGATGCCACGGAAGAGGATTACCACGCCCACCGTATCGGCCTCGGCATACCCGAGGGCGGGCGCGACTTTCCCTACGGCGACGCCTTCCCGCACGAGGCGCTGATGGACCAGATCGGCGGCGTCGACTTCAGGAAGGGCTGCTACGTCGGCCAGGAGGTGGTCTCGCGCATGCAGCACCGGGGCAGCGCCCGCACCCGCGTGGTGCCGGTGGTCTTCGTCTCGGGCGAGGCGCCGGCACCCGGAACCGAGGTCACCGCGGGCCAGAAGACCCTCGGGGTGACCGGCAGCCGGGCCGGGACCCGCGGACTCGCCATGATCCGCCTCGACCGCCTGGCCGACGCCCTGGCGCTGGGCGAGCCACTGCGGGCGGGCGGCACGGTCCTCGGCGTCGAGAAGCCGGCGTTCGCGACCTTCGCGTTTCCCGAGGTCGGCGTTGCGGGGTAGACAGCCCGGACGGCCCGCTTTGACAATCGCGGCCGGACGCCTTCCTGTCGCAGACATGATCACCGTCGCAGGGATGATGACGATGCCGGACGTAGACCTGGGCCAGCACTTCGACGGCTTTATCCAGCGTCAGGTCGAGAGTGGGCGATTTGAAAGCGCCAGCGACGTCGTCCGCGCGGCACTGCGCCTTCTCGAAGATCATGAAGCCTCGCTCGGCGAGCATCGCGCCGCACTCAAGCGCAGCATCGACGCGGCCTTCGATGATCCCAGGCCGAGCCTTCCGGCCGGTCAGGTTTTCGCGAGCCTTCGGGCTTATCATGCCGAGGCGATGAAAGCCGAAGGGCAGGGGGGTTAAGCGGCATGGCGGCCGAACTCGTCTTCCGCGAAGCCGCGCAAACCGATCTCTTCAGTCTCTATCACTATATCGCCGAGCAGTCGGGCCGAGCCAGGGCCGGTGCCTATATCGACCGCCTCGAAGCGGCCTGCTTTCGGCTTCGGGATTTTCCCGAGCGCGGCACGCGCCGCGATGACTTGCGGCCAGGATTGCGCACCATCGGATTCGAGCGTCGGGTCACCATCGTGTTCAGCGTGGACGAGGAATTCATCGTGATCGGTCGCATCCTCTATGGCGGTCGCGACCTCGATACGCTGCTGGGCGAACCCGGTTAGCGGACGCCGGTTGGTCTTTCCCGATCCGTATCGCTAAACCGCCGCCATGCCCCCCGACGCCACCGGCCTGATCCACCATGCCGACGGCCGCGCCCGCTGCTGGTGGGCCGGCACGGACGCGACCTATGTCGCTTACCACGACACCGAATGGGGCGTGCCCGAGCACGACGGCCGCGCCCTGTACGAGAAACTGATCCTCGACGGGTTCCAGGCCGGCCTGTCCTGGATCACCATCCTGCGCCGGCGCGACGCTTTTCGACGCGCCTTCGCGGGCTTCGACCCGGAGGCCATCGCCCGGTTCGACGAGACGGATGTCGAGCGGCTGATGGGCGACGCCGGCATCATCCGCAACCGGGCCAAGATCGTCGGCACGGTCGCGGGCGCCCGTGCCTTCCTCCGGATCGAGGAGAGCGGCCCCGGTTTTTCGCGCTTTCTCTGGGATTTCGTGGAGGGTTCTCCGATCCAGGGTGAAGCGACCAGCCGCACCGAGATCCTGACCGAGACCGAGGTCTCGCGCCGGATGGCCAAGGCGCTCAAGGCCGAAGGCTTCAGCTTCTGCGGGCCGGTCATCGTCCATGCCTTCATGCAGGCGGTGGGGATGGTCAACGACCACCTCGTGGGCTGCCATCGCCACGCCCCGTGCGCGGCCCTCTCCCGATGAGCGCGGCCGCGCCCCGCGCCTGGCAGCGGATGCTGTCGGGTCGCCGCCTCGACCTCCTCGATCCCTCGCCCGCCGACATCGAGATCGCCGACATCGCCCACGGGCTCGCCCGGGTCGCGCGCTGGAACGGCCAGACCCACGGACCGCACGTGTTCTCGGTGGCCCAGCACGCCCTCCTGGTGGAGGCGATCGGCCGCCACCTCGAGCCCGGGACCACCCCGGCGGACCGCCTCGAACTCCTGCTGCACGATGCCCCGGAATACGTGGTCGGCGACCTGATCTCGCCCTTCAAGGCGGCGATCGGCCAGTCCTACAAGGCGGTGGAGATCCGCCTGCTGGCGGCGATCCGGCTGCGGTTCGGCCTGGCGCCCCCGTCCGCGGCCGTCCGCGCCCTGGTCAAGCGGTCGGACGCCGTCGCGGCCCGCCACGAGGCGACCCGTCTGGCCGGTTTCGACGTGGCGGAGGCCGGGCGCATCTTCGGCGAGGCGTTGCCGCTGCCGGATCCGGTGGCGGCCCTGCTCGACCCCTGGCCGACGGCGCAGGCACAAGCCCGCTTCCTGACGCGCTTCGGCGACCTGTGCACCTCCACCGGGACGACACCATGACCGGGACGGCCGCCCTCTACGTCTGCCCCCTGTCGCGGCTCGACGAGACCGTCGCGGCCACGGGTGCCCGCGACGTGATCACGCTGGCCACCGTCGGCACCCCGGTGGCGCGGCCGGAGGGGATCGCGCCCGGGCGCCATTGCGTGATCGGCGTCAGCGACATCGCCGTGCCTTTGGAGGGTCACGTCCTTCCCGCCGAGGCGCATGTCCGCGCCCTGCTGGCCGTGGCCGAGGGCTGGGACCGGGCAAGCCCCCTGGTGATCCATTGCTATGCCGGCATCGGCCGCTCGACGGCCGCCGCCTTCGTCGTGGCCTGCGCCCTCGATCCCGACCGGGACGAGGCGGCCATCGCCGAGACCCTGCGTGCGGCCGCCCCGAGCGCGACCCCGAACCCGCGCCTCGTCGCCGTGGCCGATGCGATGCTCGGGCGCGAGGGCCGGATGGCGGCGGCCATCGCTGCCATCGGACGCGGCGCCGAGGCCTTCGAGGGAACGCCGTTTCGCCTCGATCTGCCGGCTCCGGCGCTTCGTGAACCACGCGACGAGTGTGGCGCAAACGACGCCACGAACGGCGATTTCTCCCCGTCCGACGACCCTGCGTAGCCGGCAGGCTTGCCGGGTGAGGCCGCTCGGGCCTAAACCGGCACCGAGGATGGACCCGAGGAATGACCGCAGCCCGACCCGCCACGGCGTCGCCCCCGCAGACCGGCTCCGTGCCGGCGGTGGAGGCCGACCTGCCCTTCGAATCCGCCATCGCGCAGCTCGAGGACATCGTGCGGCGCCTGGAGAAGGGCGACGTGCCGCTCGACGAATCCGTGGCGATCTACGAGCGCGGCGAGGGCCTCAAGCGCCATTGCGAGGCGTTGTTGCAGCGGGCCGAGGCGCGCATCCAGACCATCACCCACGATCCCGCCGGGCGCGCCACCGGGACCGCGCCCCTCGACGTGGAATGACCCCGCCATGACCGTGGGCAAGAACTCGGCGGGCAAGAGCCCGGTGGGCAAGAACCCGACCGGTAATAACCCGATTTGTCGAACGGACGCAGAATGTTGCGGCCGTCTCTTTCCTCCGGACGTGAGGTCCTCTCTGTGTCACGGATAGAAGCCGAACCCTCGATTCTGGACGGTCTTGTCGAGACGTCGTCGCTGCGGGCCCTGCCCGAGGGCGAGTTGCAGGCTGTGGCCGATGCGGTGCGGCGGGAGATGATC
>NZ_LMND01000033.1 GCF_001423265.1 Methylobacterium sp. Leaf108
TTGAAGAAGTTCAGGAAGGAGTCGGTGGGGAGGGCGTATTCGAYACCRCCGCCGGCGGCGTAGCCGGTGCGGAAGTCGTCGTTGCCGCGGAAGCCGCCGAACGAACGCTCGTTGCTGCCGGCGCCGTAGGCGAAGCCGCCGGTGCCGTAGAACAGGACCTTGTCGAAGGCGTAACCGATGCGGCCGCGCACGGTRCCGAAGTAGTCGAGGCTGGCGGTGCCGCGGGGATCGACGAAGGTGACGTTGCCGTCGATCGGGGCGAAGCCGGGGGTCAGGACGAAGGCGTTCCGGTTACGGCCGAAATCGACGTACTGGGCGTCGGCCTCGACGCCGACCACCAGGCCCGAGCCCGGGGTGAACTGGTAGTTGTAGCCGACCTGGCCGCCGCCGGTGAAGCCTTCGTTGGAGCTGTTGGAGAAGGCGATCTGCGACGGGCCGTTGGCGGTGCCGGGCAGGTTGCGCACGAGGCCAGGGAACACGTTGTCGTAGACGTTGCGGTCCTGGTTGCCGGCGTCGAAGCCGTAGCCGGCGTTGATACCGAAGTAGAAGCCCGTCCAGGTGAAGACCGGGACCGGGACGAAGACCGGCGGCGCGGCGCGGCGCGGAAGGTCGGCGGCGAAGGCCGAGCCCGCCAGGACGATGCCGGCAAGAGCGGTGGTGGCCCGAAGGAAGGATTTCATGGTGCTGGTCCTCATACTGTCGATGAGACGGCGCCGGCGCCGGCCTCACGAAGCCTCGTCTGTAGTTCAGCAGCCTGGAAGAAGCTGTTGCGGGCCGATCACGCCAGTCGCCGGAAAAGCGACCCCTTTGTGGCGATGATCCGTCCGTTGTGTTCGTTCGACCTTGGGCTACCTCGACACAGAACGCGCTCGAACGGCCAAGGTTCAATCGCGACGGTGCCTTTCCGGCTCGACCAGGATGACGGATTGTCGCACCCCAGGAATCCGTTTGTCGGGGCCGGATTTCAGGGCGCCAGGGCGATGGCCGAGATCAGGCGGCCGTAGTCGGCCTCCTGGCGGTGGGTGGTGCGCCGGTAGCTGTAGAAGCGCTCGGCGTCGACATAGGTGCACAGGCCGAGCGAGGCGTGGCGGCCGATCTCCTCCTGTTCCAGGCGCCACAGGACGAAGCCCGGCAGGTCGAACTGGGCATGGCCCGGCCGGTCGCCTGGCGCGAAGAACCGCGCCGCCCCCGGTACCGCGTCCTCGAAGCGGTCGCGCAGGTCCGTGCCGACCTCGTAGGATGGCTGGTGGATGGTGGGACCGAGCACGGCGACGATCGACCCGCGCTCGGCGCCGAGCGCCTCCATCGCCGCCACCGTGGCGGCCACGACGCCGCCGAGCGCCCCCTTCCAGCCGGCATGGGCGGCACCGACGACGCCGTTGCGGGTATCGGCGAACAGGATCGGACCGCAATCGGCGGTGGCGATGCCGAGCGCCAGGCCCGGCACGACGCTCACCATCGCATCGGCCTTGGGTCGCTCCGCCAGCGCCGGCGCCTGCGTCAGCACGACCACCTCGGCGGAATGGATCTGGTAGAGGCTGGCCAGGGCGGTCTCGGCGACGCCGAGGGCCGCGCACATCCGCCGCCGGTTCTCGGCCACGCGGCCGGCGTGGTCGCTCGAGCCGAGCCCGCCGTTGAGCGAGGCGTAGAGGCCCTCCGAGACGCCGCCCCGGCGGGTGAAAAAGGCATGCCGGATCGCGGGGTCCGCGAGATCGGGCGAGGTGAGGAACATCGCGTGTCCTTGCCGTTGCGGCACATGACCGAGGGAGGGTCGGGTCATACCCCCTCCCCCGCCGCCGGTCACCGGACATGGGAAGGGCCGGTCCCGCCTCGCGGCACCGGCCCCGGGTGGCGTCGAGCGTCCTGGGCTAGGCCGCCCGCTTGGCGGCCTCGCCGTAGAAGGTGCTCCCCGTCTCGGCCATCGCCGCGAGGTTCTCGGGCACCGCAAAGCGCGCGCCGTGCTTGGCCTCCAGGCTGCGGGCCAGCGCCACGAACTCCCCGGCGCCCATGAAATCGATGTAGGACAGGGTGCCCCCGGTGAAGGGCGCGAAGCCGAATCCGAGGATCGAGCCGACGTCGGCCTCGCGCGGATCGGTGATCACGCCCTCGCCGACGGTGCGGGCGGCCTCCAGCGCCTGCACCACGAGGAAGCGGTGCTTGAGTTCCGTGACATCCACCGCGTCCGGGTCGAGGGTCTTGGGCTGGAGTGCCTTCAGGCCCGGCCACAGGCGCTTCGGGGCACCCTCGGGATAGTCGTAGAAGCCGCGCTTGTTCTTGCGTCCGAGCCGGCCCTCGGTCTCCACCAGGGTGACGAGGAGCTGCTTCTGGCCGGGATCGACCGCGTCGGGGCCCAGCTGCGCCTCCGTGGCCCTGGCGATCTTCAGGCCAAGGTCGAGGGCGACCTCGTCGTTGAGCGAGAGCGGGCCCACCGGCATGCCGGCCAGCTTGCCGGCGTTCTCGATCATCGCGGCGGGCACGCCTTCGAGGAACATCTTGTGGCCTTCGAGCAGGTAGGCCGTGACGCAGCGGTTGGCGAAGAAGCCGCGGCTGTCGTTGACCACGATGGGCGTCTTCTTGATCGCCCGCACGTAGTCGAGGGCGGTGGCGATGGCCCGGTCGCCGGTCGCCTCGCCCTTGATGATCTCCACGAGCATCATCTTCTCCACGGGCGAGAAGAAGTGGATGCCCACGAACTGGTCGGGCCGGGAGGAAGCCTTGGCCAGGCCCGAGATCGGCAGGGTCGAGGTGTTGGAGGCGAAGATCACCTCCGGCCCGATGGCCGCCTCGACCTTGGCGATCACCTCGGCCTTCACCGCGGGGTCCTCGAACACCGCCTCGATGACGAGGTCGCAGCCCTTGAGGTCGGCATAATCGGCGCTGGCGGTGATGCGGGCGAGCAGCGCGTCACGGTCGGCGGTCTTGGCGCGGCCCCGGTTGATCTGTCCGGTGATGAGGGTGTGGGCGTAGGCCTTGCCCTTCTCGGCGGCCTCCATCGACCGGTCGACGAGCACCACCTCCATGCCGGCGTTGGCGCTGACGTAGGCCACGCCCGCCCCCATGAATCCGGCCCCGACGACGCCGACCTTCCTGACGCTGGTGGGAGCCACGTCCTTGGGGCGGCGCGCGCCCTTGTTGAGCTCGCCCATCGACAGGAACAGCGTGCGGATCATCGCCGCGGCCTCCTTCGACCGCAGGATCTTGGCGAAGTACCGGCTCTCGACGCGCAGGGCCAGATCCATCGGCAGCTGCAGGCCCTCGTAGACCGCCCCGAGGATGGCCTTGGCGGCGGGATAATTGTCGTGGGTCTCGCGGCGGTAGATCGCGTTGGCGGGTGGCCAGATCATCATGCCGGCGGGCGAGTAGACCTTGCCGGAAGGCGCCTTGAACTTGGGCGCGTCCCAGGGCGCCACCGCCGAGCCGCCGGCCCTGATCCAGGCACGCGCCTTCTCCACGATCTCGGCCTTGGGGGCGACCTCGTGGACGAGGCCCATGGTCTTGGCCATCAGCGGGCGGATCTGCTCGCCCTTGAACAGCATCTGCAGGGCGTCTCCGGTCTGCATCAGGCGCGGCACGCGCTGGGTGCCGCCGGCACCGGGGAACAGGCCGACCTTGATCTCGGGCAGGCCGACGCGGGTCTTCTCGTCGTCCGACAACACCCGGTGATGGCAGGACAGGCTGAGCTCGAACGCGCCACCGAGGCAGAGGCCGTTGACGGCGGCGGCGAACGGCTTGCCGCAGGTTTCGAGCTTGCGGAACACCAGGGTCAACTGCCGCGACTCCTCGAAGAAGTGGCGCATCGCCTCCTCCTCGCCGGACTTCGCCTTGAGCTTTTCGTATTCGCGGCCGAGGCCCTGCAGCATCGTCAGGTCGGCGCCGCCCGAAAAGCTGTCCTTGCCCGAGGTGATGACGCAGCCCTTGACGGCGGCATCCGCCACCACGGCGTCGATGATCTGATGGAGCTCGGCCATGACCTGCGCCGTGATCACGTTCATCGAGCGGCCGGGCATGTCCCAGGTGGCGAGCGCGATTCCGTCGGCGTCGGTCTCGAAGCGGAAGTTCGTGAGATTCATGGCTGATCCTCCAAAGGGGGCGGCGTGGACCGTCGGCTTCTTAAGTCGATGAAAGGATTTTTGCCGTCATGGTTTTGAAGACAAACGACCGACATTAACATGGGATACGATGGGATGAGCGCGAAGGTAGCCTGCAAGGGGTGTGGAACCGGCAAAGCCCTGGACTTCACCTTCACGATGGCCTTCCAGCCCATCCTCGACGTGGAACGCGGCCGCATCTGGGGCTACGAGGCCCTGGTGCGCGGGACCAACGGCGAGTCCGCCGGTTCCATCCTCAGCCGCGTCACGGAGGAGACGGTCTACCGCTTCGACCAAGCGGCGCGGGTGAAGGCAATCGAACTCGCGGGCAGGCTCTTTCCCGCCGACGACGAGACCAAGCTCTCGATCAACTTCATGCCCAACGCCGTCTACGAGCCGGCGGCCTGCATCCGTTCGTCCCTGGAGGCGGCGCGCCGCTTCGGGTTCGCCCACGACCGGATCATGTTCGAGTTCACCGAGAACGAGAAATTCCGCGATACCGCCCACGTCCAGCGCATCGTCACCGAGTACCGCAAGCAGGGCTTCCTCACCGCGCTGGACGATTTCGGCGCCGGCTTCGCCGGGATGAGCCTGCTCGCCAACTTCCGGCCCGACCTCATCAAGATCGACATGGACCTCCTGCGCGGCATCGACACCGACAAGGGCCGCCAGATCATCACGGGCGGGATCATCGCCATCGCGCGCCAGCTCGGCGTGGCGGTGATCGCCGAGGGCGTCGAGACCCGGGCGGAACTCGACACCCTGCGCGAACTCGGAGCGACGCTGTTCCAGGGTTACCATTTCGCCAAGCCCCAGATCGAAGCCCTGCCGGCCGTGGCGGGGTTCGAGACGCAGGCCGCCCCGGTCCCCACGGGCTTCGAGACGCCGGCCGTGCGCGTCGCCCCGGTCCACTGAGGCGGCGCGAGGTGGCGCCGCCCGGTTCTGCGCCACCGCGGCGGGGGGGCGGCCCGGTCGTATGGTCGTCGCCGCCCGGCCGCGGGGCATCGCGGCTCAGCGGGCCGGTGCGGGAGTCGGTGCCGGGCCCGGCGCCTGCCCGGGCAGGCCCGGAGCGTCGGCCGCCGCGGCGACGGTGAGCATGTTGACGAGCTTGGTCACCGCCGCCTGCGAGATCAGCGTGATGGTCGAACCCGGATCGGCGTTGATCGCCTGGAACTTCTGGTAGATCTTGTCGTCGTAGATGCCCGAGAGATGCTTGATCTCGTCGAGGGTGAACTTGTCGGCGTATTCCTTCGACAATCCCTCGATCAGCGCGGTGCGCTGGCGGTCGAACTCGGCGCGGACCTCCTGGCGGACCTTGTCGCTCTTCTCGGCGGGCATGGCGGCCACGGTCTTCTCCAGCGCGCCGGTGAAGCCCGTCTCGAGGTTCTTGATCACGGTCTTCTGGACCAGCGCCTTGGCGGCCTCGATCCGGTCGGAGGCCTCGTCGGCGCGGGCCGCCATCGGCAGGCCGAGCAGGGCGGCCAGGGCCAGGGTGGGAAGCAGTCTCGTCATAGGGGCGTTTCCTCCGCAATGTTGGCTCGAACCGCGCCGCTCCAGGCGGCGTCGGGCGCGGGCCCGCGTCTATCAGGCTTTGGTACGGCCGGGCAGAGCGGCCGCCGGGTCGGCGGGCCGATCCTCAGACGCGCTCGATGATCGTGGCGGTGCCCATGCCGGCACCGATGCACAGGGTGACGAGCGCCCGCTCCTTGCCGGTGCGCTCGAGTTCGTCGAGCACCGTGCCGAGGATCATCGCGCCGGTGGCGCCGAGCGGATGCCCCATGGCGATGGCGCCGCCGTTGACGTTGACCTTGGCCGGATCGACGTCGAAGGCCTGGATGAAGCGCAGGACCACGGCGGCGAAGGCCTCGTTGACCTCGAACAGGTCGATGTCGGACAGGCTCAGGCCCGCGCGGGCCAGCACCTTCTTCGTCACGTCCACCGGGCCGGTGAGCATCAGGGCCGGGTCGGAACCGATGTTGGCGAAGGCGCGGATCCGCGCACGCGGCCTCAGCCCGGCGCGGTCGCCCGCCTCCTTCGAGCCGAGCAGCACGGCGGCGGCACCGTCGACGATGCCCGACGAATTGCCGGCGTGGTGGACGTGCTCGACCATCTCCACGTCCGGATGGGCGTCGATGGCCACGGCGTCGAAGCCGCCCATCTGGCCCATCTGGACGAAGGAGGCCTTGAGCTGCCCCAGCGACTGCATGTCGGTGGAAGGCCGCATGTGCTCGTCGGTGGCGAGAAGGGTGATGCCGTTGATGTCCTTCACCGGCACGACCGAGTTCTTGAACAACCCGTCCGCCCAGGACTTGGCCGAGCGCTTCTGCGATTCGACGGCATAGGCGTCGCAATCGTCACGGGAAAAGCCGTACTTGGTGGCGATGAGGTCGGCCGAGACGCCCTGGGGCATGAACCACGACTTGATCGCGATCTGCGGGTCCACCGGCCAGGCGCCGCCCGAGGCGCCGAGCCCGACGCGGCTCATCGATTCGACGCCGCCGCCCACCGTCATGTCGTGCTGGCCGGCCATGACCTGGGCGGCCGCGAAGTTGATCGCGTCGAGGCCCGAGGCGCAGAACCGGTTGATCTGGATGCCCGGCACGTGGGTGCCGTAGTCGGCCACCAGCGCCGCGGCGCGGGCGATGTCGCCGCCCGCCTCGCCGACCGGATCGACGCAGCCGAGGACGACGTCGTCCACCTGTCGCGTGTCGAGGTGGTTGCGGTCCTTGAGCGCGCGCAGCGCGACCTCGGCCAGCCGCAGGGCGGTGACCTCGTGCAGCGCGCCGTCGGGCTTGCCGCGGCCGCGCGGGGTGCGGACGTGATCGTAGATGAAGGCCTCGGTCATGTGCGCGTCCCAGGTTGTCCCCGCCGACGAGCGGGCTGTGTCTTGCCGACCTGATCCCGTCGTTCCGGGGCTGCGCAGCAGAACCCGGAAGCCATCAGCCGAGGTCGTGCCTCGGTCTGAACCGACGGCTGTCATGGCGTCCGGGGTCGCTCTGCGAGCGCCCCGGAACGACCCGTGTCGAACGGCTCGGTCCGAGCGCTCTAGAACGCCTCGACCGGCAGCGCCATGGTCGTCTCGGAACCCGCCTTGATCCGCACGAGGCGCATCGCCGTCTCGGGCAGGATCCGCTCCATGTAGAAGCGGCCGGTGACGAGCTTGGCCTCCATGCGCTCGGGCGCCGAGGCCTTCGCGGCGATGGCCGCCTTGGCGATCCGGCCCCACATGTAGCCCATGGCCACGAGGCCGAGCAGGTGCATGTAGTCGGTGGCCCCCGCGCCGGCATTGTCGGGCTTGGAGAACGCGTTCTGCATGAACCACATGGTCGCGGCCTGGAGGTCGTTCAGCCCGGCCTGGAGCGGCGCGGTGAACGGCGTCATCGCTTCGTCCTCGCCGTGGTCCTTCACGAAGGTCTGGACCTCGCCGAGGAAGGCCATCATCGCGCGGCCGCCGTCCTTGGGCAGCTTGCGGCCGATGAGGTCCATCGCCTGGATGCCGTTGGCGCCCTCGTAGATCATGGCGATGCGGGCATCGCGCACGAACTGCGACATGCCCCATTCCTCGATGTAGCCGTGCCCGCCGAACATCTGCTGGGCGGCCACCGCGTTGTCGAAGCCCTTGTCGGTGAGCACGCCCTTCACCACCGGGGTCATCAGGCCCATGTGGTCCTCGGCGGCCCGGCGCTGGGCCTCGTCGTCGGACCGGTGGCCGATGTCGGCCTGCAGGGCGGTCCAGAGGATCAGCGCGCGCCCCGCCTCGTTGAAGGCGCGGATGCCCATCAGCGTGCGGCGCACGTCGGGGTGGACGATGATCGGGTCGGCCGCCTTCTCGGGCGCCTTTACCCCGGTGAGCGACCGGCCCTGGAGCCGGTCCTTCGCGTAGGCCACCGCGTTCTGGTAGGCGACCTCCGACTGGCCCAGCCCCTGGATGCCCACCGCCAGGCGCGCCTCGTTCATCATCACGAACATGGCGTTGAGGCCGCGATTCTCCTGGCCGACCAGCCAGCCCGTGGCACCGTCGTAGTTCATGACGCAGGTCGAATTGCCGTGGATGCCCATCTTGTGTTCGAGGGAGCCGCAGGAGACGCCGTTGCGCGCGCCCAGCGAGCCGTCCGCGTTGACGAGGACCTTCGGCACCACGAACAGCGAGATGCCCTTGGTGCCGGCCGGCGCGCCCTCGATCCTCGCGATGACGAGGTGGATGATGTTCTCGGCCATGTCGTGCTCGCCGGCCGAGATGAAGATCTTGGTGCCGGTGAGGCTGTAGGAGCCGTCGCCGTTGGGCACGGCCTTGGTCTTGAGGAGGCCCAGGTCCGTGCCGCAATGGGGCTCGGTGAGGTTCATGGTGCCGGTCCAGGCACCCTCGGCCATCCGGGGCAGGTAGGTCTGCTTCTGCGCGTCGGAGCCGTGGACCAGCAGGGCCGCCATCGCACCCTGCGTCAGGCCCGGGTACATCCCGAGGGCGAGGTTGGCCGACGAGGCGAACTCCTGGATCGCGCAGTTGAGCGTGTGCGGCAGCCCCTGGCCCCCGTAGGCCTCCGGTAGCGAAAGGCCCATCCAGCCGCCCTGGGCATAGGCGTCGTAGGCGGCCTTGAACCCGGTGGGCGTCGTGACGCTGCCGTCGGGATGGCGCTTGCAGCCCTCGCGGTCGCCCACCGCGTTGAGGGGGGCGAGCACCGTCTCGGCGAGCTTGGCGCCCTCGTTCAGCACCGCCTCGACCACGTCGGGCGACGCATCCGAGAAGCCGGCGAGGTTGTCGTAGCGGTGGAAGCCGAACACGTCGTTCAGCAGGAACAGCGTGTCCTCGACAGGCGCCCGATAGCTCGGCATCTCGCATCCTCCAGGATCTGGGGTCGCCGTTTCGGCCCGTCGAGACCGCCGGCTCCCTCGATGGTTCATATGTAAACTATCAGGCGGCACAAACGTCAAGGGGGCCGTGAACCGCTGCCGCCGGACGGGGCCGGTCGGAGCCCGCTTTCCCATTTCGGCATAGTCCTTAACTCGCTGTTTACCAAGAACGCCAAATGTCGAGCGCAATCGAACCCTTCCGTCCCCGTCGCCGCGAGGCGCCTCGGAGACGTCGGGGCGAAGTCCGGACCTCGCCGCTCAGGTTTGACGATGAAACGCAACGCGACGCTGAACCTCAAGGGCCTCGATCCGGACGTGCTCGACGCGGCCCGCGACGTGGCGCGCCGGGCCGGCATTCCCCTGGAGACCTGGATCGCCTCCGTGGTCGAGCAGGAGGCCGAGCCGCATGCGCGGCGCAAGCGCGGTCCCGGAAGCCTGCCGACCGCGACCGTCCCGTCCCCAGGTCCGGCTCCCGCAAGCCTGCCCCAGCGATTCGCCTCGTCCACCGCCGCCATCGCCGAGCCGCGCCTGCCCGCATCGCGTGTGCCCGATCCGGGCTTCGCGTTCGCTCGCGCCGCCGATGCGCCGCCGGCCCCGCTCGTCGCCGACCGTCCGGCCGAGGCGAGCAGCTTTCCCCCCGTTTCCCCGCCCGTGGAGGCACCTGCGCCCGCGGTCTCTGACGAGGCGCCCGCTTCCGTCGAAGCGGCCGTCGCCGCCCCGGCGGAGCCGCCGGTCCCGCTCGACGCCTTCGCCGCATCCCTCGCGCAGATGTTCCAGCGCCTCGACGCCATCGACAGGAAGATCGACGGCACCCACGAGGCGGCGCGCGACGCGGCCACCACGAGCGTCGCCGGCATCGAGGCGCGGCTGTCCACGGTGCTCGACGGCGGGCTTCCGCCCGTCGCCGAGATGACCGAGCGCCTCGCCACCATCGAGCGCCGGATGGCGGAGCTCGGCGAGCAGCTCGCCCAGCCGCGCGCCCTCGGCCGGCGCGGCCGGTCCGCCGCCCTCGAGATGGCCGACGCGGTGGGCGAGATCCGCCAGCGCCAGCGCGAGCTCGAGGAGCGCGGCGAGGGCCAGGCCTCCGCGCATCGCTCGGTGGCGGCGCTCCAGCACGAGGTGGCCGCCGCCATGGAGGCGACCTTCGGCGGCACGCCGTCCTCGACGATCGGCGAATTGCAGCGCGAGACGAGCCGCCTGCGCGATTCCATCGGCGGCCTCGCCACCGGCCAGGACGTCAACGCCCTCGAACAGGCGGTGCTCAGCCTCGCCAGCGGCGTCGGGCAGGCGCAGAAGCCCGCCGACCTCGCCGCGATCGTCAAGCCCATCGAGATGATCCAGGTCCAGGTCTCGCGGCTGGCCGAGGACGTCGCCGAGAACGTCCACGCCCGCGTGGCGGGGGACGTCGAGCGCCTGGCCGACCGGTTCGACCGGGTGCTGAGCGTCGCGCCCTCCGACCATGCCGACCGCGACGCCCTCGGCAGGCTGTTCGGAGAGATCGAGGAGATCCGCCACCTCATCGCGGCCCTGGCCGGCCCCGAGCGCATCCAGAGCCTCGCCCAGGGCCTTCAGGCCCTGAGCGCCCAGATCGCCAAGCTGCAGGGCGACGCCGACCAGGACGCCACCCGCATGGCCGAGATCCGGCCGCTGCTGGAGGAGATCCGCAGCGACCTCAAGGCGCCCAAGGACGACGGCATCGGTCGCCAGATCCAGGCGATGGGCGAGATGCTCGACGTCCTGCGCACCCGGCCCCTGTCCGACGCCTCCGGGTCGGATGCGATCATCGACCGGATCGACGCCCTGGCCGACAAGGTCGACCGGGTCGGCGTCAACCCGGTCGGCGACCTCATCGGCCGCCTCGAGGACCTCGGCGAGACCCTGCGCCGGCCGGCCGTCCCCGGCGGCGACCTCGCCAGCATCCATTCCATGCTCCACGACCTCGCCGACAAGGTCGACCGGGTCCAGGGCCCCGGCGCCGGCTCTTCCGGCGAAGGGCTCGACGCCCTCGAGAAGCAGATCGTCGCCCTCTCGCAGCGGATCGAGACCCGCGGCTCCGACCCGGCGATCCTCGGCCTCGAACGGTCGATGAGGGACCTCCTCGCCCAGGTCGGCACGCCCGAGGCGCCGGTGGCCGGCCGCACCGAGATCGGCTCGCTCAAGGCGGATCTGGAGGAGTTGCGGACCCATCAGGCGGCGTCCGAGCAGCGCATGCAGGCGACGCTCAACGGCGTCCATGCCGCCCTCGACCGGCTCGCGGGCCAGTTCGGCGGCCCGACCGCGCAGGCGCCTGCGGCGTCCCCTCAAGCGCCTGCGGCGTCCCCTCAAGCGCCTGCGGCGTCCCCTCAAGCGCCCGCCGCGTCCTCTCCGGCGCCCGCCGCGCCTCAGGCCCGCATCGCCATGCCCGAGGCGCCCACGCCGGCGGCCGCACCCCGCCCGCAGGGCGCCGCGCCCAAGCGGCCGGAGCTTCCGAAGAGCGCCGTGGTGCCGACCCCGGATTCCCCCTCGGAGTGGTCGCGGGCCAAGGACGAGATCCTGGAGCCTGGCGCCGGCCGGCCGACCCGCGCACGGCCGGGCGCCACGCCGATCGAGCCCGAGCCTGAGGCGCCCGCCCCGTCGAGCAGCGAGATCAAGTCGAACTTCATCGCCGCCGCCCGCCGCGCCGCCCTCGCCGCTCAGGCCGAAGCGGCCGAGACCGCGAGCCCCAAGAGCCGCTTTCGCGAAGGCCTCGGCAGCGTCCGCCCGGCGTCGGAGGAGGCCGGCGACGTCGCCGGCGAGCCGACGCCCTCGCGCACCGGCCAGATGCGCGCGGCGATCGACAAGCGCCGCAAGCACCTGCTGCTCGGCCTCGCCGCCGTGATCCTGGCGCTGGGCGGCCTCCAGGCCATCCGCGCGTTCTCGCCGGCCCAGGCGCCGGTGCAGGAGGTCGGTGCATCGGCCGACGCGACGGCTCCCTCGAACGCCGCGCCCGTCGATGCCGGCACCAAGGCCCTCGGTTCCGACAAGCCTGTCGATGCCGAGAAGTCCGTCGCCCTCGACAAGCCGGCGGCCCTCCCCCCGGATGCCGGGCGTGCCGATCCCCTGACGACGCAGTCGATCTCGACCGCGCCCGACACCGCGGCGAGTGCGTCCCCGCCGCCCGCCGCCCCGGTCGATCCGGCCGAGGGCGCCAAGCCGGCGCCGTCGCCCGCCCGCAAGGCCGTGCCCAAGGTCGCCGACATGGGAAGCCTCGCGGGAGTGCTGAACGGCCTGCCCGCGAGCCTCGCCTCCGTGAAGAAGGCGGCCCTCGACGGCGACGGCGCCGCCATCTACGACCTTGCCGCGCGCCAGGCCGAAGGCCGCGGTGTCACCCGCGACATGGTGCTGGCGGCCAAGCTGTTCGAGAAGCTCGCCGCGGCGGGCTACGCGCCGGCGCAGTACAAGCTCGCCGGCCAGTACGAGAAGGGCCTGGGCGTCACCCGCGACATCGCCCTGGCCAAGATCTGGTACGGTCGCGCCGCCGACCAGGGCAACATCCGCTCGATGCACAACCTGGCGGTGATCTTCGCCGAGAACCCGAGCGCCACCGGCAAGCCGGATTTCGTCACGGCGGCGCAATGGTTCCGGCGCGGTGCCGATCACGGCGTGCGCGATAGCCAGTACAACCTCGCGGTGCTCCACGCCCGCGGCCTCGGGGTGCCCCAGGACCTCGTGCAATCCTACCTCTGGTTCTCCGCCGCCGCCGCCCAGGGCGACGAGGACGCCGGCAAGAAGCGCGACGATGTCGCCGGCAAGCTCGCGCCCAAGGATCTGGCCACCGCGCGCAGCCTGGCGGCCGCCTTCAAGCCAAAGGCCGTAGACCTGCCCGCGAACGAACCGCCGGCGGTCGCCGCGTCGGCGGCGATGACGCTGCTGGGAGCCCCCGCCCCCGCTCCGATCTTAGCTCCGAAGCGTAGCTGACACTGGGTCTCGGGGTGCGGCGGCGCGATCCGCCGCACCCCGGCGGCTCATGGCCGCCTTGCGGGAACCTCGGTCCGCGGTGCGAATAGACCGGTCTGCCGATCCCGCAGTGGCGCGCGATCGCAGCCGGATGACACGATGCCTCTCGGAAAGCCGGTTCCCCTGATCGCCGTCGTCCTGGGCCTGGGCGGCCTGATCCCCTTCATCGGGTTCGCCGCCCTCTCCCTGAGCGGCAACGACGGCGGGCTCGGCACCATCGGCCTCTCGCCCCGACTCATCCTCTCGGCCTACGGCGCCGTCATCGCCTCGTTCCTGGGGGGCATCCGCTGGGGTGCCGCGGCGGCGCGCGAGGGCGGCAACGCCGATTACGTCATCGCCATCGTGCCGTCCCTGGTCGCCTGGGCGGCGCTCGCCATACCCGCCCCCTGGGACCTGCGGGTGCTCGGCCTGCTCGTCCTCGGCTGGGGCCTCGTCGACCAGGACCTCGTCCGGCGCGGGCTGGTGCCGCTCTGGCTCGGACGTCTCCGGCTCGTGCTGTCGAGCGTCGCCGGGGTGTCGCTGCTGGTGGCGGCCTGACGCCCCTAATCCCGCGCCAGCATCGCCTTGCCGATCGCGAAGATGCGACCGTCGCCGAGCAGATGCGCATTAAACCCTTTCGGGAACAGCGGCTCGAAGGCCGGGTCTCGCACGTTGAGGCCGCCGGCGTAGGCGCCGAAGGCCGGCATCACCATCCGATGGCCGTCGGTGACGAAACAGCGCCGCCGCACGGCGCGCCCGCGCATGGCGACCTTGCCGCAGGGGTGGAGGTGGCCGGCGACCTCGCCCTCCTTCGCGCCCGGCAGCGGCTCGTGGCGAAGGGTCAGGCCGCCCAGTGCCAGAACCTCGGCGTAGCGCCCGCCGACGCCCGATTGCACCGCCTGGTCGTGGTTCCCCGCGATCCAGACCCAGTCGCGCCCCTCCTGCAGCACGGCGATGAGGGCGCGGTCGCCCGGTTCCAGCCGCTCGGGGCCGCGCGCGTCGTGAAAGGAATCGCCCAGCGCCACGACGCAGGCCGGATCGAGCCGCGCGATCACCTCGTGCAGGCCGGCCAGGGTCTCGCGGGTGTCGTAGGGCGGCAGGAACTGCCCGGACTGGGCGGCGAAGGACGAGCCCTTCTCCAGGTGCAGGTCCGAGACCACCAGGGTGCGGTGGGCGGGCAGCCACAGGCCGCCGCACAGGTCGAGGACGAGGGTTTCGCCGGCCAAACTCAGGCCGGGGATCTTCGCGGTTCGTTCGAGTCTCTGGCCGAGCGCCAAGGCGGCATCCTTGCTGTTGTGGTCTGGCTGTTGTGGTCTGGGGGGAGGCGCGCTCCACCCCGTCACCCCAGCGCCTCGTCGAGGAGCTGGGCTTCGGCTTCCGCCAGGATCTCGTCGGCCCCCTCGCCGTAGACCCGTTCGCGCCCGATCTCCAGCATGACGGAGACGGAGAGCGGCGAGACCCGGTCCAGGGCCCGGTGGACGATGCGCCCCTGAACGCGCTCCAACATCACGCCGAGGCGTACCACGTCGAGGAGTCCGGTTGCCGCATCCTGCCGCGCGGCCCGCATGAGGAGGTGGTCGGGCTGGTGCTTGCGCAGGACGTCGTAGACGAGGTCGGTGGAGATGGTGACCTGCCGGCCGGTCTTCTTCTTGCCGGGATGGCGCCGCTCGATCAGTCCGGCGATCACCGCGCACTGGCGGAAGGTGCGCTTCATCATCGCCGATTCGTCGAGCCAGGCCTCGAGGTCGTCCCCGAGCATGTCCTGCGCGAACAGGGCGTCGAGGAAGCCCGGCTCCAGGGCGATGCGCTCGCTGAGATCGCGGGTCATCCAGATCGCGATGCCGTAGTCGTTGGCGGCGAACCCCAGCGGTCGCAGCCGCGCCCGCTCCATCCGCCGGGTGAGCAGCATGCCCAGGGTCTGGTGCGCCAGCCGTCCCTCGAAGGGGAACGCGGTGAGATAGTGGCGCCCGCCCCGCGCGAAGGTTTCGACCAGGAGGTCGCCCGCGCCCGGCAGCACCGAGCGGTCGCGCTGCTGGCCGAGGTAGGTCGACACCTGCGCCGGCAGCCGGTCCCAGCTCGACGGATCGGCGATGATCGCCCGCACCCGCGCCGCCAGGAAGGTCGAGAGCGGGAACTTCGAGCCGGCATAGGAGGGGATCGCCGGATCGGTGCCCGGACCGGCCCGGCTCGTCAGCGCCTCGTCCTCCGACAGGCCCTCGAAGCGCAGGACCTCGCCCGCGAACAGGAAGGTGTCGCCCGGGGTCAGGCCGTCGGCGAAATCCTCCTCGATCTCGCCGAGCACCCGTCCGGTCCTGGGCACCACCGTGCCGGGCTTGCCCCGCATGGCGCGCCCGAGGCGGACCTTCACCGTCGTCGCCTCGATGATGGTGCCGATGTTCATGCGGTACTGCTGCGCGACCCGCGCGTCGCGCACCCGCCAGAGACCGTCCGGCCCGCGAAGGATCTTGGCGAACCGCTCGTAGGCGCGAAGCGCGTAGCCGCCGGTGGCGACGTAATCGACCACGCCCTCGAAGTCCTCCCACGACAAGCCGGTATAGGGTGCGGCCGAGACGATCTCGTCGTAGAGCGACAGGGGATCGAAGGCACCCGCGCAGGCCATGCCCAGCACGTGCTGGGCGAGCACGTCGGGGGCGCCGAGCCGGGCGTCGGGGGTGTCCTGGGCGGCGGCCTCCACCGCTTCCAGCGCGGCCTGGCACTCGAGCATCTCGAACTGGTTGGCCGGCACGAGATAGGCCTTCGAGGGCTCGTCCATCCGGTGGTTGGCCCGGCCGATGCGCTGCATGATCCGGCTCGCGCCCTTGGGCGCCCCGATGTTGATCACGAGGTCGACGTCGCCCCAGTCGATGCCGAGGTCCAGTGTCGCGGTGCAGACGATGGCGCGCAGCTGCCCGGCGGCCATCGCCGCCTCCACCCGCCGCCTCTGGCTCGCGTCGAGGGAGCCGTGGTGGAGGGCGATGGGCAGCGCGTCCTCGTTGATGCGCCAGAGTTCCTGGAAGGTGTATTCGGCCTGCAGGCGGGTGTTGACGAAGACCAGCACCATCCGGTGGGTCCCGATCAGCTCGTAGATCGCCGGCATGGTCTGGAGGGCGGTGTGGCCGGCCAGCGGCAGCCGGCGCCCCGTGACGAGCATGCGCAGGTCGGGGGCCGCACCGCCTCCGACGACCACGAGGTCGGCCATGCGCACCGCCCCCTCCCCACACGGGGGGGAAGAGCATCCCTGCGGCACCAGATACCGCCTCAGCGCGTCCGGTTCGCGCACCGTCGCCGACAGGCCGATCGCGGTGAGCCCGGGGCTCAGGCGATGCAGGCGGGCGAGGCCCAGCGACAGCAGGTCGCCACGCTTGGAGGTGACCAGCGCGTGCAGCTCGTCGAGAACCACGCAGGCCAGGGTCGAGAACAGCTCCTCCGCCTCGCGGTGGGCGATGAGCAGGGCGAGCTGTTCCGGCGTGGTGAGCAGGATGTCGGGCGGGCGCTCGATCTGGCGGGTGCGCTTGTGCGAGGGCGTGTCGCCGGTGCGGGTCTCGACCCGCACGGCGAGGCCCATCTCGGCGATGGGGGCCTCGAGGTTGCGGGCGATGTCCACCGCCAGGGCCTTGAGCGGCGAGACGTAGAGGGTGTGCAGCCCGTGCTGTTTCCGGCCCGAGGGCCGTTGCGACAGGGCGACCAGGGTCGGCAGGAACCCGGCCAGGGTCTTGCCCGCGCCGGTGGGCGCCACGAGGAGCGCCGAGCGTCCGGCCCCGGCCAGGGCCAGGAGGTCGAGCTGGTGCGGCCGCGGCTGCCAGCCGCGCGCCGCGAACCAGGCGGCGAAGCGCTCCGGCAGCCCCTCCGGCTGCGGCGGGGCGGGATCAGGCAAGCGCTGCGAGGAAGCGGTCGATCAGTTCGAGGGCCCGCTCGCTCAGGGCGCCGGGATAGCGGATGAAGACGTGGCAGCCGCCCGGATAGATCGCGGTATGGCCGCCGTTGCCCGCCGCCGCCCAGCGCGAGGACATGTAGAGGGTGTCGTCGAGGAGGGGGTCGTGGGTGCCCACCGAGAACAGCGCCGGAGGCAGACCCCTGAGGTCGGCATAGAGCGGCGAGACGTCGGGGCGACGCCGGTCGATGCCGTCGCGGACGTAGTCGTTGGCGAAGGTGGTGAGGTCGCGGGTGTTCACGACGAGGCGTTCCTCGCCCCAGTTGCGCACGCTCGGCGTCAGCCCGAGGTCGAAGAAGCCGGCGTTGAGGTTGGCGCCGCGGAAGGCGTTCGGCATGGCGTGCCTGTCGCGCAGGCGCAGCAGCGTCATCACCGCCAGGTGCGCGCCAGCGGATTCACCGCCGATCGTCAGGGCCGAGATGCCGAACTCGGCCCGGCCCGGCCCGGCCAGCCACAGGGCCGCCGCCTCGCAATCCTCGAGGGCGGCCGGATAGGGATGCTCGGGCGCGAGGCGGTACTCGACCGACAGGCAGACGAAGCCGCAGCGGTCGGCGATGCGCTCCAGCCACGGGTCCTGCTCGTCGGCCGCCCCCCAGACCCAGCCGCCCCGGTGGATGTGCAGGTAGGCGCCGCGCAGCTTGCCCCACTTCGCGGCGAGGGGGCGGATGACGCGCAGGGAGAGGGGCCCGCCCGGTCCATCGATGGTCATGACCTCGGCGCGCGCGCTGCGCGGCATCGCCGGCGAGGCCTGGGTGCCGCGGCGGCGGCGGGCGCGGACCTCGGCGATCGGCAGCGACCACGGGTCGTCCTGCGCCGCATGGGCCGCGATGACCTCGGCGTTGAGGCGCTTGGTCTCCGGATCGATCGTCGCCGGGTCGAACAGGGCGTGGTCGATCATGAAAGCGTTCGTTTCGTTGTCGGATGGCCGAGGGAGTGGGTGGGGCCGTCGCCTATGGGGAATCGCCCACGCGCGACGGCGCAGCCGTGGAGGATGCCAGTCCGGCCCTTGCCACGGAACCGCGTAACGCTCCAGTGCCGGTGCAGTTTCACACGCCTGTGGCGCGCCGGTCACGCTTCCGCCGGTTTCGCAGGGCTTCGAGGGCCCCGAACCGTTGAGGACCTGACCCGATGATCGTCGACCACGACCCGCGCCGCGAGGGCCCGGCCTATCCCGGCATCCACCCCGCCCGCCCGCGCTCCGCCCTGCACCGGTTCCTCGGCGGCTCGCCGGTGGCGGTGTTCGTCAAGCTCCTGCTCCTGTCCGTCCTGGTGGGCGCGGGCATGGCGATGCTGGGCCTGACCCCCGGGCGCCTGTTCTGGAGCGTCTACGACACGGTCCGGGACCTGATCGACCTCGGCCTCGTGACCTTCCAGGATTTCGGCGGCTGGATCCTGGCCGGGGCCGTGGTGGTGGTGCCGCTGTGGTTCCTGTCGCGGCTGCTCTCCGTCTCGAAGTAGGCCGCGACCCGCCGCATGGCCGCCTCCCTGCCGCCCACCAGCCGCAGCGTCCTCGCCCTGGCGCTGCCGATGACCCTCGCCCATGTGACGACGCCGCTGCTCGGCCTCGTCGGCGCGATGGTGATCGGGCGGCTCGGGGAGGCGGCGCTGCTCGGCGCCATGGCGCTGGGGGCGGTGATCTTCGATGCGATCTTCTGGTCGTTCGGTTCCCTGCGCATGGCCACCGCCGGGCTCACCGCCCAGGCGGTGGGGGCGCACGACCGTGACGACGTCGACCGCACCCTCGCCCGGGCGCTGGCCGCCGCGGTGCTGGTCGGGCTCGTCATCGTGCTGGCGCAGGTGCCGATCGCGGCGCTGGCCTTCCGGATCAGCGGGGCGAGCCCCGAGGTGCTGGCGGCCCTGGCGGCCTATTTCCACGTGCGCATCTTCGCCGCGCCGTTCACGCTGGCCAACTACGCCATCCTCGGGTCGGTGCTCGGGCGCGGCCGTACCGACCTTGGCCTGGTGATCCAGGTCGCGATCAACCTCGCCAACATCGCCCTGACCCTCGCCCTGGTGCTCGGCGCCGGCCTCGGGGTGACGGGGGCCGGGATCGCGACCCTCGTCGCCGAGGTCGCGGGCACGGGCCTGGGGCTCTTCGTCCTCGCCCGCCTCGGGTCGCGGCCGTTCCGCGTGCCCCTGGCGGCGATCCGCGACCCCCTGGCGCTGGCGCGCATGCTCAGCGTCAACGCCGACGTGATGATCCGCACCCTGCTCCTCGTCGGCGCGATCGTGCTGTTCTCGGCGCTGGGGGCGCGGGCCGGGGACGTGACCCTGGCGGCCAACGCCGTGTTGTGGAATCTCTTCCTCGTGGGCGGGTTCTTCCTCGACGGCTTCGCCACCGCCGCAGAGACCCTGTGCGGCCAGGCGGTGGGGGCGCGCGACGAGACGGCGTTCCGACGCGCCGCCCGCCTCAGCCTCGCCTGGTGCCTGGTGTTCGGTGCTGCGATCTCCGGCCTGTTCCTCCTCGGCGGGGAGCGCTTCATCGACGGCGTCACCACGAGCCCGGAGGTGCGCGAGGCCGCCCGGCTCTACCTCGTGCCCGCGGCCCTGGCGCCGCTCATCGCCGGCCTGCCCTTCGCCTTCGACGGGATCTACATCGGCGCCACCTGGACCCGGGCGATGCGCGACCTGATGCTGGCGGCGACCCTGGTCTATGCGGTGCTGATCGTCGCGACATGGCAGGCGGGCGGGGGCAACCTCGGCCTCTGGCTCGCCTTCCTGGGGCTCCTGGGCGCGCGCGGGATCGGGCAGGCGCTGGCCTATCCGGGCCTCGTGGCGCGCACCTTCGGCACGCCGCTCGCCGTCAGGGGCGACGGTAGCGCGCCGCGGCGGCTCTGACCTGGGCCTGGGCCGCCACCACGCTGAGGCCCTGGAAGGCCTGCATCACGTCGTGCATCATCTCCGGCGGCGGCTCGTCCGCGGTCCTGGCGGTGGTGAGGCTCGACAGGATGCGCCAGCCGAACCGGATCGAGCGCACGATCGGCAGCAGCGGCTCGTAGCTCCCGCTCTCGTAGGCATCCACCGCCATCTGGCTCGGAACGCCGGCGAGGCGCGCGAGGCCCACCAGCGCCTCCATCACCTTGCCCGCCCTGATCCAGGCGATCAGCACGCCCTCGTCGATGTCGACCCGGCGGGCCTGGGTGCTCACGAACACCTCGGCCGCCAGGAGGGCGTTGCTGCGAACCGGCGGGAGCGGCGTCGGCGTCGGCTCGGCGGCGCGCACCCTCGCGAAATTGGCCAGGCGCAGCCGCAGGTCGGCCGGCAGGTCGCCGCGGCGTGCCAGCATCTGCCCGAGGTCCGCATCGGCGAAGGCGCGGTCGCCGAGCGCCATGAACCCCTGCGGCGTGAACCGGGCGCCCGGGTTTCCGGCGACGAGGCGCACCACCTCGGGCTCCCCGCGCGCCACCAGGATGTCGGCCACGGCCGGTTTCAGCACCAGGCGCCGCGCCATGGCGAGGAGGTGGCCCTGGCCGCGCCGCGAGGCCAGGGCGGCGAGGTCGGCGTCGACCAGCCGGCGCGAGCGCGCCAGGACCGGCCGGGCCACCGCCGGCACCGCGTCGAAGGCGAGGTCCCGCACCACCCCGCGCGGGGCGTTGGGAATGTCGGCGAGCCGTTCGGACAGTTCGGCGCGCGCCGCATCCTCCATCTCGCGGGCCAGATGCAGGATCACGGCGTCGAAGGCCGCGACCTGATCTTCCCCGAGGCGGGGCGCCTCGTCGGTGAAGAGGGTGGTGAGCCCGCGCAGAAGGCCGTCACGACGACCGAGCCCGCCGCGGGCGACGGAATCCTCGATGTCGGTGAGGAGCGAAGCGAGCGCGGCCACCATGGAAGAAGCAATCCCCGCCGGAGGACCCCAGCCCTCGCTCACGGTCCTGGGCGCGCGACTCGGTCTCGAAGATAGGAGAGTGGGCGAGAAGGATTAAGACTCTCCTGATCCCGCCGGTCGGGCCGCCGCCGGCTCTCGGACCGGGCTGCCCTCCGGGGCGATCCCGACCCTGTCCGCGTCGGCATTGGCACGGCCGTGGGCGTCGATCGCCGCCTCCATCTCGGCCAGGGCGGCCAGGAGGTGCCGGCGCGCCACGCGGTTCACGATCCCTCCCGTGTTCGTCTCGATCTCCACGACGGCGTCGGCGCGCTCGTGGACGCCGCGCCGCGCGGCCGTGACGGCGGGGTGGGGGGCGATGAAGCGCGTGGCGCCGTCGAGCCAGCGCATCAGGGCGACGGCAAGGCCCGCATCGCCCGGGGGATGAGCGATCACCCGCTCCTGCGCCCCCGAGAACGTCCCACGGATGTCTTTGCGAAGCTGCGTCACGGCCCTTGCCCCTCGGCCACGCCGCGGGCCGGCGCCCCCACGCGCCCGTCCCGGCCGGGGACGAGGCCTCGCGCCCAGGGTGTGTCGGCGTGCGAAACCCGTTCCGCTGCGGGAGGATCGGACGATGGCGGCAACCGGTTAAGGCTTCGTGCGCCCCGCCTCCCGGCGTCGGCAACCGGGGATGTCGCCCGTGTCCGGCGCCTCCGCGATGGTATCAAACCGGTGGGATCGACAGGTTTTCGCAGCTTGGCAGGGTGTCGCGGCAGGCGCCGTGCATTAAGTTCCGCGGCCTCACCAGGGGAATGCCCGATGTCCGACCTCCGCCTTCGCCGCAGCGTCCTCTACATGCCCGGCTCGAACGCCCGGGCGTTGGAGAAGGCCAAGACGCTGCAGGCGGATTCGCTGATCCTCGACCTCGAGGACGCGGTCGGGCCCGACGAGAAGGAACTGGCCCGCCAGCAGGTCTGTGCCGCGGTGGAATCGGGCGGCTACGGCGAGCGCGAACTCGTCATCCGCGTCAACGCCCCCCAGACCCCGTGGGGCGAGGCCGACCTCAAGGCGGCGATCCAGGCGCGGCCCAACGCGATCCTGATGCCGAAGGTCTCCTCGCCGGCGGTGCTCGAGAGCATCGCCAACCACCTGGAGGCCCTCGACGCGCCCGAGCACATCGCGATCTGGGCGATGATCGAGACCCCGGCCGCCATCCTCAACATCCAGGAGATCGCGAAGGCCCGGCGCGACCGGCGCACCCGCCTCACCTGTTTCGTGCTCGGCACCAACGATCTGGCCAAGGACACCTGGGCCCAGCTCGTGCCCGGCCGGGTGCCGATGCTGCCCTGGATGATGCTGACCCTGGCCGCGGCCCGTGCCGAGGGCCTGACCATCCTCGACGGCGTCTGGAACGACATCGCCGACGTCGAGGGCTGCCGCGTCGAGTGCCGCCAGGCGCGCGACCTCGGGTTCGACGGCAAGACCCTGATCCACCCCAACCAGCTCGAACCCGCCAACACCTCCTTCGCCCCCACCGAGGAGGAGGTCCGCCGCGCCCAGCTCGTGATCGACGCCTTCGACAAGCCCGAGAACGCCCGCCGCGGCGCCATCAAGGTCGAGGGCCGCATGTACGAGCGCCAGCACATCGGCATGGCGCGGCGCGCGGTGAACTGGTCGGAGGCGATCGCCGCGCGGGGGTATTGAGGGGGCCAACGCGCTCTCCGGGGCCGCGGCGATCCTGCGGCGGCGGGTCCGCTCGCGGGGACCGGCTTCCTGTCGTAGGCTGACCCCTCGAGCAATGGCGGCGGAGGGCCGGACGTCGTGCGACGCCTCCTGAAATTCCTGCATACGATGGGCGCCATCGGCATGATGGGGGCGATGGCCTGCCTCGTCGTGATGCTGAGCTTCACCCCGCCCCCGGCCGCGCTGCCCGGCTACGCCCTGATGCGCGGTGCCATGGGGGCCGTCGCCACCTGGGTGTTCCTCCCGTCCATGGCGCTGACCCTGCTGGCGGGCCTGCTGGCGATCGCCCAGCGCGCCTTCCACAACGCCGGCTGGGCCTGGGCCAAGCTCGCCACCGGCGTCCTGATCTTCGAGGGCGGGCTCGTCTACATCCAGGGGCCGATGCGGCAGGAGGCCGACCTCAGTGCCGGCGCCCTCGCCGGCCGGGTCGACCCCGCGATGCTGGCCGACCTCGGCTCGGAGCGCGGCGTGCTGTGGACGCTGCTGGCGGTGTCGACGGCCAACGTGGTGCTCGGCGTCTGGCGCCCGCGGCTCGTCCGGCGGCCGGCGAGCCCGCCCGCCGACGATCGGATCGTGGTCGAGGCCGTGCGCTAAGCATCATTCTGCGAAGTGGTCTGCGGTTCGCAGGAAAAAATGATGCCCCATCAAGGAGATTGAAGCAGGCCTTCGTGGGGCGACCCACGAAGGCCTGCTTAGGATCGAGGACGTCGGCCGGGCGTGACACGCGCCCGGCCCTTCCCTCGCTCGGCGCCGCGGCCTAAGTCTCCGGCATGAGCCGCGTGCCCGCGAAAGACCGTTCCTTCCAGAAGGACCTGCCGCCGGACGGCTTCGACGAGCGCGAGGAGGTCGACGAGTCGCCCGAGCGTGCCGACGACAGCCCCGAGATCGACTTCGATTTCGAGGAGGGCGCGGTCAAGGCCGGCACCGAGATCATCCGCCGGTTCTGGACGACGCTGCCCTCGGGGCCGGGCGTCTACCGGATGTTCGACGACAAGGGCGACGTGCTCTACGTCGGCAAGGCCAAGAACCTGAAGGCCCGCGTCGGCTCCTACGCGCGGGGCCAGGCGCATTCCAACCGCATCGCCCGCATGATCTCGCAGACGGCGGCGATGGAGTTCGTCACCACCGCCACCGAGACCGAGGCGCTGCTGCTCGAGGCCAACCTCATCAAGCAGCTGAAGCCGCGCTTCAACGTGCTGATGCGCGACGACAAGTCGTTCCCCTACATCCTGGTGACGGCGGATTCCGAGGCCCCGCAGATCGTCAAGCACCGCGGCGCGCGCCGGCGCAAGGGCAGCTACTACGGGCCCTTCGCCAGCGTCTGGGCGGTGAACCGGACGGTGAACGCGCTTCAGCGCGCCTTCCTGCTGCGCACCTGCTCGGACAGCTACTACGAGAACCGCACCCGGCCCTGCCTGCTCTACCAGATCAAGCGCTGCGCCGGCCCCTGCACCGGCGAGATCGCCCTCGACGATTATGCCGGCATGGCCGAATCCGCCCGCGCCTTCCTCTCGGGCAAGTCGAACGCGGTGAAGGACCGCATGCGAGAGGAGATGCAGGCGGCCTCCGAGGCCCTCGAATTCGAGCGCGCCGCCCGCTTTCGCGACCGGATCGCCGCGCTCTCGGCGATCCAGGGGACGCAAGGCGTCAACACCCAAGGGGTCGAGGAGGCCGACGTCTTCGCGCTCGACGAACAGGCCGGCCAGTTCTGCATCGAGGTGTTCTTCTTCCGCAATTTCCAGAACTGGGGCAACCGCGCCTATTTTCCCAAGGCCGACCGGACCATGACGCCCGACGAGGTGCTCGCCTCCTTCATCGGGCAGTTCTACGACGACAAGCCCGCGCCCCGGATCGTGCTGGTCTCGCATCCGATCGAGGACGCGGAACTGCTGGGTGCCGCCCTGTCGAGCCGCACCGAGCACCGGGTCGAGATCCACATGCCCCAGCGCGGCGAGCGCAAGAACCTCGTCCTCTACGCCCAGCGCAACGCCAAGGAGGCCCTGGCCCGCCGGCTGGCCGACACCGCTTCCCAGGGCAAGCTGCTGGTGGCGCTCGGGCAGTCGTTCGGGCTCGCCAGCAGTCCGCGCCGGGTCGAGGTCTACGACAATTCGCACATCATGGGCACGAACGCGGTCGGCGGCATGATCGTGGCCGGACCCACCGGCTTCATGAAGACCCACTACCGCACCTTCACCATCAAGTCGGAGGAGATCACCCCCGGTGACGACTACGGCATGATGCGCGAGGTGCTGCAGCGGCGCTTCAAGCGCCTCGTCAAGGAAGCGCCGCGCAACGCCGTCGAGCCAGTGGTGGCCGCCGATGCCTCTGCGGCCCCCGCCGATCTGCCCGACGAGGTCGAGACCTTCCCGGCCTGGCCGGACCTCGTCCTCGTCGACGGCGGCAAGGGCCAGCTCGACGCCGCGCGCACCGCCCTCGAGGAGATCGGCGTCACCGACGTGACGCTGGTGGGGATCGCCAAGGGCCGCGACCGCGACGCCGGCCGCGAGACCTTCTTCGTGCCGGGCAAGCCGCCGTTCAAGCTGCCGCCGCGCGATCCGACCCTGTACTTCGTGCAGCGCCTGCGCGACGAGGCCCACCGCTTCGCCATCGGCACCCACCGGGCCAAGCGCAAGCGCGAGCTCGTGCGCAACCCCCTCGACGAGATCGGCGGCATCGGCCCGAGCCGCAAGCGCGCCCTGCTCAACCACTTCGGGACGGTCAAGGCCATCGAGCGCGCCGCCTTCGAGGACATCGCCAAGACCCCGGGCGTCAACGCCGCAACCGCGCGGGCGGTGTACGATTTCTTCCATGCGAACGGGTGAGGATGGCGCGGCCTCGCCGCATGGGATGGCCTAGCGGACCGGTTGACCCCCGCGACCCAGCGTGGTTCACCGCGCCCATGAACGCCGTCCTCCCCCGACGCCGGTCGCCGGCCTGGAACCTGGCGAATTGCCTGACCTACGGGCGCCTGGCGGCGGTGCCCGTGATGGTCGCCCTGCTGTACTGGCCCGACGAGCCGGCGGCCCGCTTCACCGCGCTCGGCGTCTTCGTCCTGGCCGCGATCACCGACTATCTCGACGGCTACGTCGCCCGCACCTATGCCCAGAGTTCGGCGCTGGGTCGCATGCTCGACCCCATCGCCGACAAGCTCCTGGTGGCCGCCTGCCTGCTGATGCTGTCGGCGGACGGGTCGATCTCCGGCTGGACCCTGTGGGCCGCCATCGTGATCCTGTGCCGCGAGATCCTGGTGTCGGGCCTGCGGGAATACCTCGCCGAGCTCAAGGTCGGTGTACCCGTGAGCAAGGTCGCCAAGTGGAAGACCACGCTGCAGCTCGTGGCGATCGGCTTCCTGGTCGCAGGCCCCGCCGGCGAGACGCTGCTGCCCGGCACCATGGCGGCCGGGATCGGCCTGCTCTGGCTCGCCGCGGCCCTCACGCTCTACACCGGCTACGACTACATGAGAGCCGGCATCAAGCACGTGATCGACGATCCGCGCTGATCGGGGCAGGGCTGAGGAGCCGGACAATGAAGCTCGTCTATTTCGCCTGGGTGCGCGAGCGCGTCGGCAAGGCCGAGGAGATTGTGGACCTGCCCGCCGGCATCGCCACGGTCGCCGACCTCGTCGGCTGGCTGCGCGGGCGCGGCGAGGAGTATGCCGCCGCCTTCGCCGATGCCGGCGTGGTGCGGGCGGCCATCGACAAGGTCCACGCCAAGCCGGATTCCGCCCTCGCCGGGGCCAGCGAGATCGCCTTCTTCCCGCCGATGACCGGCGGCTGAGCGCTCAGGGCGGCGTCAGGGCCGAGCCGAACGCCGCCAAGTTGTTGGTCATCATGTCGATGTAGCTGGCCGCCGGCCCGTCCGGCTTCGAGAGGGCGTCCGAATAGACCTTGCCGCCGATGCGGGCGCCGCTCTCCTTGGCGATCTGCTGCATCAGGCGCGGATCGGCGATGTTCTCCAGGAAGACGGCGGGGATCTTGTCCTTGCGGATCTGGCGGATGATCCGGGCGACGTCGCGCGGGCTCGCCTCGCTGTCCGACGAGACCCCCTGGGGGGCGATGAAGCGAAGGCCGTAGGCGGCGCCGAAGTAGCCGAAGGCGTCGTGCGTGGTGATGACCCGGCGCTGGTCGGCCGGGATCGCCGCGATCGCCGCCCTGGCCCGCGCATCGAGGGCGTCGAGCCTGGCGAGATAGGCGGCGGCGTTGGCCGCATAGGCCGCGGCATGGGCGGGATCGACCCTGGCGAGCCCGTCCCGGATGTTGGCGACGTAGCGTTTGGCATTGGGAATGCTCTGCCAGGCATGCGGATCGACCGGGTGGTCTTTTCCGTGATCATGCCCGTGATCCTGATCCGCAATGGTGGCGACCCCCGTCGAGGCCGTGATCACCGGCGCCTTGCTGCCCGAGGCCTTGATCAGCCGGTCGATCCAGCCCTCGAACCCGATCCCGTTGACGAACACGATCTGCGCCTCGAGCAGGGTGCGGGCGTCGCCGGGGGCCGGATTGTAGCCGTGGGCGTCGGCATCCGGCCCCACCAGGGTCGAGACGACGACCCGGTCGCCGCCGACCTGGCGCACGAGGTCGCCGAGGATGGAGAAGGTGGCCACCGCCCGGATCGGGGTCGCCTCCTGGCTCGTGGCGGACCCGAGGGTCAAAGCGGACCCGAGCCCGGAGAGCAGGACCGTCAGGAACACGATCGCGCGTGAGCGCCGGTCCGGGCGGGAGGGAAATCGGGGTCGCATGCGGGGCCTCGTCCTCAACGATCGCGACGTCTTAGTGTAACACTATCACATTGCCAATCCGCCCCATGATCTTGATCTCGGGACCGGGCACCGCCAAACAGCGGGCGACGCGGCGGCGACCGGCCTTCGCGTCGGGCACCACGAACGGATCAGCATGGCGCGTCGGCCGCTCCCGAGGGGCGATACCCTCCCCCTCCTCGGCCGCGTCTGGCGGGAATGGCTGGCGCCGCACCGGGCGACGCTGGCCGTGGTGCTGGTGCTCATCGCCGTCGTCGGCGCCGCCACCGGCCTCTATCCGGTGCTGATCAAGTCCGCCTTCGACGCCTTCGACGCCAAGGACGTCGGCGCGCTGTCCTACGGCCCGATGGTCGTGGTCGCCATCACCGCCATCCGCGGTTTCGCGCTGTTCGGGCAGACCGTGCTGACCAACCGGGTGGTGACGCGGGTGGAGGCCGACATGCAGGTGGCGCTCTATTCCCACCTGATCGAGGCGGACCTCGCCCAGCTCGGGCGCGAGAGCCCGGCCGCCTTCACGCAGCGCTTCACCACCGACTTCGCCTACATCAAGGAGGCGCTGACCCGGATCTCGACGGTGCTCCTGCGCGACATCGCCATGCTGGTGGCGCTGGTGGCGGCGCTGGTCTGGATGGACCCGGTGCTGACGCTGGTGGCGGCGGTGACGGTGCCGTTCGTGGCCGGGCCGATCGCGCGGATCGGGCGCAAGCTCAGGCGGGTCTCGACCTCGACCCAGGAGCAGATGGGAGCGGCCGCCAGCCTCATCAACGAGAGCCTGCAGGGTGCCCGCATCGCCAAGACCTACGGCCTGGAGGGCTACCTCAAGGGCCGGGCCAGGCAGGCCTTCGACGAGGTCCGCCGCCTCAAGATGAAGACCGCCAACGCCCGCGGACGGCTCGATCCGCTCCTCGAGGTCGGCGGCGGCCTGGCGGTGGCCGCCGTGCTGGTGCTCGTGGGCCAGCGCGTCATGTCCGGCGAGCGCACGGTGGGCGATTTCACAGGCTACGTCGCCGCGCTCCTGCTGGCGGCCCAGCCGGCCCGGGCGCTCGGCACCCTCAACGCCATCCTGCAGGAGGCTGCGGCCGCCCTGCAGCGCTACTTCGCCCTGATGGACGAGGCCCCGCGGGTCCGACAGGCGGCCGACGCGACGCCCCTGCGTCTGGATCGCGGCGAGATCCGGTTCGAGGGCGTGCGGTTCCGCTACCGCGACGACGCCCCGGCCCTGGAGGGGATCGACCTGACCGTGCCGGCGGGCTCGGTCACCGCGCTGGTGGGGCGCTCGGGCTCCGGCAAGTCGTCGCTGCTCAACCTGGTGCCGCGCCTCTACGACGTCACCGCCGGACACGTCGCCATCGACGGCCAGGACGTGCGCGCGGTGACGCTCGCCTCCCTGCGCGAGGCCGTGGCCGTGGTCTCGCAGGAGATCGTGCTGTTCGACGACACCATCGCGGCCAACATCGGCTTCGGCCGGGCCGGTGCGACCCGCGCCGAGATCGAGGCCGCCGCCGAAGCCGCCGCGGCGCACGGCTTCGTCTCGCGCCTGCCGGAGGGCTACGACTTCCGGGTCGGCCCTGGCGGCGGCCGCCTCTCGGGCGGCGAGCGCCAGCGCATCTCGCTGGCCCGCGCCTTCCTGCGCGACGCGCCGATCCTCCTCCTCGACGAAGCCACCAGCGCCCTCGATTCGGAGTCCGAGCGCCTGGTCCAGGCGGCGCTCGCCAGGCTGATGCGCGGCCGCACCACCCTGGTCATCGCCCACCGCCTCTCCACCGTGCGCGACGCCGACCTCATCGTGGTGATGGAAGCCGGCCGCGTGGTCGAGACCGGAACCCACGAGGCCCTCATGGCATCGGGCGGGGCCTACGCCCGCCTCCACCGCGTCCAGCTCACGGGCGACGCCGAGACGCTGCCCGAGCCCTGAGCGGCCCCGACCGCCGCCGGCCGCGTGCCCCGGCGGCGACGGCCGTCAATTTATTTGCGGTGCGACGTAAAAATTTTGCGCTGCGGCATAGTAGGCCGGTCAGCGGTGATGATAGACGACATCATTGCCGATGACCGAACTGCGAGACCGATCATGCATGAAAATTCAGTTTCCGAGGGTAAATCCGAGTCCGAGACGTCGTTCAACCGGCGCCGATTGCTTGAGTATCTGACCGCCAGCCCGCTCCTCGCCCCGAGCGGCGCCAGGGCCGTGGCCGGATTGCTGGCGCTCGGCACATCCGAGGCCATCGCCCAGAGCTACGACGTGCTGCGGCAGGCCCCCGTCATGAACGGCGACCTCATCGCCTCGCCGGCCCAGGCGCTCAACGTGTTCGACTTCGAGCCGGTGGCCAAGAAGGAATTGCCCCCGGCCCATTACGGTTACCTCGCCAGCGGCGTCGACGCGGACAAGACCCTCAGGGCCAACCGGGACGACTTCGACAAGATCACCATCCGCACCCGCCGCCTGATCGACGTGCGCAAGATCGACACCTCGGTGAAGATCTTCGGCGAGACCTGGGCGAGCCCCATCGCGCTGGCCCCCGTGAGCAGCGTCGGCGCCTTCCATCCCGAGGCCGAGGCGGCGGCCGCCCGCGCCTGCAAGGTCAAGGGTCACCAGATGATCCTCTCGACGGTGGGCAGCACCTCGATCGAGGACGTGATCAAGGAGCGCGGCGCCCCGGTCTGGTACATGCTCTACCCCACCGACGACTGGGCGGTGACGGAACTGCTGGTGGCGCGGGCCGAGATGGCCGGCGCGCCCGCCATCGTCCTGACCGTGGACCGCCAGGGCGGCCGCAACACCGAGACCCTGTTTCGCGACCGTCGCGGCGACACCCGCACCTGCACCGATTGCCATACGCCCGGGTTCAAGAACGAGGTCAGCCGCAAGCCGATGTTCGACGGCATCGACGTGTCCAAGGTGACCAACCTCTACGGCACCGGCATGACCTGGGATTACGTGAAGCGCCTGCGCGGCATCGTGAAGGGCAAGCTCGTCCTCAAGGGCATCGTCACCCACGAGGACGCCAGGACCGCGCTGAACTACGGCGTCGACGCCATCATCGTCTCGAACCACGGCGGCCGTGCCGAGGAGAGCCTGCAGTCGACCATCGGTGTGTTGCCGGAAGTCGTCTGGGCGGTGAACGGGCGCATCCCCGTGCTGGTCGACGGCGGGTTCCGCCGCGGCACCGACGTCCTCAAGGCGCTGGCCTCGGGCGCCACCGCCGTCTGCATCGGTCGGCCCTACGTCTGGGGTCTGGCCGCCTTCGGCCAGCCCGGCGTCGAGATGGTGCTCACCATCATGCAGCGCGAGTTCGAGACCATCATGCGCCAGGTCGGTGCGACCAGGCTCGCCGAGATCACCGGCGCCAGCATCCACCGCGCCTGAGCCGACAGCGATCCCGGACCTTCGTTAGGTCCGGGACGATCGTGGGCGATCAGGCGATTTGGGCGATCAGGCGACTTGGGCGCTCAGGAGACCTGAGCGTCCGCTTCCACCAGGATCTCGCGCTTGCCGGCGTGATTGGCCGGCCCGACGATGCCCTCGACTTCCATCTTCTCCATCAGCGAGGCGGCGCGGTTGTAGCCGATCTGCAGGCGGCGCTGGATGTAGCTCGTCGAGGCCTTCTTGTCCCTGAGCACCACCGCCACGGCCTGGTCGTAGAGTTCGCCGCCGGCCTCGCCGAAGCTGCCCTGGTCGAACACCGCGATGTCGGCCTCGGGCTCCCCCGGCTTGGCCGGATCGCCCGATCCGTCGTCGGCGGTGACGGCGTCGAGGTAGGACGGCCGGCCCTGGCGCTTGAGGTGGGCGACCACGCTCTCGACTTCCGAATCCGAGCAGAACGGCCCGTGCACGCGAGTGGTGCGCCCGCCGCCGGCCATGAACAGCATTGCTCGGCGCCCATCTCGCCCAGGATCGTGCGGCTGTCGATCTTGCTCGTCACCTGGAAGCTCATCCGGGTCGGGAAGTTCGCCTTGATGGTGCCGGTGATGACGTCGACGGACGGGCGCTGCGTCGCCATGATCAGGTGGATGCCGGCGGCGCGCGCCATCTGGGCGAGACGCTGGATCGCGCCCTCGATGTCCTTGCCCGCCACCATCATCAGGTCGGCCATCTCGTCGACCACGATCACGATGTAGGGCAGCGGGTTGAGGTCCATCTCCTCGGTCTCGTAGACGGCCTCGCCGGTGTCCCGGTCGAACCCGGTCTGGACGGTGCGGGTGAGGACCTCGTCGCGGTCGCGGGCTTCCGTCAGGCGCGCATTGAAGCCGTCGATGTTGCGCACGCCGAGCTTCGACATCTTCTTGTAGCGCTCCTCCATCTCGCGAACGGCCCACTTGAGGGCGATGACCGCCTTCTTGGGGTCCGTCACGACCGGGGAGAGCAGGTGCGGGATGCCGTCGTAGACCGAGAGTTCGAGCATCTTGGGGTCGACCATGATCAGGCGGCACTCCTCCGGCTTCATCCGGTAGAGCAGCGACAGGATCATGGTATTGATGGCCACCGACTTGCCCGAGCCGGTGGTGCCGGCCACCAGCAGGTGGGGCATCTTGGCGAGATCGGCGATGATCGGCTCGCCGCCGATGTTCTTGCCGAGGCACAGGGCGAGCTTGTGCGGCGTCTCGGCGAAGTCGGCCGAGGCCAGGAGTTCGCGCAGGTACACGGTCTCGCGCTTGTCGTTGGGCAGTTCGATGCCGATGGCATTGCGGCCGGGCACCACGGCGACGCGGGCCGAGACCGCCGACATCGAGCGGGCGATGTCGTCGGCGAGCGAGATCACCCGGCTCGACTTGGTGCCCGGCGCCGGCTCCAGCTCGTAGAGGGTCACCACCGGGCCGGGCCGCACCGCCAGGATGTCGCCGCGCACGCCGAAATCGCTCAGCGTCGCCTCCAGCAGCGTCGCGTTCTGCTCCAGCGCATCGGAGGAGATCAGGCTGGACGCCGACGGACCCTTGGGCTCGGCCAGCAGCGTCAGGGCCGGATGCGCATAGGCGCCGTTGCGCGGGGCGGGCGCTGCGGCCGCCGGGCGCACCGTCGGCGGTAACGACGACGGCGGCTGGCTGACCCGCGAGCGCACGGGCGCGGGCGTCTCGTGCAGGGGCTCGTCGACGACCGTGTCGTCGTCGCCCTCGTCGTCGTGCAGGACCGGCGGCAGGCTGGCCCTGCGCGCCGCGACCGGTGCAGGCGCCGCGGGCCGATCCGACACGTCGAAGACGGGCTCGCGCCGACCGTCGTGCCCGGCGGCCCCGGTCCAGGCCGGCTCGTCCTCGTCCGCGAAGGCCCGCTTGGCGGCGAGCGCCGGCGAGTTGCCCGTGTAGACGGCCGCCGTGGCGGCGGCGGTCCGTTGCGCCCGCCAGTCGCGCACCCAGGTCCCGATGCCCTCCCGCCCGGCCATGACGCCCTGCGCCACCGTACCCAGCGACAGGATGCCGAAGCTCGGCTCGTCGGCGGCCTCCCGCTCCGCCCGGCCGGGCTCGCGCCGCACGGGGCTGCGTACGGCCGGATAGGGCTCCTCCTCGATCTCGTCCGCCGGGCCCACCCGGCAGGCGGCGGTGAGCGCCAGGATCGCCACGACCGCGAAGCCGAAGCCGCACAGGGAGGCCGCAGCGGTCGAGACGACGCCGACCAGGGTGCGGGCGGCATGCATCAGCGCGTCGCCGGCGACCCCGCCGAGCCCGGTCGGCAGCGGCCAGCGCGTGGTCGGCGGCAGGGCGCTGGCGACGGCGCTGGCCGCGAAGAACCCGATGATCCACAGGGTGATGCGCAGGCCGCCGTTCGGCAGGTCGCGCGAGCGCATGAGGCGGATGCCCCACAGGGTCGGCGGCAGGGCGAAGGCCAGCGAGCCGAGCCCGATCAGCTGCATGGCGAGATCGGAGACCACGGCGCCGGGCGCGCCGAGCACGTTGTGGGCGGCATGGTTGGTGGCGTGGTTGAGGCTGGGGTCGTCGATCGACCAGGTGGCCAAGGCCACCGTGAGCGCCGTGGCGCCCGCGAACAGGACGAGGCCGCCGAGTTCCGTCATCCGCTTGGCCAGGAACGGACGCAGGGATTCGACGAAGGTCTCGTAGGGCGATGCGGAACGTCGGAGCGAGCGCATGCGGGACCAGACACAATGAGAACTGTCCGGTAACGCTAACGGCCGTCGAGTTAACGGCCGTTTAAGGATGCCGCCGTGGCCGCCAGATGCCTGTGGGCGGCGGCCGAACACCCGTCGCGAACCTCTGCGGCGCGATCGGACGCGCCCACGAAAAAGGGCCCCGGATCGCTCCGGAGCCCCAAGGCAGTCGCGTCGGCTGAGATCAGCGGAAGAGGTTCAGCAGGCCGCCCGGCTCGGCGTAGATGCCGGGAGCCGCGGTGGAGGTCTGGAAGGTGATCGACCCGATGAAGGAGTCGCCGCACCACTTGGAACGGCCGCCGGTCACCAGTCCGCGGAAGTCGCCCGAGACCGTGCCGCACTGGACCTGGTTCAGGTTGGTGGTGTGGTAGCGGGCGTCGAGGACGATGTTCTTGTAGGTGTAGGAGATGCCGACGTTGCCGTAGGCGTAGCTCGGCAGGTCGATCACGTTGAAGCGACCGATGGCGGGGTTGAAGCCGCTGGCCGAGTTCTTGAGGGCGCCGAGGAAGTAATGGCCGCCTTCACCCGAGATCGAGAAGCCGCCGGCATAAGCCTCGGGCAGGAAGGAGAACAGGGTCGCGGGAAGCGTGTAGGCGAGCGTGCCCGAAGCGTAGGTGCCGTTGGTGTGGGTGCCGAGGTAGTTCGGCGCGAAGAACACGTTGGCGCCGACGGTGAGCGAGTCGGTCAGGGGGTAGGTGACCTTGCCGGCGTACTCGATGAAATCGGTGTTCTTGGTGGTGAACGGCACGCCCGGGGCGGCGAACAGCTGCGTCTCGTTGGGGTAGAAGTAGTAGATCACGCCGAAGTCGAAGGCGAGCTTGTCGAAGGTCGGGCGGATACCGGCGACGAGATCGAACTCCATGTCCGGGCGCGTCGGCAGGCGGGTCTGGTAGGTGGCGAAGCCCGTGTAGGCGAAGCCGCCGAAATACTGTGCCTCGAAGAAGGTCTGGTAGCTGCCCTGGCGATTCGACTGGGAAATACCGCGGAAGTTGTAGTCCGTCTGGTAGCGCGAACCGAACGAGAAGCCGATCAACGGATCCGGAGCCTTGGCTTCGATCGGCATGACCTTGGGGGCTGCGAGATCTGCTGCATGAGCCTGGCCCAGGCTCAGCAGGGCCGCGACGGAAGCAGCAACTCCGCGCATGGACATCTTCGACTTCATAGACCTCAGCCCCTTTTTCGACGTTGACTGACGGTGCCGGAAACGGGGGGAGACAGCAAAACTAACTTTCGGGCAAATGCCCAATTCTTGGGCAGATAACCCCTCTGCATGGGGGTTCCCGCCGCGATGTTGTTTTCGCGACACAATTTCGCCGTCGGATCGCCCTCGCCGGACGCGTCTGCTCGCCGGTTCGACCGGTGGCGCCTTCGCCGCGCGGCAGCGGCGGGCAATGAAAAAGGGCCCCGGTTCGATGAACCGGAGCCCTTTGACGTCGGCCCGCCGCGATCGACGGTCTCGGCGGCGACCGCCGATCCCGTCGTCGGCCGGTCAGTAGTTGTAGGCGCGCTCGCCGTGGTCGGCGATGTCGAGGCCTTCGCGCTCCTCGTCCTGTGTGACGCGCAGGCCGATGGTCAGGTCGACGAGCTTGTACAGGATCGCCGAGCCGATGCCCGACCACAGGATGGTGAAGCCCACCGCCTTGGCCTGGGCCAGCATCTGCGTGGCCATGTCGTAGCTGCCCACCACGAGCTCACCGGGCTTGGTGGTGTAGTCCGGCAGGCCCGCGCCGCCGAAGTCCTGGCTGACGAGGATGCCGGTGGCCAGGGCACCGAGGATGCCGCCGACGCAATGGACGCCGAACACGTCCAGCGAGTCGTCGTAGCCGAGCGCGTTCTTCACCGTGGAGCACATGATGAAGCAGAGCGCGCCGGCCACGAGGCCCAGCACGATCGAGCCCATCGGGCCGGCGAAGCCCGCCGCCGGCGTCACCGCGACGAGACCGGCGATGGCGCCCGAGAGCATGCCGAGCAGCGACGGCTTGCCCTTGAGCAGCCACTCCACGAACAGCCAGGAGACGGCGGCCGCGGCGGTGGCGACGAAGGTGTTGATCATGGCCAGGCCCGTGGTGCCGTTCGCCTCGAGGTTGGAGCCGGCGTTGAAGCCGAACCAGCCCACCCAGAGCAGCGAGGCGCCGATGGCGGTCATGGTCAGGGAGTGGGGAGCGAGCAGGTCGCGGCCGTAGCCGATCCGCTTGCCGAGCATGATGCAGCCCACCAGGCCCGCGACGCCGGCGTTGATGTGCACGACGGTGCCGCCGGCGAAGTCGAGGGCACCCCACTTGAACAGCATGCCGGCGTCGGCGTTGACCGCGTCGAGCGCCGCTTGGGCCGTGGCCTTGGAGGCCTCGTCCGTGGCTGCGGCCACCGCCGCGGCGGCGTTGCCGACCAGATCCGGGCCGCCCCAGTACCAGACCATGTGCGCCATCGGGAAGTAGATGAGCGTGGCCCACAGGACCATGAACACGACCAGCGCCGAGAACTTCATCCGCTCGGCGAAGGCGCCGACGATGAGGCCGGGGGTGATCATCGCGAACGTCATCTGGAAGCAGATGTAGACGTATTCCGGGATGACGACGCCGTTGGAGAAGGTGGCCACCGTGGTGGTCGGGTCGACGCCCTTGAGGAAGGCCTTCGAGAAGCCGCCGACGAAGTCGTTGAGGCCGCCGCCGTTGGTGAAGGCCATGCTGTAGCCGAAGCAGACCCACAGCAGGCAGACGAGGCAGGCGATGGCGAAGACCTGCGTCAGGACCGAGAGCATGTTCTTGGTGCGCACGAGGCCGCCGTAGAACAGGGCCAGGCCCGGCAGCGTCATCAGCAGCACGAGGGCGCTCGACATGAGCATCCAGGCGGTGTCGCCCTTGTTCGGGACCGGTGCCGGCGGTGTCGCGGCCGCGGCGGGCGTCGGCGTCTGTGCGAGGGATGGCTCGATGATGAGAAGGGCCAGTGCGGCGCCTCCCATCCCGAGCGCCAGGGCATTGCGAAGTTTCATGGAAACGAGACTCCCGATCGGGGTGCGATGCTGATGTGAAGGGGTGAAGGGTGGGGGCTGCCCGCGGCGGGCCGTCCTTCCGGTGAGGGTCGGCTGCGACGTCCTAGAGGGCGTCGGCGTCGGTCTCGCCGGTGCGGATGCGGACGGCCTTCTCGAGGGGCAGCACGAAGATCTTGCCGTCGCCGATCTGGCCGGTGCGGGCGGCGGCGGCGATGGCGTCGATCACGGTTCCGGTGACGTCCGCGGAGACGGCGACCTCGATCTTGAGCTTGGGCAGGAAGCTGACCGCGTATTCGGCGCCGCGGTAGATCTCGGTGTGGCCCTTCTGCCGGCCGTAACCCTTCACCTCGGTCACGGTGAGGCCGTGGACGCCGATGCCGGTCAAGGCATCGCGCACCTCCTCCAGCTTGAACGGCTTGATGATGGCCATCACGATTTTCATGGGCGGCGCCCCCTTGTCCGATGTTGGCCCGGACCCCCGTCCCGCTCGAGGGCGGGACCGGACGCGATCCGGACGATGTCGCGGGGGCCGGCATGGCTCCGCTCGGGCCGCCGTCATTCAAGGACTATGCCAAGCGGAACCTTTTGTGTCCGGGCGTATCTGCCCGCCCGGCGGCCTGTTCTGGCGCCCAAAGCGGCTGGGCGATGCGCTCGTGGGCGGAGAGCCGGGGGCTTCAGATCATCGAAGTCGCATGTTGGCGACAAAATAGGCAAACCGGGCTGTGCGACGGCTCAGCTTTCGCTGCGGCGAGGGCGAATCATCCCCTCCTGCGCCACCGACGCCACGAGCCGGCCGTCCTGCGTGTAGATCAGCCCCCGCGCGAAACCGCGCGCACCGCCCGCACTCGGGCTGTCCTGCGCATAGAGCAGCCACTCGTCGGCGCGGAACGGCTGGTGGAACCACAGGGCATGGTCGAGGGAGGCCGACTGGATGGCCCCGTCGAACACGGTCTGGCCGTGGGCGATCAGGGTGGCGTCCAGCAGCGTCATGTCGGAGGCGTAGGCCAGCACCGCCTGATGGATCGCCGGATCGTCGGGCAGGGGCGCCGCGGCGCGCAGCCAGACGTGGAAGCGCGGCTCGCGCGGTTCGCGCCGAAGATAGCGCTCGATCTCCACCGGCCGCAGCTCGATCGGGCGCTCGCGTCCGAAATAGGCGAGGACGGGGCTCGGCATGCCCCCTCCCCCCTTGGCGGCGACCTCGCGGGAATCGGGCAGGCCCTCCGGGCCGGGCACGTCCGGCATCGGCAACTGGTGGACGACGCCGGTCTCCGGGTCGTGGTAGGACACCGACATCGCGAAGATCGCCCGGCCGTGCTGCCTGGCCACGACCCGCCGGGTGGTGAAGCTGCGCCCGTCGCGGATGCGCTCGACCTCGTAGAGGATCGGCTCCTTCGGGTCGCCGCCGAGCAGGAAGTAGGCGTGCAGCGAGTGGGGCGGACGCGTCGCAGGCACGGTCCGGGTCGCCGCCACGAGGGCCTGGGCCACCACTTGGCCCCCGAACACCCGGGGCCAGCCGACGGTCGGGCTGATCCCGCGATAGGCATCCTCGGCGATCGCGTCGAGATCGAGGACGTGGAGGAGTTCGGTGACGATACCAGTCATGCGGCCGGGCTGCCCTTCATGCGGTCGCGATCCCGTGGGAAGGTGATCCGGACCGATGGCCGCGTTGCGGCCGTTGGACGGGGGACATAGCAGTCCCGGTGCCGCGATCCAGACGGTTCGCGACACCGATGCAGGATGGGACGCAGGAAGGAATGAGCGGAATGGACGGCGTGACGACGGACCCGGCCGAGAGACGCCTGCCGCGACGGACCATCCTCGTGGCCGGCGCGGGCATCCCCGGCCTCGTCCTGGCGCTGGCCCTCAAGCAGGCGCACGGCGAAGCCCTCGACGTCCTCGTCTGCGATCCCGCCCTGCCGGCGGGAGCCCACCGCCATCGCGGGCGCGCCTACGCCGTCGCCAGCGCGGGAAGGCGCCTGCTGACGCGCCTCGGGCTCTGGTCCGGGATCGCGGGTGCGGCCGAGCCGATCCGCGACATGACGATCAGCGACAGCCGCCTGTCCGACCCCGTGCGTCCGGTGTTCCTCACTTTCGCGCAGGATGCGGATGCGGGCGAGACCGCACCCTTCGCGCACATGGTCGAGGCCGAGCCCCTGGTGGCGGCGCTGCTCTCGGCTTGCGCCGCCGCCGGTGTCCGCCTCGAGGCCTCCGGCGTGGTGGAGGCGGTCCCGGCCGGGGGCGCCCTGTCGGTGCGGCGCGACGACGGCAGCGTCGTCGCCGCGTGCCTGGTGGTGGCGGCCGACGGTGCCCGCTCGCGCCTGCGCGAGGCTGCCAAGATCGGCTGGGTCGGCTGGTCGTACCCGCAGGTGGGGATCGTCGCCACGGTGGGGCACGAGCGCCCGCACCACGGCCGGGCGATCGAGCATTTCCTGCCGAGCGGCCCCTTCGCGATCCTGCCCCTCGTGGACGGTGGATCCCTCGGGCACCGCTCCTCCATCGTCTGGACGGAGCGGAGCGCGGATGCCACCGCTCTCCTGGGCGGCACGGACGAGGACACCCTGGACGAGGTCGAGCGTCGTTTTGGCGCCGGTCTCGGACGGATCGCGCTGGAAGGAGCGCCGCGCCCCTACCCCCTCGCCTTCGGCATCGCGCGGGCGTTCCAGGCGGAGCGGCTGGCGCTCCTGGGCGACGCCGCCCACGTCATCCACCCGATCGCCGGCCAGGGCCTCAACCTCGGCCTCGCCGATGTCGCCGCCCTCGCCGAGGCGGTCACCGACGCCCTGCGGCTCGGCATGGACCCCGGCGGGCGCGACGTACTGCTGGCCTACGAGCGCAGCCGCCGGTTCGACACGCTCGCCATGGCGACCGCCACCGATGGGCTCAACCGTCTGTTCTCCAACGACATCCTGCCGCTGCGTCTCCTGCGCGACCTCGGCCTCGGCCTCGTCGACAGGCTGCCCCGCCTCAAGCGCCGGTTCATCGGCCAGGCGTCGGGCGAGGGCAAGGCCCTGCCGCGGCTCCTGCGCGGCGAGCCGCTCTGAACCCCGCATCCGGCCGGTGAGGCCGGATGCGGGCCTGTGCCCGCTCCGGGCGGCCTCAGGCCTTGCGGGCCTTCTCCCGCTCGATGCCCTCGAGGATGAGGCGGTGGGCCTCCGCTTTGTCGCCCCAGCGCAGGATCTTGACCCACTTGCCGGGCTCCAGGTCCTTGTAGTGCTCGAAGAAGTGCTGGATCTGGTGGATCGTGATGTCGGGCAGGTCGGTATAGTTCTCGATGCGGTCGTAGCGCATGGTGAGGTTGCGCGAGGGCACCGCGATGATCTTCTCGTCCTCGCCGGCATTGTCCTCCATCACGAGGACGCCCACGGGGCGCACGCTGATGATGGCGCCCGGCGCGATGGCGCGGGTGTTGGCCACGAGCACGTCGCAGGGGTCGCCGTCGCCCGACAGGGTGTGGGGGATGAAGCCGTAGTTCCCCGGGTAGTGCATGGCGGTGTAGAGGAAGCGGTCCACCACCAGGGCGCCGGCCTCCTTGTCCATCTCGTACTTGATGGGCTCGCCGCCGATCGGCACTTCGATGATCACGTTGACGTCGTGGGGCGGGTTCTTTCCGATCGAGACGGCGTCGATGATCATGGTTCGTTATCTCCCGGGCATCGAGGGCCTGTGGCCCCGTTGCCCGTGTCTTTAAGGCGCCCGCGCCGCGAAGCAAAATCGTCCGCGGCGGTTTCCGGTGACAATCCGGGCGTTTCGACCGGAGCGAAGGGTCAGGCGCCCGGCTTGCGCCAGCGCGCGGCCAGGCGCTCCCAGGTCCGCTCGATCCAGCGGGCGGAGCGTTCGAGGGGCACCTTGAGGCCCGGGACGTCCTGGCTGATGAGGGCGAGGCCCACGGGCAGCATCCACAGCCCGAGGACCGGCAGGATCGAGAACACGCCGCCGAGCATGAACAGCGCCGCCGCGACGATCCGCACCGGACGCCGTGACGGCTCGCGCAGCCAGTCGAGGCCGGCGCGCAGGCGATCCGGCAGCTTCGCGCTCAACCGGTCGACGCGGGAATCCCAATCGGCGGCCGTGACGTCCATGGTCGTTCGCTCCTCGGGCGACCGCGACGGGATGGCGGCCCCTTACGGACGTGAACGAACGAACGCGCGTCGGCGTTCAACCGAACCGATAGCCGACCTTGGGCAGGAGCGCGCCGGCCAGCCGTTCCACCGACTGCCCGACCACGATCCCGCCCTGGCCGACGTAGAACGCCAGGGCCCGCTCGTTGTCCGCCAGCGACCACACGCCCACCCGGCCCATGCCGCGGTCGGCCAGGTCGTTGCGGATCGCCCGGAACAGGCGCCGGCCGAGGCCGAGGCCCTGGTAGGCGGGGGTGATGTAGATCTCGTCGACCTCGCCGGCCGTGCGCAGGATGCTGCCGCGGGTCCGGCCGTAGCTGGCGTATCCGACGATGGTGTCGGCCGCCTCCACCACCACGAGCGGGCGGCCGCGCCGGGCGGCGGCGCACCACCAGGCCGGGCCGCGCCGGGCGATCATCTGCTCCAGGCAGATGCCGGGGATGATGCCGCGGTAGGCCTCGCGCCAGGTCTCGTCGAACACGTCGGAGAGACGATCCGCGTCCTCGGTGCGGGCCCGGCGGATGCTGATCGTGCTCGTGCTCATGACGTGTCCCCGCGGCGGATGGGAAGAGCGAACCGGCATCGAAGACCACGATGTCGGCAAAGACAAGGCCGGTCGCGCAAGGCAAGCCCGATGCCGGACGCGCAGCACGCGCCCGGTCCGACGTGGCGCCAGGTCCGACGTAGCGCCCGGTCCGACATGGCGCCCGTCCCCGATGCCGGCCACGTTGCCGCCCCGTTGGCCGACTGGTAGAGCCGGACGGATCGTCCCTCGAAGACCCCGGCTGGCCCCTCCCCCTCGTGTTCAAGCGCTTCCTGAAGCCAGAGACCCGCTATGCCCGGCGCATGGCGCGCATCGCCCGGTTCGAGCGGCCGATCGCAGGCCCGGTCTCGCGGGCCAAGGCCTGGGCCAACATGCTGCTGGTGGATCACGGCATCTTCAGGCTGGCCTACCTCAACCGTCACAGGCTCGGGCAAGGCAAGATCTGGCGCTCGGCGCAGCCGACCCCGCACCAGCTCGCCTGGTTCCGCCGCCAGGGCGTGAAGACCGTGGTCTCCCTGCGCGGTGGCCGCGAGCACGGCTCGTGGCCGCTGCAGCGGGAGGCCTGCGAGCGCGAGGGGCTGGTGCTGGTGGAATTCGTGCTGCGCTCGCGCGAGGCGCCCTCCCGCGAGACGATCCTGGCCGCCAAGGCCTTCTTCGACGGTATCGCCTATCCGGCGGTCATGCACTGCAAGTCCGGCGCGGACCGGGCCGGCCTCGGCTCGGTGCTCTACCTCATCCTGCACGAGGGCCGGCCGGTGGCCGAGGCGATGGGCCAGCTCTCGGCCCGCTACGGCCACTTCCGCTTCGCCAAGACCGGCATCCTCGACGCCTTCTTCGACCTCTACCGGCGCGAGGGCGAGGCGAAGGGGATGGATTTCCTGACCTGGGTCGAGACTACATACGACCCGGAACGGCTCACGCGCGAGTTCCGGGCCGGGTTCTGGTCGGACCTCCTGGTCGACCGGGTGCTCAAGCGCGAATAGGCCTATTCGGCCGCCACCCGCGACGCCTCGCGGAACGGATGCGCCGGATACGTCCCGATGATGCGCAGTTCCCGCGAAAAGTAGCCGAGCTCCTCCAGCGCCCTGGCGAGGCCGGCGTCGTCGGGCCGGCCGTCGACCTCGGCATAGAATTGCGTCGCCGAGAACTGGCCCTCGACCATGTAGCTCTCGAGCTTCGACATGTTGACGCCGTTGGTGGCAAAGCCCCCCAGCGCCTTGTAGAGCGCGGCCGGCAGGTTGCGCACCCGGAACACGAAGCTCGTCACCGCGGCGACATCCGCCGCCGGCGCCTCCGGCTCCGGCGCGAACACCACGAACCGGGTGGTGTTGTGGCTCTCGTCCTCGACGTCGCGCGCCAGGATGTCGAGGCCGTAGACCTCCGCCGCCAGCGCCGGCGCCAGGGCGGCGCGGCTCGGGTCGCGCGCCTCCATCACCTCGCGGGCGGCACCCGCTGTGTCGCCTGCCACCACCGCCTTGAGCCCGAGCCGGCGGATCAGGCGCCGGCACTGGCCCAGCGCGTGGACGTGGCTGTGGACGCTGGTGAGCGCCGACACCGGCGTGCCGGGCAGCGCCATCAGCTGGAAGTGGATCGGCAGAAAGTGCTCGGCCACGATGTGGAGCGGCGAGGTCGGGATCAGGTGGTGGATGTCGGCGACCCGGCCGGCGATCGAGTTCTCGATCGGGATCATCGCCCGGTCCGCCCGCCCCTCGATCACCGCCGCGAAGGCGTCCTCGAAGCTCGGGCACGGCAGCGGCGTCCAGTCCGGATAGGCCTGCGAGCAGATGATGTGCGAGTTGGCGCCGGGCTCGCCCTGGTAGGAGATCGTCGTCTGGGTCATGCGGCTCAGTTCAGGCGGCGGGCGGTGAGGAGCGCGCGGGCGCGCTCCAGGTCGGCGGGGGTGTCGACGCCCAGGGGCAGGTCCTCGACGACGACGGCGTCGATGCGCATGCCCGCCTCGAGGGCGCGCAACTGCTCGAGTTTCTCGCGCTGCTCCAGTTCGCCCGGCGGCAGCGCCATGAAGCGCCGCAGCGCCTTGCGGCGGTAGGCGTAGAGGCCGATGTGGTGGAACAGCGGCCCGTCGCCCCAGGGCGCCTGGGCCCTGGTGAAGTAGAGCGCGCGCAGGCGGTTGGGCCCGACGCTGTGGCCGATGAGCTTGACCACGTTCGGGTCGCGCGCCTCCTCGTCGCGGGTGATGACCGCGCAGAGGGTGGCGATGTCGACCGTGCGGTCGGCCAACGGCGTGATCGCCGCGCCGATCACCGCCGGGTCGATGGTCGGCAGGTCGCCCTGCACGTTGACGACCACGTCGTGGTTGCCCTCGGGGTCGATGATCTCCAGGGCCTCCGCCAGCCTGTCGGAGCCGGAGGGGTGGTCCGCCGCGGTGAGCACCGCGAGCCCGCCGGCCGCCTCGATCACCGCGACGATCTCCTCGGCGTCGGTGGCCACCACCACCGGACCGATCCCCGCCTCCACCGCCCGGCGCCAGACGTGGAGGATCATCGGCTCGCCGGCGATGTCGGCGAGCGGCTTGTTCGGCAGGCGGGTGGCCGCCAGACGGGCGGGGATCAGGACGAGGGGATCCGACATCGATGCCCAAAAAACCCTGCGTGGCGCGGCGGCCCGCCGCGGATCGGCGACCTTCGCGGCCGACCGGTCGAAGGCGAAGCGGCGGCCCGCGCCGCGTGCTTACCAGGGGGGTCGGCACTTGTCATGGCCGGGACTCTTGTCAGGGCCGGGACTCTTCCAAGCCGGGACCGCAGCGGTTTCCGGCGCTTCCTCCGTCCCGTCCCGGCAAAGCGGCGACTGCGACGCCGAGGAATTTCGATCCGGCATTGTCAAGATCGACCCCGAGCGGCTAAGCACCCTCAACCCTTTTTAAAAGTCCGGCGTGCAACGACCGCCGGACGTGCCCGCGCGCCATCGCGGCTGGTCGCACCGGAGTTGTCGAGAATGGACTCGTTCGAGCTGAACAAGGTTGCTGGCGCGGTGCTCGGCACCCTCCTGTTCGCCATGGGTTCGGGGTTCGTGGCCGAGCTGATCTACAGTTCCAAGCCCGCCGGCGGTGCGGGTTACGCCCTGCCCGAGCCCGTCGCCGCCACTGGCGCCCCGGCGGCGGCGGCCAAGGTGGAGCCGATCGCGGTCCGCCTGGCCAGCGCCAGCGCCGAGAAGGGCCAGGCCGGCAGCAAGGCCTGCCAGGCCTGCCACAGCTTCGACAAGGCCAGCGCCAACAAGGTCGGCCCCGGCCTCTGGGAGGTGGTCGAGCGCAAGCTCGGTTCGCACGCCGGCTTCGAGTACTCGGCGGGCCTGAAGGAGAAGGGCGGCGTCTGGGACTACGCGCAGCTCGACGGCTTCCTCGAGAACCCGAAGGGGTACATCAAGGGGACCAAGATGGCCTACGCCGGCATCTCCTCGCCGCAGGAGCGGGCCAACGTCATCGCCTACCTGCGTACCCTCGCCGAGAGCCCCAAGCCGCTTCCGGCCGCCGAAGCCAAGCCCTGATCGCAAGCCCCGATCGCGCGACGGTCGGGCGGACCGGGCTGGGCCGGCGCCGGCCGGATTTCTCCACCTCCGCGAGCGCGCGGCGCGGGACCGATGGACCCCGACGGGGCGCGACCGGGTAGCGCGTTGACCGTCCGGTGATCCGGCCTAGCTTGCATCCGGGCAGCGGTGGGTCATGCTGCCCGCGGGAGCGTCAAGAACATGGGTGTCGAGTCTTCGGTTGCCGTCATCGGCTCGGGGTTGGGCGGGTTGGCAGCGGCCTGCGTGAGTGCGGCGCGCGGCCATAAGGTCACGCTCTACGACAAGAACGATTGGCTCGGCGGCAAGGCGGCGGTGCTGCACGAGGGCGGCTTCCGCTTCGACATGGGGCCGACCATCCTCACCGTGCCGAAGGTGCTGGAGCGCATCTTCCAGGAGGCCGGGCGCGACATCACCGACTACCTCGACCTGCGCCGGCTCGACCCGCAGTGGCGCTGCTTCTTCGACGACAACACCCAGATCGACCTGATGGCCGACGTGCCGACCATGGCGGCGTCGATGGACCGCTTCGCGCCGGGCACCGGCTCCGGCGAGGGCTACAAGAAGTTTCTCGAAATCTCCGAGCATCTCCACGGCGTCTCCGAGAAGTTCTTCTTCTGGAAGCCGGTGGAAGACCTGTTCGACACCATCAACATCCGCGCCAACATGAATCCCGGCACCCTGCGGGACGTCCTGTCCCTGCGCATGGGTTCGTCGGTGGCCGGCACCATCCGGTCCAAGGTCAAGGACGAGCGCCTGGCGCAGATGCTCGACCACTTCGTGCAATACGTCGGCTCCTCGCCCTACGGTGCCCCGGCCGTCCTCTGCGCCATCGCCCACATGCAGACCGCCGAGGGCGTCTGGTATCCGATGGGCGGCACCCGCGCGGTGGCCGAGGCCCTGGCCAAGCTCGCCGGCGAACTCGGCGCGACCCTGCGCCCCGGCGACGAGGTGACCGGCCTCGCCATCGAGAACGGCGCGGTCAAGGGCGTGAAGACCGCCACCGGCGTCACGCCGTTCGACGCCGTGATCTCCAACATGGATTCGGTCCGCACCTACCGCGAGCTGGTGGGTGGCGACGTCGGCCGATCCTACGAGAAGAAGAGCTTCGAGCCGGCCTGTTCGGGCGTGGTGCTCTACCTCGGGCTGAACAAGCGCTACGAGCACCTTAACCACCACGACTTCGTCTTCTCCCGCGATCCGGAGGAGGAGTTCGACTACATCTACCACAAGGGCGAGCCGGCCCCGGACCCCACCGCCTATCTCGCGGCCCCCTCCTCCACCGACCCGAGCGTGGCGCCCGAGGGCGGCGAGGCGCTCTACGTCCTCGTCCACACGCCCTACCTGCGGCCCCACCACGACTGGAACGCGATGTTCCCGGCCTACCGGCAGGTGATCCTCGACAAGCTCAAGCGTACCGCCGGCATGCCGGACCTGGAGGAGCGCATCGTGGTGGAGCGGCACCTGACGCCCCAGGACATCCACGAGCGCTACAAGGTCCTGAACGGCGCGATCTACGGTCTCGCCTCCCACGGCAAGTTCATGGGCGCGTTCAAGCCGGGCAACCGCTCGCGCCAGGTGCGCGGCCTCTATCTCGCCGGCGGCGCCGCCCATCCCGGCCCCGGCATGCCCATGGTGATGATGTCGGGCTGGATCGCGGCCGATGCCCTCGATACCGACATCCAGGGTGGCGCCAGGGCCGGCAAGAGCGCGGCGTGATGCGCATGTCTCGGGTTCGAGCGTGAGCCGGCGACCGGCGGGGGACGATCCGGGCGCCGCGCGTTCGGCCCTCGCCTGGGCGTTCATGGTCGCCTATTTCACCCGGTTCACCCGCCGCCACCTCAACGCGGTGCGGCTGGCGGACTGGGGGCGCCCGGCGATCGCCGATCACCCCGGGCCGGTGGTGGTCTACTGCAACCACCCGGCCTGGTGGGATGCGGCCGTCGTCGTCCTCCTCGCCGACCGCTTGTTTCCCGCCCGCGTCAGCTTCGCGCCGTTCGACGCCAAGATGCTCGAGCGCTACGGCATCTTCTCCCGCATCGGCGCCTTTGCGGTGGACATCGACTCGCCGCGCGGGGCGGCCCAGTTCCTGCGCGCCGCCCGCCTGCTCCTGGCGAGGCCCGACGCCATGATGTGGATCACCGCCCAGGGGCGCTTTTCCGACGTCCGGGTGCGGCCCCTCGGCCTCAAGGCCGGCGTCGCCCATCTCGCCGAGATCGCCCCGGACGCCGTCCTGGTGCCGCTCGCCCTCGAATACGCGTTCTGGGAGGAGCGGGGGGGCGAGGCCTTCGCCGCCTTCGGCGCGCCGATCCTCGCCCGCGACCTCCTCGCCCTGCCCCGGGGTCAGCGCCTGCCACGCCTGGAGGCCGACCTGACCGCGACCCTCGACCGGCTGAGCGGCGACGTCATCGCCCGCGATCCCGCCCGCTTCGACGATCTCGTGGCGGGGACGAAGGGCGTCGGGGGCGTCTACGACGGCTGGCGTCGCCTGCGCGGGCTCGTCACGGGACGCCGCTTCGACCCCGCCCACCGCGCTGCCGCGCTCGGGAAACCCGCCCCGTGATGCTCGCCCTCTCGCTGGCCGCCTTCGCCCTCGCGTTGCTTCCCGCCGTCCTCGCCGCCATCAATCTCACCCTGCTGCGGACGCCCGAGCCCGATGCGGCCAGCGGCGGCCTCGTCTCGATCCTGATCCCGGCGCGCGATGAGGCGGCGACCATCGCCGGCACCGTCACCGCCGCCCTGGCCAGCACCGGCATCGCCGTCGAGGTCCTGGTGGGCGACGATCACTCCACCGACGCCACCGCCGCAATCGTGCGGGACATGGCGAACGCCGACCCGCGCCTGCGCCTCGTCGCGATCCCGGCCCTTCCCGAGGGCTGGACAGGAAAGAACCACGCCTGCGCCAAGCTCGCCGCCGAGGCCCGCGGCGACCGCCTGCTGTTCATCGATGCCGACGTGGCCCTGGCGCCGCGGGCCGCCGCCGGTCTGGCCGCACACGCCGCCCGCAGCGGCGCCGCCCTCGTCAGCGCCGTGCCGCGCCAGCGCATGGAGACGCTCGGCGAACGGCTCACCGTGCCGATGATCAACTTCCTGCTCGTCGGCTACCTGCCGATCGCGATGATGCGCGCCTCGCTGCGTCCGTCCCTCGGCGCGGCCTGCGGGCAGCTCGTCCTCGTCGACCGGGCCGTCCATGCCGCCACCGGCGGCCACGGCGCCATCCGGGCGCGGCTGCACGACGGCGTCTTCCTGCCGCGCCTCCTGCGCGAGGCCGGACACCGCACCGACCTCGTCGCCGGCCATGCGCTGGCGACCTGCCGGATGTACCGCAGCTTCGGGGAATCCTGGGCCGGCTTCTCGAAGAACGCCCACGAGGGGCTGGCCACCCCCCGCGCCCTGCCGGTCTGGACGCTGCTGCTCGCCGGGGGGCACATCCTCCCGTGGCTGCTGCTGGCCGCCGCCGCGGTCGGCGCCTCCTCCGGGGCCGCCGCCTTCGTGGCCTTCGCCGCCCTGCTGGTGTCCCTCGGAACCCGCATGGCGATCACGCTGGTCACCCGCGAGCCGGCGGCGACCATCCTGCTCCACCCCCTCGGCGTCGCCGTGGCGCTGGCGATCCAATGGAACGTGCTCCTGCGCAAGAAGCGGGCGGGCGCCGCCCTGTGGAAGGGCCGGAGCTACCCCGTCGGCGGAGCCTGAGGCTCGTCGCCCGTCTCGGCCACGATCCAGGCCATCGTGTCCGGGTCGGCCTCCAGCACGGGCAGATGCAGGACGATCGGCGTCTCGTAGGGATGGCGCGCCTTGAGCGCCGCGGCCAGGGCGGGCCCCAGGCTCTCGCGGGTCTTGAGGATCGTCACGACCTCGTTCCCGCGCTCCACCGTGCCCTTCCACGCATAGACCGAGGTCATGCCGGGCAGCACGTTGACGCAGGCGGCGAGCCGGGCCCGGACCAGTTCCTCGCCGATGGCCAGCGCCGTGCCGGCGTCGGGGAAGGTGGTGTAGACGAGGAGCGGACGCTCCATGCTAAGAGCCTTTCGTCGGACCCGCCGATACGGCGGCCCCCGATGGAGAGGTGCGGGAAGCCCCCGCGTCAAGAAGGCGGACGCATGCTGAACCCGCGGCGCTTCCACCGGCTCGCCTTCATCGCGAGCCCGACGCCGGATGCGCGCCAGGCCGCCGCGACGCTGATGCGCCGCTACGACCACGTGGCGCCCGAGGAGGCCGATGTGGTGGTGGCCCTGGGCGGCGACGGCCTGATGCTGCAGGCGCTGCACCGCTTCATGGCCGCCGGCACCCCGATCTACGGCATGAACCGCGGCACCGTCGGCTTCCTGATGAACGAATTCCGGGAGGACGGGCTGATCGAGCGGCTGGAGGCGGCGCAGGTCAGCATCATCCATCCCCTGCTGATGGAGGCGGTGGACACCGAGGGGCGGTCGCACCGGGCGCGCGCGCTCAACGAGGTCTACATGCTGCGCCAGACCCACCAGACCGCCAAGCTGACGATCGCGGTGGACGGTCATGTCCGCCTGCCCGAACTCATCGCCGACGGCGTGCTCGTGGCGACCCCGGCCGGATCGACCGCCTACAACCTCTCCGTGGGCGGGCCGATCCTGCCGCTCAACGCCCAGCTCCTGGCCCTGACCCCGATCTCGGCGTTCCGGCCCCGGCGCTGGCGCGGGGCGCTGCTGCCCGATTACGCCCGTATCCGCATCGAGGTGATCGACGCCGAGCATCGGCCGGTCTCGGCGGTGGCCGACCACACCGAGTTCCGCCGCGTCGCCACGGTGGAGACCTGGCTCGACCAGGAGACCGACCTCGTCCTCCTGCACGACCCCGACCACAGCCTCGACGAGCGTATCCTGCGCGAGCAGTTCGGGTGAACCGGCTCCGCCGGCTGATTCAAGCGGCGAGCCGCACCCGGTCGGCGCGGTAGCTCGCCACGAGGATGTCGGGGATCGTGTCCTCGGAGGTAGCCGTGGGGGTCGTCCGCTCGACCCCTTGCGCGAATTCCCGCATCAGCGCGTCGGACAGGCCGTCGAGGATGGCGGCCACCGATCCGGGCGCGGCCACATCGGCGGCGGGGGCTGCGGTCGCCTCCAGGTCGGCGTAGTCCGGCGCCTTGGCGATCCGGGCCTGCGCGTCGCGCCATTCGGCATCGATCACCTCGGCCTCGATACGGGCCTTCTCCTCGGCCTGGGCGACCTCGCCCAGCGCCTTGGCCACGAGGCGGGCCTCGTCGCGGGCGGCTTCGGCCTCGTAGCGCGCCAGCAGCGCCACGATGCCGGACGCCTCGGCGAAGGGCATCGCCTCGCAGGCGGTGAGCGCCCGCTCGATCATCCGCCGCGACAGTGCCGCGTCCGAGATCTCGACGCGGCCGCGGCTGGCCTCCCGCCACGCCGAGAGGGCGCCGGAGAAGGCCGGCAGCAGCGCCTCCGGCAGGCCGGCGCGGCGATGGAGGGCGGTGAATCCCGCACCCGAGGAATCGAGCATCAGCCCGGCGACGCGGTTGCCGCCGAGGCCCGTGAGATCGCAAAGGGCCGCTTCCACGAAGGCCATCCGCCCCGACAGGATCGCCCGCAGGATCAGGCCGGCGTTGAGTTCGCCCTGGCGGCGCAGGTGCGTCACGAGGCGGGCGAGGTCGATGGGGTGGGCGTCGACGCTGAAGGTGAGGGTGGCGCGCTCGCGGGCCTCGCGGCTCGCGCGCTCCGAGCGCACCGGCGTCAGCCAGCCGGAATCCACCGCGAAAGCGGCGAGCGTCTCGGCGAGGCGGGCGGTGATCGCCTGGCGCACTTCGAGGGGCAGGTCCGGCCGGGCGAGCAGCGCCTCGCGCAAGGGCGCCGCGTCGCCGTGCCGGGCCACCATGCGCAGGAGGCTCCCGGTGGTGATCTCGGCCTCGTGGTTGGTCGCGAGCGCCACCAGGGACGGCACCTCCCCGAGTTCGGCCAGGGCGCCGGCCACCGCGTAGCTGAGGCGGTCGCGCGCGGCGATCGCCGAACGGACCGTCTCGCAGCCGATGGCGATGCCGTCGACGAGGTCGGCGTCGCTCAGTACCGGCGACCGCGCCAGCACCACCGCGGCGATGTCGGCCTGGTCGGAGGCCAGGGCGATGATGAGCGCGCGCGGCGCTTCGGACGCACTGGCGCAGGCCAGCGCCAGCGCCAGCCGAACCTGGCGCGAGGGATCGTCGAGGAGCCCGATTAGGGCGGTCCTGGCGTTCCAGGTCTGCTCCGCGTCGAGGCCGCCGTAGAGGAAGGCCCTGGCGAGATGCGTCGCCGCCTCCGCCCGCCGGGCCGTCGAATCGTCTTGGGTCCAGGCGAGGAACTGGCGGATGATCATGGACCGCTCCGGGTCGTGGAGAGGAAAGGAACGAGGCTGCCCGCCTGGCGGCTCGGCGGCACGACGAATTCGGCCGGGCGCGGCGGCGGCGCCGGTGCCCCGACGAGGGCGACGGAGACGGTCGAGACCCGTGCCGTCTCGGCCTGGACCGCGGTGGCGGCCGGCGCCGCCACCGTCTCGGTGCCGGTGCCGTCCGAGCGCGGGAAGTAGCTCGGCGCGCTGCGGGTCGCCTCGATGGTGCCGCGCGCCTGCCAGAGCTTGGCGACACCGTCCGAGACGGCGCCCTGGCGGCGGTCGGTCTGGAACATCGAGCGCAGGCCGCCGCCCTCGAGGGCGGCATAGGCGGTGGGGGCGCCGGGCAGGTCGGTGATCGTGGAGGCGGCCGGCCGTGCCGCCCCGGCCTGGCCCGTGGCCTGGGCGGTGCCCAGCAAGGCATAGAGTTCGGCGGCGCCGCGCGGCCGCCCGGTCCTGTCGTAGAACAGGGAGCGGTTGGCGGCCGCGGCCTCGGGCATGTCGAGGGCTGCGGCGCGGGCCGGGCTCGCCTGCGCCGTGCCGATGAGGGAGGCCGCCCCGCGCGCGCCGAGCACATGGGCGGCGTAGAGGTCGCCCGAGGTCGGCTCGCGCCCGAGGCTGGTGGTGAGGGCGTCGCGGTTGGCCTGGGTCAGGGCACCGGCCATGGTGGCGGCGATCCTGGGGTCGCGGCGCAGGTCGAGGATCGCCTGGCGGGCGGAGGCATCCGCCACCGCGAAGGTACCGTCGGCGCGCGCGGTGATGGCGTCGGCATAGGTGGCGAGGCCGAGCTTGGGTCCGGCGGTCTTCATGACGCCGAGCCAGGTCTGCTCGATGAACTGGAACAGGCCGGTGGCCGAGGAGGTCCCGGCCTTGGCCGAGGGATCGAGCCCGGATTCGCGCTTGGCGGTGGCCAGGAGATAGTCGAACCCCGTCCCCGAACTCTGCGCACCCTCGCGGATGGCGTCCACCACCGCGCCGCCGCCCGTCCCGGCCGTGGCGCGCGCACCGGCGTCCCGGCCGGTGCCGGTCTCCCTGGTGGTCGCGGTGGGCGTGGTGAACAGGTACATGCGCCGTCCGGGTGAGGGCGCCGCGCCGGATGGGACGCCGCGCCGGAGGGATGGCGTCGGCCCTCCCTCGGTCGCGCGATTTTGTCTTGCCTATGGTAAAGGAAGCTTGAAGGCGGCCCTACGCCGTTCACCCTTCCCGCAGGCCGGCGCCCGCCGATGCGAGCGATTCCCTCATGCGAGCGATTCTCCTGGGCGACGCAGGCCAGGACCGGTTCGGTCCCACCGGGGTGGACTGGCCCGCCGGGGTGGATTGGCTCGCGCCGGCTCCCACGCAGGACGGCGACGGCGGGGCCCCGATCGCGACCGGTGCCACCGGCCTCCTGCTACCGGTGCGCGACGGGCGTGACGTCGCGCGCCTCGGCGTCCGGCTGGCGGTCCATGAGGCGCGGGCCGGGCTCGGCGACGGGTCCATCCGGATCGTGGCGATGATCGCCGACGCCCGCGGCGTCCTCGGCCTGCCGAGCCTCGTCGGAGCCGGTCCGCGGCTGTCGGGCATCGCCTGGGACGCTGAGGCCCTTTGCGCCGAGATGGGGCTGCCGGCCTGTCGCGACGCGGCCGGCGGGCTCGTCGCGCCGCTCGCCCGGATCAGGGGGCTCGTGCGGATCGCGGCCGCCGCCGCCGGCATCGCGGCGATCGATACGGCCTGCCCCGACGATCTGGAACTGGCGGGCGATGTCGCCGCCGCCAGGGCCTATGGGTTCGCGGCCAAGATCGCGGCCCGACCCGGCCAGGTCGCGGCGATCACTGCCCCGCCCCAGGCGGACGCTTGAGTTCGAACCGGCTCTCGGGCGTGACCGTGAAGTAGTCGGTATGGCCGCCGCGCATGATCGGGCCCATGGCGGCGGTGTCGACCTGGCCGTCCCTGACGAAGGCGTCGTCGATGTAGACCGACACCACCTGCCCGATCACCATGAAGTGGCTGGCCTCGCCGCCCTCCAGGGGGACCAGCGGCACGGTGCGCACCCAGCGGCACTCGATCGCCGCCGGCGATTCGGCCACCCGCGGCGGCCTCACCTTTCGCGACGGGGCCGGGGTCAGGCCCGCGAAGGCGAACTCGCTGCGGCCGCGCTCCAGCGGCGCCGAGGTGGCGTTCATGGCATCGCGCAGGGCGTAGGTGGCGAGGCTGCACACGAACTCGCCGCCCTCCTCCGCGAAGGCCAGCGCGTCCTTGCGGCCGTAGGAGGAGAACATCACCATGTCCGGGTCGCTGGCGATGGCGTTGAAGTAGGAATAGGGGGCGAGGTTGAGCGCGCCCGCCTTGTCCATGGAACTGATCCAGCCGATCGGCCGCGGCGCGACGAGGGCCTTCAACGGGTTGTGGGGCAGGGTCCGGTCGGTCGAATCGTAGTGCATGCGGGCCTCGGGGCTCCCACGGAAACAGGGACTTCGTGTCGCGACGTGAATTCTGCTGGAAGTCCGGTGGCTCGAAGTCCTTCGTTTCGGTGGGGACCCTCAGAGCCGGGTGACGATCGAAGCCGGATCCGGCCTCGGCCGGTCGCTCGGGATCTCCGTGGGGTGTCCGATGTGGACGAAGCCGGCCATCCGCTCCTGCGGCGCCAGCCCGAGCGCATCGAGGACGCGCCGGTCGTAGGCGAACCATTCGGTGAGCCAGGCGGTGGCGAAACCGGCCGCATTGGCCGCCACCACGAGGTTCATGGTCGCCGCCCCTGCCGAGAGCACCTGCTCCCACTCCGGGATCTTGATGTGCGGCCCGGCCCGCGACACCACCGCCACGACGCAAGGGGCGTGCGACAGCCGTCTGCGTTCGAGCTCGAGGCGGCCGGCATCGGCCTGGGGATGGTCGGCGCCGTAGGCCTGGGCGATCACCTCCCCGATGCGCCCCCGCGCCTCACGCTCGATGACGATGAAGCGCCAGGGGGCGAGCTTGCCATGGTCGGGCACCCGCGCGGCGATGGCGAGGATGGCGTCGAGCGTCTCCTCGCTCGGACCCGGTTCGGCGAGGTTCACCGGGGGCACGGAGCGGCGGGTGCGCAGGAGGTCGAGGGTGGCGGTCATCGGGGCTCTTCGCGGCTGTCGGTCGTGGGCGGCCGCCTTCGGTCCCGCCCACGGTGCGACACCCCCTATAGGCGAAGCGGCCCATCCGCCGGAATGGAGGCGGACGCGGCAAAGGGTCCGGAAATACCCCCAGAAATGCCCCAAGCGATCCATGGATGCGGACGCGCGTCCACGCCGGCATCGGCTTTCGTCACGGAGCCGCCACGGTCGCGCGGCATGGCCGGTGGATGCGGGCTTTCGGGAGGCGTGGGATGAATGCGATGCGGCTGACCTGCCGTCGATCCGGACGGTGCGGTTCGATCCTCGCCGTGATCCTCACGATCGCCGGCCCGGCCCCGGTTCGGGCCGAGGAGCCCCCGGGCCGCAACCAGGGCCTGCCGACCCCGTCCATCACCGGCGGGCAACTGCCCCTCCCCTCCACCCAGGGCGAGACCGCCTTGAGTCTCACAGCGCTTCTCGCCGGGAGCGACCGGGCCCTGCGCTCGGGCCTCACCTGGCGCATCTACGAGGATCGCAGCGATGCCGGCCGGCCCGCCATCGTCGCCCGCTCCACCGACGCCGACCCGCGCTTCTCCCTCGCGCCGGGGGCCTACGTCGCCACCGTCACCTACGGCTTCGCCAGCGCCTCCAGGCGCATCGTCGTCTCCGGCGCCGCCATGACCGAGCAGGTGCGGATCAACGCCGGTGCCCTGCGGCTCTCGGGCGCCATCGGCGACGTGCGGATCGCGCCGGCCGACCTCGCCTTCTCGATCTTCGTGCCGATCGGGGCCAATTCCGAAGGGCGCCTGGTGCGCAGCGCCGTCAAGGCCGGCGACCTGATCCGCCTGCCGGAGGGGACCTATCACGTGGTCTCCACCTACGGGGAATCGAACGCGATCCAGCGGGCCGACCTCAAGGTCGACGTCGGCAAGGTCACCGACGCCACCCTCAACCACCGTGCCGCCACGGTGACCCTCAAGCTCGTGGCGGCACCCGGCGCCGAGGCCTTCGCCGGCACCGCCTTCAGCGTGCTGACCCCGGGCGGCGACACCATCCGCGAGGCGATCGGCGCCTTCCCGGCGGTGACGCTGGCGGAGGGCGACTACGTGCTGATCGCCCGCCACGACGGTCAGGTCTACACCCGCGAGTTCAAGGTCGAGAGCGGGCTGAACCGGGATATCGAGGTTCTGGCCAAGGCGGGGTAATAGCGGTCAGGATTGCACGAGCGTCGTGAAATCTGACCATTGTTCGATCCGAAAGGCACGGATGTCGCGTACCGACCGTGGAAACCAGGCAAGCGCTTTCAATACCGTGATCGCCGAGAAGAGGACCGCGAGATCCTCGTCGGAGCTGACGTAGAGACTTCCCTGAATCCACGCAAAACCGTAACGATCGAGCGTAGAACGGATATCGGCGTAGGCCTGCGGGACACCTTTGGGGTGATGGGCTTGGGTGTCGGCGACGACCAGATCGAAGGCGATGGCGAACATCAGCCTTCGATCGGATCGTCGAGGAGGTCCTTCAGGCGGTAGTCGACCTCTTCGTTCGTCTCGACGACCCGAACCCGCATGGCTGGATCACCCGCGGACGATGTCGTTCCGACACCGACGATTTCATAGACCGGGCCGATCTCCCCGAACCGGCGCCATGTGCCGATCAGGCTCTGCGGGGACGGGCGTGATTCGATCGCGGCTTGGCTCATGTCCGGAAGGTACCAAACGCGGCCCTGAAAGACGACATCGAACAGGGGCCCACGTCCAAACGTCGGCTCAGGGCGCCGGAGCCACCGCATGCCGCCCGTCGAGCGTCACGTCCTCGCTCGGCGCGCTCTCGGCGACGGCATTTGCCCGCCTGCGATCCGGCGAGGTCGCCTCCGCCACGAGGTCGGCCAGCGCCTGGTCGAGGCCCACGGTCCGGGTCTGCTGGCTGCCCATGCGGCGGATCGAGACGGTGCGCTCCTCGCCCTCCTTGCGGCCCACCACCAGCATCACCGGCACCTTGGCCAGCGAATGCTCGCGGACCTTGTAGTTGATCTTCTCGTTGCGCAGGTCCGCCTCCACCCGCATCCCCGCCCGGTCGAGGGCGGCGACGACCTCGCGGGCGTAGGGGTCGGCATCCTGGGTGATCGTGGCCACCACCACCTGGACCGGTGCGAGCCACAGCGGGAAATGCCCGGCGAAATGCTCGATCAGGATGCCGGTGAACCGCTCCAGCGAACCGCAGATGGCGCGGTGGACCATGACGGGCGCGGTCTTCTGGCTCTCGGCGTCGACGTAGAAGGCGCCGAACCGTTCGGGCAGGTTGAAGTCCACCTGCGTCGTGCCGCACTGCCAGTCGCGCCCGATGGCGTCGCGCAGGACGTATTCGAACTTCGGCCCGTAGAAGGCGCCCTCGCCCGGGTTGATCGACGTCTTGATCCGCCCGCCCGACTGCGCCTCGATCTGCGCCAGAACGCGGGTCATCACGTCTTCGGCGTGGTCCCACAGGGCGTCCGAGCCGACGCGCTTCTCGGGGCGTGTGGAAAGCTTCACGACGATGTCGCCGAAGCCGAAGTCGGCGTAGGTGGACAGGATCAGGTCGTTGATCGCCAGGCACTCGGCGGCGAGTTGGTCCTCGGTGCAGAAGATGTGCGCGTCGTCCTGCGTGAAGCCGCGCACCCGCATCAGGCCGTGCATGGCGCCGGACGCCTCGTAGCGGTGGACCACCCCGAACTCCGCCATGCGCAAGGGAAGGTCGCGGTAGGACTTCAGGCCGTGCTTGAAGATCATCACGTGGCCGGGGCAGTTCATCGGCTTCAGGGCGAACCAGCGCTTGTCCTCGGCCTCGTCCCCGGCCGATTGGGCCGCGAACATGTTCTCCCGGTACCAGTCCCAGTGGCCGGAGGTCTCCCACAGCGACTTGTCGAGGATCTGCGGGGCGTTGACCTCGGCGTAGTCGCCCTTCAGGCGCCGGCGCATGTAGGCGATGAGTTCCTGGAACACGGTCCAGCCCTTGGCGTGCCAGAACACGACGCCCGGCCCCTCCTCCTGGAAGTGGAACAGGTCCATCTCACGGCCCAGGCGCCGGTGGTCGCGGCGCTCGGCCTCCTCGAGCCGATGCAGGTAGGCGTCGAGGTCCTCCTTGGTGGCCCAGGCGGTGCCGTAGATGCGCGTCAGCATCGGGTTGTTGGAATCGCCGCGCCAGTAGGCGCCCGCGACCTTCATGAGCTTGAAGGCGGTGCCGACCTTGCCCGTGGAGGTCATGTGCGGGCCGCGGCACAGGTCGAACCACTCGCCCTGGCGGTAGATCTTGAGGTCGTCGCCGGGGGGGATCGCGTCGACGAGTTCGACCTTGTAGGCCTCGCCCTTCTCCGAGAACAGGTTGCGCACGTCCTCGCGGGTCCAGATCTCCTTCGTGAACGGCGCGTCGCGCGCGATGATCTCGCGCATCTTGGCCTCGATCTTGGGAAAGTCCTCCGGCGTGAATGGCTCGGGGCGCGAAAAGTCGTAGTAGAAACCGTTCTCGATCACCGGGCCGATGGTCACCTGCGTGTCCGGCCACAAAGCCTGCACGGCCTCGGCGAGCACGTGGGCGCAGTCGTGACGGATCAGCTCCAGGCTGCGCGGGTCGGTGCGGTCGAGGAACTCGATGCGCGCGTCGCGGTCGATGGGGTCGGCGAGGTCGCAGACCCTGCCGTCCAGCGCCATGGCGACGGTGCGCTTGGCCAGGCTCTTGGCGATGCCCTCGACCACGCTGCGCCCGGTGGTGCCGGCCTCGACGTCGCGCGTATTGCCGTCGGGGAATGTCAGGATGGGCATCGGTCAGGTCTCCTGTCGCTCACTCCTGCGAACGAGGCAGGTAAGCGGAATTTTTCGGCGGTCCCGCCAAGGGGGCGGGCCGTGCCCTTTAGACCGAAACCGGGCGGGACGAAATCACGGTGCCGCCGCCTTCACCCTCCCCAACGTGGTCACCATCGTCGCCACCGTGGCGACGCTGATGGCGACGGGCTTCTTCGTGAGGCGTCGCCTCGGGATGTATCCCATCGAGGCGGCGATCGTGAACGCCTGCCACAGCGGCCAGGGCGGCACCGGCGACGTCGCCATCCTCACCGCCGCCGACCGCATGGCGCTGATGCCCTTCGCCCAGATCGCCACGCGGATCGGGGGCGCGCTCACGGTGACCGGGGCGCTGGTCGCGTTGAGGGCATTCGGGGGGTGAGGGTTTGTGACGGGCAGGACGGTACTGCTCGTCAGATCAGCGAAGTGAACCATCCGACTGTACTTCGCCGTAGGGGACAAGCACGCTAACGGCCGTCGCCGTCCCTCGCCACCCCGTCTCCGGCCGATGGCGGCGGCGCCAGCACCCCGCGCCAGCGGCCATAGGCCCACGGCCGGTACCATGCGGCACGGCCCGGCAGGGTCTCCGGCACCAGGTCGATGCCGTGCGTCCCGAACGGCCCGCACCGGCAGATCCGTGAAAACCCGATCCAGCCGCCGGCCCAGAGCCCGTGTCGCTGGATCGCTTCGTCGGTGTAGGTGGAGCACGTCGGCCAATGGCGGCACTGGCGGCCGACGAGGCTCGACAGGGTGAGCTGGTAGCCCCGGATCGCCCAATGCGCGGCGCGGCGCATCGCTATCTCCCTGGCGTGGTGCGACGATATCGGAAAACCGGATTCCCCTTCATTCCGCATCGTGCTCTATTCGGCGGCCTGGCGGCGGGCCTCCACCCGGTCGAGCGCATCGACCACGGCGTCGAAGGTCAGCAAGGTCGAGGCGTGGCGGGCCTTGAAGTCGCGCACCGGCTCGAGGACGGCCAGATCCGCCCAGGCGCCCTCGGGCGCCGGGCCGTTCTCCTTGAGCATCCGCCGCATGGCGGTGCGGACCTCGCGCAGGGCCTCGGCCCGTTCGCCGACCACGTGGCGGGCCATGATCGAGGCCGAGGCCTGGCCCAGCGCGCAGGCCTTCACGTCGTGGGCGAAATCGGTGACGACGCCGTCGGCATCGACGGCGAGGTCGACGGTCACCGTCGAGCCGCACAGCTTCGAATGGGCGGTGGCGCTGGCGTCGGGCGCATCGAGCCGCCCGAGCCGGGGAATGTCGGCGGCGAGTTCGAGGATGCGGCGGTTGTAGATGTCGTCGAGCATGGCCTCGAACCCGTGTCCTGGCGGCGGAGCGCCCCGTCGTCGTGCCGGCCCGGTGCCGGGCGAGGCCGTATCTGCACCGACCGCATTGCGCGATCCGCCGAGAACGTCGATATAGTGGAGGGCGTGCCGTTTCGCGAGGATGCGGTTCGCCGATCCAGTGTCGCGCTCAACGCCATGAACCACCGCACCGTTCGGGCGTCGGCCGACCGCGAGACCGGTCGGGATGGTTCGACCGAGATGACCCGCCGATGTACGCAAAGCCCGACGCCACACCGATGACGTCCCGCATCGCGCGGGCGGGAGATGCCATGGATGCCGCGCTCAAGTCTCTCTCGTATCGCCTGAGCGAGACGCAGGGCGCCCCCGCTCCCGCCGCCAACGGCCACGACCGGCGCAACGACAACGCGCCCGCCCCCGTCGAGGTGGCCCCGCTGCCGGCTTCGGCCGAGCGAGTCCCCCCCGAGATCGCCATGGTCCGGCCGAGCCGCGAGGAGGCGGAGGCGGCGGTGCGGGTGCTGTTGCGCTGGGCCGGCGACGACCCGACCCGCGAGGGCCTGCTCGACACGCCGGCGCGCGTGGCGAAGGCCTACGAGCAGATCTTCTCCGGTTACCGCCAGGACGCGGAAGTACTGCTCGAGCGGGTGTTCGAGGAGGTCGAGGGCTATTCCGACATCGTGCTCGTGCGCGACATCCCGTTCTACTCCCATTGCGAGCACCACATGGTGCCGTTCATGGGGCTGGCCCACGTCGCCTACTACCCGAGCAAGGGCGTGGTCGGCCTCTCCAAGCTCGCCCGCGTGGTCGACACCTTCGCCAAGCGCCTGCAGACGCAGGAGACCATGACCGCCCAGATCGCCGACGTGATCGAGAGCATCCTCAAGCCCCGCGGCATCGCCATCATGGTGGAGGCCGAGCACCTGTGCATGGCCATGCGTGGCGTCCAGAAGGCGGGCGTCTCCACCATCACCACCCAGTTCCGCGGCCTGTTCAAGGGCGATGCCAACGAGCAGGTCCGCTTCCTGACCCTCGTGCGCAACAAGTCCTGAGGCGGCACCGGCCGAAGCGATGACCGTTTCCGCCCCCGGTTCGCGCACCGAGATCGAGGAAGGCGCGGCCTTCACGCCGCGCTTCGACGCGCAGGGCCTGATCGCCTGCATCGCCGTGGATGCCGGCGACGGCCGCGTGCTGATGATGGCGCATATGAACGCCGAGTCCCTCGCCCTCACCCTGAAGACCGGGCAGGCCTGGTACTGGTCGCGCTCGCGCGGCGAACTCTGGCACAAGGGCGCCACCAGCGGCCAGGTCCAGACGGTGGTGTCGATGCGGGTCGATTGCGACCAGGACACCCTCCTGATCACGGTGAATGTCGGGGGCGACGGCGGTTGCTGCCACACCGGGCGGCGCGACTGCTTCTACCGGACGGTTTCGGTCGATCCCAGGACCGGGCTCGCGAGCCTCGAGACCGCGCGGTGAGCTGGGATGGCGTGTCCCAGAGCGCGTTCGCCCGGGGCCGCGACCGTTTTCCGGACGGTGCCGTCGAGCCGGTGGCGGAGCGGGCGCCGCGCGGGCCCCGGATCGGGCTCGCGCTCGGCGGCGGCTCGGCCAGGGGCTGGTCGCACATCGGCGTGATCGAGGCGCTGGAGGAGGCCGGCATCCACCCGGAGGTCGTGGCCGGCTGCTCCATCGGTGCGGTGGTGGGCGGGTGCTACGCCGCCGGCAAGCTCCCCGTCCTGAAGGATTTCGCCCTGTCGCTGACGCGGCGCGGCGTGATGGGGCTCATCGACGTGCGCTTCGGCTCCGGGCTGATCGCCGGGGACCGCCTGAGACGGCGGCTCCAGCGCGATCTCGGCGAGCGCCGCATCGAGCAGCTGCCGGTTCGCTTCGCCAGCGTCGCCACCGAACTCGGCACCGGCGAGGAGGTCTGGCTGAGACGCGGCTCCCTGGTGGAGGCGATGCGCGCCTCCTACGCCCTGCCCGGCATCTTTCCGCCCGTGCGCCTCGAGGCGCGCCTCCTCATGGACGGCACCCTGGTGAATCCGGTGCCGGTGACGGTCGCCCGCGCGCTGGGGGCCGATCTCGTCATCTGCGTGAACCTCAACGGCGAGGCCTGCCCCGAGCCCGTCGCCGTCGATCCGCCCGCGACGCTCGTGTCCGAGGCCGGCGATACCGTCGCCCTCCATCGCGGCTGGGCGATCCTGCGCGGAATGCGCGGGGCGGGCCGCCGCATCGCCGGCCGGCGCCGACGCCCGGCCCGGGAGCCCGGCGCCCCGGGCATGGCCCGGGTGATGCTGGACGCCTTCAACATCACCCAGGACCGCATCTCGCGGGCGCGCCTGGCCAGCGACCCGCCCGACATCGCGGTCCAGCCGCGCATCGGCGGGATGGGGCTGTTCGAGTTCCATCGGGCCGAGGAGGCCATCGCCCTCGGCCGCGAGGCGGCCAGGGCCGCCCTCCCCCAGATCCGCGCGATGATGGTCTGCGCGGCGTCGCGGGTGTGATCCTCGATCTCAGCCTACACCGATCGATCCCGCCACTTGCGCCGTCTCCCGGGCCGCCCGCAGGATGACCGCCGCCACGGTCTCCGGCGCCTCCTCGTGGGCGAGGTGGCCGAGGTTGCGCAGGAGTTCGACCCTGGCGCCGGGAATGCGCCGCTGCACGGCGAAAGCGGTCTCGGGCGAGACCGCCCTGTCGTCGCCGCCCACCACCAGCAGGGTCGGGACGGAAAGGCGCGGCAGGTCGCGGTCGAGGGCGGCCAGATCCCAGTTCGCCATCATCCCGAGCGCCCCGGCGACATGACCGGGAAAGCGCAGCAGGCGGCGGTAGAGGGCGAGGCCGTGGGCGTCGAGCTTCGAGCCGGTGCCGCGCATCAGGCGCTCCACCGCCGCGGTGTCGGCGCTCCAGGCGAAGATCTTCGGGGTGACGGGGTTGAGGAACAGCACCTTGGCGAGACTCGGGAACAGCACCGAGGCGAGGCCGGGGAAGGGCATCAGCGCACCGTTGAGGGCGACGAGGAGGTCCGGCCTGGCGCCGCCCTCGAGGCTCATCCGCGCCAGGATCGCGGCGCCGGCCGAATGCCCCACCGCGATCCGGGGCGCGACATCGAGGTGGCGCAGGAGCCCGGCGAGCGCCGCTGACATGCCGGGCAGGGACAGCCGGCCCGGCGGCAGCGGGTCGGTGAATCCGTGGCCCGGCAGGTCGAGGGCGAGCACCCGGAAGTCGGCGGCCAGGAGGGGCGCCAGCGCGCGCCAGGAATGGGTGGCCGCGCCGGTGCCGTGGACGAGGAGCAGGGCCGGCGCGTCGGGTCGGCCCATCTCCTGGATGTGCCACACGAGGCCGGCGGCCTCGACGAAGCGGCTCGCGGCGCGGTTGGGCCAGTCGCCCCCGTCGCGCTCCCACTGGGGACGGTCGCTGCGGCTCGTCATCGCGTCTCCTGCGACAGCGCCTTGACGGCGCCGCTCACCTGGCTCGCGTCGGCATAGGGCAGCGCGAGGTAGCGGGCGTCCATGGCCGCGGCCAGGCGCCGGGCCACGTCCTGGGGTCGGGGGGCGGTGTCGATGAAGATCGCGCGGATGCCGGTGGCCCGCAGCGCCGCGGCCGCCTTCAGCGCGTCGGCGCCGGCCTGCGCCCGGCCGGCCTCGCCGACGCGGTCGATGTTGGCGCGCCCGTCGGTGAGGATCACCACCACCGGGGTGCCCCCGCCGCGGCGCACGCCCAGCGCCACCTGCATGGCGATGTCGAGGCCGCTGGCGAGCGGCGTGCCGCCGCCGCCGGGCAGGGCCGAGAGGCCGCGCTTGGCCCGCACCAGCGAGCGCGTCGGCGGCAAGACCAGTTCGGCGCTGCGCCCGCGGAACGCCACCAGGGCGACCTTGTCGCGGCGGATGTAGGCCTCGGCCAGGAGCAGCTCGACGGCGCCCTTGGCCTCGGCCAGCCGCTCCAGGGCGGCCGAGCCGGAGGCGTCCACGGCGAAGATCGTGGTGGTCTCGGTGCGCTGCTTGAAGCGGGCGATGCGCACGTCCTGCGGGCGCACCACGAGGCGCCGCCCTTCGCGCCCGCGCATCCGCTGCCAGGGGGCGGCCGCGCGCAGGGTCTCGATGAGGTCGAGGCGGCCGCTGCGCGCGTCGCCGGGCCGGCTGCCGGCCGGGCGGCCGCTGCGGGAGGAGGCCGCCGCCGCGCCGATCCGGCCGGCCCGCGGCACCTTGGGCCTGAGCCCGCCCTCCGCGAGCTGCGCCAGCAGGCCCGGGGGGATCGCGGCCCGCGCCGCTTCGACCACGCGGTCCTCGAGCTCGGATGCGGTCCGCTCGGCGTCGGTCTCCGGCGCGGGCTGCGGCTCCTGCGGCGGGCCGTCCGCGCCCTCCTCGTCGGGTTCCTGGGCGTCGGATTCTTCGGCCTCCTCCGGCGCCGTGGGCGGCAGCCGGGTCGCGCGCGGGCCGAGCACCAGCCGCGCCGCTTCGATCGTGTCGGCCTCGTCCACGGTGGAGCGTCCATCGAGGCCGGCGGCGATCCGGGCGACGCGGGCGGCCAGCAGCGGGCCGCGCAGGGACAGGACGCCGAGCGCGGCCGACGCCTGGCACAGGGCCGTCACTGCGTCCTCCCCCAGCACCGCCGCGCCCATCGGGGGACGGGGGAGCTGATCCGCGTCAGCCTCGACGTCCCTGACCGACAGATCGGTGAGGTCGATCCAGAAGGCGAGCCGTTCGGCGAGCACCGGGGGGGCTCGCTCCTCCTCGCCGATGCCCTCGTCGAGGAGGACCAGTCCGAACCGGGCCGGCCGGCTCTCGGCGAGCCCGTCGCGCTCCACCCGGACGAGTCCGGTGTCGAGGGCGGCGGCCAGGCGCGCCGCCGTGCCGGGGCTGAGGCGCTCGGCCATGGGCACGACGACGATGCCGCCGTCGGCGTCCGCGAGCAGGCCCCGTTGCGCCACCGGCCGCCCGGCGGCCAGGGTCGCGGCGAGGTCGAGGCCGCCGATCAGGCGATCGTCGGCGATGGTGCCCGGCATCTTTCGCCATGGCGCGGCCTTCGGCATGGCCGCGTGGAGGGCGGCGAGCCAGGCGTCGCGCACCGGTCCCGCGCCGGCGCGCACCAGGACACCGCCGCAGCCGTGGGGATCGTTCGCCACGAGACGGGCGATGCGCAGGGCGTCGCGCCACAGGGCCGCCGCATGGAACCCGCCCTCCCCCGCAGAGGGTGGAGGGTCCGCCGGCACCGTGTTCAAAGCGAAAAGACCTCGGCCACCGCCCGCGCCACGCGCGCGGTCGAGCCGGATTCGTCCAGCGGGTTGCGGCGCAGGCGGTGGCGCAGGGCGGCCGGGGCGATGCGGACGAGATGGTCGCGGTCCACCGTCCGGGCCCCCTCGAAGGCGGCCAAAGCCCGGGCCGTGCGCATCAGGGTGAGCTCGCCGCGCAGGCCGTCGGTGCCGAGCGCGAGGCAGAGCCGGGCGGCATCCTCCAGGGTCGCATCGGGCACCTCGAGGCTCGGCAGGCGCGCGCGGGCGGCGGTGAGGTCGGCTTGGATGGCGCGGTCGGCGGCCTCGTAGGCCGCGCAGAACCCGGCCGGATCGCGCTCGAAGGCGTCGCGGCGGCGCACCACGTCGATGCGGGTGGGCAGGTCGGTGGGGGTGGTGACCTCGACGGCGAGGCCGAACCGGTCGAGGAGCTGGGGCCGCAGTTCCCCCTCCTCCGGGTTGCCGCTCCCGACCAGCACGAACCGCGCCGGGTGGCGCACGCTCAGGCCCTCGCGCTCGACGGTGTTGATGCCGGAGGCGGCGACGTCGAGGAGGAGGTCGACGAGGTGGTCGTCGAGGAGGTTGACCTCGTCGATGTAGAGGAAGCCGCGGTTGGCCCGCGCCAGCAGACCCGGCTCGAACGCCTTCTCGCCGTGCGCCAGGGCGCGTTCGAGATCGAGGGCGCCGACCACCCGGTCCTCGGTGGCGCCCAGCGGCAGGTCCACCACCGGCACCGGCACGAGGTGGGACCGGCGCTCGCCCTGGCGCGCGGCGCAATGCGGGCATGGGTCGGGGCTCTGGGCGGGATCGCAGCCGTAGGGGCAACCGACCACCGCCCTCATCTTGGGCAGCAGCGCGGCCAGCCCCCGGATCGCCGTGGACTTGCCGGTGCCGCGGTCCCCGAACACGAGGACGCCGCCGACGGAGGGGTCCACGGCGGCGATCAGCAGCGCCCGCTTCATCTCGTCCTGGGCGACGATGGCGGAGAAGGGAAAGGTGGTCACGCGGGGGCACGCTTTCGTCATGGTCGGTACAGGGAATCGCACGAAGCGCGAACTCCCCTTCCCCGCGGCTGGGGAAGGTGGCCCGCGGAGCGGGTCGGATGAGGGTGGCTCCTCTCGCGGGAGGGTGCCCTCACTCCCCCATGCTCCGCAAGCGCCCAAACGCGCGCAGGCGAGCGGATGCACACAGGCCGCCGATGGCGCACCCGACCGGTCCCGGACGGCGCGGTTCCCTCCCCTGACGGCGAGGGAACACGAAAGCGGATCCCGCGACCGTTCAGTCGGTGGCGCCGAATTCCCCGACGTGCCGCCGCGGCGAGCGTCTCACTCCGCCGCCGCCCGCTCCACGCCCATGCGGCCCCAGATCGAGGTGAGCGCGCCGACGAGGTGGTCGATGTCGGCGTCCGAATGCAGCGGCGAGGGCGTGATCCGCAGGCGCTCGGTGCCGCGCGGCACGGTGGGGTAGTTGATCGGCTGCACGTAGATGCCGAACTCGTCGAGCAGCGTGTCCGAGATCGCCTTGCACAGGACGGGATCGCCGACCATCACCGGCACGATGTGGCTGTCGTTGGGGAGGTAGGGGATGTCGGCCGCGTCGAGGCGGGCGCGGACCTGTGCGACCCGCTCCTGATGCCGGATGCGCTCGACGTTGCTGCCCTTGAGGTGCCGGATGCTGGCGGCCGCACCCGCCGCGACGGCCGGCGGCAGCGAGGTGGTGAAGATGAAGCCCGAGGCGAAGCTGCGCACGAAGTCGCACAGTTTCTCGGAACCGGTGATGTAGCCGCCATGCACCGCGAAGGCCTTGCCGAGGGTGCCCTCGATGACGTCGAGGCGGTGGGCGAGGCCCTCGCGCTCGGAGATGCCGCCGCCGCGATTCCCGTAGAGGCCGACCGCATGGACCTCGTCGAGGTAGGTGAGCGCGCCGTGGGCTTCCGCCACGTCGCAGATCTCGGCGATGGGGGCGATGTCGCCATCCATGGAATAGACCGACTCGAAGGCCACGAGCTTGGGGCGCGAGGGATCGATCAGCCGCAGCTTGCGGTCGAGGTCTTCGGGATCGTTGTGGCGGAAAATGTGGCGCTCGGCGCGGCTCGCCTTGATGCCCTCGATCATGGAGGCGTGGTTGCCCTCGTCGGAGAGCACGACGCAGCCCGGCAGCTTGCCGGCGAGCGTGCCCAGCGCCGCCCAGTTCGAGACGTAGCCGGAGGTGAAGAGGAGGGCCGATTCCTTCTGGTGAAGGTCGGCCAGTTCCTGCTCCAGGAGCACATGGTAGTGGTTGGTGCCCGAGATGTTGCGAGTGCCGCCAGCACCCGCGCCGCAGCGGTCGAGGGCATCGTGCATGGCGTCGAGCACGACCGGGTTCTGGCCCATGCCGAGATAGTCGTTCGAGCACCACACCGTCACCGGGCGCTGGCCGCCGGGCGTGTGGTGGGTGGCATGGGGGAAACGGCCGTTGTGGCGTTCGAGATCGGTGAAGACGCGGTAGCGGCCCTCGCGATGGAGACCGGCCAATGCGTCACCGAAGAATGCCTCGTAATCCATGGGCGTCCCCTTTCCCTGTCATCCGACGTTCTGTGCGGCTCGTGACAACCTAGCTTGACACTCGAAGTGACAATAATTCTAGACACGAAATTTGCCAGCACTTTTTTTCGGCCCTCGCCGACTCTTCGCGGGAGGGGGGGAACGATGGGGTATGGCGGGGGCACGCCGCGCCTGCGCACCGTGGGCTCCGAACGCAAGATTCCGAACGTAAGATCAGGTCGTCGGATGCGGTCGATGCCCGCCTCCCCGTCATCCCGGGGCTGTGCAGCACAACCGGGAATCCATGAGTGCCGCCGCCGACCGAAGAGCTGTCGGCGACTCCGGGTTCCGGGTTCACCTGCGGCGCCCCGGTATGACCGAGGCTGGCCGTGACCGTGGGGATCGTCGTCTCGGTTGTGTGTCGCGACCTCGGTGCGCCGAGCGACCGCCGCCGTCGAGATCCCCGCGTCAGCTTTGGACCGAATCGAATCGGCTTCGCCGGAACGGGCCGTCTCGACGATGCCGCCCCTTGAGCCCTAAAGCGCCTTGCCGTCGTGCCAGACGCAGTTGGAGGCGAGGATGCCGAGGTTCACGTCGGACTTGGCCGGCTGCGGCAGGGTCTTGCCGTCCATGGCGAGGTCGATCTTGATCTCGACCTGGCCCTTCTGCTCGTTGGTCCGGCGCGAGAAGTAGCAGTACTGCTGGAAGGGCGCGTCCTCGTTGGCCTTGAAGTTCCAGCCGGTGACGATCTGCCCGTCCATGTAGGGCACCTGCTTGAACACCGTGAAGCTGGTGTTCACCGTGGCCTTCGAGGCCGGGGCGGCGTCGGCGCCGAGCTGCGCCTTGGTCGGCGTCGGCGTCGCCGCGGCCCTGGGGAGCCCGCCCTCGAGCTTCAGAGTGTTGTCGGTGAGCGTGACCTCGCCCTTGGTCTTGATGGTGACGTCGGACAGCGCCGTCTGCATCGCGGCGGCGATCTTCTCGGCGGCCGAATCGAACTGGTTCATCGTCGCGTAGCCGTAGAAGCTGGCGCCCAGGCCCGCCCCCGCCAGCAGACAGAAGGCGCCCGCCCCGAGGGAGCGGAACAGGAAGGCGCGCGCGGCGGTCATCCGCGCCTCCGCCCTGAGGCGGCCGTTGACGCTCTGGGCGAGGACGACGTTCTCGGGCGTCCCTTGCGCGTGCAGGCTCATGCGCCCGCTCCCGCGCTGGCCGGGACCGCCGTCGGCGCGCTCGCCGCCGGCCTGCGGTCGATCGGGATCACCGCGCCGCCGGCCGCCGCCTCGCGGGCGGCGGCGGCATCACGGGCCGCCGCGGGCTTGGGCTGCTGCAGCCCCATCTCCTCGCGGATCGCGTCGGTGATCGAATCGAGCATGTAGGGCGTGGCCGCCGGGTCGACGGTGGCACCGAGGTCGTCCTCGTCCATGAAGGTCTTGCGCACCGAGACCGAGCACAGGGCGAGGATCGTCGAGGCGAAGGCGGCGCAGAGCGCAGGCACGAACACGAAGATGCGCAGGAAGGCGTGGACCTGCGCGTCGGTGACGTCGATGGGGTCGACGCCGTAGACCATGGCGGTGAAGGAGTGCAGCTGCGAGCGGTTGACCGCGTTGCGATAGGCCTGCTCGGCGTCCGCCACCTTGCGGTCGGCCGCACCCCGGTCGAGCTCGGCCCGCGCCTTGCGGGCGTCCTCGAGGGACTTCACGACGAGGCCGCGGTCGGCGCCGGCCTTGGCGACGCTGGCGTTCAGCGTGGCGGTGCGCGGATCGGTGACGCACTTCAGGTTGGAGTAGCGCTGGCCGCGGCTGTTGGTGCCGGAGATCCGCTCGCACCGCTGGGCGGGAAGGCCCGCGAGCTGGGTGGCGTTCTCGGTGGCCCGCTTCTCGATCTGGTCGAGCTCGGTGGTGTATTGCGCGACCCGGGCGTCGGCGGCGCCGATGCGGCCGTCGATGGTGCTGCGGTCGGCCTGGGCGTCCTTGAGGGCGGTCTTGGCCTTGGCCGCATCCATGAGGCGGGGGTGGAACATCATCTCGCCGAGCTGGGACACCGACTTCGTCGTCACGCCCGCCGCGAAGACGATGCCGATGATGGCCAGCACCCGCACGACGAACGAGCGCTGCGTCCGCGCCAGGATGCCCAGCGGCACGCGGCACAGCTCCACCGCCGCATAGACCAGCGGCGCCAGCAGCATGAAGTAGAAGGCGCGCGGATCACCGTCGCTGTAGTAGCCCGCGAACAGCCAGGCGCCCCACAGGGACGCCCCGATGACCATCGCCTCCACGAGGTAGGCGATGCCGACGTAGCCCCACTTGATGCGGTAGCCCTTTTCCACGTGGCGCTCGTGACGCCACTGGTCCGACTCGCGGATCCAGGCACGGCGCTCGCGCTGGACGTCCCTGCTCGGGGGGGTTCTCGGCATGGGGCACTCTGGTTTCGATACGCGACGGAGGCGGGTTTAACATCCGGTTAAGCAGCCGCGTTATGCGGCTATTGTGCCGTTTTTGGGCCAGCCCGCGGTCCAATCGTCGGCCTGCGGTTCCCGACGGGCCGGGATGGCCGTCGCGGAAGGCTTGCGTCCCGCATCCGCCTCGCGCAAAGCCGCGCTCGGGCGGCGCGGCCGTGGCCGGCATCGCTCCGGCCGCTCGCGGCCCGAGGACGCCACGCTCGCGGCGGCCGAGAACGGAGCCGGACTGCGATGACCGACGTCCACGCCGGCTCCTACAAGGAAGCCATCATCTTCCTCGTCACCGCCGGCGTGGTGGTGCCCCTGTTCCACCGGCTGCGCATCAGCCCGGTCCTCGGTTTCATCGGGGCGGGGGCGCTGCTGGGGCCGTTCGGCCTCGGGCGGCTGGCCGACGGCCTGCCCTGGATCGGCTACGTCACCATCGGCAACCGGGACCAGATCGCGCATCTGGCCGAGTTCGGCGTCATCTTCCTGATGTTCATGATCGGGGTGGAACTGTCCTGGGAGCGCCTGCGCACCCTGCGCCGCCTGGTGTTCGGGCTCGGCTCGGTGCAGGTCATCGCCTCGTCGCTGGTGATCGCGGCCTGCCTGCGCGCGGTCGAGGTGCCGTTCGGCGCCGCCCTCATCGTCGGCCTGGCGCTGGCCCTGTCCTCCACCGCGGTGGTGCTGCCGGTTCTCGCCGAACAGAAGCGCCTCAACACGCCGGCCGGCCGCGCCAGCTTCGCCGTGCTGCTGTTCCAGGACCTCGCGGTGGCGCCGATGCTGTTCGCGGTGGCGGTGCTGGGCATGAAGGAGGGCGGCAACGTCGGCTCGGCCCTGGCCATCGCCCTGGGCCAGGCCGCGATCGCCCTCCTCGTCATCGTCGTGGCCGGCCGCCTCGCCCTGCGTCCGCTGTTCCAGCTCGTGGCGCGCACGCGCTCGCCGGAGCTGTTCATGGCGGCCTGCCTGCTGGTCATCGTCGCCACCGCGCTCACGGCGGCGGCGAGCGGCCTGTCGATGACGCTGGGCGCCTTCATCGCCGGGCTGCTGCTCGCCGAGACCGAGTACCGCCGGGCGATCGAGGCGACGATCGACCCGTTCAAGGGCCTCCTCCTCGGGGTGTTCTTCGTGTCGGTGGGCATGGGGCTCGACCCCGCCCTGCTGGTGTCGGCACCCAAGACGATCATCGGGCTCGCCCTGTGCCTCCTGGCGATCAAGGCGGCCGTGATCGTGGCGGCGGCGCCGTTCTTCCGGGTGACGCGGGCGGTGGCGCTGGAGGCGGCGCTTCTGCTCGGCCCGGGCGGCGAATTCGCCTTCGTGCTGATCGGCGGCGCCATCGCCGGCGGCCTGGTGCCCGAGCCGGTCGGCCAGGCGGCGCTGATCGTCACCACCGTGACGATGATCGCGATCCCCGGCCTCGCGGTGGTGGCGCGCCGGCTCGGGCGGCGGCTGTCGTCGGCCCGCCTCGGCCGGGCCCGGGCCGAACCGCTTCCGGCCAAGCTGCAGAACCGGGTCATCATCGCCGGCTACGGCCGGGTCGGCCGCCTCGTCGGCGAGATGCTGGCCCGCCACAAGATCCCGTACCTCGCCCTCGACGCCGACGCCGCCCGGGTCTCGGAACAGCGGCGCCTGGGCAACCCGGTCTACTTCGGCGATTCCGCCAATCCCGAGCTGCTGCGCCGCTGCGACATCGCCTCGGCGCGGGCGCTGGTCGTCACCCTCGACAACCCGCAGGCGGTGGAGGCGGTGGTGGAGGCCGCCCGGGCCGAGCGGCGCGACATCACCATCGTGGCGCGGGCGCGCGACGCCCGCCATGCCGCCGCCCTCTACGAACTCGGGGTCGACGACGCCGTGCCCGAGACCATCGAGGCCTCGCTCCAGCTCTCCGAGGCGGTGCTCGTGGATGTCGGCGTGCCGATGGGCCTCGTGATCGCCTCGATCCACGAGCGCCGCGACGAGTACCGCGCCATGCTCAAGCGCAAGGAGACCGAGGTGCGCCCCGCCTTTCGCGCCCGCCGCACCGTCGGAAAGGGAACGCCGCCCGAGGAGGCCCCGGTCGCCAAGGCGCCGTGACGGGAGGGCCTCATCCCATTCCCGGTTGATCACTTCGTGATGCGGGACATGGGCTTCGCTCAGGCGCCGCGCGGGCTCGGTGATACGGTTCCCGCTTGATCCAAGCGGAAACCGTATCAGAACAATCGGCCCTGGCCGAGGTTCGGCAGCGCCGGCGCGGTCGGCGTGGGCACCGGCGCCGCCTCGGCGCGCTCCTTCACCGATCTCGGTCCGCGACGGACGCCGACGCGCGCGCGCGGTTCGCTGCCGGTGGCGAAGCTGCAGCGGTAGACGATCTCGTCGGGGGGGCCGAGCGCGGTATCGAGGGGCACGGTGACCGTGTCGCCGGAGTAGCGCCACTTGCGGGTGCCCTTGTCCCAGTAGAGCCAGATCATCGTCGGATGGCCCTTGATCGCGAAGACGGCGGCGTTCTTGGCCAGCGCCTGGATGGTGCGCGGGTCGTACATGCCCTTGGCGCGATAGGCGTCCTGGAACGCCTGCGGCTGGCGCTCGACGAACGTGTTCTTCACGATCTGAATCGTGGCGCCCGGTTTGCCAAGAAACCGCTTGAAGTCGCTCAAAGATCGCAAGACGACCGACATGGCGTCACCCTTATCCAGGACCGTACGAGCACGGCCCTGACTTGCACGAGACTGTGCAGACGAGCTGTTCGATTCTCGTGACGCAGATGGAGGGGGGGAGAACGCTACGGCGCGGGATATCAACAGGTTTTCCGGGTTATACCCAGCTTCGTGCCGGGCATTGCAACACCGTCCTGCCCATCGAGCCCGCGTGAACGCCGATAAATTGCTTATTCAGCTTCGGAATCCCGACCGACGACCGGCATGGGCCGGGGTGCCGAGGGGCTCGCCGCGGCGCCGTTCCGTGCCGGCTTGACGCGACGCCCGCCTTGCCGCGTTGTCGGGCGATGCTGCTGCCGTTCTTCACAGCCCTGCGCGCCGCCCGGGTGCCCGTCACCCTGCGCGAGTACCTGACGCTTCTGGGCGCCCTCGACCGCAATCTCGCCGACCGCAGCGTCGAGACGTTCTATCTCCTGGCCCGCACCGCCCTCGTGAAGGACGAGCGGCATCTCGACCGGTTCGACCGGGTCTTCGGCACCGTCTTCAAGGGCGTCCAGTCCCTCGACGCGGCGGTGGAGGCGTCCGCCATCCCCGAGGAATGGCTGCGCAAGCTCACCGAACGCTACATGACCGACGAGGAGAAGGCAGAGCTCAAGGCGCTCGGCTGGGACAAGCTGTTCGAGACGCTGAAAGAACGCCTCGCCGAGCAGAAGGAGCGCCACCAGGGCGGTTCGAAGTGGATCGGCACCGGCGGCACCTCGCCCTTCGGCGCCTACGGCTACAATCCGGAGGGCGTCCGGATCGGCCAGGACGGCAACCGCCATTTCCGGGCGGTGAAGGTGTGGGACCGGCGCGACTTCAAGGACCTCGACGACGGCGTCGAACTCGGCACCCGCAACCTGCGCGTGGCGTTGCGCCGCCTACGGAGCTTCGCCCGCACCGGGGCGGCGGAGGAACTCGACCTCGACGGCACCGTCCGGGCGAGCGCCGCCAAGGGCTACCTCGACCTGAAACTGCGGCCCGAGCGCCGCAACGGCGTGAAGGTGCTGCTGTTCCTCGACGTCGGCGGCTCGATGGACCGGCACGTGGAACTGGCCGAGGAACTGTTCTCGGCGGCGCGGGCCGAGTTCAAGCACCTCCAGCACTTCTATTTCCACAATTGCCCTTACGAGCGGGTCTGGACCGACAACCGCCGCCGCCACGACGAGGGCATGCCTGTCCTCGACCTCGTCCGCACCTATCCGTCCGACTACCGCCTCGTCTTCGTCGGCGACGCCGCCATGAGCCCCTACGAGATCGCGATGCCGGGCGGCTCGGTGGAGCATTGGAACGAAGAGGCGGGCCAGGTCTGGCTGCAACGGCTCCTCGACCACTTCCCGAAGGCCGCCTGGCTCAACCCGACGCCGCCCGAGCACTGGGCCTACACCCAGTCCACCGCCATGGTCCGGCGGCTCGTGGACGACCGGATGTTCCCCCTCACCCCTGAGGGGATCGAGGGCGCCACCAGGGTTTTGATGCGGTGAGGCCGGATCACCCCTGGCGAGCCGGCGTCGTCACGGTAAGCCCGTCGAGGTCGGGCTTGACGCGGATCTGACAGGAGAGGCGCGAGGTCGAGCGCACGTCGGAGGCGAAATCGAGCATGTCCTGCTCCATCGGCTCGGCCGGCCCGACGACGGCGGCCCAATCGGCGCCGACGTAGACGTGGCAGGTGGCGCAGGCGCAGGCGCCGCCGCATTCCGCGTCGATCCCCGGGACGTTGTTGCGGATCGCCGCCTCCATCACGGTCGAACCGACCTCCGCCTCCACTGTCCTGGCCGTGCCGGCATGGTCGACGTAGGTGATCTTGGGCATCGCTGGCTCCGGGTTCGTCCACCGCATGTGTGGCCGGTCTTGTGGCGCGCGCCTGCCTTGAAGGGGCGGGCCCCTGAAAGCAAGCGTCGCGGCGGGTCCGGCCATTATTCCCTGCGCCGACGCGAGAGCGCCAGGGCGGTTCCGCCGGAATGCGCCGGCGCCCGCTTTTGCCGCACGGGTCAGCTTGCGTCGGGCCCGAGGCGGTCGATGGCCGCCAGCGTGTCGGCGACGACCCTCGCGATATCCGCGAGGCCGGGAGGTGCGGGGTCTCCGGCGCGCAGGCCCGCCTCCACCTCGGCGCAGAGCGCGGCCAGCGCGGCGGCCCCGACCCCCAGGGCCGAGCCGCGCAGGGTATGGACGAGGTCGGCCCGCGGCGCCGACGCCGGCCCGTCCTCGCGAATGCGGGGCAGGAGCACGGCGCATTGATGCGCGAACAGCGCCAGCACCTCCCGCGCCAGGTCGGCATCGCCGAAGGTCTGGGCGTCGAGATGGGCGCGGTCGATCAGGGCGGGAGACGACACGTGGGGCGATCCTGGGCCTGCGCGGGCGAACCGGGGGGCGGCTGTCCACAGGCCATGCGGCGGCGGTTCGCAGGCGCTTAAGCATTGAGGCATCATGCGGATAGCCCGCTGCCGGAGTTCGGGCTTTCGTTTGGTAACCATTCCGTTAAGGTTTTTCGGGTGGTTCGCCCGGCTCGGGTATCCCGGCCCGGCGGCGAAGTCTAAACTTCCTTGGTAAATCGGTAAAAATGACTCCGCCCGCCGGTGACAGCGGTGGGTCGGGGCTCGCGTGACGAGGCGTTGGATGGCCACGGAAAAGAAGCTCAAGGATCCGGCCGAGGCGGCGCTTTCCGCGATCGAACAAGCTCTGAACCTGGACATGCTGACCCCCGAGCGGGACGACAAGCGCGTCGAGCCGCGGTTGCCCGACGTCGGCGACGGCGACGACCTCCTCGACCGCAACGGACGCCTCGCCCCCCCACGCCTCGACCTCGATCCCCCGCTGGTGTCCGACCTCGCCCAGGCCGATCGTTCGCGGCCCCGGCGCGAGGGCGGGCTCCTGCCCCCCGACCGTTCGCTGGTGGCCAACGACGACCGCCAGAACATCGGCATCCTGCAGCAGACCCTGCGGGTGCGCCCGTCCTCGAAGCCCTACCTCGTGGCAGCGATCGCGGCGCTCGCCTGGATCGGGGCCCTCGTCGGCCTGGCCTGGCAGCAGTCGGGCGGCGACCTGCGCGCCTTCTTCGCCGGGATGACCGCCCTCCAGTCCGCCGTCGCCGCCACCGTGGTGGTCGGCCCCACCGTGCTGTTCCTGATCATGGCCATGCTGGCCGTGCGCGCCCAGGAGATGCGCCTCGTCGCCCGCGCCGTCGGCGAGGTCGCGATCCGTCTGGCCGAGCCCGAGAACTTCTCCACCGACGCGGTCCTGACCATGTCGCAGACCGTGCGCCGCGAAGTGGCCGCGGTGGGCGACGGCGTCGAGCGGGCGCTGGCGCGGGCCGGCGAACTCGAGACCCTGGTGCGCGGCGAGATCGCCACCCTGGAGCGGGCCTATTCCGAGAACGAGATCCGCATCCGGTCGCTGGTCGACGAACTCGTGGCGCAGCGCGAGTCCATCGTCGCCAACGCCGAGCGGGTGCGCGGCGCCATCGCCGGCTCCCACCAGAACCTCACGGCGGAACTCGACGGCGCGGCCGAGCGCATCGTCGCCGCCGTCACCGGTGCGGGCGACCGGGTCACCGGCGCCCTCGACGCGCGCGGCGAGGCCATCACCACGGCGCTCGGCGACCGCGGCGACGCCATCACGGCGGCGCTGGGCGTGGCCGGCGACAAGGTGGTCGGCCTCGTCTCGGAGCGTGGCGACGATCTCGTCCAGCGCCTGACCACCACCAGCGAGGGCGTGCGCGGCAGCCTCGCCGACGTCGGCAACGCCCTGGCGCAATCCCTGGAGAGCCGTGCCGGCGAGGTCACCCAGGCCTTCGAGCGCACCGGTGGCATCCTCACCGCGACGCTGGCCGACAACGCCGGCCAGGTCGCCAGGACCCTCGCCGAGACCGGGGCCGAGGTGATCTCGGCGCTCAACCGCCAGGGCGGCGCCGTGCGCGAGAGCTTCGAGGAATCCGCTCGCTCCCTCGAGACCACCTTCCTGTCCCGCGGCACCGAACTCACCGAGCGGTTCGCCTCCACCGGCGGCACCATCACCGCGCGGTTCGCCGAGACCGGCGCCGCCCTCACCCAGGACATCGCCACCCGCGGGGCGTCCCTGCGGGCCGAGATCGAGGCGGCCGGCACCGGCGTGTCCGATCTCATCGAGACGCGCAGCCGCGACGCCCACGCCGGCCTCGTCCTGGCCGCCACCGGCATCGTCGAGACCTTCAGCACCAGCGCCGCCGGGCTGCGCGACGACCTCGTCGCCTCCGCCGAGGGCCTGGCCGCCAGCGTCGGCGCCAGGGGCGATGCCATCGCGGACCGGATCGCCGCAGTGGCCGACCGCCTGCACGAGACCGTGACCGTCCAGGGTGGCGGCCTCGAGACCCGGCTCGATGCGGCCGGCGAGCGGATCGGCAACCTCGTCCTCCTGCGGACCCAGGAGGCGACCACCGCCCTCGACGGCGCCTTCACCTCCCTCGGCCAGACCTTCGAGACCCGCGCGTCGGGCACCGTCGACAGCCTGCGCTCCACCGTCGACGCGCTCGGCGCGGACATCGACGGCCGTGGCGCCAGGGTCGCCGAGATCGTCCGGCTCGGCGCCGAGGCGATCACGACCTCCGTCGTCGCCAGCACGGACGAGGCGGTCAGGGCCCTGCGTCACTCCGCCGAAGCATCGGCCGCCACCGTCGGCGCCAGCACGGCGGAGGCCGTCGAGGCCCTGCGCCGCTCCGCCGAGGAGACCACCAACGCGGTCGGCGCCAGCACCGGCGAGGCCGTCCAGACGTTCCGCCGCTCGGCCGAGGACATGACGGCCGCCGCCGCCGCCAGCGCCGACCGCGCCGCCGAAGCCATCCGCCTGTCCGCCTCCGGGGCGACCGGCGAGCTCGAGGCCCGCACGGCGGACGTCGCCGCCGTGTTCGACCGCCGCGTGGCGGCCACCGCGGACGACCTCTCCGCCAGGACCCAGGCGGCGGCCAACGCCCTGCTCGAAACGGTCCAGGGCGTCGGCGGCGAGCTCGAGCGCAGCGCCGAGACCTCCGTCGAGGCCCTGCGCCGGGCTGTGCTGGGCATCGGCGACCAGGTGACGGAGCGGACCGCGCAGGTCACCGGCGCCCTCGCGCAGGCGGCCGAAGGCCTGCGGGCCGACCTCACCCAGCGCATCTCGGAGGTGGAAACCGCCTTCGGAAGCCAGGGCCGCGGCCTCTCCGACCTCATCGCCACCCATGCCCAGGATGCGCAGGCGCAGATCGCCGGCGTCGCCCGCGACGTGGTGATGGCGGTGACGACCCATGGCGCGCGCGTCAACGACGCCCTCGTGCGCACCGGGACCACCTTCACCGAAGCCACCGAAGGCCGCGCCCGCGACATCGACGCGGTGCTCAACGACCGCCTCTCGGCCCTCATGGAGACGATCTCCCGCGGCGACATCCTGGCGGACCGGATCTCGCGGGATACGGCGTCCCTGACGCAGGTCGTGGACGGCCAGCTCGCCGAGATGGACCGCGTCATCACCGTCCAGGGCAAGGCCATGGCCGAGACCATCGCCGACCGCACGCGGGAGGCGCGCGATGTCGTCGAGGCGCAGCTCGGTGCCCTCGAGGACCGCTCCGTCAAGCGCACCGCCGAGATCGGCGAGACCTTCACGACGCTGGTGACCCACATCGACGGACATCTCGGCGCCCGCGCCACCGCGCTCAACGAAGCCCTGATCGTGCGCACCGGCGAGATGGCGCGCATCATGACCGAGGGCAGCCGCGACCTCGTCCAGGCGCTGGACGCCCGTGCCGACGGCATGGCCCAGGACATCGCCGCCCGCAGCCAGAGCCTCGGCGACACCCTCGGCGTCCGTGCGGCCGAAATCGCCGAGCGGATCGAGGTGCAGACGGTCGCCCTCGCCGGCCGCCTCGACGACGGGGTCGGCCGCTTCGACACCGGCGTCCTCCAGCGCCTGGAGGCCATCGGTGCCGCCCTCGAGGAGCGCAGCCGCCTCATCGACGAGACCTTCGGCGCCCAGGCCTTCGAGGCGATCCGCCTCATCGAGAGCCGCACCCGCGCCGTCGACGACGAACTCGCCGGCCGCACCCGCGAACTCGTCGCCCTGGTCGAGCAGCGCAGCGGCGGCGCCAACGAGGCGCTCGCCGCCCAGGTCGAGGCGGTCCGTGCCGCCTTCGCGGAGCGCGCCGACGACCTCGGCACCCTCATCGACGCCCGCACCGCGGCCATGACGAGCGAACTCGACGAGAAGGGGCGCCAGGTCTTCGGCGCCCTGGGCGGCCGCATCACCGAGATCGCCCGTCTCTTCGACACCGGCAGCGCCTCGCTCGGCGCCCTCCTCGACCAGCGCGGCGAGGCCGTGCTCGGCCGCCTGCGCGAGGTCGTGGCCGAAGCCGACCGGCTCCTCGCCGAGGGCGAAGGCCGTCTCGGCAAGACCCTCGACACCCGCACCGCCGACATCAGCGCCCTCCTCGACGAGGGGGTCCGCACGGTCCACGGCCTCCTCGACGACCGCACCGGCGAGATCCGCGGCCTGCTCGACGGGCATGCCGGCGCCCTCGCCCATACCTTCGACGACCGGGCCAGCCAGATCCGGGCCCTCCTCGACGACCGCACCGGGGCGATCACCGCGACCCTCGACGACCGCACCGGCCGCATCCGCGCCCTCGTCGACGACCACTCCGAAACGCTGGCCGCGACCTTCGACGGAGGCACCGACCAGATCAGGGGCCTGCTCGACCGTCATGCCGACGGCGTGACCGCCACGCTGGGCGACGGCACCGCCCGGATCGGCGGGCTCATCGAGACCCACCGGACGGACCTCGCCGCGGCCATGGACGGCGGCGCCGGCCTCATCCGCGACCTCGTCGAGACGCATGCCACCGTCGTGGCCACCGCGCTGGGTGACAAGGCCGTCGAGATCAAGTCCGCCCTGGAGCACCACGCCGAAGAACTGGCCACCACCCTCGACGGCCGGACGGAGAGCCTGCGCGCCATCGTGGGCGGCCATTCCGGCGCCATCGCCGCGACCTTCGGCGACGGCACCGCCGAGATCCGCAACCTGCTCGACCATCACGCGCAGGGCCTCGCCACCACGATCGCGCAGGGCGCGAGCGGCATGCGGACCCTCGTCGACGGCCAGTCCGGCGTCCTGGCCGCCACCCTGGAGGAGAGGACCGAGCAGATGCGCGGCCTCCTCGACCAGCACGGCGAGTCCCTGACGGCGACCCTCGACGACCGCACCGGCCGCCTGCGCAACCTCGTCGACGGTCATGCCCGCGCCTTCACCACCACCGTCGACGAGCGCACCGCCGAAATCCGCGGCCTGCTCCAGACGCATGCCGGCACCGTCGCGACCAGCTTGGACGACCAGACCGGCGCGATCCGGACCCTCCTCGACGGCCACGCCGGGGCGCTGACCGTCACCTTCGACGAGCGCATCGATCCGCTGCGCGACAGCCTGACCGAACGCAGCCAGCAACTCGTCTCGACCATCGAGACCGCCCTTACCCGGGCCACGGGCGCCATCGACGTGCGCAGCCAGGCGCTGCTCACCCTGTTCGACGAGCGCATCGGCGGCCTCGACGAGGTGGTCCAGGGCGGCGGCGCGCGCTTCGCCAAAACCATCGACGACCGCACCAGCGGCATTCGCGGCCTGTTCGACGAGATCCTGCGGGCCCTCGACGGACTGGTGGACGGCCGTGCCGAGGCCCTCGCCGACCGCCTCGACGCCCGTACGCAGACCCTCGCCACCCTGTTCGACGAGCGCATGCGTGCCCTCGACGCCCTGGTGGAAGAGCGGGCCTCCGACTTCGCGCGGACGATCGAGGCGCAGGGCTCGAGCCTGACCCAGACGGTCGACGCCCGCAGCGAGGCCTTCACCAGCCGCATCGACAACCGCATGAAGGTGTTCGCCAACCTCGTCGCCTCCCGTGGCGACGCCCTGGCCACGGCCTTCGACGACCGCCAGGACGCCTATTCCACCCTGGTGGATCAGGGCACGGCCACCATGCTCGCCGCCTTCGACGAGCGCGTCAGCCGCCACGCCGCCCTCGCCGAGGCCCATGCGGCGGCGCTCGGTGCCGCCCTCGACCAGCGCAACGCCGCGATCAGCACTCTCCTCGACGGACGCACCGAAGAGCTCGGGACCGCCTTCGAGCGCCGCACCGGGGCGCTGGCCACGCTCATCGAGAGCCGTGGCCAGGCCCTGTCGCGACGCCTCGCCGAGAGCGCCGAGGTCATCACCCGCGCCATCGAGGAGCGCGGCGGCGCCCTCGTCACCACCCTGGACGGCCGCGGCACCGAGGTGGTCGAGGCCCTGGGCCACCATGCCGACCGCCTGCGCGACCTCGTCGAGGGCCCGGCCGCGACCCTGGTCGGTTCGCTCAACGACAGCGGCCAGGCCATCGAGCGGGCCCTGGCCGAACACGGCCAGCCCCTGGTGGAGGCGATCCGCGAGCGGACCGAGGCGCTGGTGGCGCAATCGGATGCCTCCGCCAATGCCCTGCTCAGTGCCATCGACGGCGGCGCATCGCGTGCCATCGCGACGCTGACGGATGCCGGCGACCGCCTGCGCACCGATCTCGGCGGCGTACTCGGCCGCATCAACGGCGCCAACGAGGCCCTTCGCGACCTCGTGTCCGGTGCCGGCACCAACCTCGGGGCGATCGAGGAGGGACTCGCCGGCCGCGTCCACCAGATCGAGGCCGCCCTCACGCAGATCGCGGAGGAGACGCGCCGGGCGAGCCAGGCCGTCTCGGAGCAGGTCGACGCCCTCAAGGGGGTCGCCGAAGGCGCCCTGCGCGAGGCCGGCGAGCTGGCCGAGACCCTCGACACCCGCGCCCGGGTCCTGTCCGAGCGCAGTGCCGAGCAGGTCGGCGGCCTGACGCAGGTCGCCGGGTCCCTCGAGACCATCGAGGGCCGGGTCTCCCAGGCCCTGGCCGAGCGGGCGACCGCGATCGAGGGCGTCCTGGCGCGCATTGAGGAGCGCTCCGGCACGCTGGAGGCCCAGACCGCCCGCTTCGACGCGACGGTGGAGCAGACCCTGCGCGCCGCCGAGGAACGGGCTCGCGGGATCGGTGCCGCCCTGTCGGAATCGGCCAAGAGCGCCGGCGCCGCCGTCACCGGCGATTTCGAGCGCCTGCGCGAGGGCGCCAGCAGCGAGGGCGAGCGCACCACGCGGGTCGTTCAGGCGGCCATCGCCAGCGCCTCCGAGCAGATGATGGAGGTGTTCTCCGCCGCATCCGCGCGCTTCGGCGAATCGGTCACGGTCATGCGCGACATGGCCGCCGAGATCCGCGGCGAACTCGACGCCACCCGCGCCGACCTCAAGCGCGGCGTGCTGGAGATCCCGCGCGAGACGCAGGACGCCACCGGCGAGATGCGCCGGGTGGTCTCCGACCAGATCAAGGCGCTGAACGAACTCTCGGCTTTGGTGTCCCGCTCGAACCGCTCGGTCGACGTCGCCCAGCCGGCCCCCGCCGACAATCCGGCCGGCGTCGCCACTGCGACCGGCACCCCCAAGGTCGCTGCGCCGTCGCCGGCTCAAGGTCTGGTGGTGCAGTCCGAGCCGGTCCAGGCCCCGCCGCCGGCCCCCGCACCGCCCGCCGTCATCGCGGTGACGGCGGCCGGTGAGGCCGGGCCCGCCCGCTCGGTGTCCACCCCGGCGACCGCCGCGCCGCGGCCGGGCGATCCCCTGCGCGTGGCCGCCCCCGGCCCGCGCAAGGAGGATGTCCGCGGCAGCCGCGACAATCGCGGTTGGCTGTCCGACCTCCTCACCCGTGCCTCGCTCGACGAGGGCAGCGAGGAGGAGATCCGCAACGCCGTGCCGGTTCCGTCCTCCGGTCGTGGACCGACGGGCCGGACGGCGGGGCTCGCCCCGGCGGCCGCTCCGCAGGGCTCCGGCTCGTCCCAGGCATCCGTCCCACCCCAGGGCCCCGTCTCGCCTCAGGTGTCCCTCGCCCCTCCCCCCGCCGCCAAGGCGGCGACCGAGCGCAAGGTCGCGACCCTCGACAGCCTGACCACCGACATCGCCAAGATGATCGATCACCGCACGGCGGTGGACCTGTGGGAGCGCTATCGCCGCGGCGAGCCGAACCTGTTCGACGCTAGGCTCTACACGCCGCAGGGTCGCCAGACCTTCGAGGAGATCCGCCGCCGCTACGGCGCGGATGCCGACTTCCACCGCACGGTGGACCGGTACGTGACCGAGTTCGAGCGGCTGCTCGGGGACGTCTCGAAGAACGACCGCGACAGCCGCCGGGCCGACGCCTATCTCACCTCCGAGACCGGCAAGGTCTACACCATGCTCGCCCACGCCAGCGGCCGCTTCGACGGAGCATAGAAGCGGGCGCCGGGCTCGACGCATCGAACCGGCCCGCAACCGCGCGGGCCGGTTCGATCGTTTAGCTCGGGTCGTCGGGGTAAGGGAGCAGACGCGCGCGGCTACCGGCGTCGGTAGAACGGACATCGCGTGAACGCCATTCCGGCGCCCGCTCCCTCAGATCAGGCCGAGGCCCGACAGTTCCCGGCGCAGGCCCTCGGGCATCTCGGCGAGGTCTCCGGCCGCGGCGTCGCCGAGGTCCGGGGGCGCGTTCCCGGCCTCCAGATAGCGCCAGCCCTGGAACGGACGGCACGGCCGCGGACTCACCGGGACCACCGCTGCGTCCAGGACCAGGCGACAGCGTCCGATCCCGTCGGCATCGGTGAAGGGTGCGATCTCGCGGATCGTCTGGCGTCCGCTCACCGTGCCCTTGATCACCCAGTAGATCGATCCGCCGCCGGCGATCTCGGCCGCGCGCTTGGGTACCATCCGCGTCGTATGGACGGGGGCCGGATCGAGGCCGGCGGCCAGGGCGAGGGTGCGGTTGGCCGCGATCCGCCGCACGAGGTCGTCGAGGGAGGCGGGACCGACGCAGAGCTTGAGGAGATGCAGCGCCATGGCGGGCCGGTGTCAGCGCCCGCCGTTCACCCAGCGCACGATGTCGGCCAGGACCACGGCCATGGCGCGGTCGAGGCCGGCGGCGGCGCTGCCGGGGTCGACCTTCGCGATCGGCACGCGCGCCTGGAACACCTTGGCCGCCACCACGCTGCCGCTGGCGTCGGCGATGAGCTTGACCGAGAGGTCGACGACCGCCTCGCTCGATCCGGCCGCGATGTCGAAGGCGCGGATCTCGCTGATGAGCTGGTACTGGGCCGCGATCTTGTCGCCGGGCCGGCTGACGGATCGCAGGCGGCCGGAGTTCTCGAGGCTCTGGATGATGCGGGTCTGGAGCAGGCGCGGCAGCCGGTCGGACCATTGCCCGCCACCGAGGAACGAGAGCCCGCCCCCCGGTTCGCGCACGATGATGCGGTCCGCCTCGAACGGCTGCAGGCCCACCGGCTCGGCCACGACGATCGAACGGGCGGAGGCGGCGACCCGGCCCTGGCCCGGCAGGGCCATCAGGTCGAAGGTCAACGGCGCGGCCCCGCCGCAGCCGCCGAGGGCCGTGGCGAGGACGATCGCTGCAAGGGCGGGTCGCTGGAACATCATACGCGGGGAGGCCTGGACGCTATCGCAGCGCGAAACGCTGCGACCACTAAACTACGGCAACGCTCGTTTGGTGCCGTGCGCGCGGACACACCGGCACGCTCGCGGCTGCGATCAGCGGGCGCCGTTGTATTCCGGCAACGACGGCTTGCCGCCGAAGATCACCTGCGAGGGATCGCGTTCGAGGTTCTTCACCGTCCGGTTGAGGGTGTTGAGGGTGCGCTGGCCGTCGGTGGACAGGGCCTCGACCTCGCGCCGGCCGGTGCCGCTCAGGCGGTTGAAGCTGGTGGCGATGTTGGCGGTGCGCTTGTCGAGATTTTCGGACAGCGCCCGGAAGGCACGGCCGGCGTCGCGCACCGAGATGGCGGCATCGCGGACTTCCGCGAAGGTGCTCGATCCCGCCTCGCCGGAGGCGGATCCGAGGAAGCCCTGGGCACCCTTCAGCACGGCATCGACCCGGTCCGCGGAGCTGTTGAGCTTGCCCGCCAGCGAACGGGCGTCCTTGACCGCGCCCTCGATGTCGGGGCTCGCGGTGCTGAGCGCCGTCGAGAAGCGCTCGGCGTTGTCGATGACCCGGTTGAGCTTCTGGCCGTCGATCGCCTTGACGAGGGTGCTCACCGCCGGGCCGCTCTCGGCCAGGGTCTTGGAAAACGCCTCGACGTTGGCCAGCGTGCGCGTGATGGCGCCCTCGTTGCCGGCCACGATCTTGTCGAGGCGCTGGAGCACGTCGTCGGCGCGCTGGGCGATCTGCTTGGCCGCCGTCATCATGTCCTGGATGTCGGAGCTGTCGGCGAAGATGGTGGGCATCTGGTCGCCGCTGGCCGGGGTCAGGGCCGCCGCATCGGCGTTGCCGCCGCTCAGCGACACCACGGAGACGCCGGTGAGCAGGGCCGAATCGAGCCGGGCGCGGGTGTCGGCGCGCAACGGCGTCGTGCTGTCGACCTCGGCGATCGCCACCACCCGGCGCGGGTCCTGAGGCAGCAGGCGCACGCTCATCACCTCGCCGACCTTGATGCCGTTGAAGGTCACCGTGGAGCCCTTGGCGAGGCCGCCGACGCTGCCGGAGAAGACGATGCGCACGCTTTCGCGCAGCTGGCTGCGCGATCCGCCCTGCAGCCAGAACACGAAGCCGAAGCCGGCCACAATCACCGCCAGGGTGAAGGCGCCGATGAGGGCGTAGTTCGCACGAGTCTCCATGATGTCAGTCCTGTCCGGGATCGGCGACGGATGCGCTGTGCGCCGACGCACGCCGCAGCCGGAGGGCGCAAGCGTCAGGCATGCACGCCGACCTTGTCGGTGACGATGTTGCGGGCGCGCTTGCCGTGGAAATAGGAGCGCAGCCAGGGATGGTCGCTGGCCAGCATCGCCTCGATCGGGCCCTGCGCGATGATCTGCCCGTCGCCCAGGGCCGCGATGCGGTCGCAGGCGGTATAGAGGCTGTCGAGATCGTGGGTGACCATGAAGACGGTCAGTCCCAGGGTCTGCTTGAGGGTGGCCACGAGTTCGTCGAACTCGCCGGCCCCGATCGGGTCGAGGCCGGAGGTCGGCTCGTCGAGGAACAGCACTTCCGGGTCGAGGGCGAGCGACCGGGCCAGCGCCGCACGCTTGATCATGCCGCCGGAGAGCTCCGAGGGCAATTTGTCGGCGGCGTCGGGCTTGAGGCCGACCATTTCGATCTTGAGGCGCGCGAACTCGTCGAGCAGGCGCTCGGACAGGTTCAGGTGCTCGCGCATCGGCATCTGGATGTTCTGCTTGACGGTGAGCGCGGAGAAGAGGGCGCCCTGCTGGAACAGCACGCCCCAGCGCTGCTCGATGCGCCGGCGCTGGGCGATGGAGAGCCCGTCGACGTTCTCGCCGAAGACCTCGATGGTGCCCGAGCGCTTCGGCACCAGGCCGAGAATGGTGCGGGTGAGCACCGACTTGCCCTGGCCGGACGGGCCGACGAAACCGAGGATCTCGCCGCGGTAGATGTCGAGATCGAGCCCCTTCATGACGATCTTGTCGCCGAAGCCGACGACGAGATCGCGCACGCTGATGATCACGTCGCGTGGCGGCGTGGCGCCGGGGGGATGGGGTGAGTCTGTCACGGGCGTCAGCGGGTTTCGCAAATGTCGTCACCGGTCTTGCGTCGAAAACCTGCGACGGACCAAGGGCCTGAGCGGCGTGAGGCGTCGGCGCGCCACCCTGCCTAGAAATCGATGGCCGCGAAGAAGACGGCGAAGAGACCATCAAGCACGATCACCATAAAGATTGACTTGACGACTGAGGCGGTGACGTGGCGGCCGAGGGATTCCGCCGAGCCTTCGACCGCGAACCCCTCGATGGTGGCGATGATGCCGATGATCAGCGCCATGAACGGCGCCTTGATCAGCCCCACCGCGACGTGGTGCATCGAGACCGCGGCCTGCAGGCGCGACAGGAACGCCTCGATCGTCATGCCGCCGTAGAGGGTGGCCACCAGCCCGCCTCCCGCGAGGGCGGCCAGGGAGGCGAGGAAGGCGAGGATCGGCAGGCCGATCACCAGCGCCAGGATGCGCGGGACGATCAGGATCTCGATGGGGTCGAGGCCCATGACGCGCAGCGCGTCGACCTCCTCGCGCATGCGCATCGAGCCGATCTCGGCGGTGAAGGCGCTGCCTGAGCGGCCCGCCACCATGATCGAGGTGAGCAGCACCCCGAGTTCGCGCAGGATCAGGAGGCCGATGAGGTTGACGACGAAGCTCTGGGCGCCGAACCGCTGCAGCTGGAAGATGCCCTGCTGCGCGACGATGCCGCCGACCAGGAACGAGATCAGCACGATGATCGGCACGCCGTTGAAGGCGACCTGCTGGATCTGGTTGACGAGCGCCGTGCCGCGGAAGGTGCTGGGGCGGGAGGCGACCCGCAGGCAGGCGAGCACCACCTCGCCGAGGAACGCGAGGCCGGTGACGAGGTCGGTCTTGCCCCCGACCACCCGGACGCCGAAGGCCTCGAGGAAGCTGTAGACCCGGCCGCGGCGGGCCGGCGGCACAGGGACGGGGCTGAGGATGCGCGCCTCGCGCAGGAGGATGCGGTGCTCGGGCGAGGCGCCGGCATAGACGAACGTGCCGCCCGCCGCCTCGACCTCGCCGCGGGTGCGTTCCAGCACCCAGGCCCCGAGGGTATCGAGGCGCATCACGCCGGACAGGTCGATCCGCACCGGCTGGGCGCGCGCGTCCTGCGTGATGCGGGCGGCGGCGGCCTCCACGGCCGGGGCCTCGTCGGCGGTCCAGCGACCGCTCAGCGCGACGGTCCCGCCCTCGAGGAGGGTGGCGCCGGCGCGGTCGCGCTCCTGGACGGCATCGGCGGTTCGCACAGATCGACACTCCCGTGGTGAGGCGCGACGCGCCCCCGTCCCTAGCCCCCGCCCGGGGTCTGCTGACTCACAAACGAGGCGTTGTGAAGGCTTCGCGTCCGGCCCGGCGCTGGCCGAGGCCCGCCAGCAGCAGTCCGGCCAGCGCCAGGGGCGCCATCAGCAGGAAGGCGAGGATTCCGCCGCCGGCCGCATAGGCCAGTCCGCTCATGAGGGTGGAGACGGCCGAGGCCAGGGCGTTGCAGGAACTGAAGGTGCCCTGCGCGCGGCCGCGGGCGCCTTCGGGGGCGAAGCGGGAGACGGCGGCCATGGCGCCGAGCTGCGTCGCGCCGAAGGTGAAGCCGTGCAGGAGCTGCAGGGCCAGCACCGGCCCGAGGCGATCGCCGAACAGGGCCATGCCGACGGCGCGCAGGACGGCGGCCGCCCCGCCGATCCCGATCAGCCGGAACGGCGTGCGCCAGGCCGCCGGCGCCCTGCCGATCAGCCAGAACAGGACGATCTCGGCCACGACCCCGATCGCCCAGAGCACGCCGATCCAGGGCGCCGAGATGCCGTGCGCGCCCCAGTGGATGCTGGCGAAGGCGTAGATGGCGCCGTGGCTCGCCTGGATCGCCGCGGCGGCGGCCACCGCGATCCAGAGGACGGCCGGGAGCCGCGGGCGGCCGGTCTCCCGCGTCACCGCCACCGCGACCGGCGTCGGCACGCGGGCGGCGATGGCGGTGAGCGCGGCGATGACGGCGAGCCCGGTGAGCAGCCACGGGATCGCCGGGCGCTCGCCGAAGGCGTCGAGCAGGAGGCCGCCGGCGAGGCTCGCGGCCAGGAAGCCGATCGACCCCGCCATGCGGATGCGGGCGTAGTCGAGGCGGTGGCTCGCGCGCACGGCGGCCAGGGTCAGGTAGTCGATGCTCGGCACCAGGGAGGCGCCGGCGACCGCGTTGAGCGCGATGAGGACCGCGAGGACCCACCAGCCGACGGTCGCGCCGGCCGGCATCAGGGCATAGGTCGCCGCCAGGGCGAGGCTCCCGGCCACGATCAGCCTGCGGGCGCTGAGGCCCCGGTCGATCAGGCCCATGAGCGGCGCCGTCGCCACGATCCTGATCGCGATGGGAAGGGCCAGCAGGGCGCTGATCACCCGCGCGTCGAGGCCCAGGGCATTCAGCCAGACCGGCATGAACGGCATCGCGATGCCGATCTCGACGAAGACCACCGCGTAGAGCAGCGACAGCCGCGCCGCGCCGGGCTCGGTCGAACCGGGGTCGGCGAGACGGGGAGAACGGCTTTGCACGGGCACCGGAGGCGTGGGCCCCGGCGACGGGCCGGGTTTTCAGCGTAAAGCCGTCGTTAAAGTCATCGTGTCAACCTGACGGGCCTGGACGCCGGACGACGCTTCCCGTCGCCCGTCCGGGGAGTCGGTCCGAGGACGCGTTGGCATGTCGGGTTCCCAATCACTGACGGCGATCGACGCCTCGCAGTACGAACTGATCGAAGCCACGATGGCCGAGAGTGCGCGCGGGCGCTGGTTCCTGCAGGAATACGCGCGCCGCAACCGCACCGCCGACACCGAGATGCTGCTCGGCGCGATCGAGCGCCTGGAGGGCGTCGTGGTCGCGCAGCGCGCCGCGGCGCCCGAGACCGAACGGGTCGAGCGCGTCCGCCACGACCTGATGGACATGGCCGACGCCATCGCCCGCACCAAGCTCGAGATTGCGGCCATCGATTCGCCCGATGCCGCCCACGGCCGGCTCGGCCTCGCCCTCGACGCCATCGTGCTGGCCACGGAGCGGGCGACCTCCGACATCCTCGCCGCGGCCGAGCACGTGCAGGAGGTGGCCTGGACCCTGCGGGAATCCGGCTCCGAGACCGCGGTCTGCGACGAACTCGACCGCATGGCGACGCAGATCTACACCGCCTGCTCGTTCCAGGACCTCACCGCCCAGCGTACGGCGCGGATCGTCCACACGCTGCGCTACCTCGAGGAGCGCCTCGGCGTGATGATGGCGATCTGGGGCGACGAGGCGACGCCGCCGGCGGCCGAGGACGCGCTCGGACCCGAGGTGCTCTGCCAGAACGACGTCGACCGCTTCATCGATACGGACGCCTTCGCCGCGTCGCTCGCCGCCGCTTCCCCGTCGGCGGACCGGAAGCCCGAGCGTCCCGCGTTCGACGCCCTCGACGACGCGATCGCCTTCGAGGAGGCCCCGGCGGTCGTCGAGGCCGTTGCCGGGGCGGCCTCCGAGGAGGCGGCACCGGATGTCGGCGTCGCGCCGAGCCGGGACGATCTCGGCGCTTGGGACGAGGCCGCCATCCAGGACGATCCCGCCCCGGAGCCGGATGCCGAGGTGGCGCCCGCCGGCGGGACGGCGCTCGGCAAGACCGATATCGAGACCGCCTTCGCCGACATCGACGGCCTCACGGACGAAGAGAAGGCGGCGCTGTTTTCCTGATCCGTGCCGTCGCGTCCCGGCCGGTATCGTGACGCGACGGTCGGCAGCCGGGGCCTCGAACCGCGGTCGCCGACTCATGGCCGGAGCGGTGATCGGCCCAGGCCATGACCCTGTCCCCGTCTTTACCCTCACCCCGTCCTTCCGGGACGCCGCGAGCGCACCCGGGACGGAGAGCCGCCGCCGCAAGGCGTGATGGACTGTCGTGGTCATGGATCCCGGGTTCCGCTCCGCTGACGCGGAATGACGGGAGGGGAGCGATCCCGGCGGCCCACCGGGATGTCGACCCGAGTTCCCGGACCCGAGTTCGTGGCATTCCCTTGACTTCGTGCGGTTTCCCGCATAGCCCCCGCCACTCGTAGCCGGACGATCGTCCGCCTTCGCAAGCCGCCGACCGGTCCATCGAGACCGGAGGTCAACGCCCGACAGCGCGATGCGCCCTCGGGCGGGATTTGCGTTGGCGCAACCGCAGCGTCCGGCCCCTTCGTGCGATGCCAGCGAGCCGTATGTCCGACGCCGTCCCCACCTTGAGCCTCGCCGATGCGGTGAACGATGCCTGCCCCTGGTCGGGCAAGCCGATCTCGGCGGATTCGCTCACCCTCTACAACGGCGCGGTGGTCGGCTTCTGCGACCCGGAGTGCCGGGACAAGTTCGCGCGGGCCGTGAACGCCTTCGAGGCCGCGCTCCAGGCGCGCCGCGTCACCAACGCGGGCCTCGACCAGTGACGTCGATCGCCTGAGGGAGCCCGCATGTTCGAAGGCCTGTCCGACCGGCTCTCCGGTATCCTGTCCGGTCTCACCCGCCGCGGTGCGCTCACCGAGGCGGACGTCACCGCCGCCCTGCGCGAGGTGCGCCGGGCCCTGCTCGAGGCTGACGTCGCCCTCGAGGTCGTGCGTGACTTCTCGGAGAAGGTCCGCGCCAAGGCGGTGGGCGCCGTCGTCGTCAAGTCGGTCACGCCCGGCCAGATGGTCGTCAAGATCGTCAACGACGAACTCGTGGCGATGCTGGGCTCGGACGCCGGCCTGATCGATCTGAACGCGCCCGCCCCGGTCGCCATCCTGATGGTCGGCCTGCAGGGCTCGGGCAAGACCACGACGACCGCCAAGATCGCCCGCCGCCTGGTCCAACGCGACAAGCGCAAGGTGCTGCTGGCTTCCCTCGACACCCGCCGCCCGGCGGCGATGGAACAGCTGGCGATCCTCGCCAAGCAGGTCGGCGTCGAGAGCCTGCCGATCATGGTCGGCCAGTCGGCGGTGCAGATCGCGCGGCGGGCCATGGATGCCGCGCGCCTGGGCGGCTTCGACGTGGTGATGCTCGACACCGCCGGCCGCATCACGCTGGACGAATCGCTGATGTCGGAGGCGGCCGAGGTCAAGGCCGCCACCAACCCGCACGAGGTGCTGCTGGTGGCCGATGCGCTCACCGGCCAGGACGCGGTGGTCACCGCCCGCGCCTTCGACGAGCGCCTCGGCGTCACCGGCATCGTGCTCACCCGCATGGACGGCGATTCGCGCGGCGGCGCCGCACTCTCCATGCGCGCCGTCACCGGCAAGCCGATCAAGCTCGTCGGCACCGGCGAGAAGGTCGACGCCCTCGAGGAGTTCCACCCCTCGCGGGTGGCCAACCGCATCCTCGGCATGGGCGACATCGTCTCGCTCGTGGAGAAGGCGGCCGAGACCATCGACCACGAGCAGGCCCTGCGCACCGCCGAGAAGATGCGCAAGGGCAAGTTCGACCTCGACGACCTGTCGATGCAACTCGGCCAGATGGAGAAGATGGGCGGCATCGGCGGCCTGATGGGCATGCTGCCCGGCATGGGCGCGATCAAGAAACAGGTCGAGGGCGCCAACCTCGACGAGAACATGTTCAAGCGCCAGCGCGCGATCATCTCCTCGATGACCGCCCAGGAGCGCAGGAATCCCGACATCCTCAAGAACTCCCGCAAGAAGCGCATCGCGGCGGGTTCGGGGACGAAGGTCGAGGAGCTCAACAAGCTCCTCAAGATGCACCGGACCATGGCCGACATGATGAAGGCGATGGGCTCGGGCAAGCGCGGAATCGGCCAGGCGCTCGGTTCGATGTTCGGCATGGGTGCAGGAGCGATGGGCGGCGGCGGGATGCCGGGCGGCATGCCCGGCCTGCCTCCGGGCATGCCCGAGCCGACGCCGGAGATGATCGCCGACATGCAGAAGCAGATGGGCGGCAAGCTGCCGCCGATGCCCCCGGGCCTCGGGGGCGGCGGAAAGATGCCGGGCCTGCCCGGTCTCGGCGCGAAGGGCGGGTTGCCGGGCCTCGGCGGCTTTCCATTCGGAAAAAAGAAATAGGGGCGAATAGGGAGTGGCGAATAGCGAATAGGGCCAATCCACGATCTATTCGCTACTCACTATTCGCTATTCGCTAAAATTCCAATTCCAGCATACCGACACACACAGGAGCAAGCCATGTCCCTCAAGATCCGTCTCACCCGTGGCGGCGCCAAGAAGCGCCCGTACTACCGCATCGTCGTCGCCGATGCCCGCGCGCCGCGCGACGGTCGCTTCATCGAGAAGGTCGGCGTCTACGACCCGATGAAGGCCAAGGACGATCCGGCCCGCATCGTGCTCGAGTCCGAGAAGATCCAGGCCTGGCTCGCCAAGGGCGCCCAGCCCACCGACCGCGTCCTGCGCTTCCTCGATGCCGCCGGCCTCGCCAAGCGCCCCGCGCGCAACAACCCGCAGAAGGCCGAGCCGGGCGAGAAGGCCAAGGAGCGCGCCGCCAAGCGCGCCGAGAAGGCCGCCGCCCCGGCCGACGACGCTGCGGCATAAGGGTATGTCCCCTCCCCTCTGCGGGGAGGGATCGGGGCTGGTTTAGCTTCGCTCGACGAAGGCTCGCCCAGCCACCCCCAACCTCCCTCCTCCCCGCCGGCGGGGAGGAGAGGCGCGAGACGCCTGTCCGGCATCGGATCTTTCCGAACGCCGGCACCCCCTTTCGGTCCGACGCTCTCGAACGCGGTTTTGCACGATGGCCCGCCGCCCCACAGGATCGAACGCGTCTGGTGACGGCGGACGTCGTGCCCGGACGAGCCGGCTCGACGCGGGCACGCCCACTTCTGCACGCCCACCGAAGCCCGTCCCCGAGCCACTCCCTCCCCTCACCGATCCCACCCTCGTGCGGATGGGCGAATTCGGCCGGGCGCACGGGCTCAACGGCGAGGTCCGGCTCAAATCCTACACCGGCGATCCGCTGGCGATCGGCTCCTACGGGCCGCTGATCGGTGCCGACGGGCGCCGCATCGAACTCACCGACGTGCGTCGGGCCGGTGGCGCCTCCCCGGACCTCCTCGTGGTCCGGGTGAAATCCGTGGCCGACCGCACCGGTGCCGAGGCCCTGAACCGCCTCGCGCTCTACCTCCCCCGTGAGCGCCTGGGCGACGTCGAGGACGAGGACGAGGTCTTCACGGCCGATCTCGTCGGCCTCGACGTGGTCGATGGCGAGGGCACCGTACTCGGCACGGTCACCGACGTACCCAACTATGGCGGCGGCGACCTCCTCGAGATCAAGCCGGCGGCCGGCGGCGCCACGGCGCTCCTGCCCTTCACGAAGGCCTTCGTGCCCGTCCTCGACGTCCCGGGTGGGCGGGTGGTGATCGACCCGCCGGACGACCTGTTCGCGCCGCCCGGGCCCAAACCCGCCGACGAGCCGGATTGATCGAATCTGCTTGGGTCCCCGGTCTATCGCAGGTTTTCGCCGCAAAACCGGTGACCGCTTTTGCGAAACCTGCTCAGCCGCCCGGCCTGGCCGCCTCCATCACCGCCCGCGCCGCCTGGAGCGGAGCCGAACTCAGGGCCAGGGGGCCGTCGAAGGGCCGCTCGTGCAGGGCGACGACGCCCAGTGTCGTGACCATGGCGGTCGAGAACAGCATCAGGGCCGTCAACTGCGTCACCGGCCGGTCCATGTGCACGAAGCCGATGGACAGCATGGTCAGGCCGGCCAGCACCATCAGCGTCAGCCATTTCGACTGGTCGGCCGTGGCGTCGCTCAACGACAGCCGCTCGCCCCTGGCGGTGCGCAGTCCCATCACCGCGTCGAGGAGGGCCGAGTGCGCGGCCGCCCCGGCCTCGGTGCCGTGCCGCGGGTCCGCGGCGCCCTGCATCAGGCGGCCGAGGGTCTCCCCGGCCTTCGCCGACGAGGTGGCGTCTGCCATCTTGGGCCATTCGTCGGTGATGAGGGCATCGGCGTAGGCGACGAGCTCGGCCCGCAGGTCCTTCATGTCCGACACCGCGGCGATGCTGAGATCGTGGATCGCCAGGAGGCCGCTGCGTTCCGATTGCACGATCCGCGTGGCGGTGCGCTGGCGCTCCCAGGCATCGTTGGCGACGAACCCGGTGAGGAGCGCCAGGAGCACCGAGATCGCGGTGAAATAGGTCGGGACCATGCCGCCGCCGATCCTGGCCATCGCCGGCCGCGTCATCGGCAGTACCGTGAGGCCGACGATGAGCGCGCTGGCGAAGCCGAACACGGCCGCGATCCAGACGAAGATCAGCCAGACCGGCTGATCGAGCCAATACGCGAGAACCACACCTCACCTCCGCGACGATCCGTTGCGGGCTCCAGCCTTAGGCGATGGCCGCTACCGAAGGGTGAATCCCGCCATCCGCTCACGGAGCCCTGGTGCGGCTGCGGGTCGTGGAGTCCTTGCAGGGCACGATGCCGGCCGGGTCGGGACGCGCGTCCGCTGCCGGCGCCTCGAAGATCGCGAGATAGTCGCTGCCGCCCTCCAACTTCGAGAAGCCGGCCTCGCGGTAGCCGGCCGCCGCGAGTTCGCAGCGCAGCAGGGCCGGCGGCGTGCCGTGGCGGGCGGGGATGTCGTCGTCGTCGACGATCCCGATGCGGCCGCCGGGCTTCATGGCGGCGGCGAGATTGTGGAGCAGCCCGTAGGGCTGGTCGATCTCGTGGTACATGTGGACCAGCACCGCCGCATCGACGGAGCCGGGCGGCAGCCGCGGGTCGTGCGACTGGCCGCGCACCACCGTGACGTTGCCGAGCTTCTCGTCGCGGACCCGGCGCGACAGGTCGTCGAGGTAGGACGGGATCACGTCCTCGCCGAAGACGCGGCCCTGCGGCCCGACGATCCGGCTGAGTCGCGCTACGTAGTAGCCGCTGCCCGCGCCGATGTCCGCCACGGTCTGGCCGGGCCCGATCCCCATCAGGCGGGCGACCTGTCCGACCTCGTCGCGCTTGTCGCGGCTCGCCTCCGGCGCCCAGACGGAGGTGATGATCTCCGCCACCGGTCGGTCCGGCCGGGGGAAGGCCGAGGCCGGCAGTCCGGCCGGCCCCAGCGGCTCGGCGGCGTGGACGGGTAGAACGAGGAGGGCGAGGAGCGCGAAGGAACGGATCATGTCGCCGGCGATGGTAGCCGGTCGAGGGCCCTTGGCGCCAACGGGATTCCGGGGCGTCGGCGAGACATATGGACCGGGTCCTGCGGCGTCCGCGCCCGGTCTCGCCTCAGGCCGCCTCCGGGGTGCCGTGGGCAGCGCCGAACCTGTCCTTCAGCCTCTGCTTGAGGGCGCGCAGGAGGCGTCTGCGCCCGCTCGCGCCGAAACGCGACAGGTAGAGCGGGATCATCAACGGGTTGCGCAGGACGAACGGGGCGTCCCCCTCCACCATCGTGCGGATGGCGATCAGCGGGATCGGCGAGCGGAACGAATGGAACGTCCGGTTGGCCACGCCCGGCTGCGACGAGTCCGGCTCGAACAGCCCCACCATCAGGCCGTGCCAGGCCGCGCGGTACCGCACCGACCGCTGCAGCACCTGCAGCCGGGCGACGCCGTCCCGGTCGGCGTGGGCGGGAAAGGCGACGACCACGGTCCGGAACAGGCTGGTCCTGGGCGAGCACGGGATCGCCTGGAAGAGGTCGATACCCCTCAGGAGGGTGGCGCGCATCCGTCCGGCGTCGCCGGGATCCGCCGCGTAGACGCTCAGGCGCGCCAGGTTCTGCCGGACCGCAGGCGCCATGTAGGGGCAGACGTGGCCGCTGCGTCCGACATCGCGATGCGGCTGCATGACGTAGTCCTCGAACCAGGCCGCGATGCCGGACGCCGTGGGGTCGTCGGTCCGGGTCCGGAACGTCGCCCAGTCTTCCCAGGCCGCATCCGTCACGCCACCGGGCGTCTCCGTCTGGTGTTCGCCCATCGTGCCCTCGCGAGCGCATCGTGAACGGCGCCGTCCTGGTCCCGGTCGATCGTGGTCTTCGATCGCCGGGCCGATTGGCGAGCCGGTGGGTGCACGATAGCAAAACCAGATCGCCGCACAACGAAACCTCGCGCTGAGCAACCGAGAGATCGGCAATGTGCTTAACAATGTTGATTCGGTGCCGGCCGCCCTATCGAATGTTGATCTATGTTATTGGGCTGCGTGAGTAGGGTATTCGGAGTGGCTCGGATGTCCACTTCGCCGTTCGGCGCTCGGCCAACCCAATACGGGAGGCCATCAAGACTTCGATCGCGTGAGGCCGCGACGGGCCGTGAGCCGCCGGATCGCATGAGCGGCGAGGAGCGCGCCGCCGTACTGCAGGAACCCGTTCTCGGCCAAATCGGCCGGCGCCATGCCCGCAGCCATAGCGAGGCGCGTCAGAGCGTTGAGGACGACGACGCCGAGGGTGAACGCGAGGACCGAGATCAGGACGGCGACGAAGTTCGGCAGGGGTGTAGCGGGCATGGGCGTATAGGGCATGGGTGCGGCATCCGGCTGGCCGGTTGCCGACGGAGCAAACTCCACGCCACCGCGGCGTTGCCCGTCACGCCGCGGGCGGGCGGGTGGCGACCATCGAGGGCCGCTGGGCGAAGCCCTCATACCAGAGCGCCGTCTTCGGCAGCCGGGCGGCCCGGGTCGGGTCGGGAAAGCGCAGGTCCAGGTAGCCGATGGCGCAGCCCAGCGTGATCACGCCGATGTCGACTCGTTCGCCCAAGCCATCGGCCTGCGCCTCGACGTCTGCCAGCACCGTGGCGATCTTGGCCTCCTGTCCCGCGATCCAGGCGGCCGAGCGCTCGGCCTCGGCCCGGGCGGTGAGTTCGTAGCGGATCAGCAGCGCGGCATCGAGGAGGCCGTCGGCGGTGGACTGAAGCGCGAGGGCGTCCCAGCGGGCCGGGCCGGCGGAGGGGAAGATGCCGCCCTCGGAGAGGGTATCCAGGTACTCGCAGATCACCCGGCTGTCGGCGAGTACGAATCCGTCGTCGTCGATCAGGGTCGGCACCTGGGCGAGGGGATGATGGCGCAGGATGGCGGCATCGCGCGTGACCGGATGGGCGGCGGTCGGCAACAGCGCGATCCGATCGGTCAGGCCGAGCTCATGGGCGACCACCATGACCTTCCGCGCGAAGGGCGAGAAATGCGAATGGAACAGCTGCATCGGGGTATCCGTGGCGATGAAATCGGACCGGGCGGTCGATCACCCGATCATCGGCGTCCGGCGGGCCGCGGTGCGGCGACCGTCTCGGGCGCAGGGGCGGGTTTGGGTGCGGGGCCGAGGCGGGGGATCTCCACCACAAGTCGCTTGACCGGCCACCCGTCGGCCCAGCGATCCATATCGCTGAGGCGGGGATTGTTCTTGAGGGTGGCGGCGTCCGTGCCCGCGAAGGCTGCGGTGGCGGCCAGATCGAACGTCTTCCAGTACGCGAGATAATCGAGGCTGTCGGAGCGCGCGTTGTTGAGCTGGGCCACCAGCGTGGTCTGTTCGCCGGTCAGTGCCATGTCAGCCGACCAGCGGAAGGGCGGAGGGGGCTGCTTGGGGTCGCGCGGCGGCTCCGGCGGTGCCTTGATGGCGCCGCCGTCGAAGGCGGCATCGACCCCGGCCGGGGACGCCAGGGTCGCGGTGAGGGCCGGAAAACCGTGGTCGTCCGACAGGACGCGCACGAACAGCTTGCGCTCGGGGGGGACGGAGGTCGCCTCGCGAAGGATGCGCCGGGCCGCGAGATCGGCCGCGCGGGCGTCGCGGTCCCCGATCATCGTGACCATCAGCGTCTGGGCCGGCAGCGCGGCGAGATCCTTCAGCGGCACGCCGCGGGAGCGGGCGTCGCTGGCGATGCCGCCGGGCATGACGACGAAGACCAGCTTGGGCACGGGCAGGCCTTCCGCCGCCGCTTCGGCCGCCAGGGTGGCGGCGATGGGCGCGCCCGCGAGATGGCCGAGGACCGCGACGCGGTTCAGGTCGGGCTTGGCGTCGCCGTCCTGAGCGATCTCGGCGAAGGCGGCCTTGGCGGACTTGATGGCGTTGGCGGTGGCATCGGCAGGCCGGGTGCGATTGACCTCTTGGAAGCGCGGGAACACCACGAGGAAGCCCTTGCGGGCGAGATGGTCGATCCAGGCGCCGTAGACCTGCGGGTTCGGTGCCCCCCAGGCATGCAGGACGATCGCCACGGGGCGGCCCTCGGCCGGCGCCGGTCCGGCCTTGTGAAAGACGTAGCTGGCCGACCCGATGCGGCCGACCGCACGTTTCACGACGGTGGCGCTCCGGTCACCGTTTGCGCCGGGGCCTTCGATCGGCTGGACCGGAGGCGCCGCGGCCTTCGCCGCAGCCACGAGCGACAGCGTCACGGCACATACGGCGGCGACCGTGCCGAGGCTTTTCATCAGGGGCATCCGGAACTCGGCGGTGACGGCGGATCGGGCGAAGCGACCTCGTTCTCTTATCAGAGATTCGGCGGCGGCAAGGCAGCCGCACCGTCACCACCGGACAACAAGGAGGGCCGGCCGATGCCAAGAATAACGAATTCCGGCTGCCTGTTGCCCTCAACCCTCACCCTTGTGAACGTTTCGCTGCTCGTCGATCCGTCTCGCCAGCGCAAGCAAATCGCTGGGTTGCCCTGCCCCGGTCACGTCGCCGTAGAGACCCTGTAATTCCTCGCCGAGCTTCGCGACGAGCTTTGTCGACGAAAAGCCGGTGTGAAACGAATCACTGTCTTGGGATATAGCCGGGCGTTGATAATCGACGGTGATCATGGTGTGATCTGTTCACGTTCAAGCTTCATCACCGCGCGAGACATGACGCGCAATGACTCGGTCAACGCATCCGTCGAGCCAAGTTTCCCCTAAGATCCTGAATTTTATCGCCCACGATGACGTCAGGCCGGCCGGGAATCTCCCACCAGCGCCGGTCGGTCCGGCGTGCCGGGGCGCGGCGGCGCGTTCTCCTCGACCCACGACAGAATGTCGGCCGCACGCCAGGGCTTGGGAATGAAGGTGGCCGAGACCCGGAGGTCGCTGGGCTGGTCGCCGGCATCGCCGGAGGTCAGCAGGACGCGGACGCGTGGCCAGGTCACGCCGATGATCCGTGCCAGTTCGAAGCCGCCGATCGGACCGGGCGTGCGCACGTCCGAGAAGACGACGCTGACTTCGTCGGCACGATCGTTCAGGATGGCGAGGGCGTGTTCCGCCGTCTCGGCCTCGATCACGTCGAAGCCGGTCTCCTCGAGGAGGGTCGCGGCCAGGAAGCGCTCGTCGGGTTCGTCCTCCACGACCAGGATCATCGGCTTACGGGCCGTCGAACTTACAGCACTCATCTGCGTCGAACGCCCCCGACGGCGAAAAGATCGGCCGATCCTTTCGTAACTCTCGAGACCCGTTAAGGCTTCATTATGTCAATCCTGCGGACCATCGGTCGCGCAGGGTTTGTATGGAAGCCGGGTCGGCCGATTATCCAGCGCGGTCAGCCCGCACCGTTCGCCTTGAGGAAGGCCAGTGCGCGCGCCCAGCCATCCTCGGCTGCGGCCTTGCGGTAGCTCGGCCGATAGTCAGCGTGGAACCCGTGCGGTGCGTCGGGATAGACCACCAGCTCCACCGACTTGCCGGCCGCCTTGGCCTTGTCACGGGCTTCCTCGATGCTCGCCACGGGAATACCGGTATCGGCGCTGCCGTAGAGGGCGAGGATGGGGGACTGGATCTCGGTGACGACATCGCTGGCGGTCCTGGGCTGGATCGACGTGCGCTCGCCCCCGAGCTGCCCGTACCAGGCCACGGCCGCCTTGAGGTCGCGACGGTGGGCGGCATAGAGCCAGACGGCGCGCCCGCCCCGGCACCAGCCCATGGCCGAGAGCCGGTCCGGATCGCCCTTGGCGGCGGAGGTCGCCCAGGCGGCCGTGGCGTCGAGATCGGCGATCCACTGGGCGTCCGGCGTCTTCGAGATCACCTCGCGGATGATCGTCTGGGCATCCGTCATCGTCGCGAGATCGCCCTGACGGGCGTAGAGTTCCGGCGCCACGGCGCAATAGCCGGCCTTGGCGAGACGGCGGCAGATGTCCTTGATGTAGGCGTGGACCCCGAAGATCTCCTCGATGACGAGGACCACCGGAAACGGACCGCTCCCCTGCGGCACCGCGCGGTATCCGGGCATCGGCCCGTCCACGGTCGGAATGGCCACCTCGCCGGCTTCGATCCCCACCGAATCGGTGGTGACGACCTGAGCCTCCACCGAGGTCGTCGCCAGGGTCAGCCCCGTCATCAGGCTCGTCATGACGAACCCGCGCCGCGAGAACGGAGGGGTCAGCAGGCCCTCGTGACCTTCGGGGGCGTCGCTTCGGTGAGCCGTCTCGTCGTGCTGCATGAGATCCTCGCCAGTCTCGCAATCCTCACCGGACTTGCCCGACGCGAAGGACCATCGGGCACCGGCCCCGTCAACCACCGGTCGGGGCGGCACGGGCGCGGTCCCTGCCGCCGGTCAGCGGCCCGCGACCGCGACCCTGCGTCTGTCGCCGGTCTCGTCGCGACGCCATGCCACGTCGCTCGGCAGAGGGCCGGGCGGCTTGCGCCCGCCATGGCGCCGACGCGACACGATCTCGCCCAGCGACGTGAACCCCAGGTCGACGATGTCGCGTCCGCTTCCGAACCTCGGACCGAAGCCGATCGCGAACGACCGCATCAGATCAGGATCTGCGGCGACCCCGTAGCGGCCGAGGGCCACCATGAAGGCGTCCCGCAACGGTCCCGGCTCGCACCAGCTCTTCTCCGCCAGATGCAACGGCCACTCCCAGAGCTCGCCGTCCCGGCGCCGATCGATACCCGCCCGGTCGATGACGTATCCGGTGCGCGGATGGTCGATCCCCTCGGCGGTCACGCGCCACTCCCCGTTGGCGTAGAGCACCTCCGTGCACGGCACGGCATCGCAAGCCGGCTCGACATCACAATCGACCATGGTGGCCTCCCGCCGCGAGACCGGGCCGCCGTCTCGGCGGGACCGGAACATTACGGGAACGATGATCGCAAAGGGGACTCCCGTCAACCGGCGTCGTTCACTTTTCGTTCGTCGTCATGCGCGGCGATCAGCGCGGCTTGAACAGCGGATGCTGCACCCGGTCGCCGGCCTTGATGCCGAGGCGGGCGGCTGTGCCGGCGTTCAGTTCGAGGACGGCGAGGACCGGTTCCCCGGAGGGGATCACGCGGGTCGACTGCGGTTCGGTATCGGCGGCGATTCGCGCGATGGTGCCGTCCGCCCGGATGAACAGCATGTCGAGGGACAGGTAGGTGTTCTTCATCCACATGGCGACCGGGGCGACCTTCTCGAAGTCGAACAGCATGCCGTGGTCCGCCGCCATCGTGCGGCGGAACATCAGCCCGCGCGAGCGGGCCTCGTCGTCGCGCATGACCTCGACGGCAAAGCCGTGGCTGGCGCCGCGGGCCGCGATGGTGAGCGGTTCGGTCTGGGTCTGTGCCGCCGCCGACACCTGGAGGAGAACCAGGGCGAGGAAGGCCGCGGCGAACCGCTGCCAGGGACGGGAGCGGAAAACGGACATGTGCATCGCTACGGTTCTGCCGCGTCAGTGGGAGGCGGGCAACGCACCGTCGAGGAGGCGGACTTCGGCCGCCATCACACCCTTCGATCCGTCGCCGTACCGGACGAGAACGGTCTCGCCGGGTTTGAGTTCGGCGATCCCGTAGCGGCGCAGGGTCTCCATGTGCACGAAGATGTCCGGGGTGCCGTCGCCGCGGCTGAGGAAGCCGAACCCGCGCAGGCGGTTGAACCACTTCACCACCGCCGTCTCGAGGCCGCTGGTGGGCGTCACGCTCACATGGGTGCGCGGCATCGGCAGTTCGGAGGGGTGGGTCGCCGTCGATTGATCGAGGGACATCACGCGGAAGGCCTGCCAGCCGCGGGCGCGCCGGGTCGCCTCGACGACGACGCGCGCACCCTCGCTCGCGCCCTGGTGCCCGTCCCGGCGCAGGCAGGTGATGTGCAGCAGCACGTCCGGGGTCCCGTCGTCGGGCACGATGAAGCCGAAGCCCTTGGCGACGTCGAACCACTTGATGCGGCCGGCGACCTCGATGAGATCGAGGGGGCGAAGCTCCTCGGACGACAGGCCGTCGGCGATTCGGGCGTCGTCGGACGATGCGGCTGGGTGCGACCCTTGGAGGCCCGATCCGAAGACGTCCGACATTGTAAGCAACCCACACCGAATCACGCTGCGCGATCCGCAATCAAGATTAACAAAGTCGTGACTCGGCGGAAGCCCGTTTGCCCGCCAGCGCTGCCTCCCGATCGCGCAATCTCCGCCGACCCGGCAAAGGCGCAACAGGTGGCGATCGCACGTGCCCCGGTCCTGCCCGGGGGAAGCCGCTGATCGGACTCGGGAAATCTCAACCCGCGCCCCAACGGGGCCGGAAAGGGTCGACGGCCGCCTGCGACGCCGTGGCTGCCGGGGGCCGTGACAGGTCGCCCGGACCGCCGATCGATGCTAGGGGCCGCGGCCATGCAAAGCGCCGAGACCACCCCGCCCGCCGCCGTTCCGCCGGGGCGGCGATTCGCTGCCCTCGACGCCGCCCGGGGCGCGGCCCTCGTCGCGATGGCCGCCTATCACTTGACCTGGGACCTCGGTCATCTCGGGCTCACGCCGGAGAACTATGCGCTCACCCCGCCCGGCAAGGCGGCCGCGCACGGCATCGCCGGCACGTTCCTGTTCCTCGTGGGCATCGGGCTCGTCCTGATGCGGGGACGGGGCGAGGCCGCGACGGAGGCCATCCGCCGGCGGCGTTTCCTGATGCGGCTCCTGCGGATCGGCGGAGCGGCCCTGGCGATCACCGCGGCCACGCGGATCGCCTTCCCCGACAGTTACATCTTCTTTGGAATCCTGCACTGCATCGCCCTGTCGAGCGTGCTGGCGGTGCCGTTCCTGCGCGCGCCGGCGCTCGTGTCCGCACTGGGGGCGGTCGCGGTCCTGGCGGCCCCCCACCTGGTGCAGGCCGAGGTCTTTCCGCCGGTAAGGGTCTTCGACGATCCCGTCCTCGCCTTCCTCGGGCTGGGTCGCGGCGTTCCGCAGACCAACGACTACGTGCCGCTGTTTCCCTGGTTCGGGCTGGTGCTGGCCGGGATCGCCGCCGCCCGCCTCGCCGGCCCTGCCGCCGCGCGTTCCTCGCTCCCGGAGTGGGTCGCGACGGGCCGCGCGATGCGCGGTCTGGCGATGGCCGGACGCCACAGCCTGTCGATCTACCTCGTCCACCAGCCGGTGCTGCTCGGCCTCCTCACCGGCGTCGTCGCGCTGAGCGGCCAGCACCCGCGCGCCGGGGAAGCGGAGTTCCGCCGGGTCTACGCGCGCAACTGCACGGAGACGGGCGGCGAGGCCGGGCCATGCCGGATCGCGGCACGCTGCGTCGTCGTCGGCTTTCGCCGGGAGGGGTTGTGGGCCGAGGCGGGCCGCTCGTTCACACCAGCCGACCGCGCCCGCGCGCAGGCCCTGTCGCAGGCCTGCTACGAGGCGGCGGCATCCCCTCCCTGATCCGGGAAGGGCCGTGCCTGATCCGGGAAGGGCCGTGCCTGATCCGGGAAGGGCCGTGCGGGGACGTCAGTCCTTGGCGCGTTCCACGTAGGAGCCGTCTTCGGTCATGATGACCACCCGGGTGCCGGCCGCGATATGCGGCGGCACGGCGGTGCGCACGCCGTTCGACAGGATCGCCGGCTTGTAGGACGACGAGGCGGTCTGGCCCTTCATGGCCGGCTCGGTCTCGGCGATCTCCAGCACCACGCGCTGGGGCAACTCGATGGTGAGCGGCACCCCGTTGTGGGAGGAGAGCTTCACCGTCATGTTCTCCTGGAGGTAGGGGGCGGCATCGCCGACCACGTCTTTGGGCACCGCGACCTGCTCGTAGGTCTCGGGGTTCATGAAGTGGTAGCCCTCGCCGTCCTCGTACATGAAGGTGTGGTCGCGATCCTCCACGAAGGCGCGCTCCACCGACTCGGTGGTGCGGTAGCGCTCCGAGATCTTCACGCCGTCGGTGATGCGGCGCATGTCGAGCTGCGTCACCGGCGTGCCCTTGCCGGGGTGGATGTTCTCGATCGTCAGGATGACGTAGAGCTTGCCGTCCTTGTCGACGACGTTGCCCTTGCGGAGCGAAGAGGCGATCACCTTCACGGGGTCTGGTCCTGTCTGTACGAAAATGCTGCGCACGCCCCGTCGGGTCCGGCCCGCGGGAACGGCATCTGTGGTTCGCCACTACTCCATCCGCGCCGTGGTTGCCAGTCGCCGCTGCGTCAGCGCGTCCCGGCGACGTCGATCCACGGCGCGCGACGTCGTGAGCGCGCCCTCGCCCTGGTGGACGCCCCAGGTCCACGCCGACCGTCGCCCGGTCCTGATGATGCGTAACCGCGTGGTCGCGGCCATGCGTGCGCATCTGTCGGCGCATGATTTCGTGGAGGTCGAGACGGCGGCCCTGCAGGTCTCGCCGGGCAACGAGACGCATCTGCACGCCTTCTCGACGCAGATCGTGGCGCCGGACGGCTCCCTTGCCCCACTCCATCTCCACACCTCGCCCGAGTTCGCCTGCAAGAAGCTGCTCGCGGCCGGCGAGACGCGGCTCTTCACCCTCGCGCGGGTGTTCCGCAACGGCGAACGCAGCGCCCTCCACCATCCCGAGTTCACGATGCTCGAATGGTATCGTGCCGAGGCCGGCTACACCGTGCTGATGGAGGATTGCGCCGCCCTCCTCGCTGAGGCCGCGCATGCCGCCGGCACGCGACACCTCGAGTTTCGCGGGCGCCGGTCCGATCCGTTCGCTCCCTTCGAGCGGCTGACCCTCGCCGAGGCCTTCTCGCGGTATGCGGACATCGACCTCCTGGCGACGATGGACCGGGATGGCGCCACCGACCGCGCCGCCATGGCCGAGGCGGTGGCCGGTGCGGGACTGCGGGTCGCGCCCGACGATACCTGGTCGGACCTCTTCGGCCGCGTCCTCGTCGCGACAATCGAGCCGCACCTCGGCATCGGCCGGCCGACGGTCCTGCACGCCTATCCGGCCAGCGAGGCGGCGCTGGCGCGCCGTAGCCCGGACGACCCGCGCGTGGCGGAACGGTTCGAACTCTATGCCTGCGGGGTCGAACTCGCCAACGGGTTCGGCGAGCTCACCGATCCGGCCGAGCAGCGCCGCCGCTTCGAGGGCGAGATGGCCGAGAAGGCGCGCCTTTACGGGCGGACCTATCCCATCGACGAGGATTTCCTGGCCGCCCTCGCCCTGATGCCGGAGGCGAGCGGGATCGCCCTCGGCCTCGACCGGCTGGTGATGCTGCTCGCCGGTGCCCCGCGCATCGAGGACGTGGTCTGGACGCCGGTCGCCATGGGTGTCCCATGATGAGCGCCCCATGCTGACCCGCACCTTGCGCAGCCCGGCCGATCTCGTCGCGGCCGGCCTCGCCGCCGCGACCGACATGGCCGCCCTCGAATCCGTGGCCGCGCGCTACGCCATCGGCGTGACGCCCGACATGGCCGAGCTGATCGCGCCGTTCGACCCCGCCGACCCGATCGGCCTGCAGTTCCTGCCGCAGGGCCGCGAATTGGAGACGCGGGCCGAGGAGCGGGCCGACCCGATCGCCGATGCCGCCCACAGCCCGCTGCCCGGCCTCGTCCATCGCTATCCCGACCGGGTGCTGCTGAAGCCGCTCCACGTCTGCCCGGTCTATTGCCGGTTCTGCTTCCGCCGCGAGATGGTCGGCCCCGGCGGCCTCGGCAGCCTGACGGAGGCGGAGCTGAACGCGGCCTTCGCCTATATCGCCGCCCGGCCCGAGATCTGGGAGGTGATCGTCACCGGCGGCGATCCCTTCGCCCTGTCGCCCCGCCGCCTGGAGCGGATCGCCGCCGGCCTTCGCGCGATCGGGCACGTCCGTGTCCTGCGCTTCCATACCCGCGTGCCGGTGGTCGATCCGGCTGCGGTCGATGCCGACCTCGTGGCGGCGCTGAAGCGTTTCGGGCGTGCGGTGTTCGTGGCCCTGCACGCCAACCATCCGCGCGAGTTCACGCAGGCGGCCCGCGCCGCCTGTGACCGGCTCGTCGACGCCGGCATCCCGCTGGTGAGCCAGAGCGTACTGCTGCGCGGCGTCAACGACGATGCCGCCACGCTGGAGGCGCTGATGCGGACGTTCGTCGAGAACCGCATCAAGCCCTACTACCTGCATCACGGCGACCTCGCGCCGGGCACGGCGCACCTGCGCACCGATCTCACGCAGGGCCGGGCGCTGATGGAGGCCCTGCGCGGACGCCTCTCGGGCCTGGCGCAGCCCACCTACGTCCTCGACATTCCCGGCGGTCACGGCAAGGTGCCGGTGGGTCCGGCCTATCTCGGCGCGGACGGCGCCGGATGGCGGGTCCGGGATCCGCAAGGGGTCGAGCACGCCTACCCGCCCCGCCCCGGCGATCCCGCCTGACGGCGCACTCCTTCCCACCATCGGACCGGCCCGCGCGATGTTCTTCCCGCTCTCGAAGCTCGTCTTCTTCCTGATCACGCCCTCGAACTTCCTGGTTCTCCTCGGCTGCCTCGGGGTGCTGCTGGCGCTGGCGACACGCCTGCGCCGGATCGGGCTGGGGCTCGCGACGGCGGGCCTCGTCGGCCTCGCGGTCGCGGGGTTCTCACCGCTTGCGACCTGGATCGCCCTGCCCCTCGAGGACCGTTTCCCGGCCTTTGCCGACGACGGCGGCCCGGTCGCCGGGATCGTGGTGCTCGGCGGTGCCGTCGAGACGGGCCTGACCATGGGCCGTGGGCAGATGATGACGAACGACGCCGGCGAGCGGCAGGTCGCGATGGCCGACCTCGCCAGGCGATACCCGGGCGCCCGGCTCGTGTTCTCCGGCGGCAGCGGCAGTCTGGCGGGGGAGACCACCTCCGAGGCCGAGGTGGTCGGGCGCTTCGCCGATACCCTTTCCCTGCCCCGCACTCGCCTGATCCAGGAGGACCGCTCGCGCAACACCCGCGAGAACGCCGCCTTCACCGCCGACAAGGTCCAGCCGAAACCCGGCGAGCGCTGGCTGCTCGTCACCTCCGCCTGGCACATGCCGCGGGCGATGGGCTGCTTCCGCAAGGCCGGTTTCGACGTCGTGGCCTATCCGGTCGACTACCGCACCGGCGCGCGGGGGGATGCGGCCCGCTTCAACAGCTTCGCCTCCACCGGGCTCCTCGTCCTCGACCTCATGGCCAAGGAGTGGGTCGGCCTCCTCGCCTACCGCCTGGCCGGCTACACCGACGACTGGTTCCCGGCCCCCTCCCCGTCCGCGACGGGCAGCCCGAGCCGGTAGATTCCGCGAAAGTCGTCCGGATCGTCCACGGGCCGGCCCTTGCGCAGGATCGCGATGCGGCCTTGCTTGACGAGGGCCACCGCCGCGCGGCGCACCGGCTGCATCAGCGGGCTCCAGCCCTCCGGATGCGGACCGCCGAGGGCACGCGCCACCTCGGAGGGACAGACGGTCTTGTCGGCCCCGCGCGTCTCGACCATGGCCAGGATCGTCTCGGTGATGAGCGCGTCGCTCGGACGGACCGGCTTCGTCATAGGGGCATGGTCATAAGGGCATGTCCTCGTCCGCCAGGAGGGCGGCACGGATATCGGAGGCGAACTGCCGCCGCCACATCACATAGACCGCACCGGCGGTCGTCGCCATGAGCACCCAGGGCCCCACGAACCAGCCGAGGTAGGCCAGCGCGAACAGGAAGGCTCGCTGCCCGCGGGCGAAGTGCCCGCCCGCGGCGATGTTCATCGCCGCTGCCCGGCGGGCCGCCCGCTCCATCTCGGCCTCCCCGGCGCCCGAACCCTTCGTCGGGATCGCGCCGATGAGGATCGCGCCGTAGTTGAAGAGGCGATAGGCCCAGGCGAACTTGAAGAAGGCGTAGACGAAGACGACCGCCAGCCCCGCCACCTTGATCTCCCAGGTGACGCGGCTGGCCACCGCGCCGAACGGCAGCGCCCCGAACAGGGTGAGCACGTCGTCGCTCGAGCGCGACAGGGTGAGGACGCCGCCCAGCGCGATCAGCGAGGTGGACGCGAAGAAGGCGGTGCCGTTCTGCAGCGAGGCGTTGATGGTGGTATCCACCACCCGGTTGTCGCGGGTGACGATCTGCCGGGACCAGACCTCGCGCTGGCCGTTCATGAACTGGCTGAGGCTGGTGCGCCGCCCACGCATCCGGCCGACGGCCAGGCCGTAGCCGAGCCACATCGCGACGAAGACGATCAGGGCGGCCAGATCGAGGTGCGAGAAGTCCGCCGGAAGCGACACGGTGGAGAGGGTCTGGGACGCCATGGTCTCCTCGTCTGTCCGCGTCCGCGGCGGGTGGCTCGAGACGCCGTGGGACGATGCGCCGGACGGGTGCCGCGACAATGCCGGGCTGTTCTGCGTGCGGATTCGGCCGAGGTCCAGGTCCGGGGCGTGCTCCGTCGCGCATGCCAGCCGTGTGTCCGATACGAACCCCTCCACCCGACGTCGTGTTCGCCGACGTCAGTCGGACAGGATCGAAAATCCCTCTGCGGACGGCATGGACTCGACCTCGGCGACGACGATGTCGTCGACCCGCGCGCCCGGCGGGCCGCGCCGGCAGGCCTCGATCATGGCCGATACGCCCTCGGCCGGACCCGAGAACAGAGCCTCCACCGCGCCGTCCACGCGGTTGCGCACATGGCCCGACAGGGCGCGGCGCAGCGCTTCGTCCCTGGTCCAATACCGGTATCCGACGCCCTGCACCCGACCCCGGATCACGACCTGCACCGTTCTCGTCTGCGTCATCGTCCCTCGATTTTCCCGGCCGATCGCGTCAGCGCGCCCGGCGCTGCCATCCGCGCATCTCCCGGAGGTAGGCCGCCGGCAGTTGCGCGGCGACCGCCGCCGCCAGGACCGCTTCGAGATAGCCGGGCCGCGGGATCCCCGCCACCGCGTTGCCGCCGAGGTAGATCAGCGCCCGCTTGATGCCGCCCGTCGTCACCACCGGCTGGGACGCCTTGACGTAGAGCCCGCCCGACACGCCCTCGTAGCGGTCCAGCGCCGGCATGTCGGCGAGCTTGAGGTCCCACAGCACGCCCCACACCGTGGCGGCGGGGTCGCGCACCACCGAGGCGTAGCCCTCGCGCATGATGATGAAGCGGTGCCGGTTGAGCCGCCCCAGTCCGATCAGGATCGAGCCCGGGCAGCGCAGGGCCATGGCGCCGGCGTCCATGTTGGCGCCGTAGGCGAAATAGAGGGGCATTGCGTGCTGAAGGATAAGGTCTCGTCTGCGTTACTTGCCGCCCTGCTCGTCCGAGCGGCGTATCGCCCGCTCATTGGCGAGCACGGCCAGATAGGCCGCGGCCAGGACCACCGCCGGGATCACGAAGGTGACGAAGATCTCGCCGGTGTTCATGACTTCAGGCTCCGCAACGCGCGTCTCGCGAGAATATGTAGGCCCGCACCGGCACAAAACCAAACGCCGGCGAAGAACGCCGTGGCGAGGCTCGGAGCCGGGGCCACGGCGATGCCGAAGCTGACCGCCGTGACCGGCGTGACGACGCCGATCACGATGAAGGCCACGGCGATGTTGTTGATCCCCGTGGCCAGCAATTTGGTCTGCTCGTTGTGCGTCGTGTTCACGCCTCGCGCGATCTCACGCGAACTCGAGGATCACCGCGTCCACCGCCAGGCTGTCGCCTTCCTTCGCCGAGATCTTCGAGACGGTGGCGTCGCGCTCGGCGCGCAGCACGTTCTCCATCTTCATGGCCTCGACGATGGCCAGCGCCTCGCCGTTCTTCACCTCCTGGCCTTCCGTCACCAGGATCGCCTTCACGAGCCCCGGCATCGGGCAGAGCACCTGCTTGCCGGAGCCGGCGTTCTCCTTGACCGGCATCAGGGCGGCGAGTTCGGCCTCGCGGCGGGTGTAGACGCGAGCCTCGGCCGCCGCGCCCGCGTGCTGGAGCGAGACGCCGTTGAGAAGGCCGCGCACCTGGATCGCCACCGCGTGGCCGCCGATCTCGCCGGACCAGACCGGCTCGCCCGGGCGCCAGTCGCTGACCACGTTCAGGATGCTGCCGTCCTCGGCCGTCACCGCCAGCGCCTCGCCGATGGTGTCGACGGTCACCGGGTAGGCCTGGCCCGCCAGGATCACGACGCGGTCGCGCTCGAAGTGGAGCAGGCTCGGATCGCGCATCTGGCCGGAGATGCCGCGCTTGCGCTGGTTGAGCTTGTGGTCGATGGCCGCCGCCGCGGCCGCCATCCGCTGCGCGATCTCGCCCGCGGGCTCCGGGGCGACGAAGCCCTCGGGGAACTCCTCGGCGATGAAGCCGGTGGAGAGGTTGCCCGAACGCCAGCGCGGATGCGCCATCAGGGCGGCGAGGAACGGGATGTTGTGGCGGATGCCGTCGATGGCGAAGGCATCGAGCGCCTGGGCCTGCGCGTCGATCGCCTGCTCGCGGGTCGGCGCCCAGGTCACCAGCTTGGCGATCATCGGATCGTAGTGGATCGCGATCTCGCCGCCCTCCTCGACGCCGGTGTCGTTGCGCACGATCGCCTCGCCGAACCCCCCTTCCTCCGGCGGGCGGTAGGTGGTCAGGCGCCCGATCGAGGGCAGGAAGTTGCGGGTGGGGTCCTCAGCGTAGACCCGGCTCTCCACGGCCCAGCCGTCGAGCTTGACCTGGTCCTGCGTCAGGGGCAGCGCCTCGCCGTAGGCCGAGCGGATCATCATCTCGACGAGGTCGACGCCGGTGATCATCTCGGTGACGGGATGCTCCACCTGCAGGCGGGTGTTCATCTCGAGGAAGTAGAACGACTTGTCCTGGCCGGCGACGAATTCGACCGTGCCGGCCGAATCGTAGGCGACCGCACGCGCCAGGGCCACGGCCTGCTCGCCCATCTTCCTGCGGGTCTCCTCGTCGAGGAGCGGCGAGGGCGCCTCCTCGATCACCTTCTGGTTGCGGCGCTGGATCGAACACTCGCGCTCGCCGAGGTAGATCACGTTGCCGTGCTTGTCGCCGATCACCTGGATCTCGATGTGGCGCGGATCGGTGATGAACTTCTCGACGAACACCCGGTCGTCGCCGAAGGAGGACGCGGCCTCCGACTTGGCGCGGGCGAACCCCTCGGCGACCTCGCCCGAGGAGTGGGCGATGCGCATGCCCTTGCCGCCGCCGCCGGCCGAGGCCTTGATCATGACGGGGTAGCCGATCTCGTCGGCGATGGTGACGGCGTGCTCCGGGCTCTCGATCACGCCGAGGAAGCCCGGCACCGTGGAGACGTTGGCGGCCGAGGCCGCCTTCTTCGACTCGATCTTGTCGCCCATGGCGGCGATGGCGCCGGGGTTGGGGCCGATGAAGACGATGCCGGCCGCCTCGAGCGCCCGCGGAAACGCCTCGCGCTCGGACAGGAAGCCGTAGCCGGGGTGGACCGCCTGCGCCCCGGTCCGCTTGCAGGCGTCGACGATCTTGTCGATCACGAGGTAGGATTGCGCCGCCGCGGCCGGGCCGATGTTCACGGCCTCGTCGGCCATGGCGACGTGGACCGCGTCGCGGTCGGCGTCGGAATAGACGGCCACCGTCTTGATGCCCATCCGCCGGGCGGTCTTGATGATGCGACACGCGATCTCGCCGCGATTGGCAATCAGGATCTTCTCGAACATCGGTCCGGGCACTCTGGGTCGGTCGGGATCACGGGACGGGACGAGCCGCCCAAGCTTGCCTCCGTTAAAGCAGTTGTGCTGCTTCGGGAAGCTGATGGTCGCATCCGCTGCGTGTTTCCTGAGGGCCGTCCGGGCCTCGGGTCGTGTCACCTCGCGTGCGCAATGTCGTTCGTCGACGCCGGGGGTCGGGGCCTGTCGGGGGCGCCTTCGCGTCGGGCGCCGCATCCGTTCCGGCTTCAGGCGGCGAGGGCCTGCGGGGCGGTCGCCTCGTCGGCCTGGCGGGTCCCGCCCGCGAGGGCCTTCGCGGCCTGCGCCTTGGCAGCCAGCGCGAAGGCGATGAAGTGCTCGTCGCTGGCCTGCGCCTCCTGGACGACGCTCAGGGCGATCCGCGCCGCCAGGGGGGTCGGGCCGGAACCGGCGCCGAGGGAGGCGGCGAGCCAACGGGCGATGCCGGCATCGATGTAGCCGGTCGGGCGCTCGCCCCAGACGGCGAAGTCGACGACGAGGGCGGTGAGGAGGTCGCCGAAGGCGGGATCGGCGTCGACGGAGGCGCGGTCGAGGGCGATGAGCATGTCGGCCTCGTCGCGGCAGGCGATGCCGTCGACGAGGATCTCCCCGGCCAGGAGGCGGACGTCGCCGGCGTCGAGACGACCCTCGGCGACGACACGGTTACAGAAAAGCTGAAGAGAAGCGTTGATCATTGGTTGATGCTCCTGCGGCTCTACTTGGGGCCGCTCGGTGTTTCCGTCTGTTTTCGACTATGCAGGACGGCATCGTTTCATCGGTTAACATCGAGATCTGAACGCGCGTTCAGGTTAAAGCGTGCTCACGAAGCAGCCTTTCGAAGATGTGACCGCGAACGGGCGGAGCCGCCGTCGCCGTGGCGGCGGGCGACTCGCCGGCGCCGCCGCTTTTTCAACATCGTTTGCCTGTCTATCGCGGCGGGATATGGGGTGTTTCGCCGGGTCGGAGTGCTCCGGCCCACCCGCTTCGTTCCAGTAGACCGCGCCCGCGAGACCGTGCCGAATGCCCCCTGCATCCCGCCTGCGCACCGTCCTCATGCGTGCCGTCCTTCCGGGCCTCCTCGCTGCCGCGCCGCTCGGATCCGCGTTCGCGGACAAGATCAAGAACCCGACGGCGGTGTTCTCGGGCCTCGACAAGGTCACCGGACGGATCGTCTCCTTCGAGGTGGCGGTGGACGAGACCGTGCAGTTCGGCGCCCTGCAACTGACCCCGCGGGTCTGCTACAGCCGGCCGCCCACCGAGAGCCCGAAGACCACGGCCTTCCTCGAGGTCGACGAGGTCACCCTCGACAACAAGTACCGGCGCATCTTCACGGGCTGGCAGTTCGCGGCGAGCCCGGGCCTGCATGCCATCGAGCACCCGATCTACGACGTCTGGCTCGTCGATTGTAAGGGCGGCACCGACATCATCGCCGAGGCGCGCGAGCAGGAGGACGTGCCGGTCCTGGCCGCCAAGTCCGAAAAGACCAAGCGGCCGACCCGCCGCGACGACCCGACCCGCACCGCCCAGCAGGTCAACCCGCGGGGCCAGGTCGACGTCGAGGGCCCCCGCGGCGTGCCGGTGCAGCCGCGCCAGAAGCCATCGCGAAAATTCTTCCCCAACAACGAGGGGCCCGCCCCGGCGCCGCCGCCGCAGCAGCCCCAGTCGATCTTCGATTCCCTGTTCCGGTAGGAGCTCCCATGCCCGAGGCGGCGACGATCCTCGCCTTCGCGGCCGTCTCCCTCGGCATGGTCCTGACGCCGGGACCGAACATGGCCTACCTCGTCTCGCGTTCGATCTGCCAGGGCCGCCTCGCGGGGTTGGTCTCCCTGGCCGGCGTCGCCTGCGGTTTCGTGGTCTACATGCTGTGCGCGGCCTTCGGGATCACCGCCCTCGTCCTGGCGGTCCCCTATGCCTACGACGGCCTGCGCCTGGCGGGCGCGCTCTACCTCGGCTGGCTGGCCTGGTCGGCCCTTCGTCCCGGCGGGCGCTCGCCCTTCGCGATCAGGGAGCTTCCCGCCGACAGCAGGACGAAGCTCTTCGCGATGGGCTTCGTCACGAACCTGCTCAACCCGAAGATCGCCATGCTCTATCTCGCGCTGCTGCCGCAGTTCGTGACATCGGAGCACGGCCATATCCTGTCGCAGACGCTCGTGCTGGGTACGGTGCAGATCGTCGTCAGCGTCGGCGTGAACGCGATGATCGCGCTGGCGGCGGGCTCGATCGCCGGTTTCCTCGCCACCCGGCCGGGATGGCTGAACGTCCAACGCTGGCTGATGGGCGGGGTCCTCGGAGGCCTCAGCCTGCGGATGGCGTTCGACACCGGTCGCTGAGCGGGCCTGTCACCCTTCGAGGGCCGCGAGCACCTGCGCGCCGCGGCTCGGCTCGCCGACCGGCCAGACGTCCCAAGCGGCCGGCATGGCGATCGCCTCGGCGAGACGACGCTTGTAGACGTGGCGCGGCACCTCCGTCACGCCGAACTGCAGCAGGTGGTCGGTGACGAACTGGGTGTCGGCGAGGCGGTAGCCCCCGGCCCTGAGGCGGGCCACGAGGTGGACGAGGGCGACCTTCGAGGCGTCGCGCTCCACGTGGAACATGCTCTCCCCGAAGAAAGCGGCGCCCAGCGACACGCCGTAGAGCCCGCCGACGAGGCGACCCTCGGCATAGACCTCGACCGTGTGGGCATGGCCCTGATCGAACAGCGCGCCGTAGAGGTCGCGGATGCGGCCGTTGATCCAGGTGCGCTCCGCATCGCGCCGGGGTGCCGCGCAGCCCGCGATCACACCCTCGAAGTCGCGGTCAATCCGGACCTCGAACACGTCGCTGCGCACCGTGCGGGCGAGGCGTCGGCCCACATGGAAACCGTCGAGGGGCAGGACCCCCCGCGCACGCGGCTCGACCCAGTAGATGGCCGGGTCGTCGGCGTCCTCCGCCATCGGGAAGATGCCGGCCGCGTAGGCCTTGAGCAGGATTTCGGGCGTGATCTCCACGCGGTCGCCATCGTCCGAAGGTCGGTCGTGCATCGTCCGATCCTGCCCCGGCCTCGGCCGGATGGCCAGTGCCGGCACTGGCCGCCACATGCGAAAACGGCGGAGCTCTCGCCCCGCCGCCGCTTCACATCGTTCTCGCAAGACTTAGAACTGGGGGCCGCCCGAAGTGGTTCCGAGGTTCGGCACCGCCCGGTTGATCTGCTCGGCGTTGCCGCCCTTGGCCGAATCCTCGACGATCGCCTCGCTGTTGGAGCGGTAGGGTCCGTCGATCACGGTGCCGGTGGCGTCGGGATCGACGAGGACCGGGCGGTCGGCGTTGCGGTAGACGCCGTAGGTCGAGGGGTTGTCGATGGGGCCGCGCGTGGTCTGACCGGCCTGCGGGACAGCGCGCTCGGGCTGGCCGACGTTGCCGGACGGCGACTGCGCCAGGGCGGCGGTGGCGCTCAGGGTCGCGGCGACGAGGGCGAGAGTGATGGTACGCATGGTGGGTGTGACGTCCTTTAGAAAATGATCGTGCTGTCCGACCGGCATCGGTGCCGTCGGCATGGGGTGAGAAGTCGGCTCCTCCCGCCGCGTTCCCGTCGATCCTTCGTCGGCAATCCGTCGCACCCGACGGGTCTTGCGAACGCGGGATCGTCACCCGGTGTGCGATGCACCATCGCGCCGAGGCCGAAATGCCGAGACAAATCGGCTGCCCGTGCCCTCGCGAGGCGAGCAAACGTGCAAAGAGGGCTTCGCGACCGATCGATGGTGCACAATCTTGATGTGCGCTCGCGCACCAACCGTGGCTGGTGCCGGCCGTTGCACCGGGCTTCGGCGGCCTATTCGAGATCCTGAAGGCACCGTGCGGCGATCAGCGAAGCGGCGGTGCGGTTCTCCACCCCGAGCTTGGCGTAGATCCCTTCCAGGTGCTTGGTCACGGTGCGCGGGCTCAATCCCAGGATCTCGCCGATATCGCGGCTCGCCTTGCCGCGCGAGAGCCAGAGCAGCACCTCCGCCTCCCGGTTGGTGATCGGCAGGCGGCGGCTCAGGCGCTCCAGGCCGGCGGCGGTGCCGTCGCGCGTCAGCCGCAGCAGGATCTCGGCCCCGGTGCTGCCGATGAAGCTCAAGGAATGGGTGGCGCCGGCCCGGTCGTGGAGCGCGAACGAGCCGGCCTTGCCCCCCGACAGGCAGCCGGTGAGCCAGGCCCGGGCGGCGGCGGAAAGGCCGAGGGGCCCGGCTTCGGGCGCGATCTCGGCGAGCAGTCGGGCCGCCTGGGGAGTCGACCACAGCACGGCTCCGGCCGGGTCGACGGCGAACAGCGTCCGGCCGGTGGTGTCGAGGGCGGCCCGCGCCGATTGGGCGGAGCGGGCACCGGCCAGATGCACCCGGATGCGGGCCAGGATCTCGTCGGGGGCGATCGGCTTGGTCACGTAGTCGACGCCGCCGGCGTCGAGCCCCTTCACGATGTGTTCGGTCTCCGACAGGCCGGTCATGAAGATCACCGGCACATGGGCGAGGTGGCGCTTGGCCTTGAGCCGGCGGCAGGTCTCGAACCCGTCCATGCCGGGCATCACCGCATCGAGCAGGATGACGTCGGGGGTGATCTCGTCGACGAGGGCCAGGGCGAGGTCGCCGGCCACCGCCACCAGCACGGTGGCGCCCGACCGCTCGATCGCCTCGGTGAGGAAGCTCAGGGTCTCGGGCGAGTCGTCGACCACGAGGACGATGTCGCGCTGCGGCTCAGCCATCGCGGGCGAGCCCTTCGAGCACGCTCATGTAGCGGCGCAGGTCGTAGGCGGCGACGAGGCCGCGCATCCGCGCCACGAAGGCGGTCGGCGCCGCCTCCTCGGCCGCGATCTGGTCGAGCTTGGCCTCGATGCCGCGAATATGCCCGATGCGCCCGAGCCGGAGGAGGTCGGCGACGTGCGCGCGCCGGGGCGCCGCTTCGGAAAGCGGGACGGCCGCGGCCGGCGTCTCGGGCACCTGGGGCCGGTCGAGGCCGAGCAGGACGCAGACCCGCTCGACGAAGTCCCGCAGGTCGAAGGGTTTTGCGATGATGTCGTCGTGGGGGGCGTCGTCGCCCCGGTTCGGGGCGATCTCGTGGACGTTGGCCGACATCATCGCGATGCGGGCGGTGTAGCCCGTCTCGCGCAGGGTGCGCGCCAGCGCCCAGCCGCTCATGCCCGGCATCGCGATGTCGAGGAGGAACAGGTCGGGCCGGTGCGAGGCGGAAAGGCGCAGGCAGGCCGGGCCGTCGGCGGCGTCGATCACGGTGAGGCCCAAGGGTTCGAGGATCTCGTGCATGAGCCCGCGATGGGCGGCATCGTCGTCCACCACCATCACCATGCGCCCGCCGCCCACCGAGCCGCGCGCGCGGGTGGCCTGGACCGGCCCCACGGCGGGACGCGAGACCGAGCCGAGCATCAGGCGCACCCGCGCCTGGGTGCCCTGCCCGACCGTGCTCGCGATGGTGATCTCGCCACCCATCACCTGCGCCAGCAGATGCGCGATGGTGAGCCCGAGGCCGGTCCCCGGCGTCGCCCGTGCCGCCGGGGTCGAGCCGCGCTCGAACGGCTCGAAGATCCGCTGCAAGTCCGCCTCGGGGATGCCGAGCCCGGTGTCGCGGATCGTGAACACCGCGACCTCGTTGCGGTAGCTCAGATCGAGGACGACCTCGCCGGCGGCCGTGAACTTGATGGCGTTGGAGAGGAGGTTGAGCAGGATCTGGCGCAGGCGCTTCTCGTCGGTGGCCACCACCGCGGGCAGGTTGGCGGGTCGCGTGAAGCGGAAGGCGAGGCCGGCTTCGCTCGCCTGGAGGCTGATCATGTCGACGATCTGGTCGAGGAAATCGGACAACCGGATCTCGTTGCGGTGGACCTGCAGCCGCCCGGCCTCCATCCGCGAGATGTCGAGGAGGCCGTCGATGAGCCCCGAGAGATGCTGCGCGCTGCGGCGGATGACGCGGATGCCGTTCTGGCGCGAGGCCGGGATCTCGGGGTCGCCCTCGATGAGCTGGGCATAGCCGAGCACGGCGTTGAGCGGCGTGCGCAACTCGTGGCTGATGCCGACCACGTAGCGGCTCTTCGCGAGATTGGCGGCCTCGGCGATCTCCTTGGCCTCCTGCAGCTTGGCGTCGGTGACCTTGTGGGCCTCGATCTCGGATTCGTACAGGGCGGTCTGGCGGGCGGTCTCGCCCTGCGCCACCCGGCGGCTCTCCTGGGCCAGCACGAACAGCCAGGCCACCACCCCGAGGATGACGACGAGGATCAGGAACACGCTGGTCAGGGCCGTCGCCAGGGCCTCGCGGTGCTGGGGGTTCTCGGCCGCCGCCCCGGCGTGGACGATGCCGAGGATCAGCGCGATCACCGCCACCAGGGTCGCCATCAGCGCGAGGTAGCGCCCGAGCGGCGCCCCGATCCAGGCCGCGGTGCGGCTCGGCAGCACCGTCGCCAGGGCCGCCTGGGCCTGGGCGTCGAGGCGTCCGTGCGGCTTGCACAGGTCGCCGCAGCGCGCGTCCAGCGAACAGCACAGCGAGCAGATCGCGCCGCCGTAGGCCGGGCAATGGGCCATGTCCTCGGTGTCGAAGGGATGGTCGCAGACCTGGCAGATGATGGTCGAGGCACCGCCCCAGTCGGTCTTCGCGCTGCGCGCCAGGTAGTAGCGCCCGCCCGTGGCGTAGGCGATCAACGGCGCGCCGGCGAAGGCGGTGGCGAGCGCCAGGACCGGCGCGAACGGCTGCGGCCCCTCCCCCATCCACCCGGCATAGGCCGCGCAACCGGCGAGGATCGCGGCGGCCATCGCCCCGGTCCCGACCGGGTTGATCGCGTAGAGGTGGGCGCGCTTGAACTCGATGCCCGGCGGCGACAGGCCGAGCGGCTTGTTGACGGCGAGATCCGCCGAGAGCGCGCCGACCCAGGCCGAGACGACGACGGCGTAGAGCGAGAGCGTGCTGGCGATGGTCTTGTCGATGCCGAGCTCCATCAGGAGGAGCGCGATGGCGACGTTGAAGACCAGCCACACCACCCGCCCCGGATGCGAATGGGTGAGCCGGGAGAAGAAGTTCGACCACGCGATGGAGCCGGCGTAGGCGTTGGTCACGTTGATCTTGAGCTGCGAGATGACGACGAACAGCGCCATCAGCGCCACTGCCGCCTCGCGCGAGGGCACAACGTAGCCGAAGGCGATGGCGTACATCCGGGTCGGGTCGCTCGCCTGCTCGGCCGGCACGCCGTGGCCGAGGGCGAGCACGGCGAGGAACGACCCGAGCAGGATCTTGAGCATGCCGGGCAGGATCCAGCCGGCCCCGGCGCCGAGCACCGCCGCCCACCAGCGCCCGCGATGCGCCGCCGTCCGTTCGGGCACGAACCGCAGGAAGTCGACCTGTTCGCCCACCTGCGCCAGCAGGGCGAGGAGGATGCCCACGGCAAAGCCGAAGGCGGCCGGATCGAAACCGTCGGCCCGGCCGGAGGTGCCGGCATAGCCGGTCCAGGCCTCGAACGAGCCCCCGCCCTTGGCCGCGATGAAGGCGAGGGGCAGCAGGTTGAGGACGATCCAGATCGGCTGCGTCCAGATCTGGAAGCGGCTGATCAGGCTGATCCCGTAGATCACCAGCGGGATCGCGGCGAGCGCGCTGACGACGTATCCGATCGACAGCGGCAGGCCGAAAGCGAGATTGAGCGCCAGCGCCATGATCGACGCCTCGATGGCGAAGAACAGGAACGTGAAGCTCGCGTAGATCAGCGAGGTGACGGTGGAGCCGATGTAGCCGAAGCCCGCCCCGCGGGTCAGCAGGTCGATGTCGACTCCGAAGCGGGCGGCATAGACGCTGATGGGGGCGGCCGTGGCGAAGATGACGAGGCCGGCGACGAGGACGGCCGCCACGGTGTTGGTGAAGCCCGTGGCCAGCACCAGGGTGCCGCCGATCGCCTCCAGCGCCAGGAACGAGAGCGAGCCCAGCGCCGTCTGCGCTACCTGGAACCCCGACCAGCGCCGCGCCGACTTGGCGGTGAAGCGGAGCGCATAGTCCTCCAGCGTCTCGTCGGCGACGAAGCGGTTGTAGTCGCGGCGGATGGGGACGATGCGCTGCCGGGCGGTCATGGGGTCGGCTTCATTGCGCCGGGAAAGAAATTGAGCGCCGCGATAGAACTCGAGCCTGGTCTGTTCACGTGATGTCCCCTCCGGAGCAAGGATCGTGCACGCGGCCTATCGCAGCCGTCGATCCGGTCAGGTCAACCAATCCTCGATCTTCAGATCTCGGACACGCTCGAATTCGTGCCTGTTGTTGGTGACGAGCACGAGGTCCAGCGATAGGCATTGCGCTGCGATCAGGAGATCGTTCGCGCCGATCATCAGGCCTCGCCGTTCGAGATCCGACCGGATATCGCCATAGGTCTTCGCGGCCGGCGGCTCGAAAGCGAGAACCGGTAGCGCCCCGAGGATGCGCTCGGCCGATTCGGCGAGCTTGATGGATGCGCGTTTGGCGACCCCGTAGCGAATCTCCGCCGCCACGATGACGCTCGTGCACACCCGATCGTCACCGGCCTGTGCGATCCGCCTCAGGACGGGGCTCTGTCCACGATCGTTGATCAGGCTGGACATGATGTTGGTGTCCAGCAGGAACCGGCTCACAGATCGACCCGATCGACCTCGAGATCCGCGATGACATCGAGCCGATCCTCGGCATCGAGCGGAGCGAGGCCGGACAAAGCGGCGGACAACGAGACGTCGTCGAAAGGCTCGATGAAGAGCCGTCCTCCTTCCCGACGCAGCATGGCCCGCTTACCGGGAAGCTCGAATTCGCGCGGGATGCGAAGGGCCTGACTCCGGCCGTTGCGGAAAAGGCTGACGATACGTTCCATGGTCGGAGCATATGGCCTATGCCGCGACCTATGTCACCTCCCGCAGGCCCTGCTCGCGGAAGCGACCTACGCAAAACAGCGTATATGCTGCGGCGCGTCATGCGGCCTAGCCTTTGCTTCGTCGGGTCGCGGCCAGTGTCACGAGCCGCGCGCTGAACGAACAGGGGTCGAGGTCACGATGGCAGACGAGACGAACACCGGTTTGCAATCGGCGCTGCGGCGCAGGCTCCTGATGGGTCTGGCCGGCGCTCCGGCCCTGGCCCTGCTGCCGCGACAGGCGTTCGCCGCCGGCCCGCCGACCGCGATGGTCAACACCAGCGGCCTCGCGGTCACCGACACGGAAGTGACGGTGGGCATTCTGCACTCGGCCACCGGCACCATGGCGATCTCCGAGACCGGCTCGATCCAGGCCGAGAAGCTCGCCATCGAGGAGATCAACGCCGCCGGCGGCGTGCTCGGCCGCAAGATCAAGATCATCCAGGAGGACGGCGCCTCCGACTGGCCGACCTTCGCCGAGAAGGCCAAGAAGCTCCTCGTCAACGACCATTGCGCCGCCGTGATGGGTTGCTGGACCTCGGCCTCGCGCAAGGCTGCGCTGCCGGTGTTCGAGCAGTACAACGGCCTCCTGTACTATCCGACCTTCTACGAGGGCCTGGAGCAGTCCAAGAACGTCATCTACACCGGCCAGGAGGCGACGCAGCAGATCCTCGCCTCGCTCAACTGGGTCGCCAAGGAGAAGGGCGCCAAGACGTTCTTCTTCATCGGCTCGGACTACATCTGGCCGCGGACCTCGAACAAGATCGCTCGCAAGCACATCGAGAACGTGCTCAAGACAAAGGTCGTCGGCGAGGAATATTTCCCGCTCGGTCATACCCAGTTCAATTCGGTGATCAACAAGCTCAAGCTGACCAAGCCCGACGTGATCTTCACCGACGTCGTCGGTGGCTCCAACGTGGCGTTCTACAAGCAGCTCAAGGCGGCCGGCATCGACCTCTCGAAGCAGACCCTGCTGACCATCTCGGTGACCGAGGACGAGATCGACGGCATCGGCGGCGAGAACATCGCCGGCGCCTATTCGTGCATGAAGTACTTCCAGTCGCTCAAGAACCCGAACAACGAGAAGTTCGTCGCCGCCTTCAAGAAGATGTGGGGCGAGAAGACCGTGATCGGCGACGTCACCCAGGCGGCCTACCTCGGGCCCTACCTGTGGAAGATGACCTGCGAGAAGGCCAACTCCTTCGACGTCGACAAGCTCGCCGTGGCCTCGGCCGACATCGAGTTCAAGGAAGCGCCGGAAGGCTACGTCAAGATCCACCCCAACCATCACCTGTGGTCGAAGACCCGCGTCGCCAGGGCCCTGCCCAGCGGCCAGTTCGAGGTCGTCTACGAAAGCCCCGACCTGATCGAGCCCAACCCCTTCCCCAAGGGCTACCAGTAGTCGGCGCGCGACTTGCAAAGGCCGGCAGGCCCCGCATGGCCCGCCGGCCTCGGTCCGACCCTTGGCCTCATCCCGAGGTGCCCGCGGAGCGGGGCTCGAAGGAGGGTTCGGGAGACGATCGCGCGCGCCGGAGGTCTCCCTCGAGGCCTCCGCTTCGCTCTGGCGCCTCGGGCTGGGGCAGCGGTCGGGGCGGACGACAAAAGACAATCCGCGCCGGCTAGATGAATCGGAGATCGGGCGATGTTCGGTGATTACTCACTCGCGGACCTGAGCGCGATCTTCGCGATGCAGGGCTTTGCCGGCCTGATCCTGTTCTCGGTCTACCTGCTGATGGCGCTCGGGCTCGCGATCATCTTCGGGCAGATGGGCGTCATCAACATGGCGCACGGCGAGTTCATGATTCTGGGTGCCTACGTCACCTACCTCTGCTCGACCTTCTTCCAGACCTACCTGCCCGGCCTGTTCGCCGCCTACTTCTTCGTGGCGATGGCGCTCGCCTTCCTCGCCTCCGGGGCGCTGGGGATGCTGGTGGAGTGGAGCCTGATCCGCCACCTCTACAAGCGTCCGCTCGATACCCTGCTCGCCACCTGGGGCCTGTCGCTGATCCTGCAGCAGACCTACCGCACGGTGTTCGGGGCCCGCGAGGTCGGCGTGGAACTGCCGTCCTGGCTGATCGGCTCGGTGCAGGTCACCGACACCATCGAGGTGCCGATCAACGGCATCTTCGTCATGGCCGTCACCACCCTCATCACGCTCGGCGTCGCGGCCCTGATGTACCGCTCGCGCTTCGGCGCCCAGGTCCGCGCCGTGGTGCAGAACCGGGCCATGGCCGGCGCGGTGGGCATCGACACCGAGAAGGTCGATCGCCTCACCTTCGGCCTGGGCTGCGGCATCGCCGGCATCGCGGGCTCCGCCTTCACCATGGTGGGGTCCACCGGGCCGACATCGGGCCAGCTCTACATCGTCGACACCTTCCTCATCGTCGTGTTCGGGGGGGCTGCGAGCCTGCTCGGCACCATCGCCTCGGCGTTCTCGATCTCGCAGACCCAGTCGACGCTGGAGTTCTTCCTGTCCGGCTCCACCGCCAAGGTCATCACGCTGCTCGCCGTCGTCGGCATCCTGATGTTGCGGCCGCAGGGCCTCTTCACCCTCAAGGTCCGGCGCTGAGGAGGCGAGGATGGAGCACACACCGATGGCACACCGACCCGCCGCCGTTGCCGCCGGCGTCCACGACAACCCGTTCATGAAGCCGATGGAGTGGGTGAGCCTGGCACTGCTCGCCGCGGTGATCCTCGTCGTCCTGCCGATACTGCTCGACGCCTTCCGGCTCAACCTCGTTGGCAAGTACCTCACCTACGCCTTCGTGGCGCTCGGCCTCGTCATCTGCTGGGGCTTCGGCGGCATCCTCTCGCTCGGCCAGGGCTGCTTCTTCGGTCTGGGCGGCTACTGCATGGCCATGTACCTCAAGCTCGAGGCATCCAGCGTCGAGAACACCAAGATCCAGTCGACGCCGGGCATCCCCGACTTCATGGACTGGAACCAGATCACCGAGCTTCCCTGGATCTGGAAGCCGTTCCAGAGCCTGCCCCTCACCCTCTTCCTGGTGGTGGCGCTGCCCGCGTTCTTCGCCTTCGTGATCGGCACGGCGATGTTCCGGCGCCGGGTCGGCGGCACCTATTTCGCCATCATCACCCAGGCCATCGCGGCGATCCTCACCATCCTGATCGTCGGCCAGCAGGGCTACACCGGCGGCATCAACGGCATCACCGACCTGCGCACCCTCAACGGCTGGGACATCCGCACCGACAGCGCCCACAACATCCTCTACTTCGTCAACGGCGGGCTGCTGATCGGCTGCATCCTGTTCGCGCAATACGTGAAGAAATCGAAGCTCGGGCGCATCCTCGTCGCCATGCGCGACAAGGAGGACCGGGTCCGGTTCTCCGGCTACCAGGTCGCCAGCTTCAAGACCTTCGCGTTCTGCATGGCCGCCGTGTTCGCCGCCATCGGGGGGGCGATGTTCACCCTCCAGGTCGGGTTCATGTCGCCCTCCTTCGTGGGCATCGTGCCCTCCATCGAGATGGTCATCTACGCCGCCGTGGGCGGGCGCCTGTCGCTGTTCGGCGCGGTCTGGGGCACGCTGCTCGTCAACTGGGCCAAGACCAGCTTCTCCGAGAGCTTCCCCGAGCTCTGGCTGTTCGGCCTGGGCGCCCTGTTCATCGCCGTGGTCCTGGCCTTCCCCAACGGTCTGGCGGGCATCTACCGCACCTACGTCGAACCGCGCCTCACCCGGAAGGTGAAGGCCCTCGCGCCGGCCGAGGCCCGTGCCCTGCCCCACGGCACCCCGGCCGAATAGGAGCCCCCGTCCATGAACGCCGCCATGCTGCATGCGCCCCTCATCGGCGAGAGCCCGGACGCCCCGAAGTTTCTCCTCGCGGTGGAATCCCTCACCGTGTCCTTCGACGGGTTCAAGGCGGTCAACGACGTCTCGTTCTACGTCGACCCCAACGAGATCCGGGTCATCATCGGCCCCAACGGCGCCGGCAAGACCACGGTGCTCGACCTGATCTGCGGGCGCACCAAGGCCAGCACCGGCTCGATCAAGTACAAGGGCCAGGAGCTCACCAAGCTCTCCGAGAGCGCCATCGTCCAGGCCGGGGTCGGCCGCAAGTTCCAGACCCCGTCGATCTACGACGACCTCTCGGTGTTCGAGAACCTGGAGATCTCGTTCCCGCGCGGGCGTTCCGTGTTCGGGGCGCTCACCTTCAAGCGCGACGCCGAGGTCCGCGACCGCATCGAGGAGGTCGCGAGCATGATCTTCCTCAAGGACCAGCTCACCGAGCGGGCCGAGTTCCTCAGCCACGGCCAGAAGCAATGGCTCGAGATCGGCATGCTGCTGATCCAGGACCCCGAACTCCTGATGCTCGACGAGCCGGTGGCCGGCATGAGCGTCGGCGAGCGCATCAAGACCGCCGAACTCCTCAACCAGATCATCGTCGGGCGCTCGGTGCTGGTGATCGAGCACGACATGAAGTTCGTCGAGGACATCGCCCATCGGGTCACCGTGCTCCACCAGGGCAAGGTGCTGTCGGAGGGGTCGATGGAGCGGGTCAAGAACGACCCCAAGGTCATCGAAGTCTATCTCGGCCACTGAAGGATTTTTTCGCGATGCTTCAGACCGCTCCCCGACCCGCGCAGGCCGCTCCGGTGCCGCCGTCCCTCGCCGCCGGCGTCACGCCGATGCTGTCGGTGGAAAACCTCCACTCGGCCTACGGCCAGAGCGAGGTCCTGCACGGGCTCGATTTCTCGGTGGCGCCCGGCGAGATCGTCGCCGTGATGGGCCGCAACGGCATGGGCAAGACCACGCTCATGAAGACGCTGATGGGCATCGTGCCGGTGAAGTCCGGTGCGATCCGGGTCGCGGGCGAGGACGTCTCCACCCTCAAGAGCCACCAGCGGGTGGCCAAGGGCCTCGCCTACGTGCCGCAGGGGCGGATGATCTTCTCGACCATGACGGTGCAGGAGAACATCGAGACCGGGCTCACCGTCACCAACGAGCGCAAGGTGCCGCAGGACCTCTACACGATGTTTCCGGTGCTGCTGGAGATGAAGGGCCGGCGCGGCGGCAACCTCTCGGGCGGCCAGCAGCAGCAGCTCGCCATCGCCCGCGCCCTGGCGAGCCGGCCCAAGGTGCTGCTCCTCGACGAGCCGACCGAGGGTATCCAGCCCTCGATCATCCGCGAGATGGGGCGGACGTTGCGCAAGATCCGCGACGACCGCGGGCTGTCCATCGTCGTCTCGGAGCAGGTGCTGAGCTTCGCCCTCGACGTCGCCGACCGGGTGCTCGTCGTGGAGAACGGCGCCATCGTCCACGAGGCGATGCGGGCCGACGTCGACGAAGCCAAGGTGGCGCGCTTCCTGTCGGTCTGAGGGGAATCCATGAGCGATTACGCGATCTTCGACCTCGGCGACTTCGTTCTCCAGTGCCAGAAGACCCTTCGCGGAGCCAAACTCGCCTACAAGACCTTCGGTACGCTCAACGCCGCCAAGGACAACGCCATCGTCTACCCGACATGGTACTCCGGTCAGCACTACGAGAACGAATGGCTGATCGGGCCGGGCAAGGCCCTGGACCCGGAAAAGTATTTCATCATCGTCCCGAACATGTTCGGCAACGGCTTGTCCTCGTCGCCGAGCAACACGCCGCCGCCCTGGAACGGGCCGCGCTTTCCCAACGTCACGGCCTACGACAACGTGCGTGCGCAGCACCGGCTGGTGACCGAGGTGTTCGGCATCGAAAAGCTGGTCCTCGTCACCGGCTGGTCGATGGGCGCGCTCCAGACCTATCATTGGGCGGCGATGTATCCCGACATGGTGCCGCGCATCCTGCCGTTTCAGGGTTCGGCCAAGTGCTCGCGGCATAACTTCGTGTTCCTGGAGGGGGCCAAGGCCGCGCTCCAGGCCGATGCCGCCTTCAAGGACGGATGGTACGAGACGCCGCCGACGCGGGGCCTGCGCGCCTTCGGCCGGGTCTATGCCGGCTGGGGTCTGTCGCAGACCTTCTACCGGATCGAGGCCGACCGGACCCACATGGGTTACGCCTCGCTGGAGGACTTCCTCGTCGGGTTCTGGGAGGGCCTGTTTTACACGCGGGACGCCAACAACCTGCTTGCCATGCTGTGGACATGGCAGAACGGCGACATCAGCGCCAACGAGATCTTCAATGGGGATCTCAAGGCCGCTTTCGGGGCGATCACGGCGGACGCGATCCTGATGCCGGCCTCCACCGACCTCTACTTCCCACCCGCCGACAACGAAATCGAAGCCGCGCTGATGCCGAAGGCGGAGTTGCGCGTGGTCGAGACGTGGTGGGGCCATTTCGCCGGCGGCCCCGGGACGAGCCCCGACGACATCAAGGTCCTGAACGACGCGCTGAAGGAACTGCTTGCGCGCTGACGCCGGACACACGCCGTCCAAGGCCGCCGAGCGGCCTGGATCCAGGGATCACCAGGGAGACGAACGCGCATGGCCGAGACGCTCATCAAGGTCGATCTGACCCAATCCGCCTACGACAACAACATGGTGCACAACCGCTGGCACCCCGACATCCCCATGGTGGCGATGGTCAAGCCCGGCGACGACTTCATCGTCGAGACCTACGATTGGACCGGCGGCTTCATCAAGAACAACGATTCGGCCGACGATGTGCGCGACATCGACCTGTCGATCGTGCACTTCCTCTCCGGCCCCATCGGCGTCGAGGGCGCCGAGCCCGGCGACCTCCTGGTGGTGGACCTGTTGGACATCGGCGCCAAGCCCGAGAGCCAGTGGGGCTTCAACGGGTTCTTCTCCAAGAACAACGGCGGCGGCTTCCTCGACGAGCATTTTCCGCAGGCCCAGAAGTCGATCTGGGACTTCGAGGGCATGTTCACGAAGTCGCGCCACATCCCCGGCGTGCGCTTCCCCGGCCTGATCCATCCGGGCCTGATCGGCTGCCTGCCCGACCCCAAGATGCTCGAGACCTGGAACACCCGCGAGAAGGCGCTGTTCGACACCAACCCCACCCGCGTTCCGGCGCTGGCCACCCTCCCCTTCGGTCCCACCGCCCACATGGGCCGGCTCAAGGGCGAGGCGAAGGACAAGGCCGCCGCGACGGGCGCCCGCACGGTCCCGGGGCGCGAGCACGGCGGCAATTGCGACATCAAGGATCTGTCGCGCGGCTCGAAGATCTACTTCCCCGTCTACGTGCCGGGCGCGGGCCTCTCCATGGGCGACCTGCACTTCAGCCAGGGCGACGGCGAGATCACCTTCTGCGGCGCCATCGAGATGGCCGGCTGGGTCCACCTCAAGGTCAGCCTGATCAAGGACGGCATGGCGAAGTACGGGATCAAGAACCCGATCTTCAAGCCCTCGCCGATCACCCCGAAATTCGACGACCACCTCATCTTCGAGGGTGTCTCGGTCGACGAATACGGCAAGCAGCATTACCTCGACGTCACGGTGGCCTACCGCCAGGCCTGCCTCAACGCGATCGAATACCTGAAGAAGTTCGGCTACTCGGGCGCCCAGGCCTATTCGATTCTCGGCACCGCCCCGGTCCAGGGCCACATCTCCGGCGTCGTCGACATCCCCAACGCCTGCGCCACCCTGTGGATTCCCACGGGCATCTTCGACTTCGACATCAATCCCGGTGCGGACGGGCCGATCAAGCACCTCGACGGATCGATCCAGATGCCGCTCTCGCCGGACCTGTAGTCTCCTGGTTTGCCGTTCTTTCCGGAGCGGCAAACCCTGACCACTTTGCCTGAAAGCACGGATATGCCCGTCTACGATTACGCTTGCGATAGCTGCGGCCCGTTCACGGTGCTGCGCCCGATGGCGCAGTTCCGCGATCCGCACGATTGCCCCGACTGCGGGTCGTCGTGCGGACGCGCCTTCCTCACCGCGCCCAACCTCGCCTCCATGGATGCGGGCAAGCGCAAGGCGCATGCGACCAACGAGCGGAGCGCCCACGCGCCCCGCCGCTCGTCGGGCCACGGGGCCGGCTGCGGCTGTTGCGGCGGCGCTGCCAGGACCAAGCAACCGGCGGCCGCGAAAAGCTTCCCCCACGCGCGGCCGTGGATGATCAGCCACTGACGCGAAAGTGGCCCCCCTCCTACCTCTGCGGGGAGAAGATGGAGGTGGGGGTGGCGGGCTGACCCTGCCGCACTGAAAGCGGAACCGCCCCCACCCCTGCCCTCTCCCCGCCAGGGGATGGGGAATGCGTCGGGCTTTGCGAAACGCGCGATGACAGAAGGAACACCGTCATGATGCACGGCGACATTTCCTCGAGCAACGACGGCGTCGGCGTGGCCGTCGTCAACTACAAGATGCCCCGTCTCCACACGAAGGCGGAGGTCCTCGAGAATGCGAAGAAGATCGCCGACATGGTTGTCGGCATGAAGTCCGGCCTGCCGGGCATGGACCTCGTGATCTTCCCCGAATACTCGACCCACGGCATCATGTACGACGGCGCCGAGATGTACGAGACCGCCTCGGCCGTGCCCGGCGAGGAGACGGCGATCTTCGCCGAGGCCTGTCGCAAGGCGCGCGTCTGGGGCGTGTTCTCGCTCACCGGCGAGCGCCACGAGGAGCATCCCAACAAGGCGCCCTACAACACCCTCATCCTGATGAACGACCAGGGCGAGATCGTGCAGAAGTATCGCAAGATCATGCCCTGGACACCGATCGAGGGCTGGTATCCGGGCGATCGTACCTATGTCTCGGACGGGCCGAAGGGTCTCAAGATCAGTCTCATCATCTGCGACGACGGCAACTACCCGGAGATCTGGCGCGACTGCGCCATGCGCGGGGCCGAGCTCATCATCCGCTGCCAGGGCTACATGTATCCGGCCAAGGAGCAGCAGATCCTGATGTCGAAGGCGATGGCCTTCGCCAACAACTGCTACGTCGCCGTGGCCAACGCGGCGGGTTTCGACGGCGTCTACACCTACTTCGGCCACTCCGCGATCATCGGGTTCGACGGCCGGACGCTCGGCGAATGCGGCACGGAGGAGATGGGCATCCAATACGCCTCGCTCTCGAAGTTCCTGATCCGCGATGCGCGCACGCACATGCAGTCCGAGAACCACCTCTTCAAGCTCCTGCACCGCGGCTACACGGGCATGATCAACTCGAAGGAGAACGAGCACGGCAAGGCCGAATGCCCCTACGACTTCTACCGTCGCTGGATCGAGGACCCGGAGGGTACCCGCGAGGCGGTCCACGCCGTCACCCGGCCCGGCGTCGGGACCGAGGAATGCCCGATCGCGGGTATCCCGACGACGCCGCGCTGACCCATTGCGGCGTCAGCTCATGTAGTTGACCAGGGTGAGTTTCGAGAGGGTCGAGGTGACCTGGTAGCTCGCCTGCAGCTGGGTCTGGAGCGCCAGGAGCTTGGCCGTCACCTCGTTGACGTCGACGGTGTCGATGCCGTCGAGGGTGTCCTGCAGGACGGCGCGGGTGGCACCGTTCTCGGCCTTGGCGTCCTGCATGTTGCGGGCGGCGAGGCTGAGGTCGCTCGCGATGCTCTCGATGCTGCCCGCCGCCCGGTCGGACGCCAGGACCGTGCGCGAGCGCTCGGCCAGGGCCTGGTAGCGGGCATTGTCGGGCGTGCCGGCGGAGGTGTCGGTGAAACGCTCGGCCGCCAGGGCGGCGATCCCCGCCAGGACGGCCCGGATCGGCGCCTCGTTGGCCTGGGCGCCGATGCCGACCTTGCGGCTGGCGTCGACCTGGACCGCGGCGGTGGTGCGCGGGTCGGCGGAGGTGTCGTCGCCGGTGTACCAGATCACGGTCTTGGCCGCCGCCGTCGCGGGTTCCGAGACGAAGCCGCCGTTGGCGGTGTCGACCCGGCGCGGGGCGAAGGCCGTCTGCTTCGAGCCGGCGAAGAAGTCCTGGGCCGCGATCGTCGAGGAGGACGCGGCCAGGGTGGTGGCCGCGCTGGTCTTCAGGGCGTTCGCGAGCGCCGCCTGCATGTTCTGCGCGGTCACCGCCGGGTCGGCATCGATCCGGAACTGCCCGCTGCCGCCGGTCGCGGTGGTCGACTTGGCGGTCAGCGTGATGGTGGTGGTGGTGCCGTCGCGCATGCCCAGCGCCACCGTCACGGTGTCCCCGTCGACCGGGCGCGTCGTGCCGGAGACGGAGAGCGCGACGCTGGCGGGCGCACCGCCGGAGAAGGCGAGGTCCACGCCGGGAGGGGTCCCGCTCTGGGCCGCGGCCACGGCCTTGCCCGACAGGCTCGCCGAGAGGTTGGCGGCGGCCTCGCTCGCGGAAGTGCCGATGGCGAACTCGTTGGTGCCCGGCGTCGGGGTGGTGCGCGCGGTGTAATCCACCAACAGCTGGCTGCCGTCGGGCTGGTTGACGCTCACGCGCACCAGGTCGCCGTCGTTGGGCTGGCTCGAAAAGCTCGGGGTCACGGTGGGGGCCACCGCCGCGGTGCGCGTCGCCTGGATCGCGGCCGGGCGCGAACTCGTCACTGACCCGATGAAGAAGCCGAAGTTGGCGCGGTCGGCGGCGGCCTTGCCGCCGTCGCCGGCGACGGTGGCGGCTTCCGACAGCGTCACGCTGCCCGGGCCGGCGCTGCCCACGGCGAGGCCGCCACGGCCGGGGCTGAAGGCGCCGTCGGCGGCCTTGCGCTCGGCGATGACGTCCCGGAGGCCGTCGCGGCCGAGCACGGGGTCGCCGTCGAGGATCGCGGCGCTGGCGGCCACCGGCGGCCGATCGGTCTCGCGGCCGCCGAACAGGTAGCGGCCGGCCGCCTGCTGGTTGAGCGCGTCGAGGGCCGCGTCGAGATTGCTGCGGGCGATCTTGGTGGCGGTGTCCACCGACGGGCCGGTGCCGAAGGTGCCCGCCGCGGCGAGGGAGGCGCGCACGCCGTCCCCCAGCGTCGCGACCTGGGTGACGCTGGTGGTGGCGAGGTTGACGCGCGTGGTGGCGCCGGCGATGGCCGCGTCGTAGCCGTCCAGCGCCGAGAGGGTGGCATGGGCCGAGAGGCTGGTGGTGCGGGCGGACCCGAGGCCGCCGTAGCTGTCGGCGGTCTGCTGGGTGGCGAGCTGCGTCGAGAGGCCGTCGAGGCGGTTCTTGATCGACACCAGGTTGGCGGCGTTCCGGTCCGAGACGTAGGTGCCGGCGGTGAAGGGCGAGATGGACATGGCGGGCCTCGGATGCGGTCACGGATGGGATGAGCCGGCGGAACGGGGGCACGCCCCGCAGCGCGCTAGATCCGCATCAGGGTGTCAAGCATGTCCCGGGCGGCGGTGAGCACCCGGGCGTTGGCGGTGTAGGCGGTCTGGAGCTGGATGAGGGTCGACATCTCGTCGTCGATCTTGACGCCGGATTTCGACGCGAAGCGGCTCTGGGCGGTGGAGAGCGCGATGGTCTGGCCCTCGTCGAGGTCCTTGGCATTGGCCGCCCCCGCCCCTTGCGCGTCGACGATGCGCTGCGCGAACCCCTGGACGCTGTCGACGAAGGGCGCATTGATGCCGCCGATGCCGCTGGCCGCCGAGAAGGTGCGGTTGGTGCGCGTCAGGGCGTCGTAGAGGAAATCGGGGCGGGTGGTGTCGCCGTTCTGGGTGGTGGGGCTGGTGTTGACGAGGGTGGCGGTGGATTGCGCCACCGACGGGTTGATGGCGATGCGCTGGGCGAAGCCGGTGAGCTGGCTGCCCCCGTCGATCGATCCGGTGAAGAGCTTGCCCGACCGGGCGCCGTCGACGAACAGCGCGAACTGCGGCTGGCCGGTCTGGGTGTCGCCGCCGCTGCGCGGCACCGTCACGCTGGCGCTCGTGGCGAGCAGGGTCGGCGCGTTCGCGGCCGGATCGCTCAGGATGCGCAAGGCCCCGGCGCCGGGCTGGGCGGTGACGGAATAGGTCGGGCTCAAGAGGCCCGCGAGCGTGTCGGCGACGCTCGGGTCGCCCGGCCTGGTGGGCAGGCTGAAGCCGATCACCGTCGCGGACGGGTCGCTGGTGTCGGACGCGCTCACGGCGGGCGCCGGCCGCAGGTTCGAGGGCACCAGGATCAGGTTGCGCTGCGTGCCCGCCGCGTCCCGGACGCTCAGGGTGATCGCGTTGCCGGCGCTCAGGCCGGTCAGGTCGATGTCGAAGCCCGAGGCGGTGCCCGCGGTGACGGCCGTCCCGGTGGCCTGCCGGTCGGAGAAGCTGCGCGAGAGCCCGGCGGCGAGATCGTCGAGCTGGCGCTGTGCCTGGGGCAGGATGGTGTCGCGCAGCTCGATCCCCGCCGCCAGGGAGCCCGAGCCGATGCCGCCGTCGGCGATGAGGTCGATGCCCGCCCCCCCCGGCTGGCGGGCGATGATGGTGCCGACCCCGCGCTTGGCCGGATCGGTGGAATAGCTCGCCTCCGGGGTCATCGCCGGGCGCTGGTCGAAGCTCAGGGTCGTCGCCACCGCCCGTTCCACCAGGGTCAGCCCGGAGCCGGTGACGATGGTGGCCGAGCCGTCGCGCTGGGGAACCGTCTTGACGTCGAGGAAGCTCGCGAGGGTCGTGACCTTCTGGTCGCGCTGGTCGAGGAGGTCGGCCTTGGCGGAATCGTCGCCCGAGGCGACGATCTTGGTGTTGAGGTTTGCGATCGCGCTGAGGAGGTCGTTGACGTCGCGAACCTCGGTGGCGAGCTGGGACTCGGCGGCGCCGCGCAGGTTCTGCACGCCCTGCGCGATGCCGCCGATCTTCGCGGCGAGACTCGATGCCCGGTCGACCACCGTCGAACGGGCCGGCGGTGAGGTCGGATCGGCGGCCAGCCCCTGTAGCGCCTGGGCGAAGCCGTTGACGACGCCGTCGAGGGCGGTGGCGCTGCCCGGCTGTCCGTAGAGCTTGTCGAGCTGGCCGCGCACGTCGGCGATCCGGCCGGTGTAGGCGGAGCCCGAGGTCTCCAGGCGCAGCTGTGTCTGGGCCGCCTCGTCGAGGGTGCGGTTGATCAGGCCGGTGGCGACGCCCGAATTGCCGACGCCGTCGCTGACCGTGGACAACGTCCGCTTGACGTAGCCGGCGGTCCCGACGTTGGCGATGTTCTGGGAGACGACGCCGATGGCGGCCTGGGTCACCCGCAGGCCGGCGGTGGCCGTGTTCAGGGCGTTGGTGGCCATCTCGTCCCTCCGTTCGCGGTCGTCGAGGCCTTGACCGGATAGGATATCCGGCCCGAGTCTCTAAGAAATTGCCCTCGCACCGGGCATCTGCCGAAAATCCGATCCGTGTTCCGGCCCGGTGCTCGGGCCGGCAGACCCTCTTCCGCGATCAGCGAATGATATTGATCAGCGCCGACATCATGTCCTGCGCGGTGGACATGACCTTGGTGTTGGCCGAATACGCCTGTTGGGTTACGATCATCTTCGAAAATTCGCTCGCAATGTCCGTATTCGACTGCTCGATGGTGCCGCCGATGACCGTCGATCCCTTCAGGCCCACCAGGGGCGGACCCGAGTCGATGGTCTGCTCGTAGTTGCCGCCGGAATCCGACTTCAGCCCGTCGGAGTTGGTGAACTGCACGACGTTGATCTTGGCCAGGGACAGGGTGCTGCCGTTGCTGTAGGTGCCCGCGATCGTGCCGTCTTCGGTCACTTCGGTGCTGATGAGCGATCCCGAGGCATAGCCGTCCTGCTGCTGGGTGTTGGTCGTCACCCGCCCGTCGGACGTGTTGTACTGGGTCAGCCCGCCGCTGCCGAAGCGCAGGGTGAGGTCGTTGAGGTTGATCCCGTCGATGGTCACGTCGGGAACCGTGATCGAGGTTGCGGCCGGTGCGGTGAGCTGCCCGCTGGCGTTGAAGCCGAAGGCGGTCCCCGCGTTGGTCCAGGGCGACTGGTTGAGGCCCGCTGTGCTGTTGTTGGCGTAGAACAGGTTCCAGACGTCGTCGGTGGCGGCCGCGGTCCCGGTGGCGGGCTCGCCCGTCTGCACCTTGGCCCAGCGCGTCGCCAGGCTCACCGGGCCGCCGCTGGCCGAGTACAGGGTCATGGTCGGGCCGACCACGCTGTTGTTGACGAGGCTCTGCGCGTCGCCCGCGGCCACGCTCGCGGTCCCGGTGCCGCTGAGGATGCGCGGGTCGCGCTGGTTGGGGGCGGTCCCGAACGGCGCCAGGAGCTCCGAACCGGGCAAGGCGGCCGAGGCGTTGGTGGTCGCCGGCACCTTCGGCAGGTTGGCCGAATAGGTGATCGTGCTGGTCGGCTGTGCCGCCAGGAGGGCGTTCGAGATCTTGATCGGCCCCTCGGAGGAGGCCTGGCCGGTGGCGGGGTCGAGGGTCGAGCCCTTGAGGTAGGAGCCCGCGCCGTTGACGAGGTAGCCGTCCTTGTCGGGGGCGAAGTCGCCGCGCCGGGTGAATTTCTCGGCGGTCGAGAAGGTCGGCTGCCCGTTGGCGTCGCTGGTCTTGGATTGGACCGTGAAGAAGCCGTCGCCGTTGAGGGCGATGTTGGTGCCGACGTTGGTGGCGTTGAGGCCGCCCTGGATCGTGGTGGTCAGGCGCGAATCGGCCAGGACCGAGCCCGCCACCTGGCGGCCGGGCTGCTGTTCGGCGATGAGATCGACGAAGTTCGTGTCGATCCGCTTGTAGCCGGTCGTCTGCGAGTTCGCGATGTTGCCCGAAATGTTGTTGAGCGAGAACGATTGGGCTTTCAGGCCGGATACGGCCGTCTGCAGGGCGGTGAAGACATCCATGGCCGGCAAAACCTCTCGCGCATGACCGTTCGTCGGGGAGCGGCCGAAGCGCGGACCGATCCCGGGACCAGCCGGCGCAAGCCCCGTGCCGAGACCAAGCCATTGATATGATTCACGATCGCGGCTGGCGGGGCGGCAGAAAACGCCGGTCCGCGGCCCGGTCCCGGCAGGATTTGCCGGTCTTTGAGCGCGTTTACGCGGCGTTATGGCCGATGGCTGTAGCGTTCCCGGCGGTGACCACTGGACCAGGTTCGATGAAAAACAAGCGGACGACCCTCGTCCACCTCATCTACTTCTCGCGGCTGAACCTGGCCGCCGATGCACTGACGCGCTCTCGCGAACTCGGCGAGATCACCCGTCAGGCGCAGAAGAAGAACGAGTTCTCTGTCATCACGAGCTTTCTGATCGTCGAGCAGAACTTCGCGGCCCAGATCATCGAAGGCGAGCGGATGTCGGTCAACGACACCTTCGGGCGCATCAACGTCGATACGCGCCACCGCGACGTCCAGATCGTCGAATGGCGGGAGATCGTGAAGCGGGAGTTCGTGAACTCCTTTTCCACCTGCGTGCGCAATCCCGCCAACGACGCCCTGTTCCAGAAGGCCAACCTCCTGCCGATGTTCCAGCGCGGCACGCCGCGCGCGATCTCGATCCAGTCCCTCGCCCTCGCGCTCCAGACCGAGTCGATGTCGAAGCAGGGCATCGATCACCTATTCGTATGACCACGAACACCGCCGTCATCCGATATCCTGACTCCGATCTTCGGGGCCGTGACCACCTCGAGTCCAAGACGCCATGAGCGAGACGCCCCCGATTCTCATCGTCGACGACCAGGAGAAGCTTCTCCGCCTGGTCATCCTGCTCATGAACCGCCTCGGGTTTCCGGACGTCGAGGGGGTGACCGACGGATTGGAGGCCCTCGAGCGGCTTCGGCAGCGCAAGTACGCCCTCGTCATCGCCGACCTCGACATGGAGCCGATGGACGGTCTCTCGCTCCTGCGCGAGATCCGGGGGGACGACGCCCTGATGAACACCCCCTTCATCCTCACCGAGGCCTCGTTCGAGTTCGAGGACATCAACCTCGCTCACCAGGCCGGCGCGGACGCCTTCATCCTCAAGCCGTTCGACATGTCGGTGCTCAAGTCCAAGCTCAAGCAGGTGATCAACCGCAAGCCGCGCAAGCGCGAGGCGCCGCTCGCGGCCGAATCGACCCTCAGCGTCGACTTTCCGATGCTCGGCAAGTTCTGAGGCCGGCAAGTTCTGAGGCCGGCCAATTCAGAGGTCGGCGGTTACCGGCACCTGCGCCGCGGGCGGCGGCCGCATCACCCGGCGGCGTCGACCGCCGTATTCGACGTGATGCCGATGCCGGTGTAGTGGAAGCCCTGCTGCATCGCCTCGGCCGGCGTGTAGACGTTGCGCAGGTCCACGAGCACCGGGGCGGCCATGATCTCGCGCAGGCGGGCGAGATCCAGCGCCCGGAAGGCGTTCCATTCCGTCACGATGACCACGGCGTCCGCACCCTCGGCACAGGTATAGGCATCCTGCGCGTAGGTGACGTTCGACAGCATCAGGCCGGCCTGCTCCATGCCCTCCGGATCGTAGGCGACGATGCGCGCGCCGCCGTCCTGGAGGGCGGTGATGATCGACAGGGACGGCGCATCGCGCATGTCGTCGGTGTTGGGCTTGAAGGTGAGGCCGAGGATGGCGATCGTCTTGCCCCGCACCGAGCCGCCGCAGGCCGCCACCACGCGCCGGGCCATTGCCCGCTTGCGCTGGTCGTTGACCGAGACCACCGTCTCCACGAGGCGAACGGGGGTGCCTGCGTCCTGCGCGGTCTTGACGAGGGCCAGTGTGTCCTTGGGAAAGCATGAGCCGCCGTACCCCGGGCCGGCATGGAGGAACTTGCCCCCGATGCGGTTGTCGAGGCCGATGCCGCGGGCGACCTCCTGGACGTTGGCGCCGACCTGCTCGCACAGGTCCGCGATCTCGTTGATGAAGGTGATCTTGGTAGCGAGGAAGGCGTTGGCGGCGTATTTCGTCAGTTCGGCGGTGCGGCGGCCGGTGACCAGGATCGGCGCCTGGTTGAGGTAGAGCGGCCGATAGACCTTGGCCATGAGCTCGGTGGCGCGCGGATCCTCGCTGCCGATGACGATGCGGTCGGGGCGCTTGAAGTCCTCGATCGCCGCGCCTTCGCGCAGGAACTCAGGGTTGGAAACAACGGAGACGTCCGCCTCGGGTCGCGCCTCGCGGATGATGCGCTCGACCTCGTCGCCGGTGCCCACCGGAACCGTCGATTTGGTGACCACCACCGTGTAGCCGGTGAGCGATGCCGCGATCTCGCGGGCGGCCGCGAAGACGTAGGTGAGGTCGGCGAAACCGTCGCCGCGGCGTGAGGGCGTGCCCACCGCGATGAAGACCGCATCGGCCTGCTCCACCGCCGGCGCGAAGTCCGTGGTGAAGCTGAGGCGGCCCTGGCGCACGTTGTCGGCCACTAGCGCCTCCAGCCCGGGCTCGTAGATCGGCATGCGGCCGGCCTTCAGGGCCTCGATCTTGGCCGGGTCCTTGTCGACGCAGATCACGTCGTGTCCGAAATCGGCAAAGCAGGTTCCCGAGACGAGGCCGACGTAGCCGGACCCTACGATAGCGATGCGCATCCGTTGTGACCCTCTGGTTCCTGTTCGAGGCCGGCCTCGTCGACGCGTGCACCGGTCCGGCGCGTGGTCCGCCGATGGGTGCGGACTGCCAAGGGACGGCAGGGCCGTTCCCCGACGACTCGGGCATGCCGCTTCGCGCCTTGATAGGCCGCGCCATCGGACCTGTCACCAGCACCCACGTCATGGCAAGGACTTAGACCGGGCGGCATCGGTCCGGGACGGGGTGGACATCGGCGGGTTCCGCCCTTGGGCCCCGCCGTCCGCGGGATCGGGCCGGTCGCGCATCAGTCTGCGGAATCGTGGATGTCGAAGGCGGCCTCGATGCGCCGGGCCACGAGGTGGGTCGGGCCGTCGAGATGCGCGCGCGACCGCTGCATCAGGCGGGCGGTCTGGGTAACGGCGCTGGCTTCGGTGAGCGGCATGAAGGCGAGGACGCCGCGGCGGATCTCGTCGCAGACGTCCGGCAGGTTGACGAAGGCGATGTGCGGCGCCGTCATCGCCAGGCGTTTCATCAATTCGATGGAATTGGTCTCCACCGCCGGCGTGAGGGCGAGCCCTGGCGGCACCAGGTCGTCGAGGACGTCGCGCAGGGCCATGGATGGCTCGGCGACCACCAGCGGATAGGCGAGGCAGTCCGCCAGCCGCAGGCGGTCGCGCCCGTTCAAGGGGTGCGTCGGCGCCATCACGGCCCCGAGGTGATGCTCGAAGGCGGCGATGCAGGTCAGGCGCGGATGCGACGGCAACCGGTAGGCCAGCGCCAGGTCCGCCTCGCCGGCCAGGAGTGCCGCGACGATGCCCTCGGCCGGCAGGACGAGCACCGTGACCACGATGTCGGGATGGGTCTCGCGGAACTCGCGGATCACGTCGGCGAGCAATCCGGCGGCGAGGCCGGCCATGGTGGCGATCGTCACCCGTCCGCGGCTGAGCCCCTTGAGGGCGGCGGCCTGGGCCAGCGCCTGCTCGTGGCCGCGCAGGGTGTCGCGGACGTGGCGGATCAGGATCTCGCCGGTGGCGGTGAGGCGCAGGCCCCGCGGCATCCGCTCGAACAGCGGCGTGCCCATCTGCGCCTCGAGGGCGAGGATCTGGCGGTTGATCGCGCTCGACGCCACGTCGAGGCGCGCCGCCGCGGCGCGGATCGAGCCGCTGCGGGCGACCTCGTCGAGATAGCCCAGCAGGCGATGGTGCAGCATCGGGCCCCCGGTCGTGCATCGGCGCGTTCGCGGCCGCTCGGCCGCTCGGGCGATCCCCCCTTTGCACGGACCTTGCCATCTCTTTGGCCATCCCCCGGCCGGGCTATCGCCCGGCGCGGGCCTCCCGGCGGATCGGGCCGGAAGGATGTGTTTCACGTGAAATAAATCCTATCCGACGATGCTTCGTCCCGACGGATCAGGAGGCGGGATCGACGTCGAAATCCGAAGGCTCGAACAGCGGCCGGATCTCGATGACGCTGGGGCCAAGCATCGGGTTGGGGCACCGCTTCACCCATTCCACCGCCTGGTCCAGGTCGTCGACCTCCCACAGCCAGAAACCGGCGACGAGGTCGTGCGGCCCGGGGAACGGCCCGTCGACGACGGTGCGATCCGCCCCGTCGAACGCCACCCTCTTGCCCCTGGAGGTCGGGCGGAGGCCCTCCCCCGCCTTCAGGATGCCAGCCTCGATCAGGTCGGTGTTGTAGCGTCCCATCGCCTCGAGGAGGACGGGCGAGGGCATGACGCCCGCCTCGCTCTCGGTGGTCGCCTTGACCAGAACCATCACCCGCATTCCGCCCTCCCCGGCACGATCTCTCTTCGTCGCGCGGGGAGGATAGCACCGACCGGGCGAGGCCCTATTCCGCGGGCGTCGCCACCGGCCGTCGGCCGCCGTCCTTCGTGCCCGACGAGGTCGGCGGGGCGTAGCCGTAGGTCTCGGGCATCGCGACGAGGTAGAGCACGAAGCCCGCCGCGGCGATGCCCGCCAGCACCAGGAAGGCGGTGGAATAGCCCGCCGAGACGATGATGAGGCCGGCCAGCGTCGCCGAGAACGAGGCGCCGAGCCCCTGCGTGGTGGCGACCGCACCCTGCGAGACGTTGAAGCGCCCGGTGCCGCGGGTGAGGTCGGCGACCACGATGGGAAACAGCGCCCCGTAGATGCCGGCCCCGACCCCGTCGAGGAGCTGGACGCCGACGAGGTAGTAGGGGTTGTCCGAGACGGTATAGAGCGCGCCGCGCAGGGCGAGGACGCCGAACGCCACGAGGAAGATCGGCTTGCGCCCGATGGCGTCCGCCTTGGCGCCGACGAAGACGGCGACCGGCACCATCACGAATTGCGCCGCCACGATGCAGACGGAGATCAGCGACGTCGCGCTCTCCTTGCCGGCGAGCTTCGTCAGCAATTGCCCGACCGAGGTCAGCATCGCCGCGTTGGAGAGGTGGAAGATCGCCGCCAGCACCGCGAACAGCATCAGGTAGCGGTTCTGCAGCAGGGCGCCGATGCCGGAGGCCTGCTCGTCCGATTGTCCGGCCTTCTCGTCGAGGCCGCGGGCGAGATCGTCGTCGATGGCGTCGGCCGACACCATCAGCATCGCGCCGACGCTGAGGACCGCCAGCACCGCCATCAGCCAGAACACCACGATCGGCCCGAAGAAGTAGGCGGTCGAGCCGGCGATGGCCGCCGAGACCGCGTTGCCGGCGTGGTTGAAGCCCTCGTTGCGGCCGATGCGCTTGGCGAACATCTTCGGGCCGACGACGCCCAGCGTGATCGCGGCTAGCGCGGGCGGGAACACCGCCCCGGCGATGCCGGCCACCGATTGGGTGGCGGCCACGACGTAGAAGTTCGACACGAAGGGCAGTGTCAGGCAGCTCGCCGTCACCGCCAGGGCGCCGGCGATGACGATGGCGCGCTTGTGGCTGCTGCGGTCGATCAGGGCGCCGGCCGGCGTCTGCGCGATGAGGCCGGCGATGCCGGCGATGGTCATGATCAGGCCCGTGGTCGCCTCGTTCCAGCCCTGGTCGGGGCCGCGCACGGCGATGAGGTAGATGGCCAGATAGGGGCCGAGGCCGTCGCGCACGTCGGCGAGGAAGAAGTTGAGGGCGTCGAGGCCGCGCAGGGACCGGGCCGAGGGCGTGCGGACGTGCTGATCGGAGGAAGGCTGTGCCGTCATCGGTGGTCCTGACGTGATCGGCCGTGGGGCGGGCCCGATGACGGCCCCGTCCGAAAGCGGGCTCTCGGAGCAGGCGTGGTCGGTGGGCCGGACCGGCGGTTCGGGAAGGCTGATGAACACCGAACGGACCGGCAGCCTGGGCCCCGTGTCGTTTCGACGTTCCGCAACCGCACCGCGAGCGCCTTGGTTCCCGCATCGAATCGTCGGTCGATACAATTCTTCGTCGAGGTCCGGATGAAGAGTCGGCTTCAACCGTGCCCGCGGATGGGCCAGCGCGGGGCGCGACCGGAGCCGTCGATGAATTCGAACCGCTCGGACCGGTTGAGGGTGTGGAAGCGCTTGCCGCGCCAGCCGGGCCCGGCCCGGACGGTCGTCTCGACGGTCTGGCCGAATCCGTCGTCGTCGAGGCGGTCGATCCGGGCCAGCGCCAGGGCCTCGCCGTAACCGCGCCGTCCGTCCTGCACCGGGCGGATCAGGACGCCGTCGCGGGCGACGATGTGGCCGGCCGGGCGGGCCGAGGCGATGTCGATGAGCACCGGGTTGTGGGCATGCGCGGTCCAGGGCCCCCGGAAATCCGGGGCGGACCACAGATGCAGGGCGTCGGAATAGGAACCGCGCACCGGGCCGCCGTCGTGGTCGGCGTGGACGTCGCGCACGGTGGCGAACATCCACCAGCGCCCGGCGTGTTCGAGCAGGGTCACGTCGCCGGCGGTCAGGCCGGAGAGCAGGGTCGCCTCCTTCACCCAGCCGCCGGGAAAGGCGGTGGCGCGGTAGAGGTCGACGGTGCCGTTGGCCGAGCCCTCCGGGATCATCCAGACCTGCCCGTCGCGGGCGAACACGAACGGGTAGGAGAGGTGGTAGGGCTCGTCGAGGACCGGGACCGGCGTACCCACCGGACCGTTCTCGTCGAACGCCACAGCCGAGATGATCGCCTTGCCGCGGGCGTGCTCGTAATCCTCCACGAACAGCACCGTGCGGCCGCCGTGGTCGATGGCGAAGGGGTCGGCGTAGAAGCGGTGGCCGTCGTCGGGCAGGTCGTGCCAGCCGGTCCCCGGCAGGGCCCTGAGGTCGACGAGGTCGGGCCCGGTCAGGTGACGCCAGCCGACACGCCAGTGCGGCGCCCGGTAGCACAGGTGGTAGATCCGCCGCAGTACCGCCCAGGCCAGCATCCGCGTCGCGCGCCGGGCGAGGGCCGGCAGCCCGAGGTCGGGCGGCGGCGGCGGGGTGGGCACAACGGCCCCGCCCTGCGGCATGGCGGGCTCGTGCTGCGACACCGCCGCCACGATGAGCGTCGTGACGCGGGCGAGGGCGTCTTCGAAGGAGATCAGCGCGGCACCGATCGATTCGGTGCCGAGCCGGGCCGCGACGTGGGTGCGGCCGTCCTCCGCCAGGGTCGCCACCGGCATCCGTCCGTCGAGGAGGCAGGCGAGCAGGCCCTCTTCGCCGGCGACCCCGTCGAAGCGCAGCGTCCAGACCCGCGGGGCGGCGCCGGCGACGACATCGCCGCACAGGTCGATCACGAGGTCGGGCGTCGCGTCGCGCGGTGCCGGATAGGCCCTGAGCGCGTCCGGTGGCAGCGGGGCCGAGGGGCCGTTCGCCGGCACGCGCCCGATGAGCGCTTCGAGGCGGAACAGCAGGGCCGCGTTGTCCGGCAGGCCGCCGGGGCCGGGCGAGGCATCGAGGTCGAGCGCGATGCCGGGCAGCCGCATCAGACGCGTCATCAGCGTCGCGTGCCAGCGGCGCGGGGCGCGACCGTCGAGACGGAGTCTCAGATCCATGTCTGTCTCAAGTGCATGTCTGTCTCGAATGCATCTCTTGCACCGGCTCCGGGACGGCGAACCCGACCTGTCCCTACGCCCCCCGCCCTTGCGAAAGACTTGCGGCCGGAGCGATGACCACGCCGGACGAAGCCCTCGCTCCTCGAGGGTGCGCGTAGATCCTTTTGCATCGCAATATCGATCTCGTCGCGTGTCTGCCGCTTTTTCTCGCATCGATAAAAGGTGATGGAAATATGCGCATCGTTAAACTGTGATCAAACTCGCGCTCTACGGCCTGATTTAAAATACGGCATGCTCATAATGATCGCACTCATCGGAATAGATGGAAGTAAACCGTGCAATCGGGGTCAGAATTGGGCTATGATCACGTCATATCGAGCGCCATACGCTCCGGCGCCATAGAGAGACAGCACCGATGACGATCAGCAATACGCGCGAAACCGCCAAGATCTACGCCTTCGTGCCGCGGACGCGGGCAACCGGCTCGGGGCAGCCGTCCGGCCTCAAGTCCGGATCCGCCCAGGACGCCCAGCAGGTGCCGGTCTGCGACTTCAGCGGCAGCTGGTACCATGCGGCTGCGATCCAGGACGCGCCTCAGCCGCGCCGGTCCTGATCCGCGAGCCCGAACGGCGATCGAGCGCGTGGCGCGGCCTGCCGGCCCGCTGCCGGCCGCCCGTCAGAGGAGCACGCGCTGCCGCTGGCCCCGACGCTCGAAGTAGAACGGGATCGGCAGATAGGGCGCGAAGCCGCCGGCGACCTGCGCTTCCAGGTCGCCGAGAATGACGTCGGTGATGCGCGGCAGGTCGAGCTTGCGCGCCTGGGACAGGTTCACCCAGACGAGTTCGACGAGTTCGGAGTCGGGTGTCACCACGCCGGGCGTCTCGCCCGCCACCGCCGTGCGGTCGATGGCGAAGAAGCGGGTGTCGAACCGGCGCGGCCGCCCCGGCGGGGTGATGGCCCGGGCGACGAGATGCATCGCCTCCAGGTCGGGCAGGACGCCGTTGTCCCGGAACGCCGCCCAGGGGCCGTCCGGTACGTCCTCGGGCGCGCCGTAGTCGCGGGTGCCCAGGAGCAGGCCCGTCTCCTCGTAGGTCTCGCGGATCGCCGCCAGGGCGAGGGATCGGCCGAGATGATGGGGCGGGCGCACCACCTGGGCCGTCAGGGCGGCCTCGGCCCTGGCCGAGAGCGCGCCGGCCACCGGCATGTGCCGGTCCCAAGTCTCGATACGCCCGCCGGGGAAGACGAATTTGCCCGGCATGAACGCGAGGCCGGCGTGCCTCCGGCCCATCAGCACCTTGGGCGTGCGGCCCTTGCGGTCCACGAGGATGAGGGTGGCGGCGTTGCGCGGCCGCGCGGCTGGCGGGCGCCCGCCCCGCTCAGGCGTGGCCGAGGCCGGGGGTTCTGTCGTCGCCGGGTCCGCGCCGGAAATCGGGTCCATGCTGCAGGTCCTCGGGCCGCACCGCCGCCTCGGCGCGGGGCAGCGGTAGCGTGGCGAAGCCATGCATGCCAAGCGCATATTGCAGGCCCACCACGGCACCCTTCACCGGCTGCAGCAGCGCCATCGCCATGATCAGGGTGACGATGGGCCAGAAGCTGAGCTGGAACCACAAGGGCACGTCGTATTCGGTCTCCATCTTCAGGAGCGCGTAGCCGACGATGTGCCCGACGATGAAGATCACGATGTAGGGCGGCAGGTCGTCGGCCCGGTGGTGATGCATCTCGAGCCCGCAGGCCTCGCACTCGGGCCGCACCTTCAGGAAGCGGCCGAAGATCTTGCCCTCGCCGCAATGCGGGCACCGGCCGAGGAAGCCGGTCGCCATGGAGCGGACCAGTCCTTTTCTGACGGTCGGAGCGGTCGTCGCACTTGGCGTCGTCATATCGTCGTCCTGAACGGCCATGCGACGAGCTTAACCCGTTCGCCTCAGCGGCGCGAGCCGCGGTGGCGCGACCCGGTGTTGCGGATGCCGGCGGGCCGGCCGGGGACGCCGGCCCGGCGGACCGGCCGCGAGCCCGGCGCGGTGGCGCGCTTGTCCTCGCGGGCGCGGCCCTCCGACAGCAGTTCGAAGCGCAGGGCGCCGGCCACGGCGGCGGCCTCCACCAGCCTCACCTCGACGGGATCGCCCAGGCGATGGGTCTCCCCGCTGCGCTCGCCCACCAGGGCATGGCGCGATTCGTCGTGGCGGTAGTAATCGGCCCCGAGGGTCGAGATCGGCACGAAGCCGTCGGCTCCGGTGTCGTCGAGCTTGATGAAGAGCCCGGAGCGCGTGACCCCGGAGATCCGCCCGGTGAAGGTGGCCCCGACCTTGTCGGCGAGGTGGTGCGCGATCAGCCGGTCGATGGTCTCGCGCTCGGCCGCCATCGCCCGGCGCTCGGCCGCGGAGATCTGCTCGCCGATCCGGTCGAGGGCGCCGATCGTGACGTCGGACGACAGGCCGTCGCTCCCGAGCCGGCAGGCGGTGATCAGCGCGCGGTGGACGATGAGGTCGGCGTAGCGCCGGATCGGCGAGGTGAAATGGGCGTAGCGGCGCAGGTTCAGCCCGAAGTGCCCGAGGTTCTGGCTCGCGTAGACCGCCTGCGCCTGGCTGCGCAGAACCACCTCGTTGATGAACAGGGCGTGCTCGGTCTCGGCCACCAGGCCGAGGATGCGGTTGAACAGGGCCGGGCGCAGGGCGCCTTCCTTGGGCAGCTTGATGCCGATGGAGGCCAGCACTTCGCCCAGAGCCCGCATCTTCTCCAGGGCCGGTTCGTCGTGGACGCGGTAGATCAGCGGTTGACGGGCCTGTTCCAGGGTCTCGGCGGCGGCGACGTTGGCGAGGATCATGAACTCCTCGATCAGCCGGTGGGCGTCGAGGCGGGCGGGCACCACGACGCGGTCGACGGCCCCGTCGGCGGTCAGCAGCACCTTGCGCTCGGGCAGGTCGAGGGCGAGCGGCCCCCTCGCCTCGCGGGCCTTCACGAGGGCCGCGTAGGCGCCCCAGAGCGGCCGCAGGGCGGTCTCGACGAGCGGCGCCGTCGTGTCGTCGGGGTGCCCGTCGATGGCGGCCTGCGCCTGCGCGTAGGCGAGTTTCGCCGTCGAGCGCATCATCACGCGGTGGAAGGTATGGCGGCGCTTCACCCCGTCGGCGCCGATCACCATGCGCACCGCCAGCGCCGGGCGGTCCTCGCCCTGGCGCAGCGAGCAGAGGTCGTTGGAGATGCGCTCGGGCAGCATCGGCACCACCCGGTCGGGGAAATAGACCGAGTTGCCGCGCATCAGCGCCTCGCGGTCGAGCGCGGTGCCGGCGCGGACGTAGGCCGCCACATCGGCGATGGCGACGGTGACGACGAACCCCTGCGGATTGTCCGGGTCGTCGTCGGGCACCGCCATCACGGCGTCGTCGTGGTCCTTGGCGTCGGGCGGATCGATGGTCAGCAGCGGCCGGTCGCGCCAATCCTCGCGGCCCTTCAGGCCGGCGGCCTTCACCGCGTCGGCCTCCGCCAGGGTATCGGCTGCGAACACGTGCGGGATGTGGTGGAGATGGAGCGCGATCAGGCTCACCGCCTTCTCGGAGCCCAGCGACCCCAGGCGCTCGCGCACCCGCCCCTGCGGCAGGCCGAACCGGGTCTCGCGGGTGAGCGTGACGCTGACGAGGTCGCCGTCGCGCGCCGTGCCCTCTTCGCCGGCGGGGATCGCGATCTCGCGCCCCTGCGCCCGCTTCTCCACGGGCACGATGCGGCCGCCGTCCCGGCCGGTGCGGTAGACGCCGATGACGTCGGCCTTGTTCTTGCCGATCACCTTGACGATGCGGCCGGCGTAGCGGCCGCGGTCGCCCTCTTCCTGCTCGACGCGCAGGAGCGCGCGGTCGCCGATCCCCGGCGCCGGCCGTCCGGGCTTGCGGCCGCCGCGGGGGATCTCGACGCGGATCTTCGGGGGCGGGCCCTTGGCGTGGTCCCATTCGGCGGGCATCGCGACGAACTCGCCGTCGCGGTCGCGGCCGGTGATGTCGGCCAGCACCACCGGCGGCAGGCGCCCGGCGGGCGTGAGGCCGCCGCGCCCGCCCTCGACCTCGCCGTCCTCCTCGATCTCCTTGAGCAGCCGCTTCAGCTCGATCTTGGCCGCACCCTTGATGCCGAAGGCCTGGGCGATCTCGCGCTTGCCGACCTTTTCGGACGACCCGGCGATGAAGGCGAGCACCTGTTCGCGCGAGGGAAAGGCAGGCCCGTTCGGGTTGGGGTGGATGCGCTTGGCCAAGGATGGGGGCTCGCTGCGCCGGACGAGGCGCGCAAAGAATAGGTGAGCCGATGGGACACCATTCGACTCGTCCACGCAACATGGGAACGCTGGCCGTCCCGGGCAATGTCGACGCGGGCGCGTCTCAATACGGCGTCCCACCCGCACGCTTCTGCTTCAGTGCCTCGGCGTACCAGACCAGTTCGTCGAGAAAGCGCGCGGCCGCCCGGCCGAGCCACTCCTCCTTCGCCGCGCCGTCCGCGTCGAGGGCCTTGCCGATCCGCGGGATCGGCAGCAGCGAGGGGATGCTCGGGGTGCCGAGCTCGCACAGCATGGCGCGCAATTGCATCGCCGCCCGCACGCCGCCGTACTGGCCGGCCGAGTAGCAGCAGATCGCCGACGGTCGCCAGGCGTATTCCTCGAGGAAGTGGTCGAGGGTGTTGGACAGGGCCGGCGGAATGGAATGGTTGTACTCGGCCGAGACCACCAGGAAGGCATCCGAGCGCCGGTAGAGGACGGCGAGATCCTCCAGCACCCCGGGCGCCTCGCCCTTGAGGTACTCCTTGTACATCCGGTCGAGGAGCGGGAGCTGCAGCACGGCCGGGTCGACCAGCGGCGCCTCGTATCCGCGCGCCTCGAGCTGCGCGATCAGGAAGCGGGCGGCGCGCAGGCCCTGCCGGTCCGAGCGGACGGAGCCGAGGATGACGGGGATCGTGAGGGTCATGGGCGTCTCCCGAGATGGCGCGGCGAGCCTGGCGGATTTGCCCGGCCATCGCCCGTTTCCGCCCGCATCCTTACCACAGGGTCCGAAGACCGGCCGGCGTCGCGACGACGGCCTCGTAGCGCAGCTGCGGACCCGCCCGGATCGCGATCGGCGAGGCGAGGCCGAGCTCGCGATGCAGGCGTTCGACCTGCGCGGGGTCGGGGTGTTCGACGACGAAGGCGGACAGGCGGACAGGCGGGCACCGGCGTCCGGCATGGCGGCGGCCGGGGAGCCGCGCGCGCCCCAGTCGATCAGGCAGGGCGCCAGCCCGTCGAGGGGAAGCGCACCGTCGTCCCTGACGCCGAAGGACCAGACCCGGTCGCCCCGCGAGACGCGCCGCGGGCGTCCCAGCAGGGGTGCCATCCGGTCCAGCGCCGGTCCGAGGTCGGACGTTCGCGCGACCCAGGTCCGGAGCCGGCGGCCGGCGTCCCAGTCGCGCCGGACCCGGTCCGCATCGTCGAGGCCGAACCAGCGCGGACGGTCCGGGCGGGCGGCCTGCGGATCGACCGCGATGATCTCGAGGAAGACGTCGTCGCCGAGGCGGAGCAGGTGATTGACCGTGCCCATCTCCGGGTGCCGGCCGCCGAAGGGCATGTCGAGGCCGAGGGCGTCGCGAACGTGCGCCACCCCCTCCCGCAGGGTCGGGGCGATGATCGTGAGATGGTCGAGATGGAGCATGCGGATGACCGGCCACGGGGCGGTTGCGGGCGACGGGGCGTCCCGCAGGACGATCTCCGGTCGTCCGACCGGCCGCTCATGGCGAGCGAGCGTCGACCCGGTTTACCGCCGCTTCCGGCGGCCCGCCACCCGGCCGGGTTCCTGCCGTCGCCGACCGGCCGCGAGCCGGGCCGCAGGCGTCCCTGGCCGGGCCTGTCGCCGAACGCGAAGCGCCGGAGCCTCGTTGGAGGCCCCGGCGCCACGTCGCATCGTCGACGATCGCATCGGATCCGGGCGTCGCGCCCGGAACCGATTACTGCGAGTAATACATCATGAACTCGACCGGATGCGGGGTCATCTCGTAGCGCATCACTTCCGTCATCTTCAGCTCGATGAACGAATCGATGAAGTCGTCGTTGAAGACGCCGCCCGACTTGAGGAAGGTGCGGTCCTTGTCGAGGTTGGACAGGGCTTCACGCAAGCTGCCGCACACGGTGGGGATCTTCTTCAGTTCGCGCGGGGGCAGATCGTAGAGGTCCTTGTCCATGGCCGCACCCGGATCGATCTTGTTCACGATCCCGTCGAGGCCGGCCATCAGCAGGGCCGCGAAGGCGAGGTAGGGGTTGGCCATCGGATCGGGGAAACGGACCTCGACGCGCTTGGCCTTGGGGTTGTTGGTCCACGGGATGCGGCAGGAGGCGGAGCGGTTGCGGGCCGAATAGGCCAGCAGCACGGGCGCCTCGTAGCCGGGCACCAGGCGCTTGTAGGAGTTGGTGGAGGGGTTGGTGAAGGCGTTGAGCGCCTTGGCGTGGCGGATCGTGCCTCCGATGAACCACAGGCACTCCTGGCTCAGATCGGCGTATTTGTTGCCGGCGAAGACCGGCTTGCCGTCCTTCCAGATCGACTGGTGGACGTGCATCCCCGAGCCGTTGTCGCCGTAGACGGGCTTGGGCATGAAGGTCGCGGTCTTGCCGTAGCTCTGCGCGACGTTGTGGATGCAGTACTTGTAGATCTGCATGTGGTCGGCGAGCAGGGTCAGCGTGTCGAACTTCATGCCGAGCTCGTGCTGGGCGCTCGCCACCTCGTGGTGATGCTTCTCCACCGTGACGCCCATGGACTGCATCGCCGCCAGCATCTCGCCGCGCATGTCCTGCGCCGAATCCTGCGGCGGCACCGGGAAGTAGCCGCCCTTGGTCTGGACGCGGTGGCCGAGGTTGCCGCCCTCGTAGTCGGTCATGCCGTTGATCGGCAGTTCGACCGAATCGAGCTTGAAGCCGGTGTTGTAGGGCTCGGCCGCGAACTTCACGTCGTCGAACACGAAGAACTCGGCCTCGGGGCCGACGTAGATGGTGTCGCCGATGCCAGTGGACTTGAGGTAGGCCTCGGCCTTCTTGGCGATGCTGCGCGGATCGCGCGAATAGGGCTCCCCGGTGCCGGGCTCGAGCACGTCGCAGACGATCGACATGGTGGAGGCCGAGAAGAACGGGTCCATGCAGGCGGTGGCCGGGTCGGGCATCAGCAGCATGTCGGATTCGTTGATCGCCTTCCAGCCGGCGATGGACGAGCCGTCGAACATCGTGCCTTCGGCAAAGATCTCGTCGTCGACGAGGGAGACGTCGAAGGTGACGTGCTGCCACTTGCCCCGCGGGTCGGTGAAACGGAAGTCGACGTATTTGACGTCGTTGTCCTTGATCTCTCTGAGGACGTCGGCAGCTTTCTTGGCCATTCCTTGAAGCCTCCTTGCTCGCTCGGCATTCAGCCGTGGTTATTTCACGGGCCGTTCGCACGCCCCGCGGTCGAGAGGTGTCGTGTACAGGAAAAGCGCCGACGCGGCGATGACGCCGAACGGACCTTTTCCGAGCACCGTTGGGATTTTCTCAAGCTCCGGCGGGCATTTCCGGGCGCCCGGGGCCCCGGGCCGGCAGGCGCGTTCTCGTATGACGGCGGCCCTTCGCGCAAGCCCCGGACGCGAACCGTGGCGCGGGACGGCGGCGGGCCGTCAGATCGCGTCGCCGCCGGTCTCGCCGGTGCGGATGCGGATCGCCTCTTCGATCGAGGAGACGAAGATCTTGCCGTCGCCGATGCGGCCGGTCTGGGCCGACTTGCGGATCGCCTCCACGGCGCCTTCCACCAGCGAATCCGCCAGCACGATCTCGAGCTTCACCTTGGGCAGGAAGTCGACCACGTATTCGGCGCCGCGATAGAGCTCGGTATGGCCCTTCTGCCGGCCGAAGCCCTTGGCCTCGATCACGGTGATGCCCTGCAGGCCGACCTCCTGAAGCGCCTCCTTCACCTCGTCGAGCTTGAAGGGCTTGATGATCGCTTCGATCTTCTTCATGCCGAACGGGCCTGACCTGCTTGTGACGGAACGGTATTTTCTAGCACCGAGACCCCGGGGGCGCCACGGCGTTGGCGACCGGAATTTTCCTAAAACCGCCCACCCTCTGTGCAAACGATGCAAATCGTTGCGGCAGCCGGCGACGCCGATCCCGTTTCGTGGGCAGAACCGGGCGCCGGCGGGCAACATATCGGGAGAGGCTGGATGAGCGACGCGCACCTGATGACCGTGGCGGGGATGCGGGCCTGCGATGCCCATGCCATCGCCGGCGGCATCACCGGCTTCACCCTGATGCGCCATGCCGGCGGCGCGATCGCCGATCGCGCCCGCGCGCTCGTCCCCGACGGCCACCCGATCCTCGTCCTGTGCGGGCCCGGCAACAACGGCGGCGACGGTTTCGTGGCCGCGCAGGAGCTCGTCGAATCCGGCTACCGGGTCGCCCTGCACCTGCTCGGCACCGTCGAATCGCTCGCAGGCGACGCGGCGCTGGCCGCCGCCGCTTGGTCGGGCGGCGCCGATCCCCTGGAGGCGATGGGCGATCCGGCCGCCTACGGCCTCGTGGTCGATGCCCTTTTCGGCGCGGGCCTCGCCCGCGACGTCGAGGGTGTGGCCGCCTCCGCCATCGCTGCGGTGAACGCCTCCGGCGTCCCGGTCCTGTCCGTCGACGTGCCCAGCGGCGTCGACGGCGATACCGGGGCGGTGCGCGGCCTCGCCGTGCAGGCCACCGAGACCGTGACCTTCGTGGCCCTCAAGCCGGGCCACCTGCTCGAACCCGGCCGGTCCCTGTGCGGGACGGTGCATGTGGCCGCCATCGGCAGCGGGCGCGCCGCCCATGCCGAAGGGCTCGCCCGGTCGGGCCCGGCCATGGTCCGCAACGGGCCGGAGCTGTGGCTGGCGCACCTGCCGCGGCTGACGGCGTCGAGCCACAAGTACACCCGCGGCCATGCGGTGGTGCTGTCCGGCCCGGCCTATCGCACCGGGGCGGCGCGTCTGGCCGCCAGGGCGGCCCTTCGCGTCGGGGCCGGCCTCGTCACCCTCGCCTCGCCGACCTCGGCGCTGCCCGAGAACGCGGCCCACCTCACCGCGATCATGCTGCGCGCCAGCGACACGGCCGACGATCTCGACGACCTCCTCGTCGACGAGCGCCTCAACGTCGTCCTGGCGGGGCCAGGCCTCGGTATCGGCGAGGCCACCCGCGATCTCGTCGCGGTGGCGGCCGCCGTCGGGCGCGGCCTCGTCCTCGATGCCGATGCGCTCACGAGCTTCAAGGGACAGGCGGCCTTGCTGGGCGCCCATGTGGCCGACGGCGGCGGGACCGCCGTGCTCACCCCCCACGAGGGCGAGTTCGAGCGCCTGTTCGCCGACACCGACGCGCTCGAGGAGGGCCTGTCCAAGCTCGACCGGGCGCGCCGGGCGGCGGCCCTCGTCGGCGCCGTCGTGGTGCTGAAGGGGGCCGACACGGTGGTGGCCGCCCCCGACGGACGGGTGGCGATCAACGACCACGCCAGCGCGCATCTGGGCACCGCCGGCTCGGGCGACGTGCTCGGCGGCCTCGTCGCCGGGCTGCTGGCGCAGGGGATGCCGGCCTTCGAGGCGGCGGCCGCCGCCGTCTGGCTGCACGGCGACGCCGGGCTGCGGTTCGGGCCCGGCCTCATCGCCGAGGACCTGCCGGAGATGCTGCCGACGGTGCTGGCCGCCCTCGCGGGGGAATGACCCCCGAACGATCCGCTAAAGGTTGCGCGACAGCATCAGCGGCTGGCTGCGGGCGGCACCGGCGCGGCCGTAGGGCGAGGGCGCGTTCGACGGCATGCCGTAGACGGTGGCCACCCGCGACCGGCTCATCTCGGTGGCCAGGGTCTTGACGAGGCCCTCCGCCACCGAGCGGGCGGTGGCGAGCACGATCTGGTTGGTCTCGACCACCCCGGTGAAGCGCCGGTGCGCGGCCTTGAGGCCCTCGATCCCCTCGGGCGCGAAGCGTGCCAGCGCGATGGCGTTGGCTTTGGCCGCCTCGAGCCCCTGGAGGTAGGCGCCCATCAGCGCGGTCTTGCGCTCGACCGCGCCGAGGCCGTCGCGCAGGCGGCCCTGGCGGACCAGGGCGGTCTCGGCGTCGAGCACGGCTTCCAGCGCCTGGAGATCGGCCATCACCTGCGCCACCAGGGCGATGGCGCCCTGCCGGTCGCCGATCCGGACCGTGCGGGCGTCGTCAGGCTGCGCCACGGGAAGCCTCCTGCATGCGCATCATCTCGCGAAACACCTGGTCGCCGATGCCGACGCCGCCGCTCTTCACGATCTGGCCGGCGTATTCCTTGGTCAGCATCGAACGGTAGACGCCGCCGCCGGTGCCGTTCTCGCCCAGCGGCCCGTCGGTACCCTCCGAGGCGGTGAGCTTGTCGAGGGTGTTCTCCAGGAACATCGTCTCGAACTCGGTGGCGGTCTTGCGCGCCTTGGCGGCGGCCTTTCCATCAAGGGCCGACTTGCCATCGACGGCCGATTGCGATTCGGCGAGGCTTTTCGCCTTGCCGTTGCCGCTCAGGCCCGCGGCGAGGTCGCCGACGATGGCTTTGCCGACGCCGATGGCGGCCGAGACCGCGAAGGGGGCGAGGATCATGACGGTGACCTGCGGTGGACGGGAAGGGGGACGGTCGTCATCGGCTCACATCACCTCGATGTCGGCCTGGAGGGCGCCGGCGGTCTTGATCGCCTGAAGGATCGAGATGAGGTCGCGCGGGCCGATGCCCAGCGCGTTGAGGCCGTCCACCAGCTCGCGCAGGGTGACGCCCTCCTTGACCAGGGCGAGCTTGTTGCCGTCGCCGGTGTCGACCCGCACGCCGGTTCGCGGCACCACCACGGTCTGGCCCTGGCTGAGGGGGGCCGGCTGGCTCACCTGCGGCTGCTCGGTGATGGTGACGGTGAGGTTGCCCTGGGCGATCGCCACCGTGGAGACGCGCACGTCGCGGCCCATCACGATGATGCCCGAGCGCTCGTCCACCACCACCCGCGCGGTCTGGTCGGGCTCGACCTTGAGCTGCTCGATCTCGGTGACGAGGCGGATCATGTTGCCGGTGTACTTGGCCGGGATCTGCAGGGTCACGGTGGCCGGGTCGGTGGGCTCGGCGGTGTCGGCGCCCATGAAGTCGTTGATGGCCGCCGCGATCCGCTTCGAGGTGGTGAAGTCGGGGTTGCGCAGGGACAGGCGCAGGGTGCGCATGTCGTTCATCTTGAACGCCATCTCGCGCTCGATCATGGCCCCGTTGGGCACCCGCCCGTTGGTGGGCACGCCGCGGGTGATCTTGGCCGCGTCCCCTTCCGCCGAGAACCCGGCGATGGCCACCGACCCTTGTGCCAGGGCATAGACCTCGCCGTCGGCGCCCAGCAGCGGCGTCACCAGCAGGGTGCCGCCCTGGAGCGACTTGGCGTCGCCCAGCGACGACACCGTGATGTCGATGCGGTTGCCCTGCGTGGCGAAGGGCGGCAGGCTCGCCGTCACCATCACCGCGGCGAGGTTCTGCGTGCGCATGGTGGCGCCGCGGGTGTTGACGCCGAGGCGCTCCAGCATCGACTGGAGGGACTGGCGGGTGAAGGGGATGTTGTTGAGGGTGTCGCCGGTGCCGTTGAGGCCGACGACGATGCCGTAGCCCACGAGCTGGTTCTGGCGCACCCCCTCGATCGAGGCGAGGTCCTTGACCCGCGACAGGGCGGAGGCGGAATCCGCCAGCCCCAGCAGCATGGCGAGTGCCAAGCCGAAGAAGCGGATGAGGGAACGGGACGTCGTGGTGGCCATGGTGCCTGACGCGGGTTGAGCGGGACGCCCGGTCCAGTCTGCCAGGAGCATGCCAACCGCCGGGTTAATCCATCCCCTTGAAAGGGAACGATTTCTTCCATCCGCTCCGTTCCCGGAGAAAGCTGGCCCCCTCGCCTTTCCTGCCGACCCGGCAGCTTCTGCCGGGTCGTTTACGACCGGTTAACCATGCCGCGCCGATGGTGACCCCCAGAGACGGGGCGTGCGCCCCGCGAGGACCTGCTGACCCATGCGTGTCGACACCCGCTTCGTCGCCCAGGCTGCGGGGCCCGCCGCGAACGGGCGCCGGCCGGAGGCCGCGGCCTTCGCCCTCGGCGGATCGCAGCCCGCGGCCCCCTCGGTGGGAACCCCGCCCGCGGCCTCGCTGGCCGGGCTCGACGCGATCCTCACCCTCCAGGGCCAGACCGAGACGCCGATGGAGCGCCGCCGCCGCTCGACCCGCCGCGGCCACGACCTTCTGGACGGCCTCGACCGCCTCAAGGCGGCGCTCCTGACGGGCCGGGTCTCGACCCGCGACCTCCAGGCCATCGCCGGCCGCCTCTCCGACCGGGCGGCCTCGAGCGGCGATCCCCGCCTCGACGGCCTCGTGGCCGACATCGAACTGCGGGCGGCGGTGGAATTGGCCAAGCTGCAGATGGGGCGCGGGGTCTGATCCACGTTCCGGTCGATCGCTTGCGTGTCGGGCGAGAACTCCCACCCACTCACCTCATCCTGAGGCGCCCGCGGAAGCGGGCCTCGAAGGAGTCCTCCAGAGAGGTGCGGTCTCTGGAGAGCACCGACAAGCCGACCGGAAGACCATCGAACCGCACAAGGATGACGGGTTCAAAGGCCGGCTCGATCGATCGTTCCGTGTCGCCCCGAGGACGAAGCCCTCGCCGGTTCGGTCTCCGCGCCGTTGACGCCCGGCCCGTGATCTTCGACAAGGCGCGCGATGCGAACCGGCGGCCGACCGGCGCGCCCGCCTCCGGCCCCGATGCTGTTCAACGCGTTTCCCTTTCTCCTCGCCTTCCTGCCGGCCGCGCTGATCCTGCACGGGCTCGCCGCCCGCTTCCGGCCCGAGTGGCGGCTTCCCGTCCTCCTCGTCCTGTCGTTCGTGTTCTACGGCTGGTGGGACGTGCGGTTCCTGCCGCTGCTGGCCGGCTCGATCGGCGTGAACTGGCTCGTGGCGCGGCTCTTTCTGCGGAGCGGCGCGGGATGGCTGATCGCGCTCGCCATCGGGGCCAACCTCGTCGTCCTGGCGTCGTTCAAGTACCTGAACTTCTTCGCCGGTCTGGCGAACCTCGTCCCGGGCGTGGCGCTGCCGCAGGCCGATCTCGTCCTGCCGCTGGGGATCTCGTTCTTCACCTTCCACCACGTGATGTACCTCGTGGACCTGCGCGCCGGCCGGGCGCCGCCCTACGGCCTCGTGCGCTACGCCCTCTACATCGCCTTCTTCCCGCAGGTGCTGGCCGGCCCCCTCGTGCGCTGGCGCGAGATCATGCACCAGTTCGACGAGGCGCCCTATGCGCGCCCCGATGCCGCCGAACGGTTCGGGCGCGGCATCCTGCTCCTCTGCGTCGGCCTCTCGAAGAAGGTCTTCCTGGGCGATCCGCTGGGCGCCGTGGTCAACCCGGTGTTCCAGGCCGCCGCCGCGGGGCAGGCCGTCACCATGGCCGAGGCCTGGCAGGCGGCGCTCGGCTTCACCTTCCAGATCTACTTCGATTTTTCCGGCTACACCGACATGGCGCTCGGCATCGCGCTCCTGTTCGGCATCGTGCTGCCGCAGAACTTCGATGCCCCCTACCGCGCCGCCTCGCTCCAGGATTTCTGGCGGCGCTGGCACATGACCCTGTCGCGGTTCCTGCGCGACTACCTCTACATTCCCCTCGGCGGCAACCGGTATGGCCTCGCCGTGCAGTTCGGCGCCCTGTTCGCCACGATGACGCTGGGCGGCCTCTGGCACGGGGCCGGCCTCACCTTCGTCGCCTGGGGCGCCGCCCACGGCGTCGGGCTCGGCGTGGCCCTGCTCTGGCGCCGGGCCGGGCTGCCGATGCCGGCGCTGCTCGGCTGGGCGCTCACCTTCCTCTTCGTCGTGGTCACCTGGGTGTTGTTTCGCGCCACCAGCTTCGAGGCGGTGGCGGCGATCTACAGGGGGATGGTGGGTCTCGCCCCGCAGGGCTCGGGCTTTCGCTGGCGAACCCTGGTCCTGGCCGCCGCGGTGGCGATGCTCGGCCCCACCGCCTGGGTCGCGGTGCAGCGGGTGCAGCCCTCCCGCCTCGCCGCGATCCTGAGCGCGCTGCTGTTCGTGGTCCTCCTCCTCAAGATCGGGGACGATGCGAACTACGACTTCATCTACTTCCAGTTCTGAGCGATGGCCGTGACGTGGCGCGCCTTCGCGGGATGGTTCGGCGGCGGCGCCGCCGCGATCCTGTCCGGCTACTTGCTTCTCGCCTTCCTGGTCGATCCCTACGACAGCGGCCGTTCGCCGGTCTCCACGGGGGTCGGCGTACGCCCGCAGGGGCCGCGCACGGCCGTGGCGAGCCGCGGGCGCGACACCGCCTTCGCCGGGGCGGTGATCGGCAATTCCCACATCCAGCTCGTCTCGCCCGAGCGCTTGGGCGAGGCCACCGGCATCCCGTTCGTCCAGCTCTCGGTGCCGGCGACGAGCCCGGCCGAGCAGTTCGCGATTCTCGCCTGGTACCTGCGCCACCACCCGCAACCGGAGGCGATCGTCATCGCGCCCGACGAGTACTGGTGCACCGACGACCCGGCCCTGCCCAACCCGAAGTCGTTCCCGTTCTGGCTCCTGTCCGACTCCGCCACGGCCTACCTGCGCGGGCTCCTGCGCTTCTCGGTGGCGCAGGAGGTGGTCAACCGCCTCGGCCGCGCGCTGGCGCGCGATCCGGCCCGCGCGCCGCCGGACGGCTGGTCGGACTACGAGCCCGAGTACCTCGGGCTCGCCGCGGGCGATGCCCGGCAGGCCGCGGCGCAGGAGGCCCAGCGCGATACCCCCGCCCCGCAGACCCCCGACCCCGGCCGGGCCGGCCCCGGCTTCCCGGCCGCCGAGCGTTTCGCGCATCTGGCCGGCGGCCTGCCCGCGAGGACCGCCCTCGTCGTGGTGTTCCCGCCGATCGCGCCCGCTGCCCTGGCGCGGCCCGGCACCGCCCGCCATGCGGCGGAGGCGGCCTGCAAGGCGGCGGTCGCGGCGGCGGCCCGCGTCCACCCCCGCACAGCCGTCCTCGACTGGCGCCGGCCCCGGCCGGACCTCGACGATCCGTCCCAGTTCTTCGACGCCGGGCACTACCGCCACCCGGTGGCGCGACGCCTCGCCGATGCCGTGGGCGCGGAAATCCGCCGTTTGGTCGCCCGCAAGGAGGGTGGCGGCCCCCCGGCACAGCCGTGACGGGTTTGCCGCAGGGGGCGTCTCATCGGCCCTGACGGGGAGGTTGAGACAAAGCAGTGCGTTGTGGTGGAGGCAGGGCTCCATTATAGGCTCGCGAAACATCGCCGCAGACCGGCCGCGACGGGTTGGCGAAGGGTTGTCAGGATGGCGAAAGTCACGATCGAGGACGGTTACGTACCCACCGAAGCCGAGCCGTTCATGAACGACCGGCAACGGGAATATTTTCGTCGCAAGCTGCTCGGGTGGAAAAGCGAGATCCTGCGCGAGGCGCAGGACACGCTGGTCGCTCTCCAGAGCGAGAACGAGAACCACCCCGACCTCGCCGACCGCGCCTCCTCTGAGACGGACAGGGCGATCGAGCTGAGGGCGCGCGACCGCCAGCGCAAGCTCACCGGCAAGATCGACTCGGCGCTGTCGCGCCTCGAAGACGGCACCTACGGCTATTGCGAGGAAACGGGCGAGCCGATCTCCCTCAAGCGTCTCGACGCCAGGCCCATCGCCACGCTGTCCCTCGAAGCCCAGGAGCGTCACGAGCGCCGGGAGCGGGTCTACCGCGACGATTGAACCGGACCCGGCCCGTGGATCGGTGCGGGTGGGGCTGGAACGCGAGACCTCCGGCGGACTATGTGCATGGCCAGCCACAAGGACCCGCATACGGGTCCGGCCAGGAGGACACGCCATGACGCTCAGCCCGATCCGCCTCGGCGGCTTTCTCGCCATCGCCCTCCTCGGGCCGGCCTCGGCGCAGCCCGTGGCTCCGCCCGCCGAAGGGTCCGCCGCCCAGCAGCTCGACCTGCCCAAGCTCGATCCCAAGCGCAACAACGCGGTCCGGCTCGCGGGACTGGTGGGGTTCGTCAACGAATCCTGCCCTGACCTGAAGCCCGATTACGAGCGGTTCAAGCAGGTGCTGTCCCGCCTCGGCGTCGATCCGGCCGACCTCGAAGGCAACGAACTGCGCCTGCACGCGATGTCCTACATCGAGGCCTACCGGAAGGACGTGCCGGCCAATTGCGCCCGCGCCGTGCAGAACTTCGGCGAGGCCGGCACCACCGTTCCCGGCCTGATCGGCAAGCGCTGAGGCCGGCGCCGGCGGCGCTTTCGGCGGGTCCGTTCACCGTGTCGACGTCGTCCGGCCGGGCGACGCGATTTCGAGACGCCGCCGGATGTCGGCGTTAGGCGCCCGTTAGCCTCGATCGGGGAGAGTCCCTCCCAGAGTGTGGCGTAAGGCGGCGAGTCTCCGGTGGGGGCCGTCGCCATCGGGTTTGGCGTTCAGCGATGGGTCTCGGTGCCGGTATCGCGACAGGACGGGGGCGGCTTTGCGCCGTTGTCCTCCTCGCGATTCTCGCCGCCTTCTCGCGGGGGGCGGATGCCGAGGCCGCCAAGCTCCTGGCGGTCAAGGGCCAGCAGGCCGACCGCTACGGCCGGATCGTCCTCACCTTCGACAGCCAGGTCGCCGTGAAGGCCACCGTCTCCGGCTCCGTCATGGTGGTGCGCTTCGGGGAGGCGAGCCCGTCCGGCCCCGAGCGCATCGCCGCCGAGATGCCGGATTACGTGACGGCGGTGCGCCGCGACCCCGACGGGACCGGCATGCGCATCGCCCTGCAGCGCCCGTTCCGCCTCAACGTACAGAGCGCGGGCGAGCAGGTGTTCATCGATCTTCTCACCGAGGCCTGGTCGGGCCTGCCGCCGCCGCTGCCGCCCGAGACGGTGGCCGAGCTGTTCCGACGCACCAAGGCCGCCGAAGCGGCCCTGCGCGCCGCCATGCCCCCGCCCGAGCCGCGGCGCCTCGTCCTCGAACTGTCCCATCTGCCCACGGTCACCCGCCTCAGCCTGCGCCTGCCGCCGGAGGCCGCGCCGCGTTTCGAGCGCATCGGCGAGGCTGAAACCCGCCTGTCGATCCCCGGGGCCTGGCGCATCGACGATGTCGCCGCGCGGGGCCGCACCAAGCCGGCCATCGAGGCGCTGGCGGTGGAGACCGACGTGACCGGCGCCCGCCTCCGGGTGACCCCGGCCGCCGGCTGGAGCGTGCGCACCGACCGCGACGAGGACGGCGTCACCCTCGACGTCGTGCGCACCGATCCGTCGGAGCCGGCCAAGTCCATCGCGATCGCCAATCCCCTCGTCACGGCCAAGGCCGCCGCCCAGGCTCCCTCGCCCGCCGCCCAGGCTTCCTCGCCCGCCGCCCAGGCTCCCTCGCCCGCCGCGGTCGGCGCCGGGGCCCAGCCGCCCGCACAGAAACCCGCCGACGAGATGCGCCCCGTGCCGGCGCCGAGCCCCGTGGCGGTGGTGCGGCCCGATGGCCCCGGCCTCGCCTTTCCGTTCAAGCGGCTGCCCCCGGCCGCCCTGTTCGAGCGGGCCGGGATCGCGACCTTGGTGTTCGAGACGGCCGAGCCGGTGCCCGCGCCCGCGACGGAGCCGCCGTTCGTGAGCGTCGGCCCTCCCCTGCGCACCGCCGGCGTCGTCGCCTTGCGCTTTTCGGTCCCCCGAGACCGCCTCCTCGACCTCGTCCCGATGGGGAGCCCCGAGGCGCCCACCGGCTGGGAACTGGTGGCAGGGGAGAACCTGTCGGCCAGCGAGAACCTCCAGGTCACGCGAAGATCCGAATCCGGCGGACGACTTGCCGTGGCCGTCAACCTGCCCCGCCCCGGCAGCGCCACCTGGCTCGACCTCGACGGCGAGCGGGTCGCCGTGGTCACCGGCCACGGGCCGAGACCCGCCAGCATCCCCAAGCGCCAGCTGTTCGTGGACTTCGAGATCCTGCAGAGCCGCCAGGGCGTCGCCGTCCTCGCCCAGGCGGACGACCTCCTGGTGCGCCCCGACATCGACGGCGTCGCCATCGCCAGGGAATCCGGCATGGCCGTTTCCGGGGTGGCGCGGGCCCTCGATCCGATCCTGGCCGCGGTCAACGACCTGGCGGTGGAGCGCGGGCCGTGGGAGGCCTCGCGCAGCGCGGGCGTCAGGGACCTCCTCGTCGAGCAGTCGCAGGCCGCCGCCGGCGCCGCCAGGCCCGTCCGCGGGCCCTTGCGCCTCGTCCTCGCCAAGACCCTTCTCGCCAACCGCTTCGACCTCGAGGCCCTGGGCGTCCTCGGCGCGGCGGCGGCCGAGGACCCGGTGATCGCCGGGCAGCGCGACGTCGCGATCCTCACCGGCATCGCCCTGGCGCGGACCGATCGCGCCGCCGAGGCGCGGCGCATCTTCGGGGCCGAGGCGTTCAAGCGCGATCCCGAGGCGCGGCTCTGGTCCGCCTTCCTCGACGCCAAGGCGGGCCGCTGGAAGGAGGCCGATGCCGGTTTCCGGGCCACCGCCGACGTCCTCGATCGCTATCCCGACGACCTCCAGGCGCAGTTGCGCGCCGGCGCGGCCGAGGCCGCCGTGGAGACCGGCGACTGGGAGACCGCCTCGCGCCAGCTCACCACCGCCGCGGCGCGGGCGGCGGACCGCCTGATCCAGGACCGGATCGTGCTGCTGCGCGCCCGCGTCGACGAGGTCACCGGCCAGACCGCCGCCGCCTTCTCCGCCTACGAGCGGCTGGTGGACGCGGCCGTCGAGCCCGTCGCCGCCGAGGCGACCCTGCGCGCCGCCGTCCTCGGCCAGGCGCTGGGCAAGATGCCGACGCCCGAGGCCATCGAGCGCCTGGAGCGGCTGCTCCTGACCTGGCGCGGCGGCGACGTCCAGTTCCAGACCATCGCGACCTTGAGCCAGCTCTACAGCCAAGCCCGCCAGTGGCGCCAAGCCTTCCTGGCCGCGCGCCGGGCCGAAGCGTTCGCGCCGGATTCCCCCCTCGCCCGCACCCTGCACGCCTCGGCCCAGGCGCTGTTCGACGACCTTTTCCTCGGCGAGCGGGCCTCCCTCGTCTCGGGGGTGGAGGCGCTGGCCCTGTATTTCGACTTCAAGGAGTTCGCCCCCATCGGCCGGCGCGGCGACGAGATCGTGCGCCGCCTCGCCGACCGGTTGGTTCAGCTCGACCTGCTCGATTCCGCGGGCGAACTGCTGCAGCATCAGGTCGACCATCGCCTGACCGGTGCGGCCCGCGCCGGCGTGGCTGCGCGCCTCGCCTCGATCCGGATCATGGACGAGAAGCCCCTCCTCGCCCTCAAGGTCATCGACGCGACCTACGCGCCCGAGCTGCCCGAGGACCTGCGCCGTGCCAGGGCGCTCCTGCGCGCCCGCGCCCTCTCCGACCTGTCGCGGACCGACCTCGCCCTCGAGACGATCGAAGGCGAGACAGGGCCGGACGCCTCGCGCCTGCGCGCCGACATCCTGTGGAGCGGGCGGCGCTGGCGCGAGGCCGGCGAGGCGCACGAGGCCCTGGTCGGCGAGGCCTGGCGCGCGCGCACGCCTTTGGAGGACGCCATGCGCGCCGACGTGATCCGCGCCGCCGTCGCCTACGGCCTGGCCGGGGAGACCCTGGGGATCGAGCGCCTGCGCGCCAAGTTCGCCGGTGCGATGGCCGAGAGCGCGGACGCCCGCACCTTCGCGCTGCTCACCCAGCCGAACGCCGTGCGGAGCCAGGGCTTCCGCGAGGTGGCGCAGAAGGCCACCAGCGCCGAGACCCTCAAGGCCTTCCTCAAGGAATACCGCAAGCGCTACCCCGACACCGCGGTCCCGCCGCGCGGCCAGCGCGACGGCGAGACCCGCGCCGCGGTCCAGGGCGAGGCCCCCGCGGTGCCGCCCGGTTGAGCCAAGCAGGTTTCGCAAAAGTGGTCACCGGTTTTGCGTCGAAAACCTGCGACAGACCAAAGACCTCGGCAGGGTGAAGCGTTGGCCTGCCAACGCGAACCTTCTGAGCTGCTCAGATCGTCTGGTTGTAGGCGCCCACCTGCGGGTTCTCGCGCAGCACCGCGTCCACCGCCTGGAACATGGCGTGCAGGCGCTCCTTCGAGGCGGGGCTCTCGATCACCACCACCAGTTCCGGCTTGTTCGAGGAGGCCCGCACCAGGCCCCAGGTTCCGTCCTCGGTGGTGATGCGCACCCCGTTGACGGTGACGAGCTCGGTGATCCGCGAGCCGGCGATCGGCTCGCCGGCGTCCTTCATCGCGCGGAAACGCTCGGTGACGCGTTCGACGACGCCGTACTTGGCCTCGTCGTCGCAATGGGGCGACATCGTCGGCGACCCCCAGGTCTTGGGCAGCGCCCGGTAGAGGTCGGCCATCGAGCGGTCGGGATTGCGGTCGAGCATCTCGATCACCGCGATGGCGGTGAGGAGACCGTCGTCGTAGCCCCGCCCGATCGGCTCGTTGAAGAAGAAGTGGCCGGATTTCTCGAAACCCGCCAGGGCACCGAGTTCGTTGACCCGGCGCTTGATGTAGGAATGGCCGGTCTTCCAGTAATCCGTCTTGACGGCCAGCGCCTGGAGCTCGGGGTCGGTGAGGTAGAGGCCGGTCGATTTCACGTCGACCACGAAGGTGGCGCCGGGGTGGAGCTTGCCGAGGTCGCGCGCCAGCATCACCCCGATCTTGTCGGCGAAGATCTCCTCGCCCTCGTCGTCGACCACGCCGCAGCGATCGCCGTCCCCGTCGAAGCCGAGGCCGACGTCGGCACCGGTCTCCTTCACCTTGGCGGCGATGGCATGGAGCATCTCCATGTCTTCCGGGTTCGGGTTGTAGCGCGGGAAGGTATAGTCGGGCTCGACGTCGAGGGGGATCACCTCGACGCCCAAGGCCTCCAGCAGTTTCGGAGCGAAGGCCCCCGCCGTGCCGTTGCCGCAGGCCGCCACTACCTTGAGCTTGCGCGAGATCGGCTTGGCGCGCGCCTGGAGGTCGGCGAGATAGCTGCGCGCGAAGCCCTCCACGAACTCGTAGGCGCCCCCGTCGCGGTACCGATAGGTGCCGCCCAGCACGATCTCCTTCAGGCGCCCCATCTCCTCCGGGCCGAAGGTCATCGGGCGGTTGGCGCCCATCTTCACGCCGGTCCAGCCGTTGTCGTTGTGCGAGGCCGTCACCATCGCGACACAGGGGCAATCGAGGGCGAACTGCCCGAAGTACGCCATCGGCGACAGGGCGAGGCCGATGTCCTTCACGCGCAGGCCCGCGGCCTGCATGCCGGCGATGAGGGCGAGCTTGATCGAGGAGGAATAGGCCCGGAAATCGTGGCCGGTGACGATGTCGGGCCGCACGCCCAACTCGTGGACCAGCGTCCCGATCCCGAGACCGAGGGCCTGGACCCCCATCAGGTTGATCTCTTCGGGGAACAGCCACCGCGCGTCGTACTCGCGAAAGCCGGTCGGCTTCACCAGGGGCAGCTGCTCGAAGGCGAAGGTGTTGGGCGTCAGCGCAGCGGACGGTTTGGGAAACATCGCAATGGCCCTCTGGCTCGTCTCTGTCGTCGATCGCCACTCACGGACGGGGCCCTACAGGAACCGTCCCGTGAGGGAAAGGACGGTCGGACCCCGCGGTAGCGCCGGGGCGCCCCGGTGCCGTCCGGGGCCGCGCCTCGCGACCCGCGGGGGGATCGGCCGGCCGCGTCGAACCACCTATCTCTTGCGAACCACGAATCGCTCGAGCATGAGGCCGAGCGTCAGCGACACGCACACCCAAAGAACCAAATAGGTGTAATCCACACTGAAGCCGATGCTCGGCTCATACGCCAATCGCATCCACTCGATGATCTGTACGAGCGGATTGTATTTCATGATCGAGTATATTTTTTCCGGCAAAAGACTGGGAAGGAAAAAGACTCCGCTGGTCGTATACATGATGATGCTGAACAGGACGTAGCCCATCGCCCAGGCGGGGAAGAACGACACGATGCCGACGTTGATCGTACCGATGCCGATGCCGAGCATGATCGCCATGGTGTAGGCCTGGACGGCGACGAACGGATCGGCCGGCCGCGGATCGTATCCGAGCGCGATCAGGATCGCGAAAACAATGAGAAGGCCCAAGAATCCCGTCACGATCTCGACGACGATACGGGCGAACAGGACATCGATCAGCTTGACCTGGGGATAATAGGTCAACGGCTTGTTCATCATGACCGACTTCATGACCTCGCGCGAGATGTACTGGAACATCAGGCAGGGTACCGCACCGGACGCGATGAACATCGTGACCGGGAGGCTCATCGGCGAGGGCATGTGACGGAACGTATAGATCGCCACCAGCATGAAGATGTGGACCACCGGCCACAGCACCACGATGAAATAGCCGAAATGCGAGCCGCCGAACCGGGTGCGCATGTCGCGCAGCATCAGGGCGCGCATGACGTGGAGGTAGACCTCGCGGTTGCTGCGCCGGGCGCCGCCGATCGTGCTGTCGGGAACCATGGGGCCTTTTTGTCCGGGGGGCGGCTCGTACCCGTTGCGGTGGCTCACGAAGGCGACCGAAATGTGATGCCCGCCCGGCGGGCGACCCCGGTCCAGGCGCTGCGGCATTGAATTCGCCCGGCCACGTTGGCATATCGCGCCCGACCCTGAGGGTGGTGAGGAGACCGAGTTTTGGATGAGAGCGTGGAGCGGCACGAATTCGGTGCCGAAGTCGGGCGGTTGTTGGATCTCGTCGTCCACGCCCTGTATTCCGATCGCGAGATCTTCCTGCGCGAACTGGTGGCCAATGCCGCCGATGCCATGGATCGCCGCCGCTTCGAGGCCCTGACCGATTCGGCGTCCGCGCTTCCGGCCGATGCCAAGATCAGGATCGTCCCCGACAAGGACGGGCGGACCCTGACGATCTCGGACGCGGGTCTCGGCATGTCGAAGCTGGATCTGACGCAGAATCTCGGCACCATCGCCCGCTCGGGAACCCGCGCCTTCAGCCAGTCCCTGGCGCAGGCCCCGGCCGAGGACAAGCCCAGCCTGATCGGCCAGTTCGGCGTCGGCTTCTACTCGGCGTTCATGGTCGCCGATCGGGTGAGCGTGACCTCCCGGCGCGTGGGCGCCGACGAGGCCTGGACCTGGGCGTCCGAGGGCCAGGGCAGCTTCACCCTCGAGGCCTCCACCCGCTCCGAGCCGGGCACCGACATCGTGCTGCATCTCAAGGCCGATGCCGACGAATACCTCGAAAGCTACCGGCTCGACCACGTCGTGCGCAAATGGGCCGACCACATCACCGTGCCGATCGCCATCGTCAGCGAGGGCAAGGAGGAGGCGGCCAACCAGGGCACGGCCCTGTGGCGCAAACCGAAATCGGAGGTCAGCGAAGAGCAGTACGCCGAGTTCTATCGGCACGTCGGCTTCAACTTCGATGCGCCTTGGGCGACGCTGCACTGGCGGGCCGAAGGCGCGATGGAGTTCGCCGCCCTGCTCTTCGTGCCCGGCATGAAGCCGTTCCAGGCGGTGGAGGGCGAGCGCGCCAGCAAGGTGCGCCTGCATGTGCGCCGGATGTTCATCACCGACGAAGCCGAACTGCTCCCGAGCTGGCTGCGCTTCGTGCAGGGTGTCGTCGACACGGAGGACCTGCCCCTCAACGTTTCCCGCGAGATGCTTCAGGCGACCCCGGTGCTCGCCAAGATCCGCCGGGCCGTCACCGGCAAGGTCCTGTCCGAGCTGACGAGCCGGTCCAAGGATGCCGAGGGCTATGCCGGCTTCTGGGAGAACTTCGGCCCGGTCCTCAAGGAGGGCATCTACGAGGACCAGGAACGCCGGGACGAGATCGCGCCGCTGCTGCGGTTTCGCTCCTCGGCGATGGAGGGTTGGACCTCCCTGACCGACTACGTCGCACGCATGAAGGACGGGCAGGAGGCGATCTACTATCTGGTCGCCGACGACGCCGATGCCCTGGCGAACTCGCCTCAGCTCGAGGGGTTTCGCGCCCGCGGGGTCGAGGTGCTGCTGCTGTCGGACCACGTCGATGCGTTCTGGCCGGAATCCCTCGGTCGCTTCGCGGACAAGCCGCTGCAATCCGTCACGAAGGGGACGATCGACCTCGCGGCCTTTGCCGGTGCAGAGGCGCAGGAGAGCGTCGGTTCGGTCGAGGGACTGGTGGCGGCCCTCAAGCAAAGCCTGGGCGCTGATGTGTCGGACGTGCGCGCCACGGACCGGCTCGTCGAAAGCGCGGTCGTGCTCTCGGCGTCGGGGACGGGGCCGGACCTGCAGATGCAGCGGTTGCTGCGCCGGGCCGGTCGCGGTGCCGGCGGGCTGCCGGTGCTCGAGATCAACCCGCGCCACCCCCTGATCCGGACGCTCGCCGAACGGATCGCGGGCGGCGGCGAGGTGGGAGAGGCCGCCGGCACGCTCCTCGATCTCGCCCGGATCCAGGACGGCGACACCCCGCGCGATCCGGTGGCCTTCGCCCGACGGGTCGCGGCTGCCCTCGCCGCCGACCGGTGAACTGCCGGGCGCGGCGCCTCGCGGTTCGGCCCGGCCGCCGACGGGCGTCGGTGGCTGGCCGATGAAGGTGCTGGTGCCGACCGTCTACGACACCCGGGGCGGATCGACCCGGGTGTTGCTGGCGAGCGCGGCGGCGTTGCGCGCCGAGCATCGGGTGGTGGTCCGGGCGCCCCTCGCCGAAGCGGACGATCCGGCCCCTGCCCTGTTCCCGAGCCGGCCCCTCGTCGGCCTGTGGCGCAAGCTCGCCGTGCTGCCGCGGCTCGGCCGTCTCGTCCTGCGCGAGGCCGTGGCCCTGCGGCGTCTCCGGCCGGACCTCGTTCACGTCCACGACGAACCCTCCCTCTACGTCTACGGCCTCGCCGCCCGGCTGGTGCGCCCGCGTCCCCGGATCCTCTGGCATCTCCACCTCGACCCCTCGCGCGGGAGGCTAGCGCGCCTTCGGGGGCGTCTCGCAGACGTCTGCATCACCATCTCCTCCCACATCTCCGCGCCGACGGGACTGCCGGCGAGCCTGATCCGCAACCCCCTCACGCTCCCCGACGCGATACCGGAGGCGGCGCACGATCCCTTGTCCTCCATGGCCGTGGTCGGAGCGATCTACCCGCAGAAGGGGCAGGATCTCGCGATCCACGCTCTGGCGGCCCTGAGGCGGCACCCGGCGGGCGGGGGCGCCCGTCTGACCCTGATCGGGCCGGAACTCGATGCCGCCTATGCGGCGCGCCTCCGGGCGACGATCCATGCGCTCGGATTGACTGCCGCTGTGGATTTCGCCGGCCCCCGCGCGCCCGCCCGCGCCTTCGAGGGTGTCGGGCTCGCCCTGTTCCCTTCCCGGTCCGAGATCCAGCCCCTGGCGCTGGCCGAAGCCCTCGCCCGCGGACTCCCGGTCGTGGCGTCCGACATCCCGGCCCACCGCGTCATGATTGCGGAAACCGGCGGAGACCCCCGCGGCCTCTGCCGGGAGGATGCCGAGGCGATGGCCTCGGCGCTTCTGGATGCGGCTTCGGCGGCACCGCCCGCCGGGCTCGCTCAGCGCGTCCGGGACCTCTATTCCCCCCACACCTTCGCGACGGACCTCCTCGCCCTCTACCGCACGATCGCCCCTCGGGCCCGGCCGTGACGGCTCTCCGGGCCGGCGTCACGCGCGACCCGTCTTTTTGCGACTTGTGAGGCAAAGACCCTTCGTGCTAGGCACCGCCGGTCTCAGAGAGACACCTCGCGGAGAGGTGGCGGAGTGGTCGATCGCACCGCACTCGAAATGCGGCATGCCTGCAAGGGCATCGGGGGTTCGAATCCCCCCCTCTCCGCCAGATAGCTGTTCGCGGTCATTCGCGGCAGTCCACTAACCCCCTCAAACTACAGCATTTTCGTCCTAGCGCCATTCGCGCTGGGTCGCTGGCGTTCGCTCAAATCCGCGACTACCATGTGGGTAGTAGCGTGGGTGAGCCAATGCTGGGAAAGCTGACAGCCCTGGGCGTGGGGAAACTGAAAACGCCCGGCATGTATGGCGATGGCGGCGGCTTGTGGCTGTAGGTCACCGGCAAAGGGTCGAAGTCGTGGATCTTTCGGTTCACGCTGCGCGGCAAATCCCGTGAAATGGGCCTCGGCTCTGTCAGCACGTTCTCCCTTGCCGAGGCGCGTGACAAGGCGCTGTCCTGCCGTAAGCTGTGCGCCGAGGGCATCGATCCGATCGAGGCCAAACGGGCCCAGCTGGACAAGGCCCGCCTTGAGGCTGCGCGGGCTATAAGCTTCAAGCAATGCGCCGCAGCCTACATCGAGGCGCACAAAGCCGGTTGGCGCAACGCCAAGCACGCGGCGCAGTGGACAGCCACCCTCACGACCTACGCCTATCCGGCCTTCGGCAACCTGCCTGTCGCAGCGGTCGACACCGGCTTCGTGATGCAGGCGATCGAACCCGTGTGGGTGACCAAGCCTGAAACCGCCTCGCGGGTCCGCGGTCGCATCGAATCGGTGCTAGACTGGGCGACGACCCACGGATACCGGCGCGGTGAGAACCCGGCGCGTTGGAAGGGCCATCTCTCCAACCTGCTACCGAAGCGGTCCCGGATCAGGAAGGTCGAGCATCACGCCGCCCTCCCATATCCTCAGATTCCGGCCTTCATGGTCGATCTCGCTTCCCGCGAGGCAGTCGCCGCGCGGGCCTTAGAGTTCGCGATCTTCACGGCTGCTCGCACTGGCGAGGTGATCGGCGCCCGCTGGTCCGAGTTCAATCTGGACGCCAGCGAGTGGACCGTACCGGCCGAACGGATGAAGGGCGGTGTCGAGCACCGGGTACCCCTGTCCGCGCCGGCAGTCGCCCTCCTGCGTCTTCTGGCAGAAGACCGGCGCGGCGAGTTCGTCTTCCCCGGCGGTAGGCACGGCCGGCCCATGTCAAACATGTCGATGCTGATGATGCTGCGCCGGATGGGTCGTGAGGATCTGACTGTGCACGGCTTTCGTAGCACCTTCCGCGACTGGGCATCGGAAACGACGAACTTCTCGTCTGAGGTGGTCGAGATGGCGCTGGCGCATGCGATCGAGAGCAAGGTCGAAGCAGCCTATCGGCGGGGAGATCTGTTCGCGAAGCGGCGCGAGCTGATGGACGCCTGGGCCGCCTGGGATACAGATCCATGGAGAACAGGTTGAACGAACCAGTCTTCACTCCGCCCGGCTTTGTCTGGTCACCTGAGGCTGTCTTTCAAGCAGCTATGACATGGTTCCGATCAGAGCTCGATGGCTGCAACACAGATGATTTGCCATATCCAGAAATTACAGGCGATGCACTTGCAGACGCTATTCAGTCATCGGGGATACGGCAGCAAAGATTGCATGCGGCTCAGGAGCAGGCGATGCGGTACGCACACGAGGCCGCAAAACGTCTGCGAGGCGCGCTCTACCAAGGGCAACTTGAAGCGGTTTACTCCGACGGAAAGCTGAAAAAGCTGGTCCGTATCGAGCCCGGCTTCTGGCTAACTACAGATGCCGACGGGTGTTTGGAGAGCGGTTGGTATGAGCCTTGGGGACCTTCTGCGCGTCGAGGCCAAGCCTACATCGAACCGCTTTTCGTGACTGCGCATAAACTCGGAGATTTTTTAAATGTGCCGGCAGAATATCTCAATACAAGACAAAGTTCAAACGGCTTGAATGCTGATCCTCTTAAGCGAGGGCGGAAGCCGAATATTAAAGATGCTGTTAAGAACGCTATGCGGGCCTTCATAGTTCGAGAAGGATGGCCCGCACTAAGAGATATGTCTGAGAAGTCAATGGAGCACAAATTTGATGCCAGCCGGGACACCTGTCGAAAAGCGCGGCTGGAATTGTCGACAGAAACTCCGACCGAATAGCGACCAAACTCCGACAAACGACAATTAGCGACAGCGAACGCTATTCGCCAACATCCATCCGACCCGACCTGAACCAGGGCGGCAATCGACGGATTTAGCCATGATCTCATACAACGTTAAGGCGCCGCAGTTAGACCTGCGCGCGTCGACGGAGAAGCTTGCCTACACGGTGCCCGAGGCACTTTACGCGATCGGGCTCGGCCGTACCACACTCTACGTGTTAATCGCCGAGCGAAAGCTTCGGACCATTAAGGTCGGCAGCCGGACATTGATCCCGGCCGATAGCCTGCGCGGCTACCTCGCTTCCCTCGAGCAGGAGGCCGCGTAGCTGATGCTGAAAACAGTTGAGGGACGCGGCGCTGCCAGGCGCTCACGTCCCTTGGATGCTGTCTCTCACCAGATCGACAGCTCCGAATATACGCCGCCCAACCTCGCTGTCCACCGTCTCAGCCGCCGGCTGGGAGTGTCAGCAGCCCTCGCAACGGTGATTGCGGATCTCGCCGCCCTAGGTCCGCGGGAGGCGCGTCATGGATGAGACCAGGATCGCCGTCATCCCGGAGAACACCCGCGAAGATCTAATCGTCCGCCTGTGCGAGATGCACGGAAAGCCAATGGTGAACCTCCGGGTTTTCGCCGCCAACGCCAACGGCGATCTCGTCCCGACCAAGAAGGGTATCGCCGTCCGGCCCGAGCTCCTCGATGAGGTGATCAAGGCGCTGCAGGCGGCGATGGTCAGCGCGAAGGCGGGAGGGCTCCTCCTGTGAACCTCTCCGCCGTCGCTCATGCGCTTGGCGGGATGGTCACCGGAGGCCAGATGCTCGCGCCTGGCCCAGGCCACTCCCGTCGCGATCGTAGTGTAAGCGTCCGCCTCTCGCCCGGCTCACCGGACGGCATCCTGGTGCACAGCCACGCCGGCGACGACTGGCGCGCCGTCAAGGATCACGTCATGGCGCGGCTTGGCCGCCCCGTCTCACGGCGGGGCGATGTGTCGCCGCGGACTGAGGCGCGCGCTAAAGCGATGCACTTCCCCAACGCCGGCATGATCGAGAGGAGCCGACGTGCCGTCGATCTTTTGGATCAGGCACGGGACCCGCAAGGGACCCTCGTCGAGCGGTATCTCGCCTCGCGGGCCCTCCGTCTCCCCGATCGGGCTCCTGAGGTCCTGCGCTTCCACCCGTCCTGTCCGTTCGGCGATAGTCGCATGCCAACGATGATCGCGGCTCTGCGCTCGATCATCACCGACGAACTGCAGGCCGTGCATCGAACGGCCCTGACGGCCGAGGGCGCCAAGGTCGGGCGCAAGATGCTCGGTCCGGCCGGTGGCGCGGCGGTGAAGCTCGACGCTGACGCAGAGATCACGGCCGGGCTCGTTATCGGTGAAGGCATCGAGACGTGCCTCGCCGCGCAACAGCTCGGCTTGCGGCCGGTCTGGGCGCTTGGCTCTGTTGGCGCCATTCGAGCCTTCCCGGTGCTGCCCGGAATCGAGCACCTGACGATTCTTGTGGAGACCGACGACGGGGGCGCCAGCGCGGCCGCGGTGCAGGAGTGCGGAACGCGTTGGCATGGAGCCGGGCGCGAGGTGACGCTCGCGGCATCACGGATCGGCGGCGACATGAATGACGCGATCCGGGAGGCTCGACGCTGATGGCCACCGCCGACACCATCGTCGACTTCGCAGCTTTTGTGCCGGAAGGCGAGCGCGCCGCGATCCGCGCAACGCCGTTCCGGTGGCGCGACCCGGCGAAAATCCCGCCCCGGGAATGGCTGTACGGGCGGCATTCGATCCGGCGGTTCCTGAGTACCACCGTAGCGCCTGGCGCCGTCGGCAAGTCGTCGCTTGTGCTGGTCGAGACCATCGCGATGGTGACGGGCCGGCCGCTGCTCGGCGTGACGCCGCCAAATCGGCTCCGGGTCTGGTACGTGAACCTTGAGGATCCACTAGAGGAGATTGAGCGCCGCGTCGCCGCAATCTGCCTTCATTACGGGATAGACCCCGGCGAAATGGAAGGTCGGTTGTTTCTGGATTCCGGCCGGACATCGGAGATCGTGATCGCCACCACTGCCAAGGACGGGGCGAAGATCGCCGAACCCGTGGTCGACGACCTCGTGCGGACGATCACTACCAACCGGATCGACGTCGCGATGGTCGACCCCTTCGTTTCGTCGCACCGGGTCTCGGAGAACGACAACGCGGCGATCGACCTCGTGGCGAAAGCATGGAACCGCGTCGCCGAAATTGGGCGCTGCGCCATCGAACTCGTCCACCACGTCAGGAAAGGACAGGGCGGCAGCAGCGAGTTCACAGTTGAGGATGGGCGCGGTGCTGGTGCTTTGCTCGCGGCAGCGCGATCAGCGCGTGTCCTAAACCCAATGACGAAGGAGCAGGCCGAGCGCGCCGGGCTGACCTCGCATCGTGGGTACTTCCGAGCCGATAATGGCAAAGCGAATTTGGCGCCGTCGCCGGATCGGAGTGAGTGGTTCAGGCTCGCGTCGGTCCCGCTCGGGAATGGGCCGAACGGAGGCGATCACATCGCGGTCGTTGAGCCGTGGGTATGGCCAGACGCGATGGAGGGAATTACGGTCGACGACTTGCGGAAGGCACAGCGGGCTTTTGGTACTGGGCGGTGGCGGGAGAGCTCACAGGCGAAGGACTGGGCCGGCATCCCGATTGCCGAAGCGCTTGGCATCGAGTTGGACATGGCGGGCAAGGCGCGTGTGAAGTCGATGCTCAAGACGTGGATTGGTGCCGGGATGTTCGTCGTGATAGAGGGCAGCGACGAGAAGCGGAACAAGCGCTCGTTCATTGAGGTCGGCGAGATCGCATCGGACTAATAGAGGTAGCTCTCCCACCGGTCGAAGATGGTCTGCGCGTCTAGAAGCTGAAGGAATTGCAGCGTTCTGATCTCGTCCCTTGCTACTTCGTCGACAACGATTGTAATGAAGCAAGCGCCGTTCCCCGCGTCAATGACCTCAGGACGTTCTAGCATTCTGGATGTTATGGCCAGGATCAGTTGGGTGAGGAATGTCTTCGGATCTTTGGTCGCGCTGACGAGCATCCTGATCCGATATTTCCGTCTTAGACCTGATCCCATCTGCCCCACCTCGCTTTGCGCCGGAAACCTCGGTGCCCCGCCCCGCCACACCTGCCCCACCCTTAAGGGTGGTGGGGCAAGTGAGGCAGTGGGGCAAGGCACCTGAAGCGCCTCACCGCCACACCTTGCCACGCCTTACCTTCCAAAGTGGGGCACCCCTGCAAGGTCGCCGGCTTGTCGTTGAGCGGACGTCGTGCGGCTGCCAGTAGGATGCAGGCGCTTCATTCGCGGGATTTGGCTGAGCAGCAATCTGAGCTCGCGCCTTAGACCCCGTTTCATAACCCGCGTAGCGAGGCTTTGGGCCATGCGTCGCCCTCTTCGCAGCTCCGACGAATGTGCCCGAGCCGCCGCCCTTCTTGGCGTCTTAGAGGGTGATCGTCGGATGGGTCGGAGGGACGACCAGGCACCTCCACTGAGGCATCCGAAAAAGCGGAGAGGCCGGGACGCCCATCTCAACGACCTGTCAGCTTCAAGGTTGGAGCACGTGGAAACGGAGCTGGGCGGAAACGCTATCCGCCGTAGAGACCGAGTTCTCTGCGCGAAATCAGCCGCTTAGTGATCCCACTCATCCACCTACCCACACTTCGACCCACGATCGAGGCCAATTCTACCGCTTCATTTGCGTCCTTCGTCCCCGCCTTGAAGCAGCTTCTCGATGGTCTCCTGCCCTTGCGCCTGAGCCTTTGCCTGCGACGCCAATGCCCGATCCGACCGCTGAATCAGCTTGCCGTGCTTCCGAATAGCCCATTGCCAAGCCGATTCCGATCGGGGGTTGCGTTCGACTTCGAGGGTGTACGGATAGGTGCTGGTCTTCTGCTCTGTCATGTTGCGCTACATGTTTTGGCCGGGATCGGGGCTCGCTACGAGTTGCTCGGCTTCGATCGTTGCGTAGCCTTCCAACCAATCTGAGCTTTCCTGTGATCCTGCCGGATAGGGATTAGCGGAAATTGGCTGTCCCTCCACCCTCGCGGTACTACCCTCGAGCCAAATCTTATTCGAAACGACCACGGTCATATGCACACCTCTTGTTTGCGCCGAGCAGGCTTACACCCGGCTCAAGGATGAAGCCGGGTGGCTCAGCCTTAACGCCGCTGGTGGCGATGGGATTGATGAAGCACAGCCGCGATCGGCGTCTCCAAGCTTCAGTTATTTCGAACCTATCGGGCGCGATAGGGGCGTATCGATCGAGCACGACGGGGGCGCTTCCCGGAAGATCCGCACCAGCGGTGGCTTTTCACCGTTCTCGATCGCGTACAGACGCTCTTCCTCCGCCTGGGCCCAGCTCTTGTCGTCCGAGTGTTCTGCTTCAAGGAACACACCGGTTCGGCAGCCCCATCCATGAGCCCGAGCCACTTGTGCCTGCTCGTAGCTCACCGAGAAGTAGCCGAACTCGTGTAGCTCATGGTCGCGGCAGAGGATCCTGCCATCAGGCGTGAGGATGTCACCCGGCTTGGCGGTGGCTGGGATGTCTATGGTCATAGAGTTGCTCCTGGAGTGCGATGAGGGCGCGCGGTGATCGCAGCATGGATCTGGTCGCGGATACGGCATGCCGCCACATGCGGGCCGTCCCGGAAGCTTGCGTCCACTTTGGATCCTGATCTCCGGTGCTCGGACATCTCGGCCGCCACGTGCGCCCCTGTGCCCTTTCTCAACGTGTTCAGGTGGGCCGTGTTCACGAACGGGGCATCATTTCGTTCGCTGCCGTACGCAAGTGTTCGCTTATATTCGAAGCAACGTGATTATCTTTATGCTTGCAAAACGCTGTCGGGTTACCCTATATCTGAGACGTAACTAGTTCGCTGCCTAGTCGTTTGGCTTACAGGTCGGCACCAGTGTAGCGAGCGAGGGGGTCTATTCATTGCGGGCGACGTGACCAGCTCAACAACGGAAACCCCGGCTCCGTGGCCCCCTACGCTTTGGCGATGGTGAGGCGGTCAAGCTGGAGAAGGTCACACGCTCATTCTTGGAAGGCTCGCTCGTGATCCGGAAGCCGAAGCCGCCCCGCCAACGCTCCGCAGTCTCGAACGGCAAGCTGTTCCTTGGCAGGGTCGACGGCCGCACAGACGTCGCGCGCCGGTTCGCCGACATCATCGCGGACCTGGAGACCGAACGCGGAGGCACGGAAGCTCTTGGCGTCATCGAGCGCCAGGCGGTGCGTGCCTTCGCCATGCTGAGCGTCCAGCGCGAACTCATCGAGGCCGACATGGCCGCCGGCAAGGTGGTCAATGCCGACGTCTATGGCCAACTCTGCGATCGTATGGACCGCCAGAGCCGTCGGATGGGTTCGCCGATCAAGTCCGTGCGCAAGAGCCTTCGTGAACATGTCGCCGCGACGGCTGGAAGGTCCCGCCCATGACCCGCATCTGCACCATGCGCCATGCGCTGGAAGATCCTGCCATTTTTGGTTCGGTGCTGCCGGGCGAGAGCTGGGCAGCCTGGCGGGTCGTCCTGATCGCGAGCCAGGGCGAGCCGCTGACGGATGCCGAGCGGGTCATCTTCACGGCGCTGACGGGGCGCAAGCGTGAGCCAGACGAGCCCTGCGACGAGGTCTGGGGCGTCGTCGGCCGACGAGGTGGCAAGACCCGAGCGTTCGCCGTCGCCGCGGCCTACTTCGCTGGGTGCGTCGACTACGAAGATCGTCTCGCCCCCGGCCAGCGCGCACGCCTCCCTGTCATGGCAACGGGCGTGCGCGCCGCAAAGGAAGCGTTCGCCTACCTGCTCGGTATCTTTGCCGAAGTCCCGATGTTCGCCGAGATGCTGGATGGGGAGCCGACGCAAGACACCATCCGGCTCACGAACCGCGTCGACATCGAGGTGGCCCCAGCCAACTTCAAGACGGTGCGCGCTGCAACCCTTGTCGCGGTGATCTGCGACGAGATCGCGTTCTGGCACATCGAGAACGCCGCCAACCCCGACAAGGAGATCCTGCGGGCGCTGCGTCCGGGCCTCTCGACGCTGGGCGGTCCTTTGTTCGTCCTGTCGTCGCCCTACGCCAAGAAGGGCGAGCTCTGGACCACCTACCATCGCGGCTTCGGCGCAAGTGGTGATCCGCGCATCCTCGTCATCCAGGCTCCGACCCTGACGATGCATCGCTCGCCGAACCTGGAGCGGATTATCGCCCGCGCCTACGAGAAGGATGCGGAGGCGGCAAAGGCCGAGTATGGTGCCGAGTTCCGGGACGGCATCTCCGACTTCGTGAGCGCCGAGGTCGTGGCCGCATGCACCGATGTCGGCGTCACAGTCCGCGAACCGTTGGACCGCATCACCTACTCCGCTTTCGTCGACCCGGCCGGTGGTTCGGGCCAGGACAGCATGACGCTTGCCATCGCGCATGCCAGCGCAGACGGCGCCGGCATCCTCGACCTGGTGCTGGCCATCAAGCCACCGTTCTCGCCCGAGGCAGCCTGTGCCGAGTTTGCCGCCACCCTGAAGCTGTATCGCGTCAGCAGGGTCATAGGCGACAACTGGGGCGGCGAGTTCGTGAAGGAAGGGATGCAGAAGCTCGGCATCTCCTACGAGCGGTCGGACAAGCCTAAGGGCTCGATCTACGCCGACTTCCTGCCGCTCCTGAATAGCCGGCGTGTCCGCCTGCTCGATCAGGACACGCTGCGGCGGGAGCTTCTCGGTCTGGAGCGGCGCACGGCATGGGGCGGCAAGGACTCCATCGATCACGCTGCCGGCGCACATGACGATCTCATCAACGTCGCGGCTGGTGCGCTCGTCAATGTCACGAAGCGCCGGACCTACGGCATGCTATCGGACGCCGTGCTGGGCACCGCTGATGAGCGCGAACGCGACGAGATGAACGCGCGTCGTTTCGCTCATATCTTCGGGAGCCGATGATGCAGCCTCAAGTCCTCATCCCTTGGGACCGCGAGGAGGCCATCAGCGTCGATGAGGCGGCACATGCAGCGCTGAAATCAGCCGGCACCATCTGGACTTGGGCTCGGGACCGGCACATCGGCCGGCGCGTCGGCGGCGGGACATGGATGATCTCGCATCCGGCCCTGATGATGCTCCTGAACAACGACGCTGCGGCCTTGTCGGCCTACCTCGCGGGCGACCGGAGATCCGATCACGTCGGCAGCTATTTCGACCGGCTACTGATCAGCCGCGTGTCATAGTTGGCAAAGTGCGTAACTCTGTCAGAGTTGTCGGGCCTATTGTGATGCTCGCCTCAAGTCCATCGCAAGGTTTAGCTAACCTGATCCGCAGGGGAATAGCGGCATGACCACATCGATCAACGACGCGATGGCAAGCCTGCCCTTGGAGTTCCGAAGCAAGATGCGCTACGAAATCGTAATTACCCACCCCCTTCCGCCGGTGGGATTTCGCTGATTCCTTGGTAGGATGGGCCGAGGCGATCTTGAGCGGCTGAGCCGCGAAGAGCTGATCGAACTGGTGATGCGACTGCAGCGCCCGGAGAAGACCTCACGCACCTCGTCCAAGCCATCGGCGACGGACCGCAAGGAGAGGCGCGAGCAATCCAAGCCCGGTGTGGCGAAGCCCGGCCACGAGGGCCACAGTCGGGTGATGAGCGAAGATCCCAATCGGATTGTCGAGCATCGTCCGGATCACTGTGCGTGTTGTGGTGGCGCCTTGCGCGGGAATCTTCCCGCCGAGATTTTGAGCGCGTCCAAGCGGATCGAGCTTCCCGAAGTCGCGCCGGTGGTCATCCAGCATCGGCGCCTCGCCGTGTTGCCTGTCCCGCGGGACGCGGTCCGTAGTGCCAGTGCCGGAGGCGGCGCGGGGCACGCCGTTCGGCCCGCGGCTGCACGCGGGGGCGACGTATCTAAAGACCTTCGTTATGAAAACAACGTTATTTTATGGTGTGGTAGCCAAATGGTGCGCCAAATGCCTAAACTGTTCGGGCATGTTCTAGTGCACAAGCAACACGTCCACGGTGAAACTTTTTGCTTTTGGTGAACGTTGCCGTCTCACGTTTTCAAAGAATACCAAGAAGTTTAATTACTATCCCAAACTGATTTCGCCAAAGCGGGCCTCGTAGTTGCCAATCCGGTTTTGTAAGAGCAGTAGAAGGCGCTTAGCCGCGTGCGGAGTCAACATAACCTGCTGGTTTATTTCAACCACCATTTCCTCTGCCTCCGACAAGTTTACCGACTTGTTTAATCCGAACACTAGCATGAACTCCTCCCGAGTGTGGATAACGTTCACTACATTGGCAAATGAAGTTGTCATCCCGCAATCGTCCCAACGCACCGGCTTGATATTCGAGCGTTGACCGTTTGCCGCTTTGCGCTCCGCTGTTTTTGGTGCTGTGTTCTCACCGTCCTGTTGAGCTTTAGTGGGCATGGTAGACTTTCTTTCGCGTCAGTTTTTCAAACAAGATTTCGTATGAGGCGAGGTGCATATGGGAAGGTAAAACGCAGCCAGTCTTGGGCCTGTACTACAAGCGCTATGGTACAATCTCTATGGAACTAGGTTTATCAAGACTGGAGTTAATTATAACTTAAGTGAATAGAAAGTCAGCCCTGTCGACTTGGCTAATTTCAATGTTCGCGAGATGGATCATATCCGTTCCCGTGCCGATCAAAATACCATCTCCGGAGGCCGTCACCGTTAAGTCGTCGAATGTCAATCCAGTGCCTTGCAGCTGGAGCATGTCCTCACCATCTGCAAAATCCTCGATCCTATCCTGACCCCAGCCCAATTTGAACACGAACGTGTCACCACCTGCAAGCCCGGTAAGGATGTCATTGCCTCCCTGACCTTCAAGCGTATTTGCGTCGACACTGCCTGTCAGGCGATCTCCGTACCCGGAACCCTCTAGTTGTTCAATATCAACAAGTCTATCACCCTCAGCGTGACCTTCTGAGCCAAAGCCGGTCGCAAGGTTGACGGTTACGCCAGCCGTAGAGGTGCCGTAGGACGCGGTGTCGCTCCCCGCTCCTCCCTCCAGGCGGTCGGCGCCAAGGCCTCCTTCCAGCGTGTCGTCCCCGGTTCCGCCGAGAAGCCTATCGGCACCGGAGCCGCCGAGCAAAGCGTCAGAGCCTGCTCCACCGTTTAGCGTGTTCGCCCCCGCGTTGCCCACCAAGGTGTTGGTGAGCTCATTGCCAGTCAGGTTGATGGCGGTGGTCCCCGCAGCACTCGTCGTCTCCAGCCGCTCGATCTCCTGGCCTGCTGTGAGCGAGTAGCTGACGCTTGCCAGCACGCGGTCGCCCCCCTCGCCCGCCGCCTCAAACACGCGATCAGCCGCGTTGTCGACTTGGAAGGTGTCGTTGCCGGCTCGGCCGTAGAGCAGGTCAGCACCGAGCCCACCGTTCAGCGTGTTCGCTCCTGCGTTGCCCACCAGGGTGTTGGCGAGCTCATTGCCGGTCAGGTTGATGGCGGTGGTCCCCGCAGAACTCATGGTCTCCAGCCGCTCGATCTCCTGACCTGCCGTGAGCGTGTAGCTCACGCTCGTCAGCACCCAATCGGTGCCTCCGCCAGACGCCTCGATCACCTGATCGCCCGCGTTGTCGACGTAGTAGGCGTCGTTGCCACCCAAGCCCTGCATCACGTCAGCATTGAGCCCGCCGTTCAGCGTGTTCGCGCCGGCACTGCCCACCAGGGTGTTGGCGAATGCGTTTCCTGTGAGGTTGATGGCAGTAGTGCTGGCTGCATCCAGCACCTCCAGCCGCTCGATCTCCTGACCTGCCGTCGACGTAGTAGGCGTCGTTGCCACCCAAGCCCTGCATCACGTCAGCATTGAGCCCGCCGTTCAGCGTGTTCGCCCCCGCGTTGCCCACCAGGGTGTTGGCGAATGCGTTTCCTGTGAGGTTGATGGCAGTAGTGCTGGCTGCATCCAGCACCTCCAGCCGCTCGATCTCCTGACCTGCCGTGAGCGTGTAGCTCACGCTCGTCAGTACCCGATCGGTGCCGCCGCCAGCCGCCTCGGTCACGCTGTCACCGGCATTGTCGACGAGGTAGGTGTCGCCACCACCGCGGCCGTAGAGCAGGTCGGCGCCGGCCCCGCCGTTGAGGATGTTGACGCCGGCGTTGCCGACCAGCGTGTTGGAGAAAGCGTTGCCGGACAGGTTGATCGCCCCGCCGTTGAGGATGTTGACGCCGGCGTTGCCGACCAGCGTGTTGGAGAAAGCGTTGCCGGACAGGTTGATCGAGCCGGTCCCAGCTTCGTTGGTAGTGTCGAGCCGCTCGATCTCCTGACCTGCCGTAAGCGTGTAGTTCACGCTCGTCAGGACTTTGTCGCTGCCGCCGCCCGCCGCCTCGAACACCCGGTCGTCGGCATTGTCGACGAAGTAGAAGTCGCTGCCGCCGCGGCCGTAGAGCAGGTCGGCGCCGGCCCCGCCGTTGAGGATGTTGACGCCGGCGTTGCCGACCAGCGTGTTGGAGAAAGCGTTGCCGGACAGGTTGATCGCCCCGCCGTTGAGGATGTTGACGCCGGCGTTGCCGACCAGCGTGTTGGAGAAAGCGTTGCCGGACAGGTTGATCGAGCCGGTCCCAGCTTCGTTGGTAGTGTCGAGCCGCTCGATCTCCTGACCTGCAGTGAGCGTGTAGTTCACGCTCGTCAGCACCCAGTCAGTGCCACCACCCGCCGCCTCGAACACCCGGTCGTTGCCATTGTCGACGTAGTAGGCGTCGTTGCCACCCAAGCCCTGCATCACGTCAGCATTGAGCCCGCCGTTCAGCGTGTTCGCCCCCGCGTTGCCCACCAGGGTGTTGG
>NZ_LMND01000034.1 GCF_001423265.1 Methylobacterium sp. Leaf108
CGTGGCTCATGTTGGCGAGGAGCAAATCCAGACCAAACCAGATCGCCAAAACCAACACACCCACCCAAAAGACAAAAACACAGCCACCGCCAAGCCATTACAGCTCAGCACCAGCCAGCCAATCCAAAAGGTGAAAACAACAACACCGCCAGGAAGCGAAACCGCACCCCGGCGCCGCCGCCGATGGACAGCCTTATGAGCCAACAAGACCAAACCGTCAACACCGACGATGAAGGAAAAATCACGAAGCCGGCGCACAGAGGGCGGATCGGCTGCGACACCCGCTGCCGGGGCACTCAGTTCCGTTGCGGACGGCGCTCGGCGATACGGATCCTGAACCAATCGCGCAGAAGCTCGCGTTCATGGGAAAAGCTCCCCTGCGACAGTCGGGACGAACGCATCAGGAAAGACTGGTCCGTCACGACCTCCTCGCCCGACAGGATGCGTCGTTTTCCATGGGACAGGACGTATCGCAGGCCGAACCGTGGCGGGGTGATGTCCCGGACGACCCTCAGCCCGTAGGGGATATTCGCCCCCGGCTGTTCGAACCCGGCCAGATCGATGTCGAGCACGTCGACCGTCAGTGTCTCGCCGGGGCGCAGGGCCTCTCGTCCGTATCGCTCCATGATCCGGCCGACCTCGGCCAGCGTCACGCGCAGCGACAGGCCTGACCCGAACCGGTTCTGCGCATCCGTGAATCGGTCCGGCGCGATGAACCGAACCACGACCTCTGCCGTCGCGGCGGTCGGCAGCGTGACGGCTGCCACTGCGCCCATAGCGAGGACGATCCGCGCGGCGACGTGAGCCATCCGGGCCACGCCTCAGTAGCCCTTCTTGGCGCGTTCCAACGCACGGGTGAGCCCGTCCGCGATGACCGCGCGCTCGGGCGGCGAGGCATCGCGGGCCACCACCACCTGCTCACGCCGCGACACCAGGGTGAGCGTCTGAAGGCCGTATTCCTCGTCCTCGACCCGGGTGAGCTTGGTCCAGATCGGGTTGGACCGCCATTCGTGGCGCTCGCCGCGATGCGTGACCCGGGTGAGAAGCACCGCGATAGGCGAGATCATCACCTCTTCGAAGGATCGGCCGCGCCGGAAGCTCACCTTGAGCGCGATGAAGAGCGCCAGCATGTCGAGACCGAAGAACCCCGCCACCGGCCAGAAACCGGCCTGCATCATCTTGACGGAGACGACCGCGGAGACGAGGCAGCACGCCAACATCACCACGCGAAAGCCTTCGCGGCTCAAGGATTGATGCGGTCGGATCGTCGCCTGGAACAGCGGATGATCCATCGCCTCCGGGTCGAGGCCATCGGGGTGGGCGTGGTTGCTGCGCATCGTCATGCGCGCAATATAACGCGACCATGAAAACCCGACAGCCGCGCGCGCTCAAGAAGCCGTCGATCTCCGCCGCTTCGGCCGAACCGATCGTCGCAGGCGGGAAGAGCGGCCCCGCTCCGCTGCCACGCAAACTGGTCGCGGAAGTGTTCGCGAGGCTGGCCGCCGCCAACCCTGAACCGCGGCCGGAGCTCGATTACCACAACCCGTTCACGCTGCTCGTGGCCGTGGTCCTTTCCGCCCAGGCCACCGATCGCAGCGTCAACATCGCCACGGCGCCATTGTTCGCCGCAGCGGATTCGCCCGAGGCGATGCTGCGTCTCGGCGAGGAGCGGGTGCGCGGTTTCATCCGCACCATCGGTCTGTTCAACACCAAGGCCAGGAACGTCGTCGCCCTGTCGCGCATCCTGGTCGAACGCCACGGCGGCGAGGTCCCGCGGGAGCGGGAGGCCCTCGAAGTGCTGCCCGGGGTCGGACGCAAGACCGCGAGCGTCGTCCTCAACGTCGCCTTCGGCGTACCCACCATCGCCGTCGACACGCATATCTTCCGCGTCGCCAACCGGCTGCCCCTCGTGGTCGCCACCACGCCCGACAAGGTCCAGGCCGGACTGGAGGCGACCGTGCCCCAAGCCTACCTGCACGACGCCCACCACTGGCTGATCCTGTTCGGACGCTACGTCTGCAAGGCACGCCGGCCGGAGTGCCCGACCTGCCCGCTCGCGGATCTCTGCCGCTATCCGGCCAAGACCGTGGCCCTGCCCCCCTCCCCTGCCGCCGCGATCTAGCGGGGGATCGTCGGCCGTGCGGCCGTGCGGTCCCCAGGGCGTGGCCCCGCCGTCCGGCTAACGCGTTGTGCTGCCAACCCGCTTCGGGTAGTTTGCGACGCGGTCGTCGGGGCTTTCGACAAGCGACGTGTCTTCACGGCCCGACCGCACAGCGGTTGCCGCCGCGGATCCCACACCATCGTTTGCGTCCGAAGGAGCCACGGCCATGGATTTCCTCAAACCACGGTATACGCCTATGAACCGCCGCCGTCGCATCTACGAGGGCAAGGCGAAGGTCCTCTACGAGGGGCCCGAGCCCGGAACGCTCATCCAGCACTTCAAGGATGATGCCACTGCCTTCAACGCGCAGAAGCACGAGGTCATCGACGGCAAGGGCGTGCTGAACAACCGGATCTCCGAGTTCGTGTTCCAGCACCTCAACGACATCGGCGTGCCGACCCATTTCATCCGTCGCCTCAACATGCGCGAACAGCTGATCCGCGAAGTCGAGATCATCCCGCTCGAGGTGGTGGTCCGCAACGTCGCCGCCGGCTCGCTCGCGACTCGCCTCGGCCTCGAGGAAGGCACGCAGCTGCCGCGCTCGATCATCGAGTTCTACTACAAGAACGACGCGCTCAACGATCCGATGGTGTCGGAAGAGCACATCACGGCCTTCGGCTGGGCGACGCCCCAGGAGATCGACGACATCATGGCGCTGGCCATCCGGGTCAACGATTTCCTGTCGGGCCTCTTCCTCGGAGTCGGCATCCGCCTCGTCGACTTCAAGATCGAGACCGGCCGCCTGTGGGAAGGCGACATGATGCGCATCGTCGTGGCCGACGAGATCTCGCCGGACTCCTGCCGGCTGTGGGACATCAAGTCCTCGGACAAGCTCGACAAGGACCGCTTCCGCAAGGATCTCGGCGGCCTCATCGAAGCCTACACCGAAGTCGCCAAGCGGCTCGGCATCATGTCCGAGAACGAGAAGGTGCAGACCGGCGGCCCCCGGCTGGTGCAATAAGCCCGACCTAACGCGGCGGCCCGCCCGACCAGGTCCGGGCCAGCCGCACATGGGTGCCGAGGTTCGGATCGAACCCCGGGTGATAATGGGGGTCCTGCGCCAGCAGCGGCCCCCATCGCTTTTTGAAGGCCTCGACCTCGCGCCGGTGGCGGTCTTGCGACTCCGGTGTCCGGCGCCGGCTCGCCGCCTCGCGGTGGTGGAGGACGGCGCCGCCGACGTAGAGCGTGCGCCAGCCCGTCCGGGCGAGGCGCAGGCACAGGTCGACGTCGTTGAAGTCCACCGCGAAGGTCTCGGCGTCGAACCCCCCGACCCGCCGGAACTTGTCCGCTTCGACGACGAGGCAGGCCGCCGTCACCGCGCTGACGCTGCGCGTCACCCGCAGGGCGGAAAGATAGCCCAGGGCGTCGCCCGGACAGTGACGGTGTCCGTGCGTGACGAGACCGCCGGTGCCGAGCACGATACCGCCGTGCTGGATACGGCCCTCCCCGTCGAGGAGCCGGGCGCCGACCGCTCCGACCTCGAGGCGCAGGGCCTCGCGGCACATCCGTTCCAGCCAGTCGGGAGAGAACGCCTCGACGTCGTTGTTGACGAAGGCCAGGAGCCGCCCCCCTGCGGCCCGCGCCGCGGCGTTGTTCATGGCCGCGAAGTTGAAGGGGCCGGGACAGGCGATGACCCGGGCCTGGCCGCTTTCCGTCAGATCGCGGAAGTAGGCATGCGTCTGCGGCTCGCGACTGTCGTTGTCGCAGATCAGGATCTCGCAGGCCGGCCAGTCGGTCTGGTGGCGCAGGCTGTCGAGACAGGGCCGCAGCAGGTCGAGGCGGTCGCGGGTCGGCACGATGAGGCTCACCAGGGGGCGGTCCTCGGGCAGCGGCCTCGACACGGTGACGACCCCGTGCTCGTCGATGCGGCCGGTGAGGCCGCGGCGGCGCAGGAGATCGAGGCGGGCGCTGCGGTGGCCCGCCCCCCCCTCCCCTCTCGGGTCCGGCCGCCAATGCGAAAGAACCTGCGGCAGGTGGCGGATCGCGCCCGTGCCGAAGCGGTCGGCGATCATGAGAAGGCACGCGGCGGCGTAGGTGGGGGATGACGCGTCGGGCCGCTCGATGGCGGCCAGGGCGCTCGACCGCAAGGCGACGACCGGGCCGATGTAGTCCACCGCCAGAAGGTAGTCGGGATCGAAGGCCGGCCTCAGCACCGGCAGGGGCGACCCGCCGATCTCGGCCAAGGCATCGCCATACACCGCCTGGATTCCTGGCTCGGCAGCGAAAGCGGCTTCGATGCGAGCCTCGGCACCCGCCGCCGGGGTATGACCCGGGGCGAGATGAAGACGAAACGCGGGTCGATCGAGATCCCGCGACTCTCCGTCCCGGTGAGGAAGGATGCCGGTAATGGGGCCGGCAGGCCCGCCCGCCATCACGACCGGGACGGCCGTTCCTCCCTGCGTTCTCTCCCCCCAAAAAGAAGGGGCGGGCGTCTCGTCCTCGGACGTGGCGTTCGCAAGCCAGAGACGGCGATGATCGAGGCCGATCAGGGAAGCGAGGGCCTGGCGAGCCCGCAACCGTTTCCCGCGCAGCCGCGCCCACAGGATCGCGCCGAGCCGGTTCGGGTGTCGAGCCAGGATGGCAAGGGCCGTCATCCATCGCGCCCAGGCGCTCGGTGCCGGCAGCAGCGCGAAGCGCAGCGGGTCGAGGCTCTCGTCGGAGAGGTCGATGCGGGGCGGGAGCCTCGGCCTGCGCACCACCCTACTCGAGCTCCTCGCCGAAGGTCGTGAGGCTCAGCGACGGATGGTAGAACGGGTCGTGCCGGACCCGGTCGCGCCAGCGCGCGGCGAAACGGTCTCCCTCCGCTTCGAAGCGGCGGCGCTCCTCGCCCACCGGCGGACCGCGGCTCACCGATTCGAGATGCGACAGCGTCGCGTGCGGGGTCCAGATGCAGGCGTGGCCGGTCGCCGCCACCCGCAGGCAGAAATCGACGTCGTTGAAGTCGATGGGGAACGCCAGCGCGTCGAAGCCGTCGACGGCATCGTAAAGCTCCTTGCGGACGGCCAGACAGGCTGCGGTCACCGCCGAGACCTCGTGCGCCACCCGGAGCCGGCCGAGATGTCCGGGCGTGTCGCCCGCCCTGCAACGCAGGATGTGCCCGGCCCGGCCGCCGAGGCCAACCACGACGCCGGCATGCTGTAGCCGCCCGTCGCCATAGAGGAGCTTGGCGCCCACGGCGCCGACCCCCGGCCGACAGGCCTGGCGGACCATGGCGTCGAGCCAACCGGGCTCCAGCACCGCCACATCGTTGTTGAACAGGACCACGATCCCGTCCTCGGCCGCCGCCACCCCGGCATTGACCATGGCGGAGAAGTTGAAGGCCTGCGGGAAGGAGACGATCCGTACCCGCGGGTCGTCGCGCAGGGTGTCGTAATGCGCGAGCACGCCAGGATCGGTGGAGCCGTTGTCGACGATGACGAGGCGGATGGCCGGATAGGCGGTCTCGTGCAGGACGCCCCGCGTCGCCCGCGCGATCAGATCGAGCCGGTCGCGGGACGGGATCACGACGGTGGCGAGCGGGGGCGGGTCCGGCAGCGGCCACAGCAGATCGACGACGCCGTCGCGGCGCATCACCGTCGCGCGCGAACCGGTTTCGCGCAGATGGCGTTCGAGGGCCGCGGCCTCGCCCACCGTACTTCGCTCGACGCTGCGGCAGAGGACGCGGGGAACGTGGATGACGTCGCGCGCGCTCAGAGCGGCTGCCAAGGCGAGGTCGCGTGCGAGATCCGAAGAAACATCCACCGCCCGTCCTGCGAGGCGTGCCAGCAGGTCGCCCCGGTATAGCGCCGGCGCTCCGGGATGATCCGCCACCAGGGCAAGGTCGGGGCTCCAATCCGGCTTCAGCCGGACGTGGGACGCTCCCGGACCAGACCGGATCTCGTCGGCGTAGACCATGTCGGCGCAAGGGCGCGAACCAAGCGCCGCGACGAGGACCGCCAGGGCGTCGGGGCCAAGACGGTCGCCCGGCATCAGGATGCCGGCGATCCCGGCCTCGCCGACGAGGTCGCGCACCGTGGCCGCGCCCGGCACGACCCGGATGCGTTCGTCGGCCGGCAGGGCGATGGCGCGCGCCGAGAGAATCGTCAACCGCCAGTCGGAATGGCTCTGGGAGATCAGCGCATCCACCGTCGCGCGGATGCGATCGGGCGCCTCCTCCGCGGCCGGCAGGACCAGGGCGACGGTCGGTCCCGGCCCGGCGGCTGCCTCCGGCACGCTGCGAAGCGCCTGCCACCCCGCGAAGTCCGCGAGCGGCGTCACCGCGCAGCTGCCGCGCAGGATGTCGCGAAACCGGCGCTCGTCGCCCCGGGCATAGTGATAGAGGGCCGGCCCGGCGCGCGAGGGGCGCCGGATCAGGCATTCGGCGAACAGTCCGGCGTTCGTGCGCAAGCCGACGTGTTCCAGGACGAACCCGCTGTCGGGCTCGATCGCCAGCCGGATCTCGCTCACATCGGGAGCGACGTAGCCGAGCCAGACGCCACGGCCCTCGGCCCCGCCCGGCAGGACGAAATCCTGGACGACGCCGCCGGTCCGGAGCATCCGCACCATGGGGCGCAGCGGCCGGACGCGGGCGCGGCTGCGATACTGCAGCACGATCCAGCCGTTGCGCGGGCGCGGCGTCACCACCAGCCGCCGGTCGAACGGGGGATCGTCCACCGGCTCGAGGGCGAAAGCCGCCGGCCGGCCGCGCCGTAGCACGCGCGGACCTGTCCAGGACGCGTCGGTCAGGGGATCGATCTTTCGTGCCCCGTCGCCGCGGCGCCGATATCCTGGCGCGTCCTCACTGGGCGGCGCCCGCTGCCTCGGCGGGCGGTGCCGCCGGCTTCCTCTTGCGCGGTGCCGGCTTGGCCGGCGATCCACCCAGGGTCACGACGATCTCGTAATCCTCCGCCATGGCCGGGGGCACGATCAGGCCATCCTCCACGACCGTGAACAGGCCCTGGGCCTCGCCCGGCGCCACCGACACCGCGACCCGGCGCGCCCGCGTGGCCACCACCTTGTCGCCGTACTTGATCGAGATCTGCAACGGGGCCTCGAACCGACCCGGCGCCCCGGCGGGCCCGAGCAGCACCTGCCCGGCCACACCGACCTTCACGCTCAGGCCGCCTTCGGCGAGGCGGTTGCATTCGCGGGCGATCCGCCCGAGCGTGACCTGGTTGCGCAGGGAGGCATTGTCGCCGCCCTTGCCGCCGAAGCTGCGGATCGCGGCACCTCCCTCGGGCACGTCGACCTGGGGGCAATACGGCTCGCCGAGATCCTTGGGCTGGGACGGCGGCACCGTCGGGCCGCCGTACTTGAACATGTTCGTCAGGAAGTTGCCTTCCTCCGCCACCGCCCCGCCGGCGGTGGTGAGGCCGATGGCGAGGGCCGCCATCACGCACCGGGCCCGAACTCGTCTGCTGTGGTCCATCTCACCTCGTGCCCCTGTCGGGCCCGTTCACTTCAGGCTCTGGAAGCCCTGGCCGAACCCCTTCATCGAGAGCGGGATGCCGACGCCCTCCTCCGGGGTCTGGAAGACGATGAAAGTGGCCTGCGCGCCGTTGCTGAACTGCTTGACGAGGCCGTCGTCCATTACGACCTCGGCGACGCATCCCGTGGTCAGGCAGCGCACGAAACCCGCGCGCCCGACATCGGTCTGGTCGATCTTGAGGCCCAGGCCCGACGGCAGCAGGATGCCGAGCGGCGCCACCACCCGCAGGAGATAGCCGCGGTTGTCGGCGGTCTTCAGCACGATCACCACGAGCGTGAGGTTCGGCCGGTCCTCGGCAGCGAGATATTGCACCAGGGCGCATTGCTCGGCCTTGGCGCCGGCCGGCGTCTCGCAGCGCAATTGCCAGTCGCCGTAGGTGTTGCGCACGAGGCCCTGCGCCCTCGGCTCACCCGCCGCCGCCAGCAGGAGAGCCACGGACGCCACGGCCACGCCAAGGGCCGACGACGATCGCAAGGCACGTCGGAAGGCGCCCGATGCGCGATGCCGCAATTCACGCAACTCCACGCGGCGTTCCTCATCCTCGCCCCGCCGGCGGCGGGGCCTCGTCGAAAGCGAGGTGTTCCGACCATGCCGGGACATGCCCTGTCAAGCGAACATGCCCTGTCGAGCGAAGCGGAGGTACACGGCCCTGCGGACTATCGCGCCGCGCCCGCAGGCTTTAGTCGTGGAGCAAGACGGCTTCCTCGATATGCGGACTTTTCCATGCGGCACAGCGCGATCCTCATCCCCCTGATCCTCGCGGCGGCCGCCCCCGCCCGGGCGGAGCCGCTGCCGGTGGGAGAGACCACCTACATCGAGCGCTCCCTCAACCGGGACGGTCCCCTCGTCATCGAGCATCGTCCGGTCGCGCGCACGCCGGGCGGGCGCCGTGCCGGCAGTTCGGCCGAGATCGCCGGTTTCTGCCGCGACGGAGGCCACGTCCGGCGCCGCGACGAGTTCGGCCGGCCGGTGATCATCCGCCAGCGCGAGGTCTGCGACAGCGTCGCGCCGCGCACCCTCGCTCCGGGCGAGGTCGACCCGCGACCGACCTGGCCGGAACAGGCCGTCCCCGTCCAGCGCGTGCTGCGCTCGCGCGGCTGAATCCGGCAAGGCCCACTCAGCCTTTCGCGGACAGGAGGCGGCCGAGGACCACGACGTCGTCGTGGTTTTCCGTGAGGAGGTCGGTGACGTCGCCATCCACCAGGGCGGTGACGTGGCGGCAGCGTATGGCGTAGCGCCCGGCCGCGCAGGTGCAGCGCAGGCTCAAGCCCGCGGGGCGCGATTCCGCGGTGACTTCGTAGCGTTTGCCGGTGCGCCCGCGCACACCGAAGCGCAGGGCTGGCGCCGTCCGGGCGGCCTCGCGCGCCAGCGGACGGCGTGTCCCCTCCGGTTCGCCGGTGCGGGGCGCGATGGACAGCCCCAGCATCTGCGCGAGGCTGACGATATCGGCGGCACCACGCTCGCGGGCGGCCGCCAGGGCGATTTGGGCACAAGCATAGGCGTCCTCGCCGGCATCGTGATGCGCGAACCGGATGCCGAGGCGACCCGCGACCTTGCCGAGGCCGCAGCCGGCCGGGTCCGGAAAGACCCTGCGCGCGACCTGCACCGTGCACAGCGACGCCAACGGCGGCACCGATAGCCCGTAGGCGGCGAGCGAAGCGCGCAGCACGCCGAGGTCGAACGGGGCGTTGTGGGCGAGGATCAGCCCGGACGCGAGGTCCGGCAGGAACTCCGCCATGGCGTCGGGAAACTCGGGGGCGTGGCGGACGTCGGCCGGCAGGATGCCGTGGACCCGGATGTTGCCCGGGGAGAACCGCAGGTCGCGCGGGCGGATGAGCCGCGATTCCCGCCGGACAACGGCGCCGCCCGCGATCCAGGCGAGGCCGACCGCGCAGGCACTGTCGCGGCGCTCGTTGGCGGTCTCGAAATCGAGGGCGACGACCGGTCGGCTCACGCGGCCGCCACCAGGGCGAGCCAATCGTCCTCGCTGATGACCTTCACGCCGTGCTTCTCGGCGTCCTTGAGCTTCGAGCCGGCCCCCGGCCCGGCGACCACGAGGTCGGTGCGGGCCGAGACCGAACCGGAGACCTTCGCGCCAAGCCGCTCGGCCGTTGCCTTGGCCTCGCTGCGGGTCATCTTCTCGAGCGATCCCGTGAAGACCACGGTCTTGCCGGAGAAGGCGGCCGACCGGGTGGCGGCCGCGGGCGCTTCCGTCGTCACCTCGTCGAGGAGCGCGCGCACCGCGGAATCGTTGTGCGGCTCGGAAAAGAACTGGATCAGCGAATCGGTGGCGACAGGGCCGATCTCGCCGTCGTCGGCTAACAGGCGATAGGCGTCGCCGGGGCGTTGCTCGGCGGCCCGGGACAAGGCGGCGCGGATGGCCTCCCCGCTGCCGTAGTGGGCGATCAGGTTCTCGCGTTGCGCCGCCGTCAGGCGCCGGCCCGTCGGCGCCTCGACGGTGGCGGGCTCCTCCTCCTCCGGCGGCCGGTCGTCGGGAAAACCCGCCTCCACCAGCCGGTCGCGGGTCGTCGGTCCGATCCGCGGGATCGCGGCGAGCGCGAGCCAGTCCGGGCCGGCCTGGGCGGCGGCGGCGCGGGCGACGGCCTCCATGAGAGCGGGCATGTCGGCAAAGCGCTTGGCCAGGGCCTTGGCGGTGGATTCGCCGATCTGAGGGATACCCAGCGCGAAGACGAAGCGGTGGAGGGGGAGCCGGCGGCGCTCCTCCACCGCCGCCACGAGGTTCTTGATCGCCTTGTCCTCGTCCTCGCCCTTCTTCTTGGTGGGTTTCTTCGGTGCCGGCTCGCCCTCGGCACGCCGCGCCGCCGACAGCGCCTCGCGTCGGGCCACCACCGCCCGCTTGAGGTCGTCGAACCGCAACCGGAACAGGTCGGCGGGCTGCTTGACCACGCCGGCCTCGAACAGGACCTCGATGTAGGTCTCGCCGAAGCCCTCGATGTCGAAGGCGTTGCGCGAGACGAAGTGCTTGAGCCGCTCGACGCCCTGGGCGGGGCAGATCAACCCGCCGGTGCAGCGGCGCACCGCGTCGGTCTGGCCGGTGCGCGGGTTCACGGCGCGCACCGCGCGGCTGCCGCAGGCCGGACACGTCGTCGGGAAGGCGAAGGGCGTCGCTTCGGACGGGCGCTTGTCGAGGACCACGTCCATGACCTTCGGGATGACGTCGCCGGCCCGCTGCACCACGACGGTATCGCCGACGCGGATGTCGCGACCCTCGCGGATCGGCTCACCGTCGCCGCCGACGCCCTGGACGTAGCCCTCGTTGTGGAGGGTGGCGTTCGAGACGACGACGCCGCCCACGGTCACCGGCCGGAGCTTGGCCAGCGGGTTGAGGGAGCCGGTGCGGCCGACGTTGATCTCGATGCCCTCGACGATCGTCAGCGCCTGCTGGGCCGCGAACTTGTGGGCGAGCGCCCAGCGCGGGCTGCGCGAGACGAAGCCGAGGCGGCGCTGCAGGGACAGGTCGTCGACCTTGTAGACCACGCCGTCGATGTCGTAGCCGAGATCGGCCCGATCGGCCTCGATGGCGCGGTAGTGGGCCACCATGCCGGCGGCGTCCCCGCACAGGGCCGTGCGGTCGTTGACGGCGATGCCCCAGCGGCGGAACGCCGCGATCATCCCGTGCTGCGTCCCGGCGGCCATGGCGGACATCTCGCCCCAGGCGTAGCCGAAGAATTTCAATGGCCGCGATGCCGTGACGGTCGGATCGAGCTGGCGCAGCGATCCGGCCGCCGCGTTGCGCGGGTTGGCGAAGAGAGCCTTGCCGGCGGCGTCCTGGCGCGCGTTGATGGCGGCGAAATCGGCGTGCGACAGGTAGACCTCGCCGCGCACCTCGCAGATCTCCGGCCAGCCGTCTCCCTCCAGCGTCTCCGGGATGCCCGCCACGGTGCGGGCGTTGGCGGTGACGTCCTCGCCGACCTCGCCGTCGCCGCGGGTGGCGGCCGTGACGAGGCGTCCGCCCTCGTAGCGCAGCGACAGCGAGAGGCCGTCGATCTTCGGCTCGGCGGTGAAGGCCAGGGCCGCCGTCTCCGGCAGCGCCAGGAAGCGGCGCACGCGCGCCACGAACTCGTCCACCTCCGCGTCGGCGAAGGCGTTGCCGAGGGAGAGCATCGGCACCGCATGCCGGACCTTGGCGAACTTCTCCGAGGGCTTGGCACCCACGGACGCGCTCGCCGCCCCCGTGCCCGCGAGCTCCGGAAACGCCGTCTCGAGCCGTTCGAGGCTCCGGCGCAGGGCGTCGTATTCCGCATCCGTCAGGATCGGCGCATCCTCGCCGTGATAGAGCCGGTCGGCCTCGGCGATCTCGGCCGAGAGGGCGGCATGCTCGGCACGCGCCGTTTCCGGCGTTCGTGGGTCGGTTACGTCTGCGGTCATGGGATGATCTGCGAGAGGGCCGGGGCCGCCCTCATAGCATCCCCGAATCCCCGAGGGAGCACCGGGCTTGCCGCATCGGTCTTCGGCACCGACATCGCGCAGGTGCGTTGCAGCACAGGCGCGCCGTAACCGCGGCCCCTCGCCGGCGAAAGTCGACGTCGGGTCGCCGGTGTGCCCATCGCACCGCCAGGCGCCGCCGACGTCAGGATGTCAGGACACGCATGCCCGCCACCACCGCCCTCGCCGCGCCCTGGCGCGATCGCGCCGGCCGCCTCTCCGGCCTGAAGCTCGCGACCTTCCTGTTCGCGCTGGCGCCCGGCCTCTGGCTCGCCGGATCGTACGGCCTCGACGCCCTCGGGCCGAAACCGATCACCGCGCTGATCCACGGCACCGGCGACTGGGCGGTGCGTTTCCTGCTGCTCTCGCTCGCGGTGACGCCGCTGCGACGGATCGCGAACTATCCCAGGTTCATCCTGGTGCGGCGGATGCTCGGCCTGACGGTCCTCGCCTATGCCCTCCTGCACCTCGGCCTCTACGTGGTCGACCAGAACTTCATCCTGTCCAAGGTCGCCTCCGAGATCGTGCAGAGATTCTATCTCACCATCGGGTTCGTCGCGCTGCTCGGTCTGACCGTGCTCGGCGTAACCTCCACCGACGGCATGATCCGGCGCCTGGGGAAAGCGTGGCCGCGGCTGCACAAGGTCGTCTACGCGATCGCGGCGCTCGGCCTGTTCCACTACTTCCTGCAGACCAAGATCGACGTCTCGAACCCGGTGTTCTGGACAGGCCTGTTCATCGTGCTGATGGGCTGGCGCGCCATGCAGCGCTTCAGGATCGCGTCCAATCCGGCGACCCTCGTCGGTCTGGCGGTCGCATCGGCGCTGCTCACCGCGCTGGTCGAGGCGGCCTGGTACGGCCTCAAGAGCGGCGTTCCGGCGAGCGCGGTGCTCGGTGCCAACCTCGACTTCTCCTACAGCATCCGGCCGGCCTGGTGGGTGCTCGGCTACGGCCTGCTCCTGCCGCTCGTGAACCTCGTGCGGACGCTGACGGACACGGCCAAGCCCAGGCCGACGACGCTCGACCGGTCGGTCGGCGGACGGCCGGTGGCCGCGGAGTAGTCCGGCCACCTTGCCCTCGCCGGAGCGGACGCCCACAACCGGCCCGGACGATTCGGGTCGCGTAGGGAGCAACGTCATGGTCCGCTGGTCTGTTCTGGGCTGCCTTTCCGCCCTGACCCTTGCCACCGCCGCGTCGGCGGCCTGTACGGCACCGGTGCCGCCTCCCGTCGAGCAGAGGCCGGCCAAGCCCGCCGTACCGGCAAAGCCCGCCTGCCTCGATGCCAAGGGCGGCTGCCCCGGCTGGGAGGCCTACAGCTTCAACGATGCGGTGAAGGCCTACAACCTCCAGCTCGAAGCCTATCGCCCCCTGGCGGAGGGCTACGTGAAGGCGCTCAACGGCTATGTGAAGGCCAGCGCCGATTACGCGCAATGCGAGGTGAAGGCGCTGCAATAGTGCAGCGATCCGCTTCGTGCGTCGTCGTGGTGGTAACATGATGTGGTGAGCGAGCCGCCCAAACCGCGCCTGACGGTGGACGAGTTCCTGGCCTGGTCCGAGGACCGGCCGGGCCGTTACGAACTCCTGGGCGGCGAGGTTTTTGGGATGTCGCCCCAGCGGGTGCGGCACGCGGAAGTGACGTTGGCCGTCCAGCTCGCGCTCCGCGCCGCCTTGCACGCAGCCGGCTCGCCCTGCCGGATGTTGCCGGATGGATTGACCGTAAGGATCGACGACGCGACGGCCTTCGAGCCAGACGCCCTTGTCTACTGCGGAGATCGCCTGGACGCTGACGCTGTCGAGGTGCCGGCCCCCGTCATCGTGGTCGAGGTGTTGTCGCCCAGTACCCACGGCCTCGATACCGGACATAAGCTCAACGGCTACTTCCGCGCGCCGAGCGTGATGCACTCCCTCATCGTCGACCCGAAGCGCCGCCTGATCGTCCACCATCGGCGCGCCACCGACGAGCTGATGGAAACCCGGATCGCCGCCATGGGGACGACCCTCGACCTCACGCCTCCCGGCCTCGCATTGGCGGTCGCCGAGGTGTTCGAGGCGGGCTGAGCGCGGCCGTCCCGCTGCGGGTGCCGCGGCTTGACCCGTGCCGGAGGTGGTGCGACAGCCGCCCACAGTGATCAATCGCGCTCGCGAGGCCTCCCGCATGTCCGCACCCCTCGATCTCCTCGTCCTCGGCAACGCCATCGTCGACGTCATCGCCCGGACCGACGACGCATTCCTCGCCGCAAAGGGGGTGACCAAGGGGGCGATGCAGCTGATCGACGAGGAGCGGGCCGAAACCCTGTTCGCATCGATGGGACCGGCCACGATCGTGTCCGGCGGCTCGGGCGCCAACACCGCCGTCGGCGCCGCCCTCCTGGGCACCAGGACCGGATTCGTCGGCAAGGTCCGCAACGACGAGCTCGGCGGCCTGTTCGCCCACGACCTCAAGGCGACCGGCGTCACGTTCGCGGTGCCGCCCGCCGGCGACGGGCCGGCCACCGCGCGCTGCTTCGTCCTCGTGACGCCGGACGGCGAGCGCACCATGAACACCTACCTCGGTGCCTGCCAGGGCCTGAGCCCGGCCGACGTCGACGAGGCCCTCGTGGCGAGTGCCCGCGTCGTCTACCTCGAGGGCTACCTGTGGGATCCGCCCGCCGCCAAGGATGCGTTCCGCAAGGCGGCCAAGGTCGCCCACACCGCCGGCAACGCCGTCGCGCTGACCCTGTCGGACGCCTTCTGCGTCGGCCGCTACCGCGAGGAATTCCTCGGGCTGCTCCGCGACGGCAGCGTCGACATTCTGTTCGCCAACATCGGTGAGCTGCAGAGCCTCTACCAGACCGACGACCCGGACGTGGCCCTCAAGGCCCTGCGCGACGAGCGCGACATCCGCGGGATGCACCTGCTCGGCGTCGTCACGCGCTCGGCCGAGGGCGCGATGGTGGTCAAGGGCGGCGAGATCCGCCAGGTGCCGGCCTCGCCGATCCGCGAACTCGTCGACAGCACCGGAGCGGGCGACCTGTTCGCGGCGGGCTTCCTCGCCGGCCACGCCCGCGGTCTCGACCATGTCGCCAGCGCCAAGCTCGGCGCCCTGGCGGCGGCCGAAGTGATCCAGCACATCGGCGCCCGCCCGCAGAGCGACCTCGTCGCCCTGGCCAAGGCCCAGGGTATCTTCTGATCGCAACTGCGGCGGGTGATCCCGGATCGCCCGCCGCATATGCTCGCTGCATCGCGGCGGCGTTCGGGTCGATACGCTACAGTTTCAGCAGCACCTTCCCCATCGCCTCGCGGCGCTGGAGGATGCCCAGCGCGTCCACATAGGCCTCCAGCGGATGCACGCTGTCGACCTTGGCGGTCAGGCGGCCTTGGGCCACCCAGTCGAGCAGCTGGACTTGGTTGGCCCGGTGCGCCTCCGGCTCGCGCTCCACGAACACGCCCCAATGCACGCCTTGGATGTCGATGCCCTTGATCAGCGCCAGGTTGAGGGGGATGCGCGGGATCTCGCCGGCGGCAAAGCCGATCACGAGGTAGCGCCCCTTCCAGGCGAGGGAGCGCAGGGCCGGCTCGGCATAATCGCCGCCGATCGGATCGTAGACGACATCGATTCCCCGTCCGCCGGACAGCCTGCGCAGGGCTTCGCGCAGGTTGTCCCGGCCGTAATCGACGAGGTCGTGGGCGCCGTGCGACTTGGCGAGGGCGAGTTTTTCGGCCGAGGAGGCGCAGGCGATCACCCGTGCGCCCATCAGCGCCCCGAGTTCCACCGCGGCAAGGCCGACGCCGCCCGAGGCGCCGAGCACCGCCAGGGTCTCGCCGGGCCGGAGTCTCGCCCGGTCCCGCAGGGCGTGCAGGGTGGTGCCGTAGGTGATCGTCAGCCCGGCCGCCTGTTCGTCGGTGACCGTATCCGGCACCCTGGCGAGGCCGGCCGCCGGCACCGCGATGCGTTCGGCGCAGGTGCCGAACTTGGCGTGCACGATCACCCGGTCGCCCACCGCCACGCCCGTCGCCCCCTCGCCCAGCGCCTCCACCACGCCGCAGGCCTCGCCGCCGGGCGAGAACGGCAATTCCGGCTTCACCTGGTAGCGCCCGGCGATGATCAGCGTGTCGAAGAAGTTGAGCGCCGCCAGCCTCACCCGCACCACCGCCTCGCCCGGGCCGGGGACGGGATCCGGCAGCGTTGCGATGGCGAGATCGTCCGGTCCGCCGAGGCGGGAGCACAGCAGGGCCTTCATGGGTCGGTCCTCGGATCAGCCGGATCCGTCAGGCCGGCCGCGTGGCGGTGAGCATGTAGTTGACGGCCGTGTCGCGGGCCTGGGACCAGCGATCGCCGATCGGGTTGTAGACCACGCCGGCGACGTCCGTCACCGTCAGGCCGGCGCGGGCGATGTCGGCGGTCAACTCGTCGGGGCGCACGAACTTGTCCCAGTCGTGCGTGCCCTTCGGCAGCCAGCCGAGCACGTATTCCGCCCCGACGATGGCCAGCGCATAGGAGCGCAGGGTGCGGTTGATGGTGGCGGCGAACAGGAGGCCGCCGGGCTTGACCGCCCGGCAGGCGGTGGCGACGAAGGCGCTGCGGTCGGCCACGTGTTCCACCACCTCCATCGCCAGCACGATGTCGAAGCGCGCGCCCGCCGCGACCACGGCTTCGATGGTCTCCTCACGATAGTCGACCGGCACGCCCTGCGCCTGCGCATGGGCGCGGGCCACGGCGACGTTGGTGGGGGCCGGGTCGAGGCCGGTGACCGTGGCTCCGAGCCGCGCCAGCGGCTCCGACAGCACGCCGCCGCCGCAGCCGATGTCGACGAGGGTCAGGCCTTCGAGCGGAAACGGCGCGCGCGGATCGCGGCCCGCGTGGCGGCAGACGGCGTCGCGGACGTAGGCGAGGCGGACCGGGTTGAAGCGGTGGAGCACCCGCATCGGCCCGGCTTCGTCCCACCAGGTCGCGGCGATGGCCTCGAACCGGGCGACCTCGTCGCGGTCGATGGAGGAGGCGCTGCGGTCGTTCATGAAACCTGCCGGATCGGGATGCCGCCGCCGGGCGGCACTTCGTCCGACCGTGCCGGATTGTTGACACGCTCGGGCCGCCCTTGTACCCGCCGGACGCCCACCCGGTGAAGCCCTGCCTGATGCGATGTCGGCCGCGACGGCCGCGGCAGGCTGGCGCGTCGATCGCTTCGGATCGGCCGAGGCAAACGTCGATACCGGCCGGATTGCCAGAGAAAGACGACACGGACGCGACATGCCCCGTTTGGTGATGAAATTCGGCGGCACCTCCGTCGCGACCCTCGACCGGATCCGAAACGTCGCCCGCCACGTCGCCCGCGAGGTCGCCGCCGGCTACGAGGTCGCCGTCGTGGTCTCGGCGATGTCGGGCAAGACCAACGAGCTCGTGGGCTGGGTCAAGGACGCCGATCCCCTCTACGACGAGGCCGAGTACGACGCGGTCGTGGCCTCGGGCGAGCAGGTGACCTCCGGGCTCCTGGCCATCGCCCTGCGCAAGGACGGGATCAGGGCCCGGTCGTGGCAGGGCTGGCAGGTCCCGATCCTGACCTCCGACGCGCACGGCTCGGCCCGCATCGAGGACATCGACGGCGCGCGCCTCGACGAGGGCTTCAAGCGCGGCGAGGTGGCGGTGATCGCCGGCTTCCAGGGCATGCATGCGGCCACCGGCCGGCTCACCACCCTCGGCCGGGGCGGCTCGGACACCAGCGCGGTCGCTATCGCCGCGGCGATCGGGGCGGAGCGCTGCGACATCTACACGGACGTCGACGGCGTCTACACGACCGATCCGCGGGTCGTCCCCAAGGCCCGGCGCATGGAGCGCGTGACCTTCGAGGAGATGCTGGAGATGGCCTCCCTCGGGGCCAAGGTGCTCCAGGTCCGCTCCGTCGAGCTCGCGATGGTGCATCGGGTCCCGACCACCGTCCGCTCCAGCTTCGACCCGCCCGACAACGCCCGCCCCGGCACCCTCATCTGCGACGAGGACGACAGCGTGGAACAGCAGATCATCACCGGCATCGCCTTCTCGAAGGACGAGGCGCAGATCACCCTGCGCAACCTCAAGGACAGTCCCGGCATCGCCGCGGCGATCTTCGGGCCGCTGGCGGACGCCAACATCAACGTCGACATGATCATCCAGACCGTGTCGGGCGACCAGGCCACCACCGACATGACCTTCACCGTGCCGGCCGCCGACTACGACCGCGCCCGCACCATCCTGGCCGGCCAGAGCGGCACCATCGCCTTCGGGCAGATCGAGGGTGCCACCGACGTCGTGAAGGTCTCCGCCATCGGGGTCGGCATGCGCAGCCATGCGGGCGTGGCCGCCAAGGCGTTCCGGGCGCTGGCCGAGAAGGGAATCAACATCCGCGCGATCACCACGTCCGAGATCAAGTTCTCGGTCCTGATCGATGCGGCCTATACGGAGCTTGCCGTTCGCACGCTCCACTCGCTATACGGCCTCGATCAGGCCTGAGCCCCGCAGGCGCGTCGCGCAGGACTTGCCTTCGGGGATTCGCCCGCGGGGCTTGCGTGCTGCCTTTGCAGGAATGGCGTCAGGCGCCGAAGCTGGATTGACGACACCATGCCCGCTGCGCCCGGAGGCCCGCGCCTGCTGCTGCGCCGCCTCCGCGAAGCGATGGCGGAGCCGGTCAGCCCCCAGGCTCGCCTGGACCGCATCGTCACCCTGATCGCCGCCAACGTCATCGCCGAGGTCTGCTCGGTCTACGTACTGAGCGACGACAGCACGCTCGAACTCTTCGCCACCGAAGGGCTGAACCGCGAGGCGGTCCACCTCACCCGGATGCGGTCCGACGAGGGCCTCGTCGGCCTCATCGCCAAGACCGCCGAACCGCTGTCACTCTCCGACGCCCAATCCCACCCCTCGTTCTCCTATCGTCCCGAGACGGGCGAGGAAGCCTACCACGCCTTCCTCGGCGTCCCGCTGCTGCGCGCGGGCAATACCCTCGGCGTCCTGGTGGTGCAGAACCGCACCTACCGCGTGTATTCCGAGGAGGAGATCGAGGCGCTCCAGACCACCGCCATGGTGCTCTCGGAGATGATCGCCTCGGGCGAGCTGCAATCCCTGGCGCCGGGAGCCGGATCGTCGGCCCGGCGCGCCGTGAGCCAGCGCGGCGTGGCGCTCGCCGAAGGCATCGGCCTCGGCCACGTGGTGCTGCACGAGCCGCGCATCGTCGTGAAGACCCTCATCGCCGAGAACGTCGAGCGCGAGGTCGAGCGGCTGGAGGAGGCCATCGGCGAGGTCCGCTCGGCCATCGACGACCTCGTGGAGCGCGGCGACGGTATCGGCACCGCCGAATCGCGCGAGGTCCTCGAGACCGTGCGCATGTTCGCCCACGACAAGGGCTGGCTGCGCCGGATGCGCGAGGCCGTGCATTCCGGCCTCACCGCGGAGGCGGCGGTGGAGCGCGTCCAATCCGACAACCGCGCCCGGATGATGCGCCAGAGCGACCCCTACCTGAGGGATCGCCTGCACGACCTCGACGATCTCGCCAACCGGCTGCTGCGCACCCTGATCGGCGACGACGCCTCGGGCGCCCTGCGGGTCCTGCCCGAGAACGCCATCCTGGTGGCGCGCTCGATGGGGCCGGCCGCCCTCCTCGAATACGCGCGCTCCTCCCTGCGCGGCGTGGTGCTGGAGGAAGGCGGGCCGACCAGCCATATCGCCATCGTCGCGCGCGCGCTCGGCATCCCGGCGGTGGGCGAGATCGCCAACGCCACGGCGCTGTGCGACTCGGGCGATGCCATCATCGTCGACGGCGTCCTGGGCGAGATCCAGGTCCGGCCCGGGCCCGAGATCGAGGCGGCCTATGCCGAGATGGTGCGGCTGCGCGCCCGCCGGCAGGAGCAGTACCGGGCGCTGCGCGACGTCCCCGCGGTCACCCGAGACGGGGTCGCCATCGGGTTGCAGCTCAACGCGGGCCTCCTCATCGACCTCTCGCACCTGCAGGAGACGGGGGCCGACGGCATCGGCCTGTTCCGCACCGAACTGCAGTTCATGGTCGCCCAGCGCATGCCCTCGGCGGCCGAGCAGCAGGCCCTCTACGAGGCGGTCTTCGCGGCCACCGGCGACCTACCGGTGACGGTGCGGACCCTCGACATCGGCGGCGACAAGATCCTGCCCTACATGCCCGCCCTCGAGGAGGAGAACCCGGCGCTGGGCTGGCGCGCCATCCGCATCGGCCTCGATCGGCCGGCCCTGCTGCGGGTGCAGCTGCGCGCCCTCCTCAAGGCTGCGGCCGGGCGCCCGTTGAAGATCATGTTCCCGATGGTGGCGACGGTCGACGAGTTCGTCCGCGCCAAGGCCATCGTCGACCGCGAGAAGGCGCACCTGCGCCGGCACGGCCACGCCCTGCCGAGCGAGTGCCGACTCGGCGTCATGGTCGAGGTGCCCTCGCTGCTGTTCCAGATCGACGAGATCGCACAGGTCGCCGACTTCCTGTCGGTGGGCTCGAACGACCTGATGCAGTTCCTGTTCGCCGTGGATCGCGAGAACCGCCGCGTCGCGGATCGCTTCGACACCCTGAGCGTACCGGCCCTGCGCGCCTTCCGCCTCATCGCCGAGCGCGCGGCGGCAGCCGGCTGCCCGGCCACCGTCTGCGGGGAGATCGGCGGGCGGCCGCTGGAGGCCATGGCCCTGATCGGCCTCGGCTTCCGGCACCTCTCGATGTCGCCGGCGGCGATCGGGCCGGTCAAGGCGATGGTTCTGGCCATCGACGCGGCCGCGGTGGCGGCACTGATCGAAGCGGAGATGACCCGCGCCCCCGGCGGGCACACCCTCCGCCCGGCGCTCGCCGCCTTCGCCAAGGCACAGGGCGTGCCTATCTAGACACCGTCGACGGGCCGCCAGCGCGGACCTTGCGGCACCGTCCGCCGGGCCCGTTCCCTTTCCCCCGGATCAAGAGCAACCAGAGGGCGATGACGCCGATTCCTCCCGACCGACTCGATGCCATCCTGACGCGGTACGACATCGTCACCGCGACGCTGAGCGCGGGCTCGGCCGATTCCGAGACCTTCGTGCAGCTCTCGCGCGAACTCTCGGAGCTGGAAGGCGTGGTCGCCGCCATCCGCGCCTACCGCGCCGCCGCCGACAACCTCGCCGGGATCGAGGGGCTGATCGACGAATCGGGCGGCGATGCCGAGATGCGGTCGCTGGCGGCGGCCGAGAAGCCGGAAGCCGAAGAGGCCGTGGAGGCGGCCCATCGGGCGCTGCAGCTCATGCTGCTGCCCAAGGACGCCGCCGACGAGAAGAGCGCGATCCTCGAGATCAGGGCCGGCACCGGCGGCGACGAGGCCGCCCTGTTCGCCGGGGACCTCTTCCGGATGTACGCCAAGTACGCCGACATCAAGGGCTGGAAGGTCGAGGTCATCTCCGAGAACGAGGGCACCGTCGGCGGCTACCGCGAGGTCATCGCCGAGGTGAAGGGCAAGGGCGTGTTCGCCAAGCTCAAGTTCGAGAGCGGCGCCCACCGCGTCCAGCGCGTGCCCGACACCGAGACCCAGGGGCGCATCCACACCTCAGCGGCCACCGTGGCGGTGCTGCCGGAGGCGGAGGAGGTCGACATCGTCGTCAACGACGCCGACCTGAAGATCGACACCATGCGGTCGCAGGGCGCGGGTGGCCAGCACGTGAACAAGACCGAATCGGCGATCCGCATCACCCACCTGCCGAGCGGGATCGTGATCTTCGTCCAGGAGGAGCGCTCGCAGCACAAGAACCGCGCCCGGGCGATGTCGCTGCTGCGGGCCAGGCTCTACGACGCCGAGCGTACCGCCAAGGATGCCGTGCGCGCCGCCGACCGCAAGTCGCAGGTGGGATCGGGCGACCGCTCCGAGCGCATCCGTACCTACAACTTCCCCCAGGCGCGGGTGACCGACCACCGGATCAACCTCACGCTCTACAAGCTCGAAGAGGTTCTGGCCGGCGAAGCCCTCGACGAACTCGTCGATGCCCTGCTCACCGAGCACCAGGCCGAACTCCTGGCCGCAGACGGCATGGCGTGAGCGGCATCCCTCCGCATCTCACGCGCCAGGCCGCCCTGTCGGTCGCGCGGTCCCTGCTCGACCGGGACGGGATCGATGCGGGACCGGAAGACGCCCGCTTTCTCGTGCTCGACGCCCTCGGGCTGACGCAGACCGAGCTTCGCCTCGCACCGGACGCCGCCATCGGCGAGGCGGGCGCAGCGCGCCTCGCGCGCGCGATGGAACGGCGCCTGTCCGGCGAGCCGGTGGCGCGCATCCTGGGCGCCTGGGAGTTCTGGGGACTGCCGTTCCTGCTGTCGCCCGAGACGCTGGTGCCGCGGCCCGATACCGAGACTCTCGTCGAGACCGCCCTGAGGGGGCTCGCCGATCGCGGGCACGCCTTACGCATCCTCGACCTCGGCACCGGCTCGGGCTGCGTCCTGATCGCGCTGCTGAGCGAGTGCCGACACGCCTTCGGCATCGGCGTCGACCGCTCCGCGCACGCCCTCGTCACCGCCTCGGCGAACGCGCGGGCCAACGGTGTCGGCGACCGCTGCGCCTTCGTCGCCGCCTCCTGGTCCGATCCGCTGACCGGCCCCTTCGACGTCATCGTGTCAAACCCGCCGTATATCGCCAGCGCCGTGATTCCGGCCCTGTCCGCATCGGTCCGGGATCACGATCCGGTGCTCGCTCTCGACGGCGGTGTCGACGGGTTGGACGCCTATCGCAGCATCCTCGACGGCATCGCGGCGGGCGATGCGTCCCTGCTCGCGGGCGACGGCGCGCTCCATGTCGAGATCGGTTTCGACCAGGCCCAGGCCGTCGCCGATCTCGGGCGCCGGGCCGGGTTCGAACATGTCCACGTCGTTCGCGATCTGGCGGGGCACGAGCGGGTCGTCAGCCTGTCCGGGTTGCGGACGTGAAGGGGACGAAGGGAGCACCCGTCACGGCGGAATCGCCGTCGCCGGGCCGTTTTGGACGACGGGACGGTCGGCGGGGAAAAAATGCTTGTTGCCCGAACGGCAAACGGCTAGGGTCTCGGGGTAGATCGTTGGGCGGGCTGTTAAGCCGGCACGATGTAGAGACTTCTGCGGTGTGGTCCGTAGCAGCCTTGGGCGATCTCCCCGTGATCAGGCAGACGCGCATCATGGATGCGACAGGGGCTTGATCCCTTACAACCCGACACGCGAAGGGATCCTGCGAAGGAAACCCGTACGCGAGCCAAGCCCCGGTTGACGGACAGACCGCAAGCACGGCGACACATCGGTCGCGGATGGCCTCGGCCATGCGACGGCGGCGACGGGCCTGGGATCGGGATGTCGCTGCGGACCGGAACCGCCCCATCATCAGACGCTTCGATATGAGCGAGGGTCAATCGAGACCGATGAGACCAAACCAGAACAGACGGATGCGCGGCCGCAACCGCCCGAAGGGTCCCAACCCGCTCACCCGGTCCTATGAATCCAATGGGCCCGACGTCAAAATCCGGGGCACCGCCCAGCACATCGCCGACAAATACGCCCAGCTCGCGCGCGATGCGCAGGCGAGCGGCGACCCGGTCGCCGCAGAAAACTATTTCCAGCACGGCGAGCATTATTTCCGCATCATCTCCGGCGCCCAGGAGCAGAACCGGCAACAGGCCGGCGGCTATGCCCGTGGCGCCTACGACGACGACGGCGACGACGGTGACGACGAGGGCCAGAACGGCAGCCCGCAGGGCTATGCCGCCGCCAGCTACGCCGCCAACGGCTATGGCGACGATTACGGCGACCAGCCCCAGCCCTACGAGGGCCGGCAGGAGAACCGTCAAGAGAACCGGCAGGAGGCGCGGCCCGACACGCGTCCTGAGAACCGTCAGGACGCGCCGTCCGACAATCGGCAGAACCGCAACGACCGGCCCGAGCGTCGCGACCGCTTCCAGAACCGCAACGACCGGCCGCAGCGCTTCGACACCCCGCGCTTCGACAACGGACCGCGGGACGGACAGCGCACCGACGCCCCCCGCCAGGACTACGGCCGGCAGGATCAGCCGCGAGCCGACTACGTCCGTCAGGACCGGCCGCGCAACGATCAGCCCCGCGACGGCGCCCGCCAGGACCAGCGGTCGGACTACGTCCGCAACGATCGCCCGCGCCACGATCAGCCCCGCCAGGATTACGCCCGGCAAGACGGCGGCCGGCAAGATGGCCCCCGGCAGGATGCTCCGAGGCAGGACGTGCCGCGCTTCGATCCCGCACAGCAGGAGCAGCCGCGGCAGGAGGCCGTTCGCCAGGAACCGGTTCGTCAGGAGCCCGTCCGTCACGAGCCGGTCCGGCAGGAGGTTCCGCGCAGCGACGAGCCTCGGAACGATGCCGTTCGTCCGGAGACCTCGACACGGAGCCGCCGCCGCCGGGAGGAGCCTGCCAGCCGGCTTCCTCTGGAGGATCAGGCCGCCGCTCTGCCTGCCTTCCTCATGACGCCGCCGCGTCCGCCGGCACCGGTGGAAGCCGCTCCCGAGCCGCAGCCGGTGCCCGGACCGGACGGGGACGACGAGGCACCGCGCGCCGCCGCCAAGCCCCGCCGCCGGCGTCGCCCCCGCTTCGAGGGCGTCGACGGCGCCGAGGCCGGGTCCGGCCCGACCGAGGGCGGCGACACCGAATAAACGGGCTTTACCCGATCACGCACGGCCGCCCCGATCGGGCGGCCGTTTTCGTCTCTCCGTCCTCGCAGATCCAGTTGTCCACCGCATCTTGGCGGTGGCCGAAGGCATTATCCCGTCCAGTCGCGATAGGCGCGGACGCGGTGGACGAGCCGGGTCTTGCGCGACGCCTCGCCGAACGGCGCCAGCGTCCAGTCCCATCGCCGGTCCGGTTCGGGCATGGTGATCCCGAACAACAGGTCCTCGCACGCGACCGCCTGCCCGCCGCGATCCTCCGCGACCTGCTCGACGTCGGTGAGGAGGCATACCCGCGCGGCAAGGCCTGCGAGTCCGTCGAGATGGGCCCTGACGATGCGGGCACCGAGATCTGGTGGAACCCGGCCCCGTGCCTCGAAGGTGTCGAGGGGCAGGATCGCCAGTTGCGACAGCACGTTGGCCGAGATCACGAGATCGACGTCGGGGGAGCGACAGAGATCCGGCAGCGCCGGCGCCAGGTCGCTGCGGCGTCCGAGCAGCCAGTCGATGCTTCCGCTCAGGTCGGCGTCCACCAATCGAACGTGCCGATACCGCCGCGCCCGCCGCCGCGCCGGCCAGGGATGGACGAGATCGACCAGAACGACGGACCGGAAGGCCTCGGCCAGGGCCTCGAGGGGAACGTCGTCGAGGAGGCCCGACCCGAGGACCACCGCCGTGTGACGCCGAGGCAGGCCACCGATGCTCTCGACGACGAAGGCCCGCGACAGGTCGAGGTGGGGCCGCCAGGCGGCGCGGCAGCGACGCGAGCGCGACAGGAGCCAGATGCTGTCGCGCACGTAGCCGAGGCGGCGGACGTCTCTCGCCGCAGGCGTGATCAGGGAGCCGAGCCAGTCCAGCAGCATGTCGGGCGCGCCGCGGCGCCTCAGCGCGGCGTTCGGGGGGCCGCGCCGTGGGCGCCGACGGTCACCACCCGCATGGCGGTCGCCACCGGCATCGCCTGGAAGGCCGCGAAGGCGCCGCGCAGGTCCTCCGGCGACGGAGGCGGCCCGGGTTTCGACAGGAGGAACAGCTTGAAGATCCCCCAGCCGAAGCCGACCGAGCGGACGAGGTAGAGCAGCGGCTCGTAGGCCGTGGCCTCGTAGGCTTGCCTCACCCGATCGACCGACGTTCCCGAAAATCCGGCCAGGGCGTCGAGGCACTCGGTGATGCGGTCTTCCGCGAACCAGGCGGCGATCCGCTTTTCGTCTTCGTCGCAAACGGCAGCGGGGTTCGATCGAACGGGAGCGGGTGGCTTGCGCAGGGCCGGCCAGCACGCTTTCGGGACATCGCTGCGCCGACCGATCGTATCGCGCAGGATGTCGTCCGTCCGCGATCGCGCGACGAGCGTCTCGAACCCCTTGCCGGATAGGCGGGCCCCCTGGTTGGCCGCCACCGCGTGGACGACGGAGCGGTCGCCGCGGGTGACGAGGACGTCACTGACGCGTTCGCTCAGGCTCTTGCGCTTGGCCAGGGCATGCAGGTGATCCTGGCCGCGTTCGGCGGCCAGGATCACGAGATCGTCCTCGTCGAGTCGGGTCGAACGCGACAGGATCGGCGCGGCGACGCTGACCTCGGCATCGTAGGCGAGGTCGCGTACCACGGACCGCGGCGCGTTCGGAATGTCGGCCAGCCGATCCGACAGCGAAGCGCGAGCCTGCGGCCCCACCGTTCCGATCAGGCGGTGGAGAACCACGTCGAAGGCCTCGACCTGGTCGTCGTCGATGCGGTCGGCGACGCCCACGAAGAGATCGGTCACGCGATCGAGCATGCTCTGGCGCGCCGCCCCGTCACCGCCGGCGACGGCCTGTTCGACATCCACGAGGAGCGGATGATTCATGTCCCCTCAGCACCCACCATCGGACCAGCCGCGATCTTGCGGGAAGGAGGTTTAAAAGACCGTCACGCACATCGATGCGCCAGGGCACGTATTGTCGCCGGCTCTCCATTCGCTCCGGGCCAATCCCGTCGTGGGCAGTGCAACATGGTATTGGGAACCAAAGCCGGCCCGCACGACTTGCGCCACCGAGCGATCGGTCGCTCGAAAGTCCGGAGTTCCCGTGTCCACCATCATCCGCATCCTCCTCGCCATTTTCCTGCCGCCCGTCGCCGTGCTGATCACCACCGGCATCGGCCTGCAGTTCTTCCTCAACATCGTGCTGACGATCCTCGGCATCGTCCCGGGGATGGTCCACGCCCTGTGGATCATCATGCGCAAGGATTGATGGCCAGGGGCTCCTGTAGCAGTCGGGAGCCCACTCGCGGCTCGGCCGAGCCGGCGGTGAAAACGGCGGATCGTCGAGCCGGTCAGGACGGCCGAGCCCGCACGGAGTCGCCGCCGAAGACGACCTGACGGCGCATGGCCGGCATGAACAGGGTGTCGAGCATGCGCGGTCGCCCCGCGCTCACCGATTCCAGCGCCTCGCAGTGTTCCGGAGCGAGGACGAGGTCCAGGGCGGCGATGTTGTCGGCCATCTGCTCGACGCGGCCGATGCCCATGAGGGTCGAGGTCACACCCGGCCGCCCCATCACCCAGGCGAGGGCGACACGGGCGGCCGACGTGCCGATTTCGTCGGCGATGCGGCGCACGACCTCGACGATGGCCCAGTTGCGATCGGTGAACAGGCTGTCGCCGAACGGGTTCGCGCCGTCGAGACGCTTGTCGCCGTCATCGCGACCTTGGCCGGACGTCGCCGCGTCCCGCGGCAGTCCGGCCGCCCTCGGAGGCGATGCCTCGACGACGGCGCGGTCGTACTTGCCGGCGAGCAGGCCGTAGGCGAGCGGGCTCCAGGGCATGATCCCCATTCCGAACTCCGAGGCCATCGGCACATGCTCGGCTTCGATATCGCGGTTCACCAGGGCGTAGAAACCCTGCAGCGCGATCGGACCGGGCACGCCCCGCACGGCCGCCAGGGTCGCGAGTTTGGCCGCGAACCACGCCGGGGTGTTCGAGAGGCCCCAGTGGCGGATCCGTCCGGACCGGACGAAGCCGGTCATGGTCTCCAGCACGTCTTCGGCCGGCGTGACCGAATCCCACACATGCAGCCAGAACAGATCGATATGGTCGGTCTTCAGGCGGGATAGGGACCCGTCGAGCGCCGCGTGGAGGTGCTTGGCGCCGCTGCCGCCCGCGAGTCGGCCCTTGCCGGTGGCGAAGCCCGCCTTCGTCGACAGGACGATGCGGTCGCGCAATCCCCGTTCGGCGACGAAGCGCCCGATCATCTCCTCGCTGCGACCGTCCGCATAGACGTCCGCCGTATCGACGACGTTGCCGCCCGCCTCGACGTAGGCGTCGAAGATCGCTCGCGATTCGATCTCGCCCGACCCCCAGCGGGCGGTTCCGAACGTCATGGTCCCGAGGGCCATCGGGCTCACGACGAGGCCCGACCGGCCGAGGGTGCGATAATCGTCCAACGGCATTGAGGTGTTTCCTATCGATCGATACGAAACCCTAGCACTCCTTGCCTCGCCGCGTCCAGGGTTTCATATTGAACGCTATGGAATTTGATGAAGACACTCCGCGTCGGAAGGCCGGTCGGCCGTTGTCGTTTAATCGCGATGCGGCCCTGCACCAGGCGATGCTGCTGTTCTGGCGGCATGGCTACGAGGCGACGTCCCTCAGCGAGCTGACCGCCGCCATGGGCGTGAGGCCACCCAGCATCTACGCCGCCTTCGGCGACAAGAAGGGTTTGTTCCTCGCCGCGGTCGATCGCTACCTGTCGGGCCCCGTCACGCCCGAGACGATCATCGCAGGCGCTTGCTCCGCGCATGCAGCCGCACTCGCCTTGCTCGACGCCTCGGTGATCGGCTTCACGGGAACGCAGACGCCGCCCGGCTGCCTGCTCGCCAGCGCCACGATCAGTTGCTCGGCAGAGGCTGCCGACGTTCAGCGAGCGCTCACGGCGATCCGCCAGCGCATCGAGGCCCAACTGAGGGAGCGCATCCTGCACGGGATGGACGCGGGCGAGATGCCGCCGGAAACGGACGCGGACGCCCTGGCGGGGCATGTGATGGCCGTCATCCAGGGGTTGTCGACCCTCGCGCGCGACGGCGCGGCGCGCGACAAGCTCCAGCGTATCGCCGCTTCCGCGATGCGGGCGTGGCCCGAGCCGGCCTGAGCGGCCATCCTTCAGGTGGTGGTAGCCAGCGCGGCCAGTGCGGCAGGCAAGGCGCCCATGAGGCGGAACGCCTCGCGTGCATTTTCCTCGGCCAATCTCTTCACGAGGCCGGCGCGTCCTCCGAACTGAAACCCGAGCTGGCTGACATAGGCGGAACAGGCGCTCTCCTTGGCCGCCTCGGCCTCGGGCGCAAAGCCGATCGTCACCGATTCCAGCCGTGAGACGCTCTCGGCGAACGGCTCCTTCGGCGTCTCATGACGCACGGTATAGGGAAAGTCGCGCCACCACAGGATCGGTGTGCCGGCTCCGCGCTGCGAGACGTTCGCCTGCAGGGCAAGGATCACCTGGAGATGGTCGACATGCCCGCCGATGCCCTGTGGCGCCAGGATGAGGTCGGCAGCCGTCTCGGCGATCAGGTCCCCCAAGGCCGGGCGCAGGTCGTCGACGATGGCATCGTCGGCCCGCAGGCCGGCGAAGAGCTGCGGCGCACTGCCGTAACCGCGGTGCGGCGCCTCGCGAAAGCCGAGGTGGAGCGGGCGCGCGACACCGAGGGCCGTGGCTGCCGCTGCGTCCTCGGCTCGCCTGAGCGCCATGTAGTCGACGTCGGGTCCGAGGCCCTTGTCGGTCTGGCAGGCCAGGGCGAACCCCTTCGGATCGGCCACCGAGCCGGTGAAGACCGTCGCCATCACGACCGTCCAGCCCGACGCCGCGAGGGTCGCGAGCGTGCCGCCGCAGGAGAAGGCGGCATCGTCGAGATGCGGGGACAGGGCGAGCGCGGTCGGCATCGCTACAGCAGGTGCGGTTCGGCGCGGAAACGGCAGGACGGATCGTGCGGCAATGTCTCCTGGAAGGCAGGATCGGGAAGCTCGCCGGCGATCTCGTCGTAGACCGCCATGATCCGGCGGCCGACGCTGTGCCACGAGTAGACCCGACGGCATTCGGAGAGGCCGTCCCTGGCGAGACGCCGCCGCAGGTCGTCGTCGACCACCACCCGCGTCAGGGCCACGGCGAGGGCCGGTACGTCGCCCGGCTGCACCAGGAGACCGTTCTCCTCGTCCCGCAGGCAGTCGGACACCCCGACCGAATGGGTCGAGACCACGGCGAGCCCGGCTGCCATCGCCTCGAGGATGGTGTTGGAGAAACCCTCCGCATAGGTCGGCGACACGAAGACATCGGCCTGCGCGTAGAGGGCAGGCACGGTGTCGTAATCCGCGTAGCCGGTGAAGCGGGTCTCGGCCTCTCCCAGGCCGCGCTCGGCGGCCAGGTCCTTCGAGGCCTCAACGTCCGGCCCGATGCCCGAGACGATCGCCTCGAACGGCGTACCGGCGTCGCGCATCCTCGCCAACGCCTCGATGAAGTCGAGCACACCTTTCCGACGGTCGACCCGTCCATGGTAAAACAGGCGGATCGGACCGGGCGCGCGCGTCTCGACGGGGGTGAAGCGGGCCGTATCGACCGCGCCGGGCACGATCGTGAAGCGATCCGGATCGGCACCGAGCCGGTCGCAGACCTCCCCGACGAAGGAGGCGCCGCCGATGAGCAGGGCGTTGGCGTGCGCGAGCACCGCGCACATCGCGACCCGATGGGTCTCGCAGCAGGAGCCGACCCAATGGCCGTCTCCGCCCTGGATCGAGACGACGGTGGGGAGGCCGATTGTCTTGGCCGCGATCAGGGTCGCCCAGCCGGTGGGGTAGCCGTATTGCGCATGCAGGACGTCGAAGGGCGAGCGCGCATGCTCGGCCACGATGGTCTCGACCATCGTCGCGATGTCGCGCTCGAAGTCGCCGTTCGTCTGCTCGCCGATCTGTTCGAGCCCGATGACGCGCACGCCGGGCACCGCCGGCGGCGGGCCGCCGCCATAGACGCGGGTGCCGAAGGCGTCGCCACGGTACTGGCTGATCATCGTCACGTCGTGACCGGCGCCCACGAGTTCGCGCAGCAGGTTCTGCGCATAGACGCTCATGCCCGAGATCGCGGGAAAATAGCGCCGGCTGACGAAGCAGATCCTCATGCGCGACCGCTCCGCGATGCGCACGAATGGCGAATGGCGAATGGCGAATGGATCGCCCACCTGCTCGTCCGTTTCCTAGCCATTCGCCATTCGCCATTCGCCGATGTCATGCATGCCTCCGGGCTTCGCGCAGATAGGCCAAAGCCTGGGGGATCATCACGTCGGCGCGGTGGCTCTCGCGGGAGAGTTCGACGCAGATCAGCTTGCCGAAGGAGATCGATTCCAGGGCGGTGAGGACGCCGCCGACGTCCATATCGCCCTCCCCGAACGGCAGGTGGACGTGGACGCCCCGCGCCATGTCCTCGATCGCCACCGTGCCGATGCGCTCGGCGAACTCGGCGATCGCCGCAGCCGGCTCGCGCTCCTGCGTCACCAGGCAGTGACCAGTATCGAGGGCGAGACGCAGGCCCTCGATGTCGAGCCGCGCGAAATCGTCCAGGGTCTCGATCAGCATGCCCGGTTCCGGTTCGAGGCAGGGCACGACGCCCTGCGCATCGGCGTAGGCGACGACATCCGCCACGCCGTCCCGCAGCCAGCCCATCGCGTCCGCGGAATCGACGCCGGCCTTCGGCACGCCGGCCCAGAACGAGACCGCCTCGGACCGGAGGATGGCGGCGATGTCGATCGCCCGCTTGAGAAACCCGATCCGCCGCAGCCGCGCGGAAGCGTCGGCCGTCACCAGGGTCGGCTCGTGCTTGGCCTTCGGATCGAGGAGGAAGCGCGCGCCGGTCTCGATCACCGATGCGAGCCCGAGCCGCTGGAGCCGGCTCGAGACCCGCTCGGTCTCCTGCACCCAGCCCTCCGCGAAGGGATCGAGGTGATGGATGTCCAGGGTGATGGCGACACCGTCGTAGCCGGCGTCCGCGATCAGGTCGATGGCATCGTCGAGGCGGTGGTTGGCCGCGCCGTTGGTGTTGTAGGCGAAACGAAGCGTCATGCGACGATCCTCTCACGGCACCGCCACGTCCGGCCTTCTCCTGTCTGTGAGAGAGGCAAGACCGTCCGTCCGAGCCCCTTCACGCCGCCCGGCCCTGCTGCTGCAGGCGGAACGGCGCGTGGTGCGATTCCGGCTCGCGGTAGAGCGGGTAGTGCCGTCCGACGATGGTGTCGGCCAGTGCCGTATCGAACAGCGGCTGGCCGCCGAACCGCTCGATCGCCTCCGGCGTCAGGCGCACCGGCCGCAGGGTCTCGCTCGCCTCTCCGAAGCGGATCAGCGGATGGTCGCGCTCGATCAGCTTGCGCGTGTTGCGCTCGCCGATGCGGTGATAGCTCATGGTCTCGACCTCAAGGCCCGGCACGATCGCCTTGACGATGCCGACCCCGGCGCCGGGGGGCGAGCAATCGACATAGAGGACGTCGAACCCCGCCTCGTCGAGCCGCTCGCGGGCGATGCGGCCCCTGGCATGGCCATCGGGGGCGGGGGTCGTCGGCAGCTCCGTGAAGGGCTTCGTGCTACGTTCGGAATAGACCGTGTCGGCGAGGACGTCGCGCAGGGCCTCGGGCGGCAACACGATCCAGTCGAGCATCGCGCGCAGCGCCCTGCCCTCTTCCAGGTCGAGGCTCGGCAGAGCCTTGCGGATGAAAGCGTCGACATAGCCCGGCGGGGTCACGCGCTCGGCAAAGCTCAAGGGGCCGTGGCCGAAGGCCTTGCGGACACGGGCGGCCTGGAATTCGAGCAAGGCCTTGCGCAGGGCCCGTTCGCGGTCGGGATCGCAGGCCTCGCCGCAGGCCGAGAGCGCGATCGGCACGGGCGTGTCGGCGAGATCGCGGTCGTAGCCGACCACGTAGACGTTGGTGAGCCCGAACTGGTCGGTGGCGAACTTCGGCAAGGCGCGGATGCCGAGGGCATCGAGGCGGTCGAGCATCGCCTGCGTCTCGGGGCCGAGCCCTTGTGAGACGTCGAGCATCACACCCTGGTCGAGGGCGCGGAACAGAAGGCCGTTGCCGTCGCGCTGCAGCAGTTCGAGGAGCCCGTGGCCGAGGGCGAACGCCACGTCCGGGCCGGCGCCGAGGCCGTTGGTGATGAGGTTGGTGAAGGGCGTGTAGCCCTCCGACAGTTCGAAGTAGTCCGTGGCCGCGATGTCGAGGGGCATCAGGACGGTCTCGGACGTCCGGGCCCGGACCGCCGGGGTCCATTCGAGCACCGTATCGCGCCCGACGGGGCTGCCGGCGGGAAGGCAAAGGGTGAGCGGATCGGCCACCGCGCCGGCGCCGAAGACGCGCACGAGGTCGTGGTAGGAGCCGCGCTCCTTCTTGCGCGGCATCACCGCCAGCGACGGCATCAGGTTCTCGGCAATCTCGGCCACCGCGCCGATCAGCGCCTCGTCGTCGGTGGCGCCGTAGCCGATCCCGCTCGGCATGGCGCCGACGAAGAACGGATCGTCGAGGAAGAGCGAGACGAACCACACCGGAATGCCGGTCCGGTCGAGGGGCGCGAGGGAGAAGCCGACGATCCGGCCCGGCGGCAGGATGTCGAGATAGGCCCGGACCGGCTCGGGCAGAGCGGAGGGCAGGCCCTCGATCCGTCTGGCGGTGCCGTAGCGGTAGGGGCGCGGAGCCTTCACGCGGGCGTTGCGGGCCCGTCCGTCCTGGTCGTTCTCGCTCACGTCGGGTCCGTCCTGTCTCTCACGTCGTCGCCGCGGCGCCTGCGGCGGGTGGCATGCCGTAGGCGCGGGCCAGAAGCCGCATCGTGTGGAGGTCGCGTTCGGCGCTATAGGCCGTCCGTTCCCCGGGGCGCCGCAGGGCGGAGCCGAAGGCGCGGACCTGTTCCAAGAACGGCGAGGCGGCCGCATCGAAGGGGACAGCCTCGGCCAGCCCACTTGTACCGTCGGTGAACGTCAGCGACCCACCGGCGACCTGGCCCATCGTGTCGATCGCCGTGAACTGGCCCCGTGTTCCCACCACCTCGAGGCGCCGGCGCGGCAGGGCATCGGGGCAGTTGTAGGCGACATGGAGGTTGGCGAGGACGCCGCCCGCGCTTCGCCCGATCAGCAGCGCACCGTCGTCGACGGTGTAATCCTGTGCCCGGCTCTGCGTCAGGGCGGCGATGTCGACGATGGGCTCGTCGAGGAGGAAATCCACGAGGTCGAGCCCGTGGGGCGCGAGATCCATGAGGGCGCCGCCACCCGCCCTGGCCGGGTCGATCCGCCAGTTGTCGAGGTCGGCCCGTGAGGTCCACTCCCGGCCGAGCCAGCAGGCGTAGAGGATCCGGATGGTCGTGACCGTACCGATCCGGCCGGCGCGGATGTCCTCGCGCATCGTGCGATGGGCGGGGTGATGACGCTGGTCGAAGGCGGTGCCGTAGAACGCGCCGGTCGTGGCGATCGCGGCGGCCATGGCCTCGGCGTCCGCAAGACCGGCCGCCATAGGCTTCTCGCACAGGATTGCCTTGCCCGACGCCGCCAGGACCTCGACGGCGCCGCGATGGAGATGGTTGGGCGTGGCGACATAGACCGCCTCCACGTCCGGCTCGGACAGGAGGCCGTCGACGGTCGCGTGGGCGCGCGCGCCATCGGCTTCAGCGGCGGCGCGGGAAGCCTCACCCGGATCGCAAACCGCCACCAGCCGGTGCCCGGCTTCGTGGATGCCGGGGGCCATGTAGTCGCGGGCGACCCAGCCGTAGCCGACGATGCCCCAGCCGACGTCGTCCGCCATCACCACCGCTCCGGCAGGTCGACGAACTCGCGCCGCCGCACCCGTTCGGCCGCCGGGGTCGTCTCTCCGCCGACCCAGTCGAGCACTTCGGGTCCGGCGGAGGTCGGCGGGTAGGTGGCGCGGGCAGCGTATTCCGCCTCGTAACGTTCGGAGGGCCAGGCGATCCCATACCGGCCTGAACCGTCCGGCCGATAGAGTGGATTGAGGCGCAACTGCGTTCCCTCGCGCGGCAGGGTGATGCCGTCGACCACGGTGCGGGGGGCGGGCCGCATCCCCGGCCCGGCCACCACCGAGAAGGCCTCCACGCCCATCATCTCGGACGGCGCTCTGGGCGCGGGAGCGCGACCGGCGAGGAGGGCACGGGTGAGTTCGTCGTCGTCGTAGACGAGACCGTCGGGGAACAGCTCGTCGATCTCGGCCGCAGACACCGCCTTGCCGGCCGAGAAGCCGGGACGGGCCGCGTTGTGGATGTGGCTCAGGGCGAGCCATCCATCGTCGCCGGCGTTGCGGCGCAGATTGTCGAGGACAGCCGCCTTGTCGTCGAGGAAGTAGAACGCATCGTTGCAGACCACGAGATCGACCGGAGAGCCGGCGATAGGCCAATGCGGCGACCCGGCATCGAAACAGAGAAGCTGCGCCTTGGCGTCGAGGAGCCAGTGGCGGGCGACCCAGAGCTTGGCGAAGACGACATCGCCGCCGGCGACCTTGGCGCCGCGGGACTGGAATTCGCGCAGGTAGTGGCCGATGCCGCAGGCGAATTCGAAGATGCAGGAGGGGTCGTTCCAATGCGCTTCGAGGAGCGTCAAGCCGGCGAGATAGGTCGGATCGGTCCAACGGTGCAGGAAGTAATCGCCGACCCGCCCCCAACCGAGGTGCCGGACCGCATCGCGCAGGCTCATCGTCTCGCGGTCGCGCACCAGGGCATGCAGGTCGATCGGATCGGCCGCCGGTCCGGTCCACCAGTCGTCCTGATCGGCGAGTAACCCTTCGAGGGCGAGGCCGATCTCGCCGGCATCGAGCAGCTTCAACGTCAGTGCGACGAGATCGTCGCGCCCGGTGCGCAGGTACGGGATGCCATCGACCGAGGGCCACCGGTCCCCGGTCACGGCGTCGCGCAAGGAATGCGGCGTGTCGGACCGCAAGGGATGGCCGGTTTCCGGGGAGAGAAGCTCGAAGGGAATCATCGCAACCGCCCCGCGCCGTCGAATGGGACGCTCACGGGATGCGCATATCCCTGAGGACGCGGTCGTGGAAGTCCTTCACGGGACCGGCGTGCACGAGTTCCATCTCGGTGAGCACGGTGTCCATGGTCAGCGACGCCGACCGCAGGTGCTGCGCGATCTGGAGAACCCGGTCCATGGCATCGGCGGCATGGAACGCCCGACCCTCAGGCGTGGAATCGTCCGGAAGAACGGTTCTCGCCGCCTCGATCTGCGCGCGCAGCGGAGCCGCGATCTCCTTCAAGGCCAATTCGGTCGTCCGTGCCATGATCGTGGCGAGATGCGGCCCGAGCAGCATTTCGCCCGTGAACCCGGCGTCAGGCATCATCGCGTTATGGAAGTGATGGCTCATCCCGGCGAGAAACACGGTGGTGGGGTCTGCGCCATAGAACGGACTCAGCACGACGCCGTAGACAGCGACGACGAGGCAATGTTCGGCATGGTTCTCGGGCGGTTCGAGCAGGATCCGCGCCTTGCCGGGACAGGTCACCCCCGCACGCGGCTGATCGGCGAGCGCCTCTACGAAACCGGGAATCGGACCTGCCCGCATCGCCTCGCGACGGCGCAGGCGTAGCCGCAAACCCTCCAACAGCCCGGGGTCGACATTCGCCGCCACGGCGTCGAGGCCAGCGACGAGGACATCCCCCACTTCGCCGCGGGAGAGACCCGCGGATGACAGGAACGCATCGTCGAGATCGCAGAGGCGAGCGGCCGCCAGGGCCTTGGCGGTGATGTCGAGCGCCACCGTCGCAGCATCGGCCCCGGCCGTGAGCGCCGACCAGCCCTGAAAGAACAGGCGCTCGGCGATGGAGCCGAGACGCCCGCTGGAATGGACGCGCTTGAGGTCGTTGAGCTCGACCAGGAGGTCGCGCAGTGCGAGGGGGGCGAAAGCCCCCCCCACGTCGGATGTCGCCATCAATGCGCGCCGAGCCAGTTCAGCAGCATCGTCTGCTGCTTCCCGAAGTCGTGCTCCGGACCGTGGCCGTTCTTCACCATCGGCGCCTTGAAGAAGCTCGACAGCTGCTCCTGCACGCCGCCGTCGCCACGCTTCTTGGCGAGGTCGAGAACACGGGCGATCTCGATCACCAGCGGGGCGGCAAGGATGGAGTCCTTGCAGAGGAAGTTGACCTTGATCTGCATGCGCTGACCGAGGAACCCGGTCACGTCGATATTGTCCCAGGCTTCCTTGTCGTCGCCGCGGGGCCGATAGTAGTGAATGTGGACCAAGTGATCCTCGACCGGGTAGCCGAGGATCGAATCCAGCACCGTGCCCTTGGTGTTGAGCTTGGACTGGAGCGAATCCGGATCGTTGAGGGCGAGGCCGTCGCGGTTGCCGAGGATGTTGGTCGAGAACCAGCCGTCGACATGCAGCGCACGCGCCTTCAGCGCGGGGGCGAGCACGGTCTTCATCATGGTCTGGCCGGTCTTGCCGTCCTTGCCGGCGACCGGGACGTTCATCTCCCGGGCGAGGTCGAGAAGAGCGGGTACGTCGGCGGCGACGCTCGGCGTGAAGTTGGCGTAGGGCACGCCGCTCTTGATGGCCGCGTAGGCGTAGAGCATCGCCGGGCTGATCGCCTCGTCGCTGGCGTCGAGCCCCTTCTCGAAGGCGGCGGTCGAGTTCAGGACTGGGTCGGAGAGGTCGGGCCAACGCTCGGTGGAGGCCAAGTTGATCACGACGACCTCGTCGAGATTGCTCTCGAGCCGAAACCGACGGAGGTCGTTGGCGATCACCGATACCGCCTCGCGGTGATCGGCGGCGACGATGCGATTGGCGCCGTCGATATTCTTGCAGAACTTCGCGCTACCGACGGCCGGCCAAGGCTTGATGCCCTTGAGCACCTGGGCACCGTTCTCGATGTCCTGCTTGGTGAGCACGCCGTGGCCGGTGGCCGCGGAGGCGAGGTCGTCGTCGTTCAGGTCCCAGCCGCCGAAGACGAGGTCCTTGTAGTCGGCCAGACCGGCCACCGAGATCCCCGCAAGAGGCAACCCGTCCAGGTGGTTCGAGCCGGTCTTGATCATTTCGATACCGGCGATGGCTGTGGTGGCGACGGCGCCGCCCATGCCAACGAAGGCAACGCCGACACGGCGCGCGGTCTGCATGCTCATGGGGAAGAGACTTCCTTACTCTGATCGACGAGGCAGCGGCTCGGAGCCGCATGCTCGTCCGTTCGGTCTGGCTAAACTGGGACAGTCCCCGTTCGTTCCAAGTCCGGCGATGGGGCCTTATTGCCGCGCCCAGGGTGAATGCGGACCGAACGGATCGTTAAGGGCGGGTCCGCGAACAGGCTTAACCGTTCGTTAAGCGTGCCACGGTTGGATCATGTCGCTGTCCCATTCTGGTCACAGCCTCCCGCGAGACGTCCGCTCGCTGAACTGACCGAAGCCGGGCCCAAGAACGCCACGGCACGAGCAAGGAATGACAATGGGGGTTATCCCGGAGCCGGCGCTCTGCGCCGACGACGTGAGCCGTCTCGTGCCCAACGAGACCATCCTTTTCCGCCGGCCCGGACCGAGGCCGACACTGAAGACCAAAGGCCTGCGTCACCGCACGGCCAAGATCCTCGCCGCCGGTTTCCTGCTGGCCACCGGGCTACCGCAGAGCGCCCTCGCTCCTGCCGCCCTGGCTCACGACCGGATCGACTTCGACGTCCGTCGCGCAACGGCGGCGGTGAACACCGAATCGTTCACAGAACGCGGTGCCTGGTCCGGAGTTCCCGTCATCGAACAGGAACCGCCTACCCTGGCACTGATCGAGACAGACCTCGCCTCGCTGCCGCAACCGGCCGAGCCCGGCGATGGCGACAGCTTGCGTTTCGGCGACATGACCGTGCCGCGCCCCCTGGTCGAAGCGATCCTGCGGGCCTCCGAGGAGACCGGGGTCGATCCCGTCTACATGATGGCGCTGGCCGACAAGGAGTCGAGCTTCTCCACCACGGTGAAGGCGTCGACCTCATCGGCGGAGGGGTTGTTCCAATTCCTGTCGGGCACGTGGCTCGAAGTGGTGCGCCAGTTCGGGCGGCGCCACGGGCTCGACGCCGAGGCCGCTGCCGTGACCGGCCGAGGCCGGGGCATCACCGTCTCGGACGATGCCATGCGCACCCGCGTCCTCGCCCTGCGCCAGGACCCCTACGTCGCCGCGCTGATGGCCGGCGAGCTGATCAAGCGCGACCGCGACCGGATCGCCCAGCGGATCGGCCGAGACCTCAAGACGTCGGAGCTGTATCTCGCCCACTTCCTGGGGACGGCGAGCGCCGGGCGCTTCCTGACCCTCACCGAGGAGAAGCCGGCGCAGGTCGCCAAGGCGGTGTTCAAGTCGGCGGCGAAGGCCAACCGCAGCCTGTTCACCCAGAAGGAGGGGAAGGGCCGGCGCGGGCTCACCGTCACCGAACTGCGCCACCGCATCGACGGCATGATCGACCGCCGCCTCAACCAGTACGAAGGCGTCGCGGCCCTGGGAGCGGCCGCCCCCCGCGAGACCGCCGGTCGTACGGCCCCCGTCCCGGGGGTCATCCGGGTCTCCGAGGCGCTGCCGTAGCGCCTCGGGTGCCGTCGCCTCAGGCGGCGCGGACGGTGGCGAGGAACCGCTTCACCTCGTCACCGAGATGGTCGGACTGCTGCGACAGGCCGGATGCCGAGGTCAGGACCCTGCCGGCCGCCGTACCCGTGCTCGCCGCCGCGTCGGCGACGCCGCTGATGTTGACGGTCACCTCGTTGGTGCCGGCGGCGGCCTGCGAGACGTTGCGTACGATCTCCTGCGTCGCCGCCTCCTGCTGCTCCACCGCGGCGGCGATGGTGGTGGCGACGAGACTCATCTCCCGAACCCGCGCCGTGATGCCGTCGATGGCCGACACGGCCTGACCGGTCGCACCCTGGATGTCGCCGATCTGACGGGCGATCTCGTCGGTGGCCCGCGCGGTCTGGTTGGCGAGTTCCTTGACCTCGGCGGCGACCACGGCGAACCCACGCCCGGCCTCTCCGGCCCGCGCCGCCTCGATGGTGGCGTTGAGGGCGAGCAGGTTGGTCTGGCCGGCGATGCTGGAGATGAGGCCGACGACCTCGCCGATCCTGGCGGCGCTGTGGCTGAGGGCCTGGACCAGGGCGGCGGTGTCGGCGGCCTGGGTCACGGCGGCATTGGCGAGGGTGGCGGACCCGTCGACCTGACGGCCGATCTCCGACACCGACGAGCCCAGTTCCTCCGCCGCCGAGGCGACCATGGTGACGTTGGTGGCGGCTTCCTCCGCGGCCGCGGCCACGGCGGTCGACTGGCCGGCGGTCTCGGCGGCGGTGTGGGTCATCGTGGTGGCGGTGGACTGAAGGTCCGTCGCGGCGGCCGAGACGGCCGCGACGATGCCGCCGACCGCGCCCTCGAAGGAATCGGCCATGTCCCGCATCGCCGCCTTGCGCTGCGTCTCGGCGTCGGCACGGGCGAGTTCCGTGTCCCGCTCCAGGGCGCGGTTGCGGATCATGCCCTGCTTGAAGACCTCGACGGACGCGGCCATGGCGCCGACCTCGTCGCGGCGACCGATTCCCGGCACCGTCACCGTCAGGTCGTTCGAGGCCAGGCGCGACATGGCCGCGGTCATCGCCCGAAGCGGCTTGACGATCCCGACGTGCAGCGCGAGGAGGCTGAGCACGCCGGCCAACGTCATCACGGCGAGGCCGACCATCGCCGTCGTGCGGGAGGTCTCGGCCGCGGCCTTCGCCGTCCGTTCGCGGTCGACGAGAAGGCCGCGCTCGGCATCGGCGATCTCCTTGGCCTTGGCGCGGAAGGCATCCATCCTGGCCTTGCCGATCCCGGAGGCAACGAGGTTCCGCGCCTCCCCCTGCGTCGCCGGATCGCGCATCAGAGCCAACTGCGGTGCCGCGACGTTCGTGCGCCATGCACGGGCGAGGCCGTCGAGCGCGGTCAGACGCTCCTGCTGCACCGGGTTGTCCGCGGTGAGCCGGCGCGCCGACGAGAGGCCGGTCTCGTAGGCCGCTTCACCGGCCTTCGTGGGCGCCAGGAACTGTTCCCCGCCAGTGATCAGGTAGCCACGCAGGCCGGTTTCCTGGTCCGCCATCGCCGATGTCACCGTATTCACGGCCGACAACACCTGATGCGTATGATCGGTCCACTTGGCGGCGTCTTCGCTGGTGGCGACATTCCGAAGGTTGATGACGGACATCGCGACGGCGACGAGTGCGACCACAGCGAGCGACAGCCCGATCTTCACGGCAATCTTGAGGTCGACGACTTTTGATACCATGGAACGGAGAAGCCTTTTATTCCGATTTGTCGCGACTACGGATCGAGGATCATGTAACGCGCTGCGGAATTAGGCTGGCGGGTTGGGACTAATATTCGATTAAAGCTCGCCTATCCCGCATGTCGGCCGCCGACCTGCGGTTTCGACCCGCTCGCGACGCTCTCGCCGCGATCGGGGTGGTCGCGTTGCCATCTTCCGCGTGCGACGGCGGCCGGAGCCTCACCGGAACGGTGGCTCGTCGAAGGCGCGCAGCTTGCGCGAATGCAGGCCGTGGCGGTCGGCGCGCAGGTTGTCGAGGGCCGCGAGCCCGATCAGGAGATGCTCGGCCACCGCCCGGTCGTAGAAGGTGTTGGCCGCGCCCGGCAGCTTGATCTCGCCGTGGAGCGGCTTGTCGGACACGCACAGCAGGGTGCCGTAGGGAACGCGCAGGCGGTAACCCTGGGCGGCGATGGTGCCGCTCTCCATGTCCACCGCGATGGCACGCGACAGGTTGATGCGCCGGCGCTCCTGGCTGAAGCGCAGTTCCCAGTTACGGTCGTCGTAGGTCACCACGGTGCCGGTGCGCAGCCGCCGCTTGAGCGCGTCGCTGTGCTCGCCCGTCACGCCTGCGGCAGCGGCCTGGAGCGCGAGCTGGACTTCGGCGAGCGCCGGGACCGGCACGTCCGGCGGCACCAGTTCGTCGAGGATGCGGTCGCGGCGCAGGTAGCCGTGCGCGAGCACGTAGTCGCCGATGGTCTGGGACTGGCGCAGGCCGCCGCAGTGCCCGACCATCAGCCAGCAGTGCGGGCGCAGCACCGCGAGATGGTCGGTGATCGTCTTGGCGTTCGAGGGACCGACGCCGATGTTCACCAGCGTCGTGCCCTGCGGGCTGCCGTCCGGCCCGTGCCCGACGAGGTGGTAGGCCGGCATCTGGAACTTGTGCCAGGGCGAAGCCGCGATCAGGGCGGCGGGATCGACGGAGGCCGCCTCGGCCCGGTCGACGCCGATGCCGCCGGGCAGGATCATGCGGGTGATGCCGCTTCCCTCGGCCTGAAGGCGTTCGAGGCCGTGGCGGACGAAGCCGTCGACGTAGCGGTGGTAGTTGGTCAGGAGGATCCAGGGCTGGACGTCGCGCCAGTCGCAGCCGGTGTAATGGACGAGGCGGCGCAGGGAATAATCGACCCGCACCGCGTCGAACAGGGCGAGCGGGCGCGGTTCGCCGGGGATCTCGCGCCACAGGCCGTCGGCGATCTCGTCGCCCACGACGGACAGCAGCGGCACCGGGAAATAGGTGGCGAGGTCGAGGGAGGAGACGGTGGCGCGCGACGGGCTCGCCCCCGGCTCGACCACATAGGGATAGGGAATCTCCTGTGCGCTCAGGCCCACTTCCAGGGTGGCGCCGTAATCGGCCACCAGGGGTTTGAGCTGTTCGAGCAGGTAGGCGCGGAAATGCCGGGCCTGCGTCACGGTGGTCGAATAGGTGCCGGCCGCCTGGAACTTGGCGGTGGCGCGGTTGAGGCGCGGGATCGGGCCGGTCGGGTGGTAGGTGACCCGCAGTTCGGGGTAGCGGAACTGGAGCCGCTCGGTCGCGTCGGGGGGCGGCCCGCCGTCGAGGTAGCGCGCCAGGGCGGTCTTGAGGGCGTGGATCGCCGCCTCGTTCAGAACGGCGAGGCGCTCGACCGCCACCTCCGGGTCGGTCACGGATTCCATCGGCCGCAATTCGCTGGCGATCATCCCGAACCTCTCGCACTCGTCCGACGCGCCCCTCTCCTACACATCGCGGGCCTCGGGTGCGACCGCCGCTCCGCCGGACGCGGCTTGCGCCCGCGTCGCACGTCACCGAAAGCGGACGCTGTCGGAATGCACGGTCACGCAGGAGAAGTTCATGGACGACGGGGCGGATCACCGGCCGGGCGAGACCCGGATCACCCTGCCCGATGGGTTCGATGCCGGCCTCCACTTCATCGGCCGCATCCGCACGCCCTGGCCGCACCGGCGGGACTGCCCGCGCAACGGCCTGCAGACGCAGGAGCTTTGCACCATCGAGGTCGATCCGCTCTTCGCCCCCGCCCTCCAGAACGTCGAGGGGGCGAGCCACCTCATCGTCCTCTATTGGATGGACGCGGCGGCCCGCGATCTGGTGCTGCAGCAGCCGCGCCATGCAGACGGCAGCCGCGGCACGTTCTCCCTGCGCTCGCCGGCCCGCCCCAATCCGGTGGCGCTCTCCGTGGTCGAACTGAAGCGCCGGGACGGCGACCGCCTCGTCGTCCACGGCCTCGATTGCCGCGACGGGACGCCGCTCATCGACATCAAGCCGTATTTCGCCTCCACCGATGCCCGGCCCGAGGCGACGGTCGACCGCGCCGGGACGCGCACCGGCTCGGTCGCGGCGCCCGGGCGATAGCCCGCGCTTCGCGGCGACCTCAGGCGGCGGCGGGCGCCTGTGCCTCCGAGCGCCGCGGTCGCTTGATCCGGTACCAGCCGACGTAGAGCGCCGGCAGGAAGAACAGGGTGAGGAAGGTCGCCGCGATGATGCCGCCGATCATCGCGTAGGCCATCGGCCCCCAGAAGACCTCGCGGGCGATCGGGATCAGCCCCAGGCTCGCCGCCGCCGCCGTGAGCAGGATCGGGCGCATGCGGTGGCAGGTCGCCTCCACCACGGCGTCCCAGGGCTTCATGCCGTCGCGCTCGTATTCGTCGATCTGGGTCACCAGGATCACCGAGTTGCGGATGATGATGCCGATCAGCGCCAGGACGCCGAGGATGGCGACGAAGCCGAGCGGCTTGCCGAAGGGAAGCAGCGCCGCCACCACGCCGATCAGACCCAGCGGCGCGACGCTCGCCACCAGGAACAGCTTCTGGAAGCTCTGGAGCTGCACCATCAGCAGGAAGGCCATGGTGAGCAGCATCACCGGCGCCACCGCCGCGATGGGGCCCTGGCCCTTGCCGGCTTCCTCGACCGCACCGCCGGTATCGAGGGTGTAGCCGTCGGGCAGCTTGGCCTTGAAGGCGGCGATCGCCGGTTCGAGCTGCGCCACCACCGTCGGCGGCTGGGTGGCGTCGCCGATCGCCGCGCGGATGGTGATGGTCGGGATGCGGTCGCGCCGCCAGACGATGGGCTGTTCGAGCTCGTAGGAGATGGTGGCGAAGGCCAGGATCGGCACGACGCTGCCGTTGGCGAGGGCGACCTGGAGCGATTGCAGCGTCTCGATGGACCGGCGCTCGGAGGCCTGGGCGCGCCCGATCACATCCACGAGGTAGATGGAATCGCGCACCTGCGTGATCGTGCGACCGCCGACGACGCCGTTGAGGACGCCCGCGATGTCCTCCGAGGTCACGCCGAGCTGGCGCGCCTTGTCCTGGATGATCTCGACCTTGAGCACCTTGCCGGGCTCGTTCCAGTCGAGGGTGGGCACGTCGAGGTGCGGGTTGGCCCCGACGATGTTGCTCAGGTCGAGGGCGAGCGCGCGCAGCTTCTGGAGGTCGGGACCGCCCAGGCGATATTGCACCGGCCGCCCCACCGGCGGGCCGAGGTCGAGGGTGTGGACGAAGACGTCGGTGCCGACGAACTGCTCGCGGGCGAAGGCGTCGAGCTTCACCTTCAGTGCGTCGCGGGCCTCGAGCGAGACGGTCTCGATCACGATCTGGCCGAAGAAAGCGTTGCCGAGCTGCTGGTCGAGGGGCAGGTAGAAGCGCACCGCGCCCTGGCCGACGTAGGAAGTCCAGAGCTTGATGTCGGGATCGCCCTTCAGCTTCGCCTCGAACCGGTCCATCTGCGCCTTGGTCTCGCCGATGCTGGCGTTCTGGGGCAGGGTCATGTCGACCAGGAGCTCGGGACGGTCGGAGGCCGGGAAGAACTGCTGCTGCACGAACTGCATGCAGAAGATCGAGAACCCGAGCAAGCCCACCGTGACGATCACCGTGAGCCAGCGCCCGCGCATGGCACCGAGCAGCATGGCCCGAAACACCCGGTTGAGCCGGCTCGGGCGGTCGTGGTGCTTGTGCTTGATCACCGCCGGCAGCAGCTTCACCCCGATGAGGGGCGCAAACAGCACCGCCACCACCCAGGAGACGATGAGCGAGGCGGCGATGACCACGAACAGCGAGTAGGTGTATTCGCCCGCCGAGGAGCCGTTGAAGCCGATGGGCAGGAAGCCGGCGACCGTCACCAGGGTGCCCGTCAGCATCGGGAAGGCGGTGGAGGTGTAGGCGAAGGTCGCTGCCTTCTTGAGGCTGTCGCCGACCTCGAGCCGGGCGACCATCATCTCGACGGTGATCATCGCGTCGTCGACGAGGAGGCCGAGCGCGATGATGAGGGCACCCAGCGAAATGCGCTGGAGCGTGACGCCCATCACCTGCATCACCACGAAGACGATGGCGAGCACCAGGGGGATCGAGAGCGAGACCACGAGCCCGGCCCGCCAGCCGAGGCTGATGAAGCTGACGGCGAGCACGATCACCACCGCCTCGATGAGCGCCTTGGTGAAGCCGCCGACCGCCTCCTCGACGATCTTGGGCTGGTCCGACACGAGGTGGATGCCCACCCCCACCGGCAGCTCGCCCTCGAGCTTGCGCATGCGCTCCTTCAGATTCTCGCCGAAGGTGAGGAGGTTGCCGCTCGCCTGCATGGCGATGGCGAGGCCGATCGCCGGCTGGCCGTTGTAGCGGAACAGCGCGGTGGGCGGATCGGTGAAGCCGCGCGAGATCTCGGCCACGTCCGACAGGCGGAAGAAGCGGTCGTTCACCCTGAGGTTGATCGCCCGCAGGCTCTCCTCCGACAGGAACTGGCCGCCCACCCGCACCGAGACCCGTTCCGGGCCGGCCTGGATCACGCCCGAGGGCGTGATGGCGTTCTGGGACTGCAAGGTGCCGACGACGGCGTTCACGTTCAGGCCGAGGCCGGCGAGCTTGCGGGTGGAGAAATCGAGGTAGATGACTTCGTCCTGGGCGCCGAGGAGCTGCATCTTGCCGGCGTTCGGGACCTTCTTCAGTTCCGCGCGGATCCGCTCGACGTAGTCGCGCAGCTGGCGTTGGGTGACCCCATCGGCGGTGAAGGCGTAGACGTTGCCGAAGACGTCGCCGAACTCGTCGTTGAAGAACGGTCCCTGAACCCCCTGCGGAAACGTGTTCTGGATGTCGCCGATGCGCTTGCGGACCTGGTAGAAGGTCGCCGCGATGGTCTTGGGCGGCGTGGTCTCGCGCAACTGCACGAACACCGTGGTCTGGCCCGGCGTGGTGTAGCTGCGGCTGAAATCGACCGCGTCGATCTGCTGGAGCTCCTTCTCGATCCGCTCGGTGACCTGGTCGAGGGTGTCGCCGATGGTGGCGCCGGGCCAGCGGGCCTGGACGATCATGGTCTTGATCGCGAAGGGCGGATCCTCCTCGCGGCCGAGCTTCTCGTAGGCGAGGAACCCCGCCACCACCGAGACCAGCATCAGGAACCAGACGAAGGAGCGGTGCTCCAGGGCCCATTCCGACAGGTTGAAGTTCTTCACGGGTCTCTGGTCTCGCCTATCCGGGGAGTGGGCAGCGCGTCGGCAAGGTCTACTGCGGGGTGCAAGGTCTATTGCGGGGTATCGGAGATCCGCACGGCCTGGCCCTCCTCGAGGCTGGCGGCGCCGGCCACGACCACCCGGTCGCCGGCCGCGAGCCCCTCCGTCACCGTCACGCGGTCGCCCTGGCGCTGGCCGACCGTCACGGCGCGGCGGGCGACGGAATCGCCGGTGCCCGAAACCAGCCAGACGGAGGCGCGCCCATCGGCCTCGACCACCGCCGTGGCGGGCAGCGGAACGTAGGGCACGGTCGGCCGCGACAGCGCGACGGTGATGGTGGTGCCCAGGCGGAACGCCTCCGAGGGGTCGATCAGCCTCATGCGGATGCGCCGCGTCCGCGTCACCTGATCCGCGAAGGGGGCGATCTCGCGGATCCTACCGGTGGCCATGATCTCCGGCGCGCTCTGGAGGGCGACCTTGAACAGCTCGTCCCTCGGCATCGCGCCCACCAGATCCTCGGGGATGTCGACCACGGCCTCGCGTTCCTCCGGGCGGGCCAGGGTCACGACGGCCTGGCCGGCGCTGAGGACCTGGCCGATCTCGGCGCTGCGCACCGTGACGACGCCGTCGAAATCGGCGTGCAGCTCGGTGTAGCCCATCTGGTCGCGCGCCTTCTGCAAGCTCGCCTCGGCCTGGAGCAGGCGGGCCTGGGCGGTGTCGCGGCCCGCCACCGCGCTGTCGAACTGGGCCTGGGTGACGTTGCCGCCCGACAGCAGGCGCCGGCGCCTGATCTCGGTGGCGCTGGCATTCTCGGCCTGGGCCCTGGCGTCGGCCAATTCCGCTTCGGCACGGCTCAGCGCGAAGCGGGTGACCACGGGGTCGAGGGCGGCGATGAGCTGACCCTTCTTGACCACGTCGCCCACCGTGACCTCGCGGGCGATCACGCGCCCCGGGATCTGGAAGCCGATCTCGGATTGGTAGCGCGGCTCGACGAAGCCTGCGAACGGGCCGAAGACGACAGTCCGCACCGGCTTGGCGACGGTGTAGAGGACCGGGCGGACCGGCGGCTTTTCGGCCTCGGTCGGCTTGCAGCCGCTCACGGCGAGGCCGGCCAGGAATAGGCCGGCGGGGCGGATCCACCGGCGCCTCACCGGAGCGGCTCCACCACCGCGGCGACGGCCACGGACTGGCCGGGCCGCAGGAGCTGGATGCCGGCGACCACCACCTCTTCGCCCGGTTCCACGCCCCCGGACAGCACGATGGTCTGGGTGCCGAAATGATCGATCGTGACCGCGCGGGGCGCCACCGTTCCGGTGGCCGGATCGCGCACCCAGACGGCAGGTCCGCCCTCCCAGCGGTAGAGCGCCGACCACGGCAGGATCACAGCCTGGCGGGCGCGGAAGGTGCCGGTGCCGACGACGATGGCGCCAAGCGTCATGGCCGGGGGCGTCTCCTTCAGGCCGACCTTGACGCGGACGGTGCCGGAGGCGGTATCGACGCTGGGGGAGATCTCGCGGACGGTCCCCACCGTCCTGACGGTGGGGTCGGCCTGGAGCGCCACGTCGACCCTCGGGCTCTCGGGCGGGGCGGCGAGCACCGCCTCGAACACGTTGAACACGGCGTCGCGCGGGCCGTCCTGGGCGAGGGCGAGCACCGTCTGGCCGGTCTGGACGACCTGCCCGACCTCGAAGGTGCGGCTGAGGACGATGCCGTCCACCCCCGCCCGCAACTCCGTGTAGGACAGCTGTTCCTGGGCCGTCCCGACGGCCGCCTTCGCCGAATCGACCGAGGCCTGGGACACCCTCAGCTGCTGTTCGGCATCGTCGTAGCTCGGGCGGGTCGTGAAGCCCCCGGCCAGCAGGGATTCCTGCCGCTTGAAGCTGACCTTGGCCTGGGTGAGCAGCGCCTCGGCGGAGGTCAGGGCCGCCTGCGCGTTGTTGAGGTCGGCCTTGAGCTGCTGGGGGTCGAGGCGGGCGAGCACCCGGTCCGCCGTGACATGGTCTCCCACCTCGACGAGGCGCTGGACGATCTTGCCGTTGGTCCGGAAGGAGACGCTGACCTGGGACTGGGTCTGGATGTCGCCCGTGAAGATCAGGGCGGCCGAGATGGTGGTGCGCTCGGCCTTGACCGTGCGCACGAGGACCAGGGGAGCCGTCCGGCGACCGCCGTCGTCGGCCGCCGCCGGGCCGGCGATGCAACAGGCCGCGAAGGCCATCAGAAAACGGCGCCTGATACGGTTTCCGCTGGGATCAAGCGGGAACGGTATCACCGAGCCCGCGCGGCGTCTGAGCGAAGCCCATGTCCGCATCACGAAGCGATCAACCGGAAATGGCATGAGCCTGCGCATCGGGCTCCAGATCGGACCAGCCACAGCGTTCGCGCCTCGTCGCATCGTCTATCGCCGGGGATTCCTATCGTCTACGCTACAAACCGTCCAGACGGTCTTTAGCGGGAAACACGATGACGAAGGCGCGCACCCGTCGGGAGGATCGACCGGCGATCATCCTCGACGCCGCCGAGCGGCTGATCCGTCGGTCCGGCACGCGCACCCTCACCATCGACGCGGTGGCGCTGGAGGCGGAGCTGAGCAAGGGCGGGGTCCTGCACCACTTCTCCTCGAAGGACGCCCTCATCACCGCCCTGGCGGAACGCAAGCTCGCCGAGATCAAGGAGGACGTCGCCCGCCACGAGGCGGCGCAGGAGCCGGGGCCGAGTGCGATCCCCCTGGGCCTCATCGCCCATGCCCGCCAGGTCTATTGCCGGGAGGACGGGTTCCCCCGGGCCCTGCTGCTCGCCTCCGCCGACGACCCGGATGCCTTCGCCGGCTTCAACGCGTTCCTGAAGCAGCAGCTGGTGCGGATGGAGACGACCTCCGCCAGTCCGGGCGACGGGGCGATGCTGACCTTTGCCGCCCTCGGACTGATGCTGTCCCGGACGCTGGGATTTCACTGCCTCGCCGGCCCCGAGCTGGCGCGCCTGTTCGACGCGCTCGAGGCCTCCGCCAGGGCATTGCCGAAGGCCGATCCCGCGGACCTCGGAGAAGCCGGGGCCCACGCGGCGATCGTGGAGGAAACAGGGAGCGGTGCGTAGTCCGACCGCCCGCGGAGGTGGGCCGCCGCGAACAGTAAAAGCGGTGTTGCGGCTTTCTCTGCACACGGCGATCGTGCATCCCTGTCGAGAGGACGATCGAACGAAAATCCTCCGCCGGCGTTCCTACGCGTGACCTCGCGGCATAGCCTGCGGAAGACTGCTGAGACGCCCGGTGGGGGTATCGATTTTTCCCAGCGGTCCGCGATCCACTTCGCGGCACGACGAAGAAATCTGGAAGGGGAGAATACACGACATGAAGGCGTTCTGTGTCATGACCATCGTCGGTCTGAGCCTCATGGGCTCGGCCGTTTCCGTATCGGCGCAGCCCTACGGCGGCCGGGACTACGGCGAGCGCAGCTACGGCGAGCGCGACCGTGGGTATGGCGACCGCGACCGCGGCTACGGAGACCGTGACCGCGGCTACGACCGCCGCCGCTCCGGCTTCGACGAGGGCGAGTACCTGCGCTGCAACCCCGACGTCCGTCGCGCGGTCAATCGCGGCCAGATGGAATCCGGAGCCACGCACTATCGGACCTTCGGTCGCCGGGAAGGCCGCCGCCTGAGCTGCTGACGAGCGGCAAGCCGCGCTCGACCTGCGGCGGGCTTCACACCTGAACGACCGGTTCCGGGGGGGCAGCCCCCGGAATTTCTTTGACCGGAATGCCTCCATCGCAGGCAATACCGCGTCGGACACCCGCAGCGCACAGGGGATGAGGGGCGAATGGGCTCGACGCGCCCCGGCAGGGCGCGTCGGTGTCGCCTCAGGAATCCAGACCCTCGTCCTCGTCGATGTCCACGAGGAACACGATGTCGGCGTCGTCCTCGTCCTCGTCGTCTTCCTCGTCGTCGTTCGAGGCCTGGGCGTGCGACGAATCCGGGTGGGGCGCCTTGGCGTGGCGCGCATCCGGCTCGAAGGGCTCGTCCTCCTCGGAGTCGTCTTCCGCCAGCGCGTCCTCGAAGATCTCGATCTCTTCCTCGTTGGCGGCGCGGATCTTGAGTTCCGACTTGCCGTTCCAGAGCACGCGGCCGTCGCTCTTCATGGTCTGGATGTCGTCCTTGAAGCCGTCGCAGGTGAAGAGGTCGCGGGCGACCTCCTCGCTGCCGTTGATGACCGCAATGGCGACGCCGTCGATTTCGAGTGTGAACATCGCGATTCCTTCATCTGAGGCTATGAGCCGCCGCTCGTTTAGGGGCGAACCCTGCCGGCGCCAACCGGAATCAGGGTCGCTCCCGCAATAACTCCCGCGATCGGCCCGGGTGTCCCGCGAGCCACGCATGCCGCGGGGGCGAACGATTTCGCCGGCGTCAAGCGCCGCCACCGCCGCCGCGGCCGATGGCGCGCTTCACGACCCCCTGGACCTCCGGGTTCGACAGGAACAGGTCGTGGTTGATGAGACCGCCGCCGTAGTCGGAGGCGTCCGCCACCCGCACCCCGAGGGCCTCGAGGCGGGCCCGGTCGGCGGCACCGGCCCGGACGACGCCGCCGGCGATGGCGCCCGAGAGCTCCAGCGCCCGGTCGTTGGTGGCCGAGATCACGGTGATCTTGTTGACGTCCGAGCCGAGGCGCTCGGCGCTGGCAGTGAACAGGTCGATGTCGATGTCGGGCGCCGCGAGGATCACCGCGCCGATGCGCGCCATCGCCGCCTCGCCGGCCTCGGCGCGCAGCATGCGCAGGGTCTCCAGGGTCAGGAGAGTGCCCATGGAGTGGGCGACGATGTTGATGCGCCCGCCGCTGGGCGAGGCGACCAGCGCCTTGAGAAGGTCACCGAATCCGTCGCGCGACCACAGGGCGCTCTCGCGGTCGTAGCCGTAGTCGAAGGTGGCCGCGGCCGAGGGCCAGGTGAACAGGGCCGAGGCGCCGCGGAACCGGATGCCGTCGGAGAGCCGCGCCGCGCTGACGGCGGCCGATTCGAAGCTCTCGCGATAGCCGTGGACGTAGATCAGGAGATCGCGCCCCAACGCCGCCTCCGCGAAGGCGGCCGCCGCCCCGGGCCCGGTCTGGACCTGCGGCACGGCGCTGACGGCCCAGTCGCCGGTGACCACCGCCGAGACCTTGCCGATCAGCGAGCGGTCGGGCGAGGCGAGCCGGACTTCGGCGAAACTCAGGCCGCGCCCCCGGTCGGAACTGAAGTACGGCGCCTTGGGCGGATTGCCGACGGGCTTGCGGGTGGTCGCCACCAGCAACACGGGGCTCACGTCCAGGGCCGAGGACTTCTCCGGCCCCCCCGCCGTGCCGGTGGCGAGCCCATCGGCGACGCAGGCGGCGAGGCCCGGCGCCAAGGTCGCGATCGCGGCCAGCCGGATCAGGGACCGTCGGGTCGGCCGGAGGTCGGGTTGCATGGCAGGCTGCATGTCGGGTTGCATGGGATGACGTCAGCCCTGGGGATCGCATGCCGGGAACGGCTTCGGTCGGCTCACGCCGTGTCGGACAAGATCGTGACCGTGGCAGGGCACGGCCCCGCTTAACCGCCGTGACGGACCGGTCGCCCGCTCGGCTGTGGCCGATGCGGCACAGATCGGTCCCGCCCCCTCGACGAACGCCCGTCGTCCCGGCATGAAGGACGCCATGGCGCCTCCTCCCCTCGACATCGATGCCCTTCGCGAGCGGCTTCTGGCCGGTGACCGCGCGGCCCTGGCCAGGGCGATCACCCTCGCGGAATCGCGTCGGGCGGACCATCGCGCCACGGCCCGCAACCTCATCGACGCCGTCCTGCCCCAGACCGGGTCCGCGATCCGCGTCGGCATCACCGGGGTTCCCGGCGTCGGCAAGTCGACCACCATCGATGCGCTGGGCGCCAATCTGACCGCCGCCGGCCACAAGGTCGCGGTGCTGGCGGTGGACCCGAGTTCCAGCCGCACCGGCGGATCGATCCTCGGCGACAAGACCCGGATGGCGCGCCTGGCGCTCGACCCCAACGCCTTCATCCGGCCCTCGCCGTCCTCGGGGACGCTGGGCGGGGTCGCCGCCAAGACCCGCGAGACCATGCTCCTGTGCGAGGCGGCGGGCTTCGACGTGATCCTGGTGGAGACCGTCGGCGTCGGCCAGTCCGAGACGGCGGTGGCGGACCTCACCGACTTCTTCCTCGTGCTGATGCTGCCGGGGGCCGGCGACGAACTGCAGGGCATCAAGAAGGGCATCCTCGAGCTCGCCGACATGATCGCGGTCAACAAGGCCGACGACGGCGAGGGCGAGCGCCGGGCGAGCGCCGCGGCCTCCGAGTACCGGGCCGCGCTCCACATCCTGAGCGCACCGAGTTCGACCTGGTCGCCGCCGGTGGTGACGATCTCCGGGCTGACCAACAAGGGCCTCGACGGGATGTGGGCGAAGGTGGTCGACCACCGCGCGAAACTCACCGCCACCGGCGAGATCGAGAAGAAGCGCCGGGCCCAGGACGTGAAGTGGATGTGGGCGCTCGTCCACGAACGGCTGCACCAGCGTCTGGTCGGCTCCGCGGAGGTGCGCGTGAAGACCGCCGAGGCCGAGGCGTCGGTGTCCTCGGGAACGCGCTCCCCGGCTGCCGGAGCGGAGGCGATCGCGACCCTGATCGGCCTGTGACCGGCCATCTGCTGGTGACGGGCTTCGGGCCGTTCCCCGGCATGCCGGTCAATCCCAGCGCGATCCTCGCGCGGCGGCTGGCGGCGCATCCGCGCCTGCGCCGGCTCGCTGTTTCGCCCTACGTGCTCATCCTGCCCACCGCCTACGCGGCGATCGCGACGCATCTCGAACCGGCCCTGGCCGCTCGCCCCTGCGCGATCCTGATGATCGGCGTCGCCGCCCGCGCACGCCGGGTGAGGGTCGAGAGCCGCGCCGTCAACCGGGCGAGCCGGCTGTTTCCCGATGCCTCGGGCCGGGTCTCGGCGCGGCTCTGCCTCGAGCCCATGGGGCCGGCGGCGCGCACGAGCCCGGTAGCCGCCTTCGTCCTGCGCCGCCTGCGGGAGCGGGGCGTCGCCGCGATCGCCTCGCGCAACGCCGGCCGCTACCTGTGCAACGCCACCTACTTTCGCGCGCTGCACGCGGGGTGCCCGGTGGTGTTCCTGCACGTTCCGCCGCAGCGGCGCGACCGGTCCGCCGACCGGCTCGTCGACGCGCTGGCGGATGTCGCGTTGGCCCTGGTCGGGCGCGCGCGTGTCGCGTCCGCCCTTCCGTGACCGGTGCCGAGAGGGCACCCTACCGAAGGGGGTCCACCGGGTCCGGCGCCTCGACCTCGCCCTTGCGCTGGAGCAGGAGGGCGAGGAACCAGCACAGGGCGGCCCAGGCGGCGCCCATGCACCAGCCCGCGACCACGTCGCTCGGCCAGTGGACCCCGAGATAGACCCGGCTGAAGCCCACCAGGAGCGTCATAGTCACGCCGAGCGTCAGGATCAGGACCTTGATCGAGCGCTGCGTCTCGACCCGTGCGAGCAGGCCCGCCAGGGTGAGATAGGCGATGGCCGACATCATCGCGTGGCCACTGGGGAAGCTCGCCGTGAACACCTCCATCCCATGCGGCACGAGGTCCGGCCGGGGCCGCTGGTAGAACAGCTTGAGGACCGTCGAGGCGATCTCGCCGCCGCCGATCGCCGCCACCAGGAAGGCCGCGATCCGGCGGCGTCCGGTCAGCGCGAGATAGACGACGATCGAGACCGTCACGAAGACGATCGTGAAGATGCTGCCGAGCCCCGTGATGTCGCGCATGGTCTCCTCGAGCCAGCGCGGCCCGAGAGGATCGGACGGATCGAGCGGGTTGCGCAGGGCGAGCAGGACCTTGCGGTCGAGGGCGGCGGTCGAGCCCTCGCCGACCTCGTCGGCGAGGAAGAAGAACCCGTAGCCGAGCAGGCTCACCGCCATCAGCGAAACGAGGGGGCCGATCTCGTTGAGGCGCAGCCGGCGCCACAAGGCGGTGGCGCGGCCGACCACGACGGTGTCGCGTCCGTCGACGGCCAGGAACTTTGGAACGTGCTTCATGGTGCGGATCGGGTCTTGTGTGGCGAATGCTGTCCGAACGGAAACGAGGCACGGTGCGACCAGGGTCCGCCGAGGTAGCGCCAGAGGATGAGGCCGGGCGCTATGAAGCGTAACGGCGCGAAGTCCCCGTTCAACCGCTCGTGTAGCGCTCGCGCGACCTGCGGCGCCACCTTGTTCTGGACGGTGACGTGCGGGCGCCAGCCCTGGCGGTCCTGGTTGGTCAGCATGGCATCGAACCGCGCCGCCAGCCTTGCGCGGACGGCCGAGAGAGCCGGGGATTCGAGCACGTAGGCGACGCCTCGCCCAGTGAAGCGTAGGCCCGTCACCGCGACCTCCGGCATCGGTTCGTCGCGGGTCGCCTCGCGGATCGCCTGCGCGACCTCGGCCTCCTCCAACCCGTCGAGGTGATGGAACAGGGTGGCATGCGCCGGAATCCGGTTGAGCGCCTCCGGAAAGTGACGACGGCGCAACCCGTCGAAACGCTCTCCCGTTCCGGGATCGAACGCCAGCGTCAGGATCAGCGGGTCCGCGGTGGAAGGAGACGGGTTCATGCCGGGATTGCGTTCATGCCGGGACCAAGGTGGGGAACGCACCGTGCCGGGCCAAGGGATCAAAGAGGGATCGCCGAGGGAATCCCGTCGACGGGATGACCTGTTCAGCCGCCCGCCGGCCGGTTAAGGAGCCGGCATGCAGCGTCACAAGCGGGAGATCGTCCATGTCGGCCGGGAGGGGTGGCTCTTCCTGATCGGGGGGACCAACGGGGTCCTCGACCAGTATCGGTCGACGTGGCGGTGGTGGCAGTTGCTGCGCGGCTGGGCGAAGCTGATCCGGCAAAGGTCGGCCAGGGCCAGGTCGCTCGGCATCCGTTATGCCCACATCGTCGTCCCAGAGAAACTGTCCGTCTACGACGACCGCACGGATGGCCTCGTGTTCGATCCGGGCAAGTCGCCGGCCCGCCGCCTCGCCCGGCGCCTGGCGGGCGAGGCGGCCTTGGTCGACCTGCTCGGGCCGATGCGAGCCGCCCGCGACGGACCGGTCCCGCTGTACTATCGCACCGACAGCCACTGGAGCCACGACGGCTGCCTTCTCGCCTACCGCCACCTGATGCGGGCCTGCGGCGCCGTGGTGCCGCCCGATATCGCCGATCGGCCGCGCTTCGACACCGAGCGGGTGCGCGACCTCGGCGAGAAGCTGCCGGACCGGCCGGTGGAACGGGCCAGCCTGTGCTGCATCGCGCGGGATGCGGCGCGCAGCTACGCCAGCCCGCTGGTGGAATCCTACGAGGCGGCCGACCGGGCGCCCTACCTGCACGGTGGCGCCCATGTGGTGTACCGCAACGAGAACCCGGCCGCCGATCCGCGCACCCTGATGCTGTTCGGCGATTCCTATGCGCATTTCGCCCCGATCATGCTCACCGGGCTGCTCGCGGAGAGCTTTCGCGAAGTGCATTTCATCTGGTCGTCGAGCCTGGACTGGCGCCACATCGAGCAGGTGCGGCCCGACCTCCTCGTCACCGAGATGGCGGAACGCTTCATGGTCCGCCTGCCCGACGACGCCTACGACCTCCTCGACCGCAGCGGCCCGGAAGATCCGGCCCATCTCGACAGCCTGCCGCCCTTCCCGGCCTCCGAGATCGTGTGACCGGCGCGGCGCCATCGCGCCGGCGCCCCCTTCCCGCTCGGCACACGGCGCCCATGTCTGTCGGCATGGCTCTGCTACGATGGCGCCCGCCGACGGCGGCGCGCACGGGCGAACGAGGTCGACTGAGCGATGGGACTTCTCGTGGACGGCGTCTGGCGGGACGCATGGTACGACACCGCCTCCACGGGCGGTCGCTTCAAGCGCACGGACGCCAAGTTCCGCAACTGGGTGACCGCCGACGGCTCGCCGGGACCCTCGGGCGAGGGCGGGTTTCCCGGCGAGCACGGGCGCTACCACCTCTACGTTTCCCTGGCTTGCCCCTGGGCGCATCGCACCCTGATCGTGCGGGCGCTGAAAGGCCTGGACGAGGCGATCTCGGTGTCGGTGGTCGATCCGCACATGGGCTCGGAGGGCTGGGTGTTCGGTACCTCGCCCGGCGCCACCCCCGACACGGTCAACGGTGCGAGCCGGCTCTACGAGGTCTACCTGAAGGCCGATCCGGCATTCACCGGGCGGGTGACCGTGCCGGTAATGTGGGACAGGACCCGCGCCACCATCGTCTCGAACGAATCGGCCGAGATCGTCCGCATGCTCGATGCCGCATTCGATGCCGAGGGACCGTCGCTGTACCCGGAGGCGCTGCGACCGGAGATCGACGCGATCAACGCCCGCGTCTACGACGCGGTGAACAACGGGGTCTACAAGGCCGGTTTCGCGACGAAGCAGGACGCTTACGAAGAGGCCTTCGAGGCGCTGTTCTCCGAACTCGACGCCCTCGAGGCACGGCTCGACCGGGGGCGATACCTGTGCGGATCAGCCCTGACCGAGGCCGACGTCAGGCTGTTCACCACCCTGGTGCGGTTCGATGCCGTCTACGTCGGGCATTTCAAGTGCAACCGCCGGCGGATCGCCGATTACCCCAACCTTTCCAATTACCTGCGCGATCTCTACGCCCTGCCGGGTGTCGCCGAGACGGTGAACCTGACCCATATCAAGCGGCACTATTACGAGAGCCATCCGACCATCAACCCGACCGGAATCGTGCCGCTCGGTCCCGACCTCGGCCTCGATGCGCCCAACGACCGGGCATTGCGGTTTCCGATTTGACGCGGGGGCAACCGTCCCTCCCGCCCTCGACGAAACGTGGTTCGGCCATATCTCAACGCCCATGACGATACGCACAGCTCTCCTCGCCCTCGGCGCCGTTCTCGCGATGTCCGGCCACGTCCATGCGCAGGCCACCATCAAGCTCGACGGTCGCTGCGAGAGATTGGTCATCGCCGACAAGGATCTGAGCGAGTCCTGCCAGGACACGCTGACGAACGGGGTCGCGCGCAATCGGGCGAGCTTCGAGTTCACCACCAAGGACGGTCGCTCGCTGAGCTTCTCGGGCAACGGCGCCCAACAGGAGCGTACCGAGGAGACCGATCCCCTGCAGCCGATCAACATGATCATCCCGGGCGAGAAGGGGACCGATGGGATCGTCCGCAATCCCACCGTGGCGGTCGGCGCCTGCAGCTTCAAGACGCCGGAGGCGGGCAAGACCGCCATCGTCTGCGAGGCCACGAGCGCGGCCGGACGGTTCGAGGGCACGTTCGTGACCGACGCCAAGGACGCGTCGAAGGACGCGGCGGCGCCGGCCAAGAAGTAAGGCCCTAAGAAGCGGCAAAGAACCGGGGTCGCGGACCGGCCGGTCCATCGGTGTTCCAGGCGTCCCGAGGGGCGGTGACCACTCGCTGCGTCTCCGAACGCCAGGAGTCGCAGAAAGCAAACCGTGGGCCGCAGCCATTGCACCGGCCTGCGTCATGGTTGTAGGGCGCGCTCTGGTCACCGAGCCGCCAAGGCCCATCTATCCGTTGATCGGGTGTCCGCCGGTCGGTTCGGACGTCGACACGCGACGACTTCGAGGGTTCCATGCTTAACGACGCTATCGCGCCCGGCGCGCAACCGGCCGGCGCCACGGGCGCTCCGACCAAGGACGTCACCACCGCGAGCTTCCGCCAGGATGTCATCGCCGAGTCGATGAATCGACCGGTGCTGGTGGATTTCTGGGCGCCCTGGTGCGGTCCCTGCAAGCAGCTCGCGCCGGTGCTCGAGAAGGCCGTGGCGGCCGCCGGCGGCAAGGTCGCCCTGGTCAAGATGAACATCGACGAGCATCCCTCCGTGGCCGGACAGCTCGGGATCCAGTCGATCCCGGCCGTCATCGCCTTCCAGCGCGGCCAGCCGGTGGACGGCTTCATGGGAGCCGTGCCGGAAGCGCAGATCAAGACCTTCATCGAGACGCTGGTGGGCCCGGTCGGGCCGACCCCGGTCGAGGACGTCCTCGGCGAGGCGGCCCTTGCCTTGGAAGAGGGCGACGTCGCCGGTGCGTCCGAGCTCTACGCGGCGGTCCTGGCCGAGGAGCCCGAGAACGTCGTCGCGCTCACGGGGCTCGCCAAGATCCAGCTCGATCTCGGTGAGCTCGACCAGGCGCGCGGCATCCTGGCGATGGTACCCGAGGCCAAGGCGACCGATCCGGCGGTGGCGAGCCTGACCGCCGCCATCGCGCTCGCCGAACAGGCCGCTTCGCTCGGCGATCTGTCCGCCTTCCAGCGGCGGATCGACGCCGATCCGGCCGACCACCAGGCGCGCTTCGACCTCGCGCTGGGGCTCAACGGCCTCAACAAGCGAGACGAGGCGGTCGACCACCTCATCGAGATCGTGCGTCGGGACGGAACCTGGAACGAGGGTGCGGCGCGCAAGCAGCTCCTCACGTTCTTCGAGGCCTGGGGCCTGATGGACAAGGCTTCGATCCGCGGGCGGCGGCGATTGTCGACACTGGTCTTTGCGTAATCGCGCCCATCTGATGGGTGGCGAGACGGTCTGCCGACGAAGGCCGAACCTGATGCCGGCGCCGTTCCCGTGACGGCACGGGTTCCCGAGGAGAAACGATGAGCACGCATTCGGTCTATAAGGGGCCGGACGATTGTCCGGGGGTCATCCCGGTGTTTCCGCTTCCCGGCGCGCTCCTGCTGCCGCGTGGGCAGGTGCCGCTCAACATCTTCGAGCCGCGCTACCTGGCCATGGTGGACGACGCCCTGCGCGGCGACCGCATCATCGGCATGATCCAGCCCGACGTCGACGCCGGCGCCTCGCCGATGACGCCGCGGCTGTACCGGGTCGGCTGCGCCGGGCGCATCACCCAGTTCGCCGAGACCGGCGATGGCCGCTACCTGATCTCGCTCACCGGCATCGCCCGGTTCCGCGTGGAGAGCGAGATGGCCACCACCTCGCGCTACCGGCGCTGCCAGGTGTCCTACACGGATTTCGCGAGCGACTTCGAGCCGCGGGCCGGAGAAGACGCGGTCGACCGCGAAGGCGTCCTCAAGGCGCTCAAGGACTTTGTCGAAAGCAACGACCTCAAGGTCGATTGGGCCGGCATCGACGAGGCGCCGAACGAGGCGCTGGTGAACGCCCTGTGCATGATGAGCCCGTTCGGGGCCCGCGAGAAGCAGGCGATGCTCGAAGCCCCCGATCTGAAATCGCGGGCCGAGGTCTTGATCGCGGTGACCGAGATGGAGTTGGTACGCGGCGCCGGGGCCGACTCGACCCTGCAGTGATCCCACGCGTTCAAAGGACTTCGCCGATGGCCACCGATCCGATTCCCGCGGTCGAAGCGACCCGTGTCGACCCCAAGCTGCTCGAACTCCTGGTCTGCCCGCTCACCAAGCAGTCCCTCGACTACGACGCCGATCGCCAGGAACTGATCAGCCGCTCGGCCAAGCTCGCCTATCCGATCCGCGACGGCATCCCGATCATGCTGCCCGAGGAAGCGCGGACGCTCACCGACTGACGGTCCAAGACGCCGTGCCACCGAGGGACGACCGGGCGAAAAGATCCGGCCGGTCCCGGTCGAGATCGTCCGTTTCTTCGTCTGGTGATGGGTCATCGCGAAATTCGCGGGTGGCAGCTCCCCCGGTAGACGAACGTGCGTCGAAAACCAGCTCCGGCGTGACATCCCGTCCGCGAAGCTCAGCCATAGGCTAATCCTGCACGATAGACCCAATCCGGCTGACCGATGGAGCCTCCGCATCGGGCGGTGTCATCATCCTGCCGTTTGTGCTATGATCATCTGATCAATCCCCACCGCGCGATCGTGAGATATCGCTCGAAACGCTGCCTCACGGCAGATCGTGCGCGGGATCTATTGGCCAACTGTGAAGGATGGATATGTCGAAGTTCTGTGCCGTCGTGATGATGGGTGCCGTCATGGCCGGGCCGAGCCTGGCCGCGCCGACCAAGACCGGGAGTCACTTCAACGGAACTTGGTCCGTCGAACTCGTGACCGAAAGCGGCCTGTGCGACAGCCGCGCCCGTTACGCCGTCTCGGTGAACGAGGGATCGGTGCGGCTCGTCTCCGCCTCCGACAAGGCGCGCCTGTCGGGCCGCGTCGACACCGACGGCACGGTCGGGCTCAGCGTTTCGAACGGGTCCGCGAGCGGTGCCGTCACCGGCCGCCTGCAGGCCCGCTCCGGCGGCGGCACCTGGAAGGTCTCCGCCCTATGCTCGGGTCGCTGGACCGCCACGCGCAGCGATACGCGCACCGCCCAGGCCGAATGATCCGGCCCGGGGTCGAGGTCTCGGGGATCAGGTCGCGGTGGAGAGCCAGGTGCGGGCGTCCTCGAGCTGCGAGCGCTCGAACACCTTGATCTGGGCCGGCGACAGCCGTCCGGCGGTCTCGGCCATGATGCGCATCCACTGCGCGTCGGAGACGACCGCCACGTGGCTGACCCCCTTCAGGAGGGCGAGGCCGAAGCGGACGTCCTTGAAGAAGGCGGCCGGCTCCATGCCCTCGAAGGCGCGGATGTCCTGCAACAGGCGCAGCTTCGTCCCGGACTCGAAATCGGCCTTCATGGCGGCGACGACGGCATCCATCTCGGCGTCGGTGATCTTGCCGTCCACGATGATCTCGGCGACGTTGGATTCCGGCTTCTTCTGATAGCTCAGCACGCTGGCGCACTCCCTTGCGTTCCGCCCGTCGCGCGCCGGATGGCGCTGGGGGACGCGTCCTTATAGGAAACTCTGCGGGTCGACGTCGACCGTGACCCGGACGTTGCCACGGGCCTTGGGCGCACGAGCGAGCCAGTCACGGAGATAGGTCTGCAGGTCGATGGCGCGGGCCGTCTTCACGAGCAGGCGGAACCGGTAGCGGCCGCGGATCAGCGCGAGGGGCGCTTCGGCCGGACCGAGGACCATCACGCCGGCGGGCGGCTCGGCGGCACGGGCGAGCGCCTGGCCGTGGGCCTCGGCCGCCTCCCGCTCGTTGGCCGAGACGACGAGGGCGGCGAGCCGCCCGAACGGCGGCAGGCCCGCCTCCTCGCGGGCGGCGATCTCCTCGGCGTAGAAGCGCTCGCCGTCGCCGGAGAGCAGGGCGGCGATCACGGGGTGCTCGGGCTGGAAGGTCTGGACCAGGGCTCGGCCCGGCCGCTCGCCACGCCCGGCCCGGCCCGTCACCTGCTGCAGGAGTTGGAAGGTGCGCTCGGCCGCCCGCGGATCGCCGGAGGTGAGGCCGATGTCGGCGTCGAGCACGCCCACCAGCGTCAGGTGCGGGAAGTTGTGGCCCTTGGCCACGAGCTGCGTGCCCACGACGATGTCGCAGCCGCCCTCCGCCACCGTCTGGAGTTCGGCCCGCAGGCGCTCGGCTCCGCCCGGGAAGTCGCTCGACAGCACGATGGTGCGCGCCTCCGGGAACAGCGCCGCCACCTCCTCGGCGATGCGCTCGACGCCCGGGCCACAGGGGGTGAGGTTGTCGAAGGTGCCGCAGGCGCTGCACGAGTCCGGCCGGCGCTCGGTGTAGCCGCATTGATGGCAGACGAGGGCCCGGCGGAAGCGGTGCTCCACCAGCCAGGTCGAGCATTGCCGGCACTGGTAGCGGTGGCCGCAGGCCCGGCACAGGGTCAGCGGCGCGTAGCCCCGGCGGTTGAGGAACAGCAGCGCCTGCTCGCCCGCCGTCACCGTCTCGCGCACCGCGCTCACCAGGGCCGGCGCCAGGAAGCTGCCGCGCTCGGGCTTGTCGAGGCGCATGTCGATGGCCGCGATCTGCGGCAGGCGCCGTCCGCCGAAGCGCTCCGGCAGCACGACGCGGCGGTAGCGCCCGCGCATCGCGTTGACCCGCGTCTCGATGGAGGGCGTGGCCGAGGCGAGGACCACGCCGCAATCCTCGAGCCGGCCCCGGACCACGGCCATGTCGCGGGCGTGGTAGTGGACGCCGTCCTCCTGCTTATAGGCGGTCTCGTGCTCCTCATCGACCACGATGAGGCCGAGTTCGGCGAAGGGCAGGAACAGCGCCGAGCGCGCCCCCACCACCACCGCGACCTCGCCGGCCGCCACCCCCGCGCGCAGGCGCTCGCGGCGCTTGCCGCCGATGCCGGAATGCCACGTCGCCGGACGGACACCGAACCGCTCGGCGAAGCGGTCGAGGAACTGCGCCGTCAGCGCGATCTCCGGCATCAGGATCAGGGCCTGGCGCCCGCGCCGCACGCAATCGGCGACGGCCTCGAAATAGACCTCCGTCTTACCCGAGCCGGTGACGCCTTCGAGGAGCACCGTCGGCGGGGTCCCGTCGGCGGGATTCAGGAGCCCGATCAAATCCTCGGCGGCCTGACCTTGCGCCTGCGACAGGGGCACCCGGGCATGGTCGGGATCGGGCGGCAGCGCCACCGGCTCGGGCGCCAGCGCCACCGCCTCCAGGACACCGTCGTCAACGAGGCCGTCGACGACGCTGAGCGACACCTGCGCCTCCTTGGCCAGGGCCCCCTTGCCCCGCATGACGCCGTCGGCGGCGACCGCGAGAACCCTGGCGCGCGCGGTCGTGTGCCGGGACGGCGGCTTACCGGTGGTGCGCACGCCGACGCGCACCGTCTCGGTACGGGCCGCCTCGTCGGGCAGCCGCAGGGCCATGGCCAGTGCCGAGCCCTTCGGCGCCAGGGTGTAGCGGGCGAGCCAGTCGACCAGTTCGCGCAAGGGGCCGGACAGTGCGGGCGCCTCGATCCGCCCCGTCACCGGCCGCAGATTCGAGCCGGCGCGGGTCTTGTCGACGGCCCAGACCACGCCCACGGTCTCGCGCGGCCCCAGCGGAATCTGCACCACGTCGCCGGGCGCCAGCGCCAGCCCCTCTGGGACGGCGTAGCTGTAGGCGGTGTCCAGCGCCAGCGGGATCAGGATCTCGGCGACGCTGGGCATGGAGGCGGTTCTGGTGACATGCTGGGGATATAGGCGTGGTGAAGGCTGACTGCGACCGCCAACCCCAGCGCGATCATCGTGCCGAGGCGTCACGAACGGCGAGCGTCCGGCTCGCGGGACCGGGAGCCCGATGACGTCCACAGACCCAGCGCGGGAAGGCGTGCTCCTCCTTCACGGCATCGCCCGCCGCGCCGCATCCCTCGCCGGGCTGGAGCGCGCCTTCCGCGCCGCGGGATACGCGACGCTCAACCTCGACTACCCGGCGCGCAAGGCGTCCCTCGAAGATCTCGTCGAGCGGATCGCACCGGAGGTGGCGGCCTTCGCCGGCTCGGTCGCCGCCCTGCACATGGCGACGCATTCCATGGGCGGCCTGCTCGCGCGCGCGCTCGTCACCCGGCACCGGCCGGCCAATCTCGGCCGGGTCGTCATGCTCGGTCCGCCCAACGGCGGCAGCGAGATCGCCGACCGGCTCTGGCGGCTCGCCCCCTACCGGCTGTTCTTCGGACCGGCCGGGGCGCAGCTGACGACGACGCCCGATGCGGCCCTGCGCGCATTGCTGGGGCGGGTCGAGTATCCCCTCGGAATCATCGCCGGGGACAGGAGCCTGTCGCCCCTCGAATCCTGGCTGATGCTGCCCGGACCCGACGACGGGCGGGTCACCGTGGCGCGCACGAAAGTCGCCGGAATGACCGACCACGTCACCCTCCACGCCACCCATAGCCTGATGATGAACAACGCGACGGTGGTCGCGCAGGCCTTGCATTTCGTCCGGGTAGGGCGTTTTGCGACACGGGCGGCGCATGGGCCGACGGGGAGTGGCCGGCGGACATGGTCGAGGACGGGATGATCGCGGAGCGGACCGGGGCGGCGGCGCAGGTGCGGCTGCACCTCGACGCGGTCTGCCTCAGCTTCGGACGGACCCGCGTCCTCGACGCCGTCGACCTGACCGTGGAGGCCGGCGAGATCGTCGCGCTGCTCGGCGATTCCGGCTGCGGCAAGAGCACGCTCCTGCGCGTCGTCGCCGGGCTCGAACAGCCGGACTCCGGGACGGTCAGCCTCGACGGGGTGGTCGTGAACGGGCGCGGCGGCGTGCCCGCCGAGGGGCGCGGCGTCGGGCTGATGTTCCAGGACTACGCCCTGTTCCCGCATCTCACCGTGGCCGAGAACGTCCGCTTCGGGCTCCACCGGCGGCCGGCGGCGCAGGCGCAGGCGATCGCGCAGGCGCGCCTCGACCAGGTCGGCCTCGCCGCCCGGGCCGAGAGCTATCCCGGCACGCTGTCGGGCGGCGAGAGCCAGCGGGTGGCGCTCGCCCGCGCGCTGGCACCGGGCCCGCGCATCCTGCTCCTCGACGAGCCGTTCTCGAACCTCGACCGACGCACCCGCGACCACGTCCGGGCCGACACCCTCTCGGTGCTGCGGGCGAGCGGGACCACCACCCTGCTCGTCACCCACGATGCGGACGAGGCCCTGGCCTTGTGCGACCGGATCGCCCTGATGAGGGCCGGGCGGATCGTGCAGGTCGGGAGCGGCGAGGATCTCTACCGGCGACCGGCCACGCATTTCGCCGCACGCTTCTTCACCGACCTCGTCGAGATCGACGGCCGCTGCCGTGACGGCGTCGTCGAGACCCCGTTCGGCCCGGTGCCGGCACCTGGGTTCGCGGCGGGCGAGGCGGTCCTCGTGTGCCTCAGACCGGAGGCGATCCGGCTCGCCGACGACGGAGGGGGCCTGCGGGCGACGGTCGTCGAGCGTCGGTTCCTGGGCAGCCGGGCCATCCTCGTCGCGATGGCGCAGGGCATGCCGGTGCCCGTCAGCCTCGCGGTGCCCCACGGCGACGCGACCGTGCCCGGCGACACGATCGGCCTTCGGGCGGACCTCGACGGCGGCTTTTTATTCCGCCGGGGAGAGGATTAAACCCGCAGGGATAGAATCTTGCGCCACCACAGACCGTATCTCTGCGTTGTCGTGTCGCGAACTCTACTTTTTAAGTGTTTTAAGTAAAAGAGATCGTGCTTGCGCTCCATCGCGCCCGATGCTTGTGAGCAGCCCTCGTCTTTTTACGAAGGCTCGCACGATGCTCGGTCGGTTCGTCTCTCCCCTCGTCGGTGTCCTGGTCGTCGGCGGCCTGTGGTCGGCGCCAGCGGCGCAAGCGGCCGAGGTCAACCTCTACACCACCCGCGAGCCGGGCCTCATCAAGCCCTTGATCGACGCCTACACCGCCAAGAGCGGCGTCACCGTCAACACCTCCTTCGTCGAGAAGGGGCTCGCCGAGCGTGTCGCCGCCGAGGGGGCGCGGGCCAAGGCCGACGTGCTGATGACCGTGGACGCCGGCAACCTGATCGAACTCGTGGACCGCGACCTCGCCCAGGCCATCCGCTCGCCGGTGCTCGAAGCGGCGATCCCGGCGCCCCTGCGCGACCCCGACGGGCGCTGGTTCGCCCTCTCGATGCGGGCGCGGGTCATCTACGCCGACAAGGCGCTGACCGACCTCACCGCGGTTCCCTACGAAGAGCTCGCCGACCCGAAGTGGAAGGGCAAGCTCTGCCTGCGCTCCGGGCAGCACCCCTACAACACCGCCCTGATCGCGCATTACCTCGTCAAGCACGGCTCCGAGAAGACGGAAGCCTGGCTGAAGGGCGTGAAGGCCAATCTCGCCCGCAAGCCGGCCGGCGGCGACCGCGACGTCGCCCGCGACATCCTGGCCGGCACCTGCTCCATCGGGCTCGGAAACTCCTACTACGTCGGCCTGATGCGGTCGGGCAAAGGCGGCCCCGAGCAGGAGACCTGGGGCTCGGCCATCAAGGTGGTGATGCCGACCTTCGCCGGCGGCGGCACCCACGTGAACGTATCGGGTGCGGTGGTGGCCAAGAACGCGCCCAACCGCGACGAGGCGGTCAAGCTCCTCGAGTTCCTGGTCTCGGACGAGGCCCAGGCGATCTACGCCAAGGGCAACTTCGAATATCCGGTCAAGGCCGGCGCTCCCATCGAGCCGCTGCTCACGGCACTGGGGCCGTTGACGATCGATAGCGTGTCGATCGCCGACATCGCCCGCAACCGCAAGGCGGCGAGCCTGCTGGTCGACAAGATCGGGTTCGACAACTGACCGGGTCCGTGCTCACCGCGGCGGCACCGCACGGGTTGACGCCGCCTCCGGTGGCCGACCTCGCACGTCGGTCGCCGAGCCTGCCAGCCGGGCAGATCGGCTGGATCGTCGCGGCCCTGGCGCTGGCCGCGCTGGTGCTCAGCCCGATCGTCTCGCTGGGCGTCTCGGCGCTGGCCGGCACGGGCGAGCTCTGGCCGCATCTGGCCGCGCATGTCCTGCCCCAGGCCCTGCGCGACACCGGGCTGCTGCTGGCCGGCGTCGGCATCCTCGTCGTCGTCATCGGGGCGGGCAGCGCCTGGCTGGTCTCGGCCTACGCCTTTCCCGGCCGCCGCTGGCTGGAAGCCGGATTGCTGCTGCCGCTGGCGGTGCCGACCTACATCGTGGCCTTCGCCTACCTCGACCTGATGCACCCGATCGGACCGGTGCAATCGACCCTGCGGGCCGCCCTCGGCATCGCGCGGCCCGGCGACCTCGTGCTGCCGGACCTGCGCTCGATGCCCGGCTGCATCGTGCTCCTCGCCTTCGTCCTCTACCCCTACGTCTACCTGCCGACCCGGGCGCTGTTCCTGATGCAGGCCGGCGGCCTCGTGGAAGCGGCCCGCTCCCTCGGGCGGGCGCCGTCGGCCGTCTTCCTCACCGTGGCGCTGCCGCTGGCGCGGCCCGCCATCGCGGTGGGGGTGAGCCTCGCGCTGATGGAAGCGCTCAACGACGTCGGCGCGGCGGAATTCCTCGGCGTCCGCACCCTGACGGTCCAGGTCTACGCCACCTGGATCAACCGGTCCGACCTGCCGGGTGCGGCCCAGATCGCCCTCGTGATGCTCGCCCTCGTCCTCGCCCTGGTGGCGGCCGAGCGCTGGGCCCGGCGCGGCCGGGGCTACGCCGCCACGGCGCGCGCGCCCCGGTCCATGGTGCGGCAGGAGCTCACGGGCGCCCGCGCCGCCCTCGCCTTCGGCCTCGGGCTGTTGCCGGTCGCGATCGGCTTCCTGATCCCGGCGGCCTATCTCGCCGCCGGCGCGGTCTCGCGCATCACCAGGGTCGGCCTGCCGCCGACGCTGTCGACCGAAGTGGCCAACACCGTGCTCTATGCCGCCATCGCCACGGCGATCGCCACCGTGATCGGATTCCTGGTGGCGGCGGCCCCCCGCCTCGCCTCGCCGCGCATCGGCGGCGCCCTCATCCGCATCGCCAGCCTCGGTTACGCCCTGCCGGGCACGATCCTCGCCGTGGGATTGCTCACTCCCCTGGCGCTGATGGATGCCGGGCTCTCGCGCATCACCGAGGCGCTGTTCGGGGCGAGCCCCGCCCTGATCGGCCTCGGCACGGGCGGCGCCCTCGTCACCGCCTACCTGGTGCGCTTCCTCGGCGTCGGCATCGGCACCTGCGAGGCCGGTCTGGCGCGGGTGCCCGCCAGCATGCCCGATGCCGCGCGCATGCTCGGGCGTGGCCCGGCCGCGACGGTGCGGCAGGTGCAACTGCCCCTCGCCTGGCCGGCGCTGGTGAGCGGCGCGCTCCTCGTGTTCGTCGATTGCGTCAAGGAACTGCCGGCGACGCTGCTCCTGCGCCCGCTCAACGTCGAGACGCTGGCGACGCATCTCTACGGCGAAGCGGCACGGGGCACCTACGAGGACGGCACGGTGGCCGCCCTCCTCATCGTCCTCGTCGGGCTGGTGCCGGTGGCGGTGCTGCTGCGCCTCGACGGGCGCGGACGCCGCGTTTCGGTCGATCCGTAGCGCGATCCGCCCTTGACGGGCCGGGTTTGCCCGCCCTAGAAGGCGCCACGGTCCGGGTGCGTAGCTCAGCGGGAGAGCATTCGCTTCACACGCGAAGGGTCACAGGTTCGATCCCTGTCGCGCCCACCATTTCCCCTCACGCCGCCTCGTCGAGGGGGACGAGGGCCGTGACCGCCTCCACCAGATCGTCGAAGTGCGAGATCACCCGGTCGGCCCCAAGGGCATCGACCGGCGTATCGGTGTAGCCGAAGGTCACCCCCACCACCGGGATTCCGGCCGCCTTGGCCGCGTCGATGTCGGCGCGGGAATCGCCCACCATCACCGCCCGTGCGGGATCGCCTCCGGCCCGGGCGACCGTGAGCGTGATGTGGCGCGGGTCGGGCTTGAAATACGGGAAGGTCTCACGGCCGCAGATGGTGGCGAAGCGATCGGCGACGCCGAGCAGCGTCAAGAGTTCGACCGCATGACGCTCGTACTTATTGGTGCAGACCGCCAGGCGATAGCCCCGCGCCGCCAGGGCATCGAGCGCTTGCACCACGCCCGGGTAGAGATGCGACTCGACGCACAGGTTCCGGCCGTAATGCGCGATGAAATCGGCGAACAGGGTCTCCAGCCGCTCGGGCGTCAGGTCTCGGCCCGCAGCGGAGAAGCCGCGCTGGATCAAGGCCTTGGCCCCCGCCCCGATCATGTCGCGGGCCTCGTCGAGGGGAAGCTGGCCCAAGCCCTCGCGGGCGAGGATCGCGTTGAGGGTGCCCACGAGGTCGCCGGCGGTCTCGGCCAGGGTGCCGTCGAGGTCGAACACGGCGATGGGCGGCAAGCTCGTCATGGGGTCTCGCGCTGTCTGTGGAGGAAGCCCTTGGCTAGCGGGGGGGGCGACACCGATCAAGGCTCGCACCGGAGGGTCACGGTTGCGCCGCAAGGGGCCGCTAGCGCTCCTGCCGTTGCGCAAAGGGTCACTCGGGGCAAGGCGATGATGGACAGGGCGACGGAACGGGGCCGGCCTCGCGGTGACGGCGGCGCGGCGCGGCGCGGAAGCGGTCGCGGCCTCGCCTGGGGGGTCTGCGCCGTGCTCGCGGCCGGCCCGGCGCTCGCCGGCTCCTACGAGTTCGTGCCGGCCCCCCAGATCGACCTCAACCGCGTCTACCGGGTCGATCGGGTGACCGGCGAGGTCACCTCCTGCCAGTACGGCCTGCGCGAAGGCGCGGTCGGCAGCGTCGGCGTCACGGTCTGCTACGGCGCGGGCGAGGGCGCGAGCGCGCAGGTCGCCTCCGAATACGGCCTCGTCGCCACCCGCCACAGCCGCGAGGCGGGCGTGTTCCGCGTCAACTACCGCACCGGCGAGATGAGCATCTGCTACGTCCAGACGCAGAAGGACGCGGTGGTCTGCACCGCCCAGGCCAATCCGCCGGCGGCCGACGAGGGACCCGCCGCGGGCGGCGCGAACCAACGCTCCGTCCCGAGCGTGACCCCGCCGCAGGGACGTCCCTAAAGCCGGCCGCGCAGGCCCGAGGCCGGGCTTGGGCGTTTGCCGGGTCCCGCAGCCATGCTAGGGCCAGCCGACCGTCACGACGAGCCGAGCCGAGCCATGCACGCTTCCTCCCTGCCCGTTGCCGCCGAGTCGGTGTCGTGAGCGGCCCGGACCTGCGCCGCGCTGCGGCCGAGCGGGCGCTCGTCCTCGTCGAGGACGGCATGCGCCTCGGGATCGGCACCGGCTCCACCGCCAACGTGTTCGTGGCCCTGCTGGGCGAGCGCGTCCGCGCCGGCCTCGACGTCATCGGGGTGCCGACCTCGGAAGCGACGCGGCATGCCTGCGAGGCCGCCGGCATCCGTCTGACGACCCTCGACGAGACGCCGGAGCTCGACCTGACCATCGACGGCACCGACGAGGTCGACGACACCCTGCGCCTGATCAAAGGCGGCGGCGGCGCTCTCCTGCGGGAGAAGATCGTCGCGCACGCCAGCCGGCGCATGGTGGTCATCGCCGACGCCGCCAAGCATGTGGCGACGCTGGGGGCGTTCCCGCTGCCGATCGAGGTCAATTCCTTCGGCCTCGGGGCGACCCGCGTGGCCGTCGCGGCGGCCATTGCGTGCAGCGGCTGCGCCGGGTCGCTCGAGATTCGCCGAACCCCGGACGGCGCGGCGCTCCTCACGGACGGCGGCCACCTCATCCTCGATGCGCACCTCGGTCGCATCCCCGACCCGGAGGCCCTCTGCGCGGCGCTCTGGGCGGTGCCCGGCGTCGTCGAGCACGGCCTGTTCCTCGGGCTCGCCGACGGCGCGATCCTGGCCCATGCCCGCGACGGGCGGGCCGAGATCACCTGTCTCGGCCGCGTCTGAGACGCGCCTGTCGTCGTCCGCTGCCATGTCGTTCGTCGTTCTCCCCATCGCAGCCCCATCCGGAGCGCCCGCCATGTCCTCCCGCATCTCCGTCCGCCTTCCGCTGGCGCTGGCCCTGATCCTGGCCGGAGCCCTCTCGGCACCGGCGCTGTCGCAGCAACCTCCGGCGCCGGCCAAACCGGCCGCCAAGCCCGCCGGAAAGCCTGCCGCGCCGACCCCGCCCGCGCCCTCGACCCCCGCCGCGCAGACCCCGGCGATCAACCCGAACCACCTCGCCCTGGCACGGGAGGTGATGCTGTCCTCCGGCATCGCCCGCTCGTTCGATTCGATCATCCCGGCCTTCGGCGAGCAGATTCGCCAGGGAGCCGTCACCCGGCCCGAGCTCGGCAAGGACCTCGACGAGGTTCTGGTCGGCCTCGCCCCCGAGATGGAGCTGCAGAAGCAGAGCATGATCGACACGGCCGCGCGCATCTACGCCCGCCGCCTGACCGAGGCCGAGCTCACCGAGATCGCGACGTTCTTCCGCTCGCCCGCCGGCAAGCGCTACGTGGAGACGCAGCCGCAGGTGCTCGACGAGATGGTGCAGGCGATGCAGACCTGGACCCAGGACGTTTCGGAATACGTCATGGTCCGGGTGAGGGCCGAGATGGCCAAGCGCGGCCACCAGCTCCAGTAGCGCCATGGCGCGGACCACCGGAGCGGTCGGGGCCCTTCACGGCCTCGGCGCGATCGTCCTCGCGGCGGTGCCGCTGGCGATGGTCCTGGCCAATCGGTCGAGCCCTGCCGTCGTCGGGCTCGCCGCCCTCCTGTTCCTCGCCGCCGGGCTGATCGAAGACCGGCGCGCCGTCGTCGCCGCGGTGGCATCGCCGCTGCGCTCGCCGCCCGGGCTCTGCGCCCTCGCCTTCCTGGCCTGGTGCGGCCTTTCGTTCGCCTGGAGCCCCCTCCCCGCCCTGTCGCTTCGCAGCGCGAGCGAGTTCCTGCCGACGCTGCTGGCCGCCTACCTCGTGGCCCGCCTGGCGCCGGGGCGCCTGCCGGCCGGAACGGCGACCCTGGCCGCCGGGATGTTCGGCCTCGCCTGCCTCGTCGTCGTGGCCGATCTCGCCAGCGACCTCGCCCTGCGCAGGCTGCTCGGCGGGCGGATCGCCTATTTCGTCCACAACCGGCCGGCGATGACGATCCTGCTCGTCGGAATCACCCTGACGGGCCTCCTCCTGGCGCAGGGGCGGCGATGGTGGGCGCTGGCCGTGGTCGGGCTGGGGCTTACGGCCATCCTGCGCTCGGTGAGCGGCGCGGCCAGCCTCGGGCTCCTGGCGGGGCTCGCGATGCTGGCGGTGACGCGGCTGGCACCCGCGCGGGTCGCGCTCGGCCTCGCCGGGGCCGGCCTCTGCCTCGCCGTGGCGCTCGCACCGATCGAAGGGGAGATCCTCCACAGGCTGATGCCCGAGGCGGCCCACGACAGGCTCGTCCAGAGCAGTTCGCGCGCCCGCGTCGCCATCGCCCGCAGTTTCGGGGCGGCGGTGGCCGCCGACCCCTGGACGGGGGCGGGCTTCGGCACCTCCGCGCGCTTTGCCGACGTGCCGGCGGCGCAAGGCCTCGAGCCGGACCTGCGGGCGATGCTGGCGGTGGGCCATCCCCACAACAGCTTCCTGCAGGTCTGGGCCGAACTCGGGATCGTCGGTGCCGCGTTGGCGAGCGCCGTCCTCCTCCTGACCCTGCGAGGGATCGCGGGGCTGCCGCCTCCCGACATGGCGGTGGCCCTCACCCTCGTCGCGGCGGCCAGCGCCATCGCCTTCGTCGAGCACGGGGCGTGGCAGCCGTGGTGGACGGCCGGGCTCGGCGCGGCGGTCGTATGGCTGCGCGAGACCGGGACCGGTCAGGCCGCCTCGGCCTCGACGCGGTTGCGGCCGGAGTCCTTGGCCCGGTAGAGGGCGAGGTCGGCCCGCTTGAGCATGGCGGCGGCGGTGTCGTCCTCGCCCCGGCGGGCGGAGACGCCGATGGAGACCGTGACGGGCACCGTGCGGGTTCCCTTCTGGACGAGGAAGGGCGTGGCCTCGATCCGCTCGCGGATGCGCTCGGCGATGATGTGGGCGCCGGCGACGTCGGCGTCGGGCAGGATGATCACGATCTCCTCGCCGCCGTAGCGCGCCACGATGTCGATCCCGCGGGTATGGGTGCGGACGCGCTCGGCGAAGGCCCGCAGCACCTCGTCGCCGGCATCGTGACCGTAGGTGTCGTTGATGGTCTTGAAGCGGTCGATGTCGAGCAGCAGCGCCGAGACCGGCCGCTGTCGCAGCCGCGCCTCCTCGAACAGGCCGCCGAGGTGGCTGTCGAGGTAGCGCCGGTTGTGCAGGCCGGTGAGGCCGTCGGTGATGGCGAGCTCCATCGAGGCGTTGACCGCCCCGCGAAGCACCTCGGAGAACCGGCGGCGGCGGACCTGCGTGCGCACCCGCGCCACGAGTTCGTTCCGGTCGACGGGGCGCATCAGGTAGTCGTGGACGCCGAATTCGAGGCCGCGCACCACCCTGGCGCGGTCGTGCTCCTCGGCGATCATGATGACGGGCATGGTGCGGGTGCGGTCGAGGGAGCGCAATTGGCTGCACAGGCGCAGGCCGTCGAAGCCCGCGAGGTCGAGGCTGACCAGGGCGACCTCGAAGGCGCCCTCGGCGGCCAGGACCATGGCCCGGTGCGGATCGGGCTCGACGGTGACCGTGTGCTGCTGGGCCAGCGCCGCCGCCAGTCGCTCGGACGAGCGTGGGCGGTCGTCCACGAGGAGGATCTGGGCGTCCTGGCCCGTCTCGGCGGTGGCGAGCGCGATGGCGTCGCCCATGCCCATGGCGCGCGAGGCCAGGGCCCGGCTGCGCAATTCGTCGGTGACGGCCTTGAGACGCACCAGGCTGCGCACCCGGGTGAACAGCGCGGTGTCGTCGATGGGCTTGGTCAGGAAATCGTCGGCCCCGGCGTCGAGGCCGCGCAGGCGGTCAGAGGGCTGGTCGAGGGCGGTGACCATCACGATGGGCAGGTGTGCCGTCACCGGGTTGTTCTTGAGGTGCCGGCAGACCTCGAACCCATCCATGCCCGGCATCATCACGTCGAGCAGGACGAGGTCGCACAGGCCCTTCTCGCAGATGGCGATGGCATCCGGCCCGTTCATGGCCGCGATGACGTCGAAATACTCCAACGCCAGCTTGGTCTCGAGCAACTTCACGTTGGGGAAGAGGTCGTCGACGATCAGGACCCGTGCGGACATCGTTCCTCATCGCTCCTTGTGGACCACGCGGCGGCCGGTGGGGGTACCCCTCGACGGCGCCGGCGCGATCGTCTTCAACGGGTGGGGCTCGGCGCCGCCCGTCCAGCCTTCGTCCCGTTCAGGCGGGTCGCTCGTCGCCAAGGTACAGGCGAACCGTTGAAAGAAACTTTGCGACCGAGATGGGCTTGGAGAGATAGGCCTCGCAACCGCCTTCACGAATGCGTTCTTCGTCGCCCTTCATGGCGAAGGCGGTGATGGCGATGACGGGGATGCCCTTGAGGTCGTCGTCTTCCTTGAGCCACTTCGTCACCTCGAGGCCGGAGACCTCGGGCAGCTGGATGTCCATGAGGATCAGGTCGGGGCGATGGGTGCGGGCGAGGTCGATCGCCTCGATGCCGTTGGCGGTCTTGAGGGTCGCGTAGCCATGGGCTTCCAACAGGTCGTTGAAGAGCTTCATGTTCAGTTCGTTGTCTTCGACGATGAGCACGGTTTTCTTCATGGCCTGTCATTCCCGGCTAGTCCGCGGCTCATTTTGAAGACGCCAGCCCCGTTTCAACCAGACTTAACCGGTACATGTTGATGAAACGCAAATCCGATCAAGGGCCTGATTCGGCCGAACGCCTCGCCCTGGCGGTCCTCGGCTGGATCGCCGGCGACGAAGACCGGCTTTTTCCCTTCCTGGCCCTCACCGGCATGACGCCGGACACCCTGCGCGCGAGTGCGGCAGAGCCGGGCTTTCTGGCCGGCGTCCTCGATTTCGTCATGGGCGACGAAGCGGTGCTGATGGCCTGCGCCGCCAGCCTCGAGGTACCGCCCGAACGCATCGCCGCGGCATGGCGGCGGTTGGGCCCGAGCGAACCGGACGACGGTTTCGCGTGACGGGGGAGGCGCAGTGGCGGACGCGGCGACCGCCGCGGTGACGGCCCGCGACGCCGTCTGCCGCGATTGCAGCGCTCGCCAGGACGAAGGGTCCGTCCGCTGCCGGGCCTGCGGTTCGCCGCGCCTGCTCGCGCACCCCGAACGCGACATCCTCGCCATCGCGCATGTGGATTGCGACGCGTTCTACGCGGCGGTGGAGAAGCGCGACGATCCGGCGTTGCGCGACCGCCCGCTGATCATCGGCGGCGGCCGGCGCGGGGTGGTCGCCACCGCCTGCTACCTCGCCAGGGTCTCGGGCGTCCATTCGGCGATGCCGATGTTCGCCGCCCTGAAGGCATGCCCCGATGCGGTGGTGCTGCGCCCGGACATGGCCAAATACGCCCGGGTCGGCCGCGAGGTCCGCCAGATGATGCGCGACCTCACCCCGATGGTGGAACCGCTCTCCATCGACGAGGCCTTCCTCGACCTCTCCGGCACCGAGCGCCTGCACGGGACGAGCCCGGCGCTCACCCTGGTCCGCTTCGCACGGCGCGTGGAGACCGAGATCGGCATCAGCGTCTCGGTGGGCCTCTCCGACACCAAGTTCCTGGCCAAGATCGCCTCAGACCTCGACAAGCCGCGTGGCTTCTCGATCCTCGGCCGGGGCGAAGCACAGGCTTTCCTGGCCGGGCGCCCCGTCTCGATCCTGCCGGGGATCGGCCCGGCCGGGCAGGCCCGTCTCTCCGGGCTCGGCATCCGCAAGATCGCCGACCTGACCCGCATCGATCCCGAACGCCTGCACGCGGCCCTGGGACGGGAGGCCGGCCGGCTGCGGGCATTGGCGCGGGGCGAGGACGATCGCCCGGTGCGGCCGTGGCGCGAGACCAAGAGCGTGTCGGCGGAGACCACCCTGGCCGACGACCTCGGCACCTTCGAGGCCCTGCGGCCGATCCTGTGGCGGCAATGCGAAAAGGTGTCCGAACGTCTCAAGCGCGCCGACCTCGCGGCGGCCACCGTCACCCTGAAGCTCAAGGATTCGGGATTTCGCCTTCGCACCCGCGCCCGCGGCCTGGCGCCGACGCAGCTCGCCGCCAGGCTCTACCCGGTGGCGGAAGCCCTCCTGCGCGAGGCCTGCGACGGCACGCCCTACCGGCTGATCGGCATCGGCGCCGGCGACCTCTCCGAGGGGACGACCGCCGACCGGGCCGATCTCCTCGACGGCGACCTCGGTCGCATCGCCAAACGCGAATCCGCCCTCGACAGCCTGCGGCTGCGGTTCGGCGAGGCCAGCATCCAGCGCGGGCTCGGTTTCAGCGGGACGGTACGCGACCCCAAGGCACCCCGCGGCGGCCGATAGGACCAGCGACGAGGGGCTCGCCCGGGGGAGCGTCGATCAGGGCGCGCACTCCTTCGCCGTCTCCGCCGCGCCGGCCTTTGTCGGCGGGGTGAGGTCGAGGCGGGTCAGATCGCCGAGGATGGCGAAGCTGCCGTAGTCGAGCTTCAAGGCGCCGCTGACGCCGTTGTCGTAGAGGTCGAAGGTGAGCACGTAGATCGGGGTGCGTTCGCCGTCGCCCTGCGTGTAGTAGCTCAAGGTGACAGGCCAGCGCGGCATCGTGGTCATCTCGCCCTCGCGCAGGGGCTTGTCGCGCTCGCCCTTGTCGCGCTCGTCCTTGGGCGCACCCTCGACCTTGCGTCCGATCACCGCCAGGGTGTCGTAGACCTTGCGGCCGTCGTCGGAGCCGTCGAACACCTTCACCGACAGGGTGCTCTCCCCCGCCCTCCCGGCCTCGATCAGCCGGCGCATGTGGATGCTCGGAAACAGCACCGGGCCGCTGGCCTGGAACTGGTCGCGCTTGGGCTCCTTGAGCTTGACCTTGATGGTCTCGGCCCCGCTCTCGGCGGTCCCATCCACCGCCTGGGACGGCGCCTCGTTGAGGAGGGTGGCGGTCTTGAAGCGGAAGTTGCGACCATCCCCGCTCTCGAACGTCGTGTTGCGCAGGTCGGACGTCCGGCTCCCGCTCTCCCCGCTCTGGAGCTGCGTCACCTGGCGGGTCTGCATCGTGTAGCCCTTGCAGGCGTCGCCGCCGAAATCGAGGACGATGCGACCGCGCGCACTCTCCACCGAACGGCTGGCGCTGCTCTCGGCCAGGGACAGTTCGTACACCGCGCGGTGCCCGGCGAGGCGGATCGGCTCCGCCGCCTGCGCAGCCCCCGCCGCCACGACGAGGCCCGCCGCCATTCCTCCCAACCGCCGTGACGACCGCATGGTGTCTCCCTGTTCGAACGCGAGCCGACCAAAACCCGTCCGGTCGCACCGCCCACACATAGTCACGCCGGCTTAGGCGACAATGCGGGCTCGGAGTGGTCGGACCGCGACGTGCCGTGGGAACCCCTCGGCGATGGTGAGGCGCCATCGGCAGTGGCAGGAACCTCATTGCAGTGGCAGGGGCCCATCGGCAGTGGCGGGAACCCATTGGCAGTGGAAAGCCGCAGGACGTGCATGGTCTCCCTTGCATACGGCTCGACGCCTCCTGTACGGTCGCGCTGATTGACGATGCATCCGGCGCGACGGTCAATACACGACGGTTCGACGACGACCGGAGCGCGCGTCGTGATGGGTTTGCCGTCGGCGAAACCAGCGTTCCCGTGGAAGGCGTGCGGTTCTTTTCAATACACCGTGTCATGACGACATCGTGAAACGGCCTTTTCGACTGGGTCGTTACGAAGATGGCGGGTGCGGGTGTTGCGTCGTGACGGGGCGATGATCGAATGTCTGAGGGGGCGATGATGGACACAGTCCCGGGCTGGACGGATGAACGCGTCGCGCTGTTGCGCCGCCTCTGGGAAGAGGGTCTGAGCGCGAGCCAAATCGCGACGCAACTGACCGGCGTGACCCGCAACGCCGTGATCGGGAAGGTCCACCGCCTGGGGCTTTCGGGACGCGTGAAGAGCGCCGACACCGCGATCGCGGGGCGCAAGAAGGCGACCCGCGAGGCGGAGGTCGAGATCATCGTCGAGGAGGCGACGCTCCCGCCGCCGGTGGAACCGATCGTCGTCGAGGCGGTCGTCGCTGCCGCCACGCTCGACGTCGCGCTGCCCGCCGATCCCGTCACCCTGGCGGTCTCGCGGCGGGTGACGATCATGGACCTGCGGGAAGCGATGTGCCGCTGGCCGATGGGGGACCCGACCTCGACGGACTTCTACTATTGCGGCGACCGGGCGATCACCGGCCTGCCCTATTGCACCCATCACGCCGAGATCGCCTATCAGCCGGCGACCGAGCGCAAACGCGACCGCCGGGCCGGCGGATTCCGCTGATCCCTCACGGCCGGCTCGCGGCCGGGCGGCGGATGTCGCGGTCGGGACGGCGATACCGCGCGTGGCGGCCTCACGCGTCGACGGCGAAGGTCTCGTCGAACGAATAGCCTGAGCCGCGAACGGTGCGGATGGGATCGGACTGGGTCGTGCGGTTGATGGCCTTGCGCAGGCGGCCGACGTGGACGTCGACGGTGCGCTCGTCGATGTAGACGTCGTGACCCCAGACGCCGTCCAGGAGCTGTTCGCGCGAGAACACCCGGCCGGGGCTCTGCATCAGGAATTCGAGCAGCTTGAACTCGGTGGGCCCGAGGTGGATCTCGCGGCCCTGACGGCGGATGCGGTGGCTGACCCGGTCGAGCTCGATGTCGCCGGCGATGAGCAGGCTCGCCACATGCGCCGGCTTGGCGCGCCGCAGCAGCGCCCGCACCCGCGCCAGCAGTTCGGGCACCGAGAACGGCTTGACAATATAATCGTCCGCCCCCGTGCCGAGACCGCGGATCCGGTCGCCCTCCTCGCCGCGGGCCGTGAGCATGATGACGGGCAGGGTCTCGCTCTCGCGGCGCGCACGGATGCGGCGGCAGAGCTCGATCCCCGACAGGCCGGGCAGCATCCAGTCGAGCAGCACCAGGTCGGGAAGCTGTTCCTGCAGGCGCAGGTCCGCCTCGTCGCCGCGGGCGGCCGCGTCGACGGTGAACCCCTCCGCCTCGAGGTTGTAGCGGAGGAGGAGGGTAAGGGCCTCCTCGTCCTCGACGATCAGGATACGCGTACTCATGGGCTTTGTCTGGGATGTCCCTGCCGGGGGCTTCAGGCGCCGGTCGGCGGCTCCACCATGGCGTAGTTCGACGCGTCGTTCTTCGGGCGATCGGTGGGAAGGTTCTCGCCGGTGACGAGGTAATGGATCGTCTCGGCGATGTTGGTGGTGTGGTCGCCGATCCGCTCGATGTTCTTGGCGCAGAACAGAAGGTGCGTGCAGAACGAGATGTTGCGCGGGTCTTCCATCATGTAGGTCAAGAGCTCGCGGAACAGCGAATTGTAGAGGGCGTCGATGGCGCCGTCCCGCTCCCAGACGTCGTGCGCCGCCTTGATGTCGCGGCTGGAATAGGCGTCCAGCACGTCCTTGAGCTGCTCCTGGACGAGGTCGCCCATGTGCTGCATGCCCACGACCACCTTCTGCGACTGGATCTCGCCGGCGATGGCGATGACGCGCTTGGCGACGTTCTTGGCCAGATCGCCGATCCGCTCGAGATCGCTCGACACGCGGATCGCCGAGATGGTTTCGCGCAGGTCGATGGCCATCGGCTGGCGCCGCGCAATGAGCAGGATCGCCCGCTCCTCGATCTCGCGCTGCAGTACGTCGAGGCGCTGGTCTGCCGCGATGACCGTCTGGGCCAGGGTGGCGTCGCGCCGCACGAGGGCGTGGCCCGCCTCGTTCATCATCTTCTCGGCGATGCCGCCCATCTCGGAGATCGCGCGGCGCAGGTCCTCGAGGTCGGTGTCGTAGGAACTGACGATATGGTCGGGCATGATCGCACTCCTCGGGTCGGCGCCCCGGCGGGGAACGGCGAACGGGATCGGTCGGGAGGGTATTTCGCAGCGGACGAGGTCGGGCCCGATGCGATGTCTGAAGGGGACCGTCCGCCGGTCGAACGGCCTCAGCCGAAGCGGCCGGTGATGTAGTCCTGGGTCTGGCGTTTCTCGGGGTTCATGAAGATCCGGGTGGTGGGCCCGAATTCCACGAGTTCGCCGAGGTACATGAACGCCGTGAACTGCGAGATGCGGGCGGCCTGCTGCATGTTGTGCGTCACGATGACGATCGTGAACTCGGAGCGCAGCTGCTCGATCAGCTCCTCGATGCGTCCCGTCGAGATCGGGTCCAGCGCCGAGGTCGGCTCGTCGAACAGGATCACCTCCGGGCGCTGGGCGACGGTGCGGGCGATGCACAGGCGCTGCTGCTGGCCGCCGGAGAGGCCCATGCCGGACTGCTTGAGCTTGTCCTTGGCCTCGTCCCACAGGGCCGCCTTGCGCAGGGATTCCTCGACGCGGATGTCGAGATCGGCCTTGGACAGGCGCTCGTACAGGCGAAGGCCGAAGGCGACGTTGTCGTAGATCGACATCGGGAACGGCGTCGGTTTCTGGAACACCATGCCGATCTTCGAGCGCAGCTCGTTGAGGTCGATCTTCGGGTCGAGGATGTTGCGACCGTCGAGCATGATCTCGCCCTCGGCCCGCTGCTCGGGATAGAGGCTGTAGATCCGGTTGAAGGTGCGCAGCAACGTCGACTTGCCGCAGCCCGACGGGCCGATCAGCGCCGTCACCTGCCGGTCGTGGAAGTTGAGGTTGACCGACTTCAGGCCGTGGAAGTTGCCGTAATAGAAGTTGAGATCCTTCACGGCGATGCGGATCGGGGCGTTCTCGTCCGCCTTGTGGCGCCCGGTCAGTTGGGCGGCTTGGATCGCGGGCTCGGCGCTCATCGTGGGTTCGTCCTTGTCGAGACGGAAGAGGAAGGGACCGGATCGGCGCGCTGTCAGCGCGCGCGATCGCTCTTGATGACGAAGCGGGCCACGATCGACAGGGCGAGGATCGTGACGGTGATGAGGAGCGCCCCGGCCCAGGCCAGCTGCTGCCAGTTCGGATAGGGAGACAGCGCGAACTGGTAGATCATCACCGGAAGGTTGGGGATGCCGCCCATCAGGTTGGCCGAAAACCAGCTGTTGTTGTTCAGCGCCGTGAACAGCAGCGGTGCCGTCTCGCCCGCGATCCGGGCCAGGGCCAGGATGATGCCGGTGACGATGCCCGCGCTCGCCGCGCGCCAGGTGATCGCCTTGATCACGATGGAGGGCGGAGCGCCCAGCGCCGCGCCCGCCTCGCGCAGGGTGGAGGGGACGAGGCGCAGCATGTCCTCGGTGGTGCGCACGATGACCGGGGTGGCGATGATGGCGAGTGCCACGCCGCCGGCCCAGCCCGAGTAGCTGCCCATCGGCTTGACCATCAGCGTGTAGACGAAGAGGCCGATCAGGATCGAGGGCGCCGAGAGCAGGATGTCGTTCAGGAAGCGGATGATGTCCGCGAGCTTCGAGTTGCGGCCGTACTCCGCCAGGTAGGTTCCCGCGAGCACGCCAATCGGCGTGGCGATGACGATGCCGATCAGGGTCAGCACGAGGCTGCCGAGGATGGCGTTGGCGATGCCGCCGCCCTCGGAGCCCGGTCCGGGGGTCGGCTCGGTGAACAGCAGCGGGGAGAAGCCCTTCACCCCCTCGACGATGAGCATGAGCAGGATCGAGCCGAGCACGACGATCCCGATCCCTGTGGCGATGGTGCTCGCCACGATGAGGACCTTGTCGGCGATCCGCCGGCCGGACCGGACACGGCTGCCGGTGGTCGGTGCGGCCGCCCGTTGCGGGGGCACGGTGGGGTGAGTGGCAGAGGCCATGGGTGCGGTTTCCCTGCTCTCAGGCGACCTTCACGCGCCTGACGAGCAGGCGGGCGATGATCAGGACGATGAAGGTGACGACGAAGAGGATGCAGCCCAGCGCCATCAGCGCGTTCAGCTGCATGCCGTCGGCCTCGTTGAACTCGTTGGCGATGCGCGAGGCGATGGTCGAGCCCGGATCGAAGATCGAGGCCGACAGCCGGTTGGCGTTGCCGATGACGAAGGTCACCGCCATGGTCTCGCCGAGCGCGCGGCCGAGGCCGAGCATGATCGCGCCGATGATCGAGACCGAGGCCTGCGGCACCAGCACGTGCCGGACCACCTCCCAGGTGGTGCAGCCGATGCCGTAGGCGCTCTCGCGCAGGACCGTGGGGATCTGGTCGAGCATGTCGCGGGTGATCGAGGCCACGAACGGCACGATCATGATGGCCAGGATGATGCCCGCGGTGAGGATGCCGACGCCGGAGGGGACGCGGGCGTAGAACAGGGTGCCGACGATCGGCATGCCCTCGACCACGTTCGACACGGGAATCTGCACGAACTGCGCGAACAGCGGAGCGAAGATGAAGAGCCCCCACATGCCGTAGATGATGCTCGGCACCGAGGCCAGGAGCTCGATGGTCATCGAGACGGGCTTGCGCGCCCAGCCGGGGCAGAGCTGGGTGAGGTAGATCGCGATCCCCAGCGAGAGCGGCACGCCGATGATCAGGGCGAGAAAGGCCGATGCGACCGTGCCGATGATGGCGACGAAGGCGCCGTACTGCTCCTGGCCGATGTTCCAGGCGCTCGACGTGATGAAGCCGGGGCCGAACTCGCGGAAGGCCGGCCAGCCGCCGTAGGCGATCGAGGCCAGGATGCCGGCGAGGAAGAGGAGCACGAGCAGGGCGGAGGCGTAGGACGCGACCCGGAAGATCGTGTCGCCGAGGCCACCGGGCGTCTTACGGGCCGGGGCATCCCCGCTGCTGCGGGCCATGGCGATCTGTTCAGTCAAGGCGGCCATCCGAGTGTCTTCTCTTCAACGCGGTCTCGTACCGTGCGGCAGGGTGCGAGGCGAGGGGCGGCTCGTCTTGCGGATGAGAATGGGGCCGCCGCGGCGGCGGCCCCTGGGTCGGCGGCAGCCTTAGAAGACCGGCTTGCCGTCCTTGCCCTTGATCTCCTTCCACTCGGTCTTGACGAGGGAGACCACGTTGTCGGGCAGCGGGACGTAGTCGAGGTCGGCGGCGAGCTTGTCGCCGTTCTTGTAGGCCCAGTCGAAGAACTTGAGCACTTCGGCGGTCTTGGCCGGGTCGACCGGGTCCTTGTAGACGAGGACGAAGGTCGCCGCGGTGATCGGCCAGGAATCGTCGCCGCCCTGGTTTGTCAGCGCGATGCCGAAGCCGGGCGCCGACTTCCAGTCGGCGCTGGCGGCGGCCGCCTGGAACGACTTGTCGTCCGGCACGGGGAACTTGCCGGCCTTATTCTGGATCAGCGCGTAGCTGAGCTTGTTCTGCTTGGCGTAGGCCGATTCAACGTAGCCGATCGAGTTGGCGACCTGCTTGACGGTGGCGGTGACGCCTTCGTTGCCCTTGCCGCCCTGTCCGGCCGGCCAGGAGATGGTCGTGGCCGTACCGAACTCCTTCTTCCAGGTCTCGGATGCGGAGGAGAGGTAGGTCGTGAAGATGTTGGTCGTGCCCGAGGCGTCCGAGCGGTAGACGGGGGTGATCGGCGAGTCGGGGAGCTTCAGGCCCTCGTTGATCTTGGCGATCTTGGCGTCGCTCCACTTGGTGATCTTGTTGGCGTAGATGTCGGCGATGAGCTCGCCGGTCAGCTTGAGCTTGCCCGGCTCGACGCCGGCGATGTTCACGACGGTGACGACGCCGCCCATCACGGTGGGGAACTGCACGAGGCCGTCCTTGGCCAGGACTTCACCCTTCAAGGGCGCATCGGTGGCGCCGAAATCGACGGTCTTGGCCTGGATCTGCTTGATGCCGCCGCCCGAGCCGATCGACTGGTAGTTCAGGCCCGTGCCGGTGTCCTTACGGTAGGCTTCCGCCCACTTGGAATAGACCGGGAAAGGGAAGGTGGCGCCGGCACCGGTGATGTCGGCGGCCAGGGCAGGGGTCGCGAGCTGCGCGGCGGTGAGCCCGAGGGCGAGCGCATAGGTAACGGGTTTCATGGATCTCTCCGTCTTCGTTCGGCGGCCGATGCCGGATGCGGCACGATCCCCGAACCGTGCGGCGGCGCCCGAAGCGGGGCGCAGCGCGGTTCGGCGGCGTAGGGCCAGGACCGAGGCCGCTCTCCATCGCGGCTGGCGGACCGGTACCGCCTCGACAATGCCGGCCCTATGACGTTCCCATGACGGTGGGATGACAAGGGTGGGCAATCGGCTCCGACCAGGGCCGCCATCGGTGGACGGCGGCGTGCGATGGCACGGTTGGCGGGCTTCGTGCGTTGGTCGTCGGGTCGGTGCGTCGCGCGGCCGCGGACCGGCGTGCCGGTCCGACAGGGAGGGAGAAGGCCGTGGTGGACCGATCGAATGGGGTACCCGCGGACGGCTCACCGGAGGACGCGGCGTTCCTGGCCCTTCATGCGGAGCGCGAGAGGGTCGAACGCGATCTCGTCCTGGCGCAGCAGCGCCAGCGCTACGGCAGTGACATGGCGGACGTGGTGCAGGCCGGAGACGACGAGAAGAGCCTCCTGGCGCGGCTCGACCAGGTGCTCACGCAGCTGCGGGCCGCGGAGTACCGGCGACAGCCCGGCGCAAGGCGCTGGTAGGGAAGAAAACGATCAGGCCGCGCGGCGGCGGTCGCGCTCTTTATGGCGCAGCCGCAGAAGGAGGTCGACCTGCGTGTCGGTGATCGGCTGGGCCTCGCACAGATCCGCGTAGATCGTACGCAGCGCGACGCCGAGGTGGGCGCGGGTATGACCGGTCATGGTGGGCGGCGATTCGACCTGCACCGTGAGCTCGGGCTGGTTCGTGTCGTGTCCCTGGGTTGTCGTGCTGGCCATATCTTTCGATCCACCCCGCCGTTCCGAACGAATCGCTCGAACGGTCTGGGAGACCTAGCCTATGCGCGAACATAGTTAACGAAACGTTAATTTTTCGACGCGCGGGCGAAGGACTATTCAAGGGGTGCGGGCGTCAGGCGTCGGCCGCCTCGATCAGGCTGGCGGCGGCGGCGCGGGCCTCGTCGGTGACGGTGGCGCCCGCCAGCATCCGGGCGATCTCCTCGCGCCGCGCCGGTGCGGCCAGGGAGGCGACGCGGGTGGCGACCCGGTCGCTCCCCTTCACCGCATCCTTGGCGATGAGGAAATGGGTGCCCGCCCGCGCCGCCACCTGCGGCGCATGGGTGACCGCCACGACCTGGACGCGGGCCGCCAGACGCGACAGCCGCCCGCCGATGGCATCGGCCACGGCGCCGCCGACGCCGGTGTCGATCTCGTCGAAGATCAGGGTCGGGGCCGAGCCTTTGTCGGCGAGCACAACCTTGAGCGCGAGCATGAAGCGCGAAAGTTCGCCGCCCGAGGCCACCTTCATCATCGGCCCGGGCCGCGTCCCCGGGTTTGTCTGGGCCCAGAACTCGACCCGGTCGAACCCGCCGGCGTCGCGCGATTCGGGATCGGTCGCGATCTCGGTGATGAAGCGGGCCCGCTCCAGCTTGAGCGGCGGCAGTTCGGTCTTCACCGCCGCGTCGAGCTGCTTGGCCGCCCGCCGCCGCCCCTCGCTCAAGGCCGTGGCCGCCTTCACGTAATCCGCCTCGGCCTTGGCCAGGGTCGATTCGAGGCCGCCCAGCGCCTCTTCGCCGGCATCGATGGCGGCCACGTCCGCCTCGTAGCGGTCGCGCAGGGCGGCGAGGTCGTCGGCGGGGACGTCGTATTTGCGCGAGGCCGCGCGCAGGGCGAACAGGCGCTCCTCCACCCGTTCGAGTTCGCGCGGATCGAACTCGGCTTCGCGCACCGCCGCGTCGAGGACGTTGCGGGCCTCGTCGAGGGCGACGAGGGCTGCATCGAGGGCGGCGATGCAGGGATCGACCAGGGCGGGCAGCTGCGAGGCGCGCCGTTCGAGCTTGCGCAGGGCCGAGGACAGGTGGGGCACGCCGGAATGGGGGCCGCCGGCCGCATCCAGGGCCTCGTTGAGGTCGCGCGCCACCTTCTCGCTCTGCTGCATCGTGGTGCGGTGCTCGGCGAGCTGCGCCTCCTCGCCTGCTTGCGGATCGAGCTCGGCCAGTTCCCCCACGGCGTGGCGAAGGAAATCCGCCTCCTTGCGGGCGGCATCGATCCGGGCGCGGTGTTCGGTGAGGGCGGTCCTGGCCACCCGGACGGCCTTGGCCCTGTCGGCGACCCGGCCGACCTGGGGGGTGAGGCCGCCGAAGGCATCGAGGATGGTGCGGTGGGTGGATGGGTCGGCCAGCGCGCGGTCGTCGTGCTGCCCGTGGATCTCCACGAGGGACGCCCCCACCGCCCGCAGCACCTGGACGCCGACGGGCTGGTCGTTGACGAAGGCGCGGGTCCGGCCGTCGGCCATCTGCACGCGACGCAGGATGAGATCGCCCTCGGTATCGAGGTCGGCCTCGGCAGCGATGCGCCGGGCGGGGTGGTCGAGGCCGACGTCGAACACGGCGGTGACGCCGCCTTGGCCCTCGCCGTGGCGCACGAGGCGGCCGTCGCCGCGCCCGCCCAGCGCCAGGGCGAAGGCATCGAGCAGGATCGACTTGCCCGCGCCGGTTTCGCCGGTCAGGACCGACAGGCCCTCGCGAAAGCTCAGCTCGAGCCGGTCGATCAGGACGATGTCGCGGATCGCAAGCTGGATCAGCATGCCGCGTGTCGGGCCTTGGCTTGAGGGCGTCCGGCCTGGTCTCCAAGCCCCATTCCGCGACGTGTCACACGGGTTCGCGGCGCCGACGAACGGGCGACGCCGCCCGCAGGACTGCGCCCTCGCTCCCGGGACGCTACTGCGCCTCGGCGGTCCGGCCGATCACGGAACGGTAGACCTTGCTCAGCCAGGACGACTTCTCCTCGCGGGGCTCGAGGCCACCGCTCTGGAGGAGGGCGAAGGCGTCCTTGTACCAGGGGCTGTCAGGGAAGTTGTGGCCGAGCACGGCGGCCGCGGTCTGGGCCTCGGCGGTGATGCCGAGCGCCATGTAGGCCTCCACGAGACGCTCGAGGGCCTCTTCCGCGTGGCGGGTCGTCTGGTACTTGCTGACGACGTCGCGGAACCGGTTGATGGCCGCGGGGAAGTTGCGGCGCTCCAGGTAGAAGCGACCGACTTCCATCTCCTTGCCGGCGAGCTGGTCGCGGGTGATCTGGATCTTGGCCTTGGCGTCGGCCGCGTATTCGGAGGTCGGATACTTCTGGACGAGTTCCTGCAGGCCGTTGAGCGCTTTCTCGGCGCGCTCCTGGTCACGTGAGACGTCGGGGATCTGCTTGTAGTGCGACATCGCCATCAGGTACTGGGCGTAGGCCGCGTCCTTGCTGGCCGGATGACGCTTGATGTAGCGCTGCGAGGCGATGATCGCGTCCTCGTACTTCTGGCCCTCGTAATTGGCGTAGGCCGTCATCAGGAGCGCTTTGCGCGACCACTCCGAGTACGAATACTGCTTGTCGAGATCGCCGAACTTCTTGGCGGCCGCCTCGAAGTCGCGGTCCTCCATCTTCGCCAGGCCTTCGCTGTAGAGCGTGTTGGCGGGAACATCCGGGATCACTTCCGGCTTGTACTTCTCGGCGAAGGGATTGATCGAATCGAGGGCGTCGCAGCCACCGAGGCCGAGGCCGCAGACGGCCAACAGGACGGCCGCCAGCTTCGAGCGGTTGAGATCAGCCAAGGCCATTCCGGTCATCCCCCAACCGACCCCGCCGTATTCGGCGCGCGTCGTCAGCCATGTCACGAGTCGTTTCGAGCGGAGCGGGCATGTTGCCCGGATCGTGGTGCGAGTCACCGGCGATCGCGGAACCGTTCACAGACGATGAACGTCTGACGGCAGAATTGGGCGCGAAAGCGGCAGCGGTACGACGCCTGCGATCGCAGCGCCCGGCGTGTCCGGAATGCTACAGGTCGCCGGCGAAGGCGGCGAGGCCGAGGCCGGTGCCGAATTCGGCGATGGCGGCTTCACGGCGGCTGCCGGCCGCTTCGAGGATCGCGTAATTGGCGCGGTCGGAGAACAGCGCGTCGAGGATGGCGACGTTCATGCGGTGCCCGCCGCAATAGGAGCGGTATCCGCCCTGGAGGGGCAGCCCGGCCAGGGCGAGGTCGCCGACGGCATCGAGGAACTTGTGGCGGACGAACTCGTCGGCGAACCGCAGTCCCTCGGGATTGACGACCGTGGTCTCGCCGACGGCCACGGTGTTCTCGAGGGAGGCACCGAGGGCGAACCCGGCTTTCCAGTAGCGCTCGACGTCGCGCATCATGCCGAAGGTGCGGGCCGGCGCGATCTCGCGGCGGTAGGAGGCGGGGGTCAGGTCCATGGCCTTGCGGCTGCGGCCGATCACCGGGCTCTCGAAATCGATCTCGACGTCGAGGCGGAAGCCCCGGTCGATGGGGCGCAGCTCGGCGAAGGCGCGGTCGACCTGGACGCGGACGGTGCGCAGTACCTTGATCCAGCGCCGCTTGGCGCCGCAGGAGACGAGGCCGACGGCGTCGATCGCCTTGACGAAAGGCGCCGCGCTCCCGTCGAGGATCGGCATCTCGGGCCCGTCGATCTCGACGAGGGCGTTGTCGACGCCCACACCGTAGAGGGCGGACATCAGGTGCTCGATGGTGGCGACCGCCCCGCTCTCGACGTCGCCGATCACGGTGCAGAGTTCGGTGGCGGAGACGCAGGCGTGATGCGCCTGGATCAACCGGTCGTTACCGGTCTCGACGCCCGTCCGCAGGAAGGCGATCCCGTGGTTGGCCGGGGCGGGCCTGAGGGTGATCTCGACCGGTTTCCCGGAATGGACGCCGATCCCGCTGAGGGATGCCGGTGCCTTCAATGTCGTCTGTTGGTTCGATCGCATTCCATAGCCCTCGGCCGTGACCGGCTACCGCAGCGCCACATAAATGGCGCCGGCGAAGCCCTTCGATCCGTCCGCTGCTTGAAGCCCCTGCGAGCGCTGACGGCGAAACCGCCGCGCCCTCGTCATTCCAAATTTTCTATAGCCGGGGCACCGAAGGCGTCCAAATCACGGTTTCTTACGCTCTGTTACAGACACGCTTTTGCGACGTGATCCTGATCCTGTTTCTTTATCAACGCCTTAACACATGGGCAGACCCGGGATCCTGAGATCCCGGGTCTGTTGCAGAAAAGTCTCAAGGCAGACGGGTCTGACCGTCAGTTGGCCTGGCGCCGGAGGAAGGCGGGGATCTCGAGCTGGTCGTCGTCCATCATCCGGCCTTGCGGCAGTGCACGCCCCTGCGGGTCGAGCTGGCCCTGGGGAGCCCGATACTGAGGCACCTGGGCGGCGGCCAGACGCCGGGCGTGCTCCGCCTGGGCCGCCACGTGGGCGGCGGTCTGCGAGGGTGCGGCCGGCGCACGGACCGGGGCGGGCGGTGCCGCCTCGGTCTCCTCGCGGCGACCGCCGAAGCCGACGGTGGCGAGGCGGCGCAGGAGCGTCATGCGCTTGTTGTCGGCGGGCTGCTCGTGAGCGTCCTCGCCCTGCTTGGCGCGGATCTGGGCCTGGGCCGGCATCGGCAGGTCCTGGATCTGCGGCATGCGCGGGGCGCGGGCGACCGGCACCGCCGGGCGCGGCGGCATGTAGGGGCCGGCGGCCGGCATCGGAGCCGGCTCGGGGGCCGGGGCCGGGGCCGGCTCGTAGGCCACCGCGGCCCGCGGCTGGGTCTGGGTCAGCACCACCTCGTCGCGCACGGCCAGGGCAGCCGGCGCCTCGAAGCGGATGGGCTCGGGCTTGGGGGCCACGGGCTGCTCGACGGGCGCCGGCGCGACGGCGACCGGCGCTACGGGGAGGTCTTGTCCGGCGGGGCGAAAGGTCGGCGCGGGCTGGCTGGCCCGCGCCCTCGCTTCCGCCCGCAGACGCTCGGCCACCTCGGCGATGCGCTGCTCGGTCTGCAGGATCTCGGTGCTGCTCTGGCCGCCGTTGGCGGTGATCAGGGCCGGCTCGATACCCGTGGCCACCACCGACACGCGGATGATGCCGTCGAGGCTCTCGTCGAAGGTGGCGCCGAGGATGATGTTGGCGTCCGAATCCACCTCTTCGCGGATGCGGGTGGCGGCCTCGTCGAGCTCGTACAGGGTGAGGTCGTTGCCGCCGGTGATGGAGATGAGCAGGCCGCGCGCACCCTTCATCGACACGTCGTCGAGGAGCGGGTTGGCGATGGCCGCTTCGGCCGCGCGGTTGGCGCGGTTCTCGCCCGACGCTTCGCCGGTGCCCATCATCGCCTTGCCCATGCCGCGCATGATGGCGCGCACGTCGGCGAAGTCGAGGTTGATCAGGCCTTCCTTGACCATCAGGTCGGTGATGCAGGCGACGCCCGAGTAGAGCACCTGGTCGGCCATGGCGAAGGCGTCGGCGAAGGTGGTCTTCTCGTTGGCGACCCGGAACAGGTTCTGGTTCGGGATCACGATCAGGGTGTCGACGGCGGCCTGGAGCTCCTGGATTCCGGCCTCGGCCGTGCGCATCCGGCGCACGCCCTCGAACTGGAACGGCTTGGTGACGACGCCGACGGTGAGGATGCCCATGTCGCGCGCCGCCCGGGCGATGACGGGGGCGGCTCCGGTGCCTGTGCCGCCGCCCATACCGGCGGTGATGAAGCACATGTGGGCGCCCGAGAGCTGGTCGCGGATCTCGTCGATGACCTCGTCGGCGGCGGCCGAGCCGACCTCCGGGTGCGAGCCGGCACCGAGGCCCTGCGTGACGTTGAGGCCCATCTGGATGACGCGCTCGGCCTTGGACGAGGTCAACGCCTGGGCGTCGGTGTTGGCCACGACGAACTCGCAGCCGAGCAGGCCCGATTCGATCATGTTGTTGACGGCGTTGCCGCCGGCTCCGCCGACACCGAAGACGGTGATGCGGGGCTTCAGTTCCCGGATGTCCGGCGCCTGCAGACTGATGGCCATGGTGATGAGCCTCTCGTGCCTTTCACGTTTCGGTTGACGCCCGGCCACGAAGACCAGCGCCGATTTGCTTGTGCCGGGCTTGCGGCGGCCCCTCGCGGGAGGGCACCGGCCGCCGGCCCGTCGTTCCTAGAAGCTCTCGCGGAGCCAGCGTCCGACGCGCGAGAGGTAGCCATCCGTTCCCGTCGCCGCGAAGGCACCCTGCCCGCGCGGCTCGAAATGCTCCGCATGCGCCACCTGCGGGTAGACCAGCAGGCCGACGGCGGCGGAAAAGGCCGGTCCCTTGGCCGCTTCCGGCAGGCCGCGGATCCCGAGGGGGCGGCCGATCCGGACCTGTCCCTGCATGATCCGGCGGGTCAGCTCGGGGAGGCCGACGAGCTGGCTGGCGCCGCCCGTCAGCACCACGCGGCGGCCGGCCTGGCTGGCGAAACCCGCGGCGCGGAGCCGGTCGCGCACGAGTTCGATCACTTCCTCGACGCGGGGACGGATGATCCGCACGAGTTGCGAGCGCGGCACGTGGGTGGGGGCGTCGCCCTCGTCCTCGCCGACCCCGTGGACCGCGATCATGTCGCGGTCGTCCGAGGCCGTGGAGATGCACGAGCCGTAGAGCGTCTTGAGGCGCTCGGCCGCCGCCACCCGGGTCGAAAGACCGCGGGCGATGTCCATGGTGACGTGGTGACCGCCCACCGCGAGGGCGTCGACATGGACGAGGTGGCCGCCCGAGAAGACGCCGACGGTGGTGGTGCCGCCGCCCATGTCGACGACGCAGACCCCCATCTCGGCCTCGTCGTCGACGAGCGCCGAGAGGCCGGCGGCGTAGGGTGTCGCGATCACCGCCTCGACGCCGAGGTGGCAGTGTTCCACCGCCAGCATGAGGTTGCGGGCCGCGGCGGCCTCGCTGGTGACGACGTGCAGGTCGACCCCGAGCGCGTCGCCGATCATGCCCGAGGGGTCGATCACCGCGCCCTGCCCGTCGAGGGAATAGCCGGTGGGCAGGGCGTGGAGCACGGCCCGGCCGGGGCTGACGCCGTGGGCGCTGGCCGTCTCCAGGGCGCGCTCGACGTCCGCCGCGGTGACGGAGCCGGTCCGGACCGGCACATGCGCATCGAAGTGCTGGGAGCCGATGCGACCGCCCGAGATGTTGACGATGACCGATTGCACCTCGACCTTGGCCATCCGCTCGGCGGCGTGGACCGCTTGGGCGATGGCTCCCTCGGCGGCCTCCAGGTCGACGATCGCGCCGCCCTTGAGGCCGTGCGAGCGCTGGTGGCCGATGCCGATGATGCGGGCGAGATGGGTGCGCCCGCGCAGGGTCGAGAGCGCCTCGGCCGGCTGGAGCTCGGCGATGAGGCACACGACCTTGCTCGTGCCGATGTCGAGGACCGACAGGGTGGCGCTGCGCCGCGCCGAGAGCGGTTTGAGGCGGGGCGTGAGTCCGTGATGCGCGTGCATGAGGCTTACCGGACCAGACTGACGGGGCGGGTGGGCGCGAGGCGCGCGGGGCGAATCGTGCGGCTCATGTGTCGGTGCCCTTGCCCTTGGGCTTCTTCTTCTGGGATTCGAGGCGGGTGGCGGCGGCTTCCTCGGTGAGGCGGACCACGACGCGGTCGGGCATGCGCAGGTCGATGGCGATGATGTCCTTCTCCAGCAGGCGGTTGGTGCGTTCGAGGCGGACCAGGCGGGACAGCGCCTCCCTGGCGCCGGTCTCGGGCAGGCGGATGTCGATGCCGTCGAGCTTGAGCGTCCAGCGCCGGCCCGAGACGTAGGTGCCGGCCTTGACGCGCTCGGCGAGGGGGCCGGCCGCCTCGATCAGGTCGAGGTAGTCCTTGAGGCGCAGGTTGGCGTCCTCGCCGACCACCAGGGGCAGGGTCGCGTAGCGGTCGTCCCGCATCTCGTCGATGACGGTGCCGTCGGCGGCGATGACCGAGAGCTCGCCGTTGCGCTGCCACAGGGCGGCGGGTTCGCGCTCGACCTGGGTGATGAGGATCTCGTTGGGATAGATCTTGCGCACGGAGACGCTGGCGATGAGCGGCACCTGCATCAGGCGCTCGCGCGCCTCCCTGACGTCGAGGAAGACCACCGACGAGCGCGCGTCGATGCCCGCCGCCTCCAGCACTTCGCTCTCGTAGAGCCGCGAGATGCCCGCAATGGTGACGCGCTCGACGCCGAAGCCGGCGATGCGGGCCAGGATGTCGAGGGGCCGGCCGTTCTCGGTGACGAAGGTGTCGTAGCGGCCGCTCGCGATGAAACCGGCGACGGCGAGGGTTCCGAAGGTGCAGGAGAGGGCGAGGGAACCGACGAGGCGCGGAAACCGCCGCCCGATCGGCGCGCCGATCCGCGGGCGCCGGGACGACGACGGCCGGGCCACGCCCGGCAGTGCCGCCGCGAGGCGCCCGCCCACGCCGCAGAGGCGCGCGAGGACCCCGCCGTCGCCGGCCGGGCCGGCGCCGCTCAGCGGCCCAAGGTTGCGTCCTCCACCATCCATCGGACGAGCTCACCGAATGTTAGGCCCGCATGGGCCGCGATCTCGGGCACAAGGCTCGTCTGGGTCATGCCGGGTTGCGTGTTGACCTCCAGCACGACGAGGGCACCGGTTCCACCCGGTGTGTCGTCGTAGCGAAGATCGGCACGGCTGACGCCCCGACAGCCCAGTGCTTGATGCGCCGTTAACGACAACTCTTGGACACGCTGGTAAACATTTGGTTTAAGTTCGGCCGGCAGGACGTGGATCGACCCCCCCGCGGCGTACTTGGCATCGTAGTCGTACCACTCGCCCGAGGCGGGCTTGATCTCGATGACTCCGAGCGCCCGGTCGCCCATCACGGCACAGGTGAGCTCGCGGCCCGCAACGTAAGTCTCTGCAAGGACTTGGTCGCCATAGACCCACTCGTCCGACGCCAGGATCTGGGGCGGATGCGAGCGCCCGTCGCGCACGATGATGACGCCCATCGAGGAGCCTTCGGCGATCGGTTTGAGGACGTAGGGCGGCGGCAGCACGTGTGACTTTGCGGCATCATGGCGATCGACGACGCAACCGTCCGGCACGCTGACCCCGGCCGCCTTCATGATCGTTTTGGCACGTTCCTTATGCATGGCGAGCGCCGAGGCGAGGACGCCCGAGTGCGTGTAGGGAATCTTCAAGATCTCCAGGAGCCCCTGGATCGTGCCGTCCTCGCCGGCCGGGCCGTGCAGGGCATTGAAGGCGACGTCGGGCTTCAAGTCGGTCAGCACGGTGGCGATGTCCGGCCCGACATCGACCTGGGTCACGGTGAACCCCTCCCCTTCGAGCGCCCTGGCGCAGGCGGTGCCGGAATTGAGCGAGACCTCGCGCTCGGAGGACCACCCGCCCATGAGGACGGCGACGTGCTTGGACATGGGGACTCCTGAAACTTTCGCGAAATGGGTTTCGTCGTCACGCGGGCCTTGGTGGTCCGATCCTGTCGCGGATCGCGTCGAACACCGCTCCGGCCACCACCGGGGACAAGGTGCCGATCCGTTTGAGGATACGGAGCGGTTCGATGCAGGCCAGCTTGACGGGCCTCACGACCGAAGGGGCCGAGAGACCGGCGGCGGCGAGATCGTCGATCGCCTGATCGCCCCCCATCGCCGGGTTGTTCGCACTGGTGATCATGGCGATCCAGACGAACCCCGCCTCTGCGACGGCCTGGCCCGAGACGACGACGGCCGGGCGGCGCTTTTCGGCGAGGCGGTCGGAGCAGGGAAACGGCACGACCACCACGGTCCCCGCCGGAAACGGGACTTCGCTCGGATCCTCAGAGATTGCCATAGGCGTCTTCGTCGGCGGCCCCCGCCCATTCCGTGAAGGTCACGAAAGGATCTTCACCCTCGGGCCGGGCCTTTTCGATACGAATGCCGTCCGGCGTGATCACGTAACGGAGGCGGTCGCCGGGGCCGATGCCGAGGCGTTCGCGCACTTCGGCCGGCAGCACGGTCTGACTCTTCACGGAGACCTTCGAATAGATCGTCAAGACGTCCTGTCCCGCCATCGGCCCCTCGCGTCGGATGACTTACGTCTTACCGGCTTACGCCCCCGACGTCGACACGCCGATGCGCTTGATCTCCCAGTGGAGCTCGACGCCCGAGGTCTCGCGCACGCGCCGGCGCACCTCTTCGCCGAGGGCCTCGATGTCGGCCGCCGTGGCGCCGTCGGTGTTGATAAGGAAGTTGCAGTGCATCGGCGACACCTGGGCGCCGCCGACACGCAGGCCACGGCAGCCGGCGGCGTCGACGAGTTGCCAGGCCTTGCCGCCCTCGGGGTTCTTGAAGGTCGAGCCGCCGGTGCGCTCGCGGATCGGCTGGGCCGCCTCGCGGGCCGCGGTGACGCGATCCATCTCCGCTTCGATCGCCGCGCGCTCGCCCGGCCGCGCGCGGAACAGGGCGCTCGTGAAGATCACGTCCTCGGGGGCGGAGGAATGGCGGTAGGCAAAGCCCATCTCGCCGTGGCCGAACGTCCGCCGTTCGCCGCGCCTGTCGATGCCGCGGGCCTCGACCAGGACGTCGGTGGTCTCGCCGCCATGGGCGCCGGCGTTCATGCGCAGCGCACCGCCGATCGAACCGGGGATGCCGCGGAAGAAGGCGAGCCCGTCGAGGGAGGCCTCCGCCGCCGCCTTGGCCAGGCGCATGTCGGGGACGGCGGTGCCGGCCCGCAGGGTGTCGCCGTCGATCTCCACCGAGCCGAAGGCCTTGCCGCCGAGCCGGACCGTCACCCCCGGTATGCCGCCGTCCCGCACGATCAGGTTCGAGCCGAGGCCGATCACCGTCACGGGCATCGCCGGATCGAGGGCGGCCAGCAGCAGCGCCAGATCCTCCTCGTCGGCCGGGCTGAACAGCACCTGCGCCGGTCCGCCGACCCGAAACCAGGTGAGGTCGGCCAGCGACTGGTTCGCGACGAGGCGTCCGCGCAGGGCGGGCGCACGCGACCGGATGTCGGGGGTGATGTCGGGGAAGGCGGTCATGAGGGTTCTCCTCCTCTCCCCGCTCGCGGGGAGAGGGCTTGGCCGACCTCGTCATCGGCCAAGCGAGGCGGCAGCCGAGGGTGAGGGGGCGCTTTCGGATGAGGCTTCTCGGGGATCGTCCCCTCAGCCTCGCCCTTCGGGCTTACGCCGGCCCCGATAAGGAGGCCCACGTCCTCTCCCCACGAGCGGGGAGAGGGGGGAAGCGGCGCCGCGATGGTGTCGAGAACACCAGCGATATCGTCCTTGGTCCCGGCGTTCCGGAAACGAAGGACGCGATAGCCGAGCCGGGTGGGATAGGCATTCCTGCTCGTATCACGAGACCTGTCGACAGGCTGACTTCCGTTGAGCTCGACGACCACCTCGACCTCACGACGACAAAAGTCGGCACCGGAGGGACCAATCCCTTCCCGACGGACGGACTTGAACCCACCGAACTGGCGATTGCGCAGACGCCGCCATGATCTCGTCTCGACGTCGGTGTGATCGTGGCGAAGCCGGCGCCGACATTCGGTCCGCTCTTCGTCCGCCGAGCGCATCGCCTCAGGCCTGCAACGACGCCAGTTCCGCCGGAAGCGCATAGGCCCACTGCGTGATGTTGCCGGCCCCCAGGCACACGACGTAGTCGCCCGCCTTGGCGCGGCTCGCCACCAGTCCGGCGAGATCCTCGGTGCGGTCGAGGGCCAGAGCGTCGCGGTGGCCGCGGGACTTGAGGCCCGAGACGAGGCCGTCGCGGTCCATGCCCTCGATCGGCGCCTCGCCCGCGGCGTAGACCGAGGCGACGATGACCGTGTCGGCGTCGTTGAAGCAGGTGCAGAAATCGTCGAACAGGGAGGCCAGCCGGGTGTAGCGGTGGGGCTGCACGATGGCGATGACGTTGGCCTCCGTCGAGGCGCGGGCGGCCTTGAGCACCGCTTTGATCTCCACCGGGTGGTGCCCGTAGTCGTCGAAGATCAGGGCGCCGTTCCATTCGCCGGTCTTGGTGAAGCGGCGCTTGACGCCGCCGAAGCCTGCCAGCGCCTTGCGGATCGCCTGCGGCTCGACGCCGAGTTCGTGGGCCACGGCCAGCGCCGCGGTGGCGTTGAGGGCGTTGTGCTTGCCCGGCATCGGCAGGACGAGGTTCTCCATCTCGAGGCGAAAGCCGGGACGACGGTCGCGGATCATCACGCGGAACCGGCTCTGGCCGCCACGCAGGTCCACGTCGATCAGGCGCACGTCGGCCTGCGGGTTCTCGCCGTAGGTGATGATGCGGCGGTCCTCGATGTGGCCGACGAGGTCCTGCACCACCGGATGGTCGATGCACATCACGGCGAAACCGTAGAAGGGGATGTTGTCGATGAAGCGCCGGAAGGCGTCTTTCACCGCCTCGAACGAGCCGAAATGGTCGAGGTGCTCGGGGTCGATGTTGGTGACGATGGCGACATCGGCCGGCAGCTTGAGGAAGGTGCCGTCGGATTCGTCGGCCTCCACCACCATCCACTCGCCCTCGCCCATGCGGGCGTTGGTGCCGTAGGCGTTGATGATGCCGCCGTTGATGACGGTGGGGTCGAGGTTGCCCGCATCGAGGAGGGCGGCCACCAGCGAGGTGGTGGTGGTCTTGCCGTGGGTGCCGGCGATGGCGACGCAGGACTTGAAGCGCATCAGCTCGGCCAGCATCTCGGCTCGCCGCACCACCGGCAGGCGGCGCTCGCGGGCGGCGACGAGCTCGGGGTTGTCGCGCCGGATCGCGGTGGAGACCACCACGAGGGCCGCCTCCTCGACGTTGCCGGCCGCATGGCCGACGAAGGTCCTGATGCCCTTTTCGGCGAGCCGGCGGACGTTGGCGTTGTCGTTGGCGTCCGACCCCTGCACCGTGTAGCCGAGGTTCATCATCACCTCGGCGATGCCGGACATGCCGATGCCGCCGATGCCGATGAAATGGATGGGGCCGAGCTTGTCGGGCAGCTTCATGGTGTGAGCCAGTCTCGTCGGTTCGAGCGGGAGCGCCGCGGCGCCGACCCCGCGATCAGGTGAGCGCCGCCGTCGCGATCACGACATCGGCGAGCCGTTCGGCGGCGTCGTGGATGCCGGCACTTTTGGCCGCTGCCGCCGCCGCGGTCAATTTTGCCGGCGTTCCGAACAGATCGACCAGTTCCGCGGTGAGGCGGTCGGGGGTGAAGCTGCCTTGCGGAATCGTCAGCGCCGCGCCGATGGCGCTCAGCGTCGCGGCATTGGCGGCCTGGTCCTGATCGAGGGCGCCCGGCAGCGGCACCAGGATCGCGGGCCGGCCGATGGCGGCCAGTTCCGAGACCGTGGAGGCGCCCGAGCGACCGATGACGAGGTGGCTCTGGGCCATGCGCGTGGGCAGGTCCTTGAAGAACGGCGCCGTCTCGAGCCCGGCGAGACCGAGGCCGAGGTAGAGGTTCTGGACCTGCGTCAGGTCCTCGGCGCGGACCTGCTGCACGAGGTGGAGGCGGGCGCGCAGGTCGGCGGGGAGCTGCGCGATGGCCGCGGGCACGATTTGGCCCATCACGGCCGCGCCCTGGCTGCCGCCGAAGACGAGGAGGTGGAGGCCGTCGGTGTCGCCGAGCGGCGGATAGGTCGTCGCCGCCGCCGCCAGCACCGCCGGGCGAAGGGGGTTGCCGGTGTGGGTGCGCGGTGCGGTGGCCTTCTCCGGGATGCCGCGAACCTCGGCGAAGCCCGTGGCGATGGCACGCGCGCCGCGCGCCAGGAAGGCGTTGGCCCGGCCCATCACCGCGTTCTGCTCGTGCAGGATGGTGGGCCGCCGCAGGATCTGTCCCGCGAGCATCGGCGGCACCGTCGGATAGCCGCCGAACCCGACGATGGCGGCCGGGTCGATCCGCTTGATCTCACGGGCGGCGGCGCCGAACCCGCGGCCCAGCGTCAGGAGCGCGCTCGCCCGCCGGACGAGCGAGCGGCCCGAAGGTGTCGCCGAGGCGATGGTGACGATCTCGGAGGCCGGAAAGCCCGTGGCGATGGAATCCACCCGCGCGTCGGTGGCGAGCACCACCCGCACGCCGCGGGCGCGCAACGCGATGGCCAGGCTCTCGGCCGGGAACAGGTGCCCGCCGGTGCCGCCGGCACAGAGGAGGACGGTGGCCTGCGCCACGGTCATCGCATCACCCCGGCCACCGTCGCCGGCGCGGTGCCGGGCGGCTTCTGGCTCAGCATCACCGTGCGCGGCCGCTTGCGGGTCAGGGCCACGAGGAAGCCCATGCCGAGCGCCAGCGAGATCAGGGACGAACCGCCGTAGGAGACGAACGGCAGGGTCATGCCCTTGGCCGGCATCAGCCGCACGTTCACCGCCATGTTGATGCAGGCCTGCAATCCGAACAGCGTCGTCAATCCCGTGATGGCCAGGCGCGAAAAGGTGTCGTCGGTGCGGCGCGCCAGCTTGAGGCCGCGCATCACGATATAGGCGAACAGGCAGACGAGGCCGAGGCAGACGAGCGCACCGAACTCCTCCCCGGTGACGGAGAAGATGAAGTCGGTGTGCGCGTCGGGCAGGTGGCGCTTGGCGACGCCCTCACCGGGGCCGGTGCCGAGCCAGCCGCCGGAGTTGAACGATTCGCGCGCCCAGAACTCTTGGAAGCTGTCGCCGGAATCCTTGTCCATGAAGCGGGTGATGCGCTCGCGGACGTGATGCAGGAAACGATAGGCCACCGCGACCCCGAGGAGGCCGCCGACGCCCAGGCCCGCGACCCAGAACCAGTGCAGGCCCGCCACGAAGAACAGCGAGCACCAGACGATGGTGATCAGCATGGTCTGGCCGAAATCCGGCTGCAGGATCAGCGGCACGATCGTGATCGGCAGGAGCAGGATGGCGAGAAGGCCGCCGGGCATGTCGCGCCGTTGCGCGCCCTCCGAGAACGCCCAGGCCGCCACCACCACGAAGGCGGGCTTCACGAACTCGGACGGCTGCAGGCCGAAGGCGCCGAACTGGATCCAGCGGTGGGCGCCCTTGATCTCGGGCCCGAACTTGCCGGCCAGGATGCACAGGGCCACGCCGACGATCCACGTGGCGAGCGCCACACGCCGGATGTGGCGCAGGGACAGGAACGAGACCGCCACGATGATCAGCAGCGTCGGCGCCAGATAGAGCGCCTGCCGGTTGAGGAAGTAGAAGGTCGGCAGGCCGATCTTTTCGGCCACCGGCGGCCCGCCGCCCATGAGGAAGACGAGGCCCGCCACCATCAGCGCGGCGAGGCCGGCCAGGAGGCCTTTGTCGACCGTCCACCACCAATCGGTGAGGGGCGTGCGTTCCGCGCGGGACATCATGGATGGCGCTCTCTCGCGCGCCGGCGGATGGCGGCGCGGCGCGATCCTGGGACGGAATGGTAAACCAATCCTTGCGGACACCCGTGTCCCGTCCCACCGGAGACGATGGCTCGCCAAGTCCCTTCCCCCCGCGCGGGGGGGAAGGAACGCTGCGCCTATGCCTTGCAGTCGAAGAAGCCGGCCCGGATCGTCTCCGGGTCGAGGTTGCGCCCGATGAACACCACCCGCGAGACCCGGGCCTCGTCGTCCTTCCACGGGCCCTGGAGGTCGCCGTCGAGGATCATGTGGACGCCCTGGAAGACGAAGCGCTGCGGCTCGTTCGGGAAGGCGACGATGCCCTTGCAGCGCAGGATGTCCGGCCCCTGCACCTGGGTCAGGTTCGAGATCCACGGCATGAATTTCTCCGGGTCCACCGGGCCGTCGATCCTGGCCGAGACCGACTGCATCTCGTCGTCGTGGTGATGGTGGTGGCCCTCCTCCAGGAACGCCGGCTCGATGTCGAGGATGCGGCCGAGGTCGAAGGCGTTGCGGTCGAGCACCGCATCGAGGGGCACGTCGCAGCGGCTGGTGCGGTGGATGGTGGCGTAGGGATTGATCGCGCGGATCTGGCCCTCGACCCGGTCGAGGTCGCCCGGCTCCACGAGATCGGCCTTGTTGAGGAGGATGACGTCGGCGAAGGCGATCTGGTTCTTGGCCTCGGGGGCGTCCTTCAGGCGGTCGGACAGCCACTTGGCGTCGGCCACCGTGACCACGGCGTCGAGGCGGGCGGCATCGCCCACGTCCTGGTCGACGAAGAAGGTCTGGGCGACGGGGGCGGGGTCGGCCAGCCCGGTGGTCTCGACGATGATCGCGTCGAACTTGCCGCGCCGTTTCACGAGCCCGTCCATGATGCGGATGAGGTCGCCGCGCACGGTGCAGCAGACGCAACCGTTGTTCATCTCGAACACCTCCTCGTCGGCGCCGACCACGAGGTCGTTGTCGATGCCGATCTCGCCGAACTCGTTGACGATCACGGCGTAGCGCTTGCCGTGGTTCTCGGTGAGGATGCGGTTGAGGAGGGTCGTCTTGCCCGCACCGAGATAGCCGGTGAGCACGGTGACGGGAATCTTGCCAGAGTCGGAGATATTGCCGGAGGTGTCGGACATGGGAACGGTCTCATGGGGGCGCGCGGCGCGGGAGGGCCCACGCTGGTCTTCGTCCGATGATATAGTGTGTCACCCGCGTGCGATGGAAGGCACGCCGGGAACCGGAGCCAGCGTCGGTCCGCTCAGGCCGCCAGCGCGCGGTTCACGGTGGAGCGCAGGTCGGCCAGGGAGAAGGGCTTGGTCAGGACGTCGGTCACGATGGCGTCGAGGCCGCGGGCGCGCTCGCGCTGATCGGCAAAGCCGGTCATCAGCAGGATGGTCAGGTCGGGGAAGTCGCGCTTGGCCGCGAGCGCCAGGGCGATGCCGTCCATCAACGGCATGCGGATGTCGGTGAGCAGCAGGTCGAAATCGCCGGCCGCCTCGATCAGCCGGTCCAGCCCGTCGCTGCCATCGCTGGCGGTGACCACGGCATGCCCGTCGATCTCGAGGCCGCGCTTCAGGAAGCCGCGGATCGTCTCTTCGTCATCCACTAGCAGGATGCGAGCCATAAACACCGTTTCGTATGTGATCGCGGGCGTGTCGCCGCCGGTGCCAGAGACGCAAGCGCCAAGATCGCATGTCAAGCGAAAATGGCAGAGCGGCCGGACGAATTTGTCATCTCTGCGCGCAAATGCCACCGGTGGCCAAGCGAATGAAGCCGGTCAGGTGCCGCCGAAGAGGTCGGGCTCGCTGCTCTCGAAGTCGACCAGGCCGACGAAGGGCAACTGGCGGTAGGCGTGGGCGGCATCCATGCCGTAACCGACCACGAAGGCATCGGGACAGGGGAAGCCGACGAAATCCGCGTCGATGGTCACGGCGCGCTTGCCGGGCTTCTCGAGCAGCACCGCCGTCATCACGCGCTTGGCGCCGCGCGCCATCAGCAGATCCTTGGCGAAGACCAGGGTCCGGCCCGATTCGAGGATGTCGTCGACGAGGAGCACGTCGCGGCCCCGCACCTCGCTCTGGACGTCGCGCAGGATCTCGACCTGACCGGTGGAGACGGTGCCGGTGCGGTAGCTCGACAGGTGGACGAACTCGACCTGCGGCGCGAGGCCGGACCGGTGCAGCGCGCGCAACAGGTCGGCGGCGAACATGAAGCTGCCCTTGAGCACCGCGACCACGAGAAGGTCTTCGAGCTTGGCCGCCGCGATCTCGCCGGCCAGTTCCTCGTTGCGCCGGGCGATGGCGGATTCGTCGAACAGGACGCGGACGCGTCGGGAAGGCGTGGTGTTCATCACGCAGTCCATATCATGGGTTCCGCCGGCTGGCATCGGCCTTGGGCTCGCTCGCGGCGGCATCGGCACGCATCTGCCCGGTGCCCGCGAAGCGCACCTGCACCGACCGCCCCTGGGCCGGCGGCGCCGACAGGCTGGCCCGGAAGCGGGCGGTCTCGCGGTCCTCCAGGGACGGGCGCGGGGAGGGAACGGTCCAGCGGTAGAGCGGCTGGTCCCGCTCGTCGCGCACCTCGATCTCGATGGCCGGCACGGCGACGGCCTCCCGCGTGACGCCGACGAGGTCGCCCTCCACCACGAGCTGCGTCAGACCCGCCTCGCCAGCGGCCTGGTAGGCGGCGACGTCGCGCAGGTCGATGCCGCGCAGGTTCACGGGCAGGCCGATGGCGGCATAGAGCCCGGCACTCTGGGGCATCGCCCGTACGACCGTGGTGCGGGCGACGAGGGCGCCACCCCCCACCGCGACGATCGCCAGCCACAGGCCCGCCGCGGTGGCGAAGGCGGACCACGACCGGCCGGGCTTTACCGGTCGCAAGGGCCGTTTGGCCGCCTTCCTCGGCGGGGGGTCGACGGACGGGGGCTCTGCAGGGGAGGACGAGGCTGCGGCGTCGGGGGCGATGCCCTCCTCCGCCAGGGCCGCTTCCCAGGCGTCGAGGGCGGCCTGGTCCTCGGAGCGGTTGCGGGTGCCGTCGTCCATCGCCGCGATGGCTTCGGCGATCTGCGCGGTGGCGACGTCGTCGGGCCCGATGAACCAGGTCTCGCGGCAGGCGGCGCAGCGCACCGAGCGGCCTTCCGCTCCGACCCGATCGGTGGGAATCTCGTATTCGCTGGCGCAGGCGGGGCAGACGATCTGCATGGCGAATCGGCGCTTCCAGGTCGGTCGGCGGTTGCCGCGTCGTGCAAAAAGACAGACATGGTTGTCGCGGAACGCGGTTAACCGCGTGTGAAGGTGGGGCGGGAGGAACGGACGCCTTGAGGCATCGCAGACCAGGCCGGCCCATGGGCGCCGACGGAACGGGTGAACCGTGGCGGACCGCGTGAGGGGGGAGAGCCTGCTCGCGGGGGCCGAGGGACCCGTGGTCCAGTTCGAGAACGTCGGGATGCGCTACGGCCTCGGACCGGAGGTCCTGAGCGACGTGAGCTTCGAGATCGCACCCCATTCCTTCCAGTTCCTCACCGGCCCCTCGGGGGCGGGGAAGACCACCCTCCTGCGTCTCATCCTCTTGTCGGTGCGGCCGACGCGCGGGCTGGTCTCGGTGTTCGGCGAGGAGGTCAGCGGCATCGCCAGCGACACCCTCACCTCCCTGCGCCGGCGCATGGGGGTCGTGTTCCAGGATTTCCGGCTGCTCGACCACCTCACCACCTACGAGAACGTCGCCCTGCCCCTGCGCGTCCAGGGCCGGGCGGAGTCGAGCTACCGGGCCGAGGTGGTCGAACTGCTGCGCTGGGTCGGCCTCGGCGAGCGCATGCATGTGCTCCCTCCCCTGCTGTCGGGCGGCGAGAAGCAGCGCGCGGCCATCGCACGGGCGCTGATCGCGCGGCCCGAACTGCTCCTGGCCGACGAACCCACCGGCAACGTCGATCCCGGCCTCGGGCGGCGCCTGCTGCGCCTGTTCATCGAACTCAACCGGCTCGGCACCTCGGTGCTGATCGCCACCCACGATTTCGCGTTGATGGACCTCGTCGACGCCCGCCGGCTCGTATTGGGCGAGGGCCGGCTGCGCGTGGAGACGCCGTGATGGGCGACACCGCTCCCCTCTCCCGCAAGACGGCCAGGACGGACGCGACCCGGTCCGGGGCGCGGCCAGGTCCGGGCGACGCCGCCGCGGCAGAGCCGCCGCTGCCGCCGACCCTGCGGCGCAACGCGCCCCTGGTCCCGACCGATTCGGCCGCCAGCCGCTCGCTGGCGGCGGTGATCGCCATCCTCACCTTCCTCGCCGCGCTGTGCGCGGGGGCCGCCGAGATGGTGGCCTCCAGCGCCGACCAGTGGCAGGGCGCGGTGGCGCAGGAGGTGACGATCCAGGTGAGGCCGAGCCCTGGCCGCGCCATCGACGCGGACGTCGCCCGGGCCGAGGCCCTGGCCAAGGCGACGCCGGGGATCGCCACCACCCGCGTCTTCTCGAAGGCGGAGGCCGAGCGCCTGCTCGAACCCTGGCTCGGCAGCGGCCTCGACCTATCGGACCTGCCGGTGCCCCGCCTCGTCACCCTCACCCTAGCGCCGGGACCGAGCCCCGACCTCAAGCCGCTCCGGGCTTCCCTGGCCGAAGCGCTGCCGGGTGTCGCCAGCCTCGACGACCATGCCCTGTGGCTGCGCCGGCTCTCGACCATGGCCAACACCTTCGTCGGGGTCGGGGTCGGCATCGTCGCCCTGGTGCTCATCGCCACCGGGCTCGCGGTGGCCTTCGCGACCCGGGGCGCCATGGCGGGCAACCGCGAGGTGGTGGAGGTGCTGCACTTCGTGGGCGCCGACGACGACTTCATCGCCCGCGCCTTCCAGCGCCGCTTCTTCGGGCTGGGCCTGCGCGGCGGCATCGTCGGATCGGTCGCCGCCCTCGCGGCTTTCGCGGCCGCCGGCGTCGTCGCCCGCGCCTGGCGCACCGGACCGGCGGGCGAGGAACTCGACGCCCTCTTCGGTGCGTTCCACGTCGGCTGGCGCGGCTATGCCAGCGTGCTCCTGATCGGCGTCATCGCCTCGGTGGTCACCGGGCTGGTCTCGCGCCTGACCGTGCGTCGCTTCCTGGCCTGAGCCCGGTTTTGGCATGAGCCGGGTTTTGGCATGAGCCGGGTTTTGGCATGAGCCGGGTTTTGGCTTGAAGCGCCCGTCCGCGAGCCCCAGTTCTCGCCAGGCGCCGATCGTCGGCCCGGCGGCGGGGTCTCATCCCCCATCCGGTGCAGGAGCGCCCGCTCGCGCCGACGCCTTGACCCACACCCTTCCTTCGGGTGAGCGTTAACGAGGCGTGAAGCTTTTGCGGCAGAGAGTGGCGCCTCTGCAACGCCGCAATCGCGGCTATCCTCCGGGAGAATGACCACTCGGATGTCTGGCGACACCACCATCAGCCCGCGCGGCGCCTTCGGTTGGGCCTGGGACGAGGCGCCTCCGCGCGGCCCGGCCCTGTCAGCGCCGCCCGTGCGCAGCCGGCCACCGTCGGTCCAGGGGCGCGCCCTGAGGGGGGCGGCGGTCGTGGGCGGCATCGGCGTCGCGGCGCTGCTGGGTGGTTTTCTGAGCTTCGTCGCCTGCATCGACCGCGACGAGCGCGCGCTCTCCGAGCGGCCCGACGCCATCGTCGCCCTCACCGGCGGCGCCCAACGCATCGGCGACGCCATCGATCTCCTGGCCAGCGGCTATGGCCGGCGCCTGCTCATCACCGGGGTCAACGAGCGCACCAGCCGCGACGAGATCACCCGCCTGAACCCGAGCCAGCGCCACTGGATCGAGTGCTGCGTCGACCTCGACTACCGGGCCCGCAACACCATCGGGAACGCCATCGAGACCCGGCGCTGGATGCGGCTGCACCGCTTCAACACCGTGGCGGTGGTGACCTCGAACTATCACATGCCCCGCACGCTGATCGAACTCGACCACGCCCTGGCAGGCCGCGACCGGGTGGTGCCCCATCCCGTCGTCGCCGAGGGCGTCGGCCCGCATTGGTGGCAGAGCCCGGCCTCGACCCGGCTGCTCGCCTCGGAATACGTGAAGTTCCTGGTGGCCTGGGTCCGCACCCGTTTCGAGAACGACCCCGAAACCTCGCGCGCTGCGGTCCTGATCGGCCGGCGCAAGCCCGTGCGGGTCGTGTCCGAGACGCTGATGCGCGAGAACGACTGACGTCCTTCAGTCGGACGACGGCTACGATCGGTCGTGCCTGCGCAGCACTTCGCGCAGGACGATCCACCCTCCCCCCGCCGCCATCAGCGCCAGCACATACCAGGTGACGGCGTAGACGAGGTGGTCGTTGCGGAAGGCGACCACCGTCAGCCCCCCCACCGGTAGTCCGCCGGGATTGGGCGTCGCATCGGCATCGACGAAATAAGGCGCGACGCGTGTGAGCCCGCGGGCGGCGGCGATGGCCGCCACGTCGCGGGAATACCAGCGCTCGCCCGCCGGATCGTTCGACCGCAGGAAGGCACCGCCCGGTTCGCTCAGGCGCAGGAGACCGGTCACCTGGGCCTCGTCCGGTCCCGGCTCCCGGCTCGCCGGCGCGCGCCGGTCCGGAGGCACGAAGCCGCGGTTGATCAGGATGGTCGTCCCGTCGGCTCGGCGCAGCGGCGTCACAACCCAGAAGCCGGGGCCGCGGTCCGTCACCGCCTGGACCAGCGTCTCGCGAGCGTGGAGGAACACACCCTCGGCGCGAACGCGGCGGTACTCGTCGCTCGCCCGAGTCGGCGCGGGCAGGTCGTCGGGAGCGGGCGCCGTCGCCGGCTCGGCCCGGATGCGGGCCTCCACGCGGGCGATCAGGTCCAGTTTCCAGACCCGGCGCTGGAGTTGCCAGGTTCCCAGCGCGACGCAGACCCCGCACACCGTCGCCGCCAGCAGCCCGAGGGTCGCCAGGGTTCGCAGCGAACCGCGGCGACGGTGGGGGATGCCCGCCACGGCCGGTCAGGGCATGTGCTGCTTCATGTCCTCGGCCGACATCGGCATCATGTTGGCGTTGAGGTGGTGCATCACCCACAGCGACCCGACCAGGGTGATCACCACGAGGGTCGCGGTGAAGATCAACGCCAGCACCGTCCAGCCACCCTCCGAGCGGGTGTCCATGTGCAGGAAGTAGATCATGTGGACCACGACCTGGACCATGGCGAAGGCCATGACCACGAAGCCGGTGATGCGCGCGTTGCCGATGACGTCGCCCATCACCAGCCAGAACGGGATCGCCGTCAGGATCGCCGACAGCACGAAGCCCGTGACGTAGCCCCGGACCGAGCCGTGAGGTTCGCCCTCGACGCTGTCGTGGCCGTGGCCGTCCTTGGTCTGCGCGGCATCCGCCGCCGAATTCGCGCGCGTCGCCGAGCTCATTTCAGGGTCCCCATCAGGTAGACGAAGGTGAAGACGCCGATCCAGATCACGTCGAGGAAGTGCCAGAACATCGACAGGCACATCAGCCGGCGCTTGTTGTCGACCTCGAGCCCGCGCACCCCGACCTGGATCATGAGGACGGCGAGCCAGACGATGCCGAGGGAGACATGCAGCCCGTGCGTCCCGACCAGCACGAAGAAGGAGGACAGGAAGGCGCTGCGCTGAGGCGTCGCCCCCTCGTGGATCAGGTGGGCGAACTCGTAGATCTCGAGACAGACGAAGACGATGCCGAACAGGCCGGTGAGGCCGAGCCACAGGAGCGTCGCGGCCCGCCGGTCCTTCTGCATCTCCAGCATCGCAAAGCCGTAGGTGATGGAGGAGAACAGCAGCATGGCGGTGTTGAGCGCCACGAGCTTGAGGTCGAACAGGTCCGCTGGCGACGGGCCGGCGGCGTAGTTGCGCCCCACCACCGCATGCGTCGCGAACAGGACCGCGAAGATGAGGCAGTCGCTCATCAGGTAGAGCCAGAACCCGATCAGGGTCGCGGGCGCATGGGGATGGTCCTCGGTCTCGTAGAACCGGAGGGCTTCCTCCTCGCCGGAGGTCGCGGTGTCGGCCTGGGTCGCCATGTCGATCAGGCCTGTCTTGCCATCAGCCGCGTCCGCTCGCCCTCGGCCCGCACGACGGCGTCGGCGGGGATGTCGAAGTCGCGGTCATAGTTGAAGGTGTGGGCAATGGAGACCACGAGGATCGCGACGAAGCTGACCGCCGCCAGCGGCCACATGTACCAGATCATCGCGAACGAGAAGACGGTGCTGAGGCCGCCGAGGATCACGCCGGTCGCGGTGTTGCGCGGCATGTGGATCGCCTTGAATCCGGTGAGCGGACGGCTGTAGCCGCGCCGCTTCATGTCCGACCACGCATCGTGGTCGTGGATGACCGGCGTGAAGGCGAAGTTGTAGTCCGGCGGCGGCGAGGCCGTCGACCATTCGAGCGTGCGGCCGCCCCACGGATCGCCGGTGAGGTCGCGCAGTTCGTCGCGCCGGCGGTAGCTGACGACGAGCTGGACGATGAACGAGAGGATGCCGAGCAGGATCAGCACCGAGCCGATCGCCGCGACCACGAACCAGATCTGGAGCGAGGGGTCCTCGATCCGGTTGAGGCGGCGCGTGACGCCCATCAGGCCCAGCAGGTAGAGTGGCATGAAGGCGACGTAGAAGCCGGTCAGCCAGAACCAGAACGACATCTTCCCCCAGAACGGATCGAGCTTGTACCCGAACGCCTTGGGGAACCAGTAGGTGATGCCGGCGAACATGCCGAACACGACGCCGCCGATGATGACGTTGTGGAAATGCGCCACCAGGAACAGGCTGTTGTGGAGCACGAAGTCGGCCGGGGGCACCGCCAGCAGCACGCCGGTCATGCCGCCAATGACGAAGGTCACCATGAACCCGAGCGTCCACAGCATCGGCACCTCGAACCGGATGCGGCCGCGGTACATCGTGAACAGCCAGTTGAAGATCTTGGCCCCCGTCGGGATCGAGATGATCATCGTCGTGATGCCGAAGAACGAATTCACCGAGGCGCCCGAGCCCATCGTGAAGAAGTGGTGCAACCAAACGAGGTAGGCGAGGATGGTGATGACCACCAGCGCGTAGACCATCGAGGCGTAGCCGAACAGGCGCTTGGACGAATAGGTCGAGACGATCTCGGAGAACACGCCGAAGGCCGGCAGGATCAGGATGTAGACTTCCGGGTGACCCCAGATCCAGATCAGGTTCACGTACATCATCGGGTTGCCGCCGAGATCGTTCGTGAAGAAGTGCGTGCCGACGTAGCGGTCGAGGGAGAGCAGCGCCAGGACGGCGGTGAGGATCGGGAAGGCGGCCACGATCAGCACGTTGGTGCAGAGCGAGGACCACACGAAGATCGGCAGCTTCATCATGGTCATGCCGGGCGCGCGCATCTTCACGATGGTGGCGATCAGGTTGATGCCCGACAGGAGCGTCCCGACGCCGGCGATCTGCAGCGCCCAGATGTAGTAGTCGACCCCGACGCCGGGACTGGAATCGGCCCCCGACAGCGGCGGCATGGCGAGCCAGCCGGTGCGGGCGAATTCACCCACGAACAGCGAGGCCATCACGGTGGCCGCCCCGCTCGCCGTCATCCAGAAGCTGAGGTTGTTGAGGAAGGGGAAGGCGACGTCGCGCGCGCCGATCTGAAGCGGGATGACGTAATTCATCAGGCCCGTGACCAGCGGCATCGCCACGAAGAAGATCATGATCACGCCATGGGCCGTGAAGATCTGGTCGTAGTGGTGCGGCGGCAGGTAGCCCTCGCCGCCACCGGAGGCCAGCGCCTGCTGGCTGCGCATCAGGAGCGCGTCGGAGAATCCGCGCAGCAACATCACGAGCGCCATCACGATGTACATGATGCCGATCTTCTTGTGGTCGACGGATGTCAGCCAGTCGCGCCACAGCGGCCCCCACCAGCGGAAGTAGGTCATGATGCCCAGAAGCGCCGCGCCGCCGAGCGCGACCATGGCGAAGGTCACGATCAGGATCGGGTCGTGGAGCGGAATGGCGTCCCAGGTCAGTCGCCCGAAGACGAGCGTCTGAAGGTCCGGATTGGAGAACATGCGATCGTCTCGCTCGCTGGTGTCCGCGACGTGTGGTCAGTTGTTCAACTGGGCGGGGGCGGAGCCGCCGTGGTTGTGGCCGCCATGGTTCATGCCAGGTGAGTGACCCTGATGCGGATTGGTCTTTTCCAACTTGTCCTGGCCGGGCTCGTCCTTGCCTGAGCCGTCGCGCGAGCCGCCCGAGGTCACGCCCTGGGGCTTGTGACCGTCGCGCGATTCGCGCCCGGAGGCGGGGAAGGTGGCGCCCACGGCCTCGTCGCCCTGCTCGGCGTGGCGGTTGTCGTAGCGCAGGCGGTCGCGGTTGGCCTGGCTGTCCTTGCCGGCGCCGCCCATGGCGTCGATGTGCATCATCTCGTGCATGCACATCTTGCCGGGCAGCACGCACATGTTGAGCGCAGCCTTGTAGAGCCCCTCCTCGACGGACGCGAAATAGCGGACCGGCTCGGCCTCCGTCGGCTTTTCGAGGGCGATGTAGGCGTCGCGGCTCAAGGGCTTGCCCTCGCCCTTCACCTTGGCGACCCATTCGTCGAACGCCTCGCGCTTGAGGCCGTGGAACTTGAAGTTCATCCGCGAGAAGCCGGAGCCGCTGTAGTTGGCGGAGAAGCCGTCGAAGATCCCGGCCTTGTTGATCACGGCGTGGAGCTTCGTCTCCATGCCGGGCATGGCGTAGATCTGGCCCGCGAGCGCGGGAATGAAGAACGAGTTCATCACGCTGGCCGAGGTGATCTTAAAGGTGATCGGCACGTCGACGGGAGCGGCCAGCTCGTTGACAGTGGCGATTCCCTGATCGGGATAGAAGAACAGCCATTTCCAATCGAGGGCGACGACCTCCACCGTGATCGGCTTAACATCGGCCGGCAGCGGGCGCTTGGCGTCGAGCCTGTCCAGGGGCCGGTAGGGATCGAGGGTGTGGGTGCTGATCCAGGTCAGCGCGCCGAGGGCGATGACGATGGCCAAAGGCGCCGCCCAGATCACCACTTCGAGCTGGGTCGAATGGTGCCAATCGGGATCGTAGGTCGCTTCCGTGTTCGATGCGCGGTAGCGCCAGGCAACGAGCGCGGTCAGCGCGATCACCGGCACGATGATCAGGAGCATCAGGCCGGTGGAGGCGAGGATCAGGTCGCGCTGGCGCATGGCGATGTCGCCGGACGGCTGCATCAGCACGACGTTGCAGCCCGACAGCACGACGGCGAGGGCCGCGAGCGCGAGGCATCGCACGGGGCCGCGCCTTGACAGGTCGCGCTTGGATCTGGGGAACATCCGATCTCTGGTCATCGAGCGTGAACGGCAACCTTGGCGCCGAGGGCACCGGGCGAGGGGTTTCCTGCGCTGCAACACGTCATTCCGCAAGTCCTGGTGCGCAAGCCCCGAGCCCGCGGCGCGACGGCGCATGACCGGCATGGCGGAGACGTGACTCGCGGCGGAGCACCCGGGGCCGAGCACATGACACCGCTTCACCCCGACGCATCTTGCTGCGCTTTGACGCACGATCAGGCTGCCGCATAAGCGTTCCGAAACGGGGCCGCCACGGCGGGCCGCCGAATCAGTCACGCGAGCGATGGCGTCCCATGAGCGCAGACCGAGCCCTGCCCACCTCCACGCCCCTCGAGCGCGACGTGCGGCAGACTACCAACGACGATCACAAGGTGGCACCGGGCGAGATCGCCATCGGCGTCGTGATCGGGCGCATGTCGGAGTACTTCGATTTCTTCGTCTACGGCATCGGCTCGGTGCTGGTGTTCCCCAAGGTGTTCTTTCCGTTCCTGGAGCCGCTGCAGGGCACGCTGGCCGCCTTCGCGATCTTCGCGCTGGCCTTCGTCGCGCGGCCCTTCGGCACCTTCCTGTTCATGGAGATCGGCCGCCGGCACGGTCGTGGCGTCAAGCTGACGACGGCCCTGTTCCTTTTGGGCGGATCGACGGCGGCGATCAGCTTCCTGCCGCGCTACGACCAGATCGGGGTCACCGCCATCCTGCTGCTGGCCGCCTTCCGGATCGGCCAGGGACTGGCGCTGGGCGGCGCCTGGGACGGCCTCGCCTCGCTCCTGGCGCTCAACGCCCCCAAGGAGCGGCGCGGCTGGTACGCGATGATCCCGCAGCTCGGGGCACCGCTGGGCTTCATGCTGGCGAGCCTGCTGTTCGCGTTCTTCCTCATGAACATCTCCACCGAAGACTTCGTCGACTGGGGCTGGCGCTACCCGTTCTACGTGGCCTTCGCGGTCAACGTGGTCGCCCTGTTCGCGCGCCTGCGCCTCATCGCGACCGAGGAGTTCACGATGCTCCTCGACCAGAGCGAACTGCTGCCGACACCGGTGGCGGAGGTCGTGCGGGTCAACGGCCGCGTCATCCTCATCGGCGCCTTCGTGCCGCTGGCGAGCTTCGCGCTGTTCCACCTCGTGACCGTGTTCCCGATCAGCTGGATCGTGCTCTACACCCAGCGCTCGGCCGGCGAGTTCCTGATGGTGCAGTTCGTGGGCGCCATGGTCTGCGCCGGGGCGGTCGTCGCTTCCGGGATCATCGCCGACCAGATCGGCCGCCGGCGGCTGCTGGAATTCGCCGCCGGCCTCGTCGGCCTTTTCGCGCTCGCCAGCATCGTGGCGCCGCTCCTGTTCGAGGAGAGCGCCATCGGCCAGACGATCTACGTGATCGTCGGCTTTGCCCTGCTCGGCCTCTCCTACGGGCAGAGCACCGGTGCGGCGACCTCGAACTTTCCGGCCCGCTACCGCTACACCGGCGCGGCCCTCACATCGGACCTCGCCTGGCTCGTCGGCGCCGGATTCGCACCCCTGGTGGCACTGAGCCTGTCGAGCAGGTTCGGCCTCGCCTGCATCGGCCTCTACCTGCTCTCGGGCGCGATCTGCACCTTGGCGGCGGTCCGCTTCAACACGCCGGAGATGCGTGCGCGCTGACGGCGGATTGCCTGATGCCGTGCTGAGCGTCACCCCTTTCGAGTCGTGGTGCTCACGTCTGAAGACTCTGGGACACGAACGACGCTATTGCATCATCTTTCCGCAATCGTTCGTTCGCGGTCTTCGGCGTTGGCCTGCGGATGGTTTCGCTACGCGGGTCTTGCATCGACCCTCCGCAGACCTCGCCCCATGGTCGAGGCCATCCCGTCTCGGGGGTCGACGCGGCGCCTCGTCCAATAGCCTTCCGCATTCGACGAACATCGCCTTCGTAGCGACGGTGGCGATCTCCGCTTTCCCTTCTCGCGATGAATGGCCGGTCGCTTCCAGATCATCCGCGCATGCGGACCGAATTCATCGCTCGTCAGTCGGCAAACGGCCGGACGACAGGGGTTGCAGTTGCGCAAATCGACCATACCTGTCGGCCGTAATCCTTGGCCTGAATCACGGTCCCGTTGCGCAAAGGCTCACGAAAACGACGTTGAACCTTTCTCAGGATTGCCAGTTAAGCTCGGCATTATCCCCGTGCGTCTTGGAGGTTTCCACAGCGGGACGGAGAAAGGATCGATCACATGGAATCCGCAGAGGCTTGGCACCTGACTGATCGGCTCGCGACCGAGCACGGCAAAGCAGATCCCTTTGCGGCGGCAGTCCGGGCCACCCGGATGGCGATGATCATCACCGATCCGCGCCAGGACGACAATCCCATCGTCTTCGTCAACGACGCGTTCCTGAACCTGACAGGCTATGGGCGGGACGAGGTCATGGGCCGTAACTGTCGCTTCCTCCAGGGAGAGGAGACGGACATGGGTGCCGTCGCCCTCGTCCGCGACGCGGTGCAGGACAACCGCGATATCGCCATCGACCTCCTGAACTACCGCAAGGACGGCACCCCGTTCTGGAATGCGCTCTATCTGAGCCCCGTCGTCACCGAGGCCGGCGACCTGCATTATTTCTTCGCCTCGCAGCTCGACGTGACGGACCGGGTCGAAGCGCAGGCCCGGATCCAGGCCGAGAAAGAGCGCTTCGAGCGCGAGGTCGCCCGGAGGACCGCCGACCTCACGGAGGCTCTCGCCGCCAAGACGATGCTGGTCCACGAGGTCGATCACAGGGTCAAGAACAACCTCCAGATGGTCGCTTCGCTTCTCACCATGCAGACCCGCACCATCACCGATCCGACGGCGCGGGCGGCCATGGAGCAGATGCTCAGCCGCGTCGAAGCCCTCGGTACCGTCCATAAGCGCTTGTACCAGTCGCACAATGTCGAGCGTTTCGACGTGGCGGAATTCGCGCGCGAGCTGGTGACCGACCTCATCAACGGGTCCGGACGCCCGGACCTGTCGCTCCATCTCGACCTGGAACCGGTGGAAGTGCCGGTGGAGAAGGCGCCGCCGGTGGCCCTGATGATGAACGAACTCATCACCAACGCCCTCAAGCATGCCTTCCCGGAACAGCGCCCCGGCCGGCTGTCGGTGGCCGTGAGACCGGACGGAAACTATTTCGGGATTACCATCATTGACGACGGTGTCGGCATGTCGACGCAGGCGCCCGTTCGCAGGACCTTCGGCAAGCGGCTGATCGAGACCCTGGCCCGTCAACTGAACGCCAGTATCGCCTGGCAGCCCGCGGATCCCGGGACCCGGATCAACATCCGCCTGCCGCGTGAGGCGGCGGACAGCAGGAACACCGCGTGAGCACTCCCCTGCGCGTCATGATCGTCGAGGACGAGGCCGTCATCCAGATGCAGCTCGAGATGTTGCTGGAAGATGCCGGGCATATCGTGGTGGCGACCGCCTTCTCCGCCGAGGAGGCCATCGCCGACGCCCACAGGACACGTCCGGACGTCGTGTTCGTCGACATGCGGTTGCGGGGGCGCTCGTCGGGGCTCGACGTGGTGGACGCGATCAGAGCGATCGAAGGGACGATCATCGTGTTCGTCACCGCCAACGCCGCCGATCTCGACGAGGAGTGCGACGGGGCGGCCGCCGTCATCGCGAAGCCCTTTTCCGTCGGCGTGATCGAGGAGAGCCTGCGCTATATCGAGGAATGCGTGCATCGCCCGCCGCCCGAAGCGAAACGGCCCCTCGGACTTCGGGTCGCGCCCTCGTACGACGCCCACCTCGAGTCGTTCCGGCGACCGCAATCTGGAAGCGACCGCGGCGCACAGTTCTGAAGCCGTTGCGGCCTGCCGTTCCGAGATACCGTTCGCACATCGGACATCGCGAACGTCGATGCGTTGCCCTTTCGGTCACGGTGTTCTTCGAAAAGCGCCGGCGGATACCGAGGAGCCCGGCTTTTGGTCCGTTCCGGCGTGACGAGGTCGCCTCGCCTTGCTACGCCCCGCAGGAGCATGTGTTCGCCGAGCGGCGCTCGCGGACCACCCCTTGACCGATGACGAATTTCCGATGACAGATCCCAGTCGCCGTGCACTCCTTTCCGGTGCCGCCACCAGCTTCCTGACCATGGCGGCCCTCCCCGCCTTCGGGCAGGGCGGTCCGGTCGGCCCCGATGGCATCGACGGCTACCCGCCCTTCGACGACGACCGCCTCTACCGCGACGAAGCCGGACGGCTGTATCGCCGCCGCGGCGGCACCTACGTTCCCTACGGCGAGCGCACCGCCGCGCCGGCTCCCTCGGCGCCGGAGTTCGAGCCCGAGGCAGCCCCCCGGCGGAGGGTCGCCGAGCCGAGGCCGGCGGACAAGATCGCGGCTGCACGGCCCCTCGACAACGGGCCGATCGACTATGCCCGCGCCTATGCCGCGATCCCGGACGAGCCGTTCCCGGTCCTGGCCTTCAACTACAAGCGCATGAACCCGGCCTTCCTGCGCCAGGACATCGCCTACACCGGCCGCGAACCGGCGGGCACCATCCTGGTCGATCCGCGCGCGCATCATCTCACCCTCGTCCAGGGCAACGGTCGCGCCCGCCGCTACGGCGTCGGCGTAGGCAAGCAGGGCTTTTCCTGGTCGGGCATTTCGACGGTCAATTCCAAGCAGGCTTGGCCGGATTGGTATCCGCCCAAGGAGATGATCGCCCGCACCCCGAAACTGGCGCGCCAGGTCTCGCAGCTGCAGAGCGGGCTCGGCGTGCCGGGCGGCTCGCGCAATCCGCTGGGTGCGCGAGCCCATTACCTCTGGCAGGACAACAAGGATACGCTCTACCGCATCCATGGGACGCTGGAGCCGGAATCGATCGGCCGTAGCGTCTCGTCCGGATGTATCCGCATGATCAACCAGGACGTCATCGATCTCTACGGCCGGGTCGAGATCGGGACTCGTGTGGTGGTCTTGGGCTGACGGCCGGCGGGTCGGAGCTGGGCCGGGCCCTGAGGCGTACTGTCCGGAAGCGGAACCTAGGACCGGCCGACCGGATTTCCCCTGACACGAAGGGGCGTCGCCGGATGGTGCTCGCCCGTCACGGAGATCCAGGCATCATGGCAAAGAGCAATCCTGCGCGGTCGCGCGTCGAATCCGATCGCCTCAACACTCCCACCGACCTGTCGCCAGAGGCGACGAAGGTGATTTCCGAAGGGCTGACGGTTCTGCTGTCGGACCTCTTCGCCCTCTATCTGAAGACCAAGAATTTTCACTGGCACATGAGCGGGCCGCATTTCCGCGACTACCATCTGCTCCTCGACGAACAGTCGGACGAGATCTTCGCGATCACCGACGATGTCGCCGAGCGTGCCCGCAAGATCGGCGGCACCACCCTGCGCTCGCTCGGCGAGGCCAAGGCGAAGTCGCGCTTGGCCGACAACGATGCGGAGTACGTCTCGCCGCTCGACATGCTGGCGGAACTGCGCGACGACAACAAGACGCTCGCCGCCAACATGCGGGAGTTTCACGAGGTGACGGACGAGCACAAGGACGTGTCGACCACCAGCCTCCTCGAGGAATGGATCGACCAGGCCGAGCGTCGCACTTGGTTCCTCTACGAGATCACCCGCACGGCGACGCAGTCGGGCCACTGATCGGACGCGAGTGACCGATCGCTTTCGACACGAAAAAGGCCCCGCGTCCGGATGGAACGCGGGGCCTTTTTCACGGGACACGGTGAGTGCCCCGGCCGCTCACGCGGCGGGGGTGATCTCGCCTTCGCGTACCGCCCGCTCGCCGGTGCCGGACTTGATCCGATAGAACGGCTCGCCGGTCTGGTCTTCCGGCACGAGCCGGACGATCTCGAACACGTCCCCCGTGTCGGTCTTGGCGTCGGCATAGCCGATCCGCGAACGGCGGACACGCTGGCCGAGCTTGAATTTATGGGACATGTCGATCTCTTCCTTATCGTGAGGATACGGCTCTGGCCGATCCCTTGGGCGGGACAGCCAGCGCCGCCCTGATTTGGCAGAGGTCGCGCCATCCCCTGCCCTTGGACCACCGGGACGCGGGTCCCGCCCTTCGAGGCCGACGCGCCACGCAAGCGGCGGGTCGACCCTCCAGGGAATTGGTCCTACTTGCGGGTCTTGCCGGCCTTCGCCTTCCGGGCAGCGTAGCGCGCGTCGCGTTGGGCCTTCTGCTCGAGGCGGGCGGCGTTGGCGCGCTCGATCTTGTCGGCGGCTTCCTGCACGGCGGCGGCGGCAAGACGCTCGCGCTCGGCATCGGCCTCGGCCACACGCTGGGCTTCCATCTCGAGGCGGGCAGCCTCGCGGGCGGCGACGCGGATCTCGCGCTCACGGACCACAGCGGCGCGCTCGGCCTTCCGGGCCACGACCTCGGGATCGTCCGCCGGCGGGCGGGCACGAAAGCGCGCAAGCGCAGCCTCACGGGCCTCGGCCTGAGCCTTGAGGCGATCGGTCATCGAGTTTTCGTTGAATTGGCTCACACAGGGTCCTGGTTTGGAGAGCCGGCACATGGCCTGCCCTGGAAAACGAAGGAGGCCGCTCTCCCGTGGGGAGAGCGGCCTTCGAGACGTCAGGCCCGGAGGCCCGATGGGCTCAAGCGGACTGGAGGTTTCCGGCGGACTGCTTTCCGCTGCGCTTGTCGGTCTCCATCTCGTAGGAAACCTTCTGGCCCTCAGCGAGGCCACGCATGCCGGCGCGCTCGACAGCCGAGATGTGCACGAAAACATCGTTTCCGCCGCCATCCGGCTGGATGAACCCGAAACCCTTTTGCTCGTTGAACCACTTAACAGTACCGACAGCCATAATCATCCTTCGCCCTTGCGGGCATAGTTCTCGGACAACCCGCGCGGGATCTGCGCAGGCTTCGTCCGCTTTACCGATGTTGAGAGAGAGAGACGGACAACCGGCCTTTTGGGGCCGCACAACCGAAAACCTGGCGCAAATCAGTCTGACAGACATAGCCTCTCGGGATCGATTTTGCAAACCTTTTACGGCCGAGGATCGGAGACGGCGGATTTATTGACGAATGCCTTAAGAACAAGCTCGACTTTCATCACCCCGGCATCGTCGGGGTCGGCCTTGGTCGTGAACCCGAGGCGGCGGCAGACCGCCAGCATCGGGCGGTTCTCGCGCAGCACCGACCCTTCGATCCGCTCGAGCCCCTCGGTCCTAGCCCAGTCGATCATCATCCTCATGAGAGCATGGCCGAGGCCGAGCCCCTTCGTGTCGCTGCGCACGAGGATCGCGTACTCGCCCGCGACATGGTTGGCGTCGGCGTGGAGCCGCACGGCACCCAGCATCGTCCCGGTCTGCGCCTCCTGCGCCACGAAGGCGATGGCGCGGGCGTAATCGAGCTGGGTCAGGCGGGCCAGGAAGGCGTGGTTGAAGTCGCGCACCGGCGCGAAGAAGCGCAGCCGCAGATCCTCGGCGCTGACCTGCGCGAAGAAGTCGTGGAACAGCGCCTCGTCCTCCGGCCGCACCGGGCGCACCCGGATCGCGCGGCCCTTCAGGGCGATCGATCGCTCCCACTCCACCGGATAGGGGCGGATGGCGAAACGCGGATGATGGGCCCCGCGCGGGCGCTCTCCGGCCCGGACGACCTGCGGCGCGATCATGACCCGGCCGTCGAGGGCGACGACCCCATCGGCATCCGACAGCAACGGGTTGATGTCGAGTTCGCGCACCTCCGGCAGGTCGGCGGCGAGCTGGGCGAGCTTGACGAGGACGAGGGCCAGCGCATGGCGGTCGACCGCCGGCACGTCGCGGTATGCGGCCAGGCGCCGGGCGACACGGGTGCGGTCGATGAGATCCTGCGCCAGACGCAGATCGAGGGGCGGCAGGCCGAGCGCCCTGTCGTCGATGACCTCCACCGCGGTGCCGCCGCGGCCGAACACGACGACCGGGCCGAAGACGGGGTCTTCGGCGAGGCCCGCGATCAACTCGCGCTGCTTGCCCGCCCTCACCATCGGCTGGACGGCGAAGCCGGTGATCCGCGCGTCGGGGCGCGAGAGTCTGACGCCGGCCACGATGGCGGCGGCGGCCTCGCGGATGTCGGCCTCGCTGGTCAGGTCGAGTCGCACGCCGCCGACGTCGGACTTGTGGACGATATCGGGCGAGACGAGCTTCAGGGCGACGGTGCCGCCGGCTGCGATGATCGCCCAGCCGGCGGCGGCGGCGGCCTCCGCGTCCGGCGCCAGCGTCACGGGCAGGCTTGGGATGCCGTAGGCGGCAAGGAGACCCGCCACCGAGACGGGATCGAGCCAGGTGCAGCCCTCCGTCAGAGCCGCTTCCACCAGGGTGCGAGCCCGCGCCCTGTCGGGCAGGAAGTCCCGCGGCAGCGAGTCGGGCGTGCGCATGAGGTCGTCCTGCGCCTCCCGGTAGCGGACGAGATGCAGGAAACCCTGCACCGCATCCGAATCGGTCGAGAAGCGGGGGATGCCCGCCTTGGCGAAGGCCGCCAGCGCCGCCTCGTCTTCGCCGAGGGAGACTGCGAACACCGGCTTCCTGCGGCCCTCGCGGCTTCGCGCCGTCGTCACCGTCGCCGCGATGGCCTCGGCCACGGCTGCGCTGTCGGAACGGGCAGTGGGGACATGGATCGCGAGGATCGCGTCGACGGCCGGGTCGGCCAGCAGAGGCGACAGGGCGGTCTCGTAGTGGGGCGCGTTCGCCCCGATCCCGAGATCGACCGGATTGGCCTCCAGCGGCGCCAAGGTGCCACCACCATCGGCGAGCTGATCGGCGGCGAGCGCCCCGATGCCGTAGCCGTTGGCGAGGATGGCCAGGCGACGTCCCGGAAACGGGCGTTGCCGGCCCAACGTCTCCACAGCCGAGAACATCGCATCGAGATTGCCGACGCTGAGCAGGCCGGCCCGGCGAAAGGCCGCCTCGTAGACCGCGTCCGGCCGCGCGAGGGCACCGGTGTGGGTGAGGCTCCCGGCGGCGGTGATCGCGGCGGGATGCCGGCCGGTGCGCAGGACCACCACGGGCTTGGCCCGCGCCGCGGCGCGGGCCGCCGACATGAACTTGCCCGCGTCCCGCACCACGTCGATGGACAGCAGGATCGCGCGGGTGTGAATGTCGCCGGCGAAATAATCGAGGCAATCGGCGACGTCGATATCGCAGGCTTGGCCGAGAGTGATCGCCGCCGAGAAACCCACCGCACGCTTGGCGGCCCAAGCCACGATGCCGGCCGCGACCGTTCCCGATTGCGATATCAGGGCCAGGTCGCCCGCGGAGGGCGCTCTCGAGAACAGGCTGGCATCGAGGCACGCCCCCGGCGAGGACAAGCCGATGCTGCCAGGGCCGACGATCCGCAGCCCGTAGGGTTTGGCCGCAGCCCAGACGTCCCGGCACAAGACGTCGTCGCGGTCTGCGGTCAGCACCACCGCGACCCTGGCGCCGCACGCTCCGGCTTCCTCGACCAGACGAGGCACGGCCGTGGGCGGAGCGGCAATCAGGACGAGATCGGGAGGTTGGAGCTCGGCGAAGGACGCGACGCTCTGCGTGTCGCCGACAATTCCCCCCACCATCGAGATCGTGCCGCGAAACTGGCTCGCCCGTAGATTGGCGACCATGCCCCGGCCGAGCGCGGCCGATGTCTCATCGGCGACCGCCACGACCACGGATCGCGGCGCGAGCAGGGCGTCGAACCTGGATGTACTCATCGATTCGTCAGCCCGTGCCCGGGCCGGACCCTCGCCCGCCTGCACCGGGCAGGCAAGGGCTCCGGGGAGTCGGGTCGGTCAGGACGCCGAGAGACCGGGCAGAACGAGGGTCTCGTGAAGCCGGAAGATGCAGGGCCACCTCATCCGGATCGCGAGATCCTGCGCCTCTTCCAGGCTGATCGCGCGTTGGCGCGCAACTTCATCGAGACTGATCCATCCGGCTGCCATCGCAGACCCTCCCCTTCGTGCGTTCGGTGCGTTAAGGCGCGGATGCGCGTCGGGTTCCGGGTGGATCGTCAGCCCGGGCCCGCGCCGGAGCAGCCATGGTCGAGGTCCGGGAATCCATCGTCTGCGCGATGCGCGAGATGATCGCGTGCGGCCTCAGCCAAGGCACCGCCGGCAACATCAGCGTGCGGCACGGCGACGGCTTCCTGGTGACACCCTCCGGCATCGCCGCGGACGCCCTGCGGCCGGAGGATATCGTGCCGATGACGATGGCGGGCACCCACGACCATGCCCTGGCGCCGTCTTCGGAATGGCGGTTCCATCGCGACATCCTGGCGGCGCGCCCGGAATTCGAAGCGATCGTCCACGCCCACCCGACCTATTGCACCGCCTTCGCCATCTGCGGTCGGTCAATCCCGGCCGTGCACTACATGATCGCCGCGGCCGGCGGCCCGACGATCCGCTGCGCGCCCTATGCGCCCTACGGCACCCAGGCGCTGTCCGACCACGCCGTGGCGGCGATGGAGGCGCGCAACGGCTGCCTCCTGGCCAACCACGGCATGATCGCGGCCGGCCCGACGCTGGCCAAGGCGCTCTGGCTCGCCGTCGAGATGGAGGCCCTGTGCCGCCAGTATGCGGTGGCCCTGCAGGTCGGGGCTCCGGTCGTTCTGCCCGACGAAGAGATCGCCCGCACGGTCGACCGCTTCAGGTCCTACGGACCGCGTCACCGCGACCCGGCATAGGCGGGCGCCACAGGCCCGGTCGCGTCGACGGCCATCAGGACCGACCGCACCGGGATACGGTTCCCCGGACGCCAGAGTTGCGGTCCTCGACCTTGCATGCACCGGGCGATCCCCGGCCTCGCCCCGAGGCTTGCGGTGCCGGGACGTTGCGGCACGTCGCGCCGACCCGACATCTGCGGGCGGGTAAATTCTACCTCAAGTTGTCAAACAACGACCATGGATAGCCGGCGCTCCACCTTTGAAAATCAGGCAGTGCCCAGGTGGGGATATGGCTACACGGTGATCGGCACCGAGGGTTGTTCACGTCGATGCAGCAAATCGACACAGACCGCATGGTGTGGCGATGACGATGCCTCACGACAGGATCCGCCCTCCATTTACAAAGAGAATACAGTCGCAATTCCTCATATTACGCCTCTTGCGCTCTGAATTGGAACATCTTAGGAGCATCGAACAGACGCTGTCGCTAGGCTTGCCATCGCATCGTATTTCGATGCCGTATACGGGCCAAAGATTGTATACAAAATACTATCGGGAGTTGAGAATGAAGGCCGAGATCGATACGGGAGCGGATTACATCGAGCTTGCAGCCGGCGTCGTCTCGGCCTTCGTCAGCAACAATTCGGTTCCGATCGTCGAGCTGCCCGCCCTGATCGCGCTGGTCCACGGGACGCTCGCACGCCTGGCGGGCGACATCGTCGAGGAGAAGCCCGAGCCGCTCACCCCCGCGGTGTCGGTCAAGCGCTCGGTGACGGCGGATCACATCGTGTGCCTGGAGGACGGGAAGAAGTTCAAATCCCTCAAGCGGCATCTGCGGACACGCTACGGAATGACCCCGGACGAGTATCGCGCGAAGTGGAACCTCGCGAGCGACTATCCGATGGTGGCTCCGAACTACGCCGCGGCTCGGTCGGAGCTCGCCAAGAACATGGGGCTCGGCCAGCAGCGCCGGAAATCCCGCGCCCCCGTCGCCACGGAAGGTACACCGGTGGCACCCGATGCGCCGGTGCGTGCGCGACGCGCGAAGCCAACGGCCTCGGCCTGACCATCCACGCACCTCGGCTCGGCGGCTGCAGACACCTCCCCAAGGGGGTGAGCGGGGCCGGTCCAGAGCATCGCCACAGAAGCGGCTCCGGACGATGTCCACAGGAAAGGCGCCCCTTGCCGAGCGGTCGTCCGCGCTCGGCGGCGCCGGCATATCCCCTTTGAACGAATTGGCGTTTTCACGATCCCGCCGCGATGACGGGCTTCCCGGCGCGCCGATCGTCGGCCCGTTGTCCCCAGACGCGGTCGTCTTGCGTTAGCGCCGATGCAACGCTGCGCATGAGATCCCCTTCGACAGGTACGCGTCGTCGGGCAACCCGCGGGGGAAGCCGACAGGCTTGCTGCGGGAGTGTCATGTCAGGCGGATCGTCCCTCGTCACCCGTCTGTTCTGGACCATTCTCATCGGAGCCGCCGCCGCGTTCGTCTGGGGAATGCCGGCCGTCGCCGTGACCGGAATGGGCCTTGTGCTGGTCCTGCTTCGCCATCTCGACCGGCCGCGACGCCTGCGCCGCCTCGTCCGGCGGATCGCCTCGCCCCATGCCCGCACCCTGGCCCTTCGCCGACGGCAGGAGTGCTTCGTCGACGCCTACGGCAACACGATCCGCGACGGCTGGCAGCGTGAGCGCGCGTATTTCGCCGAGCGCACGATCCTGCCGCGCCTGGAGGCGCGCGGGCTCGGCGAGGAGGGCGAGGCGCGCTGGGCCGAGATCCTCGAGGTCGTCGAGGCGGTGGCCGAACGGGTCGACCTGCCCGACGAGACCGACGTCCCCGAGGAGGGAATCGCCTACGAGCGCCACTGCGCGGGGCGCCTGCGCGCGGCGGGCTGGCAGGCGCGCACGACCGCGGCCAGCGGCGACCAGGGCGCCGATATCGTGGCGGAAAGGGACGGGCTTCGCCTCGTGGTGCAATGCAAGCGCCATGGCCGGCCCATCGGCAACGCGGCGGTGCAGGAGGCGGCTTGCGCGGCGCGGTACTGGTCGGGCGACCTCGCCGCGGTCGTCACGAACGCGGGCTTCACGCCCGCGGCGCGCAAGCTCGCCGCGGCCACCGACGTGCTCCTCCTGCACCACGACGACCTGACCGACCTCGACCTGTCGGCGATCCGCCGCGCGGTGGCGCAGGATCGTTGATCACTCCGCCGGCAAGGGTGTCCAGGCGTGGCCCCGACGGTTCAGAAGCGTATCCGCAGCGACGGGTCCGTCGCTGCCGGCGGGATAATCCGCCACCGGAGCGTCCTTCCATGCGGCGATCAGCGAATCGACCACCGCCCAGGCGCCCTCGATCATGTCGGCTCGCTGGAACAGGCTGCCATCCCCTTTCATGGCATCGAACAGCAACGATTCGTAGCCGACCCCCGGCAAGGCGTCGGCCGACCCATTCAGGGTGGCGACGGCCGGATCGAGGGCCATCGCGGGTCCCGGGCGCTTCACGTTGAGGGATCCGGCAAGCCCCGATCCCGGGTCGACGAAGAGCCGGAGAACGTTGGGCGCCGCTCCCACCCCGAACAGTTCCGCATGGGGCCGCTTGAAGTGGATCGCGATCTCGGTCCGGCGCCGGGCGAGCCGCTTGCCGGTGCGAAGGTAGAACGGGACGCCCTGCCAGCGCGGGGTATCGATGGCGAGCGAAAGGGCGACGTAGGTTTCGGTGAGCGAGCCGGCCGCGACATCGGCCTCGTCGCGATAGCCCGGCACCGGTCGGCCGTCCTCGCGGCCGGCACCGTATTGTCCGCGGACCGCGTCACCGACCGGTGGCCGGATCGCGGCGATCAACGCGGCCTTGGCGTCCCGTACCGCCTCGGCATCGAGGGAGGCGGGCGCCTCCATGGCGATCATGCAAAGCAGCTGGAACAGGTGGTTGGGCACCATGTCGCGCAGGGCCCCGGTGGTCTCGTAGAAGCGGGCGCGTCCCTCGACGCCGATGGTCTCGGCGGCCGTGATCTCGATGAAATCGATGTGCTCGCCGGTCCAGGCCGGCTCGATCAGCCGATTGGCGAAACGAAGGGCGAGGATGCCCTGCACGGTCTCCTTGCCGAGGAAATGATCGATGCGAAAGATCTGCTCCTCGCGCGCGCTTTTCAGGATGCGGGCGTTGAGGGCCCGTGCCGAGGCGAGGTCGCTGCCGAAGGGCTTCTCCACCACCACGCGGCGAAAGCGGCCATCCGTTTCGTCGAGGAGACCGGCCGCCCCGAGATGGTCGATCACCGGGCCGAAGAAGCGTGCCGAGACGGCGAGATAGAAGATCGCGCTGCCGTCGAGGATCCCGTCCAACGCCCGGTAGGTCTCGGGCGCATCGAAGTCGCCGGTGTGATACCGCAGTCTCTCGCACACGAAGCGCCAAGTGGCCTCGTCGATGCGGTCGGGATGGAATTCCGCCGTGTCGTCCCTGGTGAACCCCTGCATCGTCTCGGTCAGGGCCTCGCGCCAGCCGGCGTCGGTGTTCTCGTTGTGATCGACGCCGACCACCCGGAAGCCGGCGGGCAGGTGACCGGCACCGGCGAGGTTGTAGAGGGCCGGCATCAGCAAGCGCTGCGTCAGGTCGCCCTTGGCTCCGAAGACGACGAGGGTGCAGGCCGGGGCCACGCTCGGCCCCGTGCCTGGGGTGGCTGGGGTTTCGCTGTCCTGCATGGAGACGATCATCCGCTGAATGCCGCGACGGGCACCGTCGCCGGTCAAACGGTTGCGGCCCGGCCCCGTTCCCGAAGGCGCGGACCGGTGCCTATTCGTCGGTCCGCACCGCCGAACCGCCGTCGATCGGCAGTTGGACTAGGATCAGCGCATCCTGCGTCGGCAGGCTGCGCACGTCCCAGCCGCCACCGAGGGCGCGGATCAGCGACACCGCCGTGGTGAACCGGTTCAGCCGTACCTGGAGCGCGGAGACCTCGTTGTTGAGGGCGATGGCCTGGGCGGTGACGACGGTGGTGAAGTTCTGGGTGCCGGCGCGGTATTCGTTCAGGGTGATCTCCACCGCCCGGCGAGCCAGCACCACCGCCTGGTCCTGCGCCGCCTGCTGGCGCGCGAGGATGCGCACGCCGGCAAGCCCGTTCTCGACCTCTCCGAAGGCGGTCAGGACGGTCTGTCGGTAGGTGGCGACGCTGGCCTCGTAGGCGGCGCGGGCGACCTGGACGACGGCCGACCGCGCGCCGCCGTCGAAGAAGACCTGGCTTCCGTTGGCGGCGATGGACCAGACCTGGTTCACGGCCGAGAACACGCCATTGCTGGTGACCCCGGAGAACCCGCCCGACGCCGACAGGGTCACGGTGGGATAGAAGGCCGCCACCGCGACGCCGATCTGCTCGCTCTGGGCCTGAACGTTCCGCTCGGCCTGGGCGATGTCGGGGCGCCGCTCCAGAAGGTCGGACGGAATGCCGACCGGAACCGCCGGCGGCCTCGTCGGCAGCGATCCGACCGGCAACGACAACTCCGAGGGCGGGCGGCCGACCAGGGTGGCGATGGCGTGCTCGAAGATGGCCCGCTGAAGCCCCACCGCGATGGCCTGGGCCTGGGTGGTCTGGAGCTGGGTCTGGGCCGTGATCACGTCCGAACGGGCCGCAACGCCGACGTTGTACTGGTTCTCCGCGATGGCGAGGCTCTTGCGGTAGGCCTCCACCGTCTCGTTCAACAGGCGCTGCAGCGAATCCTGGTACCGCAATGTCAGGTAGTTCGTGGCGATCTCCGACTGGATCGCCAGGCGCACGGCGGCGAGATCGGCGGCGGTGGCCTGAGCGGTGGCGACCTCGCTGGCGATGGTGCGGCGGATGCGGCCGAACAGGTCGAGCTCCCAAGAAGCCTGGCCCTGGAGCGATACGGAGGTGCGCTCGGAGCCCAAAGATCGGGACCGGGCGATGCTCGGCGCGCCGATCACCGTCGGGAACAGGGCGGCGCGGGCCTGGGCGACGAAGCCGCGGGCCTGATCGTAGGTCGCCACCGAGACGCGCAGGTTCTGGTTGTCCACGTCCACGAGGCGGATCAGCCGGTCGAGGGCGGGATCGCGAAACACCCGCCACCAATCGCCGCGCTCGGCCCCGTCGTTCGGGCGCGCGGCGCGCCAGCCCTTGCGGCTCGCGACATGGGCAACGCTGTCCTCCCGGGCCCCACCCTGCTTGAACGCCAGCGGCGTCTCCACGGAGGGACGGGAATAATCGGGGCCGACGAGGCAGCCGGAGGTCGCGAGGGCCAGCGCGAGGACGGCGGCCATCCGCACCAGCCGGGCGCGCCGACCTGTCCCCCCTGCCGGGGAGGATGGGCCGTGACACGGATCGGGAGCGCGCGAAACCGCCCTCTTGGGATCGATCACCGCCCCTCCTCCCGCCCGGCATGCGCCGGGGCTCCTGCCCCGCAGCAGGGGGAGGGTCGCGAACCGGGTCATCGACCGAACCGTCATTCCGCCGGTACCGCCTGGACGCCGCCCGCAGCCTTCGGGCGCCGGCGCAACCGGTCGAGATAGAGGTAGACGACGGGCGTGGTGTAGAGGGTCAGGATCTGGCTCACGATCAATCCGCCGACGATGGCGATCCCCAGCGGGCGACGCAGTTCCGAGCCCTCGCCGCCGGCGACGATCAGCGGCAGCGCGCCGAGGAGAGCGGCCAGCGTTGTCATCATGATCGGGCGGAAGCGCAAGAGGCAGGCCTCGACGATCGCGTCGCGGGGCGGGACCGCCCGCGTCCGCTCCGCATCGAGGGCGACGTCGATCATCATGATGGCGTTCTTCTTGACGATGCCGATCAGCAGGAACACCGCGATGAGCGCGATCACCGTGAACTCGGTGCCCGAGACGAGGAGCGCCAGCAGGGCGCCGATCCCGGCCGAGGGCAGCGTCGAGAGGATCGTGATCGGGTGGATGTAGCTTTCGTAGAGGATGCCCAGGATCGCGTAGACCGCCAGGATCGCGGCCAGGATGAGGAGCGGCTGGCGCGAGGAGGAGGCCTGGAAGGTCTTGGCGGTGCCGGCGAATTCCCCGTGGATCGTGGCCGGGGCCCTGATTTCCGCCATCGCCCGATCGATGCCGACCGTGGCGTCCGAGAGGCTCTTACCGGCCGCCAGGTTGAACGAGATGGTGGTGGCCACGAACAGGCCCTGGTGGCTGACCTGGACCGGGGCATTGCCGGTCTCGAGCCGGGCGAAGGCCGAGAGCGGGATCATGGTCTCGCGGGCACTCGACACCGGTGCGCTCGACGAAGCGCCGCTGCGGCCACCGGCGATGGCGTTGGAGGCCGCGTTCCTGGCCGGATCGGCCGCGATCGCGGCCGCGTCGGTTCCGGCCGACCCGGTGGCACTGGTCCCGGCGGCGGCCGCCGCCGGCCCGGCCGTGTCGCCGGCCACCGTACCGGCCACCGCATTGGTGCGGGCCGAACCGCGCGCGTTGCCGCCCGAGGTCGAGACGTAGATCGTCTTGAGGGTCTCGGGCGACTGCAGGTAGCGCGAGGCGATCTCCATCACGACACGGTACTGGTTGAGCGGGTTGTAGATCGTGGAGACGGCGCGCTGGCCGAAGGCGTCGTAGAGCGTGTTGTCGATCTTGTCGGGGGTCAGGCCGTAGCGGAACGCCGTCGCGCGATCGATCACGAGGCGGCTCTCGAGGCCGCCCTCCTGCTGGTCGGAGGTCACGTCGGCGAAGGTCGGGTCACGCTGAAGCGCCTGGACCAGCTTGGGCGCCACCGCATAGAGCTCGTCGGGGGTGTCGCCCTGGAGCGTGTACTGGTAGGTGGCGAAGCTCTGGCGCCCGCCCATCCGCAGGTCCTGCCGGGGGGTGAGATAGAGGCGCGCGCCGGGCACGCGGGCGAGCTTGGGCCGCAGTCGATTGATGACCTCGCCGATCGGCGCACGCTGTCCGAGGGGCTTGAGGCCGACGAAGACGTTGGCCGAATTGGTGCCGCGCCCGCCCGTGAACCCGACCACGCTGTCCACGGCCGGATCGGCCTGGACGATGGCGCTGGCCTGTTCGAGCTTCTGCTTCATCGCCTGGAACGAGATGCGCTGGTCGGCCTGGATGCCGCCCATCATCTGGCCGGTGTCCTGCTCGGGAAAGAACCCCTTGGGCACGATGATGTAGAGGTAGACGTTGAGCCCGACGGTCGCGAGCAGCACGAGCAGCACGAGGCGCGGATGGCGCAGGGCGATCCGCAGGGTGCGCCCATAGCCGCGCAGCATGGCCTCGAACCCGCCCTCGAGGATGCGCAGGAGCAGGGTGGGGCGCTTGAGTGGCGTCCCGTCGGCGCGGTGGCCTTCGGGCTTGAGGAAGACGGCGCACATCATCGGCGTCGTCGTGAGCGACAGCACCAGCGAGATCAGGATCGCGAGTGACAGCGTCACCGCGAACTCCTCGAACAATCGCCCGACGATACCGCCCATGAGCAGGATCGGCAGAAACACCGCCACCAGCGACAGGCTCATGGAAATGACGGTGAAGCCGACCTCGCGCGAGCCGAGCAGCGCCGCCTCGACCCGCGGCTTGCCCTCCTCGATATGGCGCTGGATGTTCTCCAGCACCACGATGGCGTCGTCGACGACGAAGCCGGTGGCGATGATCAGCGCCATCAGGGACAGGATGTCGAGGCTGTAGTTCAGCAGGTACATCGCCGAGAAGGTGCCGATGATCGAGATCGGCACGGCGACGGCGGGGATCAGCGTCGCACGCCCCGAGCGCAGGAAGACGAACACCACGCCGATGACGAGGACGACGGCGATGATCAGCGTGTGCTCGGTCTCGGCCAGCGAGGCCCGGATCGTCGCGCTGCGGTCGCCGGTGATGGTGAGGTCGATGTCGCCCGGCAGGGCCGCCCGGACCTGCGGCAGCGCCGCCTTCAACCCGTCGATGGTCTCGACGACGTTCGAGCCCGGCTGCTTGTAGATGAACAGGATGACGCCCGGCTTGCCGTTGATGAGGCCGAGATTGCGCTTGTCCTCCACCGAATCGAGCACCTGCCCGACGTCCGAGAGGCGCACCCCGGCGCCGTTGCGGTAGGCCACGACGATGTCGCGGTAGTCCGCCGCCACCCGGCCCTGGTCGTTGGCATAGAGCTGGTAGTGGCGGCTCTCGGTCTCGATTGCCCCCTTGGGCGAGTTGGCGTTGGCGGAGGCGAGCGCGGCACGGATACCCTCGAGGCCGATCCCGTAGTTGAACAGCGCGGTGGGATCGAGTTCCACCCGCACCGCCGGCAGCGACGAGCCGCCGATGTCGACGTTCCCGACACCGGGGAGCTGGGACATCTTCTGCTGCACGATGGTGGCAGCCGAATCGTAGAGCTGGCCCGGCGAGAGCGTGTCCGAGGTGAGCCCCAGGATGAGGATCGGGGAATCGGCCGGGTTGAACTTGCGATAGGTCGGGTTCTGCCGCAGCGCCGTCGGCAGGTCCGCGCGCGCCGCGTTGATCGCCGCCTGGACGTCGCGGGCGGCCCCGTCGATATCGCGGTCGAGGCCGAACATCAGGACGATCCGCACCGAGCCGGTGGAACTCGTCGAGGTCATCTCGGTGACGTCGGCGATGATGCCCAGCCGCCGCTCGAGGGGCGAGGCCACGGTGGTCGCCATGGTCTCCGGCGAGGCGCCCGACATCGTCGCCTGGACCAGGATGACGGGGAAATCCACCTGCGGCAGCGGCGCCACCGGCAGTTTCGTGAACGCGAAGATGCCCGCCAGCAGCACCCCGAGGGTGAGCAGCGTGGTCGCGATGGGACGGCGGATGAAGGGCGCGGAGATGTTCACGGACGAACACCCGCCAGGTCCCCCTCCCCCGCGGAGGGGGAAGGGATCCGCGTCGCGTGACAGCGCGAACCCGTGCGATCGTCCCTCACGTCGAGGCCCCGGCGGTCTTGGCCCCGCCCTCGCGCCGACCGGTGATGCGTCGTTCGAGCCGGTCGAAGGCGAGGTAGATCACCGGCGTCGTGAACAGCGTCAGCACCTGGCTGACGATGAGGCCGCCGGCGATGACGATGCCGAGCGGCTGGCGCAGCTCGGAGCCGACGCCGGTGCCGACGATCATCGGCACCGCCGCGAACAGGGCGGCCAGCGTCGTCATGAGGATCGGGCGGAAGCGCAGGAGGCAGGCCTCGTAGATCGCGTCACGCGGGCTCCTGCCCTCCTCGCGCTCGGCCTGGAGCGCAAAGTCGATCATCATGATCGCGTTCTTCTTCACGATGCCGATGAGGAGCACGATGCCGATGATGGCGATGACGTCGAGCGACAGGCCGAACAGCATCAGGCCGATCAGGGCGCCGATGCCCGCCGAGGGCAGCGTCGAGAGGATCGTGATCGGGTGGATGAAGCTCTCGTAGAGGACGCCCAGCACGATGTAGACCGTCACGATCGCGGCCAGCACCAGGAAGAGCTGGTTGGAGAGCGCCGATTCGAAGGCCAGGACGGAGCCCTGCGGCACGATGCGGAAGCTCGGCGGCAGGTCGATCTCCTTGCGGACCCGCTCGAACTCGCCCACCGCGTCGCCCAGCGCCGCCCCGGGGGCGAGGTTGAACGAGACGGTGCTGGCGGGAAACTGGCCGAGATGGCTGATCAGGAGCGGCGCGCGGCGCTCGTCGACACGGGCGATCGCCGAGAGCGGCACCTGGCCGGAGGCGACCGTGGAGGACGGCAGGTAGATGGTGTTGAGGCTCTCCAGCGTCTTGTGCTGCTCCGGATCGGCCTCGAGAATCACCCTGTACTGGTTCGACTGGGTGAAGATCGTCGAGACGATGCGCTGCCCGAAGGCGTCGTAGAGCGCATTGTCGACGGTGGCCGGCGTGATGCCGTAGCGGCCGGCCGTGGAGCGGTCGATGGTGATGTAGGCGGCCAGCCCCGCGTTCTGGAGGTCGCTCGCCACGTCCGCCAGCAGGGGCGAGCGTTGCAGCGCCTGGATGAAGCGCGGCACCCAGACGGTGAAGGCGTCGAGGTTCGGGTTCTCGAGGATCACCTGGTACTGCGTCGGGCTGACCGCAGTATCGATGGTGAGGTCCTGGATCGGCTGCATGTACAGGCGGATGCCCGGCACGCTGGCCGTGGCCTCGCGAATGCGCCGGATGATCGCCGAGGCCGCGTCCTTACGCTCGGCGTGCGGCTTCAAGTTGATGAGGAAGCGCCCGGAATTGAGCGTCACGTTCTGGCCGTCGACGCCGATGAAGGACGACAGGCTGACCACGTCGGGATCCTTGAGCACGATGGCCGCGAGCTGCTGCTGGCGCTCGGCCATGGCGGCGTAGGACACGGTCTGGTCGGCCTGGGTGATGCCCTGGATCACGCCCGTGTCCTGCACGGGGAAGAACCCCTTGGGGATCACCACGAACAGGTAGCCGGTGAGGATCACCGTGCCCACCGTCACGATCAGCGTGAGGCCCTGGTGGGCCAGGACCACGCGCAGGGCGCGGCCGTAGGCGGCGATGGTGCCTTCGCTGAGCCGGCGTCCGAGCCGGGACAGGAACCCTTCGCGCCGCGCCACCCGCTCCGGCACGTGCTTGAGGAGGCGGGCGCACAGCATCGGCACGAGGGTCAGCGAGACCACGCCCGAGATGACGATGGTCGCCGCCAGCGTGATCGCGAATTCGTGGAACAACCGGCCGATCACGTCGCCCATGAACAGGAGCGGGATCAGCACCGCGAGCAGCGACACGGTGAGCGAGATGATGGTGAAGCCGATCTCCCGGCTACCCTTGAGCGCCGCCTCGAACGGCGGATCGCCCTCCTCCACGTGCCGGGAGATGTTCTCGATCACCACGATGGCGTCGTCGACCACGAAACCCGTGGCGATGGTGAGCGCCATCAGGGAGAGGTTGTCGAGGGAGAACCCGTAGAGGTCCATGATCGAGAGGGCGCCGATCAGCGACAGCGGCACCGACAGGCTCGGGATCAGGGTGGCGGCGACGCTGCGCAGGAACAGGAAGATCACCAGGACGACGAGGCCGATGGCCAGCGCCAGTTCGACCTGCACGTCGTGGACGGAAGCGCGGATGGTGACGGTGCGGTCGGTGAGCAGCGTCACCGTGATGGCGCCCGGCAGCGTCGCCTGCAGCTGCGGCAGCAGCGCCTTGATCTTGTCGACGGTGCTGATGACGTTGGCGCCGGGCTGGCGCTGGATATTGAGGATGACGGCCGGCGTCTCGTCCATCCAGGCGCCGAGCTTGGTGTTCTCCGCGCCGTCGACGACGTCGGCCACGTCCGACATCCGCACCGGCGAGCCGGCCTTGTAGGCGATGATCGCATCCTTGTAGGCGGCCGGGTCGCGGATCTGGTCGTTGGCGTTGATGGCGTAGGACTGCGTCGGCCCGTCGATGGTCCCCTTGGGCGTGTTGACGTTGAGGTTGGCGATCGTGGTGCGCAGGTCGTCGATGTTGAGCCCGTAGGCGGCCAGGGCCCGCGCGTTGAACTGCACCCGCACCGCCGGGCGCTGGCCGCCGCCGACGCTGACGAGGCCGACGCCGGGGACCTGCGAGATCTTCTGCGCCAGGCGCGTCTCGGCGAGATCGCGCACCTGCGTGAGCGGCAGCGTCGCCGAGGTCAGGGCCAGGGTCAGCACCGGCGCATCCGCCGGGTTGACCTTGGCGTAGATCGGTGGCGCCGGCAGGTCGCTCGGCAGCAGGTTGCCGGCGGCGTTGATGGCCGCCTGGACCTGCTGTTCGGCGATGTCGAGGGGCAGGTCGAGGTTGAACTGCAGGGTGACGACGGACGCGCCCGCCGAGCTCTGCGAGGACATCTGGTTGAGGTTGGCGAGCTGGCCGAACTGCCGCTCCAGCGGCGCGGTCACCGCCGAGGTCATCACCTCCGGGCTGGCGCCCGGATAGAAGGTCTGAACCTGGATGGTCGGATAGTCGACGGCGGGAAGGGCCGAGACCGGCAGGTTCACGTAGGACACCATGCCGACGATGAGGATCGCCAGCATCAGGAGCGTCGTCGCGACGGGTCGCAGGATGAAGAGGCGCGACGGGTTCATCGGGTGCGCGCCGCGGCTGGCACGCCGTGACGCCCCTCCCCCCGGACCGGGCCCGGACCGCGGCCGAACATCGAAACGCGGTGCGCCATCACGGCGCCTGCTCGCGGCGGCGGCGCTCGCGCTTGGGCGCTTCCGCGCCGGGCTGGCCTTGAGCGGCCGGCATCGACGCGCCGGTGGCGGCCGCCGCCCCTTCGGCAGTGGGCGTACCGGGCTGAGCGTCGGCGGGCTTGCCGTCCGATATCTTGCCGTCAGCCGTCTTGCCGTCAGCCGCCTTGTCCTCGATGACCCGCACCGGCGCGCCGTCGCGAAGCCGGTCGGTCCCGTCGACCACGACCCGGTCGCCGACCTGCAGCCCCGAGATCACGGCGGTGCGCGGCCCGTCGCTCTCGCCGAGCTTGATCGGACGCACCACCACCTTGCTGTCGCCGTCGAGGAGATAGACGTAGGTGCCGGGCGTACCGCGCAGGATCGCGGCGGTGGGCACGATGGGGACGTCGGCCAGGGTGTCCACGGTGAGCTTGGCGTTGACGAACTGGTTGGGAAACAACGCGTCGTCCTTGTTGTCGAAGATGGCGCGCAGCTTGACCGTGCCGGTGCTCGTGTCGATCTGGTTGTCGACCGTGTCCAGCGACCCGCTGGCGACCTCGACGGTGTCGCCGCGGTCGTAGGCTTTCACCGTGAGCTTGGCTCCGGCGCGGATGCGCTTCATCACGCGCGCGACATCGTCCTCGGGCAGCGTGAACAAGACCGAGATCGGATGCAGCTGCGTCACCACCACGAGGGCGGTGGAGGCGGCGGTGACGTAGTTGCCCTGATCGACCTGACGCAGGCCGACCCGGCCCTCCACCGGCGATGTGATCCGGCAGTAGGCGATGTTGAGCTTCTGCTGATCGACGAGAGCCTGGTCGGCGGCCACCGTGCCCTCGTTCTGCTTGACGAGGGCCGCCTGCGTGTCGACGTTCTGCTTCGAAATCGAATCCTGCTGCGACAACCGCTGGAAGCGGGCGAGGTCGAGCTTGGAGTTCTGCAGGAGCGCCTGGTCGCGCTGCAGCTGCCCCTCGAACTGGGCGAGCTGCGCCTCGTAGATGCGCGGGTCGATCTGAGCGAGGAAGTCGCCGCGCTTCACCATCTGGCCCTCGCGATAGCCGATCTGGGTGAGGTAGCCGCTGATCTGCGAGCGCACGGTGACGGTGGCCAGCGGTGTCACGGTCCCGAGCCCCGACAGCACCACGGGAATGTCGCCGGCTGTGATCCGGGCGATGCCCACCGCCTGGGCCGGGTCGCCGGTCCGGCCGCCGCGCCCCCTGCCGCGGCCCGGCTCGGCCGCGGCCTCCGTCTTGGCCTGCTCGCCCTTGGGGATAGAGTAGGTCCGGTAGGCGTAGTAGCCGCCGCCCGCCGCCGCGAGGAGGAGCAGGAACCAGATCCAGCCGCTCCTGGAGCGACGCGTCACGGTGGGGTTGGGCTCGGAATAGTCGCGCGCCGTCTCGGTGCGGATAGGGGTGCTGTCGTTCATCGATACAAGCCCGATCGCCCGGCGCGGAGCACCATGCGAAGCGAATGGTCGGCAGCCGATCCGGCGCCCGACGTCGACCCCGACCTGGTGCTCGCCCAAGATGGGGCCGGCCACGCGGTTTGACATCCCGGCCGGGCGGAACAGCCGCGCCGGGGGAAACCGGCATCGTGAAGCAGCGACACGTCGAGCATGGCATACCAACTGGGCCGCCAATGCGTCGCCAGTGCGGCGTCAGTGTTTCCGGGTATTGCCGTCCGCCGTCACCGGGGCCTGTCCTCGAGGGTCCGGTAGAGCCTCAGCATCTCCCGGAACGCGTCGTCGGCGGGGGTCACCGGAACGGCGAGGCGCAGCCCCGCGCCGGTGACGGCGACGAGGCAGGCGAGAATGATGCAGGTCCGGCTCGACATCGCGTTCGCAGGGCTGGTTCGGGATACCGCCCGGTATCACTTCATCGAACGTTTGCCTGCCCCGTGAGGGGGCGTTCGCGGCGAGAAACGACCGGAGCGGCACATCGGCCCCGACGAAACGAGGGGGCGGAGTTCCACCGAAGCGAGCGCCGCTCCAGCCGTGAGCGAAAGCTAAATCACGGCTGATGAATGTCAACAATCGTCAGAGATCGACCGTTGTCGAGGGTGCGCCTGCGCACGCGACGTCGGGATATGTACCGCTCTTCCACCATGCTAGGCGCGGTGAAGCCGGCGCCCTCGTCTTCTTTCCGCGGTTTCGTCTCATGAACCCCGTCTTCGCTGATCTTCCGACCACCATCTTCGAAGTGATGTCGGGCCTGGCCCGCCATCACGGCGCGATCAACCTCGGCCAGGGCTTTCCCGACGATCCCGGCCCGGCGGACATCCGCGAGACGGCGGCCCGCGCGCTGCTGGAAGGCTACAATCAGTACCCGCCGATGATGGGCCTGCCGATCCTGCGCGAGGCCATCGCCGCCCATTACGGCCGGCACCAGGGGCTGACGCTCGACCCGGAGACGGAGGTGATGGTGACCTCGGGGGCGACGGAGGCCCTGGCCGCCTCGCTTCTGGCCCTGATCGAGCCGGGCGACGAGGTCGTGCTGTTCGAACCCGCCTACGACGCCTACCGGCCGTTGGTCCTGAGGGCGGGCGGCATCCCGCGGGTCGTGACGCTGCGGCCCCCGCACTTCGGCCTCGACGAGGCGGCCCTCGCCGCTGCGTTCAGCGAGAGGACGAGGGTCGTCGTCCTCAACGATCCGCTCAATCCGAGCGCGACGGTCCTGGCCGAGGACGATCTCACCATGCTGGCGGGGTTCTGCGAGCGTTTCGACGTCGTCGCGGTCTGCGACGAGGTCTGGGAGCACCTCGTCTTCGACGGGCGCCGACACCTCCCGCTCATGGCCGTCCCCGGCATGCGCGAGCGGACGGTGAAGATCGGCTCGGCCGGAAAGATCTTCAGCCTCACCGGCTGGAAGGTCGGCTTCGTCATGGCGGCACCGACCCTCATGAAGGGCCTGTCGAAGGCCCATCAGTTCTTGACCTTCACGACGCCGCCCAACCTCCAGGAAGCCGTCGCCTACGGGCTGGCCAAGGACAGGGCTTATTTCGAGGAGATGCGCGCCGGGTTCGCGCGATCGCGCGACCGGCTGGCGCGCGGTTTGGCGGAGCGGGGGTTCACGGTTCTTCCGGCGCAGGCGACGTGGTTCCTCAACATCGACATCGCGGACTTGGGCATCGCCGACGACGTCGCCTTCTGCCGCACGCTCGTGTCGGACTACGGGGTCGCCGCGATCCCGGTCAGCGCCTTCTACACCGCGGACCCGGTGCGCCACATCGTGCGGTTCTGCTTCGCCAAGGCGGATCACACCCTCGACGCGGCCCTCGACCGCATCGGCGACTTCGGCCGGACGCTGGCCTGAGAACGACCGCGTATACGCCTCACATGGCCGGAACGGTGCCGTTACGGCCGACGACCACGATGACAGCCCGGATCTTGCCGCCTGGTGCGGGCTGGGTGAAGGCGACGATCGGCGCACCGGAGATCAGAAGGCTCTTGTCGCCGGGATCGACGAGGTTCACCGGCGTACCGTCGTCGGCGACGATGGTCTTCTCGCCGTCGCGGTAGCGGACGGTGATGACGCGACCCTTCGTCCCCTCGAGGGTCTGGACCGCGCCGTTCGTGGTGGCGGCGCCGTCCACGAGATCGGAGGGCGCATGTCCGTCCGACGTTCCCCTGAGGCTGGAGGAAAAGACCGTCAGCTGCAGCGCCTTCTGCGTGCCGTCGGGCTGCGGCATCGCGGTCGCGCCGATGTAGCTCTCCGGCTTCACGTCCGAGAGACGCCCCGTCAGCGCCGAGAAGATCTTCGGCCGCTCGGGAAAGGTCAGGACGACGCTCTGGCCGGATCGGGTCCTGATCGTCGCCTTCTCGCTGTCGGCGTCCTCGATCGTCCCGCGGTACACCTTCAAGGTCTCGGCCCGGAGCGCCGAAGCGCCGGCGGTGAGAGCGCCCATGAGGGCGGCGATCGCGACGCCCGTCCTGGCGAACGTGAGAGTGGCAGACGTCATGACCGGGTCTCGATCCTTCGGGGGCTGCAGGCCGTCGCCCAACGGTGCGAGGGCCGGCACCGGAAAACCCGCCATTCGGCGGATGGTGCCCTCGGCGCCGGTCGATTTCGTGCGCTGCGCTCAGTGGGCCAGCAGCATCGGGATCTCGGCATGCGCGAGCAGATGGCTGGTGGGGCCGCCGAAGATCATCTGGCGCAGGCGGCTCTGGGTATAGGCGCCCTTGATCAGGAGATCGCAGCCATAGGCCTGCGCCTCGGTGAGAAAGACCTCGCCGGGGGTGCGCCGCCCGGCCGGAAGGGCGCTGTGGTCGGCCTCGATCCCCTCACAGGCCAGCGCCCGCGCCAGGTCTTCCGCACTCGGACCCGGGACCGTCCCGCCCTCGACGCTGATGACCCGGATGCGGGCGGCCTTGCGCAGGAACGGCATCGCGAAGGCCACCGCCCGCGCGGTCTCGGTCGAGCCGTTCCAGGCGATCATGACGGCGGTGCCCAGGCTCGCGGGGGGCTTGGGCGGCGCCAGCAGGATCGGGCGCCCTCCTTCGAACAGGGCCGTCTCGAAAGTGGTCATGCGCGGACTGCCGTCGTCCGCGCCGGGCCGGCCGACCACGGTGGCGGTGAACAGCCGCGCGTAATGGCCGAGGAAGGCGTCGCCGGCCGGGACGTCGGGACGCCAGCGGTAGCGGGGTCCTGCCTTGGCGACGGCCTCCGGGGTGCAGGGTCCCTCCTGCGCCAGCGGCAGGCCGGCGTTGGACATGAAGTCGACGAACCGGCGGCCTGCGGCTTCGGCCTCCGCCTTGTCGGCCTCCTCGTCGCGCAGCCACGTCATGCCGCCCACCATGTCGACGGGGACGTATTCCGCCAGGGCCGGCCGGAGGGAGACCCCCTCCACCAGGCTACCGAACAGGGTCGCCACGATGCGCGTGGTCTCGAACACCGAGTCGAGGGAATCGTGAAGGGCCACGGGGACGAGAAGCGTCTTCATGGATGCGGCACCTCGGCCTGTCGGATCGCGACGATGGCGGAGGCTAGCGCATCGGCTCGAAAAGGGGAGCCCGGTATTCGGAACGGGTCGAGGGAAAACGCCCCGCCGGTCGCTCGATGGGCCTCTTCAGGGTCCGTCGACCGGCTTCGGCCGGGTTCCGGTGCCGGCCGGATCGAGCCAGCGGCGGGCGCGGGCGACCATCGGGCGCTCGACGTAGCGGTGGACCGCGAGGGCGATCGCCGCCGCCATCATGATCATCGCGGCCATGGACGCCGAGGGCGAGATCGGCAGGGCGAGACCGGTGATCGCGCCGCGCAGGCCGCGCAGCACGAAGGGATGAACGAGGTAGAGGGCGTAGGAGGCGTCCCCCAGGTGGATGCCGAACCGCCACGGCAGGGACGACGACGTCGCCCGCCCGGCGGACGCACCGAGCCCGGCGGCCGCCACCAGCAGCATCGCCGGCAGGCCGTAGGCGAGCGGCCGCGCCACGGCATCGGGCTCGGGCGCGACCGACAGCAGCGCGAGGCCGACGAGCGCCAAGGCGAGCCGAGACGCCAGCGACAGCCGCAGGCCCTCCGCCCGTGCCAGGCCGACCGCGGCGCCGAGGGCGAATTCGAGGCCGATCGGAGCGCTCCAGAACGCCAGGGGCATCGCCAGGTCCGGCACCAGCACGTGCAATCCGGCCAGAAGGCCGAGGACGCCGGCGACCCAGGCGACGGCGGCACGGCGCCCCCAGCCCAGAGCGACCGCGAACAGCAGGTAGAACGCCATCTCGCACTGGAGCGTCCAGCCCAGGGAATAGAGCGGCTGGGCCCGGCCGTCGGGGTCGAGCACCGGCCAGAACAGCAGCGATGCGATCACGAAGCCGGGCTCGGCGAGCCCGCGCCCGCCGTTGGAGAGCAGCCCCGGCAGGGCCAGCACGACGGCGAGGTACAGGCCGCTCGCCAGCCAGTAGAGGGGAACCAGACGGGCAACGCGGTGGGCGAGGAAGCGCCGCCAACCACCCCTCACCCCGTACAGCGGGGCGGCGGCATGAACGATGATGAAGCCCGAGATGACGAAGAACACGTCGACCCCGGCGGCCCACGGGAGCACTCCGATCGCAGCGAACGCCACGCCGCCCCGGTCGGCCAGGATGACCGCTTCCACCGTGGCGTGGTGCATGACGACCATCAGGGCCGCCATCGCCCGCAAGACCTGGATCGCCCGCAGCATCAGCGTCGACGATCCGTATCCGACCGATCAAGCGTGGCTATAGTATTCTCGGGCGACGCAGCAATAGCCTGACCCATCGGGCAGGAACCAATAGAAGCAGGCCCCGTTGACGGGTCGCACCGACGATTGCGATGCGGCCGACCGACGACGGTCGCATCCATCGTTCGTCGAAACCATATTCGAGGATGACCATGAACAAGACTTACGCAGCGTTCACCGCCGCCGTCGCCGTGATCTCGGCCCCCGCTGCCGCGCAGACCATGCAGGGCGATTTCCGTATGGCGGCGATGCAGGCGAACGCCTTCGAGATCCAGTCGAGCCAGATCGCCCTCGACAAGAGCCGCAACCCGGCCGTCCTGCGCTTCGCCCGCGATGCCGTGCGCGACCACCGCGCCGCCAACGTCGCTCTCGCGGGCGGCGAGCGTAACGTGATGGCCTCCAACGGCGGTCCCATCGGCGGTCTGATCGAGGCCCCGTTGGCTGTGGCCGGTGGCGCGGTCGGTGCCGCGACCGGTGCAGCGGCGGGCGTCGTCGGCGGTACGCTCAGCGGTGGTCCGGTCGGGGCTGTCGAGGGTCTCGGTAGCGGAGCGGCGCGCGGCGCCTCCACCGGCAGCCGGATGATGACCCGTGACGTCGACACCACCGCCGGCACCACCATGGTTCCCCTGAACCCGCAGCAGCAGCAGATGCTGGCCGAACTCGCCGCCGCCCCCTCGGGCCAGCGTTTCGACCGCCTCTACGGGAGCATGCAGGTCCAGTCGCACGAGATGACGATCGGGATGTACCGGTCCTATGCCGCCACCGGCACCAACCCCGCGCTTCGCGCCCACGCCGAGCAGGCTCTGCCGGTGCTCGAGGGGCATTACCGGATGGCCCAGGCTCTTCCCGGCGCTCGCTGAACGGTGCGTCGCGACGCCCGACAGCGACCATATGGAATGGCGGGCCGATGGCCCGCCATTTTCGTTTGCGCGGTCGGCAGCTGGGCTCAAGGCTCCACGCAGTTGATCAGCGAGGTCGGCGACACCTTCTGCCCATTCTGGTCGATCGCCGGAGCGAAATCGCCCGTGGTCGGATCGCGGACCAGGAGTTCACCCTTGGCGATGCCGAAGTGAGCGCCGTGCAGCTGCAGTCGGCCATCCTCGACCCGCTCGCGCACGAAGGCGAAGGTCATCAGGTTCTCGAGGCTCTGGGCGACCATCGCGTACTCGAGGCGGGTCATGTAGTCGGGCCCGCTCTGGGTCTCCGCCTTCTCGGCGGCCGGACCGACGAGGGAGACCCACTTGCCGATGAAGTTGCCCTCCGACAGGGGCTTCGGCTGCGTCGCATAGGCCTTGATGCCGCCGCAGGTGGCATGCCCGAGCACGACGATATGCTTGACCTCCAGCGCCTGCACCGCGAACTCGATGGCCGCCGACGTTCCGTGATACTGGCCCCCGGCCTCGAACGGCGGCACGATGTTGGCGACGTTGCGCACGATGAAGAGTTCGCCCGGCCCCGTGTCGAAGATCACCTCGGGCGAGACGCGGCTGTCGCAACAGCCGATGAGCAGCACCTCGGGACTCTGGCCCTCGGCCACGGTGGCGTAACGGCTGACCTCCTTGGGCAGGCGATCGTCGAGAAAATGGCGGTAGCCGGAGGTCAGGGCTTCGGGAAACATACGGACATCTCCAAGGTGTGGACGGGCGGGGATAAACGTGGGACGGGTAGGGCGACCGTCAAGAGTCGTGCCACGACAGGGTGACGGGGGAGCCCGGCACATCGCCGTTGAGGATACGCCGCGCGAGCGCGGCCAGGCCACGAGGTTCGATCCGTTCCGAGGTGGCGTCGAGGTCGCTCGAGCTCCACCAGCGCACGCCGCGGACGGGATTGTCCTCGGTCTCGGCAAGTCGTGCCGTGTCGATCCGATCGTCGGGCAGGCGCACGACGAAGTAGCGTTCGTGCGCGATGCGCGATGTCCGGAAGAGATGGAACGGTCCGTCGCAGGTCGCCACGCACGGACCGAGATCGACATCGGGCCGCCCGATTTCCTCTGCGAGTTCGCGGCGACAGGCCTGTTCGGGCGTCTCGCCAAACTCGATCCCACCGCCGGGCATGAACCAGAACCCGCGACGCTCCGGGTCCACCGGATCGAACGGCCGGACCGCCTCGTACTCGATGAGCAGAAGGCGCTCGCGGGGATCGAAGACCAGGGCACGGGCGATCTGGCGATGCGGAGGCTCGGTCATGCCCACGCTTTAGCAAGGGCCTCCGCTTTGGCAAGCGCGGGTGCTCGACCCGGTCGCCGTCCCCGAGCGGGCACCGGTCAGCGGCAGGGGAGCGCCAGCGCCGTCGCGGCGACCAGCTCGGCGGTGTCGCGCACCCTGTCCGGCTCGGACGGATCGTCGGCGACCGCGGCCGCCTCGCGGTTGAGCTGATCGTTGCAGGCGCAGGTGGCGATCTGCCCGCGGGGCGGCGAGCAGGCGTCGTGGTGCATGCAGGCCGTATCGAGGGCGTCGACCGGCGGACGCGGCGCCCTGTTGCCGGGACCGCAGTAGTTGCCGTGGATGAGCACGGCCTTGCGGGAGGAATCGATCACGAGCCCGTCCTGCGCTCCGGCGGAAAGGCACGAGAGCAGCAGGGCGAACGGTACGAAGGCGGTAGAGCGTATCACGGTCGATCCTCGTCGATCGGCGTCCCCTTACGCCACAACATGGCGAACGGCGTCCGATCGGCAAGAGGCGGGCCCGCCGGGGGGACCCGGCGGAGGATCGGTCGCCGGCAAAGGAGCTGCGCGCAATGCGACCGGTCGTGTTAACCTTTTATTAACTCGCCGATTGCCGAGAAACCGCCGCCATGAGACCGTTCGTTAACGGCAGATTAACGAGACGGGCAGGGTCATGCGGGTCGCGAGTTCCACTCTTCAGAACACCCCGTCGCGCTTCGTCAAGGCTGCCCGTGCCCTTTGCGGCATCGGTCTGCCGATCCTCGCCGGCCTGATCGCCGGCTCGGCTGCGGAGGCCCAGACGTTCGCGTCGCTGCCGGCCGCACCCAGCGCCATCGTCGCCGGAGCCGACGCCCGCCCCATCGCGGCCTGGACGGAGTTCTGCCAGAGCTATGCCGCCGAATGCGCGGTTTCGACCGCCGAGGCGGCCGTCATCACGCTCAGCCCCGCGGTCTGGAACACCATCGTCTCCGTCAACCGCAAGGTGAACAAGTCCCTGCGGGCGATCACCGACCTCGACCATTGGGGTTCGGCCGACCGTTGGGACCTCGCCGAGGACGGCGCCGGCGATTGCGAGGACTTCCAGCTCGTCAAGCGTCGGATGCTGGCCGAGGCCGGCCTTTCGCGCCGCGCGATGCGGATGACGGTCGTGATCGACGAGAAGGGCGAGGGACACGCCGTCCTGACCCTGATCACCGACCGGGGCGACATCATCCTCGACAACAAGACCAGCAGCGTCCTGCCCTGGCGTCAGACCGGCTACACCTTCATCAAGCGCGAGAGCCAGGCCGGCATCGGCTGGGTTTCCCTCGGCCGCGCAGCCTCGCCGGTGACCACGGCCAACCGCTGAGGCAGAGCGGTCATCGCCCCACGACTCCACGACGGAGGCCCGCGGCGAACCGACGTTCGGCCAGCGGAACGTGGACCGGGAGGACGCCGAACCTTCGAGGAGCGTCCCACATCGGGACGAAGACACGTCCTTAACGGTAAGGAAATATTAGGCGTCGCAAGGGCATCGTCGGCCTGTGACGGAGGGCTCGAGCCCATGACGGACCGGACCTGGACGATGCGAAACGCGACCCTGCGCGGCATGATCCTGGCGGTCGGTCTGGCGGGATCGGCGATCCCCGCGAGCGCCGGCGACGTGGCGACCCTCCATGCCACATGGCGCGGCTGCCTCGAGCGCAGCTTTAGCCTGCAGGCCGTTCTGACGAGCCGGACGCTGGCGGCCGACACCGCCGTGCGGACCTGCCGCGAGAGCGAGACCGCCTACCTGGCGGCCCTGTCGACATCCCCCCTCGTGGACGACGACGACGTGGCACGGGTGCGGCCCGCCCTCCTCCAGCGCGCCCGTGGCTGGCTTCTCGGCGTGCAGACCACCCAGCCGCTCTGATCACAGCCGGCGGGACCGCCACACGGGGCGGGCCCGCATCGGGACTTCAGGCGGCGCTGGCGACGGTCTGCCAAGGGGGCTTGCGTTCGAGCAGAGCCGCGATGGCACCCGGCGCCATCGCCTTGCCGTAGAGATAGCCCTGGCCCTCGCGGCAGCCCATACGGCGCAGGATCTCCTGCTGCTCGAAGGTCTCGATGCCTTCGGCGATGACGTCGAGGCCGAAGCTGTGGGCCATTCCGAGGATCGCGCGCACGATCTCGGCGTCGTGCACGTCGGTGAGGATGTCGCGCACGAAGCTGCGGTCGATCTTGAGGCGGTTCAGCGGAAACCGCTTGAGGGAGCTGAGCGAGGCGTAGCCGGTGCCGAAATCGTCGAAGGCGATGGCGACGCCCAGGCGATGCAACTCCCGGATGGGATCGAGGACGGTGCTGTCGGCCTGGAGGGCGATGCGCTCGGTCACCTCGATCTCGAGGGCGTCGGCCGGCAGGCCGTGCTGGGCGAGCCCGCTCATCACCTCGCGGGCGAGCGAGCCCTCCTGAAGGTGCGATCCGAACAGGTTCACCGCCACACGGATCGGCGGCAGGCCGGCGGCGCGCCAGGCCGCCGACTGGCGGCACGCCTCCGCGACGATCCAGCGGCCGAGGGTGGCGGCCAGGGGATGGGCTTCCAGAGTCTCGATGAAGGCGCCGGGCAGCAGCAGGCCCCGCTGGGGATGCTGCCAGCGCAGCAGCGCCTCGACGCCGATCATGCGTCCGTTCACCAGGCAGACCTGCGGCTGGTAATGCAGGACGAATTCCGACGCTTCGAGGCCGCGCGTGACCTCGTCGTGCAGGGCGCGCCGGGCGACGATGGCGCTGCGCAGGGTGGGATCGAACAGGCGCATGCAGTGCCGGCCGTCGCGCTTGGCCCGGTAGAGGGCGAGGTCCGCATCCGCCACCAGCTCGTCGCCGGTGATCTCCGGGCCGGTGCCGATCGCCACGCCGATGCTGATGCTCACATGGAAGGTGTGGCCGCTGATCTCGAACGGTGCCTGGAAGGTATCGAGGATCGTGGCGGCGCAGGTTCCGGCCGCCAGCGGATCGCCGGACCCGGGAAACAGGAGGGCGAAGGTATCGCCCGCGAACCGGGCCACCGTCACCGTTCCGCCGACGCAGGTCGGCAGCCGGATCGCAACCGCCTGGAGCAAAGCGTCGCCGATGGCATGGCCGAGGCTGTCGTTCACCTCCTTGAAGCCGTCGAGGTCGAGCAGCATGACCGTGGCGTGGCGCCCCCCCGCCAGAACGGTCTGAAGGTCCTCGTCGAACGAGGCCCGGTTGATGAGGCCGGTGAGCTTGTCGTGGTGGGCCATCTGGATGAGCTTGGCGTCCCGCGCCCGCCATTCGCTGATGTCGCGCATGATCGCGCCGATGCCGATGCCGACCCGGTCCTCCCAGATCGACATCGAGAATTCCATCGGGAAGACGCTGCCGTCGCGGCGCTGGCCGGGGAGCTCGATGGTGCGGCCGGCGAGCTTGGTGGGACAGCCCGAGGCGATGCGGGCGAGGCCGACCTTGTGCGCCTTCCGGAACGGCTCGGGGATGATGATCTCGATGTCCTGCCCGATCATCTCGCCGGGCTCGTAGCCGAACAGCGCCTCGCCGGCCGGGTTGACGAAGGTGATCGTGCCGCTCTCGTCGATGGCGATGAACGAGTATTCGGACGCCTTGGCGAACCCGGCCGAGGCGGCGTTGAGGACGTCGGACCGGCGCAGGTCGAGGTGCGCCATCGCCAGGGCCGCGAAACTCGCCAGCATCTGCCGGGCTTCGACCGAGAAGGTGGCGTTGGCCTCGGTATCCCCGATGCACAGCGCCCCCAGCCGATCGCCGGCTGCGGTGACGAGGGCGGCACCGGCGAAGAACCGTAGGTTCTCCGGCCAATCGGCCGACGATCCTGCGGACAGACGCGGATCGCAGGTGACGTCGGGAACGACGAAGACCTCGTCGGCGGCCATCGCTGCGGCGCACGGCGCGCCGTGGCGTGGAACCTGGGTCGTCGTGGTCCCGACACAGGCATGGCGGCGGCAGGTATCGTGGTCCAGCAGCGCGACCCATGCCATCGGAACCCCGAGGCTCGCGGCGGCGAGGGCGGTCAGGCGGCCCAACTCGGGCGTCGCCACGGTGTCGATGACGCGGTAGGAGCGCAGTGCGGTAAGGCGACGGGCCTCGATGGCCGCGGCCGATCCTGATAACGAGGGAGTCATTTGATGGGCACCGTCAGGACGCGGTAAGCCAGCAAATGATAGCCCAAAAAGCTAACATCCTCTAAGCGTGATCGGACAACGTAGCCGTTTTCGTCCGATCGGGTTGACAATCGTTTCTGTGTTCGCTCCGGCAGCGGCGCCCCGATAAGCTCACGCGAACGTCTTCCGCGGATCGAAAGCGTCGCGCACCGCCTCACCGGCGAAGATGAGCAGACTCAGCATCACCGCGACGACGATGAAACCGGTAAGCCCGAGCCACGGCGCCTGGATGTTGTCCTTGCCCTGCGCCAGCAGCTCTCCGAGCGAAGCCGAGCCGGGGGGCAGGCCGAAGCCGAGGAAGTCGAGGGAGGTCAGCGTCGAGATCGATCCGTTGAGGATGAACGGCAGGAAGGTCAGCGTCGCCACCATGGCGTTGGGCAGGAGGTGGCGGCTCATGATGCGGACGTTCGACAGGCCGAGGGCACGGGCGGCGCGGACGTACTCGAAGTTGCGCGCGCGCAGGAACTCGGCCCGTACGACGCCCACCAGCGCGACCCAGGAGAACAGGAGCAGGATGCCGAGGAGGACGAAGAAGCCCGGCGCGATGAAGGCCGAGATGATGATGATGAGATAGAGCGTCGGGATCGCGCTCCAGACCTCGATGAACCGCTGCAGCGCGAGGTCGACCCACCCCCCGAAGTAGCCCTGCACCGCCCCGGCGATCACGCCGATCACCGAGGAGATCGCGGCCAGGATGAGCCCGAACAGAACCGAGATGCGAAAGCCGTAGATGATCCGCGCGAGGACATCGCGGGCGGTGTTGTCGGTGCCGAGCCAATTCCACTCGATGTCGCGGCAACCGGTGCCGCCGGTCCGCTCGGCCACCGGCCGGCACTGGTCCTCGGTGAGCATCCAGGTCGGGGGCGACGGCGAGGGGGTGGGCAGGCCGTTGATGATGGTGTCGTAGGAATAGGGGATGGGCGGCCACATCGCCCAGCCGTTGTCGGCGATCTCCTTGCGGGTCTCGGCCGAGCGATAGTCGGGCCGGGCATAGAAGCCGCCGAACTTCTCGTCGGGATAGTCGACGAGAACCGGGAACAGGATCTCGCCCTTGTAGGACACGACGATCGGCTTGTCGTTGGCGATGAACTCGGCGAACAGGCTGAGCCCGAACAGGACGAGGAAGACCACGAACGACCAGAACCCGAGTCGGTTGCCGCGAAAATTCGCGAGCCGGCGGCGATTCAAGGGCGAGAGGCCACCCTTCACCGGCGGAGCGACGGGCAGGTTGGCGGGCGGGTGGGCGATCTCGTTCACGACCACCGCCCTACCAGCGTCGGGCTCAGCCGTCGATGCGGTATGCCGTGCCCTCGATCACGCTGGGCCGGATCTTGCCGCTGCGCTCGAGGTGGCGGCGCAGAAGGCGAACGTTGCGCAGGTTCGCCTTGAAGGCGGCGTCGAAGATGTCGCCAGCCAACGGAACGATGCCCACGGCGCCGTCGAAGGCGACGTTCATCGCCATGCGGGCCAGAAGCCAGCGCGGCGCGCCGAGCCGCCGGGCCTCGTAGACGACATAGGACGACAGGCACACGCCGGCGAGATCGCCCAGGCCGGGCACCAAGCCGAGCACCGCGTCGACGCCGACCCGTCGGTTGATGCCGGGGATGACGAACGCCGCGTCCATGACGTGGGCGAACTGCTCCAAGCGCAGCATCGCCGCTTCCGCGGCCGCGCGCCGGTCGGCCTCCCCGGTGCGTGCGGCACCGGCGAAGCGATCCGCGGCAGTCGGATCGAGGGTCTCGATGATCGCCATGGCTGGGCTCCGGACGTGACGATCGCGCTAAGCGCGTACCGGGCAGATGTGGCCCACGCCCCAAGGCTCCGCAAGGGATCGCGGCACGGGATCTCCGCAAGGGATTGCGGCGCGACGAGGCGTCCGGCCGATCCGATGGCCGTATCGGCAAGCCCGCGCGGCGCCCGAGAGAAGCCCGTTTCCGCATCACGCAGCGGTCGACCGGAACTGGCATGATCGGGCGCGCGATGATCGGGTCCGCATAAGGTCGGCATCATCGGCGCAGGATCGACGGCGGTCGCAACACAAAAGGGCCGCCTCCCGCGATCCGAGAGAGACGGCCCTGGCTTCACCGGGGTGAGAGGGTGCCGGGCGGTTCCGTCGCCGCCCGGCGTCCCGCTCGCCTTTAGTGGGCTTTGACGTCGTAGCGGTCGAGCATCATCACCTTGTTCCACACCTTCACGAAGTCCTTGGCGAAGCGCGCCTCGCCACCCTTGCTGGCATAGACTTCGGCGACGGAGCGGAGTTGGGAGTTCGACCCGAACACCAGGTCGCAGCGGGTCGCGGTGAACCTGGCCTCGCCGCTGGCGCGATCGGCCAGGGTGAAGGTCATGCCGGTCTCGTCGTCCTTGCGCCAGTCGAGGTCGACGCTCGTGAGGTTGACGAAGAAGTCGTTCGACAGCACGCCGACCCGATCCGTGAACTGGCCGTGCTTCGACCCGTCGTGATTGGCACCCAACGCACGCAGGCCGCCGACCAGTGCGACCCATTCGGGGGCCGTGAGCGTGAGCAGGTAGGCCTTATCGAGGAAGAGCTCCTCGGGCGAGACCCGCCCTGCCGTGATCGCCGCGAAGTCGTCGGCCACGAAGTTGCGGAAGCCGTCGACCACGGGCTTCAGCCACTCGAACATCTCGATGTCGGTCCGATCCTGGGTCGTGTCGACCCGGCCGGGCGTGAACGGCACGGTCGCCGCATGGCCGCCGTCGGCCAGCGCCTTTTCCACCGCCGCGCATCCGCCGAGGACGATGAGGTCGGCCAGCGACACCCGCTTGCCGGCCGACTTCCCGTTGAACGCCTCGGCGACCTGCCTGAGTGCGGCCACCACCGGTACCGTCCGCTGGTTGATCGCCCAGTCCTTCTGCGGAGCCAGGGCGAGCCGGCCGCCGTTGGCGCCACCGCGCTTGTCGCTGTCGCGGTAGGTCGCGGCCGCGGAGAAGGCGGTGAACGAGAGGTCCGACACCGACAGGCCGGTGGCCAGGATGTCCCGCTTGAGGGCGGCGATATCGGCCTCGTCGATGAGCGCGAAGTCACGCGGCGGGATCGGATCCTGCCACAGCAGGTCGTCCTCGATCTTCACCTCCGGACCGAGGTAGCGCTCCTTGGGTCCCATGTCGCGATGGGTCAGCTTGTACCACGCCTTCGAGAAGGCGAGCGTGAACGCGTCGAAATCGTTCAGGAACTTCTCGCAGATCTTGCGGTACTCGGGGTCGACCTTCAACGCGATGTCGGTGGTCATCATCATCAGGCCGTGCATCTGGCCCGGGATGTGAGCGTCGGGGGTCTTAGGCGCGTCCGGATCGGCCGGCGTCCACTGCGACGCGCCGGCCGGGCTTTTGGTCTGCACCCATTCGAACTTGAAGAGGTTCTCGAGGTAGGCGTTGTCCCACTTCGTCGGGTCGGGCGTCCAGCTGCCTTCGATGCCGTTGGTCATGGTGTTCGGCCCGGCGCCGGTGCCCTTCGGGTTATGCCAGCCGAGCCCCATCGCCTCGATCGGCGCGATCTCGGGCGGCGGCCCGATCTGATCGGCCGGAACCATCCCGTGGCTCTTGCCGAAGGCGTGGCCGCCAGCGATCAGGGCCACGGTCTCCTCGTCGTTCATCGCCATGCGGGTGAAGGTGGTGCGGATGTCGCGCGCCGCACCCATCGGGTCGCCGTTGGAGTACGGGCCTTCCGGGTTCACGTAGATGAGCGCCTGGTGCGAGGCGGCCAGCGGGTTCTCGAGATCGTAGTCGGCGTCGCCGTTCTGGCCGCGCCAGCGTTTGTCGCGGGTCACCATGCTGTCGAACGAGGTGACGTTCGACGGGTCCCAGACCTCGGGACCCCAGTAGGTCGCGTTGTCGGCCTCCCACGCGTCCTGACGTCCGCCGGCGAAGCCGTAGGTCGGGAAGCCCATGATCTCCAGGGCGCAGTTGCCGGTCAGGATCATCAGGTCGCCCCACGACAGGGCGTCGCCGTACTTCTGCTTGATCGGCCAGATCAGGCGACGGGACTTGTCGATGTTGCCGTTGTCCCACCAGCTGTTGATCGGTGCGAAGCGCTGGAGCGCCTCTCCGGCACCGCCGCGACCGTCGGAGATCCGGTAGCTGCCGGCCGAGTGCCAGGCCATGCGGATCATCTGCGGGCCGTAGTTGCCGTAATCGGACGGCCACCACGCCACCGACGTCGTGAGGAAGGACTTGATGTCCTGTTTCACCGCGTCGAGATCGAGCGTCTCGAACGCGGCCTTGTAGTCGAAGTCCTCGCCCAGCGGATTGGCCTGCGGACCGTTCTGGTGGAGAAGCTCGACCTTCAGGCGATTGGGGTACCAGTCCGACAGCGACGGCGTGGTGCCGACCGCGCCGCCGATCCGGTCACCGCCGAACGGGCACTTGCCCTCCATGACGAACGTACTGGTATCGAGTGCGATATTCTTGATCTCGTTCACGTAAAATCCCTTTTATAGCGCGATGTCGTCCCGATGCTCGGCTCGTGTCGCACCTCGGCGAGCCGACGATACTTGTCTCCGACCCGCTCTGTTGCCCGCCCTGCAGGCGGATGGATGCCGGTCGGATGGAACGGCGACATGCCGTGCGCACGCGTCGCCGTCCTTTCAAGCAGGGGTCCGTCGCGAAAGGTGCGTTCCTCGGGACCCAGACCTGGAATCGTTCCGAGGGGCTTATGCTCGCTCTGGTGTCGTTTGGCCAATGCATCGTTACGAAATGTGTGATAGGCGCTGTCTATGAACATCTCGGGCCTGTCCCTGCGTGACCTCGAATACGTGGTGGCCCTGGCCGAGGAGCATCACTTCGGCCGGGCCGCGGAGCGCTGCAACGTCAGCCAGCCGACCCTGAGCGTGCAGGTGCGCAAGCTCGAGGAGGGCCTGGGCCTCACCCTGTTCGAGCGCGGCAACCGCCGGGTGATGACGACGCTGGCCGGCCAGGGCATCGTGCGCCAGGCGCGCACCGTGCTGGCCGAGGCGCAGCGCCTGCTCGTCCTGGCGAGCGAGGGGCGCGGCGCCCCCCTCGTCGGCCGCCTCGTGCTGGCGGCGATCCAGACGCTGGGGCCCTACCTCTTTCCACTGGTCCTGCGCAGCCTCCGGCAGGATTTCCCGCTGCTGTCGCTGGCCCTCAGCGAGGCGCGCACCGCCGAGATCCTGGAGGGACTGCGTGACGGCCGGATCGACGCGGCGCTGGTCTCGCTGCCGCTGCCGACCTCGGGACTCACGGTCTCGCCGCTGTTCATCGAGCCGTTCCTGCTCGCCTGCCCGGCCGACCACCCGCTGGCCCGCGGCGGCGCCCTGCGCGCCATCGATGTCGCCGGCCCCGACCTCCTGCTCCTCGACGAGGGCAATTGCCTGCGGGACCAGGCCGTGGCCGCCTGCGGCGCCGGCAATGCCGCCGGGCGCCATGCCACCAGCCTCGAGACCCTGCGCTCGATGGTGGCGGCCGGGGCCGGCTACACCCTGCTGCCGGCCCTGGCGGCCCCGTCCGGTCCCGACCCGAGCGGGCTCACGGTGACGCGGGGGTTCGACGTCGACGGCCCGGGCCGCACCATCGCCCTGGCCTGGCGGTCGAGCGACCCGCGCGCGGCCGGCCTGTCGCACCTGGCGGCGTTCTTCCGGGCGCATGCGCCCGCGGGCACCACCGCCTGCCGCGACGACGCGGTGCCGCGGACGAAGCCGGCGCGCCGTGACAGCGTGGCCGATCCGGTGTAGCGCCGCGCCGACCGGGGCGAGCCGCCCTCGTCCCTCGTGATCGGCGCGCCGGTGCCCCAGGCCACATCTCCCCTCACCGCGGTCTCACTCTGGGCCGGCCTCCTCGTCGTTTCGGGGACGTTGGCCTACGGCCTGACCCTCGCGCATTTTCCGGCGGCCCTGCTGCTCGGGCCGATGCTGGCGGCGATCGCCTTCGGGGTCTCGGGCGCGTCCATCCGCATGCCTAAGCCCGGCTTCCTGACGGCCCAAGCCCTCGTCGGCTGCCTCGTGGCGAAATCGGTGACGGCGGATATTGTCGGCACCATCCTCGGGGACGGAGTGCTGATCCTCGCCGTCGTCCTGGTGACGGTGGTGGCCGGCGCCATCGTCGGGGTGGTGCTGACGCGTCTGAAGGTCCTGCCGGGCGCGACCGCGGCCTGGGGCTCGTCGCCGGGCGGAGCCGCGGCCATGGTGGCGATGTCGGAGGACTACGGGTCCGATCCGCGCCTCGTCGCCTTCATGCAATACGTGCGCGTCGCCCTCGTGGTGGTCTCGGCCTCGGTGGTGGCGCGGCTGCTGACGGACGTCGCCGCGCCCGGTGGCGCGGGGGAGGTCATGCCCGAGGATCCCCGCCTTCTCGCGGTGCTCGCGACCCTGGCCGTCGCCGCGACGGGGGCGGGGCTCTCCCTCGCGCTGGGGCTCCCCGGCGGGGCGCTGATCGGCCCGATGATCCTCGGGGCCGTCCTGCACGCCACGGGCGTGGCCAGCATGTCCCTGCCGGCCACGCTCCTCGACGCCGCCTATGCCACGATCGGCTGGTACGTGGGCCTGCGCTTCACGCGCGAGACGGTGCGCGAGTCGCTGTCGGCCCTGCCCGGCATCCTCGTGGCGACGACCGGGCTGATCCTGCTGTGCGGCGGCTGGGCCTACGGGATCACCTTCCTCCTGCCGATCGATTTCCTCACCGCCTACCTCGCCACCTCCCCGGGCGGGCTCGACTCCGTGGCCATCATCGCGGTGGGCTCGAAGGTGGACGTCTCCTTCGTCCTGGCCGTCCAGACCCTGCGGCTGTTCGTGGTGCTGATCACCGGGCCGATCCTCGCCCGTTGGATCGGCGGCAACGCCGCGGAGACCTGAGCGGCGATGCCGGCGCTGTGGCTCGCCTTCCTCAATTCCTGGCGCGGCCTGCGTCACGGTGCCCGTACCGAACGGGCGATCCGCCTCGAACTGGCGCTGCTCGCCGCCGGGCTGCCCCTGGCCTGCCTCGTCGGCGAGACCTGGTGGACCCGGCTCGCCCTGGTGGCGAGCCTGCTCCTCATGCTGGCGGCGGAATTCCTCAACACGGCCGTCGAGAAGCTGTGCGACCACCTGCATCCGTCCCACCATCCGGCGATCGGGACGGTCAAGGATCTGGCCTCCGCCGGTGCCTTCCTCGCTCAGATCGTCGTCGCCCTGGTCTGGCTCGCGGGCGTGGCGACGCGGATCGGCTGAGCAGCGCGACCTCACGGCCGTCTCGCTTCTCGCCGTCCCGGCGCCTATGTCGGTGGGCGCGGCGACCGCATCGGCCTCCGCACGTCCCGGAATACCAGAGCCTTGACCGACTACATCCGCAAGATCCTCACCGCCCGCGTCTACGACGTGGCGATCGAGAGCCCCCTCGACCCGATGCCGCGCATGTCCAAGCGTCTCGGCCGGCCGGTGCTCCTCAAGCGCGAGGACCTGCAGCCGGTGTTCTCGTTCAAGCTGCGCGGCGCCTACAACAAGATGTCGGGGCTCGATCCCGCCGTGCTGGCGCGCGGCGTCATCTGCGCCTCGGCCGGCAACCATGCCCAGGGGGTGGCGCTGGCGGCGCAGAAACTCGGCGTGCGCGCGGTGATCGTGATGCCGCGCACCACCCCGGCGATCAAGGTCGATGCCTGCCGTGCGCGAGGCGCCGAGGTCGTGCTGCACGGCGACGCCTTCGACGAGGCCCTGGGCCACGCCCGCGAGCGGGAGGCGGCCGAGGGCCTGACCTTCCTGCACCCCTTCGACGATCCCGACGTGATCGCCGGCCAGGGCACCATCGGCATGGAGATCCTGACCCAGCACTCCGGGCCGATCGAGGCGATCTTCGTTCCCGTCGGCGGCGGCGGTCTCGCCGCCGGGGTCGCGACCTTCGTGAAGTACCTGCGTCCGCAGACCAAGGTGATCGGCGTCGAGCCCGACGACGCCGCCTGCATGAAGGCCGCCCTCGACGCCGGCGACCTCGTGATGCTGCCCACCGTCGGCCTCTTCGCCGACGGCGTCGCCGTGCGCCAGGCCGGGGCGGAGACCTTCCGCCTCTGTCGCGACAACCTCGACGGGGTCATCACGGTGGACACCGACGCCATGTGCGCGGCGGTCAAGGACGTGTTCGACGACACCCGGGCCGTCTCCGAGCCCTCCGGCGCCCTGGCCCTGGCGGGGGCCAAGCGCTACGCGCAGCAGCACCCGGAGGGGACCGGCACGCTGGTCGCGATCTCGAGCGGCGCCAACCTCAACTTCGACCGGCTGCGCCACATCGCCGAGCGCGCCGAGATCGGCGAGCAGCGCGAGGTGCTGCTCGGCGTCACGATCCCCGAGCGCCCCGGCGCCTACCGGGCCTTCATCCACAGCCTGGGCCCGCGCGCCATCACCGAGTTCAACTACCGCAACGCCGGCACCCCGGAAGCGCGGATCTTCGTCGGCATCAACCTCGCCGGCGGGGTGGCGGAGAAACACGCCCTCGTGGCCTCCCTCGGCGAGGCCGGATATCCCGTCGTCGACATGAGCGACAACGAGATGGCCAAGGTCCATATCCGCTACATGGTCGGCGGCCGCGCCACCGGGCTCGCCGACGAGCGCATCTACCGCTTCCAGTTCCCCGAGCGGCCGGGCGCCCTGATGAAGTTCCTCGACCGTCTCGGCGAGGGGTTCGACATCACCCTGTTCCACTATCGCAACCACGGCGCCGACTACGGCCGGGTCCTGGCGGGCATCGCGGTGCCGGAAGCCGAGCGCGGCCGCTTCGACGCGGCGATCGCCGACCTCGGCTATCCCTGCACCGACGAGACCGACAACCCCGCCTACCGCATGTTCCTGGACTCCGCCGCCTCGACCCCGGCGCACGCATAGTCGTCGGTTCCGGGGCTCAAGATTCTCGCCTCCGACCTTGAGTCCGCCGGGCGTCATCGCCGCCGCCCGGCGTCGAACCGTCGCTCGAACGATTTGCCCGCCGCCGGGCGATACTGGCCACGATCGGGGATCGGCACCTGAGACCTGTCCCTGACCAAACCTTAACCCTTGGCGGCGTATCACGGCTGGCTTCAGACCTGTGCGACGAGCCGATGCCGATGTTCTCCAGCCTCAACGCCCGCCTTCCCGCCATCACCGTCGGCCTGGCGCTCCTCAGCGCGGCCACCATGGGCACGGTGAGCTGGTATTCGGCCAAGGCCGGTCTCGTGGCGGCCGCCAACGACCGGCTGGAGTTCGCGGCCACGACGAAGAAGACGAGCCTGGAACTCATCGGCAACCGCGCGGTCGGCGACCTCGCCACGGTGGCCGCGAACCCGCAGGTGTCGGGCAACGTCCAGGACCTCGTCGAGGCCCTCGATCCCGGCAAGCCCGGCTATGCCGAACTGGTCAAGGCCTTCACCGGCCCTGCCACGGCCGGCGAGCGCATGGCCGTGGAGGGCGCCGGCACCATGTACGGCCGGCGCCACGCCAAGGTGCAGGAGGCCGGGCGGCGCCTGCTCAAACGGCCGGGCTACGCCGATCTTCTCTTCGTCGATGAGGCCGGGCGCATCGTCTACACCACGACGAAGGGCGCCGACTTCTCCCGCTCGCTCGCCGAACCCGAGATGACGGGAACGGGCCTTTCCAAGCTGGTCGAGCGCCTCAGGACGGCCGATCCGGAGGCGACCCTGTTCCAGGACTTCGCACCCTACCCGGCCGACAAGGGCCCTTCCGCCTTCCTCGGCCGCTCCGTTCAGCGCCGGGCCAATGTCGCCATGGGAACCGGCCAGGAGGCCACGCGCATCGGCTTCCTTGTCCTGCGCCTCGACCCCACCCTGTTCAAGGACGCCCTGTCCGACCGGACCGGGCTCGGCAGGACGGGCCAGATCATGGCCGTCGGCGAGGACGGCCTCCTGCGCAGCGACCCGCCGCTGGCCTCCTCCAGGCTGGCCGGTTCGCCCGTCGCCACCCTCGGCTTGCCGACCGCGGCCCTGGCGAGCCCGGTGCCGTTCTCCTACGGGACCGGGGCCGAGACCCGCATGGCCGCCTCCTCCAGGCTGTCGCTCCTCGGCGCACCCTGGACGCTGGTCGCCGAGCAGTCCGAGGACGAGGCGCTCCACGCGGTCGCGAACCTGACGCAGACCCTCGCGATGTCGGCCCTGCCCGTCCTCCTCCTCACGGCGCTGGCGGGCCTGTTCTTCGCCCGGACCATCGTGCGGCCGCTCGGCGCGCTCAACGACGCCCTCAAGGCGCTGGCCCGGCGCGAGCCCCTGTCCGATGTCGCCGGGAGCCGCCGGGCCGACGAGATCGGCGACATCGCCCGCTCCGTCGTCATCATCCGCGACATCTCCCTGGAGGATGCCGCCCTGCAGCTCCAGACGACCGAGGCCTCGCGGATGCGGCAGGAGAGCGAGCGCCGCGCCATGCTGGCCGACCTCGCCGACCGCTTCGAGCATTCGGTGGGCTCCATCGTGACCAGCGTCTCGCAGGCGGCCGGCGGCCTCCAGGCCGCCTCGGGCACGATGAACGCCGCCGTCGAGGATACCGCCCGCCGCTCGAACTCCGTGGCGGTCACGGCCCACGAGACCGCGGGCAACGTCAATGCGGTCGCGGCCGCCGCCGAGGAGCTCGGCGCCACGGTCCAGGAGATCGGCCGTCAGGTCGAGCAGGCCGCGGAGATGTCGCGCACCAGCGTCGGGCAGGCGAACCAGACCGCCCAGACCATGCGCGACCTCTCGGCCGCGGCGACCCGGATCGGCGACGTCGTCGGCATGGTCTCCCAGATCGCCTCGCAGACCAACCTGCTCGCCCTCAACGCCACCATCGAGGCGGCCCGCGCCGGCGAGGCCGGGCGCGGCTTCGCGGTGGTGGCCGCCGAGGTCAAGAATCTCGCCGAGCAGACCACCCGTGCCACCGCCGAGATCGGACAGCAGGTCGATGCGATCCAGGCCGCCACCGGCGGGGCGGCGGGCGCCATCCAGGGTATCGTCGCCCGGATCGAGAGCATGAGCGCGGTCACCACCAGCATCGCCGCCGCGGTGGAGGAGCAGGGCCTGACCACGCGGGAGATCGTGCGCAACATGGGCCAGGCCTCCTCCGGCACCGCCGGGATGAGCGCAGACATCGAGGAGGTCGCGCGCGCCGCCGCCGATGCCGGCGCCTCCACGGCCCAGGTGATGCAGGCCTCCGACGACCTCTCGCGCCAGTCCGACCGGCTCCGCGCCGAGGTCGGGCAGTTCCTGTCGACGGTCCGCGCCGCCTGAGCACCGCAACAGGCACGACGGGGAGGACGCCTCAGGGTTGACGCGGGGCGCCCGCCACGTCCAATGCGCCCTCCCCCGGGGAGCCCCGCGTGATGCCGCCGTTGCTAGCCATGCCGTTCCCGGCCATCGACCCCGTGGCGGTGGCGATCGGGCCGATCACCATCAAGTGGTACGCCCTCGCCTACATCGTCGGCCTCCTGGGCGGCTGGTTCTATGCCCGTCGCCTCGTTGCCAAGAGGGGCCTCTGGGGCGGCCTCAGCCGCCCGAGCCTGACCGACATCGACGACCTCATCGTGTGGGTGGCACTGGGCGTCGTTCTCGGCGGACGCCTCGGCTACGTGCTGTTCTACAATCTGCCCCTCTACCTCGACGATCCGATGGAGATCTTCGCCATCCGCAACGGCGGCATGTCGTTCCACGGGGGCTTCGCCGGAGCGGTGCTGGCAATGCTTCTCTTCGCCAGACGCCGCGGCATTCGCGCCTTCGCCCTGTTCGACCTGGCCGCGGTGGTGGTGCCGATCGGGCTGTTCTTCGGGCGGATCGCCAACTTCGTGAACGGGGAGCTGTGGGGGCGGATCGCGCCGGATTTCGCCTATGCCGTCGTGTTTCCCTCCGGTGGCCCCCTGCCGCGACACCCGAGCCAGCTCTACGAGGCCGCCACCGAGGGCGCCCTGCTGTTCCTCGTGATGGCGTTTTGCGCCTATCGCTTCGGGTTCCGGCGGCCCGGTCTCCAGAGCGGGATCTTCGTCCTGGGCTACGCCGTGGCGCGCACCCTGTGCGAGTTCTTCCGCGAGCCGGACCGCCAGCTCGGCTATCTGTTCGGATCGCAGGTCTCGTTCCTCGGCGGCGGCATCACCATGGGCATGGTGCTGTGCATACCGATGGCGCTCGTCGGCATCGTCGCCATCGTCATGGCCCTGCGCGGCGTCACCCGCCCGCGCGAGACCGGCGAGGGGTCGATGCGGCCTGACGGCGTGGCCAGGTGACGACGCCGCTCCTGGCCGAGCTGCGCGACGAGATCGCCGCCGCCGGGCCGATCGGGCTCGACCGCTACATGGCGCTCTGCCTGTCCCACCCCGTCCACGGCTACTACCGCACCCGCGACCCCCTCGGGGCGCGGGGCGATTTCGTCACCGCGCCCGAGATCAGCCAGATGTTCGGCGAGCTCATCGGGCTGTGGATCGCGTCCGTCGGCGCGATGACGGCGGCCACCGCCCCCCTCGCGATCGTCGAACTCGGGCCCGGCCGCGGGACCCTGATGGCCGATGCGCTGCGCGCGTTGCGCCGGGTCGCCCCCGACGCGGCGGTCGACCTTCACCTCGTCGAGACCAGCCCGACCCTGAGGGCGATCCAGGCGACATGCCTCCATGCCCATGCACCGACCTGGCACGAGAGCGTCGAGACCCTGCCCGAAGGCCCGGCCATCGTCGTCGCCAACGAGTTCTTCGATGCCCTGCCGGTGCGCCAGTTCCAACGGACCGAGCGCGGCTGGTGCGAGCGGCTCGTGGGTCTCGATGCGGCCGGCACCGGGCTCGCCTTCGGGCTCGCCGCCGAGCCAGACCCTCGCTTGACCGCGGCCGCGCCCGTCGGTGTCGTCCTCACCCTGCCCGGCGCCGCCCTCGACGTCGTCCGGCACCTGTCCGCCGCGCGGGTGCGGGGCGGCGGCGCGGTGCTCGTGATCGACTACGGCCATGCCCGCCCCGGCTTCGGCGACTCGTTCCAGGCGGTCTCCGGGCACCGCTTCGTCGATCCGCTTCGAGATCCGGGAGAGGCCGACCTGACGACCCACGTCGATTTCGCCGCCCTGGCGGCCGCGGCCGCCGGCGAGGGGGCCGCCGTCCATGCGGCGATCGACCAGCGCGACTTCCTCTTCGCCCTCGGGCTCCGCGCGAGGGCCGACCGCCTCAAGCTCCGGGCGACCCCGGCGCAGGCCGAGGCGATCGAGGCGGCCGTCATGCGCCTCACCGAGGCCGGCCGCACCGGCATGGGGCGCCTGTTCAAGGCCATGGCGTTCGGACATCCGGCCCTCGGGCCCCTGCCTGGCTTTCCCTCTCCGCCGGATTCCGCTCAGCCGTAGCGGTGCAGCGCCGTGCCGTGGCGCTTGAGCCAGGCCTCGGCCTCCTCGACGTGAGGGCAGAGGTCGTTCAGCAGCGCCCAGAACCGGGACGAGTGGTTCATCTCGCGCAGGTGCGCCATCTCGTGGGCTACGAGGTAATCGAGCACCACGGGCGGCGCGAGGATCAGCCGCCAGGAGAAGTTGAGGTCGCCCGCCGCCGTGCAGGAACCCCAGCGGCTGCGGGTGTCGCGCACGGTGAGCCGGCGCGGCGCCTGGCCGAGGGCGGCCGCATAGGCCGCGACCGCCACGTTCAGGTCCTTGCGGACCTCGCGGTCGAGGAAGTCGCGGACCCGCCGACCCACATGCGGCGCCTCGCACGAGACGGCGATGGCCGGCTCGTCCTCGATCAGGATGGCCGCGGTGGCGGCACTGCGGGTGCCGCGATGCACGATCCGGTGCGGGACGCCGCGCAGGGGCAGCATGGCACCGGCCTCCAGGGCGACGCGTTCGGGAACCTTGGCGAGCCGAAGCGCGATCCAGTCGCGGTGGCTGGCGGCGAACTTCTGCGCCGTAGCGATGGCGGTCCTGGCCGGCAGCGTCATCACCACCTCGCCGGTGGCGTGGCTGACGCGCAGGGTCAACCGGCGAGCGGAGGCGCGCCGGCGCAGGGCGATGCGCAGGGCCGCATCCTCGTGCTGGATCTCGATGTGGTCCGGGTCGGGAGCCGGCGGGCGTCGGAACGGGAGTCGCATGGGGCCGGCTTGGAGTCCCTCACAGATCTCCCGATCGCCGGGAGGTTCCTCCCCGTGCACGACGGTGCGACCGGAGTCTCGTGAGAGACTCTTAACCGTCCGGAAAGGCCGCTTCCATCGCGCCGGCGACAGGGAAGCCTCATTCTCCCGCCTCGCCGGGGCGCATGCGGCGCGGCCCTGCTTCACCGAAACACCGACCGCGAGGCTTTACGGAACACCGGCCGGCGCTATCGTCTTCTTCGACATGACGGACATGAGTTCCAGCGGTTTTTCCCGCAACGCGCGCCACCTGCGGCTCGACACCTTCGTGCGCCTGCGGTGGCTGGCGATCACCGGGCAGAGCGCCGCCGTCGTCGGGGCCCAATTCGGGCTGGGCCTTCCGCTGCCGTTCGGGTGGTGCTTCCTCGTCATCGCGGCCTCGTCGTGGCTCAACCTCGCCCTGCGCATCCGCTTTCCGGCGAGCTACCGCCTCAGCGACGATTCGGCGGCGCTTCTGCTCGCCTTCGACATCATCCAGCTCGCGGCCCTCCTGTTCCTGACGGGCGGCCTACAAAACCCGTTCTCCCTGCTGTTCCTGGCGCCGGTGCTCATCTCGGCCACCGCCCTGCCGCCCGAGCGCACTTTGGCCCTCGGGCTGCTGGCGGTGGGCCTGGCGACCCTGCTCGCCCTGGTCCACCGTCCCCTGCCCTGGTTCAGCGACGGCCGCCTCGAACTGCCGTTCCTCTACGTCTCGGGGGTTTGGACCGCGATCCTGCTCGGCACGGCGTTCACCGGGGTCTACGCCTGGAAGGTCTCCGAGGAGACGCGCCAGCTCGCCCAGGCGCTGGCCGCTACCGAACTCGTCCTCGCCCGCGAGCAGCACCTCTCGCAGCTCGACGGACTGGCGGCGGCGGCGGCCCACGAACTCGGCACGCCGCTGGGGACCATCATGGTCGTCACCCGCGAACTGACCCGTCAGCTCGGCGCCTCCGCCTCGCCATCGGTGCAGGAGGATTTGGCGCTCCTGCGCGATCAGGTCGATCGCTGCCGTGGCATCCTGTCGAAGCTCACGTCCCTCGACGGCGACGAGGGCGGCTTCCTCCAGACCGTGAGCCTGCGCCACCTCGTCGAAGAGCTGGTGGCACCCCAGCGCGCCATGGGCATCGCCCTCGACGTGACCACCGAAGGCGAGGGGCCGGAGCCGGTCTGCCGCCGCAACCCCGGCATCATGTTCGGGCTCGCCAACATCGTCGACAACGCCATCGACTTTGCGCAGACACGGGTCGCGATCGAGGCTCGCTGGACCTACGACAAGGTCTCCCTCGAGATCCGCGACGACGGACCCGGCTTCTCGAGCGAAGTCCTGCTCCGGGCGGGCGAACCCTACGTGACCACCCGCAGCCGCGACAAATCGCGCGAGGGCAGCGAGGCCGGTGCCGGGCTCGGCCTCGGGCTGTTCATCGCCAAGACGCTGATCGAGCGATCCGGCGCCCAGCTTCTCCTGTCGAACCTGTCGAGCCACGATGCGGCCGGCCAACCGAGGACGGGGGCGATGGTGCGGATTTCCTGGGCGCGCCATATCTTCGAGCGCGATACGGTTGCGCACAATGAATTTGGCGCGGTTCAGCATTCACCCCTGATCGAACGCGGAGCGGCGCCTATATAAAGGTCTCGTGACCAGTTGGAATGTGGAGGAGCGTCAGATGCTGACGCAAGGTGGAATGCCGAGCGCCGATCCGGTGACATTGGCCGAGAACGATCCTTTGGCTGCTTTTTCCGATCGCAGCCTGCTCATCGTAGACGACGACAAGCCTTTCTCGACCCGGCTCGCTCGGGCGATGGAGTTGCGCGGTTACCATGTCCAGGTCGCCGAAAGCGTGGCCGAGGGCGTCGCCGCCGTCGACGCGCGGGCGCCGGCCTTCGCCGTGATCGACATGCGCCTCGGCGACGGTAACGGCCTGGACGTGATCGCGCGGCTGAAGGACCTACGGCCCGACGCACGCGGCGTGATCCTGACCGGCTACGGCAACATCGCCACCGCCGTGACTGCGGTCAAACTCGGTGCGTTCGATTATCTCGCCAAACCGGCCGATGCGGACGAGATCCATGGGACGCTCATGGCGCAGCCCGGCGAGCGGGCCGACCCTCCGGAGAACCCGATGTCGGCCGACCGGGTGCGCTGGGAACACATCCAGCGCGTCTACGAATTGTGCGGCCGCAACGTGTCGGAAACCGCGCGGCGTCTCAACATGCACCGGCGTACGCTCCAGCGCATCCTGGCCAAGCGCGCGCCGCGATGACCCAAGGGCGACCGGGTCCGGCGTTGCGCCGGGCCCGTGCCGTGCGATAAGCCGACCCGGAGCGAAGAACCCTTCGGGAGGCTTCGTCAGTGTCTGCCGAGGAACGTTGAGCCGTGAACACGCGCAATCTGATCACGATCGTCAGCATGATGGTGCTGGTCGGAACCGAAGTCTTCGCCGTGGCGATCGCGTCCGGCTGGGCGCTGGCGGGCCTCCTCGATCTCGGTGACCGCGTCGGGCATGTGTTGATGGTGCTGTTTAGCCTGGTGGCCGTTTGGATCATGGTCCAGTTGTGGCGCCGCGCCACCTCGATCGAGCCGATCCGGACAGCCCGCCCGTCCCACTGACGCTGCCGCCCCGGTGCGGCACTCGCGTTGCCAGGCGCAGGGTTCTTGACTATCGGCAGGGCAGCTTCCCTCACGGGGCTCGACCCCCTGCCCATGAAAGCCCGCCCATGAAAGCCCGCATCGTCGTCACCCTGAAGACCGGCGTCCTCGATCCGCAGGGCAAGGCGATCGAGGCGGCCCTGTCGTCGTTCGGACTCGAAGGCATCGGCGGGGTACGCCAGGGCAAGGTCTTCGATATCGAGCTCGCGGGGACGGATCGCGCCGCCGCCGAGGCGACCCTGCGGCAGGCGTGCGAGAAGCTTTTGGCCAACACCGTGGTCGAAGACTACGCGATCGAGATCGTTTGATGCGCGCCGCGATCGTCGTCTTTCCCGGCTCCAATCGCGAGGCGGACGTGGCGCGGGCCCTGCGCCTCGCCGGAGCCGATGTCGTCACCGTCTGGCACACCGAGACGACGCTTCCGCCAGGAACCGACCTCGCCGTGCTCCCGGGCGGGTTCTCCTATGGAGACTACCTGCGTTGCGGCGCCATCGCCGGCCGCGCGGCGGCGATGGACGCGGTGCGCGACCATGCGGCACGCGGCGGCCTCGTCCTCGGCATCTGCAACGGCTTCCAGATCCTGTGCGAATCCGGCCTGCTGCCGGGAGTGCTGATGCGCAACGTCGACCGGCGCTTCATCTGCCATCGCCAGCTGCTGCGCGTCGAGCGGGCCGATACCCGCTTCACCTCGGCCTATGCCAAGGATCAGGTGATCGACGTCTGCGTCGCGCACGGCGAAGGCAACTACTTCGCCGACCCCGAGACGATCGCGCGGGTGGAGGGCGAGGGGCGGGTTGCGTTCCGCTATTGCGACGCCACGGGCGCGCTCAGCGTCGATGCCAACCGCAACGGCTCGCTCAACTCCATCGCCGGCATCTACTCGGAGAATTTCAACGTGCTCGGGCTGATGCCGCACCCGGAGAACTTCGTCGAGGATCTCGTCGGCGGCACCGACGGGCGCGGCCTGTTCGCGAGCCTCGCCGCCTGACCGGCGACCGCGAGGCCCGGGTCGAGCCCAGGCCTCGCGACTGTCCCTAACGCGAGAACTTCTTGTACTTCAGCTTCTTCGGCATGATCGAATCGAGCCCGAGGCGGCGCTTCTTGTCCTCCTCGTAATCCGAGAAGTTACCCTCGAACCACTCGACGTGGCTGTCGCCCTCGAAGGCGAGGATGTGGGTCGCGATGCGGTTCAGGAACCAGCGATCGTGGCTGATGATGACGGCGCAGCCCGCGTAATCCTCCAGCGCCTCTTCGAGCGCCCGAAGGGTCTCCATGTCGAGGTCGTTGGTGGGCTCGTCCAGCAGCAGCACGTTGGCGCCACCCTTGAGGGTGCGGGCGAGGTGCACCCGGTTGCGCTCGCCGCCCGAGAGCGTGCCGACCTTCTTCTGCTGATCGCCGCCCTTGAAGGCGAAGGCCGCGCAATACGCGCGGGAATTGATCTCGCGCTTGTTGAAATAAATGATGTCGTTGCCGCCCGAGACCTCCTGCCAGACGGTGGCATTGGGATCGAGGGCATCGCGCGACTGGTCGACGTAGCCGAGGTGGACCGTCTCACCCACCGAGATCGTGCCGCCGTCGGGCTTCTCCTGGCCGGTGATCATCTTGAACAGGGTCGTCTTGCCGGCGCCGTTGGGGCCGATCACCCCGACGATGCCGCCGGGCGGCAGCTTGAACGACAGGTCCTCGATCAGCAGCCGGTCGCCGAACGCCTTGTTGAGGTTGGTGAACTCGATGACGTTGTTGCCCAGCCGCTCGTCGATCGGGATCACGATCTGGGCCGAGGCGTCGATCTTGTCGTTCTGCTTGGCCACCAGCTCGTCGTAGCGGGTGATACGGGCCTTGGACTTCGACTGGCGGGCCTTCGGCGAGGCCGAGATCCACTCCTGCTCGCGGTTGATCGCGCGCTGGCGGGCCATGTCCTCGCGGCCCTCCTGGGCGAGGCGCTTCTGCTTCTGCACCAGCCAGGCCGAGTAGTTGCCCTCGTAGGGATAGCCGCGGGCCCGGTCGAGCTCGAGGATCCAGCCGGTGACGTTGTCGAGGAAGTAGCGATCGTGGGTCACGATCAGGATCGCGCCGGGATACTGCTTGAGGTGCCCTTCCAGCCAATTCACCGTCTCGGCGTCGAGGTGGTTGGTGGGCTCGTCCAGCAGCAGCAGTTCGGGCTCCCACAGCAGGAGCTTGCACAGGGCGACGCGGCGGCGCTCGCCACCCGAGAGCGTGGCCACGGGCTGCTCGTCGCCGGGACAGCCCAGCGCCTCCATGGCCTGATCGACCTTGGAGTCGAGCTCCCACAGGTTGGCCGCCTCGATCTTGTCCTGGAGGGCGGTCATCTCGTCCGCCGTCTCCTCGGAGTAGTTCATCGCGAGATCGTTGTAGCGGTCGAGCAGCGCCTGCTTCTCGGCGACGCCCTCCATCACGTTCTCGCGCACGCTCTTGTCGGGGTCGAGGTGGGGCTCCTGCGGCAGGTAGCCGACGCGCGCGCCCTGCGCGACGAAGCCCTCGCCGGTCCAGTCCTTGTCGAGGCCGGCCATGATCTTGAGCAGCGTCGACTTGCCCGATCCGTTGATCCCGAGCACGCCGATCTTGGCATCCGGGTAGAAGGACAGGTTGACGTTGTCGAGGACCTTCTTGCCACCAAGGTAGGACTTGGTCAGGCCCTTCATGTGGTAGATGAATTCGCGGGCCATGAGGCTGTCCTTGTCGGTTGCTCGCCGTCGGTCGCAGGCTTATGCGACATCCGGCGATGCGCGGCGCGATCGGCGGTCCGCAAAACCGGTGCCCGCCGTGCCCGCACCGCTCGCGCTGATGATATGGTCCAGCGAGTATCAGGGCGCCCCGCCCGCGGCAAGGCGGGCCTACGGCACAGGGGCGAGGGCATGGGTGCGCGCCCGGTCAGGTCCCCGCGAAGGGGTTCGGAACCGTCCGGCTCGCCGGGCGCTCCTCGACGACGGCCTCGGGGAGATCCTGCTCGGACAGATGCGCCACGATCGCGTCGAGGATCGCCTTCAGCTCCCTGGCCCGGGCGAGACCGTGGCGGTCCCGGGTGATGTCGAGCCCACCGTGAAGGGCGATCGCTGTCGTGCCGTTCTCGATGGAGAACGCCGCGATCTGGCGGACCGTCGCATCGTCGGCGAAGGGAACGAAGGCGTCGTGTCCATCGGGTTCCTGCATCGGGGCTGTCCTGTCTCGAGCAAAACCGGCTTCCATGTCGACGGCCGCGACCAGGCCGTCGAAGTCAAAAGATCGCCCGCATCAACTCCCGCCACAGGGACCTGAGCAGGCGTTCGATCTGCCGCTCCAACCAGGCGGTGAGCGGATCCTCGCCGCGACGCTCGCGCGACCGGTCGTAGGTCCGTGGCTCGGGCAACGTCATGACCTGCGCCTTGGCCGTAGGCGACAGGCTCGGAAACGGATCGACACCGGTCAGGGCGGCGAGCTCGACGAGCGGGACCTGGCGCCATTCGCCGTCGGCGCGATTGGGAACGAGATAGGCCGCCCCCTCCCGGCGCCGGGGATCGTAGACCGCCTTGAACAGGTCGGTCGGAACCAGCACCCGGCCGTTGATGCTCGTCACCGTGGCGCCCGAGAACACCGGGCCGGTGACGACGAAGAGGGTGCCGCGCTCGGTGGCCAGGCGCCGCACGGCTTCCTCGATGCCCGCCCACAGGTTGCGGTTCACGCTGCGGTCCTGGGGCACGATATTGGCGAGGCTGAAGGATTCGGCCTGTGCCGCCCCGGTCGGCATGTCGCCGGCCGGCGCCAGGTGACCGCGGTCGAAGCCGCTGCGGACGTAGTCGTCGAGGCGCGCCCGCATGGTCGCGGGGAGGCGGTCCTCGTCGTGGAAGGCATCGACCCGGTCGATCGTGCGGGCCGCGGCCACGCTCGCGCGGGTGAGGCTCTGGGCGGCGTAGAGCGGCGTCCGCGCGATGCCGGAATGCAGGACGGCAAAAGCCGAGAAGCACAACGGGACCGTCTCGCCGCGCAGTTTCGGGTTTGAGAGGACGGGCTGCGTTCCGTCGAGGAAGAATACCGGGCAGGTCTCGGCCGCCGTGGCGGGCAGACTGCAGGCGAGCAGCGCCGCCACCACGCCGGCCCTGAGCATCGTGGCCCATCGGCTCGGGAAGGACGGGGGCGTCAGAAGCAGACCCGCACCTTGCGCGTGCCCGACGGCGTGGCGCGCCAGCGATAGCCGCAGGGCCGCCCGAGCGATCCCTCGAACGGGGCGACCTGCCGATCGACGGGCGGGGGCGGCGTCAGGCGGATGGCCGGAATGACGATGTCAGAAGCGGCGCGGCCGGGCGAAGGGACGAGCCAGGCGCCGGCGAGGAGGACCAAGGCGAGCGTGCGGATCATGGCCTGCCCCGTCGCGGTGCGGAAAGCACAGGTTGCGGAAAAGTGCATGTCGACGTTGATCGGCGCGTCACACATCCTTAACTGCCGCCTCGACGTGCGATCGGGTAGAGTGGCCACGTCGGTCGCGTTTCGTCGCCGGATGCATGGGTTACGGCAGATGCATGGGGTACGGCGGGAGCCCGTGGCGGGCCCCGCGTGCCAAACACTGGCGATATCGGTATGGATATCGCAAAGCAAAGTCGATCGTGCCCTGCGGCGACGCTTGCGCGGTATGGTTTTTATGGCTTGGACCCCTCGCGAACGAGCGAGGGACAAGCGAACGAGCGGATAGAGCATTGGTGGCGATGGATACCTCGATTCTGGACGGTCTTGTCGAGACGTCGTCGCTGCGGGCCCTGCCCGAGGGCGAGTTGCAGGCTGTGGCCGATGCGGTGCGGCGGGAGATGATC
>NZ_LMND01000035.1 GCF_001423265.1 Methylobacterium sp. Leaf108
GTCTACCAGGACCACGACACCCCCGAGCGCATGTACGCCCAGGCCGGCCTCGACACCGACGGCATCGTCAAGGCCGTCACCGGCGCCCTGCCCGAGCGCAAGGCGCACGGCGGCGGCAACGTCGTCTCGGTGGGGCGACGCCCGCGCTGAGGCGTCCCGCGAGGCGCGGGACGCCTCAGCGCGTCCTACTTGATGACCGCGCAGGCGATCCGCGCGCCGGCACCGCCGATCGGCTGCGTGGTGTGATCGTCCTCGTTGGCATGGATCACCAGGGCCGACCCGTCCCCGTCCTTGAGCCCGCCTTCGCCGGTCAGTGGGGTATCGCTCGACACCTCGGCGTTCACGGACCCGTCGGCGGCGGCATGGACGTTGGGCAGGTCGCCCTCGTCGGGCCCGTCCGTATTGAGCAGGCCGTGCTTGCTCTGGTCGTGGTTCACATGGGCCTTCGATTTCGCGAAGCCCTCGGGGTCCGAGCAATCGCCCACCGCATGGAAATGCAGGCCGTGCCAGCCCGGCGGCAGCCCGCCCGGCCGGATGGTGAGGCGCAGCACCAGGGCGTTGGCCCCGTCGCGGATCACGATCCGGCCGATGGCCTCGCCCTTGCCGTCGACGACGTCGCTCTCGACGGTGGGGATCGCGGGCGGAGGCGTCTGGGCCAGGGCGGGCATCGCGACCAGCCCGGCTGCGAAGGCAGCGCCGAGGGCGCCGCGAACGACCGTCGGCATGGCGTGTGTCATCATGGATGTCTTCTCCTGTCCGCATCGGCGCAGCGCCCGGGCCGGTGGCCGCCACGGGTCGCTCATGTGGCTCCACGGTCGGGCGAGGGCAACGCCCGGAGGCCCCGCGCCCGCGATTCTGGACGCGACGGCCCGAACTCCCTAAGGTCGACGCCCAGGACGGCACAGGGGCACATCGGGTTCCGGCGACCGCTTCGAGACAGCCCGGGGGCCGCGCGATGACGATCCGACCGAGTTGGCGTTTCGGACTGGCGGCGGCGAGCCTCCTCCTCGGCCTGCCGGCCGCGCTCGCGCAGTCGGAGGCGCCGTCGAGCGGCGAGCGGCCGTGGACCGACCCGCCGTCGCGGGACGGCCCGGCCCAGGCGGGTCCGGTACGGCCCGCTCCCACGCCGGCCACGCCCTCTCGACCCGTCGCACCGCAGGCGGAGGCCGCACCCGCCGCCGCCGCGCCCGCTCCCCGGGCCACCCGTGCGGACACGCGGGCCGTTCGGCCCCGGCAGGCCTCTCGCCCGAACCGGGATGCGCGCCGGCAACGGCTCGCCCAGCCCCCCTTGCGCCGCGCGCCCGTCGCAGTCGCGCCGTCACGGCGGCGCATCCTCGCCGAGGTGCCGCCGGTCGGTCGGTTCCGCGACGACGGGAGGGGGGATCGCCTGGCCCGGATCAGGGCGGCGGAAGAGGCCGGCTACCTCGTGATCCGCTCGCGCACCATCGAGCTGCCGGACGGCCGCCGCCTGCGCAGCTACGCCCCCTACGAGGGGGAGGACGCCGACGATTGACCTTTTACCGGCCCGCTGCGGCGAGCCGGTCGCCTGATCGTGACGGCGTCAGCCAGTGGCGTCCCGCCAGGGCGCGAACCAGCCCAGTCCCGCCAGGGTCCCCGCCCGCGGGTTGTACTCGCAGCCGACGAGCCCGTCGTAGCCCAGGCGATCGAGCTCGGAGAAGACGAAGCCGTCGTCGAGTTCGCCGGTACCGGGCTCGTTGCGGGCCGGTACGCCCGCCACCTGGACATGGCCGATCAGCGGCAGAAGCCGGGCGAGCCGCGTCGTCACGTCCCCGTGCAGGATCTGCACGTGGAAGACGTCGAACTGGAGCCTGAGGTTGGCCAGCCCCTCTCCCTGCAGCTCCCGCACGAGGTCGGCGGCGGCCTCGACGTCGTCGAGGAAATAGCCCGGCATCGAGCGCCGGTTGATCGGTTCGATCAGGAGGTCGATGCCGTGGGGCGCAAGCCGGCCGGCGGCATGGCGCAGGGCGCGGCGGTAGGCGCCCGATGCCGCCGCATCCCGCCGGTCGGCGAGGCCGGCCATCAGGTGGAGGCGCCGCGTCCCCGTGGCGAGCGTGTAGGCGAGGGCCGTCTCGACGCCCTGCGCCATCTCGTCAAAGCGATCGGGCAGGGCGGCGAGGCCGCGCTCGCCCGCCGCCCAATCGCCGGGCGGCATGTTGAACAGGGCGAGTTCCAGGCGATGCTCGGCGAGGCGCGCGGCGATCGCCCCGGGCGCCTCGGCATAGGGAAACAGGCATTCCACCGCTGAAAATCCCGCCTGCGCCGCCGCCGCGAAGCGGTCGAGGAAGGGATGCTCCGTGAACATCAAGGTGAGGTTGGCGGCAAAGCGCGGCATCGGGATCGCCTCCGGTGCGGACGGGGGGGTGGAGTCCTAATCGCGGATCAGCTTGCCCGAGTAGATCACCGGGCCGGTGGGCTGGCCGGTGGGCGAGCCGCCCGGTGGCTCCACCGATACGGCGAAGAGCCCGTCTGGGTTCGCCTCTCCCTTCGGCAGGGTCACCCTGCGGGCGGATCCCCCGATCACCCCGAGTGTCTTGGGCGCGCCGCCCTCCACGTACCAGAGTTCGAGGCTGCGCCCGTCCGGTGTCTCGGCCGCCACGGGCCGCACCTGCGCGGTGCCGGCGGCGAGATCGACGCTGACGATGAGGGCCGGCGACTCGCCGCTGCGGCTGACCACCGCGACGTAGCGCGGCTCCCCCCGACCCACGGGCCAGGCGCCGACCGCCACGAACAGCGCCAGGCCCGCCGCGAGGCCACCAGCGGCCAGCGCGGTGCCGCGCCAGAGGCGGACCTGGCGGGCGAGGGCGGCGACGCGGTTGTCGTTGGCGGCCGACGTCGGGCGCCGCCCGGGCAGGCTCGCGGCGATCCGCGGCCAGATCCCGGCATCGGGCACCACGTCCGGACCGACGGAATCGAGCGGGGCCAGCCGCCGCTCCCAACCGCGCACGGCCGCCTCCGTCGCCGGATCGAGGGTGCGTTCGAGGTCGAGGGCGGCCCGCTCCGCGGCGGGCAGGGTGCCCAGGACGTATTCGGCCGCCCGCAGGTCGCGCTCGTCGTCGGGCCCCCCGGTCACGAGGCCGGCTCCAGGCAGCCGCGCAGGGCGGCGAGCCCCCGGTGCAGCCACGTCTTGATGGTGTTGACCGGCCGGTCGTAGCGCGCGGCGAGTTCCTCGCGCGAATAGCCCTCGCAATAGGCGAGCACGATGCAGTCGCGCTGCGTCTCGTCGAGGCGCTGCAGGCAGGCGCGCAGGGCGTCCCGGCCCAGGATCGCGCCTTCGCTGTCGTGAGGGTCGGCGAGCCGTTCCACCCAGTCCTCCCCGTCCTCGGTCACCGGCCCCTGGACCTCGCCCTTCCGGCGGACGACGTCGATCGCCCGGTTGCGGGCGATGGCGCACAACCACGCGAGCGGCCTGCCGGACTGGGGGTCGTACGATCCCGCACTCTGCCAGACCCGCAGGTAGACGTCCTGGAGGACGTCCTCGGCCGCGGCGCGATCCCTCTGGATACGCGAGATCACACCGTAAAGTTTCGGCGCGGTGAGATCGTAGAGGGATTTGAGGGACTGCGCGTCGCCCTGCGCGACCGCGCTCATCAGCCGGAGCAGCGTGGCATCGTCACGCACGGGGCGAACCATCCTCTCCCACACGACGATCGGCCTCGCCGGGCGCGATCGGACGACCCGGACTTGCCACGGCCGCCGGCCGTCTCGTGTCCGGCTTCGTCGTCACGGTCAAGGTAGGGCAAGCGTGGCCCTCCCGCCACCGTCCCGCCGCCGATCCGGTGTGGGCGGCATGGGCGCGGTCGATGGCCGGCAATGGAATTTTCCGGGGCCGCGTCGGCGGCGCGCCTGTCGCTGCGGCGACCGGCGACCTACCTTGGGGGATCGGACGACAAATCGGCGGGATCGGGCAGGGAGACGAAACGGCATGGCCACGCAGGGAGACTGGAAGATTCCCGCCGCCGTGCAGCCCAAGGCTGCGGATTACGGATACGACCTCGAGCGGGCGCTCACCGCCGTCGTCTCGCTTTCCACGCGGGTGCCGCCGGAGGCCTTCTCCGCCGAGACCCTGGGCACCGAGCGGGCCGGCAACGGCGTGGTGATCGGAGAGGACGGCCTGGTGCTCACCATCGGCTACCTGGTGATGGAGGCCGAGACCGTGTGGCTGACCACCCACGACGGCCGCTCGCTGCCCGGCCACGTGGTCGGCTACGACGCGGTCACGGGCTTCGGCCTCGTCCAGGCCCTGGGAGAGCTCGGCCTGCCCGTCCTGGCTCTCGGGCGCTCGGATGCGATCAAGGTCGGCGACAAGGCCGTGGTGGCCGGGGCCGGCGGGCGCCAGCGCAGCGTCGCGGCCCAGGTGGTCGCCCGGCAGGAGTTCGCCGGCTACTGGGAATACCTCCTCGACGACGCGGTCTTCACCGCGCCCTCCCATCCGCACTGGGGCGGCACCGCGATGCTGGGGGCCGAAGGGCAGCTCCTGGGCATCGGCTCGCTGCAGCTGCAGCAGGGCGGCACCGGCGGACCCCGGGCGATCAACATGATCGTGCCCATCGACCTGCTGCCGCCGATCCTCGACGACCTCACCCGGCGCGGGCGCGTCGACCGGCCGGCCCGGCCCTGGCTCGGCCTCTATGCCAGCGAAGGCGAGGGCTCGGTGGTGGTGATGGGGCTGGCCGACGACGGCCCGGCCGAGAGCGCCGACCTGCGGGCGGGCGACGCCATCGTCGCCGTGGCCGGCGAGCCGGTGGCGGACCTGGCCGGGTTCTTCCGCCAGGTCTGGGCGCTCGGCGAGGCCGGGGTGCGGGTACCGCTCACCGTCCAGCGCGACGGCAAGACCCTCAAGCTCTCGGTCACCTCGGGCAACCGCGAACGCTTCCTCGTGAGCCCGCAGCTGCACTGACGCAGCCGGCGGCCTGCACTGACGCAGCCGGCGGCCTGCACTGGAGACGTGACGGGGTCGGGGAAGGGAGCGGCGGTTGCCCCGGTCCGGCGAGGGAGCTATCCCGTGGCCATGACGCACCCCATCCACATCATCGGCGGCGGGCTCGCCGGTTCGGAAGCCGCCTGGCAGATCGCGCAGAGCGGCCATCCGGTCGTGATCCACGAGATGCGGCCCGTGCGCGGCACCGAGGCGCACCAGAGCCAGGATCTCGCAGAACTCGTCTGCTCGAACTCGTTCCGCTCGGACGACGCCAACGGCAACGCCGTCGGCCTGCTGCACCAGGAGATGCGCACCCTCGGATCGCTGATCCTGCGCGCGGGCGACGCGCACCAGGTGCCGGCGGGCGGGGCGCTCGCCGTCGACCGCGAGGGGTTCGCCAGGGCCGTCACCGCCGCCCTCGAAGACCACCCGCTGGTGACCATCGCCCGCGAGGAGATCGACGGGTTGCCGCCGGCCGAGTGGGGTCGGGTGATCGTCGCCACCGGGCCATTGACGTCGCCGGCCCTGGCGCAAGCGATCCGCGGGCTGACGGGCTCGGAGGCGCTCGCCTTCTTCGACGCCATCGCGCCGATCGTCCACCGCGAGTCCATCGACATGGGCAAGGCCTGGTTCCAGTCGCGCTACGACAAGGTCGGGCCCGGCGGCACCGGTGCCGACTACATCAACTGCCCGATGGACCGCGCGCAATACGACGCCTTCATCCAGGCGCTGATCGGCGGCGACAAGATCGCCTTCAAGGAATGGGAGGCCTCGACGCCGTATTTCGACGGCTGCCTGCCGATCGAGGTCATGGCCGAGCGCGGCCCCGAGACCCTGCGCCACGGCCCCATGAAGCCCGTCGGCCTCACCAACCCGCACGACCCCACCGTGAAGGCCTGCGCCATCGTGCAGCTGCGCCAGGACAATGCGCTGGGGACCCTCTACAACATGGTCGGCTTCCAGACGAAGCTGACCTATGCCGAGCAGGTGCGGGTGTTCCGGACCATCCCGGGCCTCGAGAACGCCGAGTTCGCCCGGCTGGGCGGCCTGCACCGCAACACCTACCTCGACAGCCCGCGCCTGCTCGACGCGACGCTACGCCTGAAGGCCGAGCCGCGCCTGCGGTTCGCCGGCCAGATCACCGGCTGCGAGGGCTATGTCGAGAGCGCCGCCACCGGCCTCGTGGCGGGCCTGTTCGCGGTGGCCGAGATCGAGGGACGGACGTTGCCGCCCCTGCCCGCGACCACGGCACTTGGCGCCCTCATCGGCCACATCACCGGCGGCCACATCGGCGTCGAGGAAGCGGGCAGCCCGCGCTCGTTCCAACCGATGAACGTCAACTTCGGCCTGTTTCCGCCGCTCACCGAGGCGATCAAGGGCGAGGAGGGCCGCCGCCTGCGCGGGCCGGAAAAGGCGGTGGCCAAGAAGCGCGCACTCACCGACCGGGCGCGGGCGGACCTGGCGGGCTGGACCGGCTCATGGGCGCCGGCGAGGGTGGCGGCGGAATAGCCCCCGCCCGTCGGCATCAGTCCTGCGGAGGCAACCGGCTTTGCGGAGGATGGCGCCGGTCGAAGCTGTCGGCTGCCAGCTTGAGCGCCGCCAGCCCGCCGACGATGAGGGCCGCGGCTACAGCCGCGATCTGCAGGGACAGCGTCATCGCAGCCGCGATCCCTCAACTCGGTTCGATCACGTAGATGCGCCGGCCGGGCCGGTGGCCCTCGTCGCCGGTATCGCGAAAGCCGACCTTGCGCAGCAGGCCGAGCGAGGCCGTGTTCTCGGGCCTGCACTCGGCGACGACGATGCGATGGGGGAAGCGCTCGCGCAGCAGGCCGAGCACGCCGGAGACCGCCTCGCTGCCGAAACCCTGGCCGCGATGGGCGCCGCCCATCCAGTAGCCGATCTCGACGGCCTGGTCGCCGCGCAGGTGCGTGCCGACGATCCCGACGAACACGCCGTCCTTGCGGCGCACGCCGAGGAAGCGGTCCTTGATCGGCTTCTTGCCGCCGACGAGGCGCCGGGCATGGTCGAGGGTGAAGGGGTCGGGCAGGAAGTCCACCGCGCCGGTGATGGCCGGATCGGCGGTGATCGCCTGGACGGCGCCCGCGTCGGCGGGCACGAGGCCCGCGATCCTCAACCGCTCCGTCTCGACGACGGGCAGATTGGCCAAGGTGTAGCGCGAGGCGAGGGTCTTGAAGAACATGGCGTCCATGTGGGGCATGGCCGCGGTTTGGGGAAGGCGGATTCGTCCGCCTTCCCCTCGGTCGTGGCCCGCCCGGGCGGACCGGGGCGGGCCATGCCCTTACGGGTGGATCACCATCGCGGTGAACGGATAGACGTAGGCCTGGAGCATCACGAGGCCGCCCACGAGGCAGGCGAGCACGATGGAGTGCCAGAACACGAACCGCAGGATCTTGCTCTCCTGCCCGTAGTAGCCCGTGGCGGTGGAGGCGACGACGATCGACTGGGCGTCGATCATCTTGCCCATGACGCCGCCCGACGAGTTGGCCGAGGCCATCAGGATCCCCGACAGGCCGAGCTGCTCCGACGTGATCTTCTGGAGGCCGCCGAAGAGCACGTTGGAGGCCGTGTCGGAGCCCGTCAGCGCCACGCCGAGCCAGCCGAGCAGGGTGCCGAAGAACGGGTAGAGGATGCCGGTGCCGGCAAACGCCAGACCCAGGGTGGCGTCCACGCCCGCGTAGCGGGTGAGCACGCCCAGCGCCAGCATCGCCGCGATGGTGATGATGGAGTAGCGCAGGACCCAGATCGTCTCGAGATAGGCCGTCACCAGGCGCCAGGGCGAGAACCGCATCAGCAGGCCGGAGATGATCGAGGCGAACAGCACGCCGGTGCCGGTGTAGGACATGTAGGTGAAGTTGAAGACGGCCGCCTCGGGGTGCGCCGTCGCCACCACCGGCGGCACCTTCATGATGACGTTGTGGAGACCCGGCACCTCGTACTTCCAGGTGAAGATCGGGTTGACGATGCCCTTGAACCAGCCGGTCCCCCAGATCGCGACGATCACCGAGAGGATGATCCACGGCACCCAGGCCATGAAGATCTCGCGCGAGGTGGCGGTGCGGGTGCCCGCGTTGAAGCTCGGCACCTCGGCGCCGGGCACGCCCGCACCCAGGGCCGCCGGGCGGCGCTCGGCCATGTAGCCGATGGAGGGGTCGTTGCCGCGCAGGGCCGGCGAGGTCCAGGGCGTGGCCGGGCTCCACACCTTGAGGAACAGCACGAGGGCGCCCATCGAGATCAGCGAAGCGCCGATGTCGACGATCCAGGGGTTGATGTAGTTCGAGATCGCGAACTGGGCCACCGCGAAGGAGACGCCGCAGACGGCGATGGCCGGCCACACCTGGATCATGCCGCGGAAGCCCGCGAACACCCAGATCAGCCAGAACGGCACGATCACCGAGAAGAACGGCAGCTGCCGCCCGATCATCGCGCCGAGCACGTAGGGGTCGTAGCCGGTGACGGAGGCGAGGCCGGCCACGGGGGCGCCCAGCGCCCCGTAGGCGACGGGTGCGGTGTTGGCGATGAGCGAGAGGCCGGAAGCCGCCAGCGGCGAGAAGCCGAGACCGATCAGGATGGCGCCGGTGACCGCCACCGGGGTGCCGAACCCACCGGCACCCTCGAAGAAGGCACCGAAGGCGAAGGCCACGAGCAGGAGCTGGATGCGCCGGTCCGTGGTGATGCCCGCCACCGACTGCTGCAGGATCGCGAACCAGCCCTTCTCCACCGTGAGCCGGTAGAGGAAGATGACGTTGAGGATGATCCAGCCGATGGGGAACAGGCCGAGCGCCACGCCGTAGGCCGAGGCGCGCAGGGCGAGGTCGGTGGGCATGCCGAACAGGACGATGGCGACGAGGAGCGCGATCACCAGCGAGAGCACCGCCGCGATGTGCACCTTGACCTTGCCGCTGGCGATCATGCCGAGCAGCGCGATGACCGGCAGGGAGGCTGCGAAGGTCGAGAGCCATGGGCTCCCGAACGGATCGTAGACTTGATTCCAGGTTTGCAAAGCCGTGACTCCTCCCGACGCGGGCCGTCCTCGCGGCGCCGGTCGGGGTGCTACCAGAGGAGGTTATGCGGCTCAACGACGGATGTTCGCCGGGGAGGAAATTGTATGCACCTGTCCCGCCGGCGCCTCAGCGCGCCCTGCGCGCCGCCCGCCACAGGCGCCACAGGCGGCGCCAGCGCGGGATTGCGACGACGGTGTTGAGAGGCACGTAGCCCGGTCGCTCCATCGCGGCGAGGTAGGGCTCGACCAGGGCGACCGGCAGGAACGCGGCGCGTGCGGCCGGCGCCAGGCCGGCCAGGCCGGCGGCGTGGGCGTCGAGGTGGCGCCGGGCCAGCGCCCGCAGGTCGGCGGTGGCGCGCAGGAGCCCCGGCCCGCCGCGGCCGGTGACGATGTCCTCGCGGGTGACGCCGTAGGGCCTGAGGATGTCGGCGGGCACGTAGACCTGGCCCTGGCGGGCGTGCCACGGCAGAGCCCGCAGCAGGCCGGTGACGCCGTAGGCGACGCCGGCATGGCCGGCGGCAGCGGCTCCCCCCGGCTCGGCCCCGTCGCACAGGACGAGGCTGGCCAGCCGGATGAGCGAGGAGGCGGTCTCGCCGCAATATCCCTCGAGGTCGTTCACCCGCGGCATCGGATCGTCGTAGAGGTCGAACACCCGTGCATCGATGAGATCGACGAAGGGCTGTCGCCCGAGGCGGCGCTTGACGATGGCGTCGTCGAGGGCGGCGGCCACCGGGTTGGCCTTGACGTCGCCGCGGGCCTCGCCCTGGAGGGCGTCGCGCCACCATTGCAGCCGGATCTCGCCGGCCATCGGGTTGGTCACCGCCTCGCGCACCCGGGCGATGGTGAGGCTGAAGGCATAGATCGCGAACAGATGCGGCCGGAACGCCGCCGGGGCGAACAGGGTGGCGAAATAGCGGTCGGGGTCGCCTTCGCGGACCAGGTCCTCGCAGTGCCGGAAGGCGAAGGCCAGGCCCTCGCCGGCGGCACCGGCGGTCTCGGCTTTCGTGGTCATGGCACCGCCACCAGGGCGGCGGCGACCTTGCGGTTCTCGGCCATCAGGATGTTGTAGGTGCGCGCCGCCGCCCCCGTCTGCATCACGTCGAGGCCGACCCCGGCGTCCTTGAGCCAGCGCCGGAGCGGTTCGGGCAGGGGCACGATGTCGAGGCCGGTGCCCACCAGGAGGAGCTCGACCTCGCCGGCCGCCAGCTGGACCGGGCGCAGGGCGTCGCGGTCGATGGTGCGGGCGTCCGCCACGTCCCAGGCCCTGACGCCGGAGGGCAGCATCAGGATGGAACCGCGATGCGACATCTCGGCGAAGCGGAAGCCACCGTTACCGTAGGCGTCGATGAGGTGGCGACCGGGGACGAAGCCGTCGAGGAGGCTGCCGGACGCCATGGCCCCGGCTACTCCGCCGCCTGCGGCACGCGGGTGGTCGGCCGCGCCTGGGCCTTCACCCCCGACAGCATCAGGCCGAGGTAGATCAGCACCGGCGTCGAGACGAAGATCGCCGAATAGGTGCAGATCACCACGCCCGCGAGCATGACCACGGCAAAGCCGTTGATCGCCTCGCCGCCGAACAGGACCAGGGCCAGCAGCGACAGGAAGGCCGAGGTGCCGGTCATCACGGTGCGCGACATCGTCGAGTTGATCGACAGGTTGAGCAGTTCGACGGTGGGGATGGTCTTGTAGCGGCGCATGAGCTCGCGGGTCCGGTCGAACACCACGACGGTCTCGTTGAGCGAGTAGCCGACGATGGTGAGGATCGCGGCGATCGAGGTCATGTTGAACTCGATGCGGGAGATCACGAAGATGCCGATGGTGAGCACGATGTCGTGGAGCGTGCCGACGATGGCGCCCAGCGCCAGTTCCCGCTCGAACCGGAACCACAGGTAGAGCAGCACCGCCAGGACGGAGAGCACGACGCCCAGGGTGCCCGACTGAACGAGTTCGCCCGAGACGCGCGGCCCCACGGTCTCGGTGCGCCGGAACTCGAAATCGGCGTCAAAGGCCGCGTGCGCCTTCTGCATCACGGCGGTCTGCCCCTGCTCGCCGGGCTGGAGCGGGAAGCGCACCAGGATCTGGCCCTCGCCGCCGAGTTCCTGGACTTCGGTCTCGCCGAAGCCGAAACCGTTGGCGGTGTGGCGCACGGCCGCCACGTCCGCCGTCTTCGACTTCGCCTGCAGTTCGACGAGGGTGCCGCCCTTGAAGTCGATGCCGAAGTTCAGCCCGATCGTCAGGAACAGGACCACGGTCGCCACCGACATGAAGGCCGAGAGCGGGAAGGTGAAACGCCGGAACCGCATGAAGTCGAAGTGCGATTCATCGGGCCAGAGGCGGAGCAGGCGCATGGTCGGTCTCGAGTCCGTCAGCGAGGATGTGGGCGGTGCCCCTCCTCCATCAATGGGGCGAAACGCCCGCGGGTCAGAACGGCGCGGCGTCCCGGCAGAGGCAGGCCCCTGCCCGAGGAAGCAGTCCGCCGTCTAGAACGGCAGGGCCTTGGGCCGGGCGTAGTTGTACCACAGTGCGATCATCATGCGCGTGAGGGTCACGGCGGTGATGACGGTGGTGAGGATGCCGAGGATGAACACCACGGCGAAGCCCTTCACCGGGCCCGAACCGAGGAAGAACAGGATCACGGCGGCGATGGCCATGGTCGAGTTCGAATCGATGATGGTGGCGAACGCCTTGTCGAAGCCCGCCTGCAGGGCCGAGACGATGGAGCGGCCCGCCCGCACCTCCTCGCGCACGCGCTCGTAGATCAGCACGTTCGAATCCACCGCCGTCCCGATGGTGAGCACGATCCCGGCGATGCCGGGCAGGGTCATGGTCGCCTCGAGCACCGACATCAGGCCGAGGATGAGGCCGACGTGGACGATGAGCGCGATGTTGGCGAAGAAGCCGAACACGCCGTAGGTGGCGAACATGAAGGCGATGACGAGGACGCCGGCGGCCAGCGTCGCCCACTTGCCGGCCTCGATCGAATCCTTGCCGAGGCCGGGGCCGACGACGCGACGCTCGACGGCGGTGAACTTGGCGGGCAGGGCGCCGGCGCGGAGCAGCACCGAGAGTTCGTTGGCGTCCTTGACCGTGAAGTTGCCGGTGATCTGGCCCGAACCGCCGGTGATCGGGGTGTTGATGCGCGGGGCGGAGACGACCTCGTTGTCCAGTACGATCGCCATGCGGCGGCCGACGTTCTCCGAGGTCGCCTGACCGAAGCGCTGGGCGCCCTTCAGGTTGAACTTGAAGCTGACCATCGGCTCCTGGGTCTGCTGGTCGAAGGCCGGCTGCGCGTCGGTGAGATCGCCGCCCTCGGCCATGATCCGGCGCTCGACCGGGACCCTCGCGCCCTTCTCGTCGCGGGACGGCAGCAGGTCGACGTCGCCCGACGGGCTGTCGGACAGCATGCGGAATTCGAGCTTGGCGGTCTTGCCGACCAGCGTCTCGAGGCGCTGCGGGTCCTGTTCGCCCGGGACCTGGACCAGAATGCGGTCGGCACCCTGCTGCTGGATCGAGGGCTCAAGCGTGCCGGTGCTGTCGATGCGGCGGCGGATGACCTCGATGCCCTGGCTGACGGCCCGGCGGGTGCGATCGCCGATGCCGGCGTCGGTCAGGACGAGGCGGATGAGGCCGTCGGGCTGCTCGGTCACGTCGACGGTGCGACCGCCGCTCTGGCCCACCAGCGGATTGGAGATCGGCAGGGACAGTTCCTGCAGCTTGGGCATGACCTTGGCGCGGGCCGCGGCATCCGAGATGCGGACCTGGACGCCGCGCGGGAGCAGCTGGATACCGCCCTCGGCGCGCACCGATTCCGTCTGCAGGATACGCCGGACGTCGTCGCGAAGGCCCTTGGCCTGCGACGAGATCAGGTCGTTCTGGTCGACTTCGAGCAGGAGCTGCGATCCGCCCTGAAGGTCGAGCCCGAGCACGATCGCCCGGGTCGGCACGATCCAGCTCGGGAACCAGCTCGGCAGCGAGGCCATGAAGCCCTTGCGCTGCTCGGGCGAGAAGAAGCTCGGCACGGCCAGGCTCAACCCGATCAAGATGATCGCGAGGGTCGTGACGATCTTTGTTCGCGAGAAGCGCAGCATCCGCCCGTTCCGTTGTCTTCTTGGCGATGCCGGGCGTTACGCCGGCATCCTCAGGCTCTGTCTCAAGACCGCCGAACGTCAGGCGGCCTTGACCGGACCGCCCTTGACCCGGACTTCCGAGACCATCGTGCGGACGATCTTGACACGCACGTTGGGCGCGATCTCGACCTCGAGTTCGGAGGCTTCGTCGGAGACCTTGGTGACGCGGCCGACGAGGCCGCCGGTGGTGACGATGGTGTCGTCGCGGCGCACGTTCTTCACCAGGGCCTGATGCTCCTTCACCCGCCGCTGCTGCGGCCGCAGGATCAGGAAGTACATGATGACGAAGATGAGGACGAACGGCACCACCTGCAAGGCGATGTCCGCTCCACCGGCGGCGGGGCCGGCCGCTTGCGCGAAGGCGGGGGTGATCAGCACGCGGTACTCCTCATGAATGGGAACAGCCGGCCACGCGGCGCGCCGATGGCGGGCGGCCGGGCCGGTCGAAAAGCGCGCGGACTATAGCCACGGGGGACCCGAAAGCAACGCCGCCCGTCCGGCCGAGCGATGGCGCCGGTGATTTCCGAGGTGCGACCCGCTAAGGAGGCGGCTTTCCGCCAGGGTGCCTGGCGCCACGGACGCCACACGATGACCGCCTCACTGTCGAACGATCCCGGCGATGCGCTCGCCGCCCGGCTCCTGCCCCTCCTCGAACGCATCGCCGCGGCCCTGGAGCGCGCCGCCCCCGCAGGGTCGCCGCCCCCCGACCTCACCGCCGCCGACGCCTTCCTGTGGGGGGCCGAGCGCCGGCTGATGCCGGTGCCGCGGGTGAACCGTGTCGCCATCGGCCTGCTCACCGGCATCGACCGGGCCCGCGACACGCTGATGGCCAATACGCGACGCTTCGCCGACGGCCTGCCCGCCAACAACGCCCTGCTCTGGGGTGCGCGCGGCATGGGCAAGTCGTCGCTGGTCAAGGCCGTCCAGGCCGAGATCAACGCAACCCGCTCGCAAGGAGAGCGCCCCCTCAAACTCGTCGAGATCCACCGCGAAGACATCGAGGCGCTGCCCGACCTGATGGCGGCCTTGCGGGCCGACCCGCACCGCTGGATCGTGTTCTGCGACGACCTGTCCTTCGACGGGGACGACACCTCCTACAAGTCGCTCAAGACCGCGCTCGACGGCGGCATCGAGGGCCGGCCGGAAAACGTCCTGTTCTACGCCACCTCCAACCGCCGCCACCTGCTGGCCCGCGACATGGTCGAGAACGAGCGCTCCACCGCCATCAACCCCGGCGAGGCGGTGGAGGAGAAGGTCTCCCTGTCCGACCGCTTCGGCCTCTGGCTCGGCTTCCACAAGTGCAGCCAGGACGACTACCTAGCCATGATCGACGCCTACGTGGCGCAACACGGCCTCCGGGCGGACCCGGCCACGGTCCGGGCCGAAGCGCTGGAATGGGCCGCCACCCGCGGTTCGCGCTCGGGGCGCGCGGCGTTCCAGTACATCCAGGACCTGGCGGGGCGGCTGGGGCAGACGCTGGGGTGATACGGTTTGCCGCTTGCATCAAGCGTGAACCGTATCACCGAGCCCGGGCGGCGCCTGAGCGAAGCCCATGTCCGCATCACGACGTGATCAACCGGAAATGGCATGAGGAGGGACTCAGGGCAGGTTCATCGGCGCCGTGGTCCCCTCTCCCCCACGAACCACCGCAAAAGGAGATCGCGATCCGTGAGACGTCTCTTCGCCTGTTCCATCCTGGCCCTGCTGACGACGACGGCGGCCCACCCCGCGTTTGACGCCGGCACCGCGAACGGGATCGCGACCCGTCCGATCGTCCTGGTCGGGGATGACGACGACGACGACCGCGGCCGAGGCTACGGCCAGCGCCGGTATCGCGGCGGCGAGGTCTATCGCGACCGGCGGTTCGGCGACCGCGACCGCGACGATCGTGGCCGCGAGCGGCGGCGCTCCCGCGACGACGACGACGACGACGATTAGGATCGGCTCGCCGGACCGGCCTCAGGCCCGAGGCAAACGGCGAGAAGCCTCCGAACGGACCCGTTCGGAGGCTTCTCGACTGTCGTCGCCGGCCACCGAGGGCCGGGGGCGATTGTCAGTTGCTGGCCAGATGCGGCATCGGGTCGACCGGGGTCGCGCCCTTGCGGATCTCGAAGTGCAGCTGCGGCGAGGTCACGTTGCCGGTGGCGCCGGACTTGGCGATGGTCTGGCCGCGCTTGACCTTCTCGCCGGGGCGGACGTCGAGTTCGCCGTTGTGGGCGTAGGCCGAGACGTAGCCGTTCGAGTGGCGCACCAGCACCAGCTTGCCGTAGCCCTTCACGTCCGAGCCGGCATAGGCGACGGTGCCGTCTTCGGCCGCCTTCACCGGCGTGCCCTCGGGCACCGCGATGTTGATGCCCTCGTTGCCCGAGGACCCGTAGCCGGTGATGACGCGGCCCTTGGCCGGCCAGCGGAACGACTGGTCTGACGCGGCCGGGGCGACCGAAGCCGTGGTGGCGGGTTCGGCGGGCGCCACGGCGGCCACCTTCACCGGCGTCGCCTTGGCGGCGGCCTCGGCGGCCTTGGCGTCGGCGGCAGCGGTCTTGGCTTCGGCCGCGGCCGTCTTGGCCTCGGCGGAGGCCGTCTTGGCCTCCGCGGCCTTGCGGGCGGCGTCCTTGGCGGCTTCGGCGCGGGCGAGCTTGGCCTCGGCCTCGGCGGACTTGCGCGCGGCCTCGGCCTTCGCCTTGGCGGGATCGGACTTGGCGGGATCCGACTTGCCCGAATCCGACTTCGCCTCGACCTTCGGCTCGGCCTTGATCTCGATCTTGCGGACCGTCTTGTCGGTCTTCGTCTCGGATTTGGCGTCCTTCGGCTCGACCTTGGCCACGGCCTGGCCGGGCCGAACGTGCTTCTTGGCCGCCGCGTCCTTGGCCGCGTCCTTGGCGACTTCCTTGGCGGTCTCCGCCTTGGTCTCGGCCGCCTTGCGGGCCGCCGTGGCCTCGGCGAGCTTGCGGTCGGCCACGATCTTGCGCGCCTCGGCGAGCTTCTTCTCGTCTGCGAGCCGGTTGGCCTCGACCAGGCGCTTGGCCTCGGCGAGCCTCTCGACTTCGGCCGCCTTGCGGGCGGCCTCGGCGGCGCGCTTCTCGGCGGCCTTGTCGACGACCTTCTCGGCCGCCTTGGGCGAGAGGGACATCGGCGGCGGGGCGGGGCGCGTCGCGGTCCGGCCGGCGTCGGGGTTCAGGCCCGAGACCATGCCCCCCGACACGGGCGCCATCGGCTCGGCGGAGGCGACCCGCGTCGAGGGGGACAGCGGTGCCGTCGCCGTCGGGCGGGGCGACATCCGCATGCCGGGAGAGGCCAGGGCCTCGGACTCGACCCGGCCCGTGCGGATCGGGGCGCTGGGCCCTTCCTCGGGCAGGCTGCCGGTGGCGGCGGGCTCGCTGGAAGAGGAAGCGAAGGGATTCCCGAAGGGGTCCCCCAGTCGCGAAGCATCCGATGAGCAGGCGGCAGCTCCGCTGCCGATCACTCCGATGAGAGCGAAGCGCGACAGCGTCTTCATCCCTCGACCAGTCCCGCGAACCCGCATCGACGCACCCGTTAGCCTGACGCAACTTGATGACGTCATTCAAACGGGATTCAGGTTAAGCAACCGTTCCTGCCGACCCCATTTCCGCCCCGATCGGGTTCTCAGTGCTGCGGGGTCGTGGTGAACCCGCCCGCGCGGATGCGCTCGGGAAACCCTTCGGCGTAGCGGGCGGTCGCCTCCTCACCGTAGGTGGTGACCAGTTCCTGGAAGGCCGCGAACAGGGCGGCCTGGGCCATGCAGTCCCCGTCGAGACCATCGAGGCAGCCTTCCGCGAACGCTTCCGAGACGTAGCCGAGCGCGGCGCGCTTGTCGTCGATGTCGGCCTCGAAGGGGGAAGGGGCGGTTTCGGTCTGCATGGGGTCGCCACATCGTTTCGCGCCGCCTGACGGGTCGGCGGCCGGTGCGGAAACCATAGGCCGGGTCGCGAAGGCCGGGAAGCCAGGAATTGCGAAGGGGTTAACGCCGAGGCTCGAATTGCGCGGATCGTGTTGACGGTACCGCCATGTGGCACGGGCGCCACAGCGCCCGGCCTCGCACTTCGCTCACCCGCCGAACCGTCCGGCCAGGGACTGGGACAGGCGCTCGCCCTCGGTCACGAAGCGGTCGGCGGCCAGGGTCGCCGCCGGCGTGCAGACCCGGTAGGTGAGGGCATAGCCGCGGTAGCCGCGGTTGTAGGCGCCCGCGAGGCGCTCGCGGCGGCCCTGCGTCACGCCCTCGGCCTCCATCAGCGCCGCCATCCGGGTCGGCCATTCGCCGGCGTCGGGCGCCTTGCACAGTCCCCTCAGGAAGGCCAGGGCGCCGATGATTTCGGAGAGCCGCATCAGGTCGCGGTCGTAGGGGGCCGCCGGCGGCTCGGCCGACGGCGGCGGCTCCTTCTCGGCGGGCCTATTGTCGGCGGGCTTGGGCGCCTGGCGGGCCGGCGGGCGCGCCTGGGCGATGACGGGCGCGGGCACCGCCAGGGCGAGGCTCAGGGCCGCCACGCATGCGAGCGCCAGCGGGTTCCTCACCGCGGTTCCGCCCCGCCTGCGGCCCGGCGCGCGAACGCCTCGCCCAGGGTCTCGGCGAGGCCGGGCGTGGTCTCGAGGCCGGCCACCTCGGCCAGGGTGGCCCAGCGGACACCGAGCGCCTCGGGGCCCGGCACCGGCTCGCCGCCGCGCCACAGGGCGGCATGGGGATGGATCACGTAATGGTGGCGCAAGCGCCCGTCGGCCCCGTGCAGGATGATCTCGGTGGGGGTGAGGGGACCCAGGACCTCGGCCTCGACGCCGACCTCCTCGCGCAGTTCGCGCAAGGCGGCCGATGCCAGGGTCTCGCCCGGCTCCACGAGGCCGCCGGGCAGGGTCCAGACCCCGCGCAGGGGTTCGTTGGCCCGGGCGGCCAGCAGCACCCGGCCCTCGCGCAGCACGGCGATGGAGGCTCCCACGAAGGGCCGGGTCGGGAACAGACGTGCGTCCACCTCGCTCACGGGGCGATCACCGCCACGCGCCCGTCGGCGAGCCCGACGAGGAGCGGGGCCTTGGGGCCGCGCCCGAGGGCGGACAGGCCGAACCCGGCCGGCGCCGGCAGGGCGATGCGCGCTCCCTCGCGGAACCCGTCCGTCAGGTCGAGGACGACGACGGCACCGCGGTCGGACGAGGCCAGCGCGAGTTCGGGGCGGCCGTCGCCGTCGGTATCCACCAGGACGGCGAGATCCGCTTGTGCCGCGCCCGCTCCCCGGTCGGTCAGGCCCGGCGCTTCCCCGAGGAGGCGAAAGGCGCCCGCCTCCCAGGCCCAGAGCTGGAGCAGGCCGCGACCGCCCGGCGCCAGCACGGTGGCGACCCGGACGGGGCCGTCGCCCGCGGAGGCGGCCACGGCCGCGATGTCGAGGTCCCCCCCGGCCTGCGGCGGCGTCCGTCCCAGCACCTCCCAGCCAGTGCCGGTCTTGCCCACCGCCGCCAGCACCGCGCCGTCGCCCTGCGCGATGACGCCGAACACGAGGGTGGCCGCGCCGGCCCGCGCCGCGTGCGGACGCGCGGGCGCGAAGGCGCCGCCGGATCCGGCCTCGACCGGATGGGTGGCGATCGGCACGGCCTTGGGCTCGGCGCTCATGGCCACCGGCTGGCGTTCGCGGATCGTCAGGGAGGGCCCGGAGGCGCCGGCGACGAGGTGGGCGCTGACGGGCCCCAGCACCGCCCCCCGCGAGCCGGGCAGAGCGCCCCGCGGCGTCTCGGCCGCGATCAGGCCCTCGATCGCCTCGGCCCCGATCAGGGTCGTCTCGATGCGCCCGTCCCGCAGGCTGAGGGCGGCCCCGCCGCCGTCCCCCCACACCACCGTCACGGGAGCGTCCTCCGGCTCGGCGCCGAGCGTCGCCTTGGGGTCCGAACGTTTGGGACGCGCCAGGGTCAGGAGGCCCGAGGTCGCCACGGAGACCGAGACCGCGCTGCCGGGGCCGCGCATGGCGCGGGCCGCGAACGGCAGGTCGAGGAGGGTGACGGTGGGCTCGGCGAGGGCGCCGGCGGTGGACATCAGGACAGCCAGCAGCGCGAGGGCGCCGCGGTCAGACATGCTGTCCGCCGTTGATGTGCAGTTCGGCGCCGTTCACGTAGGACGAGGCCTCGGTGCACAGGAAGTAGATCGCCTTGGCGACCTCGTCCGGCGTGCCGAGCCGCCGCTGCGGGATGCCGGCCACGATCTTGTCGGTGCCCGGCGACAGGATGGCGGTGTCGATCTCGCCGGGGGAGATCGCGTTGACGCGCACGCCGAGCGGCCCGAAATCGCTGGCGAGCTCGCGGGTCAGGCCGGCCAGGGCCGCCTTCGAGGTGCCGTAGGCCGCCCCCGCGAAGGGGTGGACGCGCGAGCCGGCGATGGAGGTGACGTTGACGATGGAGCCCTTGGCGCGGGTGAGCTCGTCGCACAGGCCCCGCGCCAGCAGGAGCGGCGCGAACACGTTGACCTGGAACACCTTGCGCCAGTCGCCGAACTCGGTGGCGATGGCGCCGAGGCGGTCGCCGTTGGCGCCCTTGGGCGAGATGCCGGCGTTGTTGACGAGGGCGTGCAGGAGGCCGCCCTCGTCGGCCAGGCGCCCGGCGACCTCGGCGATGCCGCGCATGGTGTCCTCGGGGTCGGCCAGATCCACCTGGAGATGGTCCTCGGGACCCATCTCCCACGGGCAGTTCTCGGGGAAGGCATGACGCGAGCAGGTGATGACCCGCCAGCCGGCGGCCGAGAAGCGCTTCACGGTGGCGTGGCCGATGCCCCGGCTCGCCCCCGTGAGCAGCATGACGCGCCGACGTTCGTTGACGGATGTGGCCAAGGCCGTTCCTCATGGGATCGCGGGCGGCCGCTCCCGTCCCGGTTCGCCGCCGCGCCGCACAGGTCTAAGCCGCGGGGCGCGGGAAATCCAGGGTCGATCCCGCGCCGCAGCACGGCGGCGGGCGCTCCTCACGGATAGAGGCGCGCGCGCTCCCAGCCGTCGCCGGCGCGGGTGAAGCGCACCCGGTCGTGGAGGCGGAACGGGCCGTTCTCCCAGAACTCGATCGCCACCGGCGCGATGCGGAAACCCGTCCAGTTCGCCGGCCGGGGGATCGGTCCTTCGCCGAAGCGGGCGGACAGGGCCTCGACCTCGGCCTCCAGGGTGGCGCGGTCGGGCAGGGGCCGCGACTGCCGGCTGGCGTGGGCGCCGATGCGGCTGACCCGGGCGCGGCTGGCGAAATAGGCGTCGGCCTCCTCGGCCGAGACCGGGCCGACCGGGCCGCGGGCCCGGACCTGCCGGCGCAGGCTCTTCCAGTGCAGCACGATGGCGGCCTGCGGGTTCTCGCCCAGTTCGCCGCCCTTGGCGGACTCGACGTTCGTGTAGAACACGAAGCCGCGAGGATCGACGCCCTTCAGGAGCACCATGCGCACGTCGGGCAGGCCGTCCGTGCCGGCGGTGGCGAGCGCCATGGCGTTGGCATCCTCCGGCTCGGAGCGCTCGGCCTGGCTCATCCATTGCGAGAACAGCGCCCAGGGGTCGTCGCGCAGGGTGAAATCCTCCGCGTCCGACTCACCGAACGTTAACCCATCCGGGCTGTAGTCGTGGCTCATCGTGTTCATCTCGCAAGGGCAGGGCATCGACCGAGCGGGCGCGGGGCCCGGACGATCGATGCCACGACGACGAATGTGGGGACCAGGCTCGCGGCAGGCGCCGGCGTCCGGTGTCGTTGAGATCAGGTGTGATGCGTGTGCGTAACGATCGGTCCAAGTTCCATAGCCCGAACCCGTCCCCCGATCCACGCCGGAGGCCCTGGCGTCTCGTCGCGAGCGTGGGGATCGGCCTGTCGGTGCTGCCGCTGGTGGGCTGCGGCCTGCCGCTGATCACCTTCCAGACCGAGGAGCCGGCCACGGTCGCCGATCCGGTCAGCACGGGCAGCATCGACAAGCAGCCCAGGAGCTTCGGCGGCGATCTCGGCACCGAGGACTGGCGCCGGGCCCACGCGGCGCTCACCGTCGCCCTCGATCCCCAGGGCAACGGTCGCCCGGTGAAATGGGACAACCCGGAGACGCGGCTGCGCGGGGCGGTGAACCCGACCGGGCTTCCCTATGTCGCGGGCGACTTCGTCTGCCGCGACTTCCTCGCCTCGGTGATCGCGCCGCAGAAGAGCCGCTTCGTGCGCGGCACCGGTTGCAAGCTGTCGGGCGGCGAGTGGGAGCTGCGGCGCCTGCGGGCCGCCAAGGCCGGCGCCTGAGGCGCAGGCCCCTCGATCCGGCAAGACCGGCGCCTGAGGCGCAGGCCCCTCGATCCGGCACGGCCGGCGCCTGAGGCGCAGGCTCCTCGATCCGGCACGGCCGGCGCGCAGGCCCCTTGATCCGGCAAGACCGGCGCCTGAGGCGCGGGGCCGGGTTTTACCGGCCCGGTTGACGCCCGCGCCGCGACGGGTGAATTCTGGCGTCGGGACCGTTGCATGGAAGCAACACGCTTCCCACCTCCCGGCTGAGGTCCGTGGTACGGACTTCCCCGGGAGTTGGACGGGCAGCCCCTCTCTCGACGCGGTCGGCCCGTCTTCCAACGGCACAGAGATTCAAGAAGCGACGATGCGCAATCCCTATGACGTGCTGGGTGTGCCCAAGGGCGCCAGCGAAGCCGACATCAAGAAGGCCTATCGCCGGCTCGCCAAGACCTATCACCCCGACCGCAACGCCGGCGACGCCAAGGCCAAGGACCGGTTCTCGGAGGCGAATTCCGCCTACGAGATCCTGGGCGACGCGGCCAAGCGCGCCCAGTTCGACCGCGGCGAGATCGACGCCGACGGCAAGCCCCGTGCCACCGGCTTCGAGGGGTTCGGCGGCTTCGGCGGCGGCCAGGGCGCGCGCCCCGGCGGGTTCGACTTCGAGAGCGCCGCCCGCTCGCGCGGCGGTGGCGGTGGCGGGATCGGCGAAGACATCTTCTCGCACCTGTTCGGCGAGGCGTTCCGCACCGGCGGCGGGCCGGGCCCCGGTGCGGCGCGCGGGGGCGCCCAGCGTGGCGAGGACGTGGCCGCCGAGCTCAGCGTCACCCTGGAGCAGGTCGCCAGCGAGGAGAAGCTGCGCCTGGGCCTGCCGGGTGGGCGCGAGGTCGACGTGATGGTGCCCAAGGGCGTCAGCGACGGCCAGGTGATCCGCCTGCGCGGGCTCGGCCAGCCCGGCGGCCCGCGCGCGGAGCCCGGGGACGCGCTCCTCACCATCCGCATCCTGCCGCACGCCGCCTTCCGGATGGAGGGGGCGGACCTGCGCACCACCGTCGAGGTGCCGCTCGAGGACGCGATCCTCGGCGGGGCGATCCGGGTGCCGACCCTGACCGGGGCGGTGGAGATGAAGATGCCCGCGATGACGAGTTCGGGCCGGACCTTCCGCCTCAAGGGCAAGGGTCTGCCCAGGAAGGACGGCAGCCGCGGCGACCTCCTGGCCACCACCGCCGTCGCCCTGCCCGCCGCCGAGGACGCGGCCCTGACCGACTACGCCCGCGCCCGTCGCCAGGCCCGGGCCGACGCCGGACAGGCGTGAGCGCGCGGGGCGACCGGGTTCGCCCGATTGCCGGTTCACCGCGACGGGCGGACTTCCGTCGCCCGCGGGCGTCCGCTAAGGATGCCTCTCGCGCAAGGGCCGTCCGGTCCTCCGGGGGGCCCACCAGCGGGAGGTCCGCCCGGATGCGCCGCGGCCCCTCGATCAGGTGATTCATGGCGGATACGAACCCGGTTCACGATCACGTCGGCGGACTCCTGGCCGGCAAACGCGGCCTGGTGCTCGGTGTCGCCAACATCCGTTCGATCGCCTGGGGTATCGCCAAGAGCGCGCACGCGCACGGCGCCAAGCTCGCCTTCACCTACCAGGGCGACGCCCTCAAGAAGCGGGTCGAGCCCCTGGCGCGCGAGCTCGACGCCCATGTGGTCGGCCATTGCGACGTCACCGACCCGGCCTCCATCGACGCGGTGTTCGCCGCCGCCGCCGAGGTGTTCCCCGAGGGGATCGACTTCGTCGTCCACTGCATCGCCTTCTCCGACAAGGACGAGCTCACCGGGCGCTACGTCGAGACCTCGGAGGGCAACTTCACGAAGTCGCTCCTCATCTCCTGCTACTCGTTCACGGCCATCGCCCAGCGCGCCGAGAAGCTGATGCCCAACGGCGGCTCGCTGCTGACGCTGACCTACTACGGCGCCGAGAAATGGATGCCGCACTACAACGTGATGGGCGTGGCCAAGGCGGCGCTGGAGGCCTCGGTGCGCTACCTCGCCGCCGACCTCGGTCCCTCGAAGATCCGCGTCAACGCGATCTCGGCCGGGCCGATCAAGACGCTGGCCGCCTCGGGCATCGGCGACTTCCGCTACATCCTCAAGTGGAACGAGTACAACGCCCCCCTGCGCCGCACCGTGACCATCGACGAGGTCGGCGAGACCGCGAGCTACCTCATCTCCGACATGTCCCGCGGCATGACCGGCGAGATCCTGCACGTCGACGCCGGGTATCACGTGGTGGGGATGAAGAACCCGGACGCGCCGGACCTGTCGCTCGACAAGGATTGAGCGAGGACGGTCTTCGCCGATCGTTGGCGAGGGAAGTGCGGTTTCGCGCGTTCGTCCGAGGGCCGGCGGCGTAAGCCGGAGGTCCGACAGCCGCGGAACTCCGACATGAGCGCCATCCCATCGCGTTTCGAGGCGGCGGCCGAGGCCGGGATCATCACCCCCGACCAGGCCGAGACGCTCGCTGCCTTCTACGCGTCGCAGGCCGTTCCGGCGTTCGCGCTCGCCGCTTCGGCCGGGGCTGCGCGGGCGGTCTTCGATCTCGCCCACGTGCTCTGGTATGCCGGGGCGCTGGTCGTCATGGCGGCGATGGGCTTGTTCTCGACCCTCGCCTTCGGCCTCATGGGCGGCCCGGCCCTCACCGCGACCGCGCTCGTCTACGCCGCCGCCTTCGTGGCCGCCGGCCGCCATCTCTGGCATGTCCGCAAACTGCAGATCCCCGGCGGCCTCCTCATCACCTGTGCCGTCGCGATGACGCCGCTCGCGGTCTACGGCATCCAGGAGAGCGGGGGATGGGGGACGGCCGACAGGCCGGGGAACTACCGGGATTTCTTCCTCTGGATCAAGGCGGGCTGGCTCCCGATGGAGATCGCGACCCTCGCCGCCACCGCCCTCGCCTTGCGCTTCCACCGCTTCGGCTTTCTCGCGATGGTCGCGGCGGTGACGCTTTGGTTCGTCTCGATGGACATCGCGGTCTGGATCGCGAACTCGCAAAGCGACTGGGAGACACGCCGCGCGATCTCCCTGTGGTTCGGGCTCGGCCTGATCGTCTTCGCCTGGACGGTCGACCTGCGCCAGAGCCGCGCCGACTACGCGTTCTGGCTGCACCTCGCCGGAATCGCGACGTTCTGGGGAGCGCTCACGGCGCAGGGTTCGTCGAGCGAGGTCGCAAGAGCGTTCTATGCTCTCCTCAACGCCGGCCTCGTCGCGGTCTCGATCTTTCTCTCGCGGCGGGTCTACGCCCTCTTCGGCGCGATCGGACTCGCCATCTATCTCGGTCACCTCTCCCATCGGGTCTTCGCGGATTCGCTGTTGTTTCCCTTCGGCCTGTCCCTGATCGGGCTCGCGATGATCGGTGCCGGCCTCCTCTACCAGCGCCACAGCGCCCGGATCGGACATGCGATCGACCGGATGCTGCCGGCCCGCCTCGTGCGGCTGAAGCCGCGTCACGCGATCGGATAGCCGCACGTCCATCTGGGTGCGTCCTTCAATCCGGCACCGTCAGCCCCGCGATACCCTCCTGCGCGTCGGGATAATGCGGGTCCATCGCCTCGAGGGTGTCGGCGATGGTGCGGGCGATGACGAGGTTGCGGAACCACTTGCGGTTGGCCGGCACCACCCGCCACGGCGCGTAGGGCGTCGAGCACAGGCCGAGGGCGTCGCCGAAGGCGGTCTGGTAGGCGTCCCAGGAGCGGCGTTCCACGAGGTCGGCGGCGTCGAACTTCCAGTGCTTCTCGGGGTCGGCGATACGGGCCTCCAGGCGCTCCTTCTGCTCGTCCTTGGAGATGTGCAGGAAGAACTTGAGCACCGTGGTGCCCGACAGGGTCAGCATCTGCTCGAAGGCGTTGATGAGCCCGTAGCGCGGGCGCCAGACCGCCTCCGGCTCGAGATCCTTCACCCGCACCACCAGCACGTCCTCGTAATGGCTGCGGTTGAACACGCCGATCATGCCGCGGCCGGGGGCCTTGTGGTGGTAGCGCCACAGGAAGTCGTGGTCGCGCTCCTCCGAGCTCGGCACCTTGAACGACCACACCCGGCACCCCTGTGGGTTCACGCCTTCGAACACCGAGCGGATCGTCCCGTCCTTGCCGCCGGTGTCGATGGCCTGGAACACCACGAGCAAGCTCTGCCGGCGCTCGGCGTAGAGCCGCTCCTGCAGGGTGCGGATGCGCTCGCGCTCGGCGCCGAGCGCCGCCTTGGCCTCGGCCTTGTCGAGGCCGCCGTCGGCATCGGGGTCGACCGTGGCGAGGTCGAAACGCCGGCCGGGCCAGGCGAGGACGCTGCCGGGCACCGCGGGCACCACCGCCGGCGCCGGGATCGCGTCCGGCGCCAGGGCGGCCTCGCGCGCCATCGCCCGCGCCCATTCCGCGGAGGAGGGCGGCTTGCCGCCCGGCCTGCCGTGTTTGTGCGATGCATCACCCTGTCGCGGCATGGGGTCGGCTTTCACGTTGATGAGGCCGGTTTGGCGCTTGCCGCACCGGCCCGACATCATGAGACTCGCGCTCACCCCCATCACCGCGTCGGTGGCGAGAATCGAAGAGGGACGCGAGGGTGACAACGACCGACAGGCTTGGCCGTTCCGGAATCGCGCCCGGCCGTTCCGGCGTTCGGGACGGGCGACCGGCGCCGTGAGCGTGCGCCCGACGATCTATTTCGTCCGCCACGGCCAGACCGACTGGAACGCGGAAGGGCGGCTGCAGGGCCAGCGCGACATCGCCTTGAACGCGGAAGGGCTGCGCCAGGCCGCCGAGGCCGCCGCCCGCCTCCGCGGCGTCGCCGGCGACGCCCTCGACGGGGCGGACTACGTGGCGAGCCCGCTCGCGCGCACCCGCCGGACGATGGAGGCCCTGCGCGGCCACCTCGCCCTCGACCCCGCCGCCTACCGCACCGACGACCGCCTCAAGGAGATCAGCTTCGGCGCCTGGGAAGGCTCGACCTGGTCGGAGATCCGGCGCTGGGACCGCGCCAGGGCGCTGGCGCGCGACCGCGACCGCTGGGGCTACCGGCCGCCGGGGGAGGGGGCCGAGAGCTACGCCATGCTCGCCGAGCGTGTCGCCCCCGCCCTGGCGGCACTGGACCGCACCACGGTGATGGTGGCCCACGGCGGCATCGCGCGGGCCGTGCTGGTGAGCCTCGGCTATCTCGGCATCGGGCAGGCGCCGCGCATCGGTATCCGCCAGGGCGGCGTGCTGGTGCTCGATCGCACCGGCTGGCGCTGGGCCTGAATCCCGCCTCACCTTTGGTTCTGGAGCGACGTGCAAACGTGCTAGACGCGCGGCGCCGGGGGTCGTGGCGCCCTTGACGGGGCACGGCCCGGACGACCAGTGGACGCCGCCGGACATCCGGTGGTTGTCGAGCGGAGCAGCGGATGAGCGACCTCGCCGAGACGAGCCGGACGGTATCGGCGCCCATCACCGGCCGTGCCGTCCTGCACGGCGAGGCCCGCCCCGACCTGATCCGCGACGAGGTCCTGGCCGAGATCTTCCTCGCCAGCGCGCGGGCGCGGCCGGGCCATCCGGCCCTCGTCGACGGTGCGCGGCACGGGGCGGACGGCCGCCATCCGAACCTTTCCTATGCCGAGGTCGCCGCGCAGGCGGGCGCCATCGCCAGGGGGCTCTCCCATTGCGGCATCGGCCCCGGCGACGTGGTCGGCCTGTGGATGGCCCGCGGGCCGGAGCTGCTGGTGGCGCAGATCGGCATCACCCTGTCGGGTGCGGCCTGGCTGCCCTTCGACGCCGAGGCCCCCGCCGACCGCGTCGGGATCTGCCTGGCCGACGCCGCGGCCAAGGCCCTGCTGGTCTCGGACGCCCTCGCCGGACAGGCCCCGGACGCCGCCCCGGCCCTGACCGTGGCGGCACTTCTGGCCGCCACCCCGGCGGACGCGCCCCCCGCCGATGCCAGGGCCGCCGGCCTGACCTCGGGACACCCGGCCTACCTCATCTACACCTCGGGCTCGACCGGCGTGCCCAAGGGCATCGTCATCAGCCACGCCAACATCTGCCACTTCCTGCGCTCGGGAAACGCGCTCTACGGCATCGGCCCGGACGACGTGGTGTTCCAGGGCGCCTCGGTGGCCTTCGACCTCTCGATGGAGGAGATCTGGGTCCCCTATCTCGTGGGCGCGACCCTGTTCGTGGCCTCGCCCGCGATGATGGGCGACGTCGAGGCGCTGCCGGGGCTGATCGCGCGCGGCGGCGTCACAGTCCTCGACACCGTGCCGACCCTGCTCGCGATGCTCTCGCACGATTTGCCCACGGTGCGCCTGATCCTGCTGGGCGGCGAGGCCCTGCCGGAACCCCTGATCGCGCGCTGGGCGACGGGGTCGCGAAAACTGTTCAACACCTACGGGCCGACCGAGGCGACGGTGGTGGCCACGGCCGCGGAGATGCGGCCGGGCGAGCCCGTCACCATCGGCGGCCCGATCCCGAACTATTCGGTCTACGTCGTGGGCGAGGCCCTGGACCTCCTGGGGCACGGCCAGCAGGGCGAACTGCTGATCGGCGGCCCCGGCGTCGCGGAGGGCTACCTCCAGCGGCCCGAGCTGACGGCGGAGAAGTTCATCGCCAATCCGTTTTCCGAGGGCGGCATCGATCCGGTCCTCTACCGCTCGGGGGACGCCGTCTCCCTCGACGGCGCCGGCCGCATCGTCTTCCACGGCCGCATCGACGACCAGGTCAAGATTCGCGGCTTCCGGGTGGAGCTCGGCGAGATCGAATCGCGCATCCAGGCGCAGGCCGGCATCAACCAGGCGGCGGTGGTGCTGCGCGCCGACGACGGCATCGACCGACTGGTGGCCTTCCTGGTGCCCGAGCGCGGCGGCGTCATCGATACCGGGCAGCTGCGCCGGACGCTCTTAGAGCAGATGCCGCCCTACATGGTGCCCGGGCACGTGGAGGTGGTGGAGGTGCTGCCGCGCCTGACCTCCGGCAAGGTCGACCGCAAGGCCCTGCGGGCAGCGACCCTGACCGTCGCCGACGTCTCGGGCGAGCAGGAGCCGCCCGCCAACGAGACCGAGGCCGCCCTGCTGGCGGCCGCGACCCAGGTCTTCGGCAACCAGGCGATCCCGTTCGAGGCGGATTTCTTCACGGACCTCGGCGGCCATTCGCTGCTGGCCGCCCGCTTCGTGGGCGCCGTGCGCGAGGCGCCGGCTCTGGCCGCGATCACCCTGCAGGACGTCTATGCCCGGCGTACCCTGCGGGCGATCGCCGACGCGCTGATCGTCCGCACCGGCGGGGCCGGTACGCAGATGGCGGCGCGCGACCTGTCCTTCGCGCCGCCGCCCCTCCTGCGGCGCGCCCTGTGCGGGCTGGCCCAGGCCGCGGCGCTGCCCTTCGTCATCGCGCTCGCCACCGCGCAATGGCTCGGCATCTTCGTCACCTACCTGCTGCTCACCGGCGGCGGCATGGGATTCTTCGGCGAACTCGCCGTGATGCTGCTGGTGTACGTCGGCATCAACGCGGTCACCGCCTGCATCGCCGTGGCGGCCAAATGGCTGATCCTCGGGCGCACAAAGCCGGGGCGCTATCCGCTCTGGGGCGTCTACTACTACCGCTGGTGGCTGACTCAGCGCCTGGTGCCGCTGGTCCACATCAAGTGGCTGCAGGGCTCGCCGGCCATCGTCCTGTTCCTGCGCCTGCTCGGCGCCAGGATCGGCCGGGACGCGCTGATCTCCGACATCGAGGTCGGTGCGCCCGATCTCCTCAGCATCGGCGCCGGGGCGTCGCTCGGCGGGCGCCTCGTCGTCGCCAACGCCGAGGTGGTGGGCGACGAACTCGTCATCGGCACCGTCAGCATCGGCCGCGACGTCGCCATCGGCACCTCCTGCGTCATCGGCCCCGGCACGGTGATCGGCGACCACGCCGAGATCGCCGACCTCACCACGGTCCCCACCGGCACGGTGGTCGGGCCGGCCGAGATCTGGGACGGATCGCCCGGCGCCAAGGTCGGCATGGCCGACCCTTCCGCCCTGCCCGAGGCGGCGCCGGCCTCGGCCCGGCGCCGAGCCGGCTTCGCGCTGGTCTACGCCTTCCTCCTCGCGGCGATCCCGGCCGTGGGCCTGCTGCCGATCTTCCCGGCCTTCTACATCTTCGACCAGATGAGCGATTCCCTCGGCACGCTCACCGACATCGACTACCACTGGTACCTGCCCCTGCTGACCTGGCCCACCGCCATGCTGATGACGGCGGGCACGGTGCTCCTGATCGCGGGCATCCGCTGGGTGGTGCTGCCGCGGGTCTCGTCGGGCACCCACTCGATCCACAGCGGCTTCTACCTGCGCAAGTGGCTGGTGGCGCTGGCCGCCGAGGTGACGCTGGAGACCCTCTCCTCGCTCTTCGCCACCGTCTACATGCGGACCTGGTACCGGCTGATGGGCGCCCGGATGGGGCAGGGGGCGGAGATCTCCACCAATCTGGCCGGCCGCTACGACCTCGCCGACATCGGCGCGCGCAACTTCATCGCCGACGAGGTGGTGTTCGGCGAGGAGGAGATCCGCCGCGGCTGGATGCACCTGCACGAGGTGAGCACCGGGGCGCGCGTCTTCGTGGGCAACGACGCGGTGGTGCCGCCGGGGGCGATCATCCCCGACGACGTGCTGATCGGCATCAAGTCCAAGCCCCCGGCCAACGCCATGATGGCGCCGGGCGACACCTGGTTCGGCTCGCCACCGATCAAGCTGCCCTCGCGCCAGCGGGTCGACCTCGGCTCGCTCGCCCAAACCTACGAGCCGGGGTGGGGCCCCAAGCTGCGCCGCGGCGCCTTCGAGGCGCTCTCGACCTCGTTCTCGCCGATGCTGTTCATCACCCTGGCGATCTCGGCGATCGACTTCTACTTCTACCCGGCGATCCTGGCGCAGGACTGGACCGGGCTCGCCGTCAGCTTCGTCGCGGTCAGCGTCGCCATCGCCTTCATCCAGTCCTTCACCGTCATCGCGGTGAAATGGCTGCTCATGGGCGTCTACAAGCCCGGCATGCAGCCGATGTGGTCGTGGTGGGCGATGCGCACCGAGGCCGTGGCGGTGCTCTACTGGGGGCTGGCCGGCAAGGTGCTGCTCGAACACCTCCAGGGCACCCCGTTCCTGCCGTGGATGCTGCGGCTGCTCGGCGTGAAGGTGGGCAAGGGCGTGTGCATGCTCACCACCGACATCACCGAGTTCGACTGCGTCACCATCGGCGACTACTGCACGATCAACCGTACCTCGGCGCTCCAGACCCACCTCTACGAGGACCGGATCATGAAGGTCGGCCGGGTGGTGGTCGGCACGGGCGTCTCGGTCGGCGCCTTCTCGACGGTCCTCTACGACACCAAGGTCGGCGACTACGCACGCCTGCGCCCGCTCACCATCGTCATGAAGGGCGAGTCGATCCCCGCGCATTCGGAATGGGAGGGCGCGCCGGCGGTGCCGGTGGTGCACGGGGCGGCATGAGAGACGGACCAGCCGCGGACGGGTGGCCTCACCATCGGCGGAACCAGATCCGTGCCGTCACATGATGACGGTCGATACAGGCACAGGGGCGAAAGACGGTTTTGGAGCGACTGGCAAGCGGGTACAGCGCGCAGTCCTGCGACGGGGAGAGAGGTGATCGGACCCCAGGGCGTCGTGTTGGCCGATCATCCGGGCCGTGATAATCTGGTCGTTATGACCAGATCGCTCGGCTCCTTCGATTCAGTACGCCAGTCCGGGCGCTGGCCGCTACAGGATGCCAAGGCCCGGTTCAGCGAACTCGTGCGCCGCGTTCGCAGTGAAGGTCCACAACACGTCACGGTGCATGGACGTGACGAGGTCGTGGTCATCTCCGTCGAAGAGTTTCACAGCTTGAAGGGGGATCGCACCGGCGAGGCGCTCGTCGCCGCGATGCAGGCCTCACCACACTGCGAGGTCGATATCGAGCCGGACCGGACCGTCATGCCCGTACGCGACGTGGTCCTGTGACAGGCTGGTTGCTCGATACGAACGTCCTATCGGAGTTGAGACGCCCGAGGCCCGAAGCGAAGGTGATCGCCTTCGTCGCCGGAGAACCCCTCCACCGGCTCTACGTCAGCACGGCAACGCTCGCCGAGATCCGCTTCGGCATCGAGCGCGTCGCCGACATCGGGCGCCGGACCGAGCTGAACGACTGGCTCGCGTTGAAGGTCCGGCCCCTTTTCGAGGGACGGGTTCTCGGGATCACCGAGGACGTGATGTTCCGGTGGCGGCTTCTGGTCGAGGAAGGCCGGAAGACCGGCCATACCTTCTCTCAGCCCGACCTGATCATTGCGGCGACGGCCATCCATCACGGGCTCACGCTCGTCACCCGCGACACGGGTGACTACGCGCGGACGGGCGCCGTCCTGCTCAACCCCTGGCGCGACACACCGGCCTGACCGCCGTCGTTCACCCCACCTGATCCTTCGGACCCAGCCGCTTGTCGAGGTAGGTGTCCACCGTCTGGGTCAACTCGTCGACCTTGCCATCGAAGAAATGGTTGGCGCCCTCCACCATCTGGTGCTCGATGATGACGCCCTTCTGGGTCTTCACCTTCTCGATCACCGGCATCACCTCGCGGGCCGGGGCGACCCGGTCCTCGGAGCCGTGGACGAACAGGCCCGAGGAGGGGCAAGGCGCCAGGAAGGTGAAGTCGTAGCGGTTGGCCATGGCCGCGATCGAGATGAAGCCCTCGATCTCGGGCCGGCGCATCAGGAGTTGCATCCCGATCCACGAGCCGAAGGAGACGCCGGCGATCCAGCAGGCCCGCGCCTCGGGGTTGACCGCCTGCACCCAGTCGAGGGCGGAGGCCGCGTCCGACAACTCGCCGGTGCCGTGGTCGAAATTGCCCTGGCTGCGGCCGACACCGCGGAAATTGAAGCGCAGGGCCGCGAAGCCCCGGTTCGCGAACGTGTAGAACAGGTTGTACACGATCTGGTTGTTCATCGTGCCGCCGAACTGCGGGTGCGGATGCAGCACGATGGCGATGGGGGCGCCCTTCCTCTTGGGGGCCTGGTAGCGTCCTTCGAGACGTCCGGCCGGGCCGGTGAAGATGACTTCGGGCATGGCTCTTCTCACAACTCCTGTCGCCGCCGCCGGGGAACGACGCCGTAGCCCGGACGCGAGGCGCGGCGGCGCCCCGCCTTGACTCGCGGGGCGACGTTCCTAAAAGCACGCTTAGAATAATTCCAGACGATTGGAATCGTTCTAGACTGGACAGGCCCCGTCCGTGGGGCCGTTCGGTCGCCGATGTCCGCAGAAACGGACCGTCGGTGGTGTCCCGCGGGCCTTAGCATGGTCGCGGGGGTCGAAAGCAAGGATTTGTCGGTTCGGACCGCGATGCAGGCTTCCCGTCTTCCCCGGGCCTATCTCGACCACAACGCGACCTCGCCGGTTCACCCGGAGGTCGCGGCAGCGGTGGCGCGCGCCCTGGCGATGCCCGGGAACCCGTCCTCGATCCATGCGGAGGGCCGCGCCGCCCGCGCCGCCCTGGAGGAGGCCCGCGCCGCGGTGGCGGCCCTGGTCGGGGCGGCCGCCAAGCGGGTGGTGTTCACGAGCGGCGGGACCGAGGCGGCCAACGCGGTCCTGTCCGGCGCCCTCGTGCGCCGGGACGGGATCGCCCCGACCCGGCTCCTAATCGGCGCCACCGAGCACCCCTGCGTCCTGCACGGCCACCGCTTCGCGCCCGCCCGGGTCGGGGTGATTCCCGTGGACGCCGCCGGTCTCATCCGCCTCGACGCGCTGGAAGCGGCGCTCGCGGAGTGGTGCGGCGAGGACGTGCTCGTCTCCGTCCAGGCCGCCAACAACGAGACCGGGGTGATCCAGCCCCTCGACGCGGTGATTGCGCTCGCCCGCGCCCACGGGCGCGCCCTCGTCCACAGCGACGCGGTCCAGGCGGTGGGCAAGATCCCGGTCGATACGGCGGGTCTCGATGCGCTGACGCTGTCGGGCCACAAGTTCGCGGCCCCCAAGGGGGTCGGGGCGATCGTGCTCGGGGACGGCGTCGGCCTCGACGGCCCGTTCCTGCGCGGCGGCGGTCAGGAAGGGCGCCTGCGCGCGGGCACCGAGAACCTGCCGGGGATCGTCGGCCTCGGCGTGGCGGCCCGGCTCGCGGGCGAACGGCTGGCGGCGAACGCGGACGTCGTGCCGGCTTGGCGCGACCGGATCGAGGCGGGCCTGTACGCCCTGGCGCCGGACCTCGTGGTGTTCGGCCAGGGCGCGCCACGCCTGCCCAACACGCTTCAGTTCGCCGTGCCGGGTCTCACGGCGGAGTCCGCGATCATCGCCCTCGATCTCGCCGGGCTCGCGGTCTCGTCGGGCTCGGCCTGCGCATCGGGCAAGGTCGCACGCTCCCACGTGCTCGCGGCGATGGGCGTCGGCCCTGCGCTGGCCGCGGGGGCGCTGCGCGTCAGTCTCGGGTGGAACAGCGTGGAAAGCGACGTCACGCGCGCCCTTGTCACCTTAGAACGGCTCATCGCCGCCCTATATCACCGGCAGGGTCGCGCGGCATGATCGCCGCCGTCCACGCCATCCGTTTGCAAACCCCCGGCCCTTGAAGCCGGGGCGGTCAGGAGACGTCCCATGCCTGCAGTGCAGGAAACCATCGACCGGGTCCGCTCGATCGACCTCGACCAGTACAAGTACGGGTTCGAGACCACCATCGAGATGGAGAAGTCCGAGAAGGGCATCTCCGAGGACGTGATCCGTTTCATCTCGGCCAAGAAGGAAGAGCCCGAGTGGATGCTGGCCTGGCGCCTCGACGCCTACAAGCGCTGGCAGACCATGCAGGAGCCCGACTGGGCCCGCGTCTCCTACGACAAGGTCGACTACAAGGATATTTATTACTATGCGGCCCCGAAGCGGCCTGCCGCCATGTCCTTGGATGAAATCGATCCAGAAATTCTGAAAACGTACGAAAAACTCGGCATTCCGCTGCGCGAGGTCGAGGTGCTGGAGGGCATCGCCCCCGAGCGCCGGGTCGCCGTCGACGCGGTGTTCGACTCGGTCTCGGTGGCCACCACCTTCAAGGCCGAGCTGTCGAAGGCCGGCGTGATCTTCATGCCGATCTCGGAAGCCATTCGCGAGTACCCGGACCTCATCAAGAAGTATCTCGGCTCGGTCGTGCCGGTGACGGACAACTTCTTCGCGACGCTCAACTCGGCGGTCTTCTCCGACGGGTCGTTCGTGTACATTCCGCCGGGCGTGCGCTGCCCGATGGAGCTGTCGACCTATTTCCGCATCAACGAGCGCGACACCGGCCAGTTCGAGCGCACGCTGATCATCGCCGACAAGGGCTCCTACGTCTCGTACCTCGAGGGCTGCACCGCCCCGAAGCGCGACGACAACCAGCTCCACGCCGCCGTGGTCGAGCTCGTGGCGCTCGATGACGCCGAGATCAAGTACTCGACGGTGCAGAACTGGTACCCCGGCGACAACGAAGGCAAGGGCGGCATCTACAACTTCGTGACCAAGCGCGGCGATTGCCGCGGCGCCAACTCGAAGATCTCGTGGACGCAGGTCGAGACCGGCTCGGCGATCACCTGGAAGTACCCGTCCTGCATCCTGCGCGGCGACAATTCGCGGGGCGAGTTCTACTCGATCGCGGTGTCGAACGGCATGCAGCAGGTCGATTCCGGCACCAAGATGATCCATCTGGGCAAGAACACCACCAGCCGGATCATCTCGAAGGGGATTTCCGCGGGCCGTTCGCAGAATACCTATCGCGGGCTGGTGTCCGCGCACCGCAAGGCCACGGGCGCGCGCAACTTCACGAACTGCGATTCGCTGCTGATCGGCGACCAGTGCGGCGCGCACACCGTGCCGTACATCGAGTCGAAGAACTCCTCCGCGCAGTTCGAGCACGAGGCCACCACCTCGAAGATCTCGGAAGACCAGATGTTCTACTGCCAGCAGCGCGGCCTCTCCAACGAGGAGGCGACCGCGCTCATCGTCAACGGCTTCGTCCGCGACGTGCTGCAGCAGCTGCCGATGGAGTTCGCCGTCGAGGCCCAGAAGCTGATCTCGATCAGCCTCGAAGGCTCGGTGGGCTGACGAGGACGCCATGGCCTTCGCGTTCGACACCCTCAAGTTCACCCAGCGCCTCGAACAGGTGGGTGTCGGGCGCGAGCAGGCCATTGCTCATGCCGAGTTGGCGCGGGACATGATCCTTGCTGACTCCGCCACCAAGGCGGATTTGAACGAACTGAAGAAAGAGATCGACGCATCGTTGCGTGAACTCGAACTCCGAATGACCGTGAAGCTTGGTGCGATTATTGGCGCTGCTGTCGCCGTGATCGCGGCTCTTCAAAAATTCTTCTGACGCTTCGACCCCATTCGCGCGTCGGCGTCATGCATCGAAATCGGGACTAAACTTCAATGATCGAAATCAAGAACCTCACCGTCGCCATCGAGGACAAGCAGATCCTCAACGGGCTCAATCTGACCGTGAACGACGGCGAGGTCGCTGCCATCATGGGGCCGAACGGCTCGGGCAAGTCGACCCTGTCCTACGTCATCGCCGGCAAGGAGGATTACGAGGTCACCAGCGGCGAGATCCTGCTCGACGGCGTCAACATCCTCGAGATGAGCCCCGACGAGCGCGCGGCCTCGGGCGTGTTCCTCGCCTTCCAGTACCCGCTGGAAATTCCCGGCGTCGGCACCATGACCTTCCTCAAGGCGACCCTCAACGCCCAGCGCCGGGCGCGCGGCGAGGGCGAGCTCTCGACCCCCGACTTCATCCGCAAGGTGAACGCGGCTGCCGAGAAGCTGGAGATCAACAAGGAGATGCTCAAGCGCGCCCTCAACGTCGGGTTCTCCGGCGGCGAGAAGAAGCGCATGGAGATCCTGCAGATGGCGCTCCTCGAGCCGAAGTTCTGCGTGCTCGACGAGACCGATTCCGGCCTCGACATCGATGCCCTGCGCATCGTCTCGGAAGGCGTGAACGCGCTGCGCGCGCAGGGCCGCTCTTTCCTCGTCATCACCCACTACCAGCGCCTGCTCGACTACATCGTGCCGGACGTGGTCCACGTCATGTCGCAGGGGCGCATCGTGAAGTCCGGCGACAAGGACTTGGCCAAGGCCCTCGAAGCCTCCGGCTACGCCGAGTACCGCACGGGCGAGGCCGCCTGAGATGGCCGACATCACTCCGCTCCGCACCGCGGCCGAGACCGGCCTGTCGAAGCTCTTCGAAGCCACGAAGATGAAGTACCCCACGGGCGTGTCGATCGCCCGCGAGGAGGCGTTCCGCTACTTCGAGGCGGTGGGCCTGCCGACCCGGCGGGTCGAAGCCTTCAAGTATACGGACCTGCGCTCCGCGTTCCGCGATGCCGCCCATCCGGCGGAAATGCCATCGGCCGAGGTCGCCAAGGCGGCGTCCGCCGAGGCCAAGGGCTTTGCGGGGATCGAGGCGGTCCGGCTCACGTTCGTCAACGGACACCTGATCGAGGCGGAATCCGACCTCGGACGCATCCCGGCCGGCATCACCGTGACGCCGCTGACGCGGGCCCTCACGGAGGGGCATGCCCTCCTCGACCAGCTGACGCCCGTGCGCCAGGCCTCGGAGAACGCGATCTATCAGCTCAACACCGCCTTCCTGGCGGATGGCGCGCTGATCGCGGTGGAGGCCGGAGCCAAGGTCGAGGCGCCGCTGCACCTGCGCTTCGTCGGCACCGGGCCTGACGCCTATTCCACCGCCACCCGGGTCTTGGTGACGTTGGGGGAGGGTGCCGAGGCGCTGATCCTGGAGAGCCACGAGGGACCGGACGGCGTCGCCTACCAGCTCAACGACGCCGTCGACGTGGTGGTGGCCGATGGGGCCACTTTCCGGCACGCCCGCCTCAACGCGGAAGGGCGCGAGGCGGTGGCGCTGTCGACGCTGTCGGTCAAGCTCGGGGCCGCCTCGGCGGTGGAGACCGCCAACGTGGTGGTGGGCGCCGTGCTCTCGCGCCATCAGGTCTACCTGAACTTCGCGGGAGCCGATGGCCGCGCGGTGGTCAATGGTGCTGCCATGCTCAACGGCAAGCAGCTCGCCGACACCACGTTCCTCGCCGACCACGCCGCCACCGGAGGAATCAGCCGCGAGCTGTTCAAGACCGTGGTGGATGGGGCCGCCACCGGCGTGTTCCAGGGGAAGATCATCGTCCAGCAGGCGGCCCAGCAGACCGACGGCAAGATGATGTCGGCCTGCCTCATCCTGTCCGACGAGGGCCAGATGATGAACAAGCCCGAGCTCGAGATCTTCGCCGACGACGTCGCCTGCGGCCACGGCGCCACCTGCGGCGCCCTGGACGACGACCTCCTGTTCTACCTCATGCAGCGCGGGCTGCCGAAGGCGGAAGCCGAGAGCCTGCTCGTGCAGGCGTTTCTGGGCGCCGCCATCGAGTCGGTGAGCCACGAGGGCGCGCGCGAAGCGCTGATCGGCACCGTCGAGGCGTGGCTGAAAGCGCGGGGCTAAAGAAAATCGCAGACCGACCTCGAAAGCGAGGCCGATCTGCGGATGCCCGACCCACCCCGCGACCTCATCCTGAGGTGCCCAAGCGCAGCGGAGGCCTCGCAGGAGGTCCCCCGTTCGCGCGGCGGGTTCTGGAGCCCTCGGTCGAGGCTGCTTTGCAGCGCCTCGGGATGAGGGACAGGGTGGGTTCGTCACCCGACTCCTGTTTTGGAAAGTCGAGACATGAACGCACCCGTTCCATCCGCCCCCTACGACGTCCAGGCGATCCGGGCCGAGTTCCCGATCCTCGCCCAGAAGGTCTACGGCAAGCCCCTGGTTTATCTCGACAACGCGGCCTCGTCGCAAAAACCGCGCGCGGTGATCGACGCGATGGTGGCCTGCATGGAGACGGGCTACGCCAACGTCCATCGCGGGCTGCACTTCATGGCGAACGCCGCCACCGAGGGGTTCGAGGGCGCGCGCGAGACCACGCGCCAGTTCCTCAACGCCGGGTCCACCGACGAGATCGTCTTCACCCGCAACGCCACGGAGGCCTACAACCTCGTGGCCTCGTCCATGGGCCTGATGGGCCAGATCGGGGAGGGGGACGAAATCATCCTCTCGATCATGGAGCACCATTCCAACATCGTGCCCTGGCACTTCTTGCGCGAGCGGCGCGGTGCGGTGATCAAGTGGGCGCCCGTGGACGACGAGGGCAACTTCTTGCTCGAAGAGTACGAGAAGCTGTTCTCGCCCCGCACCAGGATGGTGGCGATCACCCACATGTCGAACGTGCTCGGCACGGTGACGCCCGCGGCCGAGATCGTGCGCATCGCCCATGCCCACGGCGTGCCGGTGCTCCTCGACGGTGCCCAGAGCGCGGTCCACGGGCGCATCGACGTGAAGGCGCTCGATTGCGACTTCTTCGTCTTCACCGGCCACAAGGTCTACGGACCGACGGGTATCGGTGTGCTCTACGGCAAGAAGGAATGGCTGGAGCGGCTACCGCCCTACCAGGGCGGCGGCGAGATGATCCGCACGGTCGGGGAGGATTTCGTCACCTACAACGACCCGCCCCACCGGTTCGAGGCGGGCACGCCGGCGATCGTCGAGGCGGTGGGCCTCGGCGCGGCGCTGGAGTTCATGATGACCCTGGGCCGCGAAAAGATCGCGGCGCACGAAGCTTCGTTGCTCGCCTACGCGCAGGAGCGCCTCGGGGCGATGAACTCCGTACGGATGATCGGCACCGCCAAGGGCAAGGGCGGCGTCATCGCCTTCGAGATGAAGGGCGCGCATGCCCACGACATCGCCACCGTGATCGACCGCTACGGCGTGGCGATCCGGGCCGGCACCCATTGCGCCATGCCTTTGCTCACCCGGTTCGGCGCGACCTCCACCTGTCGCGCCTCGTTCGGGCTGTATAATACCCGTGACGAGGTAGACGTCCTCGCCGAGGCCCTGGCCAAGGCCGAGATGATGTTCGCCTGACGTTCGACATCCCGGCGGCAGGCCCGCCATACGCGCGACAGCGCGCCGCCGCGCATGCGGCGGACGGCGCGGATCGACAAACGATCCGCGACCTCACGAGGACAGGACCATGAGCGACGCCGCCATCACCGGCGGGGCCAACACCCCCGCCATCGCCACCGCCTCGGCGATCCCGCCCGAGGAGCTCGACCGCCTGACCGACGACATCGTCGCGGCCTTGAAGAGCGTCTACGATCCCGAGATCCCGGCCGACATCTACGAGCTCGGCCTGATCTACAAGGTCGACATCGCCGACGACCGCAAGGTCGCCATCGACATGACGCTGACCGCCCCGGGCTGCCCGGTGGCCGGCGAGATGCCGGGTTGGGTCGAGACGGCGGTGGCCGCCGTGCCGGGCGTCCAATCCTGTGCCGTCACCATGGTCTTCGATCCCCCGTGGGACCAGAGCCGCATGTCCGACGAGGCCAGGATCGCGCTGGACATGTGGTGACCGCCGCGAGGGTCGGCCTCAGGCGCCCGTCGCCACGTTGCGCCGCGGCGCGAAGGTCAGACCCTCATAGACCTCGGCGAGCGCGAGCCGCGCGCCGATGGCGGGAAGGTCGATGATCGCGTCGACGCCTTCGAAGGTTGCAATCGCCCAGACATCCCCCTGGCGGGCATAGAGCAGGGCCTGGGGCTTCAGCGTCTCGACGAGCAGAATGTAGGCAAGCGTCGGATGGCGCTTGTACTCTTCGAGCTTGCGCGCCCGGTCGACGGCCGTCGTCGACGGCGAGGCCACTTCGACGACGAGTTTCGGTTCCCGGGCCTCGTAGGTGTCGGGGACCAGAGCCGCGCATTCCACCATCACGTCGGGCCGTCGAAGGTCCATGATGCTGGTGCGGATCGCGACATCGGCTGTCGTCGGCCGGCAGGGTGTGCCCTTCAGTTGCGTTCCCAGACTGATGATGATGTTCACCGTCGCCTGGTCGTGCTGCAGGCTCGCCCCCGTCATCATGCGGTGCCGGGGTACGGGATGGCCGTCGATGAGTTCGTAGAGTTCGTCCTGGTCGCGCTGCCAGGCGAAGAATTCCTCTGGCGTCATGATTCGGCGCGCGGCGTCTGCCATAAGGTCCTCCCACCACGGGTGGACGATACCACAAGGCGGCGACGTCTGCCGCATCACGGCAGTGGACCGCGCCATCCGCGATCCTTATCTTGCGGGATGGACGATCACCCTCAACCGCCCGGACCTTGAACCCGGCTGCCGGAGAGACACCATGGCTTCCAAGTTCCAGGTCCTGTCGCTGACCGACGCGGCCGCAGACCGCATCAAGGCGATCATCGCCGATGCCGACCGGCCCATCGCCGGCCTGCGCGTCGGCGTGAAGAACGGCGGCTGCGCCGGCATGTCCTACACGATGGAATACGCCGACGGCCCCAACCCCGGCGAGGACAAGGTCGAGGATCGCGGCGTCACCGTGTTCGTCGACCCCAAGGCGCTGCTGTTCCTGCTCGGGACGCAGATGGACTTCCAGACCTCGAAGCTGTCGTCCCAGTTCGTGTTCAACAACCCGAACCAGACCTCGGCCTGCGGCTGCGGCGAGTCCGTGGCGATCACGCCGGTCAATCCGGAGATGATGCGCGCCTTCGCCTGACCGGCGTCAGGCCACGTCGGGCAAGTCGAGGGATTCGGGCGCGGCGGTGTCGTCCACCGTGCGGTTGCGGCCGTCGCGCTTGGCTAGGAACATGCAGATGTCGGCCCGCTCCAGGAGCGAGGCCGGCGTCTCTCCCCTGCGGGCGGTCGCCACCCCGAGCGAGATCGTGATCTTACCCAGCGACTCGCCGGTGGACCGCTTGACGAGTTCGCGGCCCATCACGCTGGTGCGGACCTTTTCCGCGATCTCCACCGCCGCGGCGCGATCGGTCTCGGGCAGCAGGATGCCGAACTCCTCTCCGCCGAAGCGCGCCAGGGTCGCCCGGCCCTTGACGTGCTCGCGCATCACGATCGCCACCAGCCGCAGCACCTGATCGCCGGTGAGGTGACCGTAGAGATCGTTGAACCGCTTGAAGAAGTCGACGTCGATCACGACGAGGCTGGCCGGCGCGCCCTGGCGGGCGGCACCTTCCACGAGCTTGCCCAGCGAATCCTCGAAGTGCTTGCGGTTGGCCAGCCCGGTGAGCGAGTCGGTGAGGCTCTCGATCCGGGTCGCCTCCAGCGCCTCGCGCAGGGTCTCGATCTCGCCGCGGCTGTCGCGCATGCGCGCCTCGAGGGTGCGGTTGTTGGCCGACACCTCGCGGGTGGTTGTCACCAGGGCGGCCACGATCTCGCGCACGCGGGTGCGGTTGAGGCCGGAGCCGTCGAGGTCGATCGACAGGGCCTTGAGCGATTCCCCGTACTGCGCGGTCGAGCCGAGGGAGAGGTCGAGCACCTCCATGATGCCCTCGATCTCGGCGAGCACGTTGGTGCTCGTCCGCTCGGCTTCGGTGGAGAGGCGGCGGCCGTCGAGATAGGTCTCGTAGAGGGAGTCGATGTCGGTGTCGGTGAGGTTGCCCTGCTGCGCGGTGAGACGCTTGATGGCATCGTTCATGAGGGGCTGCGCCCCCGCGACGTAGGTGTACCAGACCGTGTAGGCGCGTGGCGTGGCGGAGGAACCGTAATCGCGCATCAGTTCGTTCGCCCGCTCGGCCAGGGCGAAGGTTCGTTCCCGGTCTCCATGGGGGGCGCTGCTCATCCGCTCGACCATCCGCTGACGACGATCCGGCGCGTTGGTGAGCCGTGTCTCGAGTCGACCTCAGGATGTGGGACGATGGTGGAGATCGCGTTAAGGCGACCGGCCAAGCTTCTCCCCGCCGCATCGGGCGGGGAGCGATATGGGTCGCGCTCAGTCCTTGCGCGGCTTGACCGGCGCGGGCCTCAGCAGGAAGGCCGGCACGTGCGCGCCGAGACCCACCGGCGAATCGCCGTCCTCATCCTCGTTGCGGCGGCGGGCGGCGGCAGGGGGGCGGCGCTCGTCGCGAACACGCTCCTGCCGGGGAGCGGCGGCCGCGGGCCGTGGCTCGCGGGGTTGCTGGGCTTCGCGGGGCTGGGCCTCGCGACGGCGGGGCTGGGCCTCGCGGGGCTTGCGGTCGCGCTCGACCTCCGCGACGGCTTGCACGTCGGCGGCCGGCGCCTCGACGACCTCGATGCTGGGCTTCGATGCGCGGCGACCGCGGGACGAGCGGGGCATGTCGGCATCGGAGGACTCGGACCGCGAAGGCTCGGACCGCGAAGGTTCGGAGCGCGAAGGTTCGGAGCGCTTGGCCGCGCCGCCTCGTCCGCGCCGGGGGGCATCGGCGGCCTTGCCGCGATGGCGGCTGCGGGGCTCCGCCTCCTCGCCGGTGGCTTCCGGCAGGGTGGCGAGATCGCCCTCGGCCCAGGGGATCGGCTGGCCGATCAGCGCCTCGATGGCGTGGAGCGAGCGTTCGTCGGCCCGGCTCGCCAGGGTGAAGGCGTGACCGGCGCGGCCGGCGCGACCGGTGCGGCCGATCCGATGGACGTAGTCCTCCGGGTGGTGCGGAACGTCGAAGTTGAAGACGTGGCTCACGGCCGGGATGTCGAGGCCGCGCGCTGCCACGTCGGAGGCCACCAGCAGCGGCACCTCGCCGGAGCGGAAGCCGTCGAGCGCGATGGTGCGGGCGCGCTGGTCCATGTCGCCGTGGAGGGCGGCCACGTTGAAGCCGTGGCTGGCCAGCGACTTCTGCAGCAGCGCCACGTCGCGCTTGCGGTTGCAGAAGATGATGCCGTTGTTGAGCTCGGCCTCGCCGCGGATGAGCTTGCGCAGGACCTCGCGCTTCTCGTGACCTTCCGCGCCCACCGCCACGAGCTTCTGGACGATGGTGGCGGCGGTGGAGGCCGGCCGGGCCACCTCGATCCGCTGCGGGTTGTGCAGGAAGACGTCGGCCAGCCGCTCGATCTCCGGCGGCATCGTCGCGGAGAAGAACAGGGTCTGGCGCGTGAACGGCACCATCTTCACGATGCGCTCGATGTCGGGGATGAAGCCCATGTCGAGCATGCGGTCGGCCTCGTCGATGACGAGGAGCTCGACGCCGGTGAGGAGGAGCTTGCCGCGCTCGAAATGGTCGAGCAGGCGGCCGGGCGTGGCGATCAGCACGTCGGTGCCGCGCATCAGCTTGGCGTCCTGGTCGCCGAACGACACGCCGCCGATGATGAGCGCCACGTTGAGCTTGTGGTTGGTGCCGTAGCGCTCGAAGTTCTCCACCACCTGGGCGGCGAGTTCGCGGGTCGGCTCCAGGATCAACGTGCGCGGCATGCGGGCGCGGGCGCGTCCGTTCTCGAGCATGGTCAGCATCGGCAGGGTGAAGGCGGCGGTCTTGCCGGTTCCGGTCTGGGCGATGCCGAGCACGTCGCGCCGGGCGAGCACATGCGGAATGGCCTGGGCCTGGATCGGCGTCGGCTCTGTGTAGCCGGCGGCGGTGACGGCCTGGAGGACCTTGTCGCTCAGTCCGAGGTCGGCAAAGGACATATCGTTCTAAAAAACCGTTGCGCGCGGGAAGTGGATCGAGGGACCGGCGCGGAGGGTAGCGTCACAGATGGCGACGATGAGCCCCGGCCCGGTCGTCGGCCTCGCCCAACGCCGCACGGGCGCATCGCGTGGACATCTAGAGCCTTGGGACAGCGTGTCAATCGGCGCTGCCCGCCGGGACGGGGTTATCCGCAACCTCCCCATGCCGATTTCTCCCGCAGCGGGATCTGCGGCAGGGCCTTGCGCCAAGCCCTCCGGTGACCGCGACCGGCACGTCCGGCCGGTCTTCCGGTCATGCGGACCCGCACGGCCGACAGGCCGACCTCGGACGGGAGATGTCACGCCCCCCGGGGAAACGCGTCCCGACCAGCACGATCCTGCCAATTCGTTAACTTAAGCAAGCATTCAAGCGGTGTGACAGGCTGTAGCACGGCGGCGATCGTGAAGATCGGCGTGATGTGCGCGAACGCACGGACGGTCAGGCCCATCGCCCAACTGGGGCTAACCTTTACCGTTCATTGACGGGTGAGGCCGTATCAGAGGCCTTGTTGCAGGAAAGCGACAGACCTCGCGGCTGCCAGGACCTACAAGCGCGGCGGCTTTCGCCAATCCCAGGACCAGTGGACACCATGAAAAGACTGCTTCTCGCCTCGACCGTTCTGGCCGGCCTCACCGCCGTCGCTTCGGCCGCCGACCTTCCGCGCCGCGCCGCGCCGCCGGTCTTCGTTCCGGTCCCGGTCTTCACCTGGACGGGCTTCTACTTCGGTATCAACGCCGGCTACGGCTTCGACACCGGCAAGCAGGACCGCAACGTCTACGACAACGTGTTCCCGAACCTCGTCACCGGTGGTGTGGGCCCGTCGCAGGTCGCCTATTCCAACAGCTCCAACGAGGGCTTCACCGGCGGTGGCCAGGTCGGCTACAACTACCAGTTCACCCCGGGCTCGGGCCTGGTGGTCGGCGTCGAGGCCGACGCCCAGTACGTCGACTTCGGTCGTAACCGCACCAACTCCATCCTGACCCCCGGCTTCACCGCCACCCCCGGCGTCACCTTCGTCGATCCCCGCGGCACCGCCAGCCTCGACTACTTCGGCACCGTGCGCGGCCGCATCGGTTACGCCTTCGACAAGGTCCTGTTCTACGGNCGTCGACTTCGGTCGTAACCGCACCAACTCCATCCTGACCCCCGGCTTCACCGCCACCCCCGGCGTCACCTTCGTCGATCCCCGCGGCACCGCCAGCCTCGACTACTTCGGCACCGTGCGCGGCCGCATCGGTTACGCCTTCGACAAGGTCCTGTTCTACGGCACCGGCGGCTTCGCCTACGGCGCCGGCAGCAACGAGCGTTCGTTCGGCGGCTTCCGCGGCAACGACGACTTCCGCACCGGCTACGCCGCCGGCGGTGGTATCGAGTACGCCCTCCCCACCGACTCCTTCCTGAACTTCTTCAAGTCCTCGGCCGTCACGCTCAAGGTCGAAGGCCTGTACGTGAACCTCGAGAACAACAACCGCAACGCCGGCGNCCACCGACTCCTTCCTGAACTTCTTCAAGTCCTCGGCCGTCACGCTCAAGGTCGAAGGCCTGTACGTGAACCTCGAGAACAACAACCGCAACGCCGGCGTCTACGCCTTCGACACCAACGGCGTCACCTACCGCCAGCCCGGCTTCTCCAACCGCAGCAACGGCACCGAGTTCGTCGCCGTCCGCGCCGGCCTGAACTACAAGTTCGGCTCCTACTAGGATCCGANCTACCGCCAGCCCGGCTTCTCCAACCGCAGCAACGGCACCGAGTTCGTCGCCGTCCGCGCCGGCCTGAACTACAAGTTCGGCTCCTACTAGGATCCGAACGCTCCCTCGCCGGCACGTCCGGCGGGGGAGGTTCGACGACAGAACGTCAAAAAGCCCGGCCTCGCGGCCGGGCTTTTTCGTTGTCGGACGACAACGCATCGGGACACCCTCCCCACGACTGGGGAGAGGTGTTCCGGCGCGCCTCAGATATCGAGTTCCGCCCCGTCCGCGAAGGCGGCGCGTTCGGAGATGAAGGCGAAGCGCGCTTCGGGTTTGTTGCCCATCAGGCGCTCGACGGCGTCGCCGGTGGAGGCGCGGGCGTCCTCCAGGACCGCGACGCGCAGGAGCGTGCGCTTCCCTGGGTCCATCGTGGTCTCCTTCAATTGCGCCGGCATCATCTCGCCCAGGCCCTTGAAGCGGCCGATCTCGACCTTGGCGCCCTTGAACACGGTCTTGATCACCTGCGCCTTGTGGGCGTCGTCACGGGCATAGGCCGTCTTGGCGCCGTGGGTCAGCCGGTAGAGCGGCGGGATCGCGAGGTAGAGGTGGCCCTTGTCGATGAGCTTGGGCATCTGCCGGTAGAAGAAGGTGATCAGCAACGAGGCGATATGGGCGCCGTCGACGTCGGCGTCGGTCATGATGATGACCTTCTCGTAGCGCAGGTCCTCGCCCCGGTAGGCGGAGCCGGTGCCGCAGCCGAGCGCCTGGGTCAGGTCGGAGATGAGCTGGTTGGCGCCCATCTTGTCCCGGCTGGCGCTCGCCACGTTGAGGATCTTGCCCCGCAGCGGCAGGATCGCCTGGCTCGCCCGATCCCGGGCCTGCTTGGCGGAACCGCCGGCGGAATCGCCCTCGACGATGAAGATCTCCGAGCCGGCCATGCCGGCCTTGGAGCAATCGGCGAGCTTGCCCGGCAGGCGCAGCTTGCGGGTGGCGGATTTCCGCGCGACCTCCTTCTCCTGGCGGCGGCGCAGGCGCTCCTCGGCCCGGTCGATCACCCAGTCGAGCAGCTTGTTGGCCTGGGCCGGGGAGGCGGCGAGCCAATGATCGAAGGCATCGCGGATCGCCGTCTCGACGATGCGCGAGGCCTCCACCGTGGCGAGCTTGTCCTTGGTCTGGCCCTGGAACTCCGGCTCGCGGATGAAGACGGAGAGCATCGAGGCGCAGGTGGCCATCACGTCGTCGGTGGTGACATGGGCCATGCGCTTGGCCTGGCCGACCCGCTCGGCGTGCTCGCGCAGCGCCCGCAGCAGGGCGACGCGCAGGCCGCTCTCGTGGGTGCCGCCCTCTGCGGTGGGGATGGTGTTGCAGTAGGAGGCCGAGACGCCGTCGTCCACGACCATCCAGGCCACCGCCCATTCGAGGGAGCCGTGACCTCCCGGTTTGGCGACCTTCCCCGAGAAGATCCCGTCGGTGACGAGTTCCTTGCCCTCGAGATCGCGGGCGAGATAGTCGCGCAAGCCCCCGGGGAAACGGTGCACGGTCTCGGCCGGGACGTCGTCGATCCCCTCCAGAAGGGCGGGCGCGCAGCGCCAGCGGATCTCGACGCCGCCGAACAGGTAGGCCTTGGAGCGGGCCATCCTGAACAGCCGGCGCGGGTCGAACCGGAGGGCGCCGAAGATCTGCGCGTCGGGGTGGAAGCGCACCCGCGTGCCGCGCCGGTTCTGCACCCGGCCCACCGTCTCCAGGCCGCCCTGCGCGTGCCCGCGCGAAAAGGTCTGGCGGTAGAGGGTCTGGCCGCGGGCGACCTCGACCTCGAGGAGGTCGGACAGGGCATTGACCACCGAGATGCCGACGCCGTGCAGCCCGCCGGACGTCTCGTAGACCTTGGAATCGAACTTTCCGCCGGCATGCAGCGTGGTCATGATGACCTCCAGCGCCGACTTGCCCGGAAACTTCGGGTGCGGGTCGACGGGGATGCCGCGGCCGTTGTCGGTGACCACGAGGTGGCCGCTCTCCTCCAGTTCGACCTCGATGAAGCTGGCGTGGCCCGCCACCGCCTCGTCCATCGCGTTGTCGACCACCTCGGCGAAGAGGTGGTGCAGGGCGCGCTCGTCGGTGCCGCCGATGTACATGCCCGGCCGGCGCCGGACGGGTTCCAGCCCCTCCAGCACCTCGATGGAGGAGGCGTCGTAGCCGGCTTCCGCCGCGTCCTGCGGAGCCTTTATGTCCAACAGAGCCTTGCCGTCCTGCGGAGCCTTGCCGTCCTGCGGAGCCTTGCCGTCCTGCGAAACCTTGCCGTCCTGCGAAACCTTGCCGTCCTGCGGAGCTTTGGGCAACGGCGTGCGGGCGGCCGCCGGCGACCGGGCGCGCGGGGGTGCCGGAGCGAAGAGATCCACCGGCCGGCCGACGGCTTCGGCCTGGGGAGCCTGACGGGGCGTCTCACGTTGAGTCATCGCGCGACCATACTGGAACGAAACGGAAACGTGAAGCGGCGCACCCGGGGCGGGGCGGGCCACTTCACGGTTTAGATCAGCTTGCGCCGTTTCCGTTAACGTCCTCCCGACGGCGCCTCAGCTTCCGACCCGGCCGCCCCCGCGCCGGGTGATCGCCACCACCGCCGGGCGCGGCGGCATGCCCTCGTCGAAGTCGGGCCAGCGGGTCGAGGGCGCCTCGAAGGTGGCGGGCTTGGCCTTCGGATCGTCCTCGTCGGCCTCGCCGGGGTGCTGCACGGCCACGAAGAAGGTGGTGTCGTCGGGGGTGAAATAGGGGCCGCACATCTCGGCGCCGTTGGGCACGCGGAAGAAGTGCTTGGCGGTGCCGCGTCCCGCCCCTTCGGTCTCGAGTCCCCAGATGCCGTCGTTGCGCCCGGTGCGGGAAGCGGAATTGCCGTCGGTGGCGACCCAGAGCCGCCCTTGTGAATCCACCGCGCAATTGTCGGGCATGCCGAACCAGCCGTCCTTGGTGGTGGCCGAGGAGAAGGTCGCCCCCACCGCCGCGATCGCAGGATCGCCGCAGCGCACCAGGATCTCCCAGGCGAACCCGGGGGCGGCATGGTCGCCGTCGTCGGGGGTGAGTTCGACGATGTGGCCGAAGCGGTTGTCGCCGCGCGGGTTGGCGGCGTTCACGTCGTCGGGCTTTCGCGAGGCGTTGTTGGTGAGCATGACGTAGACCTTGCCCGTCCTGGCGTTGGCCTCGACGTCCTCGGGCCGGTCCATCTTGGTGGCGCCGAGCGCATCCGCCGCGAGGCGGGTCTGGATCAGCACGTCGGCCTGGCTGGCGAATCCGTTCTGCGGGGTCAGCGGGCCCTGGCCGAACACCAAAGGCAGCCAGGTGCCGCGCCCGTCGGCGTCGAAGCGGGCGACATGCAGCGTGCCGCGGTCGAGGATGTCGCGGTTGGCCGATGCATCGGCGGCGACCGCGTCGGCGGTGACGAACTTGTAGACGTAGTCGAAGCGCTGGTCGTCGCCCTGGTAGACCACGTAGCGGCCGGCGCTCGAGACGATGCCGGCCGCCCCCTCGTGCTTGAACCGGCCCATGGCGGTACGCTTCTTGGGCACGCTGGCGGGGTCGAAGGGGTCGATCTCCACCACCCAGCCGAAGCGGTTGGCCTCGTTGGGCTCGGCGCCCACGTCGAAGCGGGGGTCGAAGCGGCCCCAGGCGTAGGCGTTCCCGGGGATGCCGAGGCGCTTGTGGTTCCCGGCCTCCGGCGAGCCCTCGGCGAGGGTCCCGGAAAAGTAGTAGTTGATGTTCTCCTCGCAGGTGAGCCACGTCCCCCAAGGCGTTGTGCCGCCGGCACAATTGTTGATCATGCCGAGCACGGTGCGGCCGTCCGGATCGGCGCCCGTCTTCATCCGGTCCGCGCCCGCGGCCGGGCCGGCGATCGTCATCGGCGTCGTGGCGGTGATGCGGCGGGCGTAGGCCGAATCCGGCACGACCCGCCATGTCCCGTCGACCTTCCGGACCTCGATGACCGAGCCGCCGTGGGCGGCCATCTCGATCCCGACGAGGTCGGCCGTCATCCCGGCCAGGGCGACGCTCTTGATGTCCTGCCGGCCGAGGCCGGGGAACATCAGCTCCTCGTTGGTGTACTCGTGGTTGACGACCAGCAGGCCGTGCGCCGCCGGGTCCACCGCCCCCGGCATCGGGAAATACCCGACGAAGTCGTTGTTGTAGCCGAACTGTCGGCCCTGCGCCTCGGCCGACTGGTTGCGCGGGTCGAAGGCCGGCGCGCCGGGCAGGACCGGATCGCCCCAGCGGATCAGCACGTCGGCATCGTGCCCCTCGGCGACGTGATGGCGGTCGTCAGAGCCGGCGGCGATCTCCTTGAACGGAAACGGCGAGGCCGCCGCACCGTCCGCCGCCCGCGCGCTGCCGGCCGCGAGCGCGCGCGGCGTCACCACGGCCGCGATGGCGCCGACGCCGAGCAGCCCCCGCAGCAGGTCGCGCCGATCGAAGCGGGCGGCCACCACGTCGCCGAAGGTCGAGTTGGGGCTAAGGTTGGTGCCGATGTCCTCGGCGTCTTCGGCCGCCTGCGAACGGGTGCGGGACGAGTCGGTCATGGTCGGCTCCGTCTTGGTCGGGCCAATGGGGTCTGCGATGGCCGGTGCGATGGTCGTCGGTGCGACCCTGCCGCGTATCCCGCCTGCGTGGCAGTGCGATGACGCCGGGTCGGAAGGATGGCCTCGCAGGGAAGGTCATCACGATGAGGGAAGGCCTGGGAACAAAGCTCGACCGTTCGCGTCATCCCCAGGTAGTCCAGGACCGTGAGCGGGGGATGGCATGGCACCGTCGGCAGCACTCAGCACGGCCCGTCACGACGACCTGATGCGCACGGCGGCTGCGGCCGGGCATGCCTTCGCCCCACCGGAATACGGCCAGGACGAAGGCGCGGCCGGAACGCCGAGGCGCCTGCTGACCCTGTCGGCCCTCTCGGTTTCCGGCTTCATAGCGAGCTACGGCGTCTTCCTCATCCTCGGCTGATCCAGACTCCTGTCGAAGGCAGCGGCTCGACCGGCCGGCAACGACCAACCCGGACGAGGGTGCGTCCCGTCGCGAGCCGGATATCTCCGGGGACAAAAGGGGTCAGCCTCCGCAGACATTGGCGAAGGCTCCGAGACCGATCGGGACGGTAGGTCGTCTCGCGGCACCCCGGTGAAGCCGGGCGCCCCGTCCGTTCACGCTTTCTTGCGCACCGCCGGCTTCTTCGCCGCAGGCCTGCGGGCGGTGGTGGCCTTGGGCGCCGCTTCGGCGGCCTCGGCCTCGGGCTTGGCAGCCTTGGCCGTAGCAGCCTTGGCCGCCGGCTTCTTCGCAGGCGCCTTCTTGGCCGGGGTCTTGGCGGGGGCCTTGCCGGCCGCACTTCTGGTGGCCGTCTTGCGGGCCGGGGCCTTCTTCTTGCCGCCGCCCGCCGCCTCGCGGGCGGCGATCAGTTCCAGCGCCTGGGGTAGGGCGATCTCGTCGGACGAGAGCGACTTCGGCAGGGTGGCGTTGGTGGTGCCGTCGGTGACGTAGGGGCCGTACTTGCCCGACTTCACCACGATCGCCTTACCGGTCTCGGGGTGGTCGCCGAGCGCCCGGCCGGGGTCGGAGGCGGGTCCGCGCCGGCCGCCGCCCTGCTCCTTGGCGACGATGATGTCGATGGCGCGGTTGGCGCCGATCTCCAGCACGTCGTCGTCGCGCCCGAGGTTGGCGTACATCTTCCCGTGCTGCACGTAGGGGCCGAACCGGCCGAGGTTGGCCAGGATCGGCTCGCCGCTCACCGGGTGGCGCGCCACCTCCCGTGGAAGGGACAGGAGCGCCAGGGCCTTGGCCAGATCCACCGCCGACGGGCTCAGGCCCTTGGGCAGCGACGACCGCTTGGGCTTGGCCGCATCCTTCTCGGTGGAGGCCTCGCCGAGCTGCACGAACGGACCGAAACGCCCGTCGCGCAAAGTGACGGGCAGCCCGGTGACGGGATCGTTGCCGAGCACCCGCGTGCCCGGCTGAGCCCCGTTCTCGGAAGACCCCTCGCCCTCGCCGTCGACGGAGGCCGCCGCGAGCTGGCGGGTGTATTTGCACTCGGGGTAGTTCGAGCAGCCGACGAAGGCGCCGAACTTGCCGAGCTTGAGCGAGAGCTGCCCCGAACCGCAGGTCGGGCAGGTGCGCGGGTTCGAGCCGTCCGCCTTCTGCGGGAAGATGTGGGCGCCGAGCAGGTCGTTGAGGGCGTCGAGCACCTCGGTGACGCGCAGTTCCTTGGTGCCGCCGATGGCGGCGGAGAAGTCGCGCCAGAAGTCGCGCAGGACCTCGCGCCAGTCGATCTCGGCGTTCGAGACCCGGTCGAGCTGGCCCTCGAGGTCGGCGGTGAAGTCGTACTCGACGTAGCGCTTGAAGAAGCTCTCGAGGAAACCCGTGACGAGGCGGCCCTTGTCCTCGGCCACCAGCCGCTTCTTGTCGATGCGCACGTACTCGCGATCGCGCAGGGTCTGCAGGATGGCGGCGTAGGTGGAGGGACGGCCGATGCCGAGCTCCTCCATCCGCTTGACGAGGCTGGCCTCGGAGAAGCGCGGCGGCGGCTCGGTGAAGTGCTGGGTCGAGACGATGCGCTCGCGCTTGAGCGGGTCGCCGGCCCTCATCGGCGGCAGGCGCTTGCCGTCCTCGTCCTCCTCATCGTCCTTGCCCTCCTGGTAGAGGGTGAGGAAACCGTCGAACTTCACCACCTGGCCGGTAGCGCGCAGGTCGATCTTTCGCAGGCCCACCGACCCCACGATGTCGACGGTGGTACGCTCCAATTCGGCCGATTCCATCTGGCTCGCCACGGTGCGGGTCCAGATCAGGTCGTAGAGTCTTGCCTGTTCGGCATCGACGTACCGCGCCACGGTCTTGGGCAGGCGGCCCATGTCGGTGGGGCGCACGGCCTCGTGGGCTTCCTGCGCGTTCTTGGCCTTGGCGCTGTACTTGCGCGGAACGTTCGGCAGGTAGCGCTCGCCGTATTCCCGGCCGATGACGCGGCGCGCGTCGGCGATGGCCTCGGGCGCCATGTCGACGCCGTCGGTCCGCATGTAGGTGATGAGGCCGACCGTCTCGCCCCCGATCTCGACGCCCTCGTAGAGCTTCTGCGCCGCCCGCATGGTCTGGGCCGGGGCCATCCCGAGCTTTCGAGAGGCCTCCTGTTGCAACGTCGACGTGGTGAAGGGCGGGGAGGGGTGGCGCTTGGCCGGCTTGGCCTCGACGCTGCCGACCTGGAACGTCGCCAGTTCGAGGTCGCGCTTGAACGCCGCCGCCTCCTCGCCGGTGCCGACGTCGAGGCGCTGGATGCGCTTGCCGTCGGCGCCCACGAGGCGGGCCTCGAACACCGCGCCCTCCTGCGTCACCAGGGTGGCGACGAGGGACCAGTATTCGCGGGGCTTGAAGCTCTCGATCTCGCGCTCGCGCTCGCAGACGAGGCGCAGGGCCACCGACTGGACGCGGCCGGCGGATTTCGCGCCGGGCAGCTTGCGCCACAGCACCGGCGAGAGGTTGAAGCCGACGAGGTAGTCGAGCGCCCGGCGGGCGAGATAGGCGTCCACCAGCGCCTGGTCGATCTGGCGCGGGTTGCGCATGGCGGTGTCCACCGCCGCCTTGGTGATGGCGTTGAAGGTCACCCGCTCGACGGGCATGCCCTTGAGCGCCTTGCGCAGGTTGAGCGCCTCGACCACGTGCCACGAGATCGCCTCGCCCTCGCGATCCGGATCGGTGGCGAGGATCAGCCCGTCGGCGCCCTTGAGGGCCTTCACGATCTCGGAGACGCGCTTGGAGCCGCGGTCGTCGAGCTCCCACAGCATGTGGAAGTCGGCTTCCGGATCCACCGAGCCGTCCTTGGCCGGCAGGTCGCGGATATGGCCGAACGAGGCCAGCACCTCGTAGTCGCGACCGAGATACTTGTTGATCGTCTTGGCTTTGGCCGGCGACTCGACGACGACGACTTTCATGTCGGATTCAGCCTCTCGTCATGTCGTCCCGGTCCGAGCCTTCTTCTCCGCCGAGTCGAGACTTCGGCGAATCGAAGGTCGTCAGACATGATGCGGAAGGGCGCGGCACCCTCGACGCCCGGGACCTTGCGCCGCGATGAAGTGGGTGAAGGCTTTCGCGATGTCAAATGCGCGCCGCCCCGGCCGGGGTGCGACGTGGCGGTTCCACGGCCCGTCCCGCCACGGTTCCGCGGCAGCGGACACGGGACCGATCCCGGACGTGACCGGCTTGCGGGCGCCCGGCCCCGCCTGTAGCCATCGGCGGGCCATGACCGCCCCCGCACCCGCCTTTCCCCACCGCCACCTCCTCGGCATCGAGGGCCTGAGCCGGCCCGACATCGAGGCGCTGCTGGCGCGGGCCGACGACGCCGTCGCCTTGTCGCGCCAGGTCGAGAAGAAGCGCACCACCCTGCGCGGGCGCACCCAGATCAACCTGTTCTTCGAGCCCTCGACGCGCACGCAGTCGTCGTTCGAACTCGCCGGCAAGCGCCTGGGCGCCGACGTCATGAACATGTCGGTGGCCTCGTCCTCGGTGAAGAAGGGCGAGACCCTGATCGACACCGCCGCGACGTTGAACGCCATGCACCCCGACATCATCGTGGTGCGCCACCATGCGGCGGGCGCCGTGCATCTCCTGGCCCGCAAGGTCGATTGCGCGGTCGTCAACGCCGGCGACGGCGCCCACGAGCATCCGACCCAGGCCCTCCTCGACGCGCTCACCATCCGCCGCAACAAGGGCCGGATCGAGGGGCTGAGGATCGCGATCTGCGGCGACGTGCTGCACAGCCGGGTCGCACGCTCCAACATCATCCTGCTGCAGGCGCTCGGCGCCCGGGTGCGCGTCATCGCCCCCTCGACGCTGCTGCCCACCGGCATCGACCGCTTCGGCGTCGAGGTCTTCACCGACATGCGAAAGGGGCTGGCCGGCTGCGACATCGTGATGATGCTGCGCCTGCAGCGCGAGCGCATGAACGGCTCGTTCGTGCCGAGCGTGAAGGAGTACTTCCGCTATTTCGGCCTCGACGCCGAGAAGCTGGCGCTCGCCGCCCCCGACGCCCTGGTGATGCATCCCGGACCCATGAACCGGGGCGTCGAGATTTCCTCCGACATCGCCGACGGGGCGCAATCGCTCATCCGCGAACAGGTCGAGATGGGCGTGGCCGTGCGCATGGCCGTGCTGGAAGCGCTGGCGATGCATCTGCCGAACGGATAACGCCATGGCCCTTTTCAGCAAGACCCCACCGGTCGACGAGCGTCGCGACCTGTTCCTCACCGACGCGACCCTCGTCGATCCGGCCACCGGCCGAGAGGGGCCGGGCCACCTCCTCGTGCGCGACGGACGCATCGCGGACATCACCTGGGGCGCCGCTTCCGATGCACCGGAGGGGTTCCAAAAGATCGACTGCGCCGGCCACGTCCTCGCCCCCGGCCTCATCGACCTGCGCGCCTTCGTCGGCGAGCCCGGCGCCGAGCACCGCGAGACGCTGGCCAGCGCCAGCGCGGCGGCGGCGGCGGGCGGCGTCACCACGCTGGTGTGCATGCCCGACACCAACCCGGTGATCGACGGGCCGGCCATCGTCGACTTCGTCCTGCGCCGGGCGCGCGACACCGCCTGCGTCACCGTGCTGCCGGCCGCCGCCATCACCAAGGGCCTCGCGGGCCAGGAGATGACCGAGTTCGGCCTGCTGCAGGAGGCGGGTGCGGTGGCCTTCACCGATGGGTTGAAGGCGGTGCGCAACGCCCAGGTGATGCGCCGCGCCCTCACCTACGCCCGGGATTTCGGGGCGCTGATCATGCAGCACGTGGAGGAGCCCGACCTCGTCGGCGAGGGCGTGATGAACGAGGGCGAGATGGCCTCGCGGCTCGGGCTCATCGGCATCCCGCGCGAGGCCGAGACGGTGATGCTGGAGCGCGACATCCGCCTCGTGCGCCTCACCGGCGCGCGCTACCACGCCGCCATGATCTCCTGTGCCGACTCGGTCGAGATCGTGCGCCGCGCCAAGGAGGACGGCCTGCCCGTCACCTGCGGCGCCTCGATCAACAACCTCGTCCTCAACGAGGGCGACATCGGCCACTACCGCACCTTCTGCCGGCTCTCGCCGCCCTTGCGCCACGAGCACGACCGCCTCGCCCTGGTGGCGGCCCTCAACGCGGGCGTGGTCGACGTGATCGTCTCCGACCACAACCCGCAGGACGTGGAGACCAAGCGCCTGCCCTTCGCGGAAGCCGCCGACGGGGCGCTCGGCATCGAGACCCTGCTCGGGGCGGCATTGCGCCTCGTCCATACCGGCGACGTCGCCCTGCCGCGCCTGCTCGCCGCCCTCGCCACCGCGCCCGCGGGCCTTCTGGGGCGCGAGGCCGGGCGCCTCGCGGTCGGGGCGCCGGCCGACCTCGTGCTGATCGACCCGGACGTGCCCTACGTCCTCGACAAGCGGCGCCTGAAGTCGCGCTCCAAGAATTCGCCCTTCGACGAGGCCCGCCTGCAGGGTGCGGCCGTGATGACCTTCGTCGCCGGACGCCTCGTGTTCCGGGCCGCCGACCATGCCGAGGCCGCCGCATGACCCTCCTCGCGCAGGCCGGCTGGCCGCTGCTGCTGGCGAGCCTCGCCGGCGGCTATGTCCTGGGCTCGATCCCGTTCGGGCTGATCCTGACGCGGTTCGCTGGGCTCGGCGACGTGCGCGCCATCGGCTCGGGCAACATCGGCGCCACCAACGTCCTGCGCACCGGCCGCAAGGGCCTGGCCGCCGCCACCCTTCTGGGCGACGCGCTGAAGGGGACGATCGCCGTTCTGGTCGCCGCCCGGTTCGGGGAAGGCGCGGCGCTGGCGGCCGGGCTCGGCGCCTTCCTCGGCCACCTCTTCCCGGTGTGGCTGCGCTTCAGGGGCGGCAAGGGGGTCGCGACCTTCATCGGCGTGTTGATCGCCTTCAGCCCGCCGGCGCTCCTCGCCTTCGCAGGCGTCTGGCTCGGGCTGGCCTTCACGCTGAAATACTCTTCGCTTGCGGCGCTGGCCGCCTCCGCCGCCACCCCGATCGTCCTGTGGGCACTGGGACAGCCTTCGGTTGCGCTGCTGTTCCTTCTCCTGTGCGCGCTGCTATGGTGGAAGCACGCCCCCAACATCCGACGGTTGCTCGACGGGTCCGAGGGGCGGATCGGGCAGAAGGGCTGAGCGTCGGGCCGGCCCGTTCGGGGGCGGCCATGCAACTCACCGACCGGCAGCGGCGCGACTGGCTGCGCCTCATCCGCACCGAGGGCGTCGGCCCGCGCAGCTTCCGCACCCTGATCAACCGCTTCGGCGGCGCGGGTCAGGCCCTCGACGCCCTGCCGGGCCTGACCATGCGCGGCCTGAAGCGTGTGGTGCCGCCGACGATCGCGCAGGCCGAGGCCGAGATCGAGGCCGCCGCCCGCCTCGGCGTCAGCCTCGTCGCCATGGGGGAGGAGGCGTATCCCAAGCTGCTCCAGGCCGCCGATTCCGCGCCGCCCCTCCTCGCCGTGCGCGGGCAGGCGGCCATCCTCGACCGGCCCGCGGTGGCCATCGTCGGCTCGCGCAACGCCTCGGCGGCGGGTCTCGCCTTCACCGAACGCCTGTCGCGGGGGCTCGGCGAGGCCGGACTGGTGGTGGTCTCGGGCCTGGCCCGGGGCATCGACGTCCGCGCTCACAGGGCGGCGCTGAGGGACGGGACCGTGGCGGTGCTGGCGGGCGGCCACGACCGGATCTATCCGGCCGCCCACGCGCCGCTGGTGGAGGCCATCCTGGCGCAGGGCGGGGCGGTGGTGGCCGAGATGCCCATGGGCTGGGAGCCGCGGGGGCGCGACTTCCCCCGGCGCAACCGCATCATCTCGGGGCTCGCCTTCGGCACGGTGGTGGTGGAGGCGGCCCGGCGCTCGGGCTCGCTCATCACCGCACGCTTCGCCAACGAACAGGGCCGCGAGGTCTTCGCGGTGCCGGGCTCCCCCCTCGACCCGCGGGCGGAGGGCACCAACGACCTGATCCGGCAGGGGGCGACCCTGGTGGCGGAGGTGGAGCACGTCACCTGCGCCATCGCCCCCCTGATCGACCGCGGCGGCTTTGGCGAGATCGCGGGCGAGGCGGGTCCCGACCTCGGCGAGGCGCCTCTGTTCTGGGACGAGCTCGATTTCGGCGACGGGCCGGGCGGCGTGCCGGCGGGAGAGGCGAGGGCCGCCGACGTCTACGCGCGCGACGACGGCCCGCCGCAGGACGAGCGCACCCGGCTCATCGCCTATCTCAGCCCGACCCCGATCGGCACCGACGAACTCGCCCGTGCCTCGGGCCTGGGCGTCCGCGTCGTCCAGACGATGCTGCTGGAACTCGAACTCGACGGCCGCATCGAGCGCCACGGCAGTGGGGCGGTGTCTCTGGTGGGGTGATACGGTTTCCGCTTGAATCAAGCGGGAACCGTCTCACCGAGCCCGCGCGGCGCCTGAGCGAAGCCCATGTCCGCATCACGACGTGATCAACCGGAAATGGGATGAGAAGATCGGTCACGGGGCCTGTGTATCGCCCTCGCGGAGGCCAAACAGACCATCGTTGCGTCAGGCTCCGGAGGGGGCATCGGGGTCGAGCGCCTCTCCGGTCTCCTCCTCCACCAGCCCCCGCATCGTGTCGAGGCAGCCCTGCAGGATGTAGGCGGCGGCGAGCTGGTCCACGACCTGGCCGCGCCTGGCCCGCGAGGCATCGGCGGCGATCATCGCGCGGGTCACCGCCGCCGTGGACAGGCGCTCGTCCCAGAACAGCACCGGCAGGGGCAGCAGCGGCTTCAGGTTGCGCACGAAGGAGCGGGTGGATTGCACCCGGGGCCCCTCGCTGCCGTCCATGTTCAGCGGCAGGCCGATCACCAGCCCGCCGACCGCGTGGGTCTCGCACAGGCTGCGCAGGCGGGCGACGTCGGGGGTGAACTTGACCCGGCGGATCGTCTCCAGAGGCGAGGCGATGCGGCGGCCGCCGTCGCACAGGGCGAGGCCGATGGTCTTGGTGCCCAGATCGATGCCGATGAGGCGCGAGCGCGGTGCGGCGGCGGCGAGGAAGGCGAGGATCTCGGCCTCGCTCACGACAGCAGCGTCCCGTCCGGGGCCGCGTCGTCGCCCACGAAGGTGGCGGGCAGGGGGACGGCGTCGAGCCCGAGGATGCCGCGCACCGCCGGCCCCTGCAACCGGGCCAGCAGGTCGGCGAGGTCGGCGCCCCCGAACCGGACCGATTCGAGGTCGGCGGCCAGCACCCAGATCTCGTACTCGCCCCGCCCCGGCACCACGTCCCAGAACAGCAGCTCGCCGGCCTCGCCGCGGCCGAAGAAGCAGGCCCGGTCGACGACGCTGGCATCGTCGCCGGCCACGTCGAAGACGCCGATCTCGTGCTCGGCGCGGGCCGCGGCGACCCCGTGGGCGATCACCTCCGCCACGCTGACGAGGTCGGCGCCCTCCGCCTGGTCCGGCACCGCGATCCGGATGTGGCCGCCGGCCAGCCCCGCGCCGCAGGTCCGACAGAAGCTGCGGTAGCTCTCGGGCAGGGGGAAGCCGAGGGCGGCCTCAGCCCGGGCGAGGGCCTCGTCGTCGCAGACCACCCCGGGCCGCAGGGTGGCAAACACCGCATCCCACATCACGCACGCACTCCCGGCCAAGCGTTAACCCTGTTCACAGGTGGTTCCGGCGCGTGCGTAGCCCAGCCCATGGCGATTGCGTTAACGGTTTGTTAACCAACGACGCCAAGCCCCCCTCGACGTCACGCCCCGGAGCCGGAGCCGCCCATGCGCCCCTCACACGCTGTCGCGCCCCGTCCCCGGCGTCCCCTGCGGCTTCGGCACAAGCTGATGCTGCTCGTCGCCTTCGAGATCCTGGTGGCCGGCTTCACTCAGGCCGGCATGAAGCCCTACCGGCCGGGGGTGGCCGTGGAGCTTCCCGGCAATCCGGACCACGAGATCGTCTGACCCCGGGGTCGTCGGTGCCCGGGGTCGTCCGGGCCCGCCGTTGCGAGCCCGCGAAGCCCGGTGCTATAGCCGCGCGGCGCCTTCGGGCTCCCTTCGCGGATCGGGTTTGAAATCAGCATGTCGGTGGACGCCAACACGGTGAGGCGCATCGCGCATCTCGCCCGCATCGCGGTGAGCGAGGAGGAGGTCGCGCCGCTCCAGGACGAGCTCAACGCCATCCTCGCCTTCGTCGAGCAGCTCGGTGCCGTCGACGTGTCGGGCATCGAACCGATGACCTCCGTCACCCCGATGGCGATGAAGAAGCGCGAGGACGTGGTCACGGAGGGCGGCCGCGCCCGCGACGTCGTGTTCAACGCCCCCGAGACCGAGGACCATTATTTCCTGGTTCCGAAGGTGGTCGAGTAGCGGGCGGGATTTTCTCTCCGGGGATCGTTCGGCGCCGGCACGGCGACGCGATGCCACCGGACTTCTGGGGCCGAGCGCCGGGACGCGAGTGACCATGACGACGTTGAACGACCTCACCCTGGCGCAGGCCCGCGACGGCCTCAAGGCCAAGGACTTTTCCGCCGTCGAACTGGCGCAGGCGCATATCGGCGCCATCGCGGCGGCGCGCAGCCTCAACGCCTACCTCCTGGAGACCCCCGAGCGCGCCCTCGAGATGGCGGCGGTGGCCGACACCAAGATCGCGGCCGGCGAGGCGCGCCCGCTGGAGGGCCTGCCCCTGGGGATCAAGGACCTGTTCTGCACCCACGGCGTCACCACCACGGCGGGCTCGAAGATCCTCGAGACCTTCCAGCCGCACTACGAATCGGCGGTGAGCCACAACCTGTGGCGCGACGGCGCGGTGATGCTGGGCAAGCTCAACCTCGACGAGTTCGCCATGGGCTCGTCCAACGAGACCAGCGCCTACGGCAGCGTGATCTCGCCCTGGCGCCGGACCGGCTCCGACGCGCCGCTGGTGCCCGGCGGCTCCTCGGGCGGGTCGGCGGCGGCGGTGGCCGCGCGCCTGTGCCTGGGCGCCACCGCCACCGACACGGGCGGGTCCATCCGCCAGCCCGCCGCCTTCACCGGCACGGTGGGCATCAAGCCGACCTACGGGCGCTGCTCGCGCTGGGGCACGGTGGCCTTCGCCTCGTCCCTCGACCAGGCCGGGCCGATCGCCCGCACGGTGCGCGATTGCGCGATCCTGCTCGCCTCCATGGCCGGGCCGGATGCCCGCGACACCACCTGCGCCGACTTGGCGGTGCCGGATTTCGAGGCCGCCGTCTCGCGCGGGGTCAAGGGCCTGACCATTGGCATCCCGAAGGAGTACCGGGTCGAGGGCATGCCCGCCGAAATCCAGGCGCTGTGGGACCAGGGCGCGGACTGGCTGCGCGCGGCCGGCGCGACGATCAGGGAGATCTCGCTGCCGCACACCAAGCTGGCGCTGCCGGCCTACTACATCGTGGCGCCGGCGGAGGCCTCCTCCAACCTCGCGCGCTACGACGGCGTGCGCTACGGCCTGCGCGTGCCGGGGCGTGACATCGCCGAGATGTATGAGAAGACCCGCGCGGCGGGCTTCGGCCGCGAGGTCAAGCGCCGCATCATGATCGGCACCTACGTGCTCTCGGCGGGCTATTACGACGCCTACTACGTGCGTGCCCAGAAGATCCGCACCCTGATCAAGCGCGACTTCGAGGAGGCCTATGCGGCCGGCGTCGACGCCATCCTCACCCCCGCCACGCCGTCGGCCGCCTTCGGCATCGGCGAGAAGGCGTCGGCCGATCCCGTCGAGATGTACCTTAACGACGTGTTCACGGTCACCGTGAACATGGCCGGCCTGCCCGGCATCGCGGTCCCGGCCGGGCTCGACGCGCAGGGGCTGCCGCTCGGCCTCCAGCTGATCGGCCGGCCCTTCGACGAGGAGACCCTGTTCGCCACCGCGCAGGTGATCGAGGAGGCGGCCGGGCGCACGGTGCTGCCGCCGGCGTGGTGGGCATGAAGGATCTGTGATGAAGGATCCGCGATGACCGTCCCGGTCTATCCCTTCGACGTCTGGATCTGGGCGGCGCTCGATCCGGTGCTCATCCTCGTCGCCGTGGTGATGGGGTGGAAGTCCGACCAGGTCGTCAAGCTGATCCTGGTGGCGCTGATGGCCTTCACGGCCTCGGTGCTCACGAGCTGGCTCCTGACCATGGCGGGCATCCCGTGGCCGGCCCCGATCGGGCGCGACCTGCCGACCTTCTTTCCCGTGCGCACCGGCGGGGCGTTCCTGTGGGCGCTGGCCGCCTTCGGCGCGCGGATGGTGTTTCGCCGCCGCGCTTGACCGCCTTCGCGGCCGCTCCCTAGATGCTCCGACCGGCGGTCGAGACGAGCGCGGACTCCCTCTCCCATGGGGAGAGAGGCAGGTGTGAGGGGAGTGCGATCTCCGGCGAGGTCTTACTCCTCACCCTATCCCTCTCCTTCCAGGAGAGGGAAGCCGCGTCTCAGGCAGCAACCGCGCAGACATGCGAGAGGCCTGTGGCCTCCCAAACCCGAGTCCGACCGCCATGACCGCACCCGTAAACCCAAAAAAGCTCATCAAGGGCGGCCTGCACGACTGGGAGGTCGTGATCGGCATGGAGATCCACGCCCAGGTCACCAGCCGCTCCAAGCTGTTCTCCGGCGCCTCGACGGAATTCGGCGGCGAGCCCAACGACCATGTCTCGCTGGTGGACGCGGCCATGCCCGGCATGCTGCCGGTGATCAACGCGGAATGCGTCGCCCAGGCGGTGCGCACCGGCCTCGGGCTGAAGGCGCGGATCAACCACCGTTCGGTGTTCGACCGGAAGAACTACTTCTATCCGGACCTGCCGCAGGGCTACCAGATCAGCCAGTTCAAGGACCCCATCGTCGGGGAGGGCGAGGTGATCGTCGACCTGCCCGACGGCACCAGCATCACGGTGGGCGTCGAGCGGCTGCATCTCGAGCAGGACGCGGGCAAGTCGCTGCACGACCAGAACCCGACCCAGAGCTTCGTCGACCTCAACCGCTCGGGCGTCGCCCTGATGGAGATCGTCTCGCGGCCGGATCTGCGCTCCTCGGAGGAGGCGCGCGCCTACGTGACGAAGCTGCGCACCATCCTGCGCTATCTCGGCACCTGCGACGGCGACATGGAGAAAGGCTCCTTGCGCGCCGACGTCAACGTGTCCGTGAGGAAGCCCGGCGACCCGCTCGGCACCCGCTGCGAAATCAAGAACGTCAATTCGATCCGCTTCATCGGCCAGGCCATCGAGACCGAGGCGCGCCGCCAGATCGCGATCATCGAGGACGGCGGCACCATCAGCCAGGAGACCCGCCTGTTCGATCCGGCCAAGGGAGAGACCCGCTCGATGCGCTCGAAGGAGGAAGCGCACGACTACCGCTACTTCCCCGACCCCGACCTGCTGCCGCTGGAATTCGACCAGGCCTATGTCGATGCCCTGGCCGCCGGCCTGCCCGAACTGCCCGATGCCAAGAAGGCCCGCTTCATCGCCGACTACGGCCTCTCCGCCTACGACGCCGGCGTGCTCGTGGCCGAGCGGGCGAGCGCCGATTACTTCGAGGCTGTCGCCAAGGGTCGCGACGGCAAGGTGGCGGCCAACTGGGTCATCAACGAGCTGTTCGGGCGCCTCAACAAGGAGAGCCTCACCATCGAGTCGAGCCCGGTCTCGGCCGACCGGCTCGGCGCCATCGTCGATCTCATCGCCGAGGGCGTGATTTCCGGCAAGATCGCCAAGGACCTGTTCGAGATCGTCTGGTCGGAAGGCGGCGACCCGCGGGCGCTCGTCGAATCGCGCGGCTTGCGGCAGGTCACCGACACCGGCGCCATCGAGGCGGCGGTGGACGAGATCATCGCCAGGAATCCCGACAAGGTCGCCCAGGCCAAGGAGAAACCGACCCTGCTCGGCTGGTTCGTCGGCCAGACCATGAAGGCCACCGGCGGCAAGGCCAACCCGGCGGCGGTGAACGCGCTCTTGAAGGCGAAACTCGGAATCGAAGGATAGAGCACCGGACAAGACGACGGCCCCAGCCCATCGGGGCCGTCGACGGCGTATTCCGTATTCAGAAGATCGGCCGGCTGTCGTCTGTGGAGACAGGCTAAGAGACGATATTGCGGCCATCCGTCCGAGACATTACCAAGAATTCACGCAACATCGCCCTCGTAAAGTCGTTTCATGATCGTGCGTTCGGCGGTGCAAGAAGACGGCCTCGATGGCTCGCCACACCGTTCGGAGCGAACGGAGACGATCATGACGAAGACGAGAACAGCCGGTGTCGCGGCTTTCATGGCAACCGTCCTCCTTTCCGGGGTCGCCCTGCCGGGCGGCTACGCGATGGCCGACAACACGGCTTCCAAGGATGTCGCCGTCGAGCGCGCCGCCGGAAAGCTGTCGGCCGACGGCGCCCGCGCCTACCGTGACCTGCGGCTCGCGCGCCTGGCGATCTTCGAGGCGAAACCGGAGGATGCGGGACGCTACGTGGCCCAGGCCAAGACCGCGCTCGACCAGGCCAAGACCGACGAGGCGGTCTTCACCAAGGCGGAGGCCGACCTCATGCCGATGAAGGACACAGCCTCCAAAACGACGGGGCCCACGACGATGGGCCGGCAGCAGCCCCCAACCGACGGGAAGCCCGACACCCAGCCCGTGGCCTGGCTGCCGGTGGACGGCCAGCTCGTCCTCGCCAACGACTTCGTCGCGACGCCCCGGAAGACTGCGGCCGTAGCGGATGCGAACAAGCACGTCGCCAAGGGTGACCGGAAGGCGGCCATCGAACGGCTGAAGCTCGCCGATGTCGACGTGAATTTCACGATGGCCGTCGTGCCGCTCGTCAAGACCACCGACGAGGTGAATCAGGCGGCCAAGTTCATCGCCGCGGGCCAGTACTACGAGGCCAACGTGGCGCTCCAGACCGCCGAGAACGGCGTCCGCTTCGACGTGATCGACGTGACGGCGATGCCCAAGGCGGCCACCAAGGCCGATACGACGGCGACGCCGAGTGTCAAGCCGGCACAGGCTCCGGCGGTCAAGTAAGCGCAGCGCCACCGAAACGGACTATGCGTCGGCATCCGACGCATAGTCCTCCGAAATCAGAGCATGAGAGTGAGGGACGACACGCCATAGCCTGCGCCCCTGCCTTTCACCGGTGATACGGTTTCCGCTTGGATCGAGCGGGAACGGTATCACCGAGCCCGCGCGGCGCCTGAGCGAAGCCCATGTCCGCATCACGACGTGATCAACCGGAAATGGGATGAGAACYGGAAATGRGATGAGACATGGGTTTCCCAAGAGCAGAGGCCCTTGGACAGGTTCACAGGGTAGGACCCCGATATCCGCAGCGCTCGACCCTGGACCGCAAAAAGCCCGCTCTCCGACATCTCGGCTGGCCCGAGGCACGAACGGCGGGAGCACAGGCCGCGATTTGAGCTGAGGGGATGAGAGGACTGCCCTCGACCACGGGCGCCGGGCGGTGAGCGTCGCGGATCCACCGATCGCGGCGGAAGCGGCTTGAGTTGGGGCTGATGCGCGTTCGAAGTCGTGCCGTATCGGCCGCTTCTGCGCCCCTGAAACCGCTTCCGTCGCGATGTCCGTCAGTGCTGCTACGCTTCGGGCCGAACCGGTCCCTCAGGCGATCCTGGCAGCGTCCTGCTGGGGTGGAGTCATTCCTGTCTCCTTCAGCGTCGACCGAAGACCCTCAGCCCAATACTTTAGGCTTGAGCCTTCTGTGCTTCACCGGCGAAGCACAGGGGTAGAGTGCGACCGGATCGGGACGTCGTCAAGCACTTTGAGAGTTCTTGTGGTCGATGACGCTTGACGGAGCGATACCGAACGCGCCGCATCCCTTGCAATTCAAACACTTGCGGCGAATTTGCAGGCGCTGCAAAAACGCTCTGTGTTCGATCGCTACCCCCGTGAACCGGCCGACATACGGCTCGCGGGAGCCTGCTCGACCGGACCTTGCCCGGACGGGTGGAGCGACGCGGAGGGTGATCCGGGGAGAGGCGAGGAGGGCCGGCCGACGGGATCATGGGGCGGAGGAGATCAACCGCCCGCATGCGTCCTGGGCGGCGGGGAGAGGTGGTTTTCCGCGCGCCCCTCGCCGGTGCCCAGCACCCGGTCGCGCAGGGCCATGAGCCAGTCTCGCCCATGCGCCCCGGGCTCACCCACCGACACGGTGGCGGTCATGCCGGCGACCAGGGTGACGCCGTCTGGCACCCGGTCGATCCGGATGCGCACGGGGACCCGCTGGGCCAGCCGCACCCAGGTGTAAACGGGATCGACGTTGGGCAGCCCCTGCGTGCTCGGCGCGGCGTTGCCGCTGCTGATGCCCAGGGTGATGCTCTCCACCGTCCCGGCCACCGGGGCGGCGTAGCCCATGAGTTCGGCGGTGGCCCGGTCGCCGACACGGATGCCGGCCATCTTGGTCTCTTCGAAGTAGCCGTCGATCCAGAACGAATCGGTGTCGATCACCGCGATGTTGACGGTGCCGGTGGTGGCGTAGTCGCCCCTGCGCAGCAGCAGATTGGTGACGCGGCCGCTGACGGGCGAGCGCACCTGAGCCCGCTCCAGGTTGAGCCTGGCCTTGGCGAGGCCGGCCCGGGCCGAGGCCAGCGCGGCCTCGGCGATCCGGGCGGTGCCGGCGTACTGCTGCTTTTCCTCCACCGAGGTGGAGAGGGTGGTCAGCGCCTCGCGCCGGGCCGCCTGGGTGCGCTTCACCTGGAGGTCGGCCTCGCGGTTCTCGACCTCGGCCTCGGCCTGGCGGATGGCGATCTCGAAATCGACCGGGTCGATCACGTAGAGCACGTCGCCCTTGGCCACCGCCTGGTTGTCGACGACCCTCAGGTCGACGATCTGGCCCGAGACCTGGGGCGCGACGCTGGCCACCTGCACCCGCACCCGGCCGTCGCGGGTCCAGGGGGCGACCACGTAGTAGCGCCACACCACGATTGCCGCGACGAGCGCGGCGCCCAGGATCAGACCGGTGAGGAGGAGCCGCCCCAGGCGGGCGAGGCGACGGGAACGGCGGGGAGCATGGTCGGGCATCACAGGAACACGATCAGGAGGGCGAGGAGGCAGACGTAGATCCCGGCCTCGGCCAGCGGCGGGTTGGCGACGTAGCGCGACAGGCGCAGGCCGGCGAAAAGCCGGCGCAGCAGCACGAGCAGGAGCAGCGCGCCGGCGGCATAGGCGAGGAACGGCGAGACCAGGACGCCGCCGATATCGAGGTCATGGAACATCGGCGCGCCTCGCATCCGTCCGGGCCGGCAGCCCGAGCCGCCTCAGGAAGCGGCCGTGGTCGTGGACGAGGGCGGCGGCCGTGGCGAGATCGCCGGCGGCCCGGGCGATGCACCCGCGGGTCGCCGCGTCGCCCCCGCGACCGGCCTCCACGAGGGCGCGGCCGGCGCGCTCCATGGCGGGGCCGTCGAGGGCGGCGAACGCCCGCCGGCCGGAGGCGACGGGCGTCTCCAGGGCCGGGATCCGGTCGAGGACGCGGAACTGCCCGTGCGCTCTGGCCGCGGCCGCCTCCAGGCGCGAGAGCGCGAAGGCGTGGGCCATGGCCATCGCCCGCACCGCGCCGCTGCCGGAGGTCCACTGCGCGAACTGGAGCAGGCGGTCGCTGTTGAGGCTGGTGCGGGTGGTGGCGTCGCCCCCGTCTCCGGCCAGCGCGTCGAGGAGGGAGCGGCGGGCCGAGTCGAGGGCGAAGGCGCGGTGGCGGGCGGGGGTCAGCGGCAGAATCACCCGCACCGCCACCGACAGGATCACGGCGGCCACCACGACGAGGAAGGCGTTGCCGAGGAAACCCTGCGGATCGTAGCCCTGCGGATTCGAGGGCGACAGCAGCACCGGAAAGAACACGAGCAGGATGAAGCCGACCGAGAAGGTCGCCGGGTTGAGGCAGAGGAAGCAGGCCACGGCCACCACCGGCGCGATGGCGATGGCCAGGAGCGGGAAGCCCTGCACGCCCGACAGCATGCCGAACAGGACGAAGCCGGCACAGGCGGACGCCAGGGGCATGCCGATGAGGACGCCGCGGGCGAAGGCCTTCGGATTCGGTGCGGTGGTGGACAGGGCGCCCATGGCCGCCACCTGGACGAGGGCGAAGGTGGTGCCGGGCCAGCCGGTGGCGACGAAGAACAGGGCGGTGAGGCCGAAGGCCAGCGCCACCCGCGCGGCCCCGCGCAGGGCGACCGGCCCGTCGCGATGGGTGGGCAGCGACACGGTGCGCAACGGGCGGCGTCCGGTCTCGAGGCTGGCCAGGCCGTCCTCGGCGTGAACGACCGCCTCGGCGACGTCCAGGGCCCGCTGCAGGACGAGGATGGTGCCGAGGTCGTCGCCCTCGGCTACGCCCGCCTCGACCAGGGCGTGGAGATCGGCCGCCACCAGGGTGGAATCCTCACGCGAATCCGGCGCGAGGAGGCCCCGGCAGAGCCCTAGCGCCTCTCGCGGCCGCGGACCTTGGTCGGGGCAACGCCGCGCAGCCTCGGCGAGGGCCCGGGCCGCGGCCGTCATGGCGTAGAGGGCGGCGATGGTGCTGCGCGCCCCGGCGGAGCGATGGTCACCGTCGCGGAATTCCTCGCGCACGGCCACCGCATCGCCGCGCAGGGCCGCCACCCGCCGGATCAGGGCGGCGGTGCGCTCGGGCCCCGGATCGGCCCTGGTCAGGGCCTCGCGGGCGAAGGCCCTGGCCTCGGCATGGGCGTCGGCGAGGCTCCGGCGCAGGCCGCGCCAGATCCCGGGCGCCCCCAGGGCATCGTTGACGAGGGTGACGACGAGGATCCCCACGGCGATGGCAGCGACCCGGTCCACCGCGGCCTCGAAAGTGGCCTGGGGGGCATCGATATGGGCGATGGCGACGATCGCCACGGTGTAGCCCGAGAGCATCGCGCCGTAGGAGCGCGTATCCTGCAGGAACTGGCCGACGTAGACGCACAGGCTCAGCCAGGCGGTGAAGGACACCAGGAGCAGGACCCGGTCCTGCGCGAACAGGCCGATCAGCGCGAGCCCGACCACGGCCCCGACCAGCGTGCCGAGGAAGCGATAGGTCGCCTTGGCGCGCGCCTGACCGCGCTTGGGTTGCGCGAGGATGGCGACGCAGACCATCGCCGAGGAGGCGCTGGCGAGTTGCAGCCAGAACGCCATGCCGAGGGCGAGCACCATGGCGAGCCAGATCCGCAGGGCGAAGGCCCAGGCGGCCGGCGCCGGGACCAGCGCCTCGATCCGGTCGAGCGCCCGGTCGAGGCGGGAGACCGCGGCACGGTCGCTCACGCGACCGGCTCGTCGGCCGCCAGACGCGCGATACGCGCCTGCCACAGGCACAGCAGCGGCGTGAGGAACAGTTCGACGGCGAGCGCGGCCAGCATGGTCAGGGAGGGCAGGCCGGTGAGGTAGAGGCCGAGGAGGCGGGCGAGGCCGCCCAGGACCACCACCAGGGTGAGGAAGCGAAACAGCCCGGTCTTGCCCTCGATCCCCGGCACGCAGGTCCAGAACAGGATGCCGATGCCCGTCAGCAGGCCCGAGAGGTAGCGGAAATGACTGTCGGCCGAGACGTCGGCGGCGCCGGCCCGGCCGATCCCGTCGATGCCGAACAGGACGCCGTAGGCACCGGCCGCCACCGGGATCACGGCGGCCAGGGCCACGGTGCGTTGCAGGAAGCGTCGTTCGGCGATCATGGTCGGTCCGGCGGGGAGAGGGTCGTCACGGTTATCAGCGCGGCGATCCGCCGGACGTTCCGGGAAGACGGTGCGTTGCGGCACGAAGCTCAGGATATCGACGGGATCCTCGGATGGTTCGCGGGGCCGATCGGCTCGGAGGAACCGGCCGGCGCCATCATAGGGAGGGACGATGCTCACGATCCGCGACGCCGAAGCCGACGATCTGGCGGCGATCGTCGCCCTCTATGCGGCGGATACGCTGGGCGGCCACGGCGACGCCTGGACCGACGGGAACAAGGCCCACTACCGGGCCGCCCTCGCGGCGATCACCGCCGCGCCGGGCACGAGCCTCCACGTCGCCGTCGAGGATGGCGACATCGTCGGCGTGTTCCAGCTCGTGTCGTTCGTCACCCTGGCCGGACGCGGCGCCCGCCGGGCCAAGCTCGCCAGCGTTCAGGTCAGGGCCGACCGCCGCTCGCGCGGGATCGGCGCCTGGATGATCGGACAGGCCGAGGACATCGCCCGCCGGCAGGGCGTGGCCCTGATCGAATTGTCCTCGTCGCGACTGCGCCACGACGCCCACCGCTTCTATGACCGCCTCGGCTACGAACGCGGTCACGAGGGGTTTCGCAAGCGGCTGTGACGCGCAGGGCCCGGGACGGGGCTTCAGGCCTTCTGCTCCTTCAGCTTCTTGACGCATTTGCTGAAGTACTGCGGCCACTTCGGGCCCTGCGTCGCCTTTTCGCTCACCGAGAGCGTGCGCCACTGGGCGCCGCAGGTCTTCTGGCGCTGGCGGGCCGCGCTCTGGCCGACCGTCATCTCCTTGGGCGCGTCCTTGGCGGCCGGAGCCTGGGCCACGGCGGGGAGAGGGATCGCGAGGGCAACGCCGATCAACGCGGCACAGACGAGACGATTCAGCATCGGACGATCCCCACTAGGCTCCGCACACGGGCGATCATCCCAAGCGCAACCGCAGCCGCAGGGCAAGGGCGATGTCCACGTCCTGCAACCCTGCGCTGTGGATGATCGCGGTCGGATCGGCGCGAGGGATGCTTGAGCTCGGCGCCACAAGCGGTCTAGCTGAGCCCGCGTGCAACCTTCCCCCGCCCGCCGGCTTGAACCGGGTGGCGACCGCCCCTGACACGATCGAGACCAGCCGCATGGCCATCGCACCGGGACACCCCATCGACGTCCACACCTGGAGCACGCCCAACGGCTGGAAGGTCCCGATCATGCTCGAGGAGTGCGGCCTGCCCTATCGGGTGGTGCCGGTGAACATCGGCAAGGGCGAGCAGATGGCGCCGGACTTCCTCGCGATCTCGCCCAACAACAAGATCCCGGCCATCGTCGATCCGGACGGGCCGGGCGGCACGCCGATCTCGGTGTTCGAATCGGGCGCGATCCTGCAGTACCTCGGGCGCAAGACGGGATGCCTCTACCCCGTCGACGAGCGCGCCCGCGTCCTGGTGGACGAATGGCTGGCCTGGCAGGTGGGCGGGTTCGGGCCGATGCTCGGGCAAGCGCACCATTTCCGGATCTACGCCGAGGAAAAGATCGCCTACGCCATCGACCGCTTCACGCAGGAGGCCCACCGCCTCTACGGCGTCCTCGACCGGCGCCTGGCCGCCCACGAGCACGTGGCGGGCGACTATTCCATCGCCGACATCGCGATCCTGACCTGGGCCAAGTACCACGAGAAACAGGGCGTCGACCTCGAGGGCCTGCCCCATGTCCGGCGCTGGCTGACCCAGGTGCTCGCGCGCCCGGCGGTGAAGCGCGGGCTGGCGGCGATCTAAGCAGTCATTCGTGGGTCACCCGACGAATGACTGCTTAGATTTCCTTGATGGTGCAACATTTTTTCCTGCGAACCGCCAAACACTTCGCAGAGTGATGCTTGGCTCACGCCAAGCCCTTCACCCCCTCCACGAGAGAGGTGGTGCCCTCCAGGGCGAGCGCGTTCTCGGCCAGCGCCGTGTGCTGGCTCCGGCGATCTCCTTACCCTTGTGGTCCTTAAGCGGGCCCTCGATGATCGAGACCCCGCCGTCGTCGTCTCGGCATCGACGGCGTCGGCCCGCTCGCGCGCGGCCTCGGACCTCCCCGGTCCGTCGGCGCTCATGGCGACGAACCCGTCGGCCAGACCGCCGCGCAGACAATGCGACAGCGCGGCAGGGGTTCGGCGGCAGGGGTTCGGCGGGAGGGGTTCGGCGGGAGGGGGAGGCGCGTCGCCCGCCCATTGATCGTGCGGCGCCTGTACGCGCGGGCATCCGGCCCCGGTCCGGCGCACGGAGGCGACGAGCCCTCGCCGAGACGCCGCATCACGAAAAAGGGCCGGCCCTCCTCGCCGAACGCCGGCCCTTTCGCCCTCGGATACGGATGGGAGCGCCCTACCGGCCGTAGCCGTCCGGGACATGGCGGCGGGTGCGGACCGAACCGGTGCCGATGTCGTCGTGGCGCATCGCGTGGCCGCGGGCGTGCCGCTCCTCGGCGAGGTTGTAGGGGGCGGCACGGCCGGTGAGGCCGCCCGGGGCCGTGGCGGCGGGGATGCCGGCCGGGGCGTTGTAGCTCTGGGCGAGGGCGGCACCGGCCGAAAGGCTCAGCGCGGCGGCAAGCGCGGCGGCGGCGAGGCGATGGGTCATGGCAATTGTCCGTGGGCAATCATGCGGTATCGGGTGTCGGGCAAAAGCGGCGACAGCGTACCGGGTTCCCGCCTTTTGGACATGACGGCCCTGTGAAACGACAGACCAGGCCTGAGTCCCGTGCAACAATCGCGTGACCGTCATTCCGCGACGACCGCCGAACGGGATCGCTGCGGCCTCGGACACTGGGAAAAGACAACGGTCGCCAGCGTATCGTACCGGATACCGCCGATTTTTGCGGCGTCACGACCGATTTGGCACGACCGACTTGGCACGATCCTTTCGCGCCGGGTCCGCTTTGGCACGCCCGCCCGGCACGAACGACGGCGCCGCCCGCCGCTACAGGCTGCGCAGGGCGCCCTCGGGAAAGGCCACGTCGTCGGCGAAGACCACCCGGTCCCCGTCGAGGCGGGCCCGGCCGCCGGCGACCAGGGCGAGGGCCTGCGGGTAGAGCCGGTGCTCCTCGACGAGGATGCGGGCGGCGAGGCGGTCGGGGTCGTCGCCCGGCCGCACCGGCACGGCGGCCTGGGCCACGATCGGCCCGGCATCGAGCTCGGGCACCACGTAATGCACGGTGCAGCCGTGCAGGCGCACCCCGGCCGCCAGGGCCTGGGCGTGGGTATCGGTGCCGCGAAACAGCGGCAGCAGCGAGGGATGGATGTTGATCATCCGCCCGGCCCAGGCCTCCACGAAGGGCCCTGAGAAGATGCGCATGAAACCGGCCAGGCACACGAGCTCGATGCCCGCCGCCGTCAATTCGGCATGGAGGGCGGCATCGAAGCTGGCGCGGTCCGGAAAGGCGCGGTGATCGACGGCACGGGTCTCGATGCCCGCCGCCGCCGCATGGGCGAGCCCGGCCGCCTCCGGCCGGTTCGACAGGACGAGGGCGATCTCGGCCGGATAGTCGGGGGCCGCGGCGGCCGCCAGGATCGAGACCATGTTGGAGCCGCGCCCCGAGATCAGGATCGCGACGCGGGTCTTCCTCGGGTGCGTCATGTCAGAGCGCGAGGGTGCCGGTGAAGGTCACGGGCTCGGGCCCGCGCGGGGTGATCCGGCCGATCCGGACGGCGGCCTCGCCGGCCGCCGCCAGGGCCGCCGTCACCGCCTCGGCCGCCTCGGCCCGCACCACCGCCACCATGCCGATGCCGCAGTTGAAGGTGCGCAGCATCTCCGGCACCGCGACGTTGCCGGTGGCGGCCAGCCAGCCGAACACGGGGGGCACGGGCACCGCATCGAGGTCGATGGCGATTCCGACGCCGTCGGGCAGCACCCGGGGCAGGTTGTCGGGAAAGCCGCCGCCGGTGATGTGCGCCAGCGCCTTGATGCCGTCGGTGGCCTTCAGGGCGGCCAGCAGCGGCTTCACGTAGATCCGCGTCGGCGTCAGCAGCGCCTCGCCGAGGGTCTGGCCGGGGGCGAAGGGGGCGGGCGCCTCGTAGCCGAGCCCGCTCGCCTCGACGATCCGGCGCACCAGCGAGAACCCGTTGGAATGCACGCCCGAGGAGGGCAGGCCGAGCACCACGTCGCCCTCGGCGATGCCTTCGCGCGGCAGCAGCGTGCCGCGCTCGGCCGCGCCGACGCTGAAGCCGGCCAGGTCGTAGTCGTCGCCCGCGTAGAGGCCGGGCATCTCGGCGGTCTCGCCGCCGATGAGCGCGCAGCCCGCCTGCCGGCAGCCTTCCGCGATCCCGCGCACGATGTCGACGCCGACCCCCGGCACCAGCCTGGCGGTGGCGTAGTAATCGAGGAAGAACAGCGGCTCGGCCCCCTGGACGACGATGTCGTTGACGCACATCGCCACGAGGTCGATGCCGATGGTGTCGTGGCGCCCGGTGAGGATGGCGATCTTCACCTTGGTGCCGACCCCGTCGTTGGCCGCCACCAGGATCGGGTCGGCAAAGCCGGCGGCCTTGAGGTCGAACAACCCGCCGAAACCGCCGATCTCGGCATCCGCACCCGGCCGGCGGGTGGCGCGCACCAGCGGCCTGATGGTGTCGACCATGGCGTTCCCGGCGTCGATGTCGACACCGGCCTGCGCGTAGGTCAGTCCGTTCTGCTTCTCGGCCGTCATCCGCAGCGAGCCCTTCATCCGATCGTCAGCGACCTCTAACCAGTCCTGCCCGTCTTCGCGAGTCCGGGAGCCAAGCGTTCCGACAACCATTGCGCGCGAGGCAAGGGACGGCCTAATCCCCTGGCGAGACCGCCTTGACCGGGCCGGACCCGATTCCCACTGTCGACAGCGACGACGAACCCGAGAAGGACGGCCGATGCGCGGCAGGACGATGATCGCAACGGCGGGCCTGGTGGTCTTCGTCGTGCTCTTCTACCTCCTCAAGGACGTGATCCTGCCCTTCGCCGCCGGGCTGGCGCTCGCCTATCTCCTCGATCCCCTGGCCGACCGCCTGGAGCGCCTCGGGCTCGGGCGCCTGAGCGCCTCGCTGCTCATCCTGGCGCTGTTCGCGGTGGCGCTGGTCCTGGTGGTGCTCATCGTCGGGCCGCTGGTGGCCAAGCAGGTCTCGGCCCTGGTCGCGACCCTGCCGGGCATGGCCTCGAAGCTGCAGGGCCTCATCGTCGAGCGGGCCGGCCCGCTGCTGGAACGGATCGGCGGCCCGGGCATCTTGAGCGACCTGCAATCCTCGGCCGGGACTTTGGTGGGGCAGGGGGGAAGCTGGGGCCTCTCGGTGCTGAGCTCGCTCTGGACCGGGAGCCAGGCGCTGGTCTCCATCGTCTCGCTCCTGTTCATCACCCCGGTGGTGGCGTTCTACATCCTGCTCGACTGGGACCGGATGGTCGCCAAGGTCGACGCCTGGGTGCCGCCGCGCCATCGCCCGGTGGTGCGCCGCCTCGGGCGCGAGATGGACGGGGCCGTCACCGGCTTCCTGCGCGGGCAGACGCTGGTCTGCCTCATCCTCGGCACCTTCTACGCCGTCGGCCTGTTCATGGTGGGCGTGAACTTCGGCATCCTGATCGGGCTCATCGCGGGCTTCCTCACCTTCATCCCCTACGTCGGCACCATCGTCGGCTTCCTGCTCTCGGTGGGCGTCGCCCTGGTGCAGTTCTGGCCGGATTCCGACTGGCTGCGCATCGGGCTGACGGTGGCGGTGTTCGCGGTCGGGCAGTTCCTCGAGGGCAACGTCATCTCGCCCAAGCTCGTGGGGGATTCGGTGGGCCTGCACCCGGTCTGGCTGATGTTCGCGCTGCTGGCGTTCGGGTCGCTGTTCGGGTTCATCGGCCTGCTCATCGCGGTGCCGGTGGCCGCCTCGATCGGCGTCCTGGTGCGCTATGCGCTCGAACGCTATCTCGCCAGCCCGCTCCACCAGGCGCCGGATCCGGCGGCCCCGGCCTTCCCGAAGGGGCCCTGAGCCCGCCATGGACCGCCCGCGCCGCGACACCGCCCCCCCGAGGCAGCTGGCCTTCGACCTGCCCCTCGACCCGCGCTACGGGCGCGAGGACTTCCTGGTCGGGCCGGCCAACGAGACCGCCTACGGCCTGATCGAAGCGTGGCCCGAATGGCCCGACACGGTGTTCCTGCTCACGGGGCCGCCCGGCAGCGGCAAGAGCCACCTCGCCTCGATCTGGGCGACGCGGGCCCATGCCTGGACCGTGGCGGCGGCCGCGCTGACGGGGGAGGGGGTGCCCCATCTCGTCTCGAACGGCGCCCTCGTGGTCGAGGACGTCGACCGGCTCCAGGGGGGCGACGAGGCCGCCCTGTTCCACCTCCTCAACCTCGCCCGCGAGCACCGGACCGCGATCCTGCTCACGGCGGCCAAGCCCGTGGAGGCGATCGGCCTGGCGACCGCCGACCTGCGCTCGCGCCTGCGCCTGGCACCCGGCGCCACCATCCTGCCGCCGGACGAGGCGCTGCTGCGGGCGGTCATCGTCAAACTGTTCGTCGACCGCCAGCTCGTGGTCGACCTCAGCGTGGTCGAGGCGCTGGTGCTGCGCATCGACCGCTCCCTGGCCCTGGCCCGCGAGGTCGTGGCCGAACTCGACCGCGACGCGCTCGGCCGCGGCCGGCGCATCACCCGGCCGCTGGCGCTGGCCGTCCTCGCCAGGCTCGGCCTCGGTTCGGAGGGGGACGAGTAGAGGCCGGCCCGGGCGGTGTCATGGAACCGTCACAAACGCGGGCCGACCGCATGCTAGGGACCCGTTCGTGGTCGACGAGAAGGAGATGTGCCGTTGTCGGAGAGGGAAGCGGACAGGATGAGCCCGGATGCCGAGGTCGGCGACGCCGAGACGACGCGGCCCCCCGCCACCCCGGGCAAGCCGCCCGCTCCCAGGCCCGCGGCCGCCAAACCCGCCGCATCCAGATCCACCGCGTCCAAATCCACCGCATCCGGGCCCGCGTCGTCCCCCAGGGCAGCGACCTCCAAACCGGCGTCGTCCCTGCCCGTGAAGGCGCCATCCCCGCCGGAGCCCGCCTCCGCCGATGACGCCATGCCGGCGCGCGCCGAGGCGGCGGCGATCGTCGCCGCGGCGGGCAAGAATCCGGAGGAGGAGCGCGAGCTGCGCGCCGCCGTGGTCGAGGCCGGCCGCGCCCTGCGCCGGATGCCGGAGCGGTTCGTGAACCGCGAGATCTCGTGGCTGCAATTCAACCACCGGGTGCTGGAGGAGGCCTCGAACCCCAACCACCCCCTGCTCGAACAGCTTCGCTTCCTCTCGATCTCGGCCAACAACCTCGACGAATTCTTCATGGTGCGGGTCGCCGGCCTGCACGACCAGGTCCGCGCCGGCCTCGTGGTGCCCTCGCAGGACGGGCTGACCCCGACCGAGCAGCTCGCCCGCATCGGCACCGAGGTCTCGCGCCTCGCCCTCGAGCAGCAGCAGCGCTGGCGCGAATTGCGCAAGGACCTGCACGGGGTCGGCGTCGACCTCGTCGAGCCGGCCGACCTCAGCCAGGACCATGCCGTCTGGCTGCAGGACTACTTCCTCAACCACGTCCTGCCGGTGCTGACGCCGCTGGCCATCGACCCGGCCCACCCCTTCCCGTTCATCCCCAACCTCGGCTCCACCATCGCCCTGATGCTGGTGCGCCCGCGCGACGGGCGCACCCTGCGCGCGCTGATCCGCCTGCCCTCGGTGGTGGAGCGATTCGTGCGCCTGCCCGACGTGGGCGGGGACGCCATGGCCCGGTTCATCGCCATCGAGCAGGTGATCGTGCTGTTCACCGGGCGGCTCTTCCCCGGCTACTTCGTGAAGGGGCAGGGCGCCTTCCGGGTGATCCGCGACTCCGACCTCGAGATCGAGGAGGAGGCCGAAGACCTCGTCCTGCATTTCGAGACCGCCCTCAAGCAGCGTCGCCGCGGCGTCGTCATCCGCCTCGAGATCGAGGCCGGGATGCCGGAGGACCTGCGCGGCTTCGTCGCCGACGAACTCGAGATCGGCCCCGACGCGGTCTTCCTCGTGGAGGGGATGCTGGCCCTCAACGAGCTGTCGCAGATCGTCGGGATCGACCGGCCCGACCTCAAGTTCAAGCCCTACAACCCGCGCTTTCCCGAGCGCATCCGCGAGAGCGGCGGCGATGTCTTCGCGGCGATCCGCCAGAAGGACTTCATCGTCCACCACCCCTACGAATCGTTCGATTCGGTGGTGCAGTTCCTCGCCCAGGCCGCCCGCGACCCGCATGTGGTGGCGATCAAGCAGACCCTCTACCGCACCTCCTCGAACTCGCCGATCGTGGCAGCACTCGCCGAGGCCGCCGAGGCCGGCAAGTCGGTCACCGCGCTCGTGGAGCTGAAGGCCCGTTTCGACGAGGAGGCCAACATCCGCTGGGCGCGCGACCTCGAGAAGGCCGGCGCGCAGGTGGTGTTCGGCTTCATCGAGCTCAAGACCCACGCCAAGCTCTCGATGGTGGTGCGCCGCGAGGGCGACAGGCTCGTGAGCTACTGCCACGTCGGCACCGGCAACTACCATCCGATCACGGCCCGGGTTTACACCGACCTGTCGTTCTTCACGGCCGACCCGGCGGTGGGCCGCGACGTGGCGCGGCTGTTCAACTTCATCACCGGCTACGCCGAGCCCGCCGAACTCGAGAAGATGTCGGTCTCGCCCCTCACCCTCAAGGCGAAGCTCCTCGACAGCATCGAGCAGGAGATCGGCCACGCCAAGGCCGGGCGCCCGGCCGCGATCTGGCTGAAGTGCAACTCGCTGGTCGACCAGCAGATCATCGACGCCCTCTACGACGCCTCGGAAGCCGGCGTGCCGATCGACTGCATCATTCGCGGGATCTGCTGCCTCAGGCCCGGCGTCCCCGGCCTGTCGGAGACGATCCGCGTCAAGTCCATCGTCGGGCGCTTCCTGGAGCACGGCCGCGTCTACGCCTTCGGCAACGGCTACGGCCTGCCCCACCCCAAGGCCACCGTCTCCATCTCCTCGGCCGACCTCATGAGCCGCAACCTCGACCGCCGGGTCGAGGCGCTGCTACCGATCACCAATCCGACGGTGCACCAGCAGGTGCTCGACCAGATCATGCTCGCCAACCTCCTCGACAACCGCCAGAGCTGGCGTGTACTGGCGTCGGGTGCGAGCGAGCGGATCCAGCCCTCCGACGGCGAGGAGCCGTTCAACGCGCACAAGTACTTCATGACGAACCCGAGCCTGTCCGGGCGCGGCAAGTCGTCGAAGAAATCGAGTCCGCGTGCGCTGAGCCGGCGAGCCCAGCGTTCCTGAAGGACCCGGCATGGGACAGGCACCGGGCATGAAACAGGCAGTCGGCACGACGGTCGGCCCGCCCCGCGATCCCCTCGCGATCATCGACATCGGCTCGAACTCGGTGCGGCTCGTCGCCTACGACCGCCTGAGCCGGGCACCGACCCCGCTCTACAACGAGAAGGTGCTGTGCGGGCTGGGCCGCAACGTGCTCACCACCGGCCGGCTCAACGAGGAGGCGGTCAGGCGGGCGCTCGCGGCCCTGGCCCGGTTCCGGATGCTGTGCGCGGTCATGGAGATCGAGCGGGTCTTCGTCCTGGCCACCGCGGCGGCGCGCGACGCCGAGAACGGGCCGGACTTCCTGGCGGCGGCCGAGGCCGCCTGCGGCCACCCGATCGAGCTCCTCTCGGGGCGGCGCGAGGCGGAACTCTCGGCGCTCGGGGTCGTCTCGGGCTTCCATGCCCCGGACGGGGTGGTGGGGGATCTCGGCGGCGGCTCGCTGGAACTCGTCGACGTGCGCGGCGCGGAGGTGGGGCAGGGGGTGACGATGCCGCTGGGCGGCCTCGCCCTGCAGGACCTCACCGGCGGCTCGCCCAAGAAGGCCCAGAAGATCGTCCGCGAGCACCTCAAGAAGGCCGCTCCCCAGCTCGAGACCTTGCGCGGGCGCAGCTTCTACGCGGTGGGCGGCACCTGGCGGGCCCTGGCCCGCCTGCACCAGGCCGCCCGCGCCTATCCGCTCCACGTCATGCACGGCTACACGGTGGAGCCCTCGGACGAACTCAACTTCCTCGAAGTGGTGGAGCGGGTCGACGCGGCCCTGCTCGCCGACGTCGAGAGCGTCTCGGAGGCCCGCCGCCCGCTCCTGGCCTATGGCGCGGTGGTGCTGGAGGAGATCCTGCGCCTGGGCCGCCCGCGCGAGGTGGCGATTTCGGCCAGCGGCGTGCGCGAGGGCCTGCTCTACGAACTCCTCGACCGCGAAACCCGGGCCGCCGATCCGCTCCTGGCCGCGGCGTCCGAGCTGAACGCCCTGCGCGCCCGCTCGCCGGGCCACGCCACCGACCTCATCGCCTGGACCGATCGCTTCGTGGCCGAACTCGACGGCCCCGAGACGGCGGACGAGCGCCGCCTGCGCCACGCCGCCTGCCTGTTGTCCGACATCGGCTGGCGGGCGCATCCCGACTATCGCGGCGGGCACAGCATCGACGTGATCACCCAGGCGCCCTTCGTCGGCATCGACCACCCGGGCCGCGCCTACCTGGCGCTCGCCGTCTACTTCCGGCACGAGGGCGTCGCCCCCGAGAAGGCGAGCCCGATCCTGCGCAACCTCGCCGGCCCGCGCCTGTTCGAGCGCGCCCGCCTCGTCGGCGGCCTGCTGCGGGTGGCCTTCCCGACCTCGGCGGGCATGGCGGCGATCCTGCCGCGCCTGCCCGTCGGCATCGCCGAGGGCCGCGTCGTGCTCACCGTGCCCTCCGACTGGCGATCCCTCGCCGGGGACCGCGTCCTCAACCGCGTGCGCGGGCTGGGACGGGTGGTCGGCCTCGACGGCCGGGTCGAGGTGGTGTGATACGGTTCCCGCTCGATTCGAGCGGGAACCGTATCACCGAGTCCGCGCGGCTCCTGAGCGAAGCCGACATCCGCATTGCGAAGCCATCGAACGGATTTTGCAATAGGGGCCGACCCACCCCGGCGGCGCCGGTCCCGCCGCCCGATCAGACCTGGACCTGACCGGCCGTCGAGACCTGCTTCCAGGGCAGGATGCGGCGCTCGGCGAAGTCGATGACGTGGTAGAGCAGGAAGCCCACGAACATCAGGACGAACAGCCCGACCCAGACCGAATTGAGGTCGTAGAGGCTGGAGGCGTTGTAGATCATGTGCCCGAGCCCGCGCTGGGACGAGATGAACTCGCCGACCACGGCGCCCACCAGCGCGAAGCCGATGTTGATGCGGAACATCCCGATCATCGCCGGCAGGGTCGAGGGCACGATCACGCTCTTGAAGATGCGGTGCTTCGAGGCGCCCATCGACGCGAGGAGCGCCTGCAGGTCCGGGTCGGCGTCCCGCGCCGCCTGGTAGGCGGCGATGAGGGCGACGAGGGCGGTGAGCGACACCGCCAGCGCCACCTTCGAGACGAAGCCGGTGCCGAACCACAGGATCACGATCGGGGCCAGGGCGATCTTGGGCACCGAGTTGATGGCGACGATGAACGGCTCGACGAGGCGCGCCACGAAGGCCGAGTACCACAGCCCGAGCCCGGCGGCGGAGCCGAGGACGGTGCCGATGACGAACCCGAGGATCGCCTCGATCAGCGTGTACCAGGTGTCGACGAACAGGCTGCCGTCCATGACGGCACGCACGAACACCCGCCAGATGCCGGAGGGAGCGCCGACCAGGAAGTCGCTGACCCAGCCCGCCCGCACCCCCAGCTCCCAGGCGCCGAAGAACGCCATCACCGCCGTGAACTGGATGAGGGCGCGCCCGGCCTGCGTGTCGGCGGCCAGCGCGAGGGCGCCGGGCCGGCGGGAGCGGGCGGGGGAAGGAGGAGGGGCCGCCTCGATCGATCGCGTCGTCATCAGGCGACCTTCGCGTGTGAGCGGGCCCGGGGAAGGGTCTGGGCCCGGGGACGGGTCTGGATGTCGAGTTCCCCGCACAGGGCGTGGAAATATTCCGAGAAGCGCGGGTCGGAGCGGGCGCCGATGGGCGAGCGGTCGGCGATGGCGATGTCGTGGACGGCCTTGACCGTGGCCGGGCGGTTGCCGAGCACCACCACGCGCTTGGACAGCGCCACCGCCTCGTCGATGTCGTGGGTCACGAGCACCACGGTCTTGTCGTAGGTCTCCACCGCGTCGAGCAGCACGCCTTCGAGGTAGAGCCGGGTCTGGTAGTCGAGCGCCGAGAACGGCTCGTCGAGGAGCAGGATGTCGGGGTCCATGATCAGGGTCCGGATCAGCGCCGTTCGCTGGCGCATGCCCCCCGACAGGGTCTTGGGGTAGGCGTTCTCGAATCCCGAAAGGCCGAAGGTGGAGAGGTACTCGCGGGCGGTGTCCAGCGCCTGGGCCGGGTCGACGCCCTTCATCTCGAGGCCGAGCATCACGTTCTGCAGGACCGTGCGCCAGGGAAACAGCAGGTCCTTCTGCATCATGTAGCCGACCCGGCCGCGCAGGCCCGGCACGACCTCGCCCCGGTAGCGGATGGTGCCGCCGTCGGGGTCGAGGAGGCCGGCGATGATGTTGAACACCGTGGTCTTGCCGCAGCCGCTCGGGCCGATGATGCTGACGAAGTCGCGCTCGTAGATATCGAAGCTCAGGCCGTCGAGGACCGGGACCGGGCCGGTTTTACTGGGAAAGGCCTTGCGGATTCCGCGCAGGCCGAGCTGCACCGTCTGCGCCGTCATGAAGCCTCCATCGCCGTGCGCATCGCCCAGCAATGTTCGGGCCAAAGTGCATGCAGAACCGAAGGCGAGGCCTCGCAGCGCCGATCAGGCGACGCGGCTGCGGCGGGCCGGATGGCCGGCGGATGCGTCGGTCCGGAAGGTGTTCCGGCCGGCCGCCTTGGCGGCGTAGAGGGCGGCATCGGCCCTGGCGAACAGGGTGGCGGGGGCCGCGGCGTCGTGCCAGGCGACGCCCACGGATGCGCCGAGGGACGCGCCGAGGGACGCGCCGAGGGACGCGCCAAGCGGCAGGCCGTGGTCCTCGCCCTCCGCCGGGCGGCGCAGGGCCGCGACGATACGGCCGGCGAGGTCTTCGGCGATTGTCGGGTCATCCGTGCCCAGAAGCACGCCGAACTCGTCGCCGCCGATGCGCGCCACGAGGTCGGCGCGATCGCAGACCGTGCGCAGGCGGGCGGCCGCCCGGCGCAGGCAGGCGTCGCCCGCCAGGTGCCCGAGGGTGTCGTTGACCGCCTTGAAACCGTCGAGGTCGACGAGGAGGAGGGCGGCCCCGCAGCCCTCCTCCTCGACCGCGGCGAGCCGCGCCTGGAAGCTGGTGCGGTTGGCGAGCCCGGTCATGTCGTCGAAGGCGGCGAGGTAGCGGGTCCGGTCGAACAGGGCCTTCTCCTCGGTGATGTCCTGCTTCATCCCGAAGATGCGGGTGGGGACCCCGTCCTCGCATTCCACCGTGGCGGTGATCCTGATCCAGCGCCGGTTGCCCAGGCCTGTGACGATCTCCGCATCGAGGGTGAACCCGCGCGCCTCGCCGATGGCGCGGGCGCGGATCGTGTCGAGGGCCTTTCGCGAGTCCGGCGCGTAGAGGGCCAGGGTCGCCGCCCGGTCGAGGACCGAGCCGCGGGGGAGGTCGAAGAGGTCGTAGACGACGTCGGTCCAGGTCAGGTGTTCGCCGTCGAGGGTGCATTCCCACACCCCGATCCGGGCCGCCTCCGAGGCCCGCGCGAAGATCTTTTGGGCATGGGCGAGGGCGGCCGACTGCCGGGCGAAGGCGGCCTTCAGCCGTTCCAGTTCCACCGTGTCGTCGTCTTCGCCCAGGTCGATCACCGCTTGCGCGTCGTCGGGTGCCGGGTCGTCGCGCATGCAGAGCATCGTCCGCCATCGTCGCCGTTCGATCAAGGCGCCTATCATGGAGCAAGGTCGATTAAGAGACCTTCACGGGATGGCCCGATGCCGACGCTCCGGGCGTGTTGTGCTACCGCCGGGGACGCCACCAGGAACCGATCCGATGACGATGAAGACGACGTTCGTGGTCCAGACCTTCGTGATCAAGCGCAAGCGCCTGGTGCCCGGAGACCGCGAGGTCGCGCCCACCGAGAGCGGCGCGTTGAAGAAGGCCGAGGCGATGGCCGGCCGGATGCCGGGCACGGCCGCCCTCAAGGTGGTGGCCGACGACGAGACCGGGGAACTCGAAGGGGTGACCATCCTCGGCCGCTTCGGCGAGATCCCGGAGGATTTCGCCGAGAGCCTGCAGGGCGGCTGAGCGAAGCCCATGTCCGCATCACGAAGTGATCAACCGGAAATGGCATGAGATCCCGCGCCGCGGGACAACGGGCGACGTTGACCCACCGGTCGGTGGTATTATGCATGCAGTCATAGGCCGCGACGAAGACGGCGACGGGGCGGGACAGGGACGGGACACCATGGCGACAACGGCCGAGCCGGCGACGGGTCCCGAAGCGATGGGCGCCGGGACGACGAGCCCGCGGGCGGCGCGGCGGCAGGGTGCCGGCCTGGCCCGCCGCCTGGCCGAGGCGCTCCGGGGCGAGGCACGCTTCGACGCCTTCACCCGCGGTCGCTACGCCACCGACGCCTCGATCTACCAGATCGTGCCGACCGGCGTGGTCTTCCCGAAATCGGCCGCCGACATCGCCGCGACGCTCGCCATCGCCGCCGAGCACGGCGTGCCCGTGATCCTGCGCGGCGGCGGCACCTCGCAGAACGGCCAGCCGATCGGGCGCGGCCTCGTGGTGGATTGCTCGCGCCACCTCGACGGCATCCTCGCCTACGATCCGCAGGGCGGCACCGTCACGGTTGAGCCCGGCATGGTGCTGGAGCGCCTCAACGCCCGGGTGAAGGCGGACGGCTGGTTCTTTCCCGTCGAGCCCTCGACGGCCAGCCGCTGCACCATCGGCGGCATGGCCGGCAACAACTCCTGCGGCGCCCGCTCGCTGCGCTTCGGCAAGATGAGCGACAACGTCCTGGCGATGGAGGCGCTGTTCCACGACGGCGAGGCGTTCGGCTTTTCGCTGACGGGAAACGAGGCCACCGGCGTGTCGGGCTCGGCGCGGGCAAAGGATCTCGCGCGCCGCATGGTTTCCCTGGCGGAATCGGAGCGGGACGAAATCCTGGCGATGTACCCGCGCGTGCAGCGGCGGGTCGGCGGCTACAACCTCGACGCCCTGATCGAGCCGCGCCCGAACCTCGCCCATCTGCTGGTCGGCTCGGAGGGGACGCTGGCGGCCACCACCTCGGTGACGCTCAAGCTCTCGCGCCTGCCGACCCACCGGGTGATGGGGGTGTGCCACTTCCCCTCGTTCCGTTCCGCGATGGAGACCACGAAGGCGATCGTCGACCTGAACCCGGTCGCGGTCGAACTCGTGGACAACAACGTCCTGGTGCTGGGCGCCGACATCCCGCTGTTCCGCACCACGCTCGCCGACATCACGCGGGGCCGGCCGAACTGCCTGCTCCTCACGGAGTTCGCCGGCGAGGACCGCGACGCGCTGCTGGCCGACCTCAGGCGCCTCGACGCCTGCATGGCCGACCACGGATTCACCGACGCCGTCGTCGAGGTGCCCGAGCCTGTGCGCCAGCGCTCGGTCTGGGAGGTACGCGAGGCCTGCCTCAACATCATGATGTCGACCAAGGGCGACGCCAAGCCGGTCTCCTTCATCGAGGATTGCGCGGTGCCGCTCGAGCACCTGGCCGACTACACCGACGCCGTCACCGACGTGTTCACCCGGCACGGCACCCGCGGCACCTGGTACGCCCACGCCTCGGTCGGCTGCCTGCACGTGCGCCCGATCCTCGACATGAAGCAGGGCGGGGACGTCGCCAAGATGCGCTCCATCGCGGAGGAGGCCTCCGCCCTGGTGCGCCGCTTCAAGGGCTCGTACTCGGGCGAGCACGGCGACGGCATCTCGCGCTCGGAATACGTGGAGCCGCTGTTCGGCGCCCGCCTCACCCGCGCCTTCGAGGCGGTCAAGGACGGCTTCGACCCGGACAACCGGCTCAACCCGGGCAAGATCGTGCGGCCCCTGCGGATGGACGACCGCTCGCTGATGCGCTTCGCGCCGGGCTACGCCGTCACCGCGCCGACGACGACGGCGCTCGACTGGTCGGACTGGGGCGGCCTCGGCGGGGCCGTCGAGATGTGCAACAACAACGGCACCTGCCGCAAGCTCGCGGGCGGGGCGATGTGCCCGTCCTACCGGGCGACGCGGGAGGAGCAGCACCTCACCCGCGGCCGGGCGAACTCGTTGCGGCTCGCGATCTCCGGACAGCTCGGGGCCGACGCCTTCACATCCCCCGAGATGAAGCGCACGATGGACCTGTGCGTTTCGTGCAAGGCCTGCCGCCGGGAATGCCCCACCGGCGTCGACATGGCCAAGATGAAGGTCGAGTTCCTCCACCACTACCACGCCCGCCACGGCCTGCCCCTGAAGGAGCGGCTGGTGGCCGAACTGCCGCGTTATGCCAAGCTGGCGGCGAAACTCGCCCCGCTCCTCAACCTGCGCGACCGGGTGCCCGCCCTGGCGCGGCTGTCGGAAAGGGTCGCGGGGCTCTCGGCCCGGCGGACCCTGCCGGCCTGGCGCCGGCCCTGGGCGGAGACGGGCGAGCCGGCCCACCCCTCCGACGTCACGGGCACGTTTCGCGACATCGTCCTGTTCGGCGACACCTTCAACCGCGCCTTCGAGCGCGAGAACCTGGAGGCGGCCGAGCGCGTCCTGATCGCCGCCGGCTACCGCCTCCACCGGGTTTTCCCGCACACGGGCCGGCGACCCTTGTGCTGCGGGCGGACCTATCTCGCCTCCGGCCAGACCGACCGGGCGCGGGAGGAGGCGCGCCGCACCCTCGACGCGCTGCTGCCCTACGTTCGGGCCGGCGCCCGCGTCGTCGGGCTGGAGCCCTCCTGCCTGCTGACGTTCCGCGACGAGTTCGCCGCCCTGCTGCCCGGCGAGGAGGCCACGGCCCTGGCCGGTGCCAGCCTGCTGTTCGAGGAACTGCTGGCCGCCGACCTCGCGGCCGGGCGGATCGCGCTGCCGCTGGCCGACCAGGGCGGGCGCGTCGCGCATCTCCACGGCCACTGCCACCAGAAGGCCTTCGACGCGATGGGGGCGGTGGAAACGGTCCTGCGGCAGGTGCCGGGCCTCGAGGTCAAGGTGATCGAGTCGAGCTGCTGCGGCATGGCCGGCGCCTTCGGCTACGGGGCCGACACCATCGACGTCTCGCTGGCCATGGCCGAGCTGTCGCTGTTCCCGGCGCTGCGCAAGGCCGGTCCCGACGATTGGGTCGTCGCCGACGGCACCAGTTGCAGGCATCAGATCCACGATGGGCTTGGGATCACCGCGCAGCATGTGGCGCGGGTGTTGGATGGGGCGTTGCGGGTGGGATGAGGCGCACGGCGCCCCCCTGTCCCCGCTTACGGGGAGAAGGGACGATCATCACCCCACCGTCTCGCGCACCACGCCCCGCGCCAAAAACCCCTCGATCTCCGCTTCGTCGTAACCGACCCCCCGCAGGATCGCGCGGCTGTGCTCCCCCAGCAGCGGTGCAGCCCCCTGCACCCGCCCGGGCGTGCCCGAAAACTTCACCGGCAGTCCCAGCGTCCGCATCGGCCCGATGCGGGTGTGGTCGACCTCCACCACCATCTCGCGGGCGAGCGCCTGGGGGTCGCGGTGCATGGCGAGCACGTCGAGGACCGGGCCGGCCGGGACGCCGCCGTCCTCCAGGCGAGCGAGCCACGTCGCGGACGATTCCCGGCGAAACCGCGGGGCCAGCACCGCGGCCAGTGCCTCGCGGTTTTCCATCCGCTCGGCGTTGCGGGCAAAGCGCGGATCGTGGCCGAGATCGGCGGCACCCAGCACCTCGAGGAGGCGCAGCCAGTTGGTCTGGTTGGCCGCCCCGACCGTGATCCAGCCGTCGGCGGTCTGGAACGCCTCGTAGGGGGCGTTGAGCGGGTGGGCCGAGCCCATCGGGCCGGGCGCGATGCCGGTGGCCATGGCGATGGCCGATTGCCAGTAGGTCAGGGTGATGCCGGCCTCGAACAGGGAGGTGTCCACCGCCTGGCCCTCGCCGGTCCTGAGGCGGTGGGTGTAGGCGGCCAGCACCCCCATCGCCGCCAGGATGCCGGCGGTGACGTCGGTGACGGGCGGGCCGCACTTCATCGGCGCCTCGCCGGGTCCCGCGCCGGTGATGCTCATGAGCCCGCTCATGCCCTGCGCCACGAGGTCGAAGCCGGGCCGCTCGGCATAGGGGCCGGTGCGCCCGAAGCCCGAGAGGGCGCAGTAGATCAGGGCGGGGTAGGCGGCCTTGAGGGTGTCCCAGCCGAGGCCGAGGCGCTCCATGGTGCCGGCGCGGTAGTTCTCGATCAGTACGTCGGCCCCGGCCAGCAGCCGGTGCAGGATCGCCCGGCCCTCCGGGCTCTTGAGGTCGAGCGCGATGCCGCGCTTGCCCCGGTTCATCATCATGTAGGCGGCGCTCTCGCCCTCCAGGGACGGCGGCACCGAACGGCGGGTGTCGTCGCCGCCCTCGATCTTCTCGACCTTGATCACCGTGGCGCCCATGTCGGCGAGCATCAGGCCGCAGACCGGGCCGGCCATGATGTGGGCGAGTTCGATCACCGTGAGGCCGCGCAAGGGGCCGTGAGGCTGGTCGGAGGTGGTGTGCATGGAATCCCGCCCTGGCGTTTTTCCCATCATCGGCGAGCCGGCGCGGGAAGGCCACAGGAGCGGTCGTGATCGAGAAAACCCACTGTTGCCAAACGGCCCCGAAACTTCATACCCTGGTATACAAGGCGGGGCCGCCAAGAGCACCGCCGGAGGACAACGCCATGCAATCCATCGTGAAGGCCGCCCTGGCGGCCACGCTGCTGCCCGTCGGCCCGGCCCTGGCCTGGGAGCCGACCAAGCCCATCGAGATCATCGTGCCCTTCCCGCCCGGCGGCTCGTCCGACCAGATGGCGCGCACGATCCAGGGTGCGATCCAGAAGAACAACCTCGTCTCCCAGCCGATCATCATCGTCAACAAGCCGGCCGCGGCGGGCGGCGAGGCGATGCTCGACATCCAGAAGTCGGCCGGCGACCCCCACAAGCTCATCACCACCTCGAGCGGCATCTACATGACGCCGCTGGCCACCAAGCTGCCGGTGAGCTGGAAGAACTTCACCCCGGTCGCGATGATGGCGCAGGACGCCTTCCTGCTCTGGGTGAACGCGAGCACCCCCTACAAGACCGCGGGCGACTTCGTCGCCGCCGCCAAGGCCGCCAATCCGCCCCTGAAGACCGGCGGCAACGGCTCGAAGCGCGAGGACCACCTCATCTCCGTGACGATGGAGCAGGCGGCCGGCATCAAGATCACCTACATTCCCTACCAGGGCGGGGGACCTTCCTCCGTGCAGCTCGCCGGCGGCCACATCGACGCCAACATGAACAACCCGGCCGAGGAGATCGCCAACTGGCGCTCGGGCGCGGTCAAGCCGCTGTGCGTGTTCTCCGACAAGCCGCTGGGCTACACCCAGAAGATCACCGCCGACATGTCCTGGGCCGACGTGCCCACCTGCGTCTCGCAGGGCCTCGACGTGAACTACCAGATGCTGCGCGGCATGTTCATGCCCGGCAAGGTGACGCCCGAGCAGCAGGCCTTCTACGTGAACCTCTTCAAGAAGGTCACCGAGACGGCCGACTGGAAGGCCTACGTCGAGCGCAACGCCCTGGTGCCCGACTTCCGCTCCGGCGACGCGTTCGTCTCGTTCCTCACCACCGACGAGCAGAAGCACAAGGACCTGATGGGCAAGGCCGGGTTCATCGGCACCAACTGAGGGCGGCCGCCGGGTGAGCACTCCGGCGCGTTCGCGCTGACCCCTCGGTCCCTTTCCCTCGCGGGGAGGGACCGAGGGTGGGAGTGGCCGGGCGACCCTCCTCCGGGGACAAGCGGAACCGCCCCCACTATCGACTCCTCCCCGCACCCGGGTCGGGCCTGCCCGACCCGGACCCCCGGGGTGCATCTCTCGGGCAGGCCCGAGAGATGCGGGGGACGAGAGGTGCGCGCCGAACGAACGATCAGGATGAACGGATGACCGAGACGTCCCAAACGGCCACCGAGCCCGGCCTGTCGCGCCGGATGGTGGAGATCCTCGTCGCCCTCGTCCTGATGGGGCTGGCGGGGCTGGTGCTGTGGGATTCCTACGAGCGCGGCGCGGGCTGGGACGCCGGGCCCCAGAACGGGTTCTTCCCCGCCCGCGTCGGCTGGATCCTGCTGATCGCCGCCGCTGCCGCCTTGGTGAGCGCGGTGCGGCGCGAGGACAGCGTGTTCGTCACCTACGGCCAGCTGCGCATGGTCGGCTCGGTGTTCGCGCCGCTGTTCCTCTACGTGCTCGCCATCGAGTTCGTCGGCATCTACACCGCCTCGGCCCTGTTCATGGCGGTGTTCATGGTGATGCTCGGCGAGTTCCGCTGGTGGCAGACGCTGCTGGCGGTGGTCGCCGTGCCGCTCGTGGCGTTCTGGGTCTTCGAGATTCAATTCCGGCTGTCCCTGCCCAAGGGTCCGGTCGAGGCGATGCTCGGCTTCTAATCTCAACCAAGAAAAGTCCGAGGAACCGCCATGGACGATCTCCACCAGCTCATGTTGGGCTTCCAGGTCGCCTTGTCCTGGACCAACGTCATGTTCATGATCGTCGGCGTGCTGCTTGGCATCGTGGTCGGCGTGCTGCCGGGCCTGGGCGGCCCCAACGGCGTCGCGATCCTGCTGCCGCTGACCTTCGGCATGGACCCGACCTCGGCGATCATCCTCCTGTCGTCGATCTACTGGGGGGCCCTGTTCGGGGGCGCCATCACCTCGATCCTGTTCAACATCCCCGGGGAGGCGTGGTCGGTGGCCACCACCTTCGACGGCTATCCGATGGCCCAGCAGGGCAAGGCCGGCGAGGCGCTCACCGCCGCCTTCACCGCCTCCTTCATCGGGGCGCTGGCCGGTGTCATCCTGATCACCTTCGTGGCGCCGCTGGTGGCGAAATTCGCCCTGCGGTTCGGCCCGGCCGAGTTCTTCGGGGTGTTCTTCCTGACGTTCTGCTCGTTCATCGGCATGGGCAAGGAGAACAAGGCCAAGATCGTGGCCTCCCTCGCCATCGGCTTCCTGCTCGCCGCGGTGGGCCTCGACACCATCTCCGGCGACCTGCGCCTGACCTTCGGGGTGAGCGAGCTCATCAAGGGCTTCGACTTCCTCGTGGTGGTGATCGGCCTGTTCGGCGTCTCCGAGATCCTGCTCACCATCGAGGAGGGCCTGCACTTCAAGGGCAAGAAGGCGCAGATCGACCTCAAGGTCGTCCTGCGCACCTGGGCCGCGCTGCCGCGCTACTGGGCGACGCTGATCCGCTCATCGATCGTGGGCATGTGGATGGGCGTGACGCCGGGCGGCGCCATCGCGGCCTCCTTCATGGGGTACGGCCTCGCCAAGAGGTTCTCGCGCACGCCCGAGAACTTCGGGCGCGGCGAGATCGAGGGCGTGCTGGCGCCCGAGACCGCGGCGCATGCCGCCGGCACCTCGGCGCTGCTGCCGATGCTGGCGCTGGGCATCCCGGGTTCGGCCACGGCCGCGGTGCTGCTCGGCGGCCTGATGATCTGGGGCCTGCAACCCGGCCCGCTCCTGTTCATCGAGAACAAGGAGTTCGTCTGGGGCCTCATCGCCTCGATGTACCTCGGCAACGTCGCCGGTCTCCTGATCGTGCTCGCCACCGTGCCGGTCTTCGCCGCGATCATGCGCATTCCCTTCGCGCTGGTGGCGCCGATCATCCTGATCGTCTGCGCCATCGGCGCCTACACGGTGGAATCCTCGCGGTTCGACATCTGGCTGATGCTGGTGTTCGGGGTGATCGGCTACATCTTCAAGAAGCTCGACTATCCCCTCGCCCCCCTGGTCCTGGCCCTGGTGCTCGGCGACCGCGCCGAGGACGCGTTCCGCCAGGCCCTGCTCGGCTCGGGCGGCAACCTGTCGGTGTTCTTCTCCAACGGCCTCGTCTCGACCCTGATGGTGATGGGGCTGGCGCTGCTGTTCTGGGGTCCGCTCAGCGCCGGCACCGGCTTCCTGAGGCGCAGGCTCGCGCCGGCCCGCTCGGCCCCCCTCGGCCGCTGAGGCGCCGGGCCTCTGGCACCCGGAATCTCGGATCGACCACCTCGCCGCACGATCGCGCACGGCGAGGTGGTGCGCGCCTGACCGTTGCGGTCGCCGACGCACGAACGGCTCGGATCCACGGCCCCGCCCCCCATCGGACCGATCCCGGCCAAACCGTCTCCGAGCGAACGCTCAGGAGCGCCCTCTCCAAACGCCGCCTTCGAGCGCCGCGTGGAACCCGCGCGGCATCCGCTCGTTGACAGCCAGATTGGAATTTGTCTAATGAGAATGTAGCGCCGCGAGGCGACCGTTCTTCGAAGGAGACCGACGATGGCCGACGTGAAGTGTGACACCTGCAAGTTCTACGACGAGCACAAGGTCAACGGCGCCATGGCGCACGGCGACGAGGGCCTGTGCCGCTTCAACCCGCCCGTGAGCCAGCCGGGTCCCAAGGACCACGGCCTGTGGCCGGTGGTGAGCGCATCCGACTGGTGCGGTCATTTCACGCCCGAGATGAGCGCCGCCGAATAAGCGACGGCGGCACGACGACCAGGGCCAGCCTCGCGGCTGGCCCTTTTTCGTGGTCCAAACCCTTTCGTGGCCGAGCGGTCTTCGTCGCCGGAGACGGCGATCCGGGTCCCTGGTCCGGTCGGACCTCATTGGAAAAACGCTCGGGCCCCGCGCCCGGCGGGCCTGCGTCGGGAAAGCCCCGCGGCCTTCGACCGGCCCCCGACGCTCGCCTGCGACGATGCGGATCACCAGGGGAGGGATCGGTTCCTGTGGAAATCGAGACCCCGGCGGGGACGGCCTGAGCAGGTTCGCGTCGGCACGCCAACGCTTTACTCCTGCCGAAGCCCTCGGTCTGTCACAGGTTTTCGGCGCAGGACATGACGAACACCTGCCGGGGAGGGGCGAGCCATCCTCGGTTCGCGGTCACCGCGCGTGGATCCCCATCCCGTGGATCCCCATCCAAAGACGAATCCGCCGCCTCGGTTGCGTCGACGCAGACTTTCATCCTGCGTTTGACGTTTTCCGCCCGCAGCGCATCGACCCGCGTGACTGCGGCGGACACGCCATCGTGAGATATCTCACGAAAAGCCACGTCACGAAAAGATTGACTCATAAGCTTCACACATCGTCATCCAACGCCCAGCATGAATGCTACGATCGAGGTTGGATCGTCATGCTCACTCAGCTCGCCGACAGGACTCTACTGCGCCGCCAGATCGCCCTCCTGGCCGGCGCCATCAGCTTGGCCATCGTCGGAGCGACCACGATCGGTTCCGCCCTGCTGGCGCGCGGGCAGGCGACCGACATGGCCCAGGGCAACCTGCTGCAGGTGGCGCGGTCCGTGGCCGACCGGCTCGATCAGGACATGGCCGAGCGCCTGCGGGAGATCCGCAACGTGGCGGCCCTCGAACCCCTTCAGCCCCATTGGATGGAGAGCACCGGCAGCCTGCGCAAGGTCCTCGACAGGATGCAGGAGACCCTTCCGGACTACGCCTGGATCGGGTTCGCGGATCGCGAGGGCCGGGTGCGTGCCGCCACGGGCGGCGTTCTCGAGGGCGCGAACGTCGGCCAGCGGCCCTGGTTCAAGAACGGGATCCGGCAGGCCGCCGTCGAGGACGTGCATTTCGCATCCCTGCTGCAGACCTTGCTCACGCCGAATGCCGACGGGACCCCGTTTCGGTTCGTGGACCTCGCCGTTCCGATCGGCGATGCCTCGGGCCAGGTGGTGGGCGTCCTCGGGGTCCATCTCAGCTGGCGCTGGGCCGATGTGGTCCGGCGCGAGGTTCTGGCGTCCCGGCGCCCCGACCTGAAGGAGGACATCGTGGTCCTCGACCGGGCCGGTCGCGTCCTGCTCGGACCGGACCTGGGCATGGCGCCCTACACGGCGGCCCAACTGGCGGCCGGCCACTTCATCGACGAGCGCGCCGACGGAACCCGCCTTGCGACGGCGACCGCGACCCGCGGCCGGGGCGACTATCCGGGCCTGGGCTGGATCGTCGTGGCCCTGCAGCCGATCGATACCGCGCTCACCGGTGCCACCCAGTTGACCGGCCTCATCATCCTGCTGGGCCTGGGCGCGGCGCTGATCGGGATGGTCGGCATCCGGCTGGTCGCGGCACGCCTGAGCCGGCCGTTGACGCAGTTGACCGAGGCCGTCGACCGCATCGGCCGGGACCCGAACGCCAGGATGACGGACCGCGTGCACGGCTCGCCCGAGGTTCTTCGCCTGTCGACCTCGGTACGGTCGTTGCTGAGGCGGATCGGCACGGCCGAGGCGGATGCCCGCCACATCGAGGCCGTGGCCTCGAGCGCGGCCCACGCCGCGGAGGATCGCGTCAGGCGCCTCGGGGCGGACCTCCATGCCATGCAGGTGCTCGCCGACACCGATGCGCTCACCGGCCTCCTCAATCGGCGTGCGTTCCTGCCGCTGGCCAACGACGCGATGAGCTACTTCAAGCGCTATCGCCGGGCGATCTGCGTGCTGATGGTCGACATCGATCACTTCAAGCGCGTCAACGACCTATACGGACATGCGGCGGGCGACGAAGTGATCCGCCAGGTCGGCCGGATCATCGGCGACGCCATCCGGACCACCGACAAGGTGGCCCGGTTCGGGGGCGAGGAGTTCGTGGTCCTGCTCCGCGAAACCGACCTGCGCGGCGCGACGATCCTGGCGGACCGGATCCGCCAGACCGTCGCGGACACCGTGTTCGAGCCGGAGGGACAATGCCTCCGGGCGACGATCAGCATCGGCATGGCCGAGGCCGAGCAGACCGACGAAGACATCGACCGCACGATCGAACGCGCGGATCGCGCGCTCTACGAGGCCAAGTCGAGCGGCCGGAACTGCGTCCGCTCGTTTGAGGCGGCCACCTTCCCCAGCCTGCGCGCGGCAGCGTAGGGCCCGGGCACCGTCGTGCGGTCGTCCCCCTCGACGCCCAGCGCGCCGGTCCCATCGCTTTCGGCGCCCTGTCTCCGGAGCGAACTCCGGGCGGATCCATATCGCACGCACGGAAAGCGCCTGCGTCCGGCACCAGAAAGCGACGGCCGAACCGGGCCGAGCCGCCGATCAGGTAGAGAAAGGCCAAAACCGAGCCGCCGCCCGGTGCGATGTCGCGGCTTGACCCGCAATACAGTCGCCGGTCGATCACGTCGTGATGCGGATATAGGCTTCGCCCGGGCGCCGCGAGGGCTTGCCGATACCGCCACCGCTTTCATCACGCGAAAGCCACATCGGACATGAAGGGCGTCGACGAGTGGCGCCCGACCGGCCCAGATCGAAAAGATCACGAACCGGCGGGGATTCGGCCGAACCACTTGGCGGAAGGGGTGTCACTCATACTAACGTCCGCTGGTGCTCGTAGGCGGATGCCGATGTAGAATATTTTTCATTCTTCACAGTGACTTATGCCTCATGTTTCGCTGGCTGTGTTCGCTGGCGTCCGCTAGAATCCCCGTCATGAATTGGGGCCCGTGTTGGGGCCTGTCAGTGAGTGACGAGGGGCATGCGGTGACGCGCCTGATGAATCGGCTCAGCACCCGAAAGGTTGCGACGTTGGACGTGCCGGGGCGCCATGCCGATGGTGGTGGATTGTATCTGTCGATCTCGAAGGACGGGCAGCGTCGGCGTTGGGTTTTCCTGTTCCGGTGGCAGGGCAAGCTGCGCGAGATGGGCCTTGGGATTCCGCGGGATGTGTCATTGGCAAAGGCACGTGAGGGCGCTGCTCGCGCCCGTGATCTTGTTTTACAGGGAACGGACCCGTTAGCCGTGCGGGATGCCGCGCCGGTTGTCGTGGTGACTTTTGGCCAGGTGGCGGACGCCTTCGTGGAGGCGATGAAGACGCAGTGGCGCAACGAAAAGCATGTCGCGCAATGGCAGATGACCTTGCGGGAATATGCGGCTCCCCTACGCGAGCGCGCGGTCGATGCGATCAGCACCGAAGACGTTGTGCGGGTGCTGAAGCCGATCTGGTTAGAGAAGCCCGAGACAGCCTCACGCTTGCGCGGTCGGATCGAGCGGGTTCTGGACTCGGCGAAAGCGCAGGGATTACGCGTGGGCGAAAACCCCGCCCGCTGGAGAGGGCATCTCGATCTACTGCTGCCAAGACGGCAGAAGCTCAGTCGTGGTCACCATAAGGCGATGGCCTATGAGGATGTCCCTGCCTTCGTTCGGCACCTGCGCGGCACTTTGGGCATCGCGGCACGGGCACTGGAGTTCACCATCCTCACGGCAGCTCGCTCTGGCGAGACGCTTGGGGCGCAGTGGGCAGAAGTAGACTTGAAAGCGCGTGTTTGGACAGTGCCGGCCACGCGGATGAAGGCAGGGCGAGATCATCGCGTGCCGCTTAGTGGGCGGTCGCTCGCGCTCCTTGAAGAGATGAAGTCGCTGGATCTAGCCGACAACCCGTTTGTGTTCCCGGGACAGCGGACCGGCAAGGGGTTATCGGTGATGGCGTTGGAGATGGTGATGCGACGGGCCAAGCTAACCGACACGCCACACGGCTTTCGTTCGACGTTCCGAGACTGGGTTGGGGAGGAGACACCTTTCTCGCGTGAAGTGGCCGAGGCGGCGTTGGCTCACTTGATAGGTGATGCGGTGGAGCGTGCCTACCGCCGCGGCGACGCATTAGAGAAGCGGCGTTTGCTGATGGAGGCGTGGGCAGAACATTGCAGCGGCATCTAGCGGGAGCACATCGCGCGTGAGCAATCCCTGACAAACCGAGACAGTTGTAAGCTTTCACCTGCGTTATTGAGCTCGCGCCGGCTATATACTGGAGCTTGGAAAATCCAAGCGCTCACCTTGCGGAGCGCACATTGACCCACCTGCCGTCACCATACCAGTTCACTAATAGCAGCTCGGCGCTGCGCTCGCGGCTAACTTCCAGCTGCAACATGGCTGATTGTTACATCAGCCGTATCGACCTTGAAAAAATATATAGGGGTATTTGCTTTGCGAATTACCAAGGATGCTTCTTAAACGTCAACTTTACCGTCAGTTGGCAAATAATTGGCTATGAAACTTGGCTAGAGCTTGATGCTGTTTTCAAAAAGTTTGCTGAAAACCTGCGTAAGAAGATACTAAGTTACGGCGCGCTCTACTTCTCTTACACAGTTTTTGAATACGGACAGGTTCACGGGTGCCACTCACACTCTGGTGTGCATGTGCCGGCCGTCAAGCTGTTAGATTTCCGCAAGTGGCTCAAAGGCTATATTGGCAGTCTCTCGCGCAAATCGGCAACGACAGCGTTAAATGTTCAGGCCTGGAACCGTTTAGATCCGACCATCTCGCAGTGGAATTGGTTCGCGTACTTGATGAAGGGTCTCGACCCACGCCTAACCGAGCTGGAGGAGGCTATTTTCCTTGAGCCGGGCCTCACCGCACATGACCTGTTTGGCGTCGAGAAATCTCAGTATTGTGGCTGCATCCCTTTCCAGCGGGTACGGCGCTCACGGTCGATGATGGGAAAGGCGCAGTGTAATGCGGGCTACGAACCAGAAACCGATTTGTATAACAACGCAACTGACGAGCGGTACTCCAATCTTGAGTACTTGCGGGGAGTAAGGGATCGTCACCTCGCGGAGCTAACGTCGGAACTGGATAAAGTCCTACCTTTCTAGCTCCTCGTCAGAACTTATCGAAAAATGCGTGCCGGTGCCGTCTTCCATTTCGTAAACGGAGGGTTTCGGGCCATGAAATGGAAAGCGCCCCCGAAAACCTCCACTATCACAATGTGTTATTGAGCAGAAACCGGCTAGCGCGCGGAGAAACGGCCAAGCTTGTGTTGTGCAGCTTGCGAGTCTGATATTGCTTCGGCTCAGAGTTGTGAATGCAGACCTAAGTACACACCTTAGGCTGCGCGCCGGTATACGTGGTTAGTCCTGGCTAGATGAGTTGGCCGTCGCTCGTGATGGCGGCCGTTTGCCCACCGCGGCATTTAGCATCGCTATCTACATCCTGGCTGGCTGGGGGTTATGGAAAATTTAGCGGGTCGAAACAGGTGCTGATACAGCCGGCCTATGCAGCGTTTTCGCCGCCCCCGGCCGGGAGGGCGGCGAGCCAATTTTGGGCGGCTTCGAGAGTGACAAGAGTGCGCCGGCCCACCTTCTTAATACGAAGGCGGCCGGCTTCGATCTCTTTGTATGCTAATGATCGACCAATCCCTGCCCACGCACAAAAGCCTTCGATAGACATTGCGCCGCGCTGGTCATTACTCATTGTCGTCACCTCGTGTTTGTCGGCAACGATATATTAGGACTTCCCGCATATTGGCGATTTAGAATGTTACTTCTGCTATCTGTCTATTTTATACGATACGGCTACCTGGTTGCGAATTCGGCGTGCGTATTTGACGTAGCTCCAGCATTTGAATGGCGGCCAGTCATCGCACGGCGTCCGCCAAGCGCAGAAAAAAAGTGCTAGCCAGTGCTGCGGCGTCTGCGCCCGCATGAACGGCTGAAGCACGTTCCAGATTTCAGCAAAATGCTGTTGCAGCATAGCGTTATTAGTCTCAATAACAATAATTCCCATACATGTTTCTAAGTTAATCCAGTCTTGATTTTCATTTGCTCCGCAGCGTATCGTGTGAAAAAGAGCTTCGAAGTCATCATCGGGTTCCGAGGATACGACATGCGCATCTGCGAGTAGCTTGCAACGAGCTAGGATGCGATAAGCAAGAAGTGAAATAGACAAAACGCCAGCAGCCGCCCTGTCACAGGTCAGTCGTTCGACGAATTGGACGAGATCGCGGTCTAGGCTATGCAACAGCCGAGTGCTTCGTTTTTCGATCGAGCACTTGAAGGATCGCTGGATATCTCTATTTCTACTTTGTTCTAGCTCTGAGTCGAGGAGGGGTGGCAAGTACGGGGGAACGCGAAAGTGCCCACCCACGCCTCCGTAGAAGGGTGAAAGGCCTTTAAGGTGGGTCGTGTTCGGCATGATTGAACTCCTTGCGGTGCGGTGAGCCGGTCGCGGGGGCGCACTTCTGCCGATATTGAGCGGGGTCGTGATTTGAGAGCGATGCAGCTCTTCACGGAGAGATTAGCCGGTGCGAACTCCTGATTGGAGTTGCTCAACTGCACGGATGGGAACTAGAGTGCTTCCGAAGCCGCTTTGGCTTTTACCAATCGAGTGTACCAAAAAATGTCGCGGGCTATTGATATTGAAGCGAAGGTTTCGGGATGGATCTTGGATAAAGTTCACCCACTAACTGAACCAGATCAAGAATATAATCCAGAAGATTCGCGCATTATAGAATTAGTCAAAGATCTTATAGATGACTTTGGCGATAATTTTACGCGAAGCGAAATCGAAGATGTTGTTGGCGATATTGGGACCGAGATTCACAGAGGCATGCAAAAGAAATATCGAGACAGCTTGATGCTGGCTACTCGTCGTTAATATGCCTGTGCGCTGATTTTATGGCATGACTATTGTCAATATTTTTTTAGAATTAAGAAGGCCTTATCTCATGGAATAATTCCATTCTACAATACATTGGTCTAATGCGTACTTTGCGGAGACTTAGATAGTAAAAAGCACGTTCGTTGGCTGCAGTCGTCTCACCAGACGCGATTGATATCGTGGGCTTAAGTGCAAGGTCGTCGTGCGCTGTGTTCGCTCCTTGTGCCTGCGCCGCATCGAGACCTGCCGATTTAGCCGCGTGCGCGAACGCCGCCTGCCGGCGGCGCAACTCCGTAATGAGGTGACGGGGGACAGGACTGGAGCCGAGGCGCCGCTGAATTGTCGTCACGTCGGCCGCGTAGTCGGGTGGCGCATCCTCACCTAGTAGGGGTACGCGGGGATAGCCGTAGGCTGTTGCCACGGCTTCCTCGATACGATCGATGGCAGCAAGTGCAGCGAGATGAGCATCGAGCGCGGTGTCGAGGCGCACGAAAGCGTGTGTCACCGGTGTGCTGGTCTCGCGGGCCCGTCCAGCCCAGCTCGCGTTCGGGCACAGTGCCGCGAGCACGCGGCGTGAGACTGGTGGCACGGCGCTCATGCCACGCTCACGTACATGTCGACACCGGCGCCGGAGGGAGTGCTTCCAGGTGGTCCAGCGGTAGTGGACTTGAACTCGGTGGGGCCGCGTTCGTCTCTGCTCGCAGCGGTTGACGAGATGGGTTCGACTTGTGTTTGCAAGGCGGTGAGGTAGTCGGCGGCACGTGAGCCGGCCGCGGCGGCTGTCGCCAGCGCGCGCGAGTTGGCCGTCAGCAGCGGGAGCCAGGACGCGAGGTAGGCGGCGTGGTCCGGGTGGGGGGTGCGCGCGAGCCCGAGGTCGGCCAGCACGAAGGCGGCGCCGAGTTCGGCAATCAGCTCCTCGGCGGCGTAGGCGCGGCGTTTGAAGCGGCCCGTCAGGTCACGGGCGAGGCGGTGGGGAGCGCCCGTCCAGTGCACGAGTTCGTGCGCGAGGGTGCCGGCGTAGCCTTCCGGTGTGCGGAAGGCATTACGGGGCGGCATCCGGATCGTGTCGGTGGCCGGGGTGTAACAGGCGCGGGTACCGCCAGTGTGGATGATGGCGCCCGTGGCCGTGACGAAGGTGTCGTAGGTGGGTTGCGGGGTGGGCGGTAGTCCTGTCGGGGCGGTCGCTTGGGGCGCGGCGTCGACTTGGGCGATGTTGAACACGGTCGAGGCGCGGGCGACGAAGCGGGCTGTGGTCGTGTCGCTGTCTGCGCTGGTCCCGTGCGTTGTGTCTGTTCGGGCGCCGGTCGGCAGGTCCTTGTAGAACAGGATCAGAGTGCCGCGCTCGCCGCGACGAACCTGCGCGCCGAGGGCGGCCCACTGGCGGTAGGTTGCCCAGCGGGCGTCGGTGTAGCCGTCGGCTTGCGCCGCGCACCAAAGCGCCAGGATGTTGAGTCCGCGGTAGCGCTTGCCCGTGAGCGCGTTGCGCGGGAGCGGGTCGGCGCCGTGCCAGGGTGGGGTCCACGTGGCGGGGTCGGCGGTGTCGAGCTGCTGCAGGATGGTGGCGGTGACGCGCTCGTGTAGATCGGCGGGCATGGCCGGGTGAGCTCCGTTGCGGCCGCGACGAAGGGGCGGCCTCGTGAGCAGGTTTCCCGGATCGGTGAGGTGAACCGCACAGCAAGTGGGCGGCGGTGCGCGGGGGGCTGAGCGACAGCTCGCGGCGGCCAGAGTAGCGGTCATCCGGCCAGCATTCGGTCGACCCGACCGCTCTAGTTTCAAACACTTAGCCTGGTCCGAACCGGCCAGCAGTTGCGGAAGGGGTGTCGTGGGTGGTTTTGGGCTGGTGTGGCAGGCGCTGGCAGGAGCAGTGGGAGACGATGCACACTGTTTCCCGGCGTTTCATTCCGGGTCTATGGGGCGGGCGCTTGGCGGCCTTCCTGCCACTGGGCCGGGGCCAGCGTCCGCACCACCTCGCTGGGGGCTGCAGATCGCGGCTATGCGGGGGCGCCGGGCCTGTGCCCTGTTCTGCCCAGGATCTTGGTGAACGTTGGAGGGAGGCCGTCTTGCTGGAGGCAAAGCTTTGCCGGGCGACCGGCGAAGCCTAGCTGAGCCGCAGAGCTCGGGTCCGGATCTCGGAGCCACGCCTTCGGTCAACCGTCAGATCGACGTACAACCTGGTAAGAGGGAGGCCGGGGTTGTGCTGTCGGCCTTTACGTACCGCTTCCCGCCGCGAGGCGGACAACGCAAACGGACCCCATCTGCTCGATCTGCGGACGTCGGGGTCGTTTCAGAGGTTTGGGGCGACCCATTCCCTCTGTCCTGTTAACCTTCCGTTCGGCAGGTTCACTTTTTGCCGATGCCCTTCGGCGTTCTACCCGGGGTTCTCCCCGCCGCCTGGATAGCGGTGACGTCCGGGGCTCATAGGGAGCTGACTCTTACCTTTGGCGGGTAAGCTTTGTGTAATACCGTTGCATCAGAGGGAGCGGTTGAGGGCTGATCGCTCGCCCAAAGGTTATGCGCCAAGGTAGTCATGGTAGCCTCTACGTGCCTGATGGCAGAGCTTCAAGTCAGCACGCAGTCGGAAAGTCTTAAAGCTAACTTGTGACCTTCAGCGGCCCTTATGGGAGTCCGCTTATGAGAGATTTGGAGAACCGTCCCGTTCGACCGAGGTGGGTGGATTTAAGCCCGTCTGCTCTCGGGCGGAAACCTAGCAAAGCAGCCGTTTCGCGAAAAGATCAGTGAGACGCCACGAGCATCCACAGCGCCATGGCGACCATCATCACGTTCTCGGTCAACGAGACGAAGCCGAGCGGCACCTTGCTCGATCCGCCGACGCAGGCGCACTTGATGTCCCGCCCGTCGACGTAGACCGCCTTGAACACCGAGACGGCGCCGACCGTGCCGATGAAGAGCGCCACGGGAATGGACAGCCAGTTCAGCGCGCCCGCCACCATCAGGACTCCGGCCAACGCCTCGCAGAAGGGGTAGGCGTAGGCGTACCGGACCCAGCGCTGCGCCAGCAGGTCATAGCCAAGGAACATCGAGGAGAAGCTCTCCACGTCCTGCAGCTTCAGGAGCGCGAGCACGCACATGCTGAAGCCGATGAACCACTCGGCCGCGCGCACCGTCAGGGGCGTTCCGTACACGGCGTAGCTCGCCGCCAGCGCCATCAAGGCGGTCATGGCGAAGAGCGCGATGACCGGCATGTAGGTCACCGCGTTCGCGTCCGCGACGTGCTTGCCAAAATGGCGGCGCAGGTCGTCGTACCCTCCGACGCGCTCGCCTGCGATGAAGGTCTGCGGCGTGGTCCGCACGCCATGCTCGGCCTTGAAGGCGTCAGTTTCCTCGCGCGTGCGCAACCAGCGGTCCTCGACGGAGTAGCCCTGGCGTTCGAGAAGGTCCTTGGCCTTGGTGCCATAGGGGCAGACATGCTGCGGCATGACCATGCGGTAGAGGACAGCCTTACGGCCCGCGGCGGCGATGGCCGGCGTGCCTTGGCCATCATCGCGGGCTTGGGCCGATCCGTGGGCGTGAGCGTATCCAGACATCGTTGAACCTCTCATTCAAATGAGCTTGCGAACCGTTCTGGACCTTCCCATCATGGGAGGGTCAACAGGTGAAAGCGCACGGTCATGAACATCGGTCAGGCGGCCCAGGCCTCCGGGGTCTCGGCCAAGATGATCCGGCATTACGAGGCTATCGGCCTCGTCCCCCAGGCCGACCGGCGGGACAGCGGCTACCGCGATTATGGGACCGCCGACCTGCACCGCTTCAGGTTCATCCGGCACGCGCGCGACCTCGGCTTCTCGCTGGAGCGCATCAAGGTGCTGCTTGGGCTCTGGAGCGACCCCGAGCGGAGCAACGCCGAGGTGAAGGCCATCGCCAAGGCCCACATCCAGGAGCTCGAAGGTCGGGCGCGCCAGCTACAGGAGATGGCGGAGGCCCTGCGCTCCCTCGCGGATGCCTGCGACGGGGACGGTCGACCGGATTGCCCGATCATCGCCAGCCTGGAGACAGGAGAGAACGTCCCGGCCAGCCATGCGGGCGCCGCCCTGGCGGCACCGGAACCTCCGGGACCGCGCAGGAGAGCCCGCGCCGGGCACTGAGACGGGGCTGGATCAGCCCGGTGCCCAGCGCGAGAGGGCAGCCCTACATCTCCATCTTCTTGGCCATCTTATCGCAGCAGCAGCCCTTCTTGTTGCTCTTCATCGACATCGACGACGTCGACTTGGCGCACATCCCCTTACCGCCCTTGCCGCAGCAACCAGCCGCCAGGGCCGGGGTGAGGGAGAGGACGAGGAGCGTGGCGGTGGTGAGTGCAAGGCGCTTCATGGTGTTCTCCTGAGGGGGGCCGGACCGGCCAGGTAGCGGCCGGTCTTTGGCTTCGGGGGCGCGGAATGCGGAGGCGTTCGGCAACAAGCCAGCAAAGGTTACTTCCGGTTCTTCTTCAGCCAGGCCTCCATCTCGGCGATTTCCTTCTCTTGATCGTCAATGATCTTCTGGGCCATCTGCTTCGTGGCCGGGTCCTTGGCGTGCTTCAGGGCCACCTTGGACATCTCGACCGCGCCCTTGTGGTGCGGGATCATGTGGGTCCGGAAATCGACGTCGGGATTGCCTGTGTAGGGCACGTGCATGTCGTGCATCATCGCCATGTCGGCGGCCTTGAAGTCCTTGGTCGAGGCAGGGTCCTTCGGGTCCGGCTTCATGTCGGTGATCATCTTCATCATGTCGGTGTCATGCGACGCCTTAGGGTCGCCCGGCATCTCGTGTCCGCCATGGGAGTGCGTGCCCTGGGCGGCGGCCGATCCGGCGAGCCCGAGCGAAACGAGGGCGGCGAACAAGGTCCTGGTGGCCGTGGAGGTCATGGTGCGTGTCCTTCTTCGAATGGAGGTTTACGGAGGGGTCAGTTGAACTTGCCGTTGGCGGTCGTGCCGTCCGGGCCGGTGAGCTGAACGGCGCCCTTCGGGCTCTCGCCCAGCGCTACGGAAGCCTTGCCGGAGAGGCGGTTGCCCTCGGCGGGTTGGAGCGGGACCCGGGCGGGCTTGCCGCCGACGACCAGGATGGCCGTGCCCTTGAAGCCGGTCGCCGGCACTGGCTTCTGACTACCGTCCGAGACGAAGACGTCGACGGTCTCGCCCTTGGCGACGAGCTCGACGTGGAACTTGCCCGCGTCCGCCACGCGTCCACCGTGCTGGCCGGACACCTCGTGCGCGCAGACCGGCAGGGCGGCCAGCGCGCTCGCGACCAGGGCCATTCTCCAGGAAATTATCGGGTCTCTCCGTTTTCGGGGGTGGGATGGCTCAGAACGACTCGACCGGACGCGGCTTGGCGCCATCCGGACGAGGCGTGTCGGGGGTCTCGCCTTGCGCGGCGCGCAGGTGCTCCAACGGCTTGGCGCCGTATCGAAGGAACAGGACGGGGGTCAGGAACGTGTCGAGCAGCGTGGCGCTGATCAGCCCACCGAAGATCGTCACCGCGACCGGGTGCAGGATCTCCTTGCCGGGGGTGTCGGCATCGATCAGCAGCGGCACCAGCGCGACGCCCGCCGAGAGCGCCGTCGTCAGCACCGGCGTCAGACGCTCCAGGCTGCCGCGCACGACAAGCTCGCGCCCGAAGGGTACGCCCTCGTGAAGCGACAGGTTGAGGTAGTGGCTGATCTTGAGGATGCCGTTGCGCGCGGCGATGCCGGTCAGCGTGATGAAGCCGATCATGGAGGCGACCGACAGCGGTTGCCCCACCAACCAGAGCGCGGCGACGCTGCCGATGAGGGCGAGCGGCACGTTGCCCATGATGATGAGCGCCAGCACGCCCGAGCGGTAGCGGCTGTAGAGGATGGCGAAGACCATCGCGAGGGACAGCAGCGACAGCGCGCCGATGGTGCGGCTTGCCTCCTCCTGGGCCTGGAATGTGCCCTCCAGGCTCGTGAAGAAGCCCGGCGGCAGCTTTGCCTCCGCCACGACCCCGCGGATGGCGTCCACGATGGACGCCATGTCGCTCTCGCCGTTGGTGTTGGCCTGGACCACCAGGCGCCGGCGGGCGTTCTCTCGCAGAATCTGGTTCGGGCCGTCCGTCTCGCGGATGTCGGCGATCTGGCGGGCCGGCACCCAGCCCGAGGGGGTCTCTACCAGGAGGTCGCCCAAGCCCTGCGTGGTGCGCTGCCTCTCGGACAGGCGCACGACCACGTCGAACCGGCGGTAGCCGTCGACGACCGTCGAGACGACGCGCCCGTTCGACAGGCGGCTCAGCTGCTCGACGACCGCCGCCGGCTGGACGCCGTAGAGGGCGGCGCGGGTGTAATCGACGCGGATCTCGAGGTGGGGGATGCGAACCTGCTTCTCGACCTGCAGGTCGGCCAGCCCTGGGATCTTGGCCATCCGGTCCCGAAGATCGTTGGCGATGCGGCGCAGGGCGTCGAGGTTCTCGCCGAAGATCTTGAGGGCGATCTCGGCGCGGACGCCCGAGAGCATGTGGTCGAGGCGGTGCGAGATCGGCTGACCGACGTTGGTGGTAACGGGCAGGACGGCGAGGCGAGCCCGGATGTCGGCGACCAGCGCCTCCTTGGGACGTCCCCCATCCTTCAGGTTGATCTCAAGGTCGGAGGAGTGGACGCCCTCGGCATGCTCGTCGAGCTCGGCCCGGCCGGTACGTCGACCGACGGCCGAGACCTCGGAGATCTGCAGGAGCAGGCGTTCCGCGATCAGGCCGACCCGGTTGCTCTCGGAAAGCGAGATTCCCGGGTTGAAGGTCATGTTGACCGTGAAGGAGCCCTCATTGAACGGGGGCAGGAAGGCTCGCGGAAGCTGCCAGACGGTGACACCGGCGGCGATGACCGCCACGGCGACACTGCCCATCAACAGGCGCTGATGGCGGAAGGCGACGGCGAGCAGGGCCGCGTTGCCGCGCTTGAGCCCCCGGATGAACCAGCTTTCGCGATGGTCGAGGCTCTTCAGGCCCGGCAGCAGGTAGTAGGCCATCACCGGCGTCAGGGTGACCGAGACCAGGAGGCTCGCCAGAATCGAGATGATGTAGGCTTGCCCGAGCGGCGCGAAGAGCCTCCCCTCGATGCCGGACAGCGCGAACAGCGGCACGAACACCAGCACGATGATCAGCGTCGCGTAGACGATGCCGGAGCGGACCTCGTTCGACGCGGCGACGACCACATCGAAGACCGAGTGCGGGGACCCGGCCGCCCGGTTCTCCCGAAGGCGACGGAAGATGTTCTCGACGTCGACCACGGCGTCGTCGACGAGCTCGCCGATGGCGATGGCCAGCCCGCCCAGCGTCATCGTGTTGATGGATAGGCCGAGGAAGTGGAAGACCACGGCCGTGGTCAGGATCGAGACCGGGATCGCGGTCAGCGAGATCGCCGTCGTGCGGACGTTCAGCAGGAACGCGAACAGCACGATGGCCACGACGACGATGGCTTCCACCAAGACCGTCTGGACGTTCCGGATCGACGATTCGATGAAGTTCGCCTGGCGGAACAGGATCTGGTCGGCCTTGATGCCGCCGGGCAGGGTGACGGTGACCTCCTTCAGCGCCCGCTCGATCTCCCGGGTGAGTTTGACCGTGTCGACGTCGGGCTGCTTCTCGACCGAGACGATGACCGCCGGCTTGCCCATGTAGCCGCTGTCGCCTCGCTTCACCTTTGCGGCGAACGACACCTCCGCGACCTGGCGCAGATGGACCGGCGCCGCGCCCGCGGTGGCGACGACGACGCTGCGCAGGTCGTCGAGGCTCATGGTCCGGCCGATGTTCCGGATCAGGTACTCGCGGGAATACTGGTCGGTGAAGCCGCCGCCGGCGTTGGTGCCGAACTGCGCGAGTGCCCCTTCCAACTGGGCGTTCGTGACCCCGAGCGCCCGCATCGCGGCCGGGTTCGGGCTGACCCGGAACTGGCGGACCTCGCCGCCCATCGGGATGACCTGCGCGACGCCCGGGATGGTGAGCAACCGGGGTCGCAGTATGAAGTCCGCCGCCTCGCGCACCTCCATCGGCGAGGCCTTGTCGCTGGTCATCGCCACCAGCAGGATCTGCCCCATGATCGAGGAGACCGGCCCCATCTGCGGGGTCGTGTTGGGCGGGAGCTGCTCCCGGACCAGGGACAGGCGTTCGCCGACCTGCTGCCGGTTGCGGTAGATGTCCGTGCCCCAGTCGAACTCGACGTAGACGATGGACAGGCCGACACCCGAGACCGAGCGCACGCGCGAGACGCCCGGCAGGCCGTTCATGCGGGTCTCGATGGGATAGGTGACGAGCTGCTCCACCTCGGGCGGGGCCAGCCCCTCGGCCTCGGTCATGATGGTGACCGTCGGCTTGTTCAGGTCCGGGAAGACGTCGACCGGCAGCTTCGTGACCGTGAAGGCGCCGTAGAGGATCAGCACGGCCGCGATGGCGAGCACAAGCAGGCGATTGCGCAGGGACTGCGTGACGAGGAAGGTGAACATGGCTCAGCGCACCTGATCGAGGAGTTCGGCGCCGAGCGTGACGATGCGCTTACCCGGCCCGACGCCCTCGGCGACCAGCACCCGGGTCCCGTCGAGCGGCTCGATGCGGACGGGCCGGGCCTCGAAGCGCTCCGCCGTCGTGTGCTCGTAGACGATGTCCTGCCCGTTGCCGGAGCGCACGACGCTGGCGCGCGGCAGGGCCAGTCCCGTCAGCTCGCTGTCGGTGGCCGCAAGCACGGTCACGAACTGCCCGACCCGCAGGCCGGACGTATCGCCCTGGACCGCGAACTGGACGGGGATGGCCTGATTGCGGTCGGCGAAGCCCGAGCCCTGATAGGTGAGGTTGAGGCTGCGGCCGTCCGCGAGGCTGGCGGTGGCGTCCTGGGCGGCCGTGAGGGCGTCGAAGCTCAGCGCCTCGACCCACAGGCGGGCCGGATCGATGATCTGAAAGATCATGGCGCCGGGGCTCGCCATCTGCCCCGATACCGCGGAGGCCTGAGCCACGATGCCGTCGACCGGCGCGATCAGGGCTTCCGGTTGGAGTCGAACCTTGTCCAGGGCCGCCCTGCGGTCGCGCAGGCCGGTCAGCTCCGACTGCGCGTCGTCAAGTTGGGTCTGGGCCACCGCCCCCGTGACCGAGAGCTTCCTGAAGCGGTCGACCCGACGCTCGACGATGCCGATCTGCTGGTCGAGTTCACCCTGGCGCTGGCGCATGTCGGAGACGTCGACGGCCTGCACCGGCTGGGTGACGTACGCGAGCACGTCTCCCTTCTTCACCGTCGTGCCGAGCCGTGGGAATAGGCCCGAGGGGGGCGGCGAGACGCGGCCGCCGACCGACGACTGCACGACGCCGCTGGCGTTCGGATCGGGAATGACGCGACCCGGCAGCTCGACCGTGCGCCGGAAGGTGGCCGCTTCCGTCATGGTGGTGCGCAAGACGAGCAGGCGCTGGGTCGGCTTCGGGACGAAGACCGAACCATCGGGAAGCCGCTGCGCGAGATCGGTCGCGGCCTGGGAGGGTGCGATCAGGGCGGAGCCCTGGACGGGCGCGCCATGGTCCTCGTCGCCATGGGCGAAGGCTGCCGTGCCCAGGGTCAGGGCGATGGCGATGGCGGTGAGGGCGACGGCCGGCACGGTGCGTCGGCCGCGCGCCGCCACGGAGACGAGGATCCCCAACAGGAAGGCCCCGGCCGCCGTCGCCACCAGGATGGGATCCTTCGCAACGAGGCGGTCCTTGAGGCCGGTGACGGCAGCGGAGGCGGTGGTCAGCGCAGTCTGGGTCGACGTTGCTTGTGACGGAGCGGCGCCTGGCGTGGGACCCTTCGCATCGGGCACGTTCACCGGGACGGTGAGAACGTCCACCACGTCCGCTGCCGTCACCGTCACGAGCAGATCGTAGGTCCCGGCCTTCGCCATCCAGGGCGCGGGCAGCACGTAGGCGTCCTCCGCCGTCACGGAGGCGGTGCGTGCACCCTCCGGCGTCTCGACCTCGATGACCGCGCCGCGCACCGGCTCGTTCGTCCGAAAACGGTCGAGATGGAACGTCAGCCTCCCGTCGCGCGGGACCGCGGTCAGTTCGAAGGCGTCGGAGAGCGCCTCGCCGCGTGGGGCGATGGACTTCGACACAGGCGGGGGCGGCGCACCGTGGTCGTGACCCTCATGGGCGCGAGCGGGACCTGCCAGAGAGACGGCAGCCAGCAGCATCGCCACGAGGGCGGCCGCAAATCGGGTTGACATGGAAGGGGCATCCTCACGTTCGAACACCGGACGCACATCCGCGGTTAGCGGACGGAATCCGACCGTTGCGCGCCTAGGGCGCGCCGTTCGTTACGCGAGGGTTCGAGGGGGCTCGGGCAGGGCTCCGGGACCCGCGCCGAGGCGACCGTTCATGTCGCCAGGGCTGACCGAGGACTGCCGGAAAGGGATGATTGGCAGCTCGGCTGGCCCGGACAAGATCCCCGGTGAGCAGCAGGCCTTCTTCCCGCAACACGGAACGCCGGCGTCGCCCGGGCAGCTTCCCATGCCGTCTTGTGCCGTTCGCAGCGAGGCAACCCGCTCGGTCGTCAAACCCTGGAGATCGGCGACCCACTGCGTCGGTTCATGAAGGGTGGATGGCATGGACGCGAACGTCTTGCCGTCCGCTGCCTTTACGACGGCCGGCGGAGCGACCTGCTTTTGTTCCACCACGGCATGGTGAGGACCGTGATGGGCATGGCCCTCATGGGCCTGAACGGCAGTCGGCGCGGCGTAGACGACGATCATCACGATCATCGCCGCCATCAGGCGCCAGAGTTGCCGGTCGGGTCTCATGAGGTTCGCTTACACCGGATCAGGGATGAGAGAAACGGCCGTTCCGTCATCGTGAATGATCGAGCGACAATATGGTTTCCCCTTCGGAACCGATCAGACCGCACGGGATACGGTTTCCGCACCGAAGCCGGCAGCGCGGATGGCATCCGCGAAGCGTTCAGCCGCGATGGCCACGCCCGGCGTGACCGACACCGAACCGGACTTCAAGTCGAACTCCACGCGAGCCGCTGGATCAATCCCCTGGACGGCGCGCGTGACCGCGTTGGCGCAGCCTCCACAATGCATCTTGGTGACGTTGATCGGGATCATGACGGCTCTCCGTTTCGAGTGGCGTCACAGGCATGTGGGGCTTCCCACCGTGGGAAGGTCAAGGGACGCCGTAGGAAACGTTTGAGCTTCGCTCCGAGCCGGTTCCTGCGAGCCCAAGCCCTTGGCGCTACGCGGCCCGCAGGACCGAGCCCGATGAAGTCGGGCTATGGCGCACGATGTGGAAGGTGCGAGGACGCCTGAACAGGAAAGCGAAAGGTGTGGGGCGGATCAGGCGTTCCAGGACAAGGGGCGTTGTCGCCGCCACGACCGTCACCATGAGGCTGACCCAGCCGACATCCGGGAGGATGCCGGTCTTCACCAGAACCGCGCGGGTGGCAGCCATCGGCAAGAAGAAGGCCAGGTAGATCACCATCGAACGCTCGCCGAATAGCCGCAGCGCATCGGTGAGAGGACCGCCGATACGCGTGAGCAGGCTGGCCGTCGCGACGACCGCAAGGGCACCCGCTCCGCCCAGCGCCAGCCTCAGGACAGGCAATGCCGCGAGCGTCGGGAATGAAGCGGAACCTGATGGCATCAAGGCAAGGGCGCCGTCGATGGCAGCCCAAAGCGCCAGGCCGGCGAGCGCAGGGACGGGATGACGCTGGGCGATATGGGCGAATGCGAGGATCTGGCCCGCGAAGAGGAAGCCGATCACGAACCAGACATAGCGGTCGCAGAACTCCTCAACGAGGAGGGACGAGGTCGCCACCGGCACGATCTGGATGAGGGCGGCCACCAGAAGAAGGAGAGCCCTCGGCACTTCACGCAGCAGCTTCGTGACCACCGAGAACACCGCCAGCAGGTAGATGAACCAGAGCGTCGAATAGGGCTCGACCAACGCCGAGGCGAGGTGGGTAAGGAACGCCCCGGGTCCTGAGCCGTCGACAACCTAGCCGTATTTCGCGGCCGATTGGATGACGACCCAAAGCGAATAGAAGTACGCGAAGTGCACGACGCGGAGGTCGGCGTAGCGTCGCCAGTCCCGGTCGATCACCCGACCGAGGAAAAGCCCGGAAAGAAGGAAGAAAGCCGGGATGCGGAAGGGCGTGGCGAAGGCCACGACCGCATGCAGGAAGCCCTCTCCCCCCATGGCCGCGCCGGTGCCGAGCGTCGAGTGCATCATGACGACGAGCAGGATGCAGATGCCCTTGGCGACGTCGACCCAGGCGAGGTGCGCCGAGGCCTCGGCATCGAGGAGCCGTGTCGTGACGGTCGCCGCCATGATCCCCCTTTCACATTGACGTGGGGCGAAACTGTAGCTGGTCGTCCTTAATGCCGCCCTGGCCCCTGCTGCGCCATTCCGAACATGCCGAACGACCGGTAAAGGCGATGCACGAAGCCTGAACCGGAACGGCTTTCGCCGAACCCGTCGGCTTCGCGAATACCCTCCATCGCGCGGGGAATGGGCCATCAGCTAGGAGGCCTGCGCCGAGGCGCGCCCGGATTTCATGGTAGGTCAGTTTCCCTGGGGGAGCAGCTGTTTTGGGGCCGTTTCACGTGGCCTGATTCGGTCTTTTCAGGCCTCATTGCGGGATTTTCGCGTCCCATTTTCACGCCACCTTGGAAGCCTTTAGTGTCCGAACTCATCAACTTGGGAAGTTCGTACGACAGCTTTCAACCCCTGTCGGACCTTCAGAGCGTCCGCTTCTAGGCAGCCTGATAGAACAGACGCGGATGAGCGTGTTGCAGGGAAAGCAGATGCTACTCAGCTTTTGCAAGCTACGGCCGTTCCAATGAATTCTGAGACGTTCAGCATACCTTTCTTATGCTCCGATGGCGCCCGCGTCGAAGTAGTCTATCGGCGAGGCGTGGAGCGTTCCACAAGGGCAAGCCCTGTTGAGACGTAGGCCTCGACTGCGGCTGATAAAGCCGCTCGTCCATTATGGAGCTTTCTGCAGCTGAACTGGCGAGCCGGTCTCGCCCGGCCTACCTTCGACGATCACGAGGTAACGCCGTGCCGCCTCTGGCGCGCCTTGCGTCACTTGCCTGATCGGGCCGATCGCGTTGACGACCGCCGCACCAGCGGGGTTCGTCATGAAAGCTGCGAGAGGCTCGATGGCACCGGAGCCTTTCGGATCGGTCGACAGCGCCAATACGAACGGCTTCTTCGGAGGCAGTCCCGTCACGGCAGCCTGAAGCGTCTGGAGCACGCCCTGGTCGAACAGCGTGACTTGCGTCTCTGGTTTGCCATCAGCCCCGCTGAGCGTGAGCGAGTTCGACTTGCCCGCTTCTCCTAGCGGCTGCAAGTTCTGCATACCTTCGCCAACCGGCACCGCATTCGGGACGTAGACGACGCCCTGCGGCCCTTGTCCGATAGGAATGGTGGCAATCACTGTGTTCGAGGCAGTGTCGATCACGGCCGCCTGATCGGCGTTCTCCAGACCGACATAGATGCGCGAGCCATCACCTGAGGGCCAGAGGCCATGCGGTAACGCGCCGGTCGGGATCGTGGCTACAGGCGAGAAATCATCGGTGCGGAACACCTTCACTTGGTTGAGCCCGCCGATAGTGACGTAGGCGAACTGGCCGGCTTTGGTGCGCGCGAAGTTGACGTGGTTGGTAAGCGGCCCGGTCTCGATGGTTCTGATCAACGCGAAGGGCGGCTTGGCATCAAAAACCATCGTGCGGCCAACGTCCTTCAGGGTCAGCCAGACTTGGGCGCCATCCGGCGTCGCGGCTATGTCGGGACAGAACGGGCTCTCCTGCTTGACCCGCCCGGCGATCGTGCGGGACTTCACGTCAATGACGACAGTCTCGGGGCTGAAACTGGAGCAGACGTAACCGTAACGCCCGTCAGGCGAGAAGATCGTCATGCCAGGACCGTTCGGCACTGTGATCCGCGCCGTCTCCTTGCCAGTGGCTGCGTCGAGGACCGCGATGTAATCCTCGCCGCGGATGCTGACCCAAACCTCTCGACCGTCAGGCGTGAAGAAGGCCTCGTGGGGCGAGCGGCCGACATAGGTCGTCTGCCGTACCGCGTTGGTCGCCGTGTCGATGAAGCTGACTGAGTTCGAGCCGATTGAGACAGCAAGCAAGGTCTTGGAATCGGGCGAGACGCCCATGCCGTGGACCAGCAGCTGGCCGCGATAAAGTGGACTGAGGTTCGCTGGCGTGATGTCTCCCAGGCGGATAACGCCGAGCAGCGTGTTGGTGGCTGGGTTCACGACCGAGACGGTGTTGGAGAACTGGTCCGAGCTGTAGAACCGGTCGCGGGCGCTGACTGGGATGTCTGGCGATGCGGCTGGCCCTGGGGCCTGGCCGGCAAGCGCTGGCCCAGACAGGAGCAGGACGAGGGTGACGAGCGGGAAGACGGCCTTCATCGGATGGTTCCTTGCGCCGGCATCGGCGCGGCGCCGTGATGATGGGGGTGAGGGACAGGTGCCGACGGCAGGGTGCCGGCGGCCGGGACTCGATCCGCCAGCGCGCGGCGCATGACCTCGATCTCCTGGCCCTGCTCGACAATAATCCCTTGTGCGAGGCGTAGCAGGACAGGATCGCGTCCGTGGATGAGCTGCGCCTTCGCCATGTCGATCGCACCCTGGTGGTGGGGGATCATCATCGCGGCGAAATCGCGGTCTGGATCGCCCGAGGGCGGGACCGCCATGTCGGCGTGCATCCGCTCCATGGACCGCGCCATTAGAGCGTCAAAGCCACTATCGGGCGGCTGCGCGGTGTGACGGTGGGCCGGTTCCGCTTGGCTGAGTGCGGCTCCGTATCCGAGAGCGATGCCGCCAAGCGACATTCCAGCCACTATCAAGGGCACTGCCAGACGAGTCATATGGTTTCTCGTTTCTTGTGATGCTGCCCACGACGACGCGAGCGACCCGCTGCCAACGGAACGCAATTCGCACGAACCGAGGGTCGTTATTGCGGGGCGAACGGGTTCTGGAACCCGCCCGTGCGCGACGGCGCCTTGGGCGGATGGGCGGTTGCCAGATAGTCCAGGATCAAGGCCCGTTCGGTGCCCTGGATGTCAGGCATGTTCTGACGCTCGGTCATCCAAGTCAGGGTCTCGTCCCAGCGCTCCCGGCTCATGCCCTGGTTCGAGACCAGCCGGTAGGCGTGGCAGGCCGTGCAGAGCCCGAAGGTTTCCTCGCGGCCCGGATGCGCAGGCAGGTCCTCCACCACCTGATCCCTGAGGGGGACGGTCGGTTCCTGCGCCCGGCTCCCTATTGTCAGAGCAAAGGTGGTTCCGATCAGGACGGCGCCAAAGCCGGAGATGAGACGCACGATGCCGAGGCGCCTCATCCGACGAGCACCGCGACGCGGTGCAGGGCATTGCCCCCGTACCCTTGCGGGTTCCAGTTCGCTGCTACGTGGGGCTGCGCCCTTCCCGCGCTGTCGGTCGCACGCACCCAAAGCTCGTAATAGCCATCAGACGGAAGCGGCACACTCACGCTCCACCGGCTCCAATCGTAGCGGTTGCGGGTCGGCGCGAGTTGGGTCGGGATCCAGGTCGCGCCAAAGTCGGTCGACACGTCGACGCGTGAAACGGTGAGGTCCCCGGCCCAGGCCGCACCGCGCATGGTGATCTCACGGCTGCCGGAGGGCAGCCGGGCGCCGTTGGCGGGGGCGGTCACGATCGATCGCACCGGCATCGATTCGAGGATGCGAAAATCCTTCTCGTCGGCCTTGCCGCCCGGCACCATGGGCTTGTTCGGCACCCGGTAGGCCGTGCCGGTCATGCCCTGTCCATCGTGCTCGCGGTCGCGGATCGTGATCCGCTTCAGCCACTTGTGCGAGAGCGAGGCCGGCCAGCCCGGCACTACGAGTCGCAAGGGGCCGCCGTGGATGTTGGACAACGGCTCACCGTTCATGGCGAAAACGACGAGCCCGTGCTGCTCCATCGCCTTGGCGATCGGCATGCCGCGCGACAACGACTCCTTGGTGGCATCGCCCGAAAGGTGCGGGTCCGCCCCGTAATGGGCGGTGTATTTCGCCGTGTCCTTCAGGCCCGCGGCTTTCAGCAGGTCAGCAAGGGGGACGCCGGTCCACTCGGCGCAGCCGGCGCCGCCGTTGGTCCAGGGGTTGCCACGCGCCTGCGGCTGGAAGAACGAGCGGCCGTTGCCGCCGCATTCGAGCACCATGCGGTAGGTCTTGGGCGTAAAGCGGCTCTTCAGCTCGCCGAGCGAGAGATCGAGCCGCTGGTTCACCTCACCGTCGACGGTGAAGCGCCAGCCCTCGGCATCGGCCGCCGCTTCCGGGATCTGGCCGTTGGTGCGGATGAAGAACTTCGGTGTCGGCGTTGTTTCGTCGTCGAGCAAGTGCTCAGGCGTCTCGGCGACCAGCGGGCGGTCGCCGAGCACAACAAGGCCTTTGTCCTTGCCGGGGAAATCCAGAGGCTGCGGACCCTTCGCAGCAGGGGCGGGTGCGGCGCCTTGCGCGTGCGCCGCAGGAACGAGTCCAGCCGGCAGGTTGCCCGCGAATGGGATGGCGGCGCCGACCGTAGCGCTCATGGCGGCGAGCCCCGCTCCGTTCAGGAAGCCGCGGCGGCTCGCGCCGGTGCGGCGGCCATGCACTAGCGCGTCCGCCCGCTCGGGATCGTCCCGGTACAGTTCGTCGAGCGAGCGTTCGATACGGCCTTGCGTGCTCATGGCTGGCGTTCCTCTCCGACAGGACTCCGGCGTGATCGGCCCGGCGGCCGTCGTGCTCTGGTGGCGTCGAATGTTCAGACAGGTCGGGACCGCCGTTTTATTCCCTGCCGCGCGAAACAAAGGTTCAGCCGAGACAAGGACGGCCCATCAGCGGGTCCGACGCACTGGCGACCATCACCGATCCGGGGCTGCGACTGCCAGCCTCGGCAAGCGCTACCGTCGCGGCGAACCGCTCTGTGTCCAGCTGCTCGCCGGTGAGCCGGTAGGCGAAGTCCCCGACCGTCCATCGCGCGACCTGGGACGTTGCCGGCACGGCGTCCTCCGGCGCGCCGCGTTCGGTAATCGTAAGGCGGACGCGGCAGCCGCGTTCGCCGATGTAGAAGGCGTCGGCCCGGGTCGGTCGAGTGTCGGAGGCGAAGCTTACGCGCTCCAGTCTGAGGTTAGCGGCATCCAGGTTCGGGATCTGCAGCTCCGCCGTGTGTAGGCCCGATTGGGTCTGTGCAATCGACTGAAGTCGGGAGCCGCCGTCCTTCGGAGCCTCGCGGGTCGAGAGCGCAAGCACGAGAGACGCGCCGAGTACCGCGACCAGAGCGAGCGCCACAAACGTTCGAACTTCGCGTCCCGACCGGCGGGGAGACGGGAGGTCGTTAGTACGCAGTGTCGCCGTCGTTCGGGCCTTGAGGGCGGCTAACGTCGCGAAGGCGCGTGCCGCTTCATTGTCCTCTGCGATCCAGGCCGCGACCGCGGCGAGGCGCTCGGGCGCAAGTTCCCCGTCAATGAGGGCGCTGAGTTCCTCTCGATCCCGCTCGCTGCCTTTCTCGTCGCTCTCGATCATCGGGCGGCCTCGTCTTGCTCGATGGTGCGCAGCAAGGCGGTCCGCGCTCGGGCGACGCGACTCATCACGGTCCCCGTCGGAACGCCGAGCCGACGGCCTGCCTCGGAGTAGCTGAGTTCCTCAACGTCGACGAGCAGAAGGACGCGGCGATGGTCAGGGGAGATCCGCATCAAGCTCTGGCGCACCGATAAGTCTGTCACGAGACGGTGGTCAATGAGCCAGGGATCAACCCCCTCCACCTCGACCGGTACAAGCGTCGCAGCGCGGCGCCGATGCGCGTCGACGGCAGCGTTGCGCGCGATCCTGTACAGCCATACCCGGTAAGCCTGGCTATTCGTCGGGACGTGCCTTGCCGTCAACGCCCGCACCGCTGCATCCTGAGCCACGTCGCCGGCCTCGTCTGCATCGCGCATGAAGCGGCGTACGAAAGAGCGAAGTGCAGGCATAAGCGCTGGCAGAAGGTCGTGTGCACCAACAGCGATCGAACCAGCCGTAGCACCTTGAGCAGGGGCGGTAGGCTCGTTCGTGTCCCGCCTGTTCGCCATTGCGTCCCGATAATCCCTTCAGGCGAGCAGCCTAACAAACCGCAGGCATATAAGGAACACTGTCTGCACGATGTGGCTCAGTCGGAGGGAGAACCGCCTACGCATGCTTGGTTTTCTCGACCGAATGATTTTGGAAACCTAAAATACCGACATGCTTCACACACTTTCAGCTATCATGGCGGAAGCAAGAAATAGGCTGGCGACGACCCGATCTTTGACAGGCTCAGCCAGCTATTCGGGAGTGAACTGATAAGCATCCTTCCTGTGGCACTGCTGGCATGGAGCGTTGCGGCGGCAACAGCCTCTGCCGAGCAGGACCTGCTGTTGGGGGCCAACATTAACACGCCCGCGATGACCCAGGCCGAAATGACCCGGGCTGACATCGAGGCTCTGATCGCAAAATCCGCCGGCAAACCTATCGACCTCTCCGACAAGGCCCTCGCCGGCCTCGACTTGTCTGGCCTTAACCTCAAGGGCGCAAACCTACGGACAGCGCGCCTCATCAAGGCGAACCTGCGTGGAGCGGACCTCAGCGGAACGAACCTCGAACAGGCGTGGTTCATCAAGGCCGACCTCTCGGGGGCCAAGCTCGTCGGCGCAAAAATGTTCGGCATCACTGCCCGCGAGGCGAACCTCAGTGGGGCGGATCTCAGCCGGTCCATGCCCATCGGCGATTTCAGGGGCGCCAATATGAGCGGCGCTTCGCTGGTCGACCTCAAGGGCGGCGCTGACATCAAGAACCAATCGATGGGCCTGATGCGGGCGGTGTTCGTCTCCGTGAACCTGTCGGGCGCTAATTTGAAGGGCGCCAACCTCGGGCGCTCGCGCTTGGAATACGCCAACCTTACAAACGCCGACCTGACCGACGTGGTGCTGATGGGCTCGGACCTCTCCGGCGCGAACCTGACGGGCGCGACCGTGACCGGTGCTGACTTCAAGAACGTCGAGGTCAGCGGTGCGCGGCTTCAGTCCCTTAAGGGCCAGGACAGCGCCAAGGGCTGGTCCGCCCTGGTCAACGCCGACCGCGCCATCACCGACAAGACCAATTGATCAAGTTCCAGCACTCTCACTATGCAGGCCGTAGGTGAAAATCAGTCTTTAAGAAACATTGGCGGTGTAGCCGAACTGGCAAAAGTCTCATTCGTCCGGTTCCATAACGCCCAGCTGGCGAATATCCGCCTTTAAGGACTGTGCGAACGGGGTTCTAGTAATTACCCACCCCCTTGCGCAGGTTGGATTTCGCTGATTTCTTCGTGGGATGGGCCGAAGCGATCTTGAACGGCTGAGCCGTGAGGAGCTGATCGAGCTGGTGCTGCGGATGCAGCGCCCGGAGAAGACCTCACGCACGTCTTCGAAGCCGCCCGCGACGGATCGCAAGGAGCGGCGCGAGCAGGCCAAACCCGGCGGGGCGAAGCCTGGCCACGAGGGCCACAGCCGCGTGATGAGCGAGGATCCCGATGGCGTCGTCGCGCATCGCCCTGATCGCTGCGCGTGCTGCGGCGGCGGACTGCACGGGGACCTTCCCGCCGAGGTCGTCAGCGTGTCCGAGCGGATCGAGCTGCCGGAAGTCGCACCGGTCGTCACCCAGCATCAACGGCTGGCGGTGCAGTGCCCGACCTGCGGGGCGCGCGTGATCGCACCGGTTCCGGCGGCGGCGCGCGGCACGCCCTTCGGCCCGCGACTGCATGCGGTGGCGACGTATCTCAAGACCTTCCAGGCGCTTTCCTACGAGCGGTTGCAGGCGGCGCTCTCCGACCTGTTCGGGCTCACGCTCAGCCAGGGTGGGCTGATGAACCTGCTCCAGCGCGCGCAGAAGTGCTTCCGCTCCGGTCGCGACGAGGCCGTCTCGACCCTGCGCCAAGCCACGGTGGTCGCCTCGGACGAGACCGGCGTGCGCATCGAGGGCAGCAACGCCTTTCACTGGGTGTTCCATTCGACCCAAGCCGTGGTGCACACGACCTCGCCAACGCGGGGGGGCGTCGTGGTGCGGGAGATGATGGACGGGCATCGGCCGGCGGTGTGGATCTCGGACCGCTACACGGCTCAGCAGGGCCATGCCGCCGCGCACCAGACCTGCCTTGCCCATCTCGCCCGCGACGTCGCCTACGCCGTCGAGACCAGCGATGATCCCGTACCCTGGCGACTGCAGCTCTGGTTGCGATCCGTATTCACCCTGGCCGAGCACGTCACCGACTTCGCGATCTCGACCCTGACGGCCAAGCGTCGGACCTTGGATCGGCAACTCGGCGCCATCCTGGGCACACGAAGTAGCTGCGACCTGACCCGCGACCTGCAAGCCAAGATCGGCCGGGCTCGCCATCAGCTGCTCGTCTTCCTCGCCCATCCCGGCGCGGTCGAGCCGACAAACAATGGCAGCGAGCGGCTGCTGCGCCCGTCCGTGATCCAGCGGAAGATGACCAACGGCTACCGCGCGATGTGGGCGGCCGAGGGTGAGGCCGATATCCGCACCGTCGTCGATACCGCGCGCCTCACCGGCGCCAGCCCGTTCGGCACCATCCTCAAGACCGTCGGCGCCTGAACCCTATCATCGCGGGGGTGGGTAATTACGGGTTCTACGGCGAGGAAGGATCGTGTCCTGACCCTCCGCTTTACGACTGGGTTGGGTGGGAAGCAGCTTGGCTGCTTTCAGTCGCAAGACGTTCTTAAGCGGACCTAGGATGACCCGCCGTCTCCGGATGGACGGTCCAACCCATCGCATGGTCGAAGTTCGTTAAAGCCGGATGCCGACTTCATCAGAGGCGATGCGACCGGCGCGAAAGTGCTCTGCTTCGGGAGACAGCGTGATTCACGATTGCAAAGCCCCGGTCACGCGACATCTCGTGCTGGTCCGGCATGGCCAGAGCGTAGCCAACCGATCCGGCCTGTTCACGGGATTGCTGGATTCGCCCTTGACCGAGCAGGGCCGGATGGAAGCCGAGGCAGCCGGGCGGCGTTTGGCCGAGCGCAGCTGGCGCTTTTCCGCAGCCTTCACCTCGACGCTGACGCGGGCCGTCGTGAGCGGCCGGCTCATCCTCGATGCGCTCGGGCAACCCGGATTGGTCCCCCAACGCTTCGCCGCGCTCGACGAGCGAGACTACGGCGACCTCAGCGGGCTCGACAAGATCGCCGCCGATGCGCGCTGGGGGGCGGAGCGGATCGAGACCTGGCGCCGCTCCTACGCCGAGGCGCCGCCGAACGGTGAGAGCCTGCGCGATACCGTCGCCCGCATCGTCCCATGCTACCTCCGAACCATCCTGCCGGCGGTTATGGGCGGAGACGTGCTCGTCGTCGCCCACGGCAATTGCCTGCGGGCGCTTGTCATGGCGCTTGAAGACCTGAGCCCCGCGGAGGTCGAGCACCTCGAACTCGCGACGGGTTCCGTCAGGATCTATGAGCTTGCTGCGGACACGACGATCAAGGCCCGCTGGATCGACGGGTGAATCCGCCTGTCGGCCCCCCACAATGGGTCTCGGCAAACTCTGAAGGGGTCCTCATTTCATCTATTCCGTTGATGGGAAGCATCTAATCATTCCGTTGGATTGAATGAAAGGGACATGGGATTTTCCGGCATCACATCGGAGCCATCCATGTCCGCGCCCAGACTTTTCTCCCACTCTCGTTCGACGCGTGCCTTGGCCGGCACGAGAGCTATCCTTCCGGGACTGGGCCTCTGCGTGGCGGTCACCGCCGCAGCGATCGGCTTCGAGGCCGTCGAGACGCAACTGTTCGGTCGTGCCTGGCTTGAAGCCTTGGTGCTGGCGATCCTGCTCGGGAGCGCGATCCGCACCGCCTGGACCCCGTCGCAGCGTTTCTTTCCCGGCATCGCCTTCGGGGCCAAGACCGTGCTGGAGATCGCGGTCGTACTACTCGGCGCGTCGCTCAGCCTCGCGACGATCCTCGCCGCCGGACCGGGTCTACTTTTCGGCATCGCGGGCGTCGTCGTGGTCGCGATCCTGTCGAGCTATGGCATCGGCCGGGCACTCGGGCTGCATCCGCGCATGGCAATCCTCGTCGCATGCGGAAACTCGATCTGCGGCAACTCGGCGATCGCGGCCACGGCACCGGTGATCGGCGCCGACGGCGAGGACGTCGCCGCCTCCATCGCCTTCACCGCGGTGCTGGGCGTGCTGGTGGTGCTCGGCCTGCCGCTGCTGGTGCCGCTGCTCGGTCTGTCGCCGATGCAGTACGGCGTGCTCGCCGGCCTCACCGTCTACGCTGTTCCGCAGGTCCTCGCCGCCACCGCGCCGGTCGCGGCGCTCAGCGTCCAGGTCGGAACCCTGGTGAAGCTCGTCCGGGTGCTGATGCTAGGCCCGGTCGTCCTGATGCTCTCGCTCGGTGCGAGCCGGCTGCGCGAGGAAACCGACGAGGCCGCCCCCGGCGTCACCGCCGGCGACCGCCCGGCCCGCGGCAGCCTCGCGATTCACCGCCTGGTGCCGTGGTTCATCCTCGCCTTTCTTGCGCTCGCGGGCCTTCGCTCGGCCGGGCTGGTTCCGCAGGTCGCGCTCGCGCCGATGTCGGAGACCGCCAATCTGCTCACCGTGGTCTCGATGGCGGCGCTCGGCCTCGGGGTCGATGTGCGCAGCGTCGCCAAGGCCGGGGCGCGGGTGACCCTGGCGGTGGTCGCCTCGCTCGTCGCACTCGGCGCCGTCAGCCTCGGTCTAATCCGCGTGCTGGGCCTCGCTTGAACCGATCGGATGCGCCCGAGGCCCGGTCAGGCCCCGGCGAGGCAGGGCGAGACGAAGAGCTCCCCGCGATAGGCCCCGCGCAACGTGCGCACGGACACGATCAGCCAGAGTAGGGTCAGCAGGCCGACGAGGCCCGCTCCGAGCCAGGCGAACCCGCTGAGTGCCGTCACTTCGCCGATCCGCAGGGTTGCCAGGGCATAGACGCCGAGCGGGAAGATGTAGCCCCACCAGCCGAGGTTGAACGGAACGCCGGCGCGCAGGTAGCGCACGGTGACGGCGAGCGAGAGCAGGAACCACCAGGCCCCATAGCCCCAGAGAATCAGTGCGCCGATGAGGCCCACGATCCTGAGGATGTCCGGAGCTCCGGCAAAACCGTCCGCCGCGAGGATCGGGCCACCGGCCTGCCCCAGCACGAGCAGGCCGAGCGCCCCGGTTCCGAGCGGACCGAGGGAGAGCCAGCTCGATGCGGCCATCTCCCGCGGTGGCAAGTTGTGCAGCGCCATGCGCAGCACCAGGATCGCCAGGATGCTCAGCGCCAGCGGGACCGAGACGCCCCAGAGCACAAAGCTCGTGACGATGACGGCGAGTTGTTGGCTCTCGCCATTCAAGGCTGGAGCGAGCAGGCCACCGGAGACGGCGACGACCTCGGCTGTCACCACTGGCAGCAGCCAGACGGCCGTCATCTGGTCGATGCGGTGCTCCTGGCGGGTGAACATCAGGTAGGGGATCGCGACAGCACAGATCAGAGCGAGCGCCACGTCGAACCACCACAGAGGCAGGGCGATGCGGACGGTCTCGGCGCCGAGATACGGTGGACCGAATATCAGTAGCCCGTTCAGCAGCGTCGCAAGTGCCATCGGGATCGCCCCGAAGAACATCGACACCGTCGAGTGTCCGAAGATCCGTCGGGCGCCATCGAAGTAGAAGATCCAACGCGCGCCGTAGACTAGGCAGAAGGTGGCGAAGAGCACGACGGAGGCGAGCCAGAGCCCGAGCGGGACAGGGGCCAGCAGGGCATGCGTCGCCGGCAGACGGTCGAGGGCCAAGGCGACCACGCCAGTGCCCATCACCACGGTGAACCAGTTCGGCGTGAATTGCCGGATCACGTCCCGCGGATGCTGGAGGCGAGAGAGCGGCTTCAGGCCTGTGCTGATCGCCAGCAGACTGGATTCCGACACGGGGCGCTCTCGGGCTTCGGAGGGTCAACGCACTGGCTCTAGCACGACCCCGCATCGCGCGCCGCCTCGATAGATAGCAGCTCGCAAGCGGCGCTTAATCATCAAAACAATCGATTATAACTAGCTAATCAAACTATTGGAACGAATGATTATCGGCCGCTACCTTCTTGTGATCACGAACCGACGTGACGACCCCACCAGAAGGATATCGACCATGACACGTACGATCGCCGCCGTCGCCCTCGCCGCCTCCGCCCTCGTCGGCATGACGGTCCTCTCGCAGGCCCAGGGCCTCCGCGCTCCGCAGGCCCACTCCATCATCAGCCCATCCGCACCGATCTACGGCGATGCCGATGGCGCCAACGCCAAGAACCCGGCGCTCCCGGCCTACGCCCGTGGCCGCGGCCAGGAGACCGGCGGCCCGGCGCGGGAACTGATCGGACGCTGACAGCGCCCCCTTGGCCGCCGGGCATCCGTCCGGCGGCGCGTGAAGCCTTCGACCACCCGAATGGCAGGGAGATCCATCATGACCCGACCCACCTTCGAGACCACCGACGAGGCCCGGCAGGGCGAGACCAGCGGTCACATGCGCTGGGTCCTGTTCTGGACGGTCGCCCTGACCGTCGCCGCCGTCGGCACCGTCTGGCTGACAATCATCTGACCCGCCCGCCCGCCATTGATCGGAGATCGGAAATCTTCGGATGATCGCAATCGGAGATCGTTGAAATCTCAAACGATCATCGGATGGAATAATCGTCTCGCCGTAGCATCTCCTTCACGGGGAAGACGCCTCTTTGCCGGGATGACATGGATCGACGACCCGAGTTTCCGGCGGCGAGACCGAACCGTCCCGACCGACGCCAATGCCGTCCGCCGACGGCGACACCGAGATCTAGCGACCGGCCGACGCGGCCCAACAAACGATTCCAGGGAGACATCATGCGCCATCTGCACGAACCGTTGAACCGCCGCCTCGTCCTGGGTGGCCTAGGGGTTGGCAGCCTCGCCGCCGCGATGCCGGCCTGGGCCGCGGGCTCGGTGAAGCTTCCGCTGCCTGGCGGCCCGGACGAGCGGGCGCTGACCACCGCCTTTCCGGGCAAGGCCGAGATGATCCTTCAACGCACCCATCCGCCGCTGCTGGAGACGCCGTTCTCGGTGTTCGACGAGGGCGTGTTCACGCCCAACGACCGCTTCTACGTGCGCTGGCACTGGGCCTCGATCCCGACCGAAGTCGACGCCGGCACCTTCCGGCTTAAGGTCCACGGCCACGTCGACAAGGAACTCTCGCTCTCGCTCGACGCCATCGCCGGCCTGCCGCGCTTCGAGATCGCCGCGGTGAACCAGTGCTCGGGCAATTCGCGCGGGCTGTTCGAGCCGCGGGTGCCCGGCGCGCAATGGGCCAACGGCTCGATGGGCAACGCCCGCTGGACCGGCGTGCGCCTCAGGGACGTGCTCGAAAAGGCCGGGGTGAAGGCCGGTGCCGTGCAGGTCCGCTTCAACGGCCTCGACGAGCCGGTGGTCGACGACGCGCCCGACTTCAAGAAGTCGCTCGATCTCGACCACGCCAACAATGGTGAGGTGATGATCGCCTACGCGATGAACGGCGAGCAATTGCCGCTGCTTAATGGTTTCCCGCTCCGGCTCGTAGTGCCGGGCTGGTACTCGACCTACTGGGTCAAGATGCTGTCCGACATCGAGGTGCTGGACAAACCCGACGACGGGTATTGGATGAAGACCGCCTACCGCATTCCTGACGTGCCGGGCGCTAACATCAAGCCCGGCCAGACCGGCTTCAAGACGGTGCCGATCAACAGGATGGTGCCGCGCTCGTTCGTCACCAACCTGCAGGACGGCGCCAAGGTGGCGGCCGGAACGCCGGTGGCGTTGCGCGGCATCGCCTTCGGCGGCGATTGCGGGGTGAAGGCGGTGGACTTCTCAGGCGACGGCGGCGCGACGTGGTTCCCGGCGCAGCTAGGCGCGGACGAGGGTCCCTACAGCTTCCGCCGCTTCGACGGCAGCTTGCCGGCATTGGCTGTCGGCAGCCACACGGTCAGGGTCCGCTGCACCAACACCAACGGCGTCGCGCAGCCCCTGGACCGGGTCTGGAACGGGGCCGGCTTCATGCAGAACGGCATCGAGACCGTGTCCTTCCAGGCCGCTTGAGGAGAACAGCCATGAACCCGATCCATCCGGCGGCCCTGATCGCCGCGCTCGCCCTGTCTCCTCTGGTGGCGCTCGCCGCCCCAGCTCCCGAGCCGATGCGCTTCACCTCGCAATCGATCGAATTTCCGACCTCCGACCGGATTTTCCCCGACGGGCCGGGGGCGGAGGCCGTCAACAACAACTGCCTCGCCTGCCACTCGGCCGGGATGGTGCTGACCCAGCCCAAGCTCACGAAGGCGCAGTGGACCGAGACCGTGAACAAGATGGTTCACGTCTACAAGGCACCGGTCGATCCGGCCGACGTGCAGACCATCGTCGACTACCTCACGGCGTTGAAGCCGACGCCCTGAACCCCCGAATCCCGAGGCCGCCGCGTTTTTTTCGCCGGCCTCGGGGAATAGACCGCGCCCTCCGGCATCTCCCCAGGGCGATGCACGGCCAAACCGGTCTCGCATCACGCAATCCGATTTCGAACCAGCCCTCACGGCAGGCCCCGGCCGCCGAACGAGCGCGCATGCCAGAGAGACACGCTTCATGACCCACGTCCGCACCAGCCTCCGCACCCTCCTCGCCGGAGCCGCCTTGCTCCTCGCCCAGGCCCAGCCCGGGTTCGCCGCCGGCTTCGACGGCGCGATCAAGAACAACGCCCTGGCGCTGAACGCCGCTGGGACCGTGGCCGCTGTGTCGAACAGCGAGGAGAGCGCCGTCATCGTCTACGACGTCGCGAAGGGCACGGTGCTGCGCCGCCTCGACGGCTTCGTCACGCCGCGCAACATCGTGTTCGCGCCGGACGGCGCCCGCTTCTACGTCTCCGACAGCGGCACGGGCCGGATCACGGTCTATGAGACCGCCACCGGCAAGGAAGCCGGCGTTCTCGCCGCCGGCCCCGGCGCGTTCGGCACGGTGCTCTCGGCCGATGGGGCCAAGCTCTACGTCAACAACGAGGCCGCGAGCACGCTGACCGTGTTCGACACCAGGACCATGCTCGCCGAGGCCGTGATCCCCGGCTTCTCGCAGCCGCGCCAGGGCGTGAAGCTGTCGCCTGACGGCAAGACCGTGTTCGTGACGAACTTCCTCGGCGACAAGATCACGTTGGTCGATACCGCCACCAACAAGATCACCGGCGAGATCGCCGGGTTCGACAAGCTGCGCGCCATCTCGATCACCAAGGACGGTAAGACGCTGTTTGCCGCCAACAGCGGCCGCAACACCATCGGCGTGATCGATGTCGCCGCCCGTAAGGTCACCTCCGAGGTGGCAGTGGGCAAGGACCCCTACGGCGCCGCGCTGACCCCGGACGGGCACTTCGTCTATTCGGGCAACCTCAAGGACAACTCGCTCTCGGTGATCGACACCGGCACCCTCAAGGTCGTCGCCACGGTGACCGGCCTGAACGAGCCGCGCCAGGCGATCGCGTTCTCGGCCGACAACGCCCACGCCTACGTCCTCAACCGCGACCTCAGCGTCGCCGTGGTGGACCGGGCGAAGAACGCGGTCATCTCGACGATGAAGCCCTGAGGCGACGCGCGCCGGGGGCCTTGTCGGTTCCCGGCGCGTTCTCGTCGTCGACACCTCACGAACGCAGGACAAAGACCCCATGCTCGGCCTGTTCCAGCGCAAGGACCGCCTCATCGTCCACGGCAAGGCGCCCTACAACGCCGAGCCGCCGCTCGATCGCCTGCGCGCGGCCTTCCTCACCGATCAGGCCGACTTCTACGTTCGCAGCCACGGTGATATCCCGGACCTCGACGCCGACAGCTACCGCCTGACCGTCGACGGGATGGTCGTGACGCCGCTCGAACTGTCCGTCGCCGATCTGAAGGCACGCTTCGCGCACGTCACCGTCACGGCGGTGATGCAATGCGCCGGCAACCGCCGGGCCGACATGTTGGCGGTGGCGCCGGTCTCCGGTGACCCGTGGGCGGCCGGCGCCATCGGCAACGCGGAATGGACCGGCGTGCGCCTCGCCGACGTGCTGCGCGCGGCCGGCCTCGACGCGGGGGGCGCACGTCACGTCGCCTTCGAGAGCCACGACCGGATCGCGGACACGGACACGCGCTTCGGCGCCTCGATCCCGCTCGCCAAGGCGCTGGCCCCCGAGACGCTGCTCGCCTTCGCGATGAACGGCGAGCCTCTCGCCCCCGAGCACGGCCATCCGTTGCGAGTGGTGGTGCCGGGCTTTGCCGGCATCCGCAGCCCGAAATGGCTCGCCCGCATCACGGTGCAGGATCACCCCTCCGACAACCCGATGCAGGCCGACGACTACAAGCTGTTTCCGCCCGACGTGACCGCCGAGACCGCGGACCCCGTCCACGGCATCACCATCGAGGCGATGCCGCTCAACAGCGCGATCTGCGAGCCCGCCCGCGGCGCAGCGTTGAAGGCCGGCCGGCAAGCGATCCGCGGCTACGCCATCGCCAGCGACCGCGCGGTCGCCCGCGTCGATGTCTCGACGGATGGCGGTCGCAGCTGGGCGCAGGCCCGGATCGAGCGCGATGCCGACGCGCCCTACGCCTGGACGTTCTGGGAGATCGAGCGCGAGCTGACGACCGGCGAGCACGAACTCGCGGTGCGGGCCTGGGATTCCGCCGGCCAGACCCAGCCGGCCGCGCCCGACGACACCTGGAACTACAAGGGCTACCTCAGCGCCGCCTGGCACCGGGTACGGGTCACGGTGGCCTGACCTCACGCCCAGAGCAGGGCGGTAGCCGCGAGGCCCGAGATCGCGATGAGCAGGGCCGCGATCCCAACGGTGAGGAGGCGCGGCATCATCGGGATCTCGGCATGGGCGAGCCGTGCCCGGATCGCCCGGTCCCGCCACACGGCACCGGCGAACGAGGCGAGCGCGCAGGCGATCAGCGTCAGCGACAGCACCTTCAGCGGCCAGACCGCGAGCACCTCTCGCAGGAAGCGCTGCGCGGCGAGGCCGACGCCGAGGAAGGCGAGCCCGGTGCGAAGCCACGCGACGAAGGTGCGCTCGGCCGCCAGCACGGTCCGGTCCTCAGCGAGCCTGACCCGCGGGTCGTCTGGCGGCACGGGTTTCGCGGGCTCGCTCATTCGGCATCCGCCGTTGCGATCAAATCGAGCAGCGCGTCGGCGGCCCGGCTGCGGTAGCGCTCCTTGTGGCGCAGTACCCGGAACGGCCGGCTCGGCAGGGCGAACGCCGCCCGTACCAGGGTCCCGGCTCGAAGCGCTGCGGCGACCACGGTCTCGGACAGCACGGCGGCCCCGCCCCCGGCCTCGACGGCGGCGCGGACCGCCTCGTTAGAAGGCAGTTCGAGCGTGACCCGGAGCCGGGCCACGGCCAGACCGGCCTCCGTGAGCGCCGCCTCGAAAGCCGAGCGGGTTCCCGATCCCGCCTCGCGCAGCACCCAATTGGCCGTTGCGAGCTCCTTGAGTTCGAGGGCAGTAGCCCCGGCGAAGGGATGGCCAGGAGCGACTACGAGGACAAGCTGGTCTCGCGCGATGGTCGTGCTCGCGAGCGTCGGGTCGTCCAGCGCTCCCTCAACGAAGCCGAGTTCGGCCTGCCCGGCGCGGACCGCGTCGGCGGCGTCGGTGGTGTTGCCCACCGCCAGCCGGATAGCGATCTCGGGGTAGGCCCGGCGGAAGGCAACGAGATGGCGCGGCAGCCAGTCGCTGGCGATGGTCTGGCTGGCGTAAAGCGCCAACGTCCCTCGTCGCATGCCGCTGAGGTCTGCGAGCACCAGTTCGGCGGCCTCCGCCCGGGCGAGCACGGCACGGGCCTCGACAAGGAACGTGCGCCCCGCCTCGGTCAGCTCGATCCCGCGGCCGACCCGGTGGAACAACTTGGTGGCGTGACGCCCCTCGATATTGGCGATCGCCGCGCTGACCGCCGACTGGACGAGGTTCAGTGCCTCGGCGGCCCGCGTCACGTGCTGCCGCTCGGCCACCGCCACGAAGATGCGGAGCTGGTCGAGGGTCATGGCTGCTGCCGATCCGGCGCGAGGCCGCGGACCTGCGCATCAACCGCCTGCGCGACGGTGAGCAGCCGGGCCTCGTCGGTCCGACCGGTGACGACGTAGGACATGCCGCCATCGACCCAGGAGAAAGCGGCGACGTCGCCCTCGCGGGCGAAGCGGAACACTGTGCGGCCATCCGCATCGCCCACGCGGCTGTAGAGCGTCAGCCGGGTGCCGTGGTCGTCGTCGTACATCAGCATCGCTGCGGATTCGGACCCAGCGGGCAACAACCGCCCGCCCATCAGGCGGAAGCCGTAGGCCGTGAGGTCGGGGGTGGTCACCGCCCGGCCGAGGCGCTTCGAGAGCCACGTCACAAGGTGCGGCTTCTCGTCGGCGCGCACCTCCACCGGATGCACCGCCTCGACCACGTAGGTGCGGAAGGCCGCCACTGCGTCGTCGGTCGCCGGCTCGGTTCGCGCGAGCGTGACCGTGGGTACCTGCCGCGCGGCATGGCCGAACCAGCCGGCGGCACCGCCGACCGCGAGGCAGAACACGGCCGTAGCCGCGACCGGAAGCCAGCGCCCGGTTATTGGGCGATGTCGCGAGCGGATGTTGGCCACCCGGAGCCGCGCCGGGATCGCCTCCTCGGCAATCGGCGCGAGGCGGGTACGCAAGCGCTCGCGCAGGGCGCGATCCGCCGAGACCTCGGCCGCCCGCGCGGGGTTTCCCCTGAGCCATGCCTCGACCAGCGCCTGCCGCTCCGGTTCGAGATGACCGTCGATCAGGCCGTGCAGGTCGTCCTCGCCGACCGGGCGCGGATCCCCGCTCATTTCACCCTCCTTAACAAGCCGATTCGGCCCGTTTCCAGAAAACTTCGCATCCGCTCCCGGGCTCGGCTTAACCGCGACATCACCGTGCCCAGTGGTACTCCGAGCACCTGCGCCGCTTCCGCATAAGACAGATCCTCGACCGCGACGAGCAGTAGCACTGAGCGCTGCTCCTCGGGCAGGGCGTCGAGTCCGGTGAGCACGTCGCGTGCCCCCATAACGGCCTCAGGGTCGGCACCCGGATCGGGCACCTGCTCCAAAGCCTCAGCGCCGACATCGATGCCGCGCCGGCCCCGGCGTCGAACAGTGCCGAGGAACAGGTTGCGCTCGATCGTGAACAGCCAGGCTCGCAGGTCGCCGTCGCGGCGACGTCCGGACCAGCCGGACAACGCCCGCTCCAACGTGTCCTGGACGAGGTCATCCGCCGCTTCGCGGTCCCGCAACAGTGCGACTGCGTAGCGCCGCAACGCTGGGATCTGCGGTTCGATGAGGGCGGCGATCTCGTCCACGAGGCTTTACCGATCAGGGCTTGGCGATGTGCCATGCACCGTTGAGGAATCCGTCGCCGGTGATGTCGCCGGGCTTCGTATCCTTGGCGAAGGTGTAGAGCGGCTTGCCCTTGTAGGCCCACTGCATCGTCCCGTCGTCCCGCGTCACCATCGTCCAGTCGCCACTAGCAGCCGAGCCGGAGGCGGCCATCAGTGCCGGCCAGTTGGCGGCGCAGGGGCCGTTGCACATCGACTTGCCGCCCATGTCCTTGTCGAAGGTGTAGAGGGTCATGCTCTTGGAATCGACGAGCGCCGGCCCCTTGGCAGTCTCGGCCGTCATCGCAGGCGCAGCGGCCTGGGCGGCGACGGCGGAGAAGGCGAAGGCCGCAAAGGCAGCGCGGATCAGCATGGTGTGCATGAGTGAGGTCTCCGGCGGTCGACCATGACCGCATCGGGAGAGATGCCGAACGGGCGCGTCTATTCCACTGACACACGAAAAAGATTGGTGACGTCAGCGTGACCACCGACTCGTCCTCAACCACGGCATACGGCCGTCACCCAGGAGCAGTCAGAGGAATGATGCGGCGGCGTCACCACTCTGAAAGGCGGAGATCCGAGATCATGCCCTCGCACGGCGAGATCGACTGCAACGTCTGCTTTCAAGAGATACGTTGGCTTGCTCTTACGGCGTAGTTGGGTCGCAAGCGGCGATTCAGCCCCTGCGGGCCGGAGGTCCGTTGTTGGCGCAAAGCGGTAATGATGTCCGCAACGTAATGGGGCCGCTGGCAAGGACTGTGCTGGAGGTCGCGGGGGCAGGTGTAGGCGCCATCCGAACACCAGTAGGCGGATGCGACCGCTGAAGTTTCAAACACTTGACCTCGCCTCATGCGGCCAGCATTTGGTGATGGTGTGCGGCGGGTGGTGCCGGTGCTGTCGGATACCAGGCCTGGGACGGCCGGCCGTCGTCGGTCGTATCGGTAGTTGGGTAGGGCGACGAAGGTAGGCGGGCGACCGCGTGTTGGCCGTCCTTGTCGGTACCTTGCTATGCAGTCGCGAGGTGTAGGTTGAGCTGATGCAGCCACCACTCCGTGAGCGCGGCAAGTTCGTTGGGGATGGTTGGCGACCACCAGAACTCCGGAATGAGGCGGGTTGCGATGGTCAGCCGTGTCTCCAGTCGCCGGCCGCTGCAGTGGATGGGTTCAAGGATGAAGCTTAGCAGTAACGTGCTGTCGTGGCCTCCATGCTCCGGCTCGTCCGCGGTGCTGACCGTGAGGTGATAGGGTGATCTGTGAGCTGTCTGAAGCGGCCGACGCTCTTCAACGTGGCCGTCGGCGCTGCACACTCGCATGGCACTGTTGGCATGCGGGCGTAGGTCGAGTTCGACTGCGACGAAGCTGGGTTGCTGTAGATCGAGGGCTGGCTTGAATTCCTGCAGATCGACGAGTGCGCGGCTCAGCATGCCAGGCGTCGTTCGGAAGCGCTGGCTTGTGACGTAGGTGTCAAAGGTCTGGCGGTTGGGTGATGTGAGCACGGTGGTGACGTCCGAGAGAAGACGCCGCACCGCATGCTGGGCGGACAAACCGTAGTGGGGAATAAGAAGTGCCGCTACCATGAAGTAGAGGCTGTAGGGCAGGAGAAGTGTGGCTGCGTCCGCCCTGACATCGCGGGCGGCGTCGCCGGTCGTTGGGCCGGCTTTGGCCAATTAATCGATGAAGGCGTGTCTGGATATAGCTTCGCTCTGCAGCGGTCTGGTGATGCCATCAAGCGCTCGTGAGGGTGGTCACTGTGGCTAAACATTCCTCAGGCGTTGTGAGTCCCGGCGTGCTGTATTGCCGGGACCCAATGTTGGGGTGGTAATGGTGCGGGCCGCGGCGCCCGGAGGTTGTCAGGCGGCCTTGCGGTGCGGTTGTGCTTCGGGACGGGATCGTTTCCGGTTGGCGTTCCGGGGATGCACGAACAGGTTGGTCTCGTTCGGGGCGGCATCGAGCTGCAGTTCGCCATCGACCAGCCACCAGTCGGTGTAGCGGCGGTGCAGTGCGCGGGCGTGGTCCGTGAGGCCCGTTGCCGCGAGTGCCGTGATCGCCTGCTCCAGCGTGCGGGGGATGAATGGGATCGGTCCACTCGCCGGGTCACGAAGGTGGCGGGTGTAGGTGGTGGCCGCAGTCGCGGTGAGTGTGTTGTGCTGGGGGGCAATGAGTACCAGCACGGCTCGGTCGGCAAAGCCCTGGTCGAGGATGGTGGCGGCGAGGCAGTGCTGGCGGAACAGCTGCTGGCAGGGGTTGGCGTGCAACGTGGCGGCGGCGGGGTCCACGAAGAGGTTTGTGGTCGGGGCGATGGCGGCGTAACGGGGGCTGAAGCGCGGCACCGTCTCGAAGCTGCTCTCGCTGTACTTTACTTCGATACCGACGAAGAGCCGCTCGCCTGTCTCACTGCGCCCACGCACGGCGACGTCGAAGGCGGTGCCATCCTGGGTGAAGCGGGCATCGCCGCGGCCCGGGCTGTGCTCGAAGGCGAGGTCCGTGACCTCCTTCATTAGCCCTGGGATGAACTCCCCCATGAAGCGGGTGGCCAGGACGAGGTCGCGGGCGAGCAGGCCGAACAGGTTGAAGGTCAGGGGCTGCGACGAAAGCAGGTTGGTCTCGAGGCGGTCCAGGTCATAAACGGCGCCTGGTTCACGGTAGGCCAGGGCCCGGGCCACGACCGGGACGATGCCCGGGTGGATGAAGTTGGTGCCCTGCTCGCCTGCCGCGGTGCCGATGCGGGAGCCGAGGCGACGGCGGCGCTTGCCCGAAGAATCGGTGTGGTAGCCGATGGGCAGGTCGCGGTCCTCACGCCAGAGGGCCTGGAGGAACCGGGCGGCGGCCTTGAACCGGTGGTCGGCGCGCACGAAGACGTGGTGGTGGCGCCGGGCGGCCTCGGGGATGAGCGGTACGCGCTCGATCGGGCCCAGATCGCCTGGGTCGATGAGGTCATGAAGGTGTGTGGGGACAGCGTCGCCGGTCCCTGCGGGGACAGGAAGGTAGTTGACCATGGTGGTTGGTGTCCTGACGGCGACCGCGGTGCTGCGGTCAGGTCAGGGTTCCCGGGTCGGCCGGCAGGATGAACACGGGCTGGATTGGGTCTGAGCGTATGCCTGTCCGGGCACTTGGAACGGCGAGGTATGCCAGCCGGCTGTCAGTGTGGTGGTCGGCGTCGTGTGGTGCAACGCGTTGGTGGTGGTCGTAGGCATCGTGGCCATCGTCATCTGGCGGTCGTGGTGTGTACGTCTTCTTCCTGCTCGCCGGGGGTGTTTTTTATCTGAAGATTTAGCGGTTCAGAAAGCCGAGAGACATGCGATTGCCTTGCGGGCCTTCGCAGGGATGCGCTGGTGTGTCTTTTCATTCCTACGTGGTTGAGCCATTTCCGAAGTTGGCCCTTTGCAGAAGCTAGGATCGTCCGCTTTCGGGCACCTCTATACGCTCGGTCGAACAGCGGTAGTTGGCCGGAAGTGGACCGACCGCTTCCGTAATTCAGAATGAAGGAAGGGGCTTTTGGCTCGACGCCTCAAAATCCCTCTCGCTTATTCATAAATTCCAATCTCCGGTTGCCTTGATCTCCAGTTGCGCCGAAAATGAGATGCGGCACATTGGTGAGCCGTCCTGTCGGCACACGTTCGGAAAGTCCCCTTGCTCGCTACGCTCAATTCTGGATCCCGTTGGCACCGATGGGACCCCCACATTCACGCACCCGGCACCATCATGAACGACCAATTCCGGGGCGAGAACCGCGCCTCGGAATACGTGCGCCTGTTGAACGAAGCGTCGCCAGAGATCCATGCAATCGGCGTTACCGACTACTACGTCCTGGACACCTATGAAGAGATCTGCGCACGGCGCGCCGAGCTCTCCCGCTGCGCTCTGATATTCCCAAACGTTGAGCTTCGACTGGGCCTTCAGACCGTGAAGGGCCGGTTCATCAACCTACACTTGCTGATCTCGCCGGATGGCGCAGATCACGTTGCCTCGGCCAAGCGTTTCTTAGAGCAGCTTACCTTCGAGGCACACGGTGACACCTATCGATGCCGGCGCGACGAGCTAATAAGGTTGGGCCGCGCTGCTGATCCATCAAAAGTGTCCGAGCTTGCTGCGCTGTCGCACGGCGCCCTACAGTTCAAGGTTGAGTTCAGTCAGCTCCGTACCGCGTACGGGAAGAGCGATTGGGCGAACACGAATGTCCTCATCGCGGTTTCTGGGACCGAGACCGACGGGACTTCAGGCATGCGGAACGCTGCCGACCAGACGTTGCGCGAGGAGATGGAGCACTTCGCCGATGTCATCTTCGCTAGCAGCGGCGCCCAGCGTGACTTCTGGCTCGCCCGAAAGACCGCGAGTGAGGGCGAGCTGAAGCAGCGTTACCGCGGCCTGAAGCCCTGTCTCCACGGCTGCGATGCACATGCTCTGGCAACCGTCGGCCTACCTGACGCGGACCGCTACTCCTGGATCAAGGGCGATGTCCGGTTTGATGCCTTGCGGCAGGCCTGCATCGATCCCGCGGGGCGCACCTATGTCGGATCGGCCGCGCCGGTTGGCAGTGTAGGGTCGGAAGTCATCAGGCGGGTTGAGATCCTGAACACAGATTGGGCGCAGACTTCGGTGATCGAACTCAACCCTGGACTTGTGACAATCATCGGCGCGCGAGGGTCTGGGAAGACCGCGCTGGCTGACATGATCGCTGCCGGTTGCGACGCGCTTCCAAACCGCTTGAGCCCGGCCTCTTTCATGGCGCGCGCTCAGAACCGCAATGTCCGAACCGGAGCGCGGTCTAATCTACTGGGAGGGGCTGCGGTCCGGATCGAGTGGGATGACGACGACATTGTTGAGCGTCCGATTGACGGAACCTGGGTAGCATCATCAAGCGATTTCCCCCGCGCGCGATACCTCTCCCAGCAATTCGTCGAGGAGCTTTGTTCGTCTGACGGCATGACGGACGAGCTGGTTGGAGAAATCGAACGCGTCATTTTCGCATCCCATTCGCTTGTGGATCGAGACGGCGCCATCAATTTCGACGATATGCGAGACGAAGCGACGGCCCGGTTTGCACAGGCGCGGAGGCGCGCAGAGGATGCCGTTGCCAATATATCCGAAGAGATTAACACCGAGCTGGAGAAGCAGCGGCAGCTTACTGACTTGCAGGGGCATGCCAAACGGCGCGCGATAATAATCGAGTCCTTGGAGGCTGACCGCAAGAAACTGGTCACAACAGGCAGCGAGGATCGGGTGCAGCGTCTTGCCGAACTGACTGCAGCGGCCGACTACGCGCGAGGACAGATCAGGGCGTGGAACGCTCGGAAGAGTGCCGTTGCAATTCTGCAGGACGAGGTCAGGCATTTTCAGAACGTTGGCGCTCTGACGGCGCTGGCTCAATCCAAGGCGAGACATCGTGCTGCTGCTCTGGAAGAGACCGACTGGTCTGCATTCCTGCTTGAGTACGCCGGCGATGTTGATTCTACACTAACCAACCGGGCATCAGCCGCTCAGAAAAGTTCGGATAGTTGGCGGGGTAAGGCCGTCTCCGTCGTCGACCTACGGACGGCCTTGATCGCGCCTAACGCTGACCTCTCGCGGGAAAGTTTGGCAATCCTTGACGCCGAGATCGGCCGTATCCAAGCGCAGATCAACACGGACTCGACCACTGCGGCGCGGTACGCGGCGGTTTCAAAGAAAGTTGACGAGGAGCGAGCTGCTCTGAACCAGCTCAACGACAGGATCACGGACGCTCTGCAGGCGAGTACCCGCGCCGGCGAACTGCGAAACACCAGGAACGAGACCTATCGAGAGATTTTCAAGTCAATCGTTCAAGAACAGGAGACGCTCCGGGGGCTGTACGCCCCACTGACCGAGCGTCTCTCAGCCGCCTCGAAAACGGTTGCAAAGCTCTCGTTTTCCGTGAACCGTAACGTTGACCTTGATAGCTGGGCCGCTAAGGGCGAGAAACTTTTCGATCTAAGGGGAGGAGACTTCAAGGGTCGTGGCACACTCCGAGAGTATGCCGAGAAAGCCCTGCGATCAGCTTGGGAAGAAGGCGACGAGCAGGCCGTGTTCGGGGCGATCTCCGATTTCCTATCTCAACATCAGCGGACCCTGCTAGATCTAGCCAACGTCCCACGTGCCGACGCGGCGAATTTCCGGCACTGGGCCAAGCAGTTCGCTAAATGGCTGTACGGGACCTCGCACATCACACTGACCTACAGCATCGATTATGACGGCATCGACATCCGGCACTTGTCGCCGGGGACCCGCGGTATCGTTCTCCTGCTGCTGTACCTTGCTCTAGACGACACCGACACGCGGCCGCTAATTATCGATCAACCAGAAGAAAATCTTGATCCGAAAAGCATTTACGACGAGTTGGTTCAGCTTTTCATGACAGCGAAGAATATGCGTCAAGTAATTATGGTGACTCACAACGCCAATCTTGTGATAAATACAGACGCCGATCAGATCATAGTTGCTAAAGCTGGACCGCATAAGCGTGGTCATCTTCCGCCTATTACCTACAACTCTGGCGGACTCGAAGAACTGGGTATCCGCACAGCTGTGTGCGGTATTCTTGAAGGCGGCGAGATTGCCTTCAAGGAGCGTGCGCGACGGCTGCGTGTCGCTTTGGATAGGTAGCGATTTGTCGAGCGAATTAGCAATTGATAGCAAACATCTAATGGCTGCATTAGAGGAAGCGCCATGACTTTGCCGACGTTTGATTTTGGCGTGAAGCTGAACGTTCGGATTTTGGCGATGATCTGCTGTCGGCTTGTGGCGTAAAGCGGTTTCTATATTCCCCTTGTGCCAGCTTATTTAGTTGCCGCAGGTAAGTCTGTCCCCGTCGGGGCTGAGCGACAGCTCGCGGGTGTCCGTGATGCCGCTATCCCGGCAGAAGATGGATACGCGGACCGCTCAACTTTCAAACACTTGGCCTGGGCTGTTTCGGGTAGCTTTCTTGGATGTGGGCGAGACGGTTGACAGTCATCCCGTCGGGAGCTTGTCACCTTTGTTCTCGCTGACCAAATAGTAGGAGGGGGTCGGTCTGTCGGAAGGACGTTCGCCATGAATTCTGCGATGATGCTCCCTTGAGGGCGCTCCTCTGCCTTGGGCTCAGCTGCGGTAGTGCACGTCGGATCGCACGACGTGGCGCTGTTCAGTCAGGCCAAATCGCCGGACGAGTTCGGCGACCGTGTCGGGCCGTTGAAGCCGCCGGTCGGCGTAGAGGGTGAACAACACGGCCGGCCGCATGTAGACGACACGCCCGCGCGGGAAGACCTCGTACTCATGCGCAGCGATTGCGGCGGGCAGGCCCTGGCGGCGCAGAGCCGTGGCTCCGAGCCGCCGCCATCCCTCCCAGACTTCGTTGTGCCCGTGGGGATGGGTGAGGCAGTCGCCGTAGCTTTCCGCTTCCGCCAAGGGTGTGCGGTGAGTGACGAGCACGGTTCTGTCGTCTTCCGGCACGCCCCAGAAGATGCCGACCGACGGTACGGTCGCCGCCTTTTTCTCCGGGCATTCCGGTCTGCGTTCAGCCTCGAAGTGCATGGAATGTCTCTCTGATCGGCGGGTGGTACTCATGGCCTCAGGATGTCCTCGGGCCGTGTGATCGGCGTCTCCGCCGGTCCTTTCTCCTCCTGCTCCGGGTAGCCGAACCGGCGGGCAAGGTCGGTGGTGTCCTCTTGGCTGCCTGCGCCGATCGCATGGCAGACGGCGAAGTAGATCGTCGCCGCCGTCTCCAGCACGCCCGGCGGTCCGAACGCGGCGTTGATCGGCAGGTACTCCGCGGCCCAGCGACCCTGTGCATCGCGATCGATAAGTGCCGGCTTCGACTTGGAGCAGAAGACGTAGCTGGTTCTCGCTTGCCCGCCCTGCCGCTGTGTCTTGCGGGCGTAGTTGCTGTCCGGGTGGTGGGACTGCCAGCCCTCGAGCACGACCTTGAACAACGCCCCCATCTTCGCGGTGCCGGCCAGATCTTTCTCCTCGACGCTGAACCAGTTGCAGGTGCTCATGTGGCAGCGCCCGGGGATCAGCTCGGCCGCGTTGGTCGGGGCAGGTGTCAGGCTTAGGCAGGCGAGGAGGGCCGCGAGCTTTCGTGTCGTTGGTCTGTGCATGGGGCCGCTCCAATCATGGTGCTGAAAGTGCTCGTGGGGCATCGTCAAAACACGAACTTCCAGTCGAAGCGGCGAACACGAGCGGCCGTGTCGGTGAGGTGGGCCGTGCACAGGATGACGATGTCCTGCTTGATCGGCGTTGTCCCCGCCCGCACCGGGTTCGGCTTGACCATGAAGCACAGGCCGGTGGCCGGCCAATGCCGTTGGCTGTCGGGGTTCCCCACCGGCATCAGCGTCACCGAGGTCAGGCGCAGGGCGTAGCCGTAGGCGTTCTCCATGTCGGGTGCCTGGGCGGTCGCGAACGCCACCACCGTCTTCACGCCGGCCTTGGCCTCGTCGTAGCCGGTGACGAGTGTGATCTCGCCCTGGCCGTCGTCGACGAGCCGGAAGTCGTGGTTGCAGCGACAAACCTGGCCGTCGACCTTGAGGTCGAGGCACAACCCCGCCTTTGTCTCGTCGACCGGCGGATTGGCGTGGGCCGCCGGGGCGGCAAGGAGCAGGGCAAGCGTCAGGGTTGCACGCGGCAGCAGGGTGCGCATGGGGCGGCTCCGTTTCGGAGGCAGGAGAGAGGGTGGACCGGGGGGCGGCCAGTCGCGGCAGTGGACGAACGCGGCTGTGGTCGCGCTCGGCCCTAGTCCGGATCAGCGGCGCTTGAGCGCTCCGGCGAAATCGCAGGACATTCCGTGGTAGTCGCTGCAGTTCTGCGCCGACATCGTCACGCGGCTGCGATCGGGGCTGAAGCGCAGCGTCACCTCGCAGGTCTGCTCGCTGCCCTCACCCTTCTGGCGCAGTCGCAGGGTGCCGGGATTGATCAGGGTGGCCAGTCCACCCACGCTGCCGGTGCACTCGTTCGGCACGGCGGTGTCGGTGGTGACGTAATACTCGGGCCGGTTCGGTTCGGTCGAAACGTCGGCGACGCGCAGGGTGAGGAGCCCTTCGCCGCGGCCCTGGAAGCGGCCTTCGAGACGCGGTTCAGATTGGGCCTGCTCGGAGAAGCACAGCAGAGCCAAGAGGGCGGCGTGGAAGGTGCCGCGGGTGAGGGCGGGAGTGGGCAGCGACATGATGACGAAGTCCCGTCGGGGCTCGAACGAGCCGGGACTAGGGATTCACGTAGACCCCCCTCGGAATTTACAGCTGAGCGCAGATTGTGGGTGCGGCTGGCGGTCGCATCCACAATCTGCGAGCGTGTCGAGACGATTAGCTACGGTCGCCGGAAGGCGTTGCTGGTGCCCGCGCCCGGGTTGCCGATGGCCCGGACTGCGAGACTGAACGGCTCTGCCTGCAGTCGGTTGAGGTGCCCGCCGAGGATGCCATTGCGCTGGTTGGCGTCGAAGCCGAACACGACGAGCCGTGGGCGCGGGTCGACCCGCAAACACCGCTTTCCCTTGGCGACTTCTGCTGCCAACGGATCGCGCCGCCAGAGATCGGCCTCCGATACGCCTGTGGTTCCCTGCACCCGCTGGCGCAGGGCGTCGAGCCGAGTGAGGTCTTGGCACAGCGCCTGGTAGCCGGCGACGAGCCGATCGGCTTCCCGGGTCAGGGTCTCTGTGTAGCGCGCCACCTGCTCGACGATCGCTGGCACGTTGTCCGGCGCGGCGCGCAGTTCTGGATTCGCGGCGATCTTAGCCTCGTGGAACACCAGCCACGCCTCGTCTGGGTTGCCCCTCTCCTCCAGGCTCGCCACGTCGAGCCGGTCCTGCCTCTGGGTTGGGGACGCGACTGCCGTGCCGTCTAGTAGCGCCGCGTCGGCCTCGACACCCTCGTTGTTGTGCTCGTCGTTCCCCGTGGTGGTGTTGCCGGGTGTGGAACCCGTCAGCGCAATCTCGACATCGATCACGTTGGTGGCGTTGCGCAGCAGCCGGTGCAGGCCAGTCTTCTCCAGGCCTGCCAGTGCGGAAGCGGCCCGAAGCATCTCGGCCAAGGTCGCGGGACCGGCATAGTCCGTCCATACGGCGCTGGCCGGGTCGATCCCGAAGCCCCCTGCCGGGTCGAGCCGAACCGTCGTTTGGCGCTGGCGCAGGAGATACTTGGCGTGCGTCTCCGCCGTGACCGTGCCGTTCGGGAAGGTGACGCGGAAGATCGAGGCGCCGCGGTGGTAGACGTTCACTGCCTCGCGCCGCACCGCCAGGATCAGGTCGGGGTGAGCGAGCACGTCCTGCCACCAACCTGCCCGTTCCGCCAAGGCCTCCAGGGCGTCGATGAAGCTGGGGCTCAGGGCCCGGAAAACGGAAACTGGATTATTCACGCTGCACACTCCCACCAAGTCCCGTCCTGTTCGATGCGCACGCTTGGTCCGAACAGCGCCGGGAACTGCTCGGGTGCGAAGGTGTGAATGGGTACGAGCCGGCGCGGGCCGATCGCCTCGACGAGGCGTCTGAGGTCCGGGATGCTTGCGTGCCCCGAGGTGTGGGCGTGAGTGAGTGGGATGGCACGGGCGGCTAGGTCAGCCGCGAGTGCCTGCCCTCGCGGCTGGCGCAGGTAGCCGTCCCACTGTGACCAGATCGCGCGTGCGTCGGTGAGGCACCCGGCCCGGTCGAGGTCGGGCAGCAGCGAGTGGCGGAACAGAAGGGCGGCCCGCGGTGCCAGGGTGGCGAGGTCCTCCGCGTAGATGCGGTTCCTGCCGTGCCGTTCGATTAGGTCGAACCGGTTGGTCCTCTTGATGCGGACGCGCTGGTGGTGGGGCACGAAGACGGCGACGTTCGGCCAGTCGGATTGTGGGATGCGCGGATTGCCGGTCGCAGCCAGGACCTCGGCGGCGTAGAGGTCGATGACGAGGGTCCGGCCGGCACGCTTGCAGGCACGGTAGAGTGAGACCACGCGATCGATGTTCTGGGCCGAGGCCGCGACCAGGGCGAGTCCCACGGTGTCCTCGAACAAGTCGACGAAGCGGTCCTCGATCTCTACCTCGGTCGGGAAGGTGCGGTTGTCGTCGAGCCGGCCGAGGCTTGAGCCTTCCATCAGCAGGGTGTCGATGTCTTGCGGCGGCTCGCGCAGCAGTCGCTCGAACAGCGCGCCCTTGCGCCCGTGCCCGCGTAGGTCGCCCGAGTACAGCAGGCGCTGTCCGCCTGCCTCCACCAGCAGGGCGTAGGCATCGTAGGCCGAGTGGTCGACGAGGATGGGGGTAACCGTGAACGGTATGAAGGTGAGCGGCTGGCGGTCTGTAAACGTGATGGTGTTGGTGGGCACGTGGCAATCGGGGACGAAGGCGAATGCCGCCTGCAGAATACGAAGGGTGGCAGCGCCGAGCGCCACCGGCAGGTCCGGCCCGGCGAGGTGACTGAGGCCGATGTGGTCGCGGTGGCCGTGGCTGAGTACGAGAGCGAGCAGATCTGCGCCGCCGGTTAGACCATCGATCACCGGGTGGCGGCTCGTGTCCTCAGGGTCCCCGTCCAGTGGTAGGCCGAAGTCCAGTAGAAGGCGGGAACCTTCGTGCTCCAGCTCGACGCAACTGCCGCCGATCTCGTGCGCGCCGCGATGGATGCGCACCCGCATCGAAATGAAGTCCCCATACACCGCACTGATGGCGTGACGGGGATAACCGTCTCAAGTCAGCGTCTCACGGCAATTGTGTCGAACATATTCGATGGTTTCAGCCTGGGCAAGCTGGTCGCGTCCGAACCATGGACGGACGAGCCCGCGTGGCGTGGCATCTGCGACGATTGCGGGTTGAACGGGGGCTTTCTCAGGAAGCGCTTGCCGTCGATGCTGGCGTGGACCGCGGCTACGTGAGTGGGATTGAGCGGCGCAGCTTCAATCCCACGATCGACGTATTAGATCGCCTTGCTGTTGCCCTACGGGTCGACGTGGCCGAGTTTCTGGTGCGTCCAGCCGAAGGTGATCAGCCTCCGCTGCCCCTCAGACCGGGACGCCGTCGAGATTGATTGCCGGGAAAAGCCTGAGCTTTAGCGACTTGCGGAGGATGCGAGACGAGATGCAGGGTTCGACCGTGGAAGCCCGTCGATGTCCGCTTATGTTCGTGATCGTTATTGGGGCCACCATTGGGGCCATGTAAGAGACGGTCAAATTTTATTAACTAAATCAAGAACTTACAGGTACATTTGGCGGAAGGGGTGGGATTCGAACCCACGGTGGAGTTGCCCCCACGGCGGTTTTCAAGACCGCTGCCTTAAACCACTCGGCCACCCTTCCGGAGCGCAGGCCGCCCGGACATCGCGTCTCTACGCCCAAACCGCCGGGACGGAAATCGGTATTTCCCGGCGGCGGGACGAGCGCTCAGGACAGGCTCTTCAGGCGATCGAGGAGCGGGCGGTCGTGGAGGACCGCCAGGCGCTCCTTCGGCGACAGCCAGGCCGTCGCCTCGTCCAGGGTCCGGGCCTCGGCGAGCTTGGCCGCCGCCAACGTCCGGTCCGGATCGATGGCGCCACGGGAACGCGGGCTGGCCGGGGGCAGCATCAGGGCATGGGCGGCCGCCAGGTGCGCGTCGGCGTGGATGGCGGCGAGCGCGGGGGCGTCGTCGAGGCCCATGGCGGCGTTACGCCGGGCGAGGCTGCCGGCGGCGGTGGCCACGGCGGGGGGATCGCGCTCCTCCGGGGTCATCAGGAGCCCGAGGCGCTTGAGGCCGAGCCCCCAGGCGAGTTGCCCGCTCGCCCAGGAGATCGGGATGGCCAGCACCAGGCCGAGGATGGTCGGCGACATCCACAGGAACAGCGAGGTGGCGATGGCGAAGGCCGCGACCCCCGTCACCAGGCCCAGCGCCATGTGCCAGCGGTGGCGGCGCACGATGTCCGAGAACGGGATCGAGCCGTCGTCGCGCCGCTGCGGGTTCCAGCCGGTGTCGCGGCCCGCCAGGATCTGGAAGACCGAGCCCGACTGGATCAGCATCGCGATGGGCGCGATGAGCGCCGACAGCAGGGTCTCGATCAGGCTCGAGAGCACCAGCCGGAGCGCGCCGCCGCTGGCCCGGCGCACCGGCCCGTCGAACAGGGCGAGGAGGAGGCCGAGGAGCTTGGGCGCCAGCAGGATGCCCATGGTCAGGCCGAAGAGCTGGAGCGCGCGCACCGGGTCGAACCGCGGCCAGTTCGGGAACAGGCCGGAATCGCCGGAGAAATAATCGGGCTGGATCGTGGCCGTCTGCAGCACCAGCGCGATGCCGACCACGAGCTGGGCGAGCCAGAGCGGGGAGGCGACGTAGCCGGCGATGCCGGTGGCGAAATGCTGGCGCGAGGCCGCCCGCAGGCCGGCAGCGCCGATGATGCCCGAGTGCTGGAGGTTGCCCTGCGCCCAGCGCCGGTCTCGCACAGCCACGTCGATGAGAGAAGGCGGGCTCTCCTCGTAGGAGCCCGGCAGGGTCGGCAGCATCGTCACGCTCCAGCCGGCGCGCCGGATCAGCGCCGCCTCGACGAAGTCGTGGGACAGGACGTGGCCGCCGAACGGCGGCTTGCCGGGCAGGTCGGGCAGGCCGCAGGCCTGCGCGAAGGCGCGGGTGCGGATGATGGCGTTGTGGCCCCAGTAGTTGCCGTCCGACCCAGACCAGGCCGAGAGGCCGGTGGCGATCACCGGCCCGTAGATCCGGGCGGCGAACTGCTGCACGCGGGCGAACAGGGTGTTGCGGTTGATGATGAGCGGCAGCGACTGGACGATGCCGGCGTCCGGGTCCGCCTCCATGGCGGAGGCGAGCGCCACGATGCAGGGGCCGCTCATCAGGCTGTCGGCATCGAGCACCAGCATGTGGTCGTAGGAGGCGCCCCAGCGGCTCACGAAGTCGCCGATGTTGCCGGCCTTGCGATGATGGTTCTTGGCCCGGTGGCGGTAGTACAGGCGCGCCTCGGGTCCGAGGCGCTCGCGCAGAGCCAGGAAAGCGCGCTCCTCGGCGATCCAGGCGTCGCCCTGGGTCGAATCCGACAGCACGAACCAGTCGAAGGCGGCGCCGTGGCCGGTGGCCTCGACCTCGGCCCGCATCGCCTCGATGCCCGCGAAGGTGCGGGCGGTGGCCTCGTTGTAGACCGGCATCACCACCGCGGTGCGTGTGGCGAGCGCCCCGGCCAGGGGTTTGTGGCGCGGTGCGCGCAACAGCACGACGAACCCGAGGATCGCGCCCGTGAAGGCCAGCGCGATCCAGGAGAAGTTGAGGGTGAAGAGGACGAGCAGCACGTACTGCAGCGCCGTGGTGCCGCCTGAGACCGAGACCACTTCGTACATCTGCAGGGCGCCGTAGGCGGTCAGCAGTGCCGCGCCTCCAAACACGAAGGCGCGCGCCAGCCAGGGGCGGCGTTCGGGCCGGGCCGGGCGATGGCCGGAGCGCGGGTCCCAGGCGCCGAGGTCCTGCACCGGCATCGCCAGCGGTGCTTCCGGCGGCATCGCGTGATGGGCCTCCGGCGGGACGGCGGATGTCGCCTCGGTCGGCCTGGCCGGACCCGCCTCCGGGGGCGGGGCGGGATGCCGGTCGGCGTCGGAATGCGGGGGGGTCAGGGTGTCCAACGGTACAGCCATGTTTCGGTCACGGGCCTGTCGTCGCGCCGCAGGAGGAGCCGCAATTCGCAGGCCTTCGCACCGGCCGGATCGAGCTCGAACGCCACCCGCACCGTCCGCCGCTCGGGATAGCGGTAGAGCGTGCGCGTCACGATCGTGCCGGGGGAAGCCGTGAGCTCGGTCTGGAGTTCCGCGCCGCCGGTGAAGTCGTCGCCGCTGAAATCCACCGCGAACCGGCGCCGGCCCTCGGCCGAGCCGCGGCCGCTGCGGGTGGCGGTGACGGGGGCCAGCCGCAGCCGCTCGGGCGCGTCCCATCCCCAGGTCAGGCGGTAGGCCAGGGCCCGCTCGGCCCCGGCCGCCAGCCCTTCCTTGGGGCGCCAATAGGCCAGCACGTTCTCGTTGGCGTCGGAATCGCTCGGGATCTCCAGCAGGCTGACCGCGCCCGCCCCCCAGGGCTCGCGCGGCTCGGCCCAGAGCGAGGGGCGGCGCTCCCAGCCGTTGATGTCGTCCTGGTAGGTGGCGTAGTCGCGCGAGCGCTGCATCAGGCCGAAGCCCTTCGGGCTCTCGTCGAGGAAGGACGAGATCTGCAGGGTCTCTGGGTTGCGCAGCGGCCGCCAGATCGCCTCGTTGGCGCCGGTGCGGATGCGCAGGCCCTCCGAGCCGTGGACGGCGGCGCGGATGTCCTCGGCGCCGCGCCGCTCGCTCGGCCCGAACAGGTAGCGCGTCGTCATGCTGGCCAGCCCGAGGTGGTCGAGGGCGGCGCGGGCGAACAGGGTGCCCGAGACCTCGGCGGTGGAGGCCGGGCCGGGCCGGCAGTCGATCCGCAGGGCGGCGGTGGCCGATTCGGATTCGACGAGGGCGTGGATCACGATCGCGTCAGGAGCGGCCGGACGCTCGATCCAGAGGGCGCGGAACTGCGGGAACTCCTCGCCGCGCGGATCGGCCGGGCGCAGGGTCAAGGCGCGGGCGGTGGCGCCGAAGCGTTGGCCCGAGGCGACGAGGCGGAAGAAGGAGGCCCCTTGGAACAGGGCGAAATCGGCCAGATCCCCGCCGCCGAACCGAGACCGGATACGGATGCCGGAATAGCCCGGGTCGTCCTTGAAGGCGGGCAGCGCCGGCCCGCCCTCGGCAAAGCGCGCCGGATCGTAGGGCACCGGCCGCTGGACGCCGTCCGCGACGAGGGTGAGCGTCACGCGGTCGCCGTAGACCGAGCCGCGGTGCAGCGGTTCGACGGTGAAGCCGAGGTCGTCGCCGGCAAAGATCGCGCTGCCGGGGACCGTGCGGATGGCGGCGTACTGGTCGCGACTCAGGCCGGACAGGGACTCGGGCAGGTCTGCCGCCGGGCGCTGGTAGGGCTTGGCGGCGAGCGCCCGGGCGAGATCGGTAACGAGGCCGGGCGAGAACGGCGTGCCGGCGGCGGGCAGGGCGGAGGCGGCCTCCTGCGCCGCGGCCGCGGCCGGCGCCAGGGCGAGGGCGGCCATCGCCACGCCCCCCTGGCGCAGAACGTCCCTGCGGGTCGAGCCGGAGTCCGGGGGGAGCGAGGGGGATCGGAAGGGGGTGGACCGGGTCGGCAGGGTCATGCGGCCTTCATGTCGGTTCGTTCGAAGCGGCGAACACGGGGGTCGTTCGCACGGGCGGTCGATGGCCTCCCTACCATGCCGGGGCCTGAACGGGGCGTTAAGGACTCGTGCCGACCGGCCCGGAAGGCCAAGCGACTTTCGGGCCATCGGCGGAGGCGCCGGTTCGCCCGTGCGGCGTCGGTTTGCCCGCGTCAAAGTTGGCTTGGCCGCGTCAAAGTTGGCTTGGCCGCACGAACCTGATTAGACCGCCTGATTGGACCGTCGGCGCGATTCCACGGGGGCCGCCCGGCCGGTCGTCGACCTGTTGTCCGGGCAAGCGTGCACCGGCGCGACGAACCGCGAGGCGAAGGCAGGATGACCACACGACACGGATCGGCCGGACGGACTCTCACGGCGATCGTCCTGGCCGCCGGCAAGGGCACGCGGATGCGGTCGGCGCTGCCCAAGGTCCTGCATGCCGTCGCCGGCCGGACCATGCTCGGGCACGTCCTCACCGCCGCCCGGGAGGCGGGTGCCGGGCGTATCGCGGTGGTGGCCGAGCCGGGTCAGGCGGCGGTGGAGGCCGAGGTCGCCGCCATCGCCCCCGGGGCGCGGGTCCATCCCCAGGCCGAGCGCCTGGGCACCGCGCACGCGGTGCTGGCCGCCCGCGACACCCTGGCCGAGGATGCCGACGACGTCGTGGTCGCCTTCGGCGACACCCCGCTCGTCACCGCCGCGACCCTGACGCGCCTGCGCGCGCCGCTGGCCGAGGGTGCGGCCATCGCCGTCCTCGCCTTCGACACCGACAGGCCAACGGGTTACGGCCGTGTCCTCACGCAGGATGGCAGCGTCACCGCGATCCGCGAGGACAAGGACGCCACGGACGAGGAGCGCCGCGTCGGCCTGTGCAACGCCGGGCTGATGGCCCTGTCCGGGCGCCACGCGCTGGCCATCCTGGACCGGATCGGCAACGCCAACGCCGCGGGCGAATACTATCTCACCGACGCCGTCGCCCTGGCGGTGGCCGAGGGCCTGTCCGTCGCCGTGGTGCGAGTGGAGGAGGCGGAGGCGCAGGGGGTCAACGACCGCGTCCAGCTCGCCGTGGCGGAGGCCGAGATCCAGTCGCGCCTGCGCCGCGCCGCCCAGATCGGCGGGGCGACGCTGGTGGCGCCGGAGACGGTTTTCCTGAGCGTCGACACGGTGTTGGGCCAGGACGTTCTGGTGGAGCCTCATGTGGTGTTCGGGCCGCGCGTCACGGTGGGGGACGGCTGCGTCATCCATGCCTTCTCGCACCTCGAAGGGGCGAGCCTGGAACCGGGCGTGACCATCGGGCCCTACGCCCGGCTGCGCCCCGGCGCGGTGCTGGAGACGGGCTCGCGGGTCGGCAACTTCGTGGAACTGAAGAACACCCGCCTCGGGGCCGGCGCCAAGGCCAACCACCTGACCTACCTCGGCGATTCGACGGTGGGGGCGGGCGCCAACGTCGGCGCGGGCACCATCACCTGCAACTACGACGGGGTGAACAAGCACCGCACATCGATCGGGGCGGGGGCCTTCGTCGGCTCCAACAGCGCCCTGGTCGCCCCGGTCGCGGTGGGGGCGGGGGCCATCGTCGGGGCCGGGTCGGTGGTGACCGCGGACGTGCCCGCCGACGGGCTCGCGGTAGCCCGCGCCCGCCAGGTCAACCGCCCGGAGGGGGCCAGGCTCTGGCGCGCGACCAAGGGGCTGGTGCGCAAACCGGAAACCAAGACGCACGAAAAGCCCTGACGGCGGGGAGACCTGTAGGCCTTTCCTCACAGGCCCGTTCAACAATCGGCCGATCGGCACACCGCACGATCGATGTGCTGGCCACGCATCGACCGGTTCCGATACAAGCACGACCACGAACGGTTTTGACGAGAGACAACGGATCATGTGCGGAATCGTCGGTATCGTCGGTCGGGACGCGGTGGCGGACCAGTTGGTCGAGGCCCTGCGGCGGCTCGAATACCGGGGGTACGATTCCGCCGGGGTCGCGACCCTGGAGCACGGCCGGCTCGAACGGCGCCGGGCGCAGGGGAAGCTCGCCAACCTGCAGGCGCGGCTCGCGGAATCGCCGCTCGCCGGCGCCATCGGCATCGGCCACACCCGCTGGGCCACCCACGGCCGCCCCAACGAGACCAACGCCCATCCGCATGCCACGGCGCGGCTGGCGGTGGTCCATAACGGCATCATCGAGAACTTCCGCGAGCTGAAGGGGATGCTGCAGGACCGCGGCGTCCGCTTCGAGAGCGAGACCGACACCGAGGTGGTGGCCCAGCTCGTGAGCCACGAGATGGACAAGGGCCTGGCACCCGTGGAGGCGGTGGCCGCGGCGCTGCCGCAGCTGCGCGGCGCCTTCGCGCTCGGCTTCATCTTCGCGGGCTTCGAGGACCTCCTCATCGGCGCCCGCCACGGCGCGCCGCTCGCCATCGGCTACGGGGCGGGCGAGACCTACCTCGGCTCCGACGCCCTGGCGCTGGCGCCGTTCACGGAGGAGATCACCTACCTGGAGGAGGGCGACTGGGCCGTCCTCTCGCGCAGCGGCGCCGAGATCCACGATGCGTCGGGCGCTCCCGTCGCCCGGCCCCGCCAGCGCATCGTCGCCCAGGCGTTCCGGGTCGAGAAGGGCAACCACCGCCACTTCATGGCCAAGGAGATCCACGAGCAGCCCGAGGTGGTGGGCCGCACGCTGGCCCATTACGTCGACCTCGCCAACGGCCGGGTCGCCCTGCCCGAGGCGCTGCCGTTCGATTTCAAGGATCTTTCGCGCCTGTCGATCACCGCGTGTGGCACGGCCTATTACGCGGGGCTGGTCGCGAAATACTGGTTCGAGAGCCTGGCGCGGCTGCCGGTGGAGATCGACGTCGCCTCGGAGGCCCGCTACCGCGAGCCGCCGCTGGACAAGGACGGGCTCACCCTCGTCATCTCGCAGTCCGGCGAGACCGCCGACACGCTGGCCTCCCTGCGCTACGCCAAGGCGCAAGGGCAGCACACGCTGGCCGTGGTGAACGTGCCGACCTCCACCATCGCCCGCGAGGCCAGCGCCGTGGTGCCGACGCTGGCGGGCCCCGAGATCGGGGTGGCCTCGACCAAGGCGTTCTCCTGCCAGCTCACCGTGCTCCTGTGCCTCGCCATCGCGGCCGGCCGCGCGCGCGGCACCCTCAGCCCCGAGCGTGAGCGAAGCCTCGTGGACGCGCTGATCACGGTGCCCGGCCTGATGGCGGAGGCGGTCAAGCTGGAGGTCGAGATCGAGCCGCTCGCCCGCGAGGTCGCCAAGGCCCGCGACGTGCTCTACCTCGGGCGCGGCACCAGCTATCCGATGGCGCTGGAGGGCGCGCTGAAGCTCAAGGAAATCAGCTACATCCACGCGGAAGGGTATGCGGCGGGCGAGCTCAAGCACGGCCCGATCGCGCTGATCGACGAGAGCGTGCCGGTGATCGTCATCGCCCCCCACGACGCGGTGTTCGAGAAGACCGTCTCGAACATGCAGGAGGTCGCCGCACGCGGCGGGCGCATCATCCTCATCGGCGACGCCAAGGGCGCCTCAGAGGCCGGCCTGGAGACCATGGCGACCGTGACGATGCCCGACCTCGACCCCGTGGTCGCGCCGATCGTCTACGCGGTGCCGATCCAGCTCATCGCCTATCACACGGCCGTCTTCATGGGGAAGGACGTGGACCAGCCGCGCAACCTGGCGAAATCGGTGACCGTGGAATAGCCGATCACGCCGCCCGGCGGGCCGTGATCACGGGCAGGGCCCGGCGTACCCAGGCGATCTCCTCGCGCACGCGGTCGAGCTGGAGGCGGCTTCGTGCCTCGTCGCGGTCGGGCCCGGTGCAGACCTGCTCCATCGTCCGGCAGGCGTCCGAGAGGCGCCCGAAGCCGAGCAGCCCCGCGCTCGAGACGAGGGCATGGGCATCTCCGCCGACCGCCGGCCAGTCGGCGGCGTCCCGCACCGGGGCGGCAAAGCGCCGGTCGAGCTCGGACGCGAACCGGGCGAGCATCTGGCCGAGGCTCGCCGGGCCGAGCAGGTCGTGCAGCTCGTCGAGGATGGCCGGGTCATGGCCGGGGGCGGGCGCTTGGTCACGGTCGTCCTGCGTCGGCACGCCGGCGTCCGGTCCGCGCACGCTCGGGCCGGCCCAATGCGCCACCGCCGCCCGGAGCCGCGCGGGCGCGAACGGCTTGCCGATGTGATCGTCCATCCCCGCCTCGCGGCAGCGGGCGACGTCGTCGGTCATGACGTTGGCGGTCATGGCCAGGATCGGCAGGCGCGCGAAGGCGCCGCCGAGGCCGCGGATGCGCCGCGTCGCCTCGAGGCCGTCCATCACCGGCATCTGCACGTCCATCAGCACGAGGTCGTAGGCCACGCGGGTCACCGCCTCCACCGCCGCCGCTCCGTCGAGGACCACGTCGACGCGATGGCCCCAGCCGCTCAGCAGCGTCACGGCGAGTTCCCGGTTCATGTCCACATCCTCGGCCAGGAGGATGTGGGCGCACCGGCCGACGGCGGTGCCGGCCCGGGCGTCGGCATCGGCCGCCCCCTCGACGGCGGGGGTGGCGGCCACCGGCAGGGCGATGGCGAAGGAGAAGCGCGAGCCCTCGCCCTCGGCGCTGTCGAGGTCGATCGTGCCGCCCATCATCTCCACGAGGCTGCGGCAGATCGAGAGGCCGAGGCCGGTGCCCCCGTACCGCCGGGCGGTGGAGCCGTCGACCTGGCTGAACCGCTGGAACAGGCGGTGGCGCTTCTCCTGCGGGATGCCGATGCCGGTGTCGGTCACGGTGAAGCGGATCCGGGCGCGCTCGCCGCCCTCCTCGGTGGCGACGTGCAGGTGCACGCGGCCGGCCGCCGTGAACTTCACCGCGTTGGAGAGCAGGTTCAGCAGGACCTGGCGCAGGCGGGCATCGTCGCCCACGAGGCGTTCGGGCACGCCCGCCTCGACCTGCGCGGTCAGCGCCAGGCCCTTGGCGTCGGCCTCGTTGCGCAGGAGGGCGACGGCGCCCTCGACGAGGTCGTGCGGCGAGAACGGCTGCGGGTCGAGCGCGAGGCTGCCCGCCTCCAGCTTCGAGACGTCGAGGACGTCGTTGACGATGGACAGGAGCGTGGTGCTGGCGTCCTGGACGAGGCGGGTGTAGCGGCGCAGCATCGGCGTGCGCAGATCGGGGCTGTCGAGCATCAGGCCCGAGAAGCCGATGATGCTGTTGAGGGGCGTGCGCAGCTCGTGACTCATGCTGGCGAGGAACTCGCCCTTGGCGGCGGCGGCGGCCTCGGCTGCCTCCTTGGCGGCGCGCAGCTCCTCCTGCCGTTCGTGACGCTCCGAGACGTCGCGCACGGCCACCATCATGCTGGCCGGAGCGCCGGTGGCGGGGTCGCGGATCAGCCGGTACTTCGACTCGACCCAGGTGAACGACCCGTCCTTGCGCCGGAACCGGTGGGTGCTCACCCCCTGGTCGATCCGGCCCTCGCGCAGGGCGGTCAGGATCTCGCCCAGCCGCGCGGCGTCCTCGGGATGCACCATCGCCTCCGGATGGGCGCCGACGAGCTCCTCCGGTCCGTAGCCGAGGAGGTCGACGCTGGCGGGCGAGACGTAGTGGCGGACCCCGTCGATGCCGGAGAGCACGATCATGTCGGTGGCCGTCTGGGCCAGCAGGCGGTAGCGCGCCTCGCTCTCCTTGAACGCCCGGTCGCTGCGGCGGCGCGGGGTGATGTCGGTATAGGTGCGCACCGCGCCGCCCTCGGGCAGGGCGACGGTGCGGACTTCGAGCACGGTGCCGTCGCGGCACTCGCGCTCGAACACGGCTGCGCAGCGCGCCACGTCGCCCTCGTCGGGAAAGCGCCGCGCCTGGGGGTCGGCGGGATCGGCCTCGCCGTGCCGCAGATGCCCCTCGAGGTCGCGGCCGAGCACCGGGGCGCGCGCCATCATGGCGTCCGTAATGCCGAGGAGGTCGCGCGCGCGCCGGTTGCAGACCTGGACGACGCCGCGGGCGTCGGTCTCGATCAGGCCCTGCTCCATGGTGTCGAGGGTGTTGCGCAGGGTGGCGCTGGTGATGCGGGCGCTGCGCTCGGCCTGCCGCGTCTGGGCATCGGAGCGCTGGCGGCGGCCGATCTCGCTGGCGAGCGACAGCAGGGACAGGACGAGGACGAGGGTCGTGCCGCCGGCGATGGGCGCCTGGGTCCAGACGCTCCTGCGCCATTCGGCCAGGGCCGTGTCGCGCGACTGGGTGGCGCTGACGTAGAGCGGGTAGGAGGGCACGAAGCCGAGCGCCAGGACGCGCTCGATGCCGTCGGTGGACCCCGCCGACCAGAACGGCCTGGTCTGGCGCGCCAGGACGTAGCGCTTGTAGTTCTCGGTGGCCGCGTAGTTCTTGCCGACCGCGCTCGGCAGGTCGGGCGAGCGCACCAAGAGGGTGCCGTCGGCCCGCCACAGGGAGAGGGTGGAGCCGGCGCCGAGGTCGAGGGCGTCGTAGACCTCCTGGAACGCGGCCGGATTGAGGGAGGCGACGACCATGCCCGCGAAGGATCCGTCCGCGCGGGTGATGCGGCGGATCAGGGGCAGGGTCGGCAGCTTGCTGACGCGCCCGGTCACCGGCCGGCCGACGACGAGGCCGGTCTGGCCGTCGCCGTGCAGGGCCTCGACGTAGTCCCGGTCCCCGAATTCCGTGGACCGGGCCGGGAACGCTCCCGCCTCGTGGATCAGGCGGCCCGACGCATCGAGGATCATGACGTTGTTGAGGTGGCGCGACTGCGCGAGGCGGTCGCGCAGGGCCTTGTGGATCACCTCGGGCGAAAGGCCGTCCATGTCCGGCCCGATCACGGAGATCACCGCCTGGAGGTAGGTGTCCACCGTCTCCAGGGTGCGGGCCGCGTGCTGTTCGAGGGCGCGGGTGGTGTTGGCGGTGCTGGTCTCGGCGACGTGCAGGGCCTGCCCGTACTGCTGGTGCAGATGGTTCGCCACCACCGCGGGAATGCCGATGCCGACGACGACGGCGGCGGCCTTGAACCCGGCGCTCAATGTGGGCCGTCTCATCGCCGTCCGTCGCTTTCCATCACCGCGCGCGATCCGCCCGGCGCGGCCGGGCCGGCGCCATACGATCACACAGACATCAAGACATCCCTACACCCGCAAAGCCCTTCGATCGGCAAGGCGTTTCGCCCGACGCCGCCCGCGAAAGCGCGTGGCCGATGCGCGCGGGACACGGGCCGAAAGCGGGCCGGGCGATCCGCCCTCCGCTTGAGGTCGCGAGCCCGACTCGCTAACCCTTGCGGGTAGGGACCGCGTACGGGTCCCCGTTCCATCGATCCCCCGTGTTTTCGGTCCGCCGGATTCCCGGTTCCAGAGTCACGGCCCCAGCGAGACGTCCCCTTGCGCGAAACGGTCCTGCCGACACCGGAACCGCCCGACCTCCCCGGCACCCGCCCGCGCCTGAGCAAGCGCGGGCGCCTGCGGACCTATTTCCTCACCGGCATCATCGTGGCCGGGCCGCTGGCCATCACCATCTACCTCACGTGGTACTTCATCAGCCTGATCGACAGCTGGGTGAAGCCGCTGGTGCCGCCGAGCTACCTGCCGGACCATTACCTGCCGTTCTCGATTCCCGGCCTCGGCCTCCTCATCGCCTTCTTCGCGGTGACGCTGCTGGGCTTCCTCACCGCCAACCTCGTCGGGCGCAGCGTCGTCGAGTTCGGGGAGGTGCTGCTCGCGCGCACTCCGGTAATCTCGGGGCTGTACAAGGGGTTGCGGCAGATCTTCGAGACGCTGTTTTCCGCCAACGGCACCTCGTTCCGCACGGTGGGGCTCGTCGAATTCCCGGTGAAGGGCACCTGGTCGGTGGTGTTCGTGTCGGCCCCGGCCGGCCCCGACGTACAGACCGCCCTCGATCCGGCGGGCGACCATGTCGGCGTGTTCCTGCCCTGCGCGCCCAACCCGACCACGGGCTTCTTCTTCTACCTGCCGCGCGCCGACATCATCGAGGTGGAGATCAGCGTCGACGACGCGGCCAAGCTCGTCATGTCGGCGGGCGTGATCCAGCCCGAGGACCCCCAGGCCAGGCTCCATGCCATGGCGGCGAGCCTGCGCACGGCACAGACCGAGGCGGCGCCGTCGTCCGCCGGGCGCAAGGCCCCCGCCAGCCAGGATGCCTGAGCCGGCGCCGGGCCGCGCACCGCCGGTTCAGTTGTGGACCGTCAGCGCCGCCTTCTCGACGGGAAGCGTCGGCGGCGTGGCGTCGGCGATCCGCTCGCTCGAGCGGGGGACCGAGCGGGTGCCGGCCCAGTCCGTGGCGATCTGCACACCGAGCATCAGCACCAGCGCGGCGACGAGGGCGTTGGCCGCCATCTGGAAGGGGCGGGCCGCCCGGCGCACGGACAGCATCACCGCCTCCGCCGCGGGTTCGACGGGCGCCGGACCGTCGGAGATCGGGAGCAGCCACGGCTCGCTCGGAAGGCCGTTGACGCCCCCCATCTCGTGGGCACCCGGCAGGTTCTGGAACAGTCCGCTCGACATATCCATCCTCCTGAAACATCTGTGGCGGCGCAGCCTGGACGGCCGTTCGTTCATGTTCAGTTAATCAGAGATTATGGCTACTTCAAGCTCACGATGCCCGCATCGGGCCCGCGCACGCCCCGCGAGTGCCTGGCCGGCACGTGAGACGCCCCCTACAACATGTTGTCGTGGAACGAGAAACCGCTTCGTTGGGGCGCCGCTGCGCGGTCGTGGTGGCGGTCGTGCCGGGGCCTACGGCGATCGGCCCGCGGCGACCCGCGCCGTTCGGCTTCGCGTCGTCCCCGCTCGTTTCCTGAACGGAACGCCGCCCCTTCGCCTCGGGATCCCGCCCCGAGATCACCCCGCCCCGAGATCACCCCGCCCCGAGCAGGCGAATCGCGGCGTCCCGCTCGAACAGGTAGAGCAACACCCTGAGGGCACGGCCGCGCTCGCTCTTCAGGCCCGGATCGCGGGCGACCACGAGCTGGGCGTCGTCGCGGGCGGCCTGGAGCAGGTCGCCGTCGCTTTCCAGATTCGCGAGCCGGAAGGCGGCCAGCCCCGACTGGCGGGTGCCGAGCACCTCGCCCTCGCCGCGCAGGCGCAGGTCCTCCTCGGCGATGCGAAAGCCGTCCTCGGTCTCGCGCATGGTCTCGAGCCGGGCGCGGGCGACCTGGCCGAGAGGGCCGCGATAGAGCAGCAGGCAGGTCGAGGCCCCGGCGCCGCGCCCGACCCGCCCGCGCAGCTGGTGGAGCTGGGCGAGGCCGAAGCGCTCGGCATGCTCGATCACCATGATGGTGGCTTCCGGCACGTCGACGCCGACCTCCACCACGGTGGTCGCCACCAGGATCCGGGTCTCGCCGCGGGAGAACCGCTCCATCGCCGCGTCCTTGTCCGGCCCCGGCATCCGGCCGTGGATGAGGCCGACGGCGGCGCCGAACTCCTGGGCGAGGTCGGCGAAGCGGTCCTCGGCGGCGGCGAGATCGACGTATTCGGATTCGGCCACCAGCGGGCAGATCCAGTAGACCCGGTCACCCGCGGCCACGGCCCTGCCTAGGGCGGCCACGACCTCGTCGAGGCGGTCGGTGGAGACGAGGCGGGTGACGATCGGCTGGCGCCCGGCCGGCTTCTCGTCCAGCACCGAGACGTCCATGTCGCCGAAACAGGTCAGGGCCAGGGTCCGGGGAATCGGGGTCGCGGTCATCACGAGGATGTCCACGGCCTGGCCCTTGGCGCCCAGCGCCAGGCGCTGGTGCACGCCGAAGCGGTGCTGCTCGTCCACCACCGCCAGGCCGAGGTCGTGGAAGGCGACGCCGTCCTGGAACAGCGCGTGGGTGCCGACCAGAATGTCGATGCGCCCCTCCGCGAGGTCGAGGAGCGTCGCCCGGCGCTCGGCGGCCCTGTCGCGGCCGGTGAGCAGACGCAGGCGCAACGGGCCGGCCATGGCGGTGAGCCGGGCGAGGTGCTGACGCGCCAGGATCTCGGTGGGCGCCATCAGGGCGGCCTGGCGCCCGGCCTCGACGGCGCTGGCCATGGCGAGCAGCGCCACGGCGGTCTTACCCGAGCCGACGTCGCCCTGGAGCAGGCGCAGCATGCGCCGGTCGGAGGCGAGGTCGGCGCGGATCTCGGCAAGCGCCCGGCCTTGCGCGCCCGTGAGCGAGAAGGGCAGGGCGGCCGCGATCCTGTCCGACAGGTGGCCGTCGCCGGCGTTGGCGCGGCCCGGCGCCCGGCGGCTGCGGGCGCGGGTGAGGGCCAGCGCCAGTTGCGAGGCCAGGAGTTCGTCGTAGGCGAGCCGCCGCCGGGCCGGGCCGGCGGCCACGGTGCCGTCGGCGGCCGGCGGGGCGGGCGCGCCCTCCGGCCTGTGCTCGGCCTTGAGGGCGTCGGCGAAGGCGGGTAGCCCGTTCTTGGAAAGCCAGGCCGGGTCCTGCCATTCGGGCAAGCTCGGCAGCCGGTCGAGGGCGGCGTGCGCCAGCTTCGAGATCGCCCGCGAGGTCAGCCCTTCGGTGGCGCCGTAGACCGGCTCGACCGCCGGGAGGGCCGCGAGCCCCGCCTCGTCGACGACGCGCGAGGGATGCACCATCTGGCGGTGGCCGTCATAGAGGTCGATGCGCCCGGTGATGTAGCGGTGGGCGCCCAGCGGCAGCATCTTCTCGACGCGGGCCGCGGGCATGCCGAAGAACACCAAGGTCACGTCGCCGGTGGCATCCTCCACCAGCACCCGGTAGGGGCGCTTGCCCGGCCCCGGCTGGGGCGCCCGGTAGCCGGTGACCGTGACGCCCAGCGTCACCGGCTCGCCCGGCGGCGCCTCGCTGATCGAGCCCAGGAGCTTTCGCACCACCCCGCCCTGGGGCAGGTGGAACAGGAGGTCGACGATCCGGGCCGGGCGCTCGGGGGTGCCCAGCAGCCGCTCGATCATCGGTGCCATCTTCGGCCCGACGCCGGGAAGGCCGCGGGCGGGGGCGAACAGCGGATCGAGGATGCTCGGGCGCAGGGGCGCAGGGCCGCCCGCGTCCGGCGCGGCGCTGGCCCCGGTGGGGCTGGGGGTCGGGTCCGGGCGGGTCATCGGCGAGACATGGCGGTGGCCTCACCCTCGTACCCACAAGCGCCCTTCGGTTCCAGCACCCGCGCTCGGGCGGCGCAGGCTGCGGCGAGGACACGCGCACCGGCTGCGGCAACCCGCCCTAGGTCGCGCCGAAGACGTGAAGATTATGCCCTCCCGCACACGAGAAGGGCCGGCGCGGTCGGCCCGGGTGCTGCCCTTTCCGGCGCCGCTCCCCATATCCGGCCTTCGACCTGTCCGATTCCCCACCATGGGATGCCCACGATGTCCGGCACCACCCGCACCAGCGCCGACCTCGATCCGCGCCGCCGCCGCACCCTGTTCCGGGCCTGGCACCGGGGCATCCGCGAGATGGACCTGATCATGGGCCGCTTCGCCGACGCCGAGATCGGGTCCTTCAGCGAGGAGGAGCTGGCGCAGTTCGAGGCACTGATCGAGGTGCCCGACCGCGACCTGTTCCGCTGGCTCACCGGCGAGGACCCGACCCCGGAGAACTACGACACCCCGCTGTACCGCCGCCTCCGGGCGTTCCATAAGCACGACGCGCCGATCCACGGCTGACGATGGCGGTGGATCCATGGATCTGCCATCGCTCGACGTCCCACGCGCTGTCTCCTCCCTGAGGCGCCGCTGCCAAGCGGAGGGCTCCGGGAATCGTCGGGTGGGCTGGAGGCCGCCTTCGAGGCCCGCTACAGCGGGCACCTCAGGATGAGGTGGCGGGTTGGATGGAGCAGGAGTCCAGCCCCGCCCGGCCTTCCGTCGATCTCTCGCACGAGTTCAAAACCCCGACCCGATGGCCAAACCCCAGCCCAAAGCCCCCGTCCCCGCCGCTCCCAAGCCGCAGACCGCCCGCTTCGCCCTGCCGAAATCGGGGGCGCTCGCCCGCGCCATCGAGGCGCTCAAGGCCGGAAAGAGCCCGACGCTGGTCAACGTGCCCGACGGGTTCGACGCCGTGGTGGTGGCCGACCTCGCCCGCGCCCTGGCGGCGCGCGCGGAGGGACCGGCAGTGCTGGTGCACGTGGCCCGCGATTCCGGCCGCTCGGCCGCCTTCCGCAGCGCCCTGTCGTTCGTCGCCCCCGAGATCGAGGCGATGAGCGTGCCGGCCTGGGACTGCCAGCCCTACGACCGCGTCTCGCCCAACCCCGCCGTCGCTGCCGAGCGCATGACCGCGCTCTCGCGCATCACCCGCTCGCGGTCGTCGGAGGAGCGCCCGCGCATCCTCTGCACCACGGTGAACGCCCTCGTGCAGCGCGTCCCGCCCCGCGAGAAGATCGCGGTGGAGACGTTCTCGGCGGCGATCGGCAACGTCATCCCGATGGACACCGTCACCGCCTGGGTCGAGGCCAACGGCTTTCTGCGCACGGGGACGGTGCGGGACACGGGCGAATACGCGGTGCGCGGCGGCATCCTCGACCTGTCGCCGCCGGGCCTGCCCAACCCGATCCGCCTCGACTTCTTCGGCGACACGCTGGAATCGATCAGGGCCTTCGACCCCGAGACCCAGCGCACGGTCGGGTCCTTGCGCTCCCTCGACCTCGTGCCGATGAGCGAGGTCCAGCTCACCACCGAGACGATCCGGCGCTTCCGCCAGGGCTACGTGGCGCAGTTCGGTGCCGCGACCCGCGACGACCGCCTCTACGAGACCCTGAGCGAAGGCCGGCGCTACGCCGGGCTCGAACATTGGATGCCGCTGTTCCACGACCGGCTCGACACCCTGTTCGACTACCTCGCCGGCGTGCCGCTGGTGTTCGACCCGCAGGTGGAGGAGGCCGCCGCCGAGCGCCTCGCGCTGATCGGGGATTACTACGAGGCCCGCGCCGAGGCGATGAAGACGCCCTCCACGGGGGTGGCGCCCTACAAGCCCCTGAAGCCCGACGCGCTCTATCTCGGGGCGGCGGAATGGGACAAGCGCGTGGCCGCGGCCAGCGTGGTGCGCCTCACCGGCTTCTCGATGCCCGAGGCCCCGGACGACGGCACCATCGACTGCGAGGCCCACACCGGCCGAAGCTTCGCCACCGAGCGCGCCGACGATTCCGCCAGCGTCTTCGACGCGGCGGTGGCCCACATGAAGGACCTGCAGGGTTCGGGACATCACGTCATCCTCGGGGCGTGGTCCGAGGGCTCGCGCGACCGGCTCTGCGGCGTGCTCGCCGACCACGGCCTCAAGAAGCCGGTCCAGATCAACACGCTGGGCGCCGTCAACGCGTTGAAGCGCGGCGCGGACGTGGCGGTGGCGGTGTGGGGCCTGGAGTCCGGCTTCGTCATCGACCGGCTGGCGGTGATCTCCGAGGGCGACATCCTCGGCGACCGGCTGGTGCGCCAGAAGCGCAAGGCCAAGCGCCCACAGGACATCATCCTCGAGGTCCAGGCGCTCCAGCCCGGCGACCTCGTGGTCCATGCCGACCACGGCATCGGCCGGTTCGTCGGGCTGAAGACCATCACCGCCGCGGGTGCGCCGCACGACTGCCTCGAACTCCAGTACGCCGGCGGCCTGCTGCTCCTGCCGGTGGAGAACATCGAGCTCCTGACCCGCTACGGCTCCGAGGACGCCGAGGTCGCCCTGGACCGGCTCGGCGGCGGTGCCTGGCAGGCCCGCAAGGCGCGGATGAAGAAGCGCATCCTCGAGATGGCCGGCCAGCTCATCAAGGTCGCCGCCGAGCGCTTCGTGCGCCAGGCCCCCCGCCTCGTGGCGCCGGACGGCCTCTACGGCGAATTCGCCGCGCGCTTCCCCTTCGACGAGACCGAGGACCAGGCCACCGCCATCGACGCGGTCCTGTCCGACCTCAACGAGGGCCGGCCGATGGACCGCCTCGTGTGCGGCGACGTCGGCTTCGGCAAGACCGAGGTGGCCCTGCGCGCCGCCTTCGCCTGCGCCATCTCCGGCAAGCAGGTGGCGGTGGTGGTGCCCACCACCCTGCTGGCGCGCCAGCACTTCCGGACCTTCGCCGAGCGCTTCAAGGGCCTGCCCGTGGAGGTGGCGCAGATGTCGCGCTTCGTCTCGAACACCGAGATGAAGCGGGTCCGCGACGGGCTCGCTGGCGGCACCGTCGACATCGTCGTCGGCACCCATGCGCTGCTGGCCAAGGCCGTCGGCTTCAAGGACCTCGGCCTCATCATCGTCGACGAGGAGCAGCACTTCGGCGTCGCCCACAAGGAGCGCCTCAAGAATCTCCAGGCCGACGTCCACGTGCTCACCCTCTCGGCGACCCCGATCCCGCGCACCCTGCAGCTGGCCATGACCGGGGTGCGCGAGCTCTCGATCATCGCGACCCCGCCGGTGGACCGCCTCGCCGTGCGCACCTTCGTGATGCCGTTCGATCCGCTCCTGATCCGCGAGGCCCTGCTGCGCGAGCGTTTTCGCGGGGGGCAGTCGTTCTACGTGGTGCCCAGGATCGAGGATCTGGCCGAGGTCAAGAGCTTCCTCGACCGGGAGATGCCAGAGACCAAGGTGGCGGTGGCCCACGGGCAGATGGCGGCGGGCCAGTTGGAGGACGTCATGACGGCCTTCTACGAGGGCCAGTTCGACGTGCTGCTCTCCACCACCATCGTGGAATCGGGCCTCGACATCCCCACCGCCAACACGCTGATCGTCCATCGGGCCGACATGTTCGGGCTGGCCCAGCTCTACCAGCTGCGCGGCCGGGTCGGGCGCGCCAAGGCGCGGGCCTACGCGCTGTTCACGACGCCGGCCAACCGCACCCTCACGGTGCAGGCCGAAAAGCGCCTCAAGGTGCTCCAGACCCTCGACACCCTGGGCGCCGGCTTCCAGCTCGCCAGCCACGACCTCGACATCCGCGGGGCCGGCAACCTGCTCGGCGACGCCCAGTCCGGCCACATCAAGGAGGTCGGCTACGAACTCTACCAGCAGATGCTGGAGGACGCCGTCACCGCCCTCAAGGCCGGGATCGAGGAGCCGGTGGAGGAGGCGTGGTCGCCCACCATCGCGCTCGGCGCCCCCGTCACCATCCCCGAGCACTACGTCGAGGACCTCACCGTGCGGCTCGGCCTCTACCGCCGGCTCTCGACCCTCGAGAACGACGCCGAGATGGAGAGTTTCGGGGCCGAGCTGATCGACCGGTTCGGGCCGCTGCCGCCGGAGGTCGAGCAGCTGCTGCGCATCGTCACCATCAAGATCCTGTGCCGCGACACCAACATCGAGAAGGTCGAGGCCGGGCCGAAAGGCATCGTCATCCACTTCCGCGACAAGTCGTTCGCCAACCCGCAGGGGCTGGTGGCCTACGTGGCGGGCCAGGCCTCCTTCGCGAAGGTCCGCCCCGACATGAGCATCGTCTTCATCCGCGAGCTCACCACGATCCCCGAGCGCCTGAGCGTGACGACCACGGTGCTGCGGGAACTGGCCAAGATCGCCAAGGCCAAGGCCGGAGCGACCAAGGCTGCAACGAACGGAGGCACGCCGGCGAAGGCGGCGGCCCCTGCGGCGAGAAAGGCGGGCTGAGGGACCATCCCGCACGCCCGTGCGGCCGTGCCGCGGGGCGGGACGCCCTCAGGGCTGGACGGGCGTCCTGACACGCACCCGTGATGCCGGTTCCCGGCCGTGTTCCGGCGGACCGCGCTTTACGCGATGGGGTTTCCGGCCTTAGCGTCCCGCCATGTCACCGGTCCCGTCTCCCGCCGCCCTGCAGGCCACCGCCGTCGGGAATGCTCCCGAATGGTCGGTAAGCGACCTCGCCGGGGCGCTCAGGCGCACCCTCGAGGATGCCTTCGGGCATGTCCGCCTGCGCGGCGAAATCTCCGGCTATCGCGGCCAGCACGGCTCGGGCCACGCCTATTTCTCGCTCAAGGACGGCTCGGCCCGCATCGACGCCGTGGTCTGGAAGGGCACCTTCAACCGCCTCCGCCAGAAGCCCAAGGAAGGGTTGGAGGTGATCGCCACCGGGCGGATCACGACGTTCGCCGGCAAGTCCTCCTACCAGATCGTCGTCGAGGCCCTGGAGCCGGCCGGCATCGGCGCCTGGATGGCGCTGCTCGATGAGCGCAAGCGCGTCCTGGCCGCCGAGGGGCTGTTCGCACCCGAGCGCAAGCGGGCGATCCCCTACCTGCCCTGGGTCGTGGGCGTCGTGACCTCGCCCACCGGTGCGGTCATCCGCGACATCCTGCACCGGCTCGCCGACCGCTTCCCCCGTCCGGTGCTGGTCTGGCCGGTACGGGTGCAGGGGGAGGGGGCGGCCGACGAGATCGCCGCCGCCATCCGCGGCTTCAACGCGCTTAGTCCCGATGGGCCGATCCCGCGGCCCGACGTGCTGATCGTCGCCCGCGGCGGCGGCTCGATCGAGGACCTCTGGGCCTTCAACGAGGAGGCGGTGGTGCGCGCCGTCGCGGACGGCACCATCCCGCTGATCTCGGCGGTGGGGCACGAGACCGACACCACCCTGATCGACTTCGTGTCCGACCGGCGCGCGCCAACCCCCACGGGGGCCGCCGAGATGGCGGTGCCGGTGCGTGCCGACCTCCTGGCCGAAATCCGCGACCTCGGCGCCCGCCAGCGCGAGGGCATCGAACGCCGGCTGGTGCGCGAGGCCCGCGACCTGCGTGCCCTGGTGCGTGCCCTGCCCGCGGCCGATGCGGTGCTGGCGGGCAAGCGCCAGCGCCTCGACCTCGCCGAGGCCCGGCTGGTGCCGGCGCTGGCCGGCAATGCCCGCGTCCACCGCGCGCGCTTCGCCCGCCTCGCCGAGCGGATCGGCCGCCATCCCCCCGCCCTGGCACTGGCCATGGCGCGCGGGCGCCTGCGGCTGGTGGCGGACAAGCCGCGCGAGGCCCTGCACTTCGGTACCCTGCGCAAGCGCGAGGCGCTGACCCACCTGAGCCGGCGCCTGTCGCTGGCGCAGGCGGCCACCCTCGGGCGGGCCAGGACCGCGGCCGCCCGCGACGGCGAGCGCCTCGGCGCCCTGGCCCTGCGCCTCGCGACCGCCGCCGCCCGCCTCGGCGAGCGCCGGCGCGACCGGCTGGCGGCCCTGGGCGGGCTGCTGGGCTCCCTCAGCTACCGGGCGGTGCTGGCGAGGGGCTTCGCCCTGGTGCGCGACGCCGCCGGCGGAGCCGTGCGCGGGACCGCGACCCTCGGGCCGGGCGAGCGGCTCACCCTGGAATTCGCCGATGGCCGGATCGGCGTCGTCACCGACGGCCACGCCCCCCCCGGCGAGGACGCGCCGCAGAAGCCCGCGCCCGCCCGGCGCAGGCGCGCGGCCCAGAAGCGCGGTGTCGTGGACACCACGGTCGAGGCGTCGGCCGCCGCCCCGCAGGGGTCGCTGTTCGACGTGTGAAGCCGAATCTGGCTCACGGCGTGCTTGCCGACGAGCGTCCGCCATGGCGTCGGGACGAGCCCGGCGGCCCGAGCATGGGACGCATCCCGGCCGGACCGCTCGCGCAGGGTCCCGCAGCCGTGCTTAAAGGGCGCGCGGCGAACCCCGGCCCGACGAGGAGAGGCCTATGACAACCACGATCGACAGCGGCCAGAAACTGCACCTCGTCTTCGGCGGTGAACTCGAGAGCCTCGACGGAGTCGACTTCAAGGACGTGCCCGGCCTCGACATCGTCGGCATCTTCCCCGATTTCGCCTCGGCCCAGGCCGCCTGGAAGTCGAAGGCGCAGGCGACCGTGGACAGCGCCCAGACGCGCTACTTCGTCGTGCATCTGCACCGTCTTCTCGCGCCCTGATTGCCGGGACGGGGCAGGGCGCGTCGCCGACGGTGCCCGGGGCCTGGGATGACGGCGGACCGCTCGCATGAAGGCATTGTGACGCCCCCCCGCCGCTGTTAAGAGCGCGGGCATCGACGAGGCCGGTCCCCGCGCGCCGTGCGGGCCCACGCCCGTCGTTCGGCCACGCGCACCGGGTCGGGTGCCATCCACGCCTGTCGGCGCGAGCACACTGGTGGAAAGTCCCGGCATGAAGTCCTCGATCAAGATCATCGCCGGCAACGCCAGCCGGCCGCTGGCCGAGGCCATCGCCGCCTATCTCGAGATGCCGCTGGCCAAATGCATGGTCCGGCGCTTCGCCGACATGGAGATCTTCGTCGAGCTGCAGGAGAACGTGCGCGGCGAGGACGTGTTCATCGTCCAGTCGACCTCCTACCCGGCCAACGATCACCTGATGGAACTGCTCATCATGATCGATGCCGCGCGGCGCTCCTCGGCCAGGCGCATCACCGCGGTGATCCCGTACTTCGGCTACGCCCGCCAGGACCGGCGCACCTCGGGCCGCACCCCGATCTCGGCCAAGCTGGTGGCCAACCTCATCACGGAAGCCGGCGCGGATCGGGTGATGACCCTCGATCTCCATGCCGGCCAGATCCAGGGCTTCTTCGACATCCCCACCGACAACCTCTTCGCCGCCCCGGTGATCGTGCGCGACATCAAGGAGCGCCTCGATCCCAGGGAGTGGATGGTGGTCTCCCCCGACGTCGGCGGCGTGGTGCGCGCGCGCGCCATCGCCAAGCGCATCGACGCGACGCTCGCCATCGTCGACAAGCGCCGCGAGCGCCCGGGCGAATCGGAGGTGATGAACATCATCGGCGAGGTCGAGGGGCGCTCGTGCATCCTCGTCGACGACATCGTCGATTCCGGCGGCACCCTCGTCAACGCCGCCGATGCGCTGCTGGCCGCCGGCGCCAAGGACGTCTCGGCCTACATCACCCACGGGGTGCTGTCGGGGGGTGCGGTCTCGCGCATCGCCGCCTCGCGGATGAAGGAGCTGGTGATCACCGACTCGATCCAGCCGACCCAGGCGGTCAAGCTCGCCCGCAACATCCGGGTCGCCACCATCGCGCCGCTGCTCGGCGAGGCCATCGGCCGGACCGCGACGGAATCGAGCGTGTCGAGCCTGTTCGCGTAAGCCGCCCCGGCTTCCTTCGACGTCCGGAACCCGTTCGTCCGTCACCATCGAAAAGCCTGCGGGGACGATCGCGGCCGGCGTTCGGCCGGCCCTGTCGCGCCCGTCCTGCCGAAGGCGAGGGATGGGGCGGTCCGACGTGAGGTCACGTCGGGCTCCGGACGTCCCGCCCTGCGCGACCGACCGCGCCCGGCCGAACCGGGAGCCGGGCCCGCCCCTGCGTGCGAGGCGGCGATCCATCGACCGGAGCCGGACCACCGATGGCGCGACGCGCTCGCACCGGACGAAGCCGCGACAACGAACGGCGGCCCCTTGCGTCCCTCGACGATCCGAAAGGCCCACGGGGGCCGGTCGCTCGCAGCCGGAGGCTACCCCGAAAACGAAAAGGTCGCCCCCGGACGAACCGGGAGCGACCATTCAGATCGGTTCAGAGGATGAACGGATCTGGACTTGCGAGATCAGTACTTGCGGACGATCGGAGCGGCCGAAGCGACGACCGGGGTCGGCGAGTACAGCGGCACGATCACGCGGAACCAACCCTCGACCGTGTCGGCGCGACGGACGGCGTTCGCGACGGTGGTGGCGACATAGGCCTGGGCCGTGAACGGTCCGAAGTCGTAGCCGATGAGGCCGCCGAGCGAGAAGTTGCCGCGGTTGCGGAAGGCGAGGCTGTTCGGGCTGGTGTCGAGGTTGACGGTGCCGTAGCCGATGGCGCCGATCTCGAACTTGCCGAACTTCTTGGTCGCGGTCAGGTCGAGGTTGAGCGAGTCGGAGATGATGAACGGTCCACGGGTACCGAAAGCGTTGTTGCCGCCGAAGGTGGCCGGGGAGTCGTAGAAGTTGCCGGTCAGGTTGGCGGTGAGGTTGTAGCCGTCGCCGGTGTAGCTGATGGCGATGCCGGCGCGGTAGGTGTTCGAGGCCAGCTGCGGCAGCACGGGGGTGGCGAAGGTGGTGCCGGCGTTGTTCACGAGAACGCCGCGGTCGCCGTTGAGCTCGTTCAGGTAGACACCGCCGAGCAAGCTGACGCCGACGTTGCCGCCGAGGTCGAACGCCCAGATGCCGCCCACGAAGGTGCCGACGTTGATGGACAGGTCACGCGAACCGTTCGGGCCGCCGTTCTTGCCGAAGGCGAAGACGGTCGGGGGAGCGACGAGCAGCTCGATGCGGCCGCCGAAGGGAACGAACGGGGTCGACCACACCAGCACCGGGACGTTCACGCCGACGTCGACGCTGCCGGGGGTGACGTTCTCGTTGCTGCGGTAGACGAACGTGTTCAGCGCGTAGATGCCCTCGGGCAGCGGAGCGCCGGTGGCCAGACCGACCTGCTCACCGGGAACGGTGGTGGTCTGGGCATAGGACGCGGTAGCGGTCATGGTCATCGTGGCCGCAAGTGCTCCAGCGGCCAGCCAGTTCTTCGTCATCGTGTTTTTCCTTCCCAAGGATTTCAGGCGTCCGCGACGCAGCCTTACGCACCTTCCCGCTTGGTCCACCGCTTGGTCGCGGTGTGATTCGCAGTCGGTGTGTGGCCCCCCATTGCGGCCCCAAGTCGCGTCTCAACGCTGAGAACTATTCTACAGGTCGGCGGCGAATGACAGGGGGATGCTCGCCGGCAAGGCAGTTCCAAATCGACCGTTGCGCAAAAGCCGCAATTCGGCTGCACTGCCTGGAAAGGATTCGTTAAGGTCTTGCCCAAGATCTCGTGACGAAGACCTTGGGTTTGTCCGGGACGCGTCGGCAGAATAACGCAAGACGATCAATCGCTTGATCGGGGGCCTACGGCCGGGACGATTGCGCAATCGCGCGTCGACCGATGCGCAAACCGGCGTCACGGCCTCGCCCGCCCCGACGGTCCGCCGGAGGCCTCCAGCGGGCCCCAAACGGGCAGCGACCGCCCGAATCACGGGCAGGCGCGCCTTTCCGGAGCGACGCCGGCTTCAGCCGCCGCCGGCGGCCCGCGCCTTGGGGATCGGCGGCTTGGGGGACGTCGCCTTGGGGGTCGTCGCCTTGGGGGACGTCGCCTTGGAAGCCGGCGCTCCCAGGGGCCGCCGGGCGAGCACGTCGCGCAGGAAGCGGCCGGTGTGGCTGCCCTTCGCCGCCGCGATCTGCTCGGGCGTGCCCTGCGCCACGACCTCGCCGCCGCCGTCGCCGCCCTCTGGCCCCATGTCGATCACCCAGTCGGCGGTCTTGATGACCTCGAGGTTGTGCTCGATCACCACCACGGTGTTGCCCTGGTCCACGAGTTCGTGGAGCACCTCCATGAGCTTGGCGACGTCGTGGAAGTGCAGGCCGGTGGTGGGCTCGTCGAGGATGTAGAGGGTGCGGCCCGTGGCGCGCTTCGAGAGCTCCTTGGAGAGCTTCACCCGCTGCGCCTCGCCGCCCGACAGGGTGGTGGCCTGCTGGCCGACCTTGACGTAGCCGAGGCCGACGCGGGCCAGCGTCTCCATCTTCTCGCGGATCGAGGGGACGGCCTTGAACAGGTCGGCGGCCTCCTCCACCGTCATGTCGAGGACGTCGGCGATGGAGCGGCCGCGGTACTTCACCTCCAGGGTCTCGCGGTCGTAGCGGCGGCCCTTGCAGACGTCGCAGGTGACGTAGACGTCCGGCAGGAAGTGCATCTCGATCTTGATGACGCCGTCGCCCGAGCAGGCCTCGCAGCGCCCGCCCCTGACGTTGAAGGAGAACCGCCCGGCCTGGTAGCCCCGCGCCTTGGCCTCGGGCAGCGCCGAGAACCAGTCGCGGATCGGGGTGAAGGCGCCGGTGTAGGTGGCCGGGTTGGAGCGCGGGGTGCGCCCGATCGGGGACTGGTCGATGTCGATGACCTTGTCGAGGTGTTCCAGCCCCTCCAGGCGCTCGTGCGGGGCGGGGTGCTCCATCGCCCCGTTCAGGTTCTTGGCTACCGCCTTGTAGAGGGTGTCGATGATCAGGGTCGACTTGCCGCCGCCCGAGACGCCCGAGACGCAGGTGAAGGTGCCCAGCGGAATCTCGACGGTGACGTCCTTGAGGTTGTGGCCGCGTGCGCCGACCAGGGTGAGCTTGCCCTTGGCCCCCTTGCGCCGGGCGGTGGGGGTGCGCACGCTCATTTCGCCGGTCAGGTACTTGGCGGTGAGGGAGGCGGGGTTGGCCAGGACCTCCGCGGGCGTGCCCTGCGCGATGATCCGCCCGCCGTGGATGCCCGCACCGGGCCCGACGTCGACCACGTGGTCGGCCTGCAGGATCGCGTCCTCGTCGTGCTCGACCACGATGACCGAATTGCCCAGGTCCCGCAGGCGCTTGAGGGTGCCGAGCAGGCGCTCGTTGTCGCGCTGGTGCAGGCCGATCGAGGGCTCGTCCAGCACGTAGAGCACACCGGTGAGGCCCGAGCCGATCTGCGAGGCGAGCCGGATGCGCTGGCTCTCGCCGCCCGAGAGCGTGCCCGCCCCGCGCGCCAGGCTGAGGTAGTCGAGCCCGACGTCGATGAGGAAGGTCAGGCGGTCGCGGATCTCCTTGAGGATGCGCGCGGCGATCTCGTTCTGCTTGTCGGTGAGCTGCCCCGAGAGGTCGGAGAACCAGCGGTGGGCCTCGCGCACCGACAGGGCGGTGGCCTGCCCGATGTCCTGCATCGCCACCTTCACCGCCAGGGCCTCGGGCTTGAGGCGCTTGCCGGCGCAGGCCGCGCAGGGCGTCTCGCTCATGAACCGCGAGATGTCCTCGCGGGAGGCGTCGCTCTCGGTCTCCTTGTAGCGGCGCTCCAGGTTGGGGATCACGCCCTCGAACGGCTTGTTGACCGCATAGGCGCGAAGCCCGTCGTTGTAGGAGAACCGGATCGACTCGCGGCCCGAGCCGTAGAGCACCACGGTGCGCGCGCTCTCGGGCAGGTCGGCCCAGGGCACGCCGGTCTTGAAGCCGTAGTGCTGGCTCAGGGCATCGAGGGTCTGGCCGTAATAGGGCGAGGTCGATTTCGCCCAGGGGCCGATGGCGCCGCGCTTGAGGCTCAGGCGCGGATCGGAGATCACGAGTTCGGGGTCGATCCGCATCTCGTGGCCGATGCCGCCGCAGGTCGGGCAGGCACCGAAGGGGTTGTTGAAGGAAAACAGCCTGGGCTCGATCTCCGCGATGGTGAAGCCGGAGACCGGGCAGGCGAAGCGCGAGGAGAAGGTGATCGGCTCGGGGCTTTCGCCCTCGGCCCCGTCTGCGAAGGCCACGAGGGCGATGCCGTCGGCGAGTTCCAGCGCCGTCTCGAAGGATTCCGCCAGCCGCCCGGCGATGTCGGCGCGCACCGCGATGCGGTCCACCACCACGTCGATGTCGTGCTTGAGCTTCTTGTCGAGTTTCGGCGCGTCCTCGATCGGGTAGTATTCGCCGTCGATGCGAAGGCGCTGGAAGCCCTTCTTCTGGAACTCGGCGATCTCCTTGCGGTACTCGCCCTTGCGGCCGCGCACCACGGGGGCGAGCAGGTAGAGCCGGGTCTTCTCGGGCAGCGCCAGCACCCGGTCGACCATCTGGCTGACGGTCTGGCTCTCGATCGGCAGGCCTGTGGCGGGCGAATAGGGGATGCCGACCCGCGCCCACAGGAGGCGCATGTAGTCGTAGATCTCGGTGACGGTCCCCACGGTGGAGCGCGGGTTCTTGGAGGTGGTCTTCTGCTCGATGGAGATCGCCGGCGAGAGCCCGTCGATCTGGTCGACGTCGGGCTTGGCCATCATCTCCAGGAACTGGCGGGCGTAGGCCGAGAGCGACTCGACGTAGCGGCGCTGGCCTTCGGCGTAGATCGTGTCGAAGGCCAGCGACGACTTGCCGGAGCCCGACAGCCCGGTGAAGACCACGAGGCGGTCGCGCGGGATCGTGAGGTCGATGTTCTTGAGGTTGTGCTCGCGCGCGCCGCGCACGGCGATGACCCGGGTGTCGCGCGGACCGTCGAACAGCGCCTCGAGCCGGGCCTCGGCCTGTGCTTCCTCAGCCGCCGGCTCGGCCTTCGCCCGGACGCCCTTGGCGGCGGCGGCCTTCGAAGACGCCGTCTTCGGGGAGACCGGTTTGGGCGGCGCGCTCGCGGCCGGGCTTGTCTCGTCGAGACTGGTCTTGTCGAGACTGGTCTTATTGAGACTGGTCTTGGCGGCGGCTTTGGCTTTGGCCATCGGGTCTCTTCGGAATCACGCGTGGAGCGACCGTGGCGGCACCGGCCGGGCCGAACCCGCGCGGGCCGCGGTCGTTCGGTGGTTGCTATGTCGTCCGGGCGGATCGGATCGGCAAGAGCCCCGGGTCGGCAAGAACCCGAGAGCGGCAAGAGCCCGGGAGTGGCGAGAGCCCGGGACCGGCGAGAGCCCGACACCGGCTCCGGCGCGAGTAGCCGCACCGGCGCGGCGGCTCGTCTCGCACGCGCCACAAGGTTTCGCCCGATGCCGGCCGCCGGCGAAGGATCTGCCTTTGCAGCGCCAAGGCATTCGCGCGGGGGCGGCCCACCCGTTCGAGATACCGATCCGTTTACGGACCGCGCTGCAACGATCTTAACTCAGGATTAAACCCTATGGTGGTATTTTTTCACATCGAATACATGCGTCGGCGGATCTGATCGACGCGGATGCGCGTCGGTCCCGGTCGACACCGGGGCGGGACGCCGGAGGCCATCATGATCGACGTATGGGGCAGATCGTCCTTCGAGCAGAAGGCGACGCTGGCGGCACTCTCCCAGTCCAACGGCATCATCGAGTTCGATCTCGACGGCGTCATCATCACCGCCAACGAGCGGTTCCTGGAGGTGGTCGGCTACGACCTGTCCGAGATCCAGGGCCGGCACCACAGGCTGTTCGTGGAGGCCGACGAACAGGCCGGCGCCGCCTATGCCGACTTCTGGCAGAACCTCCGGTCCGGCCGCTACCAGGCCGCCCAGTACCGGCGCCTGGGCAAGGGCGGCCGCGAGGTGTGGATCGAGGCGTCCTACAACCCGGTCCTCGACCGCTCCGGCCGACCGTTCAAGGTCGTGAAGATCGCCACCGACGTGACCGCCCGCAAGCTCATGGATGCCGATCGCCAGGGTCAGATCGAGGCCATCGGCAAGTCGCAGGCGGTGATCGCGTTCGACCTCGACGGCACCATCCTGGACGCCAACGCCAACTTCCTGTCGACCCTCGGCTTCGACCTGTCGGAGATCGTGGGCCGCCACCACGGCATCTTCGTGGAGCCGGAGGTGCGGGCGGGCGCCGCCTACGGCGAGTTCTGGGCGGCCCTGCGCCGGGGCGTCTACCAGGCCGGCCAGTTCAAGCGCATCGCCAAGGACGGCCGCGCGGTCTGGATCGAGGCCTCCTACAACCCGATCCTGGACGCCAGCGGGCGGCCCTACAAGATCGTCAAGTTCGCGAGCGACGTCACCGCGCAGGTGACGATGCTGATGAAGCTCCAGGCCCTGCTGGAACGGAATTTCGGCGAGATCGACGGGGCCCTGGCCGTGTCGGACCGCGAATCCGCGGCCGCGGCGCAGGCGGCCGGCTCCACCTCCACCAACGTCCAGACCATGGCGGCGGCGGCCGAGGAACTGGCGGCCTCGGTCTGCGAGATCTCGCAGAGCATGTCCAAGTCCCGCCACGCCACGGACGACGCGCAGAACCAGGTCAAGGCCGCCGGCGCCTTCACGCACAGGCTCACCGAGGCGGCCACCGCCATGGGCGGCATCGTCGGCCTGATCCAGACCATCGCCGGCCAGATCAACCTGCTCGCCCTCAACGCCACCATCGAATCCGCCAGGGCGGGGGAGGCCGGCCGGGGCTTCGCGGTGGTGGCCCAGGAGGTCAAGAACCTCGCCAACCAGGCCGCGACGGCGACACAGCGCATCTCCACCGAGATCGACAGCGTCCAGGCGATCTCGCGGCAGGTGGCGGGCTCCCTCGACCGGATCGGCGGCAGCGTCGAGACGATGCGCGACCACGTGATCGCCACCGCCGCGGCGGTGGAGGAACAGAGCGTGGTCACGCAGGACATGTCCTCGAACATGCAGGTCGCCGCCGAGGCCGTGACCGCCATCGCCCGCAACCTCCACGGCATCACGGGCTCCGTCGGCAGTGTCTCGCAGGCGGTGGCGACCACGAAGGACGCCGTGCGCGTCCTGGCCCGATAGGCGTCAGGCGGGGACCTCCACGGGCAGGGGACGGCGGCCGCCACCGCCGGAAACGCATGCCTTGCCGGGCCGCCGGAGATGTCGGCGGGACAGCATGCGCGGCCGATAGACGAGACTTCGCCTCGCAGGCTAAATTTGCGACGAGGATGCGCAAACAAAAGGCAAAGGCCGACCCTTCAACCTTCCCTTTACATGAAGTCCGGCAGGGTGCCCGCAGATCTCTGGTACCTCGAGGCTTGCGGTTCGATGACGTTCGGTGTTTTGCGGTCCCTGCGGTCGCGTATTCTTCTCGTGGCCTTGGCCCCGTGCCTCGCCTTCGCCGTCGTGGCCGGCCTCGCGATCGACGAGCGCGTCGGCCAGCGCACCGAGATGGCGCGGATGGAGGACCTTGTCGGCCTCGCCGCCCGCGTCGGCGCCTTCGTCCACGAGGCCCAGCGCGAGCGCGGTGCATCGAGCCTGTTCCTCGGCTCGAAGGGCACCACCTTCAAGGAGGAGCTCGCCCGCCAGCGCCTCCTCACCGACGCCGGCCGGGAGGCCTTGGGCGAGACCTACGACCGGATGCACGCGGCCGGGTTGGGCACGAGCTTCGAGGGCCGGGGCGAGGCCCTGCGCAAGGGGCTCGGGCAGTTGCCCGCGCATCGCAAGGCGGTCGACGACCTCGCCCGGACGCCGGCCCAGAACTTGGCCGCCTATTCCGGCCTGATCGGTTCGGCCCTCGACCTCGTCCGCGAGATGTCGCAGGTGACGGCCAGCGGCGACATCACCACCCGCGTCTCGGCCTATGCCGCGTTCCTGTCGCTCAAGGAGTTCGCCGGACAGGAGCGCGCCACCGCCGCGGCGATCTTCGGCTCGGGTCGGCTCGACCTCGCCGCCCTCGGACGGATCGCCACCCTCGCGGCCAACCAGTCCACCTACGAAGCGGTCTTCCGCCGTGCCGCGACGCCGGCCCAGCAGGCGATGCTCGACACGGCGCGCGCCGGCGCGGCCTCGCGCGAGGTCGAGCGGCTGCGCGCCGTCATCCTCGACACCGTCCCCGGCCAGCCCCTCGCCTTCACCGACGGACCGGCCTGGTTCCGCCTCGCCTCGGAGCGCATCGACGCCCTCAAGGGCATCGAGGATCGCCTGTCGTCGGATCTCGCGCAGGCGGCCGGAACCGCACGGGCCGCGGCCGGCGACGCCGTCGTCGCCTGGACCGCCGCGAGCCTGGCCACTCTCCTGGCGTCCTGCCTCGTCGCCTTCGCCTTCGGCACCGCCATCGCCCGTCCGCTCTCGCGCATCGCCACCGCCCTGACGGCGATCGGGCGCGACGAGGACGCCGGTGCGCTCCCCGAGGGGGGACCGCGCGAGGTCCGCGCCATCGCCGCCGCCGCGGTGGAGTTCCGCGACAGCCTCGCCGAGGGCCGGGCCAGCCGCAGCCGGGGCGACCGGGCGATGGCCGCGGCCGCCGCGGACCGCCGCGCCGCCATGTTCGCGCTGGCCGACAGCTTCGAGGCGAGAGCCGGCGGCATCGTCGAGGCGGTCTCGGCCTCCTCGACGCAACTCGAATCGGCCGCCCACCACCTGTCCCGTGCGGCCGCCGACACCTCGTCGCTGAGCGAGGCCGTCGCCGTCGCCTCCCGCGAGGCCGCCGCCAGCGCCGATACGGTCGCGGCGGCCACCGAGGAGCTCACCGCCTCGGTGCGCGGGATCGGCGAGCGCGTCGGCGCCTCGGCCGCCGTCGCCGACGAGGCCGAGCGCAACGCCGCCCGGGTCACAGAGGAGGTCAACCGCCTCTCGATGGCCGCCGGCAGCATCGGCCAGATCGTCGGGCTGATCTCCGACATCGCCGGGCAGACCAACCTGCTCGCCCTCAACGCCACCATCGAGGCGGCGCGGGCCGGAGAGGCCGGGCGCGGGTTCGCCGTCGTCGCCGCCGAGGTCAAGAGCCTGGCGAGCCAGACCGCGAAGGCGACGCAGGAGATCGCCGGCAAGGTCTCGGAGATCACCGCCTCCACCGAGTCCTCCGTCGCCGCGATCCGGGGCATCGCCGAGGTGATCCAGCGCATGGGCCTGATCTCCGCCGAGATCGCGGCCTCCGTCGAGGAGCAGGGCGCGGCGACCCTCGAGATCGCCCGCACCACCGCCCAGACCTCGGACGGGACGCGGACGGTCTCCGGCCACATCGCGGGGGTGAGCGAGGCGGCGCTCTCGACCAGCGGCGGCTCGGCGCAGGTGCTCGATGCGGCCAGGGACCTCTCGCGCCAGGCCACGGTGCTGCGCACCGAGGTGGCGGACTTCCTGGCGACGGTGCGCGCCGCCTGACGCGCCAGCGGGCTCGTGCTTGCGGCCGAAGGAAGATGAGCGGCCGGCCTCAGGCCGGCCGGATCGCGCCCTCGTCGGGCGGATCGACCGCCACGAGGCGCCCGGAGGGGCCGTAGACGGCCCCGAGCACGTCCTCGTAGTGCCGGGCCACCATCGCGTGGCAGTCGCAGGCCGCCGCCCGGACCCGTGCCCGGTCGAGGATGGTGATGCGGCCGCGGCCGACCTCGACGAGGCCCCGCTGCTGCAGGGTGCGCAGGACGCGGGTGAGGTAGGTCCGCTGCACCCCGAGCATGGCCGCCAGGAGTTCGTGGGTCACCGGCAGGACCTCGGTGCCGATCCGGTCCTGCAGGGTCAGGAGCCAGCGCAGGCAGCGTTCCTCGATCGGGTGGAGGGCGTTGCAGGCCACCGACTGCAGCACCTGCGCCAGCAGGCAGTCGGCGTAGCGGACGAACAGGTCGGCGAGCGCCGGCGACAGGCGCTTGGCCTCCTGCAGCCGCAGGGCCTCGATCCGCAGGACCGGGCCGCCGATCTGGACCACCGCCGAGGTCGAGGCCGGCAGGCAGCCGTTGCTCACCACCCCGCCGACGGCGCCCTCGCGGCCGATCGTGGCCGCCTCGGCGCTGCGCCCGTCGCGCATGGCGACCAGCAGGGTCGTCACGGTCAGGTCGCAGGGAAACGAGATGACCGACACCGCCTCGCCCGCCGTGAACAGCCGGTCGCCGCGCCGGGTGTGGACGAGCTCCATGTGCGGCGCCAGGCGCGCGCGGTCCGGCGCCTGCAGCGCCCTGAGCAGGAGGTTGCCCTCGAAGGAGATCGCGGGAGCGGGCGCCGCGGCCGGCCGCGACGGGGCGTCTGTCGTGTTCACTGTGCGACCTCGGTGGGGAGCCGTCGCCGATCGTGCCGGCGGCCCACGGCGGCGCTGACCGTAAGCGGGTTCGTGTTGGCAGGCCAACACTTTACCCTGCTGAAGTCCTTGACCCTGCTGAAGTCCTCGGTCTGTCGCAGGCTTTCAAGGCAAACCCGGTGACCGCTTCTGCGAAACCCGCTTCGCATCGGATACCTGCGAAAGCCGACAACCCGCTTGCGGCCCGCCGCCGGAGAGCAGCCCCCACGGAAGCGCGCAGCGGTTTCGCGATGAGGACCAGTGCCGGTAGAGCCCGCCCGGACGCGGCCTTCAGCCCTGGCCGGCCTCCTCGCCCTCGCCGATGCAGTCGAGGGCGCGCTCGACGGCGCTCACGGCGTCGAGCAGGTTCTGCACGGTGCGCTCGACCTCCCGGGTCGGCCGGCCCATGGCGGCGGCCCGCTCGCTCAGCGCCTGGAGCTGGTCGAGGAGGGAAAACAGGTCGTCGGCCACCGCCACGACGTCGCCGCGCGTCGGGGAGGGTTCGGGCCGGCGGAAGGGAACCACGTTGCTCATGACCGTCATCTGCACGCAAACGCGGCCGAAAGGCCAGACGGCGCGGCGGCGGCACGGCCCCAATAGCGGCGTCCTACCCCGGTCTTCTGGTGCCGTGGTCACTTTTTGCGTGGCGCAAGGACATCACTTGGCGGCGAAGCGTCGACGGCCCGTTCATCATGCGCTTGACGGGGGCAGCCCCCGGCAGCACCACGGCTCACGATCCGTCAAGCCGGGAACCCCACGCGATGCGCCTGCCCCACCTCGTCCTCGCCGTCGTCCTCTGCGGCGGGCTCGGCGCCTGCAACACGGACACCGGTCCCAACGGCCGCAGCGCCCTGTCGGAGACCTTCGACACCGGCAACTACCGCCAGTCGAGCAACACCAACGGCACCCAGACCCGCCGCGACGTGAACCGCCAGTACACGGCCCCGTCGCTGCCCTCAATCATGTTCCGAGGCAACTGAGGCCGTTCACCGCTTGGCCATCGACCGCTTGGCCATTCACCGCTTGGCCATCGCGTCGGCGAAGGCGGCGAGGCGGTTGCGGGCGTAGACCGGCAGGCCGGCGCTGATCGAGGTGCCGGTGTTGAAGGACGAATTGCCCATCAGCACCTGGGCCGGCAGCAGGTTCTTGAGGACCGGCACGCGGGCGTACTCCTGCTTGCGGTCGAGCACGTCCGCCTTGATCGCCAGCGCCATGTAGGTGGTGACGACGCTCTTGGCGGGATCGCCCGGCAGTGGCTGGACCACCGCCAGGAACTTGCCGAAGCGCAGGATCTGGTTGACCCAGAAGATCGTCTGTTCGAGCCCGCCGGCCACCGGCGTCTCGATGCCTGTCAACGTCGAAAGACCCGCGGCCTCGGCGGCAGGAAGGGTGCGCAGCTCGCTCTGGAACGAGACGAATTCGGCGACCTTCTTGGCCGCCCCTTCCTCGAGCTTGTTGGCGAGCTTGACGCCCAGGGGCAGCTTGCCCTCCAGGTCGTAGCGCGACTCGATGCAGACGGTGCCCGGCGCGCACCACGGCCGGTCGGGGCGCTTCGCGAAGGCGGCGGCCGGGTCCTTGGTCGGGGTCACGTCGGCGGGGTCGAGCGCCTTGTGCTTGATCACCGGGTCCATCGTCGCGACGAAGGGCAGGGTGGCGTAGGCCGAGAGGTCGATGGCCTCGGGCGCCTTGGGCAGCACGAAGCGCCCCTGCGCCACGTAGACCTTGAGGGTCTCGTGGCGGGGTTTCGCGACGCCGTTGACGGTGACCGTGTAGTCGGGCTCGGCGTAGGCCGGGTAGGGGGCCAGCGCCGCGCGCTCGGCCGGCCGGCTCTTGCCCCAGTCGAGGTAGGGCACGAGCCCGCTCTCGGGGTTCGAGGGGTTGTCGCGGTGGTCCGTGAACAGGATCGTGCCCGGCTTCAGGCCGGCCAATCCCGCCGGGGTGATCGCCGGCACGTCCTTGATCCGTTCGGAGAGGGCGGCCGGGGTTTGGGCTTCGGCGACGGCCGGGGCCGCCAGGCTCAGGCCGAGGAGAAGGGTCGCGGCAAGCTGCGTCTGCACGTCGGGCGCCTCGGATGTCGGGATCGGTGGGGGGCTCAGTAGCGCGGGTCGTCGCCGAAGAGATAGTCGGGATCGCGGCGGCGCGGGCGCGGATAGGCGTCGTCCTCGCCGAAGGGCGAGCGGCTGGCGCCGGGCCAGGGCTGGTAGGTCTCGGGCTGGCGGTTGCGCAGGGGCGTGCCGCGGCCCCCGAAGGGATCGAGGGGATCGACCTCGGCGCGCCGGCGCCGGCGTAAGGTTTCGAGCACCTCCTGGTCCGGGTCGGTGCCGGCATCGGCGCTGCCGTCGACCCCTTCGAGGTCGCCGTCCTCGGCGTCGGGGCGCATGGCGGTGCGGGTCTCGCCGGGCAGCAGCCGGTAGCGGGTCTCGGCCATGCGCCCGTCCTTGAGGCGGAAATGCTCCATGAAGCCGCCCTCGGCGGTGGGCGCGCCGCTGCGCGCGTCGATCGGCAGGTCGACGAGGAGGTTTCGCGATTCCGCGGTCGGCGGCGCCAGCGGGGTCTTGGCCACGCCGTTGGCCCAGGCCGCCTGGAACAGGCTGCCGGCGATGGGCACGGCGACATGGCCGCCGGTCTGGCCGCGCCCCAGCGTCCGCCGGGTGCCGTCGGCGTTGTCGTAGCCGACCCAGACCACCACGGTGATCTCGTTGGAGAAGCCCGCGAACCAGGCGTCGTTCTCGTTCTCGGAGGTGCCGGTCTTGCCCGCGACATAGGCGGAGACGCGGGCGAGCGCGGCGGCGGTGCCGTGATGGGTCACCCCCTGCAGCATGGTCTTGAGCTGGTAGAAGGCGACCGCGTCGGCCGAGCCGATCCGCACCGGGGCGCGGGTGCCGCGCTGGTAGATCGCCTTGCCGTCGCGCTCCACCGCCTCCAGCACGTGGGGGGCGGGGCGCGCACCCTCGTTGGCGATGGCCGCATAGAAGGCGGCCAGATCGAGCATCCGCACCGGCTGCGAGCCGAGCACGAAGGGATAGTAGCGCTCGCACTCGGCGTAGAGTTGCGCCTCCAGCGCCAGGTCGCAGATCCGCTGGAGGCTCGCCGGTGCCGTCGGGGCGATGCCGCCCTGGAGCAGGCGGGCGGTGACGAGGTTCTTCGAGAACTCGAGGCCCCGGCGCAGGGTGATCGCGCCCGAGCCGCCGCCGTCGTAGTTCTTGGGGCTCCAGGAATCGCCGGCCCCGCCGATGGGCGGCAGCGTCACGGGGGAATCGAGCACCAGGGTGTTGGGCTGCAGGCCCGCGTTGAGCGCGGCGAGATAGGTGAGGGGCTTCAAGGTCGAGCCCGGCTGGCGCACGGTCTGCGTCACCCGGTTGAGCTGGCTGACCGGGTAGGAGAAGCCCCCGGCCATGGCCAGGATCGCGCCCGTGCGGTTCTCGATGACCACCGCCGCGCCCTGGACCGCCGGGCGCACCCGGATCTCGGCGCGCAGGGTCTTGGCCTTGGCGTCGCGCAGCTTCACCCGCACCACATCGTAGGTCTGGAGGCGGCCCCGCGCCGGGCCGGGGTCGAGGCTGGCGGTGCGGCCGTCGGCGAGGCCGACCCTCACCGCCCCGCCCCTGGCGTCGAGCACCACCGCCAGCGGCCAGTGGACGTCGTAGAGCACCGGCCGGGCCGCTTCGAGGGCGCGCCGCCAGGTGGGTTTTTCGAGCAGGGGCTTGTCCGTCGTCGGCTTGTCAGCCGTCTTGGCGCGCGCGACCGGTTTGGCCTCGACGGACTCGGTCGCCTTGGGCGCCGGCGGCGTCATCGCCGCCGCCTTGGCGTCGCCGCCCACGAGCAGGGGAACGCCGTTGACCAGCGCCGGCGAGGCGGCCGCGGCCTTCTGCGGCTCCGCGGCCGCCGGCGGAACCGTCACCGGGCCGCCCTCGAGCTTGCGGATCGCCTCGGCGAGGCTGAACTCCGGCCCCTCGTAGGTCTGGCGCCCGGTGGCGCGCTCGTAGGTGGAAAGCCCGTCCTGCAGGGCGGTCTCGGTGGCGCGCTGCAGCCCGGCGTTGAGGGTCGAGCGCAGGGTGTAGGAGGCCGCCGTCAGGGATTCGAGGCCCGCGAAGGTGCGCGCCTCGCGGGCGAGGTGATCGACCACGTAGAACCCGGTATCGCGCCGGCTCGCCTCGCCGGAGACGAGGCCCAGCGGCGCGTTGGCGGCCTGGGCCAGCTCCGCCTCGGTGATCGTGCCCTCGTCCTTCATCCGGGCGAGCACGTAGGCCCGCCGTTCGCGGGCGCGCTCGGGGTATTTGTCGGGGCTGTAGAAGTTCGGGCCCTTGGGCATGCCCGCCAGCAGCGCCGCCTCGGTGAGGGTCAGCGCGCCCACCGATTTGCCGAAGTAGCTGCGCGCCGCCATCTCGATGCCGTAGGCGCCGCGCCCGAGGTAGATCGCGTTGAGGTAGAGCCCGAGGATCTCGGACTTCGACAGGATGCGCTCCAGGCGCGCCGCCACGATCATCTCGCGGATCTTGCGCTCGTAGGTGACGTCGTCGCCCACCATCAGGTTCTTGACCACCTGCTGGGTGATGGTGGAGCCGCCCGCCGGCCGACCCGGCGAGGCGAGGTTGCCGATGAAGGCGCGGATGACGCCGCGCTCGTCGATGCCCCGGTGCGTCTCGAACCTCTTGTCCTCGGCCGCGACGAACGCCTTTTGGACCATGACGGGCACCGTGGCGATCGGCACCACCAGGCGCCGGCCGTTGGGCTCGAAGGTCTCCGAGAAGCGCTTGCCCGCCCGGTCGAGGATGAGGCTCACGCCCGGGAGCTTGGGGTCCTTCCAGGTCTCGGCCGCCGGCAGGTCGGCGGCGGCCTTGTTGTAGAACGCGATCACCTCGCTCGCCTCGAAGGGCGAATCCTTCGGGGTCTCGCCCTTGCAGAACTGGCGGTAGCTGACGTTGAGCTCGCCGATGTCGAGCCCGTGCAGGAGCTTGGGCGCACCCGCCCCCGCCACCGCGGTGGGGTCCTCCATGGCGGTGGAGATGAGGTCGTCGAGGTTGATGTCCTCGATGTCGAAGGCTTTTCGCATGTGGGCGCAACCGTCGCGCAGGATCTGCACCACCTGCGGCCCGTCGGTGGCCGGATCGAACTGCGTCTTCACCGCGTCCGGCCGGGTCGTCACCTGACTGAGCGTCAGGGCCGTCGCGAACAGCTTGATCAGGATGATATTCATCGAGCGGCGGGCACCGGGGCGGATGGACGGGACGTGCGGACTGAGCGGGCGTCCCTCCTCCCCATTGCGGGGAGGGACGCCGATCGCGCTCGACGGACCCCGCACCCGCGAGCACGAGGTGCGCGAGCGTCAGGGCCGTCGAGCCTCAAGAAGGCCTGACAACGCGGCTGTATTGTGGAGGCCGCCCGCCTACTTGTTCCGCCCGAGCAACACCAGCCACCCGATCCCGATCACGAACACGCCCAACCCCACCGTGACGAAGGCCGGGGTGCCCAGATCCATGAAGCGCGGGGCGAGCTGCGTCGCGAAGGCGGCCACGATCAGGGCCACGGCGACGCGGGCGGCGGCCCGCTCGATGCCGCGGGTGAGCTTGTCGATGCCCTTCACCTCGATCTCGACGGTGACGCGGCCCTGCTTGAGGCGCACCAGCATCAGGTGGATCAGGGTCGGCAGCTCGGAGGCCGCGCCGAACAGGCCGGCGCCCACCGCCTCGACCTTGCGGGTCAGCCCCTTGATCGAGAACTGCGAGGCGAGCTTGCTCTTCACGGTGGGGCCGGCGGCGGTGAAGAGGTCGAACTTCGGGTCGAGCTGGCGCATCACGCCGTCGGCCGTCACCAGGCCCTTGAACAGGATGGCGAGGTCGGTGGGCATGGCCAGATCGTTCTCGCGGGCCATGGTCATGAAGTCGGTGAGCAGGTCGCCGAAGTTGAGGGCCGCCCCGGCATGGCGGTTGATGAAGGCCTGCGAGGAGGCCTCGAGCTTGGTCAGGTCCGGGTTGCTCGCCCCGGTCCAGTCGAGGAGCACCGCCATCAGCCCGTCGGCGTCCTCCTTGAGCATGGCGCCGATCAGCATCAGGAGCTGGGTGCGGCGGCGCTCGGACAGCCGGCCGATGATGCCGAAGTCGATGAAGCCGATGCGGTCGCCGCTCATCGCCAGCATGTTGCCGGGGTGCGGATCGGCGTGGAACACGCCCTCGATCAGGGCCATCTGCAGGAAGGCGTCGGTGCCCTTCTGGGCCAGCAGCACCTTGTCGATCCCGGCCGCGTCGAGGCGGGCATGGTCGTTGGGCGGGATGCCGTGGATGAACTCCTGCACGAGGACGCGCTCGGAGGTCCATTCCCAGTGGATCTTGGGCACCACGATGTCGTCGCGCTCGGAGAAGATCGCCGCGATGGTCTCGCAGTTGCGCGCCTCGTTGACGAGGTCGAGCTCGCCGTAGAGGCCGCCGGCCAGGTGGCGCATCTGCTCCTGGGGCTGGTAGCGCCCGAACTCCGGCCATTCGGCCACGACGATGCGGGTGGCGTGCGCCAGCAGGCGCAGGTCCGCCTCGATGATCTTGCGCAGGCCCGGCCGCAGCACCTTCACCACCACGTCCTCGCCGGTGTGGAGGCGGGCGCGGTAGACCTGGGCGATGGAGGCGGAGGCGAGCGGCGTCGTGTCGAACTCGGCGAAGACCTCCTCGGGGGTGCCCCCGAGGTCGGCCTCCAGCTGCGGCCGGATGCGCTCCCACGGGACCGGCGCCACCTGGCTGTGCAGCTTGGCCAGCTCGTCGGTCCACTCCGGGGTGAGCAGGTCGGGCCGGCTCGCCAGGATCTGCCCGAGCTTGACGAAGGTCGGCCCCAGGGTCTCGATCGCCCGGCGCACCCGCTGGGGCTGCGACAGGCGGGTGATGTCCACCCGCGGCGCCCTGCGCTTGGCCAGCCGCGCCACATGGGCGATGCCGAGGCGGTCCACCACCTTGTTGACGCCGTACCCGACCAGCACGGCCGTGATCTCGCCCAGGCGCTGACGGTCCCGGGCGGCGACGAAGGCGGTTCTCAGCATGACGACAAGGGGCTACCCCGGCTGGCGTTTTCGGATGGACGGGCGGACGAAGGGGCACGGGGGATCGCCGGGTCACCGGACGGATCGGCCGTATCCGCTCGATCAGCGCCCGCTAACCGCCGGGCGAGGCCGAAGTTTGGCGGGCCGCGGTTTTTGCGTGCCCCGGCGACGTCGCACCCGTGCCGGGGCCGACCCCCGTGTGACAGGTCGCGCAAGGACGCTTAGACCGTCGGGCATCCGCGCCGACGGGCGCCTCGATGGAGCAAAGCGGTCCCGATGCCAGGCACGCCCCGCGCCGGAATCATCCCGGTGACACCCTTCCAGCAGAACTGCACCCTGATCTGGTCCGACGAGACCAAGGTCGGCGCCGTGGTCGACCCTGGCGGCGACCTCGACCGGATCGTGGCGGCCATCGCCGCCCAGGGCATCACGATCGAGAAGATCCTGCTCACCCACGGCCACATCGACCACGCCGGCGGCGCCGACGAGCTGCGCGAGCGACTGGCGGTGCCGATCGAGGGCCCGCACGAGGCCGACCGCTACCTCCTCGACAGCCTGCCCGCCACGGGCGCCAACTACGGCCTCGAGGGCGCCCGCGCCGTGACACCGGACCGCTGGCTGGCGGACGGGGACCTGGTCACGGTGGGCGAGCTCGCCTTCGACATCCTCCACGCGCCGGGCCATTCGCCGGGCAGCGTCGTGTTCGTGAGCCGGGACGCCCGCTTCGCGCTGGTGGGCGACGTGGTGTTCAAGGGCTCGGTCGGCCGCACCGACCTGCCCGGCGGCAGCCACGACCAGCTCATCCGCGCCATCAAGGAGAAGGTGCTGCCGCTGGGCGACGACATCGCCTTCATTCCCGGCCACGGCCCCACGAGCACCCTGGGCGAGGAGCGGCTGACGAACCCGTTCCTGCAGGATTGAGCCGCTCCGATCGGCCTGCAGCGATTCCGGCACCGTGGTGGCGGTGCATCGGAAAGGGTGGTCGGAGGGTTGCCCCTTGCCACTCGTCCGGCCACCCGCTCATATCGTGGGACCGGTCGTCGTGTGACCGGTTCGTCTGAAGGAAGGCCGTCGATGGCAGAGGTTGCGCCATTTGATCTCGAGGAGCAGCGCGCCAGGATCGAGCGCTCGCACGAGGAAACTCGGAAATTCGTCGCCGAGCAGCACAAGCTGATTGCCGAGCAAGGCAAACTCGTCTCGGAGCAGAGCAAGCTCGCGGCAGAAGCGTCGAAGCTTGGCCGGGACCGAATGCTCGCATCTTGGCAGATCGCGTTGTCCGGCATGGCTGCGGGGGCCGCGTTTTTCGGAGCCGGCGCCGCTTTCATCAAAGTTCTTGGGTCGTGACGAAAACCGCGTTGTGACGGCTGGTGCGGGAGGTTCGGTCATGCCTGACACGTCGATATCAGCGATCACCGCTTTGTAGAGGATCAGCATGCAGGCGAGACAGATCGGCCGCTCCGGCCTCCTCGTGGCGCCGCTCTGCCTCGGGGGCAACGTGTTCGGCTGGACCGCCGACGAGGCGACCTCCTTCGCCATCCTCGACCGGTTCGTCGAGGCCGGGCTGAACTTCGTCGACACGGCCGACGTCTATTCGCGCTGGGCCTCCGGCCACGAGGGCGGCGAATCCGAGACGGTGATCGGCAACTGGTTCAAGCGGAGCGGCCACCGCGACAAGGTCGTGCTGGCGACCAAGGTCGGGATGGACATGGGCCCCGACGGCAAAGGCCTGTCCGCCGCCCATATCGAGCGGGCGGCGGAGGCCTCCCTGCGCCGTCTCCGGACCGACCGGATCGACCTCTACCAGTCGCATGCCGACAACCACGCCACCCCGATCGAGGAGACGCTGCGGGCCTACGAACGGCTGATCGAGGCCGGCAAGGTCCGGGCGATCGGCGCCTCGAACTACTCGGCCGCCCGCCTGCGCAGCGCCCTCGACATCGCCAAGCGCGAGGGCCTGGCGCGCTACGAATGCCTGCAGCCCGACTACAGCCTGGCCGAACGGGCCGGCTACGAATCCGAGCTCGAACCCCTGTGCCGGCGCCAGAACCTCGGGGTGATCGGCTACTTCTCCCTGGCCGCGGGGTTCCTCACCGGCAAGTACCGCTCGGAGCATGCCGCGGAAGGGCGCGCACGCGGCGGCAACGTCCAGAAATACCTCACCCCGCGCGGTTTCGCGCTCCTCGACGTCCTCGATGCGGTGGCCGCCGAGCACGACGCCACCCCCGCGCAGGTGGCGCTCGCCTGGCTGATCGCCCGCCCGGGGGTGACCGCCCCCATCGCCAGCGCCACCTCGGTCGCGCAGCTGGACGAGCTGATCGGCGCGGTCTCCCTGACCCTGTCGCCCTCGGGGCGCGACAGGCTCAACGCGGCCAGCGCCGGCGGCGTCAGGGCCTGAGCCGCCCCCTCGGGGCCGCCCACAGCCACGCTGCCCGAGAACGATGCATTTACAAGGGATGCCGCCTATATAACGCAGGCCGACGAATCGCAGGCGCGCCCATGGCCGGAGCCGGGGCACGACAACCGAGCAAAGACCCGCCTGCCCGAGGAACTTCATGTCCGACACGCACGACGACGACGTCTCCCGCAACCTTGCGGCCACGGCCTATGGCGCGGAATCCATCAGGGTGCTCAAGGGCCTCGATGCGGTGCGCAAGCGGCCGGGCATGTACATCGGCGACACCGACGACGGATCGGGCCTCCACCACATGGTCTACGAGGTGGTGGACAACGCCATCGACGAGGCGCTCGCGGGCCACGCGGACCTCGTCACCGTCACCCTCAACCCCGACGGCTCGGTGACCGTCTCCGACAACGGCCGCGGCATTCCCACCGACATCCACAAGGAGGAGGGGGTCTCGGCGGCCGAGGTCATCATGACCCAGCTCCACGCCGGGGGTAAGTTCGACCAGAATTCCTACAAGGTCTCCGGCGGCCTGCACGGGGTCGGCGTCTCGGTGGTCAACGCCCTGTCGCAGTGGCTGCGCCTGCGCATCTGGCGCGGCGGCAAGGAGCACGCGATGGAGTTCCGCCACGGCGACGCGGTCTCGCCGCTGGTGATCGTCGGCGAGGGCAACGGCCGACGCGGCACCGAGGTGTCGTTCCTGCCCTCCACCGACACCTTCACGATGATCGAGTTCGACTACGGGACGCTGGAGAAGCGCCTGCGCGAGCTCGCCTTCCTCAATTCGGGCGTGCGCATCGTGCTCACCGACGCGCGCCACGCCGAGCACAAGCGCGAGGAACTCTACTACGAGGGCGGCATCGAGGCCTTCGTGCGCTACCTCGACCGCTCGCGCAAACCCATCGAGGGCATGACGAAGCCGGTGATGGTGCGGGCCGTGCGCGACGACATCCGCGTCGAGGTCGCCCTGTGGTGGAACGACTCGTTCAACGAGACGGTGCTGCCCTTCACCAACAACATCCCGCAGCGCGACGGCGGCACCCACATGGCGGGGTTCCGCGCGGCGCTGACCCGGCAGATCACCGGCTATTCGGAATCGTCCGGCATCGCCAAGCGCGAGAAGATCTCGCTCACCGGCGAGGACTGCCGCGAAGGGCTGACCGCCGTGATCTCGGTGCAGGTGCCCGATCCCAAGTTCTCGTCGCAGACCAAGGACAAGCTCGTCTCCTCCGAGGTCCGCCCGGCGGTGGAGAACGTCCTCAACGAGGGCCTTTCCAACTGGCTGGAGGAGAACCCGGCGCTGGCCCGCTCGGTGATGGCCAAGGTCATCATGGCGGCCTCCGCCCGGGAGGCGGCGCGCAAGGCCCGCGAGACGGTGACGCGCAAGGGCGTCCTCGACATCGCCTCGCTGCCCGGCAAGCTCGCCGATTGCCAGGAGCGCGACCCCAGCAAGTGCGAGATCCTGCTGGTGGAGGGCGATTCCGCCGGCGGCTCGGCCAAGCAGGGCCGTGACCGCCATTTCCAGGCGGTGCTGCCCTTGCGCGGCAAGATCCTCAACGTCGAACGGGTGCGGGCCGACCGCATGCTGTCCTCGGCCGAGATCGGCACGCTGATCACCGCGCTGGGCGCGGGCATCGGGCGCTCCTCCACCGACCGGGAGGGCTTCAACCCGGACAAGCTGCGCTACCACCGCATCATCATCATGACCGATGCCGACGTCGACGGCTCCCACATCCGCACCCTGCTCCTGACCTTCTTCTTCCGGCAGATGCCGGAGGTGATCGAGCGCGGCCACCTCTACATCGCCCAGCCGCCCCTCTACAAAGCCGCCAAGGGCAAGTCGGCGATCTACCTCAAGGACGAGCGCGCGCTGGAGGACTACCTCATCGACGCGGGCGTCGACGGCGCCGTGCTGCGGCTCGCCTCGGGCACCGAGTTCGGCGGCGCGCAGCTCAAGGCCCTGGTGGAGGAGGCGCGCCAGTTCCGCGGCCTGATGCAGGCCCTCCACACCCGCTACGACCGGGCCGTGGTCGAGCAGGCCCTGATCGCGGGCGCCTTCCGCCCCGATGTCGCCGAGGACGGCGCGCAGGCCGGCCGCCACGCGGCGACCATCGCCGAACGCATGGACCGGATCGCCGACGACATCGAGCGCGGCTGGGAGGGCGGCGCGGAGGAGGGCGGCTACGTCCTGTCGCGCACCCTGCGCGGCGTGCGCCAGGTGGCCAGCCTCGACGCCACCCTGATCGGATCGCAGGAGGCCCGCCGCCTCGCCGACCGGGCCGAGGCCCTGCGCGAGATCTACGACGAGCCCGTCACCTACGCCCGCAAGGGCGACGAGACGGTGCTGCACGGCCCCGTCGGCCTGTTCGAGGCGGTGATGGCGTTCGGCCGCAAGGGCCTGCAGCTACAGCGCTACAAGGGCCTGGGCGAGATGACCGCCCAGCAGCTGTGGGAGACGACCCTGGACCGTGACGTGCGCTCGCTGCTGCAGGTCCGCGTCAAGGACACCCAGGACGCCGACGACCTCTTCGTGAAGCTGATGGGCGACGTGGTCGAGCCGCGCCGGGAGTTCATCCAGGACAACGCGCTCAGCGTCGCCAACCTCGACGTGTGAGATGGTTTCCGCTTGGATCAAGCGGGACCCGTATCACCGAGCCCGCGCGGCGCATGAGCGAAGCCCATTTCCGCATCACGAAGTGATCAACGGGAAATGGTATGATCCCGGCGGCGAAGGGCAGGAGGGTCGGTCTTACCGGCGGGGCTTCTGCATCGGCACGACCGTGCTCCCGGGCGCACCTGCGGTCTTGGGAGCGCCCGTAGTCTTGGGAGCGCTCGTAGTCTTGGGAGCGCCCTTATTCTTGGATGCGCTCGTGTTCTTGGACGCGGCCACGGTCTTCGGCTTGCCGAACGGCTTGAGCGGGCCCTGCGGGTCCAGGGCGGCCCGGGCGAGGTCCTGGGGGCGCGGCGCACCGTTCGCGATGCGCCTGAGGGCGTCGGCCATCTCCTCGATCATCTGGGCCGATTCCCCCTCCAGGGTCTCCTCCGCCCTGATGCCGTTGAGCTCCGGGGCGATCTCCTCGGCCGCTTCGCGCAGCTCGGCGACGAGTTCGGCGGCGGAATAGCGAGGGGGAGGGGTCTGGGCCATGCCCGGACCATGGCAGGCGCAGGGTCGCCCGACAATCCGACGCCGCGGCGACTCCGAGCCGGCATGGCCCGAAAACGGCCCGCGACAAGACCTGCCGACTTGCGTGGCAGGCCCGCGTCAGTATGGGAACCGTGGGAGAGGCCGCTCGCTTAAAGAACGGGCTGCTGCGTTGCAAAACGACGGAGTTCGCGACGGCCGTCGGTCCCCGGATCGCCACGGGACCGATTTTCGCATCTCCCTCGCCGACCCGAAGCTTCACATGTGCCGGACAGGACGACACCATGGTCAAGATACTGCTCGTCGAGGACCATGAAGAGATCTGGGACTTCCTGTCCCGGCGGCTGAAGCGGCGCGGCTACGACGTCATGCTCGCCCACGACGGCGAGGCCGGCATCCAGCAGGCCCGCTCCGGCCGCCCCGACGTCATCCTGCTCGACATGAACCTGCCGATCCTCGACGGCTGGTCGGCGGCCCGCGCGCTGAAGTCGGGCGCCGACACGCAGCGCATCCCGATCATCGCGCTCACCGCCCACGCCATGTCGGGGGATCGCGACAAGGCGATCCAGGCCGGCTGCAACGACTACCACCCCAAGCCCGTGGATTTTTCCAAGCTGCTGACCCAGATCAACGCCGCGGTCGCCGCACCGGCCGACTGATCGCACCGCAGCTTTCCCCGGCGTCCCGTCCGACGACGAGACGCCCGTCGCTCCCCAGGACGAGACGTCATCTTCATGAGCGACGACCCGATCACCGCCCGCCTCCTGCGGCAGGCGATGCCGATCTTCACGGCGCTGGCCTCGTGCCTCCTCGTGATGACCATCGCCGCGGCCCTGTCGCTGGGCCGCGAGATCTTCGTGCCGGTGATCCTGGCGATCCTGCTCAGCTTCGTCCTGGTGCCGGCGGTGCGGCTGCTGCGCCGCCTGCGCACGCCGCGGGTGGCGGCCGTGCTGGCGGTCGTCCTCGTCGCCTTCGGCTCGCTGCTCGGGGTGACCCTGCTCATCGTCAACGAGGCCGCCAACCTCGCCTCCGAGCTGCCGCGCTACCAGATCACCATGCGCGAGAAGATCGCCGCCCTGAAGGAGGCGACCGCGGGCAGCGGCACGCTCTCGCGCATGCTCGACATGGTGCAGGAGATCGGCACCGAACTGCAGCCCGAGCTGAAGGAGCAGCCCGTGACCGGGGAGGCGGGCACCCTCGAGCGGCCGCTCCACGTCCAGATCGCGGCGGAGAAGGGCGGGTTGCTCGGCACCCTGCGCACCGTGGCCGAGCCGATCCTTCACCCGCTGGCGACCACGGGCCTGATCCTGATCTTCACCATCTTCATCCTCCTGCAGCGGGAGGACCTGCGCAACCGCGCGATCCGGCTGGCCGGCTCGAACGACCTGCGCCGCACCACCGCGGCCATCGACGACGCGGTCGGCCGCCTCAGCCGGTTCTTCCTCGCCCAGCTCGTGCTCAACGTCGCCTTCGGCATCGTCATCGGAGTCGGTCTGTGGCTGATCGGCGTGCCCAACCCGATCCTGTTCGGGTCGCTGGCGGCGATCCTGCGGTTCGTGCCCTACGTCGGCGCGGTGATCAGCGCGGTCCTGCCCCTGGTGGTGGCCGCCGCCGTCGATCCCGGCTGGACCATGGTGGTGGCGGTCGCCGTCTTGTTCGTGGTTGTGGAGCCGATCGCCGGCCACGTGATCGAGCCGCTGCTCTACGGCCATTCCACCGGGCTCTCGCCCATCGCGGTGATCCTGGCGGCGACGATCTGGGCCTTCCTGTGGGGGCCGATCGGCCTCGTGCTCGCCACCCCGATCACGGTCTGCCTCGTGGTACTGGGGCGGCATATCGACGGGTTCTGGTTCCTCGACGTGATCCTGGGCGACCAGCCGGCGCTGTCGCCGCCTGAGATCTTCTACCAGCGCATGCTGGCCGGCGACCCGGCCGAGGCGATCGACCAGGGGCGGATGTTCCTCAAGGCGCGGGCGCTCGTCACCTACTACGACGAGGTGGCGCTCGCCGGCCTGCGGCTGGCGCAGGAGGACCTGGCGCGCGGGACCCTCGACTGGGAGCGCCAGGACGAGGTCGGCGCGGCCATGCGCACGGTGGTCGGGCAACTGGGCGGGTTGCTCAATCTTCGCGCCAAGCCGCGCGATCCCCGCCGGCTCAAGGACAGGCTCGGCAACCGCGAGGCCGCCGCGGCCGTAGCGGCGGTGGGGGCCGACCGCGCCGCGGCCACCGTCGTCCTCGGCTCGGACGATCTCCTGCCGGCCTGGCGCGGCCCGGCCCCGGTGCTGTGCATCTCCAGCCGCGGCCCCTTCGACGAGGCGGCGACCCTGATGCTGAGCCAGATCCTCGGCCAGCACGGCCTGGCCTCGCAGGTCGTCTCGCTCGCCGCCCTGCGCAAGGGCGAACGGCCGCCGGTGAGCGAGGGCATCGCGCTCGTCTGCTTCTCCTACCTCGAGCCGATCAGCCTCTCGCAGATCCGCCTCGACGTGCGCCAGGCCCGCATCGCGCTTCCCGGCGTGAAGGTGCTGGTGGGGTTCTGGCGCGAGCGCGACCCCTCCTCGATCGAGCGCCTGCGCCGGACGATCTCGGCCGACGTGCTCGTCACCACCCTGAACGGGGCGCTGGACGCGGCGCTGGGGTTTTCGCGCAAGGTCTCGTGAGGGAGGCATCCGCCTCGACGCGCGTCCCTCGCCCTTGCGGGGAGGGACGCGCGTGTGGGGGTGATCCCGCCGGCCTCGACGGGCTGAGGGTCAACACCGCCACACCCACCTCCGGCTCCTCCCCGCAAGGGGGAGGAGAGAGGCGTTCGGTCGCCGATGCGAACCTATCGAAGGGTGTCTCTCACACGCCCGCCCCCACCAGCGTCCGCAGCGAATCCGACAGGTCGTTGAGGCTCAGGCCGCCCTTCTGCAGCACGCGGTCGGCCTGGCCGGCCAGGCGCCGGCGGTCGTCGGCGGTGATGTCCTTGGCGGTGAGCACCACCACGGGGATGTCGCGCCACTCCGGGTGGGCGCGCAGCGCCCGCAGGAAGCCGAACCCGTCCATCTCCGGCATCATCAGGTCGAGCAGGATCAGGCAGGGTTTTCGCGCCGCCGTGGCCTCCAGGCCGGCCACGCCGTTCTCGGCCGCGGCCACCCGCCAGCCCTCGCGGGTGAGCAGGGTGGCGATGCGCTCGCGGGTGTCGGGGTCGTCGTCGACGATGAGCACCGGGCCCTCGTGCTCGGAGGGCTTGAACCGCTCCATCGCCGATTTCAGCTGCCCCCATTCGATCGGCTTCTGCAGGTAGTCGGTGGCGCCCAGCGAGAAGGCGAGGTTCTGCTCGTCGAGCACCGTCACCATGATGATCGGCGTCGCCCCGAGGTCGGGGTCGGCGCGCAGGGTGCGCAGCACCGACCAGCCGTCCATGCGCGGCATGGTCACGTCGAGGAGGATGACGCGCGGGCGCAGGGCCTTGGCCTTCTCGATGCCCTCGCGGCCGTCGCCGGCGGTGACGACGGCAAAGCCGTCCTTCACGAGGTAGCGGGCGAGCAGGTCGCGGGTCGAGGGATCGTCGTCGATGATCAGGACCTGGCCGCCCGGCACGCGGCCGGTCCCGGCCGAACGGTCGGTGCCCGCCTCGTCGTTCGCCAGGGCATCCATCGGCGAGGTGCCGACGTAGGTCGCCGGGATCTCCAGGGTGAAGGTGGTGCCGACCCCCTCCTCGCTCTCGAACCCGATGTGCCCCCCCAGCATCTCGGCGAAGGCGCGGGTGATGGCGAGCCCGAGGCCGGTGCCGCCGAAGCGGCGGGTGGTGGAGGCGTCGGCCTGGGTGAAGCGCTGGAACAGCTTGGCCTGCTGCTCCGGGTTCATGCCGATGCCGGTGTCGGAGACGCGGAAGCTCAGCCAATCGGCCCCGTCGCGCGCGAAGCGGGACGCGGCGAGGGTGATGCTGCCGTTCTCGGTGAACTTGGCGGCGTTGCTCAGGAGGTTGATGAGGCCCTGGCGCAGCTTGGTCTGGTCGGTACGCGCCTCGCCGAGGTCCGGCGCGAGGTCGAGGGCGAGGGTGTTGCCCTTCTTGTCCACCAGGGTCTGCACGGTGGCGGTGACGTCCCCCACCACGTCGGCCACGGGGAAGGCCTCGGCATAGATCTCCATGCGCTCGGCCTCGATCTTGGAGAGGTCGAGGACGTCGTTGATGAGCCCGAGGAGATGGCGGGCGTTCGCCTCGATCTTGCGCATGTCGACGAGGAGGCTTTCCTCGCCGAGATCCTCCATCTCCTCCTGCAGCATCTCCGAATAGCCGATCACCGCCGAGAGCGGCGTGCGCAGCTCGTGGCTCATGTTGGCGAGGAACTGGCTCTTGGCGCGGTTGGCCTCCTCGGCCGCCTCCTTGGCGGCCTCCAGGGCGACCTCGGCCTCCTTGCGGGCGGTGATGTCGCCATGCGCCCCGACCCATTCGCGGATCGTCCCGTTCTCCTCCAGGATCGGCACGGCGCGGGCCGTCATCGTGCGCCAGGTGCCGTCGGCGCGGCGGATGCGGTGCTCGATCTCGTAGGGGGTGAGGGTGGCCACCGCCCGGTTCCAGGCCTCCATGGTCCGGTCGCGGTCCTCGGGGAAGATCGCGGCGAGGAAGCCGTGGCCGGCGGCCTCCTGCGGGCTCTGGCCGGTGAAGCGGGTCCATTCGGAGGGAACCCGCTCGAAGCGGCCGTCGGGCGTCGTGGTCCAGACGATGGCCGAGGTCGCCTGGGTGAGCGAGCGGAAGCGCTCCTCGGAGTGGCGCATGCGCTCCTCGGAGAGTTTTCGCAGGGTCTCGTCGGAGACGACGAGGCCGACGCCGTCGGTGGCGGATCCGGGCCCGGCCGAGCCGCCGCGCAGGGGATAGAAGCTCATCTGGAAGTGCCGCACGCCGTTTGGCGCGCTGGGGGCGGGCACCGCCACGTCGACGTTGGTGGTCACGAGGCCCTCGTCGCGCGCGGCGACGAGCTTGGGCGTCAGCTGCTCCTCCAGGGTCGGCAGCATCGACCAGATCGGCGCCCCGAGGTCGGCGCCGAAGCCGCGCTCGTTCATGGTGGCGAGCGCCCGGTTCATGTGGCGGATGCCGAAGGAGCGGTCGAGGAAGCCGAGCCCCACCGGGGCGTTGGCGAAGACGCCGTCGAGGAGGGCGGCGGTGCGAAGCTCCTCGCGACGGCGCACCATGGCGAGGCGGGCCAGCAGCCCGACGGCGGCCAGGGTCGCGACGATCGAGACCAGCGACAGCAGCAGGGCGCGCCAGCGGTCGCGGCCCTCGCCCTCGGCCAGGGCCCGCGTGGCCCGGTCCTGGATGCGCCCGGTGACGGCGCGCACCGCGTCCATCGTGCGCTTGCCCTCGCCGGTGCGGGCCACCGCGACGGCGGCGTCGTAGCCCTGGTCCCGGCGCAGGGCGATGACGCGCGCGGCATAGGTCCGCTTGGCGTCCACGGCCGCGCGCAGGGCCTTGGCCTGCGCATGCGCGTCGCTGCCGTCGGAGAGATCGTCGACCTGCGCGAGCTGGCCGTCGATGCTGCCTTGAGCGGCATCGTAGGGCTCGAGGTACTCCGCGGCCCCGAACAGCACGTAGCCGCGCATGCCCGTCTCCAGCTCGACCATGTTCGAGAGCAGGCGCTCGGTCTGGGTCAGGACGGCGTTGTTGCGGGCGGCCTCGTTCCGGCTCGCCTCGCCCAGAAAGTAATTGGCCAGCCCCGCGGCGGCGGCCACGCCGATGAGGACGAGGGCGGTGGGCGAACTCGGCAGGCCGGCGATGGTGCGCCGCCGCCGCCAGCCGCTCTTTGGTCGCGCGGGGAAGGCGAGGGTCATGGGGTTGCCTGTGATGGGGATGCGGAGGCGGCGTTCGCTGGGCGACCGCTCCGGTCAAACGCCCGAGGGGACGCCGCTGTTGCAGGGAATCGGGCGTTCGCCCGGTCGGTTTGCCACCGCCTCCGGCCGATCGTGCCCTACCGGCGCAGCCGGTTGCCGAGCACGAAGCCGAACAGGCCCATCAGGATGATGCCGGCCGCCCCTTCGAGGCCCACCAGCAGGTTGGTGAAGCGGCCGACCGGCTTGATGCCGATCTCGGGCGGGTTGGCCGTCATCATGTTGAGGGCGCTGTAGCTCACGAGATCGAGGGGGTTGTAGGTCGCGCGGCCGTCGCCGACCTCGCGGATCAACCCCCCCGCCAGACCGTAGAGAGCGGCGAACACGAAGATCACGATCAGGAAGGCCCGGGCGATGCGCGACAGGCTCTCGCCGTAGTCGCACAGCCACTCCACGAAGCGGTCGGACACCCAGCGGTAGCCGTGCCGGGACAGCGCCCGCCCGTCGCGGGCCTGCCAGGCCTGCCCGGCCTCGAGGCCCGCCTGCATCCGCCCCATCCGCCGGCCGCGCTTGTAGGCCCAGCTCGCCTCCTCCTTGGCGCCGATGCTCTTGAAGTTCTGCTCCAGGGCGAGGTAGCTCGATTGCGCGCCGTGGTAGTCGCCGTCGATCTCCTCGCCCACCGCCCCGCCGAGCTGCTCGCTGCGCATCCGCGTCCCGTTCAGCCAGGCCCCGGCGAAGCGGGCGTGCGTCAGGGTGCAGGTGGAGAGGTTGAGCCGCACCAGGCTCGTCTCGGAGAGGTCCGCCTTCGACAGGTCGGCGCCGTCGAGCTTGACCCCGGTGAAATTGGCGCCGCGCAGGCGCGAGCCGGTGAGCCGCGCCTTCTTCAGGCTCGCCCCCTCGAAATCGGCGTGGGTGAGGTTGACGTCGTCGAGCCTGGCCTCGTCGAGGCGGGTGCCCCGGAACAGGGTGTAGTCGGCGTCCGCCCCGGTGAGCACGGCCCCCCACAGGTCGGCGCCGTTGAAGGCGGCCCCGTCGAGGAGCGCGCGGGGAAACCGGGCGAACCGCATGGCGGCGCCGTCGAACCGGGCGTCCTCGAGCATCGCCTCGTCGAACCGGACCTCGCCGCCGGCGACCTCGCGAAAGCAGGCCCCGCTCAGGTCGGCGCCGGTGAAGTCGGTCTCCTCGATGGTGGCGCCGGTGAACCGGGCCGAGCGCCCGAGCGCGCCCGCCATGCGCGCACCCGAGAGGTTGGCGCCGGACAGGTCGGTCCCCTCCAGGCCCGCGCCGGACAGGTCGCGACCCGCCAGCGCCAGGCCGCAGCGGACCGCGTCCCACCACGGCGGGGCCGGGCCCTCGCCGATCCGGTCCGCCAAAGCGGCCCGGCTCAGCACGAGTCCCTTCAGGTCCGCGGGGGCACCTGCGTCCGCCCGCGAGAGCGCCGCGAGGGCGGCCTCGACCCGGGCGGCCGTCGCGTCGTCGATGGTCGAGGGGGCGGGCTGCATTCCCTGGCCTTAACCACGATCGGCGGGCCTCCGCCAGTGGCCGATGTGCCCGTTGCCCGTGCTCGCCTCACGACGGCAGCGGCCGGGACGCATCGAACGGCAGATCCAGCTGCTCGGCACCGGAATCGCCCCCCCTGCGACGATCGAGGGCGTTCAGCACCGGCGTGACGCTCACCCCGTGCATGACGATGGAGAGGAGGACCGTGACGCCGGCCGTGCTCCAGAGGAGACCGGCCTGCTCGAAGGCGGCGTGACCGAGGGCGTAGGCGAGGTAGTAGATCGTGCCGATGCCGCGGATGCCGAAGAAGCCGATCACCGCGCGTTCGCGGGCTTCCCGCCCCGAACCGATCAGGCTGATCCAGCCGCACAGTGGCCGCACCACCAGGAGGGCGAGGACGGCGAAGGCGACGCTGCGCCAGGTCAGCGACGCCAGGAGCCCACCGCCCAGGAGGGTCGCGCCGAAGGCCACGAGGACCACCATCATCAGGAGGCGCTCCAGCGCCTCGGCGTAATCGTGCATCGTGTGGTGGTAGTCGTGGCTGCGATGGGCCGAGCGGAGCGCCAGGGCGGCCACGAAGACACCGATGAAGCCGTAGCCGTGGGCGGCCTCGACGGTGGCGTAGGTGAGGCAGGTGATGCCCAGGGCCACGAAGCCGTCGCCGGTCCGCGACAGCCTCGCCCGATGGGGCAGGTGGAACGTCAGCCAGCCGAGCCCCCGGCCGATGACGGCGCCGAGCCCGACGCCGGCCCCGATCTTCCACAGGACCGACAGGCTCAGCCACTCGCCGATCGCCCCGAGCCCGAAGCCCCCGATGCCGCCGGCGGCGGTGAGGGCGATGGCGAGGTGGACGAAGGGGAAGGCGAGGCCGTCGTTGAGGCCGGCCTCGGAGGTCAGGGCGAAGCGCGTCTCGTCCTCCTGTCCCTGGGAGGGCGGCCCGACCTGGACGTCGGAGGCGAGCACCGGGTCGGTGGGCGCCAGCGCCGAGGCGAGGAGGAGGGCGGCGGCGGCGTCGAGCCCGAGCAGCCCCGAGGCCAGGCCCGCCAGGGCCAGGATGGTGAGCGGCATGGCCAGACCGAGCAGGCGCCAGGTCAGGATCCAGCTGCGCCAGCCGACCAGCCGGTCGATCTTGAGGCCGGCCCCCATCAGCGAGACGATGACCACGAGCTCGGTCATGTGCTCGATCAGCGCCAGGTGCCGCTCGGGGTGCGGGACGAGATCGGACGCACCCGGAAGGGCCGACAGTCCGGCCCCGAGCCCGACGCAGCAGATCGGCAGCGACAACGGCAACTGCCGCAGCACCATCGGAAGCCACGCCGTGAGCAGGACCAGGGCGCCGAAACCGGCAAGACCGACCAGATAGAGTTCCATCCACGCGAACACGGCCCAATGGCGAGTGTTCCGCGGGGGTGCCCGTTACCGACCCGTGCCCGAAGGTCACGCAGGTCGAGCGGGGATGCCGTCGCGCGACCGGGGTCGAGGGGTTCAGAACTCCCAGGTCACCCCGGTGCGGATGACGCGGGCCGGGACGCCCGCCAGGGATACGTTGGCGGGAAAGGCGCTCCTCACCAGGGAGCCGGCACCGACGATGCTGTCCTTGCCGATCACGGCGTTGCGCAGGATCGTGACGTTGGTGNTGCCGGTGCCATTAATAATGATCGCCCCGGTCAATGTGACGCGGGCCGGGACGCCCGCTAGGGATACGTTGGCGGGAAAGGCGCTCCTCACCAGGGAGCCGGCACCGACGATGCTGTCCTTGCCGATCACGGCGTTGCGCAGGATCGTGACGTTGGTGGCGACCCAGACGTGATCGGCGATGGCGATGTCGCCGGCGGGGTTCAGGCGTTCGCCGGTCTCGAGATCGAGGACCTTGTGGACGTCGCTGGCGCTGATCCGGCAGTCGGTCCCGAACAGGCANGGCGATGTCGCCGGCGGGGTTCAGGCGTTCGCCGGTCTCGAGATCGAGGACCTTGTGGACGTCGCTGGCGCTGATCCGGCAGTCGGTCCCGAACAGGCAAAAGTTACCGATCCGGATGGAGGCCGCCTCGTGCGCGGTGATCAAGGCTTCCCTCTCGAAGGATGCCCATGACCCGATCTCGATCCGTGCGCCTTCGGCGAGAGCATGGATCTCGAGGCGGTTGAGGTTGGAATCCATGCCCACGGTCACGGTAGCGCCACCGCCGAGCACGATGCGGGCGGCATTGGGGAGGAGCGGAGCGTCGACCCGCAGGTGGTTACCGCGGCCCCTGACCTCGACCTCAGGAGCACGAACAGCCCGAACTGCTTNGCATGGATCTCGAGGCGGTTGAGGTTGGAATCCATGCCCACGGTCACGGTAGCGCCACCGCCGAGCACGATGCGGGCGGCATTGGGGAGGAGCGGAGCGTCGACCCGCAGGTGGTTGCCGCGGCCCCTGACCTCGACCGAGCCGCTGCTCTCGGCCAGAAAGACCGGCGACAGCTCGATCAGGTTGTCGTCGGGATAGGCGATGTCGAGGTGGACGGGCACGGGATGTCTCGCGGTGAGGCGGCCGACGGATCCCGATGCGGCGGGGAACGGCGACGTTTCGAATCCGCGACACCTTATACCCAGGTGCCTCGAGGTCGACCCCAGGGTCGACCTCGATCTTGATCCCATGACCGTTCGATCGTCCTGCGACCGGCCACCGTAGAAGGCGTCGCCGCGAAGCGAAGTTTTTCGCAGCCGCCGGCGAGCCCGTCTGTCAGGCCGAGGGGGAACCCGATGCCAGGAACCCCGCGCGCGCCGCAGGAGGAGGCGTGACCGGCGCCCGGTCGCGCCGTCCGACCGGCGATCCCGCATCCGCCCTCGACTGCGACTCGTAGGCGTCGAGCGTCGCGACGGCGGGCAGATCGAAGCGGGGCGGCGGCAAGGTCGCCACGCGTTCGCGCGCTTCCTTCAGGCTCTGGAGGAGCACCCGGGTGTCGCGCGTCGGCGGGATCAGCACGCCGCCGCCGACCGCGCGGATCCGCTCGGCCTGCGCACCGAGGTCGAAGGCGACCACGGAGTAGCCCGCCTGCCAGATTTCCGAGAGAACGTAGGAATAGGTCTCGGGCCAGACGCTCGGCAGGAAGACGAAATCGGGCGACACCCGGTCGAGATGGGCCTTCAACTCGGAGGGGTGGTAGCGGCCCGTCACCTCGGCGTTGCCGTAGCGGACGAGGGCGGCGTCGTCGGCGGTGATGCCGACGACGGTGAGAACGTAGGGAAGGCGGTCGCGGGCGGCCCGCTCGGTCATGCGCAGCAGGAGATCGTAGCCCTTGGCGCGTCCGATCGACCCGACGACCGCGAGGTTGAGCGCTCCGGCGGTGCCGGGGCGCCGCGTCCCGGTGCGGGCGGGAGGGCGATCGTCCGGTTCGACATGGGGGACCGTGACGATGCCCTCGACGCCCAGGCGCCGCGCATAGCGCTCCGCGGTATCGCGCGAGGGGGCGAGCACCCGCTCGGCCTTGCGCAGGAGCGCGACGTTGAAGTCGAGCCAGGTGTCGAGATCGTCTTTGATGACGTCGTTGTGGTCGGCGAAATTGTGCTCGACGCCCCCCGAGACGCAGTGCTGGCACACCGCAGGCGACGGCTCGCCACAGTAGAAGTGGCGCTCGTCGGTGAGATGGACCCGCGGGCAGTACCACTGGAAATCGTGGAGCATGACCACGTAGGGCCGCGTCCCGAGGAGCGTCGTCAGGAACGTGCTGTCGTAGGTCAGCCGCGAATTGACGTGGACCCCCACGGCGACGCCGGCGCGTTCGAGCCCGGCGAGGATAGGCTCGACGTGGTCGGGGTCGAGGGTCAGGGCGACACCGAGCCGGTCGAAGGCGAGCGTCAGGCGCCGGTCGGTGCCGTAGTCCGCCACCGGGCTGAGGATCGCGAGTTCACGGTCGTCGGCGCGGGGGAGGGCCCGAAGGTCGTCGACGTATCGCTTGGTCCCGCCGCCGAGCCCGTGCATCAGATGCAGGGTGAGGTGCTCGAACCGCCCCTGCAGAAGCCGCAGCAGGACCGCATGCCGGATCCCGGCCAGGGGATCGGCGGCCTGGAAGGCCCGGATCTCCGACACGTATTCCGGATAGAGATCTTCGAGGCGGGCGTGGTTCTTGGCCAGGATCGCCACGCGTTCGGCCGCCCCGAACGACACCGATCCTTCGTGGATGACGAACGTGTCCGTGGCCGCCAGGTGGATCCAGCCGAGATCGCGGGCCGACAGGCACCAATCGACCTCCTCGCAGTATCCGCGCCCCCATTCCGTGGAGAGCGGCCCGACCTCGTCGAGGGCGATGTGATTGATGTACAGGCAGAACCCGATACCCGTGGGGATCTCCACGGGGGAAGGGGCCTCGACGGCGAAGGCCGCGTCGAGGACGCGCACGTCGAGTCCCAGGGCCGGATCGTTACGCTCGGTCGTCGACGGGAAGCTTAGGATGGTCGCGTTGTTCGACATCGGCGTGACCGAGGCGATGCCAGGCCGGCCGTGGCAGCATCGCGCGAGCTTGGCCAGGACGCCCGGTGGCAGGATGGTGTCGGCGTTGACGAGGACCGCGTCCTCGCCCGGTTCCAGCAGGGCGAAGCCCCGGTTGACCGTGCCGATGAAGCCGAGGTTGGCCGCGTTCGTCAGGATCGTCAGGCCGGGATGTCCCTCGGCGTCGAGGGCGGCGAGGTACCGGGCCACGGCCGGGTCGGGCGAACCGTCGTCGATGACGAGGGCTCGTACCGCGCCCTGCCCGAGTTCGGGCACCAGCGACGCGAGGCAGAGCTTGAGGTCGGACAGACCGTTGTAGACGGGAACGATCGCGCAGACCGGGGGCAGGGCCCTGGGGGACGTCGTGGAGGCGGCCTCGGCGGGGGGGGACGACCGGGTCGACGGGCCCGCCGGGCTGAAGGCGAGCGGCCTCTCGCGGAGGCGGCGCTCGGTCCCGACGAGTTCGTCCCGGATCGCGCGCCGCGGGTGACGGGTCGCGGCTGGCTTGGCCGCTCCGAGCAGGAGAGCCCTCGCCCTTGTCCGGCACGCAGCGACGCGCCCCGCGAGGCCGTCGTCGAGATGTCCGATCAGGATGCCGGCGTCCTCGCTGCCGGCGATCAGGGCGCTGCCGGGCTCGATCCTTTGCCCGTGGAAGGAGAATCCGGCCTGCGCACGGCCATGGATCGCCTCGACGTCCGGGCGATGGTGCGTCTGGGTCCTCGCGACGACGGTGCCGTTCCTGACGATGCGCAGGGTCAGGGGCACGTCGTCGAGGGCGCGATCGAAAAACCACCCTGAGACGTCGTCGGCGGCGGTCGCGTCGAGGTTGAAGGTGGGTTGGGCGGTCCAGTTCCCGACCTCGAAGGTGGTGGCGCCGGCCAGAACCGCGAGGCGCCGGGGACGGCCGTCGAGGAGATCGGGCGGGAGGGGAAGCCGGAAGCCGTTCCAGCCGCCCTGGCCGCTGGCCGAGCCGAGTTCCCGCCGGTAGCGGTCCAGGGGGACCGGGCCGCCCGGAACGCCGTCGACGACGAGCCGCACCGTCGGGGTTTCGACCGGACGCAACGGCGAAACCCACCCCTCGAGGGCGTAGTCGCGGATACCGTTGAGGTGTCCGCCGTAGAGCCCGTCGCCGATCGCGATCTCGGCACGGCGGGTGGCGCCGAGCGCCGAGACGGTAATGGTGGCGCGCGAGGCCGCCGCCAGGGTCCCGGGCGGCAGATCGGCGATGGCCAGGAGTTCGCCGTCGGCGCGGTCGAGCCGGACATCGGACAACGGACGCGCCGCGCCGCCGTCGAGGCGCAACGTGATCCGGATATCCTCGGCCTTCGCCACGACACCGAGGCCGGCCACCACGCCGCCGTCGTGGAGCGCGAGCCACGTGACGGTCCTGCCGTGCCGGCCACGCCAGGCTTGGAAGTGGCGGGTCGGGCCCGCTGCCAGCCTCTTGATACGTTTCGAGATCGTCAACGAATGCCTGCCTTCGTGTCGTCGCCCCACACGAAACATGCAGCCCGGACGGCGATCCGGACCGATGCTGTCGGCGACTGGTTTTGGTGCACGTATCCCGAAAAGCGGGTTCCCACTCTCGAGCCGATGGTCCTTGCGCCGGCTGTCGGTCCTGCTCGATGCCGCGTTGCGGGATGTCGAAGCGACCTCTCGATCACCGGAACGTCCGAAGGGGCTTCATCGACCACGCCATGGCACAAAATTATGACGCGGACGAAACGCCCCGCAGGGCGGCCGCGCCTTCGGCTCATTCGCCGCCCGCTGTGCAAGTTGCGCGCCGACGGGTGGGAGAGACGTCCTGCGAGACCCGTGGATCGGAGACTTGGAGCGAGACGCGGACGCTGCCGCGAACGGGGTTCGGGGCCTTCTCGACGGAATCCTGCGTCTCCAGGCCGATGTAGAGGGAGCCGATCCGCCAGTTGGCGAGGTCCATCGCGCTCGCCGGCAGGCGAAAGCGCTGGGAGGCACCGCCGCCGGAGCATTGGAACTCGGCTCTGGCCAGGGCGCAGACCTCGCGGTTGAGATCGAAGGCGAGGGAAGCCAAGGGGGCCTCGGGTGCCGCCGCCGCGAACGGCAGCAGGCGCCGGCCGCGCACGCCGCCGACGGTCAGGAGTTGCGCGGTCCCGTTGCTCAGGCTGCATTGCCGATGCGTCGGGTCCCCCTCCCGCGAATCGGCGTGGGGGATCTGCAGGAAGGCGGGGGTGACCTTGCCGGTGGCCGGATCGGTGAAGCGCAGGGTGAACCCGGTGAAGACCTGCGCCAGCACGTCCCCGTTGTCGAGGCTGCGAGGGTCGCGGGCCGCGACCGAGGCCTGTGTCAACTTGAGGCCGACCCGGTAGACGGTGGGGGCATCCAGGCTCGCCGCCGTCTCGGCCGCGTTGACGGACAAGAACACGTTGGCGCCACCGGCGGCCGTCAGCGTCCCGCCGGCGGAGGTCAGGCCGAACACGGGTGCCGATCCCTCGCCGCGGTAGATGTCGAGGCGCGACTCGCCGCTCGCGGACGGGAACGACACCAGGGGGGGGCCCAGGCGAGGATCGGTGGCGGCCGGATCGGCCCGCAGCATCCGCTCCGGCCGCAGCGGATCGCGCTTCTGCCACTGCGCGAGATACCACGCCGAGGCTGGGCCGGGCATGTCGGGCAGCACCGGGGAAATGTCGGGGGCGTTGTCGCGAACCCCGCCCAGATGGAAACGGATCCGGACGGCGTCCTCGGACAGCCGCGGAAAGACCTCGGTTTCGGAGACGCGGGGCGGCATCTCGGCGCGCGCGGGCTGGCCGAACGCGAGGCCGACGGACACGGCGCCCCACACGGCGCGCCTGCGCCAGGGCCAGCTTGCGTCCGTCACGGATCGCGTCGTCGTCATCCTGTCCTGCCGGGCCTGTGTCATCGGGTCTCCGCGAAATTGTACCGCCCCGCGCATCCCGGAGGGCTTACCGATCCGAACCGGCGCGTCGAGGCTTCGTTCACACCGTATCAAAACCCTACCTCGCCTGCGTCACCCTGCGGGAAAACGCGCGACATCCGGACGTCGCTCGCCCGGGACGTGGCTCGCCCGGGACGTCGCTCGCCCGGGACGTGGCCCAGCCGAACGCCTCACCCCGCCTGCGTCGCCCCCAGCGCCCGTGCCACGGTCGCGCGGGCCGCGTCGAGGGCGACGCTGGCGGCGGTCATCGTGCGCGGGTCGGTGGGGCGGCGCAGGGCGTGGCGGGCGATGCTGGCGGCGAGATCGTCGATCTCGGCCGCCATCGCCCGCAGCCGGTCGGCCTCGGTGCTGCGCCGGGCCAGGGAGCGGATTTCGAGGAGGCGCTGCGTGGCGACCTCGACGCGGTGCCGGCGCAGGCGCGACAGGCGCTGGCGCAGCCAGGCCCCGGCCGAGCCGATGCCGCCGCCGAAGATGGCGACGAGGTAGATCCACGATTCGTAGCGTTCGATGAAGCTCTCCTGCTCGCGCTCGTAGTAGTCGAGGGCGCCGGGATGGATCGGCAGGCGCGCGCTCACCGCCGCGGCGGTGGTCTCGTAGGCGGGCGGGAGCAGGCTCTCGGCGACGGGCACGGCCTCGGCGAGGCCGGCGCGCATCTCGAAGAGGTGCTGGGTCACCTCGGCCGCGCGGCTGCGCGACAGGTCCGAACGCGCCATCAGGCGGTAGGACGGCCCGACGGTGGCGACCTCCTCGGCCGGCAGGCGCGGCCGGCCTCCGTAGAGCCCGGCCGGGACCGTGACGGCCTGGAGCTTGGGGTGGCGCGCCAGGATCGCGGCCGCGTCGGACACCCCGAACAGGACCGCCTCGCGGTCGGGCCCCGCGTCCTGCACCGCCTGCACGATCCGGCGCGCGGCCGGCGTCGTGGGCGTCGTCACCAGGACGAGGGCGTCGATCCGGCTCCCCGTGAAGGCGGCGGTCACCTCGCTCTCCTCCAGAGGAACGAGGACGACGGCCCCGGCCGGGGCCTCGGGGCCGAGGCCGGCACTGTCGAGGACCGCCTCGATCAGCGCCCGGTCGGCGGTCCGGCGGGCGAGGAGGCCGAGGCGCTTTCCGGCCAGATCGGGCATCGCCGCGATGCCGGAGGAGGCGGGTGTCGCCACCAGGATTGCCTGCTCGCGCAGGATCGCGAGGGTGAGGCCGTCGCGGGGCATCGTCACGTCCGGCCTGACCACGGCCAGATCGACCCGCTTCTCCTGGAGCGCCTCGGCGCTCTCGCGCACCCCGTCGAAGGGGACGATCGTCAGGCGCACGCCGCTGCCGCGCTGGGCCAGGGCGGCGGCGTAGGCGCGCAGCAGCGCCGGTTCGGTTCCGCCGGCCGGCGCCACGGCGATGGTCAGCGTCGTGGCGCGCGACCAGTAGAACAGCGCCCCCCCGGCGGCGGCGAGCAGGACGGCGAGGGCGAGGAACCAGATCTCGCGCCGCGCCCAAGGGTTGGTCATTCGCTCCACGGGGTCCTTCCTCCGCCGCCCCTGCGCCGGATCGGGTGTAGGTGGGGCCGCCGGGGGCGTCCCGCGAGGCCGGGCCGGCGAGCGGCCGATCACGAAAGGGACTTTCAGCGATCCAGGCCCTCTCGAGCCAGGGCGGTCTGCCCGCGCAGGGCCGCGAGCGCGCCGGCCGCCGAGCCGGCATAGCGTTCGATCAGCGGGCGGCGCAGGCTCAGGGCCGCCAGGGCGGCCTTGGGCGCGTTCACTGCCAGCATGCGCGGGGAGGGGTCCGGCAGGCCGTATTTTCGCGACACGTAGGCGCGCGACCAAGCCTGGTGCCAGCGGGTGCGGAACACCCGGCCGGGGGCGGGGGCCGAGGAGCGCCCGCGCCCGTGCAGGGCTTGCGCGCCGTGGACGTGGACGAGGGCGCGGCCGGTGTCGGCCACCCGCCGGCACAGGTCGTCGTCCTCGTAGAACAGGAAGATGCCGGGATCGAACCCGCCGAGATCCAGGAACAGGTCGCGCGCCACCATCAGGCAGGCCCCCGACAGGAAGGGCGCGCAGGCGTCGCCCTCGGGCAGGGCGAGCCTGCCATGGGGATTGGTGAGATAGGGGGCGAGCAGCGAGCGCGGCTGGTAGAAGAACCGCCCGTCGGGCTCCACGAGGCGCGGCGCCAGGAGACCGGCATCGGGATAGGCTCTGGCCGCGGCCAGCAGCGCGTCGACGGCCCCGGGCTGCAGCACCACGTCGGGATTGAGCATGAGGACCCGCTCGGCCCGCTCCGCGGCACGCACGCCGATGGTGTTGGCGCGGCCGAACCCCTCGTTGCGGGCGTTGCGCAGCACCCGCGCCCCGGCCGCCTCCGCGACCGCCACGGACGCGTCGCGGCTGGCGTTGTCGACCACGACCGCCGGCACGTGCTCGGCGGCCAGGGCGCCGAGGCAGGCGGGCAGGGCCTCCGCGCTGTCATGGGTCACGACGATGGCGACGAGGGAGGACACGGGTGACGCTATCGGGACGGGAGGGATCGGGCGCGCCCGCTATCTGCACACCGTCGATCAGATCGGGCAAGGCCGATGTGAGCCGGGGAAAGGGGCCTCTCGCGTCGGCGACGAATCGGGGGAGGCGATCCCTCGGTCATCCGAAGAGGTGACGATCCCCCCTCCCGCCTCGCCTCCGCGAGGTAGCCTCCCTCGCAGAGGGGGAGGGAGGCGTATCGCGTCTCACCCCTGCTTCTCGGGCAGGTTGAGCCGGATGTGCAGCTCGCGCAGCTGCTTGGGCGTCGCCTCGGCGGGCGCGCCCATCATCAGGTCCTCGGCGCGCTGGTTCATGGGGAACAGCACCACCTCGCGCAGGTTCTGCTCGCCGCACAGCAGCATGACGATGCGGTCGATCCCCGGCGCGATGCCGCCGTGCGGGGGTGCGCCGAGCTTGAGCGCGTTGAGCATGCCGCCGAACTTCTCCTCGAGCACGTCCTGGCCGTAGCCGGCGAGACCGAAGGCCTTCTCCATCACCTCGGGGCGATGGTTGCGGATGGCGCCGGACGAGAGCTCGGTGCCGTTGCAGACGATGTCGTACTGGAACGCCTTGATGCCGAGGATCGTCTCGGACTCGCTCGGGTCGAGCGCCAGGAATGCCTCGCGGTCGAAGTTCGGCATCGAGAACGGGTTGTGGGAGAAGTCGATCTTCTTGTCGTCCTCGTTCCACTCGTACATCGGGAAGTCGGTGATCCAGCAGAACGCGAACTGGTCCTTGTCGGAGAGGTTCAGCTCGTCCGCGATCCGGTTGCGGGCCTTGCCGGCCAACGCCGCCGCCTTGGCCTCGGTACCGGCCGAGAAGAACACCGCGTCGCCGGCCCCGGTGCCGGTCTTGGCGGCGATCAGCGCCAGCACCTCGGCCGGGATGAACTTGGCGATGGGGCCCTTGCCGGCGAGCGCACCGTCGACGTCCTCGAAGACGACGTAGCCGAGGCCGGGCGCGCCCTCGGCGCGGGCAAAGTCGTTGAGCTTGTCGAAGAACGAGCGCGGCTGGGTCGCCGCCCCCGTGGCCGGGATCGCCCGGACCTTGCCGCCCGATGCGATCACGCCCTTGAAGGCCTTGAAGGCGACGTCCTCGCGCGAAAACTCCTCGGTCACGTCGGCGATGACCAGCGGGTTGCGCAGGTCCGGCTTGTCGACGCCGTACTTCAGCATCGCCTCGGCGTAGGGGATGCGCGGGAACGCCTGCGTGACGCGCTTGCCTTGCGCGAACTCCTCGAACACCGAGCGCAGCACCGGCTCCACCGACTGGAACACGTCCTCCTGCGTGACGAAGCTCATCTCGATGTCGAGCTGGTAGAACTCGCCCGGGCTCCGGTCGGCCCGCGCGTCCTCGTCGCGAAAGCACGGCGCGATCTGGAAGTAGCGGTCGAAGCCGGCGATCATCGTCAGCTGCTTGAACTGCTGGGGCGCCTGGGGCAGCGCGTAGAATTTTCCGGGGTGCACGCGGGACGGGACGAGGTAGTCGCGCGCGCCCTCAGGGCTGGACGCCGTAAGGATCGGCGTCTGAAATTCGAAAAAGCCGCCCTCGCGCATGCGGCGGCGCAAGGAATCGATGATCGCGCCGCGCTTCATGATGTTGGCGTGCAGCTTGTCGCGGCGGAGATCCAGGAAGCGGTACTTGAGCCGCGTTTCCTCCGGATACTCCTGGTCGCCGAAGACCGGCACCGGCAGTTCGCCGGCGGGCCCGAGCACTTCGAGGTCGTCGATGTAGACCTCGATGGTGCCGGTGGGCAGGTCGGGGTTCTCAGTGCCGGCGGGCCGGGTCCGCACGCGCCCGTCGATGCGGATCACCCACTCCGAGCGTGCGAGATTCGCGCCCTTGAAGGCCTTCGAGTCGGAATCGACCACGCATTGCGTGAGCCCGTAGTGGTCGCGCAGATCGATGAACAGCACGCCGCCGTGGTCGCGGATGCGGTGGCACCAGCCGGACAGGCGGATGCTCGCGCCGACGTCGGACGGGCGGAGCGCCCCGCAGGTATGGGTCCGATAACGGTGCATGACGGGCTGCATGACGGCCTCTTGGGAATGAGGGCCGCACCATTCACGCGAGGGGGGTGAAGTCAAGTTTGCGGCCTCCGCTTCGGGGGTCGCCGCGCCGGGCAGGTCGATCGCGGCGATGCGTCGCGAGGCCACCCGAAAAACACACGCCATGACTGAATACGTCTTGATAGAATCAATCTGAGATTATACAACCTGCGGGCGATATTCGGTCGGGAGCCGCCGCTGCTCGATCCTGCGGAGAGGTGACGCCATGCTGATCGTCGAGAACCCCCACGCATCGACGACGCTGCCGGACGATCTGCTGACGTCGGAGGACGCCTTCAATGCGGTGAAGTCCCTGACCGCGGTCCCCTACACCATCCCGTTCGAGGTCTTGGGCGAGCCGATCGTTCCCGGCCTCACGCAAGTCCCCCTGGTGCTCCAGGGCACCTTCATCCAGATCACCAACACGGCAACCAGCGGCTCCGCGTCGATCCAGCTGAGCTACAGACCGACGGTGCCGTTCATACTGTCGACCTCCGGCGGTACGATCAACCTCGCGGCAAACCTGGTCTATTACGATCTTACGATCTACGATCAGACGTTTGCTTTCACAAAATCGCCATCGAATCCGAACCTCTTTTATACGATCCCCGCGAACCAAACCTTGATCGTCGGGGTGCAATACGTCTCGACAGGTCTCAGCCTGGCCTCTCGATCCGGTGCGGTGACCGAATCGGCCGGGAACCGCGGCATCGTATCCCTGCTCCCATCGGGCGGCTCCACGTTCCTGGCGACCGCGACCGTGCGGCAGTTCTTCGTGAACCAGAACGCTCCCCTCGCGCCGATCGCGGCCGCCGCCTATTCGGTGCCCATCGGCGGAGGGGGCGTGATCGTCGGCTGAGGCGGGTTGGGCCATGTCTGCCTCGACCGCCGAACTGATGACGCTGGCCGGAATCGCCTACGGCGACCCGGCCGCGATCCCGGGCTATCTCGCCCGGGACCCGCTCACGGCAGGTGACTGGACCGTCGCCTGGATCGCGGCACCGCCCGATCCGCCGGTGAACTTCGCCTATCTCGCCCGCAGCACTGCCACCGGCGCCTGCGTGCTGGCGATCCGCGGCACCTACCCGAACCCGTTCTCGCCCGCCTATTGGGAGGACGGTGACGAGGACAGCCCGTTCGGCGACATGGTCTCCTGGCCCGGCGCGCCGGAGGCCCGGGTATCCGCCGGGACGGCCAAGGGCCTCGCTACCCTCCAGGGGCTCACCGATGCCGACGGGACGACGCTGGCGGCGGCCGTCGGCGCCCTGCCGCCGGAGGCCGCCCTCACCGTGACGGGCCACAGCCTGGGTGGCACCCTGGCCCCGGTGGTGGCCCTGTGGCTGAGCGGGGAGGGGCTGGCGGGCAGGCTGCCGCCGCGGCCGGTCTCGGCCTGCAGCTTTGCCGGGATGACGCCGGGCAATACCGCCTTCGCCGCCCTGTTCGGGCCGGGCACGGCCCTCGACGGCCGGGTGACGCGCTGCTTCAACACCCTCGACACCGTCGCCTACGGCTGGGACCGGGTCTTGGCGACCCACGATTTCTACGAGCCTTCGCCCAAGGGCGGGGCGGTGGTCGCGGCGATGCTCCTGGCCACCGCGGCCCGGCTGGCGCTCGGGGGCTACGACTACGCCCCCGTGGGCACGCCCCTGTCTCTCACGGGGACCGTCCGGCCGCCCACCATCGGGTGCGACCTCGTCGCCTACGTGTTCGAGAACCTGCACCAGCACCTGCCGGACACCTACCTCACGCTGCTGGGAGCCCCGTTGCTGCCCTTCGCCCTCGGCTTCGGCAGCGTCGTCCTCCCGCGCGACCACCCCCAGGCGGAACGGGGACCGACGCCGCGCTGGCCGACCTATCACCTGGCGTGACCAGGACTCGCTTGTCGTGACGAGGACGCACCCGACGTGAGGGGGCGCCGTCTGAGGAAGGAGGGGGCCGGGGTCGGATAACCGCGCGGGCCGATCTCGCCGCGGGCCTAAACCTCGGATATAGCCGATTTCATGGACCTGATCTCGACCACGCACGACCTCGCCGAGGCCTGCACCCGCTTTTCCGCCATGCCGTTCGTGACCGTGGACACCGAGTTCATGCGCGAGACGACCTATTACCCGAAGCTCTGCCTCATCCAGATGGCGGGGCCGGACGGGTCGGGCGTGCTGGTCGACCCGCTCTCGCCCGACCTCGACCTGGCGCCGTTCTTCGCGCTGATGGCGCACGAGGGCGTGGTCAAGGTGTTCCACTCGGCCCGCCAGGACCTCGAGATCATCTGGCTGCTCGGCGGGCTCCTGCCGCAGCCGTTCTTCGACACCCAGGTGGCCGCCATGGTCTGCGGCTACGGCGACTCGGTCTCCTACGAGCAGCTCGTCAACGACGTGGCCAAGGCCAAGATCGACAAGTCCTCGCGCTTCACCGACTGGTCGCGTCGGCCCCTCTCGGACGCCCAGCTTTCCTATGCGCTCTCGGACGTCACGCACCTCGTCAAGGTCTACGAGGTCCTGGCGGGCCAGCTCTTGTCGACCGATCGCGGCGAATGGCTCGACGAGGAGATGAGCGTCCTCACCTCGCCCGAGACCTACAAGGCCGACCCCGCTCTGGCCTGGCGCCGCCTGTCGGGGCGCATGCGCAAGCCCCGCGAGATCGCGGTGCTGATGGAGGTCGCCGCCTGGCGCGAGCGCGAGGCGCAGAGCCGCAACGTGCCGCGCGGGCGCATCCTCAAGGACGAGGCGGTGATCGACGTCGCCACCTCCGCCCCGCGCAACGTCGAGGCGCTGGGGCGCCTGCGCTCGATTCCCGCCGGCTTCGAGCGCTCGCGCACGGGAGCCGACATCCTCGCTGCGGTGGAGCGCGGCTTCCTGCGCGACACCGCCGAGATCCCGGTGGCGGCCGAGCGCAGCCGCGGGCGGGGCGGCAACGGGGCGCTGGTCGAACTCCTCAAGGTGCTGCTCAAGGCGGTGTGCGAGGCCGAGCGGGTGGCGCCCAAGATCGTGGCCACCATCGAGGACCTCGAGGCGCTGGCCGAAGACGACAACGCCGACGTGCCGGTGCTCACCGGCTGGCGCCACGCCCTGTTCGGCGAAAAGGCGCTCGCCCTCAAGGCCGGCCGCCTCGCGCTCTCGGCCGAGCGCGGGCGGGTGGTGGTGCGCGAGCTGACCTGACCGGAGGGGAGGCCTCCACTCCCGCCTCGCATCCGGCGCCTCCCACGAGGAAGGCGGGTTCAAAAACCCTCAGTTCGCCTTGGCGGTCACGTCCAACCGATCCAGGACCGCGCCGGGGTTCGGGGCGGCGCTGAAGTCGATGACGCCGAGGCCCGTCCCGTTCTTGGGGCGGGCGCTGAGGAACAGGCGGCCGGGCTTGGCCACGAACTGCGCCATCGCGGTGCCGATCGCCTTGGCGTTGGCCGAGCCGCCGAGGATGGCGGGCACGCCGAAGGCGCTCGCGGTGGCGTATTCCTGGGTCAGCTCCTCGGGCTTGAGGCTCAGCACCTTCGACTGGGCGGTGATGAAGCGCTCGAACAGGCCGGTGTTCTCGATGGTGAGGTCGAGGGCCTTGGCGGTGGCCGAGAGCCAGGCGTAGCCCGAGACCGCCGCATCCGCGTCGAACACCTCCGGCCCGATGCCGCCCACCGTGCCGTTGAGGCGCAGCGTGCCCATCTCCTTGCCGGAGACCGAGATCTCGCGGACCTTGAGTTCGCGCGCCGCCTCGTCCCAGGAGGATTCGGCCACCGCATCGAGGTCGAGGTCGCGGTAGCCGTACTGGCCGAGCGAACCGAGGCCGGGGATGCCGGCCACGGCGGCCGAGGGCAGGGTGAGCCCCGACAGGCTGAGCCGGCCGGCGGTGGGCACCCCGTCCTTGGGCGTGCCGAAGCTCATGGTGGCGTCGCGCAGGCCGACATGGGCGGCGGGCAGGACGACCGGCGCAGGGACGGGCGAGGGGGGAACGGGCGAGGGAGCGGGCATCGCCGGCGGGCCGGCGCGCAGGTCCCCGCCGAGGCCGGGAGGCCTGTCGACCGGGACCCTGTCGACCGGGACCCTGGCGGCGGCCGGCGGAGGCTCGGCGGGCACGGTCTCGGCCGGCAGGTCGATGGCGACGTTCTGCACCGCCAGGGTGCCGATGGTGGGGGTGAGCCGGCGCAGATCGTCGTCGGAGGGCGGCGTCGTGAGCGCGGAGAGCCGGCGCAGGGCGGCGACGGTCGGTGCCAGCGAGAAGCCCGAGAGGGAGAGCCGCCCGATCCGAGAGCGGGCGCCGCCGCCCGAAAAGCCGATGTCCTCGAAGCTGGCGCCGGCCGCCCCCATGGTGAAACGGGCAATGCTGAGGTCGACCGCCTTGTCCCTGGTCTCCTGCAGGCTGAGGCCCGTGGCTTCGAGCGCGCCGATCGCGACGGAGTCGACGAGGTCGGCCGCCATCCCGGTCAGCCGGGCCCGCTCGGCCGGGGACATCGTGTCGAGGGCCTCCCTGTCGAGGTCGAGCCCGGTGAGGGATTGGAACGCGCCGGCCCAGGTCGCCGGCGTCTGGCGGCCGCTCATGTCGCGGCCCTCGATGCGGGCGATCCGGAGGGCCGTGCCGCGGTCGTCGACATAGGCGACGTCGCTGAGCGAGACCACACCGTAGATCCGCTGCATGGCGCCCTTGCCGTCGCCCGGCTCGCCGTAGAGGCGCGACAGGGTGACGAGGTCGACGTCGCGGGCCTCGATGCGGCCGTAGGTGCCGGTGCCGGTGCGCGGGCCGCCCGTCACCGAGACGGAGGCGCCCGAGGCGGTGAGTTCGGCGATGCGCCCGGCCCGGACGTCCTTGGCGACCACGTCGCGGTAGACCACGCCCTGGCGGGCGGGGCCGCCCTCGACATAGGACACGCGCAGTTCGGGGATCGTCAGGCTGGCGGCGTCGAGGCGGGCGAGGCGGGCCGGCCAGGGCGCGCCGGGGCCCGGCTTGAGCAGGGCGACGACGTCGTCCTTCGACAGGCGGGTGCCGCTCACCGTCAGGCGCGGCGCGGTGAGGACGGTGCCGCCCAGCGGCAGCACCACGTCCTGGAGCGTGACGTCCTGCACCGCGGAGGCCGCTTCCTGGGCGACGGCGGGCGACAGGACGCCGTGGAGGCCGGGCCCGGCGCCCATCAGGGCGATCAGGCAGACCGAGAGCCCCGCGGCCCGCGTCAGGTTCGGGCGGGCCTTCCAACAGGTCATGGGCGTATCCGGATCGCTGGCGGGGAAAACCGTGAGCCTCGAGGCCGCGCCATCCCTGCCGCGTTTTGCAGGGCGAGGCAATCGCGGGCGGTCCGATCCCGTCAGAGCGAGAACGAGGTGCCGCAGCCGCAGGAGGCGGTGGCCTGGGGGTTCTCGATCTTGAACGACTGGCCGATGAGGTCGTTGACGAAGTCGATGGTGGCGCCGCTCATGTATTCCAGCGAGACCGGGTCGACCAGCACCGTGGCGCCGTCGCGCTCGATGGCGACGTCGTCGCCGGCGCGGGTGCGCTCCACGTCGAAGGCGTAGGAGAAGCCCGAGCAGCCGCCGCCGTTGACGCTGATGCGCAGGGAGGCGCCCGGAGGCTCGGCCCCCATGATCTCGTTGATGCGCTTGGCGGCGCGGGGGGTGAGGGTGATCTCAGGACTCGTCATGCTCGGGTTCCGGTCCATCGTTGTCGGCGCCGGTGATTGCCGTGACCGGCGCCGCACACAAGATATGAGGTGCGGGTGCGCGCCGCAACGCGGCGGATGCGGTAGCCGGATGCCAACGGACGAATCCGATGACCCTGGGTTGCCGAGCCTCAGGCGCCGGCGGCCGCATCCGCGGCCTTGGCTTTCGCCTTCGCTCGACGCCTTGGAGGACCGATGTCCTGCAAGGCCCGCTTCGCGGGGCGCTCTTCGCGCCCGGACCATCGAAATCGGGTTTCACCCGCCAGCATGAAGGAACGCGACGTGCGGCACAACGGGGAACGCTGGCGGGCGCCCTACGCGACCGACCCGGCCGCCACGCGCGGGCGCCTGATCCCAGAGCCGGCCTCGGCGACGCGCAGCGACTTCCAGCGCGACCGCGACCGCATCATCCACGCGAGCGCGTTCCGGCGCCTCAAGCACAAGACCCAGGTCTTCGTGCACCACGAAGGCGACCATTACCGCACCCGGCTCACGCACACCCTCGAGGTCAGCCAGGTCGCGCGGGCGCTGGCGCGGGCGCTCGGCCTCGACGAGGACCTGGCCGAGGCGCTGGCGCTGAGCCACGACCTCGGCCACACCTGCTTCGGGCACACCGGCGAGGACGCGCTGGATCTGGCCATGGCCGCGCACGGCGGCTTCGACCACAACGCCCAGGCGTTGCGCATCGTCACCCGACTGGAGCGGCGCTACGCCGGCTTCGACGGGCTCAACCTCGCCTGGGAAACCCTGGAAGGCCTCGTCAAGCACAACGGCCCCCTGCTCGGGCCGGACGGCCGGCCGACCCCGCGCTGGGCGGAGCGCGGCATCCCGGCGGCGATCCTCGACTACAATGCCCTCAACGACCTCGACCTGTCGCGCTTTGCCGGGCCGGAGGCGCAAGCGGCGGCCATCGCCGACGACATCGCCTACGATTCCCACGACCTCGACGACGGCCTGCGCGCCGGCCTGTTCGAGCTCGGCGAGCTCGACGCGGTACCGTTCCTGGCCGGCCTCCTCGACGAGATCGACGTCCTCCATCCGAACCTGGAGCCATCGCGAAAGATCCACGAACTGGCGCGGCGCGTCATCACCCGCTTCGTGGAGGACGTGATCGGCGAGAGCCGCCGCCGGATCGCGGCCCTTGGCCCGCGCTCGGTGGAGGACATCCGCGGGGCGCGCGAGGCCGTGGTGGCGTTCTCGCCCGCGATGGTGGAGGCGGACGCGCAGATCAAGACGTTCCTGTTCGCGCGGATGTACCGCCACCCCGGCGTCCTCAGCGTTCGCGCCAAGGCCGACGTCATCGTCGCCGACCTGTTTGCCGCCTTCACCGCCGACCCCGCCGCGATGCCCGAGGAATGGCGCGCCGGCCTCGACGACGCCACCCCGAGCCGCCTCGCCCGGCGCGTGGCCGACTACATCGCCGGCATGACCGACACCTACGCGGTCCTCGCCCACCGCCGGTTGTTCGCCACGACGCCCGACCTGCATTGGGGTGGGATGGATCGGGGGTTGCCGCTGGCCGAGGGGTGAGGATGGCCCCAGCGCCCCCGCCTCGCTCCGACCGGTCGAAAGCGCCACGCTCCGGCGCGAAACCATCCGCGCCGGAACGAGGCTTTCGCTTGCGCGGGCAGGACGATTACGCGGGCAGGACGACCACCTTCGTCTTGACCTGCGTTCGTGCGTAGAGGTCGATCATGTCCTGGCTGAGCAGGCCGACACAGCCACTGGTGATGCCCGTGCCGATCGTCTCGGGATCGCTCGAGGCGTAGATCGTGTAGAGCGTATAGGCGCCGTTCTGGTAGAGATGGAGGGTGCGGGCGCCGAGCGGATTGTCGAGGCCGCCCGGCATGCCGCGGGCGTATTTGGCGGCCTCGGGCTGACGCCGGATCATTTCCTTGGGGGGCGTCCAGGTCGCCCATTCGGACTTGCGACCGACATAGGCGTCGCCACTCCACAAGAACCCATCGCGGCCGACGTTGGCGCCGTAGCGGGTGGCGGTCCCATCGCCCTCGATGCGGTAGACGTAGAAGTTGCCCGGATCGACGACGATCGTGCCCGGCGCCTCCTTGGACTCGTAGCGAACCGTCCGGCGATAGTACTTCGGGTCGACCTTGCTGACATCGGCCGCCGGGATCGGGAATTTTTCGTTCGGCAGCGGCCCGTAGATCTTCGCCGCCTCGGCGAGGAGCATGCCGTCGGAGGTCGCGCAACCGGCCAGCCCCATCGCGCCGAACCCGACGGCCGAGCCGGCCACGAAGGACCGGCGGCTGAGAAGCCCGGCCCGACGCCCGAGCGGAGCGGCCTCATCCCCCTCGGCAGTCCCACCGTCCATCGTCATGATCCCGGAACTCCCATGTCCTGCGGGCCGATGCGGCAACGCGCCGACAGACACCCATCGAGCGTATTGCCAAGCTGAGATTGCGGGTCCCCAGCTCGTCAGGCAAGCCCGGCTCTCGCGTCGTGACGCTGGCTGTCCATCGAGGCCGGCACCGTCAGGGAGAGCGAGTGGCCCGACGTGCGCCAGCGTCAAAGACAAGAGACACTTCGCAGGATCGGCAACGCCCTGGAGACCGCATCAATATTCGGTACCCGGAAGCAGGCGGAATACGTCGAGAGTGAGGCCACGATCTCCCGGCGTCCGAGATCGGTCGGCGATAGACCGCCCCTCGAACCCTGGAAAGCTCGACCCGACGCCCCCCTCAATGCGGCACCCCCTCCCGCCCCGCCTCCAGCTGCCGCGCCAGTTCGAACCCGATCTCCATCATCAGGTCGTCCACCGCGGCGCAGAGGCCGGGCTGGCGCAGGTCGGCGCAGAGGGTGCGCAGCGCGATGGCGTGTTCGGCCATGCGGTTGACGATGGCCTGGGGCTCGGGGTCCTCGTCCGGCCCGAAGGCCAGCGCGATGCCGTCGCCCTGGCGGGGCTGGCCGAGGGGGTCGCGGGCGACGCGGCCGCGCAGGCTCACCCGTGTTGCCCCGTCCCGGGCCCGCAGGGTCAGGTCGAAGGGGCCGCCGCGCTCGGCCGCCGCCTCGAAGGCCGCCTGGATCCGGGCCCGGTCGGCGCGGTGCAGGGCCGCCACGAAGGCGGCGAGGGGGAGCCCGCGCGTCGCCGCCTCCGGCGCCAGGCCGAGCCGGCGGGCCACAGGGGCGGAGACGGCGATCAGGGCCTTGGGCACGTCGTAGCGCCAGGTGCCGACGACGCCGGAGGCCTTCAGGGCCGACCGGAGGTCCGGCAGGGATCGCGAGGGTCGCCGAAGGGAAGCCGCCATGGTCGATCCGCGATGGGTGCCGCGCCTGAGGTCCCGACGCTCACAGTGGCAACACCTGAGGTTGATATCGATGCGCGCCCGGTGACCAGGCCGGGTGGTAGAGCTATCGATATCAATGGGATGAGGGAAGGGGTCTCGGATCGCCTTCTACCGGAAAAGCAACTTCACATTGTTATTGCGGCATCCCGCCGCGTCCTGGCCGGAGCGCCGGCGTTAACGACCCGTTAACCACGATGACCCAGACCCGGATCAGGTCATCCTTGCATCACAGGATGGCGGGCCGTGGCCGGGGCGATCGACGGGCCGACGCGAAGGAGACCCGATGCAGGCCATCACGTTCGTGACGCAGAAGGGCGGTAGCGGGAAGAGCACCCTGTGCATCTCGCTGGCCGTGGCCGCCCGCGAGGCCGGGCTCTCGGTCTGCATCCTGGAGATGGACCGCCAGGCCACGATCAGCGACTGGGCCGACCACCGCACCGCCGACGGCCCCGAGGTGGCGCAGATCGACGCCACGCAGATCGACGGGGTGATGGCCCGGCTGCGCGAGACCGCCTACGACTTCGTCTTCATCGACACTCCGGGCGTCGATTCCCCCGGCACCCTCTCGGCCATCCGCGCCGCCGACCTCTGCCTCGTGCCCTGCCGGCCGACGCCGGCGGACCTGCGCGCCTTCAAGCCGACCCTGGCCGCGATCTACCGCCTGGAGAAGGCCTTCGCCTTCGTGCTCAACCAGACCCCGGCGCGCTCCTACCGCATCCGGGACGCCAGCGACGGCCTCTCGGTGCTGGGCGTCCTGCCCGACGTGACCATCGTCTCGCGCACCGACCACCAGGACGCGATCGGGTTCGGGCAGGGGGTGACCGAGTTCAACCCCAAGGGCCAGGCCGCCGCCGAGGTGCGCGGCCTGTGGCGCTGGATCGAGCGGCGGATGCGGGAGATCGCGGACATCGGAGCCGGGCATGTCGCGGCCGCCTAAGCCGAGCCTTGCCGCCATCGTGGCGGCCTCCGCCGGCCCCGGGCGCGGCGCCGAGGCCGTCGCGCCGGCCGCCCGGCCCGCCACCCTCAAGGCCCGCGCCCGGCAGATGTCGGTCTACCTGGAGCCGCCGGTCTACGACCAGCTGCGCGACCTCGCCCACGTCGAGCGCACCAAGATGCACGCCCTGATGCTGGAGGCCCTCGACCTGCTGTTCCGCCAGCGCGGCAGCCCCTCCATCGCGCATCTCACCCAGGCGAGCGCGCCCAGGCCTGATGTGGACGCGAAAGACGCTTTAGGCTGAACCGGTTGCGGTCGTTCGCTGATGCGATGCCCGAGGTATCGGGCGATGCTGACGCGAGCCGAGTGCGCCGGCAGGACGGGGCGTCCTGCGGACAGCGTGGAAGGCGTGGTCTTTTCGGTTTCATGTCAATTGTTTGCGGCGGTTTCCGGATGTTGATTCTTGGGGATAACCCGGCGGCCGGCCGGACCCGCCCCGTCATCGTTCAGGCTTCGTTTACGCCGTCTCGACAAGTGTTCGTTTCGGGATGACGCCGCCGGGTTCGCGGCGCGGCCCGACGCCGCTTGAAACGTCTCGAACAAGGGTCCGCCGGTCTCGCCCTCCGCGCCGGCGGCCGCCCCGTGTCGCGTACACGGCTGAGGGCACGGGTTTGATCGCGTGATGGTGCGTATCTGGAAGGCCGGAGACTCTGCTGCGCGGATGCGGCCGGTCTGGCGGGTGCGGCCGGCCTGGCGAGTGATGGCCGTGACGGCCCTGGCCCTGACCACGGCCAATTGCGCGGCCCCGACGCAGAAGCTCGCCGGCGGCGCGACCGGGTCCGGCTCCGAGATCGATCCGAAGTACGGCGTCAAGGCGAGCCCGCGGCTCTACAAGGAGGGGGACGTCATCCCCAAGGGGGGCGGGCGCCGCTTCTCGGGCAAGCCCTACGTGGTGGCCGGGCGCACCTACGTTCCGCGCGAGGACGCCAAGGGCTATGTCCGCGAGGGGCTGGCCTCCTGGTACGGGGCGGCCTTCCACGGCCGGCTCACCGCCAACGGCGAGGTGTTCGACCGCAACTCGGTGGCCGCCGCGCACCCGACGATGCCGCTGCCGAGCTATGCCCGGGTCACAAACCTCGCCAACGGCCATTCCATGGTGGTGCGGGTGAACGACCGCGGCCCCTATCACGCCAACCGCCTCATGGACGTCTCCGAGGAGGTGGCCAGCGCCCTCGATTTCCGCCGCCGCGGCACCGCCAAGGTGCGGGTGGAATACGTCGGCAAGGCCTCCACCGCCGGCAGCGACGACGCCAAGCTGATGGCGACCCTGCGCACCGACGGGCAACCGGCGGCGATCCGCGGGGCCGCTCCGGTGATGCTCGCCGACCTCGGGCCGGACGCCGAGATGCCGGTGCGCGCCTCGCGCCCGGCCATGGCCTTCAAGCCGGCGGCCGAGGTGGACGAACCCGCCCCCCGGCCGGTCCGCATCGCCCCCACCGTCGTGGCGGCGGCGAGCATCGCCGTGCCCGCGGCGGTGCAGCCGACGCGGGTGCGTACCGCCGCCTTCGTGCCGGTGCGCCCCTCGCACCAGGCCTCCGCGAACCAGGCCTCCACCAACCAAGCCTCCGCGAACACGAAGGCGCCCATGAGCCTGGCGCCGCCGCCGATCCGCCTGGCAGGCGCTCCCCAGGAGATTCACAGGCAGGAAATTCACAGGCAGGAGATCCACAGGCAGGAGATCGACCGGTCGGCGTTCGCCGGCCACCGCCCGGCCGGGTCCGGGGCGAGCGTCAGGCTCGCCGCCGGCAAGGAGACGATCAACAAGGACGCCCCCAGGGTCGAGCCGGCCGCCCGGCGCGGAAGCGGGCCGATGGCGCCGCCGAGCCGCCTCGTCGCCCAGCCGGCGCCGCCCTCCGCGCCCATGGCCGGGCGCATCGCGGTGCCGCCGGCAAGGCCCGGGCAACCGGCAAAGCCCGCGCTGCTGGCAGGGGCCAGATCCGTCGAGACGAAGCCGGCGGACACCAGGGTCGTCGCACCGGCCGGCCTCAAGGCGCAGCCCGCGAAGGTCGCCGCGGCCCCGGTCGCCGCCAAACCCCGGCGCGCCCAGTTCGCCCGGGTGGAGTGACCGGCCGGTGCATCCCGACGATGCACCGCGGCAAAGCCACGTTCGTTTTCAGCGCCGAATCCTGTAGCGTGCCGCGCAGGATACGAGATCGAGCCGGCGCCGATGGCGTCGGCGCTGCGAGGCGAGTGATGCACGACGCGACGAGGAAGCCGGCAGGGCAGAGGAAGCCGGCAGGGCATGGGCGTGCGCTGCGGCGATGGGCGATCCTGTGCCTGGTGCTGCCCGCCGCCCTGGGCCTGCGCGAGGCCGCCGCGCAGAGTTTCCAGACGGCGGCACCGCACGCGATCCTGATCGACGCGGATTCCGGCTCCGTCCTGTTCGAGAAGCAGGCGGACGAGGCCTTCTCCCCGGCCAGCATGGCCAAGCTGATGACCACCGAGATCGTGTTCAACGAGATCCGGCAGGGCCGGCTCTCCATGGACAGCGAGTTCCAGATCTCCGAGGACGCCTGGCGCCGCGGCGGGGCGGGGGGCGGCGGCTCCTCGATGTTCGCGCAGCTCAACAGCCGCATCAAGCTCTCGGACCTCCTGCGCGGCCTCATCGTCCAGTCGGGCAACGACGCGGCCATCGCGCTCGGCGAGGGCATCGCCGGCTCGGAGGAGAATTTCGGACGGATGATGACGGCGCGGGCGCGTGAGATCGGGCTGTCGCGCTCGACCTTCCGCAACGCCACCGGCTACTCGGCGCCCGACCAGAAGACCACGGCGCGCGACCTCGCCAAGCTCGCGATCCACCTCATCGACACCTATCCCGACCTCTACAAGATGTTCGCCGAGCGCGAGTTCACCTGGAACAAGATCAAGCAGCAGAACCGCAACCCGCTCCTGACCCTCGACATCGGCGCCGACGGGCTCAAGACCGGCTACCTCGAGGAATCCGGCTACGGGCTCACCGGCTCGGCGGTGCAGAACGGCCAGCGCCTCGTGATGGTGGTGAGCGGCCTCAAGACCGCCCGCGACCGCGCCGCGGAATCGCGCAAGCTCGTCGAATGGGGCTTTCGCGCCTTCGAGCCGCGCCAGATCTTCGCCGCCGGCGAGAGCGTCGCCGAGGCCTCGGTCTACGGCGGCGCCAAGGGCGGGGTGCCGCTGGTGGCCAAGAAGCCGATCCGCCTCCTGGTGCCGCGCGGCTCGGGCGACAAGGTCACGGCCCGCGTCGTCTATCGCGGCCCACTGACGGCGCCAGTGGCCGAGGGCGCCCAGGTCGCCCGGCTGCGGATCACCCGCGGCGAGACCCAGGCCCTCGACCTGCCCCTCTATGCGGCCGAGACGGTGGAGGCCGGCAGCATCCCCCAGCGCGCCCTCGACGCGGCCTGGGAGGTCGGCACCGGCCTGTTCCGCAAGGCGATCGGCACCAGTGACGGCGACAAGGCCACCACCGGCTCGTGAGCGGCTCCGCGACACCGGCGAACCCCGGCCAACCCCTCGCCGGCCAAACCCTCGCCGCTCACGGCCGCCCGGGCGCCTTCATCACCTTCGAGGGCGGGGAGGGCGCCGGCAAGTCGACCCAGATCGGCCTGCTCGCCGAGCATCTGCGCCTGCGCACGCCCCGGCCCGTCCTCACCACCCGCGAGCCCGGCGGCTCGCCCAAGGCGGAGGCCCTGCGCGAGGCGCTCCTGTCGGGCATCGCCAAGCCGCACGGCGCCTTCGCGGAGGCGCTGGTGTTCTACGCCGCCCGCGTCGACCACCTCGACACCCGCATCGTGCCCGCCCTCACCCGCGGCGAGATCGTCCTGTGCGACCGCTTCATCGATTCGACGCGGGCCTACCAGGGCGCCGCCGGCGGGGTCGATCCCGGCCTCATGGCCAGCCTCGAGCGGGTCGTGGTCGGCGACATCCGTCCCGACCTCACCCTCGTCCTCGACCTCGACCCGCGGATCGGCATGGAGCGGGCCAAGGCGAGGGCCAAGGCGCGGGCGGAGGCGAGGGCGGAGGCGAGGGCGGGCGAGGCCGCGGCCCCCGACCGCTTCGAGGCCGAGGCGCTCGACTTCCACCACCGCCTGCGCGCGGCGTTCCGCGCGATCGCCGAGGCCGAGCCGGAGCGCTGCGTCCTCATCGACGCCGGCCAGGACACCGATACCGTGGAGGCGACGATCTGGTCGGCGGTGAGCGAACGCCTGCCGCGCCTGTTCGCCGCCGACCGGCCGCAGGGGACGCACGACGATGCCGCCTGAGCGCAGCGCCGAGACGCTCGAGCCCGGCGACCTGCCCGACATTCCGCGTCCGCGCGAGCAGACGGCACTGGTCGGCCACGGCGAGGCACAGGCCGCGATCGCCGCGGCGATCGGCTCCGGGCGGCTGCACCACGCCTGGCTGATCGGCGGCCCGCGCGGCATCGGCAAGGCGACCCTGGCCTACCGGGTGGCGCGCTGGCTGCTGGCCCATCCCGAGGCGGGGCCGGTGCCGGACGACCTCGAAGTGCCGGCCGGCCACCCGGCGGCCCGGCAGGTGGCGATCCTGTCCCATCCCAACCTCAAGGCCCTGCGGCGGACCAAGCCCCCCGGCGCCAAGAGCCTTCCGACCAAAATCTCGGTGGATGCGGCGCGCAAGGCGCTGGAATTGTTCGGCGCCACCGCCGGCGGTGCCGGCTACCGCATCTGCATCGTCGACAGCGCCGAGGACCTCAACGTCAACTCGGCCAATGCGCTCCTCAAGATGATCGAGGAGCCGCCGCCGCGCTCGCTCTTCCTCGTCGTCAGCCATGCGCCGGGCCGGCTCCTGCCCACCATCCGCTCGCGCTGCCGCGCCCTGAGCCTGCGTCCCCTCGGGGCGGGGGAGGTGGCGCAGGTGATCGGCGGCTTTCCCAACCCCTTCGTCCAGCCCGAGCCCGCCGCCCTGGCCCGGGCCGCCTCCCTCTGCGAAGGATCGGTGGCGCGGGCGGTGGCGCTGCTCGACCCGGCCACCGCCGGCCTCGTCACCGAAGTCGAGACCCTGCTCGCCCGCCTCGACCATCCCGACTGGCGCCGCATCCTGGCGCTGGCGGACAAGCTCGCCGGCCGCGACGCCGACGACCTGTTCGCGGCCAGCCTCGACACGGTGTTCCGCTTCGTCTCGGACGAGTTGCACCGGCGCCGGGACGAGCCCCCCGCGCGGCTGGCCGCCCTGGTGGAGGTTTGCGACGGCATCGCCCGCGCCGCGGCCGAGGCCGCCACCTACAACCTCGACCGCAGGCCGCTGGTCCTGTCGCTGTTCGGCGATCTCGCCGCTTCGATGCGCACGCCGGCTTGACCGGGGGCGCGGACCCGCGCAACCCATCGGGACGATTCCATGCACCTCTTCCCTGAACCCGCGTCTCCGGGGGACCTCGACGTGACAGACCCGGCAGCCCCAAAGACCTTCGGCATCACCACCGCGATCTCCTACCCCAACGGTGCGCCGCACATCGGCCACGCCTACGAGGTGATCGCCACCGACGCCATCGCCCGCTTCAAGCGCCTCGACGGCTTCGAGGTGCTGTTCTCCACCGGCACCGACGAGCACGGCCTCAAGATCCAGCAGACCGCGACGCGGGCCGGGGTGAGCCCGCGCGAACTCGTCGACGACATGGCCGCGCGCTTCAAGGCCATGGCCGAGGCGTTGGACTGCAGCTTCGACCGCTTCATCCGCACCACGGAGGCCGACCATTACGCGGCCGCGCAGGAATTGTGGCAGCGGATGGAGGCCAACGGCGACATCTACCTGTCGAAATACGCCGGCTGGTACTCGGTGCGCGACGAGGCCTATTACGCCGAGGACGAACTCGAGACCGGCCCCGACGGCACGCCCGTGGCCAAGGCCACCGGCACGCCGGTGACCTGGATGGAGGAGGAGAATTTTCTTTTTCGTCTGTCCGCGTATCAGGACCGGTTGCTCGCCCTCTACGAGAGCCAGCCCGACTTCATCGGCCCCGAGACCCGCCGCAACGAAGTGGCGAGCTTCGTGCGCTCCGGCCTCAAGGACTTTTCCGTCAGCCGCACCAACTTCGACTGGGGCGTGCCGGTGCCGGGCCACCCCGACCACGTGATGTACGTGTGGGTCGACGCGCTGACCAACTACCTCACCGTGACCGGCTTTCCCGACGAGGCCGACGCGCGCAAGAAATTCTGGCCGATGGACCTGCACGTGATCGGCAAGGACATCGTGCGCTTCCACGCCGTGTACTGGCCGGCCTTCCTGATGTCGGCGGGCCTGCCGCTCCCTAAGCGCGTGTTCGGCCACGGCTTCCTGCTGACGCGGGGCGAGAAGATGTCGAAGTCGCTCGGCAACGTCGTCGACCCCTTCGACCTGATCGCCACCTACGGCGTCGATGCGCTGCGCCACTTCGTACTGCGCGAGGTGCCCTTCGGCGGCGACGGCAACTACAGCCACGAGGCGATCATCGCGCGCTACACGGCGGACCTGTCGAATGGGCTCGGCAACCTCGCGCAGCGCTCGCTCTCGATGATCGCCAAGAACCTGGCGGGCGTCGTCCCGGAGCACGGCGAGTTCACGGACGAGGACCGTGCCCTTCTGGGGCTGGCCGACGCGCTGCCGGGCACCGTGCGGGGCGCGATGGACAAGCTGGCGCTGCACACCGCGCTCGGCGAGATCTGGGCGGTGGTGACGGCCTCCGACCGCTATTTCGACGCGCAGAAGCCCTGGGTGCTGCGCAAGACCGACCCGGCCCGGATGGGCGCCTCGCTCTACGTGGTGGCCGAGACCCTGCGCGCCATCGGCATCCTGGTGCAGCCGTTCATGCCGGGCTCGGCGGCAAAGCTCCTAGACCTGCTCGGCGTGCCACCCGAGCGGCGCCTGCTCGCCGATGTAGGGGAGGGTGGGCGGCTGGTGCCGGGTACGGCCCTGCCCGCACCGAGCGGGCTGTTCCCGCGATTCGTAGAGCCGGAGGCTTAGCGTTTCTCACAAGCCCCCCGATCACCGGGAGCCTCTCACTGCGCCCGACAGCGCAACGGGGGGCCGTGAAAGCTCTCAGAACGAACCGCCGCCCGGCTCCGCCGACAGCGTTCGCGACACCGACCGGCACCGTTCGGCGCTCCACCCTGTGAAGACACCCATGCTCATCGACAGCCACTGCCACCTCGACTTCCCCGATTTTTCCCAGGACTTGCCCGGCGTCATCGCCCGGGCGCAGGCGGCCGGCGTGAGCCGGATGCTGACGATCTCCACGCGCATCGCCAAGACGAAGACCTACGAGGCGCTGTCCGAGGCGCATCCCGAGATCTGGCACACGGTGGGCACCCACCCGCACGGGGCCGGCGAGGAGCCGGACGTGCCGGCGGCCGAGATCGTCGCCCTGACGCGCCACCCGCGCTGCATCGGGATCGGCGAGGCCGGGCTCGACTACCATTACGCCGACGCGGCGCCGCAGGCCGTGCAGGAGCGGGTCTTCCGCGCCCATATCGCGGCGGCCCGCGAGACCGGGCTGCCCCTCGTCATCCATTCGCGCGACGCCGACGCGCAGATGGAAGCGGTCCTCGTCGACGAGATGGGGCAGGGCGCCTTCAAGGCGGTGCTGCACTGCTTCTCGTCGGGCGCGCGGCTGGCGGAGGTCGGCGTCGAACTCGGGCTGTTCGTGTCGTTCTCCGGCATCGTCACCTTCCGGCGCTCGCACGCACTGCGCGACATCGCGGCACGGGTCCCGCGCGACCGGCTGCTGGTGGAGACCGACGCGCCGTTCCTGGCGCCCGAACCCCATCGCGGCCGCACCAACGAGCCGGCCTACACCGCCGACACGGCACGCTCCCTGGCGGGGTTCCTCGACCTGCCGGTCGAGGCGTTTTCCGCCCTCACCACGGCCAATTTCCATCGGCTGTTCGACAAGGCCGTGCCGGCGGCGGGTCGGTAGGGCCTGGATGCGGGATCCGGCCGTGGGTTCATCGCGCGGGTCCATCGCTTATGTCGGCCGGACCGGTCCCGTCGTCGCAGACCGACCTATCGCATGAGAGGGATGAGATGACGGACCTCGTGCGCAACAAGGCGACCGTGATCGCCTTCTACGCGTTGATGTTCAACGATGGCCGGCCGCGCGAGGCGATCGAGCGCTACGTCGGCGACGACTACGTTCAGCACAATCCGCATGTGCCGACGGGCAAGGACGGCTTCATCGCGTATTTCGAGCGCATGGCGCGCGAATGGCCGGGCAAGCGGGTCGAGGTGAAGCGCGCGGTCGCCGAAGGCGACCTCGTCGTCCTGCATTGTTTGCAGCACTGGCCGGGCGATCACGACTACGCGGCGATGGACATCTTCCGGCTCGATGAACGCGGCAGGATCGTCGAACATTGGGACGTCCTGCAGATCCTGCCCGACACCTCAGCCCATCCGAACGGGATGTTCTGACATGTCGGGGCCGGACGCGCATCGTTCGGCAGGCTCGTGTTTTCGCGGCGACCGAACCGGGACACGACCGATGGGCGGGGGGAGGTGACACGCCCTTGCCCGCTCCGTTACGAACGGGCCGGGAGGTGCCGATGCGCTCGCTGAGCTTGACGATCTTGGGGTGCGGCTCGTCCGGCGGCGTGCCGCGGGTGGGCTACGGCTGGGGGGCCTGCGATCCGGCCGAGCCGCGGAACCGGCGCCGGCGCTGCTCGATCCTGGTGGAGGGGCGGGGGGATCACGGCACCACCACCCTCCTCGTCGACACCTCGCCGGACCTGCGCGAGCAGCTGCTGGCGGCCGAGGTCCGCCGCCTCGACGCGGTGCTGTTCACCCATGCGCACGCCGACCACACCCACGGCATCGACGACGTGCGGCCGCTGGTCATCCACATGCGCCGGCGCATCCCGGTCTATGCCGACCCCGAGACCCGCGCGCTCCTGGAGATGCGGTTCGGCTACTGCTTCGCGAGCCCGCCCGGCAGCGAGTATCCGCCGATCCTCGACATGAACGACCTGGCGCCGGGCGAGCCGGTCTCGATCCGGGGGGAGGGCGGCGCCATCACGGCGGCGGCCTTCGGGATGGAGCACGGCCGCGAGAGCGCCCACGGCTTCCGCTTCGGCCCGATCGCCTATGCCCCCGACGTCAGCGTGATGCCCGAGGCGAGCAAGGCGCAGCTCCAGGGCCTCGACCTCCTCGTCATCGACGCCCTGCGCGAGACCCCGCACCCGACCCATTATTCGGTCTCGGACGCGCTCGCCCTGATCGAGGAGGTGCGCCCGCGCCGGGCGGTGCTGACCAACCTCCACACCGACCTCGACTACGCGACGCTGGCGGCCAGGCTCCCGCCGCACGTGGTGCCGGCCCACGACGGGCTGCGGATCAGCGTCGACCTGTGAAGGCGGCCCGCCACAGGTCGGCGAGGGCGGCGGGCGCAAAGGCGAGGCCGGCCAGGACCAGGGGCGCCACCAGGAGCCCCCAGTAGAAGTTCTCGGGCCGGCCGAACGCCAGGAAGGCGCCGGCGTAACCCAACAGCAGCAGCGCGATGCGGTTGCCCAGCGGCGCGGCCCAGGCCGCCCAGCCGAGGAGACAGACCGGCACCAGCACGCCCGCGGCGGCCAGCGGCAGGAAGGCGAGCGCGGTGCAGTTGCGGATCGTGGTGACGACGAAGGGCCAGCCCGCCGCCCGCAGCCAGCCCTGCGAAGCGAGATCGGTGGGCAGGGTCGCGGCCGCCACCATCGCGGCATGGGCCGCCAGCAGGCCGCAGGCCGTGAGGATCGCCAGGAACCAGGCGAGGGCCTCGCGCCGGTGGCCCTCGAGGGCGGCGAGCACCGCCATCACCAGGAGGTAGGGCAGGGCGATCTCGCGGATGGCGACGGCGAGCAGGCCGACGAGGAGGCCGACCCCGTAGCGCCGCGGCGAGCGGCAGGCGAGGGAGAGCACGATCAGCACCGCCGCCCAGGCCTCGTGCCAGACCACGAAGACGGGCAGCAGCGCGAAGCTGATGCCCACCGCCACGAGGGCGAGGACGACGATCCAGCGCCGCCCGCCGGGCAGCGCCGTCTCCAGGCGCCGGGCGAGCACCACCAGGGCAACCGCCACGAGGAGGGCGAGGAGGAGGCCGGCGCCGGCCATCCCGAGACCGGCCTGGAGGGTGGCGAGGGTCGGCGGGCGCACGGTGACGAAGGGCTTGAGCGGGTAGTCGCGCAGCCGGTGCTCGGCCACGGCGGCGGCGTAGTACCCCTCCCCGCCCGCGACCCGCGCGGCGATCGCCCCGTAGAGGGCGGCGTCCGAGGCCTGGGGGTCGTCCCCGGTTGCCGCCAGGGACGGCGGCAACGGCGGGGCGAGCCCCGGCACCAGCCCGATCGCCGCCCCGTAGAGCATCAGCGCGGCGAGGCCGGCGAGGACGAGGCGGGCGGCGGCGGGCGGCCAGCCGGCGAAGCGTGTGACGAAACCGGAGGGCCTCATCGCGTCACTTGCGCCGGATCATTTGCGCCACGTCACGACCGAAGAAGCCGCAAAATTCCACACCGAGCCGATCACCGCCCCGGCCACGCCCGACAGCCACCAGCTCTGGTCGGCCTCGTAGATCAGGCTGCCGACCCCGACGTTGGCGGCGGCCCCGACGAGGCAGACCGCGTAGAAGCTGAGGAGCCCGGTGACGAAGGCCCAGCCGCGGCGGCGGCGGTCGCGATAGGTGAAGACGTTGTTCAGGGCGTAGTTGAAGGTCATGGCGGCCCCCACCGCGAGGCCCTGCGCCACCACGAAGGCGGCGAGCCCCGTGGCCAGCACGAGCCCCAGCACGCCGAGGTGGACCCCGAGGCCGAGGCCGCCCACCATCAGGAACAGGATCAGGCGCACCGGCACCAGGCGCCCCACCGTCTTCTCCAGGAGGAGCGTGAGGTATTCCGTCGCCACCATCAGGTCGAGCTTGCTCTCGCCCACCGTGCGGTTGCGGAAGACGTAAGGCAGTTCGACCACCCGCAGCGGGCGCGGCGCCGAGGCGACGATGTCGAGGAGGATCTTGAAGCCGATGCCGGAGAGCCGGGGCAGGGCCTCCTCGAAGGCGCCGCGCGCGATCACGAAATAGCCGCTCATCGGGTCGGAGAGCGGAGTCGCCAGGAGGCGATGGGCCAGCGCGGTGGCGAGGCCGCTGGCCGCCCGGCGCTCGGACGACCAGTCGCCGAGTCCCCCGCCCGCCGCGTGGCGGGAGCCCACCGCGAGGTCGTGGCCGTCCTCGGCCACCGCCGCGTAGAGGCGCGGCAGCAGGGTCTCGTCGTGCTGGTGGTCGGCATCGATCACCGCGAGGACGGGAGCGGAGGTCGCCAGCATACCCTCGATCACCGCCGAGGCGAGGCCCTGGCGCCCGACCCGCTGCAGCACCCGCACACGCAGGTTGGTGCGGCCGATCTCGCGGATGAGACGGGCGGTGCCGTCCTGCGAATCGTCGTCGACGAAGATCGCCTCCCAGACGAGGCCGTCGAGGACGGCGTCGAGGGAGGCCAGGAGCGAGACGACGTTGCCGGCCTCGTTGCGGGTCGGGATAACGACCGCCAGGGCGATCGGCGCATGCACGCCGACCATGCGGTCGGCGACGATGGGAGCCTGGAGCATCGGACCATCCCGATAAAGATGCCCCGGGGCACCTTGAGATCGAGCCGACGGTCTAGCCGCGACCGGTTAAGAATTCCGTCAGGGCCTGGGCGCGGTGGGCGCGAGGCCGGCCTGGGTCAGGATCTGGACGCTGGCGGCCTTGGCGAGGCGGTCGTAGCCGGCGTCGGTCATGTGCAGCCCGTCGGGCCCGATCATCTGGGTCGGGGTTAGGAGGCCCTTGGCGACCCAGGTCTGCATCAGGGCGTGGCGGCGGATCACCGGCACGCCGAGTTCCTCGGCCAGGGCGTGGAGGGCGGCGCCGTAGCGCTCGGCGCCGTCGATGCCGCTGAGGCGCCGGCACCATTGCTGGTCCATCAGCACCACGTCGGCGCCGGTGGAACGGATCGCCGCGACGCCGTCGCGGGTGAGCTTGGCGAAGCGCTCCACGGAGACGCCGGTCATCGGGTCGTTGCTGCCGGTCTGCCAGATCACCAGGGTTGGGCGCTCGGCGAGCACGTCGCGCTGGAGGCGGCGGGCCATGGCCTCGGCGTCGTCGCCGCCCTTGCCGCGGTTGATCATGGTCACCGCCGGCCGGCCGGCGACGCCCAGGCGCAGGCTCTCGGAGAGGTCGCGCTGCAGCAGCGCCGGATAGGTCGAGGCCGGGGAGGAGGCGCCGATGCCCTCCGTGGACGAGGAACCGAAGGCGACGATGCGGACCTCGCCGCCCTCGGCGAGCCGGGCGGCCAGGCGCGGCAACCCCGTCGCCACGGTGACGGCGGCCGGCGGGGCCACCGGTTCGGCCCGCGCCGGAGTTCCCGATCCGGGTATTCCGAGACAGGCCGCAGCCAGACCGACGGCGGCCAGGAGGCGGGAGCGGGACGGGAGGCTCGGGCAGGGGCGGGGCATGAGGCTCGGCTCGGTCGCGGCGGTCCGGCGGGTGATCACGGACACCGCCTTCCCTTTGGAGGACGATTATGACGATTGCGCGATCATGTTAAGGGCAACCCACACCCAATGAAACGGCCGCGCTTCGACCGGCCGTATCTGCATCCGTGGTGAATCCAGCCTCGACGGGGATGGTGAATCCTTGTGGAGCGGTCCGGTCTACGAGGGGTAAGCCTCCGACGGAAGGCACGGCCCAACCGAGAAGGTCGTTCACAAGGAGCGCATCGGGCAGGAAAGTCCCCTTCCCCCAAGTACCTAGCGTCTCCATGTTCCATAATATATCTTATGCGAATAGAGGACCATGGCGACGGCGGGGGTCCGGGTTGGGGCGGCGAAGCGAAATTGGCGGCGGGCCCGTCACCGCTAATTGGCGGCGGATCGAAAAAATCGTTTGATAGCAATGGCCTAGTCAAGTCGGATTGGGGAACTGAAGCGCCCCCTGCTGCCCCTCGCCAGATACACGCGACCGATTGGTAAGCGACTGCACAAGCTTAGTTTTCTGCCTCAGAGTGAGGAACTTCACTTTGGCTGAAGTCGCAGAAATAACGAGGTGGGGAACAGGGTGGGGAACTACCCTCCCCCTACCATGAGCGCCTCGTCCGCTCGAACTTCGTTTTGCAAGCGCCGAAATGCCTCCAGCGAAGCAAGATCGCCTGTCAGGACCTGTTTCAGCATCCGCTCGTAAGCTTCAGTTGTGAAGGGGTCCGCAACATGGAAGGTGACGGGATCAATGAGGTGCGCTCGAAAATCCGCCTCGTGTAAGGCCAGCCAACTGGCAATTTCTTCAATCTCAGCTTCTTGAGCCTGTTTAGCTAGTCTCATTATAGCTGCATATATCGCTGTCGAAAACAAATGATTGTTTTTGGCGTCGCGGCAATGTGTTCCAGTAGCAATAAGATCATAGTCAATTTTATACTTAAAGTAAATCTGTCTTCTAATTTTGACCGGAACGCTTCCTCGTCGGCGCCAGCTTGCTATCGTGCTTTTTCCAACCTTGAGAGAGCTTGCGAGCTCGTCATCGGATGCCGCCCATAACAAGGATTTAAGCTCGTCTATGAACGCGGAAACAGCTTCAGCAGACATGTCGCTTGACCTGCAATCAGAATGCAATCATATCTGATTGCATTCTGATTGCGTTAGGATCGTCCCTTGCCCGCCCCGTCACCGGAACCGCTTTGGACCGTTAGAGCCGCGCTTGTACAGCAAGGCAGTTCCCTTGCGAAATGGTGCGAGCAGAATGGCGTATCCCGACAGTGGGCTACCGCTGTCCTTGAGGGGCGTCGCGACGGTCCGGCTGCGCGCGAGCTGCGAGCCCGCTTGCTCAATTTGGCCTCGGTAACGGTGGCCTAGGTTCATGCAACGCTGGATCGGAACAGTAGAGCTCAGTCAAATTGCTCGGATTACCCGGCGGGGCGCAGCTAAGAGTCTCAGTCAAGCCTTTGACCAAAAGGGTTCAACTTGGCGTGGCGCGGCGCTCCAGGTTCGACGACGCCGATCTGCACTTGGCGGCGGTGTCGCCGGCACATCTTTCGAGGTTATATCGACCAGTCTGCCTGTCGAACTCCAGCTACGCCTTGAAACCCTGCATTCCCCTGTTGAAGCCCCCTTCAACCCCTCCGGAAAGGCCGCCGAAGCCGCTGCATGGTGGGCTGAGTTTATCCGTCCAATCAGGGCTCATCCCAAAGGCTCCCGCGACCGTGCTGCGGCAATGCAGGAGCGGGCTAACGTTCGTATCTGCGGCCCGCACGGAGAGTGGTTCGCGCCCAGCCTACGCGACATCCAACGCAAGGTCGGCAAGGCGGAAAAGCACGGTCTGAAGGGCCTCTTGCGCAAACGCCGGGAGACGAAGCCGGAAAGCCTACTGATCCTGACGAAGCGTTGGGACGTCGCGACGGTTGGCCTGGACGAAGCGGTGCGCGCGGAGATTGCTCGTAAGGCCCGGCAGCGCATCCGCGAGCTATGGGGCGGCGGGGCGGCCTATAGCGTCGTCCAGCGCCTTGCCGGCGAATACCTTGCCGACCTCACCCTCAAGGCCGGGATCGGCGGCACCTTCGCCGAGATCATGCCCGCGTGCGAATTGCCCAAGGGCGTCGTAGAGGCCGGTCGGGACGCTCGGCGCGTCCACGAGTACCGCACCGACATCAAGAGCTGGGACGACAAGCGCCCCCGCACGCGCCTCACGTCGGCTGGCCTAGCGCCGATGGAACTCGTGTTCGGCGACGTGCACCACTTCGACCTCTACTTGGTCCGTACGGACGGCACGCTGGCGACGCCCAAGGGCATTGCTTGGCTCGACGCCGCCAACCGCCGCGTTCGCATCGACCTCGTGCTGTGCGAGCCGAGCACCGGCATCCGCAACGCGGACCTGATCGACAGCTTCATCGCCATGACGCAGGACCCGCACTGGGGCATGCCGGCGAAGCTCTACCTCGATAACGGTTCGGAATACGGCTTCGCCGAGTTCCTGAAGGATGCCCTGCGCCTCGGCGGCCTCGACTGTCTCGGCGGGGGCGGGGGGCCTATCACGCGGGCCGCCCCCTACAACGCGGCGGCCAAGGGCATCCTCGAAGGCTCCTTTCGCGTCATCGAGCAGACGATCCTCTCTCCCCTCACCGGCTACATCGGCGGGGACCGGATGAAGGCGCGGACGGCCAACCTCGGAAAAGCGCCCTCCCCGTTCGACGGCACCTTCGACGACTTCGCCCACGACTTCCACGAGCTGCTACGCTTCTACAACTCCAAGCGCCAGACCGGCGACCTCGCTGGCCGCTCCCCGGAGCAGGCTTACGCCCAGGCCGTCGCAGACGGGTGGAAGCGTACCGACATCGACCCGCTGGCGCTGATGACGGCGTTCTCGATCGAGGCCACGCGCAAGGTCGTGGACGGCAAGATCAACGTCGGCGGCGAGCTGTTCTACTGCGACGAGCTGGTCCGGCACACCGGCAGCAAGGTGTGCATCCGGCTCCCGAAGTACCTGTGTTGGCCCGCCATCCCCGCCTTCACGCTGAAGGGCGAGCTGATCGGCATCGCCCATCCCGATCCGGTCTACGGCCGCCTTGATCCGGCCGGCGCTGAAGAGGCCGCACGGCGCAAGCGGGTGGCGCGGAACGCCATCGCCGCCGAGGCCGCCGACCTCAACCCGATCGACGTGAAGGCCGAGATGATCGCCTCCGGTCGCCGCCAGCCTACGACGCCGGTCCCGGAAAGTGCCGGCACGATCGAGCTGGACGCGGGTCGCGCCGAAATCGGCCGCCGGATCGTGGAGAGCCAAAGCGAGCGGCGCAACCGCGAGCATGTTGCGAAGCAGGCCAAGCTCAAGGCCACCTTGGAACGCAACCAACGCATCAGAGGTGTGCTTTGAGCGATCTCGGCTTCGACATCGATCCAAAGTACGCCCACCTCCCCCGCAATTTGCAGCACAGTATCCACGCGCGCAAACTAGAGCGCGAGGAAGACGAGCGCGAAGAGCGTAGATATCAGGAGCGCATTGCGCAGAAACGTGCGGAGCTTGCTGCCAAGCGCGAAGCCGAAGCTGCCCAGAAAGAGGCGTTCGAAACACGCCGGCAAGTGCAGTCCAGCCGGGACACGCCGTTCGTCATGACTTCGGCGGCCGGTGTCGTACTCGGCGCGATCGACCGTTGCGATCGCTTCGGCCAAAACGGGCTCGTCATTGGAGCGCCTGGTGTGGGTAAGACGCGCGCGCTGGAGGAGGCCGTGCGCCGCTCCGAGACGTTGGAGGGGCCGGCCGTTGGGCTTGTGACCGTCACCGGAGTGATGGGCAACTCGGCAATGGCGGTGTTCGAAGAGGTCGCGCCTCATCTTGGCGTGCGCACGGTCTACGGGGTTGCGGCGACGCACAAGCTCTTGTGCACCAAGGCCAGCTCCTTCCCCATCCTTCTGTTCGACGAGGCTCAGAACCTCGGCCTACGCCTGTTGCGCGATCTGCTGACGATCAGCGAGCAGGCCCGCGTGCAGATGCTGTTCCTCGGCAACGACGAGGCGCTGAAGTTCGTCAATTCGCAGAAGGCGGCCATCGGGCAGATCGCTCGGCGTCTGCCGGTTCGAGAAGAGATCGACTGCATCCTCGACGCGGACGCGGATTTGCTCTCGGGCCAGTACGACGTCGAGAGTCCGGAGGCGTTCCGGCTGTGCCGCGCCCTCGCTGAGGCTCACCACGCGGACGGCATCGGCAAGGTGCTGCCCATCGCCCGTGCCGTCGCCGAGGCAGCGGGAAGCCGGACAGTCGAAGTCGATCACCTGCGCGAGGCGCTGTCGCACTTCCCGCACCTTTCGCGAGACCTCGCAAGAGCTACGGCAGCTCCGAAGGTCGAGCGTCAAAGTAGCTTCAAGCGCCTGCCGAAGCGGCGCTAATCCCCCCTCCCCTCCCTTTGTTGCGTACCCCGCGCCGAGCCTGACCCGGCCGGCCTCCCATCCCATCAAAAAGGCCGTCTCTAATGAATGAGCACGTAAATCCGCGGCACGCCCCCATCATGGCGACCAACGAGGCGGGCCAGCGCCACCCGCTTCGCTTCGACCCGGACGGGGCCTCGATCGGCCCCGAAGTTCCCGAAAGCCTTCTGATCCGGTGGAAGGAAATGCTCGCCAATTGCGCCAAGGCCCAGCACCGGCTGCATTCATTTTACGAGCGGACTTTCAAAGATCAGGACGCGTGCGTGCGGGTGATATCTGGCTTGTTGGAGGACACGAGTGGCATAGCGGATGATATGCGTGCACTCGTCAACCTGTTCAACATGGCTCTGGAAAGCGAAGGCGTCGACGGTAAACTCACGGAGGCTCTTCGCTTGGTGACTTCGTCTATCATGACGATGGCTGATCGCCTGAATAGCTTGGAGGAGGAAGGCGACGCCGCTCGCGAAAGGTACTTCCAGTGATCCGGCCAGCGCAGCTCAAGCTCCTGGACCGGGCTCGCGCGGCGGCCGTGCCCGACCCTGACGCTTTTGCCGTCATCCTGCGCCGCTGCGGCGGCGCCGATCACGTCGAGGATCTGACGGCGGCCGGGCTTACCCGGCTGCTGGACCACCTCACGGTCAGCGGCTTCAAGTGCCGGCAGCGGCCGACCATCTCGGCCCGCGCTCGCAAGCTGATCGAAGAGGCTGCGCGCCAGCTTGGCCTCACGCCGCACACCTACGCGGCTGACCTGCGCGGCTATGCTGGGGTCGCCGACCTGCGCGACCTCTCAGGGCGTGGGCTGCTTGACCTGATGACGCGATGGGAGCGGCGTGGCCTCGATGTGGCCGCGTTCACCGCCGCACGCCGGGAGATCACGCCTGCGCAACTCCGTCTCCTCCATGTCGCGCGCAAGCGGAACGCGATGCAGGATGCACGCTATTACGGGATGCTTCAGGACTATGGCGGCGTCGTCTCCGCCACCGATCTCGACCGGCGCGGGTTCGATCTGTGCATGGCCTTCCTGGAGACCGAAGGCTTCGATCGCGAGCCAGTTGCGCCCGCCGCCTCGCTCGCTCCGGCATTCGGCCGCCGGCCTGGCTTCGCCTCGCCGGATCAAGTCGAGCTGATCCGTACGCTGTGGCGTCAATGGAGCCGCCCGGCCGGTGAAAGAGACGCCGCGATTGAAGCTGGCTTGAACGTGTGGCTGGAGCGCTATCATCGCGCGTCGTCGCTGCGCTTCCTCACCTCGGCCGGGGCCGGAAAGGTCATCACAGCCTTGCGGGCCATGAAGACCCGCGCCCAGAACAAACGTCAGGATGACAGAGACGAAAATTGAGCGCAGGTGCTGGATACTCGCAATCGCCCCGCGCTGCGTGGCTTCTAGCACGGGAGCCCGGCCTTGCACCCGGCATCGGACCGAGTGAAACTCTCGACAGACCGCCGTGACAACCGGGAAATCGCCGGTCCGGTTTGGCAATCCCGCCCTGGCAGCGGGCTGCTGCTACGGGGGAGATGGCGTACCCCCTCGGCGGTTGCTTTTTCAAAGATCGTCTCAGACCGTCGAAGAGGGGTTTTTGCCTGTCCGTCCACTCCGCTCGCCAAATTCTCTTGAAGACGAATTTGAAGCGCCTGAGGCGTTTCCAGGGGGGCATCTGCCGACGAAGCACCCTGCTACGAATGTGTTCGGTCGTCGTGAAAGCCGAGGACCGCCGACGGCTCGGCAGGCCCACCCTGGCAGCGGGATGTCGCTTTGGGATGTCGCGTTCCCCACGGCGGCCACCCCAGAACACGAAATTCTGAGCCGCCGCCGGATGAGCGCCTTGAACCTAGCTTACGCCACGATCCGTTACTCCGACGCCGGCCTCTGCGACAAGCGCCAGCGCGGTATCTTGGCCGCGATGCTGGGGCGGAACGAGGCGTCTATCGCCGCCCTCGATCAGGCCGTTGCTACCGGCGTGCCCCTGACCCTCGCGCAATTCGATGCCCTCGCAAACCAAGATCTCGATATTAGCGACCGGACCCGGTACGGCATCGCCTTGGGTCACTTCGATGAGCGCATCAACGACTTCGCGATGATGGCCGAGGAACTGGCTGAGGTGACTGCCCGCTGTCTTGAACGTGGCACGCCGATGACCGAAGCTGAGATCGTTTGGCTTGCACGCAACGTCGAGCCGGGCCTTTTCTACTAAAGCGGGTAATGGTTGATTAAGGCTGCCAGGATCACTATCACCTCCAGAAAATTCGGCTTCGGCCGCCGGTTGGGCTTCGTTTCGCCCGAGCAAAACGAGCTGATCCGTGCGCTATGGCGCGAGTGGTCTGGCTGTGAGGTGGAAGCCGAGTTGAACGGTTGGCTGGAACGTTACCATTGCGCGTCAACGCCGTGGTTCCCAACAGCGGCCAGAGCCGGAAAGCTCTTCACAATGCTGAAGGCTATGAAGGACAGAGCGTAGGTGCGCGGTAAGGCACAGCCTGCCGGAAGAGCGGTCACCTAAGTGCATTCCTCTGCCTCGCAGAATTATTGCCCCAGAAGCTCGTACAGGCCCCTCCGATCCCTGGATAAGCCTGTTGCTGCTTTTACCCACCGGTTGCCATCCTGGCGTTGAATACCCGCTTGAACGACGATCCTAAAGACAGACCACCATTCCATCTTGTCCCGACGACGCTCCTATGTGCCCTGAGGCGACGATACGGAGCCCTCGGGGCCTCAGTGAGGATCGCTCCAAACTACCTTTGGCAAGTGGGATGCGGCCATACCACCTGCGTTCATGAGGTCGGAAGCGACCTCTTGAAGTGCAAGCGTAATGTCGCCGCTCTCACCAATGGTGTAACTTGGAAACTCCAAATGCTCTGGGAGCCTCCCGTAAATACCGTGAAGATTTATACCCTCATAGTCGCCCACACCAACATGGCCTCTCGTACATATATCGATTGATAGATTAGCAGGAGCGGAGGGATAACTGCTTAACCTGCGAAGCCGATCAAATAAACCGAGAACAAAACCGGCTAAAGCAACAATCAAATCAGCCGAACACGTACAAGACCTTGTTTCGCGATGCTGGAAAAACGAAACTATGATTTTTCCATCCCGATATACTTTAATCGACTTACGGAAACCACCATCTTGGATGGCCATCACACCACCCAACATTTTTTGTTGATAGCTTAAGGCATAAAGATAGGCCTCTATATAATGGGTTTTCCTAATACCATTGTGCGTTTGTATGCCTATGGCGTCAGATGGTGGCAGTAATCCATCTATTCTTTCTAAACGTGGGATCGCCAAATCGTAATGCGGAACCAATACAGCCTGCGCGCCCAATGCAGCATGACCAATCGATGACAACCACTCTTCAACACGTGTTTCCAGGTGCAAAATTGCTATTTGCTGCGCTGATTTATCCCCCAAATGATACCTGAACCACTCGACAAACTCCTTTCGTACAGCCTCAGTCTGCGAGACAACGGCTGACATGCTCCGAGAATTACGCAATACCATGTCGTGAACCTCGGGCATTGTGAGAGTATCGCACCGATCTTCGCGTCGGATGGTCGGCTTGCGTGTTTTCTTCACCCAATGAGGGCCGGAGCTAGAAGCACCAATCTCAATCAGGATCACACCACCACCGTCGCCCTCTGTCACAACTCCGCGAACAGCGACGTACGGTAAGCGAGGCTCAATGCAATCGGCGAGCGCATCGCGAAGCCGTCGTTCTAGTCCCACCACGTCTGGAAGGGCATTTAAACACTTTGCGCGAGGAGGAGCTTCATCCGTCTCATCTATCCCTAAAATAAGCGTTCCACCGCTTGCATTTGCAAAAGCGACAACTTCTTCCGCCAGTGCATCTCTGCCGAACGGCATGATTGCTTTATTCGAAATCCATGATCTATCTGCTGGGATATTGCTAGGATACGATCTGGCTTGGCTTTTTTGTTCTTCTGGACTGACGGGAATATCCCGCTTGAGTTCAAGCTGACGATCCTCTGTGACTCCATCGGCGATGAGTTGTTGAAGGTCCTCTATCTCCACAAGTTCGATTGGCTTACCGCGCATGTAACATCCTGCATAAAAAGAAAACCGACAAATTCGAACGGTCAGATTGATCAGCGTAGCAGTTTAATCTTCGGCAAACTCGAAAGGCAGGCCGTTTTTCACTTTGACTAACAAATCGATGGCTTCTTGAGAGTACCTGTGGGTCACAGATGTATTTAGCATCTCAGAGATATGATACCGATTATCGTAGAGTCTTATACTTTTCTTGCCTGTAAGTTGTGCTAACTTATCAGCCATCTGATTGGTCATATGCCACTGCTTACCACCTAAAATCTTGCCAACTTCGGTTGCACTAAAAGGATGTGTAGCAGAAGCCGCAGTGTACTTACTTATGTTAGCGATGCCAAACAATTTTGCGAACTCGTCTGAACTACCGACGGCGTTGTTTAGCATTTTGAAATCAGCCTCAACCTTCATTTTAGGTATGTCGTGGCGCACCAGCTCATATGAGCGAGCTATAAGTGCTCGAAGCACTCTCGGGTTGACGTCATTGAGAGATGGATTTGCAGCAAAGGCGTCAAAGACCCACTTGAAACTCGAGGCTTCGATCAATTTCACCCTTGCCGTGCGATCGTCAGCTGTCGGAAGAACTTTTTCGCGAGGCGGATTACTCTCCTCAGTTAAGTCATCTTTCCAGTCAAGGATATACACATTTGGAATGAGCCCGCCCTTTTCGGGCAAAGCCTCATCAATTTCCGATAAAATCGACCGGATATTTGGATCGTTGGCGCTATAACCGATGAATATCAGTGGATGCTCACTGAAGAATGTCAGCAGCTTTGCGCTGAGAAACCTTTTCTTCTTCGCGAAGTAATCATAATCTGATTGTGTAAAAACAAGACTGCTATGCTGGCTTACGCACCCATGGATCTTGTAAATTTCTCCAACTGTAACAGCAGCGCTTTTAAGTATTTGCTGTCCGATGATCGGAGCATGATCCGGGAAGATGACCTCTAACATCTGGTCATAGTTTGTTGTAATAATTGCGTGTGGTTTGACATGGCGTAGAGCTTCAATCTCTTCCCCATGTTTAGTCATAGCTAGACCTTTAAGCTCTACCGGCGTTGTCTCAATCAATAATTGTGAGATGAAGAACTTGATGTAAGCTTGAGAAGGGGTGTCGCCTTCAAACATTTCCACAGGGAATTTATTTTGGCCGTCGGTCCACGCCCATTCGTGGTAGAGCTTCGCGAACTCCTCTCCAACAGCAGGCAAGGATCCAAGTGCCTGCTTATAGTAAGCAATCTTTTTGTCTATCTTAGAACATTGATTGGCAAGATTTTCAAGCAATTCGTCCCAGCTTGGGGCACTAAAATACCGTCTCGATAATCCTGATCCAATAAAGAGAATTGGCTGACAGCCAAACTGTTGAACTGTTTCCGCAATATCCTCAGATATTTCCTCAATGTACCTTTTATATTTGCTCTGGGCAGCGGTAAAAACGGTATTGTCTTCCATAACTCACCCACCAAAAAATTTTCACGGCGTTATTTTTTGGATGATAGTATATGTAAGCTGCCCTCGTAAACCACCCATTGAATTCAGATACGCCGCTCTAGGCCGCTCATGGCACAATTTTTACTCATGGGTACTTGTAAGATTTTTCTCTACCAAATCATTTGTTTACAAATAGACTGCTTCGAAAGAGATTATCAAGTAAAATCAACCCAATCCCTGGGATGCTGTTTTCTCCAGCGTGGCGTGGCAACGGTCCATAGACGTAGCGCTTTGCGGCGCACCTGGAGATGCCGATGAGTGGTGCGGCCTACTATCTCAAATTCGATGAAATTGTGGACTTGATCGGCCAGGAGAGCGCCGAGGCGTTAATAGGGCATCTGGGCGGCACGCGCTTCTATGTCCGTGAGAAGCTTCCGCCAGATCATCCCATCGTGATCGCCATCGGAGCGGATGCCGCGATGAAGTTCGCGGCTCACATGGCTACCGGCATTGGTGGGCTGGCGGTCGAACTCCCAACCCACAGGTCCGGCGAGTTCACCGGCTATCGAAGGCACCTCCGTGAGGTGGTTGCGAAATCCGACCGCAGTGAAGCAGCGCTCGCGGCCGAACTCGGTGTTCATGGCCGCACGATCCGCAGGATGCGAGCCAAGCTGCGCCAGGAGCGGCAGGCCAAGATCGAGAAAGCCGTACTTGCCGCCGAGTAACGAGCCGGCCCGGACAACTGTCCGGGGCATGCGGTTGGACGGATGATGCCAAAAGGTGGGCGCCTACACGGACGCCCAGACCCGAGCATCTGAACATGCCAGCCACAAATGAGATGCCGCCGAGCGTGACCCCCTATGTCGAAGCTCTCGGCCAGGAAGGGGCTGAGACTTTCCTACTCGGCTTTGGCGGTAGCCAGATCTACATCCCCTCGACCCCCCGCCCGGCCTCGCCCCTGGTCAAGGAGATCGGCCTTGAGCTGACCCAGGCGATGCGCCGCGTCTTCGGCCAGGGGCAATTGAAGGTACCTCTTGCGAAGCCGTGGCTTGCCCGGCGGCTTGACGCCGCCGGAGTACCCCGTCCGGAGATCGCCAAGCGGCTGCACGTCACTCGCGAGAGCGTACGCAGCTACCTTGCCGTCCCTAAGGGGAGGGAACGGGCATGACGATGCCGAGCCTTCTCACCGCTCTCTGTGCCGCCCTCCCGCTGCCGGCAGCGGAGACCGAGACCGCTCCGAGATACATCCACCTCCTGCCGGCTGGCGAGATCACGACGCTGGACGGGCGTGGTCCCTACCGGGTCTCGAACGCCGCCGCTCCCATCGCAGCAATCCTGAAGGCCGGCGACCGCCTTCCCATCGATGAGAACCACTCCACCGACATCGCGGCGCCCAAGGGAGCCCCCTCGCCCGCGCAAGACTGGATCATCGGCTTGCAGGTGCGGGCCGATGGCATCTGGGGCGAGGTCGAATGGAACGCCGCCGGCCGCGCGCTTCTAGCAGATAAGGCCTACCGGCACATCTCGCCGGTCATCGCCTACACGCCCAATGGAGCCGTGATCGGCATCCTCCGGGCCTCCCTGGTCAACCGCCCCAACCTGCGCGGGCTGACCGCGCTTCATCAGCAGGAAGCTCCCGTGATCGTCAACGCACCCAACCTGACCACCCTCTACGTCGGCTTCTCCAACGCCTTTCAAGCCGGCTTCAAGGGCGCCAATCCACTCTACAAACGCGCCGCGATGGTTGTGAAATCCACCACCAAGTCGAACGAGTACGGGTGGCTGGGTCAGTTCCCCCGGATCCGGGAATGGGTTGGCGATCGTGTCGTTCAGAACCTGACGACGGAAACCTACACGATCGTCAATCGCTCATTCGAGAGCACCATCGGCGTGAAAAGCGAGGATATCGAAGACGATCAGATCGGGATCTATGATCCGATCTTCTCCGAATTTGGTCGGCAGTCCGCAACGTTCCCGGATGAGCTTGTCTGGGCGCTTCTGAAGGAAGGCTGGACCACGCCATGCTTCGATGGTCAGTACTTTTTCGACACCGAACATCCCATTAAAAACGCCCTTGGGCAGACGGGCTCGACGGCCAACACCGATGGTGGAACGGGCGAGCCGTGGTTCCTCATCGACGACACCCGTATGATCAAACCGATCATCTACCAAGAGAGACGTCTGTTCGATCTCGTCAGGATGGATGCCGACACCGACGAGCATGTCTTCTCGCGGAAGGAGTATCGCTACGGGACCGAAGGGCGGTGCAACGTCGGCTTCGGCTTCTGGCAGCTTGCCTGGGGCTCGAAGCAACCTCTTGATGCCGCACACTACGAAGCAGCGCGCATCGGCATCTCGACCATGAAGGCCGATTTCGGCCGACCCCTCGGCCTCCAGGGCAAGCTTCTGATCGTCGGGCCGAAGCTCGAAGCCACAGCTCAAAAACTGCTGAACAGCGAGTTCGCTGCGGCCGGGGAGACCAACCAGTGGAAGGGAAGCGCCGAGCTGGTTGTGGTGCCTTGGCTTGATTAAACGCTAGGGGATGTCCCTCACGCCTCTCCAGGAAAGCCATGAAGCATCGCCGATGTTAAAGCATGGGTGGCATTGGGGGTAGCTCCGTGGCGTCTGCCTCACGACGCAAGTACTCAATAGCACCTGCATCACCTCGGATGCCACGCAACAGGGCCGCCTGCCAGCCATTCTGCCCTGTAGAGTGCAATGCGACGGCAAGCTCTAGATCAATTTGCCGCTTTAAACTTTCGCTCGTGAGAGCCGGATCCCTTATTTTTAATTGTCCCGGAAGAGACGACCAATGAGTGGCCATAGAAAGGTGAAATTGAGAGCCGAGCACATTTTCTAGATGAAAACTTACAATGTCGTTCTGTGTTACTGTCAGGTTCGGCATCGGGCGGGGCTTAAACGTTGCTGCTTGATAAGGTGTCATAATCTGGATGAACCAAATAGCCTGCGCTGCCCACTGATCATAGTACGGGTGTATAAAGCGCCGGGGATCACCGCCATGGACCGTAGTTCCCTTCACACCTGAATTGCAATGCTGGCAAGCTGGGACGAGATTGGCGCGCATGATCGCGAACTCAGGATAGATGTCCCGAGGTAGATAGTGATCAAGGCTACCCGTCACAGGCGAGCCGCAGACCGGGCACGATTTCAATCCTCCTTTGCGACGCATACGGCGGAGTACGCCTGACCCACCTCGCTTGTCGTATAAGGAGTACTGCTGAGCAGTTATGCTGGCCCCAAAATCATGCGGGGAGACAGCGAATGGGCTTCCGCCGCTCGCCTGATATGTCTGGTATGCTAAGATCCAATCGGCAACATGCGGTGCCCAAAAGGCATCCTTCGCGAAACTGTTCACGACCGCCTCATCCTCGGCGGCCGTCGCGGGGAGGGGAAGATGATCCATGGCTCAGATCGCTTCGGGCTGCTCCGACGCCGACGTAGCAGCCGGCGGCTCCAATAACCGGCGCGCGATAAAGGACAAGCTTTCTGAGTTTAGTTCAGCCCCATACTGCGCGATAACTCCATCAATACCGAGATCGCGCCCGGTTCGATCGGCCCAATCTGCCAGTGTTTTTTGGTAGCGATGCGAGATGCTGGTGTCGCCAAAGACGAACTGTGAGATGCTGTCGATAGTGGCGCCGAACGTCTGCATGCGGGGTGTGTCAATGGCGATCTCGCGGTCCTTCAACGTGAGGACATTGACCCGCTCGCGCTGCGCCTCCCGTACGACATACGCCGAGTGCGTCGCGATGATGGCGATTGATCGTGTCGACTGAAGCAGGTTGTTGAGGATCTCCATTAAATCGGAGACAAAGTTCGGGTGAAGATGTGTTTCTGGCTCGTCCAGTAAAAGGAGACTGCCCTGCTCTATGGCTGCGGACGCCTGCGCCGCAAAGCGTAGCATCGCGTACTCACCACTGCTGAGGCGCCGCATCTGCATCTTATCGTCTAAAACGATTGCCGGCCTGCACCAGTCGATTTGCTGGATGAGCCGAATGGAGTTAAGCTCATTGAGCGACCTTCCGATAGGGAAATAGCTGAGCCCATTGGTCTCAATCACATATGGTAAATCGTCTCCAATCCGACGTGCTCGTAAGGGCAAGTGAAGACGCTTCCAAAGGCCGATTGGCTCAAGCGCATTTTGGATTACTTCCATGCGCGACTTGTCGCGCATTTCTCCAAAACCGTTAAGCTCCTCTGACTTCATGCACGCGACAAGAGCAGCAAGCAGCGGGTCAATCTGGTTCTCCCTTGAAGCGTTAACGGCGAAGTATTCGTAGTCAATACCGTGCCACGCTCCAATGGAACGCGGAAATGGATCGGTCGGAACAGAGGAGAATACGAGCACACGCGAAGGGTGGAACACCGGCTGAAAGTGTGGCCGTAAATAACCATCTTGATGGTTAGAATGGAGGGCGTCGATAATCGACTTCAGAAGCTGCGTTTTACCTGTACCGTTGCGGCCGATCAGGATGGAGGCGCGGTCCCGAAAAATGCCTTCTTGGTTGAAGCTGAAAGGAAGCATGTAGGAGTTATCGGCGCTTGGCAGCTGGGCGGAGAATACGAAGTCGATGGCCGCATCATCGACGGGAGCGGGGATATCTGGCCGGAAAAACCTACCACCGCGCCTAAGGGCATCGTATGCGCTGCCGCTGCGAAGGGCACCGATGTGGAATTCTTCGTTGTCAATCAGGGCGAGCAACTCCTGATTGGCGCCTTCTGTGCGGGCAACTGTTGCGTCGTGCATTTTGCGGAGCGCGCTGACACCAATTTCGAAGCCGAGTTCTCTGATGAATTGTTGATAGTACTCAACCTTCGTCAGAAGCGAAACGAAAGGTATTTTGATAAGTTCTATTGGAAAAACTTCTCCGAATTTTTGGAGAAGCTCCTTGAATACTGGCTCGCTTTTTAGTCGTCCTTCGAACATCAGCCGCAGGTGGAAGTTTAACGGATCGCCCTCGGCAGGACGAATGTGCAGCTTCGCGAAGAAGTTCCGGCCGTAGTCGTTCCATGTATCGCTGTCCGGTAAGATAGCAACAAACGGCTTCACATGCTTTGTGAGATCCTGAACTGATCTGGCAATAAGCACGTCGACAGGGACGTTGGCTGGAATGAATTCTGGCATCTCACACCTATTATGAACGTCAGCTATGCAGGAGCCCTGATGTCGGGTTAAATTAAACGGCGAGCCACTTAGTTTGCGATTTATTCGGAAGGGTCAATCGGTTTTCTTGCCCCACAGACGTACACTTACGATGTCACAAGCCGTTGGTCCGCGAGCCAATTATGCGTTCATACGTGTTGGAAGGTGATTCAATGAGCGTTGAAAAAGTGAAAGCCAGCCTTGGCCTTGATCGGCCAGAGCTGACAGTTCGCTCTGGTGAAGCTCTTCCGATCTTTGCGCGTCGAGGGGGAGAGCGGGTGGTCGTTCTCTCCATGACAGCCTATGCCGAATTGCTCGCCTTCCGTACACATGTCACGCGGCAGAGGATCGCGGCGGCAAAAGCTCCTCCGGCCGGTCTCTCCACCATCGAGAAGGACGCAGAGGTCGCCGCTTTCCTCAGAGAGCGGTTCCGGGGCCGCGAAACAGGCGCCGCGCTTCGGACAGCCTGCGTCGCTGAGTTCGGAGCTGAGCGGGCACCATCTGTCGGCCGCATCCAGACCTTCCGCTCCCGCTGGAAGGATTATCGGTGACCGGCACGACTGACGTGACGCCGGTCCGGGTGACGGTTTCGGGCGTTGATGTCGTGACGATCCCTGCTGCGCATTATGTTGAGCTGCTGGATTGCCAGCGCCAATTAGCAGCGCACAAGGCCGATAAGCCTGCGGTCCTGAAGCCGAGGCGGGTCCAAATCGACACCCGGAGCCGGCTGTTTGATGATCCCGAGGTGACCGATTTCCTGCTGGACATCATGGGGACTATGCGGCTGACAGAGGCTCGACAGGCATGCATCAGCAAATTTGGGGAACAGCGAGCGCCCAGCCGAGCGGCGATCGGACGTTTTTGGCAGCATCGCCGTGGAACGCGATGAGCCGGGCAGGGTGATCGAGACGTACCGCCACGATCAATTCTGATCCGCGACGACCCGATCCGACCCGCGTGATCCCGCCAATTTTCTATCACCGCCGCCAGATAGCGATGACAGGTACACTGCCGCCTCCGGATCCGACCCCCTCCGGCTCCGCGACGGCTGGCCAAGCGCCGTCCGAGGGCCTGGATGATCGTCATCGGGGCAGGGGCACCGGATCGGTGGCATCCCCCCTGCCCCCGGCGAACCGCGCGAACCTGAGCGCCAGCGTCGGCAGGATCATCAGGTTGAGGATCGTCGAGGTGACGAGGCCGCCGAGGATCACCAGGGCCATCGGCCCCTCGATCTCGCGGCCGGGCTCGCCCGCCCCCAGCGCCAGGGGCAGGAGGCCGAGGCCCGTCACCAGGGAGGTCATCAGGATCGGCACCAGCCGGTCGGCGGCGCCGTCGATGGCGGTGGCCAGCGTCCAGGCCCGGCCCTCGATCGTGACGAGGTGCTCGTAGTGGGAGATCATCATGATGGTGTTGCGCAGCGAGATGCCGAACAGCGTCACGAAGCCGACGATGGAGCCGAGCGACAGCACGCCGCCGCTCGCGGCGACCGCGAGCACGCCGCCCACGAAGGCGAAGGGCAGGTTGACGAGCACCAGGAGGAGGTTGCGCACCGACCCGGTGACGACGGCCAGCAGCATCAGGATGCCGAACCCGGCAAAGCCAGAATAGAGCAGGAGGTCGCGCTGGGCCCGGTCCTGCACCTCCGCCGACCCCGAGTAGCCGAGGTAGACGCCCGAGGGCAGGGCGACCTCGCGGGCGATCTTGGCGCGGACCGCCGCCATGACGGCGGCGACGTCCCTCCCCTGCACGTTGGCGGTGACGGTCTGGACCCGCTGGGCGCCCTGGTGCTGCACCTGGTAGCGGCCCGAGGTCGCGTAGATGTCGGCGACCTGGGCGAGGCCGACGTAGCGGCCGTTGGGGGTGCGCAGGGGCAGCTCGCCGAGGCTGCCGGGGCGCCCGCGCGGCTGGGCGGCCAGGATGACGAGGACGTTGAAGACGGCGTTGCCCTCGTAGGTCTGGCCGACCACGTCGCCCTGGTAGGCGGTGCGCACCGCCTCGAGGACGTCGACGGCTTCGAGCCCCCAGTGGCGCAGGTCGTTCGGGCGCAGGGAGACGTTGACCTGGGGCAGGCCCGGGGGCGCGCTGCGCTGGACGTCGGTGGCGCCCGCGACCTCGGCGACCTCGCGGGCGATGTCCGCCGCCGCGGTCTCGATGCGGGTCAGGTCGTTGCCGAACACGCCGACCACGATGGGGGCGCCGGCGCCCGAGACGGTCTCCTCGATCCGTTCGGTGAGGAAGGTCTTGAGCGAGAAGGCGGCACCGGGGAAATCGGCCAGCACGGCGCGGATGCGGGCCTCCACCGCCTTCTGCGCCGCCCCCCCGAGACCGGGGTCGAGGTCGATGTGGATCTCGCTGTAGTGGGTGCCGGCGGTGTCCTGGCCGGCCTCGGCCCGCCCGATCTGCGAGGCGACGGCGCGGATGCCGGGAATCGCCTTGAGGGCGGCGGTGATGCGGGTGCCCAGCCGCATCGATTCCTGCAGCGAGGTGCCCGGCGCCCCGGCCATGTGCAGGATCAGGTGGCCCTCCTTCAGGTCGGGCAGGAAGGTGCTGCCGAAGCCCGGCACCAGGGCGGCGCCCGCCAGCGTCAGGACGACCGCCAGGGCGACGACGGCGGCCGAGACCCGCTCGATCCCGGCCAGCGACCAGGCGTAGGCGGCGCGCGACCAGCGCATCACCGGCGGGTCGCCGGCCTGGGCCCCATCGCGCCCTGTCAGGAGCAGCATCGCCAGCGCCGGGGTCACGGTGAGCGCTACACCCAGCGAGGCCACCACCGCCAGGATGTAGGCGAGGCTCAACGGCCCGAACAGCCGGCCGGCGATGCCGGACAGGGCCAGCACCGGCAGGAACACCAGCAACACCGCGAAGGTGGCGTAGGCCACCGCGGTGCGCACCTCCAGGATGGCGTCGATCACCACCCTGCCCTCCTCGCGGGGACGGCCGAGGCGGCGGTTCTCGCGCAGGCGTCGGACCACGTTCTCGACGCCGATCACCGCGTCGTCCACCACCTCGCCGATGGCGATGGCGAGGCCGCCCAGCGTCATGGTGTTGAGGCTCTCGCCCATCGCCTGCAGCGCCAGCACAGCCGCGATCAGCGAGAGCGGGATCGCCACTGCGCTGATGACGCAGGTGCGCCAGTCGTAGAGGAACACGAACAGCACGATCACCACGAGGATGCCGCCCAGCCCCAGGGCCTGGAGCACGTTGGCATTGGCCAGGGTGATGAAGGCGGCCGGCTTGAACAGGTCGGGGCGCAGGGTGACGCCCTCGCGCTCCAGGGCGGGGGCGAGTTCGGCCAGGGCCGCCTCGACCCTGGCGGTGACCTCGCGGGTGTTGGCGCCGTACTGGGCGCCGACCATCACGAGGACGCCGGGCACCCCGTCGACCAGGGCCGCGCTGATCGGCGGCTCGCCGGCCGCGACCACGTCGGCGACGTCGGCCAGGCTCACGCTGGCGCCGCCCTCGTTGACGAGCACCGTGCGCCCCAGCGCCTCGGGGCCGAGGGACTGGCCCTCGGTCTGGAGGGTGACGCGCTGGTTGGCCGTATCGAGGAAGCCCGCCCCGCGCACGCCGGTGGCCTTGCGGGCGGCGGCGAGCACGTCGTTGATGCCGATGCCGAACCGGATGAGGTCGTGGGGCCGGACCTGGATCTGGAGCGAGCGCACCGCCCCGCCATAGACCGAGACCTCGGCGATGCCCGGCACGGCCAGCAGCCGCAGGCGCAGGGTCCAGTCGGCGAGCGTGCGCAGCTCCATCGGCGAGCGACCGGGCGCCGTCATCCCGACGAGGAGGACCGTGCTGGTGGCCGAGGTCAGGGCGGTCATGGCCGGGGCGCGCACGCCCTGGGGCAGGCGGCCGGCCAGCGCCGTCAGCCGCTCGGTGACGAGCTGGCGGACCCGGTAGATGTCGCTGCCGGCCCGGAAGGTGGCGGTGATCACCGAGAGGCCCTGGATCGAGTTCGAGCGCAGGGTGACGAGGCCGGGCAGGCCGTTGACCGACACCTCGATCGCCTGGGTCACCAGCACCTCGACCTGCTCGGGGTCGAGGCCTGGCGCCTCGGTCTGGATCACCACCGAGGGCGGCGCGAACTCCGGGAAGACGTCGTACTTGGCGTCGCCGAAGGTCGCCACGCCGAAGCCGGCCAGCGCCAGGGCGAGGGCGAGCACGATGCCGCGAAACCGCACGGCGAAGGCGACGAGGGCGGCCTGGGGACCCGAGGGCAGGGTGTCCTTGGTCATACGAAATCCGTTTGGTGGCTTCGCCATGCGGATGTCGGCGTCGCTCAGGCGCCCCGCGGGCTTGGTGATACGGGTCCCGCTTGATCCAAGCGGGAACCGTGTCAGTCGTCGTCCACGCCGCCGGAGACCTGGAGCTGGGCCTTCATCTCCTCGGACAGGAGCGCCTGGGCGCCGCGCAGGACGATCTCGGTGCCGCCTGGCAGGTCGTCGACCACGTAGGCGTCGTCGGCCATCACCGGATCGGCCTTGAGCGGGTGGCGGACGTAGGCGCCCGGCTGCACCGCCCGGTAGACCCAGGTGCCCCCGCCCCAATGCACCACCGCGTCCTCGGGCACGCTGATGCCGGTGACGGTGCGGTCGCCGGCCAGGAACACGAGCATGCTCATGCCCGGCAGGAAGCCGCTGTTGCCGGGCACGGTGTAGAAATAGCTCAGGCCCTGGATGCGGGCGTCGGTGCGGGTGGCCGGCGAGACGTAGGCGAGGGCGACCCGCGCGCTCTGGGGCGGCACCTCGGCGAAGGCCGCCGCGGGCGGACCCTTCAGGGTCTCGCCGGGGGGCAGGGTGACCTGGACCAGGAAGTCGCTGCGCTCGATCAGCCGGGTGACCGCGGCGCTGCGCTCGACGATGGCGCGGCCAATCACCGGTCCCCACTCCTGCTGGGCGGTGGCGCTCAGCGTGCGCACCTGCGATTCCGCCGCCGCCAGGGAGGCGACGTCGGTCTGGAAGGTGCCCTCGGTGGTCTCGACCTGCACGGTGGTGGCGTAGGGCCCCAGCGTCTTGGCCCGCTGCGAGGCGCTGCGCGAGACCTCGACCTTGGCCTGCGCCGTCTGCAGCTGGGCCCTGGCGGTGGCATAGGCGTTGGTGAGCTCGGTGACCCGGGCGAGATCGAGGACGCTGCCGTAGGCCTGCAGCTCGGCCCGGTGCGCCAGGGCCGGCACGACGCGGGTCTCGATGCCCACCAGTGCCTGCTCGGCCGGCTTGAGGCGCACCACCATGCGCCCCTCCTCGGCGGCGACCCGCTGGGCCGGCAGGTGCGGGCGCTCGGGCCGGGGTGGATCGGCGAGGGCGTGGAGGCGCGCCAGGGCGGCCTCGTGCAAGGCGGGATCGACGATCAGGACGGTCAGGCCGACCGCCGGCACGAGGGCCAACAGACCCCGGAGCCATCGCGTTGCGCGCGCCGCCACTCGTCACCCTCCCCCGAGGCTCGTTGCCGTCGGCATGTCCGATAGCGCGTCCGGGGGCGAACCGATACCGGCGGGCCTCACACGGGCGCGCCCAGGCAGTGCACCGTGATCGGGCGGGCACGCCCGCGCACCGCACGGGCGGTGAGCACGGGCGGCTCGGGCAGGGAGGAGGGCCGGTGGAGGGCGGCGATGAGGTCGCCGGTGAGCACGATCGGGGCACCCTCGGCCTTGGCGATGTCGAGGAGCCGGCTCGTGACGTTGACGGTGTCGCCGGTGGCGGTGATGTGCTGGTTGCGCGTGCCCCCCAAGCGCGAGACCACCACCGGACCGGAGTGGACACCGATGCGGACGCCCCCCTGCCCCGGCCCGATCTCGCGGTCGAGCCAGGCCGCCAAGCGGGCGGCCAGATCCCGGGCGGTGGCGAGCGCCCGGTCGGGGTCGTCCGGCCGCGCCTCGGGCAGGCCGAACAGGATCATGGCGCCGTCGCCCATGAAGCTCGTCACCGAGCCGTCGCGCAGGGTGGCGGCATCCTCGACGATGTCGTGCATGTCCTTGAGGAGCGCGCGGGTCGAGGCCGGCCCCAGGCGCTCGGACAGGCCGGTGAAGCCCGAGAGGTCGACGAACAGCACCGCGGCCGCCTGCTCCACCGGCAAGACGAGGAAGTCCGGCTCCCGCGCCAGCCGGGCGGCGACCGCCGGGGGATGGAAGCGCAGGAGCGCGTCGCGGTCGCGGGTCAGCCGGACGGCCTGGCGCCGGTCGAGCCAGAGCCGGGCGCCGAGGTAGGCGAGCACCGGTACCGCGACGGCGGCGAGCGGCAGCGCCAGGCTCAGCCAGATGCCGTAGGCGAACAGCCCCGTCACGGCTCCCGCCGTCAGGGCGACGAGGAGGCACGCGAGGCCGAGGCCGAGGGCGACGCGCCGGAAGGCGACGAGCAGGATCGCCAGGGCCGGCAGCAGCAGGGCGATACCCGCGTCGATGCGCCGGACGGTGGCGGTGCGCACCAGCGCATCGCCGGCGGTGAGATGCGCCAGGGCGGTGGCCAGGATCTCGACCCCCGGCAACACCCGGTCGAAGGGGGTCGGCAGCACGTCGCCGCTCCCCGGGCTGGTCGCCCCCACGAGGACGAGGCGGCCCTGCAGGCCGGCGCCGCCCGCCCGCCCCTCGACCACGTCGGCGGCGCTCACGGTGCGCACGGTCCCCTGCGGCCCGTAGAAGCGCAGGGCGAGGCTCGCCCCGACGTCGAGGGGAACGGTGAGCCCGCCGAGGGTGACGGCGTCCGGCCCGAAATCCGGGTCGCGCCCGGCGGCCAGCGCCGCCAGCCGCAGCGGCAGCGACGGCTGCAGTTCGCCCTCCGCCACCACCAGCAGGGGGACGTGGCGGGCGATGCCGCCGTGGTCGGTGGCGACGTTGACGAGGCCGAGGCCGGCCGCCTGCGAAAACCTGTCGGCGGGCCGCAGCAGGCGCTCGGCGACGGGCAGGTTCGCGAGCGCGCCGGTTCTGGCGCGGGCCTCGTCGCCGAGGCGCGGGAACAGGGCGGCCATGGCGATCACCGCCCGGGTCTCGGAGAAGGCGGCGGCGAGATCGGCGTCGTCCCGTTCGGTGCCGGCGGCCACGAACAGGACGTCGACCCCGATCGCCCTCGCACCGGCCGAGGACAGCGCCCGCAGCAGCCGGGCGACATAGGCCCGCGGCAGGGGATAGGCGCCGGCGGCCGCGATGGTGGCATCGTCGATGGCGACGACGACGACGTCGGCCGGGGCCGGCCGCGGCCCGGCGACGAGGAAGCGCAGGTCGGCCAGCGGCGCCTCGATCCGGTCGAGGAGACTCGCCTGCCCGCGCAGGTGCGGCAGCACCAGGGCGAGGCTCCAGGCGAGGCCGAGGCCGAGCGCCGCCAGCAGCAGCAGCCCCCCGCCCCGCTCCGCCCCCCGCATCAGGACGAGGTCCGGCTCGGGTTTCCCCCGCAAGCACGTCCGTCCGCGACAGTCCGGTGGATCGGCGCACTCATGCCCGTGGGAGCCCTGCCCGTGGGAGCCCTCACCGGCCGAACCGGGCCAGCAGATGCAGGGCGCGCTCGCGCGGCCATTGCCGGACCGTCAACCCGCCGGTCGATTCGACATCGACCCCGTCGCCGGGGCCGAGGGTGACGCTCGAACCCTGCGGGAGGCTCGAACCCTGCGGCCGGGAGACGGCGACGCGGCCGGCGCGCACGAACACCGCGGTGGCCCGGCCCGTGACGTCCACCGCCCAGGTGGTGCCGCGCACCGAGGCGATGGCGTGGGGGGTGAGGACCTGGAAGCCGTTGCGGCGCCCCGGCGGGACCTCGATCAGGATCCCCCGCCCCCGCAGCTCGGCGCCGACGGGGCGCCCTTCGCGCTCGATCAGGCGATAGTCGGCCTGCTTCTCGGCGGTGACGGTGAGCCCGTCGGCGCAGGCGAGCACCTCGCGCGGCGGATCGGTGAAGGCGGTGGTGCGGCAGCCTTCAGCCGAAGCCCCTCCCACGCCAGCCAGCAGCAGGGCTGCGGCCAGGATGGGCACGGCTCTCATCGATCGATCGACCGTCATGGTTCTCCGTCTCCGGTGCCGGCCGCCGAACGCGACAGCGGTCCCGGGCCGACCGTGGCCCGGATGCCGACGAGGCGCTGAGCGCATCCGCACGTCACGATCCGTCCGAGGGTCCCGCCAAGCGGGCGAGCGCAGCCGCGTCGCGGATCAGGATGCGCCCGCGGCCGAGCGCGATCAATCCGTCTCGCTTCCACACCTGGAGCTGGCGATTGACGCTCTCGCGGGTGGCGCCGACGAATCCGGCCAGGTCCTCCTGCGACACCGCGATCTCCGTGCCGAAATCCTCGGCCAGACCGATCAGGCGGCGCACCAGGCGCCGGTCCAGGGGAAGGAAGGCGGCCTCCTCGGCCTGCTCGCTCATCCAGCGGATGCGCGCGCACAGGAGCTCGATGACCTGGATCGCCAGTTCGGGGCGCCGGGTGAGGAGGGCGAGGAGATCGCCGCGGCGCACGACGAACAGGTCTGCCGCCTCGCTCACCACGGCGGTGGCGGTGCGCGGCCGGCCGTCGAGGAGGGCGACCTCGCCGAAGACGTCGCCGGCGCCGAGCACGTTGAGGGTGCGGCGCTGGCCGTCCCCGGTCGCCGCCACGATCCGCACCTGGCCCCGCCGGATGGCGTAAAGGGCGTCGCCGGGGTCGCCCTTCAGGAACAGGGTGCGGCCGGCCTCGAAGCCGCGGGTGAGGCAGAGGCCGGCGATGGCCGCCACCGCCTCGGGCCCGAGGCTGGCGAAGAACGGATTGACGGACAGCAGGCGAGCGAGATCGCCCGGTTCCCTCATCGCGGCCCCCTCCCCTCGCGGAGTGGCGAGAAGAGCATGGCCGTGGCAAAGGCGCCAGCGGACTCGAGGCTATCGCGGCGGCCCTCGCGTACGGACGCGGGACGTTTAGCCTGAGCGGATCAGCGGATGCGGCCGGGACGGGCCGGCTCGAACACGATCCGACGGTGGAAGGCGCACCAGCTCTTGCCGTCGGGCACGGGCGCGCCGCAGCATACGGCCTGGTCGTTGGGCTCGCCGATGATGAACTTGCAGACGAACGCGCCCGATTGCGCGAAGGGCACGCGCAGGTCGGCGGACGGTTCGGCGATGGCATCGGCCTCGCCGATCTGGGATAGGCGGACGAGTTGGTTCATCGATATCAAGACTCGTGGAGGCCAGGGCTCGCGCGGGGGCAAGCAGGGCCCGGCCTGTGGATAACGGCGTCGCGTCCCCACGGATCGCCCCGACGGCGGGGAGCCGTCGTCGGGGCGATCCGAAGAGATCCCAAGCCCGGACCGATTCGGCCCGGGACACGGCAACGTCATGCGTTTGTTGTATCTGGGGTTCTTGACTCGGCAAACAAGTGCCCGTGCGCCGGTGTGCTGCAGCGCACAGACCCGTCGCGGGTCGTCGGCCCTCAGCGAATGCCGCCGCTGGCGGTGATCTCCTCGCCGGTGAGCCAGCGGGCCTCGTCGGAGGCGAGGAAAGCCACGACGCTGGCGATGTCGTCGGGCTGGCCGGAGCGGCCGAGCGGCGTTTGCGCGACGAGACCCGCTTCCATCTCCGAGCCGACGATGCCCGCCGCATGGGTGCCCTCGGTGACCACGAAGCCGGGGCTGACCACGTTGACCCTGATCCTGCGCGGCGCCAGTTCGTTGGCGAGCACGCCCGAGATCGCGTTCACGGCGCCCTTGGTCCCGGAGTAGACCGAGGCGGCCGGCGTATTCACGCGGGTGATGGCCGAGGAGATGTTGACGATGCTGCCGCCCTCCCCGAGGTGCCTTGCGGCCGCCCGGGTCGCCAGCAGGACGCCGAGCACGTTGACGTCGAAGAGCCGCCGGTAGTGCGCCTCGGTCACCTCCTCGATCGCCGAGAATTCGTAGACCCCGGAATTGTTGACCAGCACGTCGAGGCGGCCGAACGCCTCGACCGCCGCCTCGATCAGCGCTTGCGCCTGCGCCGCCTGCGAGACGTCCGCCTGGACCGCGACGGCCCGGCCTCCCGCCGCGGTGATGGCGGCCACCACGGCCTCCGCCCCCGCCTTGCTCGAGGCGTAGTTGACCACCACCGCCGCGCCGTCCTTCGCCAACGCCCTGGCGATGGCCGCGCCGATCCCCTTCGATGCGCCGGTCACCACGGCGACCTTCCCGTCGAGCTTCGACATCCGTGCTATCCTTCGACCCTGGGCCGGCACCGGGATGGTCGCCGCTAGTCCCATAGTTCAGGACTTCGGAACTGAAGACGCGCAGATCAAGCCCCCATTTGGACGATCATGAGGCCGCTGTTTCATCCCCCGATCGAGGACGTTCCGCCCAACGCGATCCTGCACGCGCTGTCCGATCCGAACCGGGCTGCGATCTTCGCCAGCATCATGGGGGCGGGCTGCGTCGAGGCGTGTTCGGCGCTCGCCGCGGTGGGGGACCGGGTGATTCCGAAGTCGTCGCTGTCCACCCACTTCAAGGTGCTGCGCGAGGCCGGCCTGATCCGCTGCGAGCGTCACGGCGTCGAGATGCGCAACCACTCGCGCCACGCCGAGGTCGAGGCCCGCTATCCGGGCCTCCTGTCCGCGATCGTCAGGGCCTACGCGTCGAGCGGCTGCGAGGGCGCGACGAGCGCCGGCTCCTGAGGCCGTGGCGGGCGGGCCCTATTCCGCCGCGAACAGGCCGAAGCCCTCCGGCGGCACCGCCTTGCCTTCACAGGCCAAACCCTTGACCTCGCTCGGCGGCGCCTTGGGGTCACCGGGCGATGCCTTGGGATCGCCCGGCGCGGTCTCGCAGCCGAGCCCCGGCAGGGCGACGACGCGGTTGCCGCGATAATCCATGCGGCAGACGATGGTGCCGCGGGTCTCGATGTAGCTGAGCAGGCGCCGGGCCCGGCCGGGCGAACGGCTGCCGATCGCCCGGGCCAGGGCCTCGTCGCCCGGGCAGGGCTCGGCGGCCAGGGCCGCGCGGGCGAGCAGAAGGAACAGGCCCTGGACCTCGTCGGGCAGGGCTGCGGCCACGCTCCGCGCCTCTTCCCAGCGGGCATCGGCCTGGGGATCGACTCCGGCGGCCTCCTCGTCGACGCCGGCCCGGGCGACGCCCAGGCGCCGGCGGAAGGCCGAGAGGGTGATCGCCTCGCCGTCGAGGCCCCGCATCCGGCAGCGTACCAGGAAGTCCTGGTAGACCACCGCCACCGGCTGGCCGGCGGCATCGCGGTCGTCGGCGATGCCGCGCAGGACCGCCTCGATCCCCTCGCGGATCTCGGCCTCCGACAGGGTCGGCGCCGCCTCGACGGGCTCGGGCCGGTGGCGGCCCAGTTCGCGCATCAGCTCGGCCGGGGTGGTGCGCGGCGTCGGCGTCGCCCGCGGGGCCGGCGTCCAGGCGGCGGGCTCGTCGTCGGCGCGGGTCAGGATCAGGGCGCGCAGATCGGCGGTGGCGGCCTGCGGCAGCGGGATCAGGGTCGGCGAGCCGGCCCGGCTTCCGGTGAAGACCGGGCCGATGCGCAGCGCCAGGGGACGCCGGCTGAGGGCGGGCCCGAGGGCCACGAATTCGCCGCGCGCCAGGTCGCGGAAACGCTCGGCGCCGCGCCGGTCGAGGCCGAGCAGGTCGGCGGCGCGTGCCATGTCGATGTCGAGGAAGGTGCGGCCCATCAGGAAGTTGGTGGCCTCGGCGGCCACGTTCTTGGCGAGCTTGGCCAGGCGCTGCGTCGCGATCACCCCGGCGAGCCCGCGCTTGCGGCCGCGGCACATCAGGTTGGTCATCGCCCCCAGCGAGGCCTTGCGCGCCTCGTCCGAGACCTCGCCGGCGGCGGCCGGCGCGAACACCTGGGCCTCGTCGACCACCACGAGGACGGGATACCAATGGGCGCGCTCGGCCTCGAACAGGCCGCCGAGGAAGGCGGCCGCGGCCCGCATCTGCGCCTCGGCGTCGAGGCTCTCCAGATCGAGCACCACCGAGACCCGGTGCGCACGCACCCGCGCGGCGATGGCCTGGAGATCGGACTCGCCATGGGCGCCGTCGACCACGACGTGGCCGTGCGCGGCGGCCAGGGTGACGAAATCGCCTTCGGGGTCGATCACCACCTGCTGCACCGCGCCGGCACTCTGTTCGAGCAGGCGGCGCAGGAGGTGCGACTTGCCCGAGCCGGAATTGCCCTGGACGAGGAGGCGGGTCGCGAGCAGCTCCTCGAGGTCCATGAGGGCGGGTTCCGCGCCCGCGCCGAGGCTGACGCCCATCTCGATGCCGACCGTCATCACCGCTCCGGTTGCCCGCCAAGTCCGGTTGCCCGCCAAGACGGGGACACGGGGGATCGCCGCGATCCCTCGCCCGCGCAGTTCTAGCACGCGCGCCGCGTCGGCGGACGGGCGGCGCGGCCGGGCATCCACAGGGCTTCGGCCGCACGGGAGAAGGGTGGAGAACCCGGACCTGACAAGTATCCTAGGACTTTTAGTCCAGGAAATAAATGCTAATACAAGTTCGCTGACGATCGAGGCGCGGGTCCCCTCCCCCTTGCGGGGTTGGCCCGGCGACCCTGTGTCGAGGCAGGCGGAACCACTCCACTCCCCTGCCACCTCCTCGCAAGACGAAGGGAAAGCGTCCCGCTCGAACGCTTCGAAGCGAGCCGCAGGCTACCGTCCGCGAGGTCGTGGCCGGAGAGGTCGCACCAACCCTCCCCTGTCGCGCGGGGACACCAGCGTGCCGCCGCCGGTCTTTCGAGCGGCCGGGTCGTTGTAGAAGGGCTCGTCGAGGTAGCGGGCGCACGGATCCCAACGAGGGAAAGACCGTCATCCGCGCCGGCATGGGCGCTGCGGCGCCCGAGTTACGTGTGCCGGTCCGACCGGCATGGCGCCGGGCGAGGAGCCTCGCTCCGCTCGACAAGCGCAGTCGTCGATTCAGGCGTCCCGGCCGTCGGCGGCCAGTTGTGCGAGGCCGGCGTCGACCTCGGCGCCCAGCATCCTACGCTCTGCCGGGGTGAGGTCGGCGGCCCAGCCGCGCTGGCCGAAACCCTCGGCGCATTTGGCGCGCTCGGCGTCGAGATAGGCGAGGGTCGCCTCCGGTGCGGTGCGCATGGCATGGGCGAAGCCGAACCAGGCCGCGCGCTCCACCACCGCCAGGCGCGCCCGCAGGCGGATCATCACCGCCCGATCCGGGCTGACCTCGTCGTCCATGTGGCAGCCTTCCCTTGCGATCAGCGGCGCTGTTCGCAGCGCGTCTTGACGTAGCGGCCGGCATCGCCGGAATGGCCGGCGCTGGCGGCGAGGATGGGCCCCTGCAACAGGCATTCCTGCAGGGAGTGGGCCGGGCCGGTGATCACGTCGAGGGCGGTCTCGCGCGTGCAGTCGGGCTGCGGCAGGTTGGCGGCACAGATCAGGGCGACGACGATGATCGTATTCATTTCATCTGAACTAGATCGCGCGCGCCCGCCAGCAAGGGGGCCTCAGGCGGTCCGCAGGGCCCGGGGACGACCGGTCGCACTCCACTGCATCAGGGCGAGCATCACCAGGACCGTGGCGAGGTAGGTAGCGCCCTGGAGCGCGGTGGGGCGGTCGGTGTAGCCGACGAGCGCATGCAGGACGCGGCCGGGCCAGGACGCCTCGGGCAGGATGGCGGCGGTGTTCCACAGGGTCTGGCCGAGCACGGTGACGAGGCCGGCGTTGGCGAGGAACTGCGCCGCCTGGGCGGCCAGGCCCGCGGCCAGCAGCACGATCAGCGCCGAGGTGACGGAGAAGACGTAGCGGGTGGGGATCGCGGCGAGCCCGAAGTAGCTCACGGCCGAGACCGCCGCGCCCGCCGCGACCCCGGCCAGCGCCCCGATCTGGAGGTCGGCCCCGGAAGCGCCCGAGGCCACCAGCCCGTAGAGGAACAGGACGAGCTCGGCCCCCTCGCGCAGGATCGCGGCGCCGACCACCACGGCCAGCGCCGCCGCCCGGCGCTCGCCGGCCCGCACCGCATCGCCGGCCGCGCGCAGGTCGCCGGCGAGCTCGCGCCCGTGCCGGCTCATCCAGGTGTTGTGCCAGACCAGCATCAGCACCGCGACGACGAGGACGCCGGCGTTGAGGATGTCCTGGCCGGTGCCGTCGAAGGCGTCGGAGACCGATTCGGCGAACAGCGCCAGCAGGGCCGCTCCGGCGAGACCAGCCGCGACCCCCAGCGCGATCCAGCGCCGGCTGCCGGGCATGCCACGGGTGGCGGCCATGACGATGCCGACGATGAGGCCGGCCTCGATGACCTCGCGGAAGGCGATGACGAAGGCGCCGATCATGGCGGATCTCCTGTGGAGGGAGGGAAGGCGGTCACCAGATCCAGAACATCAGGACCCAGCCGGCGCTCGACAGGGCGGTGGCCGCCCCGATGGCGGCGGTGGCGGACAGGCGCCGCAGGCCGCGGCCGGAGAGGCCGGCGACGGCGTAGGCGAGGCGCAGGGTCCAGAGGCAGGCCCCGGCCAGCAGCAGCGCCCGGATCTCGGGCACGAACGGGACGTCGATGCGCTCGCCGCGCAGGAACCCGACGGTGAGGGCGGAGAGCCCCAGGAACAGGCCGCAGCCGGCCACCGGGATCAGGGTCTGGACGAGGTGGTGGAAGCGGGGCCATGACCACGTGCCCAGGGCCCGGGTCGCCAGCGCCACCAGGGCGGCGAGGGCGAGCCCGAGGCCGAGTGCCGCGGCGGCGACGTAGGCGATCAGCATCGTCCCGTCGAGGAGACTGAGCACGTCGTTGTGCTCGGGGTAGTTGGTGAGCACCCACCACGGCAGGGTCGTCTCGAGGGGCCAGGCGGTGCCGCGCTCGATCAGCCAGGTGGCCAGGGCCTGCTTGGCCGACACGAACCACGGGCTCGAGGACCATTGGAAGGCGCCCACCGCCAGCCCCATCATCCCGAACAGGATCAGGGCGCTCTGGCCGGCATCCGGCTCGGTGCCGGCGACATGGACGATCTCGTGGTTGGGCGAGCGCCGGGCGAGGCGCACGGCGCCGCGGTAGCCGCTGCAGCGCCCGCACATGTGGCAGGCGCCCGCCCCGCGCATGGTCCTGACGGGGACCAGGGGCGCGCAGTTGAACGCCTCCGACCGGGCCGGGCGGGGCGAGGCGGCCCAGGTGCGGCCGTCCACCTGGAAGCTCACCGGGGCGAGCTTGGCCAGCACCGCGAAGACGCCGTTGACGGGGCAGAGGTAGCGGCACCAGACGCGCTTGTTGCGGCCGTAGACGAGGCCCACCGCCATCGCCGCGAGGGTCGAGCCGCCGAGCACCACGAGGACGGGCTTGGGGTAGCCGTAGACGCTGACCATCTGGCCGTAGACCGTGGTGCCCGCGAAGGCCACGAACGGCCAGCCGCCCCAGCTGAGCCAGCGCGGCACCGCCCGCCCGAGGCTCCAGCGACTGGCGGCCTCGGTGAGGGTGCCCTCCGGGCACAGCAGGCCGCACCAGGCCCGGCCCACCACCGCCATGCTCACCAGCACGAACGGCCACCAGATGCCCCAGAACGCGAATTGCGCCGCCAGCGTCAGGTCGGTCCAGATCTGGGCGCTGCGCCCGGGCAGCGGCAGGAAGGCCGGCACCGCCACGAGCACGAGGTAGACCGCCACCACCGCCCATTGCAGCGCCCGCACCGTGCGCAGGTGGCGCCCGAGCCAGTCGCCGAGCCGCGCCAGGCCGGCGTCGATCCGGCCGAGGCCGGGCCGGGGCAGGCCGGGTGGGTGCGCGATGGGCTGGGGGGTCACGGGAGGGTGCCTTCGGTGACGGGGAGGATCGAGGATGGGCGTGTCGGGTCCGCCGGGCCCGAAGAGGGTCGCCCGACCGTCCCCTGCCCCTGCCCTCCTCGCCGAGGGAGAGGGGATGCCGATCGGCGTGAGCGACGGGCGGAGGTCATTTCGCGACCAGGGTCGCCTTGGCCTCCGGGTGGAAGTCGTCGAACACCGCGTAGGAGCCGGGATCGACGGTGCGGAACACGATCGACGAGGTGGAGCCGGCCGCGATCGCCTTCTCGCGGCGCAACTCCGCGCTCTCGAACTCCACCGGGGTCTGGCCGGTATTGGCGATCTCGAGCTTGAAGCGGGTGTTGGCCGGGACCTCGATGACGCTGGGGACGATGACCCCGTCGCGCATCTCGACCCGGATCACCGGCAGGTCATCGGCCCGGGCCGGGGACGCGGCGAGACCGGCGGCGAGCAGGGCCCCGGCGGCCCACCGGGCGGTCAATACGCCCCCTTCTTGCCGGTGCCGGCGAAGGTGAAGTCCTGGACGAGGTCGAACGGCTTGAACCACTCCCCGACGCCGGTCTCCTTGTCGACGTGGCGGCCGAAATGCGCGTGCGGGCCGGGGGGCGCCACGGTCACGGTCAGGCGGTAGCGGCCGGGGCCGGCGAGCTTGACGTTGTCGCCGTAGTGCGGGCCGTCGTTGGCCACCATCGGCATCAGCGTGCCGCTCACCCTGGTCTCGGTGGGCTTGTCGCCGTCGAGCTTCACCAGCGCGAAGGTGACCGACAGCGAGGGCATCCAGTCGCCCTCGGCGAAACCGTTCCTGTTGTCCTTGGCGGCGCGGACGTCGGCCTCGAGGTGGATGTCGGAGTCGGCGGCCGCGAGCATCATGCCGGGCGGGTCCATCTCGATCGGCTGCAGGTAGACCGCGCCGACGTCGATGCCCTGCTGGACCACGTGCGGGCCGATCGGCACCTCCTTGGCGTGGGAAGCGCCCACCGCCGCCAGGCTCGCGAAAACCGCCCCGACCAGGGCCCTGCGACCGCCACGTCCCAGCATCACTCGACACTCCGCGAGGCCGATCCGCCCCGGCCGTGCCCGCAACGCCGGATGGCGGCGGGGACCGGGCGAGGCATAAACCAATACGGGCCGCGTTCAACATTTATCGTCGTCATGGGATTAACTGGCACTGCGTCGTCGTGCCACCCATTTTGACGGTGCCTGACCTGAGAATTATAACAATTCCAGACTGGCGCATCTGGCGATATCGATGCGAGCCGCCGGCGTTGCTTGGCGGCAGCGGGGCTTGGCGGCGGCGGGAAGCGGAGGGGCCCCGCCCTCGGGGGCCGGGCCTCAGCCCCCGTGGCGATCGCGCCAGGCGGGGGGACCGGCGGCCAGGGCCGTGGCCTCGAAGACCCCGATGGCCACCGACCGGGCCAGCACGCGGGCCGCCGCGTCGCCGAGGCGGGCGAGGTCGCCGACGGGATCGGCCAGCGGCACCCGGCCGGTGGCGACGGCGAAGACCACGTCGCCGTCGAGCGGCGTGTGGACCGGGTGGATCGCCCGGGCGAGGCCGTCCTGCGCCATCACCGCGAGGCGGCGGGCCTGCGCCTTGGTGAGGATCGCGTCGGTGGCGACCACCGCAAGGGTGGTGTTGGCGCCGGGCAGCTCCTTGCTCGGCCAGGCGAAGGCGTCGGCCGGCATCGCCGGGGGGAACCCGCGCCCGCCGAACTCCGCGCCCACCTCGAAGGGGGACGCCCAGAACCACGGCCCCTCCCCCACCGTCACCCGGCCGAAGGCGTTGACCGCGGCGAGCGCCCCGACATGGGCCTGCGTGCCGGCCACGGGCGCGCTGGCCGAGCCGAGGCCGCCCTTGAGGCCGGCGGTGGTGGCGCCCATCCCGGCCCCCACCGAGCCGAGGGCGAAGGCGGGGGCCGCCGCACGGGCGGCGGCGTAGCCGAGGTCGCGGTATGGCGAAAAGCGGCCCCACGCCTTGTCGCCGCCGTTGAGGAGGTCGAACAGGACCGCGGCGGGCACGATCGGGACGCGGGCGGCCCCCACCGAAAAGCCGCGCCCGGTCTCGGCGAGGCGGGCGACGACGCCGGCCGCCGCATCGAGCCCGAAGGCCGAGCCCCCCGACAGGACGAGGGCGTCGATGGCCGCCACCGTGCGCTCGGGGTCGAGGAGGTCGGTCTCGCGGGTGCCGGGGCCGCCGCCGCGCACGTCGACGCCCGCCGTCACGGGGGCGTCGAACAGGATCGCGGTGGTGCCGCTGGCCAGGCGCCGGTCGTGGGCGTGGCCGACGCGGATGCCGGCGATGTCGGTGATGAGGCTGCGCATCGAGAGGTCGGCCTCCGTCCGGCCGATCATGGCACGCCGGCGGGGTCCGGGTCAGCGCCGGGCGGGGCCGGAGATCGGATCGCCGCGCAGGAGGGCGTTGAGCCGCTCGGTGTCGAAGCCGTCCGTGGCCTTGGGCAGCGGCGCCACCTTCATGGAGGCGACCGGCGCGGAGCCGGGGATCGCCCCCGTGGTGCTGGGGCCGAGCTGGGTCGAGCGGGCCATGACGGGAATCGGGGCGACGGGCGGATGCGCCAGCCGGTCGGCGCACACGAAGCCGATCGCCACGAGATTGATGCCGAAGACACTGCAGACGGCAAGGGACCGGAGGATACGCACCGCTGGCACTTCTCGAAGAACGCGAGGACCATCAACGGGTAGCGCAAGGGCGTTAACGAACCGGACCAGCCGGACGCCGGCTCCGCATCACACCGGCGCCAACCCCAGGACGGCACGGGACCGGGGGTGGCGGGGTCCTGCGAAGAACGCGTCCGTCGGGGCCACCTCGACGACCTGGCCCTGGTCCATGACCACGATGCGGTCGGCGACGCGGCGGGCGAACCCCATCTCGTGGGTGACGCAGACCATGGTCATCCCGGACCGCGCCAGGTCCACCATGGCCTCGAGCACCTCCTCCACCATCTCCGGGTCGAGGGCCGAGGTCGGCTCGTCGAACAGCATCACCGCCGGCTCCATGCACAGGGCGCGGGCGATGGCCACGCGCTGGCGCTGGCCGCCGGAGAGGTCGGCGGGGCGGGCGTCCGCCTTCTCGGGGATGCGCAGGCGGGCGAGGTGGTGGCGCGCCAGCGCCTCGGCCTCGGCGCGGGCCAGGCGCCGGACGTGGACCGGGCCCAGGGTGCAGTTCTCGAGGACGGTGAGGTGGGGGAACAGCTCGAAACTCTGGAACACCATGCCGACGCGGGCGCGCACCGCCTCCAGGGCCGCCGGGCCGTCGAGGCGGATGCCCGTCACGGCGATGCTGCCCGACAGGTGGGGCTGGAGCCCGTTGATGCAGCGGATCAGGGTCGACTTGCCCGACCCGGAGGAGCCGCACACCACCACCCGCTCGCCCCGGGCCACGGTGAGGTCGACGTCGCGCAGGACATGGGTGTCGCCGTACCAGGCGTTGACGCCCGACAGGACGACGGCCGGCTCGCTTTTGGCCGACGGGTTCATCGGGCCCGGTCCCCGGCGGCCAGCCGCCGCTCGATGAAGCCGGCGTAGCGCGCCATCAGGAAGCAGAAGGCGAAGTAGAACAGCCCGGCGAAGACGTAGGCCGTGAGCGGCACCATCGGCGCCGACCAGCGCGGATCGGCGCGCGCCGATTCCAGCACCCGGATGAAGTCGGCGATGCCGACGATGGAGACCAGCGTCGTGTCCTTGAACAGGCCGATCAGCGTGTTGACGATGCCGGGCACCACCACCTTGAGGGCCTGGGGCAGCACGACGTGGCGCAGGGTCTGCACCCGGGTCAGCCCGAGGGCGGCGGCCGCCTGCGACTGGCCCTCGGGAATCGCCTGGAGGCCGCCGCGCACAACCTCGGCCATGTAGGCCGAGGCGAACAGCGCGATGCCCACGAGCGGCCGCACCAGCCGGTCGACGGTGAGGTCGCCGGGCAGGAACAGGGGCAGCATCACGTTGGCCATGAACAGCACGGTGATGAGCGGCACCCCGCGCCAGAACTCGATGAAGCCGATGCAGGCGTAGCGCAGCACCGGCAGGCGCGAGCGCCGCCCGAGCGCCAGCAGGATGCCGAGCGGCAGCGCGGCGACGATGCCGGTGAGCGCCACCACGAAGGTCACGAGCATGCCGCCCCACAGCCCGGTCGGCACCGACCCGAGGCCGAGCCGGGGCGCGCCCGCGAGCAGGACGAAGCCGACCACGGGCAGCACGGCGAAGACCAGGACCGCGCCGAGCCCGCGCCGGGGCGCGTCGAGCCACAGCATCCAGCCCGCGCCCAGGGCGGCGAGGGCGAACACGAGGTTCACCCGCCAGCGCTCCCCCACCGGATAGGAGCCGTAGACGAGGTAGCCGATCTTGTCGGCGACGAAGGCCCAGCAGGCCCCCACCGGCCGGCCCGCCACCTCCGGGCGGCAGGCCTCGCCGGAGGTCCCGGTCCAGACCGCGTCGACCACGAGGAAGCGCAGCACCGGCGGCAGCAGCCAGGCGAGCAGCGCCAGGATCGCCAGGGTGGTGAGCGCGTTGCCCCAGCCCGAGAGCAGGTTTTCGCGAAGCCATCCGAAGGCGCCCCCGGGCCTCGGCGGGCGCGGCCTCGGCGGGACCGGGGTGCTGCGCACGAACCGGGTCATCGGCGCCCCGCCGGCGCGACGCGGGCGTTGTAGGCGTTCATGGCCAGCGCCGTGGACAGGCTGACGAGGAGGTAGACCGCCATGGTGATCGCCACCGCCTCGATGGCCTGGTTGGTCTGGTTGAGCACGGTGCCCATGACCACGTGGACGAGGTCGGGATAGCCGATCAGCACCGCCAGCGACGAGTTCTTGGTGAGCGTCAGGTACTGGCTGGTGAGCGGGGGCACGATCACCCGCATCGCCTGGGGCACCGTGACGAGGCGCAGGGTCTGGCTGCGCGACAGGCCGATGGCCCTGGCGGCATCCGTCTGCCCCGCCGGCACGCTCATGAGCCCGGCGCGCACGATCTCGGCGATGAAGGCGGCGGTGTAGGTCGAGAGCCCGATCAGCAGGGCGGCGAACTCCGGCAGCACGGCCAGGCCGCCCTCGACGTCGTAAGGCCCGCGGACCGGCCAGGAGACGGCGAACGGCGTGCCGGCGAGCCACAGCCCCGCCAGGGTCAGGACGGGAGCCCCGAGGATCAGGGCGAGCCGGAGCGGCCACCGCCGCGCGACGACGGCCACGGTGAGGCCGAGAACGCCGGCGACGAGGATCGCCCAGCCGCGCCCGCCCAGGTCGGGCTGCGGCAGGTAGAGCCCGCGCTGGCTGAGGCTGGCGATCCCCCACAGGGAGGCCGGCTCTTGCGGGTCGGGCAGCGCAAGGCGCACCGCCACGTACCAGACCAGCAATTGCAGCAGCAGCGGCAGGTTGCGCACGAGGTCGATGTAGCCGGCCGCCAGCCACCGGGCCAGGAGGTTGGGCCCGAGCCGGGCGATGCCGAGGGCGAACCCCAGTGCCGTGGCGAGCACGATGGCGAGGCCCGAGACCAGGAGCGTGTTGAGGAGCCCGACGAGGATCGCCTCGCCGTAGGTGGCCGTGGCGGCGGCATAGGGGATCAGCCGCTGGCTGATGTCGAACCCGGCGTTGCGCCACAGGAACCCGAACCCGCCGACGATGCCCTGGCGCGCGAGTTTGTCGGAAGCGTTGGCGGCGGCGAGATAGGCGATCCCCGCCAGCGCGACGACGACGGCCGCCTGGATGGCCAGCGCACGCCGGCGAACGGGAGAGCGGGCGGGGTCAGGCATGGTTCACCGGATCGGCGGCCCGTAGTGCAGGCCCCCTTGCGTCCACAGCGCGTTGAGCCCGCGCGGCACCTTGAGCGGCGAGCCCTCGCCGACGTTGCGCGAAAACACCTCGCCGTAGTTGCCGACGTGGCGGACGATGCGCTCGGCCCAATCCACGGTGAGGCCGAGCCGTTCGCCGTAGCGGCCCTCCAGCCCGAGGATGCGGCGGGCGTCGGGTCCCGGCGCGGACTTGCGCATCGCCTCGAGGTTGGCCTGGCCGATGCCCGCTTCCTCGGCGTCGAGCATGGCGTAGTGGGTCCAGGCGACGATGTCGCGCCACTGGTCGTCGCCCTGGCGCACGGCCGGCGCGAAGGGCTCCTTCGAGATGGTCTCGTCGAGGATGACGTGCTCCTCCGGGTCCGCGGTGCGCAGGCGCTCGCCGTAGAGGGAGGACTTGTCGGTGGAATAGGCGTCGCAGCGGCCGGATTCGTAGGCGCCCAGGGTCTGCTCGGAATTGGCGAAGGTGACGACCCGGTAGGTGAGCCCGCGGGTGCGGAACCAGTCGGCGAGGTTGAGCTCGGTGGTGGTGCCCTGCTGCAGGCAGACGGTGGCCCGGTCGAGGTCCTTCACCGCGCCGATCCCGCGGGCCTTGCGCACCAGGAACCCCTGCCCGTCGAAGAAGGTGATGGCGGGGAAGTTCATGGCGCTGGTGTCGCGCGACAGGGTCCAGGTGGTGTTGCGCGCCAGCACGTCGACCTCCCCCGATTGCACGGCGGTGAAGCGGGCGGCCGAGGACAGGGGCACGAACCGCACCGCCTTGGGGTCGTCGAAGATCGCCGCGGCCACCGCCCGGCAGAAATCGACGTCGAGGCCGCGCCACTCGCCGGCGCTGTCGGGTAGGCTGAACCCGGCGACCCCGGGGCTGACGCCGCAGACGAGGTGCCCGCGGGCCTTGACCTGCGCCAGCGTGCCGTCCGCCAGGGCGGGGGTGACGATCACGGCCGCCGACGCCACCGCTCCCGCGAGAGCCTTCTTCCCGAGAGCCCTCATCCCGAGGCGCCGCAGCGCCGCGGAGGCCGCTCGGGAGGCCGCCGGAGGCCGAGAAACACCATCGAGCCCTCCTTCGGGGCCCCGGCGCGGCGCCGCGGCACGCGGTCGTCGAGGGGTTGGATCGGCCAAGGGCGATGTCCGCGGTCTCGTGATGACGACGGGGCCATTGCGAAGGATCGCGCCCTCGGGTCAACCCCCGCGGGTTGACGCCGCAGCCGCGCACGGGCTGTGATCGCACCGCAATACCCCCCTCGCCCTGCCTCGGTGACGATGTCGAACACCCCTCCCCGCGATCCCGGCCGCTTTGGCCGCAGCACCCGCCTGATCCATGCGGGCCGCGACCCCTCGGCCCAGCACGGCTTCGTCAACACCCCGATCTATCGCGGCTCGACGGTGCTGTTCCCCACCTACGACGACCTGATGCACCGGCGCGGACGCTACGACTACGGCACCAGCGGCTCGCCGACGATGGATTCCCTCAAGGACGCCTGGAGCGAACTCACCGGCGCCGCCGGCACTGTCCTGACGCCCTCGGGGCTCGCCGCGCTCACCGTGGCGCTGATGAGCGTGGTGAGCGCGGGCGACCACCTGCTGGTGACCGATTCCGCCTACCGCCCGACCCGCCTGTTCTGCGAGGGCGTGCTCAAGCGGTTCGGGGTCGAGACGACCTATTACGACCCGCTGGTGGGTGCCGGGATCGGCGAGCTGATGCGCGAGACCACCAAGGCGGTGCTGGTGGAGGCGCCGGGTTCGCAGAGCTTCGAGATGCAGGACGTGCCGGGCATCGCGGCGGTCGCCCATGCCCGCGGGGCGGCGGTGATCATGGACAACACCTGGGCGACGCCGCTGTTCTTCCCGCCCCACGAACGCGGGGTCGACATCGCCGTGGAGGCGGGCACCAAGTACCTCAGCGGCGGCTCGGACCTGCTGCTGGGCCTCACCTCGGCCAACGCCGCGCACTGGCCGGCCCTGCACCGCACCTTCGAGCATTTCGCCATGTGCGCCGGGGCGGAGGACGTGTTTCTGGCGCTGCGCGGCCTGCGCACCATGGAACTGCGCCTGCGCGAGCACGAGCGCCAGGGGCTCGCCATGGCGCGCTGGCTGCAGGCCCGGCCGGAGGTGCTGCGCGTCCTCCACCCGGCCCTGCCCGACGACCCCGGCCACGCGATCTGGAAACGCGACTTCTCCGGCTCGTCCGGCCTGTTCGGGGTGATCCTCGAGCCGGTCCCCACCGCGGCGCTCGCCGCCCTGCTCGACGGGCTCGAATTGTTCGGGATGGGGTTCTCCTGGGGCGGCTTCGAGAGCCTCGTCATCCCCTTCGACTGCAAGACCTACCGCACCGCCACCCGCTGGGAGCCGGGCGGCCCGGGCCTGCGCTTCCATATCGGGCTGGAGAACCTCGAGGATCTGCAGGCGGATCTGGATGCCGGGTTTGCGCGATTGCGCGCGGCGATGTGAACGAGAGATCTCCTTCGTACAGTGGCGCCGGGCCTCACGGCACCAGCCACCGCCCGTCCCAGCCCGCCCCATCGCGAAAGAACCCGGCCCGGCGGTGGCCGCGCCGGTCGAGGTAGAGGAACTCCAGGGCCTCGGCCCGGACCTGCACGGCGCAGAAGTTGGCGCGGCCGAGGGCCACCGCCTCCTCCGCCTCGGGCAGCGTGTAGGCATCGCCTTTGGGAATCGTCGCACCCGGGGCCGGGACGGTGCCGTAGCAGACCCGGCTCATCGCGATCGCGCCGGCCCAGGCGGCATCGGCGAGCGCGTCGTCGGTGTGCAGGCGGGCCTGACCGGACACGCGGATCTGGATCTTGGTGTCCCTGTCGTAGGCGTGCAGCGCGGCAAAGCCGGTGGCGGCGATCTCGTCGGCCTTGCGCGAGCGTCGGTCGCAATGGAAGCGCAGGGTGCCGGTTTCCCGGTCGGCGGCGCGCAGCACCACGGTGCGCACCTGCGGCCGGCGCTCGGCGTCCACCGTCGCCAGCGCCGGGGTGTGGAAGCCGCTGCCCGCCTTGCGGGCGCCCTCCCCCAGGAGCCGCCACAGCTCGGCGAGGCTGGCGTCGAGGTCGTCGTGGAAGGCGGGCAGCGGCGTCACGGGGCCTTCGGCGCTCTGCCCCGGCGCTCGCGCACGATCAGCGCGACGTTGCGCAGGTAGATCAGGGTCGAGAGGCCCTGGCCGAAGATGATCACCGGCTCGCGGCGCACGAAGCCGTAGACCAGGGTCATCAGCCCGCCGGCGATGGAGAGGAACCAGAACGACATCGGGATCACGCTGCGGCCGGCCCGCTCGCTGGCGATCCACTGAAGGACGAAGCGCGAGCCGAACACCAGCTGCGCGGCGAGCCCGAACACCAGCCACAGGTCGAAGCGGGTGACGAAGACGTCGTAGACGTAGCCGCCCAGGTCCTCGGAGAGCTGCATCAGCATGGGGTCATCCCTCCGCCACCGCGGGTGCGGGGCGCCGGCGCCGGATCAGCCACCAGACCCCGGCGAGATCGAGGAGCCCGACCCAGAGCCGGTCGAACAGGCCGTAGTTCGAGCGCCCGGTGAAGCGCGGCCGGTCGACCACGTCGCGGTGGACGACACGGTAGCCCTCGCGGGCGACCAGCGCCGGCATGAAGCGGTGGAGCGCATCGAAATACGGCAGCGCCCCGTAGACCTCGCGGCGGAACACCTTGAGGCCGCAGCCGGTGTCGCGGGTGTCGTCCTTGAGGATGCGCCCGCGCACGCCGTTGGCGATGCGCGACTGCAGCGTCTTGAGGCGCCCGTCCTTGCGCCCGACGCGCTGGCCCTGCGCCAGGCCGACCCCGGCGCCGCCCGCCTCCAGGGCCGCGAACAGGGAGGGGATGAAGGCGGGGTCGTTCTGGCCGTCGCCGTCGAGGGTGGCGACGACGGGGCTGCGCACCACCGCGATGCCGCTGCGCACCGCCGCCGACTGGCCGGCGCTGCGGGCGTGGCAGAGCACCCGCAGCCAGGGCCGGCCGGCCCGGGCGGCGGCCAATGCTGCGGCGGTGCCGTCGGTGGAGCCGTCGTCGACGTAGATCACCTCGAACGGGGCCAGGGGGGCGCAGGCCGCGCCGATCTCCGCCACCAGGGCGGCGATGTTGCCGGCCTCGTTGCGGACCGGCACCACCACCGAGAGGCGCAAGGACCCGGATTCGGGCAGGGCGGGCAGCACGCTCACGGCGTCACCGCATAGGCGGAGAGGTCGACCCGGCGGCCGGTGTTGAGGTTGAAGCCCGAGACCTGCCCGACCACGGAGACCTGACCGCCCGCCAGGTCCCTCGCCCGCGTCGCCTCGAGGTCGCCGGCGTGGCGGCCGTCGACGAAGACGAGGCGGCAGCCGCCGGCGGAAAGGAAGTCGCGCGCCTCGGCGCCGGTGTTGAGCATGGTCAGGTCCGTGCCGATGAGGAAGACGAGGCTCGGCTCGCGGTAGCCGAGGCTGGCGACGGCGGGCCGGCAGGGCAGGCGATCGCGGATGGCGGCGAGCCGGGGGGAGACCTGGAGCGCGGCCAGCGACGGCTGGGTCAGCCCGAGCACGCCCGGCACGAGCAGGACGGAGGCGAGGACGCCGAGCATCATCGCGCGCTCCCGGTGCGCCCGCACCAGCGCCCCGGCGCAGGCGACCGCGACGAGGCTGGCGGCGGCGAGCGGCGCGAGGCCGGCCCAGGGGACCACCCGGTCGAGGTGCCAGGCGACCCCGACGAGGCCGGCGCCGAGCCCCACCGGGATCAGCACCACGAGGGCGGCGGCGGCGGCGTGGCGGATCCGGCCCGGCAGCGTGCCGGCCCGCCAGGGGTCGAGGGCGGCCCCCGGCACCAGGGCCATCACCGCGAGGAGCGCCACCGACGGCATCACCGGCAGGAGGTAGTGCGGGAGCTTGGTCGGCACCGCCTCGAACAGGAGCCAGGCCGGGACGATCCAGGCGAGCAGGAAGGCGGCGGCATCGGTGCGGCGGTTGGCGAGGGCGAGGGGCAGGCCCAGCGCCGCGAAGGCGGCTCCCGGCCAGAAGGTGGCGAAGAACACCAGGAGGTAGGTGCCGGGGGGCGCGCCGTGCTTCTCGGCGGCCCCGCCGACCTTGGCGAGCATGTCCTGCCCCACCGACGCGCTGAGGAAGGCGCCGCCGCTCTTCCAGACGATGGCGACGAACCACGGCGCCACCACGACGAGGGTGAGGGCGAGGCCGAAGGCGGGCCGCAGCGCGCGCAGCCAGGCGCCGGAGCGGTGGAGGAGGCAGAGCGCCACGGCGGGCAGGCCGACGAAGAGCGGCACCATCGGCCCCTTGACCAGGATGCCCACGGCGACAGCGGCCCAGAACAGCAGCACCGTGGCCCGGTCGAGGTCGCGCCGGCCGCGCCAGATCCAGGCGCGGGCGAGCCCGCCCATGGCGGCGGTGCAGCAGGCGGCGAGCAGGGCGTCGGTCTTGGCCAGGTGCGCCTCGGCGCAGAGCATCAGGCAGGTGGCGAACAGGGCGGCGGCCAGCACCGCCCCGCGCCGGGCGAGGAACACCAGGGCGGCCCAGTAGCTCAGCAGCGCCGCGGCCAGGGCGCCGAGGAGCGAGGGGATGCGGTAGAGGGCGATGGTGGTGCGGGCCTCGGGCACGCCCAGCGCCTCCCCGGCCGCCACCGCGGCGGCCTGCGCCCAGTGGATGCCCACCGGCTTCTTGTGGCGGGCCTCGGCCTGGAAGCGGATGTCGACGAGATCGCCGGTCTCCAGCATCTGCTTGGTCGCCTGCGCGAAGCGCGGCTCGTCGCGGTCCATCGGCTGCAGCGAGACCAGGCCGGGCAGGAAGCAGGCGAGGCAGAGGGCGAGGATGAGCGCGCAGGCGTTGGCGTGGCTGCGGGCACCGAAGGCGAGGACGGTCTCGGCGAACCGGAAACGGTCGCCTCGGGTCCGGTCTGCCGCGGGACTGTTCATGGCGGGCGGATCATCGAGGCGGCGGCCGTGAAGGCGGGGACAAGCGCGGCTCCGGACCGGCGCTGCCGAAAAGCGTCCGTGTCGGGGAAGGGCGTCCGTGTCGGGGATGGCCGGGGGAAAGTCAAATTCGGCGCCTCTCCCCTCAGGGCGATCGGGTGAACCCGATCGCCCTGTGTTTTTGCCGGGCCTCGAGCGCCGGCGGCCACCTCCGCGGCCTTGGCTATCGCTGCGCTCGATGCTTTGCAGGACGGATGTCCTACAAAGCCTGCTCCGCGGGGCGCTCTTCGCGCGCCGATGGTCGACGATCGGGTTTCACCCGATCGTCCTGCCTCTCCCCGCCACGCCCCGGCCGGGGTAAGGAGGGGCGAGCGCCGCGCCATCACGGAACCCGCCATGAGCCGACAGATCGACACCCTGCAGGTCGGCCTCCTCGCCTTCCCGCGCGTGCAGCAGCTCGACCTCACCGCGCCCTACGAGGTCTTCGCCTCGGCCGACGGCATGCAGGTGCATGTGGTGGCCGCCAGCCTCGATCCGGTCGCCAGCGCCACCGGCCTCGTGCTGATGCCGACGACGACCTTTTCGGCCTGCCCGGACCTCGACGTGCTGTGCGTGCCCGGCGGGGTCGGGGTGAACGCGCTGATGCAGGACGAGGCGACCCTGGCCTTCGTGCGCCGGCAGGGGGCCCTTGCGCGCTACGTCACCTCCGTCTGCACGGGGGCGCTGGTGCTCGGGGCGGCCGGGCTTCTGGAGGGGCGGCGGGCGACCACCCATTGGGCCGCCCTCGACCTGCTGGCGGCGTTCGGGGCGGTGCCCGTGGCCGAGCGGGTGGTGCGCGACGGCAACCTCGTCACCGGCGGCGGCGTCACGGCCGGGATCGACTTCGCCCTCACGCTTGTGGCCGAGCTGATGGGCCGGGCGGAGGCCGAGCGGGTCCAGCTCGCCCTCGAATACGCCCCCGCCCCGCCCTTCGACGCCGGTACGCCGCGGACGGCGGGCGCCGACGTCCTGGCCGCGGCTAGGGGGGGCCTGGCCGCGAGCCGAGCCGAGCGCGAGCGGATCGTGGCCGCCATCACGGGCCAAGTCACAGGCCAAGTCACAGGCCAAGTCACAGGCCAAGTCACAGGCCAAGTCACAGGCCAAGTCACAGGCCAAGTCACAGGCCAAGTCATCGGCACGGTCACGGATACGCCAGCGCCCTGAACAGCACCCAGCCCGAATCGGCCGCGCGCTGCTCGGTGAGGCAGGCCCAGGCCTCGTTGTCGGGTAGCGCCCGCAGGTGGGCCGACCGGAACGGATTGCGCCCCTCGCGCGGGATCGGAACGGCCGCGTGGGTCGCCGCCAGGCGCCCGGCCAGGACGTCGAGGCTGCGGGTCCCGCCGACGACGTGGTTCTCGACGACGATGTCGGCGCGCGCCAGCGCGGGCGTTTCGGCGGGGTCGAGCACCGCGAGTTCGGCCCCCTCGATGTCGACGAGGACGAGGGCCCGCCCCGGCTTTTTCGCGATGACCGCCTGGAGGGCGGCCGCCGTGGCCTCCTCCCTGAGGTCGAGGCTCACGTGGTTGAGCGCCGCATTCGCGCGGATGACCGCGCGCGAGGCCGGATCGCGCTCGAAGGCCACCACCGGCAGCGGCGAGGCGAGCGCCATGCCCACCGCGAAATAGCCGTTGGCGGCGCCCACATCCACGAACACCCCGTAGGCCGAGAGATCCCGCGCGAACAGGGCGGCGGCGACCTCGCGCTCGTAGTCCCCGAGCAGCATCGCGATGCCGTCGTGGCCCCAATGCGCCGCCCGGCCGAGCCGCAACCCGCGGAACGGCCCGTCCTCGACGACCCCGCCCGTGGCCGCGTGGATCGCCGCCAGGTGTCGGCCCTTCACCAGGGCGACGTGGTTGTAGAACAGCGAGGTCGAGACCGCCTCGAACAGCCGCGCGGTGAGGCGGTTGCGCGAGACCACCGCCGTCACCGCCTTCAGGCTCGACCTGAGCACACCCATCGCCGCCCCTCCCCGCACCGGGTCGATGGTAGAGCACCATCGGCGACGTGCGATAACGCGGCGGGGGTGAAATGATGGGGACGGATGCTGCGGGCGATGACGGAGGGGGCGGTTTTGAGGGTGTCGCTGCGGCCGGGGGGCGAGCCCTCACCCGGATGGCCTCGCGCGCCCTGCCCGCGCCCTGCCCAGGACGATCGCGCCGCGCCGATAGGTTTCGCAGCGCCCCGAGGCGAACCCGGCACGCCCGCACCGCATGATCGCCGAACCGGAGCGATCGACGCTCTGCCCGCGAGAGCCTGGCGCGGGGCCGAAGAACCCGATTTCCCTTGCCCCCATCATGCTCTAGAGCCGTCCCGAACGAGGTCGGCGGGGAAACATGCGTCCATGATCCTGGTCCCCGTCTGGACCGTGACGGCGCTCGCCGCCGTCATGGCGGTCAAGCACTACCTCGCCGACTTCCTCCTCCAGACCACATGGATGGCCCGCGGCAAGGAGGGGGCGCGGGGCTGGCTGCTGCCGCTCGCGGCCCATGCCGGCTGCCACGCGGGCCTGACGCTGGCCGTCGCCCTCGCGGTGGCGCCGCACCTGTGGTGGCTTGCTCTCGTGGACTTCACGATCCATTTCGCGGTCGACCGGGTGAAGGCGATCGTCGGCCGGCGCACCGCCCTGGTGCCGTCGCAGGCGCCGTTCTGGTGGCTGATGGGCTTCGACCAGCTCCTCCACGGCCTCACCGATCTGGGCCTCGTCACCGCCTTCCTGAGCCTGTGATCCGTCGGGCCGCCCATATCCCGGCACGTGGTACGAATTCCGCTGGACACCGCCGGTACGGCGGAACGGGGCCCGACCCCGGCACGCCCGCGTGCCGGACCGGGACGGGCCTCGCGACCGACGTCCCGGACCGGGAAGGAGTGCGGACATGAGCACGGGGATCGCGCGCGGCGCACCGCGCACGGCAGCGGCCGACATCCCGGACGCGGTGCGCATCGGGACGATGGTGCTGATCCTGCTGGTGATCCTCGTCGGGCCGAGCCCGTTCCAGGACCGGACCGGCACCTACCTCATCGAATCGGGGGCGGGCGGCAACCTCCTGACGCAGGTCCTCTTCCTCACCATCGGCGGCGCGGCCGGCCTCGTGATCCTCCACCGCGGGCTCGGCGTCCTGCGGCCTTTGACGACCGCCCCGGCCGTGGCGACGCTGGCCTGGTTCTGCCTGACCACCGTGACCTCGGTGGACCCGGCCACCTCCGGGCGCAGGCTGGTCTCGCTCCTGATCATGCTGATGGCGGCGGCCGCGATGCTGCTGCTGGCCCGCAACCTGCGCCAGTTCGCCCTGACCCTGGGCGCCACGGCCGCCGCGATCACGGCGGTCTGCTACCTCGGGCTGGTGCTGGCGCCGAACCTGTCGATGCACACCGCCGGCGACCTCACCGAGCCGGAGCACGCCGGCAGCTGGCGCGGGCTGTTCGACCACAAGAACGGCGCGGGCGCGACCATGGCGATCTTCGTGTTCGTGGGCCTGTTCTGCCGGAGCGTCGGATACCGGATCCTCGGCACCGCCCTGGCCGTGGCCGCGGCGGTGTTCCTGGCCTTCACCGCCGCCAAGTCGTCCTCGGCTCTGATGCCGACGGTGCTCGTCCTGTCCTGGCTCTGCACCCTGTCGGGGGCGGGCTGGTGGCGGGCGGCCGTGATCGTCGGACCGGTCGCGCTGCTGCTGGCCGGCACCGTGGGGACCGTGCTCGTCCCCTCCATCGAGGCCGTGGTGGCCTCGGTGCTGGGCAGCGCCAGCTTCACCGGGCGGACCGAGATCTGGGGGTTCGCCCTCGACAACATCGCCAGGCGGCCGATCACCGGCTACGGCTACGGCGCCTTCTGGGAGAGCGTGTTCTACGGCGGCGGCGGCGAGGGCGCGAGCTGGGTCAACGCCATCAAGAGCGCGCACAACGGCTACCTCAGCGTCGCCCTCGACATCGGCCTGCCCGGCCTCGCCCTGACCCTGTGGTGGCTGGTGCTGGCGCCGCTGCGCGACCTGCAGGCGCGCGGGCGCGGCATCGATCCCCTCGGGATGCTGTTCCTGCGGCTGTGGCTGTTCGTCCTGACGATCACGGTGTTCGAGACGGCCCTCTACGTGCCCACCAACGGCCTGTCCTTCCTCATCGCGCTCTCCGCCTTCGGCCTGCGCTACCGCGCCACAACGGGTCTGGTGGGCGCACGCGCGTCCGCCTGATCCGGGCTCACGCGGCGATGCGCAGGGAGCGGTCGCCGGCCCCGATCCGGCGGGCGTGCAGGGCCACCACCGCGTCCTGCGGGCGCTCGGCGTGGAGCGCCAGCATCGCCTGCGCGCCCGCCTCCTCGCCAGCCGCGAGGCGGTCGAAGGCATCGCGGTAGCGGATCTCGAAGGCGGCCTCGCACACCGCGGGCGCCGGCTCGAACACCGGCACGCCCTGGGCCTTGCCGCGCAGCATCAGGGTGCCGATCGGCCGGAAGGCGCGGCCGGGGCAGCCGGCCACGGTGCTGCCGGCGATGCAGATGCGGGTACCCAGCGCCTTGTTGGCCGCCTCGAGCCGGGCCGCCGTGTTGATGGCGTCGCCGTGCGCCGTGTAGTCGAACCGGCGCGCGCCGCCGAAGTTGCCGACCACCGCCGGCCCGGTGTTCACGCCGATCCGGGTCTTGCCGAAGGGCACCCCGGCCTCGCGCTGAGCCGCCGAGAACCCGGTGGCGAAGGCATCCATGGCCAGCGCGCAGGCCACCGCCCGCTCGGCATGGTCGGGCTGGTCGAGGGGCGCGTTGAACATGACGTGGACGGCATCGCCCACGATCTTGTCCACGGTGCCGCCATGCGCCATGGCGACGCCGCACAACCCGTCGAGATAGCCGTTGAGCAGGGCGACGAGGGATTCCGCCCCCCGGGTCTCGGTGAGGCTCGTGAAGCCTTCGAGGTCGGTGAACAGGAACGTCATGGTCCGGGTCTCGCCGCCGAGCTTGAGCGCGCCGGGATCGGCCACCAGGGCCTGGACGAGGTCGGGCGAGAGGTAGTGGGTGAAGGCCTGGCGCAGGTGCAGGGCATCCCCCTCCGCCAGGAGGTGGCGCGTCAGGATCGCCGCGGAAAAGCTCAGCCCGACCACGAGGCCCGGCAGGGTGGCATCGACGAGGAGGCCGGCCCGGACGTAGGCGAGCCAGGCGCCGAGGCCCAGGGCGGCGATCGCCAGTCCCGTGAGGCCGGTGGCCAAGCGCAGGCCCAGGGCCGCGGCGGCCAGCGCCGCCGCGAGGGCGAGACCGGCGGCCGCGACGATCTCGACGCCCCCCGCCCAGGCCGGACGGTCGAGGGTCGCCCCGGTGAGGATCTGCTCGAGGGCCTCGGCATGGACGTTGATGCCCGGCTCGTAGGCGTTGAGGGGCGTGGGCCGCAGGTCGCCCAGCCCGACGGCGCTGGTGCCCAGGAGCACGATGTGGCCGGCCACCGCCTCGCGGGCGGCGGCATCGGGCTGAGGCTGCATCAGCCGCCAGGCCGGAACGGAACGCTCGCGCACGCTGCCGCTGTGGTGGAGCAGCAGCGCGCCCTCGGCGTCGAGGGGGATCTCCAGCGACCCGACCCGGACGGTGAATCCGGTGACGGCGCCGTCCGGGCCGCCGTTCTGCTCGGTGCGGACCCGGACGGTGTCCTCGCCCTGCGCCACCCGCAGCGCCTCGAGGGCGAGGGAGGGCACGAGGCCGCCGCGCAGGGACCCGAGGATCGGCAGGCGCCGCACGATCTCGTCGCGCCCCGCCGCGATGGTGAAGCTGCCGTGTCCGGCCGCCGCCCGCTCGAGGAGCGGGATGTTGGCGATGACCCCGGAGAAGCCCGGCAGATGCGCGGCCGGATCGGGGCCTAGCACCGCGAATCCGGGCCGGGCCGGGGCGGCCGCGCCGTTGTCGGCCGGCAGGAGGCCGTAGCCCGAGACCACCCGGCCCTTGGCGAAGGACGCCGCGAGGGTCTCGTCGTGGTCCGGCAGGCGGTCGCCCGCGGCATCGCCCTGCCAGCCGTAGCGGGTGCGCCAGGTCTCGGCGAGGGTGCGCGGCGAGGTCCGGTCGGGCTCGGCGAAGACCACGTCGAGGGCGATGGCCGCCGCACCGAGGTCGCGCAGGGTGTCGACGAGCCCGGCCACGGTGTCGCGGGACCACGGCCATTGCCCGTGTCGCGCCAGGGTGGCGTCGTCGATGTCGACGACCCGCACCGGGGCCGGCGTCGCGAGGGTGCGGGGCGCGGCCCGCTGCAGGAGGTCGAAGCCGGCCAGGCGCAGCCGCTCGAACGGATCGGCCAGGGTCGCGCGCAGGGCGAGCACGGCCAGGAGCGCGGCAAGGCCGGCCATCACCGGAGAGAGGCGTCTCAGTCCGCGTCGCATCGCCAACGGGATCCTCATGGAACGGAACGCGGGCGACCCGCGCCTCGCCCGGCACTCTGGCAAGGCCGGATGAACGAATCGGCCAATGCCGCGAGCCGCCGCGAGGCGTATCCGAGCAGGTGGCACGAGGAGGGCGGAGAGGTTCGCTTAAACTTCTTCTGACAAAGGTTTCCCCGTCGCCCTGTCGCGGGCTGCGAGGCGCACCTTACGCCCATGCCGGATACCTATGCCCGCCTCACCCTGCCGACGGGATCGGTGCTGTTCGAGGAGGGCGAGGTCGGCCGGGCCGCCTATCTCGTGATGGACGGCGAGATCGAGATCTTCCTGCGCCGCGAGGGCGGCGAGGTCAGGCTGGCGACCCGGGGGGCCGGCGAGATCGTCGGCGAGATGGCGCTCCTCGACGCCGGCCCGCGTTCGGCCTCCGCCAGGGTCGCCCGCGACTGCAGCCTGATCCCGGTGACCGACGACCAGATCCAGCACCGCATCGCGCAGCTCGACCCGATCCTGCGGATGTGCCTGGGCGTCGTCATGGCCCGCTACCGCGACATGCTCGCGATGGTGAACCGCACGACCCTGCCGCATCCCGAGCCGAGCCGGGCCGCCGCCGCCGCCGACCAGCCGGTCCATTCGACGCAGATGCAGGCCGCCATCGGCCAGCTCGTCATGGAACGCGAGCTGCGCCGCGCCCTCGACGAGGGCGAACTGGTGCTGTTCTTCCAGCCGATCGTGCGGTTGGATTCGGGCCGGTTCGCGGGCTTCGAGGCGCTGATGCGATGGCGCCACCCCGAACGCGGCCTGATCCCGCCCCTCGCCTTCATCCCCGTGGCCGAGGCGAGCGGCCTCATCGTCGAGATCACCCGCTGGGCGCTCGCCGAGGTCGGCCGGGTGATGCCGGAGATCATGCTGGCGGCCCTGCAGAACCCGCAGGCCATGGAGGGCGTGCCCTTCGTCAGCGTCAACGTCTCGGGCCACGACCTGGCGCTGATCAGCTTTCCCGCCATGGTCGCCGAGATGCTCGCCACCAGCGGCATGGCGCCCGAGAGCCTGAAGCTCGAGATCACCGAGAGCATCCTGATGCAGGACCCGCGCGCCGCCGCGGACGCCCTCACCCGCTGCCGCGACAGCGGCATGGGCATCGCCATCGACGATTTCGGCACCGGCTATTCGAGCCTGAGCTACCTGAGCACCCTGCCGATCACGACCCTCAAGGTCGACCGCGCCTTCGTGCAGGCGATGCTCGGCGACCCGCGCAGCCGCAAGATCGTCCAGACCATCCTGCGGCTCGCCGACGAACTCGCCATCCCGGTGGTGGCCGAGGGCATCGAGATCCCGGCCGAGGCCGAGGCCCTGACCGCCATGGGCTGCGCCTTCGGCCAGGGCTACCTGTTCGGCCGGCCGGTGCCCCTGGCCGAGACCCTTGCGCTCGTCCGCACCGCCGGAACCCGCGCCCTCGCCGGCCCCCCGACGGCCCCCGACGGGCCTGCCCCTTCGTTCCTCGCCCCCCCTTCGCTCGCCCGGACCGGATAGCCACCCCGATGATGCCCTCCCGCGCCACCCTGCCGCCCGCCCTCCTTCCTGCCCTTCTCGCGGTCGCATCGACCCTGTTCGGCCCGTCCGCGGCCGGGGCCGCCACCGTGGTCGGCCGGGTCGACAAGGTCGAACGCCAGGCCGTGGCCGTGGTCGAGGGCCAGCCCCGCGACATGACGGCGACGGGCCCGGTCTATTTCAGCGACATGATCCGCACCGGGGGCTCCTCGCGCCTGGAGGCCAAGCTCAGCGACGGCACCGTCCTGACGCTCGGCGAACACGCCAAGCTCACGGTGGACGAGTTCGTCTACAAACCCGAGCGCCAGGGCGGAAAGCTCGGGATCACGGTGGCGCGCGGTGCCTTCCTGTTCGTGGGCGGCAAGATCGAGGGCCCGACCGGGGGCAACGTCGCGATCCGCACCGCGGTGGGGACGCTGGGGGTGCGCGGCACCACGGTCTGGGGCGGCCCGATCGACGGCGGCTTCGGCGTCCTCGTCCTCGACGGCCTCGTGACCGTGAACACCCCGCGCGGCCGCGTCACCCTGCGCAAGGGCGAGGGCACGATGGTCTATTCCGGCCGCGCCCCCCAGAAGGCCGCCCCCTGGCCGGAGGACCGCACCAAGCGGGCGGTGGCCACCATCAGCTTCACGCCGGGCCGGTGAGGGCCATGAGAGGCTGAAGGACTTTTGAGGCTGAAGGACTTTTGAGGCTGAAGGACTCGTGAGGCTGAAGGACTCAGCGAACGCTCGCCCCACCGATGGTTTCGGGTCGCTTCATCGCTCTGGCCCTCGGCCGGATCCCCCCTCGGCAGGGGTTCCGGGCGGGCGGCAAGGGCCGGTGCGGTGGGCCGGATCGGTGCATCACCGTGACGGCGGGCCCCCCGGCGAACCGCAGTTCGTCGTGCCCTCGCCCCTTCGGCCAAGTCTTTGGCCAAGCTTTCAGGCCAAGTCATAGACGGCGTCGCCGAGGCGCCGGAACGGGCCGCCGGGATTCGAGCGCTTCCACAGGCGGGTGTTGAGGGCGGCCACCGGATCGGGGCCCGGCACCGTGACGCCGGCGGCAGCGAGGCCGGCGACGAGTTCCCCCGCATGCAGCGGCCGGCCCGCCTCGCGTAGGAGCGCGACGCAGGCAGCGACGATCGCCCGGCCCCGGCGCCGGGCCTCGGAACGGGACGCGTCGTCGCCGGCATCGAACCCGTCCGGCGCCATGGCCCGATCCGACGCCGGTTCGGGGAGTGACGCGGCCGGCCGGAGGCGGTGGCCGAGGTCGAGGAACGCCAAGCAGTCGGCGATCTCCCGGTCGAGGGCGTCGCGGCGGCGTCGCAGCGCCTCGAGGTGGGCCTGCGCTTGCGCCTGGGTCGGAAATTCCATGGGCGAGATCCGGATCTGCCCGCCGTTCCTAGCGCAAGCAACGGATTATTCCAACACCTCAGATTGGAATATCGGGTCTCGCCGGTCTCGTACCGTCTCCGGTCGATCACGACGCGATGCGGGCCTGGGCTTCGCACGGGCACCGCGCGGGCTTGCCGATGGGGTTCCCGCTTTCATCGAGCGGCCGCCGTATCAGGCGGCGGTCGCGCGGCTGGCCCTGGCCGGCCGGCCGCTGCGCGGTGGGATCAGGAGGGTGGAGGCGTCCGCGGGCTTGAGCAACATGCCGGTGTCGTCGAGGGTGATGGGGAGCTTGGGGAACACCTCGCACAGGTGCGCGAAATCGGCCTTGAAGGCCTGGCGGAAGCTGCGGATGCTGGCGTTGTCGGCCCCGAACTGCCCGTGCAGGTTCGTCCAGGTGAGGCGCAAGGGGCGCTGCAGGGCCCGCAGGCGGTAGCCGACCCAGAACAGCAGGTCGAGCTTGCGCGCCGAGCCCGAGAACGCCCGCGCCGCCCGGATGTCGACGGGCAGGGCGTGCTGGATCAGGTTGTCGTAGAAGTCCTGGTGGAACTGCACGGTCTTGGACCAGACGTGCCCCTCCCCGCCCTGGGGCAGCCACAGGGCCAGTTGCCGGAACGGCGGCACGTTGAGAGTGCGGGCGGTGTCGCCGCCGTCCCACAGGCCGATCTGCATGGTGCAGGCGGCGAGCCGGTTGAGCTGTTCCTTGAACTGGCGGATCGTGCCGCGCTCGCCCCCGGTGACGGCGAACCCCATCTCCTTCATGAAGCCCGACAGGCTGTCGGCCACGGCGATGGTGGGGCTGCGCTGGCGCACCGCCTCGGTGCACAGATGCAGGAGGACGAGGCGGGCCTTGGGGCCGTAGGGCAGGCCCTGCGGCTCCATCTCGCCGTTGGCCGGGTTCTTGAGCCGCCCGGCGAGCAGGCTGAGGGAGTTGCGGCCGTAGTCCCGGAAGAACTCGCGTGCCGAGCCCGGATCGCGGTAGGGCAGGCCGCACAGGGCGAGCACACTGTGGATGTGCTGCAGGTTCTCGGGCGCCGTCGGCTCGTTCTCGATCACCTCGCGCACGGCGTCGCGCCGGCGCTGGTCGCGGGCCATGTCGAGGCGCCGTCCGGTGAGTGCCTGGCGCGAGGCGGCCTCGGCGTCCCTGGCGAGCTGGCGGTGCAGCACGTGCTCGACGATGGTGGCGAACAGGAAGCCGCCGCGCGCGCCCTCGATCTCGGCCAGGAGATCGAGATCGCGGATCCGGGCCAGCTTCTCCTCGATCCCCGACACGCCCCCTCCCCGACTTCGTCCCGCCGCAGCGCCGATCGTCGTGCATGGCACGATTGGGCGCAGGAGAGTCGCACCGGCCTGCGGTTTCCTCGCGAAATCCCCGTTACCCACGGATTCACGCCGGCTCGGCCGGCGTCTTGGCACGGCACGCACGCCGGCTCGGCCGGCGTCTTGGCACGGCCTGACGGCATGCGCCGCACGGGCCGGCGATCAGTGGTCGCACCGGGGTATCCGTGCGACGGCGTCCCGAGGCGGACAGGACGCCGCTCCGCGCCGCGATCGGCCGACGCAGAGTTCGATACGGGGGCGGATGCGGGATCTGTCCCCATAGTTCACCGGCCGAGCCCGCCATCCCCGCCGAATCCCATACGCAGCTACGCAGATCTCGATACGCGAGCCCCACGATGCCACGCAGATCTGGATACGGACCACCGCAGAGTCGGATGCGGAGTCGCGCAGAGTTCGATACCGAAACATCGCTCAACCCTCTGTCGTGACGAGATTTTTTCCGGCCTCCTATAACTTGCCGAAAAGACTCTCTGAGAATCCTTCCTGATAACTTTCCTAGTACCGGACGGGATCGTTCGTCGAAACGAACAGCCTCCCAAAGACGATGTCTTGGACGTTGTCAGAGCGCCGTCCACTGTCCGTCTCCAGAGGCCGAGACCGGTGACAGAACGACCGGGATTTCTTAACCCCATGGTCACCTGTCGCTCCGACGGCCGACGCAGGCGCCAGTCCGGCAGGATCGTCTCTCTCCAATCCCGGGATCGTTCATGAGCGCACAGGCGACACAGGCGGCGATCGATCGCCTGATCGGGTTGATGGCGACCCTGCGCGATCCGGATTTCGGCTGTGCCTGGGACCTCGCCCAGACCCCCGCCAGCATCGTCCCCTTCACCATCGAGGAGGCCTACGAGGTCGCCGACGCGGTGGAGCGGGGGCGTCCGTCAGACCTGCGCGACGAGCTCGGCGACCTGCTGCTCCAGGTCGTGTTCCAGGCGCGCCTGGCCGAGGAGACCGGCGCCTTCGATTTCGGCGATGTCGTCGCTGCCATCACTGCCAAGCTGATCCGCCGGCATCCGCACGTGTTCGAGCCCGACGGCCGCGTGCTCGAGGATGGGGGCCGGCCGACCGATCCGGATGCGGTCGCGGTGCTGTGGAACGCGGTCAAGGCGCGCGAACGCGCCGCCGGGCGGGACACCCCTGGACTCGAGGATGACCCTCGACCCGACCCGGGGCCGTTCGCGGATATCGCCCGCGCCCTCCCCGCCTTGTCGCGGGCGGAGAAGATCTCGCGACGGGCGGCGAGCGTCGGGTTCGACTGGCCCGACCCGGCCGAGGTCGTCGCCAAGGTCCGCGAGGAGATCGACGAGGTCTCGCAGGCCATGGCCGAGGGTGCCCCCGGGGCGATCGCGGAGGAGATCGGCGACCTCCTGTTCTCCGTCGCCAACCTCGCCCGGCACCTGTCGATCGATCCGGAGGAAGCGCTGCGGCGCGGCAACGCCAAGTTCGAGCGCCGCTTCACGGCGATGGCCACCCGCCTCGACCGGGACGGAACCCCCCTCGCGAAAAGCGATCTCGCCGCGATGGAGGCGGCCTGGCAGGCGGTGAAGCGAGACGAACGGAAGGAATAGGAATATTCCTTTTTATTCCAAGAATGCCGAGCATATTCCTCCGACGTCGACGTCATTCTGAGGCGCCGCGACGGCGGCCTCGAAGGAGGGGGCGAGGGAGGCATCTCGGAGCCGTCCGGAACCCTCCTTCGAGGCTCGTTGCCGCCGCAAGGAGCGCTTCGGGATGAGGGGGACCGGGCACGGGCGAAGATCGCCCACGACCGGATCACCCCTGCCTCTTCCTTTCCCCGTTCGTCCGCACCCGCCACGGCCAGCGCGTCCAGCCGGTGGCGTAGAGGGCCCACCAGACGATGACCGGCTGCATGGCCAGGCGCGGCCCGTGGTACCACCAGCTCTGCGGCAGGCCCGGCACCGCGATGCCTTCCAGGGCGTGCTTGATGTTGGCCGGGAACACCGCGACGGCATAGAGCGCCAGCATCAGGCCGGCGGTCCGGCGCAGGCGCGGCACCAGCAGGCCGATGCAGCCGGCGAGCTCGTACCACCCGGTCAGGACGACGACGAGGCGGGGCCGCGGCACCCACTCCGGCATGATCGGCAGGAAGGCGTCGGGGGCCGTGAGGTGGACCAGGCCGATGCCGCCGAAGACGATGATCAGCGCCGCCCGCATCCAGGCGGGTCCGGAGGGGGGCGGGGCCGAGATTGGGGTCATGACCGGGTCCATGATCGGGGCCATGCCGGTCACGGAATCCCCGACACACCGCAGGCGCCCGTGACGTCGCGGCGCACCGCCTGCGTCAACCGCGCCACGACGGGGTGATCGACCGACGGAATATTCCAAATTCCGATGGCGGAGACGGGGGCGATCAGGCGCAGGGAATTGGTGAGGACGACCGCATCGGCGTCGGCATAGGCGCTCAGCGGCTGCGCGGTCTCCTCTACCCTCAGGCCGCACTCCGCCGCGTGGAGAAGGATGCGGCTGCGCATGATGCCGTCGAGCGCGCCGTCGCGCAGGGGCGGCGTGACGAGGCACTCGCCCTTCAGGGCGAAGAGGTTGCCGGTGCCCGCGCAGGCGACGGCGCCGCGGGTGTTGAGGAACAGGGCCTCGTCGAACCCGGCCTGCGCGGCGTCGCGGGCGGCGAGCACCGCGTCGAGGTAGCCGAGGGTCTTGAGGCGGGAACAGACCGAGGTCTCGTTGCGGCGGGTCTCCACCGGCAGCAGGCTCAACGGCGCGAAGGCCATCCCCGGGCGCAAGGGGGCGGCGCTGGCCCAGAGCGCGGGGCGCGCGTCCGGCGGGGGGGCGAGCCCGCGCGGGCCGGTGCCGCGGGTGAGCGTGGTGCGGATCGCCGCCTGCGGGCAGGCGGCCGCCAGCGCGCGCATCGCCGTCTCGACGGTCGGGCGCGGGACGGCAAAGCCGAGGTGTGCGGCCGCCGCCACGAGGCGGGTGACGTGCTCGGCCTCGAAGGCGATCCGGCCGCCGAGGCAGAGCGCGGTGTCGAACACCCCGTCGCCCAGCGTCAGGCCGCGGTCGGACAGGTCGAAGGGGACGGTGGCGCCCTCGACGAGGCGGCCCTCGAACCAGAGCACGGCTCAGCCTTTCGCGTGGCCCTCGCGCCAGTCGCGGGCGAGGCCGAGGAAGTTGGAGAACAGGTCGTGGCCGTGCTCGGTGAGCACGGATTCCGGATGGAACTGCACCCCCCAGGTCGGATGGCTGCGGTGGCTGAGCGCCATCACCTCCCCGTCCGTGGAGACGGCGTCGACGGCGAGAACCTGCGCCATGGCGTCCGAGGGCGCCACGATCAGCGAATGGTAGCGCCCCACCGTCATCGGGTCGGGCAGGCCGGCGAACAGGCCCCGCCCGTCGTGGCGGATCGGCGTGCCCTGCCCGTGCAGCGGCCGCCCTGCCCGCTCCACCCGGCCGCCGAAGACGGCGCCGATCGCCTGGTGGCCGAGGCAGACGCCGAGGATCGGGATCTCCCCCGAGAGGTCGCGGATCGCGGGCACCGAGATGCCGGCCTGCGCCGGGGTGCACGGCCCCGGCGAGATCACCAGGGCGTCGGGGCCGAGCGCCCGGATGCCGGACACGTCGAGGGCGTCGTTGCGCACCACGCGCACCGTCTCCCCGAGTTCCTCGAGGTAGCGCACCACGTTGAAGACGAAGGAATCGTAGTTGTCGACGACGAGGATCATGCCGCCTCCGGGTCGTCGAAGGCCTCGAACACGCGGGCGGCCTTGGTCAGGGTCTCCTCGTATTCGGCCGCCGGGTCCGAGAGCAGGGTGACGCCGCCCCCCGACTGCAGCACCGCCCTTCCCCCGTCCATGAAGACGGTGCGGATGGCGATGGCGGTGTCGAGCGAGCCGTCGAAGCCGATGGCGCCGATGGCGCCGCAGTAGAGTTCGCGGGCATCGCCCTCGATCTCGGTGATGATGTCCATCGCCCTGAGCTTGGGCGCGCCGGTGATCGAGCCGCCGGGGAAGGTGGCGCCGAGGAGATCGAGGGCGTCGGCGCCGGCCCTGAGGGTGCCGGTGACCACCGAGACGAGGTGATGCACCGAGGCGTAGGATTCGAGGCCGCACAGGGTCGGCACCGTCACGCTGTGCGGCTCGCAGATCCGCGAGAGGTCGTTGCGCAGGAGGTCGACGATCATGATGTTCTCGGCCCGCTCCTTGGGGTCGGCCTGCAGGGCCTCGCCGCGCCGGCGGTCCTCGTCCGGGTCGGCGACGCGCCGGACCGTGCCCTTGATCGGCCGGGTCTCGACGCTGCGGCCGTCGAGCTTGAGGAAGCGTTCGGGGCTGCTGGAGGCCACCGTCAGGCCGTCGAAGGCCAGGTAGGCGCCGAATGTCGCCGGGTTGGTGGCGCGCAGGCGCCGGTACAGGGCGAAGCCGTCGAAGCCCGGCGGCAGCGCCGCCTCGAAGCGCTGGGCGAGGTTGGCCTGGTAGATGTCGCCGGCCCGGATGTAGTCGCGCACCCGTTCCACCGCCGCCTCGTAGGCGGAGCGCGAAAAATTCGAGGTCCAGGCGAGCGGGACGGCGGGGCCGGCGGCCGGCGGCGGGCCGGCCTTCTCCAGCAGGGCCGCGAAGGCGTCGAGCCGCGCCGCGGCGCGCGCCTTCCGCCCGGCCGGCGTCGTCTCGGGAAAGCCCGTGGCCACGAGCCGGCAGCGCCCGGTCTCGTGGTCGATCGACAACAGCGTGTCGTAGAGATTGAGGGCGATGTCGTCGCACAGGCCGGCCCGCCGGGCCGGAACGGCGGCGGGTTCGAGGGTGCGCCCGAAGTCGTAGGCGATGTAACCGATGGCCCCCCCCGGGAAGGCGGGCAGCCCCGGCTCCGGCGCGACGCGGTAGGGGGCGAGGCAGGCGCGCAGGGCCGAGAGCGGCGGGCCGTCGAGGGGCCGGCCGTCGAGGCTCGCCCGGCCCCCGCTGCAGCGGAACCGCCCGAACGGATCGGCGGCAACGATCGAGCGGCGCCCGAGGGTCTCGTGCGTCATTGCGCTGTCGAGGAAGGCGAGCCCCGGCAGCTGCGACAGCGCCAGGGCCGCCGCGACGGGATCGAGGGACGGGAGGTCTCGAATCCAGATGTCTTGGGTCCACATGGGCGGGTCGGGCTGGACTCTTGCTGTCTGACGAGCGGCCTTAGGCCGGGCCGATGGCCGTGGGAGCCCTTATGCACCCTTTGTGCTGGGGGCGCCGCTGCGAAATCGTCCGGGCCGGCGCGGACGGACGACCGGGGGGAGCCCCCCACCCGCCGCCGCGGCCGCGGCCAAGCTCCTGTCCGGTCATGACAAAGCGGGCCAGGCTCGCAAGATCGGACGGATGGCGCTATAGACCCTGCATCCAAATCCCGCACCCGTGCGATCGCCCCGGCCAAGCCCTTGGCGCCGATCGCGCCGTGCCCGACGAGCCATCATGACCGCATCCGTCCTGCCCACGCTCAAAGGCGCGGCCCCGAAGATCTCCTTCGTCTCCCTCGGTTGCCCGAAGGCGCTGGTGGATTCCGAGCGTATCCTCACGCACCTGCGCGCCGAGGGCTACGAGCTCTCCCGCCGCCACGACGGCGCCGACGTCGTCATCGTCAACACCTGCGGCTTCCTCGATTCGGCGAAGGCCGAGTCGCTGGCCGCGATCGGCGAGGCCATGGCCGAAAACGGCCGGGTCATCGTCACCGGCTGCATGGGCGCGCAGCCCGAGGAGATCCGGGCGAAGTATCCGAACCTTCTCGCCGTCACCGGCCCGCAGGCCTACGAATCGGTGGTGGCGGCCGTCCACGAGGCGGTGCCCCCGGCCCACGACCCGTTCTTCGACCTGGTGCCGCCGCAAGGGGTGAAGCTGACGCCGCGCCACTACGCCTACCTGAAGATTTCCGAGGGCTGCAACAACCGCTGCACCTTCTGCATCATCCCGAGCTTGCGCGGCGACCTCGTCAGCCGTCCGGCCGGCGACGTGCTGCGCGAGGCAGAGAAGCTGGTCAAGGCCGGCGTCAAGGAACTGCTGGTGGTCTCGCAGGACACCTCCGCCTACGGCGTCGACATCCGCTACGCCGCGAGCCCATGGCGGGACCGCGAGGTGCGGGCCAAATTCGCGGACCTGGCCGGCGAACTCGGGCAGCTCGGCGCCTGGGTCCGGCTCCACTACGTCTACCCCTACCCGCATGTGGACGAGGTCATCCCGCTCATGGCCGAGGGGCGTGTGCTCCCCTACCTCGACATGCCGCTCCAGCACGCGTCTCCCAGCGTGCTCAAGCGCATGCGCCGGCCCGGCAACCAGGAGCGCCAGTTGGAGCGCATCCGGCGCTGGCGCGAGGTCTGCCCGGATCTCGCCATCCGCTCGACCTTCATCGTCGGCTTTCCCGGCGAGACCGACGCTGAGTTCGAGGAGCTTCTGGCCTGGATCCGCGAAGCCAAGCTCGAGCGCGTCGGCTGCTTCGAGTTCGAGCCGGTGGGCGGCGCGGTGGCCAACGGGCTCGGCGATCCGGTCCCGCCGGAACTGAAGGCCGAGCGCAAGCGCCGGTTCATGGAGGCGCAGCAGGTGGTGTCGCTGCGCCTGCAGAAGGCCCGCATCGGCAAGCGCCTGCCCGTCATCATCGACGAGGCCGGCCCCGGCCTCGCCAAGGGCCGCTCGAAATACGACGCCCCCGAGATCGACGGCGCCGTCCACGTCACGAGCCGCCGACCGCTACGGGTCGGCGACATCGTCACCGTGAAGATCGAGCGGGCGGATGCCTACGATCTGTATGGGAGTGCGGTGTAGCGTTTGGACGCCTCAAGTCCGGAACCGGCCATGCCGTGGCCCCGGACTTGAAAGGCTGTCGGTCGCTCGTGCGGCCGCTACGGAACCGGTTTGCCCAGATGGCGAGCCACGTCCTTCACCATAGGACCGACCGCCTTTACGGCCGCCCGTAGTTGCGCTTCGGTGACGCCAAATTCCTTGCACCACCAGGTTACTTCCCAGGATTCGTTGACGTTGATGCGCTGCCGGTCGGGAGGGCCGCGCTGATCGAGATCATCAGCCATGTTTCATACCTCAAGTTGACTTTAGTGATATCGTAAACCTGAGGTGTATTTCAAGGGCGTCTGGATCGAGCGGAATTTCCTTATCCGCTTGCAATCTTCCCGCTCTCGATCCGCTCAACCCCCGCCGCCGTCATCTCACCCCACGCCCGCGCCACCGAGCCGTCGCGGTCGATCCCGCGCACGGCGTCCTCCACCACCGCCACCGCGAACCCCGCCGCCCGCGCGTCGAGCGCGCTCCAGGCGACGCAGTAGTCGGTGGCGAGCCCGCACAGCACCAATCGCGAAAACCCGCGCTCGCGCAGGGCGCCGGCGAGCCCCGTGGGGGTGCGCCGGTCGGCCTCGAGGAAGGCCGAGTAACTGTCGACATCGGGGTGGTGGCCCTTGCGGATCACCAGTTCGGCCCGGTCGGTCCTGAGATCCCGGTGGAACGCCGCCCCGGCCGATCCCCGCACGCAATGGTCCGGCCACAGCACCTGGGTGCCGTAGGGGAGCGCCACCGCCTCGAAGGCTGCCCGGCCGGGATGGCTGGAGGCGAAGGAGACGTGGCCGGCCGGGTGCCAGTCCTGTGTCAGGACCACGTGGGGGGCCGCCCCGATCAGCCAGTTGATCGGGGCGATCACCGCGTCGCCGTCCGGCACGGCGAGAGCCCCGCCGGGCAGGAAATCCACCTGCACGTCGATGACGAGGAGGAGGTCTGTGCCGGTCCAGGCCATGGTTTGCGGACTCTCGGCGTGCGGGTTCTCGGCGTGCGGGCTTTCGGTCAGGGGATCATCACCGTGGCCCCGGTGGTCTTGCGGCCGGCCAGATCCCGGTGGACCTGCTGGGCTTCGGCGAGCGGCGCCTGGGAATGGACCGGAATCTTCACGGCGCCGTTGCCCACCACCGAGAACAGGTTGGCGGCCATGGAATCGAGCACGTCGCGGTGGCTCGAATAGGCGAACAGCGAGGGCCGGGTGGCGTAGAGGCAGCCCTTGGTGTTGAGCAGCGCGATGTCGAAGGGCGGGATCGGCCCCGAGGCCGAGCCGAAGCTCGCGAACAGGCCGAGCGGGCTGATGCAGTCCAGCGAGGCCGGGAAGGTGTCCTTGCCGACGCCGTCGTAGACCACCGGCACGCCCTTGCCCTTGGTGATCTCCTTCACCTTGGCGGCGAAATCCTCGTCCCGGTAGAGGATGACGTGGTCGCAGCCGTTGGCGCGGGCGAGCTCCGCCTTCTCGGCCGAGCCGACGGTGCCGATGACGGTGGCGCCGAGGTGCTTGGCCCATTGGCAGGCGATGAGACCGACGCCGCCGGCGGCGGCGTGGAACAGGATCGTGTCGCCGGCCTTCACCTTGTAGGTCCGGTGCAGCAGGTACTCGGCGGTGAGGCCTTTCAGCATCATCGCGGCGGCGGTGACGTCGTCGACCCGCTCGGAGAGATGCACGGCCGCGCTCGCCTCGATCACCACCTCCTCGGCATAGGTGTTGGCGGCCGAGCCGTAGGCGACGCGCTCGCCGACCCGGAAACCGGTGACGCCCTCCCCGAGCGAGACGATGACGCCCGCGCCCTCCTTGCCGGGGGTGAAGGGCAGGGCGGCGGCCTTGTAGGCGCCCGAGCGGAAGTAGATGTCGATGAAGTTGACGCCGATGGCGGTCTGCCGGACCCGGACCTGGCCGGGACCCGGCTTGGGCAGCGTCACCTCCTCCAGCCGCATCACCTCGGGGCCGCCGTATTCGTGAACCCGGATCGCCTTGGTCATGGTCGCTTGCTCCTCGGTGCTGGTGAGCGCTCATATAGGGCGTGGGCGCGGGGACAAGGCGGGCGGTGTGGTTCGTGGGTTCGCAACCGACGCTCCCCTCGCCTCACACGATCCCCGTCGCATAAAACACTCCGATCACCACGAACACCGCTACGGTTTTCAGCATCGTGATCGCGAAAATGTCGGCATAGGCCTGGCGGTGGGTGAGGCCGGTCACCGCGAGCAGGGTGATGACGGCGCCGTTGTGGGGCAGGGTGTCCATGCCGCCGCTGGCCATGGCGGCTACCCGATGGAGCACCTCCATCGGGATCTGCGCGGTCTGCGCCGCCGTGACGAAGGTGGCGGACATGGCGGCCAGCGCGATGCTCAGGCCCCCCGAGGCCGAGCCGGTGATGCCGGCAAGTGCGGTCACCGTCACCGCCTCGTTGATCAGCGGGTCGGGGATGGCGGAGAGCGCCTCGCGGATGGCGAGGAAGCCCGGCAGGGCCGCGATGACGGCCCCGAACCCGTATTCGGAGGCGGTGTTGAGGGCGGCCAGCAGAGAGCCCGCCACCGCCGCCTTGCTGCCCTGCGCGAAGCCTGAGGCCACCGGCTTCCAGGCGAAGGCGAACACCGTGGCGATCCCGAGGAGCAGCGCCAGTTCCACCGCCCAGATCGCGGTGACCTGGGTGGTGGTCGTCACGATCGGCTTGTCGAGGCCCGCCAGCGTGGTCTCGACCGTGGGGCCGTAGAGGCGCGGGATCAGCGCGGTGAAGGCGAGGTTGGACAGGCCCACGACGACGAGCGGCAGGAGCGCGACGGCCGGATGCGCCAGGGACTCGTCGGCGAGGGCGGCCGGCTCGTTGGCGTGGCCGCTGCCGTAGCCTTCGCCCGAGCGCCGGGCGGAGGCGATGCGTCGGTCGAGATAGAGGACGCCCAGCGTCAGGATGAAGGCGGCGCCGATCAGCCCGAGCCAGGGCGCGGCCCAGGTGGTGGTGTTGAAGAAGGTGGTGGGGATGATGTTCTGGATCTGCGGCGTGCCCGGCAGCGCGTCCATGGTGTAGGAAAAGGCGCCCAGGGCGATGGTGCCGGGAATGAGGCGTTTTGGGATGTCGCTGAGCCGAAACGCCTCGACCGCGAACGGATAGACCGCGAACACCACCACGAACAGCGAGACGCCGCCGTAGGTGAGCAGGTTGCACACCAGCACGATCGAGAGCACCGCCCGGCGCGGGCCGACGAGGTCGATCACCGCGGTGACGATGGCGCGCGAAAACCCCGACAGCTCGATGACCTTGCCGAACACCGCGCCGAGCAGGAACACCGGCAGGTAGAGTTTCACGAAGCCGACGAGCTTGTCCATGAACAGCCCGCTGAACACGGGCAGCACCGCGGACGGATCGGTGAGGAGCACCGCGGCCAACGCCGCGACCGGCGCGAACAGGATGACGGAAAAGCCGCGATAGGCCACCAGCATCAGGAACCCGAGGGCCAGGAGCGCGATGGCGAGGTTCACGGGGTTCCCTCCTGCGGCGTCTTCGTCGTGCCGAAGCGTAACGGCGCCTTCCGCCCAGGGTTGCGTCGTGGAAGGCCAGGATGTCGCGCAATCGTGGGGCTTGAAGCGGGCGGGCGATGGCCATCTCTTCGGATAAGGCGTGGCTCTCCTCATCCTTGTGGGGAGACGTCGGAGGCGGGGGTGGCCGGGTGACCCTCCTCCGGAGGCCAGCGGACCCCCCCGCCCTCGATCCCGCCCCGCGAGGGGGGACGCGCGTTCAGGTTGGAGGCTAGAAACCCATGACATCCCCTCCCCGCTTCGAGGCCGCCGTGGTCGGTGCCGGTACGGTCGGCCTGTGTGCCGCCCTGGCGCTGGCGCGCGACGGCGTCGCCACCGCCCTGATCGGGCGGCACGGCGCGGTGGCCGACGGCCGGACCGTCGCCCTCCTCGACGGATCGGTGCGTTTCCTCGACGCGCTCGGCGCCTGGGCGGCGATCGCCCCTCACGCCGCGCCGCTGGCCGAACTCCACATCGTCGACGACACCGGCAGCCTGTTCCGGCCTCCGCCGGCGCGTTTCGTCGCCACCGAGATCGGTCTCGAGGCCTTCGGCTGGAACGTCGAGAGTGCCCGGCTGGTCGCCTCCCTGCGCGACGTGGCGCGGACCGCGGCCAACCTCACCCTGGTCGAGGCCGATGCGGCCGACCTCGAGACGGGGGTGGATGCCGCCACCGTGCGCCTGGCCGACGGCAGCGGTATCGCCGCCCGGCTCGTGGTCGCCGCCGACGGCGGACGCTCCGTCATGCGCAGGAGCGCCGGCATCCGGGAACGGACCTGGTCCTATCCCCAGGCGGCGATCACCACGCTGCTGGCCCACGACCGGCCGCACCGGGACGTCTCCACCGAGTTCCACACCCGCCAGGGGCCGTTCACCCTGGTGCCCCTGCCCGGCGGCCATCGCTCCAGCCTCGTCTGGGTGACGGCCGAGATGGCGGCCCGGCGCCTGTCGGAACTCGACGACGACGCCCTGGCCCAGGCGGTCGAGACCCAGGCGCAGGCGATGCTCGGGGCCATGCGCATCGACGGGCCGCGCGGCCTCGTGCCGATGCGCGGCCTCTCCGTGGCGAGCCCGGTGGCCGACCGGCTGGCGCTGGTGGGCGAGGCCGCCCACGTCTTCCCGCCGATCGGGGCACAGGGGCTGAACCTCGGCCTTCGCGATGCGGCGGCGCTGCGCGATGCGGTGCTCGGCGCCCGCTCCGAGGGACGCGATCCCGGCTCGCGCCAGGCGCTCGCGGGCTTTGCCCGCTCGCGCTCCCGCGATGCGCGGCTGCGGACCGCGGCCGTGGACCTCCTCAACCGCAGCCTGCTCACTGGTCTCGTGCCGGTGGACGCCCTGCGGGGCATCGGGCTGATCGCCATGACCTCGATTGCGCCCCTGCGGCGCATCGTGATGCGCGAGGGCGTGCTGCCGCGCATGGGCGCGCCGGCCCTGATGCGGGCCGGCGCGCGCTGATCAGCGAACGGCGATGTCCCGGCGCGGGGCCGTCTCCGGGCGCGGGGAGAGGTCCGGGCGCGGCAGCGGCCGCAGCGAACTTGTGGCGCCGTGTGCCTCCTCTTGCGTGAAGGCGGTGCCGGCCCGCCCCAGGGCGGCGCCGTGGGCGAACAGCGCCCGCATGTAGGCCCCGTCGAAGGGCACCGCGCTCGTCTTCGTGAAGCGGCCGTCGATCTGGGCCACCTTGAGCGCGATGCCCTCGCGGACGGCGAAGGTGCGGGCCACGGCCAGCGCCATGCGGGTCTGGGCCTTGATGGCGGCCGACATCGCGCGCCCGAGCACGCTCAGGGTGCTGCGGCTCGCCATCTGGAAGTCCGGGCTCAGCCGGTTGTTGATCACGAGGTAGACCATCTGCGTCGGCAGCCGCAGGGTGTCGCCCAGCAGGGCCGCCTCCGGCGCGAGGTAGAACGGGGCCATGGTGCCGCCGTCGGCGTGCATGTCCTGGAACGCCTTGCCGTCCTGCCCCCGCTCCTCGATCAGCACCGGCGGAAAAACGCCGGGCACCGCCGCCGAGGCCAGGATGACCGAGCGGAACAGGGCGAGCGCCTTGGGCCCCCCGGCGGTGGCGATGGCGCCCATGTCCCACAGCACCGGGCGCTCGGCGTCCACCGCCGTGGTCGCCACCAGCAGGCGCCTGCCCCTCGCGTGCTCGGCCGCCACGGCCTTGAGGAGGTCGGCCGTCACCGACCGGTCGATCCGCCGCTTGAGCGGCCAGGTGTCGGTGAGCGACATCGGGGTCGCCCCGAACTCGAACACGTCCGCGGCCGAGACCTCCGTGTAGGCCTTGGCCAGCGTCGCGTCCTCGCTGGCGCCCACGAAGGCGAAGGGCGCGATCATCGCGCCGGTACTCACCCCGGTGATCACGCCGAAGGAGGGCCGCTCACCCGAAGCGCTCCAGCCGTTGAGGAGGCCGGCCGCGAAGGCGCCGTTCTCGCCGCCGCCCGACATCACCAGCCAGGGGTCGCTCGCCCGGGAGGCTCCGTCGATCAGGGCCTGGAAAGCGGCGGGATCGTCGCCGGCGATCCGCACGCCGATCAGGCCGTCGGGCTGCGCGGCGGCCGCCTCGCCGGCCGTGAAGGCGACCCTCTCGGCCGGTTTCTGCCGCTCGGCGGGGCCGGCCTCGACCGATGCGCTCGCCGCGAGCGAGAGGGAGCCCGCGATGACCCCGGCCGTGAGCCACGCCGTCCTGCGAGCGCGCCGCGCCGGGGCGGGTCGATTGGTCGATCCGGACATCGCCTGATCCTCGTTCACGCCACCCGCCCTGATTGGCAAAACGCAAGGTCGCAACGGCGGTTCCGGGGCGAGGCGGCCGGCGGCCCCCGCGTGGTTCCCGGTGTGCGAAAACGCATCCGTTCTTTGACCTGGGGGGCGAGCATGAACTAACCGCTGACGGAGGAGGCGGGGGTGCCCGCCGTTCCGATCCCGCCCCACGGAGCCAGAGCCCCGATGAAACTGCCGCGCCGCTTCTTCCAGCCCCTCGCCACCGGTGCGCCGGCACCGTTTCGCGACCTGCCCGTCAAGCTCGAGCGGATGATCCACTTCGTGCCGCCCCACAACGACAAGGTCCGTGCCCGGGTGCCCGAACTCGCGGCCACCGTCGACGTGGTGCTCGGCAACCTCGAGGACGCGGTGCCGGTCGACCAGAAGGAGGCCGCCCGCAAGGGCTTCGTCGCCATGGCGCAGGCCACGGATTTCGCGGCTTCCGGCACCGGCCTGTGGACGCGCATCAACGCCCTGAACAGCCCTTGGATTCTCGACGACCTGTTCGAGATCGTGTCCCAGGTGGGGGATAAGCTCGACGTGGTGATGGTGCCCAAGGTCGAGGGGCCGTGGGACATCCACTACATCGACCAGCTGCTGGCCCAGCTCGAGGCCAAGCACGGCGTCACCAAGCCCATCCTCGTCCATGCCATCCTGGAGACGGCCGAGGGCGTGGCCAACGTCGACGCCATCGCGAGCGCGTCGCCGCGCATGCACGGTATGAGCCTGGGGCCGGCCGATCTCGCGGCCTCGCGCGGCATGAAGACCACCCGCGTCGGCGGCGGGCATCCCGACTACCGGGTCATCGCCGACCCGACCACGGACGGCGCCGCCCGGGCCAGCGCCCAGCAGGACCTATGGCACTACACCATCGCGAAGATGGTCGACGCCTGCATGGCCAACGGCCTCAAGGCGTTCTACGGCCCGTTCGGCGACTTCTCCGACGGCGATGCCTGCGAGGCCCAGTTCCGCAACGCCTTCCTGATGGGCTGCGCCGGAGCCTGGACGCTGCACCCCAACCAGGTCGCCATCGCCAAGCGCGTGTTCGCGCCCGATCCGGCCGAGGTCGCCTTCGCCGTGCGCATCGTCGAGGCGATGCCCGACGGCACCGGCGCGGTGATGCTCGACGGCAAGATGCAGGACGACGCCACCTGGAAGCAGGCCAAGGTCATCGTCGATCTCGCCAAGCTGGTCGCCGAGAAGGACCCGGACCTGGCCAAGACCTACAACCTGGGCTGACGCGCGGCGCCGGACGACGACCTGGTCGCACGATGACAGGACGCGTCCGGCGCCTTATCTGACCTTCATGATCGACACGACGATGACAGCCCCCGCGATGAGAACCGCCAAATTCGGCCTCGGCGCCGTGGTCCGCCACCGCATCTATCCGTTCCGCGGCGTCGTCTTCGACGTCGACCCGGTGTTCGACAACACCGAGGAATGGTGGCTGGCGATCCCCGAGGAGATGCGCCCGCGCAAGGACCAGCCGTTCTACCACCTCTTCGCCGAGAACGCGGAGAGCGAGTACGTCGCCTACGTCTCCGAACAGAACCTCGTGCACGACACCTCCGGCGAGGCCCTGCGCCACACCGGCATCGCCGAGGTGTTCGAGCGGGATGCGAACGGCGGCTACCGAATGCGGGAACGGCAGGCGAATTGATACGGTTCGCCGCTTGGACAAAGCGGGAGCCGTATCACCGAGCCCACGCGGCGCCTGAGTACGGATGGGGCGCCCCTCGATCGAGGCGGGCCTCCGCTATCGGGCATGCCGACACAAGAGAGGCCGGGCGATCCGCCCGGCCTCTCTTTCGTTCACGTTCAAACGTCACGCAGATCAGGGCTTGGGAGCCGCTGCGGGTGCCGGGGCGGCCGTGCCGCCGGCGGCGTTCTGCTGCTCGAGCTTCTTGCGCATGTCGTCGCTGCGCTTCTCGAGCTCGCTCTGGAGCTTCTTCTGCTGCTCCTCGAGCACCTTCGGATCCATCGCCGGGCCGTCGAAGGCCTTGCCGAAGCCGGTGAGCGGCACGGCGAAGGTGACCTCGCGCTGGGTCTGGTTCTGGACGCTGACGTTGAGGAGCGTGCCCTTCTTCATGGCCGCGATCAGCTCGTTGCCGACGCCGCCGGCCTCCGCGAAGCAGCCGTTGGGGAAGCAGACCGCGAACTTGCCGGCGGTGCCCTGCTGGCCGTCGACGGTGAAGCGGATGCCCGGCTGCAGCAGCAGGCCGAGCGGCATGAGGTAGCGCACCACGCGCACCTCCTGCTTCGTCTGCGGGTTCTTCATGTCGTAGACGGCCACCGCCAGCACCGGCTGGCCCTGGTCCGAGACGAAGTCGCGGGTGGTGTAGCAGACGTCGGTGCCGCTGCCCTGGTCCTTGCCGCAGACCTTGGTCCACTCGGTCTGGGAGGGCTCGGACTTCACGTTGATGGTCTGGGGCCCGGTCTGGGCGGCGGGCGTCTGGGCGGCGCCCTGGCCCGGCGGGGGCGCGGTGGGGGCGGGCGCGGTCGGCGCCGCCTTGCCCTTGGGCGCCGGCGCCTGGGCGAGGGCCGGCCCGGCCAGGCCCGCGAGGGCGAGGACGGCGGCGATGCGCAGCGGGCGCGCGGACTGGTTGGCGAAGAACATCAGCTCTGACCCCTCGAGGAGATAGTGAAGCGGCGCGCCGGAGCGCACGATACCGGCTGGCCGGCCGGCCGCCTGTCGCGGCCGATGCGGAACCGGACCACCCTTGCGCCGACGGATGCGCAGCGATGGCTCCGCGCGAATCTGTGGACAGATCGCGCGACTGAACGGGCGGCCTGCTTTCCTTCCGAATGCGGCGAAGACATGACACCGGCGCCGTTCCTGGCCCAGGCGCCGCCTCATGGCAATCACCCACGGCCCTCCGGGACGCCTCCATCGCGAGGCGAGTCCGTTAAGCCCGGCTTAACCCTGACGCGCCATCACGGGGGGAGACTTCCGCGAGCGAGGGACCGGTGTCGGCGCAGCCCGTGATCATCACGACGCCCCGCGACCGTCCCGGTTCGCCGGCTCCGGCCCGGCGGACGCCGATGGCCGGCGAGTCGCCGCCGCGACCCCGCCCCGCCCCCGCCACCCGCGACCCCGCGGCGGAGGCCGTCGCGGCACCGCCGCCCGCTCCCGATCCGGCGCCCGCCGGCCGCCTGGGCCTCTGCGCCCTCCTGGCCGAGACGGCCCACGTCCATCCCCACCGGGTCGCCTTCGTCGATCCGGCCGACAAGCGGGCCTGGAGCGGGCGCGCGCCCATCACCTGGACCTATGCCGCCGCCACCGAGATCGTTTCGCGGCTGGCCAACGGATTGCGGACCTGGCGCCTGCCGAAGGGGAGCCGCATCGGCCTGTCCCTGGCCGGCGGGGCCGAGAGCGCGCTCGCCTATCTCGCCATCGAGGCGGCGGGGCATTGCCCCTGCCTGCTGCCGCCCGGCTGGAGCGAGGACGACCTCGTCGCCGGTGTCCAGGCCGCCGGGATCGCCGCCGTCCTCTGCCAGGCCCGGGCCGGGAACGCGGCGCCGGCCGAGACCATGCGCCGGGTCGCCTTGCGCTACTTCGGCCTGCGCTACCTCGCCGCCTTCGGACCCGACGTGCCCGACGGCGTCATCAGCCTCGACGGGATGGCCCTCGACGGCACCGGCGGCCCCTTCGCCGCGCAGGCCGCCGGCGGCCTCGTCAGCTTCGCCGGCGGCGATCCGGCGAGGCCCGTCCACCGCTCGGGCAACGCCCTTCTCGCCGCCATCGCCCTTCACCGCACCCGGATCGGGATCGCCCCGGGCGAGCGCATCCTCAGCCTGCTGCCGTTCAGCGACCTGCGCGCCGTGGTCACCGGCCTCGGGACGGCGCTCACGGGCGGAGCCGGCCTCGAAACCCTCCCGGTCTTCTCCGCCCTGCCCTTCGCCGAGACGCTGGCGCGGCCGTTGCCGACCCACCTCGTCGCCCCGGCCGGCTTGGAGCGGAACCTCGCCGCCAGCCGGCTGCCCGACACCCTGCGGTCGTGCAGCCTCGTCCACCGGGCGCCGTCCGCCTTCCCGGCCCGCGCCCTGGCCGCGGACGGCGCCCACCCGGTGATCGACGTGGTCGCCTTCGACGAGGTCGCCCTCCTGTCGGGCACTCGCGGCCGCGACGACGTCCTGCGGACCCTGGCCGACCCCGAGAGGTCGCCCCTGCCCGATGCGCTGATCGCGATCCGGGCCGAGGAGGACGGGCGCCTCGCCTTCCGCGGCGAGGCCTGCCGCACCGCACTGCTGCAGCGCGGCAACAGTCCCGAGAAAACCGCCGAGGCTTGGTCGGAAACCCGGTTCCGCGCCACCGTGCGGGCGGGCCGCGCCACTGCTCTGACCCTCGGCTGACCCTCGCCCGATCGTCCGGTCCGCCGCATCCGCGAGAATGGCGCCCAGCCCCCGTGGTGGCCGGCCATCGGCGGCTGTCGCCTGCGGCACCGATGAGAAAACCTGCGTCGCCAGGGTATTGCGTCCGGGCCATCGTGCGTCGGGCGAGAGACGGCGCGCGGTTCAGGCCCCGGTCATCATCGCGGCAGCAATGTGAATTTCGGAGCGTGGCCGGCGAACCGAATGCGGCCATGTGTGTTGTCACACGTATCCCTTTCCAAGGGACCGGCGATGGAATATCCCTGATCCTCATGAGTGCGCTGCAGCAAGTGCTGGTCGTCGATGATGGTCACCGTGCCATCGACCACTCCCTGGCCGGGGATCTGGCCGAACTCGGTTACGCCAGTGTGACGGCGTCCCTCGAGGCGGCGCAGGACGTCCTGGCGGTGATCGCACGTCCCGCTGCGGTCCTTCTCCAGACCTCGTCCCGCCGCGATCCCGCGCACGCCATCCTCGCCGACCGCCTGCGCGACCAGATGCGCCACGCCGGCATCCCCGTCATCGTCGTCGACGAGACCTTCGCCGGCCAGGCGGGCGGCACCATCGATCTGCAAAGCCGCATCGGACCCTACGTCCTCAACGAGCCGGATCTGTAACCGACGCGAACGGATGCGCGTCTCGTCCGGCTGTCGGACCGGAGGCTCGATGCGTCTATCCGAGTCGGATCGTCACCGACCTCAGGAGCGTGACGATGGCGGCAATCAAAACGACATCGCCAGCAGTACGGCGGCCGATATGATCGGCGCGAGGCCGATCACGACGGCCCATGGCCATAGGGAACCGCCCGTCATCCAGCGATTGTCGTTGGCGGCGCGTGGTGGGCCGGTCCAGTCGGTCACGCAGTGGGACAACCGGAAACCATTGCCCTTGCGGGGCACCGTCGAATTCGGGAGGGGACGGCGACATCCTGGCATAGCCGAAATCAACGCGCGCTCGCGGGAAGCGTTCCGTCGCCCGCAGACCGCCGATCGGGCCTCCCTGCCATCGCCGCCGCGACGGTTCCCCGCCGGCGTTTCGATGATAGATGCGATGTCGGGGCGGGACGAGGCCGCGCCGGTGGTGCCGGGACCTCCGAACCGATCGGGAGACCATTCGAGCTCATGAACATCCTATTGATCGGTTCGGGCGGGCGCGAGCACGCCCTGGCCCTGGCCCTGGCCAAGAGCCCGCTGTGCGAGCGCCTGTTCACGGCGCCGGGCAACCCGGGTACCGCCACCGTGGGCGAGAATCGGCCCGGCCTGACCGTGTCCGATCATGCCGCCATCCTCGGCTTCTGCCAAGCCGAGGCCATCGGCCTCGTGGTGATCGGGCCGGAGGTGCCCCTCGTGGCCGGTCTCGTCGACGACCTGAAGGCCGCTGGCATCCGCGCCTTCGGGCCGAGCCGGGCGGCGGCGCGCCTCGAAGGCTCGAAGGGGTTCACGAAGGACCTGTGCGCCGAGCGCGGCATCCCCACGGCCGCCTTCGCCCGGTTCACGCAAGTCGACCCCGCCCTCGCCTATCTCGCCGCGCGCGGCGCTCCGATCGTGGTCAAGGCAGACGGGCTCGCCGCGGGCAAGGGCGTGGTGGTCGCCGAGACGATGGAGCAGGCCCGCGCCGCGGTCCTGGCCATGCTCGCCGACGAAGGCGCCGAGATCGTCATCGAGGAATGCCTGTTCGGGGAGGAGGCGAGCGTCTTCGCCCTGTGCGACGGCACCCGGGCGGTGGCGATCGGCACCGCCCAGGACCACAAGCGTGCGTTCGACGGCGACCGCGGCCCCAACACCGGCGGCATGGGCGCCTATTCTCCCGCCACCGTCCTCACGCCCGCCCTGGAGCGGGAGGTGATGGAGACGATCGTCGCCCCGACGCTGGACGGCATGCGCGACCGCGGCACCCCCTTCGTCGGCATCCTCTACGCCGGGCTGATGCTCACGGCCGAGGGCCCCAAGCTCATCGAGTACAACACCCGCTTCGGCGATCCCGAGGCGCAGGTGCTGATGCCGCGCCTCGCGAGCGACCTCGTGCCGGCCCTGGTGGCCGCCTGCGACGGCGACGTCTCGGGCGTCGAGATCGCCTTCGACCGCCACCGGGCCGCCCTCACGGTGGTGATGGCGGCGGCCGGCTATCCCGGCACGGTGGTGCGGGGCTCGCAGATCCGGGGCGTCGAGGCGCTGCGGGACGATCCCGACGTCGTCGTCTTCCATGCCGGAACCCGCCTGGAGAACGGCCGGCTCCTGGCCGACGGCGGCCGCGTCCTGGCGGTGACGGCGCTGGGCGCCACCATGCTGGAGGCGCAGGCCAGGGCCTATGCCGCCATCGGCCGGATCGATTGGCCGGAGGGGTTCTGCCGCCGCGACATCGGCCGGCGCGCCGTGGCCCGCGAGCTCGCCGGGGACGGGATCTGAGGCCGGCGGCCTCGGCTGCGTCCCGTTCGCCGGGCCGGCCTCAGGCCGCCCGCGTCGCGCGGCCGCCAGACGCGAACAGGGCGTCGATCTCGGCGGCCGGCCGGGCCGCGCTGAACAGGAAGCCCTGCATCTCGTCGCAGCCCTCCGCCTTGACGATGGCGAGCTGCTCCTCGGTCTCGATGCCTTCGGCCAGTGTGCGGATGCCGAGGCTGGCGCCGAGCCCGATGATCGCCTGGACGATGGCCAGCGCGTCGGCGTTGCGCGCGGCGTCGCGCACGAAGGACTGGTCGATCTTGATCTTGTCGAACGGGAACCGGCGCAGGTAGCTGATGCTCGAATAGCCCGTGCCGAAATCGTCCATCGAGATCTTGATGCCGGCCGCGCGCAGGCGGTGCAGGGTCGCGAGGTTGGCGCCGCTGTCGTCGAGGAGGACGCTCTCGGTGATCTCGAGTTCGAGCCGGTGCGGGGACAGGCCGGTCTCGGCGAGCACCGCCTTCACGACCCGGCAGAAGTCGCCCTGGCGCAGTTGCACCGCCGAGACGTTGACGGCGACGCTCGTCTCCTCCGGCCAGTTCGCCGCGTCGCGGCAGGCCTGGCGCAGCACCCATTCGCCCAGCGGCACGATCAGTCCCGTCTCCTCGACGATGGGGATGAAGACGCCCGGGCTGATCAGGCCCCGGGTGGGATGGCGCCAACGCACCAGTGCCTCCAGGCCGACGATGCCGCGGCTCGCGACGGAGAGGATCGGCTGGTGGTGCACCTCGAAGTGTCCGAGCGCGAACGCCGCCGCGATGTCCCGCTCCAGGGTCCGGCGCCGGCGCGCGGCCTCGTCCATCTCCGGAACGAACAGGCGCACCGTGCCGGCCCCCTCGGCCTTGGCATGGTCGAGGGCGAGGTCGGCGCTCTTGATGACGAGCCCGATGTTCGGCTCCTGCCCGTCCCACAGGGCGATGCCGAGGCTCACCCCCACGCTGACCGTCTGCCCGGCGATGGCGGCCGGGGCCTGCACGCCCGCGACGAGGTCTTCGCCCATGGCGAAGGCCTCGGCCTCGTCGCCGACGGTCCCGACGACCATGAACTCGTCGCCCGTGACCCTGGCCACGGTGTCGACCCCCGGGGACAGCGCGCGCAACCGATCGGCGACCTCGCACAGGAGCAGGTCGCCGATCGGGATCCCGAGGCCTTCGTTGACGAACTTGAACCGGCGCAGGCTCAGGGCGAACACCGCCAGCCTGCGCTCCCGGCCCCGGACCGTGTCGGCCAGGCTGTAGGCGGTCTCCTGGATGGCCGAGCGATTGGCGAGGTCGGTCAGGGCGTCGTGCCGGGCCAGGTGGGCGATGCGCGCCTCGCTCTCCTGGCGGTGCGTCACGTCCTCGAAGGTCGCCACCCAGCCGCCGCCGGCCATCGGCCGGTGCGAGACGGCGACGATGCGGCCGTCGGCCAGGGTGCGATGGACGTCGTGGCCGCCCCCGGCCTGGACCGCGGCCTGCACGCTGGCCTGGAGCCCGTCGATGGTGGTGTCGGGGTGGTAGCAGTTGCGCGAGAACAAGAGCGCGATGATCTCCCGCTGCGTCATGCCCAGGCGCAGGTCGCCGGGCCGCAGGCCGAAGATCTCGCAATAGCGTCCGTTGAACACGACCAGGCGCTGCTCGCGGTCGAACATGCACAGGCCCTGGCTCATGTTCTCCAGGGCGGCGTCGAAGCGCCGGTTCTGTTCGAACAGCCCGGCGTGGGCCTCCAGCGGGTCGGCGGCCGCCTCATCGCAGGCCGTGCCGACGCCGCGATGGCCGAGCCGGCGCCCGTCCGTATCGAGGCGCGGTTCGCAGGCGATCCTGACCCGGCGCAGCCGCCCGTCGGGATGCGCGTAGGGATAGGAGAGGGTCCTGATCCGTCCGTCGGCTGCCCAGGCGGGGGCCTCGGTGGCCAGCGAGGCGTGCGTCCGCCCCAGCAGCGCCGCCGCCGTCAGGCCGAAGGCGGCCTCGGCCTCGGGCGAGACGTAGGTCAGGCGGCCGTCCGCATCGGTTTCCCAGAACCAGTCGGCCGCCACCCGGGCTCTTTCCATCGACACGTTGGTGAACATCGCCCATCCCGAAGGTTGCGCGGAGCTTCGACGCAACCTCCTTAAGAAGTGCTACCGGCGCCGGGCCCGGGCGGCGTTTTGCGGCGAAAGTCCAGACGGTTCGCGGTGCCCGTTCACCCCCGCCGCCAGACCTGGCCGTGGTAGACGAACACCTCCGGCCGGCTCGCCAGGGCGGCGAGACCCGTCAGGGCGGGGTCCTGGACGGCGATGACGCTGGTGGGGATGGCCCGCATCTGCGCCACGTAGGGGCTCTTGGCCTCGAAGGCGTCGCGAAAGCCGCCCTGCCGCAGCACGGCGACGATCCGTGGGGCGATGCCGCCGCCGATATAGACGCCGCCGGTGGCCAGGAAGGTCAGGGCGAGGTCGCCGCAGACCCGGCCGAGCAGCTTGGCGAAGAGACGCAGCGCCGCCGCGGAATCCGGGTCCGCCCCCGTCAGTCCCCGCTCGGTGATCAGGGCGGGGTCGCCGGGCGGGCCCGCCTGCCCCGTCCGTACCTGACGCAGTGCCCGGTCCAGGCGCACGAGGCCCGGGCCCGACAGCAGGGTCTCGACGGTGACGCGCCCGCCGACCCGCTCCAGCGCCGGCCAGATCGCCATCTCCTCGTCGTCGGCGGGGCCGAGCTCGGTATGGCCGGCCTCCGTCGAGACGATGGCGAGGCGGTCCGCATAGGGGATCAGTGCGGCCGCCCCGAAGCCCGTCCCCGGGCCGAGCACCAGGCGGGCGCCCGAATCCGACAGGCCGTGCGGCCCGATGACCGTGAGCGCGTCCGGGGGAATGCTCGCGGCCCCGGCGGCCACCGGCACGTAGTCGTTGACCACCACCGCCCGCGACAGGCCGAAATCGGCCCCGATCCGGGCGCCGGCGATGACCCAGGCGGCATTGGTGAGCCGTACCTCCGGCCCGTCGACCCGGGCGGCCACCGCCAGGATGGCCGAGCGCGGCGGCGCGCCGTCGTGGCGGCCGAGGGCGGCGCGGATGGCGGCGCTGGGGTCCGGGAAGGCGGCTGTCTCGAGATGGGCGAGGAGGCGCGGCGGCGCCCCCGCCTCGGGCACCACCCCGAACCGCGCATTGGTGCCGCCGATGTCGCCGACGAGGACCGGGAACTCGAACATGGGCGTGTCTTCCATAGGACCGTCTTCCATGGACATGTCTCTGGTTTCGCGGAGCGGATCGGGCCTCAGGCCGGCGGCAGGGCGTCCGGGTCGATCGGCGCCCCGTCCGCCCAGGCGTAGAGCAAGGCCCGCACCGCCGCCGGATCGGCGAGCCGGCGGGTGGCGATGGTCTCGGCCGGGCCGATGCGCACGCTGACGCCGCCGTCGGCGTTGACGGTGGCGAAGGCGCGCTCGTCGGTGAGGTCGTCGCCGAGGAAGATCGCCCGGCGCCCGGCGTAGGGGGCATGGGCCGACAGGCCCCTGATCGCCGCCCCCTTGGTGGCCGAGGCCGGCACGATCTCGCCCACCGCCTTGCCGAGCTGCAGCCTGTAGGCCTCGCCGAGGGCGACGGCGGCCGCCTCGACGACCCCGCGCGCGCGTTCGGCGTCGGCGGGGCTCGCCAGGCGCCAGTGCACCGCCACCGAGGCGCCCTTGTCCTCGATCAGGACCGCCGGCAGCGGGTCGAGGGCCGCGTGAAGGTCGTCGATCCGGGCGCGCAGGGCCGGATGGTCCTCCCGCCGGCCGCCGCCGACCTCGCCGCGAAAGCGCGTCTCGACCCCGTGGAGCCCGGCGACGTCGAAGCGCTCGGGCGCCAGGAACCCGTCGATCACCCCGATCGACCGGCCGGTGACGATGGCGAGCGCCCCCCCGAGCCGCTCGCGCAGCCGCGCCAGGGCGGCGGGCAGGGGCGGATCGACCCGGACCTGATCGGGCGTGGGTGCGATCTCCACGAGGGTGCCGTCGAAGTCGAGGAAGAGGGCGGGCTCGGTCACGGGGGGCGGCCTCCGGTCTGTCGCGGCCCTGCGCTACCATGGCGGGGAGTGCCGGCAAACGCTTTTGCGGGCGCCGGCGCGCGCTATCTCCCCTCCCCGGACGCCCTGCGTCCGGCCCCGGATTCCCCATCTCGCGCCACGAGGACGACCCCATGCACCCGAGCCCCGATCCCGCCGGTCCCGAGGAGGAGAGCGTCTGGGACTATCCCCGCCCGCCGCGCCTGGAGCCGGTGCGCCAGCGCCTGCGCGTGGTCTTCGCCGGCCTGACCGTGGCCGACACCCGCGAGGGGTTCCGCGTCCTCGAGACGAGCCACCCGCCGACCTATTACTGTCCGCCCTCCGCCCTGGCGCCCGGCCTCCTCGGGCCGCCGCGGCGGGCCGGGATCTGCGAATGGAAGGGCCGCGCGGTGCTGTTCGATCTCACCGCCGGCGGGCGCGTCGCGCAAGGGGCGGCCTGGGCCTATCCCGACCCGACGCCCGGCTTCCGGCCGATCGCGAACTACGTCGCGGTCTATGCCGGCGCGATGGACGCCTGCTACGTCGACGACGAACGGGTGGTGCCCCAGCCCGGCGGGTTCTATGGCGGCTGGATCACGCGCGCGATCCGCGGGCCGTTCAAGGGCGGGCCGGGAACGATGGGGTGGTGAGGCCGCGTTCCCGGCCCTCTCCACGCGGCAGGCAGGGCGACGGGGCGATGGGATGCAGGACGTGAGCGTGACCGACCCGACCGCGGTCGGCCTGTGCCCCGAGCGCCTGGAGCGGATCGACGGCTGGATGCGCCGCCTCGTCGACGACGGGCGCCTCGCCGGCCTCTCGGTGAGCGTGGCCCGGCGCGGGCGCACTGCCTTCTTCCGCGCCCACGGCAAGGCCGACCTGGCGCGGGACAAGCCATTCGATGCCGACACCATCGTGCGCATCTACTCGATGACCAAGCCGCTGACCTCGGTGGCGGTGATGATGCTCTACGAGGAGGGCCGGTTCCAGCTCGACGATCCCGTCACCCGCTTCCTGCCGGAGTTTTCCGACATGCGGGTGCTCACCGGCGGCAGCCGCGCGAAATGGGACACCGAGCCCGCCGCCCGCCCGATCACCATCCGCGACCTCCTCACCCACACCTCGGGCCTGACCTACGGCTTCATGGAGGCGACGCTGGTGGACGCCCTCTACCGCCAGAACGGGGTCGATTTCGGCGAGAACCAGGAGGCGAGCCTGGCCGAGGTGGTGCGCAGGGCGGCGAGCCAGCCGCTGCTGGCCCAGCCCGGTGCGGAATGGAACTACTCGGTGGCCACCGACGTGCTCGGCCACCTCGTCGCGGTGATCGCGGGGCGGGAGTTCGGCGACGTCCTGCGCGAGCGGGTGATCGCCCCCCTCGGGATGGTCGATACCGATTTCCACGTGCCCGCGGGCAAGCTGGCGCGGTTCGCGTCCAACTACAGCCTGTTCCGCGACCGCAAGCTGAAGCTCTACGACGACAGCGTCGAGAGCCGGTTCACGAGACCGCCCGCCCTCGCCTCGGGGGGCGGCGGCCTCGTCTCGACGGCGGCGGACTACATGCGGTTCTGCCGGTTCCTGCTGCGCGGCGGCGAACTCGACGGGGTCCGGCTCCTGGGCCGCAAGACCGTGGAGCTCATGCTGAGCAACCACTTGGACGGCGATCTTGCCGCGATGGGTCAGCCGCGGTTCTCCGAATCGTCCTACACCGGCATCGGTTTCGGGCTCGGGTTCTCGGTGATGCTCGATCCGGCCCGCGCCCAGATCGTCGGCACCCCCGGCGAGGTGGCCTGGGGCGGGCTCGCCAGCACCGCCTTCTGGGTCGATCCGCGGGAGGACCTCGCGGTGGTCCTCCTCGCCCAGCTCATCCCGTCCTCGGCCCTGCCGATCAGACGGGAGTTGCGGGTGCTGACCTACGCCGCCCTGGTGGACTGATCCGGTTTCCGGTTGGTTCGAGCGGGAACCGGATCACGAAGCCCGCGGGGTGCCTGAGCGAAGCCCATGTCCGGATCACGACGTGATCGACCGGACATGGGACGAGATCCGATCACTCCGCCGGCGCGGCGGCCGGCTTGGGTGCAGGCTTGGGCGCCGGCTTGGCGGTGCCGGTGGTGACGCCCGGCGCCGAGGCCGTCGCCGGGCCGGCCTTGGGCGCCCACTCGGCATCGGCCCGCGGGCCGCCCGGGCCGTTGGTGGGTCCGGTGAGCTGGCCCGGAAGCACGTCGTTCACCCGCATCCAGGTCTCCGAGCCGCACAGGATCGCCAGCATGCAGCCGCGGATCGACAGCTCGTTGCGCTCCTCGGTCCAGATGGTGACGTCGTAGGACTTGCCCTCTTCGGAATTGTAGATCTTGCCCTCGAAGCGGGAATCCGCGTTGGGCTTCAAGCCCATGATGAGCTGGTGGCCGAGCGAGGGCCGCGCCTGCTTCTTCGGGTCCGGGTTCTTGAAGTCGACCCGCGGCTGGCCCTTGTCGTTGAGGGGCACCTTCAGCCACACCACGTAGCCGCAGATGTTCTTTTCCTGCGGGCCGCACTTCTCGACGCGGATGCGGGCGCGCCCGTCCTTGGTGAGCCAGGTTCCGCTCGGATCGGCCGGAACGGCCAGGGCGGCTCCCGGCAGCATCGCCAGGGCCAGGGCCGCGAGGGGCCCGGTGGACCGGACGGCCCGGTCGATCGTCGATCGCTTCGTCATACGCTCAATCCTCACGCGCCCGACGCGCGTTCATGCACGGCCTCGGGGCTCGGCTCGCCGATGTCGCGCCAACCCCGAGGACACCTGCCCGTACAATCACGTCGCCTTCCGACGCGAAGGTGACCGGATCATGGCCGGGAGAGGGAGATTCGGCGCGACTGCGGCGCGCCACGGCGCCCGTCAGGTGCCGCGGCCTGGGTTCCCGGTCTCCGGGGACGACGCGAGCTGCCCGGCGAGCGCGCAGGCACGGGAGAACCGCTCCCGTGTCGACGCCTCGACCCGCGACAGGCCGATCGCCTGGGCCATCAGGCGGATGCGGTCGGCCTCCGGGCCTCCGGCCGGGAGCGTGCCCGCCAGCCCGACCAGTTCCGGCATCGGCGTGTCGCCATGGCTGCGCTGGCCAGCCGGCGACGGTCTGTAGGGGTGGCTCGCGCGCGGCTCCGCGTGCGGGGGCCACAGCACGGGGCGGCCGTCGTCCTCGGTGCGGGCGATGGAGGGGGCGATCCGGTCGAGGACGGCCTCGCGGATGAGGGGGCCGACGCGCTGCAGGTCGTGCGCCCGCGCCACGCGCCGCAGGAGGACGTCCTCGTAGATCGGTCCCTCGACGCGCGCCACGTGCTCGACGATCGCGGCCAGGACGGCGCGGTAGGACGCCTCGTAGAACCGCGCCGGCGCGATCGGCAGGCCGAGGCCGGCCGGATCGGCCAGGCGGTAGGTCGGCTCCGGCATCGGGCCCGGCGCCCCGTCCCGGTCGGCATAGAGGTGGCGGGCGACGGGGTCCTCCACGGACCGGGGATCGTCGGCGGGGACATCCGGACCCGCCTCCGACTCCGGCAAGGGGAGGCCCGCGTCGGCGTCGGCCAGGCCCGCCTCCTCCTGCGCGGGCGGGGCGACCTGAGCCGAGGCGGCGGCCTGGGCCCGATCGGCCTCCAGGTCCTCGCGCAGGCGCCGGTCGAGCTTGGACAGCGCGCCTGCCGCATCCGTCCACCATTCGGTGCTCCAGACCCGGCGGATGCGCCAGCCGAGGTCGGTCAGCACATGCTCGCGCAGGCGGTCGCGGTCCCGCGCGGTGGCCGAGCCGTGATAGGTCGCGCCGTCGCATTCGACGCCAGCGAGGTAGCGGCCCGGTGCGTCGGGATGGACGATGCCGAGGTCGATCCGGAAGCCCGACACGCCGATCTGGGTGTGCACGGTCCAGCCCCTCGCCTGGAGGGCGGCCATGACGGCGGCCTCGAAGGGCGATTCGACGTCGCCCCCCGTGGGCGCGAAGGCCTCGGCGAGCGCCCGCACGCCGCGGTCGGCGAACTCGAGGAAGTGCTTGAAGTCGCGCACGCCCCGCGCTCGCGTGCGGCCGAGGTCGATCTGCTCGGGCCGCAGCGAGGCGAACACCACGAGTTCGCGCCGGGCGCGGGTGATGGCGACGTTCAGGCGCCGGTGCCCTCCGTCCTTGTTGAGCGAGGACACGGTGCTCACCGGCCGCCCGGCCTGGTCCGGCCCCACCGCCACCGAGAACAGGATGGCGTCGCGCTCGTCGCCCTGCACGTTCTCGAGGTTCTTGACGAAGACCGGCTCGTGCCAGCGGTCACGGTCGAAATACGGCTCCAGCTCCGGGTCGGCGCGGCGCCGCTCGTCGAGCAGGTTCTCGATCAGCCGCTGCTGCTCGCCGTTGAAGGTGACGATGCCGAGCGAGCGCCGCTGCCCCGCGAAGTCGGGCTCGCGCAGGCGCCGCACGACCTCGGCGACGACGGCGCGGGCTTCCGGCCGGTTCACGCGGCCGGCGCCGCGCTCGTAGACGCCGTCGGGCACATGCGTCAAGCGCACCGCCCGGTCGTCGGTCACCGGCGAGGGGAAGGTGACGAGGCGCCCGCCGTAGTAGCGGGCGTTCGAGAAGGCGATCAGGCTCTCGTGGCGGCTGCGGTAGTGCCAGTCGAGGGTGCGCCGCGGGATGTTGGCCGCCAGGCATTCGTCGAGGATCGATTCCTGGTCGGTGACGTCGCTGCCGTCCTCGATGTCGTCGACGCCGCGGTCGCCGACGCTGGTGGGCGGCAGCTGCTCGGGGTCGCCGACGATGACGACCTGCCGGCCCCGCGCGATGGCGCCCACGGCGTCCCAGGGCGAGATCTGCGAAGCCTCGTCGAAGATGACGATATCGAAGGGCTCCTTGTCGGGCGGCAGGTACTGCGCGATCGAGAGCGGGCTCATCATCACGCAGGGGGTGAGCCTCGTGAGCGCACCCGGCATCCTCCCGAACAGCTTGCGCAGGGGCATGTGCGCGGTCTTCTTCGTCAGTTCGTGCGAGAGCGTGCCCCATTCGGGGTCGGTCCCGAAGGCGGTCGGCCCCGGAATGCCGCCGCCCAGACGCGAGCGGACGACCTGCTTGGCGAGTTCGCCGAGGCGCGCGTCGGCCGCCCGGAAGCGGGCGATGGCGTCCTCGTGGCGCTCGGGCAGGAAGCTGCGCAGGATGGGGTCGTCGCTGACGACGCGGTCGGTCCACCAGCGGGCATAGGCGGTCTCGAACGCCGCCTCGGCCCGGTCGGGGGCGACGCGGCCTTCCTCGAGCGCCTCGACCAGGGGGGCGAGGCCGATCCGGCGGGCGTTCTGCGCGGCGGCCTGCCAGGCGCACCAGCCCTGGGCCCGCCCCAGCCCGGAGGCCCAGCGCCGGACCCGATCGATGCTGGCCTCGATCCAGCCGGTCTCCCCCGCCAGGGGCGCCTCGGGGTCGGCGCGCCCCGCCAACCGGTTGAGCGCCCGCGTCGCCTCGCCCGCCCGCGCGCGGTCCTGCCCGAAGGCGACATAGGCCTGCGCGATGGGGCCCCCGTCGGCCAGGGCCCTGGCCCGATGCTCGGCGAGCTGCGCGAGGTGGCCGCGCAGGCCCTCGGCGCCGAGGGACAGCGGCCCGAGGATGTCGAGAAGCTGTTCGACCCTGTCGGCCCAGGCCATCGCCGCCCGGAACTCGGCCGCCGGCAGCTCGGCGTCGCTCCACGGCGCCCCGAGCCGGGCGAGGACCGCGTCCTGCGCGCAGCCGGCCCGGACGTGCCGCGCGAGGTCGATCAGGCCGGTGAGGTCGGGCCCGAGGTCGTCGGGCAAGGCGCCCTCCGCATAGGGCTGCACCTGCAGGACCACCCGCCTCAGCCGGCCGCCCCGGACCAGGAAGTTCGCCCCCTGAGCCGCGATCCACTCGGCGAGCAGGCCCGGCAGGTCCGTGTCGAGGATGCCGGGGCGGTAGCGTCCGGCGAGCCGGCCGCGCAACTCGGCCCGGGTGTCCTGGAAGCGCTCGCGCGCGGCGACGGCCCGGCGCAGGTCGCCCGTGCCGTCGGCCAGGAAGGCGGCGCCGCAGCGCGCCTCCGGCCGGGTCAGGACATTGCCCAGCACCACGAGGCCGCGGGTGCCGGCATGGGTCGACAGGAGGGAGGGAAGGCCGATCGCCTCGGCAAACGCCCGCCCGCTCGTCGAGAGCGCCGCCAGCGCCTCCTCGACGGCCCTGATCGCGCCGGCCATGCCGTCGCGCCAGACCGGCGACCATTGCGTGGCCTCGACCCCCTGCAGCGGATGGTCGACGAGGGAGCCGACGGAGGCCAGGACGGGGCGCAGGTCGCGGCAGCCCGCGCGCAGGTCCGCCAGCGTCGCGCCGTCGTGCGCGCGATGGTCGTCCCAGGCGAGCGCCAGCCCCCCGTCGTCCGGACCCGCCGCGATCACCCGCCCGAACCCCTCGTAGGCCGAGAGCCCGTTCTCCCGCCGCCGGTGCAGGGCGGACACGAGGCCGTTCAGCTCTTCCCGCAGGCGCGCGAGGTCGCCCGCGGCGGTGTTCCACGCACCCTGCGAGGGCGTCGCGCGCTCGTGCCAGGCCCGGCGCAACTGGCCGAGCACCGCCGATTTCTGCGCCTTGGTGGAATGGACCTCCAGGCAGTAGTCGCCCAGCCCGATCTCCCGCAGGCGCCGCTGCACCACGTCGAGCGCCGCCGTCTTCTGCGAGACGAACAGCACCGTGCGCCCCTGCGCCAGGCACTGCGCGATCATGTTGCCGATGGTCTGGCTCTTGCCGGTGCCGGGCGGCCCGAACAGCACGAAGTCCCGGCCCTGGGCGGCGGCCAGGACCGCCGAGAGCTGCGAGGAATCCGCCGACAGCGGCGCGAACACGGTTTCGGGCGGGTGGTCCCGGTCGAGGCGGGTCGGATCGGGGAAGGGCGCGCCGTCGCCGTAGGCGTGCTTGGGCGTGTCGATGAGGTGGCGCACCACCGGGTTGCGCCGCAGGAGGTCGGCCCGGTCGACCAGGTCCTTCCACATCAGGTACTTGGTGAACGAGAAGGCCGCGAGCACCACCTCCGGCACCACCTCCCACCCGCGCAGCTCCTGCACGTGCCGGCGCACGCTGCGGATGATGGCGTCGACGTCGATGCCAGCGGCGTCCCGCGGCAGCTCGCCCTCGAGGTCCGGCATCCGCAGGCGAAAATCCTCGCGCAGCATCTCCAGCAGGGTCGGGTTGATCCGCACCTCGTCGTCGTGGAGCGCCAGCCGGAAGCCGGCGCGCACGCTGGAGCGCTTGAGCGAGACCGGCACCAGCAGCAGCGGCGCGCGGTAGACGGCCTCGCCCTCCTTGCGGGTCCACGACAGGAAACCGATCGCCAGGAACAGGATGTTGGCCCCGCCCTCCTCGAAGCCGTTGCGGGCCAGCCGGTAGAGGTCGAGCAGGCGCCGGTCGAGCTCGGCCTCGGTGGAGGTCGTGTGGATCTCGCGCCGTGCGAGGGCGGCGGCGATGTCGCTGCGCCGGCCGTCGTCGAGATGGCGGTGAGCGTCGAGGCCGGCGTCGCGCCCGTCGGCCCCGGCCGCCACGTCGGAGACGGGCCTGAGGCGGTACTCGTGCCCGGCCGCCAGGCCGTCCTCCAGGGCGCCGGGGGCGGCGCATTTGAGGACGACGGAGCCCTTGCCGGGCTTGAAGTTCAGGAGCTTGTTGCGCACGCTCAGGTCGAGCAGCTTGCGCTTCCAGCGCTCCATGCGCCCGACCGGGGTCTCCGGGGCCTCGTCGGCGGGGGCGCGCCCCTCCTCGTCGAAGGGCGGAGGGGCCGACAGGGCCTGGTGGAGCCTTGCCGCCGGTGCGGGATCGACGGGGGCGGCCCTGCCCTCGCCGAGGTCCATCGGGCGGATGCCGCGGCGGCGGCAGCGCCGGACGTCGATGGCGACCTCGAGGGCGGCGGGCGCCGTGTCCTCGACCTGGGCGGCGCCCCGATCGACCGCGGCCGTGAACGCCGCGGGCGGATGGCGGGTCAGGAGCGTCGTCTCGACGAGGATCAGGTCCTGCAGGTCGCGGCGCTTGCGCAGGAGCTGCATGTCGTCGATCGCGGCACCCGCGAAATCCTCGTCGCGCAGCCACACCCCGACGAAGGCGTGGCCGGCGGTCAGCACGAGCACCGGGTTGAGGCCCGCCTGCTCGAGGCAGGCGGCATAGAGCAGCGAAAGGTCGAGGCAGGTGCCGACCCGGCGCTCGATCACGTCGCCGGGCCCCCTCACCTTCTGCCCCGCCCGCTCGAAGCTCGCGGGCGGCAGCACGTAGGCGATGGCCCGGTCGGCGAGCGCCGCCCAGATCGCCTCGGCGAGTTCCCAGGCGCGGGCCTTGCGGCCGGCGGCGTAGCCGTTCAATCCGGTCTCGCGGCCGGCCTCGGCGAGCTTGGTCGCGGCATCGCGCAGGACCACGTCGACGGCCGGATCGTTCGGCCGGACGAAGGCGGCGAGCAGTTCGGGCGCGCTGGCGCCGCCGCCCCAGTGTGAGGGCGGCAGCAGGCGCAGCTCCGCCACGGTCCGGGCGCCCTCGGTGCCCGCCTCCACCAGCACCGCCGTCAGCTCCAGGCGGCTCGCCTCGGTGAAGTCGGCCAGCCGCGTCGCGTCGAGGCGCAGGTCCGGCGTCTCGATGTGATGGCTGGAGCCCGCCGGAACCCGGTCGATGCGCAGCGTCAGCGGCCGCACCACCGCCGGCCGGCTCTCGATCCGCACCTCGATGTCGACGAGATCCCGGTCGGAGGCGTTGGCGACCACGATCTCCCGGATCACCGGAACCGCGTTCTCGTGGTAGGCGAGGCTGACGTGCTCCGTCGCCGAACAGGCGATCCGGACGCCCTCCCCCGATTCGAACGGCCCGCCGCTCACGGTGCGATCCGAGGGCCGGCCTCCCCGCGCGGATCACCCACGAGGCCGGACGCGGTACCGGAGCCGACGTCCGGGGCCGGATCGACGGCGAGGGACATCGCCCCGATCGGCTGAAAACCGCCCCTCCCGCCCATGGTCGCATCCATCTTCAATGGTGCGACCTGTTTCGCCGGTTCGCGGGCGTTCTTCAAGGTTGTGCATGCCACAGCCACCGGATGCATGACACCTGACGGCAGAGCTCGGGCCGGTTGCATCCGGCAGACGCGCGCGGGTCCGGCGCCGGGTATCCACCCGCAGGACCGAATCATCCTGCGACGGGCCGTTCCCCTTGTGCCACAAGGCCGTCCAGGCCATCGATGCTGCGACCCGGCAATGGAACGATCGGCCGCCCGCGAGCGTGACGCCAGGATGAGCGCGACCCGAGACAAAGAGGCGGCACGGCTCCGGGCCCTGGACGGCTACCGCATGCTCGACACCCCGCGGGAGAGCGATTTCGACGAGATCGCGGAAGCGGCCGCCGAACTCTGCGACGTCCCCATCGGCGTGGTCAACCTGATCGGCGACGGACGCCAGTTCTTCAAGGCCGAGGTCGGCCTGGGCGTGCGCGAGACCCCCCTCGAACACGCCTTCTGCCGCCACGCGCTGCTGCAGGAGGACGTCCTCTACGTGCCCGATGCCTCGCGCGACCCGCGGTTCGCGGGCAACCCCCTGATCACCGGCGCCCCCGGCCTACGCTTCTACGCGGGCGCCCTGCTGAAGACCGCCGAGGGGCACTCCATCGGTACGGTCTGCGTCCTCGACACCACGCCCCGCGAACTGACCGACCGGCAACGCAAGGGCCTGCTTCGGCTCGCCCGTCAGGCCATGGCGCAGATGGAGCTGCGCCGCTCGTTGCGGGATCAGGCCGAGCAGCGCCTGCTTCACGAACGCATCCTCGACAGCGCGATCGACTACGCCATCGTCGCGACCGACCCCGAGGGGCGGGTCACACGCTGGAACACAGGGGCCGAGAACGTGCTCGGCTGGAGCGAGACCGAAATGCTCGGCCGCCCGGCCGCGACGTTCTTCACGCCGGAGGACCGCGCCGTCCGGCGGCCCGAGACCGAGATGGCGCTGGCGCTGGAGAACGGAAGCGCCCCGGACGAGCGCTGGCACCTGCGCAAGGACGGCAGCCGGTTCTGGGCGAGCGGCGAGATCATGCCGCTGCGGTCGGACGACGGCCGTGTCGTGGGCTTCCTGAAGATCCTTCGCGACCGGACCGACGAACGCGAGGCGGGCGCCGCCCTCGAGGCGAGCGAGATGCGCTACCGCTCGCTGGTCGAGGTCAGCCCGCAGGTCGTCTGGTTCGGCGATGCGCAGGGCAACATCACCTACTGCAACGCCTATTGGTACGATTACACCGGCCTGCCCGCGGGCGAGGTCGGCGAGGCCAGCTGGATGTCCGTCATCCACCCCGACCACCGCGACGCCACGCGGCGTGCCTGGCTCGCGGCGGCGGCGTCGGGACGACCCTACGAGGTCGAGTTTCCGCTGCTGGGTCGCGACGGGCAGTACCGGTGGTTCCTGTCCCGGGCCCGTCCGGCGCGGGAGGCGGACGGGACCATGCGCAGCTGGATCGGCACCTCGCTCGACATCCACGAGCGCAAGGTCGCCGAGGCGCGCTTCCAGACCCTGACGGAACTCGCGCCGACCGTCATCTGGTTCGGCGATCCCGATGGCGGCCTGAGCTACCTCAACGACCGCTGGTACGCCTACACCGGCCAGACGCCGGAGCGGGCGCTGCCCATGGGCTGGGGCGAGGCGGTCCATCCGGACGACCTGCCGGGCATGCTCCTGAGCTGGGAGGATGCCCGCGCGCGCGGGGGGCTCTACGACACCGAGGCCCGCCTGCGACGGGCCGACGGGGCCTACCGGTGGTTCCTGATCCGCGCCGAGCCGATGCGGGACGGCAGCGGCGCGGTCGTCGGCTGGCTCGGCAGCAACAGCGACATCCACGACCGCCGGCAGGCCGAGGACGAGCTTCGCAAGGCCCGCGAGCAGCTGCGCCTCGCCGTCGAGGCGACCGGGACCGGCGTGTTCGACTACGACCTCGTCGCGAACGTGCTGAACTGGGATACCCGCACCCGCAGCTTCTTCGGCCTCGGGCCGGACGCAACCGTCGACCTCGACGTCTACCTGGCGCGCCTGCACCCGGACGATCGCGACCGGGCCGACGAGGCGGTGCGTGCCGCCCTCGATCCGGCCGGCGACGGCACCTACGACATCACCTATCGCACCGTGGCCCCGGAGGACGGGGTCGAGCGCTGGGTCTACGCCAAGGGGCAGACCCTGTTCGAGGACGGCCTGCCGCTACGCCTCATCGGCACGGCCCGCGACGTCACCGAGAGCCGGCGGGCCGAACGGACCTTGCGCGAGACCGAGGAGCGCTACCGCCTCGCGGCCCGTGCCACCAACGACGCCATCTGGGACTGGGACCTCGGCACCGACCACATTCTCTGGAACGAGGCGGTGCAGACGTTGTTTGGTTACGCTCCCGAGGCGGTCGGCCCGAGCGGCGCCTGGTGGAAGGGTCACATCCATCCGGAGGACGTGGAGCGGGTGAAGGAGGGCATCTACACCGTGATCGAGGGGGCCGGCTCCGGTTGGACGGAGGAGTACCGCTTCCGGCGCGCGGACGGGACCTACGCCGACATCTTCGACCGCGGCTACGTCCTCCGGGACGGGGCGGGCCGCGCCGTGCGGATGATCGGCGCGATGCTCGACATCTCCGAACGCAAACGGGCCGAGGAGCACCAGCGCCTGCTCACCGGCGAGTTGCAGCACCGCGTGAAGAACACCCTCGCCCTCGTGCAGGCCATCGCCAGCCAGACCTTCCGCGACGCCACCGACATGGAGGCCTCGCGCGACGCCTTCTCCGCCCGCCTGATCTCGCTGGGACGCGCGCACGACATCCTCACGGCGTCGAGCTGGACGCAGGCCCCCATCGTCGACGTGGTCGACGGGGCGCTGGCGGTGCATCGCGGCGGCGCGGCGCATCGCATCCGCACCGGCGGCCCGAACGTCCACCTCGCCGCCAAGCCGGCCTTGTCGCTGGCGCTCGCCCTGCACGAACTCGCCACCAACGCGGCCAAGTACGGGGCGCTCTCGAACGACCTCGGCGGTGTCGACCTGCGCTGGCACATCGCGCACGAGGAGGAGACGCCGCGGTTCTGCCTGACCTGGTCCGAGCACGGCGGTCCGCCCATCCTCGCGCAGCCGACCCGTCGCGGTTTCGGCTCGCGCCTGATCGAACGCAGCTTCGCCGCGGAGGCCGGCGGCGCGGTCAGGCTCACCTACCTGCCCACCGGCCTGGTTTGCAGGCTGGAGGTGGCCCTCGCCTCCATGCAGGAGCAGCACGATGTGGCCGCCTGAGCGGGCCTCGGGACAGTGGTCGCCGGCTCCCGGTCCGGGCGCCGGGCCCGGTCGCGACGGCCCGGTCGCGATCCTCGCCGATGAAACCGTGACATAGGACCGGTTTCTCGATGTCGCTCACCAAACGGATCGTGGGGCTCGTGGCCCTGGCGCTCGTGCCGGCGTTGGCCATCCAGGGTTACAACGAGTACGCGCTGCGCACGGCGCGCGGCGAGGCCGTTCGCGGCGAGGCGATGCGCGTCGCCCGCAGCATCGCGGCCGACCTCGGCCAGTTCGGGCGCGGCACCCGGCAGGTCCTCGACGTGCTGTCCGAGGTGCCGGAGATCCGGGGCATGGAGCCGGCCAGCTGCACGGCGTACCTGAAGACCCTGCTCGGCAAGGTGCCGGGCGTGTTCTTCTTCGGCGTCGCCGACGCCGACGGCGGCATCGTCTGCAATACCCTCGGTTCCGCCCGTGGTTCCTACGGGCTGGCCGATCGGGGCTACTTCCAGGATGCGATGCGCACGGGCGGCTTTGCCATCGGCGAGTTCGTGACCGGTCGCATCACCACCAAGCCGACACTGCAGTTCGCACAGGCCATTCCGGGGACGGGCGACCGCCCGGCGGGTGTCGTCCTGGCCAGCATCGACCTGACCCATCTCGCCGCGCATCAGGCCCGGGCCGGCTTCCCGCCGGATGCGACGCTGACCGTCGCCGACCGGAAGGGCTCCATCGTGATCCGATTGCCCGACCACGAGCAATGGGTCGGCAAGACCCTGCCGTCCGATCTCTGGTCGGCGCTCACGGCAAACCGCGGCAGGGTCATCGACCTGCCCGGCCTGCGCGGGACCATGCGCATCACCGGCATCGCGGCCGCGACGCCGGACGACCTCGATTCGGTGACGGTCGCCGTCGGGTTCTCGCCGCAGGCGGCTTTCGCCGACATCGACGCGGCGACGCGGCGCGGCGTGATCCTGATCGGTCTCGGCGCTCTCCTGGCCGTGCTGGCCGCCCTGCTGGCGGGGCGTGCCTTCATCAAGGACCCCGTGCGACGCCTGCTGGGGGCCGCGACGGCCTGGCGGACGGGGGATCTCGGCACGCGGACCGGCATCTCCGGTCCGACCGAGTTCGGCCAGCTCGGCGAAGCGTTCGACGCCATGGCGAGCGCCCTCCAGCGTCACGAGAGCGAACTGCGCTCCGAGATCTCCCGCAGCCACCTGCTGCAGGAGCGACAGAGGATGATGCTGCACGAACTCAACCATCGTGTCCGCAACACCCTGGCCACGGTGCAGTCCCTTGCCCGTCAATCGCGCCGGGGCGACCCGTCGGACGAACAGCTCGAAGGGCGCATCCTCGCCTTGTCCAAGACGCACGACCTGCTCTCGCGGGACGATTGGACCGGGGCTTCGCTCGGCACGGTCCTCGAGAACGAGTTGGCGCCGTTCCGGGTGGGGCAGGCCGACCGCTTCCGGCTGGACGGGGCCGACCTCGACCTGCCCCCGCGCTACGTCCTGGCGCTCGGCATGACGGTGCACGAGCTCACGACCAACGCGGCCAAGTACGGTGCGCTCTCCGTCCCCGGGGGCCGGGTGGACATCGCCTGGCGCGTCGTCGCCGGCGAGAGCGGCGCCAGCCGGCTGGCGATGGGGTGGCACGAGAGCGGCGGCCCCTCGGTCGTGGAGCCGCGACGGCGCGGTTACGGAACCCGCCTGATCACCGGTGCCATCACACAGGAGCTCGGGGGGGCGGTCCGCCTGGCGTTCGAGCCGGAGGGTCTTCGCTGCACGCTCGACGTCCCCCTCGATGCGCTGGACCGCTTCACCTCGTTCAGGGAAGCCGAGACGGCCTCGCCCCGGCCGGCGGCGCATCACAACCCGCATTGACCGGTACCTCTGCATCCGATGGCGCAATCCGCCGGACAGGATGCGCCAGGGTTGGGCGGCCAGGGTTGGACGGTAACTGCGGACACGACCATCGTTTCCGGGTCCGTATCGCGGCGTGCCGCACCGTCTTCCCACCCCGATCCGCGTGGTCGCCGCCCCGATCGAGAGGATCCGACCGTCCCCTGGCCCATGATGGCGCCCGACGTCACGATCCTGCGCTGAGTCGCAACACGAGGCGAGGGGCGGACACCGGACCATCGAGCCGAATGCAGTGTCGAAGAGCGCCGGGCCGGACGGTTGCGCGTTGCGGATCGCCCGAGGCCGGGTTTTGCAACGGACGATGGCGGTACCATTGTCATCGCGCAACATTCGTGTGCCGGCATTGCTGCCGAGAACTGCGTTGCACAATTGTCATTGCTAAAAAAAGGATTATCGTTTTTACGGATTTCACTCAGCGGTTTGCCGTCCAATCCACCGAACCGTTTCAAGACTTGAACGCCGCCCCGTCGATGCGCCGGTCGGGGCCTCCCGGCACGACGCGCTCCAGATCATCGGAAAACCGACATGTGCTACGTGTGTGCGTTGACCGAAGGAACCCCGTCCTACACGGCGTTCGATCACGACATCGACGGCGCGACGGGCGGTTCGGGCGCATCGAACTCGGCCTCGGTGAGCAAGAAGGCCGGCGACAGCGGCGACATCAACGGGTTGCTGTGGGGCTACAAATGGACCCCCACGACGCTGACCTACTCGTTCCCGACGAGTTCGGCGGAGTACATCAGCAACGGCTACGAGGCGGTCAACGGCTTCCAGGCGTTCAACACGGCCCAACAGACGGCGGTGACGCGGCTGCTGAACAACGTCGCGGCGGTCACCGGCCTCGGCTTCACCCTCACGACCGACACCAACGCCAACCTGCGCTTCGCGATGGTGGATACGCTCGACAGCGGGACGGGCGACGCCCTCCACGTTCCGGGCGGATCGAACAATTCGGCCGAGGCGACCCCGCCCGATCCGGACAGGTTTCCGGCCTACGCCTTCGGCGACACCTGGTTCAACAAGACGAGCTACAACGCGCCCACGCCCGGCAGCTTCGGCTACGCCGCCGGCATCGCGCACGAGATCGGGCATGCGCTCGGGCTGAAGCACGGCCACGCCGCCCAGACCACCCACGCAGAAGTCTTCCCCGAGCTGCCGACCGATCACGACAGCCAAGAATACTCGATCATGACCTACAACACCTGGCCGGAGGGGAGATCGAAGTACAACGACGCCGACTATCCGATCGGCCTGATGCAGGACGACATCGCCGCGCTCCAGTATCTCTACGGCGCCGATTTCACGACCAACGCAGGCGACTCGCGCTACACCTGGAGCCTCACCTCGGGCCGGATGTCGATCGACGGGGTGCCGATCGACGACGCCGATCCGGCCCGGAACATGATCTTCCAGACGATCTGGGACGGCGGCGGCACCGACACCTACGACTTCTCGAACTACGCGCAGGCCCTCGTCGTCGACCTGCGGCCCGGCGCCTGGACGACCCTCAGCGAGGCCGCCCGCAACACCCAGCGCGCCTACCTCGGGATCGCCGACGACGGAGCCCCCCTCAACTTCGCCCGCGGCAACATCGCCAATGCGCTGCTCTACGACGGCGATGTCCGATCCCTGATCGAGAATGCCGTCGGCGGCGCCGGTGCCGACGCGCTCACCGGCAACGCCGCCGACAACGTCCTCGAGGGCGGAGCCGGCGGCGATACCCTCGACGGCGGCGAAGGCGCGGACACCGCGAGCTACCGCTCCTCGGACGTCGGCGTCGACGTCGACCTGAGCCGCGCCACCCTGCTCCCGGGCGATGCGCAATACCGCGCGCCCACGGGCGGTCATGCGGCCGGCGACAGGCTGATCTCCATCGAGAACCTGATCGGCAGCGGCCTCGACGACCGGCTCGTGGGCTACGGCGCCCTGTCGGGCAGCGCGATCGACGCCGGCAAGGGCAACGACACCGTCTTCCTCGGTGCCGGGACCGACGTGGCGCGCGGCGGCCTCGGGAACGACACCATCACCGACTCGGGCGGCGACGACGTCCTCTACGGCGGCGACAGCAACCTCGTGGTCAACGGCGGCTTCGAGGTGGTCGCCGATCCGACCATGGATGCCAACGGCTACGGCTATTACGCTCCGCTCGACGGCTGGCAGCGCCTGGCCGGACCGGGGATCGAGCTCTTCACCGGCGGCGCGGCCGGGACGCCGTCCGAGGGACGCTACGGTGTCGACCTCGAGGGCAACCAGGCCAACACGAACGCCATGATCACCCAGACGATCGCGGGCGCCGAGGACGGCGCGCTCTATCGTCTCGCCTTCGACGCCCGCAAGATCGGCACGGCGGCGAACGCGCGCCTCGAGGTCTACTGGGGGGCGCAGAAGCTCAACTGGACCATCGGCGCAGCCACCACGGACTACATCGACCCGGGGACGGCCACCCTGGTCTACTACATCGACCTCACCGGCGGCGCCGGGACCGGGACCGACAAGAACCGGCTTACCTTCAAGGAGGTCGGCACCGGCGACGCCCACGGCACCCTGATCGACAACGTCCGCCTGTACCGGGTCGAGGCCGGCACGGCCAAGGCCTCCGACGACGATCCCTTCGCCGACGGCAACGACGTGCTCACGCCGGGGACCGGGGCCGACACCGTCTTCGGCCACGGCGGCGACGACACCGTCACCATCAGCGACCTCGACGGCAACGCGGACCATGTCGACGGGGGCTCGGGCACCGACCTCCTGGTGATGAACTGGTCGGCCGCCACGAGCGCGATCACCTACGTCGGGCTCGGCACCAGCGATTCCACCGCCTTCGGCCAGGCCGAGCGGTATGTCCTCGGCTCCTTCGGGCAGACCCTGTATTTCAAGGAGATCGAACGCTTCCACCTCAGCGGCGGCACCGGCAACGATGCCCTGAACGGCGGCGGGCTGAACGACATCCTGATCGGCAACCGCGGCGACGACACCCTGAACGGCGGCGGCGGGGTCGACGACATCGACGGCGGCGAGGGCTTCGATCGCGCGCTGGTCGCCCTCTCGGGCAGCGGCAACAACACCGTCGTCCTCCAGCAGCTTCAGGGCGGGGGCACCCTCACCCTCTCGAACGGCACCAGGCTGACGTCGATCGAGGCGATCGACCTCCTGGCCGGCGACGGCAACGACTTGCTCGACGTGCGCGGAACGGTGGTCAACGCCGCGGGCGTGGCCTCCACCGATCCGGCGTTCGCGCGCACCGCGACGCATTTCGCGGGCAAGGGCGGCGACGACACCCTGATGGTCGACCTCGCGACCTCCTACGGCGCCTCTTTCGACGGCGGTGCCGGCACTGGCGACCTGCTGGTTATGGACTGGTCGCGGGCGTCCAGCGCCATTTTCCGGGACAGCGGCGACGGGGCCTACAAAAGCTATTCCCACACCGTCACCGTGGTGAACCACGGCTCGACCGAGTACTTCTATTCGGCCTCCTTCACCGGCGTGGAGCGCTTCGACCTCACCGGCGGCAGCGCCAACGATACGCTCATCGGCGGCGCCGGCAACGACCGGCTCAACGGCGGCACCGGCTCGGACACGCTGACCGCCGATGCCGGCCTCGACACGCTGGTCCTGGACTGGTCGTCGTACGCCAACGGCTACGGGGTCGGGGGCGGGATCACGGGCGGGACGCTGGGGGCGGGCTACGGCGGGGCTTTCAGCGTCTACAACTCGAACTACGCCGCCACCTTCACCGGCGTGGAGCGGTTCGACCTGGCGCTGACGACGGTGGCGG